>JAGI01000002.1:0-2200000 GCA_000526575.1 Clostridium sp. 12(A) | reverse complement strand
AGAAGACGACATCAAGACATCCGAGGTGTTACATCGAAAGATGTAACCGAATAAAAACTCGTTCAAGTATCGTGACGTACGATATGAGAACAAACCTAAGACCAGAGATACAACGCTATGTATCTTAGATTAGTAGCCCGCACCCGCAGGTGAACATCGAATTGGTTAAGCTAATAAGAGCGCAGGGTGGATGCCTTGGCACTAAGAGCCGATGAAAGACGTGATAAGCTGCGAAAAGCTTCGGGGAGGAGCAAATATCCTTTGATCCGGAGATATCTGAATGGGGAAACCCAACTGAGCAAACCTCAGTTGTCGTATGGTGAATTCATAGCCATACGTCGGGAACCCGGGGAACTGAAACATCTAAGTACCCGGAGGAAAAGAAAGAAAACTCGATTTCCAAAGTAGCGGCGAGCGAAATGGAAGGAGCCTAAACCAGCGTGCGTGCATGCTGGGGTTATGGACTGCAATAAGTGAGACGATTTGTTACCAGAACGGTCCTGGAAAGACCGGCCATAGAAAGTGAAAGCCTTGTATGGGAAAGCAATAGTCAGCGAGCAGGATCCAAAGTACCACGAGACACGAGAAACCTTGTGGGAATTCGGGGGGACCACCCCCCAAGGCTAAATACTACTTAGTGACCGATAGCGCATAGTACTGTGAAGGAAAGGTGAAAAGGACCCCGGGAGGGGAGTGAAAAAGAACCTGAAACCCTGTGTTTACAAGCTGTGGAACCACGTTTAAAGTGGAACCGCGTACTTTTTGTAGAACGGTCCGGCGAGTTACCGTTACTGGCAAGGTTAAGCACTTAAGGTGTGGAGCCGAAGGGAAACCAAGTCTTAATAGGGCGAATGAGTCAGTAAAGGTAGACCCGAAACCGGGTGATCTACCCATGTCCAGGTTGAAGCTGCCGTAAAAGGCGGTGGAGGACCGAACGCACATCCGTTGAAAAGGGTGGCGATGAGGTGTGGGTAGGGGAGAAATTCCAATCGAACCCGGAGATAGCTGGTTCTCCTCGAAATAGCTTTAGGGCTAGCCTCGTATTAGTCTGCCGGAGGTAGAGCACTGAATTTCCTAGGGGGCGTCAAAGCTTACCAAAGAATATCAAACTCCGAATGCCGGTCAGATGATGTACGGGAGTCAGACTGCACGAGATAAGTTGGGCAGTCAAAAGGGAAAGAGCCCAGACCACCAGCTAAGGTCCCAAAGTGCGTGTTAAGTGGAAAAGGATGTGAGATTTCAGAGACAACTAGGATGTTGGCTTAGAAGCAGCCACACATTCAAAGAGTGCGTAATAGCTCACTAGTCGAGAGGTCTTGCGCCGAAAATGTCCGGGGCTAAAACACGACACCGAAGCTGTGGAATGTATCGAATGATACATTGGTAGAGGAGCATTCTTACCGCGCTGAAGCATTACCGTAAGGAGATGTGGAGTGTTAAGAAGAGAGAATGCCGGAATGAGTAGCGAGATGGAAGTGAGAATCTTCCAGGCCGAATATCTAAGGTTTCCAGAGTAAAGCTGATCTGCTCTGGGTAAGTCGGGGCCTAAGGCGAGGTCGAAAGACGTAGTCGATGGACAACAGGTTGAAATTCCTGTACCGCATATTATCAGAACTGTGGGGACACAGAACCGAGAGAGAACCCGGGAATGAAAAGACCGGGGCAAGCATTGGACTGGCTAAGTTGGCAAATCCGCTTAGCAACAGGAAGGTGTGACGCGTACCGAACAAAAGTAGGGAAGTCTCTGTAGGGGCTGTCAAGAAAAGCCGCTATTGTGTAATATGTGCCCGTACCGTAAACCGACACAGGTGGATGAGGAGAGAATCCTAAGGCCGGCGGGAGAAGCATTGTTAAGGAACTCGGCAAAATGACCCCGTAACTTCGGGATAAGGGGTGCCTGAGAAATCAGGCCGCAGAGAATAGGCTCAAGCAACTGTTTAGCAAAAACACAGGTCTATGCAAAACCGAAAGGTGAGGTATATGGGCTGACGCCTGCCCGGTGCTGGAAGGTTACGAGGAGGGGTTAGCGGCAACGCGAAGCTCTGAATTTAAGCCCCAGTAAACGGCGGCCGTAACTATAACGGTCCTAAGGTAGCGAAATTCCTTGTCGGGTAAGTTCCGACCCGCACGAAAGGCGTAATGATTTGAGCGCTGTCTCAACAATGCACCCGGTGAAATTGAAATACCAGTGAAGATGCTGGTTACCTGCGCCAGGACGGAAAGACCCCATGGAGCTTTACTCTAGTTTGATACTGGGATTCGGTATTGCATGTACAGGATAGGTGGGAGGCTATGAATCAAGGACGCCAGTCTTTGAGGAGCCGATGTTGGGATACCACCCTTGCGATATTGGGTTTCTAACCTGCAGCCATTACCTGGCTGGGGGACAATGTCAGGCGGGGAGTTTGACTGGGGCGGTCGCCTCCGAAAGTGTATCGGAGGCGCTCAAAGGTTCCCTCAGAATGGACGGAAACCATTCGAAGAGTGCAAAGGCATAAGGGAGCTTGACTGCGAGACCGACGGGTCGAGCAGGTAGGAAACTAGGACTTAGTGATCCGGTGGTATAAAGTGGGATTGCCATCGCTCAACGGATAAAAGCTACCCTGGGGATAACAGGCTTATCACTCCCAAGAGTTCACATCGACGGAGTGGTTTGGCACCTCGATGTCGGCTCATCGCATCCTGGGGCTGTAGTAGGTCCCAAGGGTTGGGCTGTTCGCCCATTAAAGCGGTACGCGAGCTGGGTTCAGAACGTCGTGAGACAGTTCGGTCCCTATCCGGCGTGGGCGTAGGATATTTGAGAGGAGCTGTCCTTAGTACGAGAGGACCGGGATGGACTGACCTCTGGTGTATCTGTTGGTGATCAACACCATGGCAGAGTAGCCAAGTCGGGAAGGGATAAACGCTGAAGGCATCTAAGCGTGAAGCCCCCCTCAAGATGAGATATCCCATCGCAAGAGTAAGACCCCTTGAAGACGACGAGGTAGATAGGGCAGAGGTGGAAGCATGGTAACATGTGCAGCTGACTGTCACTAATAGGTCGAGGGCTTAACCAGGTTGGTTTAGGTAAGAGGAAGAACGGATGAAGATATATAACAATGTGTGGTTTTGAGGGTATATGCCTGAAAAAAGAGAGTAAGCGCGAGTGGCTCAGTTGGTGGAGTACGACCTTGCCAAGGTCGGGGTCGCGGGTTCGAGTCCCGTCTCGCGCTCTTATACGAAAGATAAAGGCGGATTTCCAGAAATGGAGGTCCGTTTTTTTGTGCATTTAATTCCTTCAATTACAAGATCCTAAAAGAACATTAAAAAATTAATGGAAGCTTTGAAAGATTAAAGGAAGCATTGAAAGATGAATAGAAGCATTGAAGGATGAATAAAAGTATTGAAGGATGAATAGAAGTATTGAAATCAAAAAAAGAGTATCAAGATAATAAAAAAGGATTAGGGAAAAGAATCAAAGACCAGGAAATATAAATAAAAACTTGATTATTATGATGGTATTATAAATATTGGGAAGAATCAGGGATAAGAGAAATAAGGTATACAGGAATTTTTAAATGTGGTAAAATTCGAGTAAGGAGAGATTTTGAATCCCTTTGGCAAAAGAGGAGGAGATAATATGTTGGAAAGGGTAATAACCATTAGCAGAGAGTTTGGAAGCGGCGGGAGAGAGCTGGGAAAATTATTGGCAAAAGGACTGGAGATTCCTTTTTATGATAAGGAACTCATAGCTTTGACTGCGGAAGAATGTGGTATGACAGAAGAAAGCCTTTTACGCTACGATGAGAGAATACCAGTTATTAAGGAATCACTGGAACAGCAGATTTATACTCCATTTTCAAATTATTATGAGATACCAATGTCGGACCAGGTATTTCTTACCCAGACTCGTATTATAAGGAAGCTGGCTGATCAGGGGCCATGTATTATTGTTGGCCGTTGTGCGGACAGGGTGCTTGAAGATAGCGTAAATCTTTATATCTATGCGGGAATTGAAGAACGAATACGAAGACTTAATACTTTAAATACAGGAGTGGACCCTAAGGAAATGGAACAAAGAATCCGGGATATGGACCGGAAGCGAAAAGATTATTATCAGTATTATACTGGATGTGAATGGGGGAAGGCGCAAAATTATCATTTATGTCTTGATAGCGGTTTGATTGGATTGGAGGGCTGCTACGGTACAGTAATGGAATATTTGAAGTCTCTTTCTTAAATTTGGAAAAATTGTAAGAATAATGTAACCCATCATTTTCCAGAGAGATGATATAATGGTAGAAAAAAGAAGGGATTAGAGCAATGAAATGGTTTAAGAGAAAAATAAGAGCCTTAATAGCGGGAGTACTTATCCTGGTGACAACGATTTCTTTTAGTGGTGCCGCACTCGCAGATCAGGCTACAGGGCCAGGGGCGGGAAATCTTCGTTCCACCAATGGAGTGACTATATATGTAAGTAAAAGATTAAAGACATTGACTTTAAAACAGAATGGCGTTCTTATTAAAGAGTATCCCGTTTCCATGGGAGCTTCTTCTGCAGAAGGGAATAAGAAGGTGGAAGGAGACATGAGGACTCCAAGCGGTGAATTTTATGTCTGCACCAGAAATGATAAAAGTGTGGCATATCTTTCCCTGGGACTTTCTTATCCGGGAATAAAGGACGCGGAAAGAGGATATGCTGACGGTATTATCACAGAGGCCCAAAGAGATGAGATCATCAGAGCCAATAAGGCAGGCGAACAGCCGCCCTGGGATACTCCTCTTGGAGGAGCTATTATGATCCATGGCTGCAGGGTTCCTGATGGGGATACTCATGGTTGTGTTGCAGTGGATAATGATGTGATGGATGTATTGTGGAGCTACTGTAATTTAGGTGTGCCGGTTACCATAGGACCATAGGTAAAAGTGTCCCCAATATACGGTTTTAAGCCGTTTTTGGGGACTTTTTTAATGGGTATCCTTGTATTATAACAGGCTTTGTAATATAATAACTTACATTATGAAAATTACGAAAAGACAGAGGTGAGACGACCAATGCAATTTTCAGAAAGAATGAATCAATTTGGAGAGGGAATTTTCTCCAAGTTGTTGGAGATGAAACAGCAGAAAGAAGAAAAGGGAGAAGAGGTTATTGATTTAGGTGTGGGAACTCCCAATATCCCACCGGCGGCCCATATCAGACAAGCCTTATGTGAGGCTGCTGCAAAGCCGGAAAATTATATCTATGCCATACGTGATCAGAAAGAGCTTTTAGAGGCTGTGGCTGTCTGGTATAAAAATAGATATCACGTAGACCTTGATCCTGATTTGGAAATCTGTTCCCTTCTTGGTTCTCAGGAAGGACTGGCACATATTGCATTTTCTGTTATTGATGATGGAGATATCGTCCTTGTTCCGGATCCCTGCTATCCTATTTTTGCAGACGGACCTTTGTTAGCTGGAGCAAGCCTTTTTTATATGCCTCAGAAGAAAGAAAATGATTATATCATTGATTTTTCTGATATTCCAGAAGATATTGCAAAAAAAGCTAAATTCATGTTAGTTTCTTATCCAAACAATCCGACTACTGCTATGGCTCCAGATTCTTTTTATGAGGAGCTGATTGCATTTGCAAAGAAATATAATATTATTGTTTTGCATGACAATGCTTATAGTGAGCTTGTTTTTGATGACAAAACCTGTGGAAGCTTTTTGCGGTTTCCGGGTGCAAAAGAGGTTGGAGTGGAATTTAATTCTCTGTCAAAGACGTATGGAATGGCAGGAGCTCGAATTGGTTTTTGTGTTGGAAATCAGGAGGTAGTGGAAAAACTGAAGACTTTAAAGTCCAATATGGACTATGGAATGTTTCTCCCAATCCAGCAGGCGGCAATTGCAGCCATCACAGGAGATCAGTCCTGTGTAAAAGAGACCAGAAAAGCCTATGAAAGGCGTCGAGATGTTCTTTGTGATGGCTTTAACCGCATTGGGTGGAAGATGGAGCGACCGAAGGCTACCATGTTCGTATGGGCTAAAATACCGGATGGATTTTCTGATTCCATGGAGTTTGCTACAGAACTGATGGAGAAAGCTGGTGTTTTAGTCACTCCTGGAAGTGCGTTTGGACCTTCTGGCGAGGGATATGCAAGAATGGCTCTGGTACAGGATGAAGAAGCACTTCACAGAGCGGCAGAAATGATAGAGAAGAGTGGTATTTTGAGGAAGCTCAAATGAAAAGAAAGTATATATGGATATTGATCGTTGGACTTTATGTCTTATTCATTTTTTCAAATTCCATGAAGATTGCTGACACTTCATCAAAAGACAGTGGGAGATTATTGTATCTCATACAAAGTGTTTTTCAATATTTTGAGTTAAATGCCTATTGGCTTACTGAGCATGTGATACGTAAAATGGGGCATTTTGCAGAATACTCTCTACTGGGTATGCTACTTTTTGGGTGTCTGGGTGCTCAGGGAATGAGTGAAGAAAGACGTTGGACTTACCATGCAGCATCAGGGTTTCTTGTGGCGTTTATTGATGAAACCATTCAGTTGTTTGTAGAAGGACGCTCAGGTCAGATTTCAGATGTTTGGCTGGACTCGGCAGGAGTTGCTTTTGGTACCCTGGTAATGATGGGAATCTATTTTATTTACAAAAGATTGGAGATATTAAATGTTAAAAAATTATAAGATGGTACTGGAGTATGATGGCAGCCGTTATGATGGTTGGCAGAAGCAGGGAAATACGGACCGTACCATACAGGGAAAGCTGGAAGGGATCTTGGAGCGGCTGGCAGAAGTTCCGGTTGAAATACATGGATCAGGAAGGACAGATGCAGGGGTTCATGCTCTGGCCCAGACGGCTAATTTTCACATGGATACAAAGATGTCCGAGGGAGAAATAAAAGATTATCTTAACCAGTATCTTCCGGAGGACATTAGGGTAATTAGCCTGGACCGTGCAGGGGATCGGTTTCACAGCCGTTTGAACGCGGAGGAAAAGACCTATCTTTACCGGATTGAGACGGGGGAAAGAAAGCAGGTATTTGAACGTAAGTATATCTATGGTTTTGGCAGGCCTCTTGATGTAAATGCAATGAGAGAGGCTTCCCGGTATTTTCTGGGAGAGCATGATTTTAAGAGTTTTTGTTCCAATAAAAAAATGAAAAAGTCTACCGTAAGGATACTGAAAGCGATTGAATTTGAGGAAGAGGGTAGCAGGCTTTTTATACGCTATACCGGCAATGGCTTTTTGCATCATATGGTTCGTATCCTTATGGGCACTCTGATAGAAGTAGGAGAAGGTAAGAGAAGTCCAAAAGAGATGAAAGAAATATTAAAGGCAATGGACCGCAGCGCGGCAGGAGCGACAGCGCCTGCGGAAGGTCTGTTTTTAGAAAAGGTCAGTTATAAAGATTAGGGTAAGGTCAGAAGGGAGAAGTATGACTGAATTTTTAGTAAGGACTTTTGTAAAGAACTACAAAAATACGAAAGATATCCAGGTACGTACCAGTTACGGTGTTATGGTAAGCGTCGTAGGGATTTTGTGTAACATTCTCCTGTTTGGTGCTAAAATATTTGCCGGACTTTTGGTAAACAGTATTTCTGTTATGGCTGATGCGTTTAATAACTTATCGGATGCAGCTTCTTCCATTATAGGATTTGTGGGAGTCAGAATGGCTGGTAAGCCGGCGGATGAAGATCATCCCTTTGGTCATGGAAGGGTGGAGTATATCGCAGCATTTATTGTAGCGTTCCTGGTCATTCAAGTAGGTTTTTCTCTCTTTAAAACTTCCTTTGGGAAGGTAATGAACCCGGAAGAAATGTCCTTTCAGGCCGTAACGGTTGTTATTTTGATCCTTTCTGTCTTTGTAAAGCTGTGGCTTGGATTTTTTAACCGCAAGCTTGGAGAAAGAATTCAGTCCTCTGTCATGAAGGCCACGGCTGCGGACTCTTTGGGGGATGTGGTCACCACCACTGCTACGATTTTATCGGTTGCTGTTTATGGCATTTGGGGACTTAATATTGACGGAATTGTGGGACTTATTGTATCAGTAGCCGTTATGCTGGCTGGTGTAAAAATTGCAAAGGAAACACTTACGCCTCTGATTGGTGAACCCATTGATCCAAAGCTTTATCTGGAAATTACAGAATTTGTGGAAAGTTATGAAGGTATTATAGGAAGTCATGATCTCATTGTACACAATTATGGACCTTCCAGAAGCATGGCTTCTATTCATGCGGAGGTACCTAATGATGTAAATGTGGAAATCTCTCATGAGGTTGTGGACCGTATTGAACGGGAAGCCTTAAAAAAGTTCGGTATTTTTCTGGTTATCCACATGGATCCGGTGGAAACAAAAAATTCCAGAGTGATGGAATTTGGGAGCATGCTGGAGAATGTAATTCATGGTGTGGATCCCAGGATATCATTTCACGATTTTCGGTTGATCGATGGGCAAGAACAGATCAACCTGATCTTTGATCTGGTATTTCCCAGGGAATACGATAAAAAGAAACGAGAACGGTTAAAGGAAGAAATCATAAAGAAAGTGACTGAAACTGATAATCGATGCTGTCTGGTCATGACAGAAGAAAGTGGCTTCGCAGTGGAAAAATAAGGTAATAAATAATTTTCCATTTTATGCAATAAGATGACAGTATTCCGCATTAACTTAGTAGAAAGGAAATCCAAACCATGCTATTTATGGGATTGATGAGCCTTGACCGGCCGGAAGATTACGGCCGTTTGAGCGATGAAAAGCTTCTTAATAAAGTCGCAGATGGTGACCAGGAAGCCTTTCGACAGCTATACCAGAATACGGACCGTACGATGTACAGTTTTATACTGTCCATTGTAAAGAATCCCCAGGATGCAGAAGAGATTATGCAGGAGTCTTACTTAAAGATCTGGACCTCTGCAAAAGGCTATAAATCTCAGGGGAAGCCGCTGGCCTGGATGTTTACGATTGCACGGAATCTATGTTATATGAAGTTTCGGGAACAGAAACATGATTCGGATGTTACGATAGATGATTTAATGGGTCTGGAAGCAGGAGAGGTTTGTAAGGAAATTGAGATGGCGGCAGATAAGATGGTGCTTCTTGCGGCTCTTCAGATTTTAAAAGAGGAGGAGCGGGAGATTGTTCTGCTTCATACATCGGGCGGTATGAAGCATAGAGAGATCGCTGCCAGTCTGAATATTCCTTTGGCAACTGCGCTATCCAGATATAACCGTGCCATGAAAAAGTTGGAAAATTATTTAAGAGAGGAGTAGGCTTTGATATGAACCAGTCAGATCAGAGACAAATGAATAAAAAGCAAATCGAAGCCTGCATAACCACTGCTGCCCGGGATATGGTACCTGATGTTCTAGACCGCATTGATTTAAGTACCCCACAGGAAGCGATTGAAGTACATAAAAGGCCTGTTTTCATGATTCGGCGGAGGGTAATCGCCTCTTTGATAGCCGCCTGTTTTTGCATGGTCGCCCTAGCTGGAGGTACCTATACGTACCAAAACGGAAGAGTGGACTCTGTCATTGGAATTGATGTAAATCCAAGCGTTGAATTGTCTGTGAATCAAAGAAATAAGGTACTGTCTGCCAAAGCTCTGAATGAAGATGCTAAAAATATCATGGAGCAGATGGATCTAAAGGGCGTGGATTTAAATGTGGCAGTAAATGCAGTGATCGGAGCCTTGGTCACCAATGGTTATCTAACGGATTCCGATAATGCCATTTTAGTTACCGTTGCCAATGACAGTGTAAAAAAAGCAAAGAATCTCCGGTCAACCGTTGTGAGTGACATAAAGACGGCATTGAAGGAAAAACAATTAGAAGCGGTTGTATATGACCAGCAGGTGATTGATGAGGAACAGGTAAAAGGGTTTGCTTCCGAGTACGGAATTTCTTATGGGAAGGCCTACTTTTTAAAGGAACTGATGGATCAGAATCCCTCCCTGACTTTAGATGATATAAAGAATCTTGCCTCCCTTAACATGGAGCAGATTGCCAAGGTGATTACGGAACGATCCTATGCCGTAGGTGGAAAAACCGAGGTGACGGAGGCGGAGACAGATGCAACTACGAAAGTCACTACGGCACCCCCGGTAACTGATCCTACAGCGGAATCAGTTACGGAACAGGAAACTTCTGCTGTCCAGCCATCTTCTGAAACAGAGAGCCAGACAACAGCACATAAGGATTCATCTCAGGCTCAGACGACTTCAGCCTCACCATCTTCTTCCTCAGAGGAAACAACCTCTGATCAGGACAATGTAAGCGGTGAGAAAATTAAGATTGATTATGTGGATTATGAAGACGGTGTAGTTACGGTTTATTTTAAAACAAAGGTTAAGTGGAAAAACCCCACAGTTTCTGTAAAAGATGGGGATGGCAATACGTATTCTGCCAAGGTTTCCGATACAGATTCGGAATCTTGTGAAATAGAGGTCACTGATCTTTCCCAGGGGAAGGAATATACTTTTATTCTTGGTGGTATATCACCCAAAATTGGTAAGCAGGTTACGGTGAAAGGAGTTTTTGAAACTCCGGTTATTGGTAGTGAAGATTCTGAATCAGAAGAAACCACCCAGGCGGAGACAACGGTTCCAGCCAGTACGGCACCTGCTGAGACAGAGAATATAGAACATAGCACCGAGAAAAACGTCTCTCAGGAACAGACATCCCAAAAGGAAACCGCTCACTGAGAGGCGGTTTTTTCTTTATTCCGAAAAAACTATAATTAGTGCTTGACCAAAGAGAAAATTGGTAGTATAATACACTCGTTGTGTTAATGGGCTATCGCCAAATGGTAAGGCAACGGACTCTGACTCCGTCATTTTCAAGGTTCGAATCCTTGTAGCCCAGTTTAATGGGAAGCTTTGGTTTTCTAAGATTTTAGAGAATCGGAGCTGTTTTTTTGCAAAATTTGACACAATAGAAAATTTTGGGAAAAATGCTTGACACATTTTGTAGTTTCATGTATAATGAATCTCGTTGTAGTGATGGGCTATCGCCAAATGGTAAGGCAACGGACTCTGACTCCGTCATTTTCAAGGTTCGAATCCTTGTAGCCCAGTTAGTAAACGGAACCTGGATAGGTTCCGTTTTTTGCATATATAAGTAGGATGTTTTTGGTTTATCTGGACAAGAACATAAAAATGCATTATAATGTTATATAATTTTGGTGAGAGGTGTAAGATGTATTATTTCGGCAGCAGAGTCCGTTACAGTGAGACAGATGAATATGGGAAACTGACATTAACTGGCATCATGAACTATCTTCAGGATTGTTCCACATTTCAGTCTGAGGATAACGGATTAGGTCTCTCTTACCTGATAAAACGTCACAAAGCATGGTGGCTTTCTTCCTGGCAGATTGTTGTGGACCGTTATCCGGTTCTGGGGGAAGAGATCGTAATCAGCACCTGGCCTTATGACTTTAAGGGCTTTTACGGATACCGGAATTTTACCATTAGTGATAAGAACGGAAACTATCTGGTAAGGGCCAATTCCGTTTGGTTTCTCTTTGATACGCAAAAGGGCAGGCCAGTTAAGATTGAGCCTGATGATATCAAGGGGTATGGCGATGGCTGGGAAGAGAAGCTTACTATGGATTATGCTCCAAGAAGGATTGAACTGCCGGAGGATTACAAGGCACTGGATCCTGTGACTGTAAGCAAGCATCATATTGATACCAATCATCATGTGAACAATGCAAAATATGTAGAGATTGCCAGGGAAGTGCTTCCGGATGACATGGAGGTTACGGAACTGAGAGTGGAATATAAAAAAGCGGCAGTCTTTGGTGATGCTATTTATCCCCGCATCAGCCGGACAGAGGAAGGTTATACGGTTTCTTTGTGTGACGGGCAGGGGAACGCCTTTGCGGTCATTTGGCTGCAGGGAAAAACAGAGAGGAAATAACATGATAGAATTAGGAAAGATGCAGACCCTGGTAGTACAGAGGGTCAAGGAATTCGGTGTATATCTTGGAGAAGATGGCTCAGGTGAGGCCTCTGTCCTTCTTCCTAAGAAGCAGGTTCCGGAAAATACTTCTCCTGGTGACAGGATCCACGTTTTTATCTATAAGGATTCTGAGGACCGGCTCATTGCTACCACAGCTGAGCCAAAGCTTAAGGTAGGGGAAACTGCCGTACTTAATGTAAAAGAGGTTGGAAAGATCGGTGCATTTCTCGATATGGGTCTTGAAAAGGATCTTCTTCTGCCCTTTAAGGAACAGACACATAAGGTCCGTCAGGGTGAGCAGGTGTTGGTGGCCCTTTACATTGACAAGAGCAAACGCTTGGCTGCGACCATGCGGGTATACTCCTATATGAGCAATCAGTCACCTTATAAAAAGGACGATCAGGTTACTGGCATCATCTATGAAATAAGTGATACTCTCGGTGCATTTGTAGCCGTAGACAATCAGTATTACGGTCTGATCCCACAAAAGGAATTATTTGAAACTTACAGGGAAGGTGATAGTGTGACCGCCCGGGTAATGAAGGTGCGGGAAGACGGAAAGCTGGATCTAAGTCCAAGACAGAAGGCTCATATTCAGATGGATCAGGATGCTGCCCGTGTGTATGAAATCATAGATACCCAGTTTCAGGGAAGTCTGCCATTTACAGATAAGGCAGATCCTGAGATCATTAAAAGGGAATTTTCCATGAGCAAAAATGCATTTAAGCGTGCCATAGGCCATCTTTTAAAAGAAGGAAAAGTTAACATAACAGATAGCAAAATCGATAAGATTAAATAGCGGGTAAGCGGATAACAGGAGGATTATTTTGGACTCGATAGACTATTATAATAAGTATGCGGCAAAGGAATTTGAGGAAACTGTAAATCAGGATATGTCAAAGATCATGAAGGAATTCACTGATCTTCTCGAGGAGGGAGATACTATTCTGGATTTAGGCTGCGGATCAGGCAGAGACAGCCTGACCTTCTATGACCTTGGATATGACGTAACTCCGCTTGATGCATCGGAAGAGATGTGCAAGCTGGCAGAGATCCACACTGGTCTGGAAGTGCTTAAGATGACATTTGAGGAAATGGATTTTGACAACGTTTTCGATGGTATCTGGGCATGCGCATCATTACTTCATACTCCGAAGAAGGAACTGTCTGACATTCTTACAAAGATAGCAAGGGCCTTAAATGACAGGGGAATCCTTTATATGTCATATAAGCTTGGAGATTTTGAGGGGTTTCGGGGAAAACGGTATTTCACCGATTATACGGCTGATTCTATCACTGAGCTTCTAAGGGATAACGGTCGATTTGAAATTGTTAAGATCTGGGAAACCGAGGATGTCCGTACTGGTCATTCTGACGTTAAGTGGTTGAACGTTCTTGTTAGAAAACAATAAAATGACAAAAAATTACACAAGGCGGAGTCGATATTTGCGGCTCCGCCTTGTAATTTATTACCAAATATCATGAAAATTAAGCGCTTGCTATCGAATATAGACAGAAAAAGCCAGGCCATTCTTTTGTTATTTTGACGTTTCAGTCAATTTTTTTGTATGTTATACAAATTAGCCAAAAGCCCTAAATTCTTTTTGGTAAATAACAATATGGTAAATAAAATTCAATTCATGTATGATTATTTCAAGAAACATGAGCCAGGGCTGTGGGGGCTTTTGGCTGTTACAAGTGGTTTACATTATATTTTTAGGAGGATTAGTAAGATGGCTAGTTTATCATTGAAAAACATTGTCAAAAGATATCCGAATGGATTTGAGGCAGTTAAGGATTTTAATCTGGAAATCGCAGATAGAGAATTCGTTATTTTCGTAGGACCATCCGGATGTGGTAAGTCCACAACCCTTCGTATGATCGCAGGTCTGGAAGACATTTCTTCCGGTGAACTTTACATTGACGGAAAATTGATGAATGATGTTGAGCCAAAGGACAGAGATATCGCAATGGTATTCCAGAACTACGCTCTTTATCCGCATATGACTGTATACGATAACATGGCGTTTGGTCTTAAGCTTAGAAAAACTCCAAAGGAAGAGATTGAGAAGCAGGTTCATGAAGCTGCAAGAATTCTTGACCTTGAGCATCTGTTAGACCGTAAGCCAAAGGCTTTATCCGGTGGACAGAGACAGCGTGTTGCCATGGGACGTGCCATCGTACGTAATCCTAAAGTATTCTTAATGGATGAGCCTCTGTCAAACCTTGATGCAAAGCTGAGAGGCCAGATGCGTATTGAGATCTCCAAGTTACATCAGAGACTTCAGGCAACCATTATCTACGTAACACATGACCAGACAGAGGCTATGACTCTTGGTACCAGAATCGTAGTTATGAAGGACGGCGTTATCCAGCAGGTTGACTCTCCTCAGAACTTATACGATAAGCCAGGCAACAAGTTCGTTGCTGGATTTATCGGAGCTCCTCAGATGAACTTAATCGATGCTACAGTTGCTAAAAATGGCAGCGATGTAACACTTACTTTTGGAGGCAACACAATCGCTCTTCCAGAAGCAAAGGCTAAAAAGTTAGAGGCAGCAGGCTATGTTGGAAAAACTGTAGTTTTAGGAATCCGTCCAGAAGATTTACACGATGAGGAAGCATTCCTTGCATCTTCTCCAAACAGTATCATTGACGCAACCATCAGAGTTTATGAGCTCTTAGGTGCAGAAGTTTACTTATACTTTGATGTTGATGATGCAAGCTTTACAGCAAGAGTAAATCCTCGTACAACTGCTAGACCTGGCGATACAATTAAGCTTGCACTTGATTTATCCAAGGTACATGTATTTGATAAGGATACAGAACTTGTTGTTTTAAACTAAATTATATGAAAAATTCAGCAGGCGGGTATGATACTCGCTTGCTTTTTTTTTCTTTTTGCTTTAATATAGAATAAGGTAAATTTACGAAAAAGGAGAATATGCCATGATTTCGAATCAAATACTTCAAACGACCATTGAAGGATTAAAAGGAATTACAAGAATTGATCTGTGTATTTGTGATACAGAAGGAAAGGTATTGGCTACCACATTTCCTGATGCGGAAGATTATGAAAGTTCAATCCTGGCTTTCGTGGATTCTCCGGCCGACAGCCAGGTAATCCAGGGATACCAGTTTTTTAAAGTGTTCGATGAACACCAATTAGAATACATCCTTCTTGCAAAAGGAGGAAGCGATGATGTATATATGGTCGGCAAACTGGCTACGTTTCAGATTCAGAGCCTTTTGGTTGCATATAAAGAACGTTTCGATAAAGATAATTTCATCAAAAATTTACTTCTTGATAATCTCCTTTTGGTTGATATTTATAACCGTGCAAAGAAACTGCACATTGAAACAAATATCAAAAGAGTCGTATTTATTATTGAGACCCAGCATGAAAAGGATGTAAATGCGCTTGAAACAGTGCGCAATCTATTTGCGGCTAAAACAAAGGATTTTGTTACTGCTGTAGATGAGAAAAACATCATTCTCGTAAAGGAAGTAAAAGAAGGCGAGACATATGAGGATTTAGAAAAGACAGCGAATACCATTCTGGACATGCTCAACACAGAAGCCATGACCCAGGTTCACGTTGCCTTTGGTACCATTGTCAGCGAAATCAAAGAAGTTTCCAGATCTTATAAGGAAGCTAAGATGGCTATGGATGTTGGCAAGATCTTCTATAGCAATAAGAATGTAGTTGCTTACAGCAAGCTTGGCATTGGCCGTCTGATTTATCAGCTCCCACTTCCATTATGTCGTATGTTTATCAGAGAAATCTTCGACGGCAAATCACCAGATGATTTTGATGAAGAGACATTAACGACCATTAATAAATTCTTTGAGAATAGCTTGAACGTATCAGAGACATCCAGACAGCTTTATATTCATAGAAATACTTTGGTATATCGTTTGGATAAGCTTCAGAAGAGTACTGGGTTGGACCTTAGGGTGTTTGAGGATGCGATTACGTTTAAGATCGCACTTATGGTTGTAAAATACATGAAATACATGGAGAACCAAGACTATTAACGCCAGCCATGAGCAGTGCGAAAAGAGGCAGCAAAACAGCTGCGTTACGCTAGCGTAAAAGCAGATGATTTGCTGTCTCTTTTCATAGGGCGAAGCCCGTAAACTGAGATGAAGCGAAGCGGAATCGAAGTTTCACTGCGGGTTAGAGGGAAGCACACAAAACCTCCGCTAGCGTAAAAGCAGATGATTTGCTGCCTCTTTTCATAGGGCGAAGCCCGTAAACTGAGATGAAGCGAAGCGGAATCGAAGTTTCACTGCGGGTTAGAGGGAAGCACACAAAACCTCCGCTAGCGTAAAAGCAGATGATTTGCTGCCTCTTTTCATAGGGCGAAGCCCGTAAACTGAGATGAAGCGAAGCGGAATCGAAGTTTCACTGCGGGTTAGAGGGAAGCACACAAAACCTCCGCTAGCGTAAAAGCAGATGATTTGCTGCCTCTTTTCATAGGGCGAAGCCCGTAAACTGAGATGAAGCGAAGCGGAATCGAAGTTTCGCTGCGGGTTAGAGGGAAGCACACAAAATCTCCGCTAGCGTAAAAGCAGATGCTTAGCTCCCTCTCTTTTTATTGGACATCCCCGTAAACTGAGATGAAGCGAAGCGGAATCGAAGTTTCACTGTGGTATAGAGTAACACAAGCAACAATCCTTTCCATGCAAAAAGTACGTAAGCAAAAAGACTTAGAGGACTGAAATGATAGAATTATGGAATGTAAGTAAAACATATGAAGCCGGTAACAAAGCCCTTCGCAACGTCAGCATCAATGTGGAAGATGGAGAATTTGTTTTCATCATCGGCCGCAGCGGTTCAGGTAAATCAACACTTTTAAAAATGCTGTTAAAAGAAGTGGAACCAACCTCCGGCAAAATAATAGTAAATGATATGAATTTAGGCAAGATGCCAAGAAAATTTATTCCAAAATACAGACGAAAGCTAGGCATGGTCTTTCAGGACTTCCGTCTTTTAAAAGACCGTAATGTTTATGAAAACGTTGCTTTTGCCCAAAGAGTCATTGGTGCCTCTACAAAAAGCATCAAAGAGTCTGTCCCAGCCATGTTAAAGATGGTAGGCTTATCGTCAAAATACAAATTTTTTCCTCAGCAGTTGTCCGGTGGTGAGCAGCAGCGTGTTGCCATTGCCAGGGCTCTGATTAACCGACCGGAAATTCTTCTTGCAGATGAACCCACTGGAAATTTAGATGGGCACAATTCCATGGAGATCATGAAGCTTCTAAACGAGATCAACAAGCAGGGAACTACTGTAATCGTAGTAACTCATAGCCAGGAGATCGTAGATCGGATGAAGAAGCGAGTGATTGTGATGGATCGCGGAGCCATCATTAGTGATGAGAAAAAAGGCGGTTATACATATGAGAATTAGTACATTTTGGTACTGCTTAAAGCAGGGCGTTAATAATATATGCAGGAACATTTTGTTTTCCCTTGCCTCCATTGCTACGGTATCCGCATGCATTTTTCTTTTCTGCCTGTTTTTTTCCATTGTTATAAATGTTCAGCATGTGATTAAGAATACAGAGGGCACCGTTGGAATTACCGTATTTTTTGAAGCCGGACTTGATAAGAATAAAATAACGGCAATCGGTAATCAGATTAAAGCCAGGGAAGAAGTAAAGGAAGTAAAGTTCATTTCCGCAGAGGAAGCCTGGGCGGAAGCAAAAGAAGCGTATTTTGGTGATATGCAGGATCTGGCAGAAGGGTTTGAGGAAGATAATCCTCTGGCCAATTCATCCTCTTATACCGTATACTTAAAAGATTTGGTAGATCAGGATAAAGTTGTGGACTGGTTAAAAGGCATTGAAGGAGTAAGAAAAGTCAATTACTCCAGAACCGCTGCAGAGGGCATGAATAGCTTAAATAAGGTCATTGGAGTGCTTTCCATGCTGATCATCGGCATTTTACTTGCGGTAGCTATTTTCCTTATCAGCAATACCATATCTGTGGCTGCTGCTTTCCGTAAGAATGAAAATCACATCATGAAGCTGATAGGAGCCACGGATTATATGATACGGGCCCCCTTTGTAGTGGAAGGTGTTATCATAGGCCTGATTGGAGCCTCCATTCCTCTCATTGCCATTTATTTTCTATACCGTTCTACGGTTGAGTATGTTGTTACAAAGTTCAGCATTTTATCGGGACTGTTTCAGTTTCTCCCGGTGGAGGCAATATTCCCGTACATGGCGGTAACTGCCCTGTCCTTGGGACTGGGTATTGGTTTCTTTGTAAGCTTCTTTACCATTAGAAAGCATTTAAAAGTGTAAGGGGAAATGCCCATGAATTTTAAAAAGAGGCTGTTTGCAGCAGGACTATGCAGTTTGATGGCAGTATCATGCATATTTCCTTCTTATGCGACTAAAACTGAGATGGATGAGGCAAAGAAAAAGGCCTCTTCTTTGGAAGAAGAAAAGAAGGAAATAGAAACAACCTTAAAGGAGCTGGAAGGGTTAGAGCAGGATGCTGCCAGTTACATAAAAAACCTTGACACCAGCCTTGATTCATTAAACAAACAGGTAAATGCACTGCAGTCCCAGATGAGTGCAAAGGAAGAAGAGATAAAAGCAGCCAGTGAGGAACTGGAAGCTGCAAAGACGACGGTCTCTCGCCAATATGAGGATATGAAGCTGAGAATTCAATATATGTATGAAAAGGGTGAGACAAGCTATATTGACTTATTATTTAAGTCTGGCGATCTCACCCAGCTTTTTAACCGGGCGGAATATATCAGCAGCATTGTCGCATATGATAGGAGAATGCTGGAGAACTACAAAAGATCGAAAGAAGAGGTAGAGCAGCGGGAACAGGTACTTTTGGCAGAGCGGGAGGAGCTGGCCGCCTTTGAGGCAGCAACCAGCAAAAAACAGCAGGAGGTAGAAAGCCTCATCAGTAAGAAAAATGCTGACCTTGCCGTTTACCAAAATAAGATCAATGACGGCAGAAATAGTTTAAAAGAGCTCAACCAGGATATCGCAGAACAGGAAAAGCGCATCGAAGCTATGGAGGCAGAGATCCGTAAAAAGGAAGAAGAAGCGCGTAAAGCAGCCCAGAAAGCAGGAAAAACGTATAATACGGTTGCGATCGGGAATATTAAGTTTATATGGCCCTGCCCTTCTTCAAGCAAGATTACCTCTGGCTTTGGTGACAGAGATTCCCCGACAGAGGGTGCATCTACCAATCATAAGGGAATTGATGTGAGCGCACCAACGGGAAGCGACATCGTAGCGGCGGCGTCTGGTACAGTTACCATATCTACATACAGTTATTCTGCCGGCAACTATATCATGATACATCATGGCGGCGGTGTTTATACCGTCTATATGCACTGTTCGGAGCTTTTGGTGTCCGCAGGGCAAGAGGTATCTCAGGGGCAGGTAATTGCAAAAGTGGGTTCTACCGGATATTCTACCGGGCCTCACCTCCATTTTGGAATCAGGGTAGATGGAAGCTATGTAAATCCGGCGAAATACGTTAGCCCATAAGGAGCTAGATAGGAGAATGACAGTGGAGAGTAAAAATAAATTTTGGAAGGGTGCCCTGGTCGGGGCACTGTTAACTGCATTAGCAGGCCTCGTGATCGTAGGAATGTCCCTGGGAATATTTCTGATTGGGAAAGCTGCAATTGATGGAAATGGACAGACTGCGGAATCAGCCCAGACAGAAAATCAGCAGGGAAATTTAGACTTAAATCAGATTACTTCCAAGATACAGACGATTCAGGCAGTAATAGACAAATATTATCTATTTGACGAAGACACCAGCGATGTGGAAGACTGGATCTATAAGGGGATGTTAAGTGGACTTGGCGATCCTTATACGGTTTATTACACCGCTGACGAATATAATAAGCTAAAGGAGGATACGTCCGGAGAATATTGTGGAATTGGAGTCATGGTCAGCCAGAGTGCTGAAACTGGCATTATCACCATAACCAAGGTATTTGAAGGAACTCCAGGCGCCCAGGCAGGTATTTTGCCGGGAGATCTTCTTTATAAGGTGGGAGATCAGGAAGTAACAGGCATGGATTTAGAGCTTGTAGTCAAGGATCACATTAAAGGGGAAGAAGGAACACCGGTCACCATTACTGTTCTCCGTAAAGATACAGGGAAATACATTGATATGACAATGGAGCGCCGGCAGATTACCGTTCCTACGGTTGAGCATGAAATGCTTGCTGATAAAGTAGGATATATTTCCGTAAGCCAGTTCGATTCAGTGACAGCCGACCAGTTCAAGGCTGCCATTGATGACCTAGAAAAACAGGGAATGAAAAAGCTGGTGGTGGACTTAAGAAATAATCCAGGAGGAATTGTGGACTCTGTAGTTTCCATGTTGGATTATATTCTTCCTGACAATCTGGAAATTAAGGGAGATCCAAACCTTGTAAGAAAGAAGAAGGATAAGACACTTCTTGTTTATATGGCTGATAAAAATGGCAAGGGCGAGCAGTATTATGCCAAGGACGGCCACCAGATCGATGTACCGATGGCTGTTTTAGTCAATGGTCAGTCAGCCAGTGCTTCCGAGGTATTTTCCGGTGCATTAAAGGATTATGGAAGAGCCAAACTGGTGGGAACAAAGACGTTTGGTAAGGGAATTGTGCAGACATTATTCCCTCTGGATAAAGGAACTGCCATTAAGATGACAGTTGCTCATTATTATACACCCAATGGTTTTGATCTTCACAAAAAGGGCTTAGAGCCTGATGTACCTGTGGAATTAAAGGAAGAATTAAAGACCAAGATTAAAATTGAGCATGAGGAAGATAACCAGCTTATGGAAGCCATCAAAGCTCTGAAATAAGAATGGATATAAAATGAAATATAATATGTAAAATAAGCCTCCTGGTTCGGTGAAGTGCCAATTCAGGAGGCTTTCGTGTTATAGTCTTGTATTATGGTAAGAAGTATATTGTGAGATACCCAGCAGAAAGGGATTATTCCTGAATATTGTCTTTTAGTGTCTTGATAAATTCTCTGCAGGCCTCTTCTTTGGTTGCCCATGAAGTAACCAGTCGGATGGCAGAGTGGTTGTTATCAAAGCGTTCCTGAATGGAAAATAGAAAATCCTTTTCAAGCTTTTCAATCAATTTATCAGGAAAAATGGGAAAGAGCTGGTTAGTCATGGAGTCTGAATAAAAGGAGAAACCACAGGAAGAAATACCATCTCGCAACAGGGTCGCCATCTCATTGGCATGTGCAGCCAGGTCATAGAAAAGGTTATTTTGAAACAGCTCCTCAAACTGGATTCCAAGAAGCCAGCCTTTTGCCATCATTGCGCCACGCTGCTTTATAAGAAAACGCAAGTCCTGCTTTAAATCTTTATGAAGGATAATGAGGGCTTCCCCAAAGAGGGCGCCATTTTTGGTTCCTCCAATATAAAATGCATCGGTAAGTTTTGCAATATCGGAAATTGTTACGTCGTTGATTGGGCTTGTCAGGGCAGAGCCTAAACGTGCACCGTCAAGGAACAGATATAAATCTTTCTGGCGGCAGATATGATGAAGGGACTCTAATTCAGCTTTGGTATATTGAGTTCCTATTTCTGTAGAGTTTGAGATGTAGACCATTTTAGGCTGTACCATATGCTCTGTGGTATGGTCCTCCAGAGCCTTTAAAATATCAGCGGGAGTCAGCTTGCCATCGTTACTTGGCATGGCAATGACCTTATGCCCTGTGGCTTCAATGGCGCCGGTTTCATGCACATTGATGTGTCCCTTATCTGTTGAGATCACAGCCTGCCAGGGGCGGAGAGCCGCTGCTATGGTTATTAAGTTGGTCTGGGTACCACCTGTGATAAAATGAATGTCACTATCTATTTGTCCAATTTCCTCACGGATGAGTTCTCTGGCATGGCTGCAGTGGTCATCAAGGCCGTATCCTCCATTCTGGATTAAGTTAGCCTGGATCATGGCTTCCAGTATCTTTGGGTGTGCGCCTTCGCTGTAATCGTTATTAAAGCTGTACATAAAAAGTCCTCCTGCTGTTAATCTATATGAATAGTATCATATATCAAACCGGTATGAATTGCAATCCAAAAGAAAGAATGGAATATTTGTATCAGGACTGGGAGATTCTGAAAGATATATGGAAATTTTCTATAAAGAACTGATGTTCTTTTTGCCTATACATTTTGTTATGGCTATGATATAATTGGCATTAAGAGATTTTGGAGGTGAAACATTATGGAGTTTAAACTACATTCAGAATATGCCCCTACTGGTGACCAGCCGCAGGCCATTGAAAAGCTGGTAAAAGGATTTGAGGAGGGCAATCAGTTTCAGACATTGCTTGGTGTTACAGGCTCAGGTAAGACGTTTACCATGGCCAATGTCATTCAAAGAATTCAGAAGCCAACTCTGATTATTGCCCATAATAAGACTCTGGCGGCACAGCTGTATGGAGAATTCAAGGAGTTCTTCCCGGAAAATGCAGTGGAGTATTTTGTATCTTATTATGATTATTATCAGCCGGAAGCTTATGTTCCTTCTACAGATACCTACATCGAAAAGGATTCTGCCATTAACGATGAGATTGATAAGCTGCGACATTCCGCAACAGCGGCTCTTTCTGAGCGGGAGGATGTAATTATTGTTGCTTCCGTGTCCTGTATTTATGGTCTTGGAAGCCCCATCGATTATAAGGAGATGGTTATTTCTTTAAGACCTGGAATGATAAAGGATCGGGATGAGGTAATTCATAAGCTGATTGAAATCCAATATGACAGGAATGATATGGATTTCAGGCGCGGTACCTTCCGGGTGAGGGGAGATGTTTTGGAGGTTTTCCCAGCTTATTCGGGAAGTGAAGCATACCGCATAGAATTTTTCGGAGACGAAGTGGAGAGAATCACGGAAATTGATACTCTAACGGGAGAGATCCGGGCAGAGCTTGGTCATATCGCTATCTTTCCTGCCTCTCATTATGTAGTCTCCAGGGATAAGATGGAGCGTGCTGCGGAAGCGATTCTTTTAGAGCTTAAAGAGCAGGTTTCTCATTTTAAAAGTGAAGACAAGCTGTTAGAAGCTCAGAGAATTTCGGAACGGACCAATTTTGATGTGGAGATGATGAAGGAAACTGGTTTCTGTTCCGGAATTGAGAACTATTCCAGACATTTGACGGGAAGTCAGGAGGGAGAGCCACCCTGTACCCTGATTGACTATTTCTCCGATGATTTCCTGATTATGATTGATGAATCCCATATTACACTTCCTCAGGTCAGAGGAATGTATGCAGGAGACCGGTCCAGGAAGACCACTCTTGTCAATTATGGCTTCCGGCTTCCTTCTGCTTTGGATAACCGCCCTCTTAATTTTCAGGAGTTTGAATCAAAAATCAATCAGATGCTGTTTGTATCGGCGACTCCTTCTGTTTATGAGGCAGAGCATGAATTATTGCGGGTGGAGCAGATCATACGTCCTACCGGACTTTTGGATCCGGAAATCGATGTTAGACCGGTGGAAGGCCAGATTGATGATCTTGTATCTGAGGTCAACAAGGAAATTGCGAAGAAGAACAAGATACTCATTACCACGCTGACCAAACGTATGGCAGAAGATTTGACTGATTATATGAGGGAAATTGGCATTCGGATAAAGTACCTCCACTCGGATATTGATACCTTGGAGCGTTCGGAAATCATTCGGGATATGCGTCTTGATGTGTTTGATGTTCTGGTTGGAATCAACCTTCTAAGAGAAGGACTCGATATTCCTGAAATTACTCTGGTTGCCATTCTTGATGCAGATAAAGAGGGATTCCTGCGCTCGGAAACCTCACTCATTCAGACCGTTGGACGTGCGGCCAGAAACTCGGAAGGCCATGTCATCATGTATGCGGACCACATTACCGATTCCATGCGTGTGGCAATTGAAGAGACCAACCGAAGAAGGGCAATCCAGCAGCTGTATAATGAAGAACATGGAATTACTCCAACTACCATTAAAAAATCCGTCCGGGATCTCATTGCCATTTCAAAAGCTGCGATTGAAGATGAGAAGGACTTTAAGAAAGATCCGGAGTCTATGGATGCCAAGGAACTGGAGAAGCTTTCCAAGGAGCTCACCAAAAAGATGCATCAGGCTGCTGCAGAGTTAAACTTCGAGGAGGCGGCAAAGCTGCGTGACCGAATGGTTCAGATAAAGAAGATGCTTCAGGAGATTGATGACTAAAAGGTTAATAAATTGTACAAGTAACCGCCATTGACATTGTTTCTCAGTAATAGTAAAATCTCTATGGATGCCAGGAAGTTAAAGTGTGGCATCCAGAGGAGATAATCATGAAGCTGCATGAAGGAGAAATTGGGAAGACATATATTGTGTACAGCGTTATGGTTAAGGATGCGATTACGAGGCGGCTGGAAGCCCTGGGGGTCACGGAGCTGACACCCATAACTCTGATGAATAAAAAGGGAAGCGGTACTGTAATTATTAAGGTAAGGGGTACCAGGCTTGCACTGGGTAGAAAGATATCAGAGGGAATTGAAATAAGGGAGGCAGCCAGCCATGAATGACGGTAACCAGGAAATACGCGTTGGATTTGTGGGAAACCCCAACTGCGGAAAAACCACTTTATTTAATGCATTTACGGGAGCCAGATTAAAGGTGGCTAACTGGCCGGGAGTTACGGTTGAACGAATGGAAGGAATGACCAGTTATAAAGGCATTCCCATACGTGTCATTGACACGCCTGGAATTTACAGCCTGTCCTGCTACACCCTGGAAGAGAAGGTAACAAGAAAGTGCCTGGAAGATGGTGAGGTTGACGTTATTGTCAACGTTTTAGATGCTTCGTCTCTGGAGAGAAATTTATATCTCACGCTCCAGTTATTGGAGCTTAATATTCCTGTGATACTTGCATTAAATATGATAGATATTGTGGAAGAGAGGGGAATGGAAATAAACCTCCCTAAGCTGTCTGATATGCTTGGTGGAATTTCAGTGGCAGCTGTTTCTGCAAGAAACCGGAGCGGACTAAAAGAACTTTTATCCGCAGTGGTTAATCCGAATAAGAATCCGCAGAAAATACCGGTAGTCACTTATACTCCTAAAATTGAAAATAAGATATCAAAAATACAAACCATTTTAAAAGCCAATGATAAAAGCCTGGATAATATAAGATGGTATGCTATAAAGTATTTAGAGCATGATGAAAAGATTATGACGGAGCATCCGATTCAGCTGGACAATCTGATTGACCAGAACTATGAAAAGGAGATTATCAGCCAGAAATATAGCCGCATTGAGGAAATAATAAAAGCATGTCTTGTTAAAAAAGAACAGGGAGCGCAGCGAACGGATGCTGCCGACCGGTTTTTGACACATCCGATTCTGGGAGTACCTATTTTTCTTGGAATCATGGCACTTGTTTTCTTTCTCACATTTACGGTGGGAGACTTTCTTAAGGGATATTTTGAGATTACCCTTGATTATGTTTCTGTGTTCATAAGACAGCTTATGATTGGGATTCACGCTTCTGGCTGGATTACTTCATTGGTGGTGGATGGTATCATAGCCGGTGTTGGAGGTATCCTTACATTCCTGCCCAATATATTTATCCTGTTTCTGGCGCTGGCCTTTTTGGAGGACAGCGGATATATGGCAAGAGTGGCTTATGTCATGAATGAAATCATGGGACGGGTGGGATTGTCTGGCAAAGCATTTCTTCCTATGCTTCTTGGATTTGGCTGTACCGTGCCAGCTGTTATGGCAGCCAGAGCCCTTCCAAGTGAGAGGGACAGAAAGAGAACCATTCTTATTACGCCTTTTATGTCATGCTCAGCCAGGCTGCCTATTTACGTGCTATTTTCTGAAATGTTTTTTCCGGATCACGCATTGATGGTCGCCTATTCTCTTTATTTGGTGGGACTTTTAGTTGCCATTGGTATTGCTTTTGGATCCCGCCGTCTGCTAGGAAGGGGAGAGGAAGACGTACTTCTTATCGAGCTTCCGGAATACAAAGCTCCCAATGGGAGAACGGTTGGGATTTATGTATGGGATAAGGTAAAGGATTACTTAAGCAAAGCGGGAACAACTATATTTCTTGCTACCATTGTTTTGTGGTTCGTATTAAATGGAGGTCCGTCTGGTTTCGTTACAGATGTGGAAAATAGCTTTGCAGCCATGATCGGGCGTACTCTTGTGCCTGTGCTTCGGCCGGCAGGACTTGGAGACTGGAGAATCGCTGTAGCCCTAATTTCAGGGCTTTCTGCCAAAGAGGTAGTAGTATCCAGCTTTTCTGTTTTATTTGGTGTCAACAATATAAACTCGGCAGCAGGAATGAGCAATTTGCTTGGAAGCCTTGGAAGCTTTGGTTTTAATGGTGTGAATGCTTATGCGTTTATGATCTTTTGCCTGCTTTACTCTCCCTGTATTGCTGCAGTTGCAACAATTAAGAAGGAAACCGGCTCTTTAAGCTGGACGATTGGTATGGTTCTCTTTCAGATTTTTATTGCCTGGGGAGCCGCTGTACTGGTATTTCAGATTGGAAGTCTTATCTTATAAACTTAACACTGAGGAATCCATGAATGAATGATAAACTGCTTGTGGAAACTGCCGTACTGGCAGGTGAAATTATGTTGATAAGCGGTGCGGAAATTTTCCGTGTGGAAAATACCATTGACCATATTTTGAGAAAAGCTGGGCGGGAGACGTCTGAGGCAATTGTTTTTTCTACAGGTATTTTTGCTTCTCTCAATGACCCTTCCATTGAGGCAATTACAGTTGCCAGGAGAGTGACTGGGAGATCCACCAACTTAAACAGAGTGTATCTGGTAAATGATGTATCAAGAAAGCTATGTGAAGATCGAATTACGGTGGAAGAAGCATATGGGAAACTGAAAGAAATTCGAACCACGATGCAGTATAGCAGATGGCTAAAGGATGCGGGTATTGTTGGGGTCTCTGTATTTTTCACTCTGTTGCTGGGAGGAGGAGGCAGGGACTTTTTAGCAGCAGCCATAACCGGAGCGGTTCTTGCTGTTGCGATGGAGGTATCCAGCCGTCTTAAGCTCAATGATTTTTGCATGAATGGAATCAGCGCATTTTTAATTGCATTTACTGCTTTGTCCGTGGAAAAGCTCCTGCTGCCAGGGATTAGAAGTGATATCATTATTATTGGAGCCATAATGCCATTGGTTCCAGGGGTTATATTTACCACTGCTATCCGGGATACCTTAAATGGAGACTATGCTTCAGGAACAGCCAGAATGATGGAGGCAGTGGTCATCGCGCTTTCCGTGGCAGCAGGGGTAGGTGCTGGAATCAGGCTCTTTCAGTTTATGGGAGGACAACTATGGTAATGCAGACAATTGGTGCGTTCTTTGCGGTTATCAGCTTTGCTCTGGTTTTGGAGCTGCCGAAGAAGTATGTGGTTTTAGCAGGAGGAATTGGTGCTGCAGGCTGGCTTTCCTATCTTTTGGTGGACACCGCAGCAGGCTCGGTCACAGCTGCGGCATTTTTATCCACGCTTTTGGTTGCTCTGGCAAGCCATGTATCGGCCCGCATTTTTAAAGCCCCAGTCACAGTCTTTTTAGTGGCAGGTATTCTGCCTTCTGTGCCTGGAGCTTCTATTTACAGGAGTGTCTCCTATGTAATAAGCAATGATCCGGAGCTTTCCAGTCATTATCTGGTTCAGACGCTGCAGATCTCAGGTGCGATTGCTATGGCGATTTTCATTATGGATTCTTTGTTCCGATTGATACAGAAGAAGTAAAGGCAACAGACAGCTGGTCCGTACTTCTGGAATAGAAATAGATGTGATTGGATAAACGGTCTTCTACCGGGACCTCTTCCTGGTTGATAGCAAATACGGTTTCAGCCAGCTCTTCGATAGAAACGTTTTTACTGTTAGGAATGATCAGGACTTCGTGAATGCTGGAGGGCAGAATGATTAGATCACTGTCGGTGCATGCTGCGAAGTCTTTTAATATACCTTCATAAAACATGCAGGCGGCACCACTGATTCCGGTGTGGTTAGAGAGAACGTACATGGGAGGAGAAAGGGGCTCTGTATCAAAAAAGTCCAGAAGATCATCTTCGCATATTTCTTCCTGGGAAGATTTTATAGCGATATCCTTTATGACCTCAGAAAGTGACCGGATTCGAGCTGGAAACAGACGGGGAGTATTGAGTTTTGCAGCCTCTTGCAGCTCACCAAATGATAGATTCCAGGTTTTTAAATGGCTATTTAGAATGAGGGCTGTTAAAAGATTGTCCTGGGCTTCATGCACATAGATGCTAAAAACAAGACATAAATCAAGTGCTGGATATGAGATGTGGGGGATTTGGGAAAGCTGTGCCTGATTGGCGGATTCATTGATTAAGCGGTAAATAACACGGCTTTTTATGTGGTCAGGTGAAGTGAGATCGTTAAGATGGACTTCATCTGGCAGCTTGTTTGTCTGATAGAGCAGTAGAATATCGTTAATTATCTCGTCAATTGGGACACCCTCCATATGGCAGTTGTAGAATTGATTTAAGTAGATGGTGGGAGCAGCTTTTTCTCCGGTTCTTCCGATGCAGATTCCGTCCAGGCTTAATCCATTGTTCTTTGTTATGGGCTGAATGCTTAGAGTATATTCAGAGCCAAGACGTTCTTTCAGGGATTGTTTGATGGTTTCAAGAAATGATTCGTATACCATAGTATACCTCCTTAGATATGATGTATGTAAATTGCTTTAAGCAGATTTACAACGAATGAAGATGTGTTAATCCTTTAAATAAAATAGAAGGATTAAGAAGTGATATTAGAATTAGATGTGATATAGACTTGTTTCTTTTCATTATACCGAAGCAGAAGGAAAATAACAACCGATTTATTTCTTTTTCATTAGTTTTATGGCTGTCTGGTGACAAATGGAAGAAAATTAACATATTTTAACAGTATTTTGTGGTATAATCAAATTATCAAATAATACGAGGGGGATAAAAAAATGATTAGAAAATTTCCTTATTTTGTTCTGGGTATTCCGATTACTTTAATTGCAGCCTATGGAATTTTTGTTATCCTGGCAAACAGGAATCAACTCTCGCAGCTTATTGTTTTTATTGGTCTCTTTGCTTTGGGCATGGGGCTAAATATTTGGGGAATGAAGTCAAAGGAAGTAAAAAGACCAGAATTCCAGGCAGGTATTATTAATCTAAACGGAGAAAAAAAACTACATGAACTAGAATATTAAGGTACATGAGATAAGGGAATCTCCTCATTAAGGGGCTAAATTTATTAGTATGATAAAGTGAACGTTTACAGGAATTGTTGCTGGATGATAGAATCACCGGGGGCGATTCCTGTAAGTTTTTTTAGGGATATAAGAGAGTGGCTGGAAGAAGACTTTTTTGTATTTGATGGGGGGATTTTTTTAAATGATATTGAGAAAGGGTAATAGAATTAAAGTATAGATTTGATGCTCTAAGTGGTTTAGAATATTGGAGATAGTTGACATTATTCTTTTTATTGATAAAATTAGATTGGTGCCCATTGCATCTTATGTATGGGAAGAACTGTATTTTGTGCACGATGGCATGATTTTTACAAAAGTATAGCATCCTTTTTTGGCATTTTAGCTACGACATGATACGAAGAGAGAGAGGATAATAATAATGAGATTCAGCTTAAATGATTTTTTGATTTCCGTTTCTTTTGCACTGGATTTTGTGGAAATGGATCGGTTGGGGAGACAATCGAATCACGGGAAAAGAACGGCATTTATTTCTTTATACATTGCCAGAGAATTGGGATTATCAAAAGAAGAACTATATGATACGGCAGCTTTGGCTATGCTTCATGACAATGGGTTAAGTGAGTCCAGTTTATATGAGGTTTCGGCGGGAGAAGATTTTTCGGTTAATGATTTTGAACGGTCAAAGGCCCATTGTGTGATTGGAGAGAAGAATGTTAAGGGGTATCCTTTTCTTACAGCTCCTGAAAATGTGATTCTTTATCATCATGAAAGGTATAACGGAAGCGGATTCTATGGATTAAGTGGAGATGAAATTCCTTTAATTTCTCAGATTATTGCAGCGGCAGATGGATTTGAGGACAGATATCAGCCGGATGAAGCAGGGAATGGGAAGGATGTACTGGTACAATGGATTGAACAAGAGGAAGGCATAGTGTTCTCTAAGGACTTGGGAATTGCACTTCGTAAGATGGCGGAGGATTTATCTATTTGGGAGAAGATGGCGGATGAGAATGTAGGGAAAGCTCTATCCGATGTGATACCTGAGTTTGACTGCCAGCTGTCCTTTGAGGAAATTCAGAAGATTACTAAGATTTTTTCCAGAATCATTGACTCCAAGTCTCATTTTACGAAACGTCATTCCAGTGGGCTCGCGGAAAAAGCAGCAGCAATGGCGGATTATTATGGAAAGGATGAGGAGGAGAGGACAAAATTAATCATAGCAGCTGATTTACATGATCTGGGGAAGTTAGCGGTGCCTAATAGTATATTGGATTGTCCAAGGGCGCTTACGGATAGGGAATTTAAGGTTGTGAAAAAGCATGTGTATTATACCAGGGTTGCCCTTGAGAAGATTAGTGGATTTGAGGATATTACGGAATGGGCGGCGAATCATCATGAGAAGCTGAATGGGAAGGGGTATCCGTCTGGGAAGAAGGGGGAGGAGCTTGATTTTAACTCACGGCTGATGGGGTGCCTTGATATTTATCAGGCGCTTACGGAAGAGAGGCCTTATCGGAAGGGGATGGCTCATGGGGAGGCTATGAAGGTGCTTGGGAATATGGCGGGGATGGGGATGATTGATGAAGGGATTGTGAAGGATTTGGATGGGGTGTTTGATAGTATTAGTTTATCATAAATAATTATTTTAAGATACTTACTAATTGCACCAATAATTAAAAAGTATATCACTAAAAGAATTTAAATGTATAGGTCTAACTGTGCTACTGTTCAGATACCAGGATACATCTCACCATCTACTTTGTGTGTGTGGGGAGGCTGATATAACTTAATTTGCTCTTTTAGATGGAAATGCGTATCTGTCACCAATACTTGATTGTTTTTGTTGAACAAGTAGTTAGGTGGTTGACTAGAACAAGTACTACGGTGGAACTTGTAAGCCTTATGCTTGACACGACACTATAGATGACCAGGTTGGATAGAATGAGTGTAAAAACCAGGATTAACTCCTTCTATTACTAAGAATGGATGCTTACCTGAAAACTCGCCTGAGAAGTTTCTTTGACAATTAAAAATGAAATGCTCTATGGAAAACCATGGATTGGCGTTTCCATAGAGCACTTCATAAAGCACCTGGATAGTCACATTAAATGGAATAACGAAAAACAAATAATGATTATACTTGGACAATTGAGTACAGTAAATATAGACGTAAACTTAGATTATCAACATAAGTTTAACTTTATGCAGCCTCTTTTCGTCGGTTCTTGCTTGCAAACTAAATTAGTTTTAGGATTGTAAGGGTACCCTTAACAAATATTAGTAAATCATTAATTAAGTTAGTTTAAATTAATCCATATCTATTCATCAAAAGTACTATTTAAATAATTTTCAATATTCTTATTAAAATGTTAATGAAGTTGCCAACAAAAAATCAACTTAGCCATATTCTGTATATTGCCATATACATACCTCCTAAGTTAGAACCGTTTTCATGATAAGTATATAGCTTGAAATTATCAGAAACTTGGTATGCAGATATGTTAAAGGAATAGGTAAACTGACCGGAAGCAGGTATTGTTAAGTTTTCTTGTATAATTTGATTGTTTTTTTTTGTTAATACCCAGGTTTTAGTTGAACCAGCTTTAGCAATACCTTGAACATTTAGTTGGGTTTTTCCTACTAGATTTAAATTTGCTCCGATGCCAAAATTATAAAAGTTTGAAGATATCTGTCCTGTGTCAAAAGTTGCGCTATTTTCAGATATCCAATTAGCAATATTATTTCCGCGTAAATACAAATCTGCAGCTATTGGCACATAGCCCTCAAATGTGCCAATTATTCCTCCAATACTAACTCCTTTTTTAATATTACTGGCTATAAAATTAGGAACATTAGCTCTTATCCAATTTACCCCATTTAAGTAATGACCATTACGGACACCCATAAATATATTTCCATCTCCTGAAGTAGTCCAGTTAGTGCTCCAAACTTGATCTTGAGCTGCATCACCTTTTTGAATGGGTATACCTCCATTAATTTTATTTCCATTGACCCAAGCGGTTTGGCCGCTTAAAATATGTGCGGAGGTTGCCGTACCCTGTGTCTGACTTACTAAATTATTAGCATTTACTGTAAAATCCTGAGCATGATACCCCTTTTTGACACTAAAAGAGCCACCAGCATTTAAATTCTGATTCCCTGTAGCCCCATTATTAACCATTGTTCCAGTACTAATTTCATCACTGGTATCGGAGCCTACATAGGTTTTTCCATTTAATACATATTCCTTTGTAACGGAGACCTCATCGGATCCGATTCCACCTCCGCCGGCAATATTAGTTACGCCATATTTAGCCATCTTTTCTCATCACCTCAATTTCTCTAATAGTCAATGCACTTTTTGGCAGCTTATTAGCCTTTAATAAAAAGTTCCCAGCGCCGGTATTTTCTTTCACAACAATAAATGCTTTTGCAGCATGAAACATACTGTCAGAGTTAAAAAACACATTCACTCTGTCATTTTCCAGAATCTTATCAGATGAATAAGTATAAGTTAAATTCTCATCCCATGCACCTACTGGTATTTCAATATCGGTTGCAATGGTAACGCCGGTTAAATAATCAGTTTTTTCTGCGGAGTAAGCATTTCTCTTCTTGTCCTCACCCTCCGCTGAATCATTAATCCCAACTGTTTTCTGAGCAACTGTTAGAATCATTTCATCGACTTCTTCTTTAAAGAACTTCTGTGTTGCCTTGACTCCGTCCAGCAGGACGTTGAATTTATCTGCATTAAATAATGATTTTGTCAAATTTGGATACTGATTTGTCAGCGCAGCCATTTTGTCCGTATCATTATTCATCCACGCCTCATTATACTGTTCAATTACAGGGCGAAGAGTGGCAGAGGCGTCCTGCATGTTTGGCAGGTCGCAGATTGTTTCTGGGAATTTACTATGTGGGTATTCTGAATAGCTCACTTAATTAGCTCCTTTCTTTTTTCTCCCATATACATAGGAATAGCTCTCTAAAAATTTATAAAGAGTCATACTCATTGTTCCGTCACCAGTTGACCAGCTTAGATTTTTAACAATATACTGGCTGGTTTCCTTGTTGTATCTGGGAGTGTATTCGAGTTTTGTGTTAACTTCCAGCCAGGGAACCACTAAAGTACTTAAATTTATGGTATCCAACATGGCGGTTGACTTATAGGTTAGAAATTCTGCCTGATTGTAGCAGGCCGCATCGTCACTTAAATTACCGTAGTCTACTGATTGCGAAATTTCGTAACCAATATTTTTCACTGAGTAGGGACAATCCGGTGATTCCTCCACGTATCTTCCATAGCACTGAAACTGACCTAACAGGAACAAGGCGTTTTGGTCAGGTGTGAGACGTCTATAACGGAAGACGTAAATATTATCCTTTTTCATCGCCCCTGGCTTCAATGGATTCCCATCACCGTCATAAATAGGAATGGTGGGAGAGAAGTTGTTGATTGTAAATTTTGGCGCAGCAAGGTTGTCGTCGCTTGCCTTAAATGCCAGCTGTGTCAGGTTGTCTACGCTTTCCCAAGCCGTGTACATACTAAGGTTAATCCCATACGTATTGTTGGTATAGCTGGAAGTGTCTGCGTATCGGTCTTCCTGTTCCAGTGTTAATACCTTGCCCCAGACTTCAGTGACATTATAGATTCCGTCAAATTTGGAATCTGCATTTTCATTTACTACGATGTTCTGCATGACCGTATCGTTTAAAATGACCGGGTCTTCCAAGCAGGTGGGAATCTGTCGCCAGATAAAGGTTCCGTCTGCATCAAAATAAAATTCCCAGGAATCGTATAGATCCCGGATTTTTTGCCAGATATCAGCGTATGTACTTCCGGTTGCAAAGGTCAAGTCATAGGGAATGGGTTTTCCAATGTCCTCAACAATATATTTTTCGATTCCGGCCTCCTTCATGGTTGCAATGACAGAAGCCCGGATATCCTCCCCGGCTGGTATGGTGAGATTTTGAACAGCATAATCTGGGGCGTTGTTGGAAGAGCCGTATCCATGAAGATGGCCATTTAAAGTGCCATCGTATAGGGACATTAAGTCCCCACAGGATACGGATAGCTTTTTTTCGGTATTAGAAAAGGAGTACTTCATGCTCAGATAGCAGAATACTCCCAGTTGATACCAGATGATTTCTTTTGTCCTTACGGATTTGATTCCGTAAAAGACTCGCAGGCGTTTGTCCAGCCATATTTTTTTATCCTTCCCAATAACAAAGGAAGAGTTTAAGACCGCCAGATCAAATTGGTAACTTCTGCGCTGTATGGATTCGCTGTCCTGGCTGTAGCTGTCATTTATGATTTGACCTTCCAGGGAGTCCAGTGTTTTAAACGTGGAATCCATTAGCTCAACTTTTAAATATATTTCCTGGGTGCCCTGCTTTAATAAATCCAAGTCTTTTTGAGTTACTTCATATGCCATTGTATCACCTACCTGTCAATGTCGGCGTCAATAAAGCCGTTGTCATAAAGGTCTCCGGCTTCATAGGCACTGCCGCATTCCGCAACGCTGAATTTCGTGGTTACGTGCTCATAATGATCGGATTCTTCTGTGATATCACTGCTTGTGACAGCCACCATATAGACATTTCCAAGAAAATCCTTCAGGATCTTTGGCTGGCCGTTGGTAAGGAAATCATAGATTCCATTTCGGTATTCCCATGACGAATGAGTTTGCCAGCCATCTTCTTTTAATTCAATAAAGGTACAGGAGATATCTCCGGAGAAATATCGGATTTTTCCACCCTTTAATACCACTGGCTTTTCTCTTCCCAAAAGCTCAATGAGATTGGTGCGCTGAGTCAGCTTTTTATCGAATCTTGTGTCCAGGACCATAGGATAGGAGATATTCTTTTCACAGATAAAATAGGAGTCAAACCAGGATTCTACACGGTTTGTAATATAGTTATTTTCACCGCCGGAAATGACTGGTACATAGGCGTACTCCACCGTTCCTACTGGTTCATAGTAATCCATTAACTCTATTTTAAAATCTTCATTGGAGCGGATGGGCTTTTCAAAGATTGTCTTAAATTTTTTATCGCCCTTTACCTTCTTTTTAATTCGTATGGATTCTACGATGCTCTCTGTAAAGCTGACATTTCCACCGTAGAGGGTTCCCTGAAACAGAGCGTGAAGCCTGGTATCAAAGCCCCAGACAGAAGGAAAGGCATGGTCTTCTTCTGACAGTTCAATTACTTTTTCCGTTGCGAATATTTCATCATAGACTGCTGAAGCTATGGTTAGGTCGGAAATGTCAGAAGATGAGGCTGGTGATGAGGCCAGGGATTCCTTGCTTGAGGCAAAACAGCTTCCTAAAAACATAATATCACCGCCTTTCTATTTGTTTACCAGATCAGCTTTCATTTCATAATAGCTGCTGGTTCGGTTAATGCAGAGCACAAATTGCTGGGTATCCTTGGGGATTGGAAGGTATTTGGTAAAGAGAATATATTTGGCGCCGGAAGAGACTGATTCCAGCTCAAAAAATGCTTTTTCTCCTCCAGAATCTGAATAAATACCTTCCCTGTAATAAATGTTTACATGACATTGGTCTTTATTGGTAAAATGAATGATTTTTGCATTACACACCGGTCGGTGAAAGCGAAATGCCTTAGTGAAGTCTCCTTTTACCTCAAAACCGATATCATAGGTGACGGAATTCTCTCTTAAGTCAGCAAATTCATTTTCAAGATATATGACATCTTTTTCCGGGATGCCAATGGTTGAAATGATATTGCTTTTTATTTCTATGGCGCCGTGCTCGGCTCTGTTGTTTAGCTCAAGAGGATTGAAAATCTGAGCCTGAGTATAGGATACGGTAAATAATATATAGCCGGTATCCAGGCTCATGTTATGAAGGGTCTTTCCTGTTGCTCTTATGTAGTACTGTTTTGCATTTTCAAGTCCAGAAATGAGATACGTTAATTCACTGGTATCGTATAGATCGCCAGAGGTCTGCAGCTCTGTTTTCTGATAGGTGTAGAGCGTAATGCAAAAGGAATTAAGGGGCTCATTCTGCTTCTGGGAGTAGACGAGTCCAGTTTGAAATGCTGATGATTTTAAAATATCACCAGCATTTACGGACAATTTAAATTCCGGTGTCTCATAGCAGTAAAATGGTGTTCCTATGCTTTGCAGGGTGGACTCTTTGTCGTCTACGTCGAAAACGGATAAATAAGCTACATAATAGCCGCCGTTTTTTAGACCGGTATCGGCTGGAAGAGAATAGCTTTGTTTCATGGTGCTGATCGTTTTATCGTAAACGGTTGTTCCAGAAGCATTGTCTTTAATGAGGCACCTTGCTTTGTAAATCTGATTCCCCTGCCAGGAAAAATGAATGGTAGTTCCAGTTGACGAATCAAATGGTTCTATTGGGTGTATGGTTGCATACATAGTCTGCTCCTTTTCTTATTTGAGTGGTTATCCGGTTCTGTTTTGGTCAGGAACTCTCTTTTGGCTCTGTTGCCTGAATAAATAAGGAATTCCAGTCATTACAGGGAGCGCAGACCCAAACAGTATCATTTGGTAAAAGATTTTGGCTGCCTCTGGCTGTGAGCGTTCTATTTTTGTAGGAAATGGTGTATTTCCCTTTGGCAGCAGGGCCAATGACCTTGGCACGGAATGTGCGGTCAAATTTCATGGTTTCGGCTGCATTTTTAAATAAGTAATGAATGTCCTCCACCAGCTTTTTATAGACATCTTGCAGATTCAATTGAGTTCACTTCCTTTCCATTTCTCCGTCATTGTTAACGCTTTCCTGTATGCTGAATCATGGCATTTCTCAGGCCGCCATTTAAGATGCCTTGTGCCAGCTCATCTGCATTGCTGCATGATTCTATGCGGATATCTCCAAATTCGAAATTCGTGGTTGTCTGTTCCACTCCTTTTGATATGTCTGTGAGAAATGATGAAGAAAATGGAGTATAGTTCCAGGCCTGGCCCAAGTTGGAGAGAAGAGTATCCTGCTGTTCAGTGTTGAAAACGGCTTCATTTTTATGAAGAATTGTTGGAAATTCGTCGGGCTCCAGTTTCTTAAGACCTAAGAGCTTCATTTTTGCTTCCCGGTCAAAGGGGGTACTGTTACCGATTAGTCCGCCTTGAATGCCGATTTTAAGGGATCTGGCGCCAGGGTCACCTGGTCCTCCGCTTACCCAGCCACCGCCTATGTATGGCTCGCCGTTAGACTTCTTGTTACTCTTTTTATCCTCATCGTCGTCGTCCTCTGTGGATTTTAAATTATCCCGGACCTCTTTTAATACACGTAGCATAGAAGCTACATTATCCGTCAGCTGCTGCCAGCTGGAGGTATATTCGGAGATGGCTCCGTAATTTTTATTATACTGCTCCAGAGATTTTACAAGGTCTCCGGCAGTGGCTGCTAAGCTCTTCTGAATCTCAGAAAATATGCTGTCACCGTTAGCAGCAGTTCCTTTTATGGCACCGTAATAATCGTATAAGTTTTGAAGACCATCGACAGCAGGCATCTTTTGGTTGAGCTGGGATAGGAGATTATTGATTCCAGTCAGAGCCTGGTTATAGCTTAGAGTTCCCTCCTTGTAGGAGGCAATATAGCTTTCAAGGAGAGTAGAAATCTGATTGGTGGCATCGATTTGCTCTTTATACTGTAGGATTTGTTCTGAAATACCTGTATACATCTGTGTGATGTTCTGAAAGAGCTGTGTGTCATTGCCGGATAAGATCTTATCCTTCCAGCCTTTTCCTAGAATTTCATCGGCTTTGGACTCGTTCTGTGCCTGAGAGATTTTTCCGTTGATTTCAGACCATTTATCAGATATTTTCTGTAAGGATTCCAGCTGCTCCTGGTAGGTATCGTTTAAGCCGTTAAGGGTTTCCTGCAGGTTATCGATTTGGGTTTTCAGCTCATTGGTTTCTAAGTCAAACTTAGCATCCTGCACCGCTTCTTTTGCTTGCCTAAGCTTGTCAGCATCCTGCTCGTAAACTGTCTGTCCATCTCGGATTACTTTTTCAGTCGCCTGACGGTTGACCTTTTGAAGATCATATAAGGATTGTTCGTATCTTTGCTGCAATTTAAGCTTTTCATTTTGTTTGCTTAATAGATCTAATTTATCCTGTAATGATTTTTTTGACGCTTCATATTCCTCGTTGACAGCCTCTTTTTGCTCATTGATGGCTTTGACCTGGTCATTAATGGCACCTGTTACAGCGCTGATGACGGTATCATATTCTCCTTTTACGGATTCCAGGCCGCTTAATAGCTTTTGCAGATCGGAGGAATTAGCGGTGATCTTTTCCAGCGGCATTTTTAAAAGTGCTTCGTTCCATTTGTGGAGATTTTGGACCATGGAGGACATTTCTGAGTTTACATTTTGAAGCTTGCTGTATAATTCATTCCAATTGTCAGTACCGGCATCGTATTCATTCATGACATCTTCAATTAGTGCGGCCTGTTTTTGGTATTGATCCATCAGGGTGAAGCCGTTTGAAATTAACTTCTGATAGTAGTTACTATCTGCTTTTTTGCCGGAAGCCTCCAGTTCACTGTTCCAATTTTCCATGGCAGACTGGATGTTCTTGTACATTCCAGCGACTGTTTCCATGTGCTCAATTGGCATTTTTAGAAGCTGGAAATTGTATTCTTCCTGAGACTTCTTCAAGTCCAGAATAGAGGATTCCAAGTCACTGACTTCCTGCTCAAGCTTTTGATAGGATTCGGAGTTTTCGGAGTTTTGATTTTGCTTTCTTAAATCCTGCATTTCTTTTCGCTTGATTTCTATCAGCCGTTGGGTGTTTGCTTCCTGTTTTTCTGATTGCTCGATCAGCTTGTTATAAATGGAAGCATCTATGAGTTCACCGGCTGATTTCATGTAGGCAATCTGTTTTTCAATGAGTGAGCTTGAGGCTTTTAGTTCATCATTTTCCGCTTTAACGGCTGCTGCTTGATTTTCATAGCTGGCCATAAAGCTTTCGGTATAATTTTTTTGTAGATCAATTTGTTTGTTTTTTGATGCTTTTAGCTTATCGTATGCATCTATGGCAGACTGTACGTTTTCTGCTTCCGCTCCTGAAAGATTTTCGGTGGACAGTTCCCCTGTCTCTATTTTACTTCTGTAATCGGGGTCTATTTTTGAGAGGGCAGCGTCATATTGAGACTGATACTGGTCAATTATTTTTGTCTGATCTTCCAGGGCAGCTTTATCGTGTTCCACTAGCTGCTGTAATGCGCTTTGGCGGGAGGCAGTCCAGGTTCCGCTTGTTAATGTGCGAGTTAGATCATTGATGGATATCCCTGATTTCTCGGCCATGTTTTTCAGTTCTTCTAGCTGCTCTATGGTGGGAGCTTCATTATCTAAGATTTCCTTGCCACGTTTAAAATCATTTTCTGATATGCCCAGGTAGTCGATGTAGGTATTTGAGGAGGCATCTTTTAATTTACTCCTCTTGTCATCTTGGTATTTCTCATGGCGTTCGGCCCAATCAAACTTTTGCTTTTGAACAGATGATGTTTTGTTGGGTGAAGATGTTGCTTTACTTCCAGAGTTTGAGTTTGTTATTTCGGGCATAGTTATTTCAGCTTTTGCAGCCTCATTTAATTGTCTGATGAGCACATTGTATTTATATGCCTCTGCCTCTATATTCTGAAATCCCTTTTCGTATATTGCGGTAGGGTCATCTGAAATTACAGTTACTTGACCATCTTTTCCCTCTTTAATGTTGTTTTCAAAAGAACCATAGGAACCGGCTTCTCCATATTTACCAGTCCACATACCAGAGAGTGTCTTTTCTAAAGCAAGCTTCATTCTACCTTTTGCAGTCATAAGATTTTTCCAGTTTTTTAGATCATCTTTATATGCGATTGCTAGGTCTACGAATAAGCTTTGATTATTCTTTCTTACGTTATCATAAAAAGAATCATTCTCACTAAGTTTGTTAACCATGTTAACTTGAAAAGATTCTGCGTCATTCTTGTAAACTTCTAATAGCTGGTCATGTAGTGCCTTCGAACTGATTAAGCCATTTTTATAATTTTCTATATCGCTTTCCATAGCAGGAAATTGATTAGCCATGGATTTTAAACTGGAAGAGCTTATTTTATCAGTATTTTGAAATTCCTGATTTATTGAATTAACTAAATCAGCAACTTTTTTCATATTTGCTTCTAACTCTGGAGTAAAATCTATATTTTTAGAAAAGTTCTTTATATTTTCTATAGCACTGGCCGAACTTACACCTGTAGACTGAATTATTTTATTCAAGTTCTCAAAGGAAGTAATTGTTGTTTCGTTAAGATCACCGGTATCAAGCTGATTAAAGTAATCTTTAATTTCATTTATAGGAAGTCCTGAAAATGATTTTATAAAGTTGTTGTTCATTTCATCATTAATTTGTTGCTGTGCTGCAGATATGACCTTCTGATATGTTTCTGCATAACCTAAGCCAGTTTCACTTGCAAGCTTTTGTAAATTAATATCAAAAATAGGCTTGATTCCTATAAAATTTCCTGACCCAACTTGGGTAGTCAGCAAATTCTTTGAATTGGAGAACTCTTCAGAATTCCAAATATTGTTAAACTTTTCCTCTGGAGTAATGTCGGGGGATTGTCGGATATATGAATTTAAAATAAACTTTATTTTACTAATGGCATCTTTATCATTTTTAGAATCTAAACTATAAAGTTTTTCGGTGATTTTTGGAATTTCCTCTGCTAGTGTAGTTTCTAACTCTTTTATCCGACCCTCTAGTATAGTTCGTTCTTTATCTGTATTTTGGTATTTTATATCCCATTTGTATCCTTTAGGATCTGATGCTTTGATACGATCTACTTCCACTTTTTTACCTTCAAGCTCTGATTTTAAGCGTTCAATCTCTGCTAATTCACTGGAAGTCTTATCTAATACAGTACCAGATCTTGTGAAAATCTTTGCTTGAGAAACAGGTGCTCCAGCTCGATTAGGTAGAGAAGGGGTAAAACCATTATATTCGGTATAATCTGTCTCAGCATTCAGGTAATCTAATGTTTTCTTTCTTTCGTTCTGTTTATTATATTCATTAATAGCTTTTTCGGCCAAGAGCTGTCGATTCAATTCCTCATTATACGTTTTTAATTTCTCAACTTCCTCTTGCTCAACAAAAGTTAGTTTACCTTTCGCATTTAATTCATTCAGTCGATCTGCTGTTTCTTTCAGTTTGTCATTAATCGAAGTTATTCTTGAATTAGAGTCTTCTAATTTCTGTTCAGCATCAGCCAGGGCTTTTTCTGCAATTTCCACTTGATGGTAATGATCATAAATAGCCTGACCTAAGGCGGAGACAGCCATAGATAAAACCTGCATTGCAATCGCAACAATACCGGACATTGCTGCATTAAGTAATATAGTTTTAGATCTCAAGAGATCTGTTTCTATTCCCGTATTTTTTAAATGAGCTTTATACCCACTTAAAGAAGCTGGTGCTTTCTTAGTGCATGTTGCCAAGTAATCTTTTAATGTTACATGGCTTTTTGCAACAGATGCAGAAAATATATTTAATCCATATTCTCCCTTGATTAAACTTTCTTCCAGCTCATCAACTGATTTTGAAAAGTCAAGTAGATTATTAGCTGGTTCTAAAATGGATTTCACATCAAAGGAAATAGGGGACATTGTTGAGTCGGATTTTAAGGATTTATTATCTGCATTTGGAGTTATCCCATTAATCCCTTCTAACATCTGAGGTATCTGTTTCAAGTTTTCTTCTACCGTTTCCAAGCTAACAAGCGTTTGCTCCAGAAACAACCCAACTCCCAATGACTGATTTTGACTAGTCAAAGAGTAAATAAATGAATCCCAGGAATTTTGAAGGGAAATAAGCTGGCTCTCCCAAGTGTTAGCAGTGGCACTGGCTGCTTCCATGGCTGCCTGACTACCATTGGAGTAATTAGAGAGAAGCTGTTCATAAAGACTCCATTGTTCTAACAATACTTTAATGGGATTAGACATTTCCTGACTATCCATATCTCCAAACAAAGAAACATCGTTCTGACTGGAGATAGAAGAGTAGGAATTTGCCATTTCTTCCAGGCGTTTGATTGGTTCAGTCAGTTGCTGTGATGACTGATTCATTCGGTCCCGCTGGTCCAGAACAGATTGAAAGGATTGCCCCACGAGAGAGCCTGACTGGCTGGAGGAAGCAATTAGCGTTGCTTCTGCAGCAGTCAGCTGGTCGATTCCAATGCCTGCCTTTGCAGCTGATGCGGCATTTGCTTCCATGGCGGTGGTAAGCTCAGCCAGTGGTATCTTGCTTTGCATCGATACTGAAATTACGCCCTCAAGTGCCCTGGTGAGTTCTTCTACGTTTCCGCTGTATTGATATGCAGTATCCATGGACTTAATAAAGCTGTCAGCAGCGGCTGCAGAAACTGAACCTAGTGACTGGGCTAACAAAGACAATTTACCCAGTTCTTTGGAAACAGAGCCGTACCCGCTTTTTGCCATGGAAAGGACGCTTAGAAGATAGTCCTTGGCGGAGGCTCCATAAGCCCCGGCAGATTGAAAGGATTCTTTTCCTAACTTTTTAATTTCTTCCCGACTCATTCCAGCGGCTTTTGAAATATCGTTTAGAATAGAAGAAATTTCTTTTAAGGTGGCCGTAGACTGCTTAAATTTAACAATTCCGGTTCTTGCCAGTCCAAAGGCGGTAGTCACGGAGTTTATTTTACTTTGGATACCAGTAAGGTCCTTTTTGAGCCCCTCAGGCTTTATATCGATTTTTGGTAAAATGGTATATTTAGATAAAACAGAGTTTAGACTCTGGGCGATTTTCATAGCCGAGACTTTCATTCCCTGTTCGCTGATTTTTATCTCTTTTAGTGAAACACTACTTAATGCATTTTCTAAATCTGCTTTTAATTTCTTATTGTCAATCTCTGCTTTTAAACGGATGACATCTACTTTTTTTTCCAGTTCTTTTATGGAAGCATTTACTTGAGTCCTGCTTTCCCCTTGATAGAGTTTTGCCATCAGATGAAGCTGGTTGATGGTTTTCTCTATGTTTTTTATATCCTGATTCAGCTGCTTTGTACTCTTGGCTTTGTCCAAAGCAGCGGTAAGTTTTAACATAGAATCATTGTCTGCCATAGATTTTCCTCATTTATATATAGGTGGGAGATTTGGTGAGATACGGTTTTGTTACGGTTTATTTTCCTGCCAGCGCTTATAGATCAGCTCACTTTTAGCCTTGTGGAACCAGGCGACGATTTTTCCTTCCTGTCGTTCCGATTCCCAGATGAATTCGGGCTGAAGTCCGTTGGAACAGTAAAATATAATCTGTTTTAAGGAGGAAATAGGAATTAAGGATTCCTCTCCATAAACGGATTTTGCTTCTTCTAAAGAATAAAATTTCATAACGTCTCCTTATGCAAAAAAATAGGGAATAACGATTGTAGCGGACTCGTTATTCCCTAAGTGTTATAAATAACACAAACTACAATCGGTTAAACCTGAATTGATTCAATTCTGAAACGAAAAGCTTATGCTTCCGCTTCCATGTACTCTACCATGTCAGCAACATTGCCGTCCTTATCTTCTAAGCAGGCAAATTCAATTTTTACAGTAGCTGCATCACCACTGGAAGAGAAGCTTAAGTCCAGGGCCTTTTTAGGCTTGCACTTATAACCTGTAATGAGGTAAGGAGTAATCACGCCGTTTTCATCTTTTTCTACTGTTTTCATGGTTATGTAGTAATCCTGTGGATTCTTTTTGTTGTTAAAGCTGATTTTCTGAACACCAGTTTCTTTGGCGATTAAATAACCTACTTCATAGGAATTACCAGCTAAGATGCCGGCAGCGCTGAATTTAGCACCTTCCACAGTTCCCTGTACGGCTTTACCGCCAAAATCACCTTCTTCGTATACAAATACGGAACCGGCTTTTACGCCTTCTGAAAGAGTGAGTTCTCCAGCAGTTGTACTGGAAATGGTCTTTCTCTCGGCAACAACAGCAGTGGTATCAATGACACCGTCAGATAATAAAGCGTAAAGCTTAAATGGTTTTACCTGTGCTTCGATTGTCATTGTGCCGTCCATTGGGTTTGAGAAAGCAATTTTCTTAGCACCTTTGCTGGTAGCATAAGTCTCGTCTGCTGTAAAACCAAATGTGGTTACGTTAGCATCCTCAAAGAAGAGATATGGAGCCAGTGTCTTTAACACTCTGATATCCACGTCACAGCAAGTTCTGTTGGCTTTGTTCATGTTTGTCATAATAAAATCCTCCTGATTTTTGAAATATAAAAAAAAGACTTACAAATATGTAAATCTTAATTTTCGGTGTTTAAGTTTTTGTACCATTGAGAAGGGTCGAAATTGTTTTTACTGTCTCCCCATGCGGCTACTGACATGGATTGAATGTCATAGAGCGTATTGTTTTGCAGCCGCTTAAATTGGTCATAGAGCTGATAGACTGTAATATCCCATATGTTTAGCATGTTTAGGGAGGGGTGTCTGGCAGCAACCGCAGATAAAATATTGGGCAAATCCATACTTGCACTGTTATCTCTGCTCTTTTCTCTTTTTTGTTCCGCCTCTTTGGCACGATAATATAGTTTTTTTGCCATCTCGCTTTTGAATTTTGGCTTTTCTATAACTGTCTTGGAAGGAAAGATACCATTTCGCTGTAAAATGAGTTCTGTAACCAGAGAATAAATTTCTCTTGGTACATGGCAATCAGTCCTCTTTCCATCGATTGCAATAAAACCCTTATGTTCATGGGAATAGCTTAGACGGCAATCCAGAAAAAAGGACAGTGCCTCTGTTACGCTGTTTAAAAGCTTTGTATCATAGGAGAAAATGTCTATGGGCAAAATCCCTTCCTTTTCCTCCAGGTTCAAATGATTATATTCCTCTCGAATCTGGCAAATGGCTTGCTTTTCCTGGTGGGAATAGTTTGCAAAGTAATCCGGTCCATTCTTATCCATTCCACTGTAATAGGATTCAATGTCCAGCAATAAAACGCCAAGGAAGGATTGGTAAACCGGAAAGGAGAGGGCCTCAATTTCTCTTAGCAGGGGAGAACGGATGCCCAGGCCGTTTTTTAGCTCCAAAGGTGATATGCTGATAAGTGTTCCGTAATCTAATTTCATAGAACTATCTTTCCTCTTCATAAATAAATTCAAATTCTAACATAGGCTGTTCCCTGTTCTTTATTACGAATGCGCTGCTGCAATCGGAATGGACATAGGTTAAAATTCCATCCACCCATAAGTATCCTTTTTCATTCTTCGCTTCCTGACACCATATCTTTTTGTCAGATAAAGTAAGTATGTATTCGTCTCTGTATCCATCCACATGAAAATCGCTCAGCTTTACATTGCAGAGCTGGTAATCGCTGTTTTTCACGATTGCATTTAATATAGAGCAAAGATGTACATATCCGGCTACAATATTAATTTCCTGAACAGAAGGGGAAGAAGAATCAGCCAGTGAGATTATTTCACTTATCAAATGATCCACGTTTGGAAAAATGCGTTTTTTCATGGTAATACCTTCTTTCTGATAAATGTACATAATTCCATAATTTTAGTCATACTCTCAACCGGTACAAATAAACGGCAGTCCGACGACAGCGTCAATCGGACCACCGGTGCCAAGGAGTGTTATGAGAAAGGAATGGATTCTTTGTACCTTTCCATATTAGTAAAATTACAATCGAACGTATGTTCTTATAAAAAGCCGCAAAATCAATGGTTTCGTAATGGTATTTTTAAGAGCTCCTCTAAAATGAGCTGGGTTACGCCATTGTTTTGCTGCGGTATCGTCTCGCTTTCATCTTTTGAATTTCTCTTTTATGGTTCAGCTTACATGCTTCACATCTGCATTCTCTGCTGGCAGCCACGGCTTCAAACGTGATTCCACAGTCTATGCAGGATATCTTTTTAGTTCCAATGGGAGAGTAGTAGGGATTTTGTTTGGTACAGTCGGTGCAGTACTTCCTATTTAAAGAAGTTCTTCTCACCAATATGCCGCACTTAACACATCTGATGTAATTCTCACCCTTCATAACTCTCCATTCATACCCAAGCTTTCTAAAATCCCGAATGAATGCGCAGCCTTTTTCGGATTCATCTGAAAACAGTACACGAATGCTTAAATTATCTATCTTCTTAGCAAATTCAATGAGTCCAAGATCTCTTAGCTTATGAAATCGGATATCCTTGTCATACGCCTTGGTGGTGATACAGGCCATCTTATAAATCTCACTGTCACTGTTTGTCACCCAGTTATTATTTTCCTTGTTCCTGAAATTCCCGTACTTAGCCAGGCATAAAAGAGTAAATGCCAGCCTCTCTAATACTTTATCTGAAAGACTCTCAATGGTTTTAATCTCCTGATCCGTAATCCAGATGCCGTCACAAAGACATAAGGGATATTTGGGAGCACGGCTCACACAGGATTCTATTGTTTCAGACCAGTCAACCGGATTATATTTGGGATAGTGAGCTTCCATAAATATATGAAGCCTTTCCATATTCCTTTTGTTCTCCAGCCCCTTCATATGAAAATAATATCTTGCCAGCATACTTAAGGTCTGATAGGTTTTTGTTAAGTCCGGCCGGTTTGTTTCCAGTAAATGTTCCACATATTCTTTTTCATTTAAAATAATTATGACTCTTCATCCTCCCTTTGTTTCCTTTGGTTCATAATAAATGATTCCCCAGCGTACTCAAATTCCCCATGACCTTCTGTCAGTACCGGGTAATTGACAACGTAGTCGTTCTTTTTCAGCAAGTTATTAATCATGGTCTCTCCACAGATGTCCCAGACGAACTGCTTTGATTTATTGGTGGTATAGCACATATCCAGCAAAATGTCGCAAAGCTCTTTTTCATTGGGACAGATTGCTTCACAGGCTGCTTTGAATTTTTGAATGAGCAAAGTTCGGTTCATACTTACTTCGTCTTTATCCAATCGCTGAGTTTTAGCCTGCTGCTGATAATGTTTCACATCCAGGTCGTATTCCCCTTTTATTTTCTCAATCTTTTTATAATCACGTTTGCTATAGGGCGCTCCTGATTTTAAGATAGAATAATCAAAAGCAGAGGATGTTCTTTGTTTTTGAAGGACATCTTGAAATTCCTGCTCAAAAAGCCAGCAGATACGGTTTACGGTACAGGGTTCATTTCCTACTGGCAATCCCTCCTGGTGATATTTAAGAAATTCTAATGCTTCCTTTGTTTTAGCAGGATTTTGTTTGAGTTCTTCCAATGGCATTTGGAACATGCGAATACATTTCTTATTACTGTCATTGATATACTTTTTGTGATCAGCCATGAGCTCGGGATAGATGTATCTCATGAAATACGGCTTTTTACTGGCACAAATTTCAAGGCATATCTTTTTATATGCTTTCTCTTCCTCGCTGTTCTCCGGAAGGGCTCTGCAGGCAGACTTATCATACCAGTGCTTTGGCATTGGTTTTGACAGAATACCTTTGGCCTTATCAATGGAATTCTGCTGATAGTGCTGGCCGCACATAATTCGGTATTCCAGTGTCTGATATTCCAGGCTGTCTTTTGGGAAACCGGCTTGCAATTCAATCATGGCAGTAATTTTATTAGTAGTGGAACCAATTTCGTCTCCAAATGCAAGTAAATTTGCCTGTACCAGATGGGATTCCTCTGGAATCACTTTATCCGCTCGTTTCTGGACGCATTCAATGGTGGGAGCATTCTTAGTGTTTTTTACAATAATCGGATGATTTGTAGTAAAAAAGGCATCGCTGTCTTTATCTGCACCATTTAAGGCATCGCAGGTGGAATCCCAGGAATTAAGAATCATCCCGGTTTGTATATATTGATACCAGTAATCCATTTCATTGCTATGTACAACCTTCCTTCTCCTGATGTTATTGTGACAGGTCATGGGAGCGCGAAAGCAGGCAATCTCATGGACATCCCTTTGCTTCCAATAGGAATGGTAAACCTCTCCCTGCTTTAAAAGTCCGGTAACTGGAAGCCCGAAGATGGACTGGGCAAGAGAGTAGGGGTCCCCACATACCATGGCAAAGTTCCCGGGCAGTTTAATGGACCCTTTGGCAGCCATCTGAATCCGCTTTCGTATCATACTGTGGATTTTTCCTACTACAAATGGGTCCTCTGCCATCCGCTTATCTATCATCAGAGCTTTTACAAAGTCATGCTCCCATTGCTCGGACTGAAGCTCATTTAAGTTCATCCCTTTTAAAAATACAATGGTTTTCCTCCAGTCATCAAACAGTACATCTTTAATTTCCCGGATGGTAGGTTCGCAAAGCTGATACAGCTCATCGTCTGTTAATTCAAAGGTCTGCAGAAACTGATAGTTGGCATTTCTCGCATGTTCCAATCTATCTGGGGTTGTCTTTGAAACGGAAAATTCATAATGATTTTCATAGGAGCATTCTAAAAAGTGCTCCAGGCTGTCATAGGAATCCCATAGCTTAACCATGGAGGTGGTAAGTAAAACATCATAATCCCTGACATCACGTAACGCCCCCCAGGCATCCTGAAAGGTAAAGTCTCCGTGGTTCACTTTTTTAGCAAACTCTTTAAAATCAAAGGTAAAGAGCATTCCTTTGGTCCAGGCAAAACGGGTATTGATTCCGGAAATGGTATTTTCATTTGAGGAATCTCCGGACAGCTCCTTATTTACAATCCTGGAATATTCCGGTGACATCAGTCCATAGCCGTCGGAATCGCAGTAATTTATTTTGTAGTCTTTTTGGCGGCTCATCTCTGGTTCGTCATTGTTTCCATCCTGAATCAGAATTACATCTTCCTTAAAGGTTACATTGCAATCCTTTACTATGGCAATCCGTGGCATGGAGACAGGAGTAGAGCTGCTGCAGATTAAAGCCTGATAAGCTTCCAGCTTGGCGGGAATCAATGGTTTACTTAAATCTCTTCCATTATCCATACGTTTTTTTATTTCTTCGTATATGGGACTACCTATATAAGTGATAGTTGATTTTTTAATGCCACCGTTTGTTCCCACCAGTCTGCGGTAAGAGTATTGATTGATGGTGAAGCCTTTGTTTGCTCTTAAGTAATCTTTTTTTGTATTCATGATCATGCAAAAATAATCCTTCTGGTATTGAAGGGAATACAGCTTTTTGTATAATTCTTTGATCTTACTCTTAGATTCCTCGCTTTTGGGTAATTTCTTTTGATGTTTTATTTGTGATTGAGTATTTCTTACTTCCTGATCTAAGTCCTTGATTCCATTCAGTTCACAAATCCAGCGTAAAAGCTGGCTGTCACCAAGTGCTACTACATCATTTTTATTCTTGATTGCCGTTTGCAGCGGCAGTGATAGCTTCCAGTCCGACTGAGAAAGTCGTTTGCTGGGTATTTTATAAATAAATTTATGGCATGATTTTTCCTTTGCCAAGAAGATCCCCCCTTGATTCATTTGTTATTGGTTATAGTTAATTCGTATGTTATGGGTGCAGTTTTTTACTCAACGACTGAAGCTTTCGTTCTTCCAGAGTATAATGAGGAACTTTACGTTTTTTCGACCGATGGGTGCAGAAATCATCTACGCTTATCTCACCGGCATACATTCTATGAAATTCTTCCCTGGTGGGAACCTTTGTTTTTCTATGATAGTCCATAATTGTGATTGTTTCTCCTTTCCATTTATATTGGCAGCATCCGAAGAATACCTCTACGGCACATTCCTTAAGGATGTAAATGGCATGGGAGAGAGAATTGAGATAGAAATTTGTGAATGGGAGGAAACAACAAATTTAAAATACAGTTAATATTTTCTTGTGATGTCATACTATCATAAGGAATTTCGTTTGTCAACAGGGATGAAATAATTGTAAACATTCAAAAATATTAACCGTATTGACATACAAATCATCCTGTGTTAAGGTTGAAAAAATGCGCCATTTCACCGGAGGTCACTATGGAATATCAAAAATTAGCAAATTTATGTGAAGAATATGGTATCGATATTCAGAAAAAGATTTTGGAGGAGATATCAGAAAAGGATATATTGTCCATGAATGAAGAGGATTGGCTTTCCCTATTTCTTACTATGGGTCTCGATAACATGCAGACAATACATAAAACAAGGACCTCCCTCCATAAGCTTTGTAACGTATTTCAATTAATCGGTGATACAGATTATAATCCATTTGATTCTTATAAGCTGGAAGCTAGAAATATTTATCAATCGGCGAAGAAGAATATTTATATTACCCCTTTGGAATTAGATACTGGAATTAATCAGCTGAATAACAAGGAAATAGGCGCCTGTATTCTACGGCTTTTCTATGAAGGAATACGGGAGGCAGGGGATTTATATCAAATTACCATGGATCAGATTGATTTAGAGAATCGCAGAATTTATTTTAAAAATCATACTCTGAATATGTCAGAAGACTTATACCATTCTATGAAAATCTACTTAGATACCTGGGATATGGATAGTTTTAAGTTAATAAGACCATATGAAAACAGCTTTGTAAAGGTGAATCAGTATAGGAGCACAACTGATTTTTTTATCAATTTTTCCAATACAGCTTCCCGGTTCGTCAGCAAAGCAGGTTTTAAAAAGATTCATTTATATGGCTCAGGATTTATTAATTATTTATATAAGAAATGTGGCTCCATTGATAAAATGGACGAGTTATTCTACGCAAATGATAAGGTTAGAGGTCTGATGATGGAGCTGTGTGATGAGATAGAAACCTATGGTAGGGAATATGGTCTCTTTTTGGAAGGGAAATATATCAGATATCGTTATAAAAGTTATTATGAAAGTTTTAAACTTAAGAACAAGTGAGCCGGTGATACCGGCTTATTTTTTTGTATAATATTTTAAATCAATAGCTTGTTTAGAACATATGTTCTGCTTGGGCTTGACGAAATTAATTTCCGGTGATATGATATACATAGAACATGTGTTCGAGTTTTGGGGAGTTGATATGAGAATAGAATTTGTGGAAGCACTGCTAATGAGCAGACAGGACAGTAAAATAACAGTTAATATATTTTCTTGTCGAGGAGGAGAAGGCTTTAGAGCTTGCCAGACCATTGAAAGGGCCTGTATCAATAAACAGGATTTTAGTGCAGGTCTGGAAATAAAAGACAAGAAAGATGGAGATGCCATAGTTAAAATCGGCTATTCCAGATTAAGAGATGTCGGAATTATGGAGTTGGGAGACTTGATTCTGACTTTTACATACGATACGGTTCGGATTGAACTGGCAATAAAAAAGAAGAATATAAATTGCCAGAAACAGGTACAATGAAGATGTAATTGAAATAAGGGATTTAATCAGGATTCAAAATTCAAAGCAGGTAGTCAGGCACAATGAAGTAAAAATCTTCATAACTTAGGTGTAAACGCCTGAGTCAGATTATCTTGCACATGCTTTACAAGTATAGCTGCGATGATATAAGCTTCAACCGGGCAGCTGTGGTAAAGTTTTATGATATATTTTATATAGAGCAACTTTTTATAATCACCCTGGGTGTTTTCATAAATGAAAAGGTTATACAGAATCTTGGTCTAAATGATATTTAGGCAATTTTATGGATGCACCACGGCTAGGTAACTAATAGCCGTGGTGAATAAAAATAAGGGTGCTTTATAACTTACATTACCAGAGTTAAAAGCTATTAGAATTCTATACATACTTTTATTACATATAGATTAAGTATGAGTGCTGGTTATATTACTTACGTATTTTTAGTTTTTATATTATCTTTCTATTAATTCATAAAGTCTGAGCTTTGGATTCGATTGAACTAAGCAAATAGATGGTTTAAGATTTATCAAAAAAAATCTTCTCGCTATTTTATAACCTTCGTCAATAGGAATTCAAGATTGCGAAACAAGCTTTGATTGTCTATCTTAGCTTCTTTCCCTGATTCACTTAATTATATGATTCCAATAGAGATCAATTACACAATCCATCATAAGAATAAAGAATACTTATGAATCTCTAATTTCTATTAAATTTAGAGTGGATAATGTTCCACTCTCTATTATTTTATTGCTTCCAAGTAAACAAATATGTTTTTGTAGAAATATGTCAATAATTATAATTATGTAGTTTACATGAAGAAAATGGAATGAATATTCTATACGAAAGAAGAATAGGAGCTTAAATGCTAAATTAAGGAATATAATGAGGACAGAACAAAATATACATTAAAAGTGGAAAAGCATCTGACTAGTTAGCTGTCATAAAATGACTACTTATATTTCAGCGGTAATGGGAAAAATTCAGTTGTAAATATTAAATATGGATATAGAAGAATTAAATAATAGATAAATACAAAGAGAACTTGTAAAATAGAAAAATTAAAGAATTATTTTCGGGCAAAAAAATAGTGCATCTGATAGGAATCGAACCTACGCACACGGCTCCGGAGGCCATTGCTCTATCCACTGAGCTACAGATGCATCTTTTATATTCTACTATAAGAAGTTTTAAAGCGCAAGAGTTTTGTTGATTTTTATCGCATTTTTTGCTAAAATGAAAAGGAGATTCATTCTCCAGGAGGTCAAGCCCATATGAAGCACTTATTGGAAAAATGGAAAAATGGTACCATGGACGTTTTGAAGCGTTACTGGAAATTTCTTGCCATTCCATTGGTAGTAATTATACTTATGATCACGGTAGTTATCCTCGATAAGCCGGGTCAAGGGGAAAAGGATTTATCATCGAAGACAGGAAATTCTGTTGGTGCGGAGGATAATGGATCAGGTGAAATTCCAAAGGCAGAGATCGTTTTAAAGAAGGATGCAATACCGGAAATCAAGGAATTAATGGAAGCATATTTTAAGGCCAGAAAAACCTGTGATAAAGAAGCTCTTTCTGCGGTATATGGAGGAACCAGCCCGGCAGAGGAACTAAATCAGCAGATTACCAGAATGGAAGAAGAGGTAAAATTCTATCAGGATTATGAAAATCTGGTTTGCTATACAGCTCCAGGCGCAGAGGAAGGCGATTTGCTTGTTTACACAAGGTTTGATGTCAAATTCCGTCAGGCGGAATCCCTGGCACCCAGTCTCATCGTTTGCTATGCAAAGAAGAATGCAGACGGAGCGTATTATTTGGTTGCCGAAACGGATAAAAAGCAGTCTGAGTTAATGGAAGAGGCCAACCAGTCAGATGAAGTTCAGAAGCTGGCTAAAGAAGTAAATGAAAGCCTTGATAAGGCATTAAAGTCTGATGAAAATCTTTTAGCTGTTTATCATACCTTGATGAATCAGAAAGAGGAGACTGGGGAAAGCTCTGAGAGCGAGTCAGAGGCTGGAAAAGAAACAACCAGTCAGGAGACAGAAGCAGCCAAAGAGTCTGCCAGCCAGGGCAGTCAGGCGAATTAATATGTAAGAACAGATGCTTCTCTGCGTGGCACCGTGCAGAGGGGCATTTTTATCAAAGGAGATAATAAATCATGAACGTGAGAGATTTTAATTTTGACTTACCCCAGGAGCTGATCGCCCAGGATCCCCTGTTAGATCGTTCTTCTTCAAGGCTTTTAGTGATGGACAAGCAGACGGGAGAAATCGAACATAGGCATTTTAGAGACATTCTTTCCTATTTAAAGGAAGGAGATTGTCTTGTAATCAATGATACTAAGGTTATTCCAGCCAGACTCTTTGGTGTGAAAGAAGGAACCGAAGCAAAAATAGAGATTCTTCTCTTAAAAAGAAGAGAGAATGATATTTGGGAAACACTTGTTAAGCCTGGGAAGAAGGCGAAGGAAGGAACCGTTATATCCTTTGGTGACGGACTTTTAAAGGGAACTGTCATTGATGTTGTGGAAGAAGGAAACAGGCTCATTCAGTTTAGCTATGACGGAATTTTTGAAGAAATTTTAGATCGGCTGGGACAGATGCCTCTCCCTCCTTACATTACCCATCAGCTTCAGGATAAAAACCGTTATCAGACGGTGTATGCAAAGCATGAAGGCTCCGCAGCTGCACCAACTGCCGGGCTTCATTTTACAAAGGAATTGTTGGAAGAAATCGAGAAAAAAGGCATTTCCATTGCACGGGTAACGCTTCACGTTGGACTGGGAACCTTTCGCCCGGTGAAGGTGGACACAATTGAATCCCATCACATGCATTCCGAATTCTATATGGTAGAAGAGGCGGAGGCAAAGAAGGTCAACGATACCCAAAAAAGCGGTGGCCGCATCATCTGCGTTGGAACCACCAGCTGCCGTACCGTGGAATCTGCTTCCACAGAAGATGGAATTTTAAAGGCTGGAAGCGGGTGGACTGAAATTTTCATTTATCCAGGATACCGTTTTAAGACTTTGGATTGCCTGATCACCAACTTTCATCTGCCGGAATCCACTCTTGTGATGCTGGTATCTGCACTGGCAGGAAGAGAGCATGTGCTTCATGCCTATGAAGAGGCAATCAAAGAGCGTTATCGTTTCTTTAGCTTCGGAGATGCCATGTTCCTTACAGACCTTTCTAATAATCAGAATGGGAGGAGGCCTTTGGAATGAAGACTTCCGGGGATTTAAAGCAATTTCTCCGTTCTATAGATGGAAAAGGATATCCTGCTTATAAAGGAGCAAAAGGAGAATATCAGTTTCCTGGCTATGTGTTATCCATTGACCATGTACAGGGGGATCCTTTTGCCTCCCCCTCACGGATCAGTATTCATGTACAGGGGAAAAAGGCGGCATTCCCAGCTGATACTTATAATTTAAAACATAAAAGAATTGCTCTTTCAGACGAGCTGTTAAGGCGTTTTGGAAAAATGCTGGAGCCATACTCCTATCAGGCAAAGGGCTCTGGAAAAAGCGGACTAATAACAATCAGTCGTCCTGGACAGGAAATTTTAGAACGGACCGCCTGTCAGGTGGATAGATTTGATGGCAGTCTGACCTTTCGCCTTGAAGCAGGATTTCCTGCCAATGGAAGATCCATACGGTCGGAAGAGCTTATTAAGATTCTTTTTGATTTTCTGCCAGCCTGTATTTCCAAGGTCTGTTTTTACGATGCTTATACCAAGGAGGAAAAGGCAGGGATAACATCGGTAATAGAGCTTTCCGAAGACCAGGAAGCCTTAAGATGCAAGTTATCTGACCTTGGTCTTATTGCATTTGTTGCCAATGGTGCCATTCTTCCCAGACAGTCAGGAATCTCCAATCGGCCAATGGTAAAAGCAGTACCATTTCAATCTCCGTCCTCCATGGAGTTGGAGATTGTTCTTCCTCATAGAGGAGCCATAAGGGGAATGGGAATACCAAAAGGAGTAACTCTTATTGTTGGAGGTGGATATCATGGAAAATCCACACTTTTGGAGGCACTTGAAAAGGGGGTGTATCCTCACGTTGCCGGAGATGGCAGGGAATTTGTCATTACAGATTCCTCCGCTGTTAAGCTTCGGGCAGAGGATGGAAGAAGCGTAAGAAAGGTAGATATCTCCGGGTTCATTAACCATTTGCCCAATGGGAAAGATACCAGCAGATTTTCCACTGAGGATGCCAGCGGGAGCACCTCTCAGGCAGCTTCTATGGTGGAGGCCATGGAAGCAGGGGCACATGTATTTCTAATTGATGAAGATACCAGCGCAACTAATTTTATGATACGTGACCGCCTCATGCAGCAGGTGGTAAAGCCAAGTCAGGAGCCTATTACTCCATTTATTGAGAGTATTCGGGGACTTTATGAAACAAAAGGAATTTCTACTATACTGGTTGCAGGAAGCTCTGGTGCTTATTTTCATGTTGCAGATCACGTCATTCAAATGGATTCCTATGTTCCAAAAGAGATTACAAAGGAAGCAAAGGATGCTGCAAAGTCGTTTGGGGAAGCAATGCAGTCTCTTGAGTTTCCTCCTGTTAATCTTAGCCGCATTCCTTCCCGCCTTGAGACGGCAGGAGATGGAAAGCGGTCTAAAACAAAGGTGTTAGGCAGGGATAGTCTTAGACTTGATTCTGAAACCGTCGATCTGCGTTATGTGGAGCAGATTGCAGATATAGAGCAGATTGCTGCCCTGGGTTATTTGATTCAGTACGCAGGGGCTCATCTTATAGATGGTAAAAAGACGCTGGTTCAGATTGTGGACGAGCTGGAGAAGCGTATGGAGTTACAAGGCCTGAATGCTCTGGGAGAAAAAGGTCAACCTCCTGGTAATCTGGCGGTTCCCAGAAGACAGGAATTGTTTGCAGCATTTAACCGGTGCCGCAGCCTGCGTTTTTAGAAGGGGAGGTATTTGCTTATGGAAGAAAAGAAACATATGGTGGGAGGGATCTCCCGAAAAACGCTGGAGCGTCTTCCGGTTTATCATCATTACCTGGAGCAAAAAGAGAAGGAAAAAACGGAAACCATTTCCGCTCCCTTAATGGCTGCTGACTTAAAGCTTAATGAGGTCCAGGTTCGAAAAGACCTTGCCATGGTAACCAAAACTGGGGGGAAGCCCAAGATGGGGTACCAGATTCGGGAACTGATCCGGGATATCGAAGAGTTTCTTGGATATCATAACACCAACCAGGCTGTTTTAGTAGGGGCAGGCTCTTTGGGAAAAGCACTTTTGACTTACCGAGGGTTTGAACAGTATGGGGTGGAGATTGTGATGGCCTTTGATTCCGACGGAAGAAAGGTGAATACTAAAATCGGAGGCAAGCTTATTTTGCCCTTTGTAAAGCTGGAGAATCTTTGCCAGAGAATGAACATTCATATTGGAATCATTACAGTTCCGGCACATTCAGCCCAGGAGGCCTGTGACCATCTGGTGGCAGCAGGGGTAAAGGCAATCTGGAATTTTGCACCCATTCATCTAAAGGTTCCGGGTCATGTTCTGGTTCAGAATGAAAATATGGCAGTTTCCCTGGCGGCGCTGTCTAAATATCTTTATGAAGCTGAAAAGGAAGGCAGGTAGCATACAAAGGAGGAAGGCGTTTGAATACGGTACTATTACAATATGCGGTTGAAGTAGAAAAAACAGGCTCCATCACTCAGGCAGCAGCAAACCTTTACATGGATCAGCCAAATCTGAGTAAGGCAATCAAAAGTCTGGAAGAAAGTCTTGGAGCTCCTATTTTTAAACGAACTCCCAAAGGTGTGGTTCCAACGGAACGGGGGAGAGTGTTCCTGGAATACGCAAGGAACGTTCTGGTGCAGATTGAGGAAATGGAGCACTTATATAAGCCCGATGAAATCAATGGCATGAAGTTTTCTCTTTCTATGCCAAGGGCAAGTTATATAAGCCTTGCCTGTACCAGATTTATAAGGACCATGGATCCGGAAGAATCCATGGCTGTCTGGCTGAGGGAGACCAATACAGCCGAGACCTTAAGGGATGTAGAAACAGGGGAATATAATTTGGGGATAATCCGATACCAATCTTCATCAGAGGCTTATTACAGGCAGGTCACATCAACAAAGGGCCTTAGCATGGAGCCCTTGTTTGGTTATTCTTTAAGACTGCTTTTATCCTCACACCATCCTCTGGCTAAAAAGAAAGAGATATATTCAGAAGACCTGGAGCCGTATATCGAAATCTCACATGGAGACGGAGTAACCAGGAACAAAGAGACCTTTGAAAGGGATACACACCTTAAAAACCCAGCCAAGCGGATCTTTGTATTTGAGAGAGGAAGTCAGTTCGACCTCTTATGTGAGAATCCAGATTCCTATATGTGGGTATCTCCCATGCCAGACCAGGTACTTAAGCGGTATCATCTGATTGAGCGGGAATGCATAGGAAATCATCGGCTGTTTCAGGATTCTCTCATATATAGAAAGGGATATACCTTTACTGCCTGGGATAAGGAATTCTTAAAAGAACTGGAGTCCACAGAGCCTTTATCTGCCATGGAGTGTTAAATATATATCAATATATATATACTGATATATACCTTTTTACCTTTGTATTTCCTGTCGAATTATAATACAATATTTTTATAGCAAGAACTGGAAATTCATAAGGAGGGTTATAACATGGCTAGATTTACATTACCGAGAGACTTGTATCACGGAAAGGGTGCCTTAGAAGAACTTAAGAATTTAAAGGGAAATAAGGCAATCGTGGTAGTTGGCGGCGGTTCGATGAAACGATTTGGATTTCTTGACAGGGTTGAGGCTTACTTAAAGGAAGCTGGAATTGAAGTAAAGTTATTTGAAGGGGTAGAGCCGGATCCAAGCGTGGAGACGGTATTAAAAGGCGCTCAGATGATGCGCGAGTTTGAACCAGACTGGATCGTTGCAATCGGCGGCGGTTCCCCAATTGATGCAGCAAAAGCAATGTGGGCATTTTATGAATATCCGGATGTCACATTTGAAGATTTATGTATCCCATTTAATTTCCCATCCTTACGTTTAAAGGCTAAGTTCTGTGCGATTCCGTCTACTTCCGGAACAGCAACCGAAGTAACGGCATTCAGTGTTATTACAGATTATCAGAAGGGTATTAAATATCCGTTAGCAGACTTTAACATCACACCAGATGTTGCGATCGTTGATCCTGATCTTGCTGAGACAATGCCTCAGCAGCTGACCGCTTACACTGGAATGGATGCTTTGACACATGCAGTAGAGGCATATGTATCTACCCTTCACTGTGACTATACCGATCCTCTTGCGCTTCATGCGATCAAGATGATACATAATGATTTGATTAAATCCTATCATGGAGATTTAGATGCTCGTGCACGTATGCACAATGCACAGTGCCTTGCAGGTATGGCATTCTCCAATGCACTGTTAGGTATCGTTCATTCCATGGCCCATAAGACAGGGGCTGCATATTCCGGTGGACATATTGTTCATGGCTGTGCAAATGCAATGTATCTTCCTAAAGTAATCAAGTTCAACGCAAAGGTTTCCGAAGCAGCAACACGTTATGCTGAGATTGCCCGCTTCATTGGTTTAGAGGGTAATACTGACGAAGAACTGGTTGATGCATTGATTGCTGAGATTCGTTCCATGAATGAAAAGCTTAGTATTCCAACCTGTATTAAGGAATACGAAGGCGGAATCATTGACGAAGCAGAGTTCAATGATAAGTTAGCGTCAGTAGCCGAATTAGCAGTTGGTGATGCATGCACCGGTTCCAACCCAAGACCGATTACACCGGCTGAGATGGAGAAACTGTTGATTTGTTGTTACTATGATAAAGAGGTAGATTTCTAAAAAATCTCCTAAAATGAATGCAATGTGAGTCGTAGGCGCAAGACCTTTTGGTTTTGCGCCTACGGTGCGTGAAAAGGAGTTTGACAGTAAAAATCATCTGTGATATGGTAATCAGGAAATATACATATAGGAGAATAAAATGAAAAAAGCGGTTTTAGTAGTTAGTTTTGGTACAACCTATAATGAGAGCAGAAAAAAGACCATTGAGGCCATAGAACAGGCAATCAGAGATGAATTCAAAGACTTTGAAATACGCCGTGCATTCACCAGCCGGATCATTATTGGAATACTTAAAAATAGAGATGGAATTGAAATAGATGGAGTTTCTGAAGCTCTTTTACAGTTGGAAAAAGACGGCTATACCCATGTACTGGTTCAGCCTACCCTGGTTATGGGCGGGGAAGAAAATGACCGTATGCTTTCAGCCGTAGAGGAATATAAGGACCATTTTGATAAAATAGTATGTGGCCAGCCTCTTTTATCCTCAGAAGAGGATTATGACAGGCTGACAAACGTGCTGACTGAGGATACCAGGGAATATGATGAGGCTGGAACGGAAATCATATTTATGGGACATGGCACCGAGCATGTTGCCAATGAAGCATACCATCGGCTGGCAGGTGTTTTTTCCAGCCGTAGTTTTGACCGTTATCATATTGGTACCGTAGAGGCAGAACCTACGTTTCAGGATATTATGGAAGAAGTAAAGAAAACAGATTCCACCCGTATTATTCTTCAGCCTCTGATGATCGTCTGCGGAGACCACGCCCACAACGATATGGCAGGAGAAGAGGATGATTCCTGGAAAGCTCAGTTGGAAGAAGAGGGGTATGAGGTGATCTGCCGGTTAAAGGGCATGGGAGAATTAGATGGGGTATGCCAGATCCTGGTAGATCATGCAAGGGAAGCCAAGGGTAAGATGGAGGGAATGGAATGATAAAAGGGAAAAAGCTCCTTTTTATTGCCGGATTGGCAGCGCTTTTGCTATCCGGCTGTGACCGGAAGATAGAACCTGTCAGCAAATCCGGTTTTTTACTGAATACGTATGTTACTGTTACCATCTATGACAACGATGATCCTAAGGTATTAGACGGCTGCCTGGAATTATGCCGTTCCTATGAAAATATATTAAGCAAGACCATAGAAGGCAGCGAAGTTTACAAGCTGAATCACAGGCCAAAGGATCAGCAGACAATTACCGTATCGGATGATATTAAAAATCTGATTACCAGAGCAGAATATCTTTCAAAGATATCAGGAGGAGGCTTTGATATTACCATAGAGCCCTTGTCCTCCCTTTGGGACTTTACCTCTCAAAATCCTGTCATTCCCCCTGAAAATGAGATCAAAGAAGATGTGAAAAAGGTAGATTATCAGAACTTAAAGCTGGAGGGAAACAGTCTCACCTTTTTATCACCGGATACCACCCTTGATTTTGGTGGAGTTGCAAAAGGATACATTGCTGACCGCTTAAAGGATTATTTAAAAGAGCAGGGCGTCAAAAGTGCTATTATTAATTTAGGCGGAAATGTCCTTTGTGTCGGGGAAAAGCCAGATGGGACACCATTTAAAGTGGGTCTTCAAAAGCCTTTCGCAGATCGGAATGAGACCATAGAAACTCTTAATATAAATGATATGTCAGTGGTATCTTCCGGTGTTTATGAACGCCATTTTATCAAAGACGGGGTCAATTATCACCATCTGTTAGATCCTAAGACTGGTTATCCTTACCGCAATGGTCTTGTATCGGTTACTATAATAACGAAGATTTCCGGTGATGCTGATGGTCTTACTACCGCCTGTTTTTCCCAGGGACTGGAAGGAGGACTTAAATTAGTCAATTCCTTAGAGGATGTTTATGGGATATTTATCACTGATGATTACGAGGTTTACTATTCTGATGGAGCCAAAGACTTTCTGGAAGTCAAGCCTTAGATTCCCTTTACAATTTTCCTTCCCTATAATACAATAGAGGAAATGTAATTTTACAGGAGAAAAAGAAATGTTAAAGAAAATATGGCATAAATTCATGAGCCGTGAAGTCATTTCTTATTTGATATTTGGAGTCTTGACAACCCTTGTGAACTGGGTAGTCTATGGCATGATGGTAAAAACCGGCGTAGATTATCGAATCGCAACAGCAGCAGCCTGGGTCATATCCGTTCTGTTTGCCTATGTTGTAAATAAAATTTTTGTTTTTCAAAGCTATGACATGCATCTTAGTTTTGTGATAAAGGAAATAGTATCCTTTACCACGTGCAGAGCAGCATCAGGCGTCATAGAAATGGTTCTGATGGTGATTATGGTTTCCTGGCTCAATATGGATGAATATGTAAGTAAAGTACTGGTATCCGTAGTAGTAGTGGTAGCAAACTATGTATTCAGCAAACTTTTCATATTCCGAAACAGTGAGGAAAAACCCCTGTAAAGAGAGGTAATGAAATGGAACACGATGACGAGATTGAGAAAATTTCAAAAGAACTTGAGAATATGCTAAAGATGACATCAGATGAAAAAGAAAATACAGCAGGGGAAACAGATTTGAAAGAGAACGAGAACAACCAGAAGATGGAACCAGAGCTTATAGATCCTCCCAAAATCCATTTGCTTGTGCCGGTGGAAGGCATGGAGGAATTGTATGAGGAAGGTCCATTAGAATCTGATGAGAATGAAAACGATTTAAAAGATACGAAGAAGCCTTTGACAGAATCTGAGGATCCTTTTGAAAAGGATGCTTATGAAGAAGATATGGCAGAGGATTTCATGGAAGAGGACATTATAATAGAAGAAACGGATATGGATGATGAAGATCAGAAACTGGAGCAGCGAGTTCTGGTAAAGGATAGACGGTCCAGTACTACCCTGGTGCGGCCTGTGGATGGATTTTTGGCGGCCTTTTTTGTGCCTGTGATCGTTATGGTTATCATATTTGCTCAAAGAGGGATTTTTCCTTTTGGGGAAGAAAGCTTTTTAAGAACGGATATGTATCACCAGTATGCGCCGTTTTTTTCTGAGTTCCGGTACAAGCTGACTCATGGTGGCAGTCTTTTATATAGCTGGGATATTGGTATGGGGGTGAATTTTGCAGCCCTTTATGCTTATTACCTGGCAAGCCCATTAAACTGGCTGTTGATATTCTGCCCGAAAAATTCGGTCATTGAGTTCATGACCTATATGATCGTACTGAAGATCGGTCTTTCCGGTTTAAGCTTTTCCTGGTATTTAAGAAAGCATTTTAAAACCAATGATTTTGGAATCGCATTCTTTGGTATTTTTTATGCCCTTTCTGGATATTTGGCAGCTTACAGCTGGAATATTATGTGGCTGGACTGCATTCTTTTATTCCCCATCATTATGCTGGGACTTGAAAGACTGGTAAAAGAAAAGAAATGCTTCCTCTATTGTATAACTCTTGGGTTATCAATTATATCGAATTATTACATATCTATTATGATATGTATTTTTATGGTCTTCTATTTTGCAGTTCTTCTTATTTTAGAAGGAAGACGGCCATGGAAGGAAGTCTTTGTTAACGCCTGTCATTTTGCCTTATTTTCTCTTTTAGCCGGAGGTCTTTCCGCAGCTGTCCTGCTGCCGGAGATTTATGCCCTTCAGATGACAGCTTCCAGTGACTTTAACTTTCCGCAGACCATAAGTTCCTATTTCTCCATCTTTGATATGATTGCCAGACATCTGCCAGCAGTGGAAACAGAGATTGGACTGGATCACTGGCCCAATATTTACTGCGGCGTTGCAGTTCTTATGTTCTTCTTATTATATCTGGGCAGTTCAAAGATTAAGAAAAAAGATAAGATTGTTATGTGCTCGCTCCTTCTTTTCTTTTTTGCAAGCTTTTCCGTCAATATTTTGAACTTTATCTGGCATGGATTTCATTATCCCAACAGCCTTCCATGCAGACAGTCATTTATTTATATTTTTCTCATGCTGGCTGTTTGCTACCATGCTTATATTCACCTTCATGAAACACCGTGGAAACATGTTGTGATATCATTCTTTGCTTCCGTGATCTTTGTATTAATGGCTCAGAAGCTGATTACGGATGATGCCTTTCATTTTTCCATCTTCTACGTGGCCCTCTTATTCCTTGGGGCTTATGCAGGGCTGATTCATCTCTACCAGAAAGGCTTCAATCGCAATGTACTTGTTTTGGTGGCTCTTGGAGTAGTGGCCCTGGAAGCTGCGGTTAATACTACAGTGACCAGTGTGACAACCACCAGCCGGACCAGTTATGTAAAAGACAATGAGTCATCAATGAAGCTGGCCGCAAGCTTAATGCCAAACGATACCTTTTACCGTGTGGAAAAAGTAGACCGTAAAACAAAGAATGACGGAGCGTGGCTTCACTTTCCTACGGTTTCCTTATTCTCCTCTACAGCCAACGCGGATTTATCCAAGTTCTTTAAAAAGATTGGCTGTGAAAGCTCCACCAATGCCTATAGCATTACGGGAAGTACCCCTTTAGTGGATGCTCTGTTTGCAGTTAAATATGCTCTCTATTCAGGAGAACCAGAGGAAGGAGATACCATCTCTACACCAGTTTCTAACGAAGAGGATATGTACTTGCGTCAGAACAATTATGCATTGTCCCTGGGCTTTATGATGCCTTATGATGTGGAAAATAACTGGCAGCTGAATCTCACCAATCCGGCAGAGGTGCAAAATGATCTCTCCGTGGTCTTAGGAGCCAGCCCTGTGCTGACAGAGGTGCCGAGTGAGATTAAAGGAACCAGCTTTTCATTTACACCTCAGGAAGAGGGAGATTATTACGTTTACGTCAGCAATAAAAAAGTGGAAAAGGTAAATGCATTTATCGGTGAACGATCAAAGAGCTTTGATAATGTAAGCCGTGGATATCTTCTGGAGCTTGGAACTGCTAAGGCGGGAGAAAAGGTTACCATTAACAATGAAGACAATGAGCAGGATCTGATTGCAGTTGCTTACCGCTTTAGTCCGGAGGGGCTTAAATCGATTTACGATATCTTAAATAAGAATTCCCTAACCCTTACGAAATGGTCTGATACTCAGATTAAGGGCACTGTAAATGCAGACCGGGCAGGTCTCTTGTTCTTAAGCATTCCTTATGATAAGGGCTGGACCATATATCTGGATGGAAAGAAAGTGGATTCCTATAAAATATTTGATACCTTTTTAAGTGTGCATATGACAGCTGGAACGCATGAAATCACACTGGAATATATGCCTCAGGGCTTGAAGCTTGGCGGAGCCATAACATTGGGAAGTGTTCTGATTCTTCTCATGATCGCAGGCATCTCCTTAAGAAAAAGGAAGAAACATCATCCCATGCGGGTACACTCAATTAACTAACAGCGAAAAGAGGAGATTTGATTATGAAATTATGGGGCGGACGCTTCACAAAAGAAACCAATCAGCTGGTACACAACTTCAACGCATCCATATCCTTTGACCAGAAATTCTACCACCAGGATATTGAAGGAAGCATGGCACATGTGAAAATGCTTGCAAAGCAGGGAATCCTTACGGAGGAAGATCGGGATACCATTGTTAACGGGCTCATGGGGATTCGAAAAGACCTTGAGAATGGAACTCTTTTCATTACAGCGGAGCATGAAGACATTCATTCTTTTGTGGAAGCTGTTTTAACGGAGCGGATCGGAGAAGCCGGAAAGCGCCTTCATACCGGACGCAGCCGTAATGATCAGGTCGCACTTGATATGAAGCTCTACACCAGAGATGAAATCGATGAATTATCCGGTCTGGTGAAAAGCCTTTTAGCAGAGCTTTTAAAGGTGATGGAGGAGCATATTGATACTTATATGCCTGGTTTCACCCATTTGCAGAAGGCTCAGCCAATTACCCTTGCCCATCATATTGGTGCTTATTTTGAAATGTTCGACCGGGACTTCTCCCGTCTTTCTGATATCAGAAAGAGGATGAACTATTGTCCCTTAGGTTCTGGTGCCCTTGCAGGTACAACCTATCCCCTAGACCGGGAATATACGGCAGAGCTTCTTGGTTTTGACGGCCCTACCTTAAATAGTATGGATTCTGTTGCAGACAGGGATTATCTTATTGAGCTGTTAAGCGCTTTGTCTACCATTGCCATGCATTTAAGCAGATTTTGCGAGGAAATTATTATCTGGAATACCAATGAGTATCGGTTCGTGGAGATCGATGATTCCTACAGCACAGGCAGCAGTATTATGCCTCAGAAGAAGAATCCTGATATTGCAGAACTGATTCGTGGTAAGGCAGGTAGAGTGTATGGTGCTCTTGTTTCCATCCTTACTACCATGAAGGGAATTCCTCTTGCATACAACAAAGATATGCAGGAAGATAAGGAACTGACCTTTGATGCCATTGATACAGTAAAAGGCTGTCTTGCCCTGTTTACAGGCATGATTTCTTCCATGTCCTTCCGCAAAGATGTTATGGAAGCCAGTGCGAAGAATGGTTTTACCAATGCAACGGATGCAGCAGATTATCTGGTAAATCACGGCGTTGCTTTCCGGGATGCTCACGGAATCGTTGGTCAGCTGGTTCTTTTCTGTATTGAAAAAGGAATTGCGCTTGATGATATGACTCTGGAAGAATATAAGGCAATCAGCCCGGTATTTGAACAGGATATTTATGATGCGATCAGCTTAAAGACATGTGTGGAAAAGAGAATGACCATCGGCGCTCCTGGTCAGGAAGCAATGAAAAAGGTAATTGAAATCTATAAGAGAAAGCTGGAAGCGTAGAGAGTCAAAAAGCAGAAGATTCAATGAGTAGAGGATTAATAGAGTAGAAGATTAAAACTGTAAAAGAGGTATACGATATATGCGTTGGTACTTCTAAATAGCTTTTTAAATCTACATTTATAAGACAATACCAAATAATAAAGATAAGAGATAAAAGATAAGTAATAAAAGATAAGAAATAAAGTATTAGAAATAAAGGATTAGAGATAAAAGAGAAAGATATATGATAAAAGCCTGCTGAAATAAGGAATTTGAGCTGTACCACCACAAGTTAGACTTAAAATTAACTTGTTGGATGTAAGTTCAAAAATTCCTTTCCAGCAGGCTTTTTTGTATTGTATTAATAGCAATTAACCAAAAATCTTTTTACAAAGTCTGCATCCAGTAGGAGTGGCAGCAAGACCACCTTCTGCCGTTTCCCTAAGAGACGGTGACATTTGGTCTCCTACCTTTTTCATAGCCATGATAACTTCATCGGCTGGAATTACGCTTTTAATTCCGGCCAGCGCCAGCTCAGAGGCGGTAAAGGCATTGGCGACTCCCATGGCATTTCGTTTAATGCATGGAACCTCTACCAGTCCAGCCACCGGGTCACAGACAAGTCCCATGGTGTTTTTCAAAGCAATGGCACAGCTGTCGGAAACCATCTCCGGTGTTCCGTCGAAAATCTCTGTCAGGGCAGCCGCAGCCATGGCTGATGCAGAGCCTACCTCAGCCTGACAGCCTCCTTCCGCACCTGCTATGCTGGCACATTTGGCAATGACCATACCAATGGCAGAGGCAGTGAATAATCCCATGACAATATCACGTTTTGGAAGCTTATATTCCTCCAGAACAGAAATCAGAGCCGCTGGTATGACACCGCAGGAACCGGCAGTTGGTGCAGCCACAATCTGTCCCATACAGGAGTTGTATTCTGTTACGGCAAGAGCCATACTGATGGCATTTCCAAGGAGATGACCATAATGATTCCGGCCTTCATCCACTGCTTTTTTAAGTTTAGCAGCAGCTCCTCCCGATAATCCGCTGGGAGAGCGAAGATCAGCATCCATTCCATTTTCAACGGACTGCCTCATGACATCAAAGCTTTTTTCCATGGTCTCATAGACGGTTTCCTCGGGAAGCTCCATATCCTCCGCCTGTTCTGTAAGTACGATTTGTGATATTTTTTGGTTGGAAGAGAGTGCGGCGTTAACCAGTTCTTCCACAGAGTTGTATTTCAGTTTCATGAGTTTCTCCTAAATGACTGTGTCCCTGTTAGGTTTATTAAAGTAGCAGAGATTAATTTAATTTTAACAGTATGGTATTATATACAAAAGGAATGGCTTTCACCTGTTTGACCAGGGAACTATCGAAATCAGAGTCCATTTCAAGGGTCATAATGGCCAGGCCTCCTTTTTCTTCCCGGTTTAAGCGGAAATTGCAGATGTTGGCATTTCCTGCTGCCACCAGGTTGGTTACGTGAGCAATGATTCCGGGAACATCCTGGTGCATGACGATTAAGGTTGTCTTCTGCCCGGTAAAATAAACCTCCATATCATTTACCTTGGTGATGACAATGTTGCCTCCTCCAATGGAAGCCCCCTGTACGGATATGGTCTTTCCTTTCTCCGAGGTCAGGGTAATCAGGGCTGTGTTTGGGTGGGCATTTTCAATGGTTCCGGTCCGAAACATGATTTCAATGCCCATTTTTTCTGCGGTTTCTATGCTGGTTCTGATTCCCGGATTCCAGGGATCCAGTTTTAAAATACCGCCGACGATGGCTTTATCCGTACCGTGTCCCCTGTAGGTTTTAGCAAAAGAGCCGTGAAACAGGATATCCGCTTTGGCAATGGGGGCGCCTAAAAGCATAGCGGCTGTTTTTCCGATCCTGGCAGCACCCGCAGTATGGGAGCTGGAAGGGCCGATCATAACAGGACCAACGATGTCAAATACATTCATAATTTTTCTCCAATTCTGGTTCTCGTATGTTTATAAAGGCTTAAATTCCGGCCTGCGTTCTTTAAATTCCGTGTAATAGGTGAATCCGGCAGAACGCAGAAGCTCTTTTGCCCTGTGAAAATCTGCTCCTAAATCCTCCGGAATATGTGCGTCCGATCCGATGGTTATAATTTCTCCCCCCAGCTCCCGGTAGCGCTTTATAATTTCCGGTCCTGGATTTGGCTGGTTGATTCCTTTCCGGTATCCGGCTGTATTGCATTCAATTCCTCTGCCTTTTTTAATGATGGCTTTTAAAATCTCATCAAAAAGATCCTGATACGTATCATAGTTATAAAAATCAGCCTTATTAGGTCCATATCGAACAATATAATCCAAATGCCCTGCCACGTCAAACGTACTTAAATTCTTTACATTATCCAGTGTGACCTGGAAATAGTGAAGATATGCTTCTTCCTCTGTTCTTCCCTGGAAAAATTCGGGATAGACCGCGTCCTTTCGATTGATGAAATGGGTGGAGCCGATGACAAAATCAATAGGATAGGTAGAAAGTAGATTTTTAAAATATTCTTCCAAATGAGTCTGGAGCCCAAGCTCGATGCCAATGCGAAGTTCCAGCTTGTTTTTATATTCCTCTTTTAACCGGATCATGGTTTCAAAGTACCGGTCTAAATCAAGGGTAAAATCTATGGGGGAATCCACATCATAATCATGATGGTCTGTAACACAGAGTGATTTCATTCCAAGCGAAATAGCCTGATTAAGCTGTTCCCTCACTGGTGTTTCGGAGTCTCCTGAAAAAATAGTATGAAAATGATAATCTGGCAGCATGAAGGTCTCCTTTCAAAAGTAAATTAATTATAATCAAATAAGGGTAGAAAAGCAACGGACAGAACCGTCTGTTTTATATAAATTAAGACAAAAGTTTACAAATATCGCAAAAATCAAAAGAAAATAATAGTTAGGCCAAAGGAATAAAAAATATGTGTTTTCATAATAATATGTATAATTAAGAAAAGCAGAATTATAATAGGATAAGATAAGTCTTTTTATCATATTTATCCATCACTTATGAGGATAAATGATCTTTTTACAAGGCTTTTTCCTCTATTTGGGAAGATAACAAATAGCACTTGAGGAAAAGAGAAAAATAAAAAAAGGACTTGCTATTTATTGGGATATTAGGTAAAATAAAAGGTAGTTGATTATTATTTAACAATCACATTAATTTTATTCTTAGGAGGAATTGAATTATGGCAGTAAAAGTTGCAATTAATGGTTTCGGACGTATTGGCCGTCTTGCTTTCAGACAGATGTTTGGCGCAGAAGGCTATGAAGTAGTAGCAATCAACGATTTAACAGATCCAAAGATGTTAGCACATTTATTAAAATATGACACTGCACAGGGTGGATACGCTGGATACTACGGCGAGAATGCTCATACAGTTGAAGCTTCTGAAGATTCTATCACTGTTGATGGTAAGAACATTAAAATTTACGCTGAGAAAGATGCTGCAAACCTTCCTTGGGGCAAAATTGGTGTAGATGTAGTTTTAGAGTGTACCGGTTTCTACTGCTCTAAAGCACAGTCTCAGGCTCATATCGATGCAGGCGCTAAGAAAGTTGTTATCTCTGCTCCAGCAGGCAACGATCTTCCTACCATCGTTTACAGCGTAAATGAGAACGTATTAACAGCTGATGACAAGATCATCTCTGCTGCTTCCTGTACAACTAACTGCTTAGCACCTATGGCTAAGGCTCTTAACGATTATGCAGAGATCCAGTCTGGTATCATGAGCACCATTCATGCTTACACTGGTGATCAGATGATCCTTGACGGACCTCATAGAAAAGGCGACTTAAGAAGAGCAAGAGCAGGAGCTGCAAACATCGTTCCTAACTCTACTGGTGCTGCAAAAGCAATCGGTTTAGTTATTCCTGAGTTAAACGGCAAGTTAATCGGTTCCGCTCAGCGTGTTCCGGTTCCTACAGGTTCCACTACAATCTTAACAGCAGTTGTTAAGGGCGCAAATGTAACAAAAGACGGAATCAATGCAGCTATGAAGGCAGCAGCAAGCGAGTCCTTCGGCTACAACGAAGACGAGATCGTATCTTCTGATGTTATCGGTACAAGATTCGGTTCTCTGTTTGATTCCACACAGACAATGGTTTCCAAGATCGGTGATGATTTATATCAGGTACAGGTTGTTTCCTGGTATGACAACGAGAATTCCTATACAAGCCAGATGGTTCGTACAATTAAGTACTTTGCTGAATTAGGCTAATGATCCAAGAAGGGTCCGGTCGTTGAGGACCGGGCCCTTTTATTATTTTGTAATTATATTGTATACACCATAATGGAAAGGAGCATTATTAGCATGCTTAATAAGAAAACAGTTGACGATTTATCCGGATTACAGGGAAAGAAAGTATTAGTTCGTTGCGATTTTAATGTACCGTTAAAGGATGGAGTGATCCAGAACTTTAACCGTATTGACGGAGCTATTCCGACCATAAAGAAGTTATTAGACCAGGGCGCAAGAGTCATTCTCTGCTCTCATTTAGGGAAGCCAAAGGGCGAGCCGCTTCCAGAGCTTTCATTAGAGCCAGTAGCTCCTGCATTAAGCGAGAGACTTGGCGTGACAGTTAAATTCGTAAACGATCCACAGGTAACAGGACCTGAGACACAGAAGGTCGCTGCTGAATTAAAGGACGGTGAAGTTCTTTTACTTCAGAATACCCGTTACAGAGTGGAAGAGACAAAATACGGCAAAGACGAGAATGCAGAAGCTTATGCAAAAGAGCTTGCAGCGCTCAGCGACGGCATTTTTGTTAACGATGCATTTGGTACCGCTCACAGAGCTCACTGCTCTAACGTAGGGGTAACAAAGTATACATCTACCAATGTAGTTGGTTACCTGATGGAAAAAGAGATCAAGTTCTTAGGTCAGGCAGTTGAGAATCCGGTACGTCCTTTCGTGGCTATCCTGGGAGGAGCTAAGGTTTCTGATAAGATTAACGTAATCAATAACCTGCTCGATAAGGTTGATACCTTAATCATCGGCGGCGGTATGGCTTATACCTTTGCAAAAGCTCAGGGCAAAGAAATCGGCAATTCTTTATGTGAAGAAGATAAGCTTGATTATGCATTAGAGATGATTGAAAAAGCGAAAGAAAAAGGCGTGAAGCTTCTTCTTCCGGTTGATAATGTAATTGGTAAGGAATTCTCTAACGATACAGAGAGAAAAGTGGTTGAGACCATTGAAGCAGGCTGGTCAGGCTTTGATATCGGACCAAAGTCCATCGAACTTTTTAAAGACGCTTTAGCAGGCGCAAAGACCGTTGTATGGAACGGACCGATGGGCGTTTTCGAGTTCTCCAATTTCGCAGAAGGTACTTTAGAGGTATGCCGTGCTGTTGCAGCACTCAGCGATGCAACTACCGTAATCGGCGGTGGTGATTCTGTAAATGCAGTGAAGAGACTTGGATTTGCAGATAAGATGACTCATATCTCTACTGGTGGCGGTGCATCCTTAGAGTTCCTGGAAGGAAAAGAACTGCCAGGCGTAGCAGCAGCTGACAACAAATAAGAAAAGATACCGGCCCGGGCGGTGAGCGTCCGGGCTTTGAGTGTAGAAAAAGGAAGGGTAATCGTATGTCTAGAAAAAAAATCATAGCAGGAAACTGGAAGATGAATATGACGCCAACCGAGGCGGTTGAGCTTGTAAATACATTGAAACCTCTGGTAGCAAACGACGAGGTGGATGTTATTTTCTGTGTGCCGGCCATTGATATCATTCCGGCCATGGAAGCAGCAAAGGGTTCCAATATTAATATTGGTGCTGAAAACATGTATTATGAGGATAAGGGGGCTTATACCGGTGAGATTTCTCCTGCCATGTTAAAGGATGCAGGGGTTAAATACGTGGTAATCGGCCATTCTGAGCGAAGAGAATATTTTGCAGAATCCGATGAGACTGTGAATAAAAAAGTATTAAAGGCATTTGAATACGGCATTACCCCAATCGTATGCTGCGGAGAATCCTTAACCCAGAGAGAGCAGGGCATCACACTTGACTGGATCCGCCAGCAGATCAAGATTGCATTTTTAAATGTAACCGCAGATCAGGCAAAAGAAGCAGTCATCGCTTATGAGCCAATCTGGGCCATTGGTACCGGCAAGGTAGCAACGACTGAGCAGGCTCAGGAGGTCTGCAGTGCTATCCGTGTCTGCATCGGTGAAATCTATGATGAAGCAACCGCTGCTGCCATTCGCATTCAATATGGCGGTTCCGTATCTGCAGCCAGCGCACCTGAGCTGTTTGCACAGCCTGACATTGACGGCGGTTTGGTTGGAGGGGCTTCCTTAAAGCCTGAGTTTGGTTCCATTGTTAATTATAACAAATAAAGAATGCTGCCGACTCCATATGATCATGCCATGAGTCGGCAGTTTTTTTCTCAACATCTGTTTTGTGAAAGCATAATGAAAAGGAGAAACTAGTTATGAGCAAAAAACCAGTTGTATTAATGATACTTGATGGTTATGGATTAAATGATAACTGTGACCATAATGCTGTCTGTGAAGCAAGAACTCCCATCATGGACCAGTTAATGAGCCAGTGTCCTTATGTAAAAGGATATGCAAGCGGTCTTTCTGTTGGACTTCCGGAAGGACAGATGGGCAACTCAGAGGTAGGACATTTAAATATGGGTGCCGGACGCATCGTATACCAGGAGCTGACAAGAATAACAAAATCCATTGCAGACGGCGATTTCTTTGAAATACAGGAATTTTTACAGGCAGTTGAAAACTGTAAAAAGAATAACTCCGCTCTTCATATGTGGGGACTGGTATCAGATGGTGGTGTACACAGCCATAATACCCACATCTACGGCTTACTGGAGCTTGCAAAAAGAAGCGGACTTGAAAACGTTTATGTACACTGCTTCTTAGATGGCCGCGATACTCCTCCTGCTTCCGGAAAAGGCTTTGTAGAGGCACTGGAAGCGAAGATGAAAGAGCTTGGAGTAGGCAAAGTAGCATCTGTATCCGGACGTTATTACGCCATGGACCGTGATAACCGCTGGGACCGTGTAGAACGTGCCTACCGTGCGCTCACGAAGGGAGAAGGAAACTATGCTGAATCTGCAGTAGCTGGAATCCAGGCATCTTATGATAAGGAAGTTTACGATGAATTTGTTGAGCCCCTTGTAGTAACAGAGGGTGGAAAGCCGCTGGCAGTGGTATCAGACCATGATTCAGTAATCTTCTTTAACTTCCGCCCTGACCGTGCAAGAGAGCTGACAAGAGCTTTCTGTGACGACGAATTTAAAGGATTTGAGAGAGAGAAGCGCCTCCATCTGACCTTTGTCTGCTTCACCAACTATGATGAGACCATTAAAAATAAGCTGGTGGCATTTAAGAAGGAATCCATTACCAATACCTTTGGACAATTCCTTGCTGACAATCATATGACTCAGGCTAGAATTGCAGAGACTGAGAAATATGCCCATGTAACCTTCTTCTTTAATGGCGGCGTAGAAGAGCCAAATGAAGGAGAAGACCGTATTTTAGTTCCGTCACCAAAGGTTGCCACCTATGATTTACAGCCTGAGATGAGCGCTCCTGTTGTTTGTGAAAAACTTACAGGCGCCATTCGTTCCGGTAAATACGATGTAATTATTGTGAACTTTGCAAATCCTGATATGGTTGGTCATACAGGAATTGAGGCTGCTGCCATTAAGGCCATTGAAACCGTGGATGCATGCGTTGGCGAGACGGTTGATGCCATTAAGGAAACCGGCGGCGCATTATTTATCTGCGCGGACCATGGAAATGCAGAGCAGCTTCTGGATTATGAGACCGGAGAACCATTTACGGCTCATACCACAAATCCAGTTCCATTCATTCTGGTAAATGCAGATCCTTCCTATAAGCTGAGAGAAGGCGGATGCCTTGCAGATATTGCTCCGACTCTCATTGAGCTTTTGGGAATGAAGCAGCCAGAGGAGATGACAGGAAAATCATTGCTTGTAAAATAAAGCATAGTAAAAAAGAGGGCTTTCCAGGGGGAATCTGGAGAGCCCTCCTTTCACTGCCTGGAAATTTATATCTGTCCAAACTCGTTTTGGGCTTCCATTTCTAACAGAAATACGATAGAATAGATAAAGATATGTTAGGAAGGGTTTCAGATGAGTATTCGTATCAGATTTACTTTGGAACCAAAGAAAAAATTATTTTCCGGGGTGAACTGGAATGCCCAAAATGCGGAGCGAATGACGAAAAGCCTGATAAAGGAAATGGGGTATCATTGCTATCGGATGGAAGGTTTTTTGCTGGTCCAGCTCTGTCCGGAAGGTTTCATCTGGTTTCAATGGAACAAGAATAAGCTGCAGGGAGAAAGCCAGACGAATATTGCCGGACCAGGCTTTCATGTTGCTGTCATAGAATTTCTGGAGCGGCTTGCAGGGAAAGAAAAACTTAAGCTTAAGGTTGAGGACCGTACGGGGTATTTTGTGAAGAGAGATTTTCTTGCCATGCGCCAGAAATATTTCTATCAGTGGTTTTCGGATCTGGTGGATCTTGTATCCGGATGGAATGAAAACGAAGAATATATGTTTTGCTGGCCTGCGGTCTATTACATACCGGAGAGACAGGAAGAAAAGCTGATTACCCATATCCGGGCATTTTCATTCAAGGAATTAAAAGGCATGGCAAACTCCGGCCTAAGCGTTGCATTTGCCAGAGACTTTTTTGTGTGGAACGAAATAGAAAAGGATGCCTGGTTCTATCGAAACAGTGCACTGGTACTGCTTAACCAGTTTTGTTATTTCATGCCTTCTGAGCGCAGCAGGCTGGATAAACAGATTAACCGTGAGATTATAAAGCTTCTGGAAACAGCCAGATCCATGGACGATAAAATTCCATTTCCCAAAGAGGAATATTTAGAGGTATGCAACCTTGATCACCATACGCCGGTGGAGGTTACGGATGCTGTACTTCTGTCTGAGGATTCCATTGGATGCAGGAAGCATATGGTTTACCGTAAGATTGGAAACATGACCTTTGGACTTCCTGGAAATTTCTTATACGATGAAGTGGATCAGGGAATCATGGATCATTATTATGATGGTCCTAAGTATGGGGGACATGATTATTATATTTATGCTGCCGTCTTTGAGGGACGGGAGGCGGAATTTAAAAAGCAGTGGTTTGAACAGGGGACGGTAGAAGAACTCATGGATTTTAAAGTGGGGGAAGCAAGAGCACGTGCAGCATTTTATGAACCGGAGGATAAAAAGGGAGAAATTCTCTATGGGGTGTCAGCCCAGGTAATTTACGGGGATCAACGCATGAACATAAATATAATCAGCAGAAGCCCGGGAGAAAAGGATTGGGCTTTGAAACTGATTAATAGCATTCGAATTACAGAGTAGAGGATTATATGAAAGAAAAAGAGATGAAGACAGGCGTATTGCTGAAACGCTTTGTGCCTTACTATAAGAAATACACGAAAGTGATGATTATGGACTTGTTCTGTGCATCACTGACAACCATCTGCGAGATGGTATTACCGCTTATTTTACGTTACATTACAAATCAGGGACTTCGGGATCTGGCTTCTTTATCTGCTAAGACCATTGTGACCATTGGCCTCGTTTATTTTGGACTTAGAATCATTGATGGATTGGCCAGCTTTTATATGGCATATACGGGTCATGTGATGGGAGCCGCCATTGAAACGGACATGAGGCAGGATGCCTTTTCCCATTTGCAGAAGCTATCAGATAACTATTTTAATAATACGAAAATCGGACAGATCATGTCCAGAATCACCAGTGACTTATTTGAAGTAACAGAGTTTTCCCACCATTGTCCGGAAGAGTTTTTCATTGCATTTTTAAAGACAGTGGTATCGTTTATTATTTTATCAAGAATTAACCTGCCGCTGACTGTACTTATTTTCGTCCTGATTCCAGTCATGGGGGCTTCCTGTATCTACTTTAATCTTCAGGTAAAACGGGCCTTTAAACATCAGAGAAATCATATTGGTGAGTTGAATGCAAGAATTGAAGACAGTCTTCTAGGCAACCGGGTAGTCCGGGCATTTGCCAACGAAAAGATTGAGATAGAAAAGTTTACCCAGGACAATATGGAGTTTCTTAAAATCAAAAGGAAAACCTACAAATACATGGCTGCATTCCAGAATACCATTCGCATGTTTGACGGCCTGATGTATGTGGTAGTCATTGTAGCAGGCGGTCTTTTTATGATCAAGGGCCTGATTGAACCGGGAGATTTAGTTGCGTATACTCTTTACGTGACCGCTCTTCTTTCCACTATAAGAAGAATCATTGAGTTTGCGGAGCAGTTCCAGAGAGGTATGACAGGTATTGAGCGGTTCATGGAGTTAATGGATGCAGATGTGGACATTTTTGATGAGGAAGGAGCGGTTCCTCTTCATGACGTAAAGGGCAGCATTGAATTTAAAAATGTTTCCTTTGAATATCCCGATGATCACAATCCGGTGCTGAGCCATATTAATCTGTCCATTAGACCAGGGGAAAAGGTCGCTTTGGTTGGCCCTTCCGGCGGTGGAAAGACAACATTATGCAACCTCCTTCCCCGCTTTTATGATCCAACAGAAGGAAGCATATGGATCGACGGTCAGGAGATAAAAACGGTGACGCTGGAGAGTCTGCGTAACGCTGTGGGTGTGGTTCAGCAGGATGTATACCTGTTCTCCGGTACTGTTTTTGAAAATATTGAATACGGTCACCCAGGTGCGTCAAGGGAAGCCGTGTATGAGGCAGCGAAGCTTGCCGGAGCTCATGAGTTCATTCTGGGCTTAAAAGATGGTTATGATACTTACGTAGGAGAACGAGGGGTTAAGCTCTCTGGAGGACAGAAGCAGAGAATCAGCATTGCCAGAGTATTTTTAAAGAATCCTCCGGTTCTGATTCTTGATGAGGCTACCTCAGCTCTGGATAATGAAAGTGAACACCTGGTATCTCAGTCCCTGGAGCGTTTGTCCTCAGGACGTACCACTCTTACCATTGCCCATCGTCTTACAACCATACAGAATGCTGACAGGATCCTGGTTCTGTCAGACAGCAGAATCATAGAAGAAGGAAGCCACGAAGAGCTTCTTGCCAAACAGGGCATGTATTATCAGCTTTATACCTCTGTAAAGGACACAGGGGCGGAAGCTGAGTTAGAGGAATAAAGGAGAACGGAAATGAAAGTAGCAATATTAACTGACAGCAACAGCGGAATCACCCAAAAGCAGGGAGAGGAAGCTGGAATTCATGTGATACCAATGCCTTTTATGATGGGCGGAGAGACATATTATGAAGATATCACATTAACTCAAGATGAATTTTATGAAAAGCTGGAGGAGGGAGTGGATATTTCCACCTCACAGCCGTCTCCTGCAGACCTTATGGATGTCTGGAATAAGCTTCTGGAAGACCACGATGAAGTGGTTCACATTCCCATGTCAAGCGGTTTAAGCAGCTCCTGCCAGACTGCTATGATGCTTGCGGAAGATTACGAGGGTAAGGTGTTTGTAGTCAATAACCAGAGAATCTCCGTTACATTAAGAGAGTCAGCCCTGGAGGCAAAAAGAATGGCAGATGCCGGTATGAGCGGCAGTGCCATTAAAGAAAAACTGGAAGAAACGAAGATGGATTCCACCATCTATATTACTCTGGATACCCTGGAATATTTAAAAAAGGGTGGAAGAATCACCCCGGCAGCCGCCCTTCTTGGTTCCTTTCTTAGAATCAAGCCAGTTCTTACCATTCAGGGAGAGAAGCTGGATGCCTTTGCAAAGGCAAGAACCACAAAACAGGCTAAGAGCATGATGATTGCCGCTGCCAAAAAGGATATGGAAGAACGCTTTTCAGACCCCAAAGGGATTCGTACCAGCATAGCTGTAGTTCATTCCCATAATGAAGCAGCTGCACTGGAATTTAAACAGGAGCTGGAAGAAATATTTCCAGAGACCGGTGAGATTTATGTGGATCATTTATCCTTAAGCATTTCCTGCCACATTGGCCCTGGTGCTCTTGCTATCACCTGTACAAAAAAGCTGGAACTATGACAGGAGATCATGTAGGAGGTGCGGGACGATGTTTCCGTTAAAGTTTTTTAAGATGAAACACACCATTAGCCTGAGAGCCACCTTAATTCTTGCTTTTTTGCTCATTGGCAGTATACCTGTATTTATCCAGAGTCCGGTGATGCTGGGCTCTTATAAGCAGAATCTCATTGATTCCAGAATGCAGGATATTCAAAACCAGTGCTGGATATTAAGCAATAAGATGACCAGGAGCGGATATCTTACCTCGGAACCAAAGGATCCTCTCCTGGATAATGAGATGTCTGTGAAAGCAGATATGTTTAATGGAAGAATCGTGATTGTAAACCGTAGCTTTCGTATCATTAGAGATACGTTTTCCTTATCCCTTGGTAAAATTAATGTGTCAGAAGAGGTAATTCGGTGCTTTGGAGGGGAAAACAGTAACAAATACAATTCTGAAAAGCGATATTCTGCTCTTACCATTCCAATCTATTCCAACAGTCAGGATAAAGAGATTGACGGTGTCATGATAGTAACTGCTTCCACGGAAGATCTTCTTAACCGGGTTTCCCAGGTATCGGAAAAAGGATCCTTACTGAATATAATGATTATATCCATTCTGGCCATTATAGCGGTCATTTTGGCTAAGCTGGTCATGAAGCCATTTAGAGACCTTCAACGTCTGTTAAATCGTGCTTCCGAAGGAAATATGGATGAGCCAATCAGCTCTCATGCATACAAAGAGACCATGGAAATTACAGATTCCATCAATCAGACTTTAAAGAAGCTAAAAGCAGTGGACCAGTCCAGGGAAGAATTTGTATCTAACGTTTCCCATGAGCTTAAAACGCCTATTACCTCCATTCGGGTGCTTGCAGATTCTCTCATAGGGATGGAGGATGCTCCGGTGGAGCTTTACAGGGAATTCATGGGTGATATTTCTGTGGAAATCGAGCGGGAAAGCAAGATTATCGACGACCTGCTGGCTCTTGTTCGAATGGATAAGACATCTGGGGGCAATTTAAACATCGCCCAGGTGAATATCAATGGGCTTTTGGAGCTGATCTTAAAAAGGCTGAGACCCATTGCAGGAAAACGAAATGTGGAGCTGATTTTTGAGAGCATCCGAGAGGTGACGGCTGATGTAGATGAGATGAAGCTGTCCCTGGCTCTCAGTAATCTTGTGGAAAATGCTATTAAGTATAATATTGAAAGCGGCTGGGTTCGTGTAACCTTGGATGCAGACCACAAGTTTTTCTATGTTAAGGTGGCTGACTCCGGCATTGGTATCCCGGAGGAATTTCAGGAGCATGTATTTGAACGGTTCTACCGGGTAGATAAAGCGAGATCCAGAGAAACCGGCGGAACCGGCCTTGGCCTTTCTATTACAAAGAAGATTATATTAATGCACCAGGGAGCCTTAAAGCTTCAAAGCAAGGACGGAGAGGGAACAACCTTTACGGTGCGAATTCCTCTTACCTATATTTCATAGAAACAGGAGGAGTCATATGAAGAAACAAAAATTTATGGTATTTCTCCTCCTGGTCTGCCTTCTCTTCTTGACAGGATGCAAGGGAAGAAGGGATATAGGAGGAGATACAACTGGTAACGTATATAAGATTTATTACTTAAATTCGGCAATGACGAGACTGGAGCCTCAGGATTATACCATGCCTGAAAAAACGTCTGAAAGTGATGATACCCAGTTAGATTGGGAAATCGTAAAACTCATGGAACAGTTAAAAACGGTACCAAAGGATTTGGACCGTCAGGCCGCTGTTCCGGACAAGGTAGGATTTGAAAAATACAAGCTGGAGGATAAGGTCCTCTATCTGTATTTTGACAACAATTATTCCATGATGAACAGCACCAGGGAGATCCTTTGCAGAGCGTCCCTGGTAAGGACACTGACCCAGATCAAGGGAGTAGATTATGTTGCAGTCTACACCGCAGATCAGCCCCTTATGGATAGCGCAGGAAGTCCAGTAAGGCCCATGGCCAATTCAGATTTTATTGATAACATCAGCAACGTTAACTCCTATGAAAAGACAGAGCTTGTGCTATATTTTGCAAATGGCACAGGAGATAAGCTGGAAAGGGAGACCAGAGAGGTGGTTCACAGCGTGAATACCTCCTTGGAGAAGCTGATTGTAGAACAGCTCATTGCCGGTCCCAGCCGTGTGGGAATGAATCCCACGCTTCCAAAGGAAACAAAGCTGTTAAATGTATCGGTAAACGATAATGTTTGTTATATCAATTTTGATTCCACATTTTTAAATAATACTCTGGAAGTGAAAGAGTACATTCCTATTTACTCCATCGTAAACTCTCTGGCTGCTGTGACCTCTATAAACAAGGTGCAGATCACGGTTAATGGCTCTCAGGAATTTATGTTCCGGGATTCCATTTCCTTAAATCAGCTGTTTGAGCGTAACCTGGATTATAACGCGGAGAATGCAGGAACAGAGAAAGAAGGAGAAACGGAAACCGAAACAGGAGGAAAACAACAATAAAACGCCCATTATGTCTGATCGCAGGGGGATTTGTACTTGGAGAGACTGCCGCTTTGCTGGCTCTGACATCATGGCTTTTGATTCCGGCTTTTTTTGCTGCCGGAATGATTCTTTATGGTTATTGGAGAGGCAAAGATACCCGTTGGGTGTTTGTGCCTCTCATTTTTTTCTATCTGGGTATGGCCTGGACTTGTAAATATGACAGAGACTGGACAAGGAGAGAGGAATGCGCCAAAAGCCTTTCGAAGACCTTTGTGGAAGCAGAGGGAAGAATTTCAACACTGGAGGAAAAAGATGGGACCTTAAAGGTCATATGTAAGGATAACAAGGTCTGGAAGCTGGGGGATAAAGGAAAACGAAGCGACGAGGGGGTATCTGTGAAAGGCCTTATGGTGACGGTAAAGGATATCTCTGAGCGGGAGAAACGTGGCAATAGTGCTGGCCTTCATACACTTTTGGTTGGGCAGAAGGTCTTGGTCCGAGGTGAGGGAGAGCTCTTTTCCAGAGCCAGGAATCCAGGTGAGTTTGATTCTAAATCCTTCTATCAGGTAATGGATCTGGATATGAAGCTATATGGCGAAGGAATTTTCATCCTGGATAGCCGGAAGGATCCTGTTCTTGAAGGAATCCGTCAGGTTAAGCTGTGGATTATAGGGATATTTTACAGGCTCACAGGGGAAAAGGAAGCCGGAATCTTTGTAGCCGCTGTCATTGGTGATAAGGAAGGAATACCAAAGGAGATCAATGATCTTTATCAGAAGAATGGCATTGCCCATCTTTTAGCTATCAGCGGAATGCATATGTCGGTAATCGGACTTTTCTTTTACCGGATACTTAGAAAAACTGGGCTTTCCTATGGTTTTGCAGGTGGGGTCAGTTCTGTGGCAGTCATTCTTTATGGAATCCTGACCGGAGGTTCACCGTCTGTTTTAAGAGCCGTAATTATGATGATCATAGCATTTTTAGCCTCCTATCTTGGAAGGACTTATGATCTTCTTTGTTCCGCAGCCTTAGCCCTCCTACTTTTAGGGCTTCAATCTCCACTAATCCTGATGCAGGGAGGTGTGCAGTTATCCTTTGGTGCCGTATTTGCCATTGGAGGAATCATGCCAATGATGGTAAAGTGGGTGGGGGACGACAGACCACTTGTGAAGGGGATAGCAACATCCATTGCCATACAGTTAGCCACACTTCCGGTTATTCTTTATCATTTCTATCAGCTGCCCCTCTACGGGATCTTACTAAATTTTATAGCCATACCTCTTATGGATGCGGTGGTATATTCTGGTTTGGCTGTCATATTTATTGGCAGTATCTGTCCGATTCTTGGAACAGCGGCAGCAGGTCTGGGAAATTACATTCTTATTTTCTATGAGTTTGCTTGCAGATGTATAGAAAAGCTTCCCTATTATAATCTGACCTTTGGAAGACCAGATTCTAAGCGGATTCTAGCCTATCTTTTCTTTTTATCAGCTCTTTTTATTCTCTTTTCTATCACAACTAATACGAACCCTGGGAAGAAGGAAGAAAAACCAAGGTTCCACTCTACCTCAATACGCCTTTTGCTTTTATTCTTTATCTATGGAAGCAGTATCCTGTTCTTTAAACCAGCGCCCGTAAATGGATTGGAAGCTACTTTCCTGGACGTAGGGCAGGGAGATGGAATTCTTCTTCGCACCGGAACCTCTTCCGTGCTCATAGATGGGGGAAGTTCATCAAAAAAGGCTCTTGGTCAATATACCCTGGAGCCGTGCCTTAAAAACCTGGGGGTTCCAGCCATTGACTATGCCTTTGTCAGCCATGGAGATCTAGATCATATCAGTGGTGTTCGTTTTCTGCTGGAAGAAAGCAAAGACGTATCCATAAAAACCATCCTGCTTCCTTACCATGGCAAAGAAGATGAAGCAATACAAAACCTTGAGTCACTGGCAAACAGGAGAGGAACGAAAGTAAGATATTTAGCTGCCGGAGAGACATTTCAAGTGGAAGGCTTAGAGATTTCATGCCTTTATCCAGAAATTAAGGATACTCCTGATAATGTAAATGAACAGTCTGAAGTTCTCAAAATGGACTTTGGAGATTGTCATATGTTATTTACCGGAGATATGGGAGAAAAAGGAGAGATGCAGCTTCTGGAGCGTTACAGGAGTCAGTTATCTCAGATTAATGTGCTGAAAACTGCTCACCATGGCTCTAAATATTCGTCCTGCGGGGCATTTCTTGATGTGGTTTCTCCCAGTTGGGCAGTCATCTCCTATGGGGAAAATAATACGTATGGACATCCTCATCAGGAAGTAATGGATCGATTGGAAGAGAGGCGGGTCCGTGTATTTGAAACAGCCAAAAACGGAGCGATTCGTCTGTGGACTGACGGACAAGACATTCATTTTTCCGGGTTCGTTGACGAGGAGTGATTCTATGGGTATAATAATAGAAGGAAAGAAGAGAGGATATACCATGCAGACGTTAGCTCAGGATATAAAAGAAAACCGCTTTAAATCGGTTTATTTATTATATGGGGAAGAAGTATTTTTAAAGAACAGCTATAAAAATCAGCTAAAGGCTTCCATCACACAAGGCGATATCGTTAATTTCAATCAGTTTGAAGGAAAAGGAATTGATGTGAGGGAGCTTATCAGCTTGTCAGACACCATGCCGTTTTTCGCGGATAAGCGGTTGATTCTTGTTGAGGACAGCGGATTTTTCAAAAGCCCGTCAGAGGAACTGACTACTTATCTGCCTCAGGTTCCGGAAACCACCTGTATTATTTTTGTGGAATCAGAGGTGGACAAGCGGAGCAAGATGTTTAAAAAGGTGAAGGAAATCGGATATGCCTGTGAAATGGAGCGTCAGGATTTAAATCAGCTTGCCAAATGGGCAGGCACCATTCTTGCCAGAGAAGGAAAAAAAATCACTGGAAATACCATGGAGCTGTTTCTTCATAAAACCGGAGATGATATGGAAAATATCAAGATGGAATTAGAAAAGCTGATCAGCTATACCTTAGGACGTGAGGTCATCGAGGCGCAAGATGTGGAGACGATTTGTACCGAGCGGGTCACCAATAAGATTTTTGATATGGTGGCTGCCATTGTAAACAGACAGACAAGAAAAGCTATGGATTTATATGAGGATCTGCTGACCTTAAAAGAGCCTCCTATGAGGATTCTATTTCTCATTGCAAGACAGTTCAACCAGTTACTACAGGTAAAGGAGCTGATGGGAAAAGGGATGGATAAAGCAGGTATTGCTTCCAAGCTTAAGATTCCTCCCTTTGCAGCAGGAAAGCTGATGCCTCAGGCAAGATCATTTACCAAGGAAGATATACTTTCCTATGTTGATCTTTGCGTGGATGCGGAGGAATCGGTAAAAACCGGACGTTTGGGAGATCGAATGGCAGTGGAGCTATTGATTACCAAAAAGTATTAAGGAAGTTTACAAAAAATACGTCTTGAAAGTTCCGTTTCAAGGCGTATTTTCGCGTCATTTGTATTATATTAAGTATTCTTTCCCATCACTATTTATTTTGTGACAGCTCCTTTTTGGGCGTGTTCTTATCGACACAAGCCTCTGGTCTTAATCTTCGCAACAGCATGGATCTTTATCATCATCGTCATCATCACAGCAGCATAACGCCTCCTGCGCGGAGATTGTTCCCAGGGTATCACCAAGCTGTGAAAAAATGCAGCTCAGCAGTGCGATTTCCTCATCGGTCTTGTCTTTGGCAATGCAACACGCCAAAGAGGATATGAACAAGACAAGTTCACAGGACTGCATAAAGACATCACCTCTGGATAGTATATGTAACGAAACCCTGTGAGGAGAGAGAACATGCTTCAATCCATTAACTTATAAATATTAAATGGTTCAAAAAGAATCAGGTAATCGTCCTTTTGGAACCCCTTGCCGTACTTTGCCTGGTAGCAATGAATGGCTTCATATAAAAAATCTTCGGTTACATCTAGATATTCAGCAATCTCATAACCATTTCGGCATCCCGCATCCTTAGCCGCTACCAGTTTATCTAAGGTAATCATCTTATTATAGGCCCAAAGTCTTGCAGTTCGCTCCTGCTTCTGATTGGAAACTTCAGACTGATCTGAAATATCTCCTACGGTGGTGTAATAATGTCCAAGTTCCTCTGCCAGGACGCAGGCCTTTTTGCAGTCCGGCATATTCTGCCGGATCAGGATTTTCTCCCCCCTGATCCGACCATCATTGGCCTTAAGCGGCCTTTCTTTAATCGTAATTCCAACTAATTCAGCTTCTTCAATCAATGCTTCATAATTCAAAATAAATCACCCCAGCGAGTTAATATTATTCATCAAAAAATGCATCATCGTGTCTCTTCATGTCTTCGGTCACTTCAATGTCCGTTCTTTCATGAGAGGCCACGGGTAAAAGATAAGACTTGTCCTTAGGACGAATGGTTCTTATATTACTTGGCTCTTTGATGTATTCAGGTATGTGTACCATTTCCCTGACACGCTTTAACGCTTCTTTTTGACCCTTTTCATTCATGCGGTTGAAATTCTGTAACATCTCCCCGGCATCAACACCAAAACAGTTATTGACATAATCGAACGCAGAAGCAGTATCATTCTCCCAGCCCATTAAATAAGTGGGGGTGGTCTTTAATGCTTTTGCAATCGCCTCTATCTTTGACTGGGGAAGCCCCCGGCCGTCAACCTCGATTTTATTAATGGAAGAGCGGGATTTGTAGCCTGCCTTTAACGCCAGTTCCTCCTGGGAAATGCCAAGCTCCTCCCGCCTCCGTTTAATGATCTGACCTATTTCCATAGGATCACCTCCATAATGATATTATACCACATTGTAGATAAAAGTTCAACAATTTTCGGAAAGTCTGTTGACAAAAGTGAAACATAGGAGTATGATAATGGTGTAGACGAAATGACTACAACAAGGGAGGGCAGGTATGACGGATACGGTTCGGCTGAAAGAGGAGATCAAACGATCCGGTTTGAAAAAAGGGTGGATAGCAGCAGAGCTGGGGTTATCCAGCTATGGTTTTCATCGGAAGATGAACAATGAAAGCCAATTTAAGGCCGGAGAGATTAAAAGCTTGTGCCAGCTTCTTAAGATTACGTCGTTGAAAAAGAAAGAGGAAATTTTTTTTACTGATGATGTAGACAATAAGACTACATTCTTTTGAGAAGATGGAGAACAAAAGGCCCGAATAACTGGTGGCGGCATGGCAAAGGAGGGCATACGTGTACAACGAAATTTTGGATGCAGTTATGAAAAAGCTTGGTGACTTATTCCCAGAAATAAAAGTCTCAGCAGACCCCTTGGGGGAGGGGGAGCTCAGTCCTTATTTTGAGGTAAGGATTACGGATTCTGAAGAAAAGCCGGTCAATGGAAATCGCTATTTACGAAACATAAGCATTTCCATCATGTATCACCCAAAAGACTCCCAAGATGTTTTCAGAGAAAGAAACAATGTGCTGGATGCATTAATGGACAACTTAGAATACATAACAACAGCCGACGGTTCTTTAATCAGGGGAAGCATGAGAACAGCAAAAAATGAGGAAAGATACTTAAACTTCCTCACAGAGTATCAAATACATGTCTTAAAATCTGCCAAGGCAGAAGAATCCATGGAAGACATAGAACTAAATTGAAAGAGGTGCAGTTTTGACTAAAAAACAAGTAAAAGCAGCAAATCAGACAGCCAGCGAGCGTTATACCAAAAAACAGCTGGTCTGCTCCGAACGGTATTGCAACCAGAGTGATCTTTTATGCGCTCTGCTGGAAGATGGGAAGCTTTATTCCCTGTCAGAAGCAGAAGAAATTATGAATCGATTTATGAAAGGAAGGGTGAAAGTATGTTAGGTGGAGGAAATTTTACAGTTCAGAATAAGGTGTTTCCAGGTGCGTATATCAATTTTGTGAACAGCGTTTCAGCCAGGGCTTCTTTAGGAAACAGAGGAGTAGCAGCGATTCCTATGATTCTTTCCTGGGGACCGGAAAAACAGGTATTTGAGGTAACCTCAGAAGAATTTCAGAAGAACGCTAAGGAGATCTTTGGTTTTTCTTCAGATGATGAAGCCATGCTTCCTGTCAGAGAACTTTTCAAAAATATGACAAAAGGAATCTTCTATCGTTTAAATGGCGGCGCTTATGGTTCTAATGACTATGGTACAGCCAAATATTCCGGAGAACGGGGCAACAGCCTTATGACTGTCATTACAAAAAATGTAGATGACGGAAAGAAATTTTATGTGAAAACATTATTTGACGGCAGAGAGGTAGATTCCCAGACTGTTTTAACCGCATCTGAATTAAAGGACAATTCCTATATCACCTTTAAAAAGGAAGCGTCTCTGGCCGAGACAGCCGGCAGTGCATTTGTCGGAGGCACCAATGGAAGCAATGTAACAGGAGAAGATTACGCGGCATTTCTTGAAACGATTGAAAGCACTTCCTTCCAGGTTCTTTGCTGCCCATCGACCGATGATAAAGTGAAAGCACTGTTTGCAGCCTTTACAAAACGTCTGAGAGATGAAGCCGGTATTAAATTTCAGACTGTGTTACATCAATATGCTAAGGCGGATCATGAAGGAATTATTTCCGTGGAAAATGAAACAGAGGAATCTGCATCCGGGCTTGTTTACTGGGTAACAGGTGCAGAAGCTGCCTGTGAAATCAACAAAACCAATGAGAACAGAATCTATGACGGTGAGTACAGCGTAAAGGTCCCTTATACACAGACTCAGCTTGCCAATGGTATGAAAGAAGGAAAATTCCTTTTCCACAGAGTCGGAACAGATATCAGGGTTCTCACTGATGTAAATACCCTGGTTACCTATACTGCGGAAAAAGGAGAGGATTTCTCCAATAACCAGACTATCAGAATTTTGGACCAGATTGGAAATGACATCGCTTCCTTATTTAATACCCGCTATCTTGGAAAAATCTCTAATGATGCAGCAGGCAGGGTAAGTCTTTGGAATGATATTGTTACATACGGAAAACAGTTGGCGGTCTTACGGGCCATTGAGGCTCTTGATTCAGAAGCAATTACTGTTGAAAAGGGAGAAGGCAGACGGTCCGTTGTTGTTAATTTCCCGGTTCAGCCGGTTAACTGTATGAGCATTTTATATATGACAGTCGTTGTATCTTAAGAAAGGGGTAATGGATTATGAGCAATATTACAATGAACGCATGGGACGCTATCAGCGCAGCGAAAGCAGAATGTTTTATCACAATTGAAAATGAGCGTTACAATTTTATGCAGGCTTTAAAGCTGGAGGCAAAAATTGAAAAGGTAAAATCCGAAATCCCGATTTTAGGACGGGCCATGAAAGGAAACAAAACGGTTGGAATGAAGGGGACTGGTTCCGCTACCTTCCATTATAACACCAGCATTTTCCGTGATATTTTATACAAGTATCAGCAGTCTGGAAAGGATGTTTATTTTGATATCCAGGTAACCAACGAAGATCCAACCTCCAGCGTAGGCAGACAGACCATTATATTAAAGGATTGTAACTTAAATGGCGGCCTATTAACTAAATTTGACGCTACCGGAGAATACCTGGAAGATGAATTTGAGTTTACTTTCGAAAGCTGGGAAATGCCAGAGCGTTTCGGAAAAATCGCAGGAATGCAGTAAGAATAAAAGGAGAGTAAAGTTATGGGAGATTTAAGCTGTTTTTTAAGTCAGAATGCAGTAAAGGCAGATCGTGAAAAATATGTGGCATCCAAACGTTTTCTGGGAGCGGATAAGAAGCCGGTAGAATGGGAAATCAAGGCCATTACCTCTAAGGAAGATGAGGATTTAAGAAAAGAATGTACAAAAAGAGTTCCCGTATCCGGCAAAAAAGGCCAGTACACTCAGGAAACAGACTTTAACTTATATCTTGGAAAGCTGGCATCAGAATGTACCGTTTATCCAAATTTAAATGATAAAGCATTACAGGATTCTTACCACGTCATGGGCGCTGATGCGCTGTTAAAGGCTATGCTGACAGCCGGAGAGTACGCTGGCTATCTGGAGAAAATCCAGCAGGTCAACGGCTTTGACAGCACCATGGAAGAACAGGTAGAAGAAGCAAAAAACTAATTGAAGGAGGCGATATGGAGGCCAATGTAGCCTACTATTGCCTTCATAAAATCCACAAATGGCCTCACGAATTATTGAGTCTTGACCGGTATGAACGTGCTTTTGTCATTGCAGCAGTGCAGTTAAAGCTTGAGCATGATAAGAAAGAAGCGGATAAGGCAAAGGCAGGTAAATACAGGTAACAAGGAAGAACGTCTATGGGGACGTTCTTCCTATCATAATAGGAAAGGAGGAGATAGGTTTGGCTTCAGTAAAAAAATCTCTTGCCATTCAAGAGGGTATGGTCACTGCATTAAACTCTATTGACAAAACCATTCAAAAAACAACTACATCACTTATGGTTTTTCAAAAATTATCTGCCATGTCCTTAAACATTTTAGAGTTTGAAAAAATGGGTAGAAAATTAAATATCATTAATGATGACTACAAAGACATATGGAAAACGGCTGCAGAGGTAGAGAAGAAGCAGAAGGATATGAGTGCAGCTACCCAAGATAATGAGAAAAAGCTAAAAAAGCTAAAGGACGCTTGGAAAACCTTTATAGGCGGTCTGGATAAGATGGGAATTGATCATAATCCGCTGGATATTTTGACAAGAGCAGATAATATAAATACTTCTGGCAATATCATACAGGCTCAAACCGGAATGAAGGGCCAGGATCTTGAACTTGCGAAAGAAAGCACCAAAAGTCTATTTGCTGATAATATGAGCAAAAGCCCTCAGGAGGCGGCACAAAGTCTGTCAGCTGTAAACCAGTTAACGGGGCTGACAGGTGATGGCCTGGAGTCAGTTACCCGGGCAGGTCTGCTTTTACAGGACACCTTTGGTTATGGTCTGACAGACAGCATTAAATCAGCAGGAACACTGCAACAGCAATTTGGTCTTCAGGGAGCAGAAGCATTTGATTTAATCATACAGGCGACTCAGGCAGGGCTTAATAAAAATGGAGATTTGCTGGAAACCATAAATGCCAGCAGTGACAAATTTAAGTCTCTTGGAATTGGCGGGCAGGAAATGTTTAATATGCTGGTAAACGGGGCACAAAACGGAAATGTTTCCATCAGTTCATTAGGCAATGCTGTCAACGAATTTTCAAAGAAGGCTGTAGTTGGAGGAAAAGATGCATCTGAAGGATTTGCTGCTCTGGGTCTCGATGCCGGAAAAATGAAAGATTCATTCAGCAGTGGAGGAGAAGCCGCTAAGCAGGCATTCCTGGAAACGATAAACGCTCTAAATACAATGGATGATCCGGTGAGTAGAAATATTGCTGGAACTAAATTATTTGGGGATTCATGGGGAGAATTAGGGCAGCAAGGTTTAGCCGCATTGTCTGAGCTAAATGGATCGGTCAGCTTATCATCTCAACACTTAGAAGAATTAAATCAGCTAAAGTTTGGCAGCGCAAGCAGTGCGATATCTTCACTTGCTAATACGATAAATACAGGCCTGGCTGGACCTATGACTGGGGCAGTCACATTTGTTACGAATATAATTAATGACTTTACAACAGGTCTACAAGGAAAAGTGGATGAAATCAACGGAATATTTGGCATGTTAGGACTTGGTATCGGGATTGTAGGAGGTTTTATCTCTGATAATTGGTCAATCATTGAACCAATTATTTTGGGTATTATTGCTGCATTAACTGCGTTGCAAATATGTGAATTAGCTGGCGCTGCAGTGAAGCTGATTTTTGCAACTGCAACAGGAATACTAACGGTAGCACAAACAGCCTTAAATGCAGCATTTTGGGCTTCACCAATTGGTCTCATTATTATAGCTGTGATAGCTTTAGTTGCGGCTTTTTATTCAGCTATAGCAATGGTTAATAAGTTTACAGGAACCTCTTTAAGTGCAACGGGACTAATCTGCGGATTTTTTGGTGCAGTAGGAGCCGTAATTCAAAATATTTTTAGTTTTATTGGTATTGTTGTTTTTACATCTATAGTTACCCTTTTACATTTGTTTGATAAATTTGCTAATTTTTTAAGTAACTTATTTACTAATCCAATTGGTACTGTTATACACTTATTTTTTACAATGACTGACACTATCCTAGGCGCACTTCAACAAGTTGCTAAAACCCTAGATTCAATCTTTGGTACTAAATTTGAATCCTTAATTATAACGGGAAAAGAAAAGCTTTCTATTTTGCAGAAAAATATTGAAGATAAGCTAGGGGATAAAAAATATGATGAGAATAAGGTTGAAAAAAGATTTGAAAATTTAGATGTTAAAACTGCGATGGATCTTTATGGTTTTAAACCCGAATTTAAGGACGTGAGAGAGTCAATTATGCAAAGCTATAAATCCGGCGATGATTTTTCGAACAACCCCTTCGAGAAAATGGGAAATATTTTTAATGGGGAGAACAACCCACTTAACCCCAACAATTTTGGAGGTGGTTTAGGCGAAGACAATCAACCTGATACATCAGCGCTATTAAACAACCTAAACAACAACGCAACTGGCGGAGCTTCTGGATTCCAGGATATTTCAAAAAATACAGGAGATACCGCAATGAACACAGCGGCCATGTCAAACTCCCTGGATTCCATGGATGAAGAATTAAAATACATGAGAGATGTGGCAGAGCAGGAAGTGATCAACCGATTTACCCTTGCTGATCTAAAACTGGATATTAACAATAATAACACAATCCGAAGCGTTGCAGATGCAGATATGGTCTCCAACATGTTAAAAGATTCAACATCCGAAGCACTTTTTGCCTTTGCGGAAGGAGTGATTGGATAATGGCTTATGAGGTATACATAGATGACATGCGGCTCCCATTACCACCAGAGAAAATCCCTGTAAAATACAGTGGTCAGAACAAAACAGCCAACTTAATAAATGGGGAAGAAATTAACCTCTTAAAGCCCTCTGGGCTCAGAGAAATCAGTATCGATGTGACCATTCCTCAAATGGATTATCCATCAGCTGTGTGGGACGGAAGTATTGAAAATGCGGAAGATTTTCTTAGCAAGCTGGATGCCTTAAAGAAGGGAAAAAAACCTTTTGAATTTACCGTTGTCCGAGAAGACTTTGGTGGAGACAGCCTGTTTGATACAAGCCTTGATGTGACTCTGGAAGACTATAAGGTGTCAGATGATGTCAGCCAGGGGCTTGATCTTCTTGTATCCATTTCACTGAAAGAATACAGGCACTACGGAACCCACATCATGAACTTTGTTCTGGTTGATAAGGAAGAAGCTGAGGCAGAACAAACAGAAGGCGAGCGTGAGGGAGAGGCACCGAAAGAAAAAAGCTATACCGTAGTAAAAAGCGATTGTCTTTGGTCCATTGCAAAAAAACAGCTTGGTAATGGCAGCAGATGGCCGGAAATTCATCAGCTGAACAAAGATAAAATAAAGAATCCGAATCTGATTTATCCAGGGCAGATTCTGGCACTGCCATAGAAGGGAGGGGAAAAGTGGAAGCTCATTTATATATTCAAAATGGCAAGACCGTTTACGAGCCGGTAGTCCAGGGAAGTATCACCTGGGAAACACAGCGCAGCGGTCAGCCAGGAAAATGTACGTTTACGCTGATCCCTGACAACATCCTGAACATTGAGGAGGGCAATGCCCTCCGACTGGATGTGGATGGGACTCCAGTCTTCTTTGGTTTTATATTTGAACGAAGCTGGAACAGCAACGGCCAGGTAAAGGTTACAGCCTATGACCAGCTGAGGTATTTAAAAAATAAGGACAGCTACAATTACGTTGATTTAACCGCTGGTGACTTAATTAAAATGATAGCCGGAGATTATAACCTGAATGTTGGAGAGTTAGAAGACACCGGTGAGAAGCTTACCAGAAATGAAAAAGACAAAACCTTATTTGACATTATTAAAAACAATCTGGATCTTACTATGATAAAGAAGAAAAAGATATTTGTATTTTACGACGATGCAGGAAAGCTTGCTTTAAAGGATGTAGAGAACATGAAGTTAAATGTGGTCATTGATAATAAAACCGCTCTTGACTATGACTATAAGATCAGCATTGACAGCAACACTTACAATCAGATCAAGCTCTACCGAGACGATAAGAATACACAGAAACGAGAGGTTTTTCTAACAAAGAGTACAGAAAACATAAATAAATGGGGCATTTTGCAAAAGGATGAATCCATTGATGAAGGGGCTGATGGCCAGTCCATTGCAGAGAATTATTTAAATCTGTATAACCGTCCTTCCAGAAGTCTGTCTATCAAGGATGCCTTTGGAGATATCAGGGTACGTGCAGGCTGCATTCTTCCTGTTATCATGGATACCAATGACATTGAGCTTAAAAATTTTCTGCTGGTAGAAACAGTGACCCACAAGATTGATACGGGAACTCATACCATGGATTTAACGTTGAGAGGAGCAAATATTTATGGCTGATGTTGAGTGGATTGATAATATAAAAAGAATCGTAATTCAGGCGATAGAAGCCGGAGATCCTTGTGATGTCATTCCTGGTACCGTAGTCAGTGAATCACCAGTTGAAATACGAATCAGTGAGAAGATCGTTTTGTTCCCCTCTCAGATCCTAATTCCAGACCAATTAAAAGACCACAACAGAATGATGAATATTCCCGGGGTAGGGGAAGTTACGGTTTTAGTAAAAGGTGAAATAAAAGCAGGAAAAAAAGTGCTTCTTCTTCAAAAACGGGGTGGACAGCAGTATGTAGTCATAGGCACTTGGTAAGAAAGGAGGAATTTGATGCTTCCCACGACAGGTGATATTTTACAGAAGAATTTAAAAATTGTACAGAAACCATCAAAAACATTTAAGTTGGATGTGGAAAATAAAAGAATCATCGATATGGTAGATGGCTTGGAAGCAGTGAAACAATCCGTATATTGTATTTTGAATACGGAGCGGTTTGAATGGCTCATCTACAGCTGGAATTATGGTTCAGAATTAAAGGACCTATTTGGAAAGTCATCGGGGCTTGTTAAGGCTAAAATTAAAAAGCGAATACGGGAAGCCTTAATTCAAGATGACAGGATTTCCGATGTGGATTCCTTTTTCTTTGATATAAATGAGCGTAAGCTCCATGTAACATTTACCGTACATACCCAATGGGGGGAAATTGAGGCAGAGAAAGAGGTGAGTATTTAATGTATGAAGACATGACTTATGAAGTCATTATAAAGCGAATGCTGGACCGTGTTCCCAAAGGCCTTGATAAAAGAGAAGGATCTCTCATCTATACAGCACTTTCCGCTGCGGCTGCAGAAATGCAGGTTATGTACATAGAGTTTGATACTATTTTAAAAGAAACATTTGCCCAGACTGCTTCCAGAGAAAACTTAATCCGCAGGGCAGCAGAACGGGGAATGGAGCCAAGACCTGCAACAAAAGCGGTGATAAAGGCAAAAGCAACACCCTCTGAGGTTACTATTTTATCAGGGCAGCGTTTCCGGTTGGGTATTTATTATTATACCGTCACCAAAATTGTTGGAGATGGAGTGTTTCATTTAGAAAGTGAAACAGCAGGAGAGGCAGGTAATAGGGTTTCAGGCCGTTTGATTCCTATCGAGAGTATTACTGGACTTACCTCAATGGAAGTTACGGATCTGCTGATTCCGGGTGAAAATGAAGAGGATACAGATGCATTTCGTGCTATTTATATGAGCTCCTTTAGTGAAAAGACATTTAGTGGAAATCGAAAGGATTATCTAATCAAAACAAATGGAATTCCTGGAGTAGGGGCCACAAAGATTACAAGGGCATGGAATGGCCCATCCACGGTTAAGCTGACTATTCTGGATTCTAATTATAATAAGGCATCAGACCTCCTTATTCAGACGGTACAGGAAACCATAGATCCCTCTGGCACCGGAAAGGGAGATGGCCTTGCTCCCATCGATCACGTTGTCACGGTAGACACAGCAGAAGCAGTAAAAGTGCAGATAGCTTGTACTCTGGAATACGAAGAAGGTTATGAGGCTGAGACACTGAAATCTATGATAAAAGATGCAGCGGAAGCCTACTTAAAAGAATTGAGGGCGTCCTGGGAAGGACTTGGAGAGCGTGGATGCATTGTAAGAATTTCTCAAATGGAATCCAGAATTCTTGCGTTGGAAGGAATCTACGATATAAAAAATACTCTTATAAACGGAGCAGCAGAAAATCTGGAATTAAATCAATATCAGATTCCAGTGTATGGGGGTGCTGAAATTGATTCGAGAAGTTGATTTACTGTCCTATATTCCTGATTTTCTAAAGGAATACGAAGAAATGAGAGTCATTCAGGAAGTCCTGCAGACGGAAATCCAGCACATGGAAAATGAAACAGAGGCGCTGTTTGACAATCAGTTTATCATGAGCTCCGATTTAGGAAACATCCGCCGATATGAGCAAATGCTGCGTTTACAGGCCTCCTCCAGAGATACGCTGGCAGACCGTAGATTTAAGGTTCTTTCCAAATGGAACCGGATTATTCCTTATACAAAGGTGACATTAAGGCAGAGGCTTGCTGTGTTATGCGGGGAAGACGGATATACACTGGAGATTGACCCGGAAAAGAAAATTATCGTGAGAGTAGCCTTAAAGAGTAAACGGAATCTAAATGAGGTGAAACGAATGCTGGAGGAATTTGTGCCTTGCAATATGGTAATTGATTTAGATCTTCTTTATAATCAGCATCATTTACTTAACGAGTACACACACAAACAATTAGGAGCCTGGACTCACAGGCATATAAGAAATGAGGTGCTTATCAGTGGCAAATAAAACCAACAATTATAAGCTTCCTAAGCCGGAGGTTGATGATTTTTACGATATATCAGAGTATAACAAGACCATGGATATGTTAGATGATTCGCTGACGGAAATGGATGAAAAGAAGCTGGATAAGAATGGAGACGCTTCAGAGGCAGTCACTGAATTTGAACAGGAGATTTTAAGGGAAAATATTGAGTCTGGGGAGAAACTTTCAACTACTTTTGGGAAGGTGAAGAAATGGTTTTCGGAGATGAAAGATGTTGCATTTTCAGGCCATGCAAAAGATGTTGCGACAGATGCGGCGCATCGGTTTGTTAGTGATGCGGAGAAGATTAGTTGGAATGATAAGGTGGGGGCTTCTGGTGGGGATATTTCAGAGACCGTTATTAATAACTTCGAATCCATTAATACAAAATATCCGGTCCCGGTTGGCGGGGAGACGGCAAAGGTTTTTATGGGAAAGGTAAAAAAATACATACAGGATATAAGGCCACTTGATTCAGACATGATGATATACGTTGCTGTCACGGGAAGTGATACCACTGGAGATGGAACATTAACAAATCCGTTTAAAACAATAAATTATGCACTTGACAAGATTCCAAAAAACTTATGTGGTTATGAAGCGTCAATAAATATTGCTGATGGTACATATAATGAGTCGGTGCATTTAAAAGGATTTGCCAATGGATATTTAAGATTACAGAGAAATGAATCTTTTGAATTAAACGAATTATGTAACTTGAAAAATATACGAGTTGAGTACTGTGATTCAATAATAATTAGTGGACTTAATCTTACAGCTAATAATGTAGATAGTATATATGCAAATAAGTGTAACTTTGTTGCAATACAAAACTGTCAGTCTATATCGACAGAATCAGAAGCCCATAATTCTTTTGATTTTCAATATATTTCCGTTGGTAGAATAAGTGGATGTAGGTCATTGAATCATAATATATGCTTAAGGTCTTATTCGTCGAATGTATATTCCGAAAATTGGTCAGATGATAGTATAGGTATTAGTACAGGAATCTACGTAGACGGCGGAGGAATAGTAACAAAGGGGAATGTATATCAACCCCAAAACAAAGTTCCTGGCGTTGAATTTACTACCAATGGAAGTGTTATTGTTAACAAATTTGGTGCAAAGATTGGAACGCTTATTTCTGATACAACACTATATGTCTCAACTATTGGATCTGATTCATTAGGGAACGGCACAATTTCTAATCCTTTTGCTACAATACAACACGCATTAAGTATACTGCCTAAGGACTTAGGAGGGCATACTGCCTCAATAAATGTATCACCAGGTACTTATACTGATGATATTACATTTACTGGGTTCAATAATGGAATATTTCAATTAATCCCCTCGGGAGATATTACTGTGGGTGCGATTACAGTGATAAGTGCTAATGTGGTATGTAGAGGCGTTGATACTGCACAGAGAATGATTACAACACGTTATATATCTGTGTTAGATGGTAGGTTAGATTGTTTTTCTAATATTAATATTACTACTACGGGACTCCTAAATGATCTCGGTCGTAAAATATCAATACTTATAAACAGAGGTGATCTATACGCTTCAGGCTATATTACTGTAACAGGGAATACAGATGTAGCCATACATGTAACATCCATATCTAGAGTATACATCTATTCAATTTCAGGTAGTGGTTTTAGTAGAGGTATTGTTAACACTAATAATTCTATTGTATGTATTAATAATAATAATATCTCTGCCACTATTCCTAGAGAGTATGGTGGTGGCGCAATGTTCTTAAATGAAAATGGTACGCAAATTTCTAATTTAATTACTTCTGGTTTATCATGTACATGGGGAAAGTTACAAGGCGGTTATGTTAGACATGGAAATCTGAATGGTACAGCAATGGTAACAATACAAGCTTTAGTTACAGTTACCACTAATCTGTCAGCAGGTACAATATATGTAATAGCAGGTGTGCCGCCAGCCGCATTTAATGGAGTTCCATTAGCAGCCCATCGTAATGATGCGATATCATCGTGTTGGATAGATCCGGCTGGAATAAAAATTATGTTCAAAGTAAATATATCATCGGGTGATTCATTTTATATTGGTGGAACATATTTAACATTTTCATAAAGTAGGAAATATATGAGACTTGGAAACGTTAATTCTATAAATAGTAAATATTAAACCAAGTATGCGGGTAAAAGTGAGTATTACTAGTACATAAATAATAATAAGGTAAAAATGTACGCAAGTATAATGTTATGATAATTGAAATTACAAGAGGTTTAAAAAGATTAAGTTATTATAACGAAATTCGAATTAAAACATTTTATTAAACATGAATATAAAAGGAAAGATTTAGGTGGAAAATTGAAAAACATAATATGCACAACAACAGGCCTAGCAGGCAGCATCATAGCATCACTATTCGGAGGGTGGGACACAGGTATCGCAACACTAATCCTTTTCATGGGCATCGATTTTTTCTCTGGCCTGGCAGTTGCCGGAATATTTAAAAACAGCAGTAAAACAGAAACCGGCGCATTGGAATCGAGAGCTGGCTGGAAGGGGCTTTGCAGAAAAAGCATGACTCTGCTCTTTGTCCTGATCGCCCATCGTCTCGACCTATCCATCGGGACAAACTACATAAGAGATACCGTAGTCATTGGCTTTATGGCAAACGAATTAATATCCATCGTGGAAAATGCTGGTCTCATGGGCCTGCCGCTCCCTGCCGTATTATCCAAAGCCATCGATATCCTAAATCAGAAATCAGAACCATCAAAATAACATCGCTATTACCATCACTCTAGCCAGCCCACCCACCAACCCCACCCGGGACATTCTACCTTGCCCTTTCATATCATAAAATGTAATAGATATAGAAAGGACAAGGTGAAGGGTATGGTAAAAAGCGAAGCAACGAAAGACATGTCGCGTCTGGAGCTCATAGGAATCCAGGAAAACCTGGAGGATGCCGATTACACAGAAATCAAACGTTTCCGGGAATCCTTTGACCCGGATGATATGGGTTTTTCAGGCAGAAGGGAAGGAATCTAATATGGAAATCCATCAATTGTTAACACCATATAACTATTCAAACGGCGAGATCAGCCGTATTAAATATATCGTAATCCATTATGTAGGAGCCCTTGGCGGAGCAGAAGCCAACTGTAAATACTATGCTTCACAATATATTGGAGCCAGCGCCCACTATTTTGTAGGCTTTAGCGGTGAAATCTGGCAGTCCGTAGAAGACAAAAACATTGCTTGGCATTGCGGTGCCAAAACCTACAAACACCCGGAATGCCGTAACAGCAATAGCCTGGGAATCGAGCTGTGTGTCAGAAACAAAGGCGTCCAGTCCGATACCAGCCGGGATTGGTATTTTGAAGATGCAACGGTAAGAGAAGCAGAGAAGCTTACTAAAATGCTGATGGAAAAATACGGAGTCCAGGAAGATCATGTCATTCGCCACTACGACGTCACCGGAAAAATCTGCCCCAATCCTTATGTATATAACCACACCAAACATACCTGGCAGGACTTTAAAAACAGTCTGGTAGCAGCAGCTGAAATAAAGTCAGGCTGGGTAGAAGAGGAAAAAGGATGGAAATTCTATCTGGGAGATACAGGCAACCCTGTAAGAAACGACTGGTACAAAGACGGTGAAAAATGGTACTGGTTTGATGACGCAGGCTATATGGTAAAAGACACCTGGAAAACCGGTTCTGATGGAAAATGGTACTACCTGACCAGTGACGGCTCCATGGCAAAAGATCAGTGGGTCATCTGGAAAGATGAGCTATATCGGGCCACAGAAGACGGTAGTATGCTGGAAGGAACCATTTCCTTAAGTACTGATGACAAAGGTGCATTAAAAATTGAATCATGAATTACCGAGATACTCAGATGTACTCTCGCATATAAATAATTCAAAAGATAATTCAAATAATAATTTATATCTCATGGATACGGTTATATAAAAAATGAGTATAACAATAAAAGATAATATAGATAATAACAAATAAATTTTATCAAGACTATATACAAAAGGCGGGAGTCTGATTTGGAATCACTCCCCCTGTCAAGTGAGCAGGGGGAGCAGATATCTAAAACAGCCCCGCCTATTTTAATTCCTCAATTAAATAGAATCAAAAAAAATAAACCACAACAAAAAATCCCACTCAGCGGGTTAGTCTGAATGGGATCACGTACTATTCTATAATTTAAGCCATTGCGTTAACAGCTTTAGAGATTCTGGATACTTTTCTGGAAGCGTTGTTCTTATGATAAACGCCTTTAGTTGTAGCCTTGTCGATCTCTGTGATAGCGCTGATTAAAGATGCCTGGGCAGCAGCCTTGTCACCGGCAATAATAGCAGCGTCTACCTTCTTAATAGATGTCTTCACTTTGGATCTGATCGCTTTGTTTCTTGCAGCCTTAGTCTCGTTAACTAAGATTCTTTTTTTAGCAGATTTAATGTTAGCCAATCTGTACACCTCCAATATACTGATATATGATTATTCTTTGTTTTGCATCAAAGTCTGGACACGGACAGTTCAATGTAAACATACCTTTGTATTCTAACGAATTTCGTCCCATATGTCAATACATAATTCCTGCTTTTTTGCAGAAAATACCCTATAAAAGCTGGAAAGGAGGAAAAAATGGAAAACACATTTGAAGTGCGTACAGACCTCGCGGTGGAGGAGAAGGAAAGCTTTCCTGGTGACGGCGGAGAAATATCCGGCGTTTCTTTGAGGGAATGGCACAGATCCGGCAGCCGAATTAAAATGACAGAGGTAAAAATTTTAGACAAAAAAGGCGAAAAAGCAATGGGAAAGCCCATTGGCACCTACATTACTCTGGAGGCAGACGAGCTCTCCATGAAAGATGAAGATTATCACAGGGAGGTGTCCGAGGAGCTGGCCTCTCAAATCGAACATCTCCTGGAGGGGAAAAAATACAGGAAACCAGATTTTCATGTCCTGGTAGCAGGACTTGGAAATTCTTCCGTAACACCAGATTCCTTAGGACCAAGAGTTCTTAATAACCTGCAGGTAACAAGACATTTGAAGGTACAGTATGGTGATGAATTTCTAAAAGGAAGAAGCATGCCAATCATCAGCGGCATTGTACCAGGCGTTATGGCTCAAACGGGCATGGAAAGTGCTGAGATATTAAAAGGAATCATCAAAGAGACAAAACCCGATTTAATTATTGCCATTGATGCCCTGGCAGCCAGGAGCGTCAAACGCCTTGGAACCACCATACAGCTTACGGACACAGGCATTCATCCTGGCTCTGGAGTTGGTAATCACAGGCACAGCCTGACAAAAGACAGCCTTGGAATTCCTGTCATGGCGATTGGCGTTCCTACGGTTGTGGGGGCCGCAGCCATTGTTCACGATACCGTCTCCGCAATGATCGGGGCATTATCAGAAAGCATGGAAACAAAGGGCATGGGAGATTTTATAGGAAAGTTAAGCTCCGATGAACAATATAATCTCATTAAAGAGCTGCTGGAACCAGAATTTGGCCCACTTTATGTAACACCGCCTGACATTGATGAAACAGTCAAGGAACTCAGCTTTACCATTTCAGAAGGAATCCATCTGGCATTTTTGGGACAGGAAGATTCGTAGTAAAAGCCAGGCTTTCTGCATAGGATATTAAGAATGATAATGCAGGAAGGCGGCTATGAATAGAAGAAACAGTTTCCTAAACCGGATAATCAAAAACATGATGATCGCAGTAATCTTAATTCTGGCTGTTTTCTTAGGCATAAAAGAAGCTGCCGAAGTTGGAAAAAAGGCAGATTTAAGTAAAGCAGAGTCGCTGGTAAAAGAGGGCGCTGGCTTTGGTGTCTCCTATATCTGGAGACACCAGTATCCTGCGGTCGTGTGGGACGAAGAAAATAGTAAAGGCAGTATAGATAAAAAAAATGAATCCATAGGAAGTGCGCTGTTTCATTTTTTAGTTAGCCAGTCTCCTCTTTACCGCTACTCCGGTGATACGAAAAAGGGAGACATTGACTATGAAGAAGCGGATCCATCCTATCGAGGCTATATAGAAAGCGGTAAATTTTATGAAGAGCATGGTTTTCTTCTTTATGACGGAGGAGAGGAAAGTGGAGAAGACGGATCTGTAAATCCCGGAATCCCGGCTGCCAATGCAGGAGGAGAACATGCAAATGCGGGTGATAACAGTGGAGGGGCTGATCAGGCAGCCGCTTCCCAGGAACCAGCTGGAAACACTGGTCCGGTGAAGGAGCATAACTCTTCGGTAACGAAAAATGACACATTAACCTGCGCTTCCAGCAGCATCTGGCCCATTGTAGGAACTACATATTTAAAAGAACAGCTGGTTGATTATGATTATATGATGAAGCATTTTTACAGCGTTCATACATCCACCACGGCAGGCAGGGACTTAATGAAGGCCGATCAATTCCTGGCAGAGGATTTTACCTTAAAGGGGGGGAATGACAAACCCCAGATTCTTATCTATCACACCCATTCCCAAGAGGAATATGCGGACCATGGGCCATCAAAACCAGATGCAACGGTTGTGGGGCTGGGCAACTATTTAACAAAGCTTCTCACAGATAAGGGTTATAATGTCATTCACGATACCACAGTCTACGATTTGCAAAATGGAAAACTGGACCGAAATAAAGCCTATACCTATGCCCTGGACGGAATCACAGGAATCCTTCAAAAAAATCCTTCTATAGAAGTGGTTCTCGATGTTCACAGAGATGGAGTCAATGAAAGCCTTCATATGGTCAATCAGGTCAATGGAAAGCCCACAGCTCCCCTGATGTTCTTTAACGGTGTCAGCCAGACGCCGGAAGGCCCAATCGAATACCTGGCAAACCCATATCGGGAACAAAATCTGGCTTTCAGCTTCCAGATGCAGCTGGATGCAGCCGCTTATTTTCCAAATCTAACAAGAAAGATATACATAAAGGGACTTCGCTATAACCAGCATTTAAGGGCAAGGTCTGCGTTAATAGAAGTAGGAGCCCAGACTAATACATATCAGGAAGCCCTAAATGCCATGGACCCATTAGCAGAAATTTTGGATATGGTACTACAGGGAAACTAGAATATGGAATAAATATGGTAAGGCCGGAAATCTGTATTCTATCAGGTTTCCGGCCTTTTTATAATCGCTGATTTATGACATTTCTATCTGAAAATTAAGATGCCAAAATTTTGGCTATTTCATTTGTAAATAATAATTGCACTTGAAAATGGGATATGTTACCATAATCTTATGGAACAATCGTGTCACTGCGAGGGTGTTGGCCTTCCATCACTACATAGATGGGAGGTGGTGCGTATGAAATATGACTTTAAAGACATTATGGCTTTTGGTTCTTTCATTTTAGCATTGCTTACCTTTATTTTTTATAATTGTAAGTAGAGTTTTTCAAAAAGTCCTGGTAACAGGCAAAGAAAAACCACCCTTGTAAACTTTGCCGAGTCATAAGGATGGGATTTCTATTCTTCGTATTTGGTCAACCCCTTGTGTTGGGGCGGTTGTTCCTTTACTATTATTCTAATACATAATTATTGTATTTGCAAGCGAAAATAGTGGTATGATGTGTATACAAACAATCGTCCTTATTTTTCCAAGGGAATTGCAGGGTGTTTCAATGCTTTCACAGTGGACAATCCGTGATTTTAATGGTATATTTTTAAGGATATCATAGGTTTTAGGCGGTTTGACTCTTAAATCATTAAGAGCGCCGGGACCAGACAGAAACATCAGAAAAGAGGAGTTTACTTTATGGCAGCTGCCCAGCAGAATAAGATTCGCAATTTTTGTATAATCGCTCATATTGATCACGGGAAGTCAACCCTTGCAGACAGAATTATAGAGAAAACCGGACTGCTCACCAGCAGAGAGATGCAGGCTCAGGTCCTTGACAACATGGATTTGGAACGAGAGAGAGGAATCACCATCAAGGCCCAGTCCGTTCGTACCGTATACAAAGCTAAAGATGGAGAAGAGTACGTTTTTAACATGATTGACACACCAGGTCATGTGGATTTCAACTACGAGGTCTCCAGAAGCCTTGCGGCCTGTGATGGCGCAATTTTAGTCGTAGATGCATCCCAGGGAATAGAAGCCCAGACCCTTGCCAATGTATATATGGCTCTGGACCATGACTTAGATGTGTTCCCTGTCCTTAATAAAATTGACCTTCCAAGCGCAGACCCGGAACGTGTCGTACAGGAAATCGAAGATGTCATCGGTATAGAAGCTCATGACGCACCCCGCATTTCTGCAAAAACAGGACTGAATGTGGAAGATGTTCTGGAAGCGATTGTTGAAAAGATTCCTGCCCCGGAGGGGGATCCGGAGGCACCTTTAAGAGCCCTGATTTTTGACTCTTTGTATGATTCTTATAAAGGAGTCATCGTATTCTTCCGAGTAAAAGAAGGAACCGTTAAAAAAGGCGATAAAGTACGCATGATGGCTACAGGAGCCGTGGAAGACGTGGTTGAGGTAGGATATTTTGGTGCCGGACAGTTTATTCCATGTGACCAGTTAAGCGCAGGCATGGTAGGTTATCTCACCGCCAGCATTAAGAATGTAAAAGACACTGCAGTAGGTGATACCATCACTCATGCGGCAAGACCTTGTACTGAGGCGCTTCCGGGATATAAAAAAGTAACCTCCATGGTTTATTGCGGTTTATACCCTGCAGACGGTGCCCGTTATAATGACCTTCGTGAGGCACTGGAAAAGCTTCAGCTAAATGATGCATCTCTTTTCTTTGAGCCAGAGACATCTCTTGCCCTTGGATTTGGTTTTCGATGCGGATTTTTAGGACTGCTTCATCTGGAGGTAATTCAGGAACGTCTGGAACGGGAATATAACTTAGACCTTGTAACCACAGCCCCAGGCGTAGTTTACCGGGTTTATAAAAGAAATGGGGAGAAGCTGGAGCTTACAAACCCATCAAACCTTCCGGATCCAACCGAAATCGATTATATGGAAGAGCCCATTGTCAGCGCAGAAATCATGGTGACCACAGAATTCGTTGGGGCCATTATGTCTCTTTGTCAGGAACGCCGCGGGGTCTACCTTGGCATGGAATATATGGAGACTACAAGAGCTTTATTAAAATATGAACTTCCGTTAAATGAAATCATTTACGATTTCTTTGACGCATTAAAGTCCCGTTCCAAAGGTTACGCTTCCTTTGATTATGAATTAAAAGGCTATGAGCGTTCTGAGCTAGTGAAGCTGGACATTTTAGTTAACAAAGAAGAAGTCGATGCTCTTTCCTTTATTGTTCATGCAGAATCAGCCTACGATAGAGGCAGAAGAATGTGTGAGAAGTTAAAAGATGAGATTCCAAGACAGCTTTTTGAAATTCCCATTCAGGCTGCTATCGGCGGTAAGATCATAGCCCGCGAGACCGTTAAGGCCATGCGAAAAGACGTTCTTGCCAAATGCTATGGCGGTGATATTTCACGTAAGAAAAAACTTCTGGAAAAACAGAAAGAAGGTAAAAAACGTATGCGCCAGGTCGGTAACGTTGAGATACCGCAGAAGGCATTTATGAGCGTACTGAAATTAGATGATGAATAAAAAAAGTTTGGAGATTTACGTGCATATCCCATTTTGCTCCCGCAAATGCGCGTACTGCGATTTTCTTTCCTTTCCGGGAAACGAACGGACACAGAGGGATTACACGGAGAAATTAATAGAAGAAATAGAATACCAGAGTGCCTTTGCGAAAGAATACCAGGTAGTCAGTGTATTCATAGGAGGAGGCACTCCTTCTATATTAAAGACAGAAGATATGGAAGCTGTCTTAAACGCCTTAAATACCCATTTTGACATTCTTCCCGATGCAGAGATTACCATGGAGGCCAATCCAGGCACCGTGACTCAGGAAGCGCTTTTAAGCTACCGCAAAGCCGGAGTCAACCGCATCAGCATGGGCCTTCAATCCGCAGATGACAAAGAGCTTCGTTATCTTGGCAGAATTCATACCTATGATGAGTTCTTAAAAAGCTTTCAGAGAGTGCGGATGGCAGGCTTTGATAACGTGAACGTGGATCTGATTTCAGCCATTCCAGGGCAAACGGTGGATTCCTGGAAGAATACCTTAAAAAAGGTCACCATGTTAAAGCCCGAGCACATTTCTGCTTACAGCCTTATCATAGAAGAGGGGACTCCCTATTATGACAGATATGGCGATCATGTGGAAATGGAAAGCTATTCCATGACAAAGGAAGAGCGAAAACGTCTGATGGCATTGCCGGACCTTCCTGATGAGGATTCGGAAAGGGAGATGTATTATCTCACCCAGGAATTCTTAATGGAACAGGGATACGAACGGTACGAAATCTCCAATTACTCTAAAAAAGGGTATGAATGCCGCCACAACATTGGCTACTGGACCGGAATTGAATACCTTGGTCTTGGACTTGGTGCATCTTCCTATATGAATGGCTGCCGCTTTCACAATACCACGGATTTAAGTGATTACCGCAATGCCAGGTTTGATCAGGACGAGGGATTTACCCAGGCACTGAGACAGGAATTAGAACGTCTCTCCATAGAGGAAAAGATGGAAGAGTACATGTTCCTGGGGCTTAGGCTGACCAGTGGGGTATCTGCCCATGACTTTGTCAGCAATTTCGGTCAGAATATCCGTAATGTCTATGGTCAGGTGCTGGATAAGCTGGAGCGGGAGGGGCTGATGGAATTTAAAGATGGTTATTACAAACTGACTTCCCACGGAATTGATGTCAGCAATTATGCGATGAGTCAGTTCCTGTTATAAGCTTTAAACTGGTCGTTAATCCATATAAGAGCGGAACGCGTTGCATGTACATGTAAACATGTGTAAATACAAATGAATATGTACGTTTAAATGTATATGTATAACACATACTTGTGTTGATCTTCTAGAATGTTAAAAATGTTTCAATGGATTTTTAGTCTGCAAGCAGCAGCCAGGTATCAATACGTATTTCATGTATTTGTATATGAGATATGAGATATGAGCGTGTAGCGTATGGGAGGGAATAACTTCTCATAAAACGGAAAAGCTGTAGAGCGATTTGGTGATATATTCTTATTTGTAAGAATAGAGAAAGGGCACAGAACGCAAAGAGAAACCATTCTTTGTGTTCTGTGCCTTTTCATAACCTCATTGTATACTCAGGTAATGTAGGTTAATACCTCACAATTGCTTACAGCTTATTCTAAAAATATGGTGTTACTTCTATTCTACTGGACTAAAAAGACCTCCATGCTTCTCGTGCCATAAAAACGGGTCTCTCCGTGGGTATTAAAGAAAATATCAATATGTCTTCCCTTAACGCCGCCACCGCAGTCCTCCGCGGTATAAATAACACCGCCTATCATGAGTTTGCTTCCATAAGGAATGACTCTTGGGTCCACAGAGATGGTATGATTGGCAGCAGCAATGGTTCCTGTGCTGGTGCGGCCGCCCCATTTGCCGGAGCACTGCCTGCAGGGACAGTAGGCGGTTGTTTTAAATGTACCGATGGAGCGGAGATTAACAGCAGGAACCGCAGTGCCAACGCCGTATACCTTGGTGCCGGAAAGCTTCTGCCCTGATGCGTAGGCTTCAATGAGATAAGTGCCATTTTCGTAGGTATCCCAGGGAACGGTCACTTCAAATCCATAATTACCGGTTCCGCTTCCCTGTGCGGCTAAATCTTCCCGGTGTTTGGAAGCAGTGGTTTCAAGCTCAGCCGTCACCTGGCCGCTTGTTTGGTTGGTGATAATGACTCTTACAGGCAAAGTGGATTCTGGTTCTGAGCTGTTAAATGCCCAGCCCCGGACATTTTTATCATCCGCACCGTCGATAATACCGGTTACCGGATTACCATAGGCTTTTAATGTGTTTATTAAAACAAAGATTGTCATCAGTAAAATTCCAGAAATGTGGTGAAGGTTCTTCCTATTTTGCATATTACAAATACTTCCTTTCTTTTTTACAAACTGTAATATAAATTAACACTATTATAATTATATGTAACAGTTTTGTAATAAATGAGGTACAAGTATTCATTTTACATATTTTTCCAGAAAAGTCAAGGCTAACTTATTTCATACTATTAGGGGAGATAATTTTGGACATCAAAAAAGCACCTCAGAAAGCGAAATTAAATCGCTTATCTGGGCGCCATTTGGACATGTATTATTTTACATTCACTGCAAAAATCTCTTTTGTCTGTCTGCCGAAGTTTAGGGCTTCTTCCCGGCTTCCAAAGTAGATATCAACCTTATTTCCTCTGATTCCGCTTCCAGTATCCTCCACAGTATAGATGACGTCATCGATCATGACCATAGTGCCGATTGGCAAAATTGTAAGATCCGCAGACAAGGTATGCTGTGCTCTTGGTGTAGTACCGGAGTAGGTCCGGCCGATTTTTCCGCTTTTGCTGGGGCAATATGCAGTCGCAGAAAAAAGTCCCAGTGATGCTCCTTTTTCAAAAACAGGTCCAGTTGGCTCTGTCTCTTGCGGTTCTGTTTCTTTTTTAATACCAGGTCCGATTTCCTCTGAGTTTTTTGTCTCCTCAGTACCACTCTCGGATTTGGCATCACTTTTTATCGTTTGGACACTCCCGGACTGTGCATCCGCTGTAGTCTGTTCTTTACCAGCAGCTTCATCTGCCATTGCAGACGTAGATAACAGCAGAATACAAAGGATTGTCAGGAGTCCTGTGATTCGTAGCTTACCTGAAAAACGCTTCATGATTTACCTCGCAATCGTGTTGTTATGGTGTATCATTTACTATTATATTACAAAAGTGTTAAAAGTCAAGAAAAAAATGTCAACACCTTTGTAATATATGCTTGTACTATGTTTAAAATTGTAGAAAGTAGTCATAAAAACTTAACGTATTTTTTTTATAGGAATGTATTGACAAATGTAGAAAAAAAGCATATATTATGAAAAGAAGATGTTAGCACTCCCAAACGTTGAGTGCTAACAAAGCACTAATAAAGCATTAAGAAAGGAGAGTGGCAGTTTGAAGGATAAAGATCAGCTGGATGAGCGGAAGATAACCATATTAAAGGCCATCATTAAAACTTATCTGGAAACCGGAGAACCGGTTGGATCCCGAACCATATCAAAGTATACGGATTTGAATTTAAGCTCCGCCACAATCCGTAATGAGATGTCTGATTTAGAGGAACTGGGCTACATTGTTCAGCCTCATACTTCAGCAGGAAGAATTCCTTCCGACAGGGGATACCGATTCTATGTGGATCAGATCATGCTGGAAAAGGAAGAAGAAGTAACAGAAATCAAAGATATGATGCTAAAGAGAGTAGACCGTGTAGAGCTTATGTTAAAGCAGATGGCAAAGCTTCTGGCTCAGAATACCAACTATGCGGCTATGATCAGCGCTCCTCAGTATCAGCGGAATAAGCTAAAGTTTATCCAGCTGTCAAAGGTAGATGAAGGAAAGCTTCTGGTGGTGATTGTCATTGAAGGCAATATTATTAAGAACACCATGATTCCCATCGATAAGGAACTGGATGACGAAGGATTGTTAAATCTAAACATTCTTTTAAATAGTGCCTTAAACGGACTGACCATAGAAGAGATTAATCTGGAAGTGATCAGCAGGTTAAAGGTTCAGGCAGGCCATCACAGTGAAGTGGTTGACCGGGTACTGACCGAGGTGGCAGCAGCCATTCGGGCAGATGATGAGGATTTACAGATTTATACCAGCGGAACTACTAATATTTTTAAATATCCGGAGCTGAGCGAGGGAGATAAGGCAAGCAGACTTCTTGGAACTCTGGAGCAAAAGGAGCTTTTGCAGGAGCTGGTTGATGATGTCAATGACTCGGAAAGCAATTCCGGTATCCAGGTTTATATCGGAGATGAAGCACCGGTTAAGGATATGAAGGACTGCAGCATTGTAACAGCCAATTACGAGCTTGGGGAAGGGTTACGAGGAACCATTGGAATCATCGGCCCTAAGCGAATGGATTATGAGAAGGTTCTCAGTACTCTGCGCAATTTAATGACGCAGCTTGATGTGATATTGAAAAAAGATGAAAGGTAAGGGTAAGAACATTGAGCATGGAAGATGTGAAAACAGAGGAAAAACTGGCAGATGAGATTTTGAATGAGGAAGATGCCGTTTCCGCTGAAAATGAGATAGAAGGCACAGAGCCCACAGCAGAAGAGACTGCATCTGAGAACGGGCAGAACGAAGAAGGAAGCACAAAAGGCGATACTGCAAAGAAAGGCTTCTTTGGTAAGAAAAAAGATAAGCCGGATCCAAAGGATGAAAAAATCGAGGAACTGACAGACCGTCTCCAGAGGAGTATGGCAGAATTTGATAACTTCAGAAAGAGAACAGAAAAAGAAAAGTCAGCCATGTTTGAAATCGGGGCAAAGGATATCATTGAACGAATCCTTCCCGTTGTTGACAATTTTGAACGAGGCCTTGCAGCCATTCCGGAAGAGGAAAAGGGATCTGCATTTGCTGAAGGCATGGAAAAGATTTACAAACAGCTTATGAAATCTCTGGAAGAAGCAGGAGTAAAGCCAATTGAAGCAGTTGGCCAGCCATTTGATCCAGATTTCCATAATGCAGTGATGCACATGGAAGATGAATCTCTGGGAGAGAATGTAGTTGCACAGGAACTTTTAAAAGGTTATACCTACCGGGATACTGTGGTGAGACATTCCATGGTACAGGTAGCTAATTAATAATAAAATATAAAAATCTGAAAACATGTTACATTTGTTTCATAAATTAGGAGGAAGAAAACTATGGGCAAGATCATTGGTATTGACTTAGGTACAACAAATAGCTGTGTAGCCGTTATGGAAGGCGGTAAGCCAGTTGTTATCCCTAACAGCGAAGGAGTAAGAACAACTCCATCTATCGTAGCATTTACAAAGAACGGTGAAAGATTAGTAGGTGAGCCTGCAAAGCGTCAGGCAGTAACAAATGCAGACCGTACCATCTCTTCCATCAAGAGACATATGGGTACCGATTACAAGGTAACCATTGACGGCAAGAACTACAGCCCTCAGGAAATCTCTGCTATGATTCTTCAGAAATTAAAAGCAGATGCAGAGGCTTACTTAGGTGAGAAGGTTACAGAAGCTGTTATTACCGTACCGGCTTACTTTAACGATGCTCAGCGTCAGGCAACCAAGGATGCTGGTAAGATCGCTGGACTTGATGTAAAGCGTATCATCAACGAGCCGACAGCAGCAGCTTTGGCATACGGCCTTGACAACGAGCATGAGCAGAAGATCATGGTATACGACTTAGGCGGCGGTACCTTCGACGTATCTGCAATTGAAATTGGTGATGGCGTAATTGAAGTACTTTCCACCAACGGTGATACCCGCTTAGGTGGTGACGATTTTGATAACCGTATCACACAGTGGATGGTTGACGAATTCAAGAAAGCAGAAGGCGTTGATTTATCTGGTGATAAGATGGCTATGCAGAGATTAAAAGAAGCAGCAGAGAAGGCAAAGAAAGAACTGTCTTCCTCTACAACTACAAACATCAACCTGCCATTTATTACAGCAACAGCTGAAGGCCCGAAGCATTTAGATATGAATTTAACAAGAGCTAAATTTGACGAGCTTACCTTAGACTTAGTAGAGCGTACAGCAGTTCCAGTTCAGAATGCATTAAAAGATGCAGGCATTACATCTGCTGAATTAGGAAAAGTACTTTTAGTTGGTGGTTCTACCCGTATGTTGGCAGCTCAGGAAAAAGTAAAACAGCTGACAGGCAAAGAGCCTTCCAAGTCTTTAAATCCAGACGAGTGCGTAGCGATCGGTGCCAGCATTCAGGGTGGTAAGCTTGCAGGCGATGAAGGCGCAGGCGATATCCTTTTACTTGATGTTACTCCACTTTCCTTATCCATCGAGACTATGGGTGGCGTAGCAACAAGATTAATTGAGAGAAATACTACCATTCCGACAAAGAAGAGCCAGGTATTCTCCACAGCAGCTGACAACCAGACCGCTGTAGATATCCACGTTGTTCAGGGTGAGAGACAGTTTGCAAGAGATAACAAGACCTTAGGCCAGTTCCGTCTTGATGGAATTCCACCAGCAAGAAGAGGCGTTCCTCAGATCGAAGTTACCTTTGATATTGATGCCAATGGTATCGTTAACGTGTCCGCTAAGGATTTAGGAACAGGTAAGGAACAGCACATCACCATTACTTCCGGCTCCAACATGTCTGATTCTGATATCGACAAGGCTGTGAAGGAAGCGGCTGAATACGAGGCACAGGATAAGAAGCGTAAAGAAGGCATTGATGCAAGAAACGATGCTGACTCCATGGTATTCCAGACAGAGAAAGCTCTTCAGGAAGTTGGAGATAAGATCGACGCTAACGATAAAGCAGTAGTAGAAGCAGATTTAAATGCATTAAAAGAAGCCATCAACAGAGCTCCAATCGACGAGATGACAGACGCTCAGATCGAAGATATCAAGGCAGGCAAAGAAAAACTGATGACAGGTGCACAGGCTTTATTTGCTAAGGTTTATGAGCAGGCTCAGGGACAGGGTGCAGGTCCTGACATGAGTGCAGCAGGTGCTTCCTATGAAGACGGCGACGTAGTTGACGGAGAGTACAAAGAAGTGTAAAATAGTCTGGTCAGTTGACAGGGCTTTGGAGAAAGTGTTGTAGCGATACAGCACTTTTTCCGCAGGCATGAGTTCTTTTGTATAGCCCGGTAAAAACGTAGCTTACAGTTTGGGCTCTTATGTTCGGCAGGAGATGTCCTGCCGGGCTTCCTTAGTTTATGAAAGGTAGACCTAAGATGGCAGAGAGTAAAAAAGATTATTATGAGACCCTTGGCGTTCCAAGAGATGCAGATGATGCAGCAATTAAGAAGGCTTACAGGGCATTGGCTAAGAAATACCATCCGGATACAAATTCCGGGGACGCTGTGGCAGCAGAGAAGTTTAAACAGGCTTCTGAGGCTTACAGTGTATTAAGCGATCCTGATAAGAGACGTCAGTATGACCAGTTTGGATCAGCAGCATTTGATGGCAGCGGTGGACCTGGCGGTTTCGGTGGCTTTGATTTTGGCGGAGCAGATATGGGAGATATCTTTGGAGATATTTTTGGAGATATCTTTGGCGGCGGCCGTTCCAGAGGCGGCGCTGCGTACAATGGTCCGGCCAGAGGAGCCAATGTAAGAACCAGCGTCCGTATTACCTTTGAAGAGGCGATTTTTGGCTGCGAAAAAGAGATTGAAATTAATTTCAAAGAGGAATGTAATACTTGTCACGGAAGCGGCGCAAAGGCAGGAACATCCCCCATTACCTGTACCAAGTGTAACGGTAAAGGTAAGATCATGTACACCCAGCAGTCCTTCTTCGGTCAGGTTCAGAGTGTTCAGACCTGTCCCGATTGTGGCGGTACTGGTAAGGTAATCAAGGAGAAATGTCCAGATTGTTATGGAACTGGTTTTATAACAAAAAGAAAGAAAATCAGTGTTGCAGTTCCCGCAGGAATTGATAACGGCCAATCCATTCGTTTACAGAGCAAAGGAGAGCCAGGCACTAATGGAGGAGAAAGAGGCGATCTTTTAGTAGAGGTTGTTGTGTCCAATCACCCTATCTTTAAGCGTCAGGATACCAGCATTTTCTCAACCGTACCGATTTCCTTTGTCAATGCAGCATTAGGCGGTACCATTAAAATTAAGACCGTTGACGGCGACATGGATTACGAAATCAAACCAGGAACTCAGACCGATACCAAGGTTCGTTTAAAAGGAAAGGGAGTTCCTTCCTTAAGAAACAGAGCAGTTCGCGGCGATCATTATGTAACGCTGGTAGTACAGGTTCCAGAGCGCCTCACAGAAGCTCAAAAAGATGCCCTTAAGAATTTCCAGGATGCCATGAATGGCACCACGGATGGGGAAAAACATAAAAAAAAGGGAATCTTTAAATAGGTTTTCAGGGGATACATGTAAAGGGGAAGGTTAGGAATGAAGAAGATTCAGGGAAAGTTTATGCTTTTATTATGCTTCCTGCTTCTTTCCGGAATGTTTCCGGGGCGTGCTGCAGCCGATGAGACACAGGCAGTAAGAAAATATCCAGGCTTTCACGGTTCCGGAACCAGTTTTCAGGGACCGGTGGAAGGACCGAATCATTATGACTGCTGGGACGACGACGAAGATGACGACGACGATGGCCCAGACAGCCGCAGCTATGAAAGAGGCTGGCGTTACAGTCCGGCAGGCTGGTGGTATCAGTATGGAGATGGTACCTGGCCTTCTGACAGCTGGAAATACATTGACAGCAGATGGTACCGCTTCGATCAGGGCGGCCATCTGCTTATGGGATGGTATGTGGACCAGAATGGGAACCGGTACTATTTAAATCCAGTGGATGACGGTACCTTAGGGTCTATGCGGATTGGCTGGCAGATCATAGATGGAAAAGCATATTACTTTCATACCATGTCAGACGGCTCTTTGGGCCGGCTGTTAATCAACACCGTTACGCCCGATGGTTACTCTGTAGGAGCGGACGGTGCCTTAAAGCAGTAAGATTTAAGAAAATGGGTTGGAATATAAAAAAAGCAGAAAACAGATCTGAACATGGATTGATTCCAATTATCAGATCTGTCTTCTGCTTTTTTTGTTGCATGTTGTGAAAATAGATTCTGCTTCATTACCAGGCATTCAGGCGGGTGTGATGGGGTGTAATGCATCAAGGAATTTCGTTTACTTGATATGTTTTTTGCCTTAGTTCCGGGAATGAAACAGAAGTCCTTTTCATCCGTTCAATTAGTTAATGCACTAGGAAGGTTTTTTATTGCATCTTTTTTAAAAAATTTTAAAATATTTTTTTTAAGCCGGAAATTCTTCCATAAATCCATGTTTTTATAAGCTTGCAACCCATTTCATTGTATGTTATGATATCATGTGGTTTAGTTTTGACAGAAGAAAGGAACCCTCATATGTACCAATATTTGATCATATGTCCCCTCGTTTTCCTGGCTGGATTTGTAGATTCCATCGCTGGAGGTGGAGGACTGATTTCTCTGCCGGCTTATCTGGCAGCAGGGGTACCGCCACATATTGCACTTGGAACCAATAAGATGAGTTCTACTCTCGGTACGGTTATTTCAACGGCCCGATATGCAAAGAATGGATTTATCAATGTGAAGCTATCTTTTTTGTCTGCTTTCTGTGCTATCATTGGTTCTATCATAGGAGCACACCTTTCCTTGCTGGCCAGTGAGCAGGTATTAAAGACCATGATGTTGGTGGTCTTACCCATAGTAGCATTTTATGTGTTTAAGAATAAGAATTTAGGCGATACAAAGGAAGAAAGTCTTCCGGAGCGAAAGACTCTTCTTATTAGTATGGGAGCAGCGTTGGTGGTAGGCTGCTACGATGGATTTTACGGGCCTGGTACCGGCACCTTTTTGCTGCTGTTACTGACTGGTCTTGCAAAGATGAATGTAAGAAATGCATCTGGAACGACAAAAGTAATCAATCTGTCATCAAACATCGCAGCATTGGTGACATTTTTAATAAATGGTAAGGTCTTGATTCCTCTTGGACTTGCATCCGGAATCTTCTGTATTGCAGGTCATTACATTGGTTCAGGCCTTGTCCTAAAGAACGGCTTGAAGATTGTGCGCCCGGTTGTTTTTGTGGTGCTTCTCTGCCTGTTTATAAAAATTATAAAAGGATAGGTAAATAAAAGCATGAGATGGAAAAAATTTACACTCACTACCACAACGGAAGCTGTTGATTTAATCAGCAGCGCATTTGATGAGATAGGAATAGAAGGAATTGAAATTGAAGACAATACGCCTCTTACAGAAGCTGAGACAAAAGGCATGTTTATTGACATCCTGCCAGAGCTTCCTCCAGATGAGGGGATTGCCAGAGTAAGCTTTTATTTAGACCCGGATTCAGATGTTGACATTGATGAGATGTTAAAACGTGTGGATGAAAGTCTTGATGAGTTATCCATGTTTACGAATCTTGGTGCCCGCACCATTGAATCCAGCGAGACAGAGGACAAGGACTGGATTAATAACTGGAAACAGTATTTTAAGCCATTTACCGTGGATGATATTTTAATTAAGCCAACCTGGGAAGAAATTCCAGTGGAGCATAAGGAAAAGCTTTTAATTGAAATCGATCCAGGGACTGCTTTCGGAACCGGACAGCATGAGACAACTCAGCTTTGCATCCGCCAGCTTAAAAAGTACGTGACTCCGGAAACCAGAATTCTTGACGTAGGAACCGGCAGCGGAATTCTTGGAATCACTGCTTTAAAGCTGGGAGCAAAGGAAGTATTCGGAACCGATCTTGATGAGAATGCCATCGTAGCGGTAAAAGAGAATATGGAAGCCAATGATATTGCTCCGGAAAAATTCAAGGTTTTAAAGGGCAATATCATCGACGATGAAGCGGTAAAGGCAGAAGTTGGTTTTGAAGCCTATGATCTGGTGGTAGCTAACATCTTAGCCGATATCATAATCCTGCTTCAAAAAGAGATTCCGGTTCATATGAAAAAAGGTGCCATCTTTATCACTTCCGGTATCATTAATATGAAAGAAGAAGCAGTAAAGAAAGCATTTGCAGAAAATGATGCCTTTGAGCTGGTGGAAATTACCTATCAGGGTGAGTGGGTTTCTGTAACGGTGAGGAAAAAGTAGAAAGAGGGATAGAATGTATCACTTTTTTATCAACCAGGATCAGGTAGAAGACGATCATATCAGGATTATTGGACCTGACGTGAACCATATAAAGAATGTTCTGCGCATGGGTGCAGGAGAAGAAGTGCTCATAAGCAATGGAGTGGATAAAGACTACTTATGTGAGGTCACATCAGTGACATCCCAGGAGGTTACCGCAAGAATCTTGACTGTGGAAGAGGGAGGGCGTGAGCTTCCAGCCAGGATTACCCTATTTCAGGGGCTGCCAAAAGGTGATAAGATGGAATTGATCATACAAAAGGCGGTAGAGCTTGGTGCCTATGAGATCGTGCCGGTAGAAACAAAACGTACGGTAGTCAAACTGGATAAGAAAAAGGAAGAAGCTAAGCTGCGCCGCTGGAATGCGGTCTCAGAAAGTGCTGCCAAGCAGTCGAAGCGGCTCATTGTTCCGGAAGTGACAGGCGTTAAGAGTTTAAAAGAGGCAATTGTCTTTTCCAAAGAGTTTGATGTGACCGTGATTCCCTTTGAGAATGCAAAAGGCATGGAACGGACCAGGGAGATACTTTCCCAGGTAAAGCCTGGCATGAACGTAGGAATTTTTATAGGACCGGAAGGCGGCTTTGAGGATTCGGAAATAGAACTTTCTGAAAGCTTTGGGGCTAAGACAGTTACCTTGGGGAAACGGATTTTAAGAACCGAAACTGCAGGGCTTTCGGTCTTGTCGATCTTGTCCTATTTACTGGAACCATAGAGAAAGCTTCCTCGTTCCGGGGGATCCCGTTTTTAGAGGAATAGGAGAAACACACATGGAAGTTTATTTTGATAATGCGGCGTCAACCAAAGTGCTGGAGCCGGTAAAAGACATCGTCCTTAAGGTTATGACAGAGGATTACGGAAATCCCTCTGCAAAGCATAGAAAAGGGATGATTGCAGAGCAGTATGTAAAAGAGGCGGCAGAAATCATAGCCGACACCTTAAAGGTTGCCCCAAAGGATATCTTATTTACCTCAGGTGGCTCTGAGTCCAACAATATGGCTCTTATTGGGACTGCCATGGCCAATAAGCGGTCTGGAAACCACATTATAAGCACAGGGATTGAACACCCTTCCGTATATAATCCTTTGGCATATTTAGAGGAACGGGGATTTACCGTTACTTATCTTTCTGTCGATGGCAATGGAAATATATCCTTAGAGGAGCTGGAACAGGCTATCCGTCCGGAGACTATATTGGTTTCTGTCATGTACGTGAACAATGAAATTGGTGCGGTAGCACCTGTGGAAGCCATATCAAAGGTAATTAAGAAGAAGAATCCATCCATTCTTTTTCATGTGGATGCCATACAGGCATATGGTAAGTTTGTTATCCGGCCGAAACGGCAGGGAATTGATTTATTATCTGTTAGTTCCCATAAGATTCACGGACCAAAAGGAATTGGTTTTTTATACATTGACCCAAGAGTTAAAATCCGTCCATTGATTTACGGAGGCGGTCAGCAAAGAGGGTTACGGGCAGGAACAGAGAATGTTCCTGGAGTAGCTGGATTTGGTGTGGCAGCCAAATTCATGTATACAGACCATGAGAAAAAGATGAGCGCCATGACTGAATTAAAGGATTATATGATAGAACGGCTTCAGGAAATTGATGGAGTTACTGTCAATAGTCAAAAAGGAAACTTATCATCCCCTCAGATCGTCAGTGCCAGCTTTCTTGGGATACGAAGCGAGGTTCTCCTTCATGCACTGGAAGATAAGGGGATTTATGTTTCCTCAGGATCTGCCTGCTCTTCCAATCATCCGGGAGTCAGCGGAACTCTGGTGGGAATCGGTGTGAAAAAAGAGCTTCTTGATTCCACCCTACGATTCAGCTTTGGAGTTTTTAGCACAAAGGATGAGGTAGATACCTGTATCGATACACTAAAGGAACTGCTTCCGATTCTCAGACGCTACCAGAGAGGGTAATGTCTTGTCATCAGGAAGTTATAAGAAAGGACAACAGATGCAATACAAATCATTTTTAATAAAATACGCAGAAATTGGAGTAAAGGGAAAGAACCGTTACGTTTTTGAAGATGCCCTGGTAACCAACATCCGCCATTCCTTAAAGAGAGTGGATGGTGATTTTGAAGTTGCCAAGGAATCCGGCAGAATTTATGCCACAGCACAATCTGACTATGACTTTGACGAAGTAGTAGAAGCGTTAAAGTGTATTTTTGGAATCGCAGCCATCTGCCCTATGGTTCAGGTAGAGGATTTAGGTTACGAGGACTTAAAAAAGCAGGTCATATCCTATGTTGATGAGTTTTACGAGGAGAAAAGCTTTACCTTTAAAGTCAACACAAGAAGAGGAAATAAAAAGTATCCGGTCAATTCCGAGCAGATCAACCGGGATCTTGGAGAAGTGATATTACATACATTTCCAGAGACTAAAGTTGATGTTCATAAGCCGGAAGTTATGCTTCATGTGGAAGTGAGAAATAAAATTAATATATATTCCCATATCATTCCAGGTCCAGGCGGTATGCCGGTTGGAACCAATGGGAAAGCCATGCTTCTCTTATCCGGCGGCATTGACAGCCCGGTAGCAGGCTATATGATTGCTAAGAGAGGCGTTAGAATTGATGCGGTATATTTCCATGCGCCGCCATACACCAGTGACCGTGCAAAACAGAAGGTTGTGGATCTTGCAAAGCTTGTTTCCAGATATTCTGGAGCCATCCGCCTTCACATCGTAAACTTTACGGATATCCAGCTCTATATCTATGAAAAATGTCCTCACGAGGAGCTTACCATCATCATGAGACGATACATGATGCGGATTGCGGAACGTCTGGCTGCAGAGAGCGGTGCTCAGGCACTGATTACAGGAGAGAGCATCGGACAGGTGGCATCTCAGACCATGCAGTCCCTTGCAGCAACCGATGCATCAGCAACCATTCCGGTATTCCGTCCGGTCATCGGCTTTGATAAACAGGAAATTGTTCATTTATCAGAAAAAATCGGAACCTATGAAACTTCCGTCCTTCCTTTTGAAGACTGCTGTACCATCTTTGTGGCAAAGCATCCCGTAACAAAGCCAGTTATAAAGCTGATTGAACGTTCTGAGGAAAATCTGGCAGAGAAGATTGATGAGCTGTTAGAAACGGCAATTAATACGGTTGAAAAGGTTTGGTGTTAATCAAACAAGAAAGAGTCTGACTTGTCAGACTCTGGCGCTGACGCGCCGTCACTTTAGTGACATTTTCCTTTTAAGCGTCATGTGCATCCTTCACGGAGTGCTTTTTATTATATGGGGGAGTTCGTAGAACTTTCCCATATAATAAAAAAGGGGACCAGCAACAAAGGCCGGTCCCCATTTTCAAACTGATTTTTCTTATTCTACGATGTATGGAGCTAAAATGTTCAGGATTTCCTCGACATCGCTTTCGGAATGAATGTTTAAATCGATTGGTTTGGATAAATCCAGGCTGAAAATACCCATAATGGATTTCGCGTCGATAACGTATCTTCCAGATACAAGATCGAAGTCTGTGTCAAATTTTGTTAAATCATTTACGAAAGATTTTACTTTGTCGATAGAGTTTAATGATATACGAACTGTTTTCATGGGAAAACCTCCTTTAGCGGCTCTTTATTATAATTGGGGATCGTCCCCTTTTCCCTTACATACTACTGGCATATAATGTAAATGTCAATGGTAATTTTAGATGAAAAAAATCATTATAAACGGATAAATTAGATAGGAGAAAATAAAATGAGAAAGGCAGCCCTGCATAACCTTGGCTGTAAGGTTAATTCATACGAAACAGAGGCCATGCAGCAGCTTCTGGAGAATGCTGGATATGAGATCGTCCCCTTTACAGAAGAGGCTGATGTTTATATTATAAATACATGTTCTGTCACAAACATTGCAGACAAAAAATCAAGGCAGATGCTTCACCGGGCCAAGAACATGAACCCGGATTCCGTTGTCGTTGCAGCCGGATGCTATGTTCAGGCAGCTGGAGAAGAACTGAAAAAAGATGTAGCCGTGGATCTGATTATCGGTAATAATAAAAAGACGGAACTTGTGTCCATTCTCGATGATTATTTTTCAGACCGGGAAGAGGCATTAGAGGAGACCGTCATCGATATCCGTGGGACAAGAGAATACGAAAGTCTCTCCATTGATAAAATCGCAGATCATACGAGAGCCTTTATTAAGATACAGGATGGATGCAACCAGTTTTGCAGCTACTGCATTATCCCTTATACCAGAGGACAGGTTCGAAGCCGTAAGCCAGAAGAGGTCGTGGAAGAAATAAAGCGTCTGACTGCTACCGGTTTTAAAGAGGTGGTGCTCACTGGAATCCATTTAAGTTCTTATGGGAAAGACTTTCCGGTGGAAGAGAGAATCACTCTTTTGGATCTCATTATAAAGATTCATGAGGTGGAAGGGCTTAAGAGAATCCGGTTAGGTTCCCTGGAGCCAAGAATTGTAACAGAGGAATTTGCAAAGGAATTATCAAAGCTTTCCAAAATCTGTCCTCATTTCCATTTATCCTTACAAAGCGGCTGTGATGCCACCTTAAAGCGCATGAACCGCCATTATTCTGCAAAAGAGTTTTATCACTGCTGTGATATTTTAAGAGAGGCGTTTCCTAATCCAGCCATTACCACCGATGTGATCGTGGGCTTTCCAGGAGAGACGGAAGAAGAATTTGCCATTACAAGAGAATACTTGGAAAAAGTTCGTTTTTATGAAATGCATGTATTTAAATATTCAAAGAGAAACGGTACAAAGGCAGCCGATATGGCGGATCAGGTACCGGAACAGGTGAAGTCAGTAAGAAGCAATGAGCTTTTGACATTGGAAAAGAAGATGTCTCATGACTACCGGAAATCCTACCTTGGCAGCACCACAGAGGTTCTTATGGAAGAAGCCTATGAGTGGAATGGGACAAGATACATGATCGGTCACACCAGAGAATACGTGAAGGCAGCAGTGCCTTTTGAAGAGGGCTTAAAGGGAGCATTGCTTACCGGAACCCTTACCGAAATGCTCAATGATGAGGTGTTATTATTAAACCTTAACGGACAAAATTAATTTAAGTCTTGCCGAAATTATGATTATGGTTTAGAATATAGGAGAACAGTTAAAGGACGTGAGAAACATGGGCGATATTCATAACACACAATTTTTCAAAGCGGTGCAGGAAAATAAAATGGACGTAAGCCAGGTACTGGAACAAGTTTATATTGCCCTCACAGAGAAGGGCTATAATCCGGTCAACCAGATCGTGGGCTATATTATGTCAGGAGATCCTACTTATATTACCAGCCATAAGAACGCCAGAAGTCTGATCATGAAAGTAGAACGTGATGAGATTCTGGAAGAATTGATGCGGGTATATATTGATACGATGTTAAAGTAACGACGTGGATAATCTTAAGTCTAGCTGTCAGATGAAGTGAATGGGCGGAGTCTGGCAGTTTGTTTTTATACAGTTGGCTGCGGACCAGCTTTGTTTTGCTGCATAAATTTGACGTGGAGAATAAAATATGAGAATCATGGGACTGGATTTTGGTTCTAAAACTGTAGGAGTTGCAGTTTCTGACCTGCTGGGTATAACTGCTCAGGGCGTGGAGACAATTACCAGAGAAGACGAAAACAAATTACGAAAAACCTGTGCCCGGATCGAGGAACTGATTCGGGAATTTGAGATTGAAACCATAGTTTTGGGTTATCCTAAGAATATGAACAATACTATCGGTGACCGTGCTTTAAAAACAGAAGAATTTATGGAAATGTTAAAAAGACGGACCGGGCTTCCTGTCATCCTGTGGGATGAAAGAATGACTACCCTGGCATCGGAGCGCATCTTAATGGAAAGCGGCGTAAGACGGGAGAATAGAAAGGCTGTTATCGATAAGGTGGCAGCAGGGCTGATTTTGCAAGGTTATCTGGATAGCTTAACAACAGGAGATAAAGAATGAACAACGAAGAAAAGAAAATTACCCTGACTACTGAGGAAGGGGATCGTGTGGATTTTTACGTTCTGGAAGAGACCAGAATCAATAGCATGAATTATCTGTTAGTTACCGATGCGGCAGATGAGGATGAAGAAGGTGAATGTTACATCTTAAAAGATTTATCAAAGCAGGATGAATCCGAGGCTTTGTATGAGTTTGTGGAAGATGATAACGAGATAGATTATTTATTTAAAATATTTTCCGAACTGCTTGACGGAGCGGATGTAGATATCGAAAAATAATGGTGAGCATTGGATAGGCTTTGTACGAAGCGTATGCTGGTACGAAAGCTCTTGACTGGCACCCCGGATAACAACTGGCGGCAGAGGTGATCTGTGATCAGGCCAGACAGAAGTGTCCGGAGACAGGGCTTGTCACGACCTTTTGGACGTTGCAGGAGCAGGTGGATGAAGCAATCATTGACAAGGAATGCTATAACGACTTAGGTGCCCGCTGAAAGCTGGGGGCTTTGGTCGTGAGTCCTGAATCATCATTTAAAGATATGAAACCGGTGCGGAAACGTATTTTCTTAAAAAGCATACCAAATACACAGAAGCAGACTCTTTTTGAAATGCCCGGGATTTATGGCTCATCAGGAAGTAAGGCTCTGTCAGTATTTCAGGGAATGCAGGGAAAAGTGAAAAAAGAACAGAACGGAAAATGATAAAATGGAGGTAAAAGATTGAAAAAACAAGACAGCAATGCGAAAGTTAAAATTATTCCCTTAGGCGGATTGGAACAGATCGGTATGAATATCACTGCGTTCGAATTCGAAGACAGCATCATAGTGGTAGACTGCGGTCTGGCATTCCCTACCGATGACATGCTGGGAATCGACCTGGTTATTCCAGATGTTTCTTATTTGAAACAAAATATTGAAAAGGTGAAGGGCTTTGTCATTACCCATGGTCATGAGGACCATATTGGTGCCCTTCCTTATATTTTAAAAGAGATCAATGTGCCGGTTTACGGAACAAAGCTTACCATCGGCCTCATTGACAACAAATTAAAAGAACATAATCTTTTAAAGAATACAAAGAGAAAAGTAATCAAGCACGGACAGTCCATTAACCTTGGCTGCTTCCGTATCGAATTTATTAAAACGAACCACAGCATCGCCGATGCTTCTGCTCTTGCCATTTTCTCACCGGCAGGAGTCATTATTCACACAGGTGACTTTAAGATAGACTATACTCCTGTATTTGGAGAGATAGCAGATCTGGAACGTTTTGCAGAGCTTGGCAAAAAAGGAGTGCTTGCACTTTTATGTGACAGTACCAATGCAGTAAGGCCTGGATTTACACCATCAGAGAAGACCGTAGGCAAAGCCTTTGATAATATATTTGCAGATCATAAGAATAATAGAATCATCGTAGCCACCTTTGCATCAAACGTAGACCGTGTGCAGCAGGTCATCAACTCCGCTGCCAAATACGGACGTAAGGTAGTTGTCGAGGGACGAAGCATGGTCAATGTAATCGGCACTGCAAGCGAGCTCGGCTACATCAGTATTCCGGAAGGAACTTTAATTGATATCGATCAGTTAAAGAATTATCCTGACGAACAGACCGTGTTAATTACTACAGGAAGCCAGGGAGAATCCATGGCAGCTCTTTCCCGTATGGCAAGCAGCACCCATAAAAAGGTTTCCATTAAGCCTAACGATGTCATCATCTTAAGCTCCAACCCGATTCCAGGCAATGAAAAGGCAGTTTCCAAAGTAATCAATGAACTGTCCATGAAGGGTGCTGAAGTAATCTGTGAAGATACTCATGTATCCGGTCATGCTTGTCAGGAAGAAATTAAGCTGATGTATGCTCTCATTCGTCCGAAATATTCCATTCCGGTTCATGGTGAGTACCGTCACCTTATGGCACAGAAGAGTCTGGTTCAGGCAATGGGAATGCCAAAAGAAAACATTATCATCATGTCCTCTGGCGATGTAGTGGAAGTAGGCCAGGAATCCTGTAAGATCGTAGATCACGTACAGTCCGGGGCTATCTTAGTAGATGGTCTTGGAGTTGGTGATGTTGGAAATATCGTATTACGAGACAGACAGAACCTTGCTCAAAATGGTATCATTGTAGTCGTTCTTACCCTGGAGAAGTTCTCAAATCAGTTACTGGCAGGACCGGACATCGTATCCCGTGGTTTTGTATATGTAAGGGAATCCGAGGACCTGATGGAAGAGGCAAGAAGAATTGTAAGCGATGCCGTTCAGGATTGTCTGGACCGTAAAATTAATGACTGGGGTAAAATCAAGAACATTATCAGGGACAGCTTAAGTGACTTCCTCTGGAAGAGAATGAAACGTAACCCTATGATTCTTCCAATCATTATGGAAGTATAGCAGAAAGCTGAAAATAACCGTACCTTTAACAAGAGAGGAATGGAAATTTATGAGCCGAACAACCAAGGAAATCAATAAAGTAACGGGAGCGGTCATTGCCATATCCATAAGGCTTATCCTTCTTGCCCTTATTGTACTCCTTCTTTATGAAGGGGTTACAAAGGGCTATGAGTTCGGCCATGATATTTTCTATGCGTCAGCCATGGAGGCAGAGCCTGGACAGGATAAGGAAATCAAGGTGGAAAAGGGAACCTCCATTGCCGGCGTGGCTAAGCGTTTAAAGGAGAAAGGCCTGATTGCCAATGAGTATTCTTTCATCATACAGGCTAAATTTTTTAAATATCAGGCGAATCCGGGAAGCTATACCTTAAATACTTCCATGACCTCCAGGGATATCCTTCAGATGATGAATGAGAATACAGAGGAAAAGGAAAGTAAAGATGATAGTAAATGACCGAATTACAGATTATATTAAATCTCTGGAGCCGGATGAGAGCCCTCTCATCTATGAGATTGGAAATAAGGCAAGAGAGAACGGAGTTCCTGTCATCAGGGAAGAGACGGCTGCCTTTTTAAAGACCATGACAGCAGCCATGAATCCAAAAGCCATTTTAGAAGTGGGAACAGCCGTGGGCTACTCCACCCTTTTGATGGCGGAGGTAATGGCACCTGATTGTCAGATTACTACCATAGAAAAATATGAAAAAAGGATTCCGGTAGCCAGGCAGAATTTTGAAGAAGCAGGAAAGACAGAATGCATCACCCTGTTAGAGGGAGATGCCGGGGAATTATTAAAGGGGCTGACTGGCCCCTTTGACCTTGTCTTCATGGATGCGGCAAAAGGACAGTATCTGGCCTGGCTTCCGGAAATTTTAAGAGTGATGAGGGTTGGCGGAATGCTGATATCGGATAATGTTCTCCAGGATGGAGATATCATTGAATCCAGATATGCAGTCGAGAGGCGAAACCGCACCATTCACGCAAGGATGCGGGAGTATCTTTACGAATTAAAACATTCTGACCATCTGGTCACCACCATTGTACCGATTGGTGACGGTATGACCGTCAGCATTCGAAGATAAAGAACCAAAGAGAGGAGCTTCATGAGAAAGACGGAACTTTTAATCCCGGCAGGCAGCTTAGATACCTTAAAGACCGCAGTCATTTACGGTGCAGATGCTGTTTATCTGGGAGGAGAAGCCTTCGGACTTCGTGCCAAGGCGAAAAATTTTACACAGGATGAGATTCGGCAGGGGATTGCCTTTGCCCACGAGCATGGAGTTAAAGTGTACATTACAGCCAATATTCTGGCTCACAATGAGGATCTTAACGGAGTTGAGGAATACTTTAAGGAATTAAAGGAAATCTGTCCTGACGCCGTAATCATTTCAGACCCTGGTGTATTTGCCATTGCAAAACAAATCATGCCTGAGATGGAAATTCACATCAGCACCCAGGCTAACAATACCAATTACGGAACCTTTTTATTCTGGCATCAGCTTGGAGCAAAGCGTGTGGTTACGGCCAGAGAGCTTTCCCTGGCTGAAATCAAGGAGATCCGCAGCCGTATCCCAGAGGATTTAGAGATTGAAAGCTTTATCCATGGAGCCATGTGCATGTCCTATTCCGGCCGCTGTCTCTTAAGCAACTACATGACAGGCAGAGATGCAAACCAAGGCGCCTGCTCTCACCCATGCCGTTGGAAATACTCCATCGTAGAGGAAAAACGTCCCGGGGAGTATATGCAGGTCTATGAAAATGAGCGTGGAACCTATATCTTTAATTCCAAGGATTTATGTATGATCGAGTACATTCCGGAGATGATTGATGCTGGTATTGACAGCTTTAAAATCGAAGGTCGTATGAAAACCGCTCTTTATGCGGCTACTGTTACAAGAACTTACCGGAAAGCCATTGACGATTATTTAAAGGATCCAAAGATATATGAGGCTAATTTAGACTGGTATCGTTCTGAAATCGGGAAATGTACTTACCGGGAATTCACCACTGGGTTCTATTTTGGTAAACCAGATTCCACAACTCAGATCTATGATAACAATACTTATGTAAAAAATTACACGTATCTTGGAACCGTGGAAGCGGTAGACGAGAGAGGGTATTCAAAGATAGAACAGAAAAATAAATTCATAGTGGGCGAGACCATTGAGATTATGAAGCCCGACGGACGCAATCTGGATGCAGTTGTAAAAGCAATCTACAACGAAGAGGGAGTATCTCAGGAGAGCGCACCTCATTCCAGACAAATACTTTTTGTTGATTTGAGCGTGGAGATGGAGCCTTATGACATTCTCCGCCGCAGTGAGATGTCTTAAATCTTAACATGACAGCGTGCAGAGTATACGAAAAACGTGTACTCTGCACGCTGTTATTGTTCTCTTAACGGATGACCCTGCCGCATAGTTCAACAGGTGCTGCTGGTCCCTGCAGGAGAAACTAATGACGCTGAAGTAAAAGGTCTAAATAACGAAAAATGACGGAAAAATATAATATATAGCTTTCAGACGTTGCCGTAAATGCGCTTCTATGTTACACTAATGGTTAGCCAAAACTAACTAATTGGATTAATCATTGAGGTATGTTATGTACATAGATAAAAACTCTGCAAATTCCACACATAAGGAAATCGCCGCCGCAATTCAGATATGGAACCGGGGGATTATTTCTCTTATAGATATTCGCCACAATTTGATTTCAAACGAAGAAGCTCTTTGTGGGTACCGGCTGCCTGCGAATGTTTTTCTCTATACCAGCGGTGGAGAAGCGGAGATATTAAATGATACCGCATACAACGTAACACGTTACGGTCTTTTCCACGGAATCAAGGGAACAGAACTGACCATTATCCCTCATTGTGATTGGCTAGAATATTACATGGTACTGTACAAAGCTGCAGAGCCTCCGCTTCACAAGAGCGAATATCGCCGTTTGATGGAACAGGTTAATCCCTATCGCCAGCAATACGGCTATATGCCTTATAATCCTCTTTTTTTCTTGGAAGAGCTGAGGATTATGTATGAAAAGTGGAAGGACCCCACACCACTCAATATTTTTTATGGTAAAGCAGCCTTTAGCCGTTTTGTGTATGAGGTCTACAAGGAACTGGAGCAAGGTCAGATACAGATTTTTAAGCCGGATCTGGTTCTTATGGCCACCAGGTTTTTAGAAAAAAATTATCGAGAGATTGTTTCCATCAATGAACTTTGCGAAGGACTGGGCATCAGCTACAGTCATTTTTACCGTAGATTTAAACAGAAGACGGGAAAAAGCCCTCAGGAATATTTGATTCATATGCGCCTGACTGCGGCGGCGGAGTTTCTAAAAAACAGCCAGGCGTCCATTCGTGAGATTGCCGATTATTGCGGCTTTCAAGATGAACGCAATCTACAGAGAATGTTCTCAAAAAATTTTGGAATGACTCCTAATGCCTATAGAGAGAACACGTCGCATCATATGAGAGATGATGACCTTGGAAAACAGATTTCTTTTTCGTATAATTGTGAGAGCCAAGTTAGTTTTGACAAACCAGGAGGAAAAGGAGCAAACTACATGTTCAAACAAATGAAAAGCAAAATGGCAGTTGCGGCGGCAGTGTCAATGATATTGCTATTGAATGCCTGCGGTAGCGCGCCGGTGAATAACGAAAGCGGAAATTCTGCCCAGTCCAAGGCGGTTACCAGTCAAGCGGAGCAGCAGGTGGACGAAGAAACGAGAGTTGTGAGTACGGTCAGAGGTGATGTGACAATACCACAAAGTCCTCAAAAGGTAGTGGTAATGAATTATGCTTTTGGAGATGTTCTTGCACTTGGAGTTACGCCGGCGGCAATCAACGATTATTGGGCAATTACAGGTTCTGCTGTTGAAGACTTGTTAAAAGATATACCACGAGCCAGTGAACTTGAAGAAATCATGAGAATAGAGCCGGATTTAATTATTACAGCATACGAAAAAGATGAGGACTATGAGAAACTAAGTAAAATAGCTCCCACGGTCAGCTTTGGGACGGCTAAGGATACGACTCAGCTGACCACAGAAGAAAGACTTTCATTTTTAAGTAATGTTTTAGGCGTGGACGATTCCGTGAAAGATAAAGTATTATCAGATTATACTTCTCATATGGAACAAGCCAGGCAGAAGCTGGCGGATGCTGGATACAAGGATGAGAGCGTTACGCTTATGAATAACAGCCTTGAGCAACCCGATATTGTCGTCTCTACGTATAAAGGAGCTCAGGCACTCTATGATGAACTGGGAATGACTCGAAGTGAAAAAGGGCATGAGCTTTATAAGACTGGAGAGTGGTATGCAAATATATCTCTTGAAGTTTTACCAGAATATTGCGGAGATTATATCATTCTCTATGGAGATGGAAAAAATAATGCATTTTCAGGAAATGGGGTCTATGAAAGTCTGGAAGCGGTGAAAAACGGGAATGTTATTTTGATGAATGAATACCTTTCCACCTTTAATGATGTTATTTCCATAAGAAGCCAGATTGACTTTATTGTGGAAGAGCTTCTTGCTTTGAAGACTCAGGGTTAATTCAACGAAAATAGGTATTTTTAATTATAAAAATGAAATTTAATAAGTCATGTCTATGGCCAGCTAATGATGGATCATAGACATGATTTTTTATATAAAATCAGGTATCATGGGTGACAGTTGTAGAAATGGTCATCTTGTAGTATACTATAGAAGAATTATACCCAGAAATTACCTGGATTTAGAGGGAACAAAAATGGAGGCTAGCCTATTATGTGGATTTTATGGCTGATAGCAGTTTTATGTGTGATCTATTACGTCATAATCGTTACTTATTCGGGACTATCTACTTCCTTTTCCATTATCTGGCTTTTTTTTGCGGCGGTCTGTATTTTATTCGGTTTAGGCTGGGATACTTATATAAGACAAAAAGACAGGATTCCCTTATGGCTTCCGGTCTCTGTGGTTACCATATGCTGTACCGGACTCCTGGTATTTACGATTGTGGAGATTTTGGTTTTCACGGGAGTTGCAGCCAGGGATACGTCAAAGCTTGATTATGTCATAGTCTTAGGAGCCAGGGTAAAGGAAGATGGAATCAGCAAATCATTAAAAAAACGTTTGGATAAGGCCATAGATTATCTGGATGAGAATCCTGGAACCATTCTCGTTCTTTCTGGTGCCCAAGGAATGGATGAGCCGGTCAGTGAGGCTTTGGCTATGAAAGAATATCTGGTCTTTAATGGAGTTAAGGAAGAACAGCTGATTTTAGAGACACGTTCCTACAGTACGGTGGAGAACATTGCATACAGCCGTGTGGCAATTGAAGAGGATCAGGAAAGAAAGAAGGCTAAGAGCCAGGAAAGTCCCATTATTATGGTGCCAGGAACGTATGTAGAGGTTCCGGATAAACCCATTAAGATTGGTGTACTGACCAGTGATTTCCACGTGTTCCGCGCTCAGCAGATAGCAAAAAAGTGGGGAATACCGGATATTTACAGCATATCCTGTGATTCAGATCCGGTTCTTTTCATACACTTTTGCGTCAGGGAGTGTGCAGCGATATTAAAAGACAAATTAGTGGGCAATATGTAAGTAATAATGATTATGCAGGAGGAACAAAGATAGAATGTATGATTTGAAAAACTTGAATGCTTATGAGTTAGTAGAAGAAAAAGAAATAAAAGAAATTCAGGCAAAGGGAAGTGTCCTTCGCCATAAGAAAAGTGGTGCCAGAATCTTTTTAGTGGAGTGTGAGGATGACAATAAGGTCTTCTCTATTGGTTTTCGTACACCGCCGTCAGACAGCACCGGTGTGGCCCATATTCTGGAACACAGTGTGCTTTGCGGCTCGGACAAGTTCCCGGTAAAGGATCCTTTTGTGGAACTGGTAAAGGGCTCTTTGAATACCTTTTTAAATGCCATGACTTATCCGGATAAAACCGTATATCCCATTGCCAGCTGCAATGAAAAGGACTTTCAGAATTTAATGAACGTCTATATGGATGCCGTGCTCCATCCAAACATCTATAAAGAGCAGAAGATCTTCATGCAGGAGGGGTGGCATTATGAGATGGAAACCCCGGAATCTGATGTAATCTACAATGGTGTTGTATACAATGAGATGAAGGGGGCTTTTTCATCCCCGGAAGAAGTCTTAGACCGTTTTACAAGAAAAGTGTTGTTCCCTGACAGTTGTTACGGCCAGGAATCCGGTGGTGATCCATCCTTTATTCCTGATCTGACCTATGATGATTTTCTGGATTTCCACAGAAGGTATTATCATCCTTCCAACAGCTATATCTATCTATACGGCGATATGAATATGGAAGAGAAGCTTACTTGGCTTGATGAGGAGTATTTAAGCCATTATGATGAAATTTCCATTGACTCCAGAATCAGAAGCCAAAAGCCATTTGAAAAGCCTGTGGAAGCTGAGACCTTTTATTCGATTACAGAGGGAGAATCTCTGGATAATGCCACCTATCTTTCCATTAATACCGTAATAGGAAACAATTTAGACCCCAAACATTATGTTGCATTTCAAATTTTGGAATATACCCTTCTTGATGCACCAGGAGCCCCTCTTAAGCAGGCTCTCATCGATGCTGGAATCGGTCAGGATATACTGGGCGGTTATGACAGCGGAATCTTACAGCCTTATTTCTCTGTCATTGCAAAGAATGCCAATGGGGACCAGAAGGGCGAGTTCCTTGCAGTGGTAAAAGGAACCTTAAGAAAGCTTGCAGATGAAGGAATCAACCGCAAGAGCTTAAAAGCCGGAATGAACTATTATGAATTCCGTTATCGTGAGGCTGATTACGGTTCCGCTCCTAAGGGACTGATGTATGGACTCCAGTGTATGGACAGCTGGCTTTATGACGGTGATCCTATGATGCATCTGGAGTATCAGGAGACCTTTGATTATTTAAAGAAGGTAGTGGATGACGGATACTTTGAAGAGCTCATTCGGAAATATTTGCTGGACAATCCTTTTGAAGCATATTTGACCGTAAGTCCGAAAAAGAATCTGACTGCAATGGAAGAAGAGAAAACCGCCAAAAAGCTGGCGGCCTACAAGGCATCTTTAACACAGGATGAGATTACCCGTCTTGTGGAACAGACTCATGCCTTAAGAGAGTATCAGGAAACACCGTCCGATCAGAAAAATTTAGAAAAGATTCCTATGCTTAAAAGGGAAGACATCACCAGGGAACCAGAAGAGATTATCTGGGAAGAGAAGGAAGCCCATGGTGTTAAGGTAATACACCATAACATGTTTACCTCAGGCATCGGATATTTAAAGGTCTTATTTGATACCTCAGCCGTTCCCACAGAGGATCTGCCCTACGTTGGATTTTTGAAATCCCTTTTAGGCTATGTGGATACAGAGAATTTCACGTACAGTGACTTGACCAGTGAGATCCATCTAAACAGCGGCGGCGTGGGCTTTAGCGTCACCTCTTATCCGGATCTGAAGAACCAGGGACAGTTTAAGGGGTATTTTATGGCAAGCGCCAGAGTCATGTATGATAAGCTGGATTTTGGATTTTCCATTCTTGCTGAAATTTTAACCCGTTCTGTTCTCGACGATGAAAAGCGTATGGGAGAAGTGATCAGCGAAACAAGATCAAGGGCCAGAATGAAGCTGGAAGGCGCCTGCCATTCAGCCGCAGTTGCCAGAGCTACTTCTTATTTTTCTGCCGCTTCCTCTTACAATGATATGACCGGAGGAATCGGATACTATGAATTCCTGGAACAGCTGGAAAAGGATTTTGCGAAAGACAAGCAGGCAGTGATTGCCAGACTGAAAGCAGTGATTAAGAAGCTGTTTAACACCGGGAATATGCTGGTCAGCTATACTGCTGATGAGGAAGGCTATAAGCTTCTTCCAGAGGCGATGAGGCAGCTTACCTCTGTTCTTCCTGAGGGCGACGGTACCTGTTACCCATTTGATTATCAGAGCGGAAACAGAAACGAAGGCTTTGCGACAGCCTCCCAGGTAAACTATGTGGCCAGATGCGGAAGCTTTTTAGACAGTGGTCTTACGTATACAGGAGCTTTAAAGATATTAAAGGTTATTTTAAGCTATGATTATCTATGGATCAATATCAGGGTAAAAGGCGGTGCCTATGGATGTATGAGCGGCTTTGGCCGTTCCGGGGAAGGATATTTTGCTTCCTACCGTGACCCGAATTTAAAAGAGACCAACCAGATCTATGAAGGTGTGGTAGATTATTTAGAGAAATTCCAGGTCGAGGACAGGGACATGACCAAATATGTCATCGGAACCGTCAGCGACATGGATGTGCCATATCCACCGTCAACAAAAGGAAACAGAGGCCTTTCTGCCTACCTGTCCGGCGTTGACCAGGAGATGATGAAACGGGAGCGTGAGGAGGTTTTAAATGCCACTCAGGAAGATATCCGGAAACTGGCACCTATTGTAAAAGCCGTTTTAAGTACCAACAGCCTCTGCGTCATCGGCAATGAAGACAGAATCGCAGCGGATAAGGATTTCTTTGGAGAGACAAAGAACTTATTCCACTCATAACACAAAGGAGAACCATATGGAAACCAATTATAAATCAGGCTTTGTTACCCTGATCGGACGCCCAAACGTAGGGAAGTCCACCCTGATGAACCATCTGATCGGCCAGAAGATTGCAATCACCTCTGATAAGCCCCAGACCACAAGAAACCGGATACAGACTGTTTATACAGACGACAGAGGGCAGATTATATTTCTGGACACACCTGGTATTCATAAGGCCAAGAACAAGCTTGGGGAATATATGGTAAGCGTGGCAGAGCACACCTTAAAAGAGGTAGATGTAGTGTTATGGCTGGTGGAGCCTACCACTTATATCGGAGCAGGAGAGCAGTATATCGCTGAGCAGCTTTCCAATGTGAAAACTCCGATCATTCTGGTCATTAATAAGATTGATACGGTAAAGAATCAGGAAGACATTCTTACGTTCATCAGTACCTATAAGGATATCTGTAATTTTGCTGAAATCGTACCTGTTTCTGCATTAAAGGATAAAAATACAGATTTGATGCTGGAGCTGATCTACAAATATCTTCCTTATGGTCCTCAGTATTATGATGAGGATACGGTCACAGACCAGCCTATGCGCCAGATTGCAGCAGAGCTGATCCGGGAGAAAGCCCTTCGTCTCTTAAAGGATGAGATTCCTCATGGAATCGCAGTAACCGTAGAGAAGATGACAGAGCGTCAGAACGGAATCATGGATGTGGAAGCCAATATCGTTTGCGAGCGTGATTCCCATAAGGGAATTATCATCGGAAAAGGTGGCGCCATGTTAAAGAAGATCGGAACCCAGGCACGTAAGGAGATTGAAAATCTTATGGATACCAAAGTAAATCTCCAGCTGTGGGTTAAGGTCCGGAAAGAGTGGCGTGACAGTGAGCTTTATATGAAGAATTATGGATACAATCAAAAAGATATCTAAAACGGTGGCAGGAATTGAAGGATGTAGAAAAGCTGACAGGGATGGTGATCAAAGCAGCCCCTGTAGGAGAAATGGATAAACGCCTTGTGATACTCACCAGGGAAAGAGGAAAGATCACTGCATTTGCCAGAGGAGCAAGAAGGCCCGGCAATCAGTTGATGGGACTTAGCCGTCCCTTTGCCTTCGGACAGTTTTCGCTGTACGAAGGCAGGGATTCCTACTCCCTGCGTTCGGCGGAGATAACCAATTATTTTGAAGATCTGGCTCAGGATATGGAAGGAACCTGTTATGGTTCTTATTTTCTTGAGCTGGCTGATTATTATGCCCGTGAAAATGAGGACGCGACCGGCCTGTTAAAGCTTTTGTATCAGTCGGTACGGGCCCTTTTAAAGCCTGCCTTAAAAAATGAGCTGGTTCAGAGAATCTTTGAATTAAAGACCATGGTCTTAAACGGAGAGTACACCGAAGCACCTCCCCGACCTGTCAGTGATTCCGCAAACTATGCCTGGGAGTATGTAATCGCATCTCCGGTGGAACATCTTTATACCTTCACTCTGACGGAGCCGGTCTTAGAAGAATTCGCCCGCTGCGTGGAAATGAATAAAAAACGATTTATAGACAGGGAATTTCACTCCCTGGATATTTTGCACACCATGATGTAATGCAAAGTATTGAAATGAAGGATATGATTTGGTATAATCCACGTAAGCGATGAGAAGTGCGAATGGGAATACAGAAAAAATTTTGTTGTGCTTGCACATAAAAAATTTTTCCTGTATTCTGATTCATAGGGCGAATGCCCGTGAGGGGGAAATCCTCAAGATTTCCCCCTCCAGCACCGCGGATTCAATGCAGGAGGAAGATGGATGAAAAAAAAGAAAGCGGCTTTGGCAGCTCTCATTGTTGCGGGAATGCTGACTGGCTGTCTTGGAAGAACCGGCACCAACGCCCAGAATGCAGAGAGCAGCAGAATTTTTGTAACAGGGACCGGAGGGCTTCAGACAGCAACGGTAGAAACCTATGTACAACAGGATTATTATAATGCGGATGAACTAAAAGCGTATCTGGAAGAGACGGCCACGTCATACAATCAGGCCAATGGAGAAGGCGCTGTGAAGCTTGAGTCCTGCACCATGGAAAAAGGAATTGCCAGAATGGTGTTTCAGTATAACTCCAGCAAGGATCTGGTAAGCTTTGCATCTCAGTATGAGGATAAGGATAACCAGGTGGACTCCCTTTCCGTCACCAATTTTTCAGAAGTATCCGGTCAGGCGGAATCAGAGGGCGTGGAGTTTTTAAAGGCTTCTGACGGGAAAAAGGCGGAGAAAAAAGCGTTAAAGGGCGAAAGCCACGCGGTTGTGGTGGAGACGAAGAAGCCGGTTACCATACAGACAGAGGGCAAGCTGTTATTCGTATCAAAGAACGTTGTCATTAAAGATCAACATACAGTACAGACGTCAGAGGGAAAAAATTACATCATTTTTAAATAAGAGAGGTTAAGATCATGGAAAAGACAATGGAAAAGATAGTGGGACTTGCAAAATCAAGAGGATTTGTATATCCTGGTTCGGAGATTTACGGCGGTCTTGCCAATACATGGGATTACGGAAACTTAGGTGTGGAACTTAAGAACAACGTAAAAAAAGCATGGTGGCTGAAGTTCATTCAGGAGAGTCCTTATAACGTAGGCGTGGACTGCGCGATTTTAATGAATTCCCAGACCTGGATCGCATCCGGACATTTGGGCGGCTTCTCCGACCCTCTGATGGACTGCAAAGCCTGCAAGGAGCGTTTCCGTGCAGATAAGATCATTGAAGATTACATGGCTGAGAACGGCATTACCATCGAAGGATCTGTAGATGCCTGGTCTCAGGAAGAGATGAAGAAGTATATTGATGAGAAGAATATCTGCTGTCCAAGCTGCGGCAAACATGATTTTACCGATATCCGTCAGTTCAACTTAATGTTCAAGACCTTCCAGGGCGTAACTGAAGACGCAAAGAATACGGTATACTTAAGACCTGAGACTGCTCAGGGTATTTTCGTAAACTTTAAAAACGTTCAGAGAACCTCCAGAAAGAAAATTCCTTTTGGTATCGGTCAGGTAGGTAAATCCTTCCGTAATGAGATCACACCAGGAAACTTCACCTTCCGTACCAGAGAGTTTGAGCAGATGGAGCTGGAATTCTTCTGTGAGCCGGATACTGATTTAGAGTGGTTCGCATACTGGAAAGAATTCTGCATTACCTGGTTAAAGAACCTTGGCATCAAGGATGACGAGATGCGTGTAAGAGACCATGATAAGGAAGAGCTTTCCTTCTACAGCAAGGCTACCTCTGATATCGAGTTCTTATTCCCATTTGGCTGGGGAGAGTTATGGGGAATTGCTGACAGAACCGATTACGATCTGACTCAGCATCAGAATACCTCTGGCCAGGATCTGACTTATTTTGATGATGAAAAGAAAGAACGCTACATTCCATATGTAATTGAGCCATCTCTTGGTGCAGACCGTGTAACTCTGGCTTTCTTATGTGCGGCCTACGATGAAGAAGAGATTGCAGAAGGAGACGTTCGTACTGTTCTTCATTTCCATCCTGCCATCGCTCCGGTTAAGATCGGTGTGCTTCCTCTTTCCAAGAAGCTGAATGAAGGGGCTGAAAAGGTATTTGAGGAACTTCGCAAGCACTATAACTGTGAGTTTGACGACAGAGGAAATATTGGAAAGCGTTACAGAAGACAGGATGAAATCGGTACTCCGTTCTGCATTACCTATGATTTTGATTCCGAGGAAGATCACGCAGTGACCGTTCGTGACCGTGATACCATGGATCAGGTAAGAGTTCCGATTGCAGAGCTGAAAGATTATTTCGAAGATAAATTCCGTTTCTAGGAACTTTTAAAGGTGCAGTGTAAGGCGGGGAATGCCTTTGCCTGCACCTTTTTCCTTTCTAGGGGATAAGGAGAACAACATGATTTTAGAGAATCTGTCCAGGATGGAGTCTTTTACCCATCAGGAAAAGGCAGCGGCAAGGTATATCCTGGATCACGTGGAGCTGATTCAAAAGATGTCGGCAGAGGAGCTTGCAAAGGCCTCCTTTACCAGCAAGGCTACGGTAGCAAGACTATGCAAGAAGCTTGGGATGGAAGGGTATCAGGAATTAAAGCTTAAGCTTGTTTCTGAAATGGTAGAAAACATCAGGGTGAATCAGCTCTTAAGCAAAGAGCCGATTACGGAAAAAAGCAGCTACAGCGATATCATAGCCACTCTTCCAAAGCTTTACGACAAAGCCATTACAGATACCAGGCTTTGTATGGATAAGAATGTGATGCTTCGGATTGCAAACAGGATTCGCCAGACGGAGCGCCTTGATATCTATGGAAGCGGAATCAGCTACATTCTTGCCCAGTCAGCTGCCTTTAAGTTTTCAACTCTGGGCATGGAATGTACGGCCTATGAAAGTGTCAATGCCCATTATCTCATGGCCCGTAAGAAGAAAAAGTCAGTTTCCTTTGTCATCACCTTTACCGGTGCCAATTTGGATATGATCGGTGTTGCCAGATATCTAAAAGAGGTGACCGGTTCTTATGTGGTTGGGATTGTAGGACGTCATAACGATGAAATAAGAAAATGGTGTGATGAAATTGTGGAGATTCCATCCAGAGATTCTCTTTTAAGTCTTAAAGTGGTGACCTCTTTTACTGCCACCACCTATGTTCTAGATATATTTTTCTCCCTGTTTCTTTCTCAGACCTATGAAGAGCACGTAAAATCCTCTCTTGAAATGGTATGTCATGAATCCTTAAGAACTGGCGTGGATTATTGGAGCTTAAAGGAGCTTCCTGAGGAAGAAGAATAAAACAAAATATGTAATTTTTGAACCGCTGTTTCAATTTCAGCGGTTTTTTTATTGGATTATTGAAACCATGTTTCAATCTTATCTTTTAATAATGATGGAAACGGGGATACTATGGTAAAATATCAGAACCAAAAGAAAGGGGGCTATGGCCATGAATTATCAAAATCTTGCAAAAGAAATATTAGAAAAAGTCGGCGGAGAAAGTAACATTTCAGGGCTGACTCATTGTGCGACCAGGCTGCGCTTTAATTTAAAAGATGAAAACAAAGCCCAGACAGAAGCATTAAAAAAAGTAAACGGAGTTATGGGTGTTGTAAATAAAGGAGGCCAGTATCAGGTTGTCATCGGAAGTGATGTAGCTAATGTATACCGACCCATTACAGAGATGACAAATATCAGCACAGACGAAGGTGGAAAACCGGAAAAGGAGAACAAAAAGGTTCTTGAGAAGCTAATTGATACGTTATCCGGTATCTTTACCCCGATTCTTCCGGCAATTACGGCTGCCGGTATGATTAAGGCTGTATTATCTCTTTTACTTGCCTTTGGTCTTGTAAGCAAGGAAGGGTCCACGTATCAGGTACTTAACTTTATGGCTGATGCGGCCTTTTATTTCCTGCCCATTCTTCTTGCCAGTTCAGCCGCTAAAAAGTTTAAATGCAATCCTTATCTGGCAATGATGTTAGGTGGAATTTTACTTCACCCCAACTTTGTAGCTATGGTAACCGTAGCAAAGGAAAGTCATGAGGCAATCCGGGTATTTGGTATCCCGATTACCAATGCCAGTTATTCTTCCTCTGTATTGCCGATTATATTAATCGTATGGTTTTTATCTTACGTAGAGCCCATTGCTGACCGGATATCACCAAAGCCCATTAAGTTCTTTACCAAGCCTCTGATTTCTATTATTGTGACAGGAATCGTGGGACTGGTTGTCATTGGACCAATCGGAACCATTATCAGTAATTTGATTGCATCCGGAGTTCATACATTGAACCAGTATGCAAGCTGGCTGGTACCTGCTTTAGTTGGTACTTTAACACCTCTTCTTGTTATGACAGGAACTCATTATGGACTTGTTCCTATTGGTATCAATAACCGAATGACCATTGGATACGATACCTTGATCTATCCTGGTATGCTTGGTTCCAACGTGGCTCAGGGTGGTGCGGCTCTTGCCGTTGCCTTTAAGAGCAAAAAGTCTGAGATCAAGCAGCTTGCTTCTTCCGCCGGTATTACAGGTGTGTGCGGAATTACAGAGCCGGCATTGTATGGTGTAAACTTACGTTATAAAACACCTCTCTATGCAGCCATGCTGGGAGGCGGTATCAGTGGATTTATCATGGGCCTTTTAAATGTAAAAAATTATACCGGAGGCTCACCAGGTTTTCTGACCCTTCCAAGCTACCTGGGCGGAGATTCCTTAAATGACTTTTACTTTGCCTGCATGGGAGCAGGAATCAGTCTTGTTATTTCATTTGTTGCGTCCTACATTCTTTACAAGGACCCGGTAGAGGAATCCAATGAGATATTAAAGGCCACTGAGACAACGTCAGTGGAAACAGCACCAGTAGAAGCGGTATCAGCAGATATTAAGGCTGGTAAGTCTGACGCTACTGATATCATCATTCAGTCTCCTATATCAGGAGTTGCAGTACCATTAAATCAGGTTAATGACCCTACTTTTGCAGAAGGAATCCTTGGAAAGGGAATTGCCATTGAACCAGAAAGCGGAAGAGTATTGTCTCCAGTGAATGGAACCATCCGCACCATTTTCGAGACAGGTCATGCCGTTGGTCTGGAATCCGAGGAAGGAGCAGAGGTCCTGATTCACGTAGGGCTTGACACGGTTAATTTAAAGGGAAAACATTTTGATGTGAAAATGAAGGCAGGCGATGAGGTCAAGGTTGGAGACTGCATCCTGGAATTTGATTTAGAGGCCATAAGAGACGAAGGCTATGATGTGATCACTCCCATTATTATCTCCAATTATGGCAACTATGAGGCCGTGGAGGCAGCTGCTTCTGGTCCTGTGACCTTTGGTTCCCCGTTGTTGACAATTCGTTAGTGGAGGTATCTATGCGGAAATTTCCAGAAAATTTTCTTTGGGGCGGAGCTGTGGCAGCCAATCAGTGTGAGGGAGCGTACAAGGAAGACGGCAAAGGTCTTTCTGTACAGGATGTACTGCCCGGCGGCCTTCGAGGGGAGCGGACAAAACAACCTACAGAAGATAATTTAAAGCTTGAGGGCATTGATTTTTACCATCGGTATCAAGAGGATATCCGTCTGTTTGCGGAGATGGGCTTTAAGGTGTTTCGCACCTCCATCGCCTGGTCCAGAATCTTTCCAAAGGGCGATGAAGATATGCCCAATGAAATGGGACTGAAATATTATGATGATCTTTTTGATGAATGCTTAAAATACGGCATCGAACCTTTGGTGACCATCTCCCATTATGAAACACCCCTGTGGCTGGCTGAGAAATACGATGGCTGGAGAAGCCGCAAGCTGATTGGTTTCTTTGAACGGTATGTAAGAACCATCTTTACCAGATACGGAAACAAGGTGAAATACTGGCTGACCTTTAATGAAATCAACTCCCTTCTTCACGCTCCTTTTATGAGCGGAGGAATCATGACTCCTGCAGATCAGCTGACAGAACAGGATTTATATCAGGCGGTACATCATGAACTGGTGGCAAGTGCCCTGGCCGTGAAAATCGGTCATGAGCTGATGCCTGACGCAAAGATCGGCTGTATGATTCTTGGAATCACAGTTTATCCCCTGACACCGGATCCAGAAGACATGATTGCAGTCATGGAAAAGGATCGGGAGACCATGCTGTTTGCCGATATCCATGCCAGAGGTCGTTATCCGAAATATCTCCTGAATTACTTTGAAGAACATGGAATTCAGATTCAGATGGAGCCAGAAGATCATGAGATTTTAAAGCATACTGTGGACTTTATCTCTTTTAGCTACTATTCCAGTATTTGTGAAACCGTTCACAAAGAACTTGGAACATCTACCGGAGGGAATCTATCAAGAGGCTTTAAGAACCCGTATTTAAAGGCTTCGGATTGGGGCTGGCAGATTGACCCAAGGGGACTTCGGTATACCTTAAATAAACTTTACGACCGGTATCAGCTTCCCTTGTTCATTGTTGAAAATGGACTTGGGGCAGCAGATGGACTGGTGACCTTGGAATCAGGTGAGAAAACCGTATTGGATGATTATCGGATCCAGTATTTAAGGGAGCATCTCATTCAGCTTAGAGAAGCCATACACGACGGCGTTGAGGTGATGGGGTATACTTCCTGGGGGTGCATTGACCTAGTCAGTGCGTCTACTGCTGAGATGAAAAAGCGATACGGATATATTTATGTGGACCGAAACGATGACGGCACCGGAACACTGGAGCGTTACCGGAAGAAATCCTTTTGGTGGTATAAAGAAGTGATTGAATCAAACGGAGCATGTTTATGATTGGATAGAGTAAATATAAAATAATACATGGACAGCCAGATATTCCTATTTCCAGTTATTCCCACATGGGAGACTAATAGGAGACATACTGGCTGTCTTTTTTTGTCGAAATTGTCCGATGAGTCAGGGCAAAATAACATAAAATACGTTTCTGTTTGCAGTTTTACGGAAATGTGGTACAATAATTGTATGACATCGTAATAACTTTACGAAAGATAGGAAGAAAGAGGGGGCAAAAGCATGGCAGAGTTTTCCAGGGTCCCGATCGTGCAGCAGGTAGTAAACAGTATGAAAGATTACGTTGCATCTGATGAAACAGAGGTGGGACAAAAATTACCTACAGAAAAAGAATGGTGCGAAAAGCTTTCCGTAGGCAGGGGGACTGTCAGGGAAGCATTCCGCATTCTGGAAGCAAGGGGACTGGTCGAAATAAAGCCGGGCCGGGGAGCATTTCTGGTAAGTAAAAAAGAACTTGGACAGGAAGAGCTGGCAGAGTGGTTTCTGAAAAATGAAGTGGAATTAAAGGATTATATAGAAGTGAGAAGTGCCGTGGAGCCTTTGTGTGCCAGACTGGTCGCAAGGCGTGCTACGGATTCCGAGTTAGAGCAGCTGGAACGGATTCATCAGCGTTTTATCCGAGCTGTGGAGGAGGAAGACTTTGCGGGTATGGCAAAGTACGATGAGCGGTTTCATAAGCACATTGTGGAATGCAGCCGAAATAAGATGTTGATTTTTATCAGTAAAAAAATCGATGAATGCATCAGAGATTTCCGATTAAAGACATTTCAGGTTCCTCCAAATGCAGCCAATGCCATAAAAGCGCATCAGGATATTGTTGATGCCATAAAGGCAAGAGATGAGGAAGTGGCAGAGCTTTATGCCAAACGCCATATCTCGCTGATCAATATTGATATGGATGTAATTATAAAGCGATAACAGGACAGGATATTGTTATATCATAATGTGAATACAGGCAAAATTGTATGATGTTAAGAGAATATGATGGAAATTTATAAGGACCGGAAGCCGGTGATGAAGGCTTTCTGGTCCTTTTTGTGTGGAAAGATTTTAGTATATTGTGTAATTTGCATATTTTTAAATTTATGATTGACATTTTTTAAGTAAAGATGTATCATGAGGATGCTAAGATTGTATGACAGCATACAATAATACATACCCGGGAACGTATTCAGAATGATATCATACAATGAACTTGGCATCAGAGATAAAACTTAGGGGATAAATACAGGGTATATGAAAAAAATATACCATGTGATTACAAATGTTGAGAGGTGGATTATTATGAGAAAAATTGCAGCAATCGCTTTATCTGTTCTTATGGCATTTTCTTTATCAGCTTGTGGAACTGCAGAGAATGAAACAAAACCATCATCAGGTGCAGCTGAGACAACGGCAGCAGCAGCTACTACGAAAGCTGGGGCAGAGACAGGAAAAACAGGGGAGTCAAAAGATGGAAAAGGAATTAAAATCGGTGTTTCCGCGCCAGATCTTACAAACGTATTCTTTATTCAGATTAAAGAAGCCATGCAGAAAGCTTTAACAGGCCCTAATGATGAATTAATTATTCAGGACGCTGCCGGAGATCAGAACAAACAGATGAATGACGTTGCAGATATGATCAACCAGGGGTGTGATGTTATCTGTATCTCAGCCATCAACTCCGAAGGCGTAAGGGCAACGTTAGAGGCCTGTAAAGAAGCTGGAATTCCAGTCATCGCTTTTAATACTGCAGTAAAGAATCCGGAACTGGTTCAGTGTACCGTAGTATCTGACAACAAAGCCGCTGGTAAGCTTTGTGCTCAGGCACTGGCAGAAGCCTTGGGTGGAAAAGGCAAGGTAGTTGAGATTACTTATAGTATTACAGAAGTATGCTATGACCGTCAGATCGGTTTTGAAGAAGAGTTAAAGAAATATCCTGACATTCAGATTATTCAGACAAAAGACGTGGAGAAGCCAAAGTCTGACTATTCCCAGCCAATCATGGTAGATTTTATCAATGCAAATCCAGAGATTGACGGTGTATTCACCATCAACGACCCAACCGCCAGAGGAGCCATCGCGGCACTGAAGGAAGCCGGAAGATTAGAAAACACCAAGGTAGTTTCCATCGACGGCTCTGATGAAGGAAAGGGCTTTATCCGCTCCGGCGAGATGGTTGCTTCCGCTGCTCAGGATCCGGCAGGAATCGGAACCACCTGTATTGAAACTGCTTACAGTCTGCTTACCGGAAAGACCATTGAGGAAAAGGTAGTTGTACCAATGTCTATTATCACAAAGGATAATGTAGACAAATAATCCGTAAGGTGTGTGACTTGAGGCAAGAATGCAGAACAGGAGTGAAAACATGTCAGTGGAATATGTTTTTGAAATGAAAGATATTACCAAGGCGTTTGGCCGCAATGTTGTACTTGACGGAGTGAGTATTTCCATAAGGCCCGGAGAAGTCCGGGCCCTGATGGGAGAAAATGGAGCGGGAAAATCAACTCTCATGAAGATTCTTGGGGGAATTTTCAGCTCAGATTCAGGTACTATTTTTATGGAAGGCCAGGGGGCTGCCATACGGAATGTAGATGATGCCAGAAAATACGGAGTCAGCTTCATTCATCAGGAGATTACCAATGTGCCGGAGATGACCATAGCAGAGAATATCTTTCTGGGGCGGGAGCCAAAGAACCATCTAAAGATGGTGGACTATCGGAAGATGAAGCAGGAAGCGCAAAAGGCACTTGATGAACTGGGACTTATGCTGGATGCCGGTATGCTGATCCGGGGATTATCCGTAGCTCAGCAGCAGATGATCGAAATTGCAAGGGCAGTCAATGAAGGGGCAAAGATTCTGATTCTTGACGAGCCTACGGCTTCCTTATCTCACAGCGAGACAGAAAATCTATTTGCTCAGATCGAACGTCTGAAAAAGGCCGGAGTAGCCATGATCTATATTTCCCATCGTATGGAGGAAACCTTTAAAGTCTGTGATTCCGTTACGGTCTTACGGGATGGTAAATTTATCGGAACCAGAAATACAGAGGAAACCACAGAAAATGAATTAATCAGCATGATGGTAGGCCGTGAATTTAACAATATCTATGGAAATAAGCGGGTAGTAGGCGGCGATGTCATCATGGAAGTGAAAAATCTGACAACCCAAAAGGTATCAAACATCAGCTTTACCTTAAAAAAAGGAGAAATTCTTGGATTTTCCGGTCTGGTGGGGGCGGGAAGAACCGAGCTTGCCCTTGCTCTCTTTGGCATTGATTCCATCGTGTCAGGTGAGGTATGGCTGGAAGGAAAGCAGCTTTTTATCACAAAGCCACGAGATGCCATAAATGCTGGTATCGCTCTTGTACCGGAAGAACGGAAAGAGCAGGGACTGTTTTTAGGACACAGCATAGGGACCAACTTAACCTTCCAGGTGCTCTCTGAATTCATAAAGAGCCTGCGGGTGGACAAGAGGAAAGAGTCAGAAATCGTCGACGAGTTTAAGCAGAAGCTTTCCATCAAAATGGCTTCTACCGAACAGACAGCAGGAGAGCTTTCCGGTGGAAACCAGCAGAAAATCGTTATATCAAAATGGCTGGCAGCAAAGCCAAAGGTGTTAATTCTTGATGAGCCGACCAGGGGCATTGACGTTGGAGCAAAGGCTGAAATCTATAAGCTGATGCACACACTGGCAGAAGAAGGAGTTTCCATTATCATGATATCTTCAGAATTACCTGAGATCATCAATAACTCCAGCCGGATTGCAATTATGAGGGAAGGCTGCCTGGCAGGAATCCTGGATCAGCAGGAAACAGAAATTTCCCAGGAAACGATCATGTCATATGCAGTAGGAGGAGAACATTCAGTATGTTAAACAGGAAAAGTCAAGTAGAGACACCCCAGTTAGAGGCTAAAAGCCTGTGGACTACCAATCCGTTTTTTATCTGGCTGAAACGCAACATGGCAGCTATGATCGCATTGGTATTCCTTTGCATTGTTTTATCCATAACCACCGAAACATTTCTTGTTAAAAATAACTTATTCAGCGTATTGCGCCAGGTATGTGTGAACTGCTTTATTGCATTTGGTATTACCTGTGTCTTAATCTGCGGAGGCATTGACTTATCCGTGGGTTCTGTGGTTGCAGCAGCAGGTGTTATCGCAGTAAGATGCGGCAACGCAGGTCTTCCTTTAATCGTCTGCATTCTCATTCCCCTTATATTTGGTGCAGTCATAGGATTTTTCAATGGATTTGTTATTTCCCATACCACACTTCCTCCCTTTATCGTAACCCTTTCCACACAGATTATTGTGCGGGGGATCAGTTACATCTTAACAGGAGGACAGCCTGCCCAATCAAACAACGAAGTATTTAACAACATGGGCGTAGGTAATATTTTAGGAATTCCCATTCCAGTTGTATTTGTAATTGGAGCGTTTATCATACTTTATTTCATTATGAACCGTACCTCCTTTGGCCGTCACGTATATGCTACCGGAGGAAATAAGGAGGCAGCGAAATACGCAGGCGTTGACACCAAATGGATTCAGGTAAGAGTATTTATTATCAGTGGAGTGATGGCAGCCCTTGCCGGAGTCGTACTGGCAGCGAGATTGTATTCCGGTCAGCCATCGGTAGGAGAAGGCTTTGAGCGTGATGCCATCGCGGCTTCCGTTCTCGGTGGTACCAGCTTTAACGGAGGATTAGGTACCTTGGGCGGTACTGTAATCGGCGTACTGATCATCGGAGTATTAAACAACGGAATGAACCTGCTTAAGATAAACAGCTACTGGCAGTTCGTAGTAAAAGGACTGGTTATCCTTGGAGCAGTCTATGTAGATTACTTAAAAAAGAGAGGCTCACTGAAAAAGTGATCGTTCATAAATAAGACGGAGGCACAATAAATGATGGACATAATGGAACTAAAAAAGAAATGCAGTGATATGCGGAAAGATATCATTAACATGACAGCAGATGCAGCCAGCGGTCACCCAGGCGGTTCCCTTTCTGCGGTAGAATTAATGGCGGCTCTCTTCTATACCAAGATGCGGATCGATCCTAAAAACCCTGACAAGGAAGACCGTGACCGTTTCGTGTTAAGCAAAGGACATGCAGCTCCCTGCTATTATGCAGTATTAGGAGAGATGGGATTTTTCGATAAATCAGAATTTAAGAATTTCAGACAGCTTCACAGCATCCTTCAGGGACATCCGGATGCAAAAAAGGTTCCCGGTGTGGATGCCTCCACTGGCTCCTTAGGACAGGGAATCTCCATCGCAGTTGGCATGGCTCTTGGGGCAAAGGCTCAGAATAAGGACACCAAGGTCTACACTCTTTTGGGAGATGGTGAGCTTCAGGAAGGACAGGTCTGGGAGGCCTGCATGGCAGCAGCCAATTATCACCTGGATAACCTTACCATTATCATTGATAATAACGGTCTTCAGATTGACGGAAGCAATGAACAGGTCATGTCACTGGGAGACCTTCATTCCAAATTTAAGGCATTTGGCTTTCACGTACTGGAGCTGCCTGACGGTAATAATTTAGAAGAAGTTCTTGCTGCTTATTCCATCAGCACCATGGAAGGCAAACCAAAATGCATCCTGGCACACACCGTAAAAGGAAAAGGCATTTCCTTTATGGAAAACCAGGTTGGCTGGCATGGAAAGGCACCAAGTGAAGACGAGAGACAGCAGGCATTAAAGGAACTGGAGGGTTAAGACATGAGCGAATTAAAGGCAATCAGAGTGGCATACGGGGAAGCTTTGGCTGAGCTTGGAGAAGAGAATGAAAAAGTAGTGGTGATGGATGCGGATCTTGCCCATGCCACCATGACAGCAACCTTTGGAGCAAAATTTCCGGAGCGGTTCTTTAATGCAGGAATTGCAGAGGCCAATATGGTGGATATGAGCGCAGGACTTTCTACCATGGGATACATACCATTTTGCAGCACCTTTGCTATCTTTGGCGCAGGCCGTGCCTATGAGCAGGTGCGAAACGGCGTAGCGTATCCCAATTTCAATGTTAAGCTTGGCATGACCCATTCCGGCATTACCCTTGGGGAAGACGGCGGAAGCCATCAGGCTATTGAGGATCTGGCCCTCATGCGTGTTATTCCGGGAATGACAGTCGTGGTTCCCTGTGATGCCAGTGAAACACACCGCGCTGTGAAAGCAGTGGCAGAGATGAAAGGACCGGCTTATCTGCGTCTTGCCAGACTTCCAAGTCCTGTATTTGAAGAGGAGATGCCCTTTGTCATTGGAAAAGCCAATGTATTAAAAGAAGGCGGGGATGTGGTTGTATTTGCCTGTGGCATCATGGTCTCCACCGTTTTGGAATGTGCGAAGAAGCTTTTACAGGAAGGAACGTCCATTACCGTTGTAAATATGCATACCATAAAGCCAATTGATAAAGAATGCATCTTGACATATGCCTCAAAATGCAGCAAAGTAGTAACTGTAGAGGAACACAGCACCATCGGCGGACTTGGCGATGCAGTAGGTGAGGTTCTTTTAGAAAATAAATGTAACGTAACATTTAAAAAGATTGGCGTTCAGGACCGGTTTGGACAATCTGGTAAGCCGGAAGAGCTTTTAGAAGAATACGGGCTGAGCGAAAATCAAGTATACCATCAGATTAAAGGAGTGTTGGAATCATGAGAATTGCATTAATTAATGAGAACAGCCAGGCGGCTAAAAATGAACTGATTTATAACAGCTTAAAGAAGGTAGCAGATCAAAAAGGCTACGAAGTTGATAACTACGGAATGTATTCCCCAGAGGATGCCTGTTCCCTTACTTATGTACAGAACGGAATTCTTGCAGCCATCCTTTTAAATTCCGGCGCAGCAGATTATGTAATTACCGGATGCGGAACGGGTGAAGGTGCTATGCTTGCATGCAACAGCTTCCCAGGAGTTATCTGCGGCCATGTATGTGATCCCAGCGACGGATATATGTTTGCACAGATCAATGACGGCAATGCCATTTCCATGCCATTTGCAAAAGGCTTTGGCTGGGGAGCAGAGCTTAACCTGGAATATACCTTTGAGAAATTATTCTCAGAAGCGAGCGGTCAGGGCTACCCAAGAGAGCGTGCAGTTCCAGAGCAGAGAAATAAAAAGATCCTTGATGTGGTAAGAGAAAACAACTTAAAGGATATCTTAACCTGCTTAAAAGGACTTGACCAGGAGCTGGTGAAAGGCTCGATCGGCGGTGAAAAATTCAGTGAGCTGTTCTTTGCAAACTGCAAGGATGAGAAAATAGCAGAGTATGTAAAGAGTCTGCTGGCTTAGGAGGCATTGCATGCTTAAAAATAAACCATCAGGAATTGCCCATGTGGCAATTCCTACCGATGACCCGGAAGCCACAAAAGCATTTTATGAAAATCTGGGATTTACCCGGCTGGTAGATGGGGGCATCAGGGGGATGCTTCAATGCGGAACCTGCGTCATAGAATTTTACCCCAGACGCCAGGATGAAAAGCCCATCGGTAACATCGACCATATTGCCCTGACCTGTGAGAATCTGGAAGAGGCTTATGATGAAATTGTATCCCAGGGTCATACTCTTATCTCCAATGGGATTGAATCCAATGAAATGTTTGCTCCTCGTACCAATCGTTTCTTTCTCTTTCAGGGACCAAACGGGGAAAAAATTGAATTCTGCAAGGTAAGCTAGTTTCGAAAAATGAAATAGACGAAGGAGAACTGGAATGAGATTTTTTGTAGATACAGCAAATACGGAAGACGTGAAAAAAGCAAGTGATATGGGCATTATCTGTGGGGTTACCACCAATCCCTCCCTGATTGCCAAGGAAGGCCGTGATTTTAATGAAGTTATCAAAGAAATCACCTCCATCGTTGACGGTCCCATCAGCGGTGAGGTGAAAGCCTCCACCGAATTTGCGGAAGGCATGATCGCAGAAGGTAGAGAGATCGCAGCCATTCACCCTAATATGGTAGTAAAGATTCCTATGACAGCAGAAGGCTTAAAGGCTGTGAAGGTATTAACTGCCGAGGGAATAAAGACCAACGTGACCCTGGTATTTTCCGCGGCTCAGGCACTCTTAGCTGCAAGAGCAGGAGCTACCTATGTTTCCCCTTTCTTAGGCCGCCTTGATGATATTTCCATGCCTGGCATTGATTTGATCCGTGATATTACTGAAATTTTTGAGATACATGGAATCGAGACAGAAATCATTGCAGCCAGCATCAGAAATCCAATCCATATCATTGACTGCGCAAAAGCAGGAGCAGACATAGCAACCGTTCCATACGGCGTGCTGATGCAGATGACAAAGCATCCCCTCACTGACCAGGGAATTGAAAAGTTTAAGGCAGATGAGAAGGAAGCATTTGGGAAGTAAGATTAAATAAAACCAGAGTATTGGAAGATGAAATAATTTATCTTTTGATGCTCTGGTTTTTTAGTGGACACCTCTTTTTTTATCCGTTAAGTTTACATTGACAAAATATTTAAGTTAAAATATACTTACATTAACTTAAATTACAGGGGGATATTATGTCAAAAGCAGTTACATTGTCCCATATCGCCAAAATCGTGGGTGTCAGCACCGTTACCGTTTCCAAGGCAATGTCTGATAAAAGCGGTGTCAGTGAGGATATGAGAAATAAGATCAAAGAAGTTGCATCCCAGCTGGGATATCAGATGGTTACTTCCTCCAAGAAAGTACGGCCCGAGGGAACCGGGAATCTGGGAATATTAATTCCAGCCGGATTTTTAGATAGAGTCAATTCCTTTTACTGGAACATGTATCAGTTTGTAGTGACTTCTGCCTCAGAGCGGGGATATTACTGTATTCTTGAAATCGTGAACCAGGAGGAGGAAGCCTCTCTTACCATGCCAAAGATGATTTTAGACGGTAAAGTGGACGGCGTTATTTTAATCGGTCAGCCAAGCCAGGAGTATTCCAGTTTTTTATGGAGAAATCCCCATGTCCCCGTTGTTTTCATGGATTTTTATGAGGCAAATCAGGAATATGACTGCGTCATATCCGATGGTTTTTATGGGATGTATCTCCTTACGGATTATTTAATCAAATGCGGTCATCAAAAGATTGCCTTTGTTGGAACCCCCATGTCTACCAGCAGCATTACTGACCGGTATTTTGGATACAGGAAAGCTCTTATGGAGCAGGAAATCTCTTTTAAACAGGAATGGGTCATTCAGGACAGGAGCTTATGCGGTAGCCATAGAGCTTATGAGTCTATTCCACTACCGGATGAGATGCCGACCGCATTTGCATGCAGCAGCGACTATACGGCAGATGTACTGATCAATGGGCTTAGGGAAGCTGGTTACCGGGTGCCGGAGGATATTTCGGTTGTTGGATTTGATAATTGTGAATGGGACAAAGTAGTAAAGGTCCCCATTACCAGCTATGATGTACACAAAGACAGAATGGCTGAGCTGGCAGTGGGAAATCTGGTAAGTAAGATTAAAAAGGAACCTTATGCTTCTGGAATTCAGATCGTAGCAGGAGGACTGGTGAAGAAGAAAAGTGTATCAGAAATCTAAGTGGGCAGGGAATTTTTGTAATTGGCAGGCGTTGTTCCTGTGTATTTGCGAAAGATACGGATAAAATGAGTGGTGTTTTCCATTCCCACCCGCCGTCCTGCTTCGTATACGGTGATGGCTGGGTCCTGAAGCAGTTTTTTTGCTTCTTCAATTCTCCGCCTGTTTAAATACTGCAAAGGCGGGACCTGATAAAGCTCATGAAATTCTCTGGACAGCCGGTATCTGCTGATTCCCAGTGTCTGCTCAAATTGAGTGAGGCTGTGGGAAGAGGCGTACCGGGTGTCCATTATTTTTTTCATTTCCCTTAAATAAGGAGGGGCCACATCAGACTGGGAGGCAAAAGGAGGCAGGACAGCAGCCGTAAGCAGGTCTGTAAGAAGCCTGTGATTGATAATTAAGTTGTCCCTGCTTAGGAATTCAGGAATTTCAGTAAGGCGGGAAAAAAGAGACAGGATGTATGGGGTGGATGGAATGATAGCAAGATTGCCCCACGTTTTCACAAACTCTCTAAAAAAGAATAAGCATTTTGATTTTTCTATAAACAGCTGGTAATAATTCCAGCTGTTTTTTTCTGTGTAAATTTTATGCCGGATAGAACCATCGATAAAAAGAAAGGTTTCGGGTGAAAGGGAAAGCCTCTTATCACCAGTTTCGTATACACCGCTTCCTGATAAGGTATACAGAATACAAAGACAGGGAAGATCTGTGATTTCGTAACGGTACGGGTAACAGGTATTCATATATCCGGCTGCCATCAGGGAAAGGAGGGAATCCCCCTCTTCTGGTGTTAGGGGATATTCAGGTGGCAGGCACTGGCAGGCACTGAAAGCAGAAGTTAGCTTGTTGTTACTTAATAAATGAGCTAAAAAAAGTTTGTTGAATTCCAAAACGCACCTCTTTTCATCTGTTTTTTTATAGTCTAGCATAATAAACCATATAATTAAAGTTAAAAAGAAAATAAAAAAATGATTTATATCGAAAGTTACTCGCTGAAATCCAAGATAAATATAACAAAATAAACAAAAAAAACGAAATAAATGATATAAAACAGAGGTAGTGCATAAAAATAAACAAGGATTCATGATAAGTCGCAAGAATGGTCGATGATTATGGATTAACTTTAAAATATACTTAATTTAACTTAAAATAAATTAATAAAATCCTGGATTTAATAGGATTAAATAATGAAGGAGGAAGCATGATGAAGGTTTGGAAACGAATTGGGGCGGTAGGACTGGCGGTAGTGATGGGTGTTTCCCTGGCAGGATGCGGCGGCGCAAAAGCCACAGCAACCCAGGCAGCCAAAGAAGAGAAGGCAGATGAGCTGCCTAAATTTACAGATTTGAAGGTGGGAGAAGATTATAAGGATATCAAAGCAGATTTAAGATTTATCACACACAAGACAGATATTATTGATACGGTCTTTCAGGATTACATAAAAGAATTTCAGAAGATGTATCCAGGCGTAACAATTACATACGAAGGAATCACCAGTTATGCGGATGACATTATTACCAGACTTACTACAGGAGATTGGGGCGATATCTGCATGGTTCCTACTCAGATCGATAAGAATGAACTTAAAAATTATTTTCTTCCTTTTGGAGATATCACAGAACTGGAAAAGAAGTACGTTATGCTGAATAACTATTCCTATAAAAATGTGGTCTATGGAATTCCGTCTATGGGAAATGTGCAGGGAATTGTATATAACAAAAAGGTTTTTACAGATGCAGGGATTACGGAGCTTCCCAAAACGCCCGACGATTTTCTGGCTGCCTTACAGAAAATCAAGGACAATACAGACGCGATTCCCATGTATACCAATTTCGCAGCAAACTGGACGATGACGGCCTGGGATGCCTATATTACAGGATCTGCCACTGGAGATCCGGACTTTGCCAACACCGAACTGCTTCACAGCAAAAATCCATTTGAAAAGCGGGCGGATATGACAGGACCTTATGCGGTTTATTACGTTTTATATGAGGCTGTGAAACGGGGACTGACGGAAGAAGATCCAACCACAACGGACTGGGAGGGAAGCAAGGGCATGATGAACAGCGGTAAGATCGCGACCATGGCACTGGGCTCCTGGTCTGTAGTCCAGATGCAGGGGGCGGGAGATCATGGGGATGATATCGGGTATATGCCATTTCCTATCACGGTGAATGGAAAACAATATGTTTCTGCAGCTCCTGATTATAATTATGGGATTAATGTAAACAGCAGCCAGGATAATCAGATTGCTTCCATGCTTTACATCAAATGGCTTACGGAAAAATCCAAGTTTGCCTACGACCAGGGCGGAATTCCTATTTGCGTAGGAGAAAAGTATCCTGACGTCTATAAGATGTTTGATGGAATTGAATTAGTCATCGATAACCCGGCTCCAGAGGGAGAGGAGACACTGTACAATGATATCAACAATGATTCTGAAGTAGGACTTAACGTATCTCCCGATGGAGTTTCTAAAATCCTGGAAGCAGCCACAACCGGTTCTCCGACTCTTGATGAGATTATGGCTGACTGGAATGCCAGATGGACTGCTTCCCAGAAAAAGTTCGGAGCGATCCAATAGGAGGAGACAGCTTTGGGTAAAAAATCGAACATGGCGGCCCATGTGGTGAAATGGCTCCAAAAGGGGAAAGTGAACCGGTGGCTTGTCATCCTGACATTTATGTTTATACCTGTATTCCTGCTTTTGGTATTTACCTATATTCCTTTTGTGAAAATGATGGGCTTTAGCTTTTTCGATATGAAGTACATTGGAAAAAGGGAATATGTAGGAATACAAAATTACCTGGATGTGTTCCAAAGAGATGATTGCTTTAAAGCATTGAGACTGAGCTTTTACTACATAGGGGCATGCTTTGTTCAGATGTCCCTGGCTCTTTACTTTGCATCGGTACTCAGTACTAATATCCGGTGTGGTAATTTGTTTAAGGGGTTTATGTTTTTTCCATATCTCATCTGTGGAATCGCAGTCGGTTTTATTTTTAAGTTTTTCTATACCAGAGGGTTTGTTTTCGATACCGTCCTTTCCTGGTTCGGCTTTACACAGGATCAGTTGCCTTACTGGCTGAAAGATACGCGGATCAATAATATTTCCATAGCGGCTACCTCGATATGGCGGTACATGGGGCAGAACATGGTTTTATTTATCGGTGCCATTATGTCTGTGGATTCCACCATGTATGAGGCGGCTGCCATTGACGGGGCAGATGAATGGAAAAAATTCCGGTATATCGTATTTCCAAGCATTAAAACTGTAATTGTCCTCAATCTGATTCTATCTATTACTGGTTCCTTAAGCGCATTTGAACCGCCCTATGTCATCACCAACGGAAGCTTTGGAACCGCAACTTATTTTGTGGTCATGAATAAACTGGCTCATGAAAATCAAAAGGTAGGCCTGGCCTCTGCAATGGCTGTGATTTTACTTGTAATCATTTTGGCAGCTACTCTGTTCCAGAAACTTATTTTTAGATATTTCTTCGGAGAGGGAGAAGAGGAGTCCTGGCGGGAAAAGAGGATGAGGAGAAAAAGAGAAATGATCTCCCGAAAGGAGGGGGCTTAGTGAATCGTCATAAAGTAAAAAAACGATTATGGAAGGTCTTTCAATATCTGACTCTTATGGCGGGCGCTTTTGTATCCGTGACTCCTGTGGTGGTATGCGTCATAACTGCATGTAAGACAGAAAAAGAATATGCTTCCACCAATGTCATGACCCTTCCCGAAAACTGGCTGTATGGAGGGAATTTCATTCAGGCCTGGAATCAGGCAAACATGGCAACTGCATTTCGCAATTCCCTTGTGATTTTAGTATTTGTTCTCCTTGGTTCCGTGCTCACAGGTTCCATGCTTGCATACATATTGAACCGTTTTAAGTTTCTTGGAAATGGACTCATCAGGAATCTCTTTCTATTTGCCGCCATGCTTCCAGGAATCGCCATGCAGGTATCAGTCTATCAGCTGATGTATGAATTTCACTTAATCAATACGCTTACAGGGTACATTATTCTGATGATGGGAACCGATGTAATCTCCATCTACATCTTCATTCAGTTTTTTGAAAACATCCCCTTATCCTTAGATGAGTCTGCAATTATGGACGGCTGTACGTATTTCGGTGTATTTTTCCGGGTATTAATGCCCCTTTTAAAACCAGCCATCATAACGGTGATGATATTAAAAGGCGTTGGAACTTATAACGAATACTATATGGCAAACTTATATCTCCAGGATAAGAATCGTCTGGTAACCGTGGCTACGTCTCTGTATAAATTTACAGGGCCCCTGGGAAGCCAGTATAACTATATCTGCGCAGGTGTGATCATTACCTTGCTGCCGGCACTTTTTGTATTTATATTCTGTCAGAAACAAATATACAGCGGACTGACTCAGGGAGCAGTCAAAGGTTAGGAGGAAACCATGAAATTATATACACCTAAAATAAAGGCAATGCCATGGCAGGAGCCAGCAGGAACATGTACAGGAGCGCCAATCTGGCGCTATACGGAAAATCCTATTATCGGAAGAAATCCCATAGATCATGTGGCCAGGATATTTAATTCTGCCGTGATTCCCTATGAAAACAGCTTTATCGGTGTGTTTCGGGGAGAGCAGAACAATGGAATTCCCTATATTTATCTTGGCAGAAGCAATGACGGGATTCATTGGGAGTTTGAGGAAGAAAAGATTACCTTTGTGGATGAGGAGGGCCTTGAGTTCATGCCCAGATATGCCTATGATCCCCGTCTGGTGAAGGTGGAAGATACCTACTATATCATATGGTGTCAGGATTTTTACGGAGCTTCCATTGGTATGGCGAAAACACAGGATTTTAAGACATTTGTCAGGCTTGAAAATCCCTTTCTTCCATTTAACCGGAATGCCGTCTTATTTCCCAGGAAGGTAAACGGGAATTTTATGATGCTTTCCCGTCCCAGTGACAGCGGTCATACCCCTTTTGGAGATATCTTTCTAAGCGAGAGCCCGGATCTTGTTTACTGGGGAAAACACCGCCACGTAATGGGAAAGGGCAAGGAATGGTGGCAATCCTTAAAGATTGGTGGAGGTGCAGCTCCTATTGAGACCAATGAGGGCTGGCTCTTATTTTACCATGGGGTTTCCGGCACCTGCAATGGGTTCGTATACAGCATTGGAGGAGCTATTTTAGATATTGACAATCCTTCCGTGGTCAAATACCGATGTGAAAATTTCCTTCTTACCCCTGAAACCTGGTATGAGGAACGGGGATTTGTGCCCAATGTCTGCTTCCCCTGTGCCACAATCTGTGACCCGGAGGATGGAAGAATAGCCATCTATTACGGCGCGGCAGACAGCTACGTGGCCCTGGCCTTTACAAGGGCAGAGGAAATAGTCACTTACATAAAAGAACATAGTGTTCTAACGGAAGAGGACCAGGAACCAGGAAGACGATAGCTGGGGCAGAAAGGGAGTAATACATGAAGGAAACGATGGCAGAAGAAATGAAGGAGCATCTGGAGACAAAGCTGCTCCCATTCTGGGAAGGGTTAAAGGATGAGGTGTATGGCGGCTATTACGGCTACGTGGGCCATGACCTTAAGGTGGATGAAAAGGCAGATAAGGGAGTTATCTTAAACAGCAGGATATTATGGTTCTTTTCCAATGCTTCTATGACTTTAAAGCGAAAAGACCTTCTGGAATATGCGGATCATAGTTTTCGGTTCCTAAAAAATTTCTGTCTGGACCGGGCAGAAGGAGGGGTGTACTGGTCGGTATCCTACGATGGAAAGCCGGTGGACCGGACAAAACACACCTATAATCAGGCATTTGCCGTCTACGCCCTTTCCTCCTATTATGATGCCTCTGGGCAGCCAGAGGCGTTGGGCCTTGCTTACGATCTTTTTGACCAGATCGAGCATTCCTTCCGGTCTTTAGATGGTTATGGGGAAGCTTACGATGCTTCCTTCCACCCTATCAGTAATGATAAGCTTTCAGAGCACGGAGTTATGGCAGAAAGAACCATGAACACGCTGCTTCATCTGCTGGAGGCGTATACAGAGCTTTACCGTGTAGACCATGCTCCCAGAGTGGCAAAAACCCTAAGGCATCTTTTAGATGTATTTGAAAGCCATGTGTTTCATTCCGAAAAAAAGAGGCTGGAGGTATTTTTTGACAATGACTGGAAATCTCTTTTAGATCTTCATTCCTATGGTCATGACATAGAGGCTTCCTGGCTCATTGACCGTTGTACTGAAATGCTGGGAGATTTGGAGTATCAAAAGAGAATGGAGCCATTGACCAGAATGCTGGCAGAACAGGTCTATGAGCTGGCTTATAAAGACCATAGCCTATTAAATGAATGTGAAAATGGCAGAGCGGATGAAGACCGGATCTGGTGGGTTCAGGCAGAGGGCGTGGTGGGATTTTTAAATGCCTCTAAGAAGCAGCCGGAGGATTCCAGGTTTCTTAAAGCCGCAGAGGATATGTGGAGCTACATAAAGAACCGGCTGGTGGACCAAAGACCTGGGTCAGAATGGTTTTACCGGATTTGTGGAGGGGAAGCACCTTCCGGTGACAATCCTCTGGTGGAGCCTTGGAAATGCCCTTACCACAATGGAAGGATGTGCATGGAAGCCATAAAGAGACTTGGCATCCTTCACCCGCGGTATGAAGTGGAAAAAAACAGACAGGAGCAGTTAATTGGCAGGAGGAATGAAAAGACGGATTGGTATAATGGCATCTTAGACCGGTATAAATACCCGGTCCTGACCAGGGACCATGTGCCTCTTACCTGGAGATATGATGTTAACTGGAACACCAATCCTTATTTCATGGAGCGTCTCGGTATCAATGCAGTGATGAATGCGGGGGCCATTGAATTAAATGGAATGTATTATCTCATTGCAAGGGTGGAAGGAAATGACCGGAAGTCATTTTTTGCGGTAGCAGAAAGCAAGAATGGAATTGATGGTTTCCGTTTCTTAGAAGAACCGGTCACCCTTCCTGACACTTGCCCGGAAGAAACTAATGTGTATGATATGAGGCTGACAAAGCATGAGGACGGCTGGATTTACGGAGTATTCTGCTCAGAAAGCCACGACTCGACTTCTTCTGATTTATCAAGAGCAGTGGCCCAGGCAGGTATTGTCAGAACAAAGGATTTAAAAACCTGGGAGCGGCTTGATAATCTTAAAACGCTTCGTTCCCCCCAGCAGCGCAATGTCATGCTCCACCCTGAGTTTGTAGAGGGCTGTTACGGGTTTTATACAAGACCCATGGATGACTTTATTGAGACTGGAAGCGGCGGTGGAATTGGCTTTGGCCTTTGCAAAGATATCTGCCACGGAGTGATAGACGAAGAGATTATCACCAGCAGACGCCGTTATCATACTATAACAGAAGCAAAAAATGGAGCAGGGGCTGTTCCCATAAAAACACCGGCAGGCTGGATCCATATCGCTCACGGCGTCAGGAATACGGCAGCAGGGCTCAGATATGTTCTCTATGCCTTTGCAACGGATTTAAAAGAGCCATCTAAAGTCATAGCAGAGCCATCTGGCCTTCTACTTGGACCAAGAGGAGAGGAACGGGTAGGAGATGTCTCCAATGTGGTATTTACCAATGGGGCAATTGTTCGTGAAAATGGAGAAGTATATCTTTATTATGCCTCTTCAGATACCAGAATCCATGTGGCTGTCACCACTGTGGAGAAGCTAATGGATTATGTGTTTTCTACGCCTTTGGACCCTTTAAGGAGTGCGGATTGTGTGAGGCAGAGAATTGCCCTGATTCACAAAAATAAGGAGCTGATTAGGTATGAATGAGAAGCTGTTTCTAAAAGCGGACCACCCCTTTTTACAGTACTGCGGCAGAATCGGAAGGGATGACAAGGGGCGGCCGGAATTTATTTATCCCTGCAGTTTTGTAAGGCTGGAATTTATAGGAGCCTCTGTTGAAGTGGAACTGGAGAACCATTCCGTATACTGGGATAATTACATTGGCTGGATTCTAGATGGAGACCAACAAAAAGCAAAACTTCCCAGGGAAGGAAAAACCAGTCTGTGTCTGGGAAAGGAACTGGGAGAGGGCAGGCACAGCCTGTTGCTGTTCAAGCGTCAGGATTCCTGCCATACCATTTCCTTAGAGGGGTTCCTACTGCCAGAGGGTGGTTTTCTCGTGGAACCAGAGCCTCTGCCCAAACGGAGAATTGAGGTTTACGGGGATTCTGTCAGTGCAGGAGAAGTATCAGAGGCCACTGATTATGTGGGAAAAGCAGATCCGGTTCATCAGGGAGAGTACTCCAATAGCTGGTACTCTTATGCCTGGATGACGGCAAGAAAGCTTCATGCCTTGATCCATAACATCTCCCAGGGCGGAATTGCCCTTAGAAATGGAACTGGCTGGTTTGAAGCTCCAAGGCCCATTGGTATGGAGTGGGTCTATGATAAGGTTCAATACCAACCGACCATAGGAAGAACCAGCCTATGGGATTTTAAGGCCTATCACCCTCATGTGGTCATCATCGCTCTGGGACAAAATGACAGCCACCCAATGGATTTTATGAAGGAAGATTATGATGGTCAGAAAGCAATGGAATGGAAGGCCCACTACACCTGTTTCATTCAGAAGTTAAGAGAGCTCTATCCACAGGCATATCTAATCCTGACCACAACCATACTCTGCCATCACCATAACTGGGACAGGGCAATAGAAGAGGTATGGGGCACACTTAAGGATGACCGTGTATCTCATTTTCTTTATAAGAGAAACGGTTGTGGAACTCAGGGACATATCAGGATTCCGGAATCAGAGGAAATGGCCGGAGAGCTGTCGGAGTATATCAATGGTTTAGGAGAAGAAATCTGGCGGGATGAATCTCAGGTTTGATGGTCATTTGATGGAGAGCAGATTATGACATATATAGATCAGTATGAATATTGGTGTACCAGTCCTTTGTTTTCCCATGAAATAAAAAAAGAGCTGGAAGCGATCAGAAATAAGAAAGAAGAAATCAGGAATCGCTTTTCAAAGGAATTGGAATTTGGCACCGGAGGAATCAGAGGAGTTATGGGGGCCGGAACCAACCGGATGAACCGGTATACGGTGGCGAGGGTGACTCAGGGACTAGCCAATTATCTTAAAGAGAATGGAAAATGGGAAAAGGGCGTTGGTATCGCCTATGATTCCAGACATATGTCCAGGGAATTTGCCGAGGAGACAGCCAGATGCCTGGCTGGAAACCAGATTCCGGTCTACTTGTTTTCCAGACTGACGCCTACTCCCTTACTTTCATTTTCTATTTTAAGCCTTTCTCTTGCCGCTGGTATTGTGATCACAGCCAGCCATAATCCACCGGAATACAACGGATATAAGGTATACTGGGACGATGGGGCCCAGATTACTTATCCAAAGGACGAGGAAATAGGACGATGTATCACCGGGATAAAGGATTACGGTTCCATCAAGAGACTTTCAATGGAAGAGGCAGAAGAAAAGGGACTGCTTCATTGGCTGGGAGATGAGCTGGAGGATGAGTATATAAAGGAAATGGAAGAATGGGTATCATCTCCCAAGGCTTTATTACAGGCCGCAAGTAAAGTGAATATTGTATACACGCCTCTTCATGGCACCGGGAATCTGCCGGTACGGCGATTGTTATCCCATCTGGGATTTACCAATGTGTTTACTGTTGAGGAGCAGATGGAACCAGACGGTGATTTTAAAACAGTAAAGACACCGAACCCGGAAGATGAAAGCGCCTTTGTGCTGGCTCTTAAGTTTGCAAAAAAAGCAGACGCTGATCTTGTTCTGGCTACGGACCCTGATGGAGACCGTATGGGTGTTTATGTAAGGGATGACCAAACCGGTAAGTACTGCCGTTTGACCGGGAATATGACCGGAATACTCATATGCAATTATCTTCTCTCAAGGAGAAAGGAAACAGGAAACCTCCCTTTAAACGGTGCCGTAATAAAAACCATTGTAACCACACAAATGGCAAGACCTCTGGCAGAGAAGTATAAAATGAAGCTGATTGAGGTTTTAACCGGGTTTAAGTACATAGGAGAGCAGATAAAATTCTTTGAAGAATCTGAGGAATTTACCTACCAGTTTGGCTTTGAGGAAAGCTGCGGCTGCCTGGTGGAGACCTGTGTCAGAGATAAGGACGCCATTTCAGCGGTCATGGTCTTGTGCGAGGCCGCGGCCTATTATAAAACAAAGGGCAGTTCTCTCTGGGAAGAATTAAATCAGCTATATGAAGAATTTGGCTATTATCAGGAGTGTCTGGAATCTGTAACCTTAAAAGGAGAAGATGGTCTGGCTCAAATGAATAAAATCATGGAGACCTTCCGAATCCATTCACCCGTTAGAGCAGGCGGATTTAAAATAATAAAAAAGGAAGATTATGAAACAGGAGAAGGGATATCAGAACGGTTCCCCAAGTCAAATGTATTACGCTTCCTCTTATCGGAGGATGCCTGGTTTGCCATCAGACCTTCTGGAACGGAGCCTAAAATCAAGTTTTATTTTGGAGTAAAAGGAAAATCATTTCAGGATGCAGACGAAAAGCTAAAAAGATTAAAGAAAGATATTTTAACCAGCATATAAAAGGGGGAGAAGGATGACATTACGTGGGATTCACTTGGAGAATCCAAGAGATATCATTCAGGCTGTTAAAAGGGTAAAAGAGGAAAAGCATGGGGTGCTGGCATTTCTTGGCGGTTCCATTACTCAGGGTTCCTTAGCCACAAAACCAGAAACCTGTTATGCTTATCTTGTATATGAGTGGTGGAAGAAAACATATCCTGATGCAAGTTTTACCTACATCAATGCTGGAATTGGGGGGACCAATTCCTTATTCGGTGCAGCCAGAGTTGAGGAAGATGTCCTTTCCTGTAATCCGGATTTTCTGATTCTTGATTTTTCGGTCAATGATGACAATACGGATTTTTTCATGGAAACATATGAAAGCCTGATTGTGCGTATTTTATCCCACTCTAAAAGGCCTGGAGTCATGGCTTTGTGCAATGCATTTTATGAAGATGGAAGCTCGGCATTTGAGCGTCATAAGAAAGTGCTGGACCACTATTCCATCCCTTATGTTTCCGTAAGGGAAACTCTTTATCAGGATATATTAGACGGTAAGACAGCCATAAAAGATATAACTCCCGACGGGCTTCATCCCAATGACGAGGGACATAAAAAAATCGCTGATTTAATCACCATGGCGTTGGAGGAAATAAAAGGAATGGAGCCTGTATCCTCAGAGGAAACAGGTCAAGCCAATATACCAGTACCCCTAACTCCGTGCAGCTACCAATATGCCAGCCGAATCCAAAACAACATAACTCCGTTTCAGTGCAGGGGCTTTCTACCCGATGATTCTGTTAAATGCGGGGTAACCGATGTCTTTAAAAGAGGCTGGATCAGCCGACGCATGGGGGATCGTATTGTTTTTGAGACGGAAGGCAGCTGTCTTTTGGTACAATACCGAAGAACCATAAAGAGACCTGCGCCAGTGGCAGCAGCCTATGTTGATGGAGACAGGGATCATGGCGTGATTCTGGATGGAAACTTCGATGAGGAGTGGGGAGACTGTCTGGCTCTGACCACTCTCCTTCATCACGGAAAGCCGGGAAAGCATCTAGTAGAAATTAAGATTCTAAAAGGAGTGGAGGAAGAGGAAACGCTATTTTATCTGGTATCCATCATACAGTCTGGATCGGAACTTGAATTAAATACGCCCATGGACAGACACTCCCCGATGCAGTAAGATGGCAGTTCAGGCAGCACTTCAAATTGATGTTGCACTTTCAGGTAAGGCACCTGACGGAACGGTGAATCAGCCGGGATCGGGTAACTGATAAAATTTGATTGGTGAAATTGTGAAATTTATTTGTCAATCAGAAAAGTATTTACAGTTTTCTTACGGTTTCCCGGTTTCATTGCCAATTTTTTACAATTAATTTACATATCTTTACGGATACCTAAACTTTGTTGACTTGAAACCGATCCAGTTATATACTCTAGGCAAATCCAAATGCTAATGCATTGATAAGGAGGTCAAACCTATGAAAAAAAAGTATTTAGTAGTTACAGCACTATCTATGGCTTTATCGATAGGAAGCGCGATGTCTTCATTTGCGGCAGGATTTGTCACCACACCACAGGGAGTAAAGTACCAGTGGGGATCAGGGGATTATTGTACCAATAACTGGGTCAATTATAAAAGCCATTGGTTTTTCTTTGGCAATGACCAGCTTATGCGTACCGGGTGGATTCAAAGAGATAATACCTGGTATTATGCGTCTGATACCGGAGAGCTTCAGGGCGGAATTATGAAGATCAATGACAATGTCTATTACTTCAACACCAGTACCCTAAAAATGATGACTGGTCTAATTGATTACAACGGCAGTACACATTATTTTACGGAAAATGGAACCACAGACGGTGGTCCATACGTCTACACAGAATGGAACAGTGACGGATCCATCAGACGAGGTAAGAAGTTCCCTGTTCGTTAAACGGGACGCAAAGCCTCTTCATATAATTTGTTAAAGTAGATGCAAAAAAAGAACCTTGGTCTGTCTTTAAAGACATTTCCAAGGTTCTTTCCCTATTATAATTTACTATCTTTGTCCTTTATCATAAGGAATACCCTCTGCCTTAGGAGCCTGAGAGTTTCTGGAGGTAAAGATCAGTACGATCAGTGTAATGATATATGGCACCATCTTGTAGAAGTAGCTTGGAATGCCCAGGGAATGTAAAAATGGGATTCCGGAGTAAGCAGATGCCACAGCCTTCATCAGTCCAAAGAACAGGGAGGCAAACATAATGTTTACCGGCTTCCACTGTCCGAAGATGAGTACAGCCAGTGCCAGGAAGCCGTAACCGGCCACATCGGCGTTAAAGTTGGTGGAGGTGGGAACTACAAAGACAAGTCCTCCAAGTCCGCCCAGAGCGCCGGATATAAGCACTCCGGCATACTGCATATGGTACACGTTGATTCCTGCTGCATCAGCCGCCTGAGGGTGCTCACCGCAGGAACGAAGGCGAAGTCCAAATCTTGTCTTATAAAGCACCACATAAGAGAGAATAAAGATAGCAATTCCAATATAAGTGGTAATGTATGCATTCTGGAACAGGAGAGGTCCGATAAACGGAATCTTACCTAACACTGGAACAGAGACGATACGGAAGGTGTTGCTAAAAGGTACCTGCTGAACGCCCTGAATGACACGTGCTACGAAGATAGCGAATGCGGGAGCGAACATATTAAGAGCAGTACCACTGATAACCTGATCGGATTTCATGTTAATGGAAGCATAGGCATGGAACAGAGAAAATACCATTCCAGTTGCCATGGAGATCACTGCAGCGATGATAAGCTGGCTCTGACCGCTCATGCTGGACCCTGTAAGGCTTAAAAACAGAACTCCTGTAAATGCGCCCATGGTCATAATTCCTTCCAAAGCGATGTTAATGATACCGCTTCGCTCAGAGAACATGGCACCTAAGGCAACGATCATAAGAGGGATCATGAAATACATGGTCTGCTGAAAGATAAAGTAAACTACATTCATGATTTCTTTCCTCCTTCCCTGGACTGTTCTGAGGTGGTTGTTTTTCTGCCGCTTAGTTTGCTGATCAGCAGCTTGACCATTAAGGCAAAGGCACTGAAGTAGATAATAACGGCTACGATGATATCAATAATTTCGGTTGAAAATTCAAATAGCTGGAGATAAAATCCCCCGGCTGTTAAGTAAGCAATAAAGATACCGGAGAAAAGGATTCCGATGGGGTTATTAAGAGCAAGAAGAGCAACAGAGATTCCGGTAAAGCCTTCAGAAGGCAGTACATCCTTAATCTCAATATGCTTACCGGTTCCTGCCAGATATAATAATCCGCCTGCCAGTCCTGCAATGGCACCTGCGATCATCATGGAAAGGATAATGCTCTTTTTCTCGTTAATACCCGCATATTTGCTGGCATCCCGGTTAAAGCCTACTGCCTTTAGCTCATAGCCGAAGGTTGTCTTATTTAAGATCAGCCAGATTAATATAACGACTAAGATTGCAATGATAATGCCTCCGTTTACACTGGAGCCCGGGAAAATCTTATCAAGACCCATCTTAGGAATGTTGGCTGTGACTGCAACATTACGGGATTCGTTCCTCAGATTGTTAAACAGCGGCTTATAGCTTTTTACGATCCAGTTTACCAGATACATTCCGGTGTAGTTCATCATAATAGAAGCAATTACTTCATTCACATTGAAATAAGCTTTTAAAAGACCTGGCACCAGTCCCCATAAAGCGCCAAATAAAACGCTGGTCAAAAGGGCTGCGATCCAGTGAACCGGACCTAATGAGGTGAACATGATTCCAACGTATACCGCACCAAAGGCGCCCATGATAAACTGTCCGGGGGTTCCAATATTAAAGAGTCCTGTTTTAAAGGCGAACCCTACGGAAAGACCGGTTAAGATAATGGGAGTGGCATAGTAAAAGACCTGACCAACTCCTTTTGCACCATGGGTAAATGCACCGGTTAAAATGGTAGCAAAGCCCGGAAGTGCCTGTTTTGAATTACAGAAGAACAGGACAATAAGACCTACAATAAGTCCTAAAACAATGGCAAAAATGGAAGAGAGTATGCCTGTGTAATTCTTGGTTGATTTCTGTTTCATGACCGCTCACCTTCTTTCTTTGCGCCTGCCATGTAAAGACCCAGTTCCTGAACCGTAACATTCTTAGGATCTAAGTCAGCGACAATCTCGCCTTCAAACATGACTAAAATACGGTCGCTTAAATTCATAACTTCATCTAATTCCAGAGAAACCAATAGGATAGCTGCGCCAGCATCTCTCTGTTTGATTAGCTGATTGTGGATGTACTCTATGGCACCTACATCAAGACCTCTGGTAGGCTGAACTGCCAAAAGGATGTCAGGGGATTTGGAAATTTCTCTGGCAACAATTGCTTTTTGCTGGTTGCCGCCTGACATGCTGCGGGTGATGGTAAATGGGCCTTCGCTGCTTCTGATATCGTAATCCCCAATTAGCTTTTCCGCATATTCATAAATCTTATCATTCTTTAAAAATGTACCGCTTTGGAAACCGGATTCAAAATATTGCTGTAAAATCATGTTGTAAGCCAGGTTATATTCCAGAACGAGGCCATGTTTATGACGGTCTTCCGGTATGTGGGACAAGCCATGGGTATTTTTATAGCGGATGCTTTTTTTTGTCATGTCTTCCCCGTTAATAGAAACGGTACCGGAACTCATATCAGAGATACCGGTGATCGCATGTATAAGCTCTGTCTGGCCGTTTCCGTCGATTCCTGCGATGCAGACGATTTCGCCTCTTTTTACCTGGAAATTAACGTCATGGACCAGCTTCTTTTTCTGTCCTTCCCGTTTGGCTTCTACAGAAAGGTTTTTGATTTCCAGTACCACTTCACCGGGAGCTGCCTGCTTTTTATCAACCGTCAGATTTACCTTACGGCCTACCATCATCTCAGACATTTCCTCTGCTGTGGTATCTGCTACGTCTACAGTTCCAATATATTTACCGCGGCGCAGTACACTGCAACGGTCTGCAACCGCCTTGATTTCATTGAGCTTGTGAGTGATGAACAGTATGGATTTACCTTCTTTTACCAGGTCTCTCATGATCTGCATCAGTTCATCGATCTCCTGAGGGGTCAAAACCGCTGTGGGTTCGTCAAAAATCATTATTTCGTTATCACGGTAAAGCATTTTAAGAATCTCGACCCTTTGCTGCATGCCCACCGTAATATCCGATATGAGGGCATCCGGGTTTACGAACAATTTGTATTTTTCACTTAATTCCATTACTTTTTTGCGGGCGTCGTCCATTTTTAAAAAGCCCCGCTTCGTTGTTTCCATACCAAGAACAATGTTCTGCAGTACGGTAAAATTCTCCACCAGCTTAAAATGCTGATGAACCATACCGATTCCCAGGGTATTGGCATCCAGTGGTCCGGTAATCTTTTCTTCCTTACCGCGAACCTTAATCACACCTTTTTCCGGCTGGTACAGACCAAATAAAACACTCATAAGAGTGGATTTCCCTGCGCCGTTTTCACCAAGCAGGGCGTGTATCTCGCCTTTCTTTAACTGCAGTGTAATGTCATCATTGGCGATGATACCGGGAAATTCTTTTGTGATGTGAAGCATCTCAATAATATAGTCCATAAAATCCCCCTAACTACGGTACCTGACTATGGGACCCGGTACCAATTCTTCAAAATATGCCTTAGATTATTTTTCTTATAAATAGAGAAAGGAGATGCCGTAAGAAACCATGTCTTGTTTGACTGGTGAGCAAACGGCATCTCCTTTCCTCCTATCTGCTCCAATAAGGAGCATCGTGGTATGCCCGCAGGGCTATTTTTGCAGATTATTCTACAAAATTGATTTTTGTTTTTTCAAGCTTTAAGTCAACGTTAGGATTGTTGTTATCCTGAGAAGGCTGAACGAGTGTTACTTTACCTTCTTTTAACACGCCGTAGATCTTATCGTAGTCTTCTTTTGTAAACTTTGTAAATTTAGAAGTTTCCATTGGAAGGCCGATACCGTCGTTCTTTGCGGTAAAGATGCTTGTCTTACCGCCTGGGAACTGATTGTCATAGTAAGCCTTTACGCCATCATATACAGAAACGGAAAGCTGTTTCATAGCAGAGGTAATAACAGATGGTGACTCGAAGCTCTGGTCAACGTCAACACCGATCATCTTACCGCCTTTTTCTTCTGCAGCAGCCATTACGGAGTTACCAACCGCACCACCGCAGCCGAAGATAACCTGAGTTCCGTTCTGGAACCAGGAAGCAGCCATGGACTGTGCTTCTGGTGTAGCAGCAAATGCACCAGTGTAGTTGTACATAATTTCAATGTTATCAATGCCTAATTCTTTTGCAGCGTAGTCAGCGCCCTCTGCAAAACCGTATCCGAAACGAACAACTGCAGGAACAGCCATTCCGCCTAAGAAGCCAAGCTTTGTATTGCCGTCTTTAACAGCAGCGTAGCCGGCTAAGAAACCAGGCTCGTCCTCCTGGAAAAGGATAGGCATAACATTTTTCTCAATTCTCTTTTCAGAATAGTCAGCATTGTGTGGCTCTCCGTCGAGAAGGATAAAGCTAACATCTTTGTACTGATCCTGAGCCATGAAAACAGGCTCTTCAAATAAGAAACCAGGGCAGACAACTAACTTAGCTCCGCCTTCCACTGCAAGACCAATGGTCTCAAGATAGGAATCAGTGGTTCCTTCCTGTGGCTGATAGTACTTGTAGGAGATCCCTTTTTCCTCCGCGTATTTCTTCATTCCTTCCCAGGCACCCTGGTTAAATGATTTGTCGTCGATGGTTCCTAAGTCTGTAACCAGCGCGATCTCGTATCCGGTGGAAGAGTCAGTCTTTTTGGAAGTATCCCCCTTGGATTCTGCAGCAGCAGTCGTTGTTTCCGCAGACGCAGCAGTTGTAGATGTGCCGGAATTGGAAGAACCACATGCGCTTAAGGAAGCAGTCATTAAAACTGCCATAGCCAATGCTAATGCTCTCTTTTTCATAATGCTTTTTTCCTCCTGTTATTCATTGTTTTTCAGAGATAACAATAATGTATCATATTTTTGTTTCTTAGACAATCTTATTTGATGTTATTTTACCGAAAATCCATGGCAAATAAACGCGGTTTTATATCTCCCAGTTTATTATACGGTTTTTACCAATTTTGTCACTTCCAATTACTGGAAGCTTCCTAAATAAAGAGCAAAAAAATGTATTTTGTCCCATAAATTCGCATATACGACCTATAATCGTATATAAGAAAAAGACAGATTATAAGCGCGAATAAAGCATAATTGTATCGAAAAATGACGAAATTTTATATAAAAAACTGGGAAAAGCTATTTACTAGCCGTCTATTTATGTTATAATATTTGCATGACTTTTCCGATTAGGAATATAGTGGAAGAGTAAACTAACCAACACATTTTTGAGGAGGAACTTTACTTATGGCAAAAAAATGGGTTTATCTGTTTACCGAGGGCAATGCTGAGATGAAGAATCTCTTAGGGGGCAAGGGGGCCAATCTGGCAGAGATGACGAATCTGGGTCTTCCAGTACCTCAGGGGTTTACCATTACAACAGAAGCCTGTACCCAGTATTATGAAGACGGCGAAAAAATCAATGATGAGATCATGGGTCAAATCATGGAATACATCGTTAAGATGGAGGAGATTGCAGGGAAAAAATTTGGTGACAAAGAAAATCCTCTCCTGGTTTCTGTTCGTTCCGGTGCAAGAGCGTCCATGCCGGGAATGATGGACACCATCTTAAATCTAGGCTTAAATGAAGAGGTAGTTGAGGTTCTGGCTGCAAAATCATCAAATCCAAGATGGGCCTGGGACTGCTACCGTAGATTTATCCAGATGTTTTCTGACGTTGTTATGGAAGTCGGAAAGAAATATTTTGAAGAATTAATCGACAAGGTGAAAAAGGAAAAAGGAATCACAGAAGACGTTGATTTAACGGCTGAGGACTTAAAGAGACTGGCTTACTTATTCCGTGATGAGTACAAAGCAAAAATCGGTGAGGATTTCCCCGATGATCCAAAAACTCAGCTTATGGAAGCAGTAAAAGCAGTATTCCGTTCCTGGGATAATCCGCGGGCCAACATTTACAGGCGCGACAATGATATTCCATATTCATGGGGAACTGCAGTCAATGTTCAGATGATGGTATTTGGAAATATGGGCGAGACATCAGGAACTGGTGTTGCATTTACCCGTAACCCGGCGACCGGAGAAAAGCACCTTATGGGTGAGTTCTTAATGAATGCTCAGGGTGAGGACGTAGTTGCAGGTGTCCGTACTCCAAGAAAGATCGATCAGTTGAAAGATGAATTGCCGGAAGCTTACGACAAATTCGTAGAAATCTGTAACAAGCTGGAAGACCATTACCGCGACATGCAGGACATGGAATTCACCATTGAAGATAAGAAATTATATATGCTTCAGACCAGAAACGGAAAGCGGACCGCTAAGGCTGCTTTAACCATTGCCTGTGATCTGGTTGATGAAGGAATGATTTCAGAGGAAAAGGCAGTCAAGATGATTGACCCAAGAAACTTAGATACCCTTCTCCACCCACAATTTGACAGCGAGGCATTAAAGAGTACAGAGCCAATCGGGAAAGCTCTTGCAGCATCTCCCGGAGCCGCTTGCGGTAAGATTGTATTCACTGCCGATGATGCAAAGGAATGGAAAGAAAAAGGTGAGAAGGTTATTTTGGTGCGTCTTGAGACATCACCAGAAGATATCGAAGGCATGAAGGCAGCTCAGGGTATCTTAACGGTACGAGGCGGTATGACCTCTCATGCAGCCGTTGTTGCCCGTGGAATGGGAACCTGCTGTGTTTCCGGCTGTTCTGAAATCGCTATGGACGAAGAAAATAAGAAATTTACACTGGCAGGCAAAGAGTTCCATGAAGGCGACTGGTTATCCATTGACGGATCTACCGGTAAGATCTATGACGGAATCATTCCAACCATGGATGCAGCCATTGTAGGTGAGTTCGGAAGAATCATGGCATGGGCCGACAAATATAGAAAATTGAAAGTAAGAACCAATGCAGATACTCCATCTGATGCCAGAAAGGCAAGAGAGCTTGGAGCAGAGGGCATCGGTCTTTGCAGAACCGAGCACATGTTCTTTGAAGGTGACAGAATTGATGCATTCCGTGAGATGATCTGTTCTGATACCGTAGAGGAAAGAGAAGCAGCACTTGAAAAAATCCTTCCGGTTCAGCAGGGAGATTTTGAAGCACTGTATGAGGCATTGGAAGGAAACCCTGTTACCATTCGTTTCCTGGATCCACCTCTTCATGAGTTCGTTCCAACGGATGAAGATGATATTAAAAAGCTTGCCGATGCTCAGGGTAAAACCGTGGCACAGATTAAGAATATTATCAATTCCCTCCATGAGTTCAACCCAATGATGGGACACAGAGGCTGCCGTTTGACCGTTACATATCCTGAAATCGCAAGAATGCAGACAAAAGCAGTCATCCGTGCTGCCATCAATGTTCAGAAGTCTCATCCAGACTGGAACGTTTGCCCTGAAATTATGATTCCACTTATCTGTGATGAAAAAGAGCTTAAGTTTGTTAAGAACATTGTTGTGGAAACAGCGGATGCAGAGATTGCAGCAGCAGGAAGCAGCTTAAAATATGAAGTAGGTACTATGATCGAGATTCCAAGAGCTGCTCTTATGGCAGATGACATTGCAAAGGATGCAGAGTTCTTCTGCTTTGGAACTAACGATTTAACTCAGATGACCTATGGCTTCTCCAGAGATGATGCCGGCAAATTCTTAAATGCTTATTATAACACAAAGATTTTTGAGAATGACCCATTTGCAAAACTGGATCAGATTGGTGTAGGTAAGCTGATGGAGACTGCTGTAAAGCTAGGTAAATCAGTACGTCCTGATATGCATGTAGGTATCTGCGGCGAGCACGGTGGAGATCCTTCCTCTGTGGAGTTCTGCCATAAGATTGGTCTGGATTACGTTTCCTGTTCTCCATTCCGTGTACCTATTGCCAGACTGGCAGCAGCACAGGCAGCATTGAATAATTAATGTTAAACAAAATTTATTATTAAATAAATTGGCACCCTATCAAAATTGGTAGGGTGCTTTTTTGCTTTCACAGAGTGATTAAGCTCCACATTTGCGAAACTTGGAAGGGGTCATGTGCATATATTTTCTAAATATTTTATTATAGTAGCTAATGTTATTAAAGCCTGTCATTCTGGCAATTTCGCCGATGTCACGGCCTGTTTCTCTTAGAAGTTCTGCACTGACGCTGATACGGTAGTAATTGATATATTCTACAATGGACATTTTTGTCATGGATTTAAAAAAGCGACAGAGATGACCTTCGCTCATATTAAATTTTTTGGACAGCTCTTCTAAGGAAATACAGCTGTCATAATGTTCTTTTATATACTTAATGATTGATTTGGTTAATTCCATTTTATAGTCTGCATGTTTAGGGGAGGGGGTACCTTTTTCTTCAGAATGAACATAAAGCAGATGCCAGATGGCATACAGCTTAGTCTTTATATCAAGCTCATATGCGGTTTCCTTTTTGTTAAATATCTCCTGTATTTCTAAAAGCAAGGAAAGAATTTTTTGCTCCCATTCTAATTCTGGTGAAATAAATTCTGGAAACACGGTCTCTTCCCGTATGACACTGTTGAAGTATTTTTGCTGGATAACATCATTGACAAAGCTGTTTAAAAAAGTTTGATGGAATACTACAGCGAAAAAATTAAAGGGCATACCAATTTCACTGGTTATGGAATGGAGATGATTGGACGGAATGATGACTATACTGTCTTTCCTTAAAGGATAACTGCGGTTATCTATATGAAATTCACCCAGTCCTTTTGTTACGATAAGAATCTCAACTTCATCATGCCAGTGGCAGCTTACTCGTTCTTTAAAACTACAGTCTGACTTAATCTCATGAACCATAAGTGGAAACATGGCGTTTCCGTGAGGAAGCTGCTCTCTTAGCAGCTTATATTTTTCATTCATGTTTGGCTCCCGTCTACTAGCTTTTTTGTATATAAATTATGAAAAGCAGTTCTGTTATGCAGGTACGAAGATGCCTCCTTTGATGTTAAGCCCCTGAGTTTCTCTTTTATTAATATATGTGAAAATAATGTTATTTTTCATCATATTAATTAAAGATTTCCATTGGATTTATCACTATATTATTAGTATAAGAAATTTTTACCAAAGTTTCAAGTTTGAAATGTTACCTATAAAACCTGTATGCAGTTACATGAAAGGAGGAACTATGAATTATTCGAATGTTAACAATTCTCTGGTAATCCGTCATCAAACGGAACAACTTTGCATTGAGCCCTGGGGGAAGGATTCTCTTCGTGTGAGAGCAACCCGGTACATGAACTTTACCGGACGCAATTGGGCTCTTAGTGAAGAGGTATCAACAAAACAGAGTTCCGTTGAAATTACAATCAATGGGAATGAATCTGCGACGATTCAAAATGGCAGGATTCGTGCAAAAGTAAATGCAGCCGGAGTCCTTTCGTTTTTTCGGGATGATAAGCTTTTTCTTCGGGAATATTATCGGAATTATTTTGGGACGGAGTGCGGGGAAAGCTGTTGCTTAAAGATTGTAGGGAGAGATTACAAGCCAATTATAGGGGGAGATTATGCACTCACTGTCCGTTTTGAAAGTAACGACGGTGAAAAGCTTTTTGGCATGGGGCAATATCAGCAGGCCTACTTAGATTTAAAGGGCTGTATTTTAGAGCTTGCACAGCGTAATTCCCAAGTATCAATTCCGTTTGCAATCTCAAGCCTTGGGTATGGATTTCTTTGGAATAACCCGGCAATTGGTAAGGCTTCCTTTGGAAAAAATTATACCGAGTGGCGTGCAGAGGCTGCGAAAGAGATGGATTATTGGATTACGGTGGGAGATACTCCCGCTCAGATCGTAGAACATTACACGGCTGTAACAGGCCATGCGCCAGCCTTGCCTCAGGGTCTGTTAGGACTTTGGCAGTGCAAATTACGATATCGGACCCAAGAGGAAGTTTTGACCGTGGCGAGAAAGTATCAAGAACTTGGGATTCCCCTTGATGTGATTGTGATCGACTTTTTCCATTGGACCAGGCAGGGAGACTGGAAATTTGATTCGGAATACTGGCCGGATCCTAAGGCCATGTGTGATGAGCTTCATTCCATGGGGATTAAAGTAGTAGTATCCGTATGGCCGACTGTGGATCGAAAAAGTGAAAATTTCAATGAAATGTTTGAACGAGGGCTTCTTATCTGTACGGAACGAGGCAGTATTCAGACCTATGATTTTCAGGGAGACTGCCTGACCATAGATGTTACGAACCCGGAAGCAAGAGAATATATATGGGAGAAATGCCAAAAGAATTATTGTGACTATGGGATTGATATGTTTTGGCTGGACAATGCAGAACCTGATTATGCAGTGTATGATTTTGATAATTACCGGTATGCTTTGGGGTGTGCTCTAGAGGTGAACAATATCTACCCCCAGATGTATGCGAAGGCATTTTGTGACGGATTAACCAAACTGGGACGGGAAAAGGAGATGCTTCACCTGGTACGCAGCGCCTGGGCAGGAAGTCAAAAATACTCCACTCTGGTTTGGTCCGGCGATGTACCCAGTACCTTCGAGTCACTCCGTGATCAATTATACGGTGGCTTAAATATCGGTCTGGCGGGTATTCCCTGGTGGACTACGGACATCGGTGGTTTTATGACAGACGATGTAGATGACCCGGCCTTTAAAGAACTGCTGGTGCGCTGGTTTGAATTTGCAGTCTATTGCCCGATTCTAAGAATGCACGGTGACCGTGGCCCTCATAACATTCCGCCTCTTTCCAATAAAGAATACGGCGGGGGAAGCCTGTTTACCGGCCAGCCTAATGAACTGTGGAGCTATGGGGAGATGGCATTTACCATTATGAAAAAGCAATTAGACATAAGACTGTCCTTAAAGCCATACATAGAGAAGCTTATGATAGAAGCGAGTGAGAATGGTGCCCCGCTCATGCGTACCATGTTCTATGAGTTTCCAGAGGACGAAAGATGTTGGGAATTAACGGATCAGTATATGTTTGGCGGGGAGTATCTGGTCGCTCCAATTTTATACCCTGGTAAATTCGAGAGAAATGTCTATCTGCCAGCCGGAACCTGGAAAAACTTGATTGATCATAAAGAATACTCTGGTGGGCAGACCATGAACTGTCAGGCTCCCCTGGAGGCAATTCCAGTGTTTCAAAGAATGAATTAGTATGTTTACCAAAAGAGGGGCATAACTTACAGCCTCTCTTTTTTCTTTCACCCAAAGTGCATTTCCATGGATCATGATTAATTTTTTTTGATTATGTTTAATTCTAAGCTCATTCAATAAATAATTCTTATATATATAGTGGATTCACCAGATTTTTTAATCATGTATCAAGGTACTGTTTTAGCCCGATATTTGAAGTAACAATTAATTGATAATTACTACGGAATAATTGCAACCAAATAATTACAGCCAAATAATTACAATAAAGTACGGTTTAATTACACGAAATAAATATCAAGTAGGATTTTTGCTATAATATTAAGTTAGTTCGTACTTTAATTTTTTAAAGCAGTTTTTAAAAGGTTAAAATGGAACAACAATAGATTTGGGGGGCAGAGAATTGAGAAGGAGATTCATGTTACTTGCAATATCATTTTTTACAATATCGGGGATAGCAGGCTGTCGGACCGCCAAGGTTCAAAGTGATAATGTGAAACTTGAAAGTCAAAGTCATATTCAAAAGGATGCAAAGGAAGAAACAATGGAATCCGACGATAAAAAATCGGAGAAATCTTCGGTTGATAATGGCTGGCAACAATCGTATAAAGACATAATAACTTATGCAAAAGAATATTTAGTCGATCCATATGGCTTAAGGGAAGGAAATGGTTCTGACCGTTGGGCCTACGTAAGCCTTCACGATTTTAATAATGACGGCATACCGGAATTAATATTAGGTGATTCCGTATCTATTAGTATATTTACATATCAAAATAACAAGGCTGAAAAGGTGATTGATTTATATGAGCCGGAAGGCTGGTATTCCATTAATAATATATATTATAGAAGAAACAGCCTCTTTCTAGTCAGCAATGGAACCAGTGGGTCCGGGTATGTATGCTTAACCTATAAGGATGGTAAATACGTGACAGGCTTCTACGATGATTATAATCCTACCATGGCAGCCGTCAATGAAGAAGATACCACTTACAGAGAGTTTGGAAAGATTTTTAATATATCTGATCTGTCAGAAAATGAAAAAGTCCCCTTGGTCATGTTGGATGCCAATTATGAGGATATCACTATACGAATCAAGGAGGGGGAACCAAACATTCCACTGAGTAAAATCGATCTGTCAAAATTGTCATTATAATATCAAAGTTAGACATAAAAATATAAAGAAATACAAATAAAGAGTGCAGTTTTTGTTGTAAGAACTGGTTCTATCTATCCGCTGCTGTTCAAGCAGCCAACTAAAAGACTTATTAAAAATTATCTGTGAATCAGTGATGTTACAGGTGATGGGCCCCCATTTGGTGGTCCATTTTTTCTTTTCACTTCTTATGTTGCATTCCCAAATATATCCCCAATTATTCGGATTACTCACCTGTCTTTTCTTAATATAACCAGTTTACAAGTGAATTTTCAGATTACAGCACAGTATAACTGTATATATGAATAGTTAAATATAGATTGTTATTAGATAATAATAAAGTTTTGAACACTTTGTTAAAAATTTATTTATTGTATTCTGATTTACATATAATACCGGACAATAACTCTTGAAACACTGAATAAGAAGATTTTTCTTCCTCTTGTTCAGTGTTTTTAACGTGTTTTATAAAAGTGATAGTTTTTTAACTAAAATCAATTAGTAAGAACAAAAAAACATTTTATCTGTAAAAAATCTAGTTTACAATTTTACCCTTTTTTTCTTTTTACCTTTTAGGAGGGAAGAAAATGGGAGATAGTATTCAAAAACTAATAAAGGAATATAAAGATGGGAACAAAGAGAAATTCTTACTGATTGCAGATAAAATGGAACCGCTTATAAGCAAATATGTTCGTCTTTTGTATAAGGACGAAAAAGAGGACATGCATTCAGAATTCGTACTTTGTCTTTTGGAGGCAGTTAATTCCATGGGGTATTATCAGGAAGAGGGGCAATGTATTTACTTTCTAAGCAGAGCATTGAAGAACAGATTTTTAGAATTGTACAAAAAGAGTAAGCTGCATTTTGACAGAGAGATGGTAATGGAAGATGATTTCTTTACAAACATGGATATGGATCAATCGGAATTTGAAGATTGTGTCTTTCTGGAGGATTTAAAAGGATTGATGGGGAAGCAGGAGGGAAAACAGTACCATATTCTTTGCGACATTGTTTTTAGGGACGAGTCCGATGCTGTCATTGCAGAAAAGAATCTGGTGTCCCGTCAATACGTTCACCGGGTCAGAAAAAATTTTTATAACCTGTTAAAAGAGAAATATTTTAAGTAGGAACCACATTACATAACAAATCAATTGGGAAGGAGATTAAGCATGGATAAAAAAATATTTGTAGAAAAGGGCACGATGGGGGCAATAGGTGCGTGGGTCATGGATCAATTTGATTTGTTAATACCAACTGTATTTTTATTAACCTTGTTGATGATCATTGATTATCTTTCCGGTATGCTGGCATCAAAAAAGGAGGCTCTTGATCATCCCAATAACAGGCAATATGGTTGGAACAGTAAAAAAAGCCTGTTAGGCATTTATAAAAAGGCAAGCTACATATTCATCATATTTGTGGCAATCTGCACCGATTACATTATTTATAAATTTACATCAGAATTAGGCATTAAATTTGAACATAAAACAATATTTGGTCTGCTGGTATCTATATGGCTGATCATGAATGAGCTCATTTCTATTTTAGAAAATGCAGGGCGGATGGGGGCCAATCTTCCGGACTTTTTAAAAAAGGTATTGACCGAAATGCAAGGCACCATAGAAAAAAAGGGAAAGAAATTGTAACATACCGGTTACAAGGATTTCCTTCCCTTTTCCTGATTATTTCGTTTTCCTGTTGAATTTAGAAATCACCAATGTGATAAAGACAAGAAGATAGGTTAATGCCAGGAGTAAAAGGTACCGGTCCCATTGAAGCATTAGAAACCCCAATGCAGCCAGGAAGCTGAGTAAGAAGGTAAGATTTGTTTTTCGTACAAATTCTTGATTCTCCTCCTCATCCACTGGTCGGTTTGGATGGTTATAGGATCCGGTAAGTTTAATAGCTGTCAATAAAACAAGAAATAGGATAAAAGAAACGGGGGCACTTAAATGAATATACTTTACAAGGAACAAAATCGCCGTCATGGTCATACAGGAGAAAACCAGGCAGGAATAATAGGATTCCAGATGAAGTCCTCCATTAAAGGAACGGAGAGGAATAAAAAATAAGAAAAACAGGAGACATTCGATTTCCATATGCAGCACAACGGCGATGATGACGCTGCAAATAATATTGAGAAACAGTTCTAAAAAGCTTTGAAATCCGTAAAGGTAAATATCGTAGTTCTCTTTGGGAATGACTCCTTTTTTCATAATGTAATTTGTAAATACAATGGATAGCCGTTCCATCAGCCAACCTCCTGCTTTAATTGTAGGAAAAAAGATTTGAACTCTTTTGTCATGTTTCTCCGCCCTCATAAAGGATGACGGCGGCCTTAAAAATGTTACCTTCTGTCTCTGTTATCACTTCTCCGTTATAAGTGGCAACGGCCTGTTCAATGGAAAGCATACCCATAACATGCTTTGATGGGGAATCTTTTGAGGAATCTTCTAAGGTATTCCAAACCACGATGGAGAGGATTTCCTTCTGATAAGTCATTTGAATTCCAATCATTCGTTTTCCGTTTTGGATATGACGGCAAGCGTTCAGGGCATTTTCCAGAAGGTTTCCAAGAATAATGGTAAGGTTCCCATTCTGGAATGGGAGAACAGGAGGTATAAAAATATTGGCGTTAAATTCAATGTGCTCCTTTTGAGCCACAGAGCACTTATAATTCACCAGAGAATCTACCACGATGTTTCCGCTGCGTGAGATTTCATGGATTTTCCTTGAGGTACCGTTTTCCAGCAGGGCTGTTAAGTAATGGACAGCTTCTTCATTTTTATTAGCATTTACCATTCCTAACAGGCAGATAAGGTGCTGTTTGATATCGTGACGAAGCATTCTTAACTCAGCGTCCTGAACTTCCCTTTCCTTTGCCTGCTGATTGCAAAGGTCCAACTGCTGCTCATAAAGCAGGGTCTTTTTCTGGTAATCCGTATTCTGGGCCAGGGACTCAAATACCTCAAAAATCACATAATTAATAAATAAAAGTAAAATGCCTGAAATAAAAGAAAATAATAATTCGTCACTGGATTGATTGCTGATTACAAAGATGTTATGCATGATGTAGATGCTTCCTGCCGGCACAATAAAAAGGATAGCCATATACCGAAAGGAGATATCGGTGATACTTCTCTGCTGAAGGCAGTTGCCTGTGATGATTGCAAAAACAAGCATTAAAATCTTGGAAATAATGTTTCCTGAAAGTCCTGCGTTATCATCAAAATTCAGCATATATAAGATCATGTGGACAATGATCTCCACCAGCATCCAGATCGCACAGATGAGAAATGAAAAGATGGAACACTTTCTTAAGCTTTCCGAATGAGCGCTGCTGGTGACTAAAAATACAAAAAACATGTTTAACAGTAATGTAATGACCGGTGAAAGCGGTTCTCCCATGCCAACGTATACCTGAAAAAGAAAATAGGCGATCCAGACCAGGTAATTAGGTAGTTTTAAGGGAGTAGGAAGAAAAAAAGCATGGATACATTTTCTTATGACCAGGATATAAAAAAGTGCAAGAAACGGGCTTACTATGGCAGTAGAAAGCATATTCACAGGATCAGACACCTGCCTTTCTGCTTGCCAGATCACATAACTGCATCCTTATCTTTTTCTGCCTGTCCTCGCTGATCTGAAGTGTAATCTGCTCACCGTTATTTTCAATGACCAGATTGGAGAAATTCATCTTTCTTACGTAATCATAATTTACCAGATAAGACTGATGGATTCTTAAGTATCGCTGGTTGATTTCCTTTAGATCTTTTTCTACGTCATTTAACTTTCCGTAGAAAAATTCCTCTTCACCATTATTAAGATAAATATGTATGATCCGGTTCCGGCTTTCAAAATAAATAACATCCTTTAGGGCGACCTTTTTGATCTCTTTATTAAAGTTAAACTGATAATAAACGTTATTTTCGCTGATCCTCTGGTAAGCTTCATGAAAATACTGGGAGAATTTCGAATGATCCAAAGGCTTTGACAGGAAACGGAATGGCTCTACTTCAAATAACTCTTTTAAGTACTGCTCATACCCGGAGATATAAATTAATAATACCGATTTATCGGTCTCTCTGATATGGCGGGCAGCTTCAATTCCGTTTTGCTGGGACATTTCAATATCCAGATATATGAGGTCAAATATGTTTCCCTGGCGGATATATTTTTCAAGCATAACACCATCAAAAAATACATCGATTTCTATTTCAATTCCATTAGCTTCAGCTTCAGCTCTTAATGTTTTTTCTAACATACCTGTGAACAGAAAATCATCATCACAAATTGCGACTCGTAACATATTCTCACTTCCTTAATTTAGTTTTTACAACAGTTTCCATTACTTGCCAAGCATCAAGGGGGTGTGCTTTGTAATCGGCATGATTTTCCGGGTATATCCCGAAAAATATGGTAACAAACAACATATATTATACTATATAATTGTTTTATTTTGTATAGAAGTATTAGCTATAGTATGAATAAAAAATGAGAGAAATGGAATAAGGAAAAATTACAAATAACCTCGTAATTTCAACAAGTTAAGTATTTTGTAAGGGAAATGTTATATTTTCGTATTGCTCTGCAAAGCAGAAGCACAATCTGACATATTATTACAGATGGAAGTGAGGTGATGCTATTTGAATTTATATTTGTTTTTACTACTTGCGGTGGGGATGCTTATTTTAATCACGTATTTGTTCTTTACCATCTTTGATAAAGATTTTTTAATAAAGTCAGATAGAAAAATTTACAATATAAATTTTATTATTACGATTATCATTACCAATTATTTAGAATGGAGTGAAATTAAATTCCAATATAGTAATGAATTTCTGCTGGAAAATTTGATTTCCCTGTTTAATCTAATCAATATATTGCTTTGTCTGACCCTTTTGCTGTTAATAATCTTTGCAAAAGACCGGAATGAAATCAAAAAAAGAGGTTAATTCATTCTTTGAAGTAATAGGTGGAAAAAATTACATGCAGTACCGTTATTATTACATTGTGATATATTTTTTGTACCAAGATACTATAATGAACCCATCTTATAGAATATGATGGAGGTAGTTACTATGAAAAGTAAAACAAACAATACAGCAAAATTCATGGAGAAGCTGGCTAGAAAGTCTTTAGAGCTGGCAGCAGAAAGCAGATGCATGTACATATACCATCAGCCTAAGATGCCGGCAGAGCTAAAGCAGTTTAAGAAATAGTCTGCTGAGATTTTTCACTCGTTTGCTCACTCCCATTATGGAATCATAAAAAATGGCTATACTCTTTGTATATTTCCAAATGGAAAAAGGAGGAAGCAAATGAGAATTCCAAAGCACATTGGAATCATACCTGATGGAAACCGGCGCTGGGCACTGGAGCAGGGAATGAAAAAAGAAGACGGATATGATAATGGAATTTCTCCGGGAATGGACCTATATTATATCTGTAAAGATATGGGAATTGAAGAAATGACCTTTTACGGCTTTACTGCGGATAACACCAAGCGTCCCACCACACAGCGGGAGGCGTTCTCAGAAGCATGTATCAAAGCGGTAGAGAGATTATCAAAAGAAGACGCAGAGCTTCTGGTACTGGGAAAAACATCATCAGCCATGTTTCCTGAGAGATTAAAGCCCTATACCACCAGATCCAGATTTGGTGAAGGAGGCATGAAAATTAATTTTCTCATAAACTATAGCTGGGAGTGGGATCTAGGGCTTCAGGATGGAGCCATAGGACCTCAGTTAAAGACCTCTGATGTTTCAAGAATTGATTTGGTGATCCGCTGGGGCGGACGGAGAAGGTTGTCTGGTTTTTTACCCGTTCAATCGGTCTATTCAGACATGTACATTGTAGATGATTACTGGCCTGATTTCAGACCGCAGCATATTTATGATGCTGTAGAATGGTATTCCAGACAGGATGTGACCCTAGGGGGGTAATGAGTATTCGTTTCCATAGAAAAAAGCAGCGGTTTTATTCTTAAATCCGCTGCTTTTTTTACTTATATCATCAGGAAGCCCACGATTCCAAGAACCGCAAGGCAGCTGAAATTAAGCACAGTAAAGTGAATTAAAAACTTTGCTTTGTTCTCGCCGTACTGGCTGCTGTAAAGAGAGTAGGCGATAATGCTAGCAAGGGAAGCCACCGGTGTTCCAAGCCCTCCGATGTTGACTCCGTAATAAAGAGCCTGGGCGTGGGAGCTAAAGGGAGCAATTGCAATGGTTGCCGGAACATTACTTATGATCTGGCTCAGCAAAAGAGAATAGATATAAGTTGCTTTGGGCGTATGAACCAGGTCGGAGAGATATTGATTTAATTGTGGAATATGTGATACATTCCCGACTGCTACAAAAATAAAAACAAAAGTAAATATCAGTTGATAATTAGCCTGTTTTAACAGTTTTTTGTTTGTGATTAAGGTGGATAAAATCACGATGGGAAAAACGATCAGATAAGGAATTATTTGAAACACACTTAAAATAACAAGAATCAGTAAAAGGGTATAAAACCCCATTCCTTTTTTATCCCGAATCCGTACGTCCTCCATTTCAAACTGTATCTTCCTTGACTTAACAATAAAGCCGAGTAAAACAAGGAGCACCAGGCTAAGAAGACAAAGTGGCAGAGAGAACCGAAGAAACGTTTCCGTACTCATCTTATAAAAGGAGAATAAAAACAGATTCTGTGGATTTCCAAAGGGGGTCATGCTGCTTCCCAAATTGGCGGCTATGGTAACCAGTACACAGGGAATCACAATGTCATAACTGCTTTTTTTAGAGATAATAATTAAAATTGGTACAATGGCAAGCAAGGTAACGTCATTGGTCAAGAGCATGGAAACGAGAAAAGAGGTGAGACAAAGTGCCATGGTAAGAGCGCGCTCTGTTTTACAGCTTTTACACACCTTGGTGGCGATATACTGCAGAAAATGAAACTGATCGAATGCGTCTACCACTATCATTAATTCAAACAGGCAGATGATAACTTTAAAATCAATATATTCCCACCTTGGTAATTGAAAAAAGGAAGAAATGATTGCGGCAAAGAGGGAAACGGAGAAAATTACGTTACTGGTCACATACTGCTTTATCTTGATCCAGGTCTGTACCAGATAATTCCCTGGATGTTTATCCATGGGCAATTCTTGCTGTATCATATATTAATGTCCTTTATGAGTATAATTTTAGTCTGACCTTTTTGAAATCATTTGCATTATATGCACTTTCATAGTCCATGTCAAGCTATTTATAAAGCCTGCAGGTCATTCCTCATAATCCTTTTTTAAGACAAGGCTCCTTAACTCATTTCTGCGAAGAAGAAATGGAAGCAGAGTACCGGCAATCAACAGGCTGAAACTGTTCTGGACAAGGTTAAGAGGAATATTTAAGAGGGCAGCAGATTTGCCATAAACCACACATTCAAATAAGAAATAACCTCCGGTGACAATTGTGCTGCATGAGAGGCCGGAACTTATAAAAGGAACAAGCCGGAAGGAAACGATTCCACTTCTTTTTATCAGCCTCTGATAGAGGTATCCAGAAAAGAAGGAAGCCAGTGCCTTTATGATTAAGGTAGCAGGAGCATAGAAAGCATAGCCGGATAAGAAGTCTGCCATCATGGAGCCAATCCCGGCAGAAATTCCTCCTGTCATTGGCCCTAATAGAATCCCGCTGATTAAAACCAGACCGTCTCCCAGATGAATATAGCCGTTAAAGGCTGATGGAATATGAATTACCATAGTGGCTACGGTAATCAGTGAAGCCATGAAAGCCCCGTATACGATTTTTTTAGTTCCCATGGATTTCATGATGTTCCCTCCTTTCGTAGTGCTCTTAGAAATAATTTAAGTCTATCATAATGAATCATTGGCATTATTCAAATATCCAATTTGAATAAAATCATACATACCAGTTTTTAAGGATTGGATGTATTCTTCCTGAGAATGAGAATATTTGCTTGATATTCTTCCTCCAAATAAATATAATAGAAATTAGACCAGGACTGGCTTTTAAGGCCATTAAAGGTTAAGAATTTATGCTATGCTGAATGGTATCTATATAAAAAGTTATAGATATAAGCGAATTCATTACAAAAGACTTATATTACGAGAGAAATACGGAGGTGTTCCCATGAAAAAGGAATGGACAGAAGAGGATCACTGCCCTTATTGCAAACGGCATTGCTCATTAAAAGACCCTCATTGCGGAAAAGGAAAATCTCTTGCAAAATCCATAACAGTAAAAAAGGACAGCATGAAAGCAAAGGCTGTGAAAGCGATTGATAAGGAAGAATTAAAAAAGCTTCAGTCTGATCTTAAATTATTTGTTCTTTATGAGAAAGCAAATGAATGTCTTATGAAAAAGGCAGATGGAAAGAATAAGGGAAAGAAGTTAAAGGGCTACATATTAAATATACTGGCAGAAAACAATGGCATCTCTCCAACGGAATTAAAGGAATCTTCCGGTCTGTTAAAGGAAGAATTAAAAAGGGTTCTGGAAAAGCTTTCTAATAGAAAAGAAATATCCATTCAGGATTCTAAGGAGAACGGCAAAAAGATATTGCTGACGGAAAAAGGCAGGGAAGCAGTGAATTTACAGCTGTACGGGCTGGAGAATGGAAGCGATGAGCTGTTTTCTGTTTTAGGAGAAGAAGAAAAGGAAAATCTGGAAATAATTCTTAGGAAGTTAATAGGGTCTGTGGAATAAGCAAAGGTTGTGTTTCCAGATTATTTGTAGTACAATGCTTTTTGGTGTTTATATTCTGAAAAGTAAGTAATTTGTGTAAATGTTGCAGGAGGGGGACCTATGAAAAATCAGGCCGCAAGCAGCAGTGTAATCCGCAGAATCATGGCATATTTATTCTGTTTTGCACTGCTGTCGTCTGAATTTAATATTTTTAATATCGACATTGGCCGAAAGCTGCCCCATCCTGTGAAAAAGACGGTGTCTGAGAAGGGGGCCAGCCATAAGGGCGTCAAGGGCATCATAGAGTATATCGGTTTTGACGAAGAAGCAAGTGGAGAGATGATGAGCCCCTCCATTGGCAGAGCTTCCTTTGGAGTGATGCCAATGAAGTACTTAATCATGAGAGCGGAACTTCTTTTTATTCCTCTGATCCTGTGGGCTGTAATCACGGTATTATTGCAGGACGGCTATATAGGGAAAATGTTTCTGATACGGTTTATCCACGATTCAGATGGAGAAAAAGGAAGCTTAAGGTTCGTTCATCCATTATGTCAAAATTAAAAGTAGAAAAGAGGATACGATATGAAACCAGGAAAGAAAATGCTTACTGGGATCTTGGTTGCCTTGGCAGCCCTCTGCGCTCTCGCAGTGTTTGGTCTTGGAAGCGATGTGAAGGGTATCTTAGATATGCGTTACGGCATAGATATCCGAGGCGGTGTGGAGGCGATCTTTGAGCCTCAGGATTTAAACAGAAAGCCAACGGAAGCAGAGCTCCAGACAGCGAGAGAGATTATTGAAACCCGTATGGATAACCAGAATATTTCAGACCGTGAAGTAACGGTTGATAAAAATGCCGGTTATATCATCGTTCAGTTCCCCTGGAAGTCTGGTGAGACAAACTTTAATCCAGAGGATGCCATTGCAGAGCTCGGTGAGATGGCTGAGCTTACCTTCCGGGATCCAGACGGCAAAGTTTTAATTCAGGGTAAGAATGTTAAGACAGCAGCACCAGAAACCGTCACCAACAACGGTATCAAAGCATATGAAGTAGCACTTAGCTTTGATCAGGAAGGTGCAAAGCTCTTTGAAGATGCCACTGGTAATTTAATCGGCAAACGCATGAGCATTTACATGGATAACGACCTTATTTCAAGCCCGACCGTTCAGACAAAGATTTCCGGCGGACAGGCTGTGATTACAGGTATGAAGGATTATAATGAAGCAAAAAGCCTTGCCGAGAAGATCAACGCAGGTGCGCTTCCATTTTCCCTTGCAACCTCTAATTTCTCTACCATCAGCCCTGCTCTTGGTAACAATGCCTTAAATATTATGATCTATGCAGGAATTGCAGCATTCTTCATCATTTGTGTATTTATGATCGGGTTCTACAAGCTTCCAGGTGTTACCGCCTGCATTACCCTGTTCATGCAGATGATCATTCAGATGCTTGCGATCTCCATTCCTCAGTATACACTGACCCTTCCAGGTATAGCAGGTATCATCCTGACCCTTGGTATGACGGTGGATACCAATATTATTACATCAGAGCGTATCTCTGATGAGCTGAAAAAGGGTGCCTCCATCAAAGGCGCAGTTACTTATGGATATAAGAATGCATTCTCATCCGTATTTGATGGTAATGTAACAGCCGCCATCATTGCTGCCATCCTTATGGCTTTAGGTTCAGGTACCATGTTAAGCTTTGGTTATACTCTTATGATCGGTATGATCGTAAACCTTTTTGTAGGTATTTGGGTTTCCAAGCATCTTCTGTTATCCTTCATCGAAAACAAGAAGTTTAATGATATGAAACACTTCCGTGTGAGAAAGGATATTAAGACCATACCGTTCTACCAGAAGAAGTATATATTTGCCATTATTTCAGGCGTTATTACCATTGCAGGTATTGCAGGCTGCTTTACAAAGGGAATTGCACTTGATACCCAGTTTACCGGTGGTGCTGTTTTAAGCTACTCCGTATCCAATGAAGCAGATACAGAAAAGATTCAGGCAGCCGTAGAGAAAGAGACCAACAGACCGGTAACTGTCCAGATTAAAGAGGACAACATGACCGGACTTAAGAGACTTTCTGTTACCTTTGCAGGAAATGCAGGTATGTCTCCGGATGAACAGAAGGCCATTACAGAAGCTATCAACACAACTTCCGATAAGGTTGATGCAAAGCTTTCTGAGACCTACGTGGTTGAGCCTTACATCGGTGCCAAAGCGCTCAGGAATGCAGGACTTGCCATTGGGCTTGCACTTCTCTTTATTATCGTTTATGTATGGGTCAGATTCTCTGCTATTTCAGGTCTGCCCGCTGGAATCACTGCTATGATCGCCCTGTTCCATGATACGATGGTCGTGTTCTTTGCCTTTGTACTATTTGGAATTCCGTTAAACGATGCCTTTGTGGCGGTGGTACTGACGATTATCGGTTATTCTATTAACGATACCATTGTTATTTATGATAGAATCCGTGAGAACAAAAAGAATGACAGCAAAATGTCCGTCGTGGATCTTGTTAACATAAGTACAAGCCAGACTCTTGGCAGATCCATTAATACATCCATGGCAACCGCCATCTGTGTTGTGGTCATCATGGTTGCTTCCATGTACTTCCAGATTGAGTCCATCATTGAATTCTCTCTGCCAATGCTATTTGGTGTTATCACCGGATGCTATTCCTCTATCTGTGTTGCCGGTACCTTATGGGCAATGTGGGAGAAGAAAAAAGAAAAATAAAATCATAAAACCGGAATATCATGCTATACATGGTGTTCCGGTTTTATTTTATTCCTGGTTTATTTGTTTTGAAAAATTTAATGATTGGCAGATTGAATATTTTTATCAAAAATGTTAGAATATAGTAACACACGTAACTAATTATTAAAAGGAGGATGAAATCATGTTAGATAAAATTATCGTAGATAAAATTAATAAACAGATTAATTTTGAATTTTATTCTGCTTATCTGTATTTGGATATTTCAAACTATTATGCAGACAGTAATTTAAACGGATTTGCAAACTGGTTCAAGATTCAGACCCAGGAGGAGCGGGATCATGCGTTGCTCTTTATGGATTATCTGTTAAACAACGGTGAAAAGGTAGTACTGGATGACATCAAGGCTCCTCATTATACGTATGAGGATTTCCGCCAGCCAACTGTGAATGCCTATGAGCACGAATTAAAGGTAACGGCTGCCATTCATGATATTTATGCAGCAGCTTATGATCTGAAAGACTTCCGTACCATGCAGTTCCTTGACTGGTTCGTAAAGGAGCAGAACGAGGAAGAGAAAAACACGGATGAGATTATAAAGAGATACGATTTATTTGGTAATGATGCCAAAGGACTCTATTTAATTGATTCTGAACTGGCGTCAAGAGTCTATACAGCACCGTCACTTGTTCTTTAAATAACTTAACATTATAGTACTTATATAAAAAGCGGTCTCTGTCATGATGCCAGGTAGTTTCATTCATGGCAGGGATGGCTTTTTCTTATTTGAATCAGGAGTATCTCTTATGAAAATACACATTAACTTCATACCCCAGGAGGAAGAAGAGGAAGTAGTTTTCAGGATACATGGTATGAAAAAGCATGTGACCCAGGCCATTGATATTCTTAATCCAGGGGAGAAGGAAGCTGGCTATCTTCTTTGTAAAAAAGAGGAAAAATTTTTTAAGATACTTGCAGGTGATATCCTTTACCTGGAGTCCATTGACCGTAAGGTTTTTGTATACACGGAAAAAGAGACCCTGGAGATATCGGAAAAGCTTTACGTTTTGGAAGAACAGCTTTCCGAGTGTTCCTTTATCCGTATCAGCAAGTCCATGCTGCTGAATTTTGATAAGATCTATTCTTTTTATCCCAAATTAAGTGGAAACTTAGAGGCCCTATTAGTAAATCAGGAAAAGGTGATCATATCAAGACGGTATGTGCCTGGATTAAAAAGAAAACTGGGAATGGGGGAAAAAGAATAATGCAGAGCAAAATCAAAAAGATATTTCAGCTTACTTCTATGGTATTTACCGTAATTGTCCTGATGCAGCTATTGCTTGGTAATGAGTTAAGCAGAACCATTCTCTATGAATATCTGGCTTGCTCCCTCCTGGCTGCCATGTTAAAGCATATATTTTTCAGAGGGATTATCTTCGAATTTTCCATATGGAGACAGCTTTTATATCTCTTTCTTGTATGGCTGTTTGTCATAACCTGTAATTTTCTGTTTCACTGGGGCATGTCAATGGCTTCTGTTTTTGCAAGTCCGGTGATGGTGATTACGATTTATCTTGTCTTACGCCTGTTCAACTATCAGCTTGAGAAAATGGAAGTGCGAAAGATGAATGAGCTGCTGAAAAAAAGGAGGGACAGTAAATAAGGTTTCAAACAGTACCGCTTAGGAGGGGATTTTGACCGCTTACGTCAAAGCATATTGCCTAATTCTTCGTTTGATACTATGGTAGGGGTACCAATAAAAGAAAGAAGGAATTGATATGTTTTTGATTGAAGTAATAAAAAGAACTCCCGCTATGGTATGGTTTATATTGGCCTTCCTCATTGTAAGAGGCTTAAATTCCTCCAGGGATGGAGAAGTCTCTTTGATAAGAATGGTAATCGTGCCCCTGGTTTTTATGATATGGGGACTGGAAAAGCTTTTTACCAGCTTTCATTATCTTTCCATTGCCCTGGTTTGCTATGTGATAGCAGCAGGTCTTGGAAGCATGCTGGGGTATGTCCTGTATAGCCGTTTTCGAAGGATATATAAAAAGGAAGGAGTGTTTTACCGCACAGGTTCCTACCTTCCACTGACAATCATATTGATTAACTTTTTTATGAAGTACATTCTGAATGTTGTTTTAGCAATTCAGCCGGATTTTCATGGAGACTTAACTTTTAATATCATGTATTCGGTGGTTTGCGGTGTTTCCGTTGGTCTGTTCATCGGGGAAATTTATCAGGTCATTGCAGGGTGCAGAACTTATGTGGAAAGCAGGGGTGCAGAGGTTTAGCTGAGTGTAAAAAGGGGGAAGCTGTTTGGCAAAACAAAGGGAGAAGGTAGAGTATCGATATTATGAAATTCCGGAGGGGGAAGCCGTACTGGCACTATTGGGAGAGGACTGGATCAGGGAATACGGAAAGCAGATTAAATTTCTCCATTTTCACAATTTATTAGAGATTGGATATTGTCACTGGGGAAGCGGAGAGGTTGTGCTTGGACAGGAGCATATTCCTTTTTCCGGGGGATCATTTATGGTGGTTCCTCCCCGGCTTCCCCATACCACGAGCAGCGATCATGGGACAAAGGGATTTTGGGAATGGATGTATGTTGACCTGGATAAGCTGGTCTCTGACTTAAGTCAATATGATTCTATGATGAAGAAAACCATGTTAAAGCGAATCAAGAAAACCGGGTACCTGTTAACAGAAAAGGAGAATCCGGTTCTGGCGAAGCTGATACTTGGGATCATGGAGGAGGCACGGAATAAAAAGCCATACTATAAGGACAGCATAAGAGGACTTCTTGGTGCCTGTGTGGTGGAGTTTTTAAGGCTTTCCGATGATGAGGAGAAGATCATGAGATCCAGGTCCAACACCACCCTCATTGCCGGTGCTCTGGAATTTGTCTCAAACCACTACATGGAGGAAATCAGAATCAGCGATCTGGCAGATGCCTGCAGCATCAGTGAAAGCCATTTCCGCCGTGTGTTTGAGGAAGGGATGAACATGAAGCCAGTGGATTACATCAACTTAATCCGAATCCAGAATGCCTGTGAGCTGTTAAAAAGAACGGAAAAGAATATGGAAGAGGTATCGGCTCTATCTGGATTTGCCTCTATTTCCGCCTTTAACAGGAATTTTAGAAAAGTCATGAATATTTCCCCTTATCAGTGGAAGAAATCTTCAGAAAATTATGAGAGCAGATTGCTGTACTGTAAGATCAGTGCACAAAAAGGCTGGGATTAAAAGCGCAAATGATTGAATTTGCGCTTTTTTTAATTGAATCTAAAAGCTTTATGAGCAAAAATATTGGTATAATATACCTAATAGTTACAAGTTGACAACATGAGCTTATTTTTACTGGATTGGAAATGAATGGGGGAATATGATTTGGACAAGCTAGAACTATACCGCCCGGAAGATTCCATTTACGTAGAAAAGGGAAATGGAACAAGGGTCAATTATTTTATTTTTGATGAATTTGAGATTCATGAGAATGTGATTTCTCCGAAATCTGCACAGGAGTGGCATATGCATCGGGCGATCGAGGAGGTACTTGTTGTTACCTCTGGAGAATTGACCGTCAGGTGGAAGGAGGAAGGAGGCATCTACCGGGAGACCGCATCTAAGGGTATGGTCATTCGTGTGGGTAATTCCGTTCATACCATTGAGAACCGAACCAATGAGGAGGCTGCCTTTCTGGTATTTCGTATGGTACCGGATGGGAAGGACAAACGAAATGTGATCAAGCATGATAAAGTGATTTTCCCCTGAATGTATTCAGGGTGCGGGTTGAAAAAGATGCTTGGATGAGATTCATCCGATCTTTGAAATTATATTAATTTAAAGGAGGAGTTTCGCTATGAAGAAAAAAATCGCATCTCTATTATTGGCAGGAGCTATGGTAGCATCCTTAACTGCCTGCGGCACAGGGGGTGGCAGCACTGGTACTACAGGGGATACAAAAGGGGAGGGAGCTAAGGCTTCCAATGAACTGACTGTCTGGTGCTGGGATCCAGCCTTTAACATCTATGCCATGAATGAGGCAGCCAAGGTTTACCAGAAGGACCACCCGGATTTCAAGCTTAATGTGGTGGAAACCCCATGGGCAGATGTTCAGACAAAACTGACCACAGCCGCCACCTCTGGAAATGAGGATTCTCTTCCTGATATCATTCTTCTTCAGGATAATGCCTTCCAGAAAAATGTAATCAGCTATCCGGATACATTCAAAGACTTAACAAGCAGCGGTATTGACTTTTCCAAATTTCCAAAAGCAAAAACGGCTTATTCAGTGGTAGAAGGAAAGAATTACGGTGTGCCATTTGACAATGGAGCTGTTGTTGCCTGCTACCGGACAGATGTTTTAAAAGAAGCAGGATACACAGTAGATGATTTTAAAGATATCACATGGAGCAAGTATCAGGAAATGGGAGAAAAGATTCTTGCTAAGACAGGCAAACCTCTCTTATCCTGTCAGGCTGGAGAATCCGACTTAATTGTGATGATGCTTCAATCTGCTGGCGGAAGTCTGTTTGATAAAGACGGAAAGCCCAGCATGGTTGGCAATGACAAACTTAAGAAAGTAATGGAAACCTATGCTTCTTTAGTAAAGAGCGGTGTTCTTGTGGAAGTCAATGACTGGGATCAGTATGTAGGAACCTTAACAAACAGTACGGTAGGAGGAACCATCAACGGATGCTGGATTATGGCAAGCATTCAGACTGCAGAAGACCAGTCCGGCAATTGGGCAATCACCAATATGCCTAAATTAGAAGGGGTTGAAGGCGCTACCAATTATTCCAATAACGGCGGATCCAGCTGGGCAGTAACGTCTGCAAGCAAAAATCCGGAACTGGCCTATGATTTCTTAAGCAAGACCTTTGCAGGAAGCACAGAGCTTTATGAAACCATTCTTCCAAAGTCTGGAGCTATGGCAACATACCTTCCGGCAGCAGAGAGTAAAGTTTATGGAGAGCCTCAGAAATTCTTTGGAGATGCTCCGGTCTACTCTATGATTACTGATTTTGCTTCCAAGGTGCCATCCAATAATACGGGAGTTTACTACTATGAAGCACGTGATGCAGTGGCAACTGCCATTACAAAGGTAGTAGCAGGCGGAGACATCGACGCAGAGATCAAGAATGCAGAGGATACGGTTAATTTTGCAATGGGCAAGTAAGAGACGCTAGGAGGTGGCATTTCCAGTGATTCATTCTAAGAATAAGCTTTCATTGGGTCAGAAACAGAGCAGGGCAGGCTGGGCATTTTTAACTCCTGCGGTTCTTTTAATTGCAATCATGAGCTTTCTGCCCATGATTCAGGCCCTCTTTCTTTCGTTCCAGACAGGAATCGGCAACAAGATGAAATGGACGGGTGTGACCAATTACATCCGAATGTTCAAGGATCCGGTTTTTGTACAGGCGCTGAAAAACAATTTTATCTATCTGATTATTCAGGTGCCTGTTATGTTGATTTTAGCGCTGGTGCTGGCTTCCCTGTTAAATCATAAGGATCTTCGGTTTAAAGGGCTCTTCCGCACCGCCATATTTCTGCCATGTGCCACCTCACTGGTATCCTATGCTGTAATCTTCCGTTCCTTATTCGCTGTGGATGGCCTGGTGAACAATATCTTAATGAAATTGGGATTCCTGTCCACAGGCTATAACTTTTTAGGACATCCAAACAGTGCCAGAGTCGTAATCATTCTGGCACTGATCTGGAGATGGACTGGCTATAACATGGTATTTTACTTATCCGGCCTTCAAAATATTGAATATTCTGTTTATGAAGCGGCTAAAATCGATGGAGCATCCCCCATTCAGTCATTCTTTCGGATTACGGTGCCTCTTTTGCGGCCAACCATTCTTCTGACTGCAATCATGTCCACCAACGGAACTCTGCAGCTGTTTGATGAATCCGTGAACTTGACCAATGGCGGACCGGCAAACGCTACCATCACCATGTCACACTATATTTATAATGTTTCATTTAAGTATGTACCTAATTTCGGATATGCGGCATCCATGTCCTATCTGATTCTCTTTTTGGTGGCAGTGCTTGCATTCGTTCAGTTAAAGGTAGGTGATAAACGTGACTAAGGGAAAAAAGCTCTTCGCTTATACATTTTTAATCCTTGTTTCTTTAATTTCTGTATTTCCGCTTTACTGGATGATGGTGGCGGCCACCAACCGGAGCGTGGATGTCACCAGAGGGACGCTTGTTTTTGGCACGGCTCTCATGGATAACTGGATCAAGCTGTTTGGCTCCCAGAACGTAGGCACAGCACTTTTTAACTCCTTTAAATATTCCATTATCATGACTCTCATCTCCCTGCTTATCTGCTCCATAGCAGGATACGGCTTTGAGGTCTTTCATGATAAGGCAAAGGACAGGGTCATGAGTGTAATTTTGCTGGCTATGATGGTTCCCTTTGCAGCCACCATGATACCTCTTTACCAGATGTTTTCAAAGGCAAGGCTGTTAAACAGCACCCTGGGATTCATACTGCCTACCATATCTACGCCATTTTTAATCATGCTGTTTCGTCAGAGCGCCAGATCCTTTCCATCGGATATCATGGAGGCGGCCCGCTTAGACGGATTGACGGAATTACAGATTTTTTATCGAATGTTCTTACCTACCATGCGGTCGACCTACGCAGCGGCTATGACCATTACGTTTATGAACGCCTGGAACAGCTATCTCTGGCCAAAGGTAATCATGTCAGATGCCAAAAGCATTACCATGCCTATGCTGGTAGCAAACTTAACAGAAGGATATGTGACGGATTACGGAACCCTTATGCTGGCGGTCTTAATCTGTACCATTCCAACGGTCATTATCTTCTTCCTTCTTCAGAAGAGTTTTGCAGAGGGAATTACAGGTGCAGTAAAATAAAAATATGATTACAGGCACCGCGGCCGGTTTTTCCTGTGGGGAAATGGTAGCGGTGCTTTTTAGAAAGGAACTTCTGCTTATGAATAACTTGGGATTATGGCATGGAGGAGATTACTATCCGGAGCAATGGCTGGACCAGCCTGAAATATTGAATAAGGATATAGAGCTGTTTTTGCAGGCCGGTATCAATACGGTTACTCTTGGTGTATTTGCCTGGTCGTTTCTGGAGCCGGAGGAAGGGAAGTTTGATTTTACCTGGCTTCTTAAACGGGTGGACCAGCTTTATGAAAATGGAATTTCTGTCATCATGGCGACTCCCTCAGGAGCCCGGCCGAAATGGATGTCAGACCGCTATCCTAACGTACTTAGAGTGAATGAAACAAGGCAGCGCCAGCTGTTTGGAGGCAGACATAATCATTGCTACACCTCTTCGGTATACCGGGAAAAGGTAGCACGGATCAACCAGAAGCTTGCTCAGACATTAAAAGACCATCCTGGAGTCATTATGTGGCACATTTCCAATGAGTACGGGGGAGAATGTCATTGCCCTCTGTGTCAGGATGCCTTTCGAGGATGGCTTAAGAAACGATACGATTCCATTGAGGAGCTGAACCGGAAATGGTGCAATGCATTCTGGAGCCATAAATATCTTTCCTTTGACCAGATTGAAAGCCCCTCAACCATCGGGGAGAATATGGTTCATGGTCTGAACCTGGACTGGAAACGGTTTGTAACAGAGCAGACATCAGATTTTGCCGCCTGTGAAATCAAAGCCCTCAGAGAGGCAGGTGCCATGCAACCGGTCACAGCTAACTTCATGTATGATTTTAAGGGACTGAATTACAAACGCTTCTCTCAGGAGATTGATGTGGTATCCTGGGATTCCTATCCGCTCTGGCATAAGAGGGCGGAGATTCTTACCGCCAGAGACAATGGGCTTCAGCACGATTTCATGAGAAGCTTAAAAAAGAAGCCGTTTCTCTTAATGGAATCCAGTCCCAGCAGCACCAACTGGCAGGGGGTCAGCAAGCTGAAAAAGCCCGGCATGCTAAAGCTGGATTCTCTTCACGCGGTGGCTCATGGCTCAGACAGCGTACTGTATTTTCAGATGCGGCAAAGCAATGGAAGCTCTGAAAAGTTTCATGGAGCAGTCATTGACCACTATGGCGGCGAGGATACCCGGGTATTCCAGGAAGTGTGTGAGATAGGAGAAGCCCTTAACTCCTTAAAGGAAGTGTCCGGAACCAGTGTCCGTTCTAAGGTAGCATTGATTTACGATACGGAGAGCCGTTGGGCCATGGAGGATGCCCAGGGCCCCAGGAATAACAGTCTTTATCATCACGAGGCTTGTGTAAAAATCTACAGTGCCATAAAAAAACTGGGCTTTAATGTAGATGTGATATCCATGGAAGATGATTTCACAGGATATGAGTTTATAGCTGCCCCTATGCTATATATGTTCCGCAGTCAGGTGGAAGAAAAGCTCCGGACCTTTGTAGAGGAAGGTGGAAAACTTATGGTAACCTATTGGTCCGGAATTGTGGATGAGTGGGATCATTGTTTTCTGGGAGGTGTTCCCTACGGTCTTATGGATGTCCTGGGACTTCGAAGTACTGAGATTGACGGACTATACGATGGAGAGGTCAATCACCTGGTTTCCGTTTCTGGAACATGGGAAGAGAAGGAGTATGAGTGCCGCAACCTATGCGATCTTATAAAAGTCCAGGGGGCGGAAGCGCTTTTTGTATACAGGGATGATTTTTATCAGGGATATCCGGCACTGACCAGAAATCAGTATGGGAAGGGCCTTGCTTATTATGTATGTGCAGATGTAGAAGCGAAATTTTATGATGACTTCTTTAGAAGGGTCATGAAGGAAAGTAAGATTGAACCACTGGTAAGAGGAGAGATTCCAGAGGGCTTAGAAGTGTGCTCCAGAGAGTCTGATGAGTTTGAATATCTGTTTATCCAGAATTTTAACAGGGAACCCGTAACGCTTTCTTCTGAGCTGATGGATGATCTTGAGGCTGGGACTTTCCTGTATGGAGATAAATCTGATCATGGTGAAATTGGCGGATTTCAGACATTGGTGGTAAAAAGAGAAAAGTAACTGCATTGATATTTGATAAAAACTGTGCAAATAAACACATAATTTTGGGAAAATAATTGTTTTGTTGTTGGTAAAGTTATATAATGACTATAATGTTTTAAAAAATGGCACCTGTTATTAAGATGTTTTTAAAATCAATGCCTAAAGGCTTGAAATATACTAAGGAGGTGATAACCAGAAAAATAGAACGCTTAGAAGCCACATGGCTTTTAGGTTTAAAGCAGTCTGAAGGTTCCCCCATGCTTTTATACTGCGGTAACTCATTCTTTTATTCTGGGCTTCCTGCGCACAAATAAAGGGCCTGTTCATGTAGAGATATTGGTAGCCCGTTCATTTTCACTTAATGGAGGTGATGGGTAAAATAAAAATAATTGGAAAAAAGGTATATAGTTATATAGTACACAATAAAAAATAATAAGAGAAGAAAGTTGGGGTTTATAGTGTATGAGTAATTTAGACTTATTTTTAATTATTTCCATTTTGGTATCTGCACTTGCTTTTGGGTTTGCGGCCTGGCTGTTTCGATGGGTCAAGGCTCAGCCGTCTTCCAATGAAAGAGTGGAAGAGATCGGCAGCTACATAAGGAAGGGTGCAAATACATTTCTTCGAAAAGAATATCTTGTTTTGGCAAAATTCTGTGGGGCAGCTGCGATTGCTATTTTTATATTTCTACCGGCTCCTATCTGGAAAGGTGGATCAATCTTACCGAATCTGATTATTGTGATCGCCTATTTATGCGGTACTGTTTTTTCCGCGTTTGCCGGTAAAATTGGAATTACAGTGGCAACCATGGCAAATATAAAGACAGCGGAGTCAGCCAGAAATGGCGGCTTAAGACCTTCCTTTTTATCTGCATTCCGTGGCGGTGCCGTTATGGGAATGGCGGTAGTAGGAAGCTCTCTTTTAGGTGTTGCCTTAGTCATGGCAATTACCCACGATGCTACCGCACTTCTTGGCTTTAGCTTTGGGGCAAGTTCGCTGGCTCTCTTTGCCAAGGCAGGCGGAGGAATTTTTACGAAAACAGCAGATATCAGTGCTGACCTTGTCGGTAAGGTGGAGCTTGGAATTCCAGAGGATGACCCAAGAAATCCAGCGGTTATTGCAGACAACGTGGGCGACAATGTAGGTGATGTGGCAGGAATGGGAGCGGATTTATTCGATTCTAACGTGGCTTCCATGGCTTCTGCTCTGGTTATGGCAATCGCTCTTGGCAATAAGATGGGAGTCGATTACGCAGCTATGGTATTTTGCTATGCAGCCCTTGGACTGTTATCCTCAATCTTTGGAGTTATGGCCGCACGTATGGGGAAAAAAGGCGATCCTACCATGGCACTCAATATGAGTACGTATCTTACGACAGGCATCTTTGCAGTTCTGACCGCAGGCGCGACCGCTTTCTTTTCCTTTGACTGGCGTATCTGGGGAGCAACGGCAATTGGTCTGCTTGTGGGCGTTATTATAGGTATTACCAGTGATTACTTTACCAATGACAACAAAAAACCTGTCCGAAATGTGGCAAAGGCATCAGAATCCGGCCCGGCATTTACTATTTTGTCCGGTGTATCCTATGGATTTTTAAGTGTACTTCCTTCCATGGTCGGTATTGGAATTTCAGCAATGATTTCCTACCACCTTTGTGCATCCATTTCACCCGATGATCCCATTGCAGGAATGTTTGGTATTTCCATGGCAGCAGTTGGTATGCTTTCCATCGTTGGTATGATCATATCCAATGATGCATACGGGCCTATTGCGGATAATGCCAGAGGTCTTGTGGAAATGGGTGATTTAGGAGAGGAAGCTTTAGAAATCACAGACTCTCTCGACAGCGCAGGTAATACAGTAAAGGCAGTTACCAAGGGCTTTGCCATTGCAGCAGCAGGTCTTACGATTATATCTCTGCTTGGTGCGTTTATGAGTGAGGTCAATGAGGCAGCAGGCTCAGTCGTTTTAAAGGGCTTTGATATTATTAATCCATCCGTATTCTTTGGAATGTTAGTGGGAGCAGCGATACCAGCCATCTTTTCAGCCATGCTGATGCTTGGCGTTGACAGAAATGCACAGCGTATGGTGTCTGAAATCCATCGCCAGTTCAGAGAAATCAAAGGCTTAAAAGAAGGAAAACCAGGAGTGATGCCGGAATACGATAAATGTATTGATATCGCGACCCATGGTGCGTTAAAAGAGCTGATTCCAGCTGGATTTGTCAGCATCATTGTTACGATTGCTGTTGGATTTATTGGTGGCGTGGAAGCAACAGGCGGATATCTCACCGGTAATATTATCAGCGGTCTTCTCTTAGCCCTGTTCATGAGCAACTCTGGCGGACTCTGGGATAATGCAAAGAAATACATTGAAGCAGGCGGCAATGGCGGAAAAGGAAGCGATGCTCATAAAGCAGCAGTCGTTGGAGATACCGTAGGAGACCCCTTTAAGGATACCGCGGGTCCATCCATTAACACACAGATTACTGTGGTTTCTCTGGTAGCTTCGTTAATGGCTTCCCTGTTCCTGTCATTTTCCCTGTTTTAAAGTGAAATGAATTAGTTTATTAGGAAGGAACGCAGCTTGGCTGCGTTCCTTTTTTACCTTTATCGGAGAGGCCAAATTGGAGAATCTTCAATAAATGCATTTTATATGTGATAAATAGAAAAAAATCGAATTTTAGATGTAATTTTTGCGGTTTTATAAGAAAATATGACGAACAGTATCGGATTTTTTACATTTTTACTGGGAAAGATGCATAACGTGTTACATTAGTATTGTCTTTATGACCACATAGCTAGAGATAGAAGAAATATGATTCTATTTTTAGCTATGAATCAAGGAAAAGGAGTTTTTTGTTCTGGTAACGTAAAAAGGGAGAATGGAAGGGGGGGGAACTTGGTTCGATGTTGGTACCACGATATCTGTTTTTTACGACCGGCAAGGATTCCTTTCAGTTAACCAATTATACATAAGGGGGTAATACAATGAAAAAGTCAGTGAAAAAGATTTTGACAGTGATTTCTGCAATGGCGCTTACCTTATCGTCATTAGGAGTTACTCAGGCAGCAACGGCAGATCAGACTCTGCTGAATACGTATGGAGCCAAATACGGTCGGGTAGGTACCTGCGTAAATTTATATCAGCTCCAGAACCAACAGACCTTAAATGTCATTAAACAAAGATACAACAGTGTCACCCTTGAGAATGAGATGAAGCCGGACGCCATGCTTGGCGGTTCACCGACTCTGATTTCAGTAGCAGAAGCAAAATCACTGGGATACTATATTCCTAGTAATTATACAGAGTCTACCGTTCCGAAGATCAATTTCAGCACAGTGGACAAGGTTTTAAAGATTTGTTATGAAAATAATTTAGGACTGCGTGGTCATACTCTTGTATGGCACGGCCAGACACCAAACTGGTTTTTTAAAACCAATTACAATGGCGGAACCGGCTTTGTAAGCCAGTCTGTAATGAATGCACGTATGGAATTCTATATTAAGACTGTGATGAATCACGTTTACACAAGCCAGTACGGCAGCGTTGTTTACGCATGGGATGTGGTAAATGAGTATCTTCACTCCCCAGGTGGCACCGGTTGGGTCAGCATCTATGGCGGCGTAACAACCAGTCCTCAGTTTGTTAAAGATGCATTCCGTTATGCCAATGAAACATTAAGCTATTTCAAACTTACCGATAAAGTCAGCTTATTCTATAATGATTATAATGAGTATATGGAAGCTGACAATATTGTAAAAATGATTAATTTCATCAATGCAGAGAAGAAAATCTGTAATGGTGTTGGTGGTCAGGCTCACTTAGAAACATCTTTCCCAAGTGCATCTTACTTTAAGCAGGCATATACGAAATTTGCTAATGCAGGCTTAGAAATTCAGATTACTGAATTTGATGCCGGAGCAAGTTCTGAGCAGGCGCAGGCTACATATGTATACGATATCATGAAATCCGTAAACGAAATTAAAAAATCGGGCGGTAAAATTACAGGCTTTACCTGGTGGGGACTTTCTGATGACGTTTCCTGGAGACGTGATAAGAATCCATTACTCCACTCTAACTTAAATACTCCTAAGGCTTCCTATTACAGAACACTGGATGCCTTTACCGATGTATTTGGCAGATAATTGAGTAAGTATTCATTTCGTTATTAAAGTTTTACGGGGGAAATAAACGCTGGTAGGGACAGCGAGTATAAAAAAGCTTTTATTATAACAGGAAAGGAGCGCAGCAAAGCTGCGCTCCTTTCCTAATTTAAGGCCAGCAAGGCTTCCACCAGAAGCTTCATCTGCTTGCCGGAAGTATATAAGTCTCTTGAAAAATAATTGGAGAAATCTATATTTATAACATGACCGTTCTTAACTGCAGGGATGCTGTTCCACACGGCATTCTGAGACAAGTCTTCGGAACCGTCCCATACGGAATTAAGTATGTAATCGCCGCAGTATTCCGGTAATACTTCCATTGATATCTCCAGATATTTATCACCTTTTTGGAATACCTCCTGCAATTTATCGGGAGCTTTAAAGCCTAGATAATTATAGACAATATCAGCACCTCTTCCATATTTGTCACCGAATAAATAAGTTCCTTCCATAACAGTTATGGTCTTATTATCAATTCCGACATTTTTCAGCTGGGCTTTATATGTTTCTGCCTGAGTCTCGAATTCGGAAAGTGCCTTTTTCGCATCTGCTTCTTTTCCAATCACCTTACCGGTAAAAATAATTCGTTCGGATAAGTTTTTTGTATAAGCTTCTGTTGCAACCGTAGGAGCAATTGCGGTGAGCTTTTTATATTCCTCCTTTTTTGGTGTATCGGCAATCAGAATAAGGTCTGGCTCTAATGCCATAATGCCTTCATAATCTTCGCTTGTAATTTTAGTATAAGTGTCAGCTGTTAAAAGACCGTCAAATAAATCGACTTCATTATCACCTGCAATTGGTTTCACTCCCATGGATACCAGGTCGCCGGGATTGCCAAGGGCTACAATTCTTACAGGATTTACCGGTACCTCAACATCACCCATAATAGTACTTACCGTATGAGTGCTGGCATCTGATGTATTATTTGGGTTAGAAGCTGCAGCCTGACCATTGGCTGAATCATTGATCTCTGCGATATTCCCTGAGGGTTCAGTGTTCTCCTTATCGGTCTTTTGGCAGGCTGTGAATGTAACCGTCACACACAAACAAAGGATGGGAATCAGCTTCCTTTTTGTTATTAATTTCATAGCATTGTCTCCTTATTTTCTTAAACGCTTATTCCGTTTGCAACAGATAAAACTGAGATAAAGCAATCATATAGCTGCAAAAGGAGTAATCTTAATGGAACCTATTCTTATATGCAAGTTTAGATTTGAAACAATTAGTTAGTTTGTGCTAACTGGCTTCATAATGCTATCATAGTATTTTTTCCATGTCAATATATAGGATATTAATTCATAAGAACTTATAAATAAGATTAGACGCTGATATTTGATCAATTGCTTCTAAAATAGTTGAAATCTACTGCAAATAATGATATGCTACGAAGGTTGACGAGAAGTAATCGTCTAAAACAGACATAACTTGATAAAAATTATAAATGATAGGATCGTAGAAGGAAGAGCTTATTTTGGTAAGCTCTTTTTAATCCTTTTCTATTTCACTCAAAAACCGAAGTGTGCAGGACACATGGACAGGAGTAAAGATGATAAAGTTAGAAAATTTTTCCTTTTCTTTTCCGGAAAAGGAGCTTTATAAAGATATTTCATTTACCTTGGAGGAAGGGCAGCATTGTGCTTTTATAGGAGCCAGCGGAAGCGGTAAAAGTACCTTGACGGACATCATCATGGACCCGGAACGGTTTATGTATGATGGAAAGCTGGAAATTACCAACGGTTTAAGAATCGGCTATGTCAGCCAGTTCTCACAGCTTGATAAAACAAGAGATATTACAGTATTCGATTACATTGGGGAAGAATTTATTCATCTGCAGAGTGAAATTGACGCGATCTGCGTGGAGATGGGAACCTCAGAAGACATTGAGCCCTTACTTGAAAAATATCAGGAGGCTCTTGATGCATTGGAAGCCATTGGTGGAGATGATTTTGAAAACAACATCAGAAAAAAGCTTAATCTGGCAGACCTAAGCAGACTTGAAACATCACTGGTCTCAAGCTTAAGCGGCGGTGAATATAAGCTTATTCAGGTCATTAAGGAAATGCTTACAAATCCTCATCTCATTATCATGGACGAGCCGGATGCATTTTTAGACTTTGAAAACTTAAATTCCCTTAAGGACTTAATCAATGCTCACAAAGGCATGATGCTAATCATAACCCACAACCGGTATTTACTGGACCACTGCTTTGATAAAATCATTCATCTGGAAAATAAAGAGCTTCAGGAGTTTAATGGAAGGTATATTGATTATAAGCTTTCCCTCCTGCAAACAAAGATTGAGCTGCAGGAGCTGGCTGCGGCTGATACGGAAGAGATTGAACGAGTAAAGGGAATTGTTAATAAACTTAGAAATGTAGCAACAGCTCATACAGAAGCTGCCAGAGGGAAATCACTCCACGCAAGAGTAAAGATACTGGAACGTCTGGAAGCCAGAAGAATTAAAGCTCCCTTTGTGGAAATCCATCAGCCGGAAATCCGATTACCGGAATTAGGTGAGGTGACGGATACAGCGGTATTAAAGGTGGATCATTACCATGTGGCCTTTCAGGAGGTTCTATTGGAAGATGCCAGCTTTTTCATTGGTTCATCGGACAAAGTCGCACTCATAGGTCCTAACGGTACCGGAAAAACCACCCTTCTTCGGGATATCTATAAGAACCAGCTGGATACCATTGAGATAGGGGAACATGTGACACTGGCATTTTTATCTCAGATTCAGGGAGAGATGCTGAAGGAAGATAATACGGTACAGGATGAATTCTTTGAGGCAGGATTTAAGACCTATGATGAAATCAGGGAGCATTTGCTGGACTATGGCTTTCGCGATGAAGTATTAAGTCAAAAAATCAGCAATTTATCCGGAGGGGAAAAGAACCTGCTCCAATTGGCGAAAATCTCAGTGACAAAAGCCAATTTACTCCTTCTTGATGAGCCTACCAGCCATTTGGATACTTATTCACAGATTGCCCTGGAAAAGGCGGTAAAGGAATATAAGGGTGCCGTGCTTATGGTATCTCACGATTTTAAGACCATAGCCAATTGTGCGGATTATGTTTTAATGATTGAAGATAAGACCATACGGAAGATGAGCATCCGAAAATTCCGTAAGATGATCTATGCCAAACATTTCAGCAAGGATTATCTGGAGATAGAAGATAAGAAAAAGACAATCGAGACAAGAATAGAATCTGCTTTAAAAAGTGAGGATTTTGAGCTGGCGAAGGTGTTATCGGAAGAGCTGGAAGAGATCATAAAGCTTCTTTAATGAAATATAGGGTGTTGTAAAATGAAAGCATTATGTTTTCCATTTTACAGCACCCTTTTAATCTCCATCTTTTCTTTTCTGCAAAGGATAGATGGACAGGTTAAAGTTACAGCTATAGGCCAGTGCACAAACGATAGCAAAGTAAGGGAAATATTCCCAACCAAAAATCTCAGCTCCCATGATCATAGGGGCAAGAAGGGTATTGGTGGCGCTCCCAAAGACTGCGGCGTAGCCCAGTGCCGCCAAAAACACAGGAGAAAGACCGAGGAGAGAAGAGAGGACGACCCCAAGAGATGCTCCGATGGAAAAAAGGGGAGTCACCTCACCGCCTTGAAAGCCTGCGGCTAGTGTGAGCACAGTAAACAAAAGCTTAAAAGCAAAATCCCAGGTATATATGCCATGGTCAAAGCTCATGGCAATTAAGTTTGTTCCAAGTCCGGAATACCGTCCTTCCCAGCAAAGAAGGGAGAAAAGGCTGATGGCAGTACCCATGATAAAAATCCGCAAGTAAGGCTTTTTAAACCATTTTAAAAGGGATTCCTTTGTTTTATGAAGACAGAGGGAAAAAAAGCTTCCTGTAAGGCCAAATATAACACCTGCAAGGATTAGCTTCACAACCAGTTCCCAGGAAATGAGTATCTGATCCTTTAAAAGAAAGGTGAACTTTTCAAGGCCCAATAAGCCGGAAACATAGCTTGCTGTAAAGGAAGCAAAAAGTGCCGGCAGGACTGCTTTTTCCTCCAGAACTCCCACGGTAAGGACCTCAAGAGCGAAAAATGCAGCAGCTATGGGAGTGCGGAACAAACCGCCAAAGCCAGCCGCCATACCAGCGATTAATAGAATTTTGCCGCTATCTTTGATGGGAAGCCGTCTGCCGAACCAATGGGCGATGGTGCCACCAATCTGCACTGCAACTCCTTCCCTTCCTGCGCTTCCTCCAAACAGATGTGTAATCCATGTACTTAAGATGGAAAAGGGAATCAGCCGGAGAGGGATATCCGGACTTATTCCGTGGCCCGTTTCAAAGATCAGGGCCATACCTTTTATGCTTCGGCCGCCCGCTTTCTTATAAAACCACAGGATTAAGACGCCTGCAACGCCAAGAAAAGGAAGAAGCCAGAAAACATGGTGTGACCGGATCTCTGTCAGCCAAAGCAGGGTACGTCCGAATACGGTGTCAACAAGGCCTGCTAAAATTCCAATAGGAACAGCAATTAAGGTGAGTAAAATAAGGTCACGGTATAAAAGAAATACTTTCTTTAACATAATACCTCCAACATAAAAAGCTGATAATTCCTGCACCGAGCAGAAGTCATCAGCCAAACAGCAATTTAGGCCGCAGCCAGGGGAGAACTTCATTCCCTGTGAAAGACTATAGCATGGTTAAGACTATTTTTCAAGGAGGAGTTGTCATAGACAGATATTGAAACCATTTTTGTGAAGATGAAATAAAAAGGTTTTAAAAGTTATATATATTTCACAAAAAATAATATTTTTTAAAAATGTATTGTATTTTAGAAAAACAAGTGCTATAATTCACCCAACATATCAAACAAGAGAACGAAGGAGTCTCAACCGTTTTATTACGGTTGCGGCTCTTTTCGCTTTTTCGGGTCCTTTTACTATGGGATTCAAAAGGAGAACGAGGAGGTTTTCCCCAGCATCACCGTGGGAAAAAGCTCCTTTTTTTTGTTTCTATAATGTTTGCATAACTAAAAAAGCATGAGGAGGAACCGAATATGAAAAAAAGATTATTTTCTCTCGTCCTTACGGCGGCCATGTCCGCCAGTCTCCTGGCAGGCTGCAGTTCATCTGCTCAGCAAGGCGCTGCTGGGGGCAGCACTTCGGGGGAAACAACAGCCGCTGCAAACGGCGCACCGGCAAAAGAGGGAAAGACCATTAAGGTAGGCGTCATTGGTCCCTTAACCGGAGGCTCCGCCATTTATGGAGAGGGGGCACAAAATGCCATTACCATGGCGGCGGAAGAAATTAACTTAAGCGATTCGGAATACAAAATTGAAATCGTAAACGGCGGTAAAGTAGTAGATGATGCAAGTGATGCAAAGCAGGCCATTAACGCGTATAACAGCCTGTTAAAGGAAAGTCCCGACGCCGTTGTCGGCAGCTTCTTTTCCTCGGTTACCCTTCCCATTGCAGAACAGGCAACCAAGGACAATATGCTCCTCCTTGCAACAGGGGCGACGAATAAAGATGTAACCTTAAAAGGCCCCACTATTTTCAGAGACTGCTTCATTGATCCTTATCAGGGAAAGATGGCAGCACAGTTTGCCAAGGAAAAGGGCTGGAAAAAGGCTGCGATTATCTATGCAAAGGATGACGATTACTCCAACGGCTTAAAGGATGCCTTTATTGAAAATGCAAAAGAAGCAGGCATTGAGGTGGTCTATACCGGGGAATGTACCACAAAGGATACAGACTTCTCTTCCCAGACCTCTCAGGTGGTGGCAAAGGGAGCTGACTTCCTTTTTTATCCAGCCTTTTTAGATACAGTTCCTCTTTTGGTAGGAGCAGCCAGGGATGCAGGATTTGACGGAGCCATCATGGGAGGCGACGGCTGGGATGGAGCAGATACCAAGGGCTTTGAAGATAAGTTCAGCAACTGCTATTTCACCAACCATTACTCCTCGGAGGATACTGCCCCTGCGGTTACCAACTTTGTAAGCAAATATACAGAGAAATACGGCAAGGAAAGCTTAAATGCCTGTGCAGCTCTCTACTATGACGCCATCTATATGCTTGCCGAAGCAGCTAAAAATGGTGGTGCTTCTGACACCTCATCTCTCGTAAAGGGAATGACCGGAATGACCTTTACCGGAGTAGGTGGAACCTTTACTCTTGACAAAAACGGAGACCCCGAGAAATCCGTTGCCATCAATACCTTTGATAACGGTAAGGTAAAATGGCTTATGACCCTGTCACCAGAAGGCACTAAGAACTAGGAAGCATAGATATGAACAGGAGATGTGCATAAAGGCCGGACATCGGCCCTTTTGCACATTTTCCATTTCAAGGAGAAAGGAATCCGCCTATGACATTTTCATTATTCTTTCAAAGCGTCATCAACGGGCTGAATCAGGGAGCTATTTATGCTTTGATCGCTCTGGGTTATACCATGGTCTATGGAATTATCCGAATGATAAACTTTGCCCACGGCGATTTTATCATGATTGGGGCATACACCTTATTTTATACCATACCTTTGATGGTAAATGCCGGAATGCCCGCCTGGCTTTCCGTTCTGGCTGCAATTATCGTTTGTGCTCTCGTAGGTGTGGTGGTTGAGGTAGTGGCTTATAAGCCTGTCCGTCAGGCAGGTTCCATGTCAGCTCTTATTACGGCACTTGCCATGAGTCTGTTCCTTGAGAATCTGGCAATGGTGCTCTTTGGCGCAAAGCCCCAGAACGTACAGAAGCTCTTTGATCTTCCGACTATCAACGTACTGGGAGCAGCCCTTCCTCTTAATGTAGTTCTCACCATTTTCATAGGCGTCATCATGATGGCAGGACTCCAGCTCTTTATCAAGAAGACGAAAATGGGAAAGGCCATGCGCTCTGTTCCACAGGACCGGGATGCCTCTGTGCTTGTGGGAATCAATGTAAATAAGGTAATTACCGTTACCTTTGCCATTGGCTCTGCACTGGCGGCTGTGGCAGCCCTTATGTACTGCACCAAATATCCAAGAGTGACCAATGATATGGGTTCCATGATGGGGCTTAAGGCTTTTATTGCTGCGGTCCTTGGGGGAATTGGAATTATACCGGGTGCCATGCTTGGAGGCATTTTAGTAGGACTGATCGAGATCTTTGTTAAGTTGTTTGCTCCAGGCTGGTATGAAGCCATTACTTATGCCATATTGATCGTCATCCTTTTGGTAAAACCGTCCGGCATTCTTGGTAAGAATGTGGGCGAGAAGGTATAAGGAGGAGAGCATGGAAAAACAAATTAAAAGATCTTATTTGTTAAATATTTTAGGCGTATTATTTGTCTTTTTATTATTTGTCCTTCTCTTTGAAAACAGAGTATTTGGTGCATCCACCCAGTATATAAAGGGAATATGCACGACGGCTTGTTATACAATTATAATGGTAGCCTCCTTAAATTTAGTGGTAGGGTTTATGGGAGAATTTTCTCTGGGGCATGCAGGCTTTGTGTCTGTGGGGGCCTATACCTCAGCCATTGTATCCTCAGCTCTAGCCGGAAAAGGTCTGCCGGATTTATTTCTGTTTCTTGTTGCCCTTCTGGCAGGAGGGGCCGCCGCCGGAGTTACGGGAATTCTGGTCGGCATACCAGCCCTTCGCTTAAGGGGGGATTACCTTGCCATTGTAACCGTGGCATTTGCTGAAATCATCCGGGTGTGCTTTTGCAACTTCGCCATTACAGGAGGCGGCAAGACCATGAGCGGGATTTTAAAGCTGTCTGATTTTTACTGGTGCTACTGGATTATGGCAGGCTGTGTTGCGATCATGTATATGTATGTAAGAAGCCGGTTTGGAAGGACGGTAAAAGCCATACGGGAGGACTATATCGCAGCAGCAGCTTCGGGAATCAATGTGACCTATTATAAGGTAATGACCTTTACTGTGGCTGCTTTTTTTGCCGGAGTGGGGGGCGGAATCTATGCTCATTATATGACTGCCATGATTCCTACCAATTTTAATTTCATGTATTCTGCAGAACTGCTATCCGAAGTCATCATCGGAGGAACCGGCTCCCTGACCGGCTCCATTATAGGTGCGGCCTTCCTTTCCTCCCTGCCGGAAATGACCCGTCAGTTCTCCCAATACCGAATGCTGGTTTATTCTGTCATTCTTGTATTGGTCATGATCTTTAAGCCGGGAGGGATATTCGGAACCTGGGAATTTTCCTTAACCCGCATCATCAAACGGCTTTTAGGAACAAAAAGGAATGGAGGTGTGTAACCATGGCAGAAGAGGCAAAAAAGCACCCAGTGTTAAAGGTTCTAAATCTTGGAATCCAGTTCGGCGGGTTAAAGGCAGTTGACAGCTTTGACTTAGAGATTGGAGAATCTGAGCTTATTGGACTCATTGGGCCAAATGGAGCGGGGAAGACCACTGTATTTAACTTAATTACCGGAGTATATAAACCAACGGAAGGCTCCTTTTATTTAAATGGGCAGCGCATGAATGGAAAAAGCACCTATCAGATCGTAGAAGCAGGAATTGCAAGAACATTTCAAAATATCCGATTATTCAAGAAAATGTCGGTTATTGATAACGTGAAAGCTGCCATGAACGCCAGGCTATCTTATGGCCTTTTTCATGCCATATTCCGTACTCCCGGGTATTGGAAGCAGGAGGCGACTCTTACGAGCCGTGCAAAGGAGCTTTTAAAGGTGGTTCACTTAGAAGGCAGAGAGGAGCTGGAGGCCGGAAACTTACCCTATGGGGAGCAGAGAAGGCTTGAAATTGCCAGGGCTCTTGCAACGGATATGAAGCTTCTTTTGCTGGATGAACCAGCGGCGGGTATGAATCCTACAGAAACGGAGGAGCTGCTTGAAATCATCAATTATATCCGAAAGGAATTTAAAATCTCGGTTCTTCTCATTGAACATGATATGAGCCTGGTCATGAAGGTCTGCGAACGAATCAAGGTGCTTGATTTCGGAACCACCATAGCCTCCGGTACTCCAAAGGAAATAGCAAACAACCAGAGAGTCATTGAGGCTTATCTGGGAAAAGAGGAAGAGGAGGTGGGGGAAGATGCTTGAGGTCCGCAGCTTATCCGTATCCTACGGAGCGATTAGAGCCATCCATAACGTATCCTTACACGTTAACCAGGGTGAGATTGTTTCCTTAATCGGTGCAAATGGAGCCGGGAAAACCACCATTTTAAGGACTATATCCGGTCTTAAAAAGGCTGATGAAGGAGAAATCCAATTTGAAGGAACTGATTTAAGAAAAACAGAGCCCAGCATCATCATCCGCTTAAAGCTTGCTCATGTGCCAGAGGGCAGACACATCTTTCCACAGATGACCGTGGAAGAAAATCTGGAAATGGGAGCATTTGCAGATCAGAAGGATATGGAAGCCACCATGACAGACGTCTATGACAGGTTTTCCAGATTAAAGGAAAGAAGACGACAGCTTGCAGGAACCTTATCAGGAGGAGAGCAGCAGATGCTGGCTGTTGGCCGCGCCTTAATGGCAAGGCCGAAGATGATCCTCATGGATGAGCCCTCTATGGGGTTATCCCCTCTTCTGGTCAAGGAGATATTCTCCATTATAAAAGAAGTTAATAAGAATGGGATCACCATATTACTGGTGGAGCAGAATGCCAGAATGGCGTTGTCCATTTCAAATCGTGCCTATGTCATGGAAACAGGAAAAATCTCCATGGAGGGAGATGCAGGAGAGCTATTACGGGATGTGCGGGTAAAGAAAGCATATCTGGGACAGTAGGAGGAAAGCGTTATGATGGATGACAGCAACTATTTTGCAGTGGCCATAACACGTACCTGCGGAAGCGGAGGAAGCTTGATTGGTAAAGCGCTGGCTATGGATTACGGCATGGACCTTTATGACCGTAAGCTTCTTCGCCTTGCTTCCGAGGACAGCGGAATCAATGAGAAAATTTTTGCAGAAGCAGACGAAAACACAAGGAAAACATTTCTATACCGTGCTTCTAAAAGGGTGTATAATGGAGAGGTCATACCACCGGAGAGCGGAAATTTCTTATCGGATCAGAATCTGTTCAATTATCAGGCTAAGGTGCTTAAGGAATTGCTCAAGCAGGAATCCTATGTGTGTATCGGCAGAGCTGCTGACTTTATATTAAAGGATGAACCAAATGTAGTATCAGTCTTTCTCGATGCTCCCTATGAATTCAGAATAAAACGAGAGATGGAGCGCCAGGGAATTAATAAGACGCAGGCAGAAAAATATGTGGATCAGCTGGATACATACAGAAATTCCTACTATATGTATCATACCGGAAGACAGTGGAAAAATCCCCGAAATTATGACCTGTGTCTTAATACGGAGCGCCTGGGGCTAAAGCAATGTGTGGAGTTAATTGAAGAATACATAAGATTAAGATTTGGTGCCATTACGGAAAAGAAGGTGAATCAATGAAAGAACTTGCATACTATGATGGAACAATCGGAACGCCAGAGGAACTTACCGTGCCATTTAACGACAGGGTTCATTTCTTTGGAGACGGAGTCTATGATGCTTCCGTGGGAGGCAACCACAAGGTTTATCTCTTAGAGGATCATCTGGACCGTTTTTATTCCAGCGCAAAGGCTCTGGATATTAAGATTCCCATGGAGAAGAAGGAACTGGGTGAGCTTTTGACCAGGCTGCTTTCCATGGTGGAGGGAGAAACGCATTTCGTATACTGGCAGGTGACCAGGGGAGCAGGTGCCAGGAATCATACCTATGGAGACGATATGACCGGTAAGCTGTGGGTCATGATCCGCCCCAATAAGCTAAATGATCCTGATGTCCCCATTAAGCTCATTACCAGAGAGGATACCAGATTTTACCACTGCAACATCAAGACCTTAAATCTCATTCCTTCTGTGATAGCCTCACAGAAGGCAAAGGAAGCAGGAGCCGATGAAACCATTTTCCACCGGGGAGATATTGTGACGGAATGCGCTCACAGCAATGTTTCTATCTTAAAAGGCGGAGTTTTCTACTCTCATCCCAATGACACCATGATTCTCCGCGGAATTTCTAAGACCCATATGATATCTGCCTGCTATCGGCTGGGAATAGCGGTAATCGAACGCCCATTTACCTTATCAGAGCTTATGGACGCAGACGAGATCATTGTGACCTCATCCTCTAATTTCTGTCTCCATGCCAATCAGATCGACGGCAAACCGGTAGGAGGAAAGGACCCTGTTTCCTTATCCCGGATCCAGAATGAGGTCATCAGCGAATACCTTTCTTATACAGGAAAGAATAGCCTGTTTGACTGATTTTTATCACACGTTGGAATCACATACGGGAGGGTATGATGGAACGAGCAGAGCTGGAAAAAAGAAACGTCGGAGAAAATCTGGATTCTTTAATGAACTTAGATCCCAGGGGATACGGAGTATGCAGGATTCTCTATGCAGGAAGCCGTGCTTACATGGGAGAGCCCCTTGCCATGAATGCGGCGGAAAGCTTGTGCAACACGGTGAAGGAAGATGATTTTGTCTATATTCTCACAGGATTTGTACTTCTTCCCCATAAGCAGCCAGAAATGGATGGAATGGTAAGCGCCATTCTTTTGGCAAGATCCCTGGTTCTGGCATTTGGGGCTAAGCCTGTCATTCTCTGCCCTGAGGATTGCGTGGAACCGGTGAAAAAGTGCGCCGGAGTGGTAGGCCTTCATATTTATGAAGACTTAAAGGTGGTAAGAGAGCTTCCCTACAGTATGGGAGTAGCAGCCTTTACGAAAAATTCCAAACGGGCAGAAATAGACGGAGAGTGGCTTATGAAAGAAGCCATGCCCACAGCCGTTATTTCCGTGGAAGCGCCTGGAGCCAATCATCTGGGAGTCTACCATAACGCAGCAGGACGGGATGTGACAGCCCTGGAAGCCAAAAGCGATATCTTGTGGGATATGCTTCGGGCCGCCGGAGTCTTAAACATTGCAATCGGTGATCTGGGAAATGAAATCGGCATGGGTGCCATCGCAAGCCACATTACCCAATACGTCCCCTTTACCGGGCCAGAAGAATGCACTTGCGGCTGCAAGGGAGGAATTCTTTCTGCCAGCAGTACCGACCATATCATAACAGCCACCTGCTCGGACTGGGGCTGTTACGCCATGATGGCTGCCATTGCCTATCTAAAGCGGGATATGGAGATTCTTCACCGGGAGGAGATGGAAGCAGAGGTGATGCGGGTGGCTTCAAGGAGCGGTCTGGTGGACATGACAGGTTCTCTTTTACCGGGAATTGATGGCTTTAATACCCGAATGAATACAGGTATCCTAAGTCTGATGCGACAGTGTACAGCCTATGCCGTACGATATTCCGGCAATTCAGAGCACTGGTTTGCTCCCGTCATTGCCAAAGGATTCTTTCGGTAGCAGGAAAATTACCGCTAAGGCGAAAGCGGGATAGGTTGAGAGCCAGTAAGCAATCCATGTTACAGAAAGGAGAGGAACATTATGATACTTAAGGCAGTTGGAGACCGCGGGGTACTTGCAGAGCTGGGAAATTCCATTGATGAAGCAACAAACCGCAGGGTCATGGAACTGAATCGGAAGGTCTTATCCTCCAAGGCGGAAGGAATCATAGAGACAGTCCCTGCCTTTTCATCTCTTCTTGTTTATTACAATCCCCTGATTACTGATTATGAACAGGTATCTAAATACCTGTTAGCCTTGCAGGAAGCGGAAGAGAAGGAAGAAACGAATTCAGGGAAATTAATTGAAATACCCGTCTGCTACGGAGGGATTTACGGACCAGACCTTTCCTTTGTATCAAAGCATACCGGCTTAAGAGAAGACCAGGTAGTTCACATTCATTGCGGCAGGGACTATCGCATCTATATGCTTGGCTTTCTGCCTGGATTTCCCTATCTTGGAGGCATGGATCCCCGGATAAATACCCCAAGACTTTCCACGCCAAGAACGGTCATTCCGTCTGGGTCAGTAGGAATCGGAGGAGAACAGACAGGTATATACCCGATGGAGTCTCCCGGCGGCTGGCGGTTGATTGGGCGGACTCCTCTTCGGCTTTTTGAGCTTCAGATGGGAGAGGATAAGCTTTATAAGGCCGGTGACTCCATTCGGTTTGTTCCAATCGATCAAAAGGAATATGATGCAATCAGCCGGACACAGGAAATGAGGTGACTAAATGGCATTAGAAATCTTACAGCCGGGAGCATTGTCAACGGTACAGGATATGGGAAGAAGAGGATATCAAAGCCAGGGCTTTCAGGAAAGCGGAGCCTGCGATAAATATTCCATGAGAGTATCCAATCTCCTGGCCGGTAATTTAGATGGAGAATGTGGGGCCGCTGTGGTGGAATTTACGTTAAGGGGAGGAGAAATTCGTTTCACCTCCCCTGAGGTGTTCTCTTTGACCGGCGCAGACATGGAGCCTTTCTTAAATGGAACCCCGGTTCCTATGTATGAACCAATTTACGCGGAGGAAGGGGATGTGCTCACCTTATCCCTTGGGAGAAAGGGCTTAAGGGCTTACCTGGCTGTGTATGGAGGAATCGATGTTCCTCTCGTTATGGGAAGCCGTTCCACCAATTTAAAATGCAGGCTTGGAGGCGTAAAGGGTAGGCCATTAAAGCAGGGAGATATTCTTCCAACCAGAAAATCCACAGAAGAGGTCAGAGATTTTTGGAAAAGCATTCAGGGAAATGTACATGGGTCCTCGCCTTTTGTAAAACAGCCATTGCTTCAAAGACCGTCTACTCCCAAACGCTATTATGGGTCAGAGGAATATGTACTTTTACGGGCAGTAGAAGGGCCACAGATTCAGGCATTTACGGAGGAGGGAGTGAGGACCTTTCTTCGTAACCCTTACCGGCTTTCCAGCGACTGTGACCGCATGGCCTTGAGGCTTGAAGGTCCTGTAATTGATATGATACAGGGAGCGGATATCATATCTGACGGAATTGTGGAAGGCTCGGTACAGGTTTCAGCCTCCGGTCTTCCCATGGTAATGATGGCAGACCACCAGACAACAGGAGGCTATGCCAAGATAGCAACAGTAATTTCCACGGACATTCCAGCCCTGGCTCAGTTACGTCCCGGAGAATGGGTGACGTTTCAGTTTGTAACCCCACAGGAGGCAGTAAATATCTGCCGGAGAGAGGAACAAAGGCTTTTAGCTGCCTGTAAGGGTTTCCTGTCAGCGGCTGGAAATTAAGATGGAACGAATCAGTATGAAAGGAAGAAACGATATGGATTATGCAGAAAGTAAGCCATGGCAGGTAAGATCACTGATACGGGAAGGTTTGATAGATGGTCCTACGACAGGAATGTGCAACGGGTATGCTCAGGGAAATTTAGTCATACTTCCGGAAGAGCTGTCCTGGAATTTTTTGCTGTTCTGTCAGAGAAATCCCAGAGCCTGTCCCTTGTTAGAGGTATCGGATGCAGGCAGTAAATCCTTTCCCATAACGGCAAAAGGCAGTGATCTTACAAGAGACATTCCAAGATACCGGATATATGAAAATGGAATCTGCACGGGAGAACCGACTGATATCTCCTCGTTGTTTGATGAATACCAGAAAACAAAGGGCAGGCTCATTAGCTTTCTTATCGGATGCAGCTTCTCCTTTGAAGCGGAGCTTTTAGAAGCAGGCATACCCGTAAGGCAGATAGAAGAAGGGGTCAATGTTCCCATGTACAATACCAGTATTCCCTGCACCTCTGCAGGAGTTTTTTCCGGAACCATGGTGGTCAGCATGAGACCCATCCCTCATAGTCAGGTCCCGGCAGCCGTTTCGGTGACCGCTGCCATGCCTAAGGTACACGGTGCTCCCATACATATCGGATACCCGGAAGCCATTGGAATTAAGGACTTATCAGTCCCCGATTACGGCGATCCCGTAACGGTAAAGGAAGGGGAAATCCCAGTATTTTGGCCATGCGGCGTTACTCCTCAGGCTGTTTTAATGAACAGCAAACCGACCTTTGCCATAACCCATGCTCCAGGCCATATGTTTATTACCGATTTAAAGAACACGGTTCTTAAATATAGCTGACACCTGTAAAAGAAAGGAGAAGAAATATGCCAACCATTGATTTGAACTGCGATCTGGGAGAAAGCTTCGGAGCCTACAAGATGGGTATGGATGAAGAGATTCTTCCGTTTATTACCTCAGCAAACATTGCCTGCGGATTTCATGGAGGAGATCCGCTGATCATGGAACGTACCGTTGCGCTTTGTAAGGTACACGGAGTAAGGCCGGGGGCCCATCCTGGATTTCCGGACTTAAATGGATTCGGCAGAAGAAACATGAATCTGTCTCCAAAAGAAGTAAAGGCATGTGTTACCTATCAGATCGGGGCATTAAAAGCATTTTGTGACAGCGCCACCATACGCCTTTATCATGTCAAACCTCATGGAGCCTTATATAACATGGCAGCCGTGGACTACAAACTGGCCGCCGCTATCTGTGAAGCCATCCATGATGTGGATGATAGTCTGGTGCTCCTGGCCTTAAGCGGAAGCGAGATGCTCCGGGCAGCCAAAGAATGCGGACTTTCTTATGCCAGCGAGGTATTTGCAGACAGGGCTTATGAAAGAGATGGAACCCTTGTTTCAAGAAATCAAAAGGGTGCTGTGATCGAAGAGAAAGAGGCAGCGGTAAAACAGGTGGTCCGCATGGCAAAGGAAGGCAGGGTAAGAGCCATTAACGGGGAAGACATTTCTATAAAGGCGGATTCCGTCTGCGTTCATGGGGATGGCCGCAACGCCCTTTCCTTTGTTAAAAGGATTCGGGAGGAACTAGCTGTAAAGGGAATTGAAGTAAAAGGGTTTTAAACATATCTCTCCTTTCTATATGAATAATTACTTGCAAAAGGTTATTTATTACATATTGGTAATTTCTGTGGTAAATATGTTAATATATTAACAGAGTCAAAGAAGTTCATCGACAAAAGCTCTGCCTATAGAAGAAATGGCCGGCAGTATGCAAAAAACTTGACAAAATATTGGCATAACAGGAACTTTATGTATATGACAGGAGGATATTATGGATGCTTTCAATAGCTATTTGTGACGATGACAGGAAGGATACGGATAAATTAGAAACTTTGGTGAATGGTTACATGAGCCAGAGCCCATTTTCTTATGACATCAAAAAGTATTGCTCAGGAGAAGAGCTGCTTGAATCCAGTGAGACGTTTGATTTATTATTTCTTGATATTGCATTAGGCGGAATGAATGGAATAGAGGTAGGAACGAAAATCAGGGAATCTAACAGAGGGTTAAAAATAATTTATACCACCAGCTACAAGCAGTTTTGCAAACAGGCTGTGAACCGGGTTCATGCATTTGCATATTTAGTAAAGCCTGTTACAAAGGATAAGATAGACCGCCAGCTGGATGAAATCTTATCCTGCATTCAGGAAGAACACGAAGATAAAGAAACCGTGGCATTTGAGATTATGGAGATAACGGACAAAGGGGAACTGGAAAGCAGAATCAAGGATTTTGAAGTAGATGATATCTTTTATTTTGAATATTTTAATAGAAAGATTAAAATCAAACTGGAAAAGGAAGAATATTTCTTTAAAGATAAAATGAAAGATCTGGCAGACAAGATGCAGTTACATAATTTCGAAACCTGCCACCAGTGTTTTTTAGTTAATTTACGTCATGTGAAAAAGATAAAAGGCTACGAAGTTTTTTTAAATAATAATGATATCATACCTGTTTCACAGAAACGATCCGCAGAGTTTAGAAAAAAATTAAATACATTTATACAGAATTCGATTTAGGAGAAGAGATGGAAAGTTACATTATTTTTATATATGGATCCATCATTTCATGTCTGGTCAACATTGTTATTGTATTTCAATTCATAGAAGAAAGAAATGAGCGAATCTATCAAAAGCGTTGCCTATATTTCTTTGTAAAAACAGGGGTATTTATTGCCCTTGTATGTCTTAACTTATTAAATAATCCCATCATAAATATCTTAAGCTGGATCGTTCTTCCTGGCACTGTAAATCTTTTGCTGTTTCATCATATCAATAAAAAGGTGATACACCGGTTAGTAGATGTTACCGTACTAATATTAATTCTATCCATATGCGAGGCAGTTGGTGTTGAAGTTTTAGACTATATCTTTTGGAAGTTTCAAATACATAACGTAGAGCCAATTATGGCCAAAAGCATGGAAATCACCTTTTCCAAATTGTTTGTACTGATTTCTTATTATCAGATCATAGCAAAGCTTTGGAAAGAAGAAGCAGGCCGGACGTTTAACAGGACCCAATGTCTCATCGAAATTATTGTTATCTTATACAGTATAGCCAATTTAGCTGTTATCTTTCTTGTCATATCCAAGGTAAACAGCCAGAAAGACCACATATTGATTCTCGTTAATATGGGGTGCATTTTGATTGCAGATCTTTATTTTTCTTATTTTGCCAGATTCGTGGAGGAAAACAGCCAGCTAAAGATAAAACTAAAGCTTTTGGAGCAGCAGTCAACCCTTCAATATGAGTTCTACGAAGACCAGGAAGAGAAATACAATGAATCCATTAAAATTCTCCATGATGTCAATAAACATTTGAACCTGATTGAATCCCTGTATGAGGCAAAGGAACATGATACGGCTATAACCTATGCCAGGGAAATCGGTCAGATGCTCATGCCTCTCTCCCTGGAGGATTACACCAACAACCCAATCTTAAACGTATTGCTCAATGATAAGAAACGAATAGCTTGCCTTCATTCCATTGAATTTAACTTAGAAATCGGGGCTGTTGATCTTAGCTTTATGGAACCCATAGAAGTTACCACTGTTTTTGGAAATCTGCTGGATAATGCAATCGAGGCGTGCGACATGGTACCGAACAACAGATTCATAGATATGAAGCTGGACAAATACAATGAATTCATTGTTATTAACATCACCAACCGTACCATGCCCATTGAAAAGTGGTATCTGGGAAAGCCCGTATCAAGAAAGGGTAAAAATCATGGTATCGGTCTGCTTAATGTAGAAAATATCATAAAAAAGTATGATGGCAGCATGGTTTTAGAGGAAGTAAATAAAAAATTCAGCTGTAAAATTATTTTTAATTTGTAACACAGGATTTCATTCTTATGAATGATTTTAAAGAGCTTTCAACCTGTCACTATTTGTGGAAGATTCCCTAACGTCAGCCCTGATCTCAATAATGACAGGGCTTATTTGTGTTTTAAAAATTTGTGAAATTTGATGCAACAAAGATTCAATTTACAATTCTCATAGTCAATGTTCTTAATTATTCTTCCTTTTAGTTCGTCCATGGGAAAACATAAAAAAGGTTTCCCATTCCCCAGACTGAATCATATGCTTAGGGTTTAATGATAGCTATATAGAATCAAAATCCGGAGCATATCAGGCCGATTTTTAGTATATGATTCCAATTTATTGTTAAGAACTTAAAATCAAAATTTTAGGGAGCAGATGCTTTATATGCTCCTTTTTCTGTCAGTCATACAACAAAAACTGTAAGTTATGCCACTTGTATTGAAATCAAACTTTAAGAGTAGTTAAAATACGTTTGTAATTCAATCCACAACAGAAAGGAGCAAAAATAACTATTCTACATCACTTATTTTTGAATCGAAGTCTCACATTTGAAATCATTGTTTCATCTTGGTAACTGACAAACGAATAAATGAAAGGAATGAATGATTATGAAAAAAATAGCGTTAGTAAGTCCTTTAAGAACTGCAGTTGGATCCTTTAATGGTACCCTTTCCACCCTAAGTGCCACGGAACTCGGTTCAACCGTTATAAAAGCGTGTTTGAATCAAAGCAATGTAAATAGTTCTTTCATTAATGAAGTATATATGGGCAATGTCCTTCAGGCTGGCAATGGTCAGAACCCGGCCCGTCAGGCTGCAATAAAAGCAGGAATCCCAGTGAATGTACCGGCATCAACCATCAATACCGTGTGCGGCTCCGGCCTTCATGCAGTAGCTCTTGCTTACAATTCCATCCTGGCAGAACAGGGGAGCATAATGTTGGCAGGTGGAATGGAGAATATGAGCAATGCTCCCTACCTTTTGAGAAATGCAAGAAACGGATACCGTCTTGGAAGCGGTGAGCTGGTAGATAGCCTGGTGGGAGATGGCCTTACCTGTGCCATTAACGATTATCATATGGGTCTTACCGCCGAAAATGTGGCTGAAAAATATCACGTAACAAGACAGGAACAGGATGAATTTGCTTATGAGAGCAATAAAAAAGCAGCAGAAGCACAGAAGAATCACGTATTTGACGGAGAAATCGTACCAGTAACCGTCAAAAAGAAGAAGGAAGAAATCCTCTTTAACGAAGATGAGCACGTGAGAGTGGATACCACAAAAGAAAAGCTATCCACCTTAAGAACTGTATTCCGGCCAGATGGAACTGTCACAGCTGGTAATGCCTCCCCCATCAGTGATGGCGCAGCAGCCATGCTTGTAGCATCAGACGAGGCATGCAGGGAGCATGGGTTAAAACCGGCAGCTTATATTAAGGGGTATTCCCTGGTGGGGCTTGATCCTGCATACATGGGAATGGGACCACTAAAGGCAGTAGACACCTTACTGAAAAAACAGGGACTTACCGTAGGGGATATTGACCTTTTTGAAATCAATGAAGCATTTGCTTCTCAGTCTGTGGCTGCCACAAGAGAACTGGAAATACCCGCATCAAAAATCAATGTCAATGGAGGAGCCATTGCAATCGGCCATCCCTTAGGGGCCAGCGGAGCCAGAATACTGGTCACTCTCATTCATGAAATGACGCGCAGATCCGCTCATTATGGAGTTGCTTCCTTATGTATCGGAGGAGGCATGGGAATTGCCATGCTGGTAGAAAACGCCGCCATTTAACATACATAATACAAAGAAAGGAAGATGTGTATGAAGAAAGAAGATATTTTAGCCTTACAATCCATGCCGGCTGCAAGTGCCAGCTACGGCCGTCCCCCCTGCCGGTTCATAAACCGTGAATTCTTTACCGTTACCTATGAATCCGACCCGGAAACCATACGCCAGGCTGTTCCGGAGCCTCTGGAGCCGAACGGGAGCAATACAGTGGTCTATGAATGGATTAAAATGCCGGATTCCTCAGGTTTAGGTTCCTACGAAGAAAGCGGAGTCGTCATTCCCTGCCTCTATCACGGAGAACCTTGTAACTTTATTTCTCAGATGTATTTAAACAATGGTCCCGCCATTCTTGGAGGCCGGGAAATCTGGGGATTTCCTAAAAAATGGGGTCACCCCTCTCTAAAGGTTGAGGAAACAGAAACCCTAACCGGTACTCTGATTTATAATAACGTTTTGGTGGCTATGGGAACTATGCCCTTTAAATATAACACACTTGATCATCAGGCAGTTGCTAAAACCATAGGAAAGACCCAGGTGAACTTAAAGCTGATTCCCGACGTGGACGGAAGTCCTAAGATTGCTCAGCTGGTATCCTATGAACTGGAAGACATTACAGTGAAAGGTGCCTGGTCAGGGCCTGCAAGACTAAGCCTGACGCCTCATGTCAATGCACCGGTCGCAGACCTTCCCATAAAGAAATGCCTGGAAGGAAAGCATTTTATCGCAGATTTGACCCTTCCCTATGGAAGCGTTATGTATGATTACTTAGAAGAAAGCTAAGGAGGTATCGATCATGAAAAGTAAATTGATGACAGCCAGAGAAGCAGTAGAAAAAGTAAAAGACGGAGATGCCATTATGGTGGGCGGATTTTTGGCAGGAGGCCATCCGGAGCATCTGGTGAACACTCTGTTAAACACCAATCCAGCCAAGGATTTGACCATCATATCCAATGATACAGGAACCAAAGAATTATCCATCTATCAGCTGGTGAAAAGCGGAAGAGTCAGCCGTATCTTTGCTTCCTATATCGGCGCCAATCCGGAGACAGGAAGACTTCTTATGACAGGAGAAGCAGAAGTAAAGCTGTTTCCTCAGGGAACCCTGGCAGAGAAAATCCGTTCCGGCGGTGCAGGACTTGGAGGTGTTTTAACTCCTGTTGGTGTAGGTACCGTAGTGGAGGAAGGAAAAAAGAAGCTGGAGATTGAGGGAAAAGAATATCTTCTTGAGATGCCCTTAAAGGCAAATGTGGCCTTTATAAAAGCAGAAAAGGCCGATGAAGAAGGAAACCTAATCATCAGAGGTTCCTCCCGTAATTTTAATATTGTCATGGCTACTGCGGCTGATTATGTAGTTGCTGAAGTAGATGAGGTGGTAAAGACAGGTACGCTGGAGCCGAATCATATCAATGTTCCTGGAATCTTTGTAAATGCAATCGTAAAGGTGGGATTATAATGGATAAGAGAGAATTTATTGCGAAACGAGTTGCAAAGGAATTAAAAGATGGTGATGTCGTCAACCTTGGGATAGGAATGCCTACCATGGTGGCAAATTACATACCGGAAGATGTTCATATCATGCTGGAAGCGGAAAATGGAATCCTTGGCGTTGGACCAAATGCCGGAGAGGGGAATGAGAGCCCTAACTGTATTGATGCAGGTGGAAATTACGTGACCACGGTAAAGGGGGCCAGCTTCTTTGACAGCTCGTTCTCCTTTAGCATCATACGGGGAGGCCACGTGGATGTTACGGTGTTAGGAGCACTGGAGGTTGATTCAGAAGGAAATGTTGCCAACTGGATGATTCCAGGCAAAAAGGTACCGGGAATGGGCGGAGCCATGGATCTGGTGGTAGGCGCCAAAAAAGTCATTCTGGCTATGGAGCACGTCAATAAGAACGGATCACCGAAGATACTTCGTAAATGCAGACTTCCTCTCACTGCAGCTCATGTGGCTAAGACCATTGTGACAGATATGGCAGTTATTGATGTTATACCAGATGAAGGTCTGGTGTTAAAGGAAATTGCTCCTGGTATTTCTGTAGAAGATGTAAAAAATCAGACAGAAGCTCCTTTGATCATTTCTCCCAGTCTAAAAGTCATTGAAGTTTAAGATACACGGTCAAAATCTTAAGATTGTATTAGGTTTTGAATAATGCTGGGAAGAAGTCATATATTCTTAATAAGAAAAAAGAATGGAGGCGTCAAAATGAAGGATGAGTTAAAGAAATTGTCACTCAAACTGGCATCAAAAGTAATCTTAAGTTCTGCAAAAACAGAAGCAAACAGTTCCTGTTTTTTCATTGGCTACCAGCCAAAACTACCTGAAAATGCAAAGAAACTAAGAAAATTTTAAGGTGATTTCCGGATGATACCATGGGAAATATGGTTTACCAAAAAGCTGGTATTCCATCAGATTATTTCGGAGGAAGATGGAGAGCTTTATAAATTTGGAATGGAGTGTCTGATCTTAAAGATCGCTCATTGTATTTCATATTTATGGATTGCAATATGCTTTCATTTGGTCCCGGAGTTAATCCTGATTGGATGCGTATTCATACCATTAAGAAGAAGTGCAGGGGGATATCATGCAAAGACAAAAACAGGATGTTATCTGTTTTCCTGCTGTTACATTTCAATCATTCTTTTGTTATCTCAGATGGAAATCAATCAGTTCTTGTTGTGGGGATTATTGGCCTTATGCGACGGTATTATTTTTTTCTTAAGCCCGGCTGATAATGAGAATAAGAGACTGGATGAGGTAGAAAAGATATACTACAGGAAAAAAGCAAGAATTATCCTGATTCTGGCAAATACAGGCTGTATGATATTTACTATGATTCATTACATAAACATTGGAGGTCTCATCATATGGGGAATCTATGCCGCTGCATTCTTACTGGTGCTTCAAAAGATAAGAAATCAAAAACCCTCCTGGGAACAGCTTAAATGAGCTGTATCCTGGGAGGGATTTTTGTATGTTAAGAATTATAAGGTCTTTACAATGGCATCAGCAAGAGCTGCGATGTCCACAAGCTGATCTTCTTTGACGGAAGATTTGATGGTGACCATATCATCAAGAATGGTCATATTTTTCATGCCGGAGATGATTTCAGCCATCTTTTTCCCTGCTGTAATACCCCAGGTACCATTCTCCATAAGAGCTACGGTACGGTTCTGCACGTTATGGGCCTTCATATCCATGAGAAGGTGCTCCATGTTGCTGAAAATACCGCTGTTATAGGTGGCAGAGGCAAATACCAGATGACTGCACCGGAACGCTTCTGAAATGAGAATTGAGGCATGTGTGACGGATACGTCATAAACAACAATGTTCTTCACGCCTCTGTCTGCCAGACGGCTTGCAAGGATATTAGCAGCATTCTCTGTGTTGCCGTAAATGGAACCATAAACAATCATAACGGCCTTATCCTCTGGCTCATAGCTGCTCCAGGTCAAGTACTTATCCACGTACCAGTTGATGTCGGAGCGCCAGACCGGACCGTGAAGCGGGCAGAGAATCTGAATGTCAAGTGGCGCTACCTTCTTTAATAGCGTCATGGCAGACGGACCGTATTTGCCTACGATATTGGAATAATATCTTCTGGAATCATCAAGCCAGTCCCGCTCAAAATTCAATTCATCTGCAAATAAATTCCCGTTCATCGCGCCAAAGGTACCGAAGGCATCGGCTGAAAAAAGGATCTTATCTGTTGTATCAAAAGTAACCATAACCTCCGGCCAATGGACCATGGGAGCCAGATAAAAGGTAAAGTTATGCTTACCGGTACTTAAGGTATCTCCTTCCTTTACAATAATTGCTCTGGAATCAACACCGAATTCATAAAACTGGTTAATGATGGGAACGGTCTTTGCATTGCATACGACCTTTACATCTGGATATCTTCTTACAATCTCTCCTAAGGTAGCACAGTGATCTGGCTCCATATGATTGACAATAATATAATCCAAATCCCTTCCATCAAGCACAGCTTCCACATTTTCCAAAAATTGTCCGGTAATGGCACGGTCAACGGTATCAAAAAGAACCGTCTTTTCGTCAAGCAGGACATAAGAATTATAGGAAATCCCTCTTGGAATCGGGTAAGCATTTTCGAACAGAGCCAGACGGCGGTCACTTCCCCCGACCCAGAATAGATCGTCGTTGATTTTTTTTACACAATACATGTTGCAGCCTTCCTTTCTTTCGTTCGATATATCTTGTCACTTAAAAGTATACTATATTTCAAAGGAAATGTCATTGTTTTTTCTACAAAAATAGTAGGATTTACTATTATTAAGACCCTTTTGATGAATTTTCTCTCTATCCAGTTTAAATGATGGATCATATCCAACTATTTTATGGAAAAAAGCTGAAAATAACCGCATTTTTTATTAAGACAAAAAATTTATTGGCTGATATAATGAGAGGCATAAGATGGAGGTGGAACATGGAAGGTAAGAAAAGGACCGTTAAAAATGTAATTGAATATGTGGAAGCCCAATTGTCTTTGGAGGAAGGACTGGATCTGGAGACTATTGCAAAGAGAGCCGGATATTCCCGGTTTCATCTAAATCGCATGTTTTGTGAAGTGACCGGCTGTACCCTGCACCGCTATATTAAGGAACGAAGGCTTTCAGAGGCTGCTAAAAAGCTTGTTATGGAAGAAGAAAAAACAATTGCTGACATTGCCCTGGAGGCATCCTATCAGTCCCAGCAGGCATTCTCTCTGGCCTTTAAAAAGGAATACGGATGTACGCCAAAGACGTACAGAGAAAGAGGAATCTGCAAGGAGCTTAGAAGGGTTGAGGTTGTATCCAGACAAACAGGAACCTGGAGGTGTGCAGCATGAGTTTTGTACCCTATGTCATTGAGAGAACGTCGGCAGGAGAACGGAGCTATGATATCTTTTCCCGCCTGTTAAAGGAGCGGATCATCTTTTTAGGAGAAGAGGTCAGTGACGAATCGGCCAGACTTATCGTCGCCCAGCTTCTTTTTCTGGAGGCAGAGGATCCATCTAAGGATATATCCTTTTATATTAACTGCCCAGGCGGTTCGGTCACAGCAGGCTTTGCCATTTACGATACCATGAGACACATCAAATGTGATGTGTCAACCATTTGTCTTGGCTTTGCAGCAAGCTACGGTGCATTTCTTCTGGCAGGAGGAACAAAGGGAAAGCGGTTTGCTCTTCCCAATGCTGAAATCATGATTCATCAGGTGGCGGTACAGAACATCGGAGGAAAAGCAACGGATATCTCTATTTTTACGAGAAAGCTGGAATCAGATAAGCTTAAGCTTAACCGGATCATGGCAGAAAATACAGGGCATACCATAGAAGAGATTGACCGGGATACGGACCGGGATCATTATATGACGGCCCAGGAAGCCAAGGATTATGGGATCATAGATGAAATTGTGGAACGAAAATAAGAAGGAGGGATTGAACCTCTTTCTTTTTTTTGCTACAGTAAGACTTATAAAAGGAGGCTTAAAGGTGGAAAATAAGGAAAACATACTGGTAAGCGCATGCCTTTTGGGAGTGAATTGCCGCTACGACGGCGGTAACGGCAAACGAGAAGAAGTGGTATCGCTGATGAAACATTATAATCTGATTCCAGTCTGTCCGGAGCAGTTAGGAGGCTTAATGACGCCCCGGCTGCCGGCAGAGAGGAAGGCAGATGGGTCTGTTAGAAATGAGCAGGGACAGGACGTCACAGATTATTTTAAACGGGGCGCGAAAGAGACCCTCAGAATCGGAACGCTTTACGGCTGCAAACGGGCCATATTAAAAGAGCGAAGCCCTTCCTGCGGCCATGGTACCATTTACGACGGCACGTTTTCCGGAACAAGGACAGGCGGCAGCGGCATGACAGCAGCGCTCTTAGAAGAGAACGGAATTAAGGTAACAGGGGAGAGTAACATCCAGGAAGAATTTACAAAGAACACGGAACGTTAGGATAAGGAGACGAATAGGATGAAAACAGCAATTACAAGACCAGAAGCACTGAAACTGCTTATGAAATATAACAAGGAGCCCTTCCATCTGCTTCACGGACTGACCGTAGAAGGAGTCATGCGGTGGTATGCAAAAGAAATGGGATATTCCGAAGAGGAAGATTTCTGGGGGCTTGCAGGTCTTCTTCATGATGTGGATTTTGAAGAATTCCCGGAGGAGCACTGCAAAAAAGCTCCGGAGCTTCTCTCAGAAATCGGGGCAGAAGAGGAACTTGTCCATGCCATTGTAAGCCATGGCTACGGTATCTGCGTGGATACAAAGCCAGAGCATGAGATGGAAAAGATACTGTTTGCTGCCGATGAACTCACGGGCCTCATTGGTGCTGCAGCCAGAATGCGCCCCTCTAAGAGTGTCATGGATATGGAGGTATCAAGCTTAAAGAAAAAATTCAAAGATAAAAAGTTTGCAGCCGGCTGCTCCAGAGATGTGATTACAGACGGCGCACAGGCTCTTGGCTGGACCCTGGAAGATTTGTTTGAGAAGACCATACTTGCCATGCGCTCCTGCGAGGAACGTGTAAACGCAGAACTGGAACACCTTTCTTAAGAACCAGGACATTGAAGGATTATTTATACATGAAAATGGAAAATTATGCAATATATTTGAAAAATGCTTGACATCAGAAAGCAATTGGGATATTATTTCCGTTAAATATCCAGATAATAACCTGTATCAGAGGAGAGAGACGCTATGAAAAAAGTTGTGAAATTCGGAGGCAGCTCTTTGGCCAGCGCGAAGCAGTTTAAAAAGGTTGGAGATATCATTCGGGAAGACAAAAGCAGGCGATATGTGGTACCTTCCGCACCTGGAAAGCGTAGTGACAAGGACGAAAAAGTAACTGATATGCTGTATCAGTGTTACGAGGCAGCATCACAGGGAAAAAGCTATAAAAAGATTTTGGAAAAGATCAGAGAACGGTACGATGAGATCATTGACGGTCTTAATTTAAACCTGAACCTGGATTTTGAATTTTCCACCATTGAAGAGAATTTCCTTAAAAAGGCCGGAAAGGATTATGCGGCTTCCAGAGGTGAATATTTAAACGGCCTCGTGATGGCAGAGTATTTGGGCTACGAATTTATCGACGCAGCAGACGTTATCTTTTTTGATGAGGATGGAGCCTTTTTAGCAGACCTTACAGACAAGGAGCTGGGAGAGCGTCTAGGTCATACAGAAAGGGCAGTCATTCCCGGCTTTTACGGAGCGAAAAAAGATGGGACCATTAAGACCTTTTCCAGAGGCGGCTCTGATATCACAGGTTCTATTGTAGCAAAGGCCATTCATGCAGATATGTATGAGAACTGGACCGATGTATCTGGTTTTCTGGTGGCTGATCCAAGAATTATTAAAAATCCTGAGGTCATTGAGACCATTACATACAGAGAACTCAGGGAACTGGCTTACATGGGAGCAAGCGTGCTTCATGAGGATGCCATTTTCCCAGTAAGAAAAGAAGGCATCCCCATCAATATCCGAAACACCAATAAACCGGAGGATAAGGGAACCTTAATCGTGGAAAGCACCTGCAGAAAGCCCAATTACACCATTACAGGCATTGCAGGTAAAAAAGGGTTCTGCTCCATTAACATTGAAAAGGCCATGATGAATGCTGAGGTTGGCTTTGGGAGAAAGGTTTTAGAGGTATTTGAGCGGTACGGCGTTTCCTTTGAGCATATGCCTTCTGGAATCGATACCATGACTATCTTTGTTCATCAGTCCGAATTTGAAGAATTTGAGCAGTCAGTAATCGCAGGAATTCATCGGGCTGTGGAACCGGATTTTGTTGAAATGGAATCAGACCTTGCTTTAATCGCGGTGGTCGGACGTGGAATGAAAGCGACCAGAGGGACTGCCGGAAGGATTTTCTCAGGACTGGCTCATTCCAGGGTCAACGTAAAGATGATTGACCAGGGCTCCAGTGAACTGAATATTATTATCGGTGTAAAGAATGCAGATTTTGAGGAAGCCATCAAGGCAATCTACGATATCTTTATTATGACAGAAGTATAAAAAAAGGGACAGGAACGAACAGCTATAAAGCTGTGATTCCTGTCTTTCTTTTTTTCCAGAAAAGTATTTTTATGTCAGGTCGAATATGATACAATTACAGTATTAAATACACATGCGGAGGGTAATTATGCAGTATCGTGAATTTGGAAAAACAGGATTAAAAGTATCAGCACTTGGATTTGGAGCCATGAGACTTCCCGTATTGGAACATGATCAGGTGGATGAAACACGGGCCATTCAGATGATTCGCCATGCCATTGACGAAGGAGTCAATTACATTGATACCGCATATCCTTATCACCAGGGAGAAAGCGAGCGGATTGTTGGAAAGGCTCTTCTTGACGGATACCGGGACAAGACGTATCTGGCTACCAAATGTCCTGTCTGGAAGCTTCAAAAGGAAGAGGACTTTGAAGCTGTGTTAGACGAGCAGTTAGATAAGCTTCAGACAGACCACGTTGATTTTTATCTGCTTCATGCCTTAAGCAGAGACCGGTTTGAAGATACGGTTAAAAAATTCGATCTTGTAAAAAAGATGGAGCGGGCAAGAGAACAGGGAAAGATTAAGTATCTTGGTTTTTCCTTCCATGATTCATATGATGTATTTCAGGATATCCTAGATTATTATGATGGATGGGATTTCTGCCAGATTCAGTATAACTATGTGGATCTGACCCATCAGGCAGGCAAAAAAGGCTTATTAGAGGCCGCTTCTAAGGGACTTGCCGTGGTTATCATGGAACCGCTTTTAGGCGGTAAGCTGGCAGCACCGGCCGCCCACGTAAAAGAGATTTTCCCGGAGGATAAAACCTGTGTGGAATATGCTCTGGACTTTTTATGGGATCAGCCGGAAGTCAGCCTGCTCCTAAGCGGAATGAGCGATGAAACCCAGTTAGAAGAAAACTTGACTTATGCGGATAGAAGTCATGTTCATATGGTGACGGATAAAGAAAAGGTAATGTATGAAAAGGCAAAGGAAGTGTACGATTCCATGGCACTGGTAGGCTGCACTGGCTGCCGCTACTGCATTCCCTGCCCCTTTGGACTTCCTATTCCAGACATCTTCACCCTATACAATATGACAGCTGCTCATAAAGAAAAAGAAGCTGTGGAAGGATACCGGAACATTTCCATAAATGCGGAAAGCTGTAAGGCATGCCACCGCTGTGAAAAAGAGTGCCCGCAGATGATAAAGATCAGTCAGGTCATGCCAGAAGTGGCAAAGGTATTTTCCCACATGGAGGCATGACGGCTTAATCCAGGAGGGATGGCGTATGCTAGAGAAAATTGATTTGTCTAAAACCATTGATAAACGAGAATATAAGGATAAAATCAAGGAACAAAGTGAACGGTTAGGAGAGCTGCAGCGAAAGCTAAAGGATGCCAACATCCCTGTTTCCATTGTATTTGAAGGCATGGGAGCATCGGGGAAAGGCACCCAGATCAATCATCTCATCCAGGCCCTTGACCCAAGAGGCTTCGATGTGTATGCCAATGACAAATCCAGCAAGGAGGAGCGGATGCGCCCGTTTCTGTGGCGTTTCTGGACCAAGCTTCCGGCCCAGGGAAGAATCGCCCTCTTTGACAGGAGCTGGTACCGCCAGGTGACCATGGAGCGGTTTGACGGGAAGATAGAAGCCTGCGCCATAGAGGGAGCATATAAGGATATCCAGTCCTTTGAGCGACAGCTGACCGATGATGGCATGGTCATCATCAAGCTGTTTCTCTACATTTCTAAAAAAGAGCAGAAGGACCGGTTTCAGAAGCTGGAAAGCTCAAAAAGTACCAGCTGGAGAGTTTCTTTAGACGACTGGAGAAGGAATAAGGAGTATGACCGGTTTCTTGGCATCTGTGAAGAGATGCTTGAAAATACGGATATGGACTATGCTCCCTGGACCATTATCGAAGCCACGGATAAAGATTATGCAGCCGTAAAAATCATGACCCATGTGGCAGACCGTCTGGAGGAGGCATACCACCTTCGTTTGATCCGCGGAGAACGAAAGGAAAAGGAAGTTCCTATCCGGACGAAGGAGTATCAAAATGGAGTGCTCTCGGGAGTTGATTTAACAAAGACCTTAACAAAGGAAGAGTATAAAAGAGAAATTGACGTTCTTCAGGAGCGCTTAGATGAGCTTCACAGTCAGATCTACCTGTTAAAAATCCCCGTGGTCCTTGGTTTTGAAGGCTGGGATGCAGCAGGAAAAGGCGGCGCTATCAGGCGCCTCACCAGTCATTTAGACCCAAGAGGCTATAAGGTATATCCCACATCAGCGCCAAACGATTTAGAGCGGGTCCATCATTACCTTTGGCGGTTCTGGAATCACATGCCTAAATCAGGTCACATCGCCATCTTTGACCGCACCTGGTATGGACGTGTTCTGGTGGAACGGGTGGAAGGCTTTTGCAGTGAAAATCAGTGGAAGCAGGCTTACCAGGAAATCAATGAGATGGAAAATCACATAGGCAATGCAGGCGCTGTGGTGTTAAAGTTCTGGATTCACATTGATAAGGATGAGCAGGAGCGGCGCTTTAAGGCCCGCCAGGAAAATCCTCAAAAGCAGTGGAAAATAACGGAAGAAGACTGGAGAAACAGAGAGAAGTGGGATGAGTATGAGGAGGCAGTCAATGAGATGCTTGTGCGTACCTCAACCACCTATGCTCCCTGGATTGTGGTAGAAGGAAACTGTAAGTATTATGCCAGAGTAAAGATCTTAAAAACAGTGGTGGAAGCCCTGGAAGCAAAGATTAAGGAGTCAAAGAAAAATCCGTGACCGCTTGTATTTTCCTCTTTTTTCGTGTAAAGTAGAAAAGGAGTGAATGAACCAGGAGGATACGGCATGAATACGGTTTTAATCGTGGGCGGTGGCGCTGCAGGGATGCTGGCTGGTATAGCAGCAGCCATGAAGGGCAGTACCGTCCACATTTTTGAGAAAAATGAAAAGCTTGGCAAAAAGGTTTTTATCACGGGAAAAGGCCGCTGTAATGTGACCAATGCCTGTGATACCGAAGAATTGTTTGGAAACGTTGTGACCAATGCCAAATTTTTATATAGCAGTTTTTACGGTTTTACCAATTTTGATATGATGGATCTTTTAGAAAAGCTTGGATGTCCGCTTAAAACCGAGCGTGGAAACCGGGTCTTTCCTGCATCAGACAAATCCTCTGATGTTATCCGGGTCTTGAACCAAAGACTGATGGATTTAGGGGTCACCATTCACTACCGCGCAGAGGTGAAAAAGCTTCTCATAGAAAACGGTTCCATAACCGGACTTCTCTTAAATAGCGGAGGAAAGAAAGTCCAGTTTACGGGAGATTCCGTGATTGTAGCCTGCGGAGGCTATTCCTATCCCCTGACCGGATCCACTGGAGATGGCTACGAGCTAGCCAAGGAAGCTGGCCATACGGTTACGCCCATATCTCCAGCCCTCGTTCCATTTGTGGTTGAGGAGCCGGTGGTAAAGGAGCTTCAGGGATTATCCCTTCGCAATGTGGAGGCCACAGTGTTAAAAGGGAAAAAGACCATTTACCAGGAATTTGGGGAGATGCTCTTTACCCATTACGGCGTCAGCGGCCCTGTATTATTAAGTGCCAGCAGCTATGCTGCCAAAGAATTAAAAAAAGGTCCGCTTACCTTATCCATTGATTTAAAGCCAGCACTTACCGAAGAGCAGTTAGATACCAGGCTTTTACGGGATTTTGAAGAAGCTATCAATAAGCAGTTTAAAAACTCTTTGAATCACCTCTACCCCGCCAAGCTGGTTCCTGTTATGATTGACAGAAGCCAGATACCGCCGGAGAAAAAGGTCAATGAGATTACAAAGGAAGAACGCCAAAGAATCATTCAGATAACCAAGGCATTTACCCTTACCTTATCCGGGCTTCGTGCCTATAATGAGGCAATTATCACCCAGGGCGGTGTTTCCGTAAAGGAGGTAAATCCCTCTACCATGGAATCAAAGCTGGTTCCCGGTCTTTATTTTGCAGGAGAAGTACTGGATCTTGATGCAGTGACCGGAGGGTTTAATTTACAGATTGCCTGGTCCACCGGATGGGCAGCAGGGAATGCTGCAGGAGAGGAGAAGTTCGAAGGATGAAAGAGGTTTATAATATAGCCATAGATGGTCCGGCTGGTGCCGGAAAAAGTACCATTGCAAGGTCAGTAGCAGAAAAGCTTCATTTTGTTTATGTTGATACAGGAGCAATGTACCGCGCCATGGCTCTTCATTTTTTAAGAATGGGCATTTCACCGGCAGATGAAGTCGCCATATTTAAGGCAGCAAAAGACGTAAAGGTGACCATTTCCTACGAAAACGGGGAACAGCAGGTGATTTTAAACGGGGAAAACGTTTCCGGACTGATCCGCACCGGAGAAGTCAGTGACATGGCCTCAGCTACCTCCGTTTATCTGCCCGTCAGAGAAAAACTGGTGGAACTTCAAAAAGAGCTTGCCAGAAATGAAAGCGTAATCATGGACGGAAGAGATATAGGAACCTGCGTGCTCCCAGAGGCAGATTTAAAAATCTATCTCACTGCAAGCAGTAAGGTGAGGGCAAAGAGAAGATTTGCACAGCTAAAGGAAAACCAGGGACAATACACGCTGGAAGACATAGAAAAAGATATTATAGAGAGAGACAGCCGGGATATGAACCGGGAAAATTCCCCTTTAAGACAGGCAGAGGATGCCGTTCTTTTGGATTCCTCTGACATGACAAAAAAAGAGGTGGAGGATCGTATTTTGGAGCTGTTCCTTGAACGAAAAAAAGAAGGGAAGAAGTAGTCATGGAAGTGGTAGTTGCGAAATCAGCAGGATTCTGCTTCGGCGTAAAGCGCGCCGTTGACCAGGTCTACGAACAGCTAAAACGAAACGATAAGCCCATCTATACCTACGGTCCCATCATTCATAACGAAGAAGTGGTCAGGGACTTAGAAGAAAAGGGCGTAAAAGTCATAGAAACAGAAGAAGAGCTTCGTAAGCTGAAAGATGGTGTGGTGGTCATAAGAAGCCACGGCGTTGGCAGAAAGATTTATGAGATCTTAGAAGAGAATGGCATTGAGGTGATTGATGCCACCTGCCCTTATGTCAGGAAGATACATAAGGTCGCTCAGGAGCAGAATAAAGACGGAAGACGCCTGATAATTATTGGAAATGAATCGCATCCGGAAGTAGAGGGTATTAAAGGCTGGGGAAATGCAAATACTCTAGTGGTGGAAACACCCGAACAAGTGGAAGCTTTACCTCTAACCGAAGGAGAAAGGCTGTGTATTGTATCACAGACGACATTTAATTACAAGAAATTTCAAGATTTAGTTGAAAAAATTTCTGAAACGCGGTATGATATACTTGTTTTAAATACGATTTGCAATGCAACACAGGAAAGACAAGTGGAAGCAAAGCGGATAGCTTCAGAAGTGGATGCCATGATTGTCATAGGCGGAAAAAGCAGTTCTAATACCCAGAAGCTGTACGAGATATGCCGAAGGGAATGTAAGAATACTTACTATATCCAGACACTAGGTGATTTAGATCCTGATTGTGTAAATTCTGTGCGCAGCGTAGGTATTACAGCCGGGGCTTCAACCCCGAATCATATTATCGAGGAGGTTCATACTAATGTCAGAGTTAAGTTTTGAACAAATGTTAGAAGAATCATTAAAAACCATACGTACAGGAGAGATCGTCACTGGTAAAGTCATCGACGTAAAAGAAGATGAAATCGTCTTGAATATAGGTTACAAGTCTGATGGCATCATCCCGCGTAGCGAGTACACGGATGACCAGAATTTAAATCTTACCACCGTTGTACAGGTTGGAGAAGAGATGGAAGCCAAAGTTACTAAGGTAAACGATGGTGAAGGTCAGGTTGCTTTATCCTACAAGAGACTTGCAGCAGACAGAGGCAACAAGAAGCTGGAAGAAGCATTCGAAAACCACGAAGTATTAACTGCAAAAGTTGCACAGGTCCTTGACGGCGGTTTAAGCGTTGTTGTAGAAGGTGCAAGAGTATTCATTCCTGCAAGCCTTGTTTCTGATACTTATGAGAAGGATTTATCTAAATATGCAGATAAAGAAATCGAATTCATCATTACAGAATTCAATCCTAAGAGAAGAAGAATCATCGGCGACAGAAAGCAGCTTATGGTTGCTAAGAGAGCAGAATTACAGAAAGAATTATTCAGCAGAATCCATACCGGTGATATTGTAGAAGGAACCATTAAGAACGTAACTGATTTCGGTGCATTCATCGATCTTGGCGGTGCTGACGGTTTACTTCATATCTCTGAGATGAGCTGGGGCAGAGTAGAAAGCCCGAAAAAAGCATTCAAGGCTGGAGAGAAAGTTAAAGTTTTAATCAAAGACATTAACGGCGATAAGATCGCATTAAGCTTAAAGTTCCCTGAGACAAATCCATGGAAAGATGCTTCTGAGAAATATGCAGTAGGCAATGTGGTAACAGGAAGAGTTGCTCGTATGACAGACTTCGGCGCATTCGTTGAGTTAGAGCCAGGCGTAGATGCACTTCTTCATGTATCTCAGATTTCCAGAGAGCACGTAGAGAAGCCATCTGATGTACTTGCAATTGGTCAGGAAATCGAAGCAAGAGTCGTTGATTTTAACGAAGATGAGAAAAAGATCAGTTTAAGCATCAAAGCACTTCAGGCACAGGATGAAATTGAAGATGGTCCTGTATATTCTGACGAAGCTTAAACATAATAAGATATATGACAGATAAGGAAGTGGAGCCATCCACTTCCTTTTTTGAGTCCAATAAAAGGAATGAAAGAGAAAGGGGAACTTATGAAAAGAACCATCAGCTTATTCCTGGCACTTGTTCTGGCACTGTCATTTATCTTAAGTGGATGCAGCAAAAAAAAGGAGGCTGACCCGGAGGAAACAAAGGCCCAGCCGGTCAATGTCTCCGGAACAGCAGAAAGTGCCCAGTCGGAAGAAGAAAGAAAGGCCCTGGCAACGGATTACTATGATTATGTGAATCAAAAGGTGCTCAGTGAAAAAGAAATCTCAAAGGATTCCAATCAATGGAGCTATTTTTATGATTTGGATAAGAAGTCCTATGATATTTTAGATGGTGTACTAAAAAGTGCAGTCAATGACCGGGCAAATGCAAAGATAGGGTCCATCCAGCAGAAAATTGGGGATTTCTATCTGACAGCTCTTGATATGGAAGGAAGAAAAAATGCCGGTCTTCAACCATTGAACCCTTATATTGACAGTATCAGAGATGCAAAAAGTGTATCAGAATATATGAAGGCATTGGGAACGGTTTATTCCGACTTAGGAGTTGGGAGCCTCATTCTTCCCCAGTGGTATGAGGATATGAAGGATTCCAGCCGCTATGCACTCTATCTAAACGGAGCAGATATTGGACCTGGAAAGGAAACTCTGGAAGATGAGTCCTTATCAGAACTTCTAAAGAATTACCAGGCCTATATAGAAAAGATCATGGAAAGCTCTGGCCTAAGCCAGGAGGATGCGAAAAAAGCGGGAGCAGATATCCTGGCATTTCAAAAGGATCTGGCTAAGAGTGCCCTTCCTTTAAGCAAACAAGGGGACCCGGAAATCATCTATAACCCTTACACACCTGAGATGTTAAAGGAGATGTTCCCAGACGGCACCATAGACATATTCCTGCAGGCAGCCGGACTTTCAAAGCAGCCAGGCCTTGTGGTAACAGAACAAGAACAGTTAAAGAAAATCAGCGGATATTTAAACGAAGAGTTTCTGCCTCTTCTTAAAAATTACGCGGTATTTAGCCTCATCAATGATTTTGCCGGGTATCTGACTCCTGAGATTCGGGATAACTATATGAACTGGCACAAAATCCAGAATGGTATAAAGGAAACAAAATCCGATGAGAAGCTGGCAAGTGAGATGACTCAGGATATGCTTGGTTTTGAATTTGGCCGCCTCTATGTGGAGAAATGCTTTTCAGAAAAAGACAAAGAAGCCATTAAGGCCATGGCAGAAACCATCATTGATACCTATAAGAAGCAAATCATGGCTCTGGACTGGATGGGGGAAAAGACGAAAGAAGCAGCGGTGAAAAAACTGGACCATATGACCCTTAAAATAGGCTATCCCGACCAATGGCCAGATAATTATAAAAACGCAGAAGTCTTGTCTTCAGAACTGGGAGGAAGTCTTATAGGCAATGTCCTCTCCCTGCTAAAAGCAAGGAATGAGGTGGAAAAAGAGAAGGTGAAAAAGCCGGTGGATAAAGGGGAATGGGCCATGACACCTCAGACGGTCAACGCCTATTATAACCCCACGGGAAATGAAATCGTATTTCCGGCCGCCATATTACAGCCTCCCTTTTATGATTCCAATGCGTTATACGCTTCCAATCTGGGAGGAATTGGTATGGTCATTGCCCATGAGGTCAGCCACGCCTTTGATTCTTCCGGCTCCCAATACGATGAAAATGGAAATTATCATGTATGGTGGACAGAGGAAGACCGAGCCAAATTTAAAGAGCTGGCCAGTCAGGTGGAAGCTTATTATGACAGCCAGGAGGGATATGAGGGCCGCCATGTAAACGGTGCCCAGACCTTAAATGAAAACATCGCTGACTTAGGGGCTCTGGCCAGCATTACAAGCATTGCAGGAGACGACAAAGAAGCCCTGCGCCATCTGTTTCGGCAGTATGCCACCATCTGGGCCTCTAAATACACGCCTGAGGCCATGATTAAGAGACTTAACACAGATGTCCATTCCCCGGCAAAGGTGAGGGTGAACGCAGTGTTAAGTGCCACAGATGGTTTTTACTGGGCTTATCCCGAGATCAAGGAGACAGATGGTATGTACGTCCCCCCGGAGAAACGGGTGAAGATCTGGTAGTGAAGCATGAAAAAAGGACCGTAACAGGTCCTTTTTTTAATTAATATGTTTTTTCAGTGCGTCAAAGCTTTCCTTGCTGATGACATGCTCGATTCGGCAGGCATCTTCGTCAGCGATTTCTCTGGATACTCCAAGGGTAACAAGCCAATTGGATAGAAGTTCATGTCTTTCATAGATCATCTCTGCAATCGCCCTGCCTTCTTCCGTCAGATATATAAATCCTTCTTTTGTAACCGTAATGTGATTTCGTTCACGAAGATGTTTCATAGCAACGCTGACACTGGATTTTTTAAAACCAAGCTCTTCCGCTACATCCACAGATCTTACCACAGGTCGTGTCTTGCTTAATACAAGTATGACTTCCAGGTAGTTTTCTGATGATTCATTGGTATGCATCATTAGCGTCACCTCAATCTAAAATAGTTATTTTAGTATATCATACCGATGACATAACATCAAATAAAAATTTATTGATAAAAAATATTAATAAAGATATTGACAACTTCCCTGGGTTAGCATATACTAACCTACAGGAAATGGAATTGATTATCAATAAATATAAAAGAAAGAAGATGACGAAGGATGCCCTTGACAATGGTAAAAGCTGGAGAACCAAATGTAATCCGTAAAGTCGGAGGAAAAGAAGAAACAAGACGGTTTTTAGAGAACCTGGGATTTGTTACAGGTGGAGTTGTGACTGTTGTTTCTGAAATCGGAGGAAATATGATTGTTAATGTAAAAGATTCCAGAGTGGCAATCGGAAGAGATATGGCCAATAAGATTATTGTAGGCTAGAGAAGGAGAAAAGAAGATGACATTAAAGGAAATCCCAGTAGGAAAAACAGTCAAGGTTACCAAGCTGACAGGTGAGGGCCCTGTGAAACGAAGAATCATGGATATGGGCATCACAAAAGGCGTGGACATTTTTGTAAGGAAGGTCGCACCTCTTGGGGATCCGGTTGAAGTCACCGTAAGAGGATATGAATTATCCCTTCGCAAGGCTGATGCGGAAATGATTGTTGTGGAATAATTTTTTTTACAGATGAGTTAGGTAAAACTAATACCAAACATATTAATGCTGACAGGCAGAAAGAGGTAGAGTATGTCAATTAAGATTGCATTAGCAGGAAATCCAAACTGCGGAAAGACAACGCTGTTTAATGCGCTTACGGGATCAAATCAGTTTGTGGGGAACTGGCCCGGCGTTACGGTTGAGAAAAAGGAAGGAAAGTTAAAGGGTCATAAGGATGTTATCATCATGGATCTTCCTGGAATTTATTCCCTTTCTCCCTATACTCTGGAAGAAGTAGTAGCCAGAAACTACTTAATCGGAGAGAGGCCGGATGCGATTCTTAATATCGTGGACGGAACCAACATCGAACGTAACCTTTACTTATCCACCCAGCTGATGGAACTTGGAATTCCAGTCATTATGGCTATCAACATGATGGATATCGTTGAGAAAAACGGAGACAAGATACATATCAGCAAATTAAGCCAGAAGCTGGGCTGTGAAGTTGTAGAAATCTCCGCTTTAAAGGGAACTGGTATCTCTCAGGCCGCGGAAAAAGCAGTTGCATTAGCCAATGGAAAGAAAAATACAGTTCCGGTACACAAATTTCAGGCGGAGCTTGAAAGCGTATTGGATTCCATCGAGGAAAAGTTAGGAAACGATGTGCCAGAAGAGCAGAAACGTTTCTTTGCAATTAAGCTTTTAGAAAAAGACAGTAAGATCGAAACCCAGTTAAAGCGGGTACCGGATGTATCAGAAGAAATCACCTTAATTGAACGTGAGATGGACGATGATACGGAAAGCATTATTACCAATGAGCGGTATGTGTACATCTCTTCCATTATCAATGAGTGCTACACAAGAAGCAAACGGGATAAGCTTACAATATCTGATAAGATCGACCGGATTGTTACCAACCGGTTTCTTGCTCTGCCTATTTTTGCGGCTATCATGTTCCTCGTATACTATGCATCTGTAACTACCGTAGGCGGCTGGGCTACGGACTGGACCAATGATAACCTGTTTGGTGAAGGCTTTTCCTTCTTTGGCATTGATGTTCCAGGAATTCCAGTCATAGCAGAAAACATCCTGGTTGCAGTGGGTTGTGCAGACTGGCTTCAGGGATTGATTTTAGATGGTATTATCGCTGGTGTGGGCGCTGTTCTTGGCTTCGTACCTCAGATGTTAGTACTTTTTATATTCCTTGCTTTTCTTGAGAGCTGCGGATATATGGCAAGAGTTGCGTTCATTATGGACCGTATCTTCCGTAAATTCGGCCTTTCTGGAAAATCCTTCATTCCAATGTTAATCGGAAGCGGTTGTGGTGTTCCTGGTATCATGGCTTCCCGTACCATTGAAAATGATCGTGACCGTAAGATGACTATCATGACAACTACTTTTATTCCATGTAGTGCCAAGCTTCCGATTATTGCTCTGATCTCAGGTGCGTTGTTCGGAGGAGCTGCCTGGGTAGCTCCAAGTGCTTACTTTGTTGGAATTGCAGCAATTATCTGTTCCGGTATCATTTTAAAGAAGACAAAGATTTTCTCCGGCGATCCGGCTCCCTTTGTTATGGAGCTTCCGGCATATCACATGCCTACAGTAGAAAATATTTTAAGAAGCATGTGGGAACGTGGCTGGTCCTTTATTAAGAAGGCTGGTACCATCATCCTTCTTGCAACCATCGTAGTATGGTTTACCTCATACTTTGGCTGGGTGGACGGACAGTTCAGACTTCTTGATACCCTTGAACTTGATCACAGCATCCTGGCAGCAGTGGGAAGTACCATCAGCTGGTTATTCGCTCCTCTTGGCTGGGGCAACTGGAAAGCAGCTGTCGCTGCAATCACAGGCCTGATCGCAAAAGAGAACGTAGTAGGAACCTTTGGTATTCTTTACGGTTTTGCAGAAGTAGCAGAAGACGGAAGCGAAATCTGGGGAACTCTTGCAGGAAGCATGACTTCTATCGCTGCTTATTCCTTCCTGGTATTTAATCTTCTCTGCGCTCCCTGCTTTGCTGCTATGGGTGCCATCAAACGAGAGATGAACAGCGCCAGATGGTTCTGGTATGCAGTAGGTTACCAGACGCTCCTCGCTTATGTAGTGGCTCTTTGTGTTTACCAGATTGGTACACTCATTACCACAGGAAGCTTTGGAGTATTTACAATCGTTGCATTTGCATTGATTGCAGGATTTATCTTCCTTCTGGTAAGACCAGGCAAAGACAGTAAAGTTTCAAAAGCAAATTTTAAAAGTGTGGCAGGCGCCAAATAAGTCGCGGTACACGTAGAAAGAGCCTGCATGAAGATGCAGGCTCAACATATAAGGAGGCTCATTATGGGAACAGTGGTTGTACTCTTAGCCGTTATCGGCGCAGTTTCATTGGCAGTCAGAAGTATGGTCCGTGATAAGAAGAACGGAAAATCCATTCAGTGCGGTCAGTCCTGTAAGGACTGCGGAGGACATTGCAGCTAATCGATACCAATTAATAACGAATTAATACCAGTAAACGGAGGTGCCAATATGGAAAATCGTAATGTAATCAGTGAAAAAAGAAAAGTAACCGACTCCAGAAGCTATCGTACATCTAAAATGCAGAAGGACCTCATTATTGAGCGACTAAAGCAAAAAGGATGCAGAATAACTAAACAGCGCCTCACGCTGCTGGATATAATTCTGGAACATGAGTGCTCCAGCTGTAAAGAGATTTATTACAAAGCGTCGAGAGTGGATGAAAGCATTGGAGCTGCAACGGTTTACCGTATGGTAAATGTGTTGGAAGAGATCGGTGCCATCAGCAGAAAGAACATGTATAAGATTGCTTATTCAGAAACCTGCTCTATGGAAAATGCCTGCACAGTGATTCTTGACGATGAAACCACATATCATTTATCTGCAAAGAACTGGAATCTGGTAGTACGGGCAGGACTATCCGCCTGCGGATATTTAAACGATCAGAAGATTTCTTCTATTTCCGTAAAGCCCTGCGAATGTGAACAGGCCGGATGCTACTAATTGACGGTTAGCCTTTGCTAACTAAAAGACGAGTAAAACATAGGAATATAGGAACCAGATTGAAAGTGACAGCAGCCATTCAATACCCATTGGGACCCGGCCAGCTTGACATTCCCGCTGGTTCGATGTATACTTTCAAAGAAAATTAAAAAGGGGTGCTGGATGAAGTCCGGCTGAGATAAAACCGTCTTGTTTTAAACCCTGTAACCTGATCTGGATAATGCCAGCGTAGGAAACTTTCAGGCTCTGCCTGTTAACCCGCCCGGATATCCGGGCGGGTTTTTTCATACCAGCCCTACTGGGCATAACGCACATAACAGGAAAAGGAGAGAACACATATGAATGCAAGCGTAGCAATTCAAACACTTCCAGAGGCTAAGAATGATGAGGATTTAATCCGTATTGTAGATGAAGTTATTGATTATATTAAAAGCACGGGACTGACTTATTATGTTGGGCCGTTTGAGACTGCCATTGAAGGAGATTATGATGAACTGATGGATATTGTAAAGGAATGCCAGCATATCGCCATTCGTGCAGGCGCTCCTTCTGTGGCCGCTTATATTAAAGTTACCTACCGGCCGGAAGGTGAGGTATTGACCATTGATAAGAAAGTCACAAAGCATCACCAATAAGCTTTGGTCCTGTTCCGCGGTATTGGGGCTTTTGCTCCTGTGGCAGGGGATATGTTCCGCCGGTATCATAGAAGCCTACCTTCTGCCGTCTCCCGCCAGCGTGGGACGTGCACTGATCACGGAGTTTCCGGCACTGATGGAGCATGGGAAGATAACGCTTAAAGAGGCATTTGCAGGACTTTTTCTTGGAGTGGTACTGGGATTTTTTATCGCTGTTATCATGGATCATTTTCATGGACTTTACCGGGCAATTTATCCGGTGATTATACTTACCCAGACCATTCCTACGGTGGCCTTAGCCCCTCTCTTAGTGTTGTGGTTTGGTTATGAAATGACACCAAAGATCATACTGATTGTGCTGACCACATTTTTTCCTGTTGCCATCGGACTCCTTTCCGGCTTTCAATCCGTTGATCCGGATGAAGTCACCTTGCTTCGGTCCATGGGCGCAGGAAATGTAAGTATTTTTCGTTATATCAAGCTTCCGGGAGCCATGGGGCAGTTCTTTTCCAGCCTGAGGATTTCCGCATCCTATGCAGTAGTAGGTGCGGTCATCTCCGAATGGCTGGGGGGATTTGGCGGCCTTGGCGTCTATATGACCCGGGTGAAAAAGGCCTTTGCCTTTGATAAAATGTTCGCAGTGATTATTCTCATATCAGTCATCAGCCTTCTTCTCATGAAGGGGGTTGACTACCTCTCGAAAAAATGTATGCCATGGGAAGAAATCTAACAGAATTAATTTGGAGGAAACAATGAAAAAAATCATAAGAAAAGCAGGGACAGCAGTTTTACTTGCAGCGGCACTTACTGCATCCTTAAGTGCCTGTAAGAAGCAGGAAACGCAGACAGGTAATACAGAAGCAGAGAATTTAAAGAAAGTAACATTTGTTCTTGATTGGACGCCTAACACCAATCATACAGGCCTTTATATTGCACAGGAAAAAGGATATTTTAAAGATGCCGGACTTTCTGTTGATATTGTACAGCCACCGGAAGATGGGGCAGCCGTTTTAGTCGCCTCAGGAAAAGCGGAATTTGGCATGGCATTTCAGGATACCATGGCCCCGGCACTGGTTGGGGATAATGCCTTACCGATTACAGCTGTGGCAGCTGTGATTCAGCATAATACTTCTGGAATTATCTCCAGAAAAGGGGAAGGCATGGATACTCCCAAAGGACTGGAAGGGAAAAAATATGCTACCTGGGATAATCCAGTGGAAAAAGCCATGATAAAAGATGTGGTGGAAGCGGATGGCGGAGATTTCTCCAAAATAGAGATGATTCCAAGTACAGTGACCGATGAAGTTTCTGCTTTAAAAACAAAGTCAGTGGATGCCATCTGGATTTTCTATGGCTGGGCAGGCGTTAAGATGGAAGAAGAAAAACTGGATACCGATTATTTTCAATTTGCAGATTTAAATCCGGTGTTTGATTATTATACACCTGTTATGATAGCCGGTAATGATTTCTTAAAGAATGATCCGGAAACGGCAAGAGCGTTTCTTGGTGCCGTTAGCAAAGGGTATGAAGACGCAGCAAAGAACCCGGAGGAAGCAGCAGAAATATTATGTAAGGCAGCTCCAGAGCTTGATAAAGGCCTTGTCCTGGCAAGCCAGAAATACCTTGCTGATAAATATCAGGCTGGAGTGGATGTATGGGGATATATGGACCCCAAGCGTTGGAACGGATTTTACAACTGGCTTAACGACAATGGACTTTCTAATCCTGCAATACCGGAAAACACTGGCTTTTCCAACGACTACCTGCCACAGTAAAATCAGGAGGCTTATATGGTACATTTAAAGGCGGAAGGCATAAAAAAGTCTTTTGAAGGAAGAACGATTTTAGAAGGTGTATCTCTGGAACTTAAGGAAGGGGAGCTGGTTTCCCTTCTTGGAGCAAGCGGAGGAGGAAAAACCACCCTGTTTCAGATTCTCGCAGGACTCAGCCTGCCGGAGGAGGGCCACGTTTTTATTGATGAAAGAGAGGTTACAGGGAAACCAGGTAACGTCAGCTACATGCTTCAAAAGGACCTGCTCCTTCCATATCGAACGGTGGTTGATAACGTGGCTCTTCCCCTATTGCTTTCCGGAATGAGAAAAAAGGAGGCCAGAGAAAAAGCAGCCGGATACTTTGAGCTGTTTGGCTTAGAAGGAACCGAAAAAAAATATCCCTCCCAGCTCTCCGGCGGTATGCGGCAAAGAGCAGCTCTTTTAAGGACATATTTATTTAAAAGGCCCATTGCCCTTTTGGATGAACCATTCTCAGCCCTTGATATGCTTACCAAGCACGCCATGCATGAATGGTACTTAAAGGTGATGGAGGAGATTAAGCTATCCACTCTTTTTATCACCCACGATATTGACGAAGCCATTCTTTTATCGGATCGTATCTGCCTTTTGACCGGGTCTCCCGGAAAGATAACCAGAGAGATTCTGATCAAAGAGCCAAAGCCCAGAAGCGTAGAGTTTCACTTGTCTGAAGAATTCCTGGAATACAAAAGAGAGATCACAAAGCATTTACTAGATGGAAAAATTAGGTAAATTTGACGCTTGTTATTCCCTTAAAATCGTGTTACCCTAGACAGGTATGGAAATGATTTCCATAAAATACAGCAAAGGATTTGAGGAAATGGACAGGAAAAGAAATCATGTACTTACAATGGCTAAAGTCCTGGTTCTGACAGGGGTATTTATTCTGGCAGGACAGGGGAATGCACTGGCAGATGCCTCCTTAAAGTTTGTGCCTGGAACAAAGATCAACGGAGTCTTTGTGGGCGGTATGACAGTGGAGGAAGCAAAAGTACAGATAGAAGGCTTTTATGGAAGAGAATATAACTTAACGATTAAGACAAAAGACGGAAAGGCGGAGGTCATCAAGGGCTCTGACATTGGATATCAGGTGGTGATTACCGATGGATTAAAGAGCATCCTGGATGAGCAGAACGCCTCAGGCCGCGTAGCAGGACCTGCCGAGGACAACAGCCGCAGCTTAAAAAGCACGGTGGCCTTTGATGAAGGAAAACTAAAGGAAAAGCTGAATGGCCTTTCTTTTGTAAGCGGACAGGGAGTCGTAACTACGGTAAATGCAAGGATATCCGCCTTTCAACAGGGGGAGCCATTCACCATTCTCCCGGAGGTGCAGGGAAACAGCGTGAACATGGGAAAGCTGGAGGAAGTAGTAAAAGGCGGGCTGAACCAGGAACTTCGGGAAATCAGCTTAGAAGATTCCGGCTGCTATGACGCGGTTACCGTTACAAAGGATGACCCTGGCTTAAAGGCACAGTGCGAGGCACTTAATAAGGTCAGGGAGATGCAGATTACATATACTTTTGGAAACAGAACCGAGGTTCTGTTAGGAGAGGAGCTGAGCTCCTGGATTACCGCTGGGGCAGATGGCTCCATTCAGGTGAATCAGGAAAAGGCTGCCGCCTACGTAAAGACCCTGGGAGACAAGTACGACACTGCCGGCAGGGGAAGAAATTTCCGTACCACAAGCGGAAGGGATTTAAGCTTATCCGGTGCTTATGGCTGGCAGATCAACCAGCCGGCTGAGGTTGGGGAGCTGATCGCTGCCATTCGCGGCGGACAAAGTATTACGAAGGAACCCAAGTACTTAAAAGCTGCTGCAGACCGGAACAATGACTGGGGTGGAACCTATGTAGAAGCGGATATGTCTGCCCAGCATGTTTACATGTACAAGGATGGAGCCCTAGTCTGGGACGCTCCCTGTGTCACTGGAAATGTATCAAAGAATTATACCACACCCGAAGGAATCTATACCTTATCTTATAAGCAGACGGACCGGATTCTTCGTGGAGATAAAAAGGCGGACGGGACCTATGAATATGAGAGTCATGTAGATTACTGGATGCCATTTAACGGTGGAATCGGTTTTCACGATGCCAACTGGAGAAGTAAGTTCGGCGGAGCTATTTATAAAAACAGCGGAAGTCATGGCTGTGTCAATCTGCCTCCCAAAAAGGCGAAAGACCTTTACAGCCTTGTTTATTCCGGAATACCGGTTATCTGCTTTTATTAAGAAAAAGAAAGGGATTGTCTTGTCACCTGGCAACAGATTGACAAGACAATCCCTTTGTGTTACATTGATGACATTAAATGGCAGAAAGGAGAAGACATTGATGTCAGAAATTATGCCGCATTTAAAGCTTTCCAAGGAACAGGCAGCCCCCTTTGCCCTTTTACCCGGAGACCCAAAACGGCTTGACCGGATTGCCCCCTATTTGGAGGATGTAAGGGAGCTGGCGTTTAACCGGGAATTTCGAAGCTTAAAGGGAAGCTTTCGGGGAGTTGAGTTGATGGCTGTATCCACTGGAATCGGTGGCGCTTCGGCGGCCATAGCGGTAGAAGAGCTTCACCGCATCGGAGTCAGGGCCATGATACGGATTGGAAGCTGTGGTGCTCTTAAAAAAGGCATTTCTCTGGGAGATTTAATCATAGCAAGTGGTGCCGTTCGTAACGACGGGGCCTCCTCATCCTATGTAGATTCCGCTTACCCGGCAGTCCCTGACCCCCAGCTTTTTATGGCCTTAATGGAAAGCGCCAGAGAATCGGGAGTTCCCTGTCATGCAGGGATCATAAGAAGTCATGACAGCTTTTATATTGACGAAGAAAAGGAAATATGTGAGTACTGGTCAAAAAAGGGTGTCCTTGGCTCTGATATGGAAACTGCGGCGCTGTTTGTGACAGGAGGCTTACGGGGAGTAAAAACTGCTTCCATCCTGAATACCGTAGTCCAGTATGAGGAATCCTTAGAAGAGAACATAAACCTTTATACCGGCGGTGAATCAGCTATGATGAGGGGAGAACAAGCAGAGATTCTTACGGCACTTCAAGCATTTGTTCGGATCAGTCAGAACCAGGAAGGGAGAATATGAAAATGAAACAGTTATTTAAAACGAAATGGAATGCAGCCTGCTTTGTGCTGATTCCAGCCTGTATTGGTATCAATTATCTGGGAAAATTATTTGCTTCTGTTTTAAAGCTGCCACTTTGGCTGGATTCCATTGGAACCTGCATTGGCGGAATTCTTGGAGGGCCTGTAATCGGGGGGATCTGCGGAGCTGCCAACAATCTGATCTTTGGTTTTACCACCGGGGATTCCATTACTCTTGTATATGCCTTAACAAGTCTTGGGATCGGCGCGGCAGCAGGAATCATGGCAAGACTGGGCCATATGAAATCATTGGGGGGTGCCTTATTCACAGCCTGCGTCACAGGCTTGACAGCCGTTGTTATTTCCACCCCTTTAAACATTATCTTCTGGGGAGGAACCACCGGAAATATCTGGGGAGATGCAGTGTTTGCATGGTCACAGGCTTCTGGGCTTCCTGTTTTCTTAGGCTCATTTTTAGATGAAGTGGTGGTAGATGTTCCAGACAAGTTTATTACTCTTTTGATCGTGTTTGCCATTGTGAAAGGACTTCCCAGGAAACTTACCTCACTGTATGACATTGATGATGAAGTTGTAAGCCTGGATTAGAGAAAAAGGCGGTTAATTATGAAAAGCATCAGTCTTTATGTGGATCAGGATACCTTTTTAACCAGACTCCATTCCTTTTCCAAGTTATTTTACATTGCAGCAGCCATTGCCATTCCTCTCATCGGAGGCGGTTTCCGTTTATATGTCCTTAGCCTGGGATTAAGCTTTTGTCTGATTGCAGCAGGAAAAATCGGAAGAAGAATCCTCCCTCTCATCGCGTTTTCATTTACCATTATTCTTACGGTGTTTTTGATTCACGGACTCTTTAATCAGAAAAATGAACAGATTCTTTTTACTCTGGGACCTCTCGTCTTTTACAGGGAAGGGCTTTTAGATGCACTTAAGATAGGGCTTAATATCTTAAATATGCTCCTTGCCTTTGCGGTTCTTGTGCTGACGACCAGACCAGCAGTCCTTGTGGATGATTTAGAACAGGCTGGATTTTCTCCCAGATTCGGGTATATGATCTGTTCTGTGTTTCAGATTATCCCTCAGATGATGGGAACCATGAATACCATACTGGATGCTCAAAGAAGCAGGGGCATGGAGACAGAAGGCAATATACTGGTAAGAGCCAGGGCATTTCTTCCCCTCATCTCTCCAGTGGTAAACAGTTCATTAATCAATACCAGAGAAAGGGCCATTGCCTTAGAAGTCCGTGGATTTGATTCCAAAGAGAAAAAGACCTTTTTACAGGATCGTAAATTACGGGGAGAAGATAAGAGATTTATAGCCATGATGGCGGTTCTTCTCTTTGCAGCTCTCATATGGAGGATACGTGTATGGCTCTGATTGAGGTGAAACAGTTAAAGTACCGCTATCCCCATACGGACAAGCTGGCTCTTGACGGAATTGATTTTACTGTGGAAAAAGGGCAGTTTATTGGAATCATCGGGGAAAATAAGGCAGGGAAGAGCACTCTATGTCAGGCTTTTGTGGGACTGGTGCCCTCCATGTTTCGGGGAGCCTATGGCGGAACGCTCATGATTCATGGTATGGAGGCGGCTAAAACACCGGTAGCTAAACTTTGCCGTCATGTGGGGCTGGTGTTTCAAAATCCGTTTAACCAGTTATCAGGAGCCAAGGAAACGGTGTTTGAGGAGGTTGCCTTTGGCCTTCAAAATCTGGGGATTCCCAGAGAGGAAATCATAAGACGGGTGGAGGATAATCTTTCCCGCCTGGACATTTTAGACTATAAAAACAGGAACCCATTTGACTTATCCGGAGGTCAGACCCAGAGAGTGGCAATCGCAAGCATCCTGGCCATGGAGCCGGAAGTCATTGTTCTTGACGAACCAACCTCTCAGCTTGACCCTCAGGGAAGCGAAGAGGTCTTTCAGGTGGTAGAGGCCTTAAAACAATCCGGCATCACCATACTGATGGTAGAACACAAGATGGAAAAGCTGGCAGAATACTGTGATAAGATCCTTCTTTTACACCAGGGAAGACAGATTGCCTACGATACACCGGAACGTATTTTTTCCAGAGCGGATTTAGAACAGTATGGAGTGGAACCGCCGGTCTATACAAAGGTGTGTAAGAAACTTGAAATCTACAGGGAATCAGGGGATCAAAAAGAGTATCCGGTTACCTTATCACAAACCGTGGAGAAAAAGGACAGCTTTCCAAAAACTCTTTCCGGCAGAGAAATAGAAAAACAAGGGGCTTTATGGGAAGAAGAGGTCTCAAAGGAACAAGAAGTGCTTTTTGAAATTCAGGATCTGGAGTTTGGCTATACCTCACAAAAGCTGGTGATCCATAGCCTGTCTCTCAAATTATCAAAACAGCCCACAGCCATCATCGGTCAAAATGGTGCGGGTAAAACCACCTTAGTGAGACTTTTGAAAGGATTGCTAAAGCCGGGTGACGGCCAGATCCTTTTAAACGGAGAAGATATTTCGGAAAAAACTGTTGCAAAGCTGGCGGGAGTGGTGGGCTATGTGTTCCAGAACCCTGATGATCAGATTTTTAAAAACAAGGTAATCGATGAGGTAATGGTAGGGCCTCTTCATATTGGCATGAGCCGGGAAGAAGCTGGAAAAAGGGCCAGAGAGGCCCTTTCCATGGTTGATATGACGAAATGGGAGCAGGAAAATCCTTATGATCTGGATCTTTCAGAACGTAAGATGGTGGCCATTGCTTCTGTCATTGCCATGGAGCCAAAGGTGCTGATTTTAGATGAGCCAACCATTGCTCAGGATATAAAAGGACGTAAGCTTTTGGGCTCAATCATAAAAAAGCTCAGTGACAAGGGAGTATTTGTCCTGGCGATTCTTCATGATATGGACTTTGTAGCAGAATACTTTGACCGGGTCATTGTCATGGCTCATGGAAAGGTGCTGGCAGACGGACCAAAAGAAGCTGTTTTCTATGATAAGGACAGCTTAAGTACGGCAAGACTTGAACAGCCTCATATGACAAGGCTGTGTGAGGCATTGGGATACCAGGGGATATTTTTAACAGCAGACGATATCAAAGATAAAGGCAGGGATTAATAAAAATTGGATGGAATGGAACGCAGACAAAAAATAATACAAATCTTAAGCCAGGAGGACATGCCCGTTTCCGGTACAGAGCTTGCAAAACGGCTGGGAGTGAGCCGGCAGGTCATTGTTCAGGATGTGGCCCTGATGCGGGCGGAGCAGACGGAGATTCTTTCCACGAACAAAGGATATGTACTTCGCCGCCAGTCAGGAAAAGAGGAGGAAAGCTTTGTAAGAGTCTTTCGGTCCACACACAGAACAGAAGATACCTTAAGTGAGCTTCAGACCATTGTGGATTATGGCGGCAGGCTTCTTGACGTGTCCATCGAGCATGAGGTCTACGGTGAGATCCATGTGGATTTAATCATTAATAACCGGTTGGATGCAGAGGAATTTGTAGAAGCCCTGGAGACATCGAAGGACCAGCCTTTAAAGGCGCTTACCAATGGCTGCCATTACCACACGGTGGCGGCGGATTCCATAAAGAATTTAGACAGAATTCAACAGGAATTAAAGAATAAAGGCTTTCTGGTGGAAGAATAAGGCACGTAAAATACCTGGCTCTTAAAAGAAGTATGAATGAGAGCCAGGTATTTTTCATATGTTTATTCCGAGCAAAAAACTATGACAGACTGTGGCGTGGTCTGAGCCGGTATGCTGCGGGTGGTAAATAAGTAAAGAACAAGAAGGTAGTGGCCTCCCGGATTGTAAAAAAAGGTTTGCCCATTGGGCAGAAGCACGTTGGTAGAATCGGAGATATTAAGCTTTAAAGTCTCGTCGGTATTAAGCAGGTCCTCGTTAAAATAATCAAACATAGCCTGAAATCCATCTTCATTTTTTGCAAGCATCACTGCAGTGAATTGTGGCGGATAGATTAAGGGAACAGGAGCGCTGGTATCATAAATAGCAATGATGGGATCTCCTTCTTTAAAGGTATGCTGGCCCAAGACATAAGTATTGGGATTAACGACAAAATTCACCTGACCGAGGCTTTGGCTCATAACAGAGATCAGAATAGAACAGCTATGGTCCAGAGCCGAGGTTTTTAATGGAGTAATGGAACTGATGGTTCCATAAACAGGAGTATAACGGGTCATGAACAAGATTTCCTTTGGAACATTCTTAGTTTCATTTTATGAAGAGCAATTCCTCTCTGTGAAAAATCTTAATAACTCTTTCCTGGAAATCGTAATAAAAACGTCAAGAAATATACCATAAATATTTAGACATATTTCGCGTTTATCCGTTATAATTGATTCTGAACGAAAAGGATAGCAAAGAGGTAGGAAATAAATGGAAAAACATGAACAGCGCAGCAGAAAGAAGAAGTCCTTAGGAGTATCGGGGCTGGCATTAGTTGGAGGCGGAATTATGGCAGCAGCGCTGATTGCTGCTTTTGCATACATACAGGTTGGCAGATCATATCAAAAGGTGTTTTTCCCTAAAACCGTTATCAATGGAATGGACGTTTCAAAAAAATCAGTGATGGAAGTCAAAAAGATGATTGCTTTGACCATTGATGATTATAAGCTTACCTTACAGGAACGGGGAGGAACCACGGAAGAGATTAAAGGCATGGATATCGGTCTGGAAGCCGTATTCGATGGAAAGCTGGAATCTTTGCTGGGAGAACAAAAGCCCCTTTCCTGGGCAAAACACTTAAGGAAGCCCCAGTCATTTGAAATCGGAACCATGATTCAGTATGACCAGAATAAATTTGATACTGTGGTAAACGGATTATCCTGCTTAAAGATAGACGAAGAGGATAAGGCTCAGAACGCATCAATTTCTGATTACGTCTCTGGTCAGGGTTACCAGATTAAGCCGGCCAAGGATGGCAAAGAATTAAACCCGGAAAAGTTGAAGTCAGAGATATCAAATGCAGTTATGGATTTAAAGCCGGAGCTTAATTTAGACGAGGTGGGAGCTTATATCTCTCCTAAGGTGCCGACCAATGATCCAGGGCTTGTAAGCAAGGTTCAGACCATGAATAAGTATGTCAACACCACGATTACATATAACTTCGGCGATGAGAAAAAGGTACTAAGCGGAGATACCATCTCCAAATGGGTCAAAACCGATGACAGCGGCCAGGTTTATTTAGACAGTAAATCCGTCAGTGATTATGTAAAAGAACTGGCAAGTACCTATGATACGGCCTACAAGGCCAAGAATTTCACCACTTCCACCGGACAGAATGTGAAAATTACCGGAGGAAGCTATGGCTTTAAAATCAATCAAAGTGCTGAGGCAGACGAGTTGGCAGAGCTGATCCGTACCGGTAACAGTCAGGTAAGAGAGCCTGTTTATAAACAGAGGGGCGCCAGCAGAGGCGCTAAGGATTATGGGAATACATATGTGGAGATCAACTTGACGGCTCAGCATATCTACTATTATAAAGACGGCAAGCTAATTGTGGAATCTGATTTCGTATCAGGCAATGAATCCAAGGGCTGGTCTACTCCAGCAGGAGCTTACGCCCTTACTTATAAAGAACGCAATGCCACACTTAAGGGAGAGAATTACAGAACTCCTGTGGATTACTGGATGCCATTTTACGGCAATATCGGTCTTCACGATGCCAAATGGCGGAGCACCTTTGGAGGTTCTATCTATAAGACCAGCGGCTCTCATGGCTGTATCAATCTTCCTCCAGCCGTTGCAAAGACCATTTTTGAGAACATAGGTGCAGGAATTCCGGTCCTTTGTTATCATCTGCCAGGAACCGAGTCTCTGACTACTTCCAATGGAACCGGAAAAAAGGAAGAGACAAAAGGCGCCCAGCAGCCAACGACTCAGGCAGGTACCCAGCCAACCACCCAGGCAGCTACTCAGCCAGCCACACAACCAACCACCGCAGCACCTACGACAGCAGCGCCAACAACAGCAGCTCCGACTACGGCTCCGGCGGCAACCACCCCAACCACAGTTTCAGCCCATCCTTCCTTTGACCAGGAGGCAGGGCCTGGCGCATCGAAAAGTACGGGAAAGAATAAGTCCGGACCTGGGATGTAGGGGAAAGGAATCTAATAATAAAATCAGAGGCAGTCTCCGGATATTTAATAGGAGGCTGCCTCTTTTTGCTGTAATAAAGAATACTGCCTCCTGTCTTCCCTTCGTCTCCTTCCCTTATGAACTTTACTTGACAAGTATATCAGACTGATATAATATAAAATATATCAATCTGATATAGTAGGAGGAGCGTATGTCTAATATACTGTTTGTTAATGGCAATCTTCATGGTCATGTAAATCCAACCCTGCCTTTGGTAGAAGAACTTGTGAACCGAGGAGATAAGGTATGGTACTTTGGAGCTGATTCTTTCCGTAATTCCTTGTCGGAGGCTGGGGCTATCTGCACAAATGGAGGTGAGGAACTGGAGGAATTTTATAAGGGATACCGTCCCACGGGAAATCACCCGTTTTTCACCATACTGGAATATATGATCCGCCTTGATGAGATACTGATTCCGATGATTTTAGAGGTCTGGAAGGAGAGGACCTTTGACTGTCTGATATGTGACAGCGTTCTGGGAGCCGGCCAGTTTTTGAGAGGAATTCTTAGCGTGCCTGTGATTGGTTCTGTCTCCTCCTTTGCCTTAAGCAGCCTTCCCATTCCTGACAGCATGTTAGAGCGGGGGACCCATCCCCAGCTTGATGAGTTTTACCGCAGACTTCATGAGCTTTGCTCTTCCTATCAATTGCCGGTTCCTGATCCTCTGTCCTTTTTTCAAAATCAGGGGGACTTAAATATGGTTTATACTTCAAAGGCATTTAACCCAGGCAGCCAGCTCCTTGACGATTCCTACCGGTTTGTAAGCCCAATGCTCCGGGAGGAGGACATGGGAGATTTCCCAATAGAACAGCTTCAGGATAAGAAGGTGATTTACATTTCCCTTGGGACCATAAACAATCAGATATCGGAATTTTATGAAATGTGCATGGAAGCCTTTAAAGACTTTGATGGTGTAGTGGTTCTTTCTGTGGGAAAAAAGTGTCAGATATCTGATTTTACTCATATCCCAGCCAATTTCATCGTAAGGCCATATGTGCCTCAGCTGGAGGTCTTAAAGCATGCCAGCTTGTTTCTTACCCACAGCGGCTTAAACAGCGTCAAAGAGGCCATTCTAAGCGTTGTACCCATGCTCCTGTTCCCCATGGTCAATGACCAGTTCCTGGTGGCGAAACAGGTGGAATCCATGGGCTGCGGAATCAGGATGATATGGAAGGAAGCAACTTCTTCCATTATAAAAGAAAAGGCCTGGGAGGTCATGAATGAGCCAAATTATGAGAAAGCCTGTCAGAAGCTTCGTCTTGAGTTTGAGAAAACAGGAGGTATGAAACAGGCAGCAGATGAGATTCATAAGCTGCTTGCAGAATGGAAGGAGAAAAAAGATGTCAGTGAAGAATAAAACACGCTACGCTATTTTAGGTGTCTTAAATAGTTCCCCCTGTACTGGCTATGATATTAAGAAATACTGCGACCGGATCATCGCCCATTTCTGGAATGAGAATTACGGCCATATCTATCCGGTGCTCAAAGCGCTGCAGGAGGAAGGTCTCATAGAGCGGGTGGAAGAGGAGACGAATGACAGGAAAAAGAAGTATGCCATAACCGGAAAAGGCAGAGAGGAATTCTTAAGCTGGCTAAAAGAACCGGCCCATTATCAGCCTGCCAGATCGGAGTTTCTGTTAAAGCTATCCTTCTCCAAGGATCTTCATAAAGATGAGATCAGGAGCATGATTTTAAAATACAAAGAAGATTACGTGAAAAAACTCGATGGATATGGTAAAATGGAAGAATATATGAAACAAAAGGAAGGGGCTCTGGAAACACAGCAGGGATTCTTCCTATATGCCCCCCTAAGATATGGAATCCGTTCTGCAGAGTCTGCCATCGCATGGTGCGATGAGATGCTGAACGAAATTGATTTACTGAAATAAGGAGAAGGCCATGCTAAAAAAAGAGACATTCGTGCCCATACAGTTTTTTAAAAAAGAAGCGTACACCGGAAGCATGATGGGAATGCGCTACCGGATCAAAAAAGAAGAAGAGGGACTGGAAGCTACGGTATACCCGGAACCTTACTGTTATGAGGCAACTCCTGACGAACAAAAAACAAAAGAAGTCTTTCCATTTTCGGAAGAAGGACGGGAACAGGCCGTGGACTGGATCAACCAGCAGTATGAAGAGAAAATAGAAATATGGGAATCCGCCAGAAGAAAGTAAAAATGAGCAAATCCCTGTTCTTTTCCCCCTTTTCTAAATGGATGAAGTATGGTATGATAATGTATTATTGGAAATACTGACATGGAGGAAGAGAGATGGAAGATAACAAAGAAGAAATTGTTTCTAAAAACTTTATTGAACAGGAGATAGACAAGGATCTTTCCGAAGGAGTTTATAATCACGTGCAAACGAGATTTCCTCCGGAACCAAACGGTTATCTGCATATTGGACATGCAAAGTCTATATTGCTTAACTATGGCCTGGCTCAGAAGTATGGTGGAAAATTCAACCTCCGTTTTGATGATACAAACCCGACAAAAGAGAAGACAGAATTCGTGGAATCCATTATGGAAGACGTAAAGTGGCTGGGAGCTGACTTTTCAGACCGCCTTTTCTTTGCTTCCAATTATTTTCAGGAAATGTATGACTGTGCCGTTCTTTTAATTAAAAAAGGAAAAGCATTTGTCTGTGATTTAACTGCGGAGGAAATCAGAGAATACCGCGGTGATTTCAAAACTCCGGGAAAAGAGAGTCCATACAGAAACCGAAGTGTGGAAGAAAACTTAAAGCTGTTTGAAGAGATGAAGGCTGGAATATACAAGGACGGAGAAAAGGTGCTCCGTGCGAAGATTGATATGGCTTCTCCAAACATTAACATGCGTGATCCGGTTATTTACCGTGTGGCCCGCATGACCCATCATAATACCGGAGATGCATGGTGCATTTATCCCATGTATGATTTTGCCCACCCCATTGAGGACGCTATTGAAAACATTACTCATTCTATCTGTACGCTGGAATTTGAAGACCACAGACCTCTTTATGACTGGGTGGTTAAGGAATGTGAATATCCAAATCCTCCCCGTCAGATCGAATTTGCAAAGCTTTATCTTACCAATGTAATAACCGGTAAGCGGTATATAAAGAAGCTGGTTGAGGATAACGTTGTAGATGGATGGGATGATCCTCGTCTTGTTTCTATTGCAGCTTTAAGAAGAAGAGGCTATACTCCGGAAGCACTTCGTATGTTCGTGGATTTAGTAGGTGTTTCAAAAGCCAACAGTTCCGTGGATTATGCCATGCTTGAATATTGTATCCGGGAAGATTTAAAGCTGAAAAAGCCAAGAGTGATGGCTATTTTAGATCCCATTAAGCTTGTCATCGATAATTATCCGGAAGATACCATTGAGTATCTGGATGCTCCCAATAACCTGGAAAATCCGGAGCTTGGAGAGAGAAAGATACCATTTGGCAAAGAGCTTTATATTGAACGGGAAGACTTTATGGAAGAGCCTGTGAAAAAGTATTTCCGCCTTTTCCCCGGCAATGAAGTTCGCCTTATGAATGCTTACTTTGTGACCTGTACAAGCTGTGAAAAAGATGCAGACGGCAATGTAACGGTCGTACACTGTACCTATGATCCTGAGACAAGAAGCGGTTCCGGCTTTGAAGGAAGAAAGGTAAAGGGCACCATTCACTGGGTAGCAGCAAAAACGGCTGAAGTGGCAGAATGCCGTCTGTATGAAAACATTGTGGATGAAGAAAAAGGGAAATTAAACGAAGACGGAAGCTTAAACTTAAATCCCAACTCTCTGACCATTATAGAGAAATGCTTTGTGGAACCTGAGCTTGCAAAAGCAAGAGCTTATGACAGCTTCCAGTTTGTTAGAAACGGATTTTTCTGTGTGGACTGTAAAGACAGCACACCAGAGCATTTAGTATTTAACCGGATTGTATCCTTAAAGAGTTCCTTTAAAATAACAAAATAATGATGACAGGCTAGATGCCGGTCAAAGGAAGAAGTGCTGCATGACCGAGGAAAGAAAGGGCGTGGGGCATTTTTTCCATTGGAAGCAAAAAGGAGGCGATATCTTGGAGCTGATGATTCCTCTTAAAAATCAAGCTGGTTTTCCCTATTACAGCCAGATTTACACTTATATCAAAGAAGAGATAAAGAAAGGTAATCTAAAGCCGGCAACCCGTCTTCCTTCCACCAGATTATTGGCGGAGCATTTAAAGGTGAGCCGGAGCACCACCCAGATGGCATACGAACAATTGCTGTCAGAAGGCTATATTGAGGCGGTTCCCTATAAAGGCTATTACGTCTTGGAAATTGATGGTCTGGTGCATACCGGTCAGGAATCAAAAGAAAAGGGGGCCTCCCTGTTACAATCAGGCTTACCCGATTTAAGGACTGGGTCAGGCTTTCTTGTGGATTTTTCTCCAAGGGGAATTGATCTTGGTGCATTTCCCTTCAATACCTGGAGGAAGATATCGAAAAACACCCTGGTGGATGATAACAGAGAGATGTTTGTTACCGGGGATCCGAAAGGAGAGGCCGGTTTTCGGGAAGCCATCCGCACCTATCTTCATTCTGCCCGAGGCGTTAATTGCCTGGCGGAGCAGATCATTGTTGGTGCAGGAAGCGAATACCTTCTTATGCTGCTGTCCCAGATTCTCTCCAGTGACCGGATTATAGCCATGGAAAATCCGACCTACAAACAGGCTTACCGGGTCTTTTACAGCTTAAACTATCAGGTAGTCCCTGTATTCATGGACCAGCAGGGAATGGATGTGAGACTTTTAGAGGAAAGCGGAGCCGATACCGCCTATGTTATGCCCTCCCACCAGTATCCAACTGGAATTGTCATGCCGGTGAAGCGCCGCCAGGAGCTTCTTTCCTGGGCCTGTAAAAAAGAAGGCAGATATTTGATTGAAGACGATTATGACAGTGAATTCCGCTATAAGGGACAGCCCATTCCAGCCTTACAGGGTATGGATCAGAAGGATAAGGTCATTTACATCGGGACCTTTTCTAAATCCATCGCACCCGCCATTCGGGTGAGCTATATGGTGCTTCCAAAATCTTTGCTGTCAGTTTACCGGGAAAAGGTAAGCTTTTATGCCTCCACGGTTTCCCGTATCGACCAGAATATTCTTTATCAGTTTATGGAGGAAGGCCACTATGAGCGTCATTTAAACCGGATGAGAGCCGTATATAAGGCAAAGCATGATGCTTTAATTACAGGTCTTAAGCCATTTGAGGAACAGTTTCTGATAAAGGGAGAATACGCAGGTCTTCATCTGCTGCTTACGGATTTAAAGGGACGGACCGAAGAAGAGCTTATAAATCAGGCAGAACAGGCGGGAGTTAAGGTATATGGAATGTCAGGATACTTTATTCATGAGGAACATAATAACTACCCACCAACCATAGTACTGGGCTTTGCAAGCCTGAAAGAAGAAGAGATTGTCACAGGACTAGAGCTTCTTAAAAAGGCCTGGAGGGTGGAAGAATAGAGGGAGGGATGCTGTGAATCACAAATGGAACGAAATAAAAAAACAGGAAAATTTCCGGGTACTGGCTGCCATAGGACTGACCGCTCTTTTGTTATTTCTCTTATCCGTGGCAGGAACTCTTCAAAATGGGAAACAGACGCCGGCGCCTGCGCTAAAAGAAGCTCCCGTGAAAAAGGCGAAAGCCGGCGGGGAATCCGTACCTGATAAGGCAGAAATTCCCCTTACGGAGGCGGATAAAGAGTTTTTAGATAGCCTTACTTCGTATTTTGATAGCGGAGATTTGGAAGGAGCAGCCAGGCTGATAGACAGCTATGGGCTTACCTTTACAGAATTTCCCATGATGTATGATGGAACCGTTTTATCAAAGGAGATGACTGGAACAAAAGGTATGGTGTTTTTAAAGCCAACTACAGTTTTTTATGGAGAATTTGAGGGTGGGCTGCCTCAGGGGCAGTGTACGGCTCTCCAGGTGATTACCCTTGACGAAGGAAAACGGTATGATTACTCTTACGGTACCTGGTCTCAGGGAAGGATGAACGGAAGCGGAGCCAGCGGCTATAATTACTATGACGGAGCAATCGGAGACATTAATAAGAAAAGTGCGAAAGAAGGGAATTTTAAAAACGATCTCATGGAAGGGGAAGTGATTTATACTACCACCAATGCTTCTGGTGAGACTGCCAAATGGGATTTCCAGACGGCCGATGGTGTGATTGTGCCAGATGACCGCTGGATACAGGAAAATGACGATGAGGGAAAGGTCATTTATAAACGGATGGCAGACCAGGATGAAAATCACGCCTATACCTTAAGTGAGAGCGGCATAAAAGAAGACCGGTGGAAGAATTTTATTGAGTTTTCAACAGATTAAAAGGAGGCTTTGCCCTGTGAATCAGGAAATCATAGACCGTCTTGGAGTCATAACGGATGAGGAACGGGAAATCATAAACGGCCGGACAGAGATAGACATAAAGCGGTATACAGAAGGCAGAGATCTGGTCATCGACAGCAAAAAGATGCTGGAACATGGGAAAATGATTCGGATCCGGCCTCATACCAGATTTGTTCATTTTCCAAGGCACAAGCATAATTACATTGAAGTGATTTACATGTGCAAGGGAGAGACGACTCATATCATTGATGGAGAAAGGGTGGTTTTAAAAACAGGAGAGCTGCTGTTTTTAAATCAGCATGCCGATCAGGAGATTCTCCCGGCAGGAGAGGGTGATATTGCGGTGAATTTCATCATTCTTCCTGAATTCTTTGATACTGCCTTTGAGATGATGGGAGAAGAAGAAAACCTTTTGCGGGACTTTTTAGTGGGCAGCCTCTGTTTTGATCCCCGGTATGCCAGCTACCTTCATTTTCAGGTAGCAGATGTACTTCCCATTCAAAATCTGGTGGAAAATATGGTATGGACCTTGCTTTATGACCAGCCCAATAAAAGAAGCATCAATCAGGTAACCATGGGGCTCTTGTTTTTGCAGCTGATGCATTATACCGATAAGATCAGCCATACAAGAGAAGGCTTTGAACAAAAGCTGATTTTTCAGGTTCTTACATTCATTGATGAAAATTATAAAGAAGGGGAACTTACGGAGCTGGCAAAATCCTTAAACTATAATATATACTGGTTAAGCAGAGCCATAAAGAAGCTGACCGGACGGACTTATAAGGAACTATTGCAGATCAAACGGTTAAATCAGGCTTCCTTTCTTTTGCTCAATACCAGGTTATCTGTTACTGATATTTCCATAGCTGTAGGTTATGATAACACCAGTTATTTCCACAGAATCTTTCGAGGTTATTACAGTATGTCACCGAAAGAATACAGGGAAAAGAATAAAACAGCTAATTCTTAGAATACATTGTTAAATTATAAACTTTCCACTTCTTAAAAATGGTTCTATTCCTGTACTTAACGTTTAAGTAAAATCTTAAATACCAGTAAAAGTTTGAGTTAAATCTTTTTTTAAATGGATATGTATGGTAATAAAAGAAATAGAGTTGGCATATATTTGTTATATAAGGTTGACAAATAATTTCTGTAAAGGAGAGAACCGAAATGCCAAGAGGAGTAAGAAAGACACCGCTTGAGAAGTTAAGCGAAGAATTAAAAGAGGTAAGAGAATCCATGAAACAGTATAAGGATTGTCTGGTTACATTAGAGGAAAAAGAAAAAGAAATTCAGGATAAGATAAAACTGGAACAGTTTAAAGAAGTATCCTCTATATTGGACGAGCACGAAATGTCTATTATGGATTTAAAAGAACTGTTGATCTCATCAAAAACGGAGCCAGCAGAATAACATAATCATGGAAGTTAACGTGTTATAATCATTCATGATAAGAAGTTAATCGATGATCAGGCCAGAACCTTTTAAGAAGGGCTCTGGTCTTTTTTTATTTATATTTAGGGCAAAAGAAACCTATTCTTGTTTTTTATAAGAGCATTCCTAAATTTCATTATGCAAGGGGCATAAAGGGAGGATAAAATCATAGGAGAGTCATATAAGGAGGCATACTTGTGGGAAAATCATTAACACATAAGATTATTAAGTCGCATTTAATTTCAGGAAACATGATTCCTGGAGAGGAAGTATTTGTAAAGGTGGACCAGACACTGACTCATGACATCAATGCAGTCATGACTTACCTTGCCTTCGAGGCGGTGGGAATTGACCGTGTAAAAACTGAGTGCAGCGTCAGCTATCTGGATCACAACTTATTGTACGTAGATCATAAAACACCGGATGACCACATTTATCTCCAGTCCGTTGCAAAACGCTACGGAGTCTATGTATCACGTCCAGGCAACGGAATCTGCCATTCGGTCCATGTGGCCCGGTTTGGAGTTCCGGGGAAAATCAGTATGGGCGGTGACAGCCATACGCCTCATGGTGGCTCCATTGGCATGCTCTGTATCGGAGTCGGGGGCATGGATGTGGCTACCGCAATGACAGGAGTTCCCATGCGCCTTACCATGCCAAGGGTTATCAAGGTGAATCTGACTGGTGCATTAAAGCCGGGCTGTAATTCCAAGGAAATCATTCTGGAGCTTTTGCGCCGTGTCAGCATCAAAGGCGGCCTTTTAAATGTATATGAATATGTAGGACCAGGTGCGGAGGCATTAGAAGTCTCTGCCAGGGCAACCATTGCAAATATGGGGGCAGAAACGGGGGCAACAACATCAATCTTTCCAGCAGATGAACAGGTTCGTAAGTTTTTAGCCTCCCAGGGGCGTGAACAGGATTACAAAGAGCTGCTTCCTGATTTAGATGCGGAATATGATGACTGTATGGAAATCAATTTAAGTGAGCTGGAGCCTTTGGTTTCCTGCCCCCACCAGCCAGATAACGTGAAGCGTATCCGAGATGTGGAAAAAAAGCCTGTGCAGCAGGTATTTATCGGAAGCTGCACCAATGCCAGTTATTCTGATATCGCAAAAGCTGCACTGGTATTAAAGGGTCATCTGGTAAATGAAACGGTAAGCTGTACCTGTGCAGTGGCGTCAAAACAGATATATAAAAAGCTGATGCAGGATGGATATATTGATATGCTGCTTGATGCAGGAGTGCGGATGCTGGAAATTGCCTGCGGTCCCTGTTGTGCCATCGGGCAGACTCCTGCCACCAAAGGAATTGCCGTTCGTACCACCAACCGGAATTTTATAGGAAGAGCAGGAAATCCCACGGCTGAAATCTATTTGGTAAGCCCAGAAAGCGCTGCCGCTACCGCCATTGCAGGTACCTTTGCTACGGCAGAGGATATTATGGGAGAAGAAATTTGGAAACTGGGAGAGGTAAGAGAGCCTGAAGAATTTGGAATTGATGACGGAATGCTCATTAAGCCCCTTTCAGAGGAGGAAGGGGTGGAAGTTTCTGTGGTGCGGGGCCCCAATATTAAGCCCCTTCCAATACCCGATGCACCGGAGCAATATCTGTGCGCCCCCATCAGCTTAAAAGGCGGAGATAACATTTCCACAGATGACATTACACCGGCAAGTGCAGAATTCAGCAGCATGCGCTCCAATATCCCTCTGATGTCGCAGTACTGCTACCATCGCTATGCACCTGATTTTGCGGCGCGCGCAAAAGCCATGGGGAAAAGCATTATTATTGCCGGAGAAAATTATGGACAAGGTTCTTCCAGGGAGCATGCGGCCATAAATCCCATGTATCTTGGGGTAAAGGCAGTCATTGCAAAGAGCATCGCCAGAATTCATAAGGGGAATTTAATCAATCATGGCATCATTCCCATGATATTTGCAAACTCTGAGGATTACCAGGGATTGGAGCTGGAGGATGAACTGGAAATTGAAAACCTGCTGGAACAGATTCCTACAAGGACCGTAACCATAAAGAATAAAACACGCCATTTTCTGTTTGATGTGAAGCTTGAAATAACGGACAATGAGATGGAGGTCGTCTTAAACGGAGGACAGCTGGCTTATTTAAAAAAGCAGCTGACAAAGGAGGCATAAGATATGGCCGGAGTAAAAGGAGAAATCATGGATTGTAGAAAAATAGCCGAGGAGACCTTCGGAAGCTTGATTCAAGGAGAGTATGAAAGAATTGAGCGCATGAAATCCAATACAGAAGTGACGGATTTTAATGAGCTTCCAAAGATCATAGTGGGAATCCTGCCTGGAGACGGCATTGGTCCTATTATCATGGAACAGGCGCTTCGGATGGTGAAAAAGCTGGTTTCAGAAGAAATTGACCAGGGGAAAATAGAATTAAGGACCATAGAAGGAATGACCATTGAAAACCGGGTGGAAAAAAGGAACAGCCTGCCTGAGGAGGTATTGAAAGAGATTAAAAAATGTCATGTTCTGGTAAAAGGCCCCATGGTAACGCCTAAGGAAGGAGACGGGCTGCCAAATCTCATCAGTGCCAACAGTCTGCTAAGGAGAGGGCTGGACCTGTTTGCAGCAGTCCGCCCAGTAAAGATACCAGAAAAAAATATTGACTGGACATTCTTCCGGGAAAATATTGAAGGAGAGTATATCTGGGGGAACAAGGGAATTCAGGTGAATGAAGATCTTGCAATTGATTTTAAGATCCAGACAACAAGAGGCAGTGAACGCATTGCGAAAGCTGCGTTTGACTTTGCAAGAAAGAATGGAAAAAAGAATATTACTGTGGTGACAAAAGCAAATATCGTCAAACTGACCGACGGAAACTTCAGTAAAATGGTTCATAAGGTGGGAGAGGAATACCCGGAAATTAAAGTTCAGGACCGGTTCGTGGATGCCATGTGTGCCAAAATGATGGACCCGGAATTTAATAAAGAAATGGAAGTAATCATTCTTCCTAATTTATATGGGGATATTGTCACGGATGTTGCAGCGGAACATCAGGGAGGACTTGGCACTGCCTCGTCTGCCAATATAGGCAATCAATATGCCATGTTTGAAGCAATCCATGGGACAGCCCCCTATTTAATGTCCCAGGGCAGAGGGGAATATGCAGATCCATGCAGCTTAATCCGGGCTATGGGGCAGATGCTCCAGCATATTGGATATGGAGAAAAGAAAGCACTTTTGGATCAGGCACTCAATATTTGTACGGTGACAGAGAAAAAAACAGTGGTCACGACCAGAAAAGAAGATGCCAGTGCGGCTGAATTTACGGATTACCTTCTTAATACCATAGATCAAATAGGATAACCTCTTTTTCACGTGTAACTTCCTCCTTGTATGGAAGGAAAAGGTCTGATAAAATGGAGGAAACGGACAAAGAGGTAAAGGCAATGAAAGATTCTGATTGGGTGATCCTGTATGAGCTTTACAAAAATCCAAATATGTCAAAGGTGGCCAGCCTGTTATTTATGACCCAGCCTTCCCTCACAAAAAGGCTGAAGCAGATGGAGTCAGAATTTCAGGTGACCATTGTAAACAGAACCCCAAAGGGCCTGGAGTTTACGAAAGAAGGCGAATTTCTGGCAAACCAGGCAAATGTATATCTGGATTTTATGAAAGAGACCAATCGGGGACTGGCTGAATTAAAAGAAAGCGGTGAAGAGACTATTGTTATAGGCTCTTCCTACACCTATAGTAAATATACCCTGACTGATGTTTTATACCAATACAATCAAACCCACCCCAATGTAAATTTTCACATTGTGAATGATCAAAGCAATATCCTGTTCCGAAAGATGTTAGAGGAAGCGGTAGACGTTGCTTTTATCCGCGGTGATTATGAGGGCGCTGTCAATAAAGCTCTGATTGCTGAGGATCAGGCATATCTCATTACCAAGGAAAAGGTTGATATGGACCAGCTTCCCGGTCTGCAGTGGATTGCATACAGCACCAATGACCGAACCAAGGAGCTTTTAGGTGATTGGTGGCAAGAGCGTTTTCATACAGCTCCCCCTTTGGGTATGGAAGTGGGGTTTATTGATTTCGCCTGGCAACTGATTGGCAAGGGACTAGGGTATACTTTATGTTTTCTTCCCAGTAACTTTGTGAACGAACATGATCTTTGCCTGACTCCCTTGACAAAAAGAAATGGAGCTCCGGTACTTAGAAATACATGGTTTATCTATTCGAAAAACAAGAGAAAATCAAAGATGCTGGAAGATTTTATTCGTTATATAGAAGAGAAGCTTGTAATTGTATCATCGCGATGATGTGCAAATAAGGACGTTGTTTTAAATAAACAGCGTCCTTATTTTTTATAGAAAAATAAACTATGATTAGAATAAGAAAACTAGGAGGGGTAAGCATGGAGAAATACTATCTTGCCGTAGACATTGGTGCTTCCAGCGGACGTCATATTCTTGGAACTGTAAAAGATGGAAACATGGTTCTGGAGGAGATATACCGCTTTGAAAATGGCATGAAACGGATGGGGGAAAGGCTTTGCTGGGATGTGGAGTCCTTATTTGCAGAAATCAAAGAAGGCATGAAAGCGTGTAAAAAGCTAGGTAAGATACCTGTGAGCATGGGCATTGATACCTGGGCTGTGGATTTTGTTCTCCTTGACCGGGAAGGAAAGCTTCTTTCCGAAGCCGTTGGATACCGGGATGACCGCACAAAGGGGATGGATGAGGAAGTATATAAGACTATACCTCTTCTAAGCCTTTATGAAAGAACCGGAATCCAGAAGCAGATTTTTAATACCATTTATCAGCTGATGGCAGTAAAGAAACAAACTCCTGAGCATTTAAAAGAGGCAGAAACATTTTTAATGATTCCGGATTATTTTCATTATCTCCTTACCGGAGTAAAAAAGCAGGAATACACAAATGCTACCACCACACAGCTGGTGAGTCCGGAGACAGGAACCTGGGATTATGATTTAATTCAGAGCCTGGGACTTCCAGAGGGGCTGTTTTTACCCCTTTCCATGCCAGGAACACTGGCAGGCGGGCTGGCTCCTCAAATAATAGAAGAAGTAGGCTTTGATTGTCAGGTAGTGCTTCCTGCCACTCATGATACGGCATCAGCCGTAATGGCTGTTCCTGTGGTCCCAGGCGGTTCCATGGAAGACCTTCTTTATATCAGCTCCGGTACCTGGTCCCTCATGGGCACAGAGCTTTTAAAAGCAGATTGTTCCGTCAAAAGCATGGAAGCAAATTTTACCAACGAGGGCGGCTATGACTACCGTTACCGGTATTTAAAAAATATCATGGGACTTTGGATGATTCAGTCCGTAAGAAAAGAGCTTTCCAGGCAAGGAGAGGAATATTCCTTTGCACAGCTTTGTGATATGGCTTCCAGGGAATCCATCTCTTCTCTCGTAGACTGTAATGACAGCGTATTTCTGGCACCGGAGAGCATGATACAGGCAGTAAGGGAGTATTGCAGAAATCACAATCAGCAGGAGCCAAAGACACCGGGGGAGATTTCAGCGGTTATCTATAACAGTCTGGCAGTCTGTTATGAAAAAACGATCAAGGAATTAGAGTCCATTACCGGGAAAACATATCCTGCCATTCATGTGGTAGGCGGCGGCTCCCAAGCGGAATATTTAAACCAGCTGACAGCAGATATGACTGGAAGAACCGTCTATGCAGGACCAGGAGAGGCAACTGCCATTGGAAACTTACTGGCTCAGATGCTTTCGTTCCATGAATTTGACGATTTAAAGCAGGCAAGAGAAGGCGTATACCGTTCTTTTACAGTAAAGGAATACAGGCCCCAAAAAGGGAAAAAATAAAGGAGGAAATTTATGATCCGAAAATCATTTAAAATGTATCTAAATGAAGGAATGGCAGAGGAATATGAAAAAAGACATAACATGCTCTGGCCGGAGATGAAAGAGATGATACGCCAGTGCGGCGGCCATAATTATTCCATCTTCTTAGACGAAGAGACCAACGTACTCTACGGATACATTGAAATTGAGGACGAAGAGCGGTGGGCTGAATCAGCCGATACTGCCATCAACCGCAAATGGTGGGATTTCATGGCAGACATTATGAAGACCAATCCGGATAACAGTCCGGTTTCGGTTGGCTTAACACCAGTATTTCATCTGGATTAATAGGGAAAAGGAGAAGGAAAGCGATGACAATAAAAGAGAGATATGAGGCAGCAAAAGAAAGCTACAAAGGGATTGGTGTGGATACCGATGCCGCTATAAGTGCATTAAAGGCGATTCCCATTTCCATGCACTGCTGGCAGGGGGATGACGTAACTGGATTTGATGGGGCAGGCGCTCTTTCCGGAGGAATCCAGACCACCGGAAATTATCCGGGCCGTGCCAGAAACCCACAGGAATTAATGGCGGATATGGATCAGGCATTAAACTTGATTCCTGGAAAGCACCGCATTAACTTACATGCCAGCTATGCCATATTTGAAGAAGGAGAATGGGCTGACAGAGATAAGCTGGAACCAAAGCATTTTAAAAAATGGGTAGAGTTTGCAAAGGAACGGGGCATTGGCATTGATTTTAACCCCACATTATTCTCACATGCCAATGCAGAGCATGCCACCTTATCAAGCGAAGATCCTAAGATTCGCTCATTCTGGATCGACCATGTAAAAGCATGCATCCGAATTTCAGAGTATTTAGCCACAGAGCAGGGAACCCCTTGTACCATGAATATCTGGATTCCTGACGGATTTAAGGACATTCCTGCTGACCGTACCTCTCCAAGAGCAAGACTTAAGGATTCTCTGGACCAGATCCTTTCCATGGAGTATGATAAAACAAAGGTGCTTGTAGCCGTGGAATCAAAGGTATTTGGAATCGGTATGGAAAGCTGTACCGTAGGCTCCCATGAATTCTATATGAACTACGCCTCTAAAAATGACATCCTCTGCCTCCTTGACAGCGGACATTATCATCCGACCGAGGTGGTTTCAGATAAGATTTCATCCATGCTTTTATTCTTTGACAAGGTTGCCCTGCACGTAACACGACCGGTGCGCTGGGATAGTGACCACGTAGTTTTATTTGATGATGAGACAAAGGAAATTGCAAAAGAAATTATCCGCGGCGGCTCAGACCGTGTGCTTTTAGCCCTTGACTTTTTCGATGCCAGCATTAATCGCATCAGTGCCTGGGTGGTTGGAATGAGAAACATGCAGAAGGCCTTGTTAAATGCACTGCTTTTACCAAATGAAAAACTGGCTGAGCTTCAAAATACCAGAAGCTTTACGGAGCTTATGATGCTTCAGGAAGAATTAAAGCTTTATCCCATTGGAGATGTGTGGAACTATTTCTGTGAGCTAAATGGAGTCCCGGCTAAGGAAGACTGGTTTAAAACAGTGGCTGCTTATGAAAAAGACGTACTGTTAAACCGGAAATAAGGAGAAAAAGAACATGAAAATTTTAGATGCAGAATTTGTAAAAGGCTTTATCCGTTTGTGTGATGATGGATTTCAACAGAACTGGCATGAGAGAAACGGCGGCAACTTAAGCTACCGGATCAAGCCGGAAGAGGTGGATTCTATTAAAGAGGAGCTTACCTTTGATGCTCCATGGCAGCCCATTGGAACAACGGTAAAGGGGCTTTCCGGGGAGTGCTTTATGGTAACGGGAAGCGGAAAGTATTTCCGCAATGTAATTCTTGAGCCGGAAGTCAATACCTGCATCATAGAACTGGATGAAAGCGGAGAAAACTACAGAATCCTTTGGGGACTGACAAAAGGCGGACGCCCAACCAGTGAACTTCCTTCTCATTTGATGAACCATGAGGTAAAAAAGGAAGCCACAGGCGGAGCACACAGGGTCATTTACCATGCCCACCCAACCAACATCATTGCCCTTACCTTTGTTCTTCCCTTAGAGGATAAGATATTTACAAGAGAATTATGGGAAATGGCTACCGAATGCCCCGTGGTATTCCCAGCGGGTGTTGGTGTAGTAGGCTGGATGGTGCCGGGCGGACGTGAAATTGCAGTGGCTACCAGCGAGCTTATGAAAAAGTATGATGTGGCTATCTGGGCTCATCACGGTTTGTTTGCCTCTGGAGAAGACTTTGACTTAACCTTTGGCCTGATGCATACGGTGGAGAAATCTGCTGAAATTCTCGTAAAGGTTCTCTCCATAAGACCGGATAAGCTGCAGACCATCACAGCAGGTAATTTCCGTGATCTGGCTCGTGATTTTAAGGTAACGCTGCCAGAAGAATTTCTTTATGAGAAATAATAGTTAAACCAAAAATCTTACCCATACCAAAAGGATAATGAAAACAGCGTTTTGTTCTGCTTAAAACCGGAGCAAGACGCTGTTTTGCATTGTTTTTTGTGGAGAGTTCAATTGTAAACCTAAAACAATAAAATGGTTGACAATAAGAGAGTGTCTTTGTATAATGGCAAAGAATTGAAATTACATCAGGAGGTTATGATCATGATTACAACAAGCAGAAAATGGGTTCTATGTGCTTTCTTTGCCGCTTTAAATGCAGTATTCGCTCAAATTACCATTCCCATTGGTCCCGTTCCGGTTAATCTGACCCATTTGTCCACCTATACAGCCGCAGGCCTTTTAGGAGCCAGATATGGGGCTGTAAGTCAGCTCGTATATGTTTTATTGGGAGTAATAGGGCTGCCGGTCTTTTCCGGATTCTCTGGTGGTCCTGGGCGGATATTTGGTCCTACAGGGGGATATATCATTGCCTACATTTTTTCTGCCTATCTTAGTGGATTTTTAATGGAACGGTTTGGGAAAAAATCCATGAAAGCAATGGCTGTCTCCATATATGCTGGCTGGATACTTACATATCTATTTGGAACACTGTGGTATTGCTTCATCACTGGTACCGGTTTTGTGGCAGCTTTATTGGTTTGTGTTCTGCCATTTCTGGCGGGAGACTGTTTGAAGACCGTTCTAAGTATATCGCTGATAAAAAAGCTGTATCCGGTTATGAGATAATAAAAGGAGAGTAGGAACATGAAGTATGATCTTAAGAATATGACAAGAGAGATGGCATTATCCATGTTAGAATTGCCGGACAAGGAGCTTCCAGTTCTTTTAGAAGAGGTATATGAAATTAGAAAAAAGTATAAGGGAAATACCGTAGGAATTCACCTCCTCACCAACGCACGAAGCGGAGACTGCTCCCAAAATTGTACCTATTGTGCTCAATCCAGGGATTCCAAAGCTGATATTGACAAATACAGGCTAATTACCTATGAGAAGCTGCAACAGGACGGATATACGGTAAAGGAGAAGAATTTGGCCCGTCATTGTATTGGCTTAAGCGGAATCCGTTTTTCAGATGAAGAGATCAGGGAATTTGCTGATGAAGTAAGAATGCTGAAAAAAGAAACCAACAGCCCCATATGCTGTTCTATCGGCTTTTTGACGGAGCAACAGGCAGTGATGTTAAGAGAAGCAGGTGTGGACAGAATCAATCATAACCTGAATACCAGCAGAAAGCATTATCCCAATATCTGCACCTCCCATACGTATGAGGAACGCCTGGACAATATTAAGAGACTGAAAAGCCTTGGTTTTGAATTATGTTGTGGAGGAATCATCGGATTGGGAGAGACTAACACGGATGTGGTTGATATGCTTTTTCAGATACAGTCCATACAGCCTAAGGCAGTTCCAATCAATTTCCTTATTCCATTAGAAGGAACAGGCCTGGAGCATAAAGATACTTCATATTTAACTGGGGATTATTGTTTAAAGGTCTTATGCCTTGCCCGCCTTTTATGCCCGCAGTCGGACATTCGTTGTGCAGCAGGCAGAGAGGTTTATCTAAAAGGAAGAGAAAAGCAGATGTTCTGCGCAGCAGATTCCATTTTCGCATCCGGTTATTTGACGGCTGATGGTCAGGGCATTGATGATACCATCAAGATGATTACTGATGCAGGATTTCAATATTACGTTGAGCCGTGATAAAGACCAAGGAAAATAAATCTCTTATAGAAAAATGCTTTTTTATTATAAATCTCTACAGAATGCGTTTTCGTGTCATCGGTAGATTTTGCTAACGCAACTTTCCTCAGTTCGAGAATCCTGCTTGCAGGATTCTCGAATCTAAATCTAATCTATATCCCATTATGAGTCTTCAATATTCTCCATAGTGTACTGCGGCTGATTCCAAGTCTGTTTGCAGTCTTTTCTTTATTTTCGTGCTCCTCAGCCAATACAGTTAATATAATTTGATAGTTGATTTCATCTAGAGTCTGAGTTAGATCAAAGTCAGAGGAAGGAAGCGAGGGTATTTTTGGTGTTTCCTGATCAAGGAAATATTTCACATCGTTGTAGGTGATATAAGGCGTTTTCGTAACTACAGCAAGTTCCTTAAGCACGTGCTGCAGTTGATCTAAGTTGTGAGTCCAGGGAAAAGCAGTGAAAAGTTCCATGGCCTCTGCTTCTAAACCAATAATCTGTTTTCCGAGTGATACATTTAATTTATGAAGATATAATGCGGTAATGCTGGGGATATCGTCACTCCTCTCTCTTAGTGGAAGCAGATTTAAGGTCAAACAGGAGAGTCGCTTTTCTAAGTGATTTTTCATGGCTGTTGCTTCTGGGGATATCTCATTGGTAATCAAAAGAGAGAATATCATGCGATTTCGTTTTACCAGGTCAGTGTGATCGATATAGTGAAATAGTTTTTCAAGCTGAGAATGAGAGAGCATGCAGATATTTTTAATGTATATGGTAGAATGTACATCTGCAAGAGGAGAATTCTCATTATTCATAATATGGTTCCATTTACGCTCGCTGATAAATTTACAGTCTATGACATAAAAAGGTGATGTACTATATGGACCATTTTCGTACATAAGAGATGCCACCTTATCTTTGCCAGTGCCATCTTCTCCCGTAATTAAAACGGGCAGATAGCTTTTACTGTATTCCTCTATGATATGAGCGGTAATACCGATTTTATTGGAACCTCCAAAGAAGCTTGAAAAATTTGCAGAATCCGAATCTGGTTTATTATAAATGGTGATTCCAATGTCATCCTCCGTAAAAAGTGCAGGCTTTTGGTTTATAATGATAGCAGTATATTTTTGCTCATCAATATAGAGATGACGGCATGTGAACGTGTAAACTTTATCACGTATCTGTCTGGCAACACTTTGGTTTGGAACCTTTAAGAAGGCTTTTAAGTATGTTTGAACCACATTCATCAGCGATACATTCATTCCGTCAATAGAAAAGCTTGAAAACCATAGAGAACCTGCAGGATCATAAATCAGGAACTCCCGGTCCTCATCCGTGAGAAGGCTCTGAAAAAGATTCTTTTGCTTGTGCACATGATTGGAAGAATGGACTATTTTTTTCGCTTCATTGATGGCATCGTTAATGCTTTCCGTACCTGAAGTTATGAGAATGGAGTTCATATTTAATATTTTTGCATAATTTGCACCAGTCATATCACAAAGTACCAGAGATGCGCCGTTGCTTCTTGCCTGGCGAAGAGCAGCAAGTGCACCATCCTCGCTTGTAAAAGTAATTATGTTAATATCATATTGAAGCAGATCACAGAGCACCCTTGCCTGCTTGGTAATTCCGGAAAATCCAGCAATCACAAGCTTGCCAGAGTAACTTTCGGCCATTTTAATACTACGAAGAATGTCGTAGCCCGAAATCGAAATATCAACAACGGGAATTTCCACAGAGGATCGAATCAGCTCAGCCGTACCACCTCTTGAAATAATGACATCATAATTCTTATGAGCTAAGTTTTCAACAATTTTTCGCCCGGTATTTAAATCTCCAGTTTGAATTGTCAATTCTATATCTTCACGATTTTTGGAAATATTCTCAAATATTTCTGTCATTCCCTCGTATGGGGCAATGACAAGTATCTTAACCTTCTGCATAAGCTCTCCCAATGTGTAAAAACTGTTTTGTTCGTTGATTTTAATCTTATTATATGATCAAATGTCGCAAAAAGCAACGATTTAAAAATAATATGTATTAATATAAGACGTAAATTGGAAAGTATATCGCTTGAATCGCCACACTGTGATAGTGTAAGATAGGTATATGAAAAAAATGTTTTATATTGAGACGAGAAAATAACTAGGAGGAACTGAAATGAGCTACCAAATTAAAATTCCATCTTGCGTATATGGCGGACCAGGAAGTATTGAACATGTAAATGCCATAATAAAGAAAGAAGATTCAAAGAAAATTATTATATTTACAGATAAAGGGATACGTGAACATGGACTCTTAGATATTTTGACAAACCATTTCGATGAAATGAATACGCAGTATAAGGTATATGATGATTTGATACCAGAACCTGCTTATCAGGATGCAGAAAGAGTGATAAAAGAAGCCGAGGATTATGATGGTGATTTGATCATTGCCATTGGTGGTGGCAGCGTTATGGATGTTGCAAAACTTTGCTCTGTTTTAAAAGGTGCCACATACACCGTAAAAGATTTACTCAATGATCCGACACAGGCAAGAAAACAACTGAAAACAATCATGATTCCTACTACTTGCGGTACTGGCTCCGAGGCGACTTGTAATGCAATTGTTGCAATTCCAGAAGAACAATCGAAAAAAGGAATTGTTAATGACAATATGATTCCGGATTACGTAATCCTTGATGCAAATTTCATCAAGAAGCTTCCAAGATCAATCGTTGCAGCGACTGGTGTGGATGCACTGGCTCACGTTGTCGAGTGTTATACATCAAAAAAAGCAACTCCATTATCTGACACCTATGCGCTTGCAGGAGCTAAATTAATTTTTAATAATATCAGAGAAGCATATGATGATGCTGATAATTTAGAAGCAAAAAACAATCTGCTCTTAGGTGCCTTTTATGGTGGTGTCGCCATTACTGGAAGCGGTACAACAGCAGTTCATGCGCTATCTTACCCCCTTGGAGGAAAATATCATATTGCTCATGGTGTATCCAATGCTATTTTATTTGCGCATGTTATGGAATTTAATAAAGATGCATGTGAAGACAGACTTGCTAAGTTATATGATGCGGTATTCCATGGTATACCAGTAAAAACCCAGGCTGAGAAAGCACAGTATGTCATTGATCAGATTGCTGATATTGTGAAAACCACCAACATTCCTACAGATCTAAAAGAATTTGGTGTTAAGAAGGAAGATTTAGAAACTTTAGTAGAAGCAGGAAGCAAACAACAGAGATTACTTGTTAATAATAGGAAGGAATTAAGCCTTGAAGATATAAGAAATATTTACTTAAAGGTTCTTAAATAAGGAAGGTGAGACAATGAAGAAAAGACCGATTATTGGAATCACTATGGGTGATCCGGCTGGTAATGGATCTGAGTTATCCGTAAAGGTATTGCTGGATAAAAAGGTATATGAAACGTGTCGTCCTATCATAATCGGGGATGCCAGTTGTATGGAAGAAATCGTAAAAAGACTGAATAAGGAAAATGAAATTAAAATCCATGGGGTTAAGAAGGTGGAAGATGCAGTCTTTGAATATGGAACCATTGATGTTTATGACATGGGTCTGGTTGATATGGAAAAGCATATCTATGGGAAAATATCTAAGATGTGCGGCGAAGCAGCATTTCAATATGTTGTCAAAGTAATTGAACTGGCAATGAATGGATCCATTGATGCAACGGTAACCAATGCATTAAATAAAGAAGCAATCAACATGGCTGGACATCATTACTCAGGACATACGGAAATCTATGCAGAATACACTCATACCGATCGATATACCATGATGCTGGCCCATGAAGATTTAAGGGTGGTCCATGTATCCACTCATGTTTCTCTTCGTCAGGCCTGTGATAGAGTGAAAAAAGCCAGAGTGTTAGAAGTAATTAGAATTGCAAATGAGGGCTGTAAAGCCATTGGTATCGAAAATCCGAAAATCGGAGTAGCTGGATTAAATCCCCATTGCGGAGAAAATGGTCTGTTTGGTACAGAGGAGATCGAAGAGATTCAACCAGCAATTGATGAGGCCATAGCAGAAGGTATCTGCATACCCGAAGGAATCCCCACACCTCCTGATACTATTTTTTCAAAAGCCTTAGGCGGCTGGTATGATATTGTTGTTGCAATGTATCACGATCAGGGACATATCCCCTTAAAGGTTAAGGGCTTTCAATATAATAAGGAGCTTAAAAAATGGGATGCTGTATCAGGGGTAAATATCACACTTGGTATTCCAATTATAAGAGTGTCTGTGGACCATGGAACAGGCTTTGACCTGGCTGGAAAAGGAATCTCCAGCGAATTAAGCCTTGCTCATTCAATTGACTATGCGATTCGCCTGGCGTCAAATAAGTAATCTAAGGAGGGGGATTGTATGGGTAAGATGTTGATCATAGCAGATGATATTACTGGGGCGTTAGATACAGGCATACAATTTGCCAAACGTGGGATACGTACTCAGGTTTTCACAGAAGGTAAGCTAAATGAAAGTGATGTAAAAACAGACACTGAAATTATTGTGGTAGATTCAGAGTCCAGACCAATGTCAGCAGAGGATTCTTATGAGGTCGTATACAGCATTGCTGATTGGGCGCACAAAAAAGGAATCGAAATTATATTTAAAAAAACGGATTCCGCCTTACGTGGAAATATTGGTTCCGAACTTCAGGCGGTAGCTGATGCGGTAAAAGGCGTTCCGATTTATTTTCTCCCAGGGCATCCGGAAATTGGAAGAATTACAAAGGGCGGTGTCCACTATATATCTGGAGAGTTACTGGAGAACAGTGTGTTTGGAAAAGATCCATTTGATCCAGTTACTAAGTCCTATATCCCAGATATTATAAAGGACCAGAGTGACATTTCTGTTATTTGTAAAAGTGCAGAAGAACCCATTACGGATGAGAAGAATTCCATGTCAGAAATAATTGTATGCGACACTCTATCCGTGAGAGATATTGATTATAGATTAGACGAATTAGTCAAAATGAATGGGCTGAAACTCATCGCAGGCTGTGCAGTGCTTGGAGAGCGATTGGCAGAAAAGGTTTTATGCAATTCCAAAGAGGTATCATCCTATGAAAAGACGGATGGTTTGTATGTGGCTTGTGGAAGCCTAAATAAGATTACACTCAACCAATTAGAATATGCAGAACGTAATGATAGCTTTATAAGAAAAAAGCTCACTATGGAGCAAAAGTACGATACTGATTATTACAATACTTTGGAAGGCAAGAAATTCTTAGAAGAAATCGTAACTATGTGTAGAACCAACAAAAAAGTAATTGTGGATTCTTTTGACACGGAAGAAAATATTGTGAATTTTGTGGCTGACAAAAGTAAGAATATTGATGAGCTAAGAACATTGATCCCACAGGCACATGGACATATTGTAAAAGCTCTTGCAGAGGAAAAGATTGACTTGACCATCCTTATGACAGGAGGAGATACACTGATGGGATATATGAAACTAGTTGGGTGTACCCATATAGAACCAGTGTGTGAGATAGAACCAGGGTTAGTTGTTTCTAAGCTTATATGGAATGGGTATAACCAACAGATTATCTCGAAGTCTGGAGGATTTGGAACCGAGGATATTTTGTGTAGAATTGCACTAAAAATAATAAAATAAGTCTAGGAGGACAATTATAATGAAAAAAGTAGAATTAAAAGGTATCATTACCCCAATTTTAACACCAATGAATGCAGATGAGTCTGTAAATCTTACAGAACTTCGCAATCAGGTTGAACGCCTTATTAGCGGTGGAGTACATGGAATCTTCCCATTTGGAACCAATGGGGAAGGCTACATATTAAGCGAAAACGAAAAGATTGAAGTACTGGAAGCTACCATCGATCAGGTGAAGGGAAGAGTACCTGTATATGCTGGCTCCGGTTTAATCTCTACAAAAGATACAATCCGTATGAGTAAGAAAGCAGAAGAGCTGGGCGCAGATGTTTTATCAATTATCACTCCAAGTTTTGCAGTTGCGTCACAGAAAGAATTATATGATCACTATGTTGAAATAGCAAAGCATGTTGATACGCCAATCGTACTTTATAATATACCTGCACGTACTGGCAACAAGCTGCTGCCTGAAACCATTGCAAAACTTGCAAAGGACGTAGATTTAATTGTTGGAGCCAAGGATTCAAGCGGTGATTGGGATAATCTAAAAGCTTATATTACGGAAACACGTGAACTTGAAAAAGACTTCTATGTACTTTCCGGTAATGATTCTCTGATTCTTCCATGCCTAAAAGAAGGTGGCTTTGGTGGTATTGCGGGTTGCTCTAATGTATATCCAGAAGTATTATCATCCATTTACAACTTATTTATTGATGGTAAATTAGAAGAGGCAGAAGTGGTTCAGGAATCCATTGCAAGTTTTAGAGCTGTATTTAAATATGGTAATCCGAATACGGTTGTTAAGAAAGCAGTGGCTATGTTAGGCTACCCAGTAGGCGATTGCAGAAGACCATTTAACTACCTTTGTGAAGAAGGAATTGAAGCTCTATCAAAAGTGCTTAAGGAAAATACAGATAAGGGCATGAAATAATAAAGAATCTGTTCAGACTGTTTTCGCATTATGCATAAAAAAGCGGGAGAAGAAAAATGCAAAAAGAGTATTTAATGGAGTCAACTGATGTACTTAAAAATCTTGAAACATCGACTCAGGGGCTTTCCAGTGCGCAGGTGGAGGAACGAAAATCAAAATATGGTTTAAATAAATTAAAAGAAGGTGTAAAACCCAGCCTGATTCAAAAGTTTTTTAACGAACTGATCAATTTTATGAACGTTGTACTTATCATTGCAGCAGTTATTTCAGGAATTACTTCACTCTATGTGGGTGAAAGCATGATAGATACTGTCATTATTCTTCTTGTTGTTACCATCAATGCAGCACTTGGAGTATATCAGGAATCAAAAGCAGAAGCCGCCATAGAAGCGCTTCAGGATATGGCAGCCGCCACATCAAATGTGATAAGAAATGATAAAATCGAAAGTGTTCGTTCCGAAGATCTTGTTCCAGGAGATATTATTCTATTAGAAGCAGGGGATGCAGTACCTGCAGATTCAAGATTAATTGAATGTGCCAGTTTAAAAGTGGAAGAGGCTGCCCTGACAGGAGAATCAACATCTGTAACAAAAACGGAAAAAACCATAGGAACAGGCTTTCAGGAAGTTACTCTGGGTGATAGAAAAAACATGGTATATACCGGCTCTACCATCGTTTATGGAAGAGGAAAAGCCGTTGTATGTTATACAGGAATGGATACAGAGATTGGGCGTATTGCTGATGCAATTAACACCGCGAAAGAGGAAGAGACTCCATTGCAGTTAAAGCTCAATCAGCTATCAAAGGCATTATCCATTATGGTTCTGGCTATTTGCGCCGTTATGTTTGCTACCGATATTGCTAGAATTCTCATAGCTGGTGGTGAGATTCACCTTGATGCGCTCATTGATACGTTTATGATTGCTGTTTCTCTTGCAGTAGCTGCTATTCCGGAAGGCCTCGCAGCCGTTGTTACCATACTTCTCTCCATTGGCGTTACAAAAATGTCAAAAGAACATGCAATTATAAGGAAGCTTACCGCAGTAGAAACTCTTGGATGTACGCAGATAATCTGTTCTGATAAAACCGGAACCTTGACTCAGAATAAGATGACCGTTGTGGAACATTCCTGTTCTGATGAGAAGCTTCTTATGACTGCAATGTCTCTTTGCTCTGATGCAGAGATTGATTTAGATACATCACAGGCAATTGGAGAACCTACAGAATGTGCGCTTGTGAATGATGCATTTAAAAATGGCTTGTCAAAGCCAGAGCTTGCAAAGGAATATGTTCGAGTTGCCGAGGCACCTTTTGATTCTGTTAGAAAAATGATGTCAACGCTTCATAAAAAGTCTGATGGTACTGTCCTTCAGTTTACCAAGGGTGCTCCAGATGAGGTGCTAAAAAGATGCAGCAAGGCTTACGTGAATGGCAATATAGTAGAAATGACAGAGGAACTGCGTAGGTCTATTATCGCATCCAATAAGCAAATGGCAGATAAAGCACTTCGGGTTTTATGCGCTTCCATGAAAGAATGGTCCATATTGCCTTCTGCCATTGAACCTGGTGAAATAGAACATGATTTAATATACCTTGGCTTATCTGGCATGATAGACCCAGTAAGACCTGAAGTGAAATCTGCAATTGTTGAATGTAAGGAAGCTGGAATCCGTGCGATCATGATTACTGGAGATCACAAGGATACAGCCGTTGCCATTGCGAAAGAGCTTGGTATCCTTGAAGATGAAAGTATGGCAATAACCGGAGCAGAGTTAAACAAATTATCTGAGGAAGAACTTGAAAAAAGCATACAGAATTATTCCGTGTATGCCAGAGTACAGCCAGAGCATAAGGTGCGCATTGTAAAAACGTGGAAGAAATTATCTAAGGTAACCGCCATGACTGGAGACGGCGTTAATGATGCTCCATCCATTAAAGAAGCGGATATCGGCGTTGGTATGGGAATTACTGGAACCGATGTGACCAAGGATGTAGCAGATATGGTTCTGGCAGATGATAATTTTGCAACCATTGTAAGTGCGGTTGCAGAAGGAAGACGTATTTATGATAATATAAGAAAAGCCATACAATTCCTTCTATCATCTAACCTTGCAGAAGTCATTGCCGTCTTCATTGCCAGCTTACTTGGCTTTACCATATTAAAACCAGTTCACCTTTTATGGATTAACTTAATTACAGACTGTTTCCCAGCCATAGGGATAGGCATGGAGGAACAGGAAGCCGATATTATGAAGCGTAATCCAAGAAATGCTGGAGATGGGATTTTTGCAGATGGGGTTGCTGGTGAAACATTATTCCAGGGAGCCGTCATTGGATCTCTGACTCTGTTGGCATATTTTGTAGGGCATTACATGGAAAGCGGATTATGGGAAATTGCACAAAGTGCTGACGGCATGACGATGGCGTTCCTATCTCTGTCACTTCTTGAAATGTTCCACTCCTTTAATATGCGTTCCAGACATGAGTCAATCTTTCGGTTAAAGACGAAAAATAAGTTTTTATTTGGATCGCTTCTGGCATCATTTGTACTGACGACTGCAGTTATCTATGTACCATTTTTAAGAAGAGCATTTGAGTTTGAGCATATTTCACTAACGGAATATTTTGTAGCAATTCTAATAGCTGTTTCTATCATTCCTATCATGGAAGTCATGAAGCTTATTAGACGTAACCAGCTAAAAAATAAGTAAGAATGTGACTATGTACTTTCGTATCGTACGCAATGCATAGTTTTAAGATTGACACAAGGAATCAAAAAACGGAAACAGATTATTATCTGGTTTCCGTTTTTTTTGTACGTATCAGATAAAAATATGAATTTTTTGAAGATAAATTATATGGTTATCATAAACACATTTCAATTTTAAACACTATTTTTATTAATGTTGTTCTAAAATGCAACATATTTGAAATTTATTTTGATGTAAATTACCAACTGATATGTCATAATGTGAACAAGATTAAAACAGTTCTTCTCAATCAGCAATCTGTCTGGCAGTAGAAGAAGAGGGGAGGGTGATTACAACTACTTGATAACTTATCTGGCATTCATATTTGTAATCGCGAATCATTTTATATTTACTGGTAATAAGGAGGAAACGTATGCAATATCCAAAACTTCCAGGTCTCACCTGGGATGGAACAATCTACGAGAATGAAGAAATGAAAGTATATGAAGCATTGCTGCCTGATGGTGGTTATCCCACTGCCCACGCCCCGGCATTGCTGGAACTTCCCAATGGTGATCTTCTTTGCTGCTGGTTTGCAGGAAGCTATGAAGGCAGCGCTGATGTTCATATTATCTGCTCCATACTTCCAGAAGGAAGCACAAGATGGCTGCCTCCAGAAGATATTTCCAACGATCCAACACGTAGTGAACAAAATCCTTCTCTGTTTTATGGTCCTGATCATAAGGTATGGGCAATGTACACAGCTCAGCTTGATCGCCAGGAGGGGAAAGATAACATGCAGTATACTGCAGTCGTCCGCTGTCAAAAAAGCAGTGATGGCGGAAAAACCTGGGGACCATATGAAACCTATTTCCCTGAGGAAGGTACCTTTTGTAGACAGCCGATTCAGGTTCTTTCAAACGGGACATGGATATTTTCAAACTGGATTTGTACCGATTCTTTAGACGGTCTGTCAGGTGACCCAACTGCTTTTCGTATCTCGTATGATCAGGGAGAAACCTGGAAGACAGTTATGATGCCTAAGAGCAACGGGCATGTTCATGCCAATGTTGTTGAGCTTGATTCAGGACACTTAGTGGCTTTTATGCGGAATCGGGAAGCTTACCGCATTCATCGAAGCGAATCCTTTGACTGGGGGGAGACCTGGAGTGAGCCGGTACCAACACCTTTGCCAAATAATAACTCCAGCATAAGCGCCATAAAGCTTCAAAGCGGACGTATTGCTATTGCTTACAATCCAACCGCTACCCCATCTCCTGAGCCTGGAAAAGCAGCCTGGCCAGGTCTGCGTTGTCCTGTGGCAGTAGCCCTATCAGAAGATGGAGGCCAGACCTTCCCTGTGATACGCTTAATGGAGCGGGGAGAAGGATTTGTGGGGGATGAGAATAAGACAAACAACAAGCAGTATGAATATCCCTATCTCATGCAAAGCAGAGACGGAATGTTACATCTTGCATATGCTGCACGTACTCGCAAAGGAGTAAAGTATATAAAGTTTAGTGAAAAAGATGTTCTTGGGGATAAACGTGAGCAGGTCGGTCTGTACAATCCTACAGCAGCTAAGAGCCACTGATATTTATTGCTATGTTACACCTTGAAGTGATACACAAAAAATATAACGAAATGTGTCATAAATGTACATGACATAGAGTAAACCGTGCACGATGACACCAAGAAAGGCTAGAGGGAAAATAATATGACACCTCAAATGATGATAGCTTTAGCAATCACTGTATTCATGATTATACTGATTATGACAGACAAACTACCATTCGGCGCGCCTCCACTACTGGCCTGCCTGCTGCTTGTCATATTTGGAATCACTGATATTAAGGGCGCATTTGCTGGATTTTCAAACTCCACAATTATTATGCTCGCCGAGTTTATGGCAATTATTGCAGCACTTCAAAAAACCAGTTTTATTACTGCCTTTAAGCGTTCCATGTTTAACATAGCAAATAAAGGGAAATTTAAAGCATTTTTATTGATCATTTTAATTGTTATGATTGGCTGCAGCTTATTCGGAACTGGTTCCACTGCATATTACGTACTGACCATAGGTTTACTTTCCACGTTACCAGAAAACAAACAGCTGCCTCCTTCAAAAGTCATTATGACTGCCGGATTTGCAGCAAACCACCCATTATTACCGTTTAACACTGCATTGCAGTATGGAATCGTAATAGCAGTACTTAACAGTGCAGGTGTTCTTGCACAGGTATCAGTCGTAAAGTTTGCAATTATTAACTTAATATTATCTCTTGGTTTTTTACTTAACTGTGTGATCCAGTATAAGTTCCTTCCAGATCATCCCATTGCTAAGGCAACAGAGGCTGCAAAAGCTCAGGGAGAAACAGTTAGTACCCTTCCAAAGTGGAAAGAGCAGGTAACATACATTGCTTTCGTAGCCGCAGTAATAGGAATGATACTCCAGAGCTTTATTGGTGATGCAGGTTATGCAATTCCTGGTCTGTCTGTTGCAGTAATTCTTGTCATTGGAGTTATGGACTTTAAAGAAATACGTGATGCGATATGCGCACCTATTATATTGATGTCTGCTGGTGTTATAGGCATTGCTGATGCACTTGGAAGCACTGGATTGACCAATCTGGTTGGCTCCACCGTAGCAGGTATGCTTGGAACTAATATCAATCCTTTCCTTATGATCCTTGCATTTTGTATTCTTACAAGCGTGCTGGCAACAATGACGGGATCAACCATTGGAACCGTTTATGTATTTACACCACTTGCCATTGCCACCTGTACCAGTCTTGGACTTGATCCTACGGCTGCTGCATGTGCCATCGTAATATCTGGCTGGTGTGGACATTTCCTTCCTATTGATGGTATGCCTGCAATGGTTATGGGCGTTGGAAATTATAAGATTTCGGAATTCTGGAAATTTACGATTCCCCAATATTTTATTCGTCTGATTGCCTTGACAGCCGGTTCCCTCCTGATGTTCCCTATGTAGGGACAAAGAAGAAACCCCAAAAAACTTAAATATAGAAAGAGGTATCATTGTGAAAGCCAAGTTTGAATTAGAGCATGTTGGGATTAACACACCCGATGCTAAAGAGGCAGAGAAGCTTGCACAGCTTTTAGCCATGATGTTTAATATAGAACCACGCCATGGACAGAAATCTGAATTTGCCGGTCCATACTTTGAATGTATGAAAGCCCCGTTCCTTGGTTGTAATGGCCATATCGCTATGCGGACTCCTGATCTGACCGCAGCCACAGAAGAACTGAAAGAGAAAGGCTTCTCCTTTAACATGGATACTGCCGCTTATACTGAGGAAGGGAAATTAAAGAACGTCTATTTAGACGGTGAGTTTGGCGGCTTTGCCATTCACATTATGGAAAAATAACAGATTATCTATAGAAGAAACATCTTCCTAACATACATGAAACTGTCAAAGTAGTTCTGGAAACAAAATAAGGAGCTGTTTCCCATGATGTAATATCAATGGGAAACAGCTCCTTATCCTGTTAATTCTAAAATTATTCGATGTCATCCTCTTCGATGGTAGTCGTATCGTCTTCAGATGCTTCTTTTATAGAGTCTGTCACCTGCTCCTGCTCTGTCATGACTTCCTCTTCCTCGGGCAGAGCCTGGGATGCGGTATAATCAAGACCGCCGTCTTCTGTGATATCCTCTGTGTCTTCTTCGGTATCTTCTTTTTCTAATGTGGAGTCAAACATGTCCTTTGCCGTAAATGCCACAGCAGAAGCCGCTTCCTTTGCCGTATCGCTTACGATGTTAGCTGCGTCTTTTACAAGGTTCTTAGCAGCAACGGCTGCATCCTTGGCTGCGTCAGCCATATCGGAAGCTGCGGTCTTAAGCTCGTCCTTGTTGGCATTTAAAGAAACATAGTTACGGTTCATCGTGCTGTCAATTTTGGAAATATCGTCATTGCCATCATCTTCAAAGTCATGAAAATTTTCTTCCAGCTCTTTGTGAAAAGATTTGTATTTCGTAAAATAAGAGATGCCTGCTGCTACTGCGCCGGCGATTGTGGCAAATGCCACGAATTTCCCAAAACCATAACCTTTTTTTGCCATAAAATAACACTCCTTTCATTCTCCTTGTTATTGTAATACTTCTATTGGAAAAAAGAAAGGTATATAATAAGAAAATTTCTATAAACTAAGTAGGTAAGGCAAAAAATGGGTCTAATATGGCAAAAATGTAAAAAAAATATAAAGTTAGCACTCAACTATTGACAGTGCTAATAATGAGTGATATAACTTAGTATGTGAATAATAAAAAAACTTCTTTCGGGAGGCCAAAAGAAAGAAAATAAGCAGAAAGCTATGAGGAGGAATTGCAATGAAATTAGTACCATTATTTGACAAAGTTGTGTTAAAACCATTGGTTGCAGAGGAGACAACAAAGTCCGGTATTGTTCTGCCGGGTCAGGCAAAAGAAAAGCCACAGCAGGCGGAAGTCATCGCAGTAGGACCTGGCGGTTTGGTAGACGGCAAGGAAGTTACCATGCAGGTTAAGGTTGGCGATAAGGTAATCTTCTCCAAGTATTCAGGAACAGAAATTGAGACTGGCGAAGAAGACGAGAAGTTCGTAATCGTAAAGCAGAACGATATTTTAGCAGTGATCGAATAAATAAAGTGACGGACATTTCGTCAACCACTCAGAAAGCCCATATTGAGCTTTCTATCATTTTAGAAGAAAACTGGAGGAATGAATCATGGCAAAGCAGATTAAATATGGCGTAGACGCGAGAAAAGCACTTGAGTCAGGTGTTAATCAGTTAGCAGATACCGTTCGTGTAACATTAGGACCGAAAGGAAGAAATGTTGTACTTGATAAATCATTTGGAGCACCTCTTATTACCAACGATGGTGTAACAATTGCAAAAGAAATCGAATTAGAAGATGCCTTTGAAAACATGGGCGCTCAGTTAGTAAAAGAAGTTGCAACAAAGACCAACGACGTAGCTGGTGACGGTACTACAACCGCTACCGTGCTTGCTCAGGCAATGATCAACGAAGGTATGAAGAACTTAGCAGCAGGCGCTAACCCAATCGTTCTTAGAAAAGGAATGAAGAAGGCTACAGAAGCAGCTGTAGAAGCGATTAAGAACATGAGCGAGCCGATTAAGGGCAAAGCTTCCATCGCAAGAGTTGCAGCTATTTCCGCAGCCGATGACGTAGTAGGTGAGATGGTTGCTGACGCTATGGAGAAGGTTTCCAACAACGGTGTTATCACCATTGAAGAATCCAAGACCATGATGACAGAGCTTGATTTAGTAGAAGGTATGCAGTTTGACAGAGGCTATATCTCTGCTTACATGTGCACCGATATGGAAAAGATGGAAGCCAACTTAGACGATCCGTACATCCTTATCACAGATAAAAAGATTTCAAGCATTCAGGAGATTCTTCCTTTATTAGAGCAGGTGGTACAGTCTGGAGCAAGACTTTTAATCATCGCAGAGGATATCGAAGGAGAGGCACTTACCACTCTTATCGTGAACAAATTAAGAGGAACCTTCAATGTAGTAGGTGTGAAAGCACCAGGCTACGGCGACAGAAGAAAAGAGATGTTACAGGATATCGCAGTATTAACTGGCGGAACTGTAATCTCTGACGAATTAGGCTATGAGCTTAAGAATGCAACTCTTGATTTATTAGGCCGTGCAAAATCCGTTAAGATCCAGAAGGAAAACACAGTTATCGTTGATGGCTGCGGAGATAAAGACGCAATCGCTGCAAGAATCGGACAGATCAAAGGCCAGATCGAAGAAACAACTTCTGACTTTGACCGCGAGAAATTACAGGAAAGACTTGCTAAATTATCCGGTGGTGTTGCAGTAATCCGTGTAGGTGCTGCCACAGAGACTGAGATGAAGGAAGCAAAGCTTCGTATGGAAGATGCTTTATCTGCAGCAAGAGCAGCAGTTGAAGAAGGCGTAATCGCAGGCGGCGGTTCTGCTTATATCCACGCAATCACTGAAATCGAAAACGTAGTAGCCGGATTAGAAGGCGATGAGAAGACAGGCGGAAAGATCATCTTAAAAGCACTGGAATCTCCATTATACCACATTGCTGCTAACGCAGGTCTGGAAGGAAGCGTTATCATCAATAAGGTAAAAGAGTCTAAGGTCGGCGTTGGCTTTGATGCTTATAAAGAAGAGTATGTAGACATGGTGGAAGCTGGCATTTTAGATCCTACCAAGGTTACAAGAAGTGCCCTTCAGAATGCTACCAGCGTAGCATCTACCTTATTGACAACTGAGTCCGTAGTTGCTAATATTAAAGAAAAGACACCTGCAATGCCTGCACCAGGCGGAATGGATATGATGTAAGACATATTCCTACAGAAGAAACACCTTTAAGGTAGTCTTCATGCCCTGGTAATGTGGGCAGGGAAGAAAGGATCCAGTATCATTATGAATGAAATGTATGCAGAATGGCTTGTGAAGCGCAAAGCTCCGGCCTACACCATGGTGCTTAAGATTTTAATGGGAGTTTTATGCGTCATCGCATTTTTACTATCCATTTCTCCGGCTTTTGGGATTTTCGGAGTAATCATTCTCTTTGCTGTGGGAGGTGCCACCTATCTGGTATTTAGAAACAGTGAGGTGGAATATGAGTACCTGTTTGTCACTGGCTCATTGTCCATTGACCGTATTTACGGCAAAAGCAAGAGAAAGAAGGCCTGGGAAGCCACCATGGAAGAGATACAGATCGTCGCTCCCACCGGCTCCACAGAGGCCAGGGATCATGAGACTAAGGAAATGAAGGTACTGGACTTTTCCTCTAAGACTCCTGGTGCCAGCACTTATACACTGATCAGCCAGTCCAGCTCAGAAAGAACAAAGATTATTTTTGAGCCCAATGACAAGCTGCTTAAATGTATGAAGATGACAGCCCCTCGTAAGGTTGTTTCGCAGTTATAAAGGGAAAAAGGCAGGGACAGTTTAAACTGTCCCTGTTCTTTTTCTCTTTTTATATTATGCCTGATTTGTTGTCCACCCTGGACGGAAATATACAATAAAATGTCCGTTGACAACCCTTACAAAATTTGTTAAACTATGTAACTAAATAAACAAATCGCATGACAGCGTTGTGTATTAAAATCGAAAGAAGGAGAGAATACATTAATGGGTACAATAATTGGCGAAGGCATTACATTTGATGATGTGCTGTTGGTTCCGGCATATTCTCAGGTAATACCAAATCAGGTTGATTTAACGACAAACCTTACAAAGACCATAAAGCTGAACATTCCGCTTATGAGTGCAGGTATGGATACTGTAACCGAGCACCGCATGGCGATTGCCATGGCAAGACAGGGAGGTATCGGCATCATCCATAAAAACATGACCATTGAGCAGCAGGCGGATGAGGTTGATAAGGTAAAGAGATCAGAAAACGGCGTCATTACCGACCCATTTTATCTTTCCCCAGAACATACATTAAAAGATGCGGACGAGCTTATGGGCAAGTTCCGTATATCCGGTGTACCAGTAACAGAAGGCAAGAAACTGGTGGGTATTATTACAAACCGTGATTTAAAGTTTGAAGAGGATTTCAGCAGAAAGATCAAGGAATGCATGACTTCTGAGAATCTTGTGACAGCCAAAGAAGGAATTACTCTGATGGAAGCAAAGAAGATTCTTGCAAAAGCAAGAGTTGAGAAACTTCCAATCGTTGATGATGATTTCAACTTAAAGGGCCTTATCACCATCAAAGATATTGAAAAGCAGATTAAGTATCCTTTATCCGCTAAGGATGCTCAGGGAAGACTGTTATGCGGTGCAGGCGTTGGAATTACTGCCAATGTCTTAGATCGTGTGGCTGCCCTGGTGAATGCGAAAGTAGATGTAATCGTTCTTGACTCTGCTCACGGACATTCTGAGAATGTAATCCGCTGCGTAAAGATGATTAAGGAAGCATATCCGGATCTTCAGGTCGTTGCAGGTAATGTTGCAACCGGAGATGCCACCAGAGCCCTCATTGAAGCAGGCGCAGATGCCGTTAAGGTAGGAATTGGCCCTGGTTCCATCTGTACCACCCGTGTCGTAGCAGGAATCGGTGTACCACAGATTACTGCTGTTATGGATTGCTATCACGTGGCTAAGGAATACGGTGTGCCCATCATTGCAGACGGCGGAATCAAGTATTCCGGAGACCTTGCTAAGGCTATCGCAGCAGGCGGCAGCGTATGTATGATGGGAAGCTTATTTGCCGGTTGCGATGAGAGCCCGGGAACCTTTGAATTATATCAGGGAAGAAAGTACAAAGTCTATCGTGGAATGGGATCCATTGCAGCTATGGAAAATGGAAGCAAGGACCGTTACTTCCAGTCTGATGCAAAGAAGCTGGTACCAGAAGGCGTGGAAGGCCGTGTAGCCTATAAGGGATTGGTAGAGGATACTGTATTCCAGATGTTAGGCGGACTTCGTTCCGGTATGGGTTACTGCGGAGCACAGACCGTCCCAGAGCTTCAGGAAAACGGTAAATTCGTAAAGATTACAGCCGCTTCCTTAAAGGAAAGCCATCCTCACGATATCCATATCACAAAAGAGGCACCAAACTACAGCATCGATCAGTAAAAATAGGAAAAGGCGGAGAATGCATTTGCATCCCCCGTCTTTTTTTACACCAAAGCCGAGTTTTATTTTGACTGATGAGGCAGCCGTCCGCGAAACAGCCTCTTTTTTAATTCCTTGATATGAAATGGGATCAGCGGATAGATATAACTCTTGCCGGCTATGGTCTTATTAAATATGACGGCACACACGGTCAGAGCTACACCTGCAATAAAGCCCCAGAGATTAAAGATTGCCGTTAAGATCAGCATAATCATACGCATGAACTTAAAGGCGTAGCCCAGCTCAAAGCTCGACTGGGAATAGTTGGCTACGGTGACAAAGGACATATAAAGCATGGTCTCACTATTAAACCACCCTGATTTTACCGAATATTCTCCAAGGACAATACCTGCGATAATACTTAACGGTGTGGTCAACATGCTTGGGGTATTGATTGCAGCAAGCTTTAATCCGTCAATGGCAAATTCAAAGATAAGAAGCTGAAACAAAAGAGGTACCTGAGGCTCTTCTGATAGCTTTATAAATTGAAGCCAGGAAGGAATGTAATCTGCATTCTGCATAAAAAGCAGCCAGAGGGGGGTAAGAAAAAGGGTCAGGAGCGAAATCAGAAATCTGGATAAACGAAGGTAGGTTCCTGTCACCGGAGGGAAATAATAATCATCAGCTTCTTCAATGATGTCAAAGATGGAAGAAGGAAGTATCATGGCGGAAGGAGAATTATCCACCAGAATAACAATATTGCCCTCTAAAATACAAGCGGCAGCCGTATCCGGGCGCTCAGAATATTTGAACTTTGGAAATGGGTTGAACCACATATGGGGATAAAGACACTCGGCAAGACTTTCCTGATTCATGGTAAGTGCATCTACTTTTACATTTTTAATCTTGCTTTTGACTTTGTTTAAGAGTGCATCATCCACTCTGCCTTTAAAGTAACAGATGGCAATGTCTGTGTGAGAACTTTCTCCCATATTCATGATTTCCACCGTCATTTTCGGATCCCTGATTCTTCTACGGATCAGGGCGGTGTTAAAGGTCAGAGTTTCCACAAAACCGTCTCTGGAGCCGCGCATGACCTTGTCTTTTTCCGGTTCCGCAACACTTCTTGCAGGATAACTTCTGCTGTCAACGACAAAGCACCGGTCATAGCCGTCGATGAAGAGACAGGAAAGGCCGGAGAGCAGATTTTTAATCATGGTAAATTCGTCTTTGACCAGACTCACCTGAGTATAGGGAAAATATTTTTTAGCAAATTCATGGATATCAGGGGGCATGTCCTCGGGAGTGATCGAGGAGAAGTCCTCCATGAGCTTCTGCCACACATCATTTTTGGTAAATCCTTCTATCGTATACAGGCAGGCAACTTTGCCGCCTACGTAAAAGGTGCGGTAATTGAGATCAAAGTTCCCATCCACATCCAGCTTGTTGTTTAGATAATTCATATTGTCGGAAATGCTAGTCGAAAATTCCATGGCAGATATCTCCTTATTATAAAATAGCCGGGATTTGGCAATAAGGAAAGTATGTGCAATTTTTCTGAAAATATGTTTTAACAAATTACCATGACGGAAAAGGGCAGATTTTGACAGATGTGTAAAAATATATGGGAAAGCGTCCTGAGACAGTCTGTTTTTTGGGTAAAATAGACTAAAAACATTGACTTTGTTGGCAATCTATGGTATTATCGTCTATGTAAAAAGCACAAAGAGGTGTCTTATGTGCTTGATATCGGCATGGGGATGCCGTGTAGCGAAAACGATATGACGTGACGGTTTTAGATCGTGGCGGAGGATTGCCTTCTGTGGGGGAAAGGCAATCCTCTTTTTTGCGTAGTCAGAAATGATAATAGGCAAGGATAGCCTATCATTTTTATAAAAAGTTTGATATGGTTAGAGAACTTACATATAATACTTGTATCGATAAGGAGGAATATTATGCTTAAAAAACTAAGGAAAGATAAGCGGGTAAGAAATGTGATGACAACGTTCGCGGTTATCTTATCTGCTCTTTTACAGACGTATGTGATTCAGGCCTTTATCCAACCTGCAGGACTGCTGTCCGGTGGATTTACGGGAATTGCCATTTTGATTGACCGGATTACTTCCCTGTTTGGAATTAATATATCCACTTCCCTTGGTATGATCGTACTCAATATTCCGGTGGCCTGGGCATGCAGTAGAAGCATCAGCAAGCGATTTACTTTTTTTTCTCTGTTACAGGTTCTCTTAGCCAGTACATTTCTAAGAATATTCCACTTCAGTCCTCTTTTTGACGATGAGGTACTGAATGTAATTTATGGAGGCGTTCTGTTTGGCTTTGCCATTTTATTGGCTCTTCGGGGAAATGCATCCACTGGAGGAACGGATTTTATTGCCCTTTATGTGTCCAATAAGACCGGGAACTCCATATGGACGTCTGTATTTATTGGAAATGTGGTTCTGCTTTGTATCTTTGGAGCTATCTTTGGCTGGAAATACGCCGGTTACTCCATCCTGTTTCAGTTTGTGTCAACAAAGATTATATCAACCTTTCATCACCGGTATGAGCGGGTCACATTACAGATCACAACCGCAAAAGGTCCGGAGCTCTCTGAAAAATATGTGGAAACCTTTCATCATGGAATCTCCTGTGTAGATGCCGTAGGTGGTTACAGCAAGAAAAAGATGTACCTTCTTCATACGGTGGTCTCCTCATATGAGGTGGCTGATATTATTACCTTGTTCCACGAGGTGGATGAGAATGTAATTGTCAATCTTTTTCGGACGGAACAATTTTATGGTTCCTTTTACCGGGCTCCTATGGAATAGGAGTCCGGCCTCTGATTTATTTTTTTAAGCGGAGGGGAAAGCTGCGGCTTTTCAGCCGGCTGAAAAAGAAGAAATAAATGAAAAACAGAACTGAGGTAGTGACCCAGGTCATAGGGTAACTGAATATCACAGTTTCAATGGTACGGTGAAGGGGAACCACAGTCCAGATCCATACGACCCGAAGAATGCAGACTCCTATGCAGGTAAGGAGCATAGGGATCCAGCAGTCCCCGGTCCCGCGAAGTGACCCGGAGAAAATCTCTATGGAAATATATGTGATGTAAACCGGAACCAGATAACGGAGAATATCCGTACCAATGGAAATGACATCGGTATCCGTGGTAAACAAAAGATAAATGTGGTTTCCGAACGTATAGAGAAGTATACTGAGTACAATGGAGGCTGCAAAGCACATGGCCATGCAGACACGGATTCCCTTATAGACCCTGTCCTTTTTCCCTGCCCCGTAATTTTGTCCTACAAAGGTGGTTATGGAGATACCAAAGGCGCTTATGATAGTAAAGAATACGCTGTCGATCTTTCCATACGCGGTCCAGGCTGCTATGGTGTTGGTTCCAAGGGTGTTGATGCTGGACTGAATGATAATATTTGAAAAAGAGTACATAACGGACTGGAGTCCAGCCGGAAATCCTATGCGGATGATACGCTTTAACATACCTTTATCAATTCTTAAATTACGTAGAACCAATCGGTAGGATTCCTTTGTGCGGGTCAGTACAAGCACCACAAGCACAGCGCTTAAGAGCTGGGAGAGAATAGTGGCCAGTGCAGCTCCCCTTACCCCAAAGGGCAGGTATACCACGAACAGGATATCCAAAAGGATATTGGTAAAGCAGCTTGCAATAAGAAAATAAAGAGGCCGTTTGGAGTCTCCAACGGCCCGGAGGATTCCGGCTCCCATATTGTAGATGAGGTTTGCAGTCACACCCATAAAATACACTCTCATAAAGGCGACTGCGTGGTGCAGGATATCTTCAGGAGTCCCCATGGCCTTTAGGGCAAGGGGCGCGAACACGATTCCGATGATGGTAAAGAGGATACCGGAGACGATTGAGAAAGCGATGGCGGTATGGACCGCCTGGCTGACCTTTTCCTTTTGATTTCCTCCGTAATGCTGTGAAATAATAACCGTTGCACCAGAAGAAAGCCCTATGAAGAATCCGATCAGCAAATTGATCAGGGTTCCCGTAGGACCTCCCACTGCAGCAAGTGCTTCCTTTCCCACAAATCTGCCGACAATGACGGCGTCTATGGTATTATAAAGCTGTTGAAAAAAGGTTCCGAATAAAATGGGAAAGAAAAACAGAAGAAGCTGTTTCCAAATCACTCCCTCTGTAATCCCGTTATGCCCCAGCGCATCTTGTGCTTTTGTAGTTTGTTCCATGGTTCATTTTCCTCGTTCATGTAATTATGTATCCCATTTTTTCATTATACTGTTTTCAATGAAAAAATACAATCCCTCCTTACTCAGCCTTTACTGCCTTAGTAAGCGCCTGATCCACAGCCTTTAAAAGAACGCCTGAGGTGTAGCGGGATTCCGTTGGATAGGAGATGTTTTTGGTGGACTGGTTTTTCACGATCTGCTCCGATAAGTTCTCCATTGCAGGCTGCATGAGCGGATACATGGTTGTGACAGCTTCGCTTAGGGGAACCAGGTTCACAGAGGCAATCTTTCCGGAATCTACGGTAACCTGAACATTAATATCCTGGTTGTTCAGTGTTATGGCAGAGGTATAGACCCCAGGAACATAATGCACGGCGTCACCAGACGTGGGAACCGAATCCTTTTTCGGGCGGAACATGACTAAAAACAAAGTAATAAGGAGTATTCCAAGGCCGACGAAGATTGCTGTGTAAATGATTTCTTTCATTCGTAAAACTACGATTTTTGTTTTTGAGCTCATATAAAAAGCCCTCCGTACAGTTTTGTTATAGTCTATTATTTTGATTTGTGTTTCATGCCTAAGATTTGATTGTTGTAAGAGGAAAACTATGTTAAGATGATAAGCAAACAAGTGTTTTGTTTTCATAGGAATGATTAGAAAAAGGAGACAAAAAGACGATGTCCCTTCAATTTATTTTAGGCGGATCAGGGTCAGGAAAGACCTACCGCCTTTATACAGAGCTTATCCGAATGTCCATAGAGGATCCGGATACCAGATATATTGCCATCGTACCGGAACAGTTCACCATGCAGACCCAGAAGGAGATTGTTACCCTTCATCCCCGTCATGGTGTTATGAATATAGATATTGTCAGCTTTAACCGTTTGGCTTACCGTATTTTCGAAGAGCTTGCCATTGAAAATCCCCAGGTCCTTGACGACATGGGAAAATCCATGGTCTTAAGAAAGGTCGCCGCCGGAAAGAAAAAAGAGCTGGTGCTTTATAAAGAGCATCTGTCAAAGAACGGATTTATCTCTCAGTTAAAGTCCATGCTTTCAGAGATGTATCAGTATGGAATCACCCCTGATATGTTAAAAGAAGAGCTGCCACAGTCCATGAGTCCTATGCTGAAACAGAAGCTGTTTGACATCTCCGTGATGTACCAGGGATTTAAGGATTATATTAAGGACAAGTATATCACCACAGAAGAGATCCTTGATGTATTCTGCCGGGTACTGCCTCAGTCAGAGTTAATCAAAAACAGTGTTATCACCCTTGACGGCTATACCGGATTTACTCCGGTCCAGTACCGGATTCTCGGTCTGTTTCTTCGTTTTTGCAAAAAGGTCATTGTGACCGTAACCATTGATCCCCAGGAGAACATGAGCAGGCGGACCGGAATTCAGGAGCTGTTTTACATGAGCCGTCAGATGATATGGAAGTTAAATGATCTGGCTGAGGAAGAGAATGCCGTAAGAGAAAAAGATGTCCTGATCATGGAGCATCCTGCCGTCCGTTTCCGTCAGGCAGGAGAGAACATGGAAAATCCACTGGATTTTCTGGAGCAGAATCTATACCGTTATAAGGGTAAGGTATCAAAGGACTTTACATCCATTCGTTTGGTAAAGGCGTTAAACCCATCCGAAGAGATTTTATTTGTGATCCATTCCATGGAAGAAGCCATACGGACCAGGGGACTTCGATACCGGGATATGGCGGTGATTACGGGAGATTTAGGAAGCTATGCCAATGAGATCATTCATCAGTTCCAGATAAATGGCATTCCGTTCTTTCTGGACGATAAAAAAAGCATTTTAAAAAATCCCATGGTGGAGCTAATCAGGGCAGCCACCCAGATGATACAAAAGGATTTTACGTATGAATCCGTGTTCCGTTATGTAAGAACTGCTCTCATCGTTTCGGATGAGGAGAAGGAAAAGACAGACCGGCTGGAGAACTATGTCATTGCCATGGGGATTCGCGGCTTTAAACGATGGGATTCCACCTGGGAAGGCTGGTACCGTGGAGCCAAAGAGCTTAATCTGGAGGAATTAAATGAATTCCGGGAAAGGATCATTGCCCCCCTACGAGGGCTCAGAGAGGCATTTCGAAAGGAAGATTCCACCGTAAGAACCATGACAACAGCAGTCATAGAGCTTTTAATGGAGCTTGGAATCGAAGAAAAACTCCTCGCCTATGAAGCCAGATTTAAGGATATGGGAGAAATGATACTTGCAAAGGAATACAGTCAGGTCTATGGCCTGGTCATGGATTTATTCGACCGACTGGCAGGACTTTTAGGAGAGGAACACGTAAGCGGAAAAGAGTATGGAGAAATCCTGGATGCCGGTTTTTCTGAAATAAAAGTGGGACTGATTCCTGCATCCGTGGACCGGGTGGTGGTTGGAGATATAACCAGAACAAGGCTTGATCATGTAAAGATTCTCTTTTTTGTGGGAGTCAATGACGGAATTGTACCGGTAAAAAAGGAAAAGAGCAGCTTATTTACGGACAGGGAACGGGAATTTTTAGGAGCTCAGGCCATAGAGCTTGCACCTACAAGCAAGGAAGAGGGCTTTCGCCAGAGATTTTATCTATATCTTGCCCTCACAAAGCCGGAGCAGGAGCTTTGCTTATCTTATTCCGCCATGGATGGATCAGGAAAGAGCCTTCGTCCCTCCACTCTCATTGGAGAACTGAAAAAGCTGTTCCCAGGGCTGACTGAATCGATCCCTCAAAAGGATCAGGTTCCTCTGTCCATGAGAGAGGCAAAGGATTCTCTCCTCCATGGGCTTCGGGAATACCGGATGAATGGAGAGAACAACCGGTTTCTGGAGCTTTTTAAGGCATTTCTTTTATCGGACCGTTACAGCGGGGAGGGGAAGAAGCTTTTAGATGCAGCCTTTTATACTTACGAGGAAAAGGGAATCGGAAAGGTGGCAGCCAGAGCTCTCTACGGCTCGGTCATCAGCGGAAGTGTCACTAGAATGGAACAGTATGCTTCCTGCGCTTATGCCCATTTCTTAAATTACGGTCTGGAGTTAATGGAGCGGCAGGAGTATGAGCTGGCAGCCATGGATATCGGGAATCTGTTTCATGATTCCATTGATTTATGCTTTCAGAAGATCAAGGAGGAAGGAAAGGATTTTAAGACATTATCCGAGGAAGAGCGAAAATCACTGGTACATGAATGCGTTTCCCTTGTGACTGGAGAATACGGAAATACCATTCTTAAAAGTTCAGCCAGAAATGCTTATCTGGCTGGAAAGGTAGAACGGATCACCGACCGAACCATGTGGGCACTGACCGAACAGCTGAAAAAGGGTGATTTTGTTCCTGTTGGGTTTGAAGTAGCTTTTTCCGCCTCCGATCATCTAAAGGCCATGCGGATTCCCCTCTCAGGAGAGGAGGCTATCCATCTGCGGGGAAGAATTGACCGCCTGGATCTTTGTGAGGATGAGGATGCGGTGTATGTAAAGATCATCGATTATAAATCAGGCAGCACTGCCTTTGACTTAACTTCTCTATTCTATGGGTTGCAGCTCCAGCTTGTAGTCTATATGGATGCAGCCCTTGAAATGGAGGAGAGGCACAGGCCGGAAAAACAGATAATTCCTGCGGGAATCTTCTATTATAACATCGGCGATCCAGTGGTGGACAAGGAAGGAAATATGACAGACTCTCAGATTGACCAAAGGATGTTAAAGCAGCTTCGCATGAACGGTCTTGTCAACACGGATTTAAACTCCATCTCCCATCTGGACCGGGAGATCGAGACAGAGTCTGATGTCATACCAGTTGCCATGAAAAACGGCATCATACAGGAAGCAAGGTCCTCGGTTGCCGGGGGAAACCGGTTCAAAGCTCTCCGCCAGTTCGTGCAGGAGAAGCTAAAGACAGAGGGGCAGGAGATTTTAGACGGTGTCATTGATGTAAAGCCTTATAAGCAGGGAAACAGAAGTGCCTGCGATTACTGTCCTTATCATGCTGTCTGCGGCTTTGACCTAAAGACAGAAGGATATGGCTACCGCAAGTTTAAGGCCTTGAAATCAGAAGAAATATGGCCAGTTATTGAAGGCGAAAAGGAGGCTAAGGACGATGGCGATCAGCTGGACGGATGAGCAAAAAGCGGTCATTGAAAGCAGAAACAGGAATCTTCTTGTCTCAGCGGCAGCAGGAAGCGGAAAGACAGCCGTTTTGGTGGAACGAATTATCCGTATGATCACAGAGGGGGAAGAGCCTTTAAAGATCGATCAGCTTTTAGTTATGACCTTTACAAAGGCAGCGGCAGATGAGATGCGGGAACGTGTCTTAAAGGCGGTAGATGAAAAGCTTATGGAACAACCGGACAATACTCATCTGCAGATACAGGCTGCTATGATTCCTTATGCCCAGATCACGACCATCGACAGTTTTTGTCTTGGACTCATAAGAGAGCATTACAACAAGCTGGACATTGATCCCGCTTTCCGGGTGGGAGACGAAGGGGAGCTTATTCTCCTTCGGGCAGATGTGATGAAGGAGATGCTGGAAGATTTTTATGAGGCAGCAGACCCTCAGTTTGAGAAGTTTGTGGAGACCTATGCCACCGGTAAAACGGATTATGGCATTGAAGATTATATCATGCAGGTTTATACCTTTTCCCAAAGCAATCCGTGGCCGGGGGAATGGATTGACCGCTGTCGGGCAGAGCTTTTGGCTGATGACATGGAAGGAATGATGGAAACGGAATGGATGAAATTTCTCATGCATGATGGGAAGCTTCAGATTTCTGAGTTAATAAGCCAGATAGAGCGAGCCGCAGAGGTGTGCGAGGAAGAAAATGGGCCAGAGGCATATCTGCCCATGATGATCAGTGATCAGCGCCTGTTAAAGCGGCTTTTAGACGCAGAAAATTATGAGGCTTTTAACAGAGAGTTAAAGGAGGTTTCCTTTGACCGTCTGGCCTCCATTCGGAAAAAAGACATTGATGCGGAGAAAAAGGCTTATGTAACAGGAATCAGGGACCGTGTGAAAAAGGCAGTTTCAAAGCTTTCTGATCTTTACTGCTTTGAGTCCCCGGATGAAGTTCTCTCAGACATACAGGGAACCAGGGAAGCCGTATCCATGCTCCTTGATCTTGCTTTGGAATATGCCAGAAGGTATCAGGAGAAAAAGCGGGAAAAGAATCTGGTGGATTTTAATGACTTAGAGCATTATGCCCTTGAAATCCTGTTAAAGCAGAAGGGGGATGAACGAATTCCATCCGATGCAGCCGATGAGTTAAGCAAGCAGTTCGTTGAGATTTTGGTGGATGAGTATCAGGACAGCAATGATGTTCAGGAGGCTTTAATCACCAGTATATCAAGGGAGCGGTTCGGTACACCCAATGTTTTTATGGTAGGAGATGTGAAGCAGAGTATTTATCAGTTCCGTCTGGCCAGACCTCAGCTTTTTTTGGATAAATACGAGACCTACCAAAAGGAAGAGGGATTATACCAGAAAATAGAGCTACATCAGAATTTCCGAAGCAGAAATGAGGTTCTTACCGGAATCAATGAAGTGTTTTATCAGATTATGACAAAGAATCTGGGAAATATTCGTTATACCAGAGATACCGCTCTTCACCCCGGAGCCTTTTACCCGGAAGGGGAAGGCAGGATAGGAGAAAAGCCGGAGCTTATGATGATTCATGCAGAAGGCGATCTCTTAAAGCAGCTTGATGAGGATGGGGGAGAGTTTACCAGCCGTGAATTGGAGGCAAAGGCGATTGCTGCCAGGATTCGTGAATTCGTTCATCCGGAAACAGGACTTATGGTCTTTGATAAGAATTTAGGCGGCGGGGGTGGTTATCGGACGGCACAGTATGGAGATATGGTTATTTTGCTAAGAAGCTTAAGCGGCTGGGCAGAGGATTTTGTAAACGTATTGATGAACGAAGGAATTCCGGCTTATGCGGAAAGAAAAACCGGTTATTTTACTGCCATTGAGGTAGAGGTAATACTTTCCCTTCTTAACATCATAGATAACCCCATGCAGGATATCCCTCTGGCAGCCGTGTTAAAATCCCCTGTCTGTGAGGTAACAGACGAAGAGATGGCCCACATGACCGCTCTCTTTAGAAAGAAGGCAAAGAAGGGACAGGACCGGGGAATCTATGGAGCCTGGCAGCAGTACCTTTTGGAATATGAAGAAGCAGAGGATATGGCTTATCCTTATTTATATAGGAAACTGGAGCGATTATCTCACATGCTGATGACCTACCGGGCAAAGGCAGCTTATTTATCCATCCATGAACTGCTTTATGATATATACGAAGGAACCGGGTACTATGATTACGTTTCAGCCATGCCAGCCGGAGAAGTAAGAAGGGCCAATTTAGCCATGCTGGTGGAAAAAGCATCTGCTTATGAAAAAACCAGCTACACCGGGCTGTTTCATTTCATCCGTTACATTGAAAATCTTAAAAAATACGATACGGATTTTGGAGAGGCTTCCCTGTCCGGGGAGGATAATACCGTTCGTGTCATGAGTATCCATAAGAGTAAGGGACTGGAATTTCCCGTTGTATTCTTAGCGGGTATGGGGAAAAAGTTTAATAAACAGGACGCATATGGAAAAGTGCTCATTGATCCGGACCTTGGGATTGGAACCGATTATCTGGATCTGGAGCGGCGTATCAAAGCCCCCACCCTAAAAAAGCATGTCTTACGCCGAAAAACAGAGCTTGGGGCTATGGGAGAAGAGCTTAGGGTTCTCTATGTTGCCATGACCAGAGCAAAGGAAAAGCTGGTCATGACTGGACTGGACCGTTATCTGGAAAAGAAGATGGAGCGGTATCAGGAGGTCTTTCGGGTAGACGGAGCCATTCCGTTTACCATTCTCTCTACTGCAGATTCTTATTTAGACTGGATGCTCATGAGTCTTTCGGGGAAATATTCGGATACAGCCATTCTTTTGGAGGAAGGTCAGGATACGGGCAGCCTGATTGTAAAGGAATTGCCTGTGACCCATCTGGTAGGTAGGGAGGTTGAGCGCCAGGCAGGAAAGAAACTGACCAAGGAGCGGCTGCTCTCCCTTAATACAGAAGAAATCTATGATGAGGAGCTTCAAAAGGAGTTACATGCAGCGTTTCACTACCAATATCCTCATGCAGCTGAAATAGGACTTCACACCAAGCTGTCAGTTTCAGAGCTAAAGAAACAGGGACAGTTTCTCGATGAGGAGGAAAGCGAGTTTCTGCCTACCATTCCCATGTTCCTAAAAGAAGAAGGGGAGGGGGATTCCGTTAAAGGTGCTTACCGTGGAACCGCCTATCACCGCGTGCTGGAGCTGCTTAACTTTGGAGAGGTACACACAAAGGGAGAGATTTTAGAAGCCATCGATGGTTTTCGAAGAGAAAAGCGTATGGATGAGGAAAGCATTTCCCTCCTGTCAGAAACCATACTTTTTAACTTTTTAATGTCTCCTCTTGGAAAACGGCTGTCCCTGGCACAAAGGGAAGGAAGATTAAAGAAAGAACAACAGTTCGTTATTGGGATTCCTGCAAGAGAAATGGACCTTGGAGATTCGGATGAGCTTATTTTAGTCCAGGGTATTATTGACGCTTATATGGAAGAAGAGGACGGGCTGGTTTTAGTGGATTATAAAACGGACCGCATCAGAGAAGGGGAAGAAGAGATCTTAAAAAACAGGTATCAGGTGCAGATTAATTACTATACCCGGGCTCTGGAGCAGATGACTGGAAAAAAGGTAAAAGAAGCAGTCATTTATTCCTTGTCCCTTCAAAAAGAAGTGATAGTAAGCAGTTCATAAAAGAAGGATTCTCTGCCGGTAAGCATAAAAACCCGGCAAAGCAGTATAATAAGAAACAGCAATCCGGCATAACTTAAGCGGGTATAAAATCTGGCAGAGAATCCTTGATAGAAGTATTATTATGAAACGCAATTTCTGGAGAAAAATTAACTGATAATTACAGATAATGGATTAAAAATCAGCAATAATATTGGAAGTGCACAAGAATAAAAATAGCGTTGACAAATAGTTTTACAATATGTTATAGTCGACCTGTCAGAGATCACAAAATTTAAATTGTTACAGTATCAATGAAGCTTATATATGCTCATAATTGGTTGAGTGTTTCTACCAGCTACCGGAATAGTTGTCTATAAGTTTTCGCATGGATTACGGCGCAGCCCTTGTTGGCTGTGATTTGTGGTGCGTGAGCAGGAGGATAGAGAAAAACGGTGGTTTTTTATTGCGCATGGAACAAACACGCTGCAATGGAAACTGCCGTATTGTATTTTATGGATAGCAGAGCAGGAGGTTTTATGGCTGAACGAAAAAATTTTGTCTTAAAAGGAAACATATGCTACAGTGAGGATATTCATCTGTTACGGACAGTGGAACAAGGGTATTTGGTATGTTTGGAGGGAAAAACAGAAGGTGTTTATAAAGAGCTGCCAGAGCAGTTTAAAGCCCTTCCCCTTACGGACTGGGGAGATATGCTTATCATTCCTGGTCTTGTGGACCTTCACATTCATGCCCCCCAGTTTTCATTCCGCGGGCTAAATATGGATCTGGAGCTTTTGGACTGGCTCAATACCAACACGTTTCCGGAAGAAGCCAAGTACAAGGATCTGGATTATGCAAAAAAGGCCTATCAGATTTTTGCCGATACAATGAAGAAAAGTGCAACGACAAGAGCCTGCATTTTTGCCACCATACACCGTCCGGCCACGGAGCTTTTAATGGATCTTATGGAAGAGACCGGGTTAAAGACGATGGTGGGAAAGGTGAATATGGACAGGAATTCTCCTGATTATTATTGCGAAAAAAGCCCCAAAGAGTCGGAACGGGATACCATAGAGTGGCTGGAGTCTGTTATGTCGAAATACGACAATGTCACCCCCATACTTACTCCCAGGTTTATTCCATGCTGTACGGATGAGTTGATGGAACGCCTGTCAAGGATACAGAAGAAGTACAGGATACCGGTTCAGTCACATCTGTCGGAAAATAAAAGTGAGATTCATTGGGTGAAGGAGCTTTGTCCGACCTCAAGGTTTTACGGAGATGCCTACGACCAGTTTGGTCTGTTTGGCAAGCCTGCTAAGACCGTTATGGCACATTGCGTTTATTCTACCCATGAGGAGATAGACCTAATGGAGGAACAGGGAGTCTTTATTGCCCATTGTCCTCAGTCCAATACCAATTTGTCTTCTGGAATTGCGCCAGTGAGAACTTATCTGGAGCGAAAGATGAACATTGGTCTTGGAACTGATGTGGCAGGAGGCAGTGGGGAATCCATATTCCGTGCCATGGTAGATGCTGTTTCCGTTTCTAAATTAAGGTGGCGCCTTCTTGATGAAAGCTTAAGGCCGGTAACCATGGAGGAGGCATTTTACATGGGTACCTTAGGAGGAGGAGCTTTCTTTGGAAAGGTTGGAAGCTTTTTAAAAGGCTATGAGTTTGATGCTCTGATACTGGATGACAGCAGTCTGCCTCATCCACAGCCCCTTTCCTTAAAAGAAAGGCTGGAACGTTTTATTTACCTGTCTGATGACAGGCATATTAAAGGAAAATTTACAGAAGGAAGCCGGATCTTTTAAAGGTAGGTTCCGGCATCAGGAGGTACGAACATGGCAACGAAAGATAGGGGAAGTTTTTTGGATAAGACATTCCACTTGTCACAAAACCACACGGATGTAAAAACTGAGGTGGTGGCTGGTATTACCACGTTTATGACAACTGCTTACATTCTTGCAGTGAACCCCAGCATCTTAAGTGCAGCTGGAATGGACAGCGGTGCTGTATTTACAGCCACTGCACTGGCATCTTTGGTGGGAACACTTTTGATGGCCTGGCTTGCAAACTATCCGTTTGTACTGGCTCCGGGTATGGGACTGAATGCTTTTTTTGCTTACACCGTAGTACTCAACATGGGATATACCTGGCAGATGGCCCTGGCAGCCGTATTTATTGAAGGTCTGCTCTTTATTGTTCTTTCTCTTACCAGTGTCAGAGAAGGAATTTTCAATGCGATCCCGATTAATTTAAAGCATGCGGTTTCTGTAGGAATCGGTCTTTTTATTGCATTTATCGGAATGCAGAATGCTAAAATTGTTGTAGACAGCTCCACTCTTGTTTCCTTTTATTCATTTAAACATTCTTTTACAGATGGAACCTTCCATACCGTTGGTATTACTGTTTTACTTGCAATCATCGGTATTCTTATTACAGCAATCCTTGTAATTAAGAATGTAAAGGGCAACATGTTATGGGGAATTTTAATTACCTGGATACTTGGAATGATTTGTGAAGCGACTGGCCTGTACCAGCCAAATCCAGAGCTTGGTATGTTCAGCGTATTCCCGGATTTAAGTGCGGGATTTGGAATTAAGAGCATGGCTCCTACTTTTATGAAGATGGATTTCTCCAGAGTACTTTCTCTCGACTTTTTGGTAGTCATGTTTGCATTCCTTTTCGTTGACCTATTTGATACCCTTGGAACCCTCATTGGAGTTGCATCAAAAGCGAACATGCTTGATAAAGACGGAAGACTTCCAAACGTCAAAGGCTCTCTTTTATCAGATGCCATTGCAACAACAGCAGGTGCTGTATTTGGAACCTCCACAGTGGTTGCATTCGTTGAAAGTGCAGCTGGTGTGGCAGAAGGCGGAAGAACAGGACTTACTGCAGTTGTAGCCAGTATTTTGTTTGGTTTATCCCTGTTTTTATCTCCCATCTTCCTGGCGATTCCGTCCTTTGCGACGGCACCGGCTCTGGTCGTGGTAGGATTCTTAATGCTGACCTCCATTGTAAAGATTGATTTCAATGATTTTACAGAGGCGATTCCGGCTTATATAACCATCGTTGCCATGCCGTTTATGTACAGCATTTCAGAAGGTATCTCCATGGGAGTCATTTCCTACGTCATCATTAATGTTGTTACAGGAAAGAGCAAGGAGAAGAAGATCAGTACCCTGATGTATATTCTGGCGGTTCTGTTTGTTCTAAAGTATATATTGATTTAGGAGATCATTTGAAAATGGTCTTAAGATAATAATAACCGGAGACAGTACTACGGAAAAAACTTACGCTTTTTTCGTAGCATTGCCTCCGGCTTTTTATTTGTCAATTAGTTTAAAAAGATAATGGACAGGTTTAAATATGCGGCGAAAGTAAGCCACAAAAGATAGGGAATCTGCAAAAGTGCAGCTGTGGGATCCACCCGGAAAAAGATGCGGATCATCTTAAATACCACATACCATAATACAAATAAGACAAGGAATGCCAGAACGTAATTTCCAAGACCAAAGAAAATCGGGCTCCAGATGAAATTAAGGAATAGCTGGAGGGCATAAAGCATGAGGGCTTCCCGTTTCTTTGGAGAGGGAGAGGTGGCAACTAAATAGGAGCTGACTCCCATGAGTATGTATAAAATGGTCCAGACCACTGGGAACAGCCAGCCAGGAGGAGAAAGAGCAGGCTGGTTTAAGGAGTTGTAAGTAGTCATGCTGTTTCGTGTCAGTATCCCTGCAACTGCTCCAACAGCCAGGGGAAGTATGATAAAGGCCAAAAGCTTTCTCTTGTTTGCATTCATAGGCAGCCTCCTGTATATCATTTGATAATATCATATTCTTTATATAAACATATTATCCTAAAAGTAGGTATTTTGTTGCTTTTTCTATGCTATAATAGAATAAAACCAGTTCAAAGACCAATCACAATGGAGGGTATCAGATGTTAAGAGAAGTAGAACTAAACCAGTGTAAATTAGATCCGCTCACATTGATCGGTGAGGAATGGATGCTTGTTTGTGCCGGCAATGAAAAAGGTTATAATATGATGACTGCAAGCTGGGGCGGAATCGGAATCATGTGGGGGAAACCGGTAACAACCATTGTACTTCGCCCACAAAGATACACCCTGGAATTTGTGGACAGGGAGGATTATTATACCTTAAGCTTTTTTGATGAAACCTACCGGAAAGCTCTAGGTTATTGTGGTTCTCATTCCGGACGCGATGTGGATAAGGAAAAAGAAACGGGCCTTACTCCCTTATTCGACGGAGATGCTCCCTATTTTAAAGAAGCGAAGCTTGTGCTCATCTGCAAAAAGCTGTTTAAGCAGGGCATTGATCCGGAAGGTTTTGTAGATAAGACTTTAGATGGAAAGAACTATCCGGATAAGGATTATCATCAATGCTTTGTTGGTGAAATCGTAAAGATTTTAAAGGATGATGATTCCAAGTCTTTGTAAGGGTTTTTCTGCCTGTTCTTACATATAGGGTGCTATTTTATACATGATCCCACCTTTTTTTGAAATTTAGTTTATATTGTAATAGGACCAAAGAAGGGCTGATAATAGGCCCTTCCTTTTGGTGTTATAATATTTTTCAGAGTGAGGTATTTTGTTATGAAAGACAAATTTGAGACAGTGGAGGGGATCACCTTAACGTGCTCCATGGGAAGCTGCTCCAGCCCTTTAAAGGTTCCGGCCAGCCGCAGTATGGATGAGGGGGGAAGGCGGCTGATTACTGTCATGGATTATAAACCTGGGACCAATATCACCTCTTTTGGCACGTGTACAAGGATGACGCCACCCCAGCCATGTGTTCCGGTGGTCTTAATTCCATGGATGGTAAAAGATAATAAAGTTAAGATAAATGGGGATGCAGCCCTGTCCGATCAATATGTCTTATCCTGTTTGTGCGGCGGAGTCATTCGCCTTAACAAGCTATAATTCTCCCACTGTCTCCTGGCAGTCTATCCATAAGTTGTAGTTGGTGGTGTGAAAGATCAGGACGCAGTAACCGGGATCATCTGGTCCATTAAAGTGGTTTGCCATCCCGGAATACCACATCTCATGCCGGATGTCAGGGGCTGTTGATACTTCCATCCAGCCGGTTAAGGTGATGTTATAGTCACCCCCAGTATTAAAGCAAACACTGGCTTTGGAACAGTCTAAAATCCGTTTTGACTTAGTGCTTCCCAGACCGGTGCAAAAGCTGATCCACTGAATTCCCTGGGCTTTTGATGGCGTAATGGTGGAAGCTGTTGGACCTCCATTCTTATCCATGAGAGCCAGGACACAGTAAGGATTAGAGCCTTCCGGTCCGGATTGCACCGTATTTTGCTGAATAATAGCCTCTGCTTTTTTTATAATATCTTCTTTCATACCCACCTCCATAATTTCTTTGAAAATTATCCCTTTATAAACTTCATTATTTTCTTAGAGTCAGCCTTTGGATTAAGAAGTAAAATCTGCTCTGTAATCTGTTTGATTGCGTCTTCCTTCTTAATTTTTGCTGCCTCCTCAAAAACTTCTGCTCCCCAAAAGCTTTCTGTGGAACAGAAAACAGTGGAAGACCAGCCGTATTCCTCTCCCTTTAGGGATCGCTTCTGTTTTCTTCCACACATGGTCACATACAGCTTCATCTGCAATTCCACCAGGGAACGGTCAAACAGAGACTTGTCTTCTTTTCCAAAACCCGCAAGCTCCTTAATGGAATGGAGAGGCAATGAGATATGCTCCACAATGGTTTCATAAATCCTTTTTGCAGGACTGCTGATAAGCCCGTCCCGATATTCTTCCTCCAAAGTTCTGCCATTTCTTCGGACAGCAAGGAATAGAGGAGCCCAGTCTTTTGTTATAAATCCGCTTTTCTTAAAGAACAGCTTGGAATAAGCGATGTCATTACGCTCATCTAAAACACGAATTCTCCATTCCCAGGGATCGGTCTCCCAGCTTCCAGTGTGCCAGGTTATTGGTGTCTCATATGGGGGCGACTGATTCCAACCCCAGTTTATAATGGAATAGATTCCTTCGCTGTTTCCTCCCCCCATGGAAAAACCGGCTTCCAATAAGGTTTCTAAAAAATCTTCGTAGCTTCTAATTTCACGATGAATCAAATGAATTCCCTCCTTTAACATAATCATACCACGGGAAACATGACAGCAGTATGTCCTGTTCTATTTATAATTCTCAACTATTTTACCAGCAATCTCTTTCATCTCCATTGCCAGATCAAGAGGCTTTAGTACGGTTACCTTTTCTCCGAAGCCAAGAAGCCATGAAATCGTATAATCCCGGTTCGTATACCCGATTTCAAGGCGCAAAAGACCTTCCTTTGTTTCCTTATAGCAGTGAGGACCATAGGTTTCAATGAGCTGATAACGGACGGAAGGGTGGAATAGGGCCACTAAGGGCTTGTCATCTGGAAGCGTGTCATTTAAGTTTCTTTTATCCCCTGGAATCTCCCTAGGAAGAAAGGATTCCTTACAAGAATGAAGATTCCACAGACGCATGAGCTTAAATAGCCGCCAGTCTTCTTTCTCCCGGCAGTAGCCAAGGAGATACCAGGAAGTCCACTGATAAACGACCAGATATGGCTCCACCTGCCTGCGACTCACTCCCTTTTCATAATAATAGTCAAATTCCACAAGGTGTGATTCCAGAATAGCCGATTTAATCAGCCGGATTTTTTCTGTCAGGCTTCCTTTATAATGGGAGGCAAGATCAATGACAACAGGCTCCTGTAAGGGCACTGTCTTTTCCTTGCCGGCAGATAATTTATCAAGTGTCTGTTCCATATAAGACTGGTCCATAACACTTCCCATACCCTTTAAGCCCGCAATGATCCCGGAGAGCTCGTCTGGGGTCAATAGGCTTTTATCCAGCTTGTACCCCTCAGCGATACAGATACCGCCGCCGCTTCCCTGTTGTGTGATGACAGGAATCCCTGCCTGACACAAAGCTTCAATATCACGGTTAATGGTACGCCTGGATACTTCAAATTTCTCAGCCAGATAAGGAGCTGTCACCTTGTCGTTTTTTAGCAGAGTGGTCAGTATTCCAAGTAACCGGTCAAGTTTCATCGCTTTCTGACTCCTTTTTCCATCCTGTGAGACAGGTTTTTTCAAAAAAATATATTTCTTAAAGCTTATTATACAATAGATTGTATAAAAGGTGAAACAAAGTTTTTTCGGAGCAATAATGGCAAAAGATTACATGCAAATTTTGGCAGTCAAAGTGTATAATTTTAGCACTTAGGTTGAAAAATGTCGGTTTTCATTATATGCTGAAAAAGATATAAATACTTAAATTTGTAACAATAATACATTGATTTCTATGGGATGCTGACGAAGAATCGTGCTGTGAAAAGTGTGCTGCAAGAGAGGCAATGGTAAAAAGTATCCATGAGATCTGTGTGTATGAAAAGATGGAACTATGAATTCTGTAAATCTTAACGGTGTGTCAGCACTTTCGTAAAATCTATAAAAAAACCTATAATCCATAAAAACAATGGCTAGCATGTGAAAAATATAAGGTTCTTTTAAACAATACAGAATAGTGGGAGGTAAGACTATGTTAGAAATTGGAGTCTGCGATGATGACCGTCTGCTGCTGTGGGAAATGGAGAAATATCTGCTGGAATTAGGGGAGGAGACCGGGGTGAAATTGGAGGTCGATACTTATGCAGACGGGGAAGAGATTGTAAGAGCAGTGATGAAAGGAAAGCGTTTTGATATTATTTTCATGGATATCGAGATGCAGCATTTAAGCGGCATGTGTGCAGCAAAAAGAATCAGGGAGATGGACCGTACCGTGCAGCTTGTTTTTGTAACGTCTCATGAAAGCTATATGAAGGAAGCATTTCTCGCTGCTCCCATTGGCTTTCTTTTAAAACCGCTAAGTAAGACAGAATTTACGGATACGTTTCATCATATTTTAAGGATGATCGGGACGGAGGATCAGTTTTATCGTTTCCGCTATGACCGGTCTGATTATAAGGTGCTTTTAAAAGAGGTCATTTACTTTGAAAGCAAAGGGAGAATGACAGAGATTGTCTGGGAAGGAGGCCGTTACAGGCTCTATAAAAACCTGGAGACCATTGAAGAGGAATTAAGAAGTCAGAAGATGCGCTTTGTGCGTATCCATAAGTCTTATTTGGTTAACTACTGGCGAATTTCCAGATTTTCTGCGGATTTTGTGGAATTAATGGATGGAATCTGTCTTCCTATCAGCAGAAGCCGCAGAAAAGAGGTGGAAGTCAATTTATATGATGCAATGGATTGGTGCCATGTATGAACGAGGGGATGAGAATGACTGCCAGCGTATTATTTTCGCTTTTTAGTGTATGGATCATGAAGCTGTATTTAGATACGTTCCTTACAAAAAGAAGCGGATTTAGAAAGGCAGCAGGATGGCTGCTTTTCTTTTTATGGCAGATGTATGGAAGGCTTTATCTGGCCGGAGATTCACCGATTTATTACCTGTTTGGTTCCTTTGCTGTTATTGGTCTGGTCGGAATCGTTGGCTATACTTCAGCCATCTGGAACCAGGTGACCTTTTCTGCGCTTTTTGCAGCGCTGTGGGAGCTTATGGACATGTTTTTTCTGCTGGGAACAAGGCTGTTTCTGGGAGGAGAGGCTGATGGGACAGTGACCGCTATGTGGCTGTCAAAGCTGTGCCTGTTTTCTTTGATTCTGGGAATTCGAAGGTATATGAAGGCGAAAGGAAGTATAAGCAATCTGCCTGCTCAGGGACTCTCCTTTCTTCTTCCCTTTACTGCTTTGATGACTGTATATTTTGCATTTTATATGATAGCCGAGCATTCTGTGTTCCAGGGTGGTAACATGCTCTTTTGGCTTCTTTTAGGCACATCTGGCATGATACTGCTGAATCTTTTGGTGTATCCTGCTTATCTTCTTCGGGTAGAGGAAGCACGGATCAAGAAAAATGAGTGCATGTATATCAAACAACTGGAACTATTTAAAAAACAAAAACAACTGGAAGCCCAGGAAACCATAGAGCTACAGACAAAGCGTCATGATATGAAGCAGAAGCTGATATACATACACGAATTAGCCCAAAAAGAAGAGATGGACAGGCTGATGGCAGTCCTGGATGAGATGATTGGAGAAACATCTAAAAAGGAGCATTTAGACGAGTGGACAGGAAATCTGGTGGTGGATTCTCTGGTCAATCATCTATACCGGGTAGCCCAGGCGAAGAAAATCAAGCTGGATACCAGAATCAAGGTTCCGCAGGAGCTGAACATTGAGGATACAGATCTTTGCATCCTTCTTGGTAATGCCTTTGACAATGCAGTGGAAGCCCTGGAATATGTGGAAGAAGAGAAACGGGATATGCGGGTGGATATGAAATATGAGAGAGGCTGCCTGCTTTTGTGCGTTAGAAACAAGTTTGCAGATGAGCTTAAAATGGACGAAGAGGGAAGGCTTAAGACCAGGAAAACAGAAGGAGTCCATGGTCTTGGAATCCGGTCCATGAAAAAGGTGACAGAACGGTATCACGGTGTCCTGATTACGGAAGGTGAGGATGATCTGTTTATTTTGAAGGCGATTTTATACGAACCTAAGAAAGCATAAGAGAAGTGGGAGGTGAGACTGATACAGCTGCCTCCTATTTTCATGCCGAAAAAAGGAAAAGGTTTCATATATTGCCTTGCAAATGACAAAATAATACATATTATGACCAAAAGTTACATATAACCTGCTATTTCATACGTGAATGATTTTTTTGTCGTTTTTTATAGTATATTGTAATAAGTAAAAAACAAAAACAAAGGTGTGTTAGATCGATGAAGAGATTAAAAAGGGTTCTGTTTGTACTATTTTGCTTTGTTTTTCTCTCGGGTTCACAAAGGGTCATGGCAAAGGAAATCCGGAGTGAACAAAATGGTCTGGATGTCATATTCGTTATGGATTACAGCGGTTCCATGAATGCCAATGATCCGGATCATACGGCAAGTGGAATGGTAAAGGCATTTATTGATACGGTTCACAGTGCAGATATCCGGATCGGCTTTGTTGCATACAATGACAGAATCGTATCTTCGGCGGCACCGGTTTCTGTTAAGACCCAGGAGGAACGTGACGCCCTAAAGGCACAGATGGATTCTGCCGGATATTCCGGAAACACGGATATCGGTCTGGGGTTAAATTACGCTTATGGTCTTTCCGGTCAGGAAACAGGACGTAAGCGCATGATCGTCCTTATTTCAGACGGCGAGTCTGATTTAAAAGGTTCTAAAACAGGAAGATCCTTAGAAATCTCAAACGCAGATCTTAAGAATACGGTAGATGCCTGCCAGTCTCAGGAAATTCCCATTTACACCGTAGCATTTGGGAAGTACGACGGAAGCAAGGAAGTGTTAAAGGAAATTGCGAAGCAGACCAATGCAGGTAATTATACGGTGGAACAGCCGGAGACCTTAATTGACGTCTTGTACGGAATATTTCACTCCAACATGGCTTACCGGATTCAGGAGATAACCAATGGCATCTACGGAGCGGGCAGCCAGAGCATAAGGGTAAAGCTTGACGATGCCTATCTGGATGAGATGGATGTACTGATGATTTCTCCCCAGCAGATTCTTGATACTACAGTGATTTACGGGGACCAGCAGATAAAGCCGGTAAACCTGGTTCATTACTCGGTAGCGAAGCTGTCGGATGTGAAAAGTGAGATCAAGGAATTAAACATACAGACAAACACGTCTAAAGATCAGGGTTTAAAGGTTTATTTGATCAGCTATCGGGATCTGGTTCCGGTTCTGGAGATTGAGACCGATATGACAAGAAATAAGCCCCTTCCATTCCGGATTTATTTTAAAGATAAAGGCGGCAGTGTCATTACCGATGAAGCATTTTATAAAAACTTTACTCCCAAAATTGAGATTTATGCCGATGGTCAGTCTGCCAATGGCCGGACACCTTTAAATACAGAAATTAAGGACGGTGTGATAGCTGGCGAAGTAAAGCTTGGCAGTTCTGGAACGTATTACATAGACAGCCGTTTGGATGATGTGATGGAGTCCTGTGTGTTCGATACCGTAAGGGTACAGGTGGTCAATACACCTCCTGCCGGTGAGCTTCCGGATAAGCTTTCATTAAATCCTTTAAGCAAAGAGAAAAAGCTAAGGCTTGATGATTATTTTCATGATTCCGATGGGGATGCACTTACCTATTCCATGGAAGAAAGCACAAAGAATGCGGCAGCCGTGACTCTTGACAAAGGCGTTCTTACGGTAAAGCCTTTAAAATCAGGAAGGGAAAGCCTTGTAATCAAAGTGGCTGACGGAGAATCCGCCATATCCTACCGTTACAGCTTTGAAGTAATTCCTCTTTGGAAGGCATATTGGTGGGCGTTTGCACTGGGCATTTTAGTGATTGGGGCGATTATCTGGAGAATTTTCCATAAGCCAAGACCAGAGCTTGAGGTAATCACAGAAAAGAAAGCCCAAAACCGCTTTCAGGGAAAGATGGATGCCTACTTTGTCGGGCAGCCGGAGGAGGAAGAGGAGATTCCGCCTCTCACATTCCCTATGTACAAAATCAAGGATAACCGTGTGAGCATTGGAGACTTAATGAAGGAATTCCCTGAAGCCTCTGAATCACTGGGGCTTGACCGGATTTTTCTGATTGCAGATGAAGAACGTCGGATGATCCTTTATCATTCTTCGGATTCTGTCATTATGCTGGGAAGCTCTATTGTATGCAAAAAGATTCAGTACAGCGTAAGCTTTGGAGACATTATTTCTATTACTGCTCCGGAAGGAGATTACGACTTGGAGATCCACTATATCTCCATGATCCAGTAGGACAGACTTTTTATCCGTAACCATGTTGTTTACGCTTCTTATCCCAATTAAGACGGTAAGAGCGAATAAATAAAAGTAACAAGTAAGAAAGAGGGAGAGCGCCGATGGAAACGATTACACAAACAAACCGGACGATTCTATTTTCCGAAATTAATCCTGAAAAGCTGAATCTTTTAACGCTGATCGGAGATGTGAGAGGAAAGACAAGTCTTGATGACGACAAGATTAAGGAAATCAATGAAGTACTTCTGGTTGAGAGCTTCGAAGAATTTTTAGAGAAATTTGCACCAGTCGTTTATTCCTGGTGTGATGCCAACACTGGCTCCATCCAGTACAGCCTCATGAAACCAGAGAATTTACCGGACAACTGTATCACTGAGATACCTCTTAACGAAACAAATGATCTGCTGAACATGCTAATCACCCTTCAGGGGGCAAAAGGCGCATTGGGAGTCGCAAACGTTGACTTTAAATTCAGCAATATTCTGGATATGATTTCACCTAAGAAGATCATGGAAGACATCCGTCAGGTGAGAAGAGAAATCCAGTATACCTACGGTAAATACATGGAGCTTGACGACGAAGATCCAAAGAGACTGGATATGGGGGATAAGCTGAATTATCAGTTCGAACAGGCCAGCCACAACTACAACAACGTATTGGCGATGCTTCCTCTTGCCATTGAAGATATTAAGACCCGTCTGCTCCTTGGAAGCGGTGAATCTGCTCAGGGCGGTCAGGAATTTAAGGCAGGTCTTTTAAGCATGGGTGACGACGGTGAGCTTAAGATCCTTGAGATGAAGCAGGAGGAAGGAACTCAGCTTGCTCTGGTGGATGACCATATTAATACAAGCCTCATTGAGACCTTTAAGGATGATTACGATGCCCTTAACGATACGCCTTCCGATTATGTAAGAGAGCTGGTAGTAAGAACCTTTTGTCCTCTTACTTCTACGGTGGAAAGCAGTGTGGACCGTGAGGTAGAGGTGAAGAACTACAATACATACTTAGAGTTCTATAAAAAGAGCAAGGATGATTTCGTCAAAGCAGTGAAACCTTTGATTGAGAAAATCCTGGGAGTAAAGTCCTTCTTTGATCAGTATCAGGTAAAGGAAAAAGGAATGCAGCCAAAGCTTCTCATTACCAATACACCTCTTGAGATGATGGTAAAGTCAAGCAATCTGCCAAGACTTTTGACTTACTTAAATACCACCAATGATAAGAATGAATTTGAAAATACATTGTGGTTCGGCATTGTTCCTGACGTGGAATTCAATCAGTCAGGCGGTGGAAAACTCCAGAGAATGCGTTTTGCAGGAAATCAAAAGGAGAAAAAGCCGGGAACCAATACCATGGAAAGCCTTGCAACCTTAATGAATGCAATCAATCCATACAAGATTACTACCTTCTTCAGCTTTGCCACAGGAGAGGAAAGTACCTTCAGCTATGTAGCAACTGAAGGAATCGGCATCTTTAAGGATAAGTGCACTCCTCTTATGAAGAGAGATTTCAGCGAATTCGTAGTTCCCTGTATTCCAAATGTGACCATTATTCCAAAAGATAAGTCTGGTCTTATCCTTGATAAGCGGATGCTCATCGATGACGAAGGAAGAGTGGCTCTTTCTGAGGAAAAAGAAGATGTTATGAAGATGTGGATCGAGGGCGTATACGTGGGAGCCTCCTACGGAGCAGCCGGAATCACAGCTGCATGGCAGTGTCCAGAGTATTTAAAACAGAGATTTGGCAATACAACCAAGGAATATCCGGGTGTACGCTATGACATAGAAGCTGGTGACAATGCACTCTTAGTAACCACCAGTATGACAAAAGAGATTTCAGGCTTTACCAACACCATTAAAAATTCCATTAATAATACTGGCTTTGGTTTTGTATTTACCTCAGACAATGCTCAGTGTAAGGGGCGGGAGATCAAAAATATCATGGTCTACAAGGCTAGGAATCTTTTAAGCAATGGAAATGAGTTTGAGCCAATCTATAAAACGCTTGTAGTTACATACATTGAGCGTATGCTTCGTTTTTACAGCGGAGACTTTAAGCAGGATAAGATTCTTCAGTTCTTCAGCAACAATCCAAGCAGTCAGAAGAGCAAATGGGATGCCAACCGTCAGTATGTCAATTCTCTTTTACAGGACGGAGACGAGCTGGACTTCAATATTGATGAGAAGAATGGAATCTGTAATGTACTTCTGACCTTCAGCAATACCACAAGAAATTTAAAGGTAGAGCTGACAAGAAAAGGACAGACAGCATAAAAGCTGCGTGATGCCCGCAGGTACAAATGTGCATCAGGGTGGTGGATTTTCCGTGAAGCCGGGGGGCAGATGGGAAATTCCTGAATAAGTGGTTTTGTGATTTTATTTGATAAATGAAAAGCAGATAATGAAATTTATCTGCTTTTCGATCCCCCAGTCATCGAATGAGATGCAGGATAGGTAAATCAGGGTGGATCATGATTCTGGTATCTGAAAGCAGGCATTGACCGGCTTATAGATTACAAAAAACATTTATTAAGAATGGAGGATGAAATATGGGACTTAGAATGAAAATCACAGGAAGCGAATCCGTTGATTTGCGTGAGACAAGTATCGTTAAAGTGGTATTTGGGGCAGATATTCCTCATGATTCCAATGCAAGATCCACCGATCTTGGTTCAACCGTACTGGTTGAAGGAAAAATACTGGCAGCAGTAGGTGGGGAAGCAGCAGATGATACCAGCAAGCTGGCAAGATGGTCTTTAGTACCAGCTGAAAATTCCGATTGCTACCGCAACGTTCAGATCGATGTTGTCAATGCATCACAGGTGGTAAGACAGATTACCGTTCCTAATGCATTTGTAGTGGATTACACAGAAGATTTTACAGATGAGACAGGAACCGGTGTGTTCAAGCTTTTAATCAAGCAGAAGAAGGACAAGATGACCACCTTAAAATTTGAAGGCGGATTCAGCGGAGAATAATGAAAAAACGAAGAGAAAGGAAGGGATAAATTATGGGATTTACATTAAAAGTTGAAGGGCCGTCTACCGTCGACCTGGGAACCACAAGTATTACAGGAGTTAAATTTAGAACAGATATTCCTCTTGATTCCAATGCTCGTTCCACCGATTTAGGAAGCACCGTGGAAATCACAGGTAAGATTTTAACAGCAGTGGATGGAGATCCTTTTGATTCCACCAGACAGTTAGGTCTCTGGTCTTTAGTTCCGGCAGAAAAATCCGATTGCTACCGTAAGGTAACCATTGAAGTGATTGCTGCTTCCCAGGTAATTCGTAAATATACATATCCTAATGCATTTGTCGTGGACTACAAGGAAGATTACGGTGATACAGAAGGCGTGGGAACATTCCGGCTGATCATCAAACAGAAGAAAGACAAGATGGCGCAAATCGCTGTGGAAGGCGGATACAGCGTGTAAACATGCAGGGGCTGCCGGTTAGGCAGCCCCTTTCTGTAAAGGAAACATAAAATGCTTGATTACTACAAAATTCTTCTCGTATCCCCGCAAGCGTCGGGAAAGGATATTAAGGCATCCTACAGAAAGCTTGCCAAAAAGTATCACCCCGACGTAATAAAGGATGACCCGGAAGGAAATAAAAAGATGTACGAGATTCAGGAGGCTTACAGCATCCTGAGTGATGAAGAAAAGAGAAAGAAATACGATGCAGCCCTTAACGGAGACAAAGAACGAGGCAAAGAAGAAAGAAAAAGTGCCGGGCCTTCTAAGGCAGCTCCGGATATGAGCCAGTTTGAACGGTTCTTTGGCTTTCAGGCTGGAAAAGGTATGGAAACCTACCGGGGTACAGGAGGGAGCGCTAAAAAGAATGCTGGCCCAGTCAATCCGGATGATCTGTTTGCCGCTTTTTTCGGTACAAAAAAATAGAAAAGGAGCCGGATTGCATATGGGACGGAAAAAAGCATTAAAAATCGGTTTTGATATTGCTATTTTAGTCAGTGTGGCATGTATCATCTTCCTCATCATTTACCGTGGAGGTTACCCCTTGTGGCTTAAAGTCCTGATTCTTTTATTCGGCCTGTTCGCTGCTGCAGATTTAACACTTCTCCTTGGAGGGAGGGGGGCTGTGAGGGAGTATGAAAGGACAGCCTCACCCCACTCTTTAAAGGCAGGTCAGCTGGTGCTTTTAGATGAGCATGACAAACCTTTAAAATCCTGGGACTTAGCTGGAAGAACTGCTCTTATCATTGGAAAGAAGAACGACCAGGAGGATGTGGATGTGGACCTGACGGAATGCGAATACGGTACCTTCATCGATGATCTGCATGGGGTACTGAATTATTGTCTGGATTCCTGGTATATGGAAGATTTAGGTTCAACCAATGGAATTAAGATTAAAAAGGTAGAAGATGGCGGCTGTTATAAGGTGACGAACCGGCCATGCAAAGTTTCGGCGGGAGATGTGATATTTGTAGCCAATACCCGCCTCTTACTGACATAAGAACAAAGATTGGAGATTGATACATGAGCTTAGTAAGATGCCCCAATGGACATGTTTTTAACGCAAGGCGTTACGGCAATACCTGCCCTTACTGCCAGATGAAATTAAAGGAAGTGGCAGAAGAGAAGAAGCCTCTTGGATTTGAGCCTGCCATGGAGCTTTTGGAGGAGGACATCCTTCCGGTCTGCGGCTGGTTGGTATGTATCTCTGGTGCAAGAGTTGGAATGGACTATAAGATCCACAGCGGAAAGAACTTTGTAGGCAGGGGAGATGATATGGACATCCAGATTCTTGGAGATAACGAGATTAACCGGAAAAACCATACCATCATAGTCTATGACCAGAAAAAGAGAAATACCGTCATACTGCCTGGAGATGCGGCAGGACTTGCCTATTTAAATGAAGAGGCTGTTTATGTGCCTACCGAGTTAAGGCCATACGACGTAATAGAGCTGGGGAAAAGCCGGTTCCTGTTTGTTCCCTTGTGCGGAGAAAATTTTGAATGGAATGATCAGAAATGACGATGACGATATTAAGCGGTCTGGGAGCCATATTATCCCTTTCTCTTTTAGGAAGGATCCTATTGTCTGCCAGTGAACAGTTGAGCCAGGATGGAAAGAAACACAAAATGACTGGCGGGGAAGCCGTGAGCCAGACCACGGGAGATCAGGAGATACAGGCAGATGTTGCCGAAATAATGAAAAGCCCGGCTGGAACCCTGGCAATCGTAGCAGACGGAATGGGACGGGCAAACACAGGAAAGGTATGTGCCGGGATTGCGGCAGACACCCTGTTAGATGCTTATAGGTCCTATGAAGTGTTACAGAATCCGGAATATTTTTTTAAGACCTCCTTTCGTGAGGCACACTCCCGGATTCAAAAGACCATTGGAGACCGTAGAGGAGGAGCCTGTTTAGCGGCTGTTTTTGTAAGCGGAAAAACCTTGCATTACGGGCTGGCAGGTAACATTCGGATAGCTCTTTTAAGAAACCAGGAGTTGATTCCCATAAGCAAAGGGCATACTCTTGATGTTCTTGCCCTTAACGCCTTTGACGATGGAGTCCTTACAAAATCGGAAACAGTCTGGACCATGGAGGAAAAGCGAATCTGGAATTATCTTGGACTAGACGGATTTCACGAGATTGAAGTCTGTGAACCTCCCATACAGTTAAAGCCAGGTGATGTGATTGTGCTTCTTACAAAAGGAATTTATGAAGCACTGTCCTGGGCGGACATGGAAGATATTTTGTTAAAGAACGATACGCTAAAGGAAAAAGCTGACTTAATGGTGATGGAAGCGGAAAAAAGAAAGAGCCTGGAAAAAGAAAATGGAAGCGTACTGCTTCTAAAGGCGGAGGTACTTTATGAGAAGAATTAATTCTGAATTCCGCACCCGGTATATTTCCGAAGAGGGGCAGAAGCTGACAAACCGGGATTACTTTGGTTATGTGGAAATGGATGATTATGCCTGTTACATATTAGCAGACAGCCTGGATGGAGAGCTTCAGACCAACAGCGCCAGGTTTGTGGTGGAGAGCTTAATTAGAAGCTTTGTGGAAGGACCCTCCATGAAGACCTCAAGGCTTAAGCATTATATGAATCAGGCTCATAAGGAACTTCTAAAGCAGCGGGGCGGAATGCACTTAAAAGCATCGGTTACCATGGTAGTAACCGATTACAAAAAGCTATGTTATTGTTACGCAGGAAACAGCCGGTTCTATCTCATTCGAAACGCCAGGCTGCTCCTTAAGTCAACAGACCAGTCCCTGACACAGAACCTTCTAAAAGAAGATACCATAACCCTGGATCAGGCGGCTGCTCATGAGGAACGAAATAACCTCTATTCCTTTCTTGGAGACAGAGGACAGCCGGAAATCCTGGTATCAAAAAAGATCCCGTTGGAAAATGGAGACAGCTTTGCCCTTCTTACCAGAGGAGCCTGGGAAAATTTAAGGGAAGAAGAATTTTTAGAGATATCAAAGGACGCCACTGAACCAGAGGAGATTTTAGAAAAAGCAGAGGATTTGATTTTAGGAAGGCAGGAGACAGAGGAGGTAGACAATTACAGCCTCGCTGTCACTTTTATTGACAAGGTCTATCAGTCTCCCAAGAAAAAAATCACGGCTAAAAAAGTCCTGATGGTCGCTATTCCCGTGATTTTGATTATCGGCGGAGTCAGCCTCGGATTGTATCTTAAAAACCGCAGTGTGAAGCAAAAGGAAGAGAGTCTGGAGCATCACCTAAGCAGCGGTCAGGAATATTTAAGATATGACAATTATCAAAAGGCATCTGAAGATTACAAAGAAGCAAAGAAGCTGGCTGATAGCTTAAAGAAAAGGGACTTGTCAAAGGAAGCAGACCGTTATCAGAAGCTTTCTGAACAGATTATTCTTTCTGATGGAGCTATGAGCGCAGGAGATTATAAAAAGGCGCAGGATCTTTACTTAACGGCAAGAGAACTTTCAAAGGAAGCTGGAAATGCCGGTAAAAAGTACATTGAGAGCCAGCTGACCCAGACCAGAGATTATATTGATGTATTTGATCTCATTGAGGAAGGCCAGCAAAAGGAAGGATACGGAGATGTAAAGGGAGCAGTTGATTCCTACCGTAAGGCAAGAGACAAAGCAGCGGCTCTTTATTTTACCGATGGAAAAGAAGATGCTATGAAAAAGCAGGCCGCCCTGGAAGAAAAGCTTGAAAAGGACAGTCAGAAAACAGAGGCAGCGGCTGCGGCAGCCAAAGAGGAATCCCAGGCGGCAAAGGATAAGGAAGACGAATCCAAGCAGGCAGACGAAGACAAGGCAAAAAAAGAAGAAGAGGAACAGCGGGAGCTGGAAAACCAGCAAAAGCTCAATGATCAGAAGAATGCCATTGACTTGGAAAACAAGGCCAACGAGCTTTTTGCAGAAGGAAAATATGAAAGTGCAATCACCTATTATAAGACGGCACAGTCCATATACACCCGTTTGGAGATGACGGAGCTGGCAGACGGAATCAATGGAAAGATAAAGGCTGCAAAGACTGCCATAAAAGAAGAAAAGCAGGAAGCTGCCGAAGATGAAAGTACTGGGGAGTATGGCCCGGGAGCGAGCAAAAAAAAGTCCGAAAAATAACGAAGCGAGGAAATGCACATGAGCCGATATACCTATACCTTACATCCGGGAAAGACGGAGCCGGAAAAGGGTACCTATAAAAAAAGCAAACTGGAAAAGATGACGACGTTTCAGTTAAGGGAGATATGCCGGATGGAAAAGCTGGTTATGCCATCGGGAAATTCCATGGACCGGGAAGGTCTTTTGCGTCTGATCATGCGTTTTCGGGGACAGAAGGATTATCGGCATATAGAAGAAAACCTGGAAGGCGGAATTTCGCGCCTGCAGGATTATTTTGACCAGAATTACATAGAAATCAGCTCCAGTTCGGAGGTTATCATACCTGGTACCATTATTTTATATGAGGGAACCGGGTTAAATGAGCTGGATCAGTATAAGGTGAAATCTGATATAGAGCTGTACGAGGGAAACCTCCTGTTAGTGGATGAAAATCTTCAGGTCTATACCTGTTTCTATCTAAAGGAAATAGAAGGTACCTGGAATTTGTTTCAGGGAGTCAATATGCCTGTAAAATCCTTATCAAAGCATCAGTATTCCGTTCTTTATTTTCCAAATGAGAGAGATTCCGAATTTCTTTACGACTGTTACCAGGGAAGCCTAAAAAATATTCCTGGCCGCATGGAAGCCATTCGAATTCCCCTTCTAAATATTGAAGTGAGAGAAGTCACAGACACAGACCTTCCGCTTGTCATTGACTTTGGAAGCTCCAATACTACCATGGGAATCTGCCTTCCAGATGGAACCACAAAGATTGCAAAGGCCGGAAACGGCAATATTATTCCAAGTGTCATCGGTGTGGAGGAAAAAGAAGAAGGCAGTCATGGATTTTTATTCGGATATGATGCTTTGACTCTGGAAAAGCAGAATTACCAGGATGAAGATGTTCCTGTATTTTTCGATATAAAGCGGTGGGTCAGTGACCCTGACCGGCTGGAGGGGGTCATTTTAAAGAGCGGCTTCAAGTATCAGATTCCAAGAAGAGATATGCTGAGAGCTTATTTAGAATATTTAATGGACCTTGCAAAGCAGCAGTTTAAGTGCCGGTTTCAGAACATTCAGTTTTTAGCTCCCATCCGCCAGAAAGAGAAATTCCAGGAACTGTTTAAAGAGCTGCTTCCCGAATACAGTGTAAATTGTGAGCTTGATGAAGGTATGGCAGTCCTCTTTAATACCATTCATGGAATGATCCGGAACAATCAGTATGAAAGAGGCCGCTGGTATCAGGCACTGATCATCGACTGCGGAGGCGGCACCACGGACCTTACCTCAGGAAGGTTCCTGATTGATAACAGCCGGATTTCCTACACCATTAACTTAGAGACCCGTTATGAAAATGGGGACACTAATTTTGGAGGCAATAACTTAACCTTCCGCATTCTGCAGATGCTGAAAATTAAGATTGCCAGGGCTCTATCCTATGCATCTGAGGAACGAAGCGAGCTGCTTTTTGATGGAGAAGGCTTTGAAGGAGTAAAGGACTCTTATGAAAGGGCGGAATCCATTTTGCCCACTCGTTTTAAAGAGTATGAGGAAAAGAGCAGAGATGAGTATTTTCGGGTGAAAAATAATTATTATTATCTGTTTCAGCTGGCGGAGGAAGTAAAAAAGTCCTTCTTTCAGGCGAAATTTCAGTACGAGCTATTAATTAATTCTGATAAAAACCATCTAAATCATGAGATGTTTTTAGATAAATGGAAGCTATCCATCCGAGAGGGATCAGGACTCGCTCATATGGATCAGGATATTTGCTTTCCCCTTTATTTAAATGAAATTGAATCCGTGCTCCAGCCGGATATTTATCATGTAATGGAGCGCTTTCTGGATCAGAAGTTTGAACAGGGAGAGCTTCAGGAATACGAAATGCTAAAGCTGACCGGACAATCCTGTAAATCAAAGCTGTTTACAGAGGCCTTAAAGCAGTACGTTCCAGGTAAGCTGATCCAGAGCACAAAAAGGGAAGGAGACGATGCAGCACTGAAGATGTGCTGTCTCGAGGGGGCACTGGCCTACTTTATGGATTGCAAACGTGGCTATATGAAGGTGAATCAGGATTATCAGGTAAGGGCCCTTCCTTATGAGATTATGGCCTATACCCACGAGAACCAGGAGAAAATCCTCATCCGCAGTCTGGATGAGGAAGACCACATTGGTTGTATCTCCAGGTTTATGGTAGGAAAACAGCTGGATCTTTACTTAAGCGATGAAAAAGGAAAACGCTTAAAAGCCTATTATTTTGTATACAATACCGAAGAATTTACAAGAACCACCCAGGAAGAGATTGACAGAGAGTATGCAGGAAGCGTCATTCAGGAAGAGACGGATACCATCTTAGAAGGAGAGATGAAATTCTTTGTATGGGTATCCAGGAAACGCTGGGGCTTTCTGGTACTGCCGGTTCTTCGGGAAAATGAAGTACTTTATAAGGGGAAAGAAACCTTCTTTGATTTTGAGGATGATACCTGGGAAGAGAACTTTTTTGACGGGAGGAAATAGCTTTAATGGACCAGATCGAAGAGATGAAGGCAATGATCCGGGAGGAAATTCAGTCCATTGGTGATCTAAAGGAGAGGATTACCTTTAAAAATCTGATGGAGGGAGTATTCTTGGAGCTATATGAGACCAATATCCGAATGTATCAAATGCTGGAAGAACGGGTCATGAATGACCTGGTATATGATATCAACCGCTACTTAATCCGCACAGGTCTTATGGAACGGTCATATCTTGACCAGTCCCACCACTTAATGTCACCTATGTGGGCCGAAGATATGGAAACCCCTGTTTATGAAATTGCGGATGTGAGAAAGAAACTCAAAGAGGAGGGGAAATTTCGGGTGGCAACCGTATTTCTCCAATGTGACGCTCTGGAAGTGAGAGAGGTATTTAAAAACCAGGAAGGCTTTACGGGAATCTTAAAAGCAGGAAAAGAGTACCCCGTAGAGATCCATCTGGAGCCAAGCAAACGTTACCTAGACAAACTGGAGCACTTATACCATCTGTTTATGAAGAATGGGATTCCCTGGAAAACACTAAATGCCCCTTATCTGTTTAAAATGGCGGATATATGTATCACTGCAATCCCAGATGAGGCAGCTGATGATGAGCCAGTCACTAATTTTGGCGGAGATTTTGGGGAATACAACCGATTTGTCCATTACGATATGATTCCAATCTGGAACGTTTGGCATCTTAAACTGGAAAGCGTTGGCTTTCCAGTGGCCTGCAGGGATCATGAAAATTATGAGCACGTGATTTCCATTCGGGACTATGGCAGCGGTCATGCCTATCTGGTGGAAGAAAAGGCAGGAATCCGCAGTGTAAGACAGAGTGGGGAAAAGCTTCTTGTCACTGGTAAGGTAGCCAATGCCAAAAAGTGGGATGTTTATATGATTCGCGGAGGCACGGATCACAGAATCGACCGCTATACGTATCCGGTTATGGAGAATTTGAGAAAAGACGGATTTGCCGAACGGTTCCAGGGAAAAACAGGGCAGATGGTAAAGACAAAGGGAGAGCTTGAGCGGTTTATCCGTGGATTTGGCCTTGAAGAGTACATAGAATATCAGGATTGCGTGCTGGAAGAAGAGAATGGGGAACAGCAGGAAACTTATCCCATGAACTTTTTCATGGAAGATGAGATCAGAGACCGGAAGGGAAAGAAAAGACTTTTAATCTATTTTAAGCCAAGGGGAAAGGAGCGGTGGCTCCTAAGAGATCTGGCGAGCTTTGTCACCTCAGAGGTACAGGAATTATACCCGGAATATGAATGCGGAGGAAAGCTTGTATGAACTATTTATGGGAAGTGATGCTAAAGCTGAGAGAGCAGGGTTTACCGGAGCATTCCATACGTTACCAGATGCCAGATGAATTCAGCGCCTATATGGAACTGGCCATGCCGTATTTAAACCAGGAATCTATAGAAGAAAATGCTGTGGTGGAAATTAACCCCTACTATCGGTTTTATCATATTTTTAAAGATTTTTTCCGACCGGATCTGGAGGAATTTCCAAAGCTTCGGGAAAATCTCTTTCATCTCATCTTTCACATGCTGGCACAAAACGATGCTTTGTCTGGAATGACAAGAGAAGAATATTATAAAAAGCTTTTGTACGAGGATTTTATGGGAGATGCATTTGGATCAGATGCCAGGGAAGCCATAGCTTTATTCAGCCGGGATGAAAGAGAGTTTATACTGAGCGGACTGTTAAAGCAGTATGAGACCGGAAGTTCTCTGGATATTTTCAAGGACATGATGGAAACTCTGATTCCAAATAACATTGTGTATCTAAGCAATCAGAATTCCTTTGAACTACTGGTTTATATCGGCAGGAAAAAGGACAAAGTTCTGGAAGATAAAATGAGATTTTTAATTAAGATGTTTGTGGAGATTCCATATCACGTAGAAATATATTATGAGTATCACTTTGGAATCATGGGCATGGAAGAGACCATGTCCATGGATGAAATTATTTTGTGCTGACGGAGGGAAAGGGAATGTTTCAATACGATTATCCCCAATTTGAAAAAAAGCGGCTGCTAAGGGTAGAGATGCTTGATAAGCTGAGAGATTATCCAAAGAATTTTCTGGAGCTGTCATTAAAGGAGTACGGCGACGGAGTCATCAGCGGCTGTGGGATTACCTGGGATAACCATAGGCTCACCATTGATTCCGGAATGATTTTATGGAAGAAAAATCTTTATTTCATGGAGCAGCCCTTTGTCATGGAATGTAAAGCAGAGGATAAGGTCCGTTTTTTAAAGGTCCAGTTCATGGCGGAAATCAGGGAGGCAGGGAGAATTACTGCAAACACTAGAATCTTTTTAGAAGATAAGAAACCGGATCCCTCCTGCGAGATGGAGCTCTGCAGATTCCGCCTTCAGGAGGGAGCAAGACTTCGTGACAGCCACGAAAACTTTCAGGATTATTCCACGGGATTTGATACAATAAACATCATAAATCAGCCTTATGGGGCTCCCGGTGGAACCACCTTAAATCCTTGCATGATCAGGCAATTTTCCAGGGAAATTTTAAGAAGCGGTTCTACAGACCCTTTTGATATCAGCTTTTCTGCCACGGCTTTGTCCAGTCATGGGCTGGTGGCATCCGAGTTTATCCTGGAATACTTATTTGCAAAGCTGGAAGAGGATTACTCAGGAAAAAGCAATCTGGATATATACAATGGGCTCCTGGAGGTTTTAAGAACCAGAAGAAGCGGAGAGATAAAAAGAACGCAGGGGAATCAAGGAAAACGAGGCATGATGCTTTTATAAAAGGAGGATTACCATGTATCTTGACGAAAAAATAGCACTTATGGAGCGAGCCAGAAGGCAAAAGGAAAAAGAGGAACGGGAGGCTTCTAAGAGAAGCCAGGAGGAGAACCAAGAAGAAAAGCTGGAGCTGGAAGATGCCTTACAAGGCGTTTTAATGGGTGAGCTGCGCCTTCCAAACGAAGAGCATCTGGAATTCGAACCACGTGTCTATACCAATCAGAACATTCCCATGATGGTATTTAAAAACTTCTATGAGGCTTCCAAAGAGGAAGAGGAGGGAGTGATTTATGTCAACCATAACAGACAAGTCAGCCAGATTCTCTCCTGGCCGAAGAAACAGGTAAAGCCGGTTCCCTTTCAAAAATGGGAGAATCAGCTTGTAAATGGCATGGCATCCAGCGGTCTTCATGCCAAGGTGGGAAAAAAACAACAGCTGAAAGCCCTGGAATACCTTTGCTTTGAGGTACCCACCGGGGAAGGCTGGCTTTACAATATCATATTTCGGAAAAAAGGAAAGGAACAGACGATTTCAGGAAATTATAATTGCCTGAAAGAAGATAAGGATACCTACGGAATCATTTTGGAAGCAATGGTGATGGCACTTGACCAGTGGTTTACAGACGGAGAAGGGGGCGGTCTTTTTGGAGAAGAAACCGGGGATAAAACAGGAAAATGACAATGGAGCGATTACCTACAAGGACCTATATTTAGGGGCCATAGGAATCGCTTATTTTCGTAGCATTGAGATTAAGGAAGCGCCGGGAGAGCATGCCAGTCTTTTTGTAGAGGCAGTCTTAAACAGTGACACCAGTGAAAACGCATTTCATGAGATTGAGGATACCATATCCCTGGTCTATAAAAAAGACAATAAGGACAAGGTGCTGTTTTATGGTGTATTAAAGGACATAGCCATGGACCGGGATGGAGATGAGCTGGTCGTACGGATAAAGGCACTTGATGGAACCTGTCAAATGGACGTGGAACGAAAAAAACGAATCTTTCAAAACCCACAAATGGGAGTTCATGAACTGGTACGTCTTGTCATGAGTACTTATTCAGGCTCCGACCATGCAGTCCATATTCCGGATATCCCCATCGGGCAGCTTGTGGTTCAGTATGAGGAGACGGATTGGGAGTTTTTAAAACGTTTTTTATCAAAGTATCAGGAACACCTATACCCGGACCCTGCATTTCCGGATATTCGATTTGAAGCCGGGCTTTCTCCAAAGCCTGAAAGCAGGGACTGGAATAAACTTCCCTTTTCCCTGTCTCAGGATTTTATCTATCTTGAGGCAATGAAGGAAAATGGATGTCAAAACCTGACCCGCTCTCAAAATGCAGTTTACGAATTGACTTCCTATGACATTGCAGCCATTGGCAGCCAGATCACCTACAAGGGCAGTTCCTGGTTTGTGGAATCGGCTAAGCGGACTCTTAAGGAAGGTCTTTTACTGAACCGATACTGCCTGCGCCAGAGAGAGAGCCTTAAACTTCTTTCCTATTACAACGGAAGAATCACGGGTGTATCCCTGGAGGGAACCATAGCTGCTGTAAAAAGGAATCAGGTACAGGTAAACATGGCGATAGCTGCTGGGAGCGGAGAAAAATACTGGTTTCCATTTTACACAGTGGCTGCTTCCTCTGATGGAAGCGGCTGGTACTGTATGCCGGAAAAAGGAGACAGCATACGGGTTTATTTTCCGGTTGCAGATGAAAAAGAGGCCTACGTGGTGACACATGGGAAAGGGCATAAGCCGGAGCCAGGAAACCCCTCAGATACCATGGCAAATCCAGACCACCGTAATATCCAGACTGCCCAGGGAAACCAGGTAAAGATGACAGAGGAAGGTGTCCTCATAGCCGCAGGAGATGGACATGGCAGTATCCTGTTAAAGAAATCGGGAGAGGTGGTATTAAACGCCTTAAAGGACATTCAAATTTTGGCAGCAGAAAACTTGAATATCACGGCTAAAAAAGATCTGACCATTAAGTCCCAGACTTCCGTCAGGGTCGCTTGTCAATCTGGAGCGGATATAGAGTTAAAAAAAGGGGCAGTAGACTTTCATGGAGATGAGATTTACGAAAATTAGGAGGTGTTTTTATGGCATTTACTGCGGAACAGATCGTTATCAAGGGAATTCCGGTGGAACATTTAAACGGACTCACCTTAAACTGCGTACCTGGAGAGCACGGAAGCCTGAAAATAAGCGGTAGCATATCATCTGAAAAAGGGGAAAATGCCCTTTATGACTTTACCGAACAAGATTCCATTACCGTGTCTGTAAAAGAAGGAAGGACACTATTTTCCGGAATCCTTACCAGTGTCAGTATAACGGAAGAGGGCGGTAATATTAATATCGAGGCCGAGGCAAAGAGCCGAAGCATTCTCCTGGACCAGAAAAAGAAATCCCGTTCATTTCAGGATGTAGCAATGACTTATGACCAGCTGTTTAAAGCCGTCTTAGCCGAGTACCCTAAAAGTGAGCTGAAGCTGTCCCTGCCAGATCAGCCTTTGGGTGAGATCGCGATTCAATATGAAGAAACGGACTGGCAGTTTCTAAAAAGGATGCTGTCCATGCTCCATGGAGTCTTAGTATGCCGTACGGTATCAGAAAACTTAAGTCTCTATGGTGGAATTCCTGATATTCCTTGGGGGAAATGGGCGTATCAAAGAACCGGATACCGAAAGGAAATGGGAGAATACGCCTACTGGAGCTCGGAAGGAGCAGCAGTTGGCGACAATGACTTTCTTATTCTGGAAGTGGAGACAGACCATGTACCTGAAATGTTTGAACAAGTGACCGTAGAAGGAAAGACCTTTGTGATCAGGCGGCTTTTCTATGAATTGGAACGGGGGGAAATCCGTTGCCGCCTGGAGCTTCAAAAGAAGGAAGGAATCCTAAAAAGATCCAGATACCCCATGCACATTATTGGTGTAGCACTGAATGGCAAGGTCCTTGAGATCTCAGGGACCAAGGTAAAAATACATCTGGATATAGATAACGGAGGAAAGGATTTGTATTGGTTTCCATTTTCCACCTTATCGGCATCTCCTGACGGCAGCGGTTGGTACTATATGCCGGAGAAGGGGGATAATGTGAGGATCTATTTCCCATCCAAGCATACCCGGGATGTGATTGCGGTCAGTGCAGTCAGCTCCTATGATGGAAAAAGCGGGGGTGTCCCGGACCGTATGGGAAGCCCGTCGACCAAGTATTTAGGCAATCCTCACGGCCAGGAGATGAAGCTGGCCGCAGACGGAATCTATCTCTCCAGCAGCAAGGGAGCTGCCAGTGTGAAAATCGGCAATGGAGGAGATGTCACCTTAAGTGCCAAGGGTACCATTCAGATCGAGGCTGCGAATAACCTAGAGCTGACTGCGGAAGAAGCCATATCCTTTGAGGCACTTGAAAATGCAGTGGTCACCTGTGTAAAGGGCGGTGCAGTTAAGATGCCGACAGACGGAAAGCTTTATATTCAGGGGACGGAAGTAAAGGTTAATTAGGAGGATATGTATGACAAGACAGGAAGCGCTGAAACGATTCCAGGAGCAAGAAAAAGAGTATCTGGAAGAGAAGAAGCTTGAATTTTATAGAGGGATTATGGAAAATTCCGAGGAGCTTGCCAAAGTAATACGGGAAGCATTTGGTGAGCTTAAGGAGGAGGTGCTAAGGCTTGACAAGGAGAAAATCATGTTCTTTCATGTTTCCCTGTTACGCATAGATTCACTAAACGGAACATACCGTTTCCTTCTAAATGCTATGGATGCCAGATGGTATCTGGATACGGAGCCGGCTAAGACCACATTTTCTCTGGAATTTCTTTTCTCTATAACAGAAGAAATGAAGGGACGGCTTATGTTAGATGCGGGAAAATATATGGGGAAGGTCAACCGCTATGATATCGAGAATATATTGCAGGATAACGCCATTGAATGGAACCGGATTCTGGCAGCAGAGCTTCGTTTCTTATTCAGGGATATAGAAGAAAATCAGGACTTTATAGAGATTCCAAAGCTGGACACCTGGGGAATCTACTGGGGAGAGTACCGGGATTCCAGTGACTTAATTGCCTTTGTGGACAGGGAGAAAAAGACGCAAAAGGACTGGGAACGAGCCCTTCGCCAATCCAAGGAACAGGAGGATGTGTTAATTTCCAAATACTGGTATGAGATGGAAGTGGCGGACTCAGACTCCAGTGAAAGATTATTTCTGTTCAATCAGTTTGAAAATTGTACATTAACGCAAATTTCCTTTGATTATGCCAATCTTTCCGGAACCCGGTTTAAAAACTGTACTTTGAAAGGGTGCAGCTTTCAAAATGCTGTAATCCGCCAGGCCGATTTCGTGGACTGCCGGTGGGAGGACAATAATTTTTCCGGAGCAGACTTATCAAACTCCATTTTTCTGGAAAAGGATATCCCTTTCTTACATATAGAGCCGGAACAGCTTCAGACCATCCTCATCGACAGGAGGGCAAATGCATGAGATTTTTTACCATAGAACAAGATAAAGCTTTGCAGGACCAGATACGTTTCCGGGATTTTGATATCAATGGTCCAAGGCATATTTTTTATAAAGAGGATAGAGACGACATTCAGGAATCTACCATGATGTATCTCACAAAGGACAGCGGAGAGGCGGCTCCTGATTTCATACAGAGCCCGGTCTATTTGGTATCGGATCAGGTGAAAAAGGTATTTGATGTCTATGAGGATGACATGGTCTTTAAGACGGTTACCATTGCCCATAAAGAACGGGAGACCATCTGGGTTTACCATCATCTCCTTTTAGAGCGGCTGGATGCATTTGCAGAGGAAACCGAATTTTATACCAATGGAAGCATAAAACGGCTGGTACTTGATCCAGAGAAGATCGGAGATCACAAAGTGTTTCTGTTAAATGACAAGCGTTTCCCCAATCCACTGATCAGTCTTGAGGTGGCAGAAAGCCTTCTTCGGAGAAATGTCATGGGGATCATCTTTAAAGAAGTGGAGGTAGGAGCATGGCAGAATTAAATGATACCTTTGTTGTTCACGGTGCCTGTTCTGCCTGCTCCATGGGCATGCGGCCAAGCGCGGTGGTACTTCCTGAAACTCATGGAGTCTTTTTAAGAGGCCAGGCTCAGATGACTATCAAAGACTGTGAGGGAGATACCAATGTAATCTGCTTTGGCGGCTGTTATAGTATGGAAAATCCCAGCACCAAGGAAGAAGCTGAAAAGGTTCAAAAGGCAGTGGACGAAGCCTGCCCTGAAACATTTACAGACAAGGTCATGAACTTTTTTACAGGCGGTAAGAAAAAGAAGAAAGAAGAGCCGAAAGACAGTGAAACGCCCCAGGTGGTAGGCGTCTGCACGCCCCGCATCATAGCCCAGGAATGGGACCACGGTCAGGAAGGGGTAGAAACCGAAACGGAACGCCCTTTGATGGGGGGAGCGAAGCTCTACTGCATGTATGGGGGAGAGATACAGATCATGGAAGCCGGGCAGCCGGAGGCTGGGAGTGGAGAGTCAGAGAAAAAACAGGATAAGTCCGAGAATAATAATATGGCTGAACAACTGATGGCAACTGCGGTGGGCATGGGGTTAGGGATTGCAAAATTAGGGAAAGCTGGAATAGCACTTGCTCTGGAAAATATGGATGCTAAAGTTAATAGGCGAATTCATAAATTGTTAAACTGGGATGAGGAGATAAAGGGGAATATACAGATGGCACTTTCTGTGATTCCAAAAGATTCAGTGAAATCAAAGGCCGGATTGTTCCAGAATAATGATTTGAGAGAAATGGATTTGGTTATTACACAGTATGAGAATAGGATATATGAAAAGTACCAAAAGCAGTTTACATATTATAAAGAAAAGAGAGATCAGTATAAAGGGAAACAAATCCCACCGGAGGAAATGGAGAAAATTATTAATGAGTTCAAAGGTACTAATATAATGGATGAGCTTTCAGAGATGGGAGAAGAATTAAATTCTATGGAAGCCGTTACAAAGCATAAAAATGATTTAGTAAATTTTTTTAATATGGTATATACCGATAACCCCATTGATCTTAAATCCAGAGGATTCAGATATCCAGGAACAACAACTTCTTCTGGCATTTCTATTTGGGCAGCACCGTGGCCTAAGGAAACGGGAGAAAGCTTTGAAATAGATTATGCCGGAAATTGGTTGTACGGGTATGTAGGAGATGCGTATTTTACGACCCCAGCTGATAGTGAAGTTTTAAAGTATGGTGCAGGAGCAGCACAGTTACTTTCTGATGTTTTGAAGGTTTCTAAAAAAAATGGAAATATAACATTAAAACAAGTAGCTGTTAAGTATCTGCAAAGTGTTTTGACTGGTAATTATGGTGATAATATAAATGATGGTACTCAATCAGATGCAGAAATGATACAGGAGGGAATAAATGCTCATCGTAAAAACAATAAAAGGTAGGGTTTTAATAAACCTAATTTACTTATTAAGTGTACTTTTATTAGTTGGGTGTTCTGGAAACGAATTACCCCAGGAGAGGTTTAGCCATTCTGATGATAAAGGAAATGGATATGATACTTTTGCGGGATATGATGTTAGAGAATTGGGAGAACAAGTAGAAGGATATTGGAGTTATTATAATGAAAACGAAAGTCAAAAATTAGTAAAAAAATCTACTATTGATAATAGCAATGTTCAGTGGATAGGTACTGGAGAATATGTAGTTGGTAATGAAATTCAAGAGGGGCTTTATATCTGTAAAGGTAAAGATTCTACTTCAAGTGCACGTATTTCAATTAAAACGCAAGGAGAAGAAAAAGGAGAATACAAAGATTTTTGGCTGGATTCTATGTCATATTTTTTGTTGAAAAAGGGAGATGTAATTTCAGTTGATAGAGAAACTGAAATAGCACCACTAGGTTTAATGGATTTTTCAGCTGAAAGTAAAGATGGCATATATTATGAAGGCTCGTATATAGTGGGCGAAGAAATACCAAAAGGCGAATATTTCATGCTTTCTATGGAAATATCAGTTGGTACTGCTATAGCAAAAAACGAGAAAGATCAGACATTGGGGTTAATTAGCCGTTTTGGATATGTGAGTATTGAAAATGATTTAGCTGTAAATTTACAAAATTGCATTTTAATACCGTTGAATAAAAAACCAGAAATTCGGCCAATTAAGTACCAGAATGAATCTGAAGCAAAAGGAGATATGGTCTTTGCAGCAGGGATGTATAAGGTGGGTGTGGATTTGCCCTTAGGAACTTATAAAATAAAAAATGAGATTTTTAAGGATATATCTGATTTGACTTATGAGGGCTACCATGAAAGTGTTGACTATTATCCAGGATATCATAATTGGTGTGGACTTATTGCGGGAAATAAGGCTCAGGCGGAGCGGCTTGGCTGGTCGGAGTTAGAATTGGATTCGTATCAGAAAAGTAAAAAAAGGTATCTCAAAGTAACTGATTCAAAAGGTGAAATTAGTTACAAAGAGTTTGAAGGACTTCCTACCGTTACGTTTTCAGAAAAAGACACTGGAAATAATGTCGACATAATGCGTTGTGTATTAATTCCCGAGTTCAATTAAGAGATTATGCTACATTTCCATTCATTAATCAATCTTTATTTTAAAAAGCTAATGTTGTCAATGAAAACTGTTGCATACTGGATATTATGATAAATATTTATAATTACGTAGAGTGTTAAAAATCAAATTTGATAATAGCACTTAGTCTCTATATGGACCTGAATTATTAGAAATAAATACTAAGGTCTTATGGAAGTAATAATATAGGGAATTTCCAGTGGGTGTAAAGATTAGAAATATAGATATGGCCTAAAAGACTGCCCAGGTATCAAGGAATTATGAATCAGATAAAAGCTAGATATTATCATTATATGTGTTAGCCCACGCTATATAGAAGAAAGGATATGGTGCTCATTATCTATAGACATTATACAAATGAATCGATACACAAAGTTACAGTTAAAAGGTTATTATTTATTCTATTACTTATCTTAATTCTATCTATAATTAGTGGACTTATAATAACAACCAAGGTACTAAATAAAACAATATCACCGGAGGAACATTTTCGTTATGTGTTGGAAAAACCTGATGGATACGAAAATTACGATAGTTTCGATATTAGAGAATTAGAGACGCAGATTAAAGGATATTGGAATTATCAGCAGGAAAACGATGTAGAAATGGCAGCAAAAATCAAAAAAATAAATTCAATAAGTGGAGAATGGATCAGTGAGGGCGAATATACTGCAGGAACTGATATACCAGAAGGACTTTATCTATGTAAAAATCTTAGAGCAGAAAAGGATTTATCATCACCTAATTTAACAATTATACGTAGCAGTAAAAAGGATATATCTGATCAAGATTATTATATTTTTAAATTTATGAATTATGCCTTTTTGAATAAAGGGGATGTAATTAAGATTAATGACCAAACAGAAATAATACCTGATAATGATAATGCATATGAACAAGATATCAAAAAGAATTTTTATGGAGAGGGAGCCTATAAACTAGGTGAAGAGATACCAAAAGGTGAGTATTTCATTTTGTCCATGGATATCCAGACCGGTGGAGCTGGAGTTTATGATGATAAGGATAAACAATTAGTTAGCGTTAGTCGTTTTGGATATATCACTTTAGACAATGAGAGAGCTGTTAACCTGGATGACTGTATACTGATTGCTTTAGACAAGAAACCTGATATAAATCCAATCGATTATGAAGGGAAAGGAAAGGGAGAAGGGAAGCTAGTTTATCCTCCTGGTATGTATAAGATTGGTGTGGATATTCCTACAGGAAAATATCAGATAAAAAATGAGGTATTCAAAAATATTACGGACCTTTCTTTTACAGGATATCACGGAAATGAATCGTATAATCCGGGGGATTGGAACTGGTGTGGTATTGTGGCTGGAAATGAAAAGCAGGCTAAACTATTAGGCTGGAAACAATTAGAATTAGATTCTTATTTGAAACATAAAGAAAGATTTGTAAAAATATCGGATTACAACAATAAGTATAGCTATCAGAAATTTAATGGATTACCTACTATTTCTTTTTCGGAGCAGAATAAGGGGAGTGAAATCAACATCATACGCTGTATTTTGATTCCAGAATAAAGAGATGATGGTCTGGAGCATGTTTTGCTGCCGGGAGGTATTAGGTGAGCGTAGATTTGCCTTTGGGAACTTATATCCAGGTTATCACCATTATTACGGAAATGAGAGCTATTATCCAGTTTTTTTAATTGGTGTAGGCTTATTGCCGGAAGTGAAGGACAGGCGAATTGTAAAAGTTCCTACTGTTTCATTTACAGATAAAGATATTGGAAATAATGCGTTGTGTATTAATTCCCAAGTTAAATTATGAGACTATGATGAAAAAAACAATTATTTATTTTTTATTATTAACGGTATTACTTTTAGCAACATTTCCCTTCATCAATCAATCTTTTATAAAAAAGGCTAATGTTATCAATGAAAACTGTGGAATACAAGATGTCTTGAAAAATATTGAAAATTATGCGGAGTATTTAGAAGATATCCATGTAGCTGCTAAAGTGGTAACTTACGATGAAAAAGAGTGCTTAAAGATTAAATTTAATTCTAATACTGAGGCTATATATGGACCTGAATTATTAGAAATTAATACTAAGATTTTATGGAAGTATTATTCTAAGGAATATCTAGTGGATGTGAAGATTAGCAATATAGATATGGTCAAAAAAACTGCCCGGGTTTCAACGGATTATGATGGAGGATATGGCACTACAGTAAGCTATTATCTTCCCGATTTTTATGACATGAAACCTGATGCGGGAGATTACCTGCAAGCAGATCTGGACGTGAAGAAAATCGTATCAAAAGAAGAACTAAAGGAGCTTTACCTTGCAGCAGTACAGATGAAAGAAGGAATAGATAAAGAATATTTGAGAAGAAATGGTTTGGTTAAGCAATAGTAATATACTTCCTTCTATTTCCTTTCGGAGCAGAATAGAGGGAATGATATAAATTATATTTGATGTATTTTGATATACGGATAAGTGTAAAAACATTTTTTGTATGAACAGTAAAATGCCCTGCTTACTTATATCGAAAGTTGCCTGAGATATTCATTTAACTTCAAGGTATTTCATAAAGGACTTGCAAAAGATGAAAAGTATGAACAAATAGTAAATACAAATGAACGGTTACCTCATGAAAAAGGGGGAATGAGATATGATATTGGCTTATAAGGAATTGGAAATAGAGCTCTCTCTGGAAGGTATCATACAGGTAGAGACATTTCGGCTTACACAAACATTAAACGACCATGTATTTCTGACAATGAAAATGCTGGTTAGTGATGAAATGGCTGAGCAATTCGTAAATATGGCTTCGGTTGTTCCGGTCGTAGTCAGGGAAAAAGAGACTTCCGGAGGGCAGACAGTATTTCAGGGAAAGATTGAGACTGTCTATACGAGAGTAGAGCAGGGATTATCGTTTCTATATCTGGAGGCATATTCCTATACAAAAGACTGGGACCGGAAGGAAAAAAGCAGAAGCTTTTTAGACGGCAGCATGACCTACATGGCGGTTGCAGGAAAGGTTCTTAAAGACTACGGAACATTTGATATTAAAGCAGAAGCTGGGTGTGATGGAGTCATACCTGAATTACTTTTGCAGTATGAAGAAAGTGATTGGGTCTTTCTTCGCAGACTGGCCAGCCATTTTAACACCTATTTAATGGTAGATGCCAAGAGCGACTGCGGAAAAGTCTATTTTGGAATCCCTGATATACAAATTGGGACAGAGCTGCAAAAAGAAGATTATGTTCTCAGTAAAAACATGGCTCATTACACAAAGGTATTAAGACCTGATGGTGTGTTGTCTCAGGAAGCGTCCCAGTGGTGCATCAGGATCAGAAAATTTCTCCAGGTGGGGGAAACGGTAGCTTTTAACAAAGTATCTGCCATTGTAATCGGAATGGAGCTGTATACCTTAAAAGGAGAACTGGTCTATGAGTATACTCTCTCCCGTAGAGAAGGACTGAAACGGGAAAAAGAAAAGAATCCACGGATTTACGGCATGAGTATTCCTGCGACTGTGAAAGAACGTAGCGGAAACCGAGTCCGGGTGCATTTTGACATTGATCCGGTTTATGAGCCGGCAGCTCAGCTTAAATATTTTACATATGCCATAGAAAGCAGCAGCTTTTACTGTATGCCAGTGGAAGGAAGCCGGGTACATATTTATTTTCCAGAGCATGATGAGCAAAGTGCTGTCGCAGTTCATGCCATTGGAAGCGGCTCTGGAGACAGTGCAGGAGGCGGGGGAAGCAAAAATCCAGATAACAAACAATTTTCAGATCCAAGCGGAAGTGCCATGGATATGACAAAGGACTATTTAAGCTATGCCCCTGATTCCAGCGGCAGCATACTTCTAAGCTTAAATAAGGCCGGATTTATGTCATTGACCGGAAAGGACATTAATATCAGAACCCAGAAGGGCATGATGGCCGGAGGAGAAATTCCGGTTAAAAATCTGATGATATCCGGCGAAAATAAGGTGGTCTTACAGGTAGGTGACAGCGGTGATGATATCATTACCCTGGAAGATAAAACTGATGTAAAATCAACTCTTATTAGTCATAAGGCAGATTCCCATCCCCAGGCAGTTCCATCGGCAGCAGAAATAACAGCGGAGCTGACAAAGACAGATGCCGCTGATCGGGATGCCCAGAATGCCGCCTTGACCAATACTCTGATTGAGAACAAGCAAAAGAGTAAGCAGAAATTCTTAAACGGAGTTTTAAGCATTGCTACGGTAGTCGGTCTTACTGCCTTAACCATTTGCACTGGCGGCGCAACGGCTCCACTTCTTGTGGCAGCAGGAGTAAAAGCAGCCTTTGCAGTTGCAGACGTGGCGGAAGGACTGGATGGCTACAGTAAGGTCAATTCCCTGGATGCCTCGCGGCCTTCCAATTTCATACGGGATACCATATTTGGAGGGAATGAGGATGCCTATAATTTTGCCTCTACCATAACGGATATTGTATTTGATGTGGTAAGCGGAAAGGCCCTTACAAAGGCCGCCAAGTTTGGAAAATTCACCAAATTCATGTGTCCCAAATCCCAGGTAGCCAATGTGGTATCTCAAATGGGTGGTTCTTTGATATTTGGTGGTATTAAGGAATATCAGATAAGTGGCAGGGTAGATGTGAAGAACATGGCCTTTAATGCAGCTCTTGGTTTGTTTAAGGGTGGTACAGGCAATGCCATTATGGGTAAGGCTCAGAATTTTGCCAAAACGAAAGTTGGGAAAAAGATAATTGGTGCCGGAGTCCAGACGGTATATGGAACGGCAGTAGATGTGACAGTGGATGCAGCTTTGCCGGGAAGAAAGGTAGACGTTCTCGGATCGTTAAAGGAGAACTTTATATCCAGCGGCCTTGGCCAGTTGTTTGGTGAACCTGTAGATGCAGTTTCTGGTGCGTTTCTGATTACAGCTTCGGATTATATAATTCCTGATATCCAGGAGTCGATCCGGCTGGAGCGAAGATATAATTCTACGGTTAAGCGGGAAGGAATCATGGGCGTGGGCTGGGCCTTTGCTTACGAAGGGAAGCTCTACCAGGATGGAAGCAAACGCCATGTGATACTAGACAGTGGTCATCATCTCATCTTCCAGTGGGATGGAGAGAAGGCGATAAATGTAACCAATGGGTGCGGCTGGTTTGAATTGGTAAAGGATCACGAGGAATGGCTGGTAAGGGATATGAAGAAGCATAAGACTTATCGCTATGCCTCCAACGGTCTATTAATGTCCATAACAGACAAAAACGGTCAGGCCATGTCATTTACATATCACGGCGAAAATTTAGAAAAAATCACAACGGCTCTTAACTATGAAATTAACGTTACCATGAGAGAAGGACGTCTCATTCAGTTAACAGATACTCTTGGAAGAACTATGCAGTACCGGTATGAGGATGGGCGGTTGTCTGATGTGGTTCATATGGATCAGGGGATAACCCATTACGAGTACGATGCAAATGGATATCTGACAAAGGCGGTAGATCAGGCAAAGGTAGCATATCTGGAAAACCGGTATGATGCAAATGGAAGAATGGTCCATCAGACCCTTGCGAACGGAGATATTTATCAGGCAGAATACATGGACGAAGATCGGAAAGTTCATGTGTTTAGCAGTGTTGGTAATAAAAACGTTACTTACCAGTATGGGAAGGAAATGCAGATTCTTTCCGTTTATTATGAAGACGGGACTTATGAATCCTACAAATACAGTGAGACGGGCTACCGTATCTGTAAGAAAAATCGACAGGGGCATGAAACGTACTGGTCCTATGACTGTAACGGGCTTATCACAGAAGAGAAGCAGAAGAATTGGCTGACTACGATCTATCAATATAGTGAAACTGGAGATTTAATAGAGAAGAAAGACAATGCAGGCCGGAGATTTATTTATGAATATGATGATAATCACAACTTAATAAAAGAAAAGGAAAAAGTTTCTTCTCCAGATGAATGGTTCTCTACAATCTACCTTTATGACAGAAAAGGAAGGCTTATAGAAGAGACAGATCCCTTAGGAAAGACAACGAGATATCATTATAATGAGTATGAGGGTAAACCATCAGTGATTACCTACCCAGACGGGGAGGAGGTCCATTTTGAATACGATGCCATGGGGCGAATGATGGCAGAAGAGGACGTTTGCAGCCGCCTTGAATATGGATATAATGCCAGAAATCACAGAACAATGGTGCGAGATGGAGAAGGGAATGAATCCCGCTATTTGTATGATGGAATGGGAAGACTTTTAGCCATGTATCCCCCAAAAGCATGGAAACAGCAAGAAGGAGAATATACATACCAATACGATTTTCTAGATCGCCGCATAGATACAATTAGGCCGGATGGCAGTCACGAGAGACAGATACTGGACGGAGAGGGAAATATCTTAAAAAGGATACATCCAAATTCTTATGCAAACGATATGGAAAACGGAGAAGGAATTGTCTATGATTATGACAGTGATGGAAACCAAATCCGGATTCATCATCCAGACGGAGGCTGCGAACGAATCTTTTACGATGCCAATGGAAACCGGATTAAACACGTTATGCCCGAATCATACAATGCCATAAAGGATGATGGAGAAGGCTGGCAGTATACTTATGATGACGGAGGGCACCTGGAACGGGTAATAGGTCCTGACGGAAGCCAACAGGCAGAATATACCTATGATTTGCTAGGAAATCCAACCAGAAAAAAAGATGCTTTAGGTCGTACGACTTGGTATACCTATGACTTAAAAGGCCAACTTTGCGAAGTATACCGTCCATTTAAGGAAAAAGACCAGGAAATACTTTACCAAAGAGCTGCCTATACCTATGATGCCAATGGTAACAAAATAAGCGAACAACGTTTTGGTGGATATTGGAGTTTGGACGGGCAGATAAGGGAAGAAGGAGGAAACGGGCTCCATCTGAAGTTTTCGTATGACAAAAGGGATCGTCTGATACGCGTAGAGGATGGCTTAGGAGCAGTAATTCAGTATCGCTATGATGTTCAGGGAAAAAGGATTTATGAGGAAAAAACAATATCTGATGAGATCAGTCAGGTAATTCATTACAATTATGACAAAGCTGGAAGGTTGATAGAGAAAAAAGAAGAACTTGACAGCGGTTTGCCTGCAATGAAAGGAGAAGCAAAAGCAGCGATAACAAGATATTATTATGATGAAAATGGCAACCGGACCCGAATACAGACGCCGGAAGGATATGAAATTTTCCGGGAGTATGATTCCTGTGATCGTTTGAGTTTAGAACGAACTCTGGACAAGCAAAATGGCGTTGACCGTACCGTGCAAGTTTCTTATGATTATGCAGGAAATATCACAAAGATTGTCAAACAGGGAAAGGGAAGTGAAGTTTGGAAACTAGATTATCAATACGATTTGAAGAATCGAATCACCCATGTAAAAGACTGTCTAGGTCCGGTTTTCCGTTATGAGTATGATTTGAATGACCGTTTGGAAAAAGAGAACCTGGTTAAAGGAGAACAAGAGGCAGAAAAAGAAAACAGTTTCCAATATTCCTATGATTTATACGGAAACATTATTTTAAAAACAAATGGAGCTGGAACAATACTGGAGCAGAACCAGTATCACACAGACGGCCATATATACCAAAAAAGAACTGCAGATGGGAATGAACTTACTTACCAGTATGGAATCCATGGACTAGAAACAGAGGTGTACACCTCCAGAAGCAGGAAAGAGGGAAAAGCTGCACAATCTTACCGTTATGATTCCAATGGCCGAATGACTGGAATTGTAGACGGCAACCAGAACTATACAGACATGGACACAGACAGCTGGGGCCGAATTCGAAGCGTACAAAACGCAGATGGTGGGAACGAAAGTTATACCTATAACAGCATGGGCCTTGTGACTAGCACCACAGATGCCAATGGAGGTGTTATCACTTACCGGTATAATAGCCAGGGAAAGGTCTGTGAAATCATTGATCAAGATGGAAACAGCGAGACCTTCCGGTATGACAGGGAAGGGCGTATGATACTTCATGTGGACCGGAACGGAAACCGAGTAAAGACTGTCTATAACATAGATGGGAATCCGGTAATGGAACGCGCCTGTGACTGTAACGGAGGGAATGAAGTAATCCGTTCCTGGGAATATGATGAAATTGGAAATAAGAAAAAGGCTGTAGCAGGAGGTTTCTGCTATACATATGAATATCGTCCGGATGGAAAACTGATGAAGAAATCATCTTCGGGACGGCTGCTTGTATCCTGTACTTATTATAAAGACGGAAACTTAGAGACTTTAACAGATGTATCTGGTCATACGGTAATATATGGATATGACAGACTGGGACAATTAGAGAGCATTTGTGATAAGAATGGGACTGAAATAGTCCGCTACTGTCACACTCCGGGAGGAAAACTAAAGGAAATCCATCATGGAAACGGTATGCATACTATCTATGAATATGATACAGATAACAATATCGTAAGACTGACTTTGAAAAAAGAGGATGGATCTCTTATCTCTGATTTTTGCTATGAGTATGATTTGAATGGAAACCGGACTTTAAAGTCAGGGAAATGCATTCTGCCAGGAGAAGAAAACCTGAGGGAGCAGAGGGCTTGTTATCAATATGACAGTATGAACCGCCTGTTGGAAGAACGATATCATGACGAACCCATTCGTTATATCTATGACAGATGTGGAAATCGATTGGAAAAACTGGATATAACAGGAAAAGAGGTGTATAATTATAATAGGAAGAACCAACTGATAAACAGGCAGCATGGCGCAGAAAAAATAACCTGGCATTATGATCAGCAAGGGAATAACCTGGAAGAAATTAGTTCTGAGGGAAAGACGGAGTACAATTATAATGCGTTTAATCAGCAGACTGCTGTTTTAAAAAAAGATGGACAAGTTCAGGAAAATCACTATGATGCGGAATATTTGAGAGCCGGTGTAATTGAGAATGGTCGGGTATCTAGGTTATCGTACTTCAACGGAGAACTTCTGACAGAATCCGATCAGGATGAAACTGTGACGAACCGTTATTTGTTGGGATACGGAGTCGCGGCTGGTTGGAATTATGTAAATGAAGGATACCATTCATATCATCTGGACGAGCAGAATAGTACTGCTTATATATCAGATTTAGGACAGAGGATAAAGAACAGCTATCAATATGATGCATTTGGAGGAATCCGGAGTAATAATGAAAAAATTCATAGTAGGATTTTTTATACAGGACAGCAGTATGACGAGGTAACAGGACAGTATTATTTAAGAGCCAGGTATTATAATCCAGTGGTTGGAAGGTTCATGCAAGAAGATGTGTACCGGGGGGACGGATTGAATCTCTATGCCTACTGTCATAATAATCCGATGATTTATTGTGACCCAAGTGGATTTGCTTATTCATTAAATGATGTTTTAAGTGCCCTAAAAACAGATTCTAATGGCAATAGGTATGTACTGAATCATGACCATGATACTGCGATAAAATATGGTTACACTAGCCCTGATGATTTTTCTGGCACACTACAATCGCATCATGGACTGCAGCAAAAATGGGCATCTAGTAATCTAAGTGCCTATGGATATAATCCTGATTTAGCACCAACAATAACATTGGAAACTAATGCTAATGGTGTGAAAAATCTCCCTCATACCTTAATCACCAATCAGCAAAATTCCTATAATAGAGAAAATGGTTCGACATCAGGAACGTTACAGGAACGATTGGTATTAGGGGCACAACAACAGATAAAAGCAGGGGTATCAAAAGATGTTGTCATGCAGGATTTAGAAAATAATTATAAAATGATAGACAAACTAAATAGGAACAATGCAGATAAAATTGCAAGCGGAAATTTAGAATCACTCACCTATTCAAGAAAAGAAATAGAAAGTAGTATAGAAGGGCATAATGATAAACCAAAATCAGAAAAGTGTCCATAAGGAGGCCAAAAATGAATTTATTATCTAAAGTTAGCAGTAAATTTGAAAATTTATATCATGAAAGTGAGATGCAACGGATTAAGGTGTCGCCAGAAGATATGCAAAAAATCGATGAATTAGCCCAAATACCTCTACCTAAAATGTTAGTAGACATTTTGGAAGAAGGGATAATATATGGATTTAAAATTAAGGGTACATCAATAATAATTAACTTTATTTATGTTGAAGATATTATCAATGTTGATGACAATTATCCATATTTTAAAGAAGACATTAAGGAAGGACTGATTTTTGCTACAGATTTAGGTGGTAATGTGTATTATTATGGCAAGGGACAAGAAGGAGTAGGGTTGTATATTGTTGGAGCGGGAGATGGAAACTTTTATGAAGAAGCCACTAAATTTGCAGACACATTTGAAGACTTTTTTATTGAGGGGAAGGGAATTGATATCTTAGAAATGCGATAATAAAGTTATACACAACCATCTGAATATATTTATTATCCAGATGGAAGTCTAGTTAAGAAACGGCTTGTGGATAGAAGATTGAAATGCGCTGGCATGAATGGACGAAAGCAGGTAATCCATACTTCAAGGAACTGTAGAACGGTCAGTTATTTCAGGAATATACCTATGATGCCAGTGGAAGAATCACCGAAATCAGAACCAGACAGTATATACCTTGGATTTCTATGGAATAGTACGTAAGGTCGTAATAACGAAAGGGGGAAGACCTATACATATGACTTCGCAGGGATGCTACTAGTACCGCGGACGCCAATGTCGTTATGAATGACTAATCGTATAAAAGCCAGGTAAAGACTGCCTATAACATGGATAGGAATTCAGTACAGGAACAAGTCTATGGCTGTTTGACGGGAATGAAGCAATCGTACATGGGAATATGTTGATATTGTAAATAAAAAAGGCAGTAGCGGGTAGCTTCTGCTACACATATGAATTTCGTCCAGCCCGAAAAATGATTAAGAAATCATCTTCGGGCTGGATGCTTGTTTTCTATACTTATTTTGAAACATGAAAATGTACTTGTAATGCAGAAAATTATGCCACTAAAAACCCTAAATTATATCGCATAAATATGAAGCTAAGCAAGAAAAAACCGATAATTGCAAGGGATGATGAAATGATCAAGGATGGCATTGTTAGATTATTAAGAAAAAGTAATGCGATGAGTGATTCTTAAAGAAACTTACATCTTTTTGAATCAAAGATTATTTCAGAAGAGTGGAATAATCCTATTAATGGTATATATGGAAGTTCTAATAGAACAATATTTGATAGAGCTGATATTGAAGATATTTATAAAAGAACACGTCCTAATGTTCCTGAGGATATTTTGGAAAAAAGGTTACAAGAACAGTATGATCTTGCTATGCGTACAAAAAAAGATGCGGATGTCGAGAATATAATAAGTGATGATGGTAAATGTTAAAATCTATTATTTAAGGAAGGTAGAGTTAAATGAAAGAATTAGTTGATATTAAAAGCCTTTATCAATATGCTAAAAATGAAACAAGTGAAGATTTGGAAAAATTCGATATGATTTACTATGGTGTTACTGACGAAGAATACACATTTCGTTTAGAAGATATTGTTTCTTTATGTGAGTTGCAAATACAAAATTATCCATATATGGAACCACATCAGGAATCCAAGATTATGGAAATAGTTTATTATGTTATTAATGAATATGGGGTAAGTGCAGGTTTTCCTGAATTAATAAAGGGATTCGAAAAAATTATAGAAATAAAGGGATTTTTAATAGGAATGTACTTGAGAATGATGTTTAATAGTTATAGCGAAAAGGATATTTTACAATTTGCTAATCTTTTAATTAGTTGCCCCAGAACATTTAAAAATGAAATTAAAAAACTTATCCTTGAAAGTATAGATATAGATTCAGAACGTTACGAAATAAAAGGAAATATTATTCTAGAAAAGTTGGAATTATAAAGGTAAGATTAAATATATCTGTTTGCATCTGTCTATTATCACCTTTCTGACTGATTGAAGGTGAAATTGAGTAGGTGGTAGAATTAAACAGTAGTTTAACCTACCGCTGGAGATTAGGTTTGGAGTAACAACCTACAGATATGATGTTATGGGTGCTGGATTACCTATAGTATGATAGTCTTCATCGGTTCATTCAAATGTCATTAAGTACGTTTTTACCTTGCTTGAATTCATTAAAACGAATTCAGGCAGGGATTTTTTATTTTAATCAATATAGTTTCTTATTCATATATGAGCAACTGTCTATAAGGAAGGTTGTGGAATAAAAAGTGTTCAACTATTTTTTGAGCTGGAAATCAGCCACGCCTGGAGAACTTCAAAAGTTAGAAAATTAACAAAATGTCGAATAATGCGTTAAATGTAGTCGAGATTATATGGTTTACTAACTCGAATAATTGTATAATTTGACTAGCTTATAAAATTAGAAAAATTGAAAACGCAGGTATACCGCAATTAGAAGCAGCAATCAGTGATTCAATTCTTTTTATAAATATATCAACAACCTAAGTGGTGTCACAGCTCATATATAATAATAAAAAGCAAAGAAGAGCCAGAACAGAGGAAACCTCTACTTGATAGAATCGAATCATAAAATTTAGCAATATCTGAATAGAACATAGCAGAAAGTAGTGAGAAAATTAAGCAAATCCCCGTTAAGATGAGAAGGGGGCATGCAATGGTTTCATGGGAATCAATATATACAGCTTTTCTTATGTACTTAAGGGGAGGGACAAATGGCAAATAATCTAATAAGAGGACAGAATCCATTATTGAAACAGGATTATCCAGATCCTGATGTAATTCGTGTAGAGGACACCTATTATATGATCAGCACCACGATGCATTTCATGCCAGGTGGTGCAATTATGCGTTCTTATGATTTGATTCACTGGGAGCTGGCTGGTTACGTATATGAAACCCTTGATAATACGCCAGCTCAGATGCTTGAGGGAGAGTTGAATATTTATGGCCAGGGGATGTGGGCAGCCTCTTTAAGGTATCATAAGGGAATATTTTACGTATGCTTTGTATGCAATGACACCCATAAGACCTATTTATATGAATCGGAACGGGTGGAGGGGCCATGGAAAAAGCGGAGAATAGAAGGTTTTTATCATGACTGCTCTCTGTTTTTTGATGAAGACGACAGAGTTTATATTATTTATGGAAATAAAACGATTCGGCTGACAGAGCTGAATGAAGCATTAACCGGACCCAAGAAAGGCGGCCTTGACCGTATTCTTGTTGAAGATAATGACCATCCAGGATTGGGATATGAGGGCAGTCATTTTTACAAAATAAACGGCAGATATTATGCTTTTTTTATTCACAGCTTAAGAGAACATTGGTTTCGCACGGAGGCCTGTTTTTCTTCCGATTCCTTGGAGGGAGAGTTTACAGGTGGAGATGTACTTAGCGATGATATGAGATTTCGTGGTTCAGGTGTGGCTCAAGGCGGAATCGTAGACACACCGGAAGGAAAATGGTATGCAGTTTTATTTCAGGACCGTGGTGCAGTGGGGAGAATTCCTGTGTTGGTGCCTGTCATCTGGAGGAGAGAAACTCCCGTATTTGGTATAAATGGGAAGGTTCCCACCGAAGTAGAGACAGTAGCTACCAGGTCAGGTTATATATATAAGCCTTTATATGTGTCCGATGATTTTATCTATGAGCCGGATGAGAATGGAAAGCTCCATTTGAATATGGCATGGCAATGGAATCATACCCCTAGAAATGATTTATGGTCCGTAACCGAACGGAAAGGAGCTCTACGTCTCCATTCCGGGAAAATTTGTAAAAATCTCACCCAGTCCTATAATACATTGACTCAAAGGACAATGGAAAATAGCAGCGCGGCCAGTGTAACAATTGATGCCAGTGCAATTAAAGATGGCGATTTTGCTGGGATTTCAGCATTACAGGGGCGATATGGGGCCGTGGCAATTACCAGAGAATTGGGAAATTACTTCATCGTGATGTTTTATAAGGGGCAGGAAGAAGTCATTCATAAGAAGCTTCCGGTAGAAAAACCACTTGTCACCTTAAGATGTCAGGTGGATTACAGAGATGAAAAAGATGAGGCTTTATTTTTTTATGAAGAAGAGGGCGTATGGGTACCTGTTGGGGTTCCCCACAAGCTTATTTTTCAATTAGATCATTTCACAGGATGCCGGTTTGGACTGTTCTATTATTCCACCGATGAAATTGGAGGGGCAGCTGATTTCATGAAATTTAACTATGAATGTAATTCATAACAAATGGGGATTTAAATGAGTGAGGAGGGAATCAAGTGGCAATTGAGTATTTTGAGGAGGATCAGCTTTTTAAACTGGATACTCCAAATACCAGCTATATGATTGGTATTATCGGGGAAGAAAAGTTTGTGACTCACATTTATTATGGAAGAAAGATGAAAAGTCATAGACTGGTTTATTTAATGGGGTTAGGAGAGCCAGCATATGCAGCAGATGAGATGGCTGCAGACCGACTGAACTTTCTGGGGGGATTTCCAAAGGAATATCCTACTGGAGGAATCGGTGATTATCGGGAATCGGCAGTTGGGATACGGACAAAGAGCGGACATACAGCTCTGAAGCTTTCCTACATAAAGCATCGGATTTATTCAGGGAAGCCGGAGCTAAACGGTCTGCCTGCAACCTTTGGCGAAAAGGATGAATGCTTTACTCTGGAGCTGGTGTGCGAAGACTCGTTTTTGAAGCTGCAAGTCATTTTGCTCTACACGGTATTTGAAGATGCGGATGCAATGACCAGGAGTGTTCGAATTGTGAATATGGGGGAGGAGGAAATCTTCTTAACCAAGGTGCTTAGCGCATCCCTTGATATGGATAATAGGGATTTTGATCTCATCACGCTTCACGGGGATTGGGCCAGAGAGTGCAGAATTAATCGGTATCCTCTTCGTATGGGAACTCATCGGGTACATTCTATCTGCGGGAAAACAGGGCATCAGTCGCAGCCTTTTATGGCTCTTGCATCACATGGGGCAGAGGAAGATCAGGGAGAAGTCTATGGGATGAATTTTGTATATTCAGGTAATTTTTTAGCCCAGACCTCTCTGGAACCGTCAGGAGGACTGCGCTTTATCATGGGGATTCACCCAGAGGACTTTTTATGGAGGCTTAACCCCGGGGAGGATTTTCAGGCACCGGAGGCAGTGCTTGTCTACAGCAGGCAGGGAATTGGCGGCATGACCCGAACATTCCATGACTTATACCGGAAACACTTGATCCGGGGAGAGTATCGGGATAAAAAAAGTCCCATTCTTTTAAATAATTGGGAGGCAACGTATTTTAATTTTAATACAGAAAAGCTCCTTTCCATTGCGAAAGAAGCGGCAGCAGATGGTATCGAGATGCTGGTTGTGGACGATGGCTGGTTTGGAGTACGGAATGATGATACCAGTTCTTTGGGGGACTGGTTTGTGAATGAAGAAAAGCTGCCGGGAGGACTCTCCCATCTGGTAAGTGAGGTTCATGCTCTGGGCATGAAATTTGGAATATGGATGGAACCGGAGATGGTGTCTCTGGATTCAGAATTATACCGTGCCCATCCTGACTGGGCCATCGCTGTACCAGGGAGAAAACCGTCTCTTCGAAGAAGTCAGTATGTGCTGGATTTATCAAGACAGGAAGTTGTGGACGCTGTTTATGATATGATCGCAAAGGTACTGCGCAGCGCTCATATTGAATATGTAAAATGGGATATGAACCGGACACTGGCGGATATCGGAAGCTATGGTCTCTCCGCGGATCGACAGGGAGAACTGCTGCACCGGTATGTTCTCGGAGTATATCAGCTGCAGAATCGCCTATTAAAGGAATTTCCATATCTGCTTCTTGAGAACTGCTCCAGTGGGGGCGGACGTTTTGATCCGGGAATGCTGTATTATGGACCACAGGTATGGACTTCCGATAATACAGATGCCCTGGAACGCCTGATGATCCAGGAAGGAACTGCATTGCTGTATCCATTGTCCTCTATGGGAGCTCATGTCAGTGACTGCCCCAATCATATTACGGGGCGCGTGACACCGTTTAAAACAAGAGGGCAGATAGCGCTTGCAGGCACCTTTGGATATGAGCTTGATGTGACAAAGCTCTCCAAGGAGGATCGTATCCAGATTCCGGAGCAAATTGCAATGTATCATAGATATCATGATTTGGTGCGGCAGGGGGATTATTACCGTATCGCTTCTTATGCCGCAAATGGCGTATATGATTGTTACATGGTAGTGTCAAAGGATAAAGAAGAAGCAATTATTTCCTTTGTGCATGTATTGCTTCATCCGGGAGAATTTGTACATACGATTCGATTCAAAGGTTTGCATCCGGATAGAAACTATGAGATTGAGGGCGAACGTTCCTATACGGGAGAAGAACTGATGTATGGAGGCTATCGCATTCATACACCATGGGCCGGTGGAGACTGTTTTGGAAGACTGATTCATCTGACCGCCCAGAGCTAGCTGATAAAGGGAGAACATATGGACCAAATAAATCCTATTATAAAAACGGATTATCCAGACCCTGATGTAATCAGAGTGGGTCATACCTATTATATGGTGAGTACGACCATGCACTTTTTTCCAGGAGGTGTGATTTTAAGATCCTATGATCTTGTAAATTGGGAAATCGTCACCTATGTATTTCGCCGATTAGACAGTACGCCGGCACAGTGTCTGGAGGGGGAGCAAAATATCTACGGAAGAGGGATGTGGGCAGCCAGTCTACGTTTTCATGAAGGAAGATTCTATATCTGCTTTTCGGCCTATGACACAGGAAGGACTTACCTTTTTACGGCCAATCAAGCAGAAGGGCCTTGGGAGAGGCATGGTGTACAGGGAGTTTACCATCATGGTTCATTGTTTTTTGATCGTGGAAAAACTTATATCATATGGGGGATGAACCAGATTCATATGACAGAGATGAATGAAGAGCTGACAGCCCCTAAAAAGAACGGATTGTGCAGAATCCTGATTGAGGAGCAGGCAGATGTTTACCTGGGCTATGAGGGTTCTCATTTTTATCGGATTCATGATAAATATTATCTTTTTGTTATACACTGGCCGAAATATGGAATGGCGCGCAGAACCCAGGCCTGCTTTCTGTCGGATCATTTGGAGGGAGAATTCACAGGCGGAGACATTTTTGACGATGACATTGGTTTTTATAACCAGGGGGTCGCCCAGGGCGGAATTGTAAGTACGCCAAAAGGAGAATGGTTTGGAGTGCTGTTTCAGGATCATGGGGCTGTGGGTAGAATTCCTGTTCTGGTCCCTGTTACCTGGGACCATGACTGGCCGGTTTTCGGAGACTGCAAAAAGATGCCTCAACACTTTAACATTGAAAGCACAAGGCCTGATTATGAGTATAAACCTTTGTATGCATCCGGATTTTTTACGGGGAAAAAAGATGAATATGGAAAGCCAGAGCTTATAAATGTGTGGCAGTGGAATCATGAACCTAATGACAGCCTGTGGTGGAGAACCGATAACAACGGGTTGGCAATAAAGACGGGAAAAATCAGTATCAATTTGACACAGGCGGTCAATACCCTGACTCAAAGGATGATGTATCCTGTCAGCAGTGCAGAAGTGACCTTGGATGTGAGTGAATTACAGAATGGAGATTATGCAGGGCTATGTGCCCTGCAGGGGTGTTATGGTCTGGTGGGCGTTACCAGAGCGACCGGATGCTATTATCTGGTGATGTGGAGCAGAAGAATGGAAGATACCTCACTTAGCGATCTTTCACTGGATTGCATGCCGGGAATGGAATGCTACCGGGTTCCTATGGAAGGAGATTCTGTTACATTGAAAATAAAAGCAGATTTCCGGGATATGAAGGATATGGCGGAATTTTATTATAAGCAGAACAACCAGTGGATTCTTGCTGGAAATCAACATCTGGTCTTTAAACTGGACCATTTTACAGGCTGCCGATACGGTTTGTTTTTATATTCCACAAGTAATACAGGTGGAACTGCCGTATTTCATGATTTCAAATATTATAACGGAGAACAGCTATGAAGCAATTAAAGATTCCAGAAGGAATAAAAGCAATTCTTTTGCGGGAGGAAATCACGGAAAGCCAGATATTATATAAGGCTGAAACGGATATGGATCCAGAAGGCAGCTACCGGGATGGGCTTGTGATTCTTACGGAGCAGATACTTTTTTTCTTTCAGGAGATAAAAAGAGCAGACCGTGTACATTACTTTAAAGGCTATGGCTCCACCAGGGAAATGTATGCAGACTGGGAAAGAGATTGGACAGTCAGCCAGTATAAGGTACTGGATATAGAAAATATGTTTATAGAACCCCAGGTGGCATGCAGCACATTGACAATACGGTATCGGGGAATTGATTACTGCATCGCCGCTTTTTCTAATTTCTGCAAGCATCAGGTCCACCGGCTGATTATGACCTGGGAGGGACGCCCTTTTGAGGTGGAGGAGGATATCTACTGCCCCAAATGCGGAAAAATGTATCCGGATTCTGCCACCAGGTTATGTCCCAGATGTACCAACCGGAAGACCGCCTTCATTCGGGCGACAAAATATTTTAAGCCATATCGTTTTAAACTGGTGATAATGCTGATCTGCATTCTGGCAGGGGCCGGGCTTAACCTGGTATGGCCTTACTTAACTGGTATGATTTTATACGACCGGATTCTTGCAAAAAACCAGGATTTCTTAATACGGCTTGGAATCGCACATGGAGATTTTGTAACTGCCCTGTTTTTGGCTGTGATTACTATGCTGGCTGTAAAAATAACGCTCCTGTTGCTTCAAATTATTCAGGGGGTTTTTACGGCACAAATGGTAACGAGCGTCGTCCGGAATATGGAGAAAGATATTTTTCGTATTATGGGAAAGCTTTCCATTAGTTTTTATAAAAACAGACAGACCGGCGGACTGATGACACGCGTCATGAGCGACGCGGATCGGGTCACCGGGTTCTATTTTGACTGTGCGCCATATATTCTCATCAATGGTTTTATCATCCTTGCTTCTGTCACGGTTATGGTTCGAATTAACTGGCAGATGACCATCGTGACCATTCTTTTGTTTCCCGCCCTTTTTGCAATCAGTTGGTATCTTAGACCCAGGATCTGGGTGTTGTTTGGCAAAAGACATCGGACTGAGAGATCCGTAAATAGTACTGTAAATGATAATCTGACTGGGGCAAGGGTCATCAAATCCTTTGGTCAGGAACGGTTGGAAGCAGAACGCTTTCAGGTACCGAACAAGGGGCTATTAAATGCAGAAATTGCCATTTCCCGTCAGCAAAATGTGTTTCATCTTATCTATGGCGGAGCCCAGGAGATCGCCTCCTTTGCAGTCTGGGGGCTTGGGGTGTACTTTCTGATGAGCGGTAAAAATATGAACCTGGGAACGCTGATTACATTTACAGGCTACGTGGGACAGCTTCGTGGTCCTATGGGATTTTTTGCGAGGGTGTATAACCAATGGGCAGATAGTATGAATAGTGCAAAGAGAATGTTTGAGATCATGGATGCCATACCGGAGGTAAAAGAGGCTCCGGATGCCCTGCGGCTGGAGAAACCAGAAGGAGAGATTTCCCTTCAAAATGTCACGTTTGGATATACAGAAAACAAAACGGTATTAAAGGATATTACGCTTAAAATTCCAGCAGGCAGCATGCTGGGAATCGTGGGACGCTCTGGAGCTGGAAAAACTACAATTGTAAATCTGATTTCCAGACTTTATGATCCTGTGGAAGGACAGATTACAATTGATGGAATTGACATTAAAAAAATCTGCTTTCATGATCTGCGTAAGAACGTGGCTATGGTATCACAGGAAACGTATATATTTATGGGAACGGTAGCAGATAACATCGCATATGGAAATCCAGAGGCAGGACGGATGGAAATATTCCGTGCAGCAAAGCTTGCGGGAGCTCATGAGTTCATCATGGGGATGCCGGATGCTTACGATACGAGAATCGGTGCGTCCGGACGGGAACTTTCCGGCGGGGAACGGCAGCGGATATCCATTGCAAGAGCAATACTTGCAAATCCGAAGATTCTTATTTTGGATGAGGCCACTGCTTCCGTTGATACGGAAACGGAACGCCTGATTCAAAAATCTATCAACTACCTGGTAAAGGGCAGAACTACAATTTCTATTGCTCACCGGCTTTCCACACTGCGGGATGCAGATTATTTGGTGGTGATTGAACAGGGGAAAATAACGGAGCAGGGGACCAGAGACGAACTTTTTAAACTGCATGGGACCTATTATAAGCTGTTGGAATTACAAACAAAAGCATTAGCAATAGAACACTTGCCATGTTCGGAGGGATGAGAGAAAAATGCCAGAAGAGTTTAACTTGAGTCAGATGGAACGGGAAACAGAAGAGATGCTAAAGATCCGTTACCTGACAAAACATAATACTGTATTTAAAAGGACAGAGGGAGGATTTGTAAGTCTTTACGTGGGAGAGGAATTCTATTCCAGAATCCAGGTGATGCGAATGTTCCCATTTATGGAGAAGGACCGGTTTTTGTCCGTCCGCTCCGTAGGAGATAAGTCAAAAGAAATTGGAATAATAGAAAATTTAAAGGATATGGAAGAGGATACGATTAAGCTTTTAAGGGAGCAGCTGAACCTGCGGTATTTTACACCTGTTATCACTAAAATCCGATCGGTTAAGGAAGAATATGGGTTTGCTTACTGGGACGTCATCACGGATCACGGAGAGTGCAGATTCACAATCCAAATGGGAGGAAATGCAGTGGTTCATCTGACGGAAGAACGGATTCTTCTCTCAGATATTGATGAGAACCGCTTTGAAATACCGGATGTAGGGCGGCTTACACCCGCAGAGCGCAGAAAACTGGATCTGTTTTTATAGAGGAGGCTGCCTTGGAACTTTTGTATCAATTAACAGATAAAAACAAAGAGCTCCTTGGATTGTCCCGTGGGGAAGAAATCTATTATTGCTTTCCCCTGGATTTAGACCGGGAGGGGAGTTTAAGAGATAATTCCTATACGGTAGTGACCAATCAAAGGATACTTCTATTAGAGGAGGGCTGCTGTACCAAAGCGTACCGGCTTTCGGAGGTTGAGAAAGTAGTAGGTGAGCCTCAGATTTCAAGTGGTATTCTCTATGTAGTAAAGAATGGAGTAGAGGAATTTCTGGGCAGGTATTCCGCAAAGCATCTGACCAGGTATTCCTATATCACCAGAGGCTGTCTGCTTTTGCAGCGAGGGGAAAAGGAACGGGTGGTCAGCCGCGAATACGAGACCGCCTGTCTGACGTGTAAAAGAGCATTACCGGGAACCAGGGAATGTCCTAAGTGCACAGGAAAAAAAGAAAGTCTGGTGTCTGATTTTTTAATGCTTATAAAGCCGCAATGGAGACTTTTTGGAGTTATTGTTCTTCTTATGTTTTCTGCAATGGCAGTAACTCTGGGAAATCCTGCCATTCAGCAGCGCCTGATGGATGATGTTCTAATTGGGAACAAAGGCAATGTAAAACAGGCAGTGCTTTGCTTAAGCCTTATGTTTATCATGAGCGTTGGTATTGTATTTATCAATGCAGGGAAATCCTATCTTTGCTCAAAGCTTGGCTCAAGAATCAGTGCCGGACTTCGAGAAAAGCTTTATGTTAAAATACAGCTTTTGTCCCTATCCTTTATCAATGAAAGAAGTCCGGGGGAACTGATGAATCGAATTCTTTATGATACAGGAAGAGTAAGAGACTTCATGGGGGAAACCTTCTGTAATTTGTTCACGATCATTATACTTTTTATCGCAGATGTCCTGCTGATGCTGATTCTGGACTGGAAACTGGCATTGATGGCATTTTTATTTGCTCCGGCTGCCATGTTGTTTTCCCTGTCGTTGCGAAAATATATCAGAACAAGATTTCACATGCAGGGGGAAAAAGCTGACAAAGTAAACAGCGGGCTTCAGGATGTGATTTCCGGAATGGCAGTGGTAAAGTCCTATGGACAGGAGGAACGGGAGGCAGAGTATTTCGACAGGAATACAGAGGAGTATGTTAAGGTGCAAAGAAGCAATGAAGTATTTTTTGCAACGGTGTATCCCTTCATTGGTTTTGTCCTTGAAGCAGGTGTTTACCTTGTTGTTTATTTTGGAGGAATATCCGTATTACATGGACGAATGACTCCAGGCAGGCTGTTTCAGTTTATCATTTACACCACTCTTTTGTATACGTACATAGGATGGCTGGCCAATATGCCGCGAATGCTCATGAATATGGTTACAAGTATGGAACGAATCGGAGATGTCTTAAAGCAGGAGCCTCAGATTTTTGACCATGAAAATGCTAAATATCATGAAATAAAGGGAAACGTGGAATTTCATCATGCATCCTTTGGTTACAAATCATACGAACCAGTCATCGAGCAGATTGATTTTAAGGTAAAGCAGGGAGAGATGATTGGAATCGTAGGGGCCTCAGGCACAGGAAAATCCACACTCATCAATCTTGTGATGCATCTTTATGAGGTGGACGACGGAGAAATACGAGTGGATGGGGAAAATATTATGGATATACGCCTTTCCCATTACCATTCTCAAATTGGAGTTGTTTTGCAGGAGACCTTTCTTTTTTCCGGTACCATTTTAAATAATATCCGATTTGCAAGACCAGAGGCTTCTTATGAAGAAATTATCCGGGCTGCCAAAATGGCAAATGCTCATGATTTCATCTGTGGTCTTCCTGATGGCTATCAAACTTATGTGGGAGAAAAGGGTCACAATCTTTCCGGAGGAGAAAGGCAGAGGGTGGCAATTGCAAGGGCAATTTTAAATGATCCTAAGATTTTAATTTTGGATGAGGCGACAGCAAGCCTGGATACGGAAAGTGAATATCTCATTCAAAAGGCACTTAAAAGACTGACCAGCGGCAGAACCACCTTTGCCATTGCTCACAGGCTATCCACACTAAAGGATGCAGACAGATTAATTGTCATAGACAGGCACCGGATTGCAGAATCCGGCACCCATATGGAATTGATGAAAAAGAAAGGCATCTATTACAATCTGGTTACTGCACAGCTGATGATGCAGAAGAACTAAATTTTTAATGTAGATTAATTATGATTGCAAAAAGATCTGTACTCGCTTGGGGTACAGTTTTTTTGCTGTTTAAAAATACGGTTGAATGTGGAGATGCTGGAAAAACCTGTGGACAAAGCGATTTCCGTAATGGACAGGTTTGGCTGAGCCAAAAGTGTTTCCGCAGCCTTAATTCGTTTAAAACTGAGATAATCATAAAAGGTTGAGTCCGTGTACTGCTTAAATAACCGGGTAAAATGATACTTGGAAAAGCCGCTGAAATCTGCAATATCATCTAAGGAAAGCTCTTCCCTGTAATGAGCATCAATGTAGTTAATTACCGTATTAAATTTCTGCATGTATTCTTTTTGCTTGTAAATACGGACGTTTGGAAAAAGATTAATATTGTTTAATCGGTTTCGTCCAAGGGTAACAAAAAGATTGAGTAGAAGAGAGTAAATTACCAATTCCCGATATTCATTGGTACCAAAATATTCATTACGCATCTGCATGAGCAATTGCAGGACATCTTCATAAATTTGGGGATAGCTGGTATTTGTAATATGTAAGGAACTGCTCAGCAGAGATTGAAGTCCTGCAAATCCTTTCAATTTGGTAATGTTTGAGATATCAAACTGAAAGATAAACCGCTTTCCGTAATCAGGAGCAATCAAATAATGAATTTCACCAGGAGGAAGGATAAGAATCTCACCTGGAAGAATATGATACTTTTTATTAGAAGATACTGCATCATAATAATTTTCCACTGGCATGATGATCTCAAGTGCAGTATGCCAGTGGGGAGCGAAATTACTCGCTTGACAGTTGTACCAGATTCGGATCGTAGATCCATTTTGGAAGTTTATTGTCTCATAGTTATCATCTACGGTACGTTCTTTCCAATCACTGTTCTGAGTGTAAAAGTCTAAATAAGAACATTTAATCTGATCTCCTACCATGATTCCTCCATTTGCTAATATTCAGTGTGCTTATATTATAATAATAAGTTTAACACTCTTACTAAAATAATTCTAGCACGATACGACAAAAAGGTAAATATTGCACAACAAAATTGAAAAAATAAAGCGAAAACTAGGCAATATGTGAAGAGTAACTAGCAATAACTGATAAGCGATAGTCGTTTAACTTGATAAAATAATAGTAAGATAGATGTCGGGCAAGGGGATGGAGGAACTATGAAAAGCACTGCTAAAAAAACAGGTGTGATATTAGGTGTGATTGCAGTATTCGTACTTCTGATTTATTTGATGAATCGGATGACCGGAGTAGAGAGCTATGCGGATAAGTATGCAGGCGTTGATCTTTTAGCAGAGGTCGATGGGCTTGACCGCGAAGGAACCTATTCTCAGTATATAGCCAGTTACTCTGATGCTGGTCATCCAGCGACAGACGTGGATATTAATGTATGCAGCTATGCATCAGGCAAAAATATTTCCGTGTATCAAAAGTATGAAGGAGAGGCAGAAGCGCTTTATACTGGAGATGGATCAACGGTGACGTGGAATGTGGAAGTACCAGAGGCAGGATTTTACAATGTGTATCTGGAATATATGACCATAGAATCCAGAGGTGTTGCCGTAGAACGTGCCATCTACATTAATGGTGAGAGTCCTTTTACGAGTGCAGCCAATCTGACGTTTAAAAGACAATGGACAGACAAAGGAAAGGTCATTACGGATAATCAGGGCAATCAGATTCGACCGTCTCAGATTGAAGTTTACAAATGGCAGAGTGCCTACTGTAAAGATGATATGGGATACATGCAGGAGCCATATCAATTTTATTTTAAAAAAGGAAATAATGCTCTTACCCTTGCCGCAGTCAATGAGCCCATGGTGCTTCGTAAACTGGCTCTTACGGCAGTAAAGGAGGAGAAGACCTACATAGAATACAGGAAAAGTCAGCCTGAAATGAAAAAGCCTCTCACAGGCTTTCAGCTAAAAATCCAGGGAGAGGACTCTTCGATGAGATCTGAACCATCCCTCTATGCCAAATATGACCGGTCTTCTCCAACGACAGAGCCAAACAGTGTAACAAAAACCGTGCTTAACTATACGGGAGGAGAAGCATGGAATGGGGCAGGACAATGGATCGAGTGGAACTTTAGGGTACCCGAGGACGGGTATTATCATATTACAGTCAAGGGACGGCAGAATTATTCCAGAGGCAGCATTTCCAGCAGAAGCCTTTTGATTGATGGTGAAATTCCATTTAAGGAGGTTAAGACAATCTCCTTTGATTATGAAAATGACTGGGATGTGAAGACGTTATCCGATCAGGAAGGAAACCCCTATGAATTCTACTTAAAAGCAGGCAGCCATACCATTCGTCTGGAAGCGACCCTTGGAGGCATGGGCAACATATTAAAGGAGTTAGAGGAGTCTACCTATCGATTGAATCAGATTTATCGTAAACTTTTAGTTTATACAGGCGCAGCTCCGGATAAGTACCGTGACTATAATCTGGGGCAGTTATATCCGGATGTAATAAAAGCGATGGGCTTAGAGTCAAAAAGACTCTACAAAATTATTGATGATGTGGTGGCCTATACGGGACAAAAGGCAGAAAAGATTGCGACGGCACAAACACTGGCACAGCAGCTTGAGATGTTTGAAGAGCGACCAGATAAGATAACAGTAAATTTTATAGATTTTAAAAACAATATTACTTCATTGGGAACTGCAATATTGAACATGAGGGAGACAAAACTAGATGTGGATTATCTCATGGTAAGCAGTGGGAATGTTAGCATATCCGCCGATAAAGCTGGTATTCTTGATAAAGCCTGGCATGAAGTAAAATCCTTTGCTGCCTCTTTCTTCGTGGATTATAATGCCGTGGGAAACGTTTACAGTAAGGATGAAGATAAGGACTCGGTGGTAAAAGTATGGATCGCAACCGGACGTGACCAGGGAACGATTCTAAAAACTATGGTGGATGATACCTTTACCTTAGAAAGCGGAATCAAGGTCAACGTAGAAATCGTAGAAGCTGGAGCCCTTTTAAATGCGGTGGTAGCAGGTCGTGGGCCGAATGTTGTGCTGTCCGTAGGGGCTGATCAACCGGTTAATTACGCCCTTAGAAATGCAGTCGAGGATTTAACTCAGTTTGAGGACCATAAAGAAGTACTTAACTCGTTTTACAAAAGCGCCTACAGAGCGTATGAGTTTAACGACGGCCTGTATGCGATTCCTGAAACCCAGACCTACAATGTAATGTTTTACAGAAAAGATATTATGAAGGAATTAAATCTAGAGGTGCCAAATACCTGGGAGGAGCTGATTCATATGCTGCCCACCATCCAGGGAAACAATATGGAGGTAGGAATTCCAACAACTGCGAGTACAACCGCGCCGGACTTATCAGTCTTTTATACCTTGTTATACCAAAATGGCAGCGATGTGTATGATGAAAAAGCCTTAAAAACCATCATAGATAATGAGGCTGGAGTTAAAGCATTTAACACATATACCAGTTTTTTTACGGACTATGGAATGCCGAAAGATTATGACTTTGTCAGCCGTTTCAGGTCCGGTCAGATGCCCTTAGGAATTGCAAACTACAGCAGCTACAATACCTTAATGGTTTCAGCGCCGGAAATCAGAGGCTTATGGGATTTTACCCTGATTCCAGGCACAGAGAAAAAGGATACAGCCGGGAACAGGATAATCGACCGTTCTGATTACTCCACAGGAACCTGCACCATGATGATAAAAACAAAGGATGAAAACGTGAAGCAGAATGCATGGCAATTCATGAAATGGTGGGCCCAGCCAGACACTCAGGTGAGATTTGGCCGTGAGTTAGAAGCACTTCTTGGATCTTCTGCAAGATATGCAACAGCAAACAAAGATGCGTTTCGTCAACTGGCATGGAGTGCAGATAATGTAGAAGTGCTGGGAGAGCAGTGGAAATCAACGGTTGGATTCCGTGAGGTCGCAGGAGGCTATTATACTGGAAGGCATATCACCAACGCAGTCCGAAAGGTAATCAATAAAGGAGAGGATCCAAGAGAAACGATTCTTGAGTATTCGATGACAATTAATGAGGAGTTAAAGAAGAAACGAATTGAATTTGGACTTCCGAACGAGTAGCAGGAGGATGGGATGAGAGAGTATTTAAAAAAATATGTTACGCTGCGCCGTCATGAGTTTGGAATCATGGTGAAAAAGGCAAAGAAAAGCAAAGCGTGCTACCTGTTTCTTGCACCCTATGCAATATTATTTACCATGTTTTACATTCTGCCAGTTTGCTCCTCCATTTTTTTCAGCTTTACTTATTACAACATACTGGAGCCTCCGAAGTTTATCGGGTTGCAAAATTATATCAGTCTGATTTTACAGGATGATATCTTTTTAACAGCGGTTAAAAATACGTTTATGATTGCCGTAATTACCGGGCCATTGGGATATATCATGTCTTTTCTTTTCGCATGGCTCATCAATGAGCTGCCAAGGTGGATTCGGACCATTGCAGTTATCATATTTTACGCGCCGTCCATAGCAGGCAATGTATTTGTTATTTTTTCCATCTTTTTTCGAGGGGATGCCTATGGCTATGTCAATGCATTTTTAATGAATGCAGGTCTTATCGATGCTCCTATCCTGTGGCTGACCAACCCCAAGTATATGCTAACGGTATGTATGATTGTTATCCTTTGGATGAGTCTGGGAACCGGATTCCTTTCCTTTGTAGCAGGCCTTCAGGGGGTAGACCGGTCTCAGTTTGAAGCAGGATACATGGACGGAGTTAAAAACCGGTGGCAGGAGTTGTGGTATATTACCCTTCCCAATATGAAGCCAATGCTGATGTTTGGTGCGGTCATGTCGATTACACAAGCATTTGGGGTCTGTGATGTTACCATGGCACTTTGCGGGTATCCAAGTACGGATTATGCAGCACGTACCGTTGTGACCCATTTGTTTGATTATGGTTTTTCAAGATTTGAGATGGGGTATGCATCGGCGATTGCTACCTTGCTGTTTTTAATCATGATCTTATGTAACAAGGCAATCCAGAGTCTGTTAAGAAGAGTAGGGACCTGATATGATAAATCGTAAATTATTTAAAATCAAAAAAAGAAAACCAAACCGATCCAGAACCGGAGACTTCCTGATTTATTTCATGCTGTTTTTGGTTGCAATCGCTATGGTGTTTCCCCTTGTATTTGCTGTCAGCAGTTCACTAAAGCCTCTTGATGAATTGTTTTTGTTTCCCCCTAAGGTATTTGCACAGAATCCGACTCTGGATAACTTCCAGGATTTATTCGTCACCATGGGAAAATCCTGGGTCACCTTTTCCAGATACATATTCAATACCGTGTTTATTACGGCAGCAGGTACGGCAGGACATTTAATCATTGCTTCCCTTGGAGCCTTTGTGCTCTCAAAATATGAGTTTCCGGGCAGTAAGCTGTTCTTTACCATTGTTGTGACGGCACTAATGTTCAATGGATATGTAACGGCAATCCCCAATTACCTGATTATCAGCAAGCTGGGCTGGATTGATACTTACTGGGCTGTTATTATACCGGCATTTGCGGCACCTATGGGACTATTCCTGATGAAGCAGTTTATGGAAGGAATTCCCATGTCATTAATCGAAGCAGCTATGATTGACGGTGCCGGTCTTGGCAAGATATTTCTTCAGATTGTAATGCCTAATGTAAAGCCGGCGTGGCTGACATTAATCATCTTTTCCGTTCAAAGCCTATGGAATAACAAAGCGGCAACCTTCATTTATTCGGAACAAAAGAAGACTCTGGTCTATGCACTGCAGCAGATACAAAGCGGTGGAATTGCAAGAACCGGTCAGGCGGCAGCGGTAACGGTGGTCGTTATGATTGTTCCAATTACAATCTTCATCCTGTCGGAAAGCCGTATCCTTGAAACCATGGCAAGTTCCGGTCTGAAGGAATGATACGAAAGGAACTGTGAAGTAAGGAGAGGGAGGAAAACAGGATATGAAAAGGAGCATGAATTGCCTTGCAGCATTGATTTTTTCGGTAAGCCTCCTGGCGGGTTCCACAGTTGCGGCCTATGCAGATGACGGCTCGGAAAGGGGGTATACCTATAACTATGATTATTGGGGTGACGTACAGTATTCCCCTGATGCCTATAGCACCATAGACGTTTATACCGCAGCGGATCTGGGGGTAAATAAAGGCTTTAACGCACCGGCAGGATTGTATGTTCAAGGAGATGATGTTTATATCTGCGATACCGGTAACAACCGGATCGTACAGTTGAAACGAGAAAACAAGAATGTTTTTAAACTAATCCGTGTCATTGATGAAATAAAAGGAGATGTGGAGGTCAGAACATTTTTAAATCCCACGGATATTTGTGTCACTAAGGATGGAAATCTCTACATCTGTGATAAAGGAAACAACCGGATTTTAAAATTAGATGATGACTTAAATTTTGTGATGATGTTTCAAAAGCCGGACAATGTGGTCTTTGACCAATCCGCTGAATTTCTGCCGAATAAGCTGGAGGTGGATGCAGCTGGAAGGGTATACTGCATTGCCGACAATATCAACAAAGGAATGATAAAATACGATGCAGACGGAACCTTTACTGGTTTTTACGGCGCCAGCCAGGTAACCTATAATTTCTCAGACTATATGTGGAAAAAGTTTGCCTCAAAGGCGCAGAGAGCAGCGATGGAATCCTTTGTGCCCACGGAGTATGACAATATTTATATGGATACCGAAGGCTTTATCTTTGCATGTACCACCAATGTAAGCGAAAGGGGCATGGATACCGGTTCCGATGTGCCCATTCGAAGATTGAATCTAATGGGGCAGAACATTCTCATTCAAAATGGGAATTATCGTGTTATGGGTGACCTCTATTGGGGTCTTGGCGGTGGTTACAAGGGCCCATCCTTAATTACTGATATAACAGCACTTGATCATGGGATCTATTTTGCAATTGACAAGGTGAGAGGAAGAATGTTCGGTTATGACAAGCAAGGCCATATGCTATATGCCTTTGGCGGAAATGGCAACTTAAACGGCAGCTTTAAGCTTCCATCTGCCATTGATCATATGGGAAATGATCTTCTTGTTTTGGATTCACAGGATGCCAGCCTTACCGTATTTACCCCAACGGAATATGGAAATTTAATATATCAGGCCATAACAGAATACGATGCAGGAGATTACGAGGCTTCCGGGAAAACCTGGGAAAAGGTAAAGGCGCAAAATGGAAATTATGATTTGGCATATGTGGGAATCGGAACCTCACTCATGAGCCAGGAAAAATATAAAGAAGCCATGAAGTACTTTGAATTAAAATGGGATACAAAGAATTACTCCAAGGCATTTAAGCAGTATCGGAAGGCGTGGGTGGAAGAACATATAGGCTTACTATTTACAGGAGTAATCCTCTTATTTGTTCTCCCGACGCTCATAGAACGAGGAAAGAAAATCAAGTACCAAATCGATACTGCGGAGATTTTTAAAGAGTAATTCAGAAACGGAGGAAGGTATGACGGCCAATCGTTACGTATCATCATTAAAATATTCATTGTATGTGATTACCCATCCGCTGGATGGCTTCTGGGACTTAACCCATGAAAAAAGGGGTTCCCTTGCGGCAGCAAATACAATCGTATTACTGACCCTGCTTGCGAGAATCATGTCGCTGCAATATACCAGTTTCCAGTTTATGCAGGTTTACCGGGAAGGAATTAATATCTTTGTCTACATTGCCAGCATCCTGTTCCCCCTGGTATTGTTCTGTGTGGGAAACTGGGGGCTTACTACGTTGTTTGATGGAAAAGGGAAACTGTCTCAGATCTGTATGGGGGTCGGTTATGCACTGGCACCTTATCCCCTCATACGGTTTCCAATGATTATACTGAGCAATCTCATTACGGTAGAAGAAGGCGCATTTTACAACTTTGCACTGGTGTTTATGATGGGCTGGATCGCAGTATTAATGATTTGTGCCATGATGGAGATCCATGAATACAGCATGACGAAAACCATCTTGTTTATGATTGCATCCGTGTTTGCCATGCTGGTCATGATATTTATCTTATTGCTGTTCTTTAGCATGATCAGCCAGGGAATCTCGTATTTTGTTTCCATCGTAAAAGAAATCATGTTCCGAATGTGACGGGTGGGAGGGTAAATGAGAATGATAAAAGATAAGCTGAAAAATCTCCTGGCTCCTGCTCTTCTTATATTGGTGATTTTTGTGGTGGCTATGATACTAATACTTACCAAAAAAGAACCGGAACCGGAAAGCATAATCAAGGTAAATGCTTTTGAGGGAAAAGAACAGGAAATTATACTGGAAAATGATAAGTTAAAGCTGACCATGGATTCTGAAACGACACAGTTTATGATTAAGGTGAAATCCACAGGTAAGGTGTGGTACTCCAATCCACAGGATGCCGATGAGGATAAAGTGGCGCTTTCCACAGATATTGAGAATTTAAAGTCAACCCTACTTTTGACCTACAGCACCATCAATGGGGTGGACACTCTTTATAACAATTACAAATACAGCATAGCCAGTAAAATCTATGATATAGAGGCAACCAAAGATTCCATTAAGGTAAATTACTCGATTGGAGAGGTGGAGAAGGAATTTATCGTTCCTAACGTTATATTGAAAGATGAGTTTGAGAAATTTCTTTCTCAGATGAGCAAATCCAATGCCAGCATGGTGAAACAATACTACAAGATGTATGACATCAACCATATGGAAAAAAAGGAAGACAAAGATGCCCTGCTTGCCAAATATCCAATTCTTGCAGATGAAGTGATTTATGTTCTGCGTGATGGGGTAAAAAACAATATAAAAACCAAGTTTGAAGACTATTTTAAGGAAGCTGGTTATACCACTCAGGACTATGTCAAGGGGAAAGAGTTATATACGGCGGATCAATCTACGGATAAACCAGTGTTTAATGTCAGCGTTATTTATCGGCTGGAGGGAAATGACTTAAAGGTTGAAGTTCCCATGGAGGAAATTGAATACAAGAAAAAATATCCACTTCTGACTTTAAATGTACTGCCTTATTTTGGAGCAGGTACTTCTTTGGAGGAAGGATATTTATTCGTACCGGAGGGCGGCGGCTCCATTATAAATTTCAATAACGGAAAGACTGCCCAAAGCAGCTATTATTCCAATGTATACGGTTGGGATATGGCGCAGGGCAGAGAATCCTTAGTACATGAAACCCGCAACTATTTTGGGGTATTTGGAATCTCGAAAGGAGACAGTTCCTTTCTCTGCATGCTGGAGGACGGGGCACCATATGCCTCCATTGGTGCGGATATCAGCGGCAGAAGCAACAGTTATAATTATGCCAGTGCAAGCTTTAGTATCTTACACCGGGAACAGTGTGACGTAGCGGATAAGTATAATGGTGCCATGTTTGTGTATGAAGATAGCATACCAAAAGAAAAGCTGGTAGAACGATACCGTTTTGTGGATTCCGGCAGTTATGTGGAGATGGCAAATTCCTATCATGACTATCTGGGAGAGACCTATGGGGATAGTTTTACGGCAAATAATGATTTGACGGTGCCGGTTTTAGTAAGCTTCATTGGAGCGGTGGATAAGATGGAACAGGTGATGGGGGTGCCTGTCTCAAGACCTCTTTCCCTTACCACCTTTCAGGAAGCAAGGAATATCTTGGAGGAGTTAAATGAAAACGGAGTAAAGAATCTGTCGGTAAAGCTCTGCGGCTTCATGAATGGAGGAATGAAACAGACAATTTTATCAAAGGTTGATCTGGTTTCCAGGCTTGGCAGTAAAAAAGATTTAAAGGCTTTAACTTCCTATGCGTCTGAAAATGGAATGAAGCTTTACTTAGATGGCGTGACGAATTACGCATACAACAAAAAAATCGATGATTTTCTTCTGTCCAGGGATGCAGCAACAATGGCCAGCAAAGTAATCGTAAAACTTTATTCCTTTGATCCGGTCTATTATGGGAAACAGGATTATCGGGATCCATACTATCTGCTAAATGTAAAAGGAATCACTATGGCCATGGAAAATCTATGGGAAGCTGCAAAAACCTACAACGCAGCTGGAGTATCCTTTCAAGATGTGGGATATCAGCTTTCCGCAGATTATAATCCCAGAAGGTTTGTCACCCGCCAGGGAGCAAAAGAACAGCAGATGGAAATCTTAAATGCCATCCATAATTCTGGAATGGGAATCATGACCAATATGGGAAATGATTATACGCTGGGAGTTACGGATTTCATTACCAACATGGACTTGGCTGGCTCTGGCTATACAATCATTGACGAAGCCGTTCCCTTTTATCAAATAGCTGTTCACGGTTATGTCAACTATACGGGAGAAGCCCTGAATCTAGCCAGAGATTATAGGGAGGAATTGCTTCAATCAGCAGAATATGGGGCTGGTCTTTCCTTCACATTTATGGCGGCGGATTCAAAGAAACTGCAGAATACATACTATACTCAGTATTTCGGAGCAGGATACGAAGCATGGAAGGACACCATGCTTACGATCTACCAAAGATATGAAAAAAGCTTAAATGGTACCTTCAATCAGCGGATCACAGACCATGCCAAATTAGACAAGGGGGTCACACTTACTGCTTACGAGGATGGAACAAAGGTATATGTCAACTATAATTATGAGGACTATACCACGCAAGATGGAACATTACTGCCGGCCAGAGACTATCTGGTAGTTCACTAGGAAAGGAAAATAGATATATGATGAAGCGTAAGAAATTCAAAGGTCTTCAAAAAAGAAAAGCAATATCAGGATATCTGTTTATTATGCCTTTCATTATCGGCTTTCTGGTGTTTATGGTAAAGCCATTCTTCCAGTCTCTCTATATGAGCTTCTGCAACGTGAAAGTTGGAAGCAGCGGATTTGAACTTATATATGGTGGAATTGTAAACTATTTAAGAGCCTTTACCGTAGACATTGAATACAACAAGCTTTTAACAACAGAAATTACTCGAATGTCATATAATTCCGTGGCAATCATGGTGTTCAGTTTCTTTGCAGCAATGATACTGAATCAGGAGTTTAAAGGACGGGCGTTTGTAAGAGCTATCTTCTTTCTTCCGGTGATTTTATCTTCCGGTGTTGTCTTGGGGATTGAGTATAACAATACCCTGCTGGCTGGGATGCAAGATGAAATCCAGCGATCGGCCGGAGGCACCTCTATTACGTCTGCCATCCAGAACATACTCACCATAAACGGAATAGGAAGCAGTTTATTTGAGCTTGTTTTTAAGATTGTAGATGGAGTCTATGATGTGGCAATCGCATCGGGTATCCAGATTATCATCTTTTTATCCGGGTTACAGACCATCTCCAGTAATATGTACGAAGCAGCGGCAATCGAAGGCTGCACCCGTTGGGAAAGTCTCTGGAAGATTACGTTTCCCATGATCAGTCCCCTGTTTTTGGTAAACTGGATTTACACCATCATTGATTTTTGTATGAGATCCGATAACAAGGTCATGGAAAAAATCAGTAAGACCATGATCGTAGATTTGAATTATGGGTTTGCTTCTTCCATGGCATGGGTTTATTTTGGAATCGTAATTGTCATTATAGCCATAAGCTCATTGATTATATCCAAGGGGGTTTATTACTATGAATAAGACAGCGGCAAATAATAGATGGGATAACTACTGGGGAAGAAACTTAAAATCCGGTGGTTATCTACTAAGAAAAAGTATAAAGAATTTCGCTTATCGCATCATCCGTTTTTTTATGCTTTTTGGAATGTGCTTTTTAATCCTGCAGCCGATCTTTAACAAGATATCCATTAGTATCATGGCAGAAGAAGATTTATACAATGCAATGGTTATTACGGTTCCGGAGCATTTTACTACAGCTAATTACCAATTGGCGGGGCAGTTTATGGATTATTGGAAAACCATGGCAAATACAGTATTTGTGTCCCTCACGATTGCTATGTTACAAATTGCTGTCTGTACCATCGTAGGGTATGGCTTTGCCAGATTTGAGTTTCCTCTTAAAAAGTTCTGGTTTGCCTGTGTGATGCTGGTAATTATCATTCCGCCCCAGACCATATCCACTTCACTGCATTTGCATTTTAGATTCTTTGATTTGTTTGGTATCGCTAAGATGCTTACCGGCAGCACCATCAATTTAAGAGGCTCTGCATTGCCTTACTATCTGATGAGTGCTGGCTGTATGGGACTTAAAAATGGATTATATATCTATATGATCCGTCAGTTCTTTCGAAATGTTCCAAAGGAGACAGAGGAGGCGGCCTATGTGGATGGCTGCGGAACCTTTAAAACCTTTGTCCAGATCATGCTGCCAGGGGCAAAGCCCATCCTGACATCCTGTTTTTTGTTTGCCTTTGTGTGGCAGTGGACGGACGGATTTTATTCCAAGATGTTTTTGGGAAATATAAAGCTTCTTTCCGTTCAGCTCCAGCAGATTGGCGAAAGGCTTGGCAACTACATGATTCATACCTTAAACCAGGCCACAGGTGCCTCCGTGGGATACACCCAATGTATTGTATCCACAGGCACTCTGATGGTAATATTTCCTCTTCTGCTGCTTTATCTGTTTGCGCAGAAGGGATTCGTAGAGAGCCTTAGCAGTTCCGGCATTAAAATGTAAAAATAATAAAAAATAGAGGAGAAGATGAAGTATGAAAAAGTGGAAAAGAGCAATGGCTCTGATGATGGCATCTGCAATGGTAAGCGGTTTGACTGCTTGTGGGGGAACAGGTAAGGCTGCAGATGTAAAAGTATCCGATAGCACAGAGGATAAAACCTCCGAAGGGGATGAGGCTAAGGGTGCAGAATCTTCTGAACAGGAGGGAACGTATACCGTACTTAAGGATGACACCGGAAAGCCTTATGATCTTGGAGGAATGGAAATAACAATCGCAGACTGGTATTCTTCCGGCGATGAAGAAATACCGGCAAGTGCTTATGAAGAGGCACGACAAGAGTATATTGACTGGATCCAGGAAACCTACAATTTTAAAATTAAACAAAAGGCGATTACGACCTGGGGAGACTCTCCAGAGGATTATGTAAATTATGCCACTACAGGCGGAAGTGAAAACTACCTTTTCACCCTGTATCAGGGAACGGCTTTAAGCTCTGCTGTGAACAGTGGACTCATGTATGATTTGTCCACCTTGGATTGCCTGGATTTTTCCGATTCCAAATGGGTTCCTTCTATTATGGAATTAATGAAAAAAGGAAACTCGGTCTATGGAATGAGAGGTATTCCTCATCAGGCTACTGCCGGTATTTTCTTCAATAAGAGATTGCTGGAGGAAGCAGGAATCAAACCGGATTCCCTCTACGAAATGCAGGCAAATAAGGAGTGGACCTGGGCAAAGTTTGAGGAATTATGCAAACAGGTTCAAAAGGATACGAATAACGATGGCATTATTGACCAGTATGCAATGACAAACTTTTCAAGTACCTTCTACCCTGCAGCAATGGCTTCCAATGGAGGAGGTCTCATTAAAAAGGATGAGAATGGCCGTTTTTATAACACTCTGGAGTCTGATGAGACCATGGAAGCATTAAACTGGTCTATTGATATGATTTCCAAGTATGAAATGGTATACCCAAAGGATTCCAAATGGGATTATACCTATACGGCCTTTGCGAACGGGGAAGCTGCATTTACCTGTGCAGAGTCTTATAGTGCAGGTGACTGGTCAAAAATGGAGGATGACTTTGGATTTGTCTGTTTTCCTATGGGACCTAAAATGGATCATTATGTAAACTATGCCCAGGATACTCTTGTCGTAATTCCTTCCTGCTATGATAAGGAGAAAGCATGGAAGCTGGCTTTTGCCTACAATCTTTATACGGATCCGGTCCCTGGATATGAAGATTACGAATCCTGGAAAGATGGTTACTATAAATCCTTCCGCGATACAGAATCAGTGGATCAGACCATTGCTCTTATGATTAACAGCGGTGTTCCAAGGTATGAGCAGGCCGTGAACGGTATTGATACAGGAAAGGATCTGTACTGGAAGATCAACAAGGATAATACTCCGGCACAGCAGGCAGAAGCAATTCGAAATACGTGGCAGTCTTATATAGATAATGCTAACGGAAAACAATAAAAGGTTACAGCCCTTTTCATGGAGGAGACAATGGGAGATTATTTTAGCATAGACGGCGGTTTGGTGCGATTTCTGTCAAAGGCATCGGATATCTGTATCATTGGTATCCTTTGGCTTATATGCTGTCTGCCCATTGTTACCTTCGGGGCTTCCACGACTGCGGCCTATTATACGATCATTAAAGTGGTAAAAAGACAGCGGGGGACTCTGTCCCGGGAATTTATTCAAGCATTGAAAAAGAACTTTAAAGATTCCGTTATGATTCATTGTTTCTATCTAGTCATAGAGGTTTTTTTGGTTTTTAACATCTATCAAGCATATCAGTCGTTAGAATCCAGAGATTCTGCCGTGGCTCTCAATCAACTTTTTATATATGCAGCATTTTTATTACTGGTGATGACAGCAGGTATTTATACGTATCCGGCACTTTCCAGATTTTCAATGAAAAGAAACGAATTGATTCAATTTTCATTTGTTGCCATGTGCCGTCATCTGCCAATTACAATATTACTCATTGCAGTCTTTGTAGCGTCATTTGGTGCTATGGTACTGTTACCGGTGGGGATTATCTTTATGCCGGGAATATGTTTGTATCTGTACGGCCTGATTATGGAGCCTGTTTTAAGAAAATACATGACAGAAGAGATGAAAATACAGTGGGATGGAGAGGAGGAATAACATGAAAGGACCTACCGCACCCAAAGATCCGGAAAAGAAAAAACCATACTTTTATATCATAAGAGAAAAAGAGATATTTGGAGCAAAGCTTGAAGAGGAAAAAGGGGTTCAGTTTATTTATGAAAATGACGGAAGGCTCATAAGCAGTGCTCAGATTACAGGGAATATATCAGATCCTAATATCCTGGAGCTCTTAAAGACGACTCAGGGATTTCGAACGTTAGTACATAGTATCGGCGTATCTGTCGAGACGGAAGACTCCTCAAGTAAAGTAGAATTTATCTTTCAGATGTATGGGAATAAAGATATCTATGGTGGGGGCACCAACTTAAAGAGGTCCCTGACTGGAGACGGAATCGAAGAAAAAATTAACTTATGTGATATTGAGTGGAGTGAGGATGACAAAGAGCCTGGGCAAATACGTTTTGAATTTGATACCCCTGAGATTCTTGGAAGAGCAAATGTCCGTTTGTACTTAAACGAAGGGTTTTCCGCACCAGAGGTTTCTGAAGAGAGTGAGGTCGATGTTTCATCGGAAGCCTATCATACGATGATCACCCGTTCCTTGATGCAGCTGGGAAATTCCAATCGATTGGCAAGAGCAATCAAACGTGCCAAAGAAGGAAAGGATGTGACCCTGGCCTATATCGGTGGTTCCATTACCCAGGGAGCGGGGGCCACACCCATCAATACGGGATGCTATGCCTATAAGTCTTATAAGGCCTTTGCAGATCGCTACGGGAATGGAAACAATGTACATTTTATCAAAGCAGGAGTGGGCGGAACGCCTTCTGAGCTTGGAATGCTGCGGTTTGACCGGGATGTACTGCGTGAAGGAAGCTATCCGGATGTGGTTGTAATTGAGTTTGGCGTCAATGACGAAGGAGATGAAACAAAGGGAAATTGTTATGAGAGTCTGGTAAAAAAAGTTCTCATGTTCCCTAATCAGCCGGCAGTGATTCTGTTGTTTGCAGTATTTGCCAATGATTGGAACTTACAAAAGCGGCTATCTCCGGTGGGCAGGCTTTATGAGCTTCCCATGGTTAGTGTCTTAGATGCCGTATCTCCACAGTTTCCATTGACAAAAGAGACTGGTCGGGTGATATCAAAAAATCAATTTTTTTATGATATTTTTCATCCTACCAATGCAGGTCATACGATTATGGCAGATTGCATTACATATTTGCTTGAACAAACAGAACAGGAGAAAGAGGTGGTAGACCATACCCCAAAACTGCTCTTAAAGAATCCGGCAATTGGTGATGATTTTGTTTCTGTGAAGCTGTTGGATAAAAAGAATCATAATAAGGCAGTGAATATTTGGTGCGGAGGCTTTACAGAAACAGATACAGAGCTGCAGCGGGTCGAGATGGATGAAGATCTTTTTGGCACCCCTGAGTTTCCATATAACTGGATGTATGATGGTACGAAGGCTTTAGGTGATCCAACCTTTGAGCTAACGATAACATGTCGTGCCTTGCTCCTGATCTACAAAGATTCCGGAGCCAATGACGTAGGAAAAGCAGACGTGTATTTGGATGGCAGAAAGGTTTTAACAGCCGATCCCCGTATCGTTGGCTGGGTGCACTGCAATCCAGTTATTGTTTGTAACGATAAGCATTCACAGGAACATATTCTACATATAAAAATGTCCCAGGGTGACGAAAATAAAAAATTCACCATACTGGGATTTGGATATGTAAGTTAGTATTTTGTAACATCAGACACTTATTAAACACTACAAGGAGAACTGTATGGTAACAGCAAACAATCCAATTTTATCTGGATTTTATCCAGATCCCTCCATTTGCAGGGTAGGGCAGGACTTTTATCTGGTAAATTCAAGCTTTGCCTATTTTCCAGGTGTGCCTATTTTTCATAGCAGAGATTTAGCTCATTGGGAACAGATCGGCAACATTCTAAACAGGGAGGAACAGCTTCCTCTGGAGGACAGTGAAATATCCCAGGGGATTTTTGCACCCACAATCCGCCATCATAATGGCGTGTTTTATATGATCACTACCAACATCAACCATGGCGGAAACTTTATCGTAACCGCCGAAAACCCGGAAGGTCCATGGTCTGACCCACATTATTTAGGAAAGGAGGCACAGGGAATCGATCCGAGTCTTTTTTTTGATGAGGATGGGAAATGTTATTATGTAGGAACAAGGCCAAATCCGGAAGGAGTCCGCCATAACGGAGACTGGGAGATATGGATTCAGGAGCTCAGTCTCACAGAAATGAAACTAGTGGGCAAAAGTATGGCAATTTGGAAAGGCGCCTTAAAGGATGCCATCTGGCCGGAAGGACCGCATATTTACAAAATCGGAGATTATTATTATCTGATTCACGCAGAAGGAGGCACCGGGCCGGATCATGCAATCAGTGTGGCAAGAAGCAGGGAGTTGTGGAATTGGTTTGAAGGCTGTCCACGTAATCCTGTTTTCACTCACCGCAACCTGGGGAGGAATTATCCGGTCGTATATACAGGACATGGGGATTTGGTTGATGATGGCAATGGGGGCTGGTATGTCATCATGCTGGCTTCAAGATTATGTAAGGGACATAGCAGTATGGGACGTGAGACGTTCCTGGCAAAAGTGACCTGGGAAAATGACTGGCCGGTCATCAATGCAGAAACCGGCAAACTGGAGTCCCAGGTGGAGCTGCCATTTCCTCCCTGCCGCTTTGGAAAAGAGGTCCTGGAGCATGACAGCTTTCATTTTTATGGTAAAAAACTGGATGAAAGATTTGTCAGCATACACAGGTGCAGGGAAACCATGTATTCCCTTACAGAACGACCAGGATTTTTACGGCTCTACACCAGAAAAGAGAAAATCAGTGATAAAGCGGATGCCTCTTATCTAGGGATCCGTCAAAAAAGTTATCAATTCCGGCTGTCTGCAGGGGTGGAGTTTAATCCTTCAAAAGAGGGGGAGACAGCAGGTTTGGTTCTATACCAGAATCATGAAAATCATCTGCTCATGGAAATTGCCAAAAAGGGAAATGGACGATATTTCATTGTCACAACTAATATTCATGGAATAAAACAGATGATTGCTGAAAGAAAGCTTGAGCCCGTTGGCTTAGTGGAAATCAATATAAGGGCGAATGTACAAGAGGCAGATATCGGGATTACGGAGGGGGATATCCGTACCCAGGTGGCCAGAAACGTAGATTTACTTCCTTATACAACAGAACGGGCCGGAGGTTTTGTGGGCTGCACGATGGGAATGTATGCTTCAGCAAATGGGAATGAGAGTGCAAATTATGGGGATTTTGCATGGCTCTTATATGAAAAATAAAATAAATATGGGGATCAGGGGGTCACAAACATGAGAAGGGACTGGAAAAAAAATTTAGGAATCGTTATGCTCTCAGCAATTATGGTGATTGATACCAGTATGATAGCAAGAGCTGCTGGTTGGACAGAAAAGACAGACGGATGGTATTTTGAAGAAAACGGGGATTATCAAAAGTCTGTCTGGAAAAAAGCTGATAAAGGTTATTATTATCTAAGTGAAACTGGTAAATTGCTTACGGATTCATGGGTTGCTGACGGAGATAAAAAGTATTATGTGGACTCCGAAGGACTACGGGTGAAAAATCAGTGGATTAACACAAAATCCTGGGATGACGCGGAAGACAGCACGGAATACTGGTATTATTTTAACGCAAACGGGGAAATGCTGACTGGAAAACAAAAGATTAAGGATAAGAAGTATTTCTTTTCTGAGGAAGGCAGGATGCTCACTGGTTGGGTCACTTATACCAATGGGACAGCGGAAAATCTTACCGATGATATCAGTCTTGACGATACTTATTATTGTCTTGAAGATGGCGAAAGAGCCAGCGGCTGGTTTGAACTGGCTCCTCCGGCAGATGAAGATAATAAGGGTGAAACCTACTGGTATAATTTTGAAGGAAACGGCAAAATCCGGAGAAATAAAAAGAATAAGGTGGGCGATTACGAATTTTGCTTTGATACTCAAGGCAGAATGATTGATGGCTGGGCTTATAAGACACTAGATAATTCCTTTGTCAAGGTAGATGAAAACACAGAAGCCGTAAACGAGTACAATGACGATTCCAGCAGATACTATTATTGCGGAGCAGAGGGAGTTGGGGTCGTTCAAAAGAATATCTGGCTGAAAGTCGTTCCTCCTGGAAAAGAAGGAGATCCGGACGAGGGTGACAAATGGTATTATTTTGACAAAAAGGGATTTATGGCTATGCCTGATACTGAGTCAACAGCCACGCCTTCAGAGGCCTCACCTTCAGAAGCTACACCGTCCAGAGCGAGCCGAGTGATTGAAATCAGAAAAGTTGATACCACTGGAGAATACAAGGTGAAAGGAGGCGACGGAGACTTACTTAAAGTTTTGCTAAGACAGTTTAACGATAAATACTATCTGTTTGATAACAAGGGACAGATGGTAGATGGCCTTTTATACGTATATAATAAGGAAGGAAAAAATCCATTAAAGGAAGGCTATTACGATTTTAGTGCGGATGGAGCCAGAAGAACCGGCAAAGCAAAGAAGGAAGAAGCTGGAATCAATTATGATTACTATTTTTCAAAGAAAAATGAGGATGGATACTCTCTGGGACAGGGAGTGACCGGTGTATACGACGGAAAGCTCTACTATAAGGGTCTTTGTGTTACCGCAGACGATAATTACGAGTATGAACTGGTATATGTTCCAGATCTTGCAGGTGAAAAAGGCACCGGACTGTTTGTAATAGATGAAAATGGGAAGGTGAAAACCAGCGGTACAACGCCAGAGTTTTCGGATGGAAACAAATATCGGATCAAGGGCGGCAAATCGAAAAAGAGTGGATATCAGGTCCTTCTGATGGAAAAAGGGGTAAAAGAAGGAACCCTTCTTCAAGCAGATGATGCAGACCGGACGATACACTTTGATCAGCCAATGTTTAAATAGAATATTGTCATAGAATTCAGTTACACCCTGCCAGTATCTCTTAAAAAGAAGTCTGGCAGGGCTTTTTGTGGTATTTTATAAATACAAAAAGGAACATTGGTGGAAAAACCTGTTGCTGTATGATATAATAAAACCAGCAAATGATAAGGAGCACAAACAACAGAATATGGACAAATCTCAGGTATTAAAGCATTATTTCGGCTATGACACCTTCCGGGAAGGGCAGGAGCCTTTGATGGATGGGATTCTGGAGGGAAGAGATGCCCTTGGCATCATGCCTACCGGCTCTGGCAAATCCCTTTGCTTTCAAATTCCAGCTCTTATGATGGAAGGAATCACGCTAGTCATATCCCCTTTGATATCTCTTATGAAAGATCAGGTATCAACACTTAACCAGGCAGGAATTCACGCCGCATATCTTAACAGTTCTCTGACGGCCAGTCAGTATTACAAGGCCCTGTCCTATGCTCGGGAGGGGCGATATCCCATTATTTATGTAGCACCCGAACGTCTTTTAACAGAAGAATTTTTAGATTTCGCCCTTCATGCCAGGATTTCCATGGTAGCCGTTGATGAGGCTCACTGTGTTTCCCAATGGGGACAGGATTTCAGGCCCAGTTATTTAAAAATTGTAGATTTTATAGAGAAGCTTCCAGTCCGTCCTGTCGTCAGTGCATTTACGGCAACGGCAACGAAAGAAGTCCGTGAAGATGTGATAGACATTCTTATGCTTCGGGAGCCTGTGATCGTATCAACCGGTTACGACAGGCCCAATCTCTATCTGGGGGTACAGGCGCCAAAGGATAAATACGGCACGCTAAAAAACTTCGTTGAACTGCACAAAGACCAGTGCGGGATTATTTACTGCCTGACCAGAAAGCTGGTGGAAGAGGTCAGTGACCGGCTGAGAGGAGATGGATTCTCCGTAACGAGATATCATGCCGGACTTAGTGATGCAGAGCGAAGAAAGAACCAGGATGATTTTATTTATGATAAAAGCACCATTATGGTAGCGACCAATGCATTTGGAATGGGAATTGATAAATCAAATGTAAGATATGTCATTCACTATAATATGCCAAAAAATCTGGAATCCTATTATCAGGAGATTGGCCGCTGTTCGAGAGACGGAGAACCAGGAGAATGCATTCTTTTATACAATGGTCAGGATGTAATCACCAACCAGATGTTTGTAGAAAACAATCAGGATAACCAGGAGCTGGACCCACTGACGAAGGATCTTGTTATGGAGCTGGACCGGGAAAGACTGAAAAAGATGACTTTTTACTCTTATACCAATGAGTGTCTGAGGGATTACATATTGCGCTATTTTGGGGAATACGGAAAAAATTACTGCGGCAACTGTTCCAACTGCCTGACTCAGTTTGAGACAGTGGATGTGACGGAGATTTCAGAACATCTTATCGGATGTGTGGAGACGAGCAGACAGCGTTATGGAACCACAGTTATACTGGATACCGTACATGGGGCAAGTACAGTCAAAATTAGAAACTACCGGATGGATGAAAATCCCCATTACAGCACCCTTTCAAAAACTCCTCTCTATAAGCTGAGGCAGGTCATGAATTACCTTCTGCTAAACGATTATCTGGCGGTCACCAATGATGAGTATGCCATTGTGAAGCTGACAGAAAAATCAAAACGTGTTATGGAAGAGCCTGTGACAATCACCATGAAGATGGCAAAGGAACAGGAATCCGGCACCAGGGAAAAGTCTGCGAAAAAAATAAGGAAATCAAGTGCAGCTTCCCAGCTTTCCGGTGAAGAGGAACTGATTTTTGAAAAGCTGAAAGCGCTTCGCCTTTCCATTGCAAAGGAAGAAAAGGTTCCGCCTTATATTGTATTTTCAGATAAGACTCTTTCGCATATGGCTATCATAAAACCTGGGTCAAAAGAAGAGATGCTTTCTGTATCCGGAGTGGGAGAATTTAAAGTCGATAAGTACGGCAGTCGGTTTCTTCAAATATTTAAAGAATAAATGATTGAAAAATGCAAATAAATGAATGGATACATGGAAAGACTACCTGTATTAGCATACAGGAGGAATGATCATGAAACGTTCACTGATATTAATGCTTGTGGCTTCCCTAACAGTAAGTCTTACAGGATGCAGTCATAGATTTGGCTCAGAAAATACAAAGGCAGCAGCAGAATCATCTTCGGAAACAAATGATGCACAGGCTGCACAGGCTACTGCCAAGGCAGCCACTCCATCAACAACGCCCCAATATGTGTTTCGATATGGGGAAGTGAATGGAGAAGATAATATTGTAACGCAGACAGGACATAAGTTTGCAGAATATGTGGATCAATTATCAAATGGCCGCATAAAAATTGAAATCTATCCAAACCATTCCCTGGGAGACGAAAGAACTTCCCTAAGAGATCTACGAAGGGGTGGAAGAAATATTGACATGTACCGGGGGAATACAAACGCTCTGACTGGCTACGGCTTTAAGAAGCTAAGCTTGTTTGGTCTTCCTTATATTTTTGAGAGCAGGGAAGGAATGTGGAAAGTCCTGGAGGATGAGCAGCTTGGGCAGGCATTTTTGTCAGAGGGCACGGAAGTAGGTGCCAATATGGTAGGGCTTTTTTATACCGATGAAGGTGCACGAAATATATTCTCTACCAAAAGGATTCGTAATTTAGATGACTTAAAAGGGATGAAGATCCGTGTTCCGGAATCGGTCCTTATGATGGACACTTTTTCCGCTCTCCAGGCACGCCCGATTCCTCTTCCTTATGCTGATGTTTCAGAAGCATTGAAAAGCGGCGTCATTGAAGGGGGAGAAAATCCGGTCACTGCCTACCAGTCCAATCGCTTATTTGAAGTCGCACCCTACTATTTATTAAGCGGACATGTCTTCAGCCCCGGAATCGTTCTCATGGCGGAAGATAAATGGAACATGCTTAATGAGGAAGATAAAAATATACTTTTGGAAGCTGGACGTATGGCATCTCAATGGAATCGGTCAGCCATTGAGCAGGAGGAAGCAAAGATATATCAGCAGCTGGAGAGCGAGGGCGTGACTGTTACCAATCTATCTCAAGAGGATATGGAAAAAGCCCGTAATTTAGAAGAAATTGTAAGAGTCAGTTTTACGCCAGGTCTGGAAGACTACCTGGCGAGAATCATCGAAATCCAGAAATAATTAAGAGGGTGTTGTAAAATGAAGATTTCATACAAGATACGGTTGTAAATCAAACAGCCAGTTATTATATCTTGATGATGTATTTCATGTTGCAATACCCTTCTATTTACATATGGTCCTTTACAGTCCCTGTTCAATTAGGGACAACTATGATATTATGAAGAAAAAAAGATAAGGAAGAAACTATGAAATTTTTTCATTTGTCTGATTTACATATAGGAAAACAGTTAAATGGGCGAAGCTTAAAGGAAAATCAGGAAGCAGTTCTAAGTCAGGTTGTGGAATATGCAAAAAAACTCCATCCTGATGCCATATTAATTTGCGGTGATGTCTACGATAAAACAGTTCCTTCAGGAGAAGCTTACACCATGTTTGGAGACTTTCTTGGTGCTCTTTCTGAAATCAGCCCCAAAATCACTGTACTTATTATAGCAGGAAACCACGATTCACCAGAACGTCTTTCCTATGCTGGATCATTTTTAGAGAAGCACCACATTCATTTGTCTGTATTTCCTCCTAAAAATCAAGATGAGTACCTAAAAAAAGTTGTGCTGCTAGATGAGTTTGGACCTGTGAATTTCTATCTTATGCCTTTCTTTAAGCCTGGATATGTCCGAACACTTTTTAAGGACAATCAGCCGGAAGGCTATGAAGAAGCCGTCCGGGCGGTTCTTAAACGGGAGAATATAGATGACAGGGAGCGCAACGTCATTTTATCTCACCAGTTTTACGCGGGCGGCGGAAAAGACCCTGAAACTTGTGAATCAGAACAGGCAGTTATTATGACAGGGGGACTGGACCGGGTGGATGCCTCTTTGCTCACCGGCTTTGATTATGCAGCCCTTGGCCATATTCATGGTTCCCAAAAGGTTTTAAAAGAGACGATTCGATACTGCGGAACTCCATATAAGTATTCCGTCAGCGAAGAGTACCATAAAAAGTCCATTTCGTATGTGACCATGAAAGAAAAGGGACAGACTTTACAACTGGAATTTCTCCCTCTTTCCGGCATTCAGGATGTAAGGAGAGAACGGGGGAAATTAGACGAGATTCTTTCCAGAGCGACGGAAGAGAGCCGTCATGATTTTGTCAGCGTGACCATAACGGATGAGGAAGAGCCATATCGCATCAGAGAGCAGCTGGAGGAGGTTTTTGATCACCTATTAGAGCTTCGGATAGACAATGAACGGACCAGGAGCATGTTTTTAGATCAGGGAGAGCCGGTACCTGTCTTAAATCCCATGGAAGCATTCCTTCAGTTTTATCAGACAGTAAGAAATGATGAGATGAGTGAAAGGGCCAGAAAGGTCATGGAGAAAATCATACAGGAAGCAAAGGAGGAGGAAGGATTATGAAGCCTCTTACATTAACGTTGTCAGCATTTGGTTCCTACGGCACCACCCAGACCATAGATTTTAATCGAATCGGACATGGAATATTTCTCATTACCGGAGATACGGGAGCAGGAAAGACCACCATATTTGATGCAGTATCCTTTGCGCTTTTTGGTGAGACAAGCGGACAGAAGCGGGAACCTGCCATGATGAGGAGCCAATATGCTCCCGAGGATGAGGAAACCTATGTGACTTTGACTTTTTTAGAGCATGGGGAAGTGTATGAAATAAAAAGGAGCCCTTCCTATATAAGAATGAGCAAACGAAAGAATAAAAGCGGTGAGTATACCGGCGTTCAAGTGCCTGCAAAGGCCTCTTTATTTCTTCCTGACGGGTCTGAATATCCTGGTAATCTTAAAGATATAAATGTTAAAATACAGGAAATCATAGGTGTTGACCAGAACCAGTTTTCCCAGATTGCAATGATTGCCCAGGGAGATTATTTACGGCTCCTCCACGCTTCCTCCAAAGAACGAAAAGAGATCTTTTCAAAGATTTTTAATACTGGAGTTTTCCAACGTATCCAGATGAAATTAAAAGAAAAGAACAGTCTTTGCCTTGAGAAGTTAGAGGATAACCGAAAGCTTTGTTTTCACGAGCTAAGCCATATGGAGCTATTAGAAGATAGTAAATACATCACAGACTGGCAGGAGCTTTTGAGGTTTAAAGAGACAAGAACAGAAGATATTCAGCTGGTTTTATATCAGGCAATGGACGAATTAAGAGAAAGAACGGAAACACTTCATGAACAGCAGGAAGAAAGCACGGCCCTGCTTTTTGAGGTGAAGAGCCGGCTGAGCCTGGCGGAGGAGGTCAACCGGATTTTTGACAGCCTTACAGAAGCAGAGAAACATATGGAGCAGCTGAAAGAGGAACAGGAGACATGGAAGAAAAAAGAGGAGCATTTAAAAAAAGCCAGGCTAGCTGAAAAGCTGGAGTCAGCTGCCGATCAGCGCCTGGAAAAAGAAAGTGCATATAAAGAGGCTCTCCTCCTGTCTGATATCCTGAAAAATGAGCTTGAAGCATTGAATCAGTCTCTTTCAGAGGCTGAGCGGGCAGCGGAAGATGAAAAGAAGATAGCAGATGAGGAGCTTCCACGTCTTCAGTCAGAGCTTAACCGGCTAAATGAGGCGATGCCACTGTATGCCACATGGAACCAGGAGAAAAAAATCTGGAAAGAGTTAAAGCATTCAGAGCAAGAGGAAAAAGCCAGATTAGAAAAGCTTGACTCCCAAATACATGACCGAAAAGCAACGCTCTTACTAAGGGAGTTAAAACAGAAGGAGTTTGAAAAAAAGGCGGAGCATCTACCCGTTTTGATTCAGGAAACAAACGAACTTAAGGAGCGGAAACAAGGATTAGAGCTCTTAAAAAATGGATTATCTCTGCTTGAAATAGAGCAGGCTCATAAAGAAAAGAGTCAGGAAAGTACTTTAAGAGCCCGAAAAAAATATATAGAAGCAGACCATATTTACAATGAACGATACGATCTGTTCCTGGTTCATCAGGCAGGTATTCTGGCAGAGAAGCTGTCCGAAGGAGAAGCCTGCCCGGTGTGTGGCTCCACCCACCACCCATTAAAGGCAAGTCTTTCCCATGATGCCGTTACGCAGGATATAGTGGAGCAGGCAAAAATTCAGCGCAGCCAGGCAGAAGATGGACTTGCTCAGGCGACAAAAGAAAGCATTGCTGCTGAAGAGCGTGTAAAGCATCAGGAGGAACAAATCAGAAAAGATCTAAAACAGTGGTTTCATGCTCCCTTAACCCTTGCGCAACTAAAGGAATGCCTGGGAGAAGAAATCAAAAAGAATGAAACTCTCCTTTCTAAAGCCATGGAACAGGAAGAGGAAGCAAAAGAAGCAGAAAAAGGCCGGAAGGAAATGCTTGAGACAATCAGAACAGACCGCACGACTCTGGAGAAACTGGAGTCTGACAGGGAAGAGGCAAGAGTCAGTCTGCAGGAGAAAGAGATAAAAGCCTCTGCTTTTACGGAGAGAATCAAACAATTGGAGGAGCGTTTGCCATTTCCAGAGGAGGAAGCTGCAAACGCTCATAGAGAAAGAATATTAAACCAGTTGGAGCACCGAAAACAATCTTTAAATATCTCAAATGATAACGTCCGTCGTCTTTCGGAAGAAACAAGAGAAAAGAAGGGACGTCTGGCATCAGAACTTGAGAATCTGGAATGGAGAAGGCTGTCGGCAGAGCAGGCGGAAAAGAAATTCCTGGAAGGATTAAAAGCAATGGGATTTGACACAAAGGAATCATACTTAGAGGCCAGGAAGACTCCTGAAATTATGGAACAATGGGAGAAGGATCTGGATGCTTACGAAAAAGAGCTTTTAAAGTCCCGTACCATATGCAGCCAGTTAAAGGAGCAGATAAAAGGAAGGGAAAGAATCGATTCAGAGCCATTTAGAGAAAAAGAACAGGTATTAACGGAAAGGCAGAAAGAACTTCAGAAAGAAGAGGCGATAACGTCCGGCATCTTAAGCAGATTGAAACAATCCTATGAAACCCTTAACCGTCTCTGGAAGGAGAGGGAAGTACTGGAGGAGGAATATAAGCTTTACCACGATCTTTTTCAGACTGCCAATGGAAAGCTTTCCGTCAGTCTGGATTTTCAGACCTTTGTACAGCGCCAGTATTTCAATCAGATGATCCAGGCAGCCAATAAGCGGCTAAAAGATATGACTGACGGTCAATTTCTCCTTAAATGCAGGGAGCTTGACGCCCTTGGAAGGCAGGGAGAGGTTGGGCTTGATCTGGATGTTTACAGTATGACAGCCGGAAAGGTACGGGATGTAAAAACGCTTTCCGGCGGAGAATCCTTTATGGCGGCTCTTGCCATGGCTCTTGGTATGTCAGATATCATACAGAGCACGGCAGGGAATGTATCCATGGATGCTCTTTTTATAGATGAAGGCTTTGGCTCCCTTGATGAGGATTCCAGAATGAAGTCTGTTCGCATACTGAAAGAACTGGCCGGGGAACGTCGCCTGATCGGTATTATTTCACACGTAACAGAATTAAAAGAACAGATTGGGAAAAAGCTTCTTGTGGAGAAAAGTGAAAGAGGAAGCAAAATACGCTGGGATATTGACCAGTTTTCTCCTGAGTCATAGGATTACATCAGGAAAACTTTTTTGTCTCTCTTTTCACACTGTTTCTGACTTCCGATAAGCGGGATAGCAGATCCTCTAAATCAGCCCCGCTTAGTGGAAGCAGCTTTTGCAGCAGCTGATTGAGAAGCGTTGGATTTAGATTTTCTTCATCGAAAAACTCTCCTGGAGTAATCTTAAAAAACTCACAAATGGACAGGAAGTCCTCCATGCAGGGGGTAAAACGGCTTTGCTCTATTTCTTCCACATATGTTTCCCTTTGTCCAAGAGAAAGGCTCATATCTTTTGCTGAGATACCCATTTGAGTGCGCAAAAGAACCAGTCTCTCCGATATAAATTTTTGATTCAATTTATTTGACCTCCTTTTTCCATATATTGGATATTTTGTTCTCAAGAGTCATTATAAGAGAGGATGGGAGAGGAATCAATAGAGAAGCATTTATTTTCTAAAGTGGGATTCCTATGACAAAGAAATGGACGAAATCGATAATATGTTCTATAATAAACGTTGAATCAAACAATAGTTTTTGCTGGAAAGGAACGATACCATGTTAAAATGTGAAAGAACAAGTGTAATGAATATAGAAAATGCCATTCGCGGTGCAAGAAATCCAATGAACAGCTGGGACCGGATGGACAGCAGCTACAACGAGGATGGGGAATACATATTAGGGCCTAATGATTTAGGACTGGCAAAACGTCTTAGAAAAGCAGGAGGTGATCACCGGAAATACATTCGTCAGATTTTTGTATCCGTAGATATTACCGCTCCCCTTTACTGGTGGAAGGAATACGATACCTACAAAGTATCGACCGTAGCCAATTCCACAAGTACCATGCATAAGATTCACAGTAAGCCGTTTGAGCTGTCTGATTTCAGTCATGATCATATGACAGAACAGACACTTGTCTTTATGGAATCTGTAGTGGCCGAGCTTGAAAAGATCCGCCTTCGTTATCTGGAGAATAAGAATAAGGACGACTGGTATGATATGATCCAGCTTCTTCCATCCAGCTACAACCAGATGCGGACATGCACCTTAAACTATGAAACGCTGATCAATATGTATTTTGCCAGAAAGAACCACAAGCTGGTGGAATGGCATACCTTCTGCCAATGGGTGGAGAGCCTTCCTTATGGGAAGGAACTGATTCTTTTAGAGGATTAAGACAGGAAAAGGAAAGGGTTAATTATGAATCTAATTGTTGCAGTGGATAAAAACTGGTCCATCGGCAATCAGGGCCAGCTTCTCGTATCCATTCCCGAAGATAAGAGACTGTTTCGGGAAGAGACTCTGGGAAAAGTGATTGTAATGGGCAGGAAAACGCTGGAAAGCCTTCCAGGGAAGCAGCCCCTGTACGGACGAACGAATATAGTGCTTACTAAGAATCCTGATTATAAAGTAAAAGGAGCCATTGTCTGCCATAGCTTTGAAGAAGCCATGGAAGAACTGGAAAAACACGATGAAAATGATTGTTTCATCATTGGAGGTCAGAGTATTTACGAACAATTCCTGCCCCACTGTCATACAGCACATGTGACATATATCGATTATTTATACAGTGCTGATACCCATTTTCCAAATCTGGATAAGGACCCGGAATGGGAGATGACAGGGGAAAGCGATGAGCAGACCTACTTTAATCTTTGCTATACCTTTCGGTTATATCAGAAAAAAAATACTGATTAAGCCTCCTGGAAAAAAAACTTTGTTAAAATTTTATTGATATTTTCTATAAATGTTGTCATGGTCCTTCAAAGGTGGTAAGATGGTACTGATGGCATTCTCCTGAAGGATTTTGTCGATTTCAGGAACGGTGCTCAGGTATATTCACGAAGACATTAGGAGGATAAAGATGTATAGGATTCTAAAAGCAGAATTGTTGGCCGACAAGATCTATCTGATGGATGTGGAAGCACCCCGGATCGCAAAAGCCTGTCAGCCAGGAGAGTTTGTTATCGTTAAGATGGATGACAAAGGGGAGAGAATTCCTCTCACCATTTGTGACTATAATCGGGAAAAAGGTTCGATTACAATTGTATTTCAGACTGTTGGCTCCAGCACCCAGAAGATGGCGGTTTTAAAGGCCGGAGACAGCTTTGAGGATGTGGTGGGACCATTAGGAAATCCCTCTGAATTCGTTCATGAAGATATCGAGGAGTTAAAGAAGAAAAAGTTCTTATTTGTGGCCGGAGGCGTGGGTACAGCACCGGTTTATCCTCAGGTAAAATGGATGAGAGAGCATGGCATTGATGTGGATGTAATCGTTGGTTCCAAGACTAAGAATCTTTTGATTCTTGAGGATGCCATGAGAGAACAGGCCGGCAATCTCTATGTTACAACGGATGACGGTTCCTATGAAAGAAAAGGAATGGTAACAGAAGTGATCAAGGATCTGGTACATAATCAAGGGAAGAAATACGATGTTTGTGTAGCCATCGGTCCTATGATTATGATGAAGTTTGTCTGCCTTTTAACAAAAGAGCTTGAGATTCCAACCATTGTAAGTTTAAATCCGGTTATGGTAGACGGAACCGGCATGTGCGGTGCCTGTCGTATTACTGTTGGCGGTGAAGTGAAATTCGCCTGTGTAGATGGACCAGAATTTGACGGCCATCTGGTAAACTTTGATGAAGCCATGAAGCGTCAGATGATGTACAAGTCAGAAGAAGGACGTGCGGTTTTAAAGGAAAGTGAAGGCGATACCCATCACGGTGGATGCGGACAGTGTGGAGGTGACGAGTAATGGACGTTTTAAAGAAAGTACCAGTAAGAGAACAGGATCCAAAGGTAAGAGCAACTAATTTCGAGGAAGTCTGCCTTGGATACAATGAAGAAGAAGCAAGAGAGGAAGCTTCCCGCTGCATCAAGTGTAAAAACCCAAGATGTGTGGGCGGCTGTCCTGTTTCCATAAATATTCCAGGATTTATTAAAGAAGTGGAAGACGGTAATATTGAAGAAGCATCAAAGATCATTGCATTGTCTTCTGCCCTTCCTGCGGTATGCGGCCGTGTATGCCCCCAGGAAAGTCAGTGTGAAGGCGTATGTATCCGTGGAATCAAGGGAGAGCCGGTTTCCATCGGAAAGCTGGAGCGTTTCGTAGCGGATTGGTCCAGAGAACACGGTATCGTACCTCAGGCTCCAGAAAAGACCAACGGAAAAAAGGTAGCTGTCATTGGTTCCGGCCCCTCTGGCCTTACCTGTGCGGGGGACCTTGCAAAGCTTGGTTATGAAGTGACCATTTTCGAAGCTCTTCATGAGCCAGGCGGAGTTTTGACCTATGGTATCCCAGAGTTCCGTCTTCCCAAGGAACGCGTGGTTCAGCCTGAGATTGACAACGTAAGAAAGCTTGGCGTAACCATTGAGACCAATGTAATCATTGGTAAATCTGTAACCATTGATCAGCTTTTCGATGAGGAAGGTTTTCAGGCCGTATTCATCGGTTCCGGTGCCGGACTCCCCATGTTTATGGGAATACCAGGTGAGAATGCCAACGGCGTATTCTCAGCCAATGAATATTTAACCAGAAGCAACCTGATGAAAGCATTCCGCGATGATTATGACACACCGATTGCAGCAGGCAAGAAGGTAGCAGTCGTAGGCGGCGGAAACGTTGCCATGGATGCAGCCAGAACAGCGCTTCGTCTTGGTGCAGAGGTTCATGTTGTTTATAGAAGAAGTGAAGCAGAGCTTCCTGCCAGAGCAGAAGAAGTTCATCACGCAAAAGAAGAAGGTATTATTTTTGACCTGCTGACCAATCCGACTGAAATCTTAACTGATGAAAAAGGCTGGGTCAATGGAATGAAATGCATTAGAATGGAACTTGGAGAACCGGATGCATCCGGCAGAAGAAAACCGGTAGAGGTTAAGGATTCTGAATTTGTCATTGACGTAGATACCGTCATTATGTCTCTTGGTACCTCACCAAATCCTCTGATTTCCAATACGACTAAGGGATTGGATATCAATAAGCGCAGATGTATTATTGCGGAAGAGGAGACTGGAAAGACCAGCAAGGAAGGCGTTTATGCCGGCGGAGATGCAGTAACAGGTGCTGCGACCGTAATTCTTGCCATGGAAGCCGGCCGTGCCGGTGCCAGAGGAATTCACGAATTTCTTTCTGCCAAGGATTGATCCGTAGATAGAAAAGGGCTGCCGTGTGGCAGCCCTTTTGAAACGGAGTAATTGATGTATGAACAGAAAAATTGATTTATTAAATGGAAAAATATTTAAAGCCTTAACTGGCCTGGCACTGCCTATTATGGGAACAGCCATGCTTCAGATGGCCTATAACTTAACGGATATGGCTTGGCTTGGACTGGTAGGGTCTGAAGCAGTTGCTGCCGTAGGTGCAGCGGGAATGTATGTATGGCTGTCCCAGGGAGTGGTAGCAATGGCCAAAATGGGCGGACAGGTTAAAGTGGCTCACTCCTTAGGCCGGAAAGAGCCGGAGGAAGCTGGGAAATATGTTACGGCTGCCTTACAGATGGGAATGTTATTTGCTGTTTTATTTGGAGCGGTTTGCTATTTTGGAGCAAGCTTATTGATTGGATTTTTTGGATTGAATCATGAATCCATTATTCTAAATGCCCAGGTATATTTAAAAATCACCTGCGGGCTTATTTTTTTCTCCTTTTTTAATGGAATTATAACTGGAATTATGACTGCAACGGGAGACAGCAGAACGCCTTTATATGCAAATGTAGTCGGTCTCGTTTTAAATATTGTTTTAAACCCGTTATTAATCTTTGGGTTTGGTCCATTAAAGGGCTTTGGCGTGGCTGGTTCTGCATCAGCTACCGTGCTGGCGCAATTTATTGTTTCTGTGATGTTCTTAAGAGCCATCCGAAAGGACAAACATGTTTTTGACAAGGTTCATATATTACACAAGGTTCCCTGGAATTACAGAAAGGAAATCGTTAAAATAGGGTTTCCTACCTCAATCCAGAATTTAATCTACACCAGCATCTCCATGGTCCTGACCCGTTTTGTAGCCGGTTTTGGAGATACAGCTGTTGCAGTGCTAAGGGTTGGAGGCCAGATCGAGTCCATTTCCTGGATGACAGCCGATGGTTTCGCGGCTGCCATTAATTCCTTTATTGGACAAAACTATGGAGCCAGACAATTTAAACGGGTGAAAAAGGGATATTCCACAGCCATTGGTATTATGGCTGTCTGGGGGTTCTTCTGCTCTGCACTCTTAATATGCTTTCCCTCCCAGATATTTGGAGTTTTTATTCATGAGCAGGAGGTGATTCCCCTTGGTGTTAAGTATCTTGTAATACTGGGATTCTCTCAGATGTTCATGTGCCTGGAGCTTACCACCATTGGAGCTTTATCCGGCCTTGGGAAAACATTGTTATGTTCCATCATAAGCATCATATTTACCTCCGCAAGAATCCCTCTTGCAATTCTTTTAAGCGGTACCTCTCTGGGACTTGATGGTATCTGGTGGGCATTCTCCATATCCTCGATTATAAAAGGAATTTTGTTCTTCCTCTGCTTTTTGCTGGTTGCAAAAAAGCTTCCAAACGATTAAAAATGGTAAAATAAAACAAAGTTATTACATCAAATTTAAAAAATTAATAATTTTGGACTTGAATTTTATTCCTGTTTTAGTTAACATATATAGTAGAAAATATGGTAAAAGGGAACGGATGATGAAACGAAAATTACTATTTAACAGCATTCATAAGAATGCAAAAGGACTACGAAAGTTTTTTTTAAGTTCGCTCATAGGTATCCTGGTCGTAAGCCAGACAGTGCCGGCTTATGCTCTTACGAAAGCAGAAAAAGAGAAACAGGAAGCGCAAAAAAAGATGGAAGAGGCCAATCAAAAGGCCAAGGATGCGGAGAATAAAAAGAGTGCCGCTCAAAGTCAGGTATCAAAGCTTACTTCTAATCTCACAGAACTTTTATCTGATATCAAGGTACTGGAAAATGATATGGCGAATAAAGAAGCCGAAATCAAACAGGCCGAAAAGGATTATGAAGAGGCAAAGAAAGAAGAAGAAAAACAGTATTCTGCAATGAAAAAGAGAATCCAGTATATGTATGAAAAGGGTGATACAGAATATCTGGATATATTTCTTCAGGTAAAGAACATGTCTGATCTTCTTAATAAGGCTGAGTATGTAGAAGGCATTTATACATATGACCGTAAGATGCTTGAGACATATCAGGAGACCAAACAAAAGGTTGCCGATTACAAGGCTGACTTGGAAGATGATAAAGCCGAGATGGAAGGCATGAAGCTTGAATATAAGGAACAGCAGGGCCAGCTTGAGACCTTGATCAGCAAAAAGAAAAAAGAGGTTTCCAACTTTGACGGCCAGCTTGCTGTTGCAAAGCAGGAAGCTGCAGCTTATGCTAAGACTGTAGAGAAGAAGAATGAGGAAATCCGTAAGGCGAAGGAAGAAGAAGCCAGACGGAGAGCCGCTGAGGAAGCCAGGAAAAAAGCAGAAGAAGATGCAAGAAAGAAAGCCGCAAAGAATACTTCTGGTAAGTCCACAAGTGCCAACAATACATATTCCGGCCCAACCGCAGCAAAGAGCAGCGGCGGCAGCGCCTCGGGACGAGCTGTGGCTGACTATGGCCTTCAGTTCCTTGGAAATCCATATGTCTTTGGCGGAACCAGCTTAACAAACGGAGCGGACTGTTCCGGCTTTACCCAGGCTGTCTACCGGAAATTCGGTTATTCTCTGCCCAGAAGCTCAACGGAGCAGCGCTCCGCAGGCCGCGAGGTGTCCTATGCAGATGCCCAGCCGGGAGATTTGATATGTTATGCAGGCCATATTGCTATTTACATCGGCAATGGACAGATTGTTCATGCAAGCAGCCCAAGGACTGGAATTAAGATAGGTACAGCTACTTACCGGACCATTCTATCTGTAAGAAGAATCGTTTAAATGACATAATATAGTTGAATGCCGGAAGGCAGAAATCCCGTGATTTCTGCCTTCCGGCTTTTGTATAAAATAAAAAACACTTGCGGAAATCGACATAATATGAGAAAATGTAATCAAGTATGATGTGATATATTTAACAAAGTACTTTTCACAATTATTACTTATTCGAAAGGAGTTTTAACATGATTTATTCACATGAAGTAGAAGAGATGTGCGTAGTAGCACAGGGCGTTCACCACGGCGCAGCTCCAATCCCGGAAGAAGCAAAATGGGTAAAATCTAAAGAAGTTAAAGATATCTCCGGTTTAACACATGGCGTTGGTTGGTGTGCTCCTCAGCAGGGTGCATGCAAGCTGACTCTTAACGTAAAAGAAGGAATCGTTCAGGAAGCATTAGTAGAAACTATCGGTTGCTCCGGTATGACTCATTCCGCTGCTATGGCAGCTGAGATTCTGCCAGGTTTAACTGTTTTAGAAGCATTAAATACAGATCTTGTTTGTGACGCTATTAACACTGCTATGAGAGAGTTATTCTTACAGATCGCTTACGGAAGAACTCAGAGTGCATTTTCCGAAGACGGTCTTCCAGTAGGTGCGGGCCTGGAAGACTTAGGAAAAGGACTTCGTTCACAGGTAGGAACCATGTACGGAACCTTAAAGAAAGGTCCTCGTTATTTAGAGATGGCAGAAGGTTATGTAACCGGCATTGCTCTTGATGAGGAAAATCAGATCATTGGTTATCAGTTTGTAAGTCTTGGCAAGATGACTGATTTTATTAAGAAGGGTGACGATCCGAATACCGCTTGGGAAAAGGCAAAAGGACAGTACGGCCGCGTTGCAGATGCTGTTAAGATCATTGACCCAAGACATGAATAATCGGCTGACCGGAAAATAGTTATTGGCCAATAATAAGGAGGACAAGGTAATGGCATTATTTGAATCATATGAAAGAAGAATTGAAAAAATCAATTCCGTATTAAATAGCTATGGGATTGCTTCTATCGAAGAAGCTGAGAAGATTACAAAAGATGCAGGTCTTGATGTATATGAGCAGGTAAAGAAGATTCAGCCGATTTGTTTTGAAAATGCGTGCTGGGCATACATAGTTGGTGCAGCAATCGCCATTAAAAAAGATTGCAGAAAAGCAGCAGACGCTGCAGCAGCCATTGGTGAAGGCCTTCAGGCTTTCTGTATTCCTGGATCTGTAGCCGATCAGCGTAACGTAGGTATCGGACACGGAAACTTAGGAAAGATGCTGTTAGAAGAAGGTACAGATTGCTTCTGCTTCCTTGCAGGACATGAGTCCTTCGCAGCTGCAGAAGGTGCCATCGGTATTGCTGAGAAGGCAAACAAAGTTCGCCAGAAACCTTTAAGAGTTATTTTAAATGGTTTAGGAAAAGATGCTGCTCAGATCATTTCCAGAATCAACGGCTTTACTTATGTAGAAACAGAGATGGATTACTACACAGGCGAAGTAAAAGAACTTTTCAGAAAATCTTATTCTGAAGGCTTAAGAGCAAAAGTAAACTGCTACGGTGCCAACGACGTAACCGAAGGCGTTGCTATCATGTGGAAAGAGGGCGTAGATGTTTCCATCACCGGTAACTCCACAAACCCAACCAGATTCCAGCATCCAGTAGCAGGTACCTATAAAAAGGAATGCAACGAGAAAGGCAAACAGTACTTCTCCGTAGCTTCCGGCGGCGGTACAGGCCGTACCCTTCACCCAGATAACATGGGCGCAGGCCCAGCTTCCTATGGTATGACAGATACTATGGGACGTATGCACTCTGACGCTCAGTTCGCAGGTTCTTCTTCCGTACCAGCTCACGTTGAGATGATGGGTCTTATTGGTATGGGTAATAACCCAATGGTAGGTGCTACTGTAGCTGTCGCTGTCGGAATTGAAGAGAGCGCTACTGCTGGTAAGTTCTAAGAAATAAGCTTGATTTTATTAGGGATTGTAATAAATAGACGAAAAAATACGCATAAGTAATCATAAGAAGAGGAGCCGTTTTTGCGGCTCCTTTTTTCTGTATAAAATGAGGGTAAATTGAGATTATGAGACATATTTCCTTATTAACATTAAGAAGTTACTATTTAGGACGATTATTTATATGTAACATTATAACTGAGAAGCGAGGGAATGAGATGAATGAAGAAGTATTAGTATTTGGAAAAGGAATTAAGATTTGGAGCATTATTTGTATCGTTTTAAGCGCACTTGCTGCAATTGTCAATGGTACGTTAGGATTTTTTGATCTGGCTGTTATTGGTTTAGCTGGTTGTGCTGCATATGTACTGCTGTTAATTAAGAAAACGAAGATTGCCTTTTACGCCATTGTTGTTTGTACAATCATTATAATGGTTCTAAATGTGGCTATACATAGTGTGGGGATTATATCATCAATGGTCGGTCTGGTAAATCCTATCATTACATTTTGTTTTCTATCGAAATACTGGAAACAGATGCAATAAATGATGATTGTAGGCGAACTATCTAATCTGTTTAGCTGTCAGATCATAGTTTAGAATACGAACAGGGGATCGAGTCATTGAAAAATGCAAAGAGAAAGAAATTAAGAAATATTTTTTTAGTATTATTTGTAATAATAACTGTAGCCTGCGTAGTGTTAAACCTGAAAGTAAATAACGGAGTAAGGGAAGAGGACTGTGAGAAGGTAGAAGTAGAAATTTTAGATGTAAATAAAAATGTCGTTGCTAAAAAGATGTTTAGAAAAAAAGCGAAAGAATTCATAAAGGTCACCGCTGCCTATCAAAATAAGGAGTATGAAGTAAAGGGTGCGGTAGGTTATGATAAATTTGTAAGACTAAAGGGACACAAGTTTAATGCATTGCTTTATAATGATGAAATCTATTATGACCTTGCCAGTGCAAAAACTTCAACACCTCTTGGAACTATATATTTTATATTATTAGCAGCAGATTTTGGGTGTTTAATGCTGACGGCTCAATTTAGTACTAAGAAAAAAGATTCAAATGAATTATGTAATAATTAATACTTTGACAAAAGGTAGCATTCATGGGGATGCTACCTTTTTTTAGATTTTATTGAGTATCTGGAGTTTGTTTTATATGTAACAGATCAGTAGCCAGTATGGTTTATTGGAGAGAAGTAAATCTATTTATTTGTAGAATATATGAAATATTATCATAAACCAACACATTAAAGAAGTGACACCACCTATAACAAAAAAAATGCTTGCAATGCTAATTACACAATCAATTGCCCCTTGCATTTTAGAATCCCTGTGGGATTTGAATTCCTCTTCACCAGCGATGTTTTTTCTGCGAACATGTCTTCTTTTTTCAACCGATTTTAGATACAGACCTGTTCCTAAATAAAGTGCACCCATGATAAAATATGTTGACAAATCTCGTTTCCCCCTTATATCTGTAATTTAATATTTCGTATATTATACGAAATAAATCATATGATAGCAAGTAATCATAAAGTATAATTTATAAATGCCATAAGATATTACGCGAGTGTGAAAGGAAAAGCATTCATTTTGGATTGTAGATGGATAAGAAAGTTCACGTCGAATCGGTGTCATTACAGGATCGCTTGCAAATGAAAGCGGTAATTCGTTAGTGTTTGCAGATGTTTCAGGACTTAATATTGAAAGACTGGTTGATTTGTACGGTAGTGCTACCAATAAGGCAGAAACGGGTCAGATCGTGTTGCAGACATCCTATAACCGCGCAGATGCGCTACCTGTAGCAGTAAATATGGTTTATGATGCGGGAGCAGGTGAGTTACAATATTACTTTGTTAATGTCGGTGGATTTTATTCTGGTGCCTCTGCATACGTGGTTATTGAATATACAAAGAAATAATTTATGCGACTGCTAGGTGTAATACTTTAAAAAATGGTAGACGCTAAGGTTGCGGTTAGATTTGAGGAAAGTGTTACAGTAGGCGAGTACTAAAAAAAACTTGATTTTTATAATGAAATGTAATAAATACCCAAAATAAGGGAGCCGTTTTTGCGGCTCCTTTTTCTAGTGATTTATTAAATTTAAGTATGTAAAAGTTATGAAATCATATCATTTCAATTATGATACTTCTTTTTTTTATGAATAGTAATATGGTTATTGTTCCCGCAGTAAATCCCTTTTTTAATGGGAGCAATTAAAAAACCAATAACAACTCCTGATAAGAAAAAGGTTGATACAATCAGCTTCTTTTCAAGATAGCTCCATTCATTTTTCAAAAACTTGTCCATAGTCTCTCCCTTTCAATATTTTTATTTTATATTACTATAAAAGTACAAAATAAGTAATACTTTTAAACAATATATCTCCATCTATATCATTGATTAATACAAGAAAAATATAGCTTAAAAGCTAAAAGAAAAGGAACCGTGATATCGGCTCCGTATTTCTTACTAATATGCAAAAGAAACGTGCTGAACGAATATGTAAGCTATGCATTAAACCGTAGGAACAACTTCCTCTTCTGGAGCAGTAGGCGCCTCTGGACCTGCGGCCGGAAGCTCTTCCAGTCCGGAGCCAGGCCCTGTATAAGTCTCAGGAGCTGGAACAGGCTCTTCTTCAGCAGTAGGAGCACCTAACGTATCAGCGGGCTGTTCCGGGGCATTTGCCCTCTGATTTTCCAGATTATTCATACACTGTTTATAAAGCTCGTCTGCCATCTCCCAGTTGACTACATGGAACCAGTCTTCGATGTACGCTGCACGGTCGTTAAATCGTTTCAGATAATAAGCGTGTTCCCATACATCCATGCCAGTTACCACGCAGAATCCATCGGCAATAGGGGTATCCTGGTTCCGGGTGGTGACTATTTCAAGGCTTCCATCGGGTGCGACCACCAGCCAGGCAAATCCTGATCCAAATACAGATAAGGCTTTTCGTTTATATTCATTAAAGAACTCTTCCAGAGTACCGAAATCCCGAACAATGGCAGGATAGAGAGTTTCGGCCTGGGAACGGTTCAGAGCATTGGTCATGCCGTTAAAATAAAGAATATGATTATAAACGCCTCCTCCATAATTGATAATGCCTTGGCGTATTTCTTCAGGAAGGTTTTCCGGGTTTGATATCAGCTCCGGAAGGGATAAGTTTTGCAGTTCCGGATAGTTTCTTAATATTGTATTGAGCTCAACCACATACCTCTGTAAATGCCTGTCATGATGAAGATACATGGTTTGTGTGTCAATATAAGGCTCCAGAGCGTCATAGGCGTACGGAAGCGGAGGATTCACAAATGGGTAATGTTCGTTCATGGGCTGTTATCCTTTTGCATTTTTGTATATGTATATTCAGGGATATCTGATATATGATGGATAAGCAAGGAAGAAAAAAATAGTGTAAGCAGCAAGAGAGTGTTGTATAATAAAGAAACAGTGAATGGTCAAGGAACCGACTCTGGGTGTTTGCTATAGGTTTTACCTATAACCAGATAGTAATTATACATATTAACACTAACGCTTCAAACACGGTATAATACGATCAAGATAGAAATCAAACAAACCAGAGAAGATGTAAACAGGAGGAATTCCCCATGGCAAAGAAGAATAGAGCAGAAAGAGAATTTAAGTTTGAAACATTACAGTTACACGTTGGTCAGGAACAGGCAGATTCTGTTACCGATGCCAGAGCAGTCCCTATTTACCAGACATCCTCTTATGTATTTCATAACAGCGAGCATGCGGCAGCAAGGTTTAATCTGACGGATGCAGGCAATATTTACGGAAGACTTACCAACCCTACCCAGGATGTATTTGAACGGAGAATTGCAGCACTGGAGGGGGGACTCGCAGCCCTTGCCGTTGCCTCTGGAGCAGCAGCGGTAGCCTATTCCGTCGAGAACCTTGCAAAGAATGGCGATCATATTGTTGCAGCTAAAAATATTTACGGCGGAACCTATAACCTGCTGGCTCATACTCTTCCGGAGTACGGTATTGAAACCACATTCGTGGATCCTTTTGATTACGATGCCTTAGATAAAGCGGTTCAGGAGAATACAAAGCTTATTTTTATCGAGACTCTTGGAAACCCTAACTCCGATGTCGTTGATATTGAGAAAATTGCTCATATCGCTCATGCACATAAAATTCCGTTAATCGTGGATAATACCTTTGCGACTCCTTATTTGGTAAGACCTATTGAATACGGAGCGGATATCGTGGTACATTCAGCAACCAAATTCATCGGTGGCCACGGAACCACCATTGGCGGCGTGATTGTTGACAGCGGAAAATTTGACTGGGAAGCATCCGGTAAATTCGAGACCTTAACAGAGCCAAATCCAAGCTATCACGGAATCTGCTTTACAAAGGCAGCAGGAGCGGCAGCCTATATTACGAAGATTCGGGCGATTTTACTTCGTGACACAGGGGCCTCCATTTCCCCCATCCATTCCTTTATTTTCTTACAGGGACTTGAGACCTTATCCTTAAGAGTCGAGCGCCATGTGGAAAATGCCATTAAGGTAGTGGACTTCTTAAAGAATCATCCTCAGGTAGAGACGGTGCATCACCCATCTATTTCAGAGGATGCACAGCAGCAGGAGCTTTATAAGAAGTATTTCCCAAATGGAGGCGGTTCCATCTTCACCTTTGAGATTAAAGGAGATGCAAAGAAAGCAAAAGATTTCATTGACCAGCTGGAGCTGTTTTCTCTACTGGCAAATGTAGCTGACGTAAAGTCTCTGGTAATCCATCCGGCTTCCACCACACATTCCCAGATGACGGAAGAGGAGCTTTTAGGCTCTGGAATTAAGCCGAACACCATTCGACTTTCCATTGGTACGGAGCATGCAGCGGATATCATTGAAGATTTAGCAGAAGCATTCAAAGCAGTGGAATAGGATTACATAACCGCACGCAGGCTGCCATTACCATATGGCAGCCTGTTGAGCGCGTGTCAGGAAAGGAGTAACTATGACATTACAACAGTTACGGTATGCCGTCTGCATTGCCAACCAGAAGTCCATGAACAAGGCAGCAGCCGAACTATTCATTACCCAGCCAAGTCTGTCAAGCACCATAAGGGATTTAGAGGAGGAGATAGGTCTGACCATATTTCTTCGTTCCAACCGTGGTATAGTGATCACATCGGAAGGGGAAGAATTTTTAGGATATGCAAGACAGATGTTGGAGCAGTACCGTCAGATGGAAGAACGGTTTGTAAAAAAGGAAAAATTCAAAAAGAAGTTCAGCGTTTCCATGCAGCATTATACCTTTGCGGTTCAGGCTTTCATTCATATGGCAAAAGAGTTTGGTATGGATGATTACGAATTTGCCGTCCATGAAACAAAGACCTATGAGGTCATTTTAAATGTGAAAAACCAGAAGAGCGAAGTGGGAATTCTTTATTTAAATGACTTTAACCAAAAAGCCATGGAAAAACTTCTTATCGACAATGACTTAGAGTTCATCGATCTGTTTCGATGCGGAATCTATGTGTATCTTTGGAAAGGAAATCCCCTTGCGGCCATGGACCGGATCGGATTTGAAGACCTTAAAAATTATCCCTGTCTTTCCTTTGAGCAGGGAAATAACAATTCCTTTTATCTGGCAGAAGAAGTATTCAGCACCTATGAATATAAGCAGATTATTAAGGCTGACGACAGGGCCACCTTATTAAATCTGATGGTGGGACTAAACGGATATACTCTTTGCTGTGGTATCATCTGCGAGGACTTAAACGGAGGAGAATATCGAGCCATTCCTCTTGATACAGAGGATAAGATGAGAATTGGGTATATTAAAAAGAAAAAAATGCCCTTAAGTGTTCTTGGAACGAAATATATTGACGAGCTTAAAAAGTATGAGGCCCAGCTATTGTAAGAAAATATTGAACCATAGAAAGAAACTATAGCAGGCTATTGTTTTTTAGTATTAGCGGTTCAACCTACCATATGGGTATACTTATAGGACAAAATAGAAAACGAGAAAGCGGTGGATAAGTATGGAATATGGAATTTCAACAAAGTGTTTATACGGCAATGGAACAGAGGAAACGGTGGATCAATCAGGGGCAATCAGCTTCCCTATTTATCAAACAGCTACCTTTGCACATAGAGGTGTAGGAGAAAGCACCGGGTACGATTACAGCCGTTTGCAGAACCCAACCAGAGAGCAACTGGAAAAGGTAGTGGCAGCATTGGAAAGCGGTGTGGATGCCCTGGCATTTTCCAGCGGAATGGCTGCCATTACAGCTTTGATGGAATTATTCCGTCCCGGTGACCATATTATTACGGATTGCGATTTATATGGAGGAAGCATTCGCCTTTTTGACAATGTGAGTAAGAAAAATGGAATCTTATTCAGCAACGTTGACTGCGCAAAATGTTCTCCGGAAGAATTTGAAAAGCTGGTAGGGGAGAATACAAAAGCCATCTTTATTGAAACTCCCACCAATCCAATGATGAATGTCATTGACATTGAAAGACTGGCAGAAATATCAAAAAAACATGGACTTCTTCTCATTGTTGACAATACATTTATGTCTCCTTATTTTCAGAATCCCTTAAAACTGGGAGCGGATATTGTGGTTCACAGCGGAACCAAATATCTGGGAGGACATAACGATACCATAGCTGGATTTTTAGTAGCCTCCACAAAAGAGCTTTCTGAAAAGCTGCGCTTTCTTATTAAGACAGTGGGCTCCGGACTTGCTCCATTTGACAGCTGGCTGATCTTAAGAGGAATTAAGACACTGGCCCTTAGAATGGACCGGGCTGAGAAGAATGCAGAGCAGCTGGTTTCCTTTCTTTGTAACGAAAAGAAGGTAACAAAGGTCTGTTACCCGGGGCTTAAAGATCATCCGGGACATGAGGTCTGTAAAAAGCAGGCGAGAGGCTTTGGCTGCATGGTCACCTTTGAGGTGGAATCAAAGGAACTGGCTCATAAGATTTTAAAGGATGTCCGGTTGATCCGTTTCGCGGAGAGCCTGGGAGGCGTAGAAACTCTGATTACTTATCCCATTACCCAGACCCATGCCGATGTACCGAAAGAGGTTCTGGCGGCAAATGGAGTTACGGACCGGATCTTACGGTTATCCGTAGGAATAGAAGACGCAGAAGATTTAATCAAAGAATTGGAGCAGGTATTTCATGAGTAAGAGAAATTACGATTTTGATGAATTAATAGAGAGAAGGAATACCAACTGTCTGAAATACGACTTTGCCCTGCGCAGAGGAAAGCCGGAGCATGTGCTGCCCTTGTGGGTCGCAGATATGGATTTTAGAGTCTCCCAGGAGGTTTTAGATGCCATAACGGAACGGGTCCAGCATGGTATTTTCGGCTACAGCGAAGTACAGGAGGATTATTTTGAGGCAGTAAGGGACTGGATGAAAAAGCGGCATGACTGGTCTGTGGAACGGAGATGGCTTGTTAAGACTCCTGGCGTCGTGTTCGCCCTGGCTATGGCTGTGAGAGCCTTTACAAAGCCGGGAGACGGAGTCATGATCCAGCAGCCGGTTTATTATCCCTTCAGCGAAGTGATTGAGGATAACGGCAGAAGGATTGTGGACAATACCCTGGTTCTTTCAGAAGACGGTATTTACAGAATGGATCTGGCGGACTTTGAAAAAAAGGCTGTGGAAAACAAGGTGAAATTATTCCTCTTATGCAATCCCCATAATCCAGTGGGAAGAGTCTATTCCAGAGAGGAATTAGAGCAGCTGGGTGAAATCTGCATCCGCCACGACATTCTGGTCATCAGCGATGAGATCCATCAGGATTTTGTCTACGACGGAAAGCATCAGGTATTTGCAAACATTGGAGACGAGCTTAAAAACAGGACGATTACCTGCACGGCTCCCAGCAAGACCTTTAACCTGGCCGGTCTTCAGGTCTCCAATATTTTTATATCAAACGCTGATATCAGAAGAAGGTTTAAAAAAGAAATTGCAGCCGCAGGCTACAGTCAGCTAAACACCCTGGGACTTACGGCTTGTGAGGCGGCTTACCGCCATGGAGAAGCGTGGCATGAGGAGCTGATGGAATACTTAAAAGAAAATCTCGGCTTTGTAAGGGAGTATCTAAAGAAACATTTGCCTCAAATCAAGCTGATCGAGCCAGAGGGTACCTATCTTGTATGGTTGGATTTTCGGGAGCTTGGACTCACAGAAGAAGAGCGGGAGTCAATGATTGTAACAAAAGCAGGCCTCTGGCTGGACAGCGGAGCCATTTTCGGAGAAGCCGGAGAAGGGTTTGAGCGGATTAACATTGCATGTCCGAAGTCAACGTTAAAGCAGGCTCTTGATAAGCTGAAGGCTGCCATAGCAGAACTTTAAAAAAATATTAAAAAGTTATTGACACACACCTTTTCATGTATTAATATAATTATAACATATAAACATATTAAACATGTATGTAAATAGAAGAGGTGGTCACATATGAAATATAATACGAATGTTATCTCTAATCGGATCTATTTTAATAATAAATGTTGTTGTCAGGCTGTATGTATGGAGAGTGATACAGTTTTATTGTAATGCCATTTGCGTTGCCTGACAGCTTAAAGGGATGAAATAGCAGTTTATTTCATAAACACCAAAGAGCAGGTGCCAAAGTGGCAGCTGCTCTTTTTTCATAATCAAACTAAAAAATGGAGGAACATATCATGGGAGCAATCAAAGAAAGTGCATTAGAATTAATTGGAGGAACACCGTTACTTAAATTAAACCGCTACAGTGCAAAGGAAGGAATTAAGGACGCTACCATACTTGCGAAGCTGGAATACTTAAATCCGGCAGGCTCTGTAAAAGATCGTATCGCGCTTGCCATGATCGAGGATGCAGAAGCAAGCGGCGTATTAAAGGAAGGCGCTACCATAATCGAGCCAACCTCCGGCAATACAGGAATCGGCCTTGCAGCGGTTGCAGCGGCAAAGGGCTATAAGACGATACTTACGCTTCCGGATACCATGAGTGTGGAACGAAGAAACTTATTGAAAGCATACGGCGCAGAGCTGGTACTGACAGAAGGAGCCAAGGGCATGAAGGGCGCCATTGCAAAGGCAGAGGAATTAAAGGAGTCCATTCCTGGTTCCGTCATCCTTGGTCAGTTCGTAAATCCAGCAAACCCTAAGGTGCACAGAGCTACCACCGGACCAGAGATCTGGGAGCAGACCGATGGAAGCGTAGATATCTTTGTCGCAGGCGTAGGAACTGGCGGAACCATTACTGGAGCAGGCTCCTACTTAAAGGAAAAGAATCCGGATATTAAGATCGTAGCTGTAGAGCCTGCTAGCAGCCCGGTACTTTCCGGAGGAAACCCAGGCCCTCATAAGATTCAGGGAATCGGAGCAGGATTCGTACCAGAGGTATTGGATACAAAAATTTACGATGAGGTCATCACAGTAGAGAATGAAGATTCATTTGCAGAAGGAAAGACCTTTGCAGTTACCGAGGGAATCCTGGTAGGTATTTCATCTGGTGCAGCATTGAGAGCAGCAAAAATATTAGCAGAAAGACCTGAAAACAAGGGAAAAACCATTGTTGTGGTATTACCTGATTCCGGTGACCGCTATCTGTCCACCCCATTATTTGGCTAAAGAGATCTGACATACAAGGTGACTGGTGGTATTTACAGCTGGTTATAAGTAAATCTTATTGCCAGCTGTATTTTTTATATATTATACAAAAACCTATAGGAATGGTATGATTTAAGAAAGAATAAAGAAAGTACAGAAAGGAGTTTTCAAATGAAGTGTTGGAACATGAAATCAAACAATCATTTAATCGTCATGTGCAGACTCTCTTTATGCTGTACCAATGGCGAAACCTGATATCCTATGCATAGAAAAAATGCTATGGGGAGCAGGCGTCAGACGGCATCTGCTTTTTTTGTACCCAAAAATCAGAAAGAAGGAAAAAATAATGGCAATAGATGAGAAATTTGGCAAGGTGGTAACCTCGGAAGATGCATACGAAGTATCAAAAACAGGAGCATTTGTAAGACAGGAAAATTACTTTATTACCCCATTTGGAGATGGGGAAGGAGAACTTCCGGTGGAGGCCGGACGGTACCGCCTTATCTGGACTCCCCTTTGTCCCTGGGCCACGAGACAGATCATTGCATTAAAGCTTCTTGGCTTAGAGGATGCAATCAGCGTAGGAACCGTAAGCCCCATACGAACAGAGCAGGGCTGGGAATTTTCCTTAGATGAAGGAGGCGTTGATCCCGTATTACAGATTCGCTATCTTCCAGAAATCTATGCAGAGACAGCACCGGAGTATGAGGGAAGAGCAACGGTTCCAACTGTAGTAGATGTAAAGACCAGAAAGGTGGTAAATAACGATTACCACCACCTGACGAACCATTGGGAAACGGCATGGAAGCCGCTTCATAAGGAAGGAGCGCCTGATCTATACCCAGAAGAATTAAGAAAAGAAATCGATGAACTGAATGTTATTTTGTTCCATGATGTGAATAACGGAGTTTATAAGTCCGGCTTTGCCCAGTCCCAGGAGGAATATGAAAAAGCCTATGAGGTGTTGTTTGAACGGCTTGACTGGTTGGAGGAACGCCTGTCAAAAAGCAGGTATCTGTTTGGAGATCAGATCACAGATTCCGATATCCGCCTATACGTGACCCTGGCAAGATTCGATATAGCCTATTATTTCTGCTTTAAGACAAACAGAAACCGGCTTACCGATTTTGAGAACCTGTGGAATTATGCAAAGGACTTATATTCCATTCAAGCTTTTAAAGAAGCAACGGATTTTGAATCCATTAAGAAAGGATACCTCCTGGGTAATCACGCCCATAATCCTTACAATATCCTTCCCCTTGGCCCGGATACTTCCATTTGGACCGAACCACATAACAGAGATGAAAAATTTGGAAAAAGACTAGTTCAATATTAAACTAAATATGAGGAGAAAAGTTATGAAGAAAAATTTTGCGAAAAAGACAGTATTAGGATTCCTTACAGCAGCAGCCGTAATCGGCGCATTGGCAGGCTGCGCAAAGCAGGAGAGCAAACCATCAGAAGCCCAGACGAGTAAAGCCAGTGAGGCTGCCTCAGAAGGAACAAAGACAGCGGAAAGCACAACAGCAGCAGGAGAGAATAAAACAGAGCCAATCACTATCTACGCAGCTACAGGCGGCTCCCCAAAGCCATTTACCTTCGTAGATAAGGACAATACGCTGACAGGACATAACATTGAATTAATCAAAGCTATATTTGAACGTCTTCCCCAGTATAAGCTTGAAATTGAAGTGACTGATTTTCCATCCATCTTTGCCGGCCTGGATTCTGACCGTTATCAGATTGGTGTAAACAACTTTGCAAAGAATGAAAAGCGAAAAGAAAAGTACTTATTTACAGACCCGATTTTTGCCAATGAATACGTTGCCATTTTTAAAAAAGACAATGCCAAAGCACAAACCATTGAATCATGGGATGACCTTTCAGGCTTAAAGACCATTTCCCAGGCAGGCATCAACATAACCACTGCACTTGAAAATTATAATGCAGCCAATCCATCAAAGCCAATCAACATCGAATACAGCGAAGAAGACCTTGTTCTTCAGATTCAGGATGTAGAGGCCGGAAAATACGATTTCGTTTTAATGGATAAACCAATGTTTGAGTATTACCAGAAAGAGTTTAACTTTAATGTAACCGGCGTTTCTTTAAATAATGATGTTTCCAAGGATCTGATGGGAGAGCCATTCAGCTACTTAATTGTCAGCAAAGGAAATGAAACACTGGTAGAAGATTTAAATAAAGCCTTAAAAGAAGTCATTGAAGACGGAACCTCAAAGGAAATTAACTTAAAATGGTTTGGTAACGATTATTCCCCTTCCTATAAATAAAGAAGGATTAGCTGGAGGAACAAGATGAGCAAAATATTTGATTGGCAGCTGGTATTTACGGAAATTCCCGCATTACTGAAATACTTGCCCGTAACCTTAAAACTGACGGTAATCGCCCTGGTGATCGGCTGGGTAGTAGGGCTTTTGATTGCATTTGTAAAAATTCACAACATTCCGGTCTTACGGCAGATTTGTTCGCTGTTCGTTTCGGTAGTAAGAGGAACCCCTATTATCGTTCAGCTCTACTTAACCTACTTTGGGATTCCCATTGCCTTAAAATACTACAATTTCTACAATGGAACCGAATATAACGTCAACGGGATACCGCCAATTATTTTTGCCATCGTGGCATTGGGCTTAAATCAGTCCGCTTTTGACTCGGAAACCATACGTGCTGCCATCCAGTCCGTGGAAAAAGGCCAGGTGGAAGCCGCTAAATCCTTAGGGATGAACGGCTTCCAGATCTTTCGGAGAGTGCTGTTTCCCCAGGCTGTAACGGTTGCCATACCGTCCCTTGGAAACTCCCTCATCGGTCTGGTAAAAGGCACGTCTCTTGCATTTACCTGTTCGGTGGTGGAAATAACCGCTCAGGGTAAGATTTTAGCCGGCAGCAGCTACCGATATTTTGAGATTTACTGTTCTCTTGCCATCATCTACTGGGTGCTGACAATCTTCATTGAAAGACTGTTTGCATACATAGAAAAAAGGATGAGCGTACCGGAGCAGGTCACAGTGGTAAAAGGAGGTGCAGGAAATGAGCGCAATTGAAATCCGCGGATTAAGTAAAAAGTACGGTGAAAACGTGGTACTCGATAACATGGATTTAACCGTTAATAAGGGAGATGTGGTTGCTATCATCGGTCCTTCCGGTACGGGAAAGTCAACCCTTTTACGCTCCATTAATCTCCTGGAGAAGCCAGAACAGGGCACTGTAATCATCAATGGCAGAACCATTGATTTAACCACCAAATCCTCCAAAGAAAAGCTGGAGCTGAGGCGATACACGGAAATGGTTTTCCAGCAGTTCAATCTTTTTAAGAACCGAACGGCGCTTGAAAATGTAATGGAAGGCTTAATGGTAGTAAAGAAGTTAAAAAAGAACGAAGCAAAAGAGATTGCAGTTAAGCACCTTCAAAAGGTAGGAATGGGAGACCGCCTCTTTCATTATCCCAGACACTTGTCTGGCGGACAGCAGCAGCGGGTCGCCATAGCCAGAGCGCTTGCCATGGACCCGGGACTTCTTCTCATGGATGAACCAACCTCTGCTCTTGACCCGGAATTAGTCAGTGAAGTACTGACCACTATCCGGAATGCGGCCAAAGAGGGAAACACCATATTACTGGTCACCCATGAAATGAACTTTGTTAAAAACGTAGCAAACCGAATCCTATTTCTGGAAAATGGAAAAATTGTAGCGGATGGAACCCCAAAGGAAATTTTTGATAATCCTCGAAATGAACGCTTAAAAGAGTTCCTGGTGAAGATTCATATGCTGGAAAGCCCGGATTTTACAATATAGGAAAAAAGTTTAAGCCTCGGGAGGTATTTTCATGAACGATATTATCTATAAGACAACAAAAGAACATGTGAACTGGCAGGAAGTTTCTGATATCCTCCGCCGGTCCGGACTTTCGGACCATACGAAGGAGGAGCAGGAGACCATCTTCACGAACAGCTACGCCGTGGTATTTGTTTACCATGGGGAAAGACTTATCGGAGTGGGGAGAGCCTTATCCGACGGAGTCTGCCAGGCAGCCATTTATAACATAGCCCTTGAGGAAGAATTTCAGGGAAATGGAGTGGGCAGAAAGCTGATCACTCTTCTTCTTGATCAGGTAAAAGGCCAGAATGTAATTCTTTATACCCACCCAAGAACAGTAGCCCTATATGAAAAAATGGGATTTCGAAGAAGCAAGACCGCCATGTGTATCTTTAACGGTTCCGAAGAGTCCAGAGCCTTTATGGAGGAGGAAGGATTTATGCTTCCGGAATCATACCGGTTCGTGGATGAGTATGGAAGGGAAGATATGAAAAGGTCATAAAAGCCAATAGGAAAAGAGGAAATTGCCATGTCAAAGAGATTTATCACCAATGAAGTAGAAAAAGACGGGAAGTTTAAACGACAGGAGAATCGTTTTACCACTCCCTTTGGAATAGAGGAGGGGCAGCTCCCCATAGAACCTTCCAGATACCGCCTGCTTTGGTCACCTGCCTGTCCATGGGCCCACAGATCTGTGATAGTTCGAAGCCTTTTAGGCCTTCATGATGTCATAAGCCTGGGTACCTTAGACCCTGTAAGGCCAGATGTAGAGCGGACGGACTGGGCATTTACCTTAGATGCTGGTGAGGTGGACCCGGTATTAAAGATTCATTATATAAGCGAGGCTTATCTAAAAGCGGACCCGGATTACACAGGTAGATTTACCGTTCCAGCCGTAGTGGAGGTGGCAACAGGAACCGTAGTAAATAATGATTACTATCACCTGACCAGATACTGGGAGGTAGAGTGGAGCAAATACCATAAGCCGGATGCCCCTGACCTCTATCCTGAAGCATTAAGAGAAGAGATTGACGCATTAAACCAGATTCTTTTTGACGAGATCAACAACGGGGTATACAAGGCTGGATTTGCCAGAAGCCAGGAGGCGTATGAAGAGGCTTATTCCCTCGTATTTAACCGCCTGGATTGGCTGGAAGAGCGTTTAAGCCACAGCCGTTATTTATTTGGAGATAAAATCACAGAATCGGATGTAAGACTATATGTTACACTGGTTCGGTTTGACGTCGCATACTATAACGGCTTTTTCTTAAATCGTAACCGGATTTCTGAATTTCCCAATCTTTGGGGCTATGTAAGAGACTTATATTCCCAGAAAGGCTTTGGGGATACCACAGATCTTGATGCCATTAAAAAGCATTACCATCTCTGCGCCGTATCCAATAATCCCTACGGTATTGTGCCAAAAGGCCCTGATCTATCCGGCTTGTTAAAACCTCATGGTAGAGATACCATCCATTATAAATAGGGGAGGCGAAAGGGTGAAGGCAGTAAGAGTATCGGAAAACTGGCAGTATGCAGGTGTCTATTATGTCAGAGTAGAAACCATGGTGAAAGGATTTCGTGTCCCCATGGACAAAGAATTCGATGAGGGAGATTTTAACGAACCTCTGTATGTTTTAGTTCTTGACGGCATTTACCCTGTGGCAACCTGCAGAATTCATCTTCTGGAGGAAGAGAACATAGCAAAAATTGAGCGTGTCAGTGTTTTAAGTGAATACCGTAGTAAGGGAGTCGGAAGGCTTTTGATTGACGAAGCGGAGAATTGGATCCGGGAATGGGGCGTTAAAAAAATTGTTATCACCAGCCGGGATGAAGCCGTGGGCTTTTATGAAGCCCTGGGCTATCAGCCGGATTATGGAGTAAAGATAGATGGAGGAATCTTTCAGATTATCCATACGGAAAAATATGTCTGAAAAAGGAGGATTTGATATGTCAAGCTTGAGTACGAAACAGAGACTGCGTCCAAAAGAAATCGAAAATGAAATTGATGAAAGAGGGGCATTCATCCGCCAGCCCAATCATTTTACAACTCCTTTTGGAGAGGGAGAAGGTGAGCTAAAGGCGGAAGCCGGAAGATACCGTCTCTTCTGGGCCAAGGGCTGTCATTGGTCCAACCGGGCCTCCATTGTAAGGGAGCTTCTTGGGCTTACGGATGCCATTGGAATCAATCTTGTGGGACACAGCAAGGAAAACAGTGCATTTGGATGGGAATTCGTGTATAATGAGGACAGAAAAGATCCGGTACTGGGGGCTCAGTTCTTAAGTGAATTTTATTATAACGCTGATCCGGATTATCAGGGACGCTGCACGGTTCCAGCTCTTGTAGACATCACAACAAAGCAGGTAGTGAACAATGATTATCACAGACTCACCAACTATTTTGAAACAGCCTTCCGGCCGTTCCAGGCTCCGGATGCTCCGGACTTATATCCGGAAGAAATACGTCAGGAAATCGATGATTACAATGACTGGCTTTTTCCCAATGTAAACAATGCTACCTACCGTATGATGTTTGCCCAGTCCCTTGAAGCCTATGAAGAGGCATTTGAAGATTTCTACAAGGCTCTGGATGAGATAGAAGAGAGACTGTCAAAGAACCGCTTTTTATTCGGCGATTATGTCACAGACAGTGATGTCCGGCTTTTTGTTACATTAGCGAGGTTTGACACCCATTATTACCGCAATCTCGGCCCGATTAAGCGACGGGTGGTGGATTACGAGAATATATGGGCATACTTAAGAGACTTATATGTAATTCCGGCTTTCCGCAATAACACATATTTCCGGGATATTGCGGCGCCCCGGTCAGAGAATAAATCCCTTTTCCAGGACTTTAATTCCCGTTTTGTGAATCAGATTGATTACGAAGGTATTTGGTCTGCCCCTCAAAACCGGAAGGAATTAAGCAAAACTCCAGAGGAGAAGTTCAAACGCCATGGAAAGGGAAATGAATAATCCAGGCAGGTGATCGTATGATAAACACAAACAGGCTTGTCAGCCAATTTAAAACAATGGTAGAGTTTGATTCTGAAACTTACCACGAAAGAGAGATTGCAGACTATCTGACTCTTCAGTTAAAGGAATTGGGATTTGAGGTAGAGGAAGATGATGCCGGAATACAGCTAAAAGAGCGTATTACCGGATACGGAAATCAGTCCCCCACCGGAAATCTCTATGGACGATTAAAAGGAAACACAGAGGGCAGCCCGGTTCTTTTATCAGCCCATATGGATACCGTACGTCCGGGCATAGGAAAACGGGCCATTGAGGACGAACACGGAGTCATTACTTCAGAAGGCGAGACCATCCTTGGTGCTGACGATCTTTCTGGAGTAGCGGCCATTTTAGAGGCAGTCCGGGTCATAAAGGAAGAAAATCTGTCTCATCCGGACATTGAAATACTTTTCCCAGTGGCAGAAGAAAACTATGGAAAAGGAAGTCAGATCTTTGACTATTCTAAAGTCAGTTCCAATCTGGCATACGTCTTTGATTTAAGCGGAGAGATCGGTCTGGCCGCCACGGCAGCTCCAACCCTCATTTCTTTTGAAATCAGAATACAGGGGAGAAATGCTCATGCGGGATTTTGTCCCCAGCTTGGAATCAATGCCATTGAAATAGGAGCCCATGCCATCTCCCAGTTAAAGCAGGGCTGGGTGGATGAAGTGACAACGGTGAATATCGGAAAAATAAGCGGCGGAAAACAGACCAATATTGTACCGGATGACTGCATCATACTGGGAGAAATCAGAAGCCTAAAGGATGAAAGGGCACTTGAGCAGCTGGAAAAATTAAGAGAAATATTCTCAAAGACAGCAGCTCTTTATGAGGGAAGTATAGAATTTATTTATGAGAAGCAGATTGAAGCCTATGAAATCGGTGACGAAGAGGAAGTGGTAAAACGATTCCGCAAGGTCTGCGGCCAGCTTGGTCTCACTCCTGTGACTCAGGTTACGTTAGGAGGAAGCGATAATAATCATTTTGTAAAGAATGGTATCCGCGGAATTGTAGTTGCCTGCGGCATGAATGAAGTCCATACCACAAAGGAATATACCACGGTGGATCAGCTTGAGAAAACAGCTTCTCTTGCCCTGGGATTGATCACCGTAGAATACGACCAATAAAAAAGAAGAAGCCTAGGCTTCTTCTTTCTCTATATAAAAGACTGTTCCAAGTGTTTGAAATTCAGGAATCAGTCTTAATCATTAGGTTGAGCCGGCAAAGAGGCCATTCAGGACGACTCCGCCGACTTAGAAAAACATATGTAGTAAGCTCTCTGACTGCTTTGGGTTTTTTCTATGTTCGTATTAATATCATACCGTAAAATTGTGAAGAAATTTTGTCCTGCTCCTAAAGAAAGCATAAAATTAATGAAGAATTTCTGTAAAAAATTGGAAAAGTATACGAGCCTATGTTGCAGATAATATGATATAGTAGAAAATTTCCCATTAAGCAAATTCAGTATTGCCTGTAGGTGCAAAATATGATATTTATATATTAGTTAGCCAAAACTAACCTAAAACCTGCAAAAAATGGAATAATGGGAAACAACAATTTGACTGTGGAGGTATTGAAATGCTATTGGAAAGACATCTAATCGAATATTGTTCCCCAACGCTGGCTTCCTTAAAGACAGCCAGTCTGTTTAATCATTCCTTCACATCGGAAGAAGAGCTTCAAAAACAGCTGGATCACTTAAACAACCAGCTGGGTGAAAAAGGAATATCTCTCATAGAATTATACCGTCGCAATAACAAGGCGCTGATCTATGTTTATCGGAAAACTCATTTAGAAGCTGATTTAAATCGACCCGGTGTGTGCAGATTTCTTAAAAAATACGGTTATGAGCATATGGATGTAGAGTATGCTCTTAGCAGGCTGACAGAGCGGTTGAAGGAATCCGGCTCCTTCCCTCATGAAATAGGACTCTTTCTTGGATATCCTTTGGGTGATGTAATCGGATTTATTAACAATGCAGGTAAAAACTGCAAATGCATCGGCTGCTGGAAGGTTTATTGCAATGAATGCGAGGCGGAGAAAAAATTTGCAAGATACCGCAAATGCAGAGTCATTTACTCGCGTTTATGGAAAAATGGCAGAACGGTCTGGCAGTTAACAGTGGCTGCCTGAGCAAATAAAGAGGAAAGAAGAGGTAGGATAAGATGAGTAAAGTAGCAGTTGTTTTTTGGAGCGGCACAGGAAATACAGAAGCAATGGCAAAGAAGGTAGCGGATGGAGCGAAGGAAGCGGGCGCAGAAGTATCTTTATTTACAGCATCTGATTTTCAGCCAGAACAGGTGGATGAATTCGATGCGATTGCCTTTGGATGTCCATCCATGGGAAGCGAAGAATTAGAAGACGGCGAATTTGAACCAATGTTCAAGGGCTGTGAGCCAAAGCTGTCAGGAAAAAAGATTGCTTTATTCGGTTCCTACGGCTGGGGAGACGGCGAATGGATGAGAGACTGGGAAGAAACCTGTAAAAAGGATGGCGCAGTGCTCGCTCATGAAAGCGTAATCTGTAACAATGAGCCAGATGCAGATGGAGAAGCACAGTGTGTAGAGCTTGGAAAGGCACTTGCATAACTTTTAATGAAAATAAACCATGGATCATTGCTAGCGCTTAGCAGTAATCCATGGTTTATTTGATGGAATGATATCTGGTCTAAGGAACAAGTGCCAATAGTGCCTCATCCAGACTTCCCTTAAAGAAAGCCAGATTCCCATGATTGCTCTCATATATAAAATCTCTCAGACTTTTGCTGGTATAATGGGAATAATCCCCGATCACTGCCAGCTTCATATTATAATTAGCAAATTTCTGCAAAATCTCACCTGCAAAGCCAGTCTTAAGATCAAAAAAGCTTTCATCCAGACTCTCCTTATATAAAACAACACCCATGCACTCACTGTTGTAATGAGCAGAAGCCATAACATCAAGCATGGTCTGAACGTCTTTGATTTTCATTTCCTTATCCACCACTCCGATGGACCGATTGTTTCTTATAATCACATTCATTTGTTACCCTCCTTTTCAAGAAATGGGGCGATGATGTCACCTGCATCCCCAATGATATGACCATAACCGGAAAGAATATGGATTTCAGGGGAAAGTGTAAGAGCAGTGAGCCGGTTAGCCACCTGATGAACATCAATGGTCACATCCTGTTCTCCTGCAATCAAAAGAACCGGCATACGAAGTTTTCTTATTTCTTCCTCTGAAAATGCGGGAAGAGGATCTGTCATAGGGTTAAAGTTCCTTAGTATCAGCATAATAAATTCTTTTGCTTTATCTGGTATATCGCTCTCTCCAATAATGGAATCGTCAAAAGACTCCAGCTCATCAGAACCCTGAGCTACATACTCAGATGATTTTGATAAGAATTCAGGCTTAATGGGAGATAGTCCGGAAGGGGAGATCAGCACCAGTTTATCAGCATATTCCGGAAATGCAGTTGTAAATTTAAGAGCCATCCATCCGCCAAAAGAATTCCCTATAATAACAGCATGGGAAATCATAAGCTGGTCAAATACCTCTTTCAGCCAAAGGGAGTAGGCGCTGTCGTTTACATCGTACCGATTCTCCTCACTGTTACCAGCTTCACCGATGGTATCAATGGCATACACCCGGTATTTTTCTGAAAACCGGGAAATCTCAGCAGCCCAGAATGCACTGTTGCTGCAGGAACCATGCAACAATACCATAGGCGGAAGATGAGGCTGTCCACAGGCAAGCACAAACGTTTTTCCATATGTGGTATCAAGATAAATAGATTCTCCGGGAAGATGGTTTATAATCTGATTGTAATAAGTTAAAAATTTTTCTTTTCCTTCTGGTGTTTTAAACACCTTATTGGTCTGATGATTCATAAGAATCTTCTCCTTTCATTCCTTCTGTCAAAGTATCAATAAAGTGAAGCACATCCTGAGCCAGCTTCAAGTTTCCATATAACGTAATTCTAACCTTACTTTCTGGCTGGATGAACAGAGCGTGAACGGCTGGATAATCGTAATCGGTGTGAGGGGAGTTAAGGGCCGCGAGAAGCATATTTGTGATGCGGTCAGCTTCGTCAATTCCTTTTACTTCAATATCAATCACAGAAGATACCTTTATATCATACTGTCCTTTCACTTCCTTCTTGTCTCTATCAAAATCAACGGTTGTTTTCGTAAGCTCCATAAAAATACTTAAATCATGTCCTGTTACTCGCCAGCTTTTCCCCAGCTTGGAAGCCCGAAGCTTTCCTTCCCGGATATAACGCTGAACTGTCTTCGGGTGAATGTGAAGCATTTCTGAAATCTGTTCCACAGAGTAGTATGTCTCATTCATATATTTTTGCTCCTTATTGTTACTTGTAATCTGATTATAGGGAACAATAAGGAATAAGTCAAGGCGTATTTTGAAAAATTATATTCCTTATTATTCCTTTTAGATGGATTCATATCCAACGTTCTCTAGCCTTTAATCAATCAGTAAGGAACGCAAAAAAAAACCTGATTTTCCAAAAAGGAAAATCAGGTTTTATGACCTATCCGGGAATCGAACCCGGGTTTCCGCCGTGAGAGGGCGGCGTCTTGACCGCTTGACCAATAGGCCGTTTTTTTCTCTGTCCTTGCTGACAGCTTCATAATAATACCATAGGATTTTTCGTTTGTCTACACTTTTTTTGAAAAAAATAAAAAATTTGTCAATGACCGTATTTTTATGATATACTTTCTACTAAAAAGGGAGGTGAAAGCTGCCATGGAATCTAAGAAACGTGAAATCAAATATGACTATTTAAGAACCCTGGCTGTCCTTGCAGTTATCATGGTTCATGCCATTCCTGGAGAGACGGCAAATGAAAAGCAATGGCTGTTTTCTGCTGCCCTAACTCCACTGCTCTTAACCTCAGTGGGCATCTTTTTTATGCTAAGCGGCCTTTTTTTATTGCAATCCTACAAACAGGATATCAAAGAATTTTACTGGAAGAGATTTTTGGGAATACTCATTCCATTTATAGTCTATAGTGGAATCTATTACTGGTATTATAACGTAAATCTGTCCCTGACACCGCGCCCCTTACATGAACATGCAGGACTCTTTATCCGGGAGTTCATTACAGAGTCAATCCCTTCGGCACCCCATCTGTGGTTTATGTATGTCATCATAGCGCTTTACGTGTGCACCCCGTTTCTTGCCCGTATGTTCCATGCCATGACGGACCGGGAATTAAAAAGCTTTTTCATCATGATTCTTTTGGTTCAGGGAATTAATACCTATTTGCCGGCTCTTGGCCTGGAGGTTTCACCGGTTATGGAATACCTGATATTTAAAGGCTGGCTGATATATTTTGTTTTAGGATACATCATCATTCGTTTATACGGAAAAAAAACGTATCTGCCCTTTGGAGTCCTTGGGGCGGCAGGCTTTTTCATTACCTTATTTCAAAAAATTGTCACTCCTGGCTTTACTCCCGGAATCCACGATATGGCTTATCCCATGATAGCCATGTCAATATCCATACTCTTATTGTTTGAGTATTACGGCGATATTAAAATTCTGGTTTTTAGGAAACTTGTGACCATCATCAGCCGTTACAGCTTTTCTATCTATTTGATTCATTACCTGATCTTAAATCAGGTGGTCAAAGGAATCATAGAAAGAACAGGATTTCGTCATTACTATATCCCAAGGATACTGATTGAGACAGCACTGACCTTTTTGATTTCCCTGGCAGTGGCGGTCATTTTAGATGAAACAGTGGTAAAGCTGTTAAAAAGGGGAGCGGAGGCTCTCAAAAGCAAAGGGAAGTTAAAAAAGGAGAATTAGACATGGCAGGAAAAGATAGCTGCGAAAGCTGTATGTATTATAATTATAACGAAGAATATGAGTACTACGAATGTGAAATGAATTTAGATGAGGACGAGTATATGCGTTTTATCACCAGCTCGTCCAGGCAGTGTCCGTACTACAAATTCGGAGATGAGTACACCATAGTAAGAAAGCAGATATAAAAAAAAAGCCCTGTAAAAAGGGAGGAGCCGGTATTCCAATCTGGAACACCGGCAATTATGAAAAAAATTTTTTCTTAAAGTATGTTGGCAACATCTTTATCTGATAAACTTAGTATATCGGTCAAATATGAAGAGAGTTTGACCATGTTGTAAAAAGATTATGACCAGAATGTGAACATTGTCCACTGACATGGTGTACTTTTATTCCCTTCCATGATATACTTTTTCGAGTTAGTCATAACGAACTCATATAAAAGGAGTAACTATCATGTACAAAATGAAAAAAATTGCTACAGCATTTGTGTCTGCAATATCCCTTACCCTCATTATTTCTGGATGCAGCAAGGCTCCGGCAGCCAATGCTGTTACGGAAGCTTCCAATGATTTAAAAACTTCAGGGAGAATTGTTAACACTTCCCAGGGAGATGTGGAGGTGCCCGCAGAACCCAAACGGGTGATTGCTACCTACGGAATGGGAGATTTGCTGGCACTGGGGGTAAAGCCGGTAGCCACCTATAATGCCAGGGGAACCGCCTACGAAAAAGAAGTGGCAGATTTGCCGGTCTGGGATAAGTTTGAGTCAGAAGAGATAATGTCATATGATCCGGATTTGATTTTTGTCGTCAATCAAGAGCAGTATGACAAGGTTTCTAAAATTGCACCAACTATTATGATTCCTTTCACAGAGCTATCCCTGGAGGAACGTGTTACATACCTGGGAGAAGTCCTTAATAAAGAGGAAGAGGCAAAGAAAGCTCTTTCAGAATTTAAGGAAAAGATAGGAAAAGCAAAGGAAACCATGAAAGAGAGCGGTCTTGATACCATGACCTATAGTATTTTTGACACCAGCAGCGATGGACGCATTTTTGTCTATGGTGATAAGTGGGGCCGGGGAGGAGATTTGATTTACAGCCAGCTTAAACTGAAAGCACCTGATGTGATCCAGAAAGATATCATAGGGAAAGACCAGTACCGGGAGCTTTCCATAGAGTCTGTCAAAGAGTATGCCGGTGACTATATCATATTAAGCGGTGAACTGGGATTTCTTTCCGATAATCCTGTCTGGAACTCCATTCCTGCAGTGAAGGCAGGCCATGTTATCCGGATTGACCACGACCTTTTCTATGACATTGATTTATATTCATCCAATGTACAGCTTGATTTCCTCATGAAAGAGCTGACCGGGAAATAAATGAAAAACCCTACAAACCAAATCCTTTCCGGAATTCACTTGGTGTGATTCCGTGAACCTCTTTAAATGCCGCAGCGAATTTTGCGGCATTTTCATATCCACAAAGATGGGCTATGTTTTTGATGTTCAAATCGTCATCAGCCAGCATCTGCATGGCCCGTTTCATGATGGATTCCCTGATATATGAATAAAGTGTTTTGCCGTAGAGGCTCTTAAAGGAAATGCGCAGCTTGCTTTCACTCATTTGAGCGATGCGGCATAATTCCTCGTTGGAGGGGAGGGAGAGAGGAGACTCATCAATCCGCTCCTTGACCCGGTAAAGCTTTATTTCATCGCTCCAGGTGACGTATTTGCGGCGTTCTGGCTTCTTCGCTTCCTTGTCCTTGTTATGTGCAAAAAGGAAAAGAAGCTCCATGGCCTTTAAAAGGTATGCCGGGAGAGGAAGCCGGTTTCCGCGGACACCCCAGCGGAGCTGCTCCATGACCAGCATGACATTGGGGGCGTCTATATTCCCAGGTTTCCATTTGACTGCATCAAGAACCCGTATGGGGTAGGAATATCCTGTGGCAGAGAGAAAATTATCAATGCAGGAATCAAAGATCAGCACACTGGTAAAGCACATATGCATACCTGCCGGTATGGTCAGGCGCAAAGGGGTCCCTTTGCTGCTGATCAGTTGAGTGAAAGGACTTAGGGTTTTTGCCTTCTTGCCTTTCTGCGTAATCGTCATATCACCCGTATCTATGCAGAGAATAAGAAGACATGGTTTTTCTGTAAACATCTTATAATCCAGCTTTTCATCCGCTTTAAACCAGGCACTGGCAATAAACAGACCCTTGGCAGGATTCACCTCTGTGATCCAGCCGTTTTCCCAGTTGCCAGGTACCGTATGCATGGCATAATTTCCCTCTCTTTTTGTATCAAAACCAAAATGCTTTGAAAAAGCGCCCCAGCCTAAATTGTATTCATCGGTATATTCCAAGTCAATCCCTCCTTCCGTCAGTTCTTAAAAGTATATCATGCTTTCCCCGGAGCTTTCAAGCTGATATAATCCAAAATGTGATAAGGGTAATCCAAAATAATAATATAAAAAAAGTGAATTATAGATAGAAAGCTATATATAACGGGATAAATCCAATCTATATCATCGGAATCCACCTACCCTTATAATTGCTCTTCCTCATTGACAGAATAGAGGTAACATGATAGAATATCACCGCGAGTTAGCTAAGTCTAACTAATGTTCGTGCAATATAATAAATACCATTTCAGGGATAAGGATTAAAGGAGATATTATGATGAAGAGAAGCAGCAAACGAATTCTTACTGCTATTTTAGGTATGACCATGTTACTGGCAGTAACTGGCTGTCAAAACACAAAACAAGCTTCCAGTACCAGCACACAGGCGGGCACTGGGACAGAGACAGAACAACCGACTCAGTCTGAGGCAAAAGGGACCCGGAAGGTACAGACGGTAAAGGGAGAAATTGAAGTGCCAACAGACCCAAAGCGGGTAGTAGTAAATTGGTATGTTGGAGATGTAGTAGCACTTGATTTAAATATAGTTGGATATTATGGCTGGGAACATGAAGGTATGCCTTACTATGATAAGATGATGGCTACAACAAAAATCCAAAACTGGGAGCAGGAAGAGGTCATGGCCTTGGATCCGGACCTTATTGTAACCTATAGTGATGAAGATTACGATAAGTTTAAAAGCATTGCTCCTGTTATTGTAATTCCTGAGGGAGACTTAAGTTCCATCGACAGGGTATTGTTTCTGGGAGAAGCAACCGGCACAAAAGAAAAAGCCCAGTCAGTGGTAGACACCTTTGAAACAAAACTGGCGGCTGCAAAGGAAACTCTTCAAAGCGATAAGTTTAAAGACAAAACATTCAGCATCAATGAGGATTGGGGTTCTGGCTCTTATGGCATTTTTTATGAAACAGAATCAAGAGGAGGCACTCTTGTTTATAAATATCTTGGCTTAAAGAAGCCGGAAAAGCTGGAGCAGCTCATTAAAGAAAAAGGGGAAAATCGAGAAGGCTTAAGCTATGAAGTGGCAGCCAATTATTTTGGTGATTACATGCTTTGGTTTCACCCCTATGATTCCGCTGAGGGAGAGCCCAGCGAATATGAAAAGTCTGACATATGGAAAAGCCTTCCGGCAGTGGTGAACAATCAGGTGATAAGCATACCAAGCAGTAAGTCTGGTCTCTTCTATTATTCAGATGTGTTAAGCTTGACCGCCCAGATGGATTATATCGTAGATGCCATCAATTCCATAACAAAATAGACCGGAAAGGAACGAAAATAATGCAGAATTTCCCCAACAAGTGGAAAGGCGTGGCCCGCTTTTCCTTCTATATGATATTGGGGGTTGGACTACTTATACTGGTATCGGCAGCATCCATTTCTTTTGGCGCTGCCGATATGCGTTTGTCCACCGCCTGGGGTGCGGTTTTTAACTTTGATCCCACATCCACAGAACATCAGATCATTCAGTCCCTGCGGTTTCCAAGGACCGTGGCGGATATTATCGTGGGATGCAGTCTTGCAGTCTGCGGTGCCCTGATGCAGGGAACCACCAGAAACCCGCTGGCTGATTCCGGACTTATGGGAATCAGCAGCGGCGCTACCTTTGCCATTGCGGTTGCTATGGCATTTTTTCCGGCACGTACCTATGGTCAGACCATGGCATTTGCCTTTTTGGGAGCAGCAATCGCCACTGGGATCACATATTTCATTGCCTCCCTGGGAAAACGGGGGATGACGCCTCAAAGACTGGTACTCGCAGGTATCTCCATCTCCATGTTATTTGGGGCATTCAGCCAATACCTGTCTATTCGGTACCATTTAGGACAGGCACTGGCCTACTGGACCGCAGGCGGGACCGCGGGCGCTAAATGGAGTGAGCTTGCCATCGTTGCTCCCTTTTTTGTGTGCGGTCTCCTGATTGCCATAGGAGTGTCTTCCCAGGTTACCCTCATGAGCTTAGGAGAGGATGTGGCAATCGGACTTGGGCTCAACACCGGATTATTAAAAATAATTTCCACTGTCATCGTTCTGGTCTTAACCGGTCTTTCCGTAGTCGTGGTAGGGCCTGTTGGCTTTGTCGGCTTAATTACCCCTCATATTGTCCGCTATATGGTTGGCGTGGATTACCGTTACATCATTCCAGCCTCAGGGCTTTACGGAGCCCTTTTAACTGTGTTTGCAGATCTCACAGGACGTCTGATCAATAAACCGTATGAGACTCCCATCGGCATTATCTTCGCAGTCATTGGAGTTCCCTATTTCCTCTATCTTGCAAGAAAGCAAAGGAGGGAATTCGAATGAAAAAGAAACGGTTTACCTATGGCCGGGGAATTACGATTCTCCTATTAATGGTCTTTATTATGGTGTTAGCTGCAATCATCAGCATCAATACGGGCAAAATGAGCTTGTCCGTCTCTGAAGTATTTCGTGTTCTCATGGGAGAAGGAACGGATAAGCAAAATCTCATTGTATTTGAATTCCGCCTTCCCCGTATTATCCTGGCTATCCTTGTTGGCTTTGGTATGGGAGCCTCCGGCTGTATTATGCAAAGTCTTTTAAGAAATGATATGGCAAGTCCGGGTACCCTGGGAATCAGCTCAGGCTCCGGTCTTTTCGTACTTATATTTGTCGTAATGTTTGCTTCCAAAGGAGTATCCTCAGCCTTTGTCCTCCCCCTTCTTGCCTTTATCGGAGGTCTGACTGCCGCAGGACTGATATTCATACTTTCCTATCGGAGAGGAAGAGATATTTCGCCCACTGGACTGATTTTAACGGGTGTTGCCTTATCAAGCGGCTACAGTGCCCTCACTACACTTCTGACGTTAAAGCTGGATCAGAATCAGATGGATTTTATACAGCGCTGGAGCGCCGGAAGCCTTTGGGGAGATGACTGGAAATATTTAGCAGTGCTGGCTCCCTGGACCCTCATTTTAATCCTGTACGTAATTTATAAATCACGTATCATCAATACGCTTCACCTTGGAAATGAAACCGCCTCTGGACTTGGTGTAGCAGTAAAGCCTGAATTCATAGGGCTTTCCATTGCAGCCGTGGCTCTTGCTTCCGGCGGTGTTGCACTTGGCGGCAATTTTTTCTTTGTGGGAATGATAACCCCTCATATGGCAAGAAAGCTGGTGGGACCAAACCATAAGCTTTTAATGCCTGCATCCTGCTTATCAGGAGCGATCCTTATCCTCATTGCCGACACCATAACAAGAACCATAAGCCTTGGCACTGACGTGCCTACAGGAATTGTCATTACCGTATTAAGCACCCCTTACTTCTTATATCTATTAGGAAAATCAAACGGGTAGCTTTTTAGAAAAGGAGGATTTATGAACAGCATTACGACAGAAGATCTGGATATTGCATATGAAGATGCCATGATTGTAAAATCCCTGGATATAAATATACCGAAGGGAAAGGTAACAACCATCATTGGTCCCAATGGCTGCGGAAAATCAACGGTATTAAAAGCCGTGGGCCGTATTTTAAAACCAAAGAACGGAATGGTCTATTTAAATGGCGACGATATCAGAAAGCTTCCGACCAAAGAAATAGCCAAAAAAATGGCGATTCTTCCACAGACTCCAACAGCTCCAAGCGGTCTGACCGTCAGTGAACTGGTTGCCTACGGAAGATTTCCTCATCAAAAAGGGTTTGGAAAGCTGACACCAGAGGATAAAAAAATCATACAGTGGGCTCTTTCTGTGACAAAGCTCACAGAATTTGAGAACCGGGAGGTGGATACCCTTTCCGGCGGACAAAGACAGAGAGTATGGATTTCCATGGCCCTTGCCCAGCAGACTGATTTGATTCTTCTGGACGAGCCTACGACTTACTTGGACCTTGCCCATCAGCTTGAGGTATTGGAGCTGTTATACGATTTAAACCGCAGGCAGGGCTGCACCATAGCCATGGTGCTTCACGATTTAAACTTAGCCGCTCGTTTTTCCGACTATATGATTGCAATCCGGTCCGGCAAGGTGATCAAACATGGAGCGCCAGAAGAGGTTATGGTGCCGGAGGTACTGAAAGAAGCGTTCTCCATAGAGGCTCAGATTGTTCTTGAGCCAAAGACCGGACGGCCGGTTTGTCTTACCTACGACTTATTATCCACAGAACCAGCCGGCGTAAAGGAGGTGTAAGGATTATGGAGACCTCCCTTCGAATTTTCAGAGAAGCAAAAAAATATTGGGTACATTTGATCGCAGCTCTGCTTTCCCTGATTGTTTCAACCGCAGCAGGCTTTTATACGCCCTGGGCCCTTCGGGAACTGACGAAGCTAGCCACAGAGGGCACTGCTGATTTCGGGAAAGAAGCTCTCCGCATCGGCCTTTTTCTTTTATTTGCCACTGCCCTTCAGGCAGCAGGAAGTTCCGCCTCCGGATACTTAAATCACTATGCAGCCTTACATTATGTGGCTGATTTAAGAACCCGGCTTTATGGCAAGCTGCAGCGCATGAGCCTTAAGTATTTCCACAAAAGCCGTACCGGAGACTTAACCGGCCGTGTGGTCATAGACGCACTGGATGCAGAAGTTTTACTGGCTCATGTGATCCCTGATTTTGTTACGAATATCCTGACCTTTTTAGGGGTCGGAGCCCTTCTTTTTACTATTAACTGGAGACTTTCCATTGTGAGCCTTATAACGGTTCCCATACTGGTATGGATCACCATCTGGCAGAGCAATCATGTCTCTCCCGTATGGAAAGAAAATTCCAGAATAAGAGGAGAGTTAGCCGGAACCGTACAGGATAACCTGTCTGGAATTAAGGAAATTCAGATTTTTAACCAGCAAAAGCAGGAGGAATTAAAAGTAACCGAGTTAGCAAAAAAGCACAGCATGGCATACCTTCGCGCCAGCTTCTTTTTTGAGACTACATACCCCCTGTTATCCTTTGTAACAGCCCTTGGAACTGTAATTGTGATTGTATATGGAGGCCATTTAATCAGCGTTGGTACCGTTTCCATTGCTGATATCGTGGGCTTTGTTATGTACCTTTCCATGTTTTACGGCCCGGTCAAAAACTTCTCAAGTCTCGTGGAAAAGGCAGGAGAGGCAGCCGCAGGGTGCCGCCGTGTCTTTGAGGTCATAGACGAGGTTTCTGATGTTAAGGAAGTGGAGCAAGCCAGGGAGCTGCCTCGTGTTAAGGGTGAGATTCAGCTTAAGAACTTATCCTTCTCATACAATGAGGAAATCCCCATTTTAGAGAATGTCGACCTTACCATAAAACCCGGCCAGACCGTAGCCCTGGTTGGAGCTACAGGTGTTGGCAAAAGTACCATTGCCAATCTTGTGAACCGGTTCTACGACCCCCAAAAGGGAGCTGTTTTAGTGGACGGAGTAGATATCCGGGATGTGACCTTAGAAAGTCTCAGAGATAACATTTCCATGGTGCTTCAGGATACCTTTTTATTTCATGGCACTGTGTATGAGAACATCGCCTATGGCTGGAAGGAAGCCACGAGAGAACAGGTCATTGCAGCCGCTGAGGCTGCCAATGCACACAGCTTCATAAAAGAACTGGAACAGGGATATGAGACAGAAATCGGAGAGCGGGGAATCCGGCTCTCAGGCGGCCAAAAGCAGCGAATCTCCATTGCCAGGGCTATACTTCGTAATTCTCCTATCTTAATCCTTGATGAAGCAACCTCTGCCCTGGATACAAAAACAGAGCAGGAGATTCAGGAGGCACTTGATGAAGTCTCCAAGGAGAGGACCACGCTGGTGGTCGCTCACAGACTTTCTACCATTCGAAATGCAGATCAGATTGTTGTTTTAGAGGGAACCGGAATTGCAGAAACCGGCACTCACGAGGAGCTGATTGCCCGGGGCGGTCTCTATGCCAGACTGCATGAGGCGTCAAAAAACTAAAAAATATAACAAAAACATATTGCCTTTTATTTCACAAAATAATAAGATAGGACATATCTGAAGCCGTAAGAAGAATCCGGGAGGGGGTATGGATTCCTGATACCAATGGTTTCAGAATCATGTTACGAATCAGAATGACAGGAGGAGAAGGATGAAATACTTGGCAATTGACAACGGAGGAACTTTTATCAAGTATGCTGTAATGGATGAGTCCGGCAATATTTTGGAGAAAGGCAAAGAGCCTACCCCGGACCATAAAAAAACAGCAGAAGATTACTTTCATGTCTTAGATCAGATTGTTCTGCCCAGAAAACAGGAGATGGAAGGGATTGCGTTCAGCACGCCCGGACAGGTAGATGTTTTAACGGGCTTTTTGCATACCGCAGGCGGTCTTGTATACCTTATGGGCCTTAACCTGTGTGAGGAGATAGAGAAACGATACCATCTGCCCTCTTCCGTAGACAATGACGCAAAATGCGCTGCCATGGCAGAGCAATGGAATGGAAGCCTTAAGGGTGTAAAGAACGGAGCGGTTATTGTTCTTGGAACCGGTGTTGGAATGGGCATTATCATTGATGGCAAGCTATACCGGGGTACTAATTATACGGCTGGAGAAATCAGCTTTTTGAACCTGTATATCGATAAGCCAAAGCATTCAGACAGCTATATGGCAGTAAACGGTTCTTCTCTGGCTTTGGGACGTACCTATGCCAAAGAGACAGGGATTGACCCATCTGAGATTGACGGACACAGAATGTTTGAATTGATCAATGAAGGAGATGAGACAGCCTGCCGGGTCCTTCGTAATTATGTGCAAAAGCTTGCAGGGAGCATCTATAATTTCCAGACACTTTTGGATCTGGAGATCTTCGCCATAGGCGGAGGCATCAGCCAGCAGCCAGTCTTATTAGAAGAGATAAAAAAAGAGATTGATTACCTGTTTGAAGCCCACCCAAGTTCATCCTATGGAATGGCGGTAAAAAAGCCTAAAATCACAGCATGTCAGTATTATAACGACTCCAATTTAAGAGGAGCGCTCTATCATTTTCTTAACAGGAAATAATATAAAAAGAACAGGAGCATGTCCCTTTTTTGGTCATGCTCCTGTTCTTTTGCTGTAAATTCATAATCAGGAGTTTGTAAAATGATAGCTGTCCAGCAGTTCATTTTTCATCTCCCAAAGCTTCTTTGATAAATCCACATGGACTTCGTGAGGGTTTACAAGACGTCTCGACTCTTCCCAAAGGGTGTTAAGCTCTTTGGTACAGTAAGCCTGGATATCCATAACAGCAGGAGAGTGGTAGATACATTCTCCCTTTTTAAATACCTGAACCATAAGATCACGTATGGTATAGGTCTCAGGCGCCAGATGGGTCTTCTTCCATGTCTCAATGGGATCAAAAAGTAAAAGGGAATGGCTTTCTTTAATGGTCTCTCCGTCCAGGCAGATCAAATCAGCAATGATTTTTCCGGTTTCCTTGCTGTAAATACGCTTAATGACCTTATTTCCTGGATTGGTTATTTTCTCCGCATTTTCTGATAGCTTGATTTTAGGTACAAATTCCCCTGTCTTTCGGTCAAGGATCGCAGCCAGCTTATATACGCCTCCAAAGGAAGGGCAGTCCTTGGAAGTAATTAAATTGGTTCCAACGCCCCAGGAATTGATGGTGGCTCCCTGAATCTTTAAGCTGTTAATGAGGGTCTCATCGAGATCATTGGAAGCAGAAATAATGGCATCGGAAAAGCCTGCTTCATGAAGCATTCGCTTTGCCTTCTTGGAAAGGTAAGCCAAATCTCCGCTGTCCAGCCGGATTCCATAATTCTTAAGTGGAATTCCGGCCTCCTTCATTTCCTTAAACACCTGAATGGCATTTGGAACACCGGATTTTAATGTATCATAAGTATCGACCAGAAGAATACAGGAGGTAGGATATAGCCTTGCATAGTTACGGAATGCAGTCAGCTCATCAGGGAAGCTCATGATCCAGCTATGTGCGTGGGTTCCCCGAATGGGAACGTTGAACATCTTTCCCGCCAAAACATTGGAGGTTCCCACACAGCCTGCGATCATGGCAGCCCTGGCCCCATAGATTCCGGCATCCGGGCCCTGGGCACGGCGAAGACCAAATTCCATGACCCCATCCCCGTCAGCAGCATAAACCACTCTGGCGGTTTTCGTTGCTATCAGACTCTGGTGATTGATGATGGTTAAGAGAGCTGTTTCAATCAGCTGCGCTTCCATAATGGGAGCAATCACTTTAATAAGTGGCTCTCTTGGGAATACCACGGTTCCTTCCGGAATGGCATAAATATCGCCGGAAAATTTAAAATGGCGAAGGTATTCAAGAAAGTCATCTTCAAAGAGTCCGGTTGATTTTAAGTAATCAAGATCCTCCTGGTTAAAGCTTAGCTCGTTTATATATTCAATGACCTGCTCTAAGCCAGCGCAGATAGCATATCCGTTACCGCTTGGATTACTGCGGTAGAAAGCATCAAATATGACAGTCTCGTTGGCGTCCTTTTCTTTAAAATACCCTTGCATCATGGTTAATTCATAGAGATCTGTTAATAAAGTCAAATTTCGCTGGCTCATAGTTTTTCTCCTTTTACAAATCCTTTTCGCACATTATACCACAAGATTACAAAAAAACAATGGAATTGATAAAAAAATAACAATATCGACAAGATCAGAAACAATAAATAAATTTTCGAAACAGTTTAAATTATCAGAATAAAGCTATACAATATGACAATTAATAATTTATTTTTAAAATAATTTAAAAAAGACTTGCAAAATAGAAGAGTATGGTATATAATAAAGTCATCAACAAAAGATAAAAACAAATCCATTTTTCCAATGCTATTACGAAAGATGGCAGGTAGAAAAGGAGGTCGATTCCACCAAAAATGTAAACTTAGCCTGATTTTTTAAAACATCAGGCAATAGGACCAACCGTTTCACTTTTGCAGAACAAATATTTACCAATCTCATATATGCCTATCATTCGTTATAACTGCAAGGGAATATTCCCCGAATCAACTTATTTGATTCATGTAATCAAATTAACCCAGGCAGTAAAATAACAAGATAGAAGAATAAATCAGGAAAGCAGTTAAAGTAAGATGGTAGATAAGGCTATAAAGACAAAAGGGAACGGAACAAATTCATATAGAGCATCCAAGGATTGCCAAAGGAAAATAACGAGAGAAAGGTAATTAGAAACGAATGGATGAAAGCATGTAGGGCGGGTATCGGATTTCATGAATATGATTCGGTACCCGTTCTTCTTTTTTGCCTTCCTGTTTCCAATCTAAAATGGCCTTGACATTTCATTTCCAAATCCCTATAATTAGGAAGTATATAAGAAAAATATCTCCTTATATTAAAAATAAAAACGTTGATGGAGACAGTAGGTCTCAGCGAAATGGACAGAGAGCCGGGGAGGGTGGAAACCTGGTGAAAGTAGCTGGAATCGAATATCACTCCGGAGTTTCCGGCTGAACGCTTTGGCATTAGGTCAGGACGTAGTTTCTGCGTTAAAGAAAAGCATATGTTGGTATGCGGTAATAGGTGGTATAACGAAGCGTAAGTATAGCCTTCGTCCTGATTACGGGACGTGGCTTTTTTTTATGTAATATTAAGTACTTCTTATTACGTAAAAAGCCCTGCCGGGCAGGATGCACATGACGCTTAAGAGGAAGATGTCACTGAAGTGACAGCGCGTCAGCGCCTGAGTCTGACAAGTCAGACTCTTTATATAAAAGAAATGGAGGTCGCAAATATGTACAGAAAAGTCCCTACAGACTTGAATTTCGTAGCGAGAGAAAAAGAGGTTGAAAAATTCTGGGAGGACCGTGAAATCTTTAAAAAGAGCATGGAGAACCGGAAAGAAGCGGAGACCTATACGTTTTACGACGGTCCCCCAACGGCCAATGGTAAGCCTCACATCGGGCATGTGTTAACCCGTGTTATTAAAGATATGATCCCAAGATACCGTACCATGAAAGGGTATGACGTACCACGTAAAGCAGGCTGGGATACTCACGGACTTCCGGTAGAGCTGGAAGTGGAGAAGCACCTTGGACTTGACGGTAAAGAGCAGATCGAGGAATATGGTCTGGAGCCATTTATTAAATATTGTAAGGAAAGCGTTTGGAAATACAAAGGGATGTGGGAGGATTTTTCAAAGACGGTTGGCTTTTGGGCCGATATGGATGACCCCTATGTTACCTATGAAAATAACTTTATAGAATCAGAATGGTGGGCATTAAAGCAGATCTGGGAAAAAGGTCTTCTTTATAAAGGCTTTAAAATCGTTCCCTACTGCCCGCGCTGTGGAACTCCTCTTTCCAGCCACGAGGTTGCTCAGGGCTATAAGGATGTAAAAGAACGCTCCGCAATCGTGCGTTTTAAGGTAAAAGGGGAAGATGCTTATATTTTAGCATGGACCACAACTCCTTGGACCCTTCCTTCCAATGTAGGTCTTTGTGTGAATCCAAACGAGACTTATGTAAAAGTAAAAAGCGGAGAATATACCTACTATATGGCAGAAGCTCTTTGCGAAAAGGTGTTAGAAGAAGGCTATTCTATCCTTGAGACCTTTGTGGGCAAGGATTTAGAGTATAAGGAATACGAGCCACTATTTGACTTTGTAAATCCTGATAAAAAAGCTTTCTTTGTTACCTGTGATACCTATGTAACTCTGACCGATGGTACCGGTGTGGTTCATATCGCTCCAGCCTTTGGTGAGGATGATAATAAGGTAGGCAGAAAATACGATCTTCCTTTTGTACAGCTGGTGAATGCAGCAGGAGAGATGACAAAGGAGACCAAGTGGGCCGGTGTGTTCTGTAAAAAGGCAGATCCAATGATTTTAAAGGATTTAGAAGAAAGGGGACTCCTGTTCTCGGCTCCAGTCTTTGAACATAGCTATCCACATTGCTGGAGATGCGACACTCCTCTCATCTATTATGCAAGAGAATCCTGGTTCATCAAGATGACTGCTGTAAAAGAGGATTTAATCCGCAACAACAATACCATCAACTGGATTCCGGAAAGCATCGGCAAAGGACGTTTCGGCGACTGGCTGGAAAACGTTCAGGACTGGGGAATCAGCAGAAACCGTTATTGGGGAACTCCTCTTAATGTATGGGAATGTGAATGCGGCCATCAGCACGCCATTGGAAGCATTGAAGAATTAAAGAAGATGTCTGGTAATTGTCCGGATGAAATTGAGCTTCACCGCCCATATATTGATGCAGTGACCATCTCCTGTCCGGAATGTGGCAAAGAGATGAAGAGAGTCCCGGAAGTCATTGACTGCTGGTTCGATTCTGGTTCCATGCCATTTGCACAGCATCATTATCCATTTGAAAACAAGGACTTATTTGAACAGCAGTTCCCGGCTAACTTTATTTCCGAGGCTGTGGATCAGACAAGAGGCTGGTTCTATTCCCTTCTTGCCATCTCCACCCTTATTTTCAATCAGGCACCCTATAAGAATGTTATCGTTCTTGGCCACGTCCAGGATGAGAATGGTCAGAAGATGAGTAAGTCAAAGGGCAATGCGGTGGATCCGTTTGATGCTCTTGAGACATATGGAGCCGATGCCATCCGTTGGTACTTCTATGTAAACAGTGCCCCATGGCTTCCAAACCGTTTCCATGGAAAAGCAGTTATGGAAGGACAGCGTAAGTTTATGGGTACTCTTTGGAATACCTATGCATTCTTTGTGCTCTACGCGAATATTGATGAATTTGACCCGACAAAATACTCTCTGGATTATGAAAAGCTTCCAGTCATGGATAAATGGCTGCTTTCCAAGTTAAATACACTGGTAAAAACAGTGGATACCTGCCTTGAGAACTATCAGATTCCAGAATCCGCAAGAGCTCTTCAGGAATTTGTAGATGATATGAGTAACTGGTATGTCCGCAGAAGCAGAGAGCGTTTCTGGGCAAAGGGAATGGAGCAGGATAAAATCAATGCTTATATGACTCTTTACACAGCCCTTGTGACCGTAAGTAAGATCGCAGCTCCTCTCATTCCATTTATGACCGAGCAGATTTATCAGAATCTGGTCTGCGCAGTGGATAAAACAGCACCGGAAAGCATTCACCTTTGCGATTATCCTGTTGCAGAAGAATCCTTTATCGACAAGCAGTTAGAAGTAGATATGGATGAAGTGTTAAAAATCGTAGTAATGGGCCGTGCTGCAAGAAATACAGCTAACATCAAAAACCGTCAGCCTATCGGCCAGATGTTCGTAAAAGCACCTCACAGCCTGCCTGTTTTTTATCAGGAGATCATTGAGGAAGAGCTGAACGTGAAAAAGGTAGTATTTACCGATGATGTACGTGATTTCACTTCCTACAGCTTCAAGCCACAGTTAAAGACCGTAGGTCCAAAATACGGCAAACAGCTTGGAAGCATTAAAAATGCCCTTTCTGAAATCAACGGAAATGAGGCAATGGATACCTTAAATGAAACCGGAGCGCTCACCTTTACCTTTGACGGAACAGAAGTAGTGCTCACCAAAGAAGATTTACTCATTGATACCGCTCAGACAGAAGGATATGTATCTGAGGGAGATAATACCATAACCGTAGTACTGGATACCAATCTGACACCAGAGCTTTTAGCAGAAGGCTTTGTGCGTGAGCTGATCAGCAAGATTCAGACCATGCGTAAGGAAGCTGGTTTTGAAGTCATGGACCACATTCTGGTGTACAGTAAGGACAATGAAGCCATTGAAGGAATCTTAAAGGACAACGAAGAGGAAGTAAAGAGCGAGGTCCTTGCAGACAGCATTCAATTTGGAACAGCAGCCGGATATGTGAAAGAATGGAACATTAACGGGGAAAACGTGACCTTAGGAGTGGAAAAGATTCAGTAAACGGTGAGGAGGTTTTGTGGAATGGGCATGGGATTTGATAAGGAAACCTTTAAAAAAAGCGTTCTCTTTAATATGAAGAACGTGTTTCGCAGGACAGTAGATGAGGCAACGAAAGAGCAGATGTACCAGGCAGTTGCCTATGCAGTAAAAGATGTGATTATCGATGAATGGATCGCGACCCATAAGGAGTATGAAAAGCAGGATGTAAAAACGCTTTACTACCTTTCCATGGAATTTTTAATGGGCCGTGCACTTGGAAACAATATCATAAACATTATGGCGCAGCCAGAGGTAAAGGAAGTTTTAGATGAGCTGGGCTTTGATTTAAACGCCATCGAAGACCAGGAGCCGGACCCGGCTCTTGGCAATGGCGGCCTTGGCCGTCTTGCGGCCTGCTTTTTAGACTCCCTGGCAACTCTTGGCTATCCGGCATACGGATGCGGAATCCGCTATCGTTACGGTATGTTTAAACAGAAGATCGAGAATGGATACCAGTTAGAGGTACCGGATGACTGGCTGAAAAATGGCTATCCATTTGAAATCCGCCGGGCCGAATATGCCACCGAAGTAAAATTCGGCGGTTACGTCAATACTGTATGGGAAAATGGAAAGGAACGTTTTGTGCAGGAGGGATATCAGTCCGTCCGTGCCGTGCCTTATGACATGCCCATTGTAGGCTATGGAAACAACGTGGTGAATACCCTTCGTATCTGGGATGCAGAAGCCATCAACACCTTTAGCCTGGATTCCTTTGATAAAGGCGATTATCAAAAGGCTGTGGAGCAGCAAAACCTGGCAAAGACCATTGTAGAAGTCTTATATCCCAATGACAACCACTATGCTGGAAAAGAATTACGCTTAAAGCAGCAGTATTTCTTTATCTCTGCAAGCGTTCAAAGAGCCGTGAAAAAATATATGGAAGCCCATGAGGACATCCATAAGTTCTATGAAAAGACCGTATTCCAGCTTAATGATACCCACCCGACCGTAGCCGTTCCAGAGCTCATGCGAATCCTTCTTGATGAGTATGGCCTGGGCTGGGATGAGGCATGGGAGATCACCACAAAGACCTGTGCATACACCAACCACACCATTATGTCGGAAGCTCTTGAAAAATGGCCCATTGAGCTGTTTTCCAGACTCCTTCCAAGAATCTATCAGATTGTAGAAGAAATAAACCGCCGGTTCCAGCTAACGATCATGGAGATGTATCCCGGCAATCAGGATAAAGTAAAAAGCATGGCTATCATCTATGACGGGCAGGTCCGCATGGCTAATCTGGCCATTGTAGGCGGCTTTTCCGTCAACGGAGTTGCAAGGCTTCATACAGAGATTTTAAAGAATCAGGAATTAAAAGATTTTTATCAGATGATGCCGGATAAATTCAACAATAAAACAAACGGCATTACCCAAAGAAGGTTTCTTCTTCATGGAAATCCTCTCCTTGCGGACTGGGTGACAAAGAAGATCGGGAAGGACTGGATTGTTGACCTTCCTCACATTCGCCGTCTGGCCGTTTATGCAGAGGATCCTAAATGCCAGCAGGAATTTATGGATATCAAGTATCAGAACAAGGTCCGTCTGGCAGACTATATCAGGGAACATAACGGAATCGAGATAGACCCAAGATCCATCTTTGATGTACAGGTGAAGCGGCTTCATGAGTATAAACGCCAGCTGCTAAACATACTTCATGTTATGTACTTATACAATCAGTTAAAGGATAATCCAAATTTGGAGATGGTTCCAAGAACCTTTATCTTTGGAGCCAAAGCAGCCGCCGGATATAAGAGAGCGAAGCTGACCATAAAACTGATCAATGCAGTTGCTGAGGTAATCAACAATGACCGGAGTATTAATGGCAAGATCAAAGTAGTTTTTATTGAAGATTATAAGGTTTCCAATGCAGAAATTATTTTTGCGGCGGCTGATGTCAGCGAGCAGATTTCCACAGCCAGTAAGGAAGCCTCTGGTACCGGCAACATGAAATTTATGTTAAACGGCGCTCTCACTCTTGGAACTATGGATGGAGCCAATGTGGAGATTGTAGAGGAAGTAGGAAGTGATTATGCCTTCATCTTTGGCATGACTTCGGATGAAGTGATCCGTTATGAAAAAGAAGGCGGATACGACCCCATGGAAATCTTCAATCAGGATTATGAGATCCGCCGGGTGCTTATGCAGCTGATTAACGGCTACTATTCCCCGGAAGACCCGGAGCTGTTCCGCGACATTTACAATTCCTTATTAAATACCATAAGCAGCGACCGGGCAGATACCTATTTTATCCTGAAGGATTTTAAGTCCTACGCAGAGGCAAGAAGCAGAATCGCTTCTGCATACCAGGATGAAGCATGGTGGGCCAAGGCAGCGATTTTAAATGTGGCCTCAAGCGGCAAATTCACCTCAGACCGAACCATAACAGAATATGTCAATGATATCTGGCACTTAAGTAAGGTAAAAGTTGAGCTGGAAGAATAAAGATTAAAACGCTTCGGAAGTGATTCCGGGGCGTTTTTTTGCATATATTGAAAGAGGCCTTGGACAAAATAAAGTTACACTCTCTATCCAGGCAGAAAGGTGGTATGTTTATGGTGAAAAAAATAACAATGGCATGCATCATCGCTCTGTTATTTCCTTATATAATAACTTTGGCCTGGACGGGTAAAATAGAAGAAAAAAAGAGCTTTCCTTTGGAAATGAGCGGAAAGACCATTATCCTTGATAGAAAAGGCGCATCTTCGTCCATGGATGTGGAAGAATATCTCCCGGGAGTAGTCGCAAAACAGATGCCAGCTGACTATGGAAAAGAAGCCCTAAGAGCCCAGGCAATCATTGCAAGGACTTATATCTATGGTAAAATGAATGGCAAAAATGAAATTAACGAATCAGAGCTTCACATGGAGTACCTGGAAAAAAAGCAGATGGAGCGGCTTTGGGGCAGCGAATCATTTGTGGCAAGCTATACACTCATTGAGGATGCCGTGCGCTCTACGTCAAAGATGGTTATGACCTATAATGATACCTTGATAGATCCCCTGTTTCATCGTGCCAGCACCGGTAAGACAAGAAAGGGAGATGATAATCACCCTTATCTGCAGCCTGTTGAATGCAAAAGAGATGTGGAAGCAGAGGGATATTTATCGGTGAATGAATTAAGCAAAGAAGATTTTGCAGGAAAAATCAATCAGATAGCAGGAGATGTGCCAGTAAAGGCAGATCAGATTCCAGGAAGCATTCAGATTATCAGCCGGGATGAAGGTGGCTATGTGGGACAGATTCAGATTGGTACCAAAACATACAGCGGAGAAGATATCCAGCGTGCCCTTGGGCTGCCGTCCACTTCCTATTCCTTTGAAGAATATGAGGGAGGAATCCGCATTGTATGCCAGGGAATCGGCCATGGGTACGGCATGAGCCAGTTCGGGGCAAAATGCAAAGCAGAGGAGGGGTGGACCGCAGAAAAAATTCTCTCATATTTTTATAAAAATATTGTGATTAATCCTGTATAACTCTTTCACACTTGGTAAGAATATTACCGAGGTGATAAACGTGAAAGAGAGAATAGGTCAAATGTTCAAGGATAAAGTATTCCTTGTCCTGTTGGTTCTAGGCCTGCTGACTATAGTAGCTGCAGCAGGAGTTATTACTGTACAAAGAGGAAATGGTGGAGGAGAAAGCCCTTATCTCAAAGTTCCGGATCAGAGCAATATGATTGTTCAGGAATCAGTTCCCCAGGAAACACAAGTAGCCGTTGCAGGAGATTCCAATGCAACCAAGAGCAAAGAAGAAATGCAGGCAGTTGATTCAGCAAAAGCAACTGCAAAGCAGGAAACACAGGCACCAGCAGTAAAAGCCGGAACAGACAAAAATGCTGCAAAGTCTATGGTACTTAATTTTACCGATGCAACCAGAATGACATGGCCGGTAAAGGGAAATGTCATTTTAGACTACAGCATGGATTCCACCATCTACTTCCCAACTCTGGACCAGTATAAATGCAATCCAGGCGTTGTGATCCAGGGAGATGTGAGCACACCGGTTGTCGCACCAGCTAATGCTAAGGTGAAAGAAATCGGAGCCAATGAAGAAATTGGTAACTACGTTGTTCTTGATATGGGCAACAAATATACTGCTGTCTGCGGTCAGTTAAAAGAGATGCAGGTAAAGGAAAATGAATATGTGAAAGAAGGTCAGGTATTAGGCTATGTGGCTGAACCTACCAAGTATTATTCCGTAGAAGGAGCAAACATATTCTTTGAAATTACCCATGAGGACAAAGCCATTGATCCTCTGAATCAGATGAAATAACAATAAAAACTTCTGGAAAAAAGTTATAAAAAAATAATAAATTGTTCATACACGATTAAGAGTCATCTGCTATACTGATACCGAACAATAAACGGGGAGTGTGGCTATGAACATATTATTTTTTTTAACACCTAAGAACGAAGTGGCTTATATTTACGAGGATGATTCTCTGCGCCAGGCGCTGGAGAAGATGGAGTATCATAAGTACTCAGCCATACCTGTTATTAATCGTACGGGGAAATACGTTGGTACCATAACTGAAGGGGACATGCTTTGGGGGATTAAGAACAAGCTGAATCTAAGCCTGAAAGAATCAGAGCGGGTAACTGTGGCGGCCATTGACAGAAGATCTGACAATCGTCCGGTCTATGCGGATTCTGATATGGAAGGCTTAATCGATAAAGCACTAAAGCAAAATTTCGTCCCTGTGGTAGATGACCAGAAGAATTTCATCGGGATAATTACTCGCAAGGATATTATCCGCTATTTCTATGAAAAGTCTCAGGAAGTACAAAAGCTGGCGGTGAAAAGCCAGCCAGTGATTGGAAATGAATATTAAAAAGAAGCGTTTCCCGCCCCGGTGGCTGGAAGCGCTTCTTTTTTATGATCGGCTCATCTTTTGCTTTTCTTCTGACAGGAGAGGAATGGAATCATCTAAGGACATACCAAGGATTCGTAACAACGCCTGTTTCTCCAAAGTAGGAGAGTAGTAAAATCCCTGCTGGTAATTACACCCTGCTTCTGTGAGAAGTGTTACCTGGTTTTCTGTTTCCACACCCTCAGCAATTATGGTAAGGTTTAAATCTCTTGCCATTCGGATGAGGCCTTCCATAATATACCGGGATTTTGGATTGGTTTCCAGCTGCCAAACAAATAAACGCTCCAGTTTTAACGTATCCACCGGAAGGTCTAAAATCGTGGAAATTCCCGAATAGCCGGAACCGAATTCATTAAGAATCAGCTCAACCCCGAAATCCTTTAAGGTCTGCAAGGTGACATTTGCATTTAAGTATCCCGTGGTCAGAGCAGATTCCTGAATTTCCAAAGCCAGCTTTCCCTTGGGAATCCCATATTCTTCCAGCTCCCGTTTCACTTCCTGGGGAAAGTCTTCCTGCAAAAGAAGTACCGGGGAGATGGGAAGAGCCACCGATTCAAACTCACACCCCTTTTTTAGAAGCTCTGAAATACACTCACACACCTGTTTCAGTCCGTAATACTGTATAGCTTTGATCTGCCCGGAATCTTCCGCCACGGGCAGGAATTCACCTGCACCGATCAGTCCAAGACCCTTAATAAAGATGCGCATATAAAGCTCAGCCCGGACAAATACCTTTGTACCTGCATTTAGAGTAGGCCTGTAACGAATTTCCACCTCATCGTTTTCAAGAGCTGTCTTTAGATAATGTGCAATGGTTTGTCTTCTCAGAAGCTGCTGATACAAAGCGGTATCAAAAACAACGGCCTGGTTAGGTCCACCTTCTCCCGCTTTTGAAACAGCAAGATCCAGACATTTAAGCATCTGATCCGTCGTTTCCGCATGGCCGGGATAGGAACAAATTCCCATTTGAGCTGAGCATAGACAGTCGGTACCATTCACTTTCCATGCCCGGTCAAACCGTTCTGCCACATCTTCTGCCAGATAAAGAGCCTGACCCTGGGTATATCCGTCCAAAATAATGATGAACTCCACACCAATATAATGATAAACGTTCTTTTGTGTCAATTCCCTTAAAAAATCAAGGATCTGTTCTAAAAGAGATTCACAGTAATCATATCCGAAAATCTGATTCAGGCGCTTGAAGTTTTCAATGTAAAGCTTTAATACAACGCCTCGTTCTCCTGATTCCATGGCTTGATTTAAATGCTTATAGAAGGTATCCCGTTCCAGCTTATATTTCTCAGCTGCTGATTCAGCCGTTGATTCGGCCTGTGATTCAACCTGTGGTTTAACCACCGTCCCGTCTGGTTTGTTTTTTGTTTTTCGGAACCAACTCATTGAATCTGCCTCCTGTTTTCTTCAGTCTGTGTCTTAAGTTATTGTATGACAATTAATGGGTGAAAGCAAGAAATAATTGGCAGGAAATTCATAAGCATTATTCTAAAAATTGGGAGAATACTATTGGTATGGAACGCATGCAGGAGGTTAAACATGAAATCAATTTGGATGGATTCAACATTAATTCCCAGACGTAATTCCCTGACAGGAAACAAACGGACTGAGGTTGTGATCATAGGAGCTGGAATGGCTGGAATTTTGACTGCATTTTATTTGCAAAGACATGGAGTTCACGTCGTTGTATTGGAGGCGAACCGCATAGGAAGCGGACAGTCAGGCTTTACCACTGCAAAAATCACATCTCAGCACAATTTAATTTATCATAAACTGGAAAAATCCGTTGGTAAAGAATCTGCCAGACTATACGGAAAGGCAAATCAGTTAGCTGTGGAGGAGTATGGAAAGCTGATCAAACGATACTCCATTCAGTGCCATTATGAGAAAAAAGATGCTTATCTTTATTCCGTACAGGAATCAAAAAAACTTTTAGAGGAAGTCCAGTCAGCAAAAGAGCTTGGTATGCCAGCCTCTTTTGTCAGAGAGACAAAGCTGCCATTTCCAGTTTGCGGGGCTGTTCGATTTACCGGTCAGGCACAATTTAACCCACTGGAATTTATAAAAGAGATTTCCTCCGGGATCACTGTATATGAACGGACAAAAGTATTAAAAGTACAGGGACATGATGTAATCACGGACAGAGGTGTAGTAAAGGCAGAAAAGATTGTTTTTGCTTCCCACTATCCTTTCGTTAATGTGCCTGGATTTTATTTTGCAAAAATGTATCAGGAGAAAAGCTATGTTATGGAACTTGGTCCGGTAGAGGATCTTGAGGGAATGTATCTGGGAGTGGATAAAAAAGCCTATTCTTTTAGAAATTACGATGGAAAGCTTCTCCTGGGCTATGGGAGCCATCGGACGGGGAAAGCACCGGATACGGACCCATTTATTACGATGCGGCATACGGCAGAGCATTTATTTCATCAGGCAGAAGAGTTTCGAAGCTGGACGGCTCAGGACTGCATGACTTTAGACAGCATTCCCTATATTGGAACATTTTCAGCCTTCCGCCCGGACTGGTACGTTGCCACCGGCTTTGGCAAATGGGGGATGAGCTCTTCCATGGTAGCCGCTAAAATGCTTTCTATGCATATAACTGGTAAGAGAACGCCTTATGACGCCGTATTTTCTCCTCAGAGACATCATATAAAAGCGTCCGCTCTGCGGTTTGCAGAACATGGCCTGGAGTCAGTAAAAGGATTGTCAGCAGGAGTTAAGCCTGGAGCAGTCAATTGCCCCCATATGGGGTGCAGATTGATCTGGAACCAATATGACAAGCGCTGGGAATGCCCCTGCCATGGCTCAGGCTTTGAAATAAGTGGAAAAATTTCTGCTGGCCCTGCACAACAGAGTCTTCCTTTCATAGATTGATAGTAGAAACTTTTCATAATTGAAAGGAGTCAAACATCCTATGGATTGTTATGCAAAACAAGGATATCCCGACGGCTACGACCGTAACGGTACATCCTACCCATGGGAGCCTGCTATGGGCTTTGATATGTCTATGAGCCCCGGTACGGTAATCCGCCCTGATATGCCTCTTGGCTCAGGCCCGGCAAGGACCAATGATCCAGTACCAGCTCCCATACCATTGAGCCGCCAGGATATTTCTGTTGGCCCATGTTCCTGGAACCAAAGACCATGCTGTAACGTATCAAACAGCGCTGCAAATAATTGTACCATGAAATGTCCGGAAAGACCAAGCTGCGTAATGCCGGCAAAATGTCCGGAAAGACCAAGCTGCGTAATGCCGGCAAAATGCCCGGAGAGACCAAGCTGCGTAATGCCGGCAAAATGCCCGGAGAGACCAAGCTGCGTAATGCCAGCAAAATGTGTAGAAAAACCAAGCTGTGTGATGCCAGTAAGATGTCCAGAGAAACCTTCTTGCGTGATGCCGGCAAAGTGTCCGGAGAAACCTTCCTGCGTGATGCCAGCAAGAGTGATGCCAGCAAAATGTGTAGAAAAACCCTCTTGCGTAATGCCAGCAAAATGTGTAGAGAAGCCCTCCTGCGTAATGCCAGCAAAATGTGTTGAGAAGCCTTCCTGCGTAATGCCAGCAAAATGTGTAGAAAAACCCTCTTGCGTAATGCCAGCAAAATGTATAGAAAAGCCTTCCTGCGTAATGCCAGCAAAATGTGTAGAGAAGCCCTCCTGCGTAATGCCAGCAAAATGTCCAGAGAAACCCTCCTGTGTGATGCCGGCAAGATGTCCAGAAAAGCCTTCCTGTGTGAAACCGGCAAGATGTCCGGAAAGACCTTCTTGTGTAATGCCAGCAAAGTGTCCAGAGAAACCTTCTTGTGTAATGCCAGCAAAATGCCCGGAGAAACCCTCTTGTGTGATGCCGGCAAGATGTCCAGAAAAACCTTCCTGTGTAAAACCAGCAAAATGTCCAGAAAAACCAAGCTGCGTAATGCCGGCAAAATGTCCTGAGCCCTCATTCACATCTCCAGCTACGAGTCCCTGCTGGTCTCCAGCTCCCAACGTATGTCCGGGCTGGTGTCCGCCTCCCGCTGCTGAAGCAGCTACCGAATGCATTGACCAATATCCAGTTGGAATGGCTTATGTGCCATGGCAGAACTGGCAGCAGGTTTATTCTGTTGAAACAGCAATAAATATGGGTACAATTTTCCCTGATTTATTTAAACCATTTACGATGGGAGGGTGCCGCTGATGAGTTGTAATATGAATTGTAACATGGATTGTAACATCGATTGTAACATGGGCAATACCATGGGCAGTAACGTGGATTGCGATATGTTATTAAAACATGTTTACCAAGCCAGTTTTGCATTGGATGACGTGGTATTGTATCTTGACACTCATCCCTGTGATAAGGATGCATTAAACTTTTATTATTATGTTTCAGATTTAAGAAGAAGAGCAGTTGAGGCGTATGAAGAGCAGTGTGGCCCTCTGATGACAGATGGTGTTATGGATAAAAATTATTGGACCTGGATTAATGATCCATGGCCATGGGAAGGAGTGTGCGGCTGATGTGGAGATATGAAAAAAGATTACAGTATCCGGTAAACATTACCACTCCCAATCCCAAGATTGCCACTTTCATTATGAGTCAGTACGGCGGGCCTTATTGTAACAGCAGATAAGTTTTCACAAAAGAACCCTGGTTCTACTGGTTATAGTACTTTAATAATAGAAGAACCTCACCGTATTACGCTCCTTATCATAAACGATTCTTTTTACAATAGTCCTTAAAGCAGTCCCTTTAATCGTGTTATCGGTATCTGGGTCGGATAATATTTCATAAGCACTTTTGATTTTGAACAGCTGCCGGCTGTTTTTCTTACCGACATTATCAACCAGTTTTCTTTTTATATCATTATATTGTCTGTCTAATTCCATTCTTTCGCTCTCTAAGCGCTCTTTGCTGCATTTATATTCCTCTATGGAATCAATTCCTTTTTCGTATGCTTCCTTAATTCTTGCCAGCTTAGCCGCATTCCTCAGACGGGCTGCTTTATTTTTTTCTGCTTCGTCATCCTTTATTAAATCTGGCTTCTTTTTATATTCACATTCTTGTTCCCCAAAATCAAGGACATTTTTTAAGGACTCCAGAATAAGAGTCTCTGCTTTGCTTACGGTAATACTACAGGATTGGGAGTGAGTCCCCTTGGCATACCGCCAGCATTGAAAATAACCATTTTTAAGATTTGTTTTACCAGCTCTGTTGCACCCCAGGCTTGCCCCGCAATAACCACAAGTCAGGAGACCTGAGGCCCAATGCCTGCAATCGGAGCTTTCTCTTCTGTTTCTGGGGCGAAATTCCCTTTGAAGCCGGCTCTGATTGTCATGAAAGACAGAGGTCACGGAGCTTCTTACTTCATGAGACCCATGAAAGGATATGTCTTTCCATATGACAATCCCGTTATAAAACTGATTGGTCAATATACGTTCGATGGAACGTCTGTCAAATGAATTTCCTCTCTTGGTCAAATACCCTCTTTCGTTCGCTTCTCTGGCAATGGAAGATAAATCCATGCCGTTATGGTAGGATTGGTGAATGAATTCCACAATTTTATATTCTTCCTCCTGAATAAGAAACGGCTTTCCACCTCCCCGGGCAGTATAACCAAGGCAAGGGGTAGTCTGATATCCTTCCCTTAGGGCCTTTTCTGTCATGCCCCGCGTTACCTCTCCGGAGAGATTAAATGAGTAGTACTCATCAAACCATTCAATAATGCTTTCAATCAAACGTCCGAACATGCCTTCCATAATAGGCTCTGATACACTTTTGATGGTTACCCCGCATTTCTTACGGAGAACACTTTTGTAAAAGGTACTTTCCTCCTGGTTTCTTGCAAATCTGGAAAATTTCCATAGATAAAGATACTGAAAGGGAGAGGGCTGTGATTTTGCAATGGAAATCATTCGCTGAAATTCTTTCCGATTATCAGCACGGCGGCCGCTTACTCCTCTTTCTTCTATAAAAATATATTCTTTTGGAATGATAATACCATCTGCTTTTGCAGCCTTCATAATTTCTCTTACCTGAGCAGCTGGTGATAATTCAGTCTGATCATTGGTGCTTACCCTTACATAAGCAGCCCCGGTTTCATTGGATTCATATCTTTTCAATCTATAATCACTTCTTTCTGCTTGCCCCATGGAAAATGGCGAAACAAGTACAATCCATGTCACATACATTTTATCAGGAAGGGGCGGAGATTATGAATAAAATGCCGGTAATAGAAAATTACATAGAAATAAATGGTAAAACGATTCTTATAGATTCATTGCCAAAGGAAAAAAGAGAGGAAATAGCAGAAGTGCTACAGGACAAATTTATGGAATCCATGGGATATCAGCGTATTAAGACACTAAAATAGGTTAAATGGAGGAAGCCGGCAGAATGATACCATCCTGCCGGCTGAGTATGAAAAAGTTTTGAATAAAAGGGTTATTACCTTCTATACATGTTAATATACAGGTTATATGTGTTGATAATTTGTAGAAAATGTGATGTTTTAGTGAAATAGATGATGCAAATGGTGGAGTCATTTCCTCCAAGGAATAGGATTGTATCAAAGGGGCCAAAATGTAATGAGTAGAGAAAATTTGATGTGGGATTAAAGGAGGAAAAACGTGAAAAGGACAGTGGTATTTGACTTTGATGGTGTGATCCATAGCTATAAACAGCGTTACGTAAGTGCGGAAGTGATACCGGATGAGCCGGTAGAAGGAATCAGGGAGGCCATCCATAGCATCAGAGCTGCAGGCTATGACGTAGTGGTCGTCTCTTCCAGGGCATCAAGTGCAGAAGGAAAAAAGGCAATTGAAGAGTATTTAAAAGAGTACAAGATCCAGGTGGATGATATTAAATGGGAAAAGGTTCCAGCCATCTGCTATATAGACGACAGAGCTATTTGCTTTCAGGGAGATCCATCTACACTGTTAAGCCAAATACGTTCTTTTAAACCCTGGAATAAGAAATAAGGAAAGCCCTGGAACACTTGGCCAGGGCTGTTATCTATGTATTAGAATTTTTCGTGCAGTTCTGAAATGGTAATAAAAATTCTGGTATTCCTGTTGAGTAGGGGGCTATGTCATACTGCTGGTAATAAATGACGATTCCCTCAGGTGTCACGTAGAATCCTTCTATATTAAAGTTCCCCTGTATTAGAGAAGGGTAATCTTCAAAATAGGTAGAAGGTTCTTTTTCCAGACGATCTGTTACCTGCCTGCTGATTTCAGCAAGAATGGATTCCATAAACATAGGATCATCAGGAAAATAATCAGAAAGACTGAGGCGTTTCCCTGTTTGAAAGTCCCAGGTCTCAGACGTTCTCTCTGTAGTTCCATGGGCTCCGCCCAAATACGTATAATAATCAGTATAGAGACTAACGATACAGTTATTGTTGTATGTAATTTGATAGATGGAAAGAACTTCATAGTTGTTAAATGGGTAATTATTTTCCTTTTGATACTTTGCCTGCTCCACTGCCTCCTTATAAAGTGTGGTACGAGCGTAATTCTCTTTTTGTTTCGCCTGAAATCTATAAAAGTTGTTAATCCTCCAGGCAGTTGTGTAACCACAGGTGGTAGTAAAGTATGGATAGTGAATTGTATAGGTAAGAACAGGGATATCCTCATAATAAAGGGTATCTGCAAGTGTCTTATTCGTAATCGTCTGCATAAATGCCTCGCAAAGGAATGTTTCTACAATATATGGATAAGTTTAAAAGATTATGAGTTTTTGTTTTACATAATTCCCTGTCAACGGGACAGACTAATTATGAGGTGATGATTATGAAAAAAGAAGAAGAAAAAGCCAAAGCACAAGAAAATGCGAAAAAGACAGACAACAGGCCTGAGACCTTCCAAAACCACTGGGAAACCGGTAAATTTCTAGGTCCCAATACCCTGAGATATGAAGAGAACCGTAAACAATATGAAAATGAGGAATAATGACAAGCAGGAGGAAGTCCATTATAAACTTCCTCCTGTTTGCTTTCAATATCTGTTTTTGAACTCAGGTGGACCCGATGGAGAGATAAGTGCCTCCTTGCGATATCTTTCTCAAAGATATGCTATGCCGTATAAAGAGTGTAAAGGCCTTTTGACGGATATCGGGACGGAAGAATTAGCTCATATGGAGATCGTAGCAGCAATTGTTCACCAGCTTACCAGAAACCTTACACCAGAGCAGGTAGTAGAATCTGGCTTTGGACCGTACTATATTGATCATACAACAGGTATCTGGCCTCAGGCAGCAGGTGGAATTCCCCAGAATGCTTGTGAATTCCAGTCAAAGGGTGATCCCATTACTGATTTAGTAGAAGATATGGCAGCAGAGCAGAAAGCGCGCAGTACTTATGATAACATTCTGCGTGTCATAACAGATCCCGAAATATGTGATCCGATACGTTTCTTAAGAGAAAGAGAAGTCGTTCATTTCCAGAGATTCGGTGAAGCACTCCGCATCACTCAGGATAATCTGGATAGCAAGAACTTCTACGCATTTAATCCAAGTTTTGATATTAGAAAACCATGCTAAAAATGATCGGGCTGCAGCGTATTTATGCTGCAGCCGCTTTTTATATTTAGTAATAAAAAGGAATAACCGATAAAATAGAGTTTATATGATATTAATTTAATTTTGGATGCTAGCTTTATATATTAAAATATTAAAATATTAAATTTATTTATACGTATTAGAGGAGTTAAAAAATAACAATAATGAAGGGGAATAAGTAATTAATTTCTCAGCAAATACGAGCAGTACCATAAAGATAAATTTGAAATTAACGTGGTACATATAGTTTAAAAAATTAGAATGGTTATATAATTATATTCTTTTAATTTGATTGTTTTATAAAGGATGAAGAATAGCAAGGACATATTCCTATCCTTTAAAAACAGCTTTAAATCTCCATTTAGCTTCCAATTTATTTTAATAGATGATATTATAGGAGTATTAAAAGTATGGGAGGAAATAATTGTGAGTAAGAATGATTTAGCAAATGCATTAGGTTGGGGAGTAATAGTAATTGGTATTATAGGAAGTTTTCTTGCAGGTAATGCATACAGATTAGTGTCATATAGCAGTAGTGGATATGTTAATGGATCTTATAATTTTGGTGTTGCAATTAGTGGTATAATAGCAAGTATTTTATTTGGAATCATATTTATTTTTATTGGAGAAATCTTAACTACTGAATATGAAAATAGAGATAAAATCGCTTCCTTATATGATCAAATGAATAATGAATTAAATAAAGATAGTATGTAGATATTTTATATTCATGATAGAAAGAGCGAGGAAGAATCCCCGCTCTTTTTGTCTTATCAAAGACTATACGGCCTTTTTGAATAGGAGAAATATTAAAGCCTATAATCATATAAACAACTTCTAACCATAAAAGATGTGAGTTTGCTAGCCCCGAAAAAACAACTGGAAGCATGTGGAGACAGGTCTTTTTTGACTGGACAGGACGCCAAACTGAGACAATATTTGTATTCCTTTAGTATCATACATTCGATAGCATATAGTGCAAATCTATTCTTGGAGCTTTTTGCAACCCTCATAATTACTTAATATGTTAAGATTTTTTTGTACGAAATCTATAAGCAACGCTAAGTTATGTTGCCAATAAATGTTCCACTATCTTTTATATCAGAATATAATAATAAAAAGATTAAAGGAATTAATATGATATATGTTGTAAAATCAAATGATACTTTATTTAAAATTGCTGAAAGATTTAAAACTACAGTTCCTTCCATTTTAGATGCGAATATAATCTGCAATCCAGATTTTATCGCAGAGGGTGAGCCTTTGCTAATACCCGATGACATATCCAAATCAGATATTCCTAAGGCAGGGGCTGGTCCATTTTATATTACCAGACCTGGTGATACGTTAGACTGCATAGCAAATCAAGTTGGAATGTCAACTGAATTATTAGCTATAATAAATAACATACAAAATCCCAATGTCTTATACAGTGGAAGTGAATTGTTAATCACTGACTTATATTATGACAACCCAGAAGACCTTAAAAGATTATGGGAAACTACTCCGGGCGGCGATTGTTTTATAAACGGTATGGCCGATCATGGAATTTATTATCTCGGTTCATTTCAATGGTTAGCTTATGGTGAGGCATCTATACAGCCTTTATTAGAGTTATTAGCAAATCCATGCGAAGATGTACAGTTAAATGCAATAATCAGCCTAGGGAGGCTTGCTCTTAATGGCAAAGTGTTGAAGGCTTTGATTCCAATTACTAAAAATGAAGATTATATATCAGATTTTGCTAAAATTGCGATAAGAAGAATCGGATTAAAATCTATGGGATTAGATAGAGTCCATATCACTATGAACAATTCGTACTTATCAACAGAATCAGATACAATAGAAGTGCCAGAGGGATCTGAGATAGTAGTATTGAAATGGTTTGTCCCCAATTTAGAAGAGGAGGGACCAAGAGGAGGATATCAAGTTTATGATTATGTTCAAATTGTAAATACAGGTCAAACTGGCTTTTTTCCTCGTGCGGGAGATGCAGCAATTACTTTTATATAGTATCTTTTATAGAAGGTAAAAAATACTTGGACTTGTGTCTACATATTACTGACACAAGTCCAAATCGATTTTAGTGTAAACTATGATATCTTTTTAAGTGTATTTAAAATATCCGTTGATCTTTCCCTGCTAGATTTACTGTATGAAACTTGAACGATAGAAATTACCTTATGATCTTCTACATAACTATAGAAGTCAATATAGGCAGAGTTATATAATAGATATTCTCTATAATACATATAAAAATCGCCTAATTTTTTATATGAGGTACTAACTTGAACGGCATCATTTTGGTAATCTTTACAAAACTGAGTTTCTGCTTGAAGTCCATAACCCCAAGGATTTAGGTCTGGTTCGATATTAGCAAATCCCAAATTAATATAAAAATCTTCAGATTCGATGGAAAAATTTTCATCTGTTGTATTAAATGCATCTGTAGTCACTTTTGTCGGAATATCTACTGAAAACCCAATATCTTCCCTTATAAATGCTTTTGTATTTTTATAATCTATTGTGCCGGGATTCATACATTTCCCGGAGGTATCAAATGTATAGCTGGCACTGTTGATTTCCTGTGTAATATTTGCCAACATAATGCCGTTATCATCTAGATAATACCAGTTTCCTTCATCTTCAACCCACTGATTGGATATATAAGTACCAAATAAATCATACTTCCATTGTCCACTATCAACCTGCACCCAATTTGCAAAGGCTTCCATTGAAAACAGGAAAGAAAAACATGCTGCAGTTAATAATACTTTTAATTTTTTCATAGCTTCCCCCATAATTATGTTATTTATATCTTATTATACAAAAAATGGTAATAGGAGGCAATGAAAGATATAAAAGAATTATTTGAGTAACGAATTAACTTCGAGTAACGTAAATCGATGCCTCAGTCATATTTTATTCGCCAAATTCAGCGTTTTTTCCACAAATATTTCCTTTATTTGATTGACGGAGCCAATTTATGCTAGTAAAATAAAAACAAATATACAAGAGGTGGGGCATTATTTATGGATAACAGAAATAGCATTTTGACAGACACACTTCCGGATCAGGCTATTTTCGCACTGGATATCGGAACCCGGAGTATTATCGGCATGGTAGGCATGCCGGATGGGGAGAGAATTCATATCGTTGCCATAGAGAGGGCCGAGCATACGAAGCGTGCGATGATTGATGGACAGATTGAAGACATAGAGCAGGTCGCAAAAATCGCAGGACAGGTAAAGGACAGGCTTGAGAGAAAGCTGGGCTGTAAGCTTAATAAGGTGTGTGTGGCTGCAGCAGGAAGGGCGCTTCGTACAGAAAGTGTTACCTTTGAGATGGAGCTTTCCAGAGCCCAGAAAATTGATGCAGAATCCGTCAGCAAGCTGGAAGCAGGAGCAATCAGTGAAGCTGAAAAGATGTTTATGGACCGGGAAGGAAAAGATTCTGACCGGCAGTTTTATCTGGTAGGTTATACCGTAAGCCGATATTATCTGGACAACTACATGATATCCAACTTAATCGATCATCATGGACGTGTATTAAAGGCTGATATCATCGCCACCTTCCTTCCAACAGAGGTGGTGGAGAGTCTTTATTCCGCTATGCATAAGATCAATTTGGAAGTAGCAAGCCTCACGTTAGAGCCCATTGCTGCCATCAATGCGGCAATTCCCCAGAATATCCGTCTGTTAAATCTGGCAATGGTGGATATTGGCGCAGGAACCTCAGATATTGCCGTGTGCCGGGATGGAAGCGTGACCGGATATACTATGGCTATTCTTGCAGGGGATGAGATAACAGAATCCATTATGAAAGAATATCTGGTGGATTTTGAAACCGCAGAAAAGATAAAGGCAGAGATAGACGAGGCAGAAGAGATCCAGTTTACTGATATTCTTGGATTTGAACAGACCATTACCAAAGACTCAATTTTTCAAAGTATCCAGGAGGCCTCCTCAAGGCTATGCGAAGAGATATCTGAAAAGATTCTTGAAATCAACGGAGGAATGCCATCAGCAGTATTCCTGGCCGGAGGCGGTAGCCGCTTGTCAGGGTTAAAAGAAGGTATCGTAGAGCATCTGAAAATAGATTCCAAACGAGTTGCCATTGCAGGTAATAATTTTAAGATAAATGCATTTTCCGAGGAGTACGATCTGGAAAATCCAGAGTATGCAACTCCCCTGGGTATCGTTATTTCCGCAGGCTTTAACATTATAAATGACAGTTACCGGATTGTTTTAAATGACCGTCCGGCTAAAATATTTAGAAATGGCAGCTTTACAGTAATGGATGTGCTTATGATGAACGGCTACAATTATCAGGATATGATTGGCCGTTCCGGACAAAATCTGGTGGTTTCTGTAAATGGAAAAAGAACTATATTTTATGGAGAAAAAGCAGAGCCATCTGTATTAAAGGTCAATGGAGAGGAAGCCCAGCTTTCTGATCCTGTAAACTCAGAAGACTGGATCGTATTTGTACCAGCCACCCATGGAAAAAGTGCTAAGGCCAAACTTTCCGATGTAACAAAACTTGGCCCGGATAAGCTGATTTTTATAAATGAGGAAAGAATACATTCCGATATCCCACTTAAATCCGGTGACAGTATTACGATAGAAGAAGTTATAGAAGATGAGGATCTGTCCATAGAAGAGGACGAGACAGATGTCATACCTGTACCTGGAATTCATTCCGCTCCGGCTGAGATGAAGTCCACATCCATACATCTTGAACCGGTTTTGGAATCTCAAAACAAGGAGGAAGTAAGGGGAGAGCTTACTGTTTTTCTCAATGAAAAACCATTAACACTGCCTCCGAAGCCTGACAACCAGCCTTATTATCTCATGGACATATTGGAATATTCGGGTCTTGATTTTAAGAATCTGACCAGACAGGTTATGCTAGAGATTAACGGAGAGAGCGGATATTTTCAGCAGGAATTACATAGCAGAGACAGTATTAAAATTTATCAGGTATAGAAAATTTACAATTTTTCCGCACTCCTATGGAGACAAAAGAGAACTCGAAAAAATAAGGAAAAAATTGATAAAAAGTTGTTCTAAAACTCACATCTTAAGTATATCAGCATAAAATACATTACAAGCCTGATAAATGAGGAGTAAATATAAAATGAGTTGTAATAATTGGAATAACTGCGGATGCAGTAATAATAACTGGAACTCCAACTGCTGTACCAGCAACGCCAGCAATAACTGTAAACCAGCTGTCAGCGATGCCAACATGAATGCGTGCTATCGTCAGGGTTATGCAGCCGGTTTTAAAGATGGTTATGAGACAGGATTCCGTGATGGCTTCTGGACAGCAACTGGTTGTACTAAAAATACAGTTATGGGTGATACCGATACGAACTGCAGCTGCAGATAATCCATCATAAATAAAAGATTCCGGTTCCCTTTATGGGAGCCGGTTTTTTTATATTAGGAAACTCCATTCTATCACATGAAAAATTATGACTAAATAAAAACACCATTGTTTGGCAATAATGTACATTGAAAAAGTATGTGCAATATGTTAGCATATATACAAGTCATTAAGTTTGTATACAAATAATAAAGTTTGAATACAAACTCGTTTACAGCAATGACGAAATAACTGACCAAAAAAAACACAGGAAAAGGAGAATTGAATCATGAATAAGGATTACTTAACAAGCCAGTTTTCCCTTGAAGGAAAGGTAGCCTTAGTAACAGGTGCTTCCTATGGTATTGGATTTGCCATTGCAAAATCTCTTGCAGAAGCAGGCGCTACCATCGTTTTTAATGATATTAAACAGGAATTAGTAGATAAGGGCATTGCTGCCTATAAGGAAGAGGGCATCACAGCTCACGGATATGTTTGTGACGTTACCAGCGAAGATGGCGTTAATGCTATGGTAGCTCAGATTGAAAAGGAAGTAGGCGTAATCGACATTCTGGTTAACAATGCAGGTATCATCAAGCGAGTTCCTATGATCGAGATGTCTGCAGCAGACTTCAGACAGGTTATTGATGTTGACTTAAATGCACCATTTATCGTAGCAAAGGCTGTTATTCCATCAATGATTAAAAAAGGTCACGGAAAGATTATCAACATCTGCTCCATGATGTCTGAGCTGGGTCGTGAGACTGTTTCTGCTTATGCAGCAGCTAAGGGCGGTCTTAAGATGCTGACAAAGAACATTGCTTCTGAGTACGGTGAATTCAACATCCAGTGTAACGGCATTGGACCTGGCTACATCGCAACTCCTCAGACAGCACCACTTCGTGAGACTCAGCCAGATGGTTCCAAGCATCCATTTGACCAGTTCATTCTTGCAAAAACTCCAGCAGGACGTTGGGGAGAGGCTGAGGACTTATCCGGTCCGGCTGTATTCCTTTCATCCGATGCTTCCAACTTTGTAAATGGACATATTCTGTACGTAGATGGCGGTATTTTAGCTTACATCGGCAAGCAGCCGCAGTAATCAGATTGATTTTTAATGGGGGCAGGCTTCGATGGTTTGCCCCTGTTTTTTTTAATGCTGATAATATAGAGGACGGAGAGAGATCCATGGAAGGAAAAACAAAGACCTATAAAAACCGTGGTGAGCTGGTGTTTGAGACTTTAAAACAGGAGATTTTAGACCTGGAATTAAAGCCTGGACAGATGATCGGTGAAAATGAAATATGCGAACGTTTTGGCGTTTCCCGGACTCCGGTCAGGGAGGCTGTACGAAGACTGCAGGAGCAGGGCTTTGTCATTTCCGTACCGTATTCCGGAACTCAGGTAACCCTTTTAAACCTGGATAACATAAAGCAGATGATCTATATGAGGGTTGCTGTTGAAACTATGGTGATGCGGGATTTTGTGGAAATGGCTACTCCCATGTGGATGGAAGAAGTCCGTTATTTAATCCGAAAGCAGCAGGCGCTGATTCAGGAAAAGGGATTTGAACCGGAGCAGTTTTACCGTATGGATGCGCAGATGCACGCCATCTGGTACCGGGCCACAGGTAAGAATAAGCTGTGGGACATGATACAGGCTCAACAGTTACATTATACAAGGTTCCGTATGCTTGATTTTGTAACTGAAACGGATTTTACCAGAATCATAAGAGAACACACAGAGCTGTTCGAGCTTCTGGAAAAGAAGGATATAGAGGGCCTGGAACGATCTCTAAGAGAGCATCTGTATTATAGCATGAAGAGAATGAAGTACCAGATTGAAGTAGAATACAAAGACTATTTTGAGCAGGAAGAGCAGGAGGAATTCTAATGGCTTCGGTTTCAATTGCTGTGAAAGATAAAGATGGCAGGGAAAAAGCTCTGGCATCAGGAGAGAATCAGGCAATCCTCGTATTTGAAGGACAATATGAGGAAGGGGACGTAATCGTTCTATCTACGGAAAAAACAGACGCCCATTATGTTGTCAGGATTGATGACTGTATGGACGAATCCCTGGTCTATATAACAAAGCGGGAAGTAACATATTTCATTCCCTTTGGGGAGAAAAAGGTATCCTATAATCCAAAAGCATTTACAGGAGAACGCCATTATCTTACCATACGGACTGCCACTTCGTATGAAGAGGAATCCTACCGGAATTTAGGAAAGAATGTAATGGACCAGCATGGGGATACTGGCTGTTACCCACATGCCTTTGCGAATGTAGAAACAAGAGGAGAAGCGGTATTTGCAGCCCGCAACGCCATTGACGGGGTTCTTGCCGGCGAATCCCATGGGGAATGGCCTTATGAGTCCTGGGGCATCAACCGTCAGGATGATGCAGAGCTTACTCTTGAATTTGGCCGTCCTGTGGATTTTGATACCCTGATTCTCTACACACGTTCGGATTTCCCTCACGATAACTGGTGGGTAAAGGCAACCTTTACATTCTCTGACGGGACATCAGAAGTAGTAGAAATGGAAAAGAGCAGTAAACCCCATGTATTTGAAATAAAGCGCGAACATATCACCTGGATACGGTTAAGCAATCTCATAAAGGCAGACGATCCATCCCCGTTCCCAGCTTTGACTCAGATTGAGGTATATGGAAAAGATTCTCAGTAAATAAGGTTAAAAAGTGTTGAAATGAGCCAAGCCAGGCAACGTTTGAGCACTTTTTTATTGTGGTAAATTTGAGAGAATATAGAAATACCTCTTTCCCTTTTGTATAGATTCAGTTAAAATAATGTCAGATAGAAAATTGACCACATAAGGAGGAAGCAGATGGAATTTTTGTTTTTAGAGCCTGTCTTTAAAGAGGCCATCTGGGGAGGCACCAGGCTGCGAGATGTATTTGGTTATGATATTCCTGGCGATACCACAGGAGAATGCTGGGCAATCAGCGCTCATAAGAATGGGGAATGTCAAATCGCAGGGGGAAGATACGATGGAAAGCTGCTGGGCAGTTTGTGGAAGGAGAGACCAGAGCTTTTCGGCCATTATAAAGGAGAGCAGTTTCCTCTTCTCGTAAAGATCATAGATGCCAAGCAGGACCTAAGTATTCAGGTTCATCCCGATGACGCATATGCCGGTATCCACGAAAATGGTTCCCTTGGAAAAACAGAATGCTGGTATATCTTAGACTGTGAACCTGATACGGAAATCGTCATCGGTCATTATGCTAAGGATAAGAAAGAGATGGAATCTATGATCCGAAGCGGCAAGTGGGATGAGTTTATCCGTAAAGTTCCGGTTCATAAAGGTGATTTTTTTCAGATCAATCCAGGCTGCGTTCATGCCATAAAGGGCGGAACCATGATTTTAGAAACCCAGCAGAGCAGTGATATCACTTACCGGGTGTATGATTATGACCGCTTGCAGGACGGAAAACCAAGGCAGCTTCATATAGAACAAAGCATTGATACCATAAACGCACCCTTTAAAGCCGATGAGAGCAAACCGGTGACAGAGTCACTTGAGGGAGCAGATCACACTCATTTTGTAAGCTGTCCCTATTACTCCGTGGACAAATATGATATAAACGGTGTATTTTCTATAGAGTTTCATAAGTATTTTACCAATGTAAGTGTGTTAAGCGGAAAAGGATCCGTCAATGGTATCTCTGTTATGGCAGGGCAGCATTTTATTGTACCGGCAGAGAGTGGAGTGTGCAGATTTGAAGGAACGATGTCAATCATCTGTTCCAATCCAGAATAAGCAGGAGGAGACTATGAGACTTGGGGCATTAGAAGCAGGCGGCACAAAGATGGTTTGTGCCATTGGAAATGAAAATGGGGAAATATTTGAACGCGTATCCATACCAACAGAATCACCTGATGTAACCATGCCGAAGCTGATTGCGTATTTCGCTGATAAGGAAATTGAGGCACTTGGTATTGGCTGTTTCGGACCCATTGACTTAAACAGAAATTCAGAAACTTATGGCTGTATTACAACCACTCCGAAGCTTGCATGGAAAAATTATAATATTGTAAAAGCATTCCAAGACGCTTTAAGTGTGCCGGTGGGGTTTGATACCGATGTCAATGGCTCTGCCCTTGGAGAAGCTACCTGGGGAATTACCAAGGGGCTTCCAAACAGCATGTACATTACCATTGGAACTGGTGTTGGAACCGGAATCATTACAAATGGAGGGCTTCTTCACGGAATGCTTCATCCGGAGGGGGGGCATCTTCTTTTATCGAGACATCCAAAAGACTCCTTTGAAGGAACGTGTCCTTACCACAAGAACTGTCTGGAAGGACTAGCTGCCGGACCTGCCATCGAGGCCCGCTGGGGAGAAAAGGGGACGCAGCTGGCAGACCGCAAGGAGGTATGGGAATTAGAGGCCTATTACATCGCTCAGGCACTTGTTGATTATATTATGGTCATTTCACCACAGAGAATCGTTATTGGCGGCGGTGTCATGCATCAGGAGCATCTGATGCCGTTAATCAGGGAAGAAGTAAAGCGTCAGCTTGCCGGATATATTGATACAAAAGAGCTTTCTGATATCGATCAGTATATCGTATTACCAAGCTTAAATGACAATCAGGGAATTATGGGAGCGCTTAAGCTGGGACTGGACGAATATCAACTGGAAATGAAAGGTTAATTGCCATTTTTCTCCTAATGTAATTCCATTTCCTGTATGTTATCATATGTTTGTAACAGAAATGTAATCAATATGTAACATTTAAGGAGGATATTACCATGAAGAAGTTATCAACACTTGTTTTAGCAGCAGCAACCGTACTTACCGTAGCAGGTGTACCTATGACAGCACAGGCAGCAACCTGTTCCAGCCCAGCCGTTCGTTATTCATCAAACTGCAGCACACAGTACGGAAATATTAATGATTTATTAAACTGCTACGGAATAAAGGGAAGCAACTGCAATACTGGAAACAAAAATACCAGCAACTGCACAAAGGGTAAAACAACTTGTAATATCAATTTCAGCCAGTGTGGTTCTTTCGCAAGATTCTGCAGATAATTTAAATAACACATTATGACAGGCCGGACGGTAATCGTTCGGCCTGTTTTTTTGGGAAAATCATTTCCCGTTTACGATTTCCTCCAGCACCTGGATTAAGTCGTAAATGGTGTTAATCTGAACATTCCGCTCCAGAATCTCATTCTTTAGATCGATGGAAAGCGTTTCAAACTTTGCCTGAACGGCGGGAGCTATATAGGACATGGTCATCACCTCACCATTATACTGTGCACTTGTAAATCAATTATACATTATTTGATGATTCACATAAAATTTATGCTCCCAGCCATACTAAGATTGAGGTGATGGAAATGGACAAAAATAAAAAAGACAAGCACGTAATAAAAAATGAATTTGAAGTGCACAACAATACCAATGATAAGGGAAAAGTAGAAAATCAGAATCAGACCCATAATTCACGCAGGGAAGGCATGGGGCCTAATACGAAGAGAAGGTCGGATTAACAAGATGCATCCTGCAGGTCGTGCTTTTTATTATATAGGGGAGTTCGCAGAACTTTCCTATATAATAAAAAAAGGTGGAGGCCAGGATGCGTTGGCTTCCACCCTTTTGAAGTTCCATACTTATGATCGGGCAGTTTTACAAAACTTCTTACCGAAGGAAGGAGCACAAGGGCGTGCAGAAAATGAGTTGTTTATCTGTAGTAAGGCAGTAACGCGGCGGTTTTTACACTGGCCGTGTACCCCTCCCTCTCTGCTCGATAAGTTGTTTTGTAATAGTATTATATGTAGGAATCCTGTACTTGTGAACAAGCAGAATCTGTCCGTAAAAACAGCCGGTCATGAGAATGGACATGACCGGCTGTTTTATCTATTCTTCTTTGGCAGAAACTATATGGAGAGATGGTTTCTCATCAATCTCCAGAAGACCTAATTCCGATAGAATAGAGAGGGTTGCGATGGTAGCAAGCTCAACGGAAACGCTGACAGAAGCTGCTGTAACACATCCAATCAGTGCAGCAGTATCCGGAGTGATCTCCATGTGCTTATAGGAACTGCTGGATACGGTAGTGCTCACTTTTTCTATTACATAATCCATATTTTGATTGATTACTTTTGCTGTTATTTCTTTGGTCAGGTCATTAAGCTTTGGCATATGTATCAACTCCTTTTCTTATCTCTGGCCCAATCAGGCTCTTGACTAAATTCGAGCAATATTGCTGCCTTTTTAAGTGGCTGCTTACTAAGGTAACTACTTATAATATACCAAGACTGGAGATTCAAGTCTATATTTATTTAAAATCGTAACGAGAATTAAGCACCCCAAATAACTGGTAACTAAGATGTGTTCTGATTTAAAGCTGGAATCAGGGGAGGAAGCCGGCAAAAGGGGGGAACTTCTGCCGGCTCTATGAAAAAAGTTATATGTAAAAGGTCTTTCACCTCTTTGTAAATATTAATATAGATGAAAACTGTGACGAGAATTTGAGAAAACTGTGAAGAGTCTGTGAAGGAGAAAATATCCCTACGATTCATTCTCTTGTTGATAGCTGGGATTATTTGAGATAAAATGATAACATTATAAGCTTTTATTCTATAAGAGACAAGATAAATGGATATGAGAGAGGAGACAGGTATTATGAGTAAGTATAATGAGTTATGGGAATATGTAGGCAAGAAGGAGGATATGTCTTTCAAACTAACATTCGCCCAAGTACAGGATATCCTTGGATTTGAGATAGATCATTCTTTTTTAAATTATAAGAAAGAGCTGATTGCCTACGGTTATGAGGTAGGTAAAATTTCATTAAAGGAAAAGACCGTTATCTTCAATAAGATAGTTTCCTAACCTCTGTTGCAAATGAAATCAGTTCTTCTTTTTATTAGTGCTCCTAAGGAAATGAATCATAATTTTAAAAATAATAATAAATATTATTATGGAATATATTGTAAAATAAAGTCCTTTATTGTATAATAATAAAAAAATAAAGGGGGAATTGTTCATGGATAGTAGTTTATATGCATCATTGGCTGCATTTGGCGCATTTGTATTTGTATTAGTTATAGCAATCGGTATTTTATTAATCGTGGCCAATTGGAAGATTTTTACGAAAGCAGGCCAACCAGGCTGGGCCACATTGATACCATTTTATAATGTTTATGTTATGTCTCAGATTGCATTTGGAAGCGCCATATATTTTATCGCTCTCATTGTTGTGTGGGTGGTTTCCTTTATTGGAAACATTTCTAGTATTGATTTTATATCCAGTCTCGCAAGCTTGGCACAGTTGGTTTTATATATCATTTACTGTGCTAAGATTTCCAAAGCATTTCAAAAGAGCATTGGTTTTACCGTTGGTCTGGTTGTACTGCCAGTCATCTTTTTCCCGATTCTTGGGTTTGACAGTTCTAGATACATAGGACCACAATAAAAATCAAAATTTAGAATTGAAGTTAATAAAAACGGGCATCTGATTTATTTCAATCAGGCCCGTTTTTATTTGTACTATGGGGATTGTGAAGCTTATTTTTTTCTGTGCTTTATTCTGGAATACAATTCATCCAGTTTCTCTATAAGTATTGTAAGATACCGGAACAAGGACTCTGCAGCAAAGGAAAAGACTATGAGTAACAATACACATATCTTGGACATTTCGCTTATTGCAAACAGCTGGTTGAGAAAGATACCGCAAAATACCAATCCAAATATATTAAAAATAAGAATCCCGTATTTAATCCGATTGAAAGGTTCACTGATCTTAAACAGTATGATAAAACCTACCACTGCAAGGAGCATGGTGGATGCTGTTGCTATATCATTTTTCGGAAGGGAAAAGACCTGGCCGCAAATCACAAGAGAGGCCACTGCCAGTACATCGGTCAGACCAGCTGGTAATGCTTTTAACATAACATTTTTAAGGAAATGACCTTCAATCCGCTTTTTATTTGGCTCTAAAGCTAGCAAGAATCCAGGAATACCAATGGTAAACATGCTGATTAATGAAATCTGAGAAGGCTCCAATGGATATGTGAAGGAAAACCACAGAGACAACAAGGCCAGTAACAGGGAAAATATATTCTTAACCAAAAACAAAACGGAAGAGCGTTGCACGTTGTTGACTACTTGCCTTCCTTCCAGCACCACGTCCGGCATATGAGCGAAATCCGAATCCAGAAGAACAACCTGGGCTGCCTGAGCTGCAGCTTCACTGCCTGAGGCCATTGCCACGCTGCAGTCAGCGTCCTTCATAGCAAGAATATCATTTACACCATCTCCGGTCATTGCAACAGTATGTCCTGCATTTTTCAGTGCCTGTACAAGCAATTGTTTTTGCTTTGGAGTGACCCGTCCAAATACAGTGTACTGTTCCAGTGCATCAGCCAGCTTGCGATCAGTATTAAGGGTTCCTGCATCTATAAACCGTTCTGCGTTCTCAATGCCTGCACGTTTAGCAACCTCTGATACCGTTTCCGGATTATCTCCAGATATGACTTTGACGGTGACCCCTTGTTCTTTAAAATAAGAGAAAGTGGTTTTTGCATTTTCTCGTATGGGATTTGTTAAAACAATGTATCCCAAAGGCACAACTTTGTCCGTAAGCCCATCCTTCATATTGCTGCCGCAGTATTTGCCTAATACAAGGACTCGGTGTCCATTTTTAACATAGGAACTGATTTCTGGTGCAATGGTATTATAATCCTCCCGCATAACAAATTCAGGCGCACCAAGGACAAAGTTTCCGTCCTCGAAGGCTATAGCGCTGTACTTGGTGGTGGAAGAAAAGGGAATGATGTTTATAGGCTTTCGCCTTTCTACGTTTATATTTAATTTTTCAGTGTACTCTTTTATGGCATGGATGGTAGCATTATCGTTGGCCATTGAAAACGCATAGTCCACTAAAAGTTGTTCCGGATCTTCCGTAATTGAAAGCTCCTGGTTGGTCATGCTTTTAATAAACTCATCCACTTCCATTCTTGTTTCAGTTATGGTTCCTGTCTTATCCACACAAAGCACATCGACGCGCGCCAGTGCTTCTATACTCTTCATATCATGAAGCAGGATATGTCTTTTCGCTAATCTCATAGTACTTAAGGCCAGTGCGATGGTTGTAAGAAGGTAAAGTCCCTCGGGAATCATTCCAATCAGGGCTGCCACCATGGAAACAATGCTTTTTTGCATGGTTTCCTGATTCACAACATATCCCTGGTAAAATAAAAGTGCACCAATGGGTATGATTCCGATTCCAATCCATTTAACCAGCTGATTGATAGAACGAATCATTTCCGACTGTTCATCGTTACCCATAGCTTTTGCTTCTGCAGTCAGCTTTGTTATATAAGAGTCATTTCCAACATGCTCTAATTTAGCATAGCATTGTCCGGCTACTACATAACTGCCCGATAAGAGCTTACTTCCGGTAGTCTTTTCGATCTCATCTGCTTCCCCGGTTAAAAGAGCTTCGTTGACTTGTACCGTTCCTTCCATTACCACGGCATCTGCACATATCTGATTTCCTGCTGTTAGTAAAATGATATCGTCCCTTACCAGATTTTCAGATAGGATTTGCTCCTGCGCCCCGTTTCTGATTACGATGGAGTGGGGAGCATTGATAATATTCATTTTATCCAGTATTTGTTTTGCCCTAAGCTCTTGTACAATTCCGATTATGGTATTGCCAATGATGATGGGCAAAAATGTAAGATTCCGAAATGAACCTACGTAGATTAATAAAATGGATATAATGAGAAAAATCAGATTAAAATAGGTCAGAGTATTAGACAGGATAATCTCTTTGACTGATTTTCCTGTTGTGATGGTGGAGCGATTTACAAGCCCTTCCTCAACTCTTTCCTGAACTTCTGCTTCTGACAGTCCATTTATTATGTTATTTTTTACTTCATCTGATAGATTGTTCATGCTGCACCTCATTGATATTTTTACCGGACTTATAGAACATCTTCCATAATCGTAATATGCTTCAAAATGTAGAATTATCTATGATTAAGTCGTGAATCATAATGTACATTACAAGTTTCATTCTGAATTTTTGACAGCTAATTTATACAAAAATACTTTATTTTTTGAAATAACATTTTTATTGTATATAATAATCATGAAAACTACAACGAAAGTATTCTTAAACTATCATGAAAATATTCTAAAGCGTTCATTATTATTCTTGAAAGGTTACCCCGTTTATCGGATGATTTTATATTGTTCATTTAAAAGAGAGGAGGTTATTTTTGATGGAAGAGACGAGATAAGAATTAGATAAACTTATGGGATTAGTGATTCATTAAAACCCACATAAACAGCGTTTTTTAGAAACGTATTTATGTGGGCCATTGAATTCATTTTATTGGTATTCACCATCAGTAGCAATAACTGCTTCCAGTGGTGGCGTATCTCCAACAAGACCGACTGCGAAAATGGTATAAATAGCACCTGGCGTAAGATACACATCTGGTATTGTTAATACAACTTGATTGCCTCCTGCTGGTCTGACTTGAAGGGTATAGGTTCCAGGATTTACAGCAATGTAATCAGTAAATTGAGCATAGGACACATTTTCAAAGAGTTTCGTTCCATCTGTCAGTGTGATGTCTACAGCTGGAGCATTTGGAGACAGATGTACAAAACGTACATAGGAAGCATTTCCCATTCCCATTGGCATATTTGGCGTGAACATTTCAGGAATAGCCATTAAACCTATATTGGCTAATTCGCCTGCAGCCGCAACCGTAAATGCGCTGTCTTGAGGAATTGTCACATTTGTATCTATGACAGCGTTTGTTTGATTGCCTGCGGGAAATACCTGTATCTGGTAATTACCAGGTACAATAGGAAGATAACTGGTTAATTGTTTATAGGAAAGTCCTTCTGCAATTAAATTATTATTTGCATAGATGTCCACGGCAGGAGCATCAGGGGAAGCGTGAAGAATTCTTATGAATGACATCTGATATGCAGGCTGCATGGAAAAATAAGAGTTTCCTTGATGGGTATACATATACATGGTTTTCGACCTTATGATCTTTGATATATATTATGAAAGAAGATTTGCAATGCTACCATTAATTTAGATGCTTTAAGAATATGTTACGTGTTTGAAACATCGTTTTGTTGAACCTTTGCCAACCGTCCAGTAGCAATATGTGTTCTACTGCTTAGATAAATTTGTTACATTCCTTCCTAAGTGGGGAAGTGCTTGTGGACAGGACTGTGTTCTTAATGCGTAATAGAATGATTTTTTCTCATTCCTCTTTTCTATATCAAATCTAGCGTATTAAGTCATAAAAATCCCTTCAAACTAGTAAGTCTGAAGGGATTTTTGCGTAATAAAATTTAAAAAAATTCAATGCAATGTCTCATTTTTTATTCATTAGCCTTGTCGATATTAGCTTCTGCATTTTTTGTAGATTCTATTTCCGTACGATCTACACCCTGGCCTTGGTTTGGCTTTGCGATAGAACCAATTGCTTGAGCAGTAGTAGTATTAGTTTTAGCAGAGGATTGAGAATTATGTTCCAAAGATACGCCAAGCTTATCCAATGTAATGAATTTAAGCAGGGTATCCATAACGGTGCTATTTCCGCCGGAATTGTTTGCAGAACCGTTTTCGCTACTTCCCATCTGTACAACAGTCTTAGGAACGATATCGACTGTTGTGTTTTTAATTGCATCAGTCAGCTTATCGGTAACCTCTTGAATGACTCTAAATTCAGCACCACCATAAGCTTTGACCTGGGCCTCAATGGCCTGAGCCTTGGCCAGACCGACATTTGATTCCTTTAAAGCTTCTGCTTCGCCTTCCAGCTTGATCTTGGAAGCATTAGCTTTTGCCAGTGCAATAATCTGATTCGACTCCTGTTCTGCACGGCTTGCAAGAGCCGCACCATTGTTACCCTCTATTTCAATCTGAATTTTGGATTTGGTGAGGAAGCTCTGCTGTTCTGCAATGGCCTGTGCTTCACGCAGGGATTTTTCACTTTCCGCTGCGGATTGCTGCTTTTGGTAGGTGACCTTTTTTTCTTCGGCAATCTGACGTTCCCTAAGCTGCATCAAAATGTTTTCAATTTGGGTATCGGCTACTGTTGTTTTAGGGGTGCCAATTAAAACTTCCTCTAATTGAAGATTATATTTTTCGAATTTTTCCTTCATTTCTAAGACAGCCCGCTCTCGAATGGCACTACGTTCCTGTATCAGCTCAATCAGCGTTTTCGTCTGTGCCACATCTTTAAAATATGCGCTGACCAGCGGATCGAGCGACTGGTTTACCAGCATACCAATATCACCAAAGCGCTGAATGACCCATGGTGCCTGCTTGTAGTCAATATGCATTACAACGGAGAGAGGGAGTGACGGCTCAAATGCATCCTTGGTGATAATATCCACCTCAGTGAGATTTTCATCATACTTATGATCTCCAGTTTCTGTTTTGTTCCATTTTAAAATAATATTAGTAGTTGGAACGAGTACAACTTTACCAGCATCGGTATTAAACGCATATTTACCAGGCATCAGAGGTTTTTCAAGTACGCCTTTTGATCCAACGCTGACAAGTTCCCCGTGCTTATAGTTTTCTCCCGAGGTATCCACGCCTTCGCGGCCAAAGAAAGAAACTACAACGCCTACAAAGCCAATGGGGACGACTGTTTTAGGCCGGAATTCCACCGTAGCAAACAGGCGGTTAATATAATAGGTACCATCCGTTAATACCTGAATCTGTTTTCCTCGTCTGCCGCCAAGTTCCAGAAATTTCTCAGGGTCCTGAAAGCTGGCATGCTCTTCGCCCATATCCGGAGCAATAATCTCTCCCTGCTGAATCGACGTTCCGTCATGCACCGTGACAATGCCCATCATATCACTGGACTCATTGCCTTTGCCCATGATAACGACAGGTGTAAACCCATCCCTGTCAATCAAGGTTTTCTGCATACTCACCAATTCATTTTGCTCCTGCTTGGAATTACCGGATATAAATTTAATGCTATTGGGGGTAATTACAATAAACTGAGCCAGATTGATGGCATATGTTCCTTCTCTCAAAATCCCTCTCTGAGGACCCCGCTGACCACCGTTTTTAAGAAATCCCGAGACATCCTGAAAATTGTTTGCTTCCTCCACGATACGTCCCAACGTCTGAACCGGGGAGAGGGGAGAACCGTCACGGGCAAATAAATAGGCAATTTGTCCCTGGGGGATAGTAATAAGAGGGTATTTATGTATTTTGTACATTAGAACGGACTTGAAATGGATACCACCACGCAGCAATCCAGGCGCATAACCAGCCTCCCCGTTCAGCGCTATAATGGAATCCTTAAGAGAACCCTTGGGACTCCACCATTTTTCAACGACAGCCACCTCATTAGAACTGATGACTCTTAACCCAAGGATTTTGAAAATGAGCAGGTAAAGCAACACAAGTATTCCAACAGTAGTTCCTGCTATCATTAGCCATTGTTCCATAAATAATTCCTCCTACTATAATGTTATTGATCCGTTGATAATGCTTTGTGTAGAGTGTTCCGTAGCTTTTGGGGTAAAACGTTTCCTTTTTACAGTGTAAAGCACCACCCAGCTTTCCATAATGACACATGGTGAGATATCCACTCTTATGAAGAGAAAATCAACGATAATTTGCTCACTTAACGATAAAAGATAAGGGGTAAGCAAATTTGCCTTGAAATTAGTTTGGATATGGTGTATGAGTTTTGAACATTAAGGAAGCATTAAGTCATTTTTTTATTTATTATTTTGAAATGAGATAGTTATTATTTCTACTATCTTAATGAGATAATACTCCTTATAATTTCAAATATCAATATTGATTTTCTAATATATACTCATAGGTCGTATCCTGTTCCAGACGATATCTATATTGGGATATAAAAAGAAAGTGGGCAACTTCAAGATAGCTGAGTTGTCCACGATTTCGAGGTAAGCATTAGTTGAATAAAGTATATTTGTTTTATCAGGGTGATTTAGAGATGATAGGTGTATATATGACCATTACCGCATGTTAAAATTCATGACAACGCTCATTATAAAACTCAAAATCGGGCTTTGTATCGTCAAATTCAAAAACGCTGTTCTGTGCACACCTGGGAAAGGGTGGTAATTCGGAGCCGGGCTTAATAAAGAAACAATATCATTTTAGATTTCATATTTCGTGCAATCACGTGTTGTGTTGATGGGTAAATTCATGCCTTTTAATTAAAAATTAATAAATCTGGAAACGCAAAAGCCCTGATATATACAATAATCTCTTGCATATACCAGGGTTGAAAAGTGGAGACAACAGGACTCGAACCTGCGACCCTCTACACGTCAAGCAGATGCTCTCCCAGCTGAGCTATGTCTCCATATAGGAATTGTAACTGAAAGAGTAGAAAAAGGCAAGCAATATTGTTGTTATAGCGACTATTTCTAATCGACATTTTATTTGCAATTTCGCAAGGCTTTTATATAAAAAATACCGGCAATGGGCGATGCTTAGAAAGTCCGAGTGTAAGATATCAATATAAAGAAGACAGCAAATCACGGTAATTTGAAGGTACAGAGATAACGAACAGTGTCCGGATATTTTTCACCTAAGGATACTATCTGAAAGCCACATTTTCGGTAGAATCCAATAGAGTCATCGTCTGTTTCAGCTTTTATTATACTACAATTGAGATTTTTCGACGCAAAGGCTATCAGTTTTGATGCAACCCCTTTACTTCTAACAGATGGATTGGTAGCAATGCTCATAATTTCATATTCGTCATTGATTAGGTGCTTCAGAATAATTACACCGCAAGGAATGCCATTAACATTACAGGCAAAAGCAAAAATATCGGCGTCTGTCTCATATTTGTGGGCAAGACTATTCATTTTTTCTTCCGTAGGCATGTACTGACTAAGGGAGATAATATCTAAAATGCGCTTATCATGAAGATTACCACTAATATTAATAAAATTCATATTATGACCTCCTTATGTTTCTTACGATTATGCGAATAACAAAATATCTTATGACTGTATAGAACACTATTTTAAAGCAGTATTCATAAAATATAATTTCGGCAATCAAAATATTGTTCCAAGTGATGTATATAAGAGAATTAAGAATAATTTATAGCTAAGAAATGGTTCTTTCGCTTCTGTTTAGATAACAAAAAAAAGACCACTCATGAGCAGTCTTTTTATCACTTAGTTTATGCGAGACAAACATTAACGGCCTGTGGCCCACGATTACCCTCTGCAATATCAAATGTTACAGATTGTCCATCTTCTAATGATTTATAACCGTCCATAGCAAGACCTGAGAAATGAACGAAATATTCTGTGCCTCGTCCATCGCTGATAAAACCAAATCCTTTTTGTGAATTAAACCATTTTACAGTACCTTTATTCATGAAAGATACCTCCTTAAATTAAATTTATATTAGCTAAAACTAAAAATCGCATATATAAGTAAATCATCAATAGAATAATGACTTACCAATATATGCGAAATCAAGACTTTATTAAAATACTATTTTAATGTAACACAATAATTAGTATAAGTCAATAAGGATTTTGAAAAGTAATAAATAATAAATAGAGCCTATTTCTAATCGACATTTTATTTGTAATTTCGTAAGGCTATTTTATAAAAAAACACCAGTGATCTTATCAGTTAAATCTTTCAGCATCCACTTTTAGCACATACTAAACGGAAGTGTATACCTCACAAAGTATTAATAGTAAAGTGAGAACAATACATAATTACTGCCAGTAAAGGAAGAGTACATTGAAGAAGTAATGAGTAAATAAAATGCTGATTAATAAGTAGGTATACATAACTTTTATTAAGATGACAATATATAAAAAATATGGTATAATTTTCCATGTGACTATCAAAAAAACACAGAATTGAAGGGGGTTTTTATGAAAAAGACAAAAAGGTTGTTGACACTGTTACTTGCATTTGTTATGTTAATGAGCACAAATGTTACTGCTTTTGCAAGTAATACAACCACACTAAGCATTGAAACAATTAATGCCAATGATTATATCTACGTAAACGGTAAATATTTTTCACAAAAAGAATTTACTGATTTACTTAATGCAACAACTCCTGAAAAGAGTTTAGTTAAGCAAAGTAATCAAAACAAATCTTCTACTACACTAATGGCAGGACCAGGAATTGTTGCAGTCTATTTTGTTCCCGGTCTAGGTGAAGTTGCTTTATTAGCTACTGGTGTTATAGTTATTGGCGCGGTAGGTTATGCGGCCGGAACTTGGGCTTATGACACTTTTCATAATTGGTTAAAAACTTCTGCGAAACAAGAAGCGAAAGATGCTGCTGATTCTGTATCTAACAAAGTTAAAGTTAGTGGTTCTAACGACAAAATCGATTTAGGTCAATTTACGGATAAAAACGGAAATACACCAAAAAATAAAAAATCTGGTGTGTTTACTAGCAAAAAAGATAATAGATATACCATTGAAAAAGATACCGCCGGGCATTCAGGATATGATGGAACAGTCAAAGCATGGAAACTATTTTTAAGTGGAAAACGTGTTGCTTCTCTGAATTCCGCTGGTAAAATAGTAGGTAAATAATGAGGAGGATTAAACTAGATGTTCACATATAAACTTGGAGAATGGACGTTAGAATTTACACAAGAATATCGAATAGTTCAAGATGGTACGAACGCTGTTGTAATTGATGATGAACGAACCGCATTAGTTTTGATTAGTTTAAAATCTAATGGAAACATTTGTATAGAGCGTACTTATTATGCCATGATTTGTGAAATAAACGCAACAGAGCATAAAATCACTTTTAATAGTACCGAAGATATAGCTTAATAATTACATTTAGAAGAACAGAGCAAAGGCTCTGTTCTTTTTCTAAAATATACCTCTTATAGTCGTAAGTATGAAGTGGAGTTTAACCAGACAATAAAAACAAGATTTAATCAACTATTAACACCTCTATCGTATCATAAGTAATGATGATATATCAAATTAGGAGGATTGATTATGAATATGAGAGCGTTGTGTGTACATAACGAAAGTTTAGGAAGTTTAATTGTTTTAGAATTGGATCATATGAGATATGTAGATAACATTAAAAGTGCAAAAAATGGCACTTATTCTGGACTTATGCTTTACGCTGGAAGAGTAAGGTACAGTATAAGAGATTTATCGTTGGAAACCTGTAATGAAATATGTAGGAAGATGTTGGTTCAAGGATACGTTGATCTCAGTCAATATGGGGAATATGAAATATGGTAAGATATATAAGAGGCGAGAATTTGAACCGCCCCCCAAAAATTATACAAAAGTTATTTAAACAGCTAATGAGGATTGAAGCCTATATTGTACAGGGCTCAGTCCTTTTAGTTTGCTCTTAATCTTTCTGTTATTATAATAATCAATATATTTTTCCAATTCAATATGAAACTCTTCCATTGAGCTGAATTCTCTTAAGTAAAGCAGTTCTGATTTTAACAAACCAAAAAAGTGTTATCCTGCGGTATCCGTACCGGCCCTGGTTTTCATGATAAATGGTCGTTATTTTTTCTTTAATTGTTTCATATTTGTCAGCTTTCTTTGATTGCTAAACATAGTAATAATAAGTACTGCGTGGCATTTCCGCCAATTGGAGTAATGCTGTCAGTTTATAAATCTGCCTTAATTCTGTTATGACAGCTACTTTGTCGGTCTCTCTGATTTTTCCCGCTCTCAAATTAAGGCATTTAATTTTTTTAGTTATTCATTCTCCATTCGAAGTTTTTGGACTTCTGCTATTAGGTCTTTTTCTATTTGCTTGTCCAGTGTTTTCCTTTTCGAATCATTTGATTTCATTCCAGAACCCTTGCCACGGTTCTCTCTATAGAGTCCCTGTACCCCTTCCTCGTAATAGACACGCTTCCATTTATCAACGACGCTGTGGCTTGGAATTAAAAACAATGAGACAGTCTCAAGAGATGATATCTGATGTGTATGCATATATTCTACAACGTGTATCTTGAAATAACCAGTATAATTTCGATTCTTTTTTTGTTATTCCTTCCACTCCGTTCTTTCGATACATATGGACCCATTCCTTAATACTACTCCAGTTAATTCCAAGAGCTCGTTCTGTTCACGAAAGGAATGTCCAGCAAGATAATAGTTAATAGCTCTTAATTTATCCTGTTCCGAATATTTACTCAAAAAAATACACCTCCAAATGTAAGATTTATTTGTCTAACATTTGGGGTGCACTTCATTTCTATCCAGATGAAATAGAAGATCTTATTGAAGAATTTGATAGAGGATATGAGTTGAATGGCAATATTGCTAACTTGGGATGAAAGGCAACTTTGAATTAGAACTTCGCATTGGCGAGTTATGTGCATTAAAGTGGTCTGATATTAAATGGCAAAATGAAACCGTATTTATTCAGCGAATGGAAGATAGTTCTGGACAAGTTGTTGACTATGTTAAGTCAGATGCCGAGACAGGTTATAGGGAATTGAATCTAAGTGATGAACTCATTGATATATTTAAGAAGATTCGGAGAAGTAGTCAGATTCTATCTAAATATATATTCATCAAAGAAGATGGAAATCGAGCAGATAAAATGGTATTTGTTCAACGATTGGAAAAGGCTGAAATTGCATTAGGTTGGAAAGAGCCCGGAAACATGAAGAGGTCTCACTGTATCAGGCGTACCGTTGCAAGTAGAATTAACGCTAACGGGTGGGCGCTTGATGAGATTAGGCGTTGGCTTGGACACACTATGACTTCCACTACTTTAACCTATATATATAACCCATTCAGAGAGTGAAACTCAAAAAAGAGTTAAAGAAATGTCTATACTTCATACGAATAAGGATTGTCTACCAACGTCAGCCGAATTGTCTTCGAATAGAATGACAATAAAAATCCCAGAAGCCTTATAAATACTAGCTTCTGGGCAATCTTAATAGAATCGGAGTAACAGGATTTGAACCTGCGACCTCTCGGCCCCCAGCCGAGCGCGCTACCAAGCTACGCCATACTCCGTCTTCCTGACACTATGACATTATAGCAGAAACTTTCTGATTGGTAAAGTATATTTCTTGAAAAAATTCTAAAATTAGGATATTATTATAAGGACAAGGTTAATTATATTAGAAAAAGGTGAAAATAGATGAAGCCAATCGTAAGCTTTGATGTAGACATGACATTGCTTGACCATAAAGACTGGGCCATTCCGGCCAGTGCCATGGAAGCCATTGAACAGCTAAGGGAAAATTACACCATTGTGATTGCCACTGGCAGAGATATGGATTCCATTTTCAGCACAGCCATTCGAGATCAGGTAAGGCCCGATGCCATCATTCATCTCAATGGGACAAAGGTGACCGTAGGAGATGAAATTATTTATGAGCACACCTTTGATAAGAACCTGCTGAAGCAGATCTTAAAATACGCAGAAAAAACTCCATACAGCGTTGGAACTACAGTGGGAGACTGGGACTATTATATCAATCCAGAAGGCGTGAGGGCCCACGACATAGCTCTTTGGGGGCAATCCAGAAGACAGTTTGGAGACCCTTATAAGCTGTTAGAACTAAATGTAAGAACTATGGCTTACATGGGAGATGAGACTGGTGCCAAGGAGATGGAAGAGGAGTTTCCAGAGATTCACGTCCATATGTTTGCCGATAAAAAAGGTGCAGATGTGGTGGAACGGAAAGCTTCAAAGGCCGTGGGTTTACTTCGGCTCTGTGAATATTTTAAAATACCCTTATCAGAAACTGTTGCTTTTGGTGACAGTATGAATGATTATGATATTATAAAAGCAGCAGGGAAAGGAATTGCAATGGGTAATGCCATGGAAGAACTCAAAAAGGCAGCCGATTATGTAACCGATCCCATTGATCAGGATGGAATTAAGAATGCCTGTCTTCATTATGGACTGATCCGCTAAAAGGCAGAGGTTCTGGTGTAACAGGAATGTAAAGGAGAGAATAGCTATGATTAAGGAAAGGCTTGAAAAGCTTAGAAGCTTAATGGCAGAGCGAAATATGGATGCTTATATGATTCCTACCTCAGATTTTCATGAGTCTGAATACGTAGGAAGTTATTTTAAATGCAGAGAATTTATGACCGGTTTTACAGGCTCTGCGGGTACAGCGGTGATTACCAAGGATGAAGCTGGTCTTTGGACCGATGGACGTTATTTTGTTCAGGCAGCTAAGCAGCTGGAAGGAAGCGGCGTTACGCTTCGTAAAATGGGATACCCAGGAGTTCCGACCATAGAAGAGTACTTAGATCAGGTTCTGCCGGAAGGAGGCTGCCTTGGATTTGACGGACGAGTGGTCAACTGTCAGACAGGACAGGAGTTAGAAACCCTGTTAGGGGATAAGAATGTTACCTTGTCTAACGAGGAAGATCTTGTAGATTTAATTTGGGATGAGCGCCCAAGCCTTTCTGCGGAATCTGCATGGATCTTAAAAGATATTTATGCCGGTAAGAGTTCCTCTGAAAAGATAAAAGAGCTTCGTGACAGCATGAAAAAGGAGAAGGCAACCGCTCATGTTTTAACGACTCTTGACGATATTGCCTGGCTCCTTAATATTAGAGGTAACGATATTGAATGCACCCCTGTCGTTCTTTCCTATGCTTTGATTACTCTTAACGATTTTTCTCTGTTCATCAATGAGCAGGTTTTAAATGAAGAGCTTAAGGCTTATTTAAAGGAACTTGGAGTTAGTGTTTTCCCATATAATGACATTTATAAAACCGTTGGACAGCTAAAGAATGAAAAGATTCTTTTGGAGACAGGAAAGGTAAACTACTCTATCGTAAAGAGCATTGATGATTCCAACCGGATCATTGATAAAACGAATCCGACCGTCCTTTCAAAAGCTGTAAAAAATCAAGTTGAAGTAGAAAATATGAAGCTTGCACATATAAAAGACGGCGTTGCCCTTGTAAAGTTTATTTACTGGCTGAAGCATACGGTGGGAAAAGAGACCATCACAGAAGTAAGTGCTCAGGAGCATTTGGACCAGCTTCGTTTTAAACAGGAAGGAAATCTTGGCTTAAGCTTTGATACCATTTCCGCCTATGGAGCAAATGCTGCAATGTGCCATTACAAAGCAGTTCCGGAAAATGATACCGTTATAGAGCCAAGAGGACTTTATCTGGTGGATTCCGGTGGTCAGTATTATGAAGGTACTACGGATGTGACCAGAACCATAGCAGTAGGTCCGCTTACGAATACAGAGCGGGAGCATTTCACACTTACTGTTATGAGCATGCTGCGCCTGGGAGCAGTGAAGTTTCTGTATGGTTGCCGGGGATTGACTCTTGATTATGTGGCACGCGAGCCATTTTGGAGTCGCGGAATCAACTATGACCACGGAACCGGCCACGGAGTGGGCTACCTGTTGAATGTCCACGAGCGCCCCAATGGAATCCGTTGGCGCATGGTACCGGAGCGTCAGGACAATGGAATTTTAGAAGAAGGAATGGTTACCTCTGATGAACCGGGGGTATACATCGAAGGCAGCCATGGCGTCAGAACAGAAAATCTGATTGTCTGTAAAAAGGCAGAGCTTAATGAATATGGTCAGTTCATGGAGTTTGAATTTTTAACCATGGCTCCTATTGATTTAGATGCACTTGATAAGTCTATTATGACAGAGGAAGATGTGAGACTTTTAAATAAATATCACAAGGAAGTTTATGAAAAGCTTTCTCCATATCTTACAGAAGAGGAAGCTTTGTGGCTGAAAGATAATACAAGAGAGATTTAATAAGAAAGGAAAGCAGAACCAGTATGTTTTGGTTCTGCTTTCTTTTTGCTAGTCCGCCATTTCCTTCAGCCTCAGCAGAATTGGAAAAACTGCTTCCAGATCTTCTGGGGTCAAATCCTTCATCAAAGATGTAGCCTCTTGAAATAGAGGCCTTTCCTTTTTTTCCGTATTAAAAAAATCTTTGGGAGTAATCTCAAGATATTCGCAAATTTCAAAAAACTGTTTCATAGAAGGCATTGACCGTCCTGAAGAGATACCCTGGATATAGCTTTTATTTTTTCCTAAATCCAGGCTCATCTGATACTCAGAGATATCTTTTTTTAAGCGGAGCTCCGTGATTCGATTCCTTACGAACTGCTCATTCAACATAATCACCTCTTGGTTAATCATAAAGGATATTCTAACTAAACATTACGTATTATATGCGTAATAATAGCTGAAAAACAAGTTGCATATACGTTTGAAAAGCGTTATCATATATGTTATACGAATGGAAAAGATGCGGAATGAGGGATTCCGGAAGGTACAGGGGGAAGTATCATGGTAGGAAATTCGGGAAAGGAATTTGTGGATGGGAGCACTCAAAATGAGTATAAATTCTTCCATTACAGTGAATCGGATCATTTATACAGAAACATAAGCCATTTTGCAGATACAGTTTTATTTGAATACACTTACCAGGATAGACAGCTATACTTATCAGCTAATGCGAAAGGGCAGTTGAATTTACCTGCCTTTAAAAATTTTTTTGAAACATACAGAGACAATGCTCCCAGGTTTGGAGAGATACTTTCCACGGAAATATGTCTTGGAGATTCCGGAGAACCCTATCATTGGTGTTCATGTAAACTGAGTACCAAATGGGAAGAAGGAAAGAATTATCCTGTCAGTCTCATAGGAAAACTCCATGATATCACTTGTCTTAAAAAAAGAGAAGAGCAGCTTTTGCTTCAATCCATAAAAGATGGTTTGACGGGGGTATATAATAAGACAGCATTTGAGTACCGGGTAGAGGAAAAGCTAAAAGGCGGTCGTTCCGGATGGCTGTGTATGATAGACATTGATAATTTCAAGGAAATCAACGACAGCTTTGGTCACCCTGCAGGCGACCGTATTCTGGAGCAGGTGGGAAGAATGCTTTGTCATATATTCCCTGAGCCTGACTTGATTGGAAGAGTGGGTGGAGATGAATTTGTGGTCTTTACATCCGCTGGCGATGTTAATGATAAGGCTCAATGCCTCTTGGATATGGTAGAAAGCATTGTGCCAGAGGAAGAAGGACGTCTTTCCGCCAGTATAGGAATCGTATCAAGTCTTGGGAAAAAGAAAGAGGAATATCAGGAGCTGTTTTCAAGAGCTGACAGGGCCATGTATTTGGCAAAAGAATCCGGCAAGAATCAGGTTGCCTTTTGTTAAAAATCTTAGAGACTATATCATTAAGTTCATGATGCAAGGAATGCAGTTACGGGACAGGAATTAGGAACCTGCCCCGTTTTTTGATGCATTTATTTATATATGTTATGGCAAATCAACCAGTGTGTATCGGCAGCTCATGGCTGGAATAATTTTATCGAATAGATCTGAAGTCTTAAATTTCAAACTGGAAGTATTGATACAGGGATGGCAGGCAAAATACTCATGGTCTAAAACTTCACGGTCAATAAGAAGATGCACTCGTTTCTCTTTATCATTCATAAGCCCTAAAACGGAAACAGAGCCAGGAGTGATATCTAAAAATTCTTCCATAAATTCAGGCTCTGCAAAGGATAATCTTGCAGTTCCAATTTGTTTTGAAACAACAGCGGTACGAAACTTTTTATTTCCAGGCAGCAGGAGGAGATAAAAATTAGTTTTTTGAGCATTGCAAAGGAATAGATTTTTACATACATTAGTCTCTAAGATGGAATCCACTTCCTGGCATGCTTCAATTGTTGGAAGAGGGGAATGGTCCAGTCGAACAAAAGAAATATTTAAATCATCTAACAGGTCGTAGGTACGTAGTTCTTTTGGAAGACGACCACTTGGATTAAGGGGGCGTCCGGAATAAAGAGTTTTATCTATATAAAAAGAGTCATTTTGATCTGCCATTATAATACTTCCTTCCTGTTTTTTTATAATTATATCCAGAGGAAAAGAAAATGCAAGCCTTTTTCAGCGGTTGAAAGGATTTTAATGGTTTTATGGGACAAAATGTATTATAATAGAATAAATATCGATAACAAATTTACCCGGCGGAAATTCAGAAGGGATATTCTAAACTGAACAGCCGGGGTTTATTATGTGCGATGGAAAGAAAAAGGTGGTTAATTTAATGATAGATAACAGATTAAAAAAAGAAAAATTTCGTAAGGATGTTTTGATAAATGATGAGAGGAAAGATGAAAGAAAAGGAGAGCGGAAAGGATTGAAAACTGGAAAGAGGCCAATGGAGGGGTCAGGAAAAAAGATGGAAGAAAAGGGTCAAAAGAAATTTGGAGATAAGACGTGGCAGAAATCTGGAGATAAGCCAGGAAAGAAAGCTGGAGAAAAGGTCAGAGAAAAAGCTGGAGATAAGTCTGATAAGAGATCTGGAGAGAAAACGTGGGAGAAATCCGGGAATAAGTTTGATAAGAGAGCGGGAGAAAAAGCGTGGGAGAAATCCGGAGATAAGTCTGATAGGAGATCTGAAGAGAAAACGTGGGAGAAATCCGGAAATAAGTTTGATAAGAAGCCGGGGGAGAAGGAGTGGAAAAAAACAGGACAGTGGTCAGATAAGAAGTCGGGAGAAAAGACTCGGATAAATTCAGGGGAAAAGTCAGGTAGGAAGTCAGGAGAGAATACCTGGCAGAAAACTGGAGAATGGTCGGATAAGAAACTGGGAGAAAAGGCACGTAAATATCAAGGAGAAAAATCAGGTAAAAATTCAGAAAAGGAGACATGGCGTAAATCAGAACAGTGGTCAGATAAGAAGCTTGGTGAAAAGACTCGGAAGAACTCTGGGGAAAAATCAGACAAGAAGTTTGGAGAAAAGCAAACTAAATGGAGAAAAGAGAGCGTTGAAGGTCAACAACGTGGAGAAAGAAAGGCTGAGGATAAAGCTTTTTCTAAAGAAACTAAAAAGAACCGATCCCAATGTCCTGTTTTCCGTAAATGCGGTGGCTGCCAGCTTTTGGATATGCCATATAAAAAGCAGTTAGAATTAAAGCAAAAGCAGTTAGAAACTCTGTTAAAGCCTTTTTGCCGTCTTGAAGCTATGATTGGTATGGAAGATCCCTATCATTATCGTAACAAAGTGCATGCTGTTTTTGACCATGATAAAAAAGGAAATCCCTTCTCTGGAGTCTATGAAGCAAACTCCCACCGTGTTGTTCCAGTGGAAAGCTGTTTGATCGAGGATGAAAAGGCAGATGAAATTATTGGGACAATCAGAGGTATGTTGAAATCATTTAAAATTCGTACCTATGATGAGGATACGGGATATGGCTTGCTTCGCCATGTTCTGATGCGACGTGGATTTACAACGGGAGAGATTATGGTCGTCCTTGTAACCGCATCTCCCATTTTTCCATCAAAGAATAACTTTGTAAAGGCGTTACGTGACAAGCATCCGGAGATCACTACAGTAATACAGAATGTAAACGGGCGTGGAACCAGCATGGTATTGGGAGATAAAGAACATGTATTATACGGAAAAGGATACATTGAAGATATTCTGTGCGGGTATCGTTTCAGAATTTCTTCCAAATCCTTCTACCAGGTAAACCCTGTTCAGACTGAAATTCTTTATAAAAAGGCCATTGAAGCCGCAGGACTTGCAGGTAAGGAACGAGTGATAGATGCTTATTGTGGAATCGGTACGATTGGTATTGTAGCCAGTCAGTATGCAAAAGAAGTGATAGGTGTTGAATTAAATAGGGATGCAGTGAAGGATGCGATAGAAAATGCAAAGCTTAATGATGTAAGTAATGTTAAATTTTATTGCAATGATGCAGGCAAATTTATGGAGAATATGGCAGAGAGCGGAGAACATGCTGATGTCGTATTCCTCGATCCACCAAGAAGCGGAAGTACGGTTGAATTTATTGATTCGGTAGCGAAGTTGAAGCCTGCGAAAGTCGTTTATGTTTCATGCGGACCAGAGACGTTGGCTAGGGATCTGGAGTTGTTTAGAAAAAGAGGGTATGAAGCGAGGAAAGGGTGGGGGATTGATCTGTTTCCTATGACGGCTCATGTTGAAGCGGTGATAATGATGACGTATTGTGGTTTGGACAAGAAAAGCAGGGGTTAGACCACAAGATGTTGTGGCTTTTGAACTAAAAATGAGCAAAAAACGGAGCTAAAAAATGATGTGACCCCTAAAAGTTAGACTTTATGGCGGAGTGGATTTTTCCACTTCGTCTTTTTCTTTATGCTGCCAATAGGCTGAGCCTGTATTCAACAGGACTCATCCAGCCCAGTTTCTGTTTTATTCTTTGTTCATTGTAAATACTTTATGCATTTCTCTATCGCTTTTTTCAGCTCATCATAGCTATAGTAAACTACTCCATAGTACATTTCTTGTTTTTCTAATTAAGCTATATGAAAAAGTATTATTAAAATAACATTGTAATTATTATATATTACTATAATTGATTTTATATGTAAAATAATTCAAATTAAATTAATTATAATATGAGAGGCTAGTAACAGTCTATTATAGACTTAGTTACAAGCGTTTTTTATTTATATATCAATAAAAATATTAAGTAAGGAGGTGAAAACTATGTCAAGTAGTATTTTCGTTATTACTGATTTTAAAATTATCTTTGAGATTGACAACAACGGAGATAACATGAAGAGATTCATAGAGAAAGTAATTAAGCAAGGCACTAAAATACATCAAGAACTTAAGAAAGACTGTATTGAGTTAGAATACATCTATAACTGTTATATAATATAATAAATTGTCTAAACATCTTTCTCCAGCGATTATGATATGGTATAATTTTACATATACTAAATTTATGGGGGACTGGTGATGTGTCTATGAAAGGTAACATCGGTTAAAGTAGTGGAGAGTAAAGAATTATCTGTAGATACAAGTTCAGGAAGTTTGGCTTATAAAAGACTTGATATGCAAGTTAGTTAAACGTTACATATGGCTATATATGGGGAATTAATGCAACTTGAGAGTAATAAAACTCAGTCATTTCAATATAATGGACAAGATGGTGTCATCCATGATACTAATGATTTATATTATATGCGAGCCATGTATTATCATACAGGTATAAAAGGTCGAATATAGAGTACAAAGTACCAGCGTTTAATCTTTTTTGTACATTTTTAAAATATTTATAAAAATAATAATTAATTACATAAATCAGCACAATAAACAATTTGGCTATGAATTTTCCTATATATGGTTCATCAGAATGATAAAAAGAATAGAACAGGAGTGTTTAAAATGAAAAAACGTAGTTTATCAGCCATCATGATAGTTTCTTTACTTCTAAGCAGTTCAGGAACACAGATGGCATTGGCAGAATCAGTTACAGATCAACAAGCCACCACTGAAGCAAGTGAGAGTGTTAAAACTCAAGCTGAATTTTTAAAAATGTTAATTTTATCACAGAAAGTAACGGTTAATTCTACCGATCAAGTTCAAGCGTGGTATAGCCCATATATTACGGTTGCAGAAAATAAAGGAATTGTTAAATCTGGAGAGAATAAGGCTGAACAATGGACAGGGCCAATCACACGTCAAGAAATGGCTAAAATGGCGGTTGAAAGCCAAGGAGAAAAGCTCCCTATTGACGATAAAGAATCATCAACAGCAGAACAAGTAAAAAATGCACCCAAAGATCCATGGGGAAGAGCAATTAGAACAACTAATTTGCCTGAAAACTATAAGGATTTCCCTTATATATTAGCCGATGCGCCTAATGAGTTATATGATTTGAAGCACGAATACAAGAGCTATAATTCAAACCTAACGCCAGTTCAGTTTTTAGATATAGACGGCTATAAAAAGGAAGACATTGATAAATGGGCTGAATATGTAGAGCAATTCGTTTATCAGATAGTAAATGTAGACTATACAACACTAGATGAACAGTGGGGAAACAAATTGACTTCTGTGATGAATAAATCAGCTGCACTGGATAAGGATGTAGCTAATTATATTAAAGAAGCAAAAGAGAATAAAGTTAAAATTGTTGGTACTGTAAAGGCAGAACCTTCAATCGTATTTTTGGATGGGCCTAGTTATATGCGTGTACATTTTACATTTAAGGTTACTAGTTTTGATGATTCTAACAAAGCAATATTTTATGAAGACTGGAAAAGTAAGGTGAAGATTGAAAAAAATGTTGAATATGAAGGCTATTCGAATATATCATTAACCACTGCTGTATATGGGGCTGTTGGAGATTTATCTTATGCTAGAGTAGCAGTACTAGCATCCTTATTTAAGGAAGCAAGCTATAAACCAAAACAATGACAGTAACTAATATATCTTCTAAAAAGGAAGTATTACTGATAAATGAAGATTAAAAAAGCAGTTAAGTAAGCTTAAAACAATGATTGGCCCAAAAGAATGATATTTAAATGGCGCAATTCCTGCCTCTGTTAATCAGAAGAGAGCCAACGTTTCTGTACAACGGTGGTATGGATAATATAGCATACCTGCTGCTCCGTATATTGTAAAAAAGTAATCCAGATGGTTTTATTATGGTTAACTTTAATATTGTATATATTCATGCACCGATGATGAATCAGACAGTGGGAGAAGGAGCAAACAAAGAGAAATATCTAAATCAATGGTTAATGTAACAGAGGCGTGTGGGTTTCATTTCTCACACACCGATAGGAAAAGTGTGTATGGTCACCAAGTCCCAGATCCCCATCACCCTTCCTATGTGCATTGTGATAGCTGGTCACGTCTAAGAAAGATCATCCATGCTGCCTTAGAAAAGGGACATCACCTCATCGGTGTGCTTAAAAACAAACGAATCTTGTATCCGCAGAGAGATATTAACAATACTCAGACATAGCAGGATACGAAAGATTACTTGCGAGATTAAGATAACTATATATACTTTGAGAACTAAGGAGTACTATAAAAATGGTACTCCTTTTTTGTTACAGGAAAGTACTTCTGACGATGTCATTAAAAACATAAAGGCCTTCTTCAAATTTGTAATCATCAAGGTCGTCATTTTTGATAAAGATGTAATACATATCTAGTAAATTAAAGTCTGTCATGTTCCATACAAGTTTTGCAGTCATTCCTTCCGTAGGATTTGGATATAGTTTTGCCTGAGCGCCACTATAAGTTATGGCATAAAAGTAGAACCTATTTTTATCTTTATGGTATATATAATTTCGGTTTTGTTAAAAGACGAGCTAAGACATACGATTCATTCATTTAAAAGAGGCAAGGCTGTCCAAACGTGTAAACCAAGCAGATAAAGTCGGGGAAAAGTTTTTGGATTTGTTTATGTTATAGAACACGAGAAGGACCAAATTGCCACAGCCTGAAAGAGGAAGTCAAGGAGAGAACGACCATCTAAAGAGAGGTGGCGGAGTTGGAGTGTCAAAAACAATTTTTAATACTGACGCTATAAATAAAAAAAGGAAAAAAATATTTATTGACACAGGAACTAGAGAAGAGTAAAATCATGAACGTTGATAAATGTTAACGATGTTAATAATTAAAAGGGGATAAAAATTTTTAATGGATGAAAAAGAGAAGTACATAAAAAAAGTAAAAACCCAACTGGCAGTTATGATGGGCAAAGGGAGAAAGGTTGATAAAATCCTGCTGTCCCAGGGGCTAACCCGCCTTGAGCTGTTTGCGATTCAGCAGATTTATGAAGCGACAAACGGAGATAAGGAACACAAAGGCATCTATGTATCGGCACTGGCTAAAAAAATGGATATTGTCTTATCCTCAGCATCACGGACTTTGAATTCTCTGGAAAAGCGAGGACTGATATCCAGGGAGATTGATCCTGACAACAGAAGAAACATCTGTGTCATGCTTACGGAAAAAGGATATTCAGTAAGGAAGCAGTGTCTGGAAAAGGTGAATCTGATGGTAGGAAGAGTCGTGGAAGGCATGGGAATAGAAGATATGGAACAGCTGATTAAATTGTGGAACCGATTTATTGATCAAATGGAAAACGCAGTGAATGATATGACGGAAGAAATTGATGAACCTACAGATTGATGAGACAGAAAAGAGGGAACTGACTTGAATGTATTTTTCAGATATTTCAAACCCCATTTGATATCTTTAGCAGCGGTCATGCTGCTGCTGTTCGGGCAGGCTGCTTGTGATTTATCGCTTCCAGATTATATGTCTGATATCGTAAACAAAGGTATCACATCGGGAGACACGATGTACATAGTCAAAGCCGGAGTTCAAATGATGGGGATTGCCTTTTTAAGCGCGTTCTGCACCGTAATTGTGGGATTGATCGGTGCGAGAATGGCAGCGGGTATCTGCCGGAATCTACGGCAGGATGTATTTACAAGAATTGAGAGCTTTTCCAGTGCGGAGATGGAGAAGTATTCCACTTCCTCATTAATAACCAGAACCACGAATGATATTACCCAGATCCAGCAGCTGATTGTTATGCTGGTCCGAATCGTGTTTTATGCGCCCATTCTTGGAGTCGGCGGGGTCATTCATGCCCTGGAAAAGGATAAATCCATGTCGTGGATTATCGCCTTATCCGTGGGATTGCTGTTAGTAATGATTATTTCCATGATGATGGTGGTTATGCCCAGATTCCAGTATGTGCAAAAGTTAATCGACCGGTTAAACCTTGTAGTCAGGGAAAGCCTTGACGGAACTCTGGTCATTCGTGCATTTAATACACAGAGATTCGAGGAAAAGCGGTTTGATAAGGTGAATGCCAGACTGACAGAAACAAATTTATTTGTCAACAGGATTACATCCGGTATGATGCCTGCCATGATGCTTATCATGAATCTGACTAATTTATTAATTGTCTGGGTGGGATCAAAAGCAGTATCCAGCTTTAAAATGGAAGTAGGAGATATGATGGCATATATGCAGTATGCCATGCAGATTATTATGGCTTTTTTGATGATGGCAATGATGTTTATCATGATTCCAAGAGCCATTGTATCCATAAAGAGAGTGGTTGAGATACTGACTACGGAGTCAACCATTAAAGAACCTGAAAAAGCTGCTGTCATTTCAGAGTCGCCAAAAGGAACCGTGGAATACCGGGGAGTGTCCTTTCGCTACCCCGATGCCGATGAAGCGGTTCTTCACGATATTACGTTTACGGCACTGCCGGGACAAACAACTGCTTTTATTGGCGCGACCGGAAGTGGAAAAAGCACACTGGTCAATTTGCTGCCCCGTTTTTACGATGTGACGGAGGGAGAAATCTTAATTGATGGCATTGATATCAGAAAATGGCCGTTAAAAAAGCTGAGAGATATGATTGGTTTTGTGCCCCAGAAGGGAATCTTATTTTCCGGTACAATTGAGAGCAATTTAAAATATGGTGACAGAGAGGCTGGCAAAGAAGTAGTGGAGGAAGCCGCCAAAACGGCTCAGGCGGAAGAATTCATCGATTCCAAGCCGGAGGGCTTTTTGACAGAGATTGCTCAGGGAGGTCAGAACGTATCGGGCGGTCAGAAGCAGCGTCTTTCCATTGCAAGGGCACTGGTTAAAAAAGCACCGGTCAATGTATTTGATGATAGCTTCTCCGCTCTGGATTTTAAGACAGATGCAAAGCTTCGTGCTGCGCTGAAAGATAAGACAAAAGACAGCGTTACCATTTTAGTAGCCCAGAGAATCAGCACCATCATGAATGCGGATCAGATTATTGTTTTGGATCAGGGCAAAATTGCCGGAAGAGGGACTCACCAGGAACTGATGAAAGCCTGTGAAATATACCGGGAAATCGCGCTGTCACAGCTGAGTGAGGAGGAACTGAAATGAGTGAAGAAAAATCCTCAGGCGGACCGATCGGTCGGGGCGGCGGACTTGGACAGAAGTCTGAAAAAGCTAAGAATTTTAAAGGCACCATGCTCCACCTTGCCGGTTATTTAAAGCATTATAAAATTTCTGTCATTGTTGTAATCTTGTTTGCATGCTGTTCCTCTGTATTTTCCATTGTTGGACCGAAGGTATTAGGAAAAGCCACCACCAAGCTTTTTGAAGGCTTGATGGCATGGGCCATGGGAACTGGATTGCTAACGGATTTTCGCTATATTAGAAACCGGCTTCTGCTTTTAGTTGTCCTGTATCTTGTATCGGCTATCTTTTCCTATCTGCAAAGTTACATTATGTCAGGGGTGAGTATGAAGATCACCTATGAACTGAGAAAAAACATATCGGAGAAGATGAACCGCCTTCCGTTAAATTATTATGATACCAGAACTCACGGGGAGATACTTTCAAGAATTACCAACGATGTGGATACGGTAAGTCAGACATTAAATCAGAGTCTGACCCAGATGATTACATCGGTGACCACCTTAATCGGTATTATAGCTATGATGCTTTCCATCAGCATACGAATGACTCTGGTGGCAGTTTTCGTTCTGCTTGTTTCCATGGGCTTAATCGCCACAGTAGTGAAAAAGTCACAGAAATATTTCACCCAGCAGCAGAAAAGTCTGGGGAACTTAAACGGTCACATTGAAGAAATATATGCAGGTCACAACGTCGTGCAGATTTTTAACGGTGAGAAAGAAGCCATTGAAAAATTCCAGCTGATCAACGATAAACTCTATGGATCTGCGTGGAAATCCCAGTTTTTATCCGGAATGATGATGCCAATTATGTCTTTCGTGGGCAACCTCGGATTTGTATGTGTTTGTCTGTTAGGAGGATATTTAACGGTGAAAAAGGCGATTGAGATCGGTGACGTTCAGGCATTTATCCAGTACATGAGATCATTCATGCAGCCAATTTCTCAGATCGCCAACGTTTCCAATACCCTGCAGTCAACAGCTGCGGCAGCAGAGCGTGTATTTGAATTCTTAGATGAAGAGGATGAAGTCAGGGAGACAGAAAGTCCCATTGTATTGACTGAGGTTCATGGAAATGTGGAATTTAAAAATGTCTGTTTTGGTTATCAGCCAGATACCATGATTATCAATCATTTTTCTTCCAACGTGGAGGCAGGACAGATGGTTGCGATTGTAGGTCCTACAGGAGCTGGAAAAACTACCATAGTCAAGCTTCTGATGCGTTTTTATGAGCTTAATTCCGGACAGATTCTGATTGATGGGCATGATAGTCTTACATTTACAAGAAGGGATTTACGTGCTATGTTCGGCATGGTGCTTCAGGATACCTGGCTTTATAACGCCACGGTTATGGATAACATCCGCTACGGTAATTTTGATAAGACGGATGAAGAGGTGATAGCGGCGGCAAAAGCGGCTCATTGCGATGAATTTATACGAACTCTGCCGGGAGGTTACCATATGGTGATTAATGAAGAATCCAGTAATTTATCCCAGGGACAGAAACAGCTGTTAACAATTGCAAGAACCATTCTGGCAGATCCCAAAATCCTGATTCTTGATGAAGCAACCAGTTCCATTGATACAAGGACCGAGGTCTTTATACAAAAAGCCATGGATAAGTTAATGAAAAACAGAACCAGCTTTGTCATCGCCCATCGTCTTTCTACTATCCGGGACGCGGATATGATTCTGGTCATGAAGGATGGCGATATCATTGAACAGGGTAATCACGAAACATTGCTTGAAAAGAAAGGATTCTATTCCGATCTCTATCACAGCCAGTTTGCAGAACAATCATAGCGGAGGATAATGATATGCAGGAAAACGAACACATCAATATTGAAGATCAGGAGATCAGCAAGGGAACGGGGAAACTGAAAAAAGTACTCATTCCCCTTTTGCTGGCAGTTATTTTTTTGGGAGCAGCCACCGCAGGATATTTCTATTATGTGAGCACGAACTATTTTAAAACGGACAATGCCAGAGTAACAGCAAAGCTGTATTCGGTAAAAGCCGTAGCAAATGGAAAGCTTTTATCCTGGGAAGTAGAAAATGGAGATCTGGTGGAACAGGACCAGGTGCTAGGACGTCAGGAAACCCTTCCTTATATTACATCACCAATAACCGGAACCGTAGTGAAAAATGAGGGAGCTGCCAATCAGGCAGTTGCCATGGGTACAGAACTGGCAGTTGTGGCGGATACCTCCGATCTTTATATCGGGGTAAACGTGGAAGAGACAGATATCATGAAAATAAAGCTGGGACAGAAAGTGGATATTAAACTGGATGCCTATCCAGGAAAACTGTTTAAGGGGCAGGTAATTGAGATCGATCCCGCAACCCAGACCTATTTTTCAGGAGGAACCAGTTTTACCACCAGTGGAGACTATACAAAGGTAACACAGCTGATACCGATTAAGGTAGCGATTGAAAATCAGCAGAATCTTCCTCTTGTTTTTGGAATGAATGCTTCTGTGAAAGTTCATTTAAAATAATAGTCTGAGAAGGAGAAAACGGATGAAGAAGATAGCAGCAGTTTTAATGGTAACAACAATACTTTCGTCGGCTCTTTTTGGCTGTGCGGGAGCTGGAAAACAGACAGAAGTAACGGTTGCTGCAGCGAAAGAAGGAAAAGATTTATCCGCCATGGTATGGCAGGGAACGGTAGAGGCATTAAGCAGCGTTGATATTATTCCCGTTGCAAGCGGTAAGGTGACCAATATCTTAGCCAAGGAAGGCGATCATGTAGAAGCAGGTGCTCCCTTATTTCAGATAGACAATCAGGATGCCAGCCTGCAGTTAGAGCAGGCAAAGGCAGGCCGCCAGGCAGCCCAGGCTACTTATGACAGTGCACAAAAGGCAAATCAGTTAAACACAGTGGTAAAGCCTGCCCAGATCAGCTTCACCACGGCAAGTGACAATTTTAACCGGATTAAAGTGCTTTATGAAAGCGGTGATGTATCCCAGGCAGATTATGAGGCGGCTAAGGCCCAGATGGATGTGGCCCAGGTTCAGCTGCAGGCAGCTCAGAACAGTCAGACCACAAGCTGTGAGGTGGCAAAGGCTCAGCTTGAAAGTGCTGTAGCAGCTCTTAATATTGCCCAGAAAAGATACGATGACTGTATGGTAGTATCCCCTATCAAAGGTCTGGTGACAAAAATAAGTGTGGAAGCAGGTCAGACGGTTTCTCCCCAGATAAAAGCGGCCACTGTTATTGATGACAGCGGTAAAAAAGTTAAGATCAAGGTGGCTGACATGGATATAGACCAGATTAAAATCGGAACAGAAGTAGAAGTAAATCTTCAGACGCTTGGGGAAAATTTAAAGGGCAGTATAAACGATATTTCTGCAGTCAGTGATTCCAGTACCGGAATGTTTCTTGTGACGGTCTCTCTGGGAGAGGAAAGTACAAACAACGCAATCGGACTCATGGCGGATATCAGACTTGTTGGCAATAAGGGGGAGAATTCAGTCTATATTCCGGCAAAGTCCGTTCAGTCCGATGATTCAGGGGAATATGTTTATCGGGTATCTGAGAGCAGCGTTGTGAAAACACCTGTCACACTGGGAAAGAAAAAGAATGCTTATATTGAAGTGGCAAATGGACTTTCAACTGGTGACCTGGTTGTTTTGCAAAGCAGTAAACCATTGACAGATGGAGAAAAAGTCAGTATATTGACTGTGAAACAGCAGGGTTAAATAGAAAAAGGTTTATTAAATATATGAAGGAAGTAATGAACGCAGTCACTGCCGATATTTACCGGCGGAAACTGCGTTTATTTGTCGTATAAGATTTTTGATTTTTCTTTCCAAAGTCGTATGAATCTTTGGATTTGGCGTTTGCTCTCGTTTTCAGGACTTTTTGCTACAGGGTTTTATAAGCTATGCTCTTTTATCCACTCAATCACATCACTTTGTTCCTCTCTTGAGATGCGGTGTTCAATCGGATAGGTATGGAATTAAGACCGCAGACAAACCCAGCATGTCGCTCCGACCAATTGCTGGAATACAAAAGGCTGGAGTCAATTCGTAATCAAGCTTTCTACTTCGCTAAGCCGTGGTGTTTTTATTCCGTACTTTCTGGCATCTGTAATAACTTCCTGTACGGCATAGCCAACTTTAAAATGGTTATGCGCAACAAGTGAATAGGATATGCCTTTTGGAGAGAACACAACGTGACTCATAAGAAGTCCAACAATTCTCGGCGGCAGACCACTCAACACCTTTGCCATAACATCAAGTTTTGAGCCCCTTGCTTTTAAAACAGGAATCATTTCTTTCATGTTCCGGCCTATTCCTTCGAGTGCTTCGCGCGAAGAAATCACCTCCTTAAAACTTCCGCTTTTTAATACTTCGGTTTCCATTGCAGCGTTTAATGCGAAGTGATTCCAGAGCCAGCTTTTTACATCTTTTTGAACCATCACCTTAAAGCCTGTCTGAGCAAAAAGCTTGCGAACCTCTAAATCCCTATTGGTAGGCTCGGATTCCAATGTTCCAAATTGAACCGTCTTGTAAAGCCCCCCGTAAAGAGTGTTTCCTTCAAAACCGCCGCCTGCACCGGGAAATCCATAAACGATTTGACCGGGCGGAAGCGGCTGAACAGCCAATTTAGGGTCTTGCCAGAAGTTGCTGAAAAAAAGAACTGTTGCGTTTCCTGTGCGTGGTGCCAGGTACTTCACCGCACTGGATATCTGTTCGGGGTTGACACTCATAAAAATGAGGTCGTAGTCGTGATTTTCCTTTATCTCTTCCAGCATGACAATCGGCCATTTTTCTTTGACCATCCGGTCTTTTTTACTTTGCCTTGCATCCCATAGTTCTAGATTTACATAAGAACCGTATTGTGCCTTCCTGCCTTCACGAACATAGAACTCAACGGTGTGGCCAGCTTTTTCAAACGCCCAGGCATATTGGGTTCCAATGACACCGCGCCCAAAGAATAGTATTTTCATAAAAATCCCTCCATAATAATCATGTGTTGACTTTTCGACATCTGTTTGATATTCTGAGTATACTGATTGGTGGTGAGAATTTCAATAGTTACAATTGTTCCAACTGTTGATAACTCAACACATTACGCTAATTTGTTGATTATAGGGAGGAGAACCATGTGGATAGAAGAATAAAGAAAACAAGGCAGTTAATTATGGATACCTTCATCGACTTGTTGGCCGAAAAGGGATTTGAGAAAATAACCATTAATGATATAGCAGAACGCGCAGATATAAACCGTGGGACTGTTTATCTGCATTACGTAGATAAATTCGACTTACTGGACAAGTGCATTGAAAAATATGTTGAGTTGCTGCTAAATCATTGTGCCAATAGTACGGATTCCACTCTAAGTGCAAGTGCATTGCAAAGTATATTTGAATATATAGAAGAAAATTTCACAATTTACAAGTTGCTTCTTAATAATGAGAAATTTGGATTTTTCCGTAGCCGCTTATATTCCTTAATTGAGCAAACCGTAACCCAGGTTATGGGGGGAAAGTCAGAAAATAAAGCATTCTCCAATGGTGTCGCCTCTCATTTTTTGGCTTCCGGGTTCATTGGAGTATTGGAATGGTGGATTAATCATTCCATGCCTTGCAATGTACAGGAAATTACAGAGCAACTTATGTCTATGCTTGAACCATATACCAAGCATCTTGTATCAACTGATGAAAGCACTTGATCAGTATATACGCGTATCCCAATGATTATCAAGTCATAAGAATCAAAGCAATCGATACTTTCTGTTTAAATCAGATGGCCGAATTATTTCATAGAGATAAGTCTACTATCTCTCTTCATATAAAAAATGTTTATAATGAGGGTGAATTTACTTGAGATGAAGTTGTTGCAAAATATTGCGACAGCTTCGTTTTTTTGATTGTTTCATTCGGTGAAAAAATAAAGGTATTTAATAATGACTATAAATTGGTTTACAAAATAACTTTTTATTTCTTTATATAGTTTATAACTGGAACAAATATAAATCGCCGGCAACATATTAATTCAGTTATATCCTAACTAAATGTTAAAATCTAAAGGAGGAAATAAAAATGAATGTTAATTCTTCAGGAAAAACTTTTACTAAGGAACATGAAAATATGGGTGGAAATCCCGACTTAACAGGGCTTGAATCAGCAAATTCTGTAAAAGCGCAGTCGAATTATAATTACGGAGAAGCTTTACAAAAGGCAATCATGTTTTATGAATTCCAGCGCTCAGGGAAACTTCCAAAAACCATCCGGAATAACTGGAGAGGGGATTCCGGTCTGACTGACGGAGCAGACGCCGGAATCGATCTGACCGGCGGTTGGTACGATGCAGGTGATCATCCGAAATTCAATCTGCCGCTGGCCTACACGGCTGCTATGTTAGCATGGAGTGTCTATGAATCAAGGGACGCCTTAAAACAGAGCGGTCAGCTTGATTATCTACTGGAGGAAATTAAGTGGGCAACCGACTATCTGATAAAATGCCATCCATCAGCCAATGTATTCTACTACCAGGTAGGTGATGGCAATATTGACCATTCCTGGTGGGGACCTGCCGAGGTTATGCAGATGGTACGCCCATCCTTTAAGGTAGATTTATCAAGGCCAGGTTCTTCCGTAGTCGCTGGGTCAGCCGCAGCTTTAGCAGCCGCAGGTGCTGTATTTGCAGAGAGTAACCCGGCTTATGCCGCAGAATGTATCCGTCATGCCAAAGAGCTCTTTGCTTTTGCAGACAGCACAAAGAGTGATGCAGGTTATACTGCAGCCAATGGTTTTTATACTTCCTTCAGCGGCTTTTATGATGAGCTTAGCTGGGCAGGTACCTGGCTGTATCTTGCAACAGGTGAAGCTACTTATCTGAATAAAGCTGAATCTTATGTGGGAAACTGGGGAACGCAGGGACAGTCGAATGCCATTGCATACAAATGGGCTCATAACTGGGATGATGTACATTATGGTACAGCTATCCTTCTTGCCAGAATAACAAACAAAGCAATCTATAAGACAGCAACAGAAATGCATTTGGATTACTGGAGCACCGGCTATAACGGAGACCGCATCTCCTATACACCAAAAGGTCTTGCCTGGCTGGATTCCTGGGGAGCTTTGCGTTATGCAACCACCACAGCCTTCTTAGCAAGTGTTTATGCAGACTGGTCCGGCTGTACCGCTTCCAAGGTTTCTACTTATAACACCTTTGCAAAGCAGCAGGTGGATTATGCACTGGGCAGCGCAGGACACAGTTTTGTGGTTGGCTTCGGTGAGAATCCTCCGAAGAGACCTCATCACAGAACGGCTCACAGTTCCTGGGCTGACAGTCAATCCGTTCCCAATTATCACAGACATACCATCTACGGTGCTTTAGTTGGCGGTCCCGGAAGAGATGACAGCTACACCGATGATATCGGTAATTATGTAAATAATGAAATTGCCTGCGATTACAATGCAGGATTTGTAGGTGCCCTTGCTAAATTATATGGCAAGTACGGCGGAACGCCCATTGCTGATTTTAAAGCAATCGAGCCGGTAACCAATGATGAGTTCTTTGTTGAAGCTGGAATCAATGCCTCTGGTAGTAATTTTATTGAAATAAAGGCACTACTAAACAACCGTTCCGGCTGGCCTGCTAAAATGGGAGATAAGCTGTCCTTTAAATACTTCATCGATATTTCCGAAGCGGCAAAGTTGGGATATAAAGCTTCTGATTTTACGGTAACGACCAATTACAATAACGGAGCTGTGGTATCCAAATTACTGCCCTGGAATGAAGCAGCCAACATCTATTATGTAAGTGCAGATTTTACCGGTACCAAGATTTATCCCGGCGGACAATCTGCTTACAGAAAAGAAGTACAGTTTCGGATTGCAGCACCAGGCGCAGTGACCTGGAACAATGCCAATGATTTCTCCTATAAGGACCTTTCTGGAGTTACTTCCGGAAATACCGTAAAAACCCCATATATTCCGGTATATGATGCAGGAGTAAAGGTATTTGGCTATGAACCCGGCGGTACCGTATAGTTCCCTATAAAAATCGGGCATACGAATTAGAAATAGCAGCCGATAGACGTTCTTGGCGTTCTGTTATTCGTCTCATTAAATCCCCAAACCAGGTATCAGCGGTTTGGGGATTTTTAATATTCATTTTAGGCAGTAATTTATTTTCGAACATAGATTCAAATCAATAATGAAGTTTTTTTTAATCTTTGAATGTGTTATAATTTGTATGTGAGAATGTACTACGGTGTAGTAAAATAATATCTTTTTATGCCAGGAGAAAGTTGGTCGAAGCCGAGTAGCGAAGCAAAAAGTGCATAACTATTTTGAACAAATGAAAGAAGGTCTGTAATGATTAGATCAGTAATGAAGGATGTCATTTTCCTGAATCAGAAGTCAGAACCGGCAACGGAAGCGGACAAGCAGGTGGTTCAGGATTTGCTTGATACTTTAAAAGCGAATGAAGCAGGCTGTGTAGGAATGGCGGCTAATATGATTGGTGTCAGGAAGAGGGTCATAGCAGTGAGTATGGGGTTTGCCAATATTGCTATGATTAATCCAGTGATTGTAAAGAAGTCTGGTGCGTACGAGACAGAAGAAGGCTGTCTTTCTTTAACTGGAGTTCGCAAGACCACCAGATATAAGGATATCGAGGTGGAGTTTCAGGATATAAATTTCAATAAACAGTGTCAGAAGTTTTCCGGCTGGATTGCACAGATCATACAACATGAAATAGACCACTGCGATGGCATAGTGATATAGAAGTAATGGCATAGATGGAAGTTTTAATAGTGAAATGAAAGCTAAAAAAGTGGAATACAAGAATTTTATACTTAATATAAGGATCAGGAGGTCAGATTATGATAGAGACAGGAACAAAAGCACCAGCATTTTCATTGCCGGATCAGAATGGATTGATGCATACGTTAGAGGAGTACAAGGGGAAGAAGGTCATTTTATATTTCTATCCAAAGGACAATACTCCGGGCTGTACCAAACAGGCCTGCAGCTTTGGAGAGCTGTATCCGCAGTTTCAGGAAAAGGGAGCTGTGGTTCTTGGGGTGAGCAAAGACAGCGTAGCATCTCATAAAAAATTTGAGGAAAAGTATGGGCTGCCATTTACATTGCTTTCTGATACGGATCTTACCTGTATTAAGGCATATGATGTCTGGCAGGAAAAAATGAATTATGGTAAGGTTAGCATGGGAGTGGTTCGAACTACATATCTCATTGATGAAGATGGGGTAATTGTAAAAGCCTTTGGTAAAGTGAAGGCAGAGGAGAATCCGGCACAAATGCTGGAGCAGTTATAGGATATGAAGATAATAATTTCTCCGGCAAAGAAGATGAATGAGGATACGGATTCCATTGAGATCACCGGAATGCCCGGATTTATTAATGATGCTAAAATATTGATGCATGAAATGAAGTCCATGTCCTTATCAGAGGGGAAAAAATTGTGGAAATGCAATGATAAATTAGCAGAATTAAACCATAAGCGCTACAAAGATATGTCTTTGGTTCATAGACTGACACCGGCGGTAATAGCATATGAGGGCTTGCAGTATCAGCATATGGCTCCGAAGGTGCTTACAAGCAGAGCACTTTCGTACTTATCAGATCATTTGCGGATACTGTCAGGCTTCTATGGAGTACTGAGGCCATTTGATGGGGTAACCCCATATCGACTGGAAATGCAGGCAAAGCTTTCCGTGAATGATTGTAAGGATTTGTATGATTTCTGGGGAGACCGGTTGTATCATAGCCTAATGGACGATGACAGGATTATCCTTAACTTAGCTTCCAGGGAATACTCACAATGCATCGAGAAATATATCACACCAAAGGATCGGTTTATTACGATTGAGTTTGGTGAATTGGTGGAGGGAAAAGTAAAGCAGAAGGGAACAATATCCAAGATAGCTCGCGGTGGTATGGTGCGGTTCATGGCAGAGAATAATATTTCTGACTTAAATGGTCTTAAGGATTTTAAGGAGCTGGGTTTTACTTATTCCAAGGAGCTTTCCAGCGATTCAAAATACGTATTCCTGGTGTGAGATGAGAGTTCTCCATGAGAATCAGTAAAGAGGTATTGCTTATTGTTTTACATTCAAAGATGAAGCAGATACTTTTCTATCGTAGATAGAAGAGGTAAAAAAATATGATAATCTTCGAATGGAGGTGCTAGGAATGGAAAGCAAACAAAAAGAAATACCAGATGGCAAAAAGGTTTTATCGGATAATTCTAAGGTTATCAATATTAGATTACGCAGGAGTATACTAGCAGGAACGATAGTATACTCAGCTTTAATTTTGTACTTCATGTTCTTTGGGTTTCATAGATTGGATCCGAAAAGCAGTTATAATCAATATACGTTTCTGTTTATCCCAGAAGGGATCCCCCTAAGGTTTCCGGAACTAACGATGTCATGGCTGTACGATTTTGGAAACATTGCTGCTTTTATTCCTTTTGGAATTATATTTCCGTTGCTGTATCGAATCCGTTTTAGAACGTTTATCCCATTATTTATATTAGTGATCGCCTTTTTGGAAGTGATGCAGTCTTTAACGTTCCTGGGCACATTTGATGTTATGGATATTATATCCAATACTTTGGGGGCGATTATAGGTTGTGTTGCTTATAAAGTAGGGTTTTCCTCAGAGATTACCTTTAAAAAGCTAGTTGCTTCGGCTATCTCTATTTTTATACTATTTATTGGGATTATGACTGTTTCTGAAACAATTGATTATGGTGTGCATGTGAATGAAAGAATAGGACGTGTCGAAGCAATAAACGAGATAAGTACAACCGCACCAGAATCCGAAGGTCTTTCAACTTTTACGGTGCAAGTTGACACAGATATAGAAGATTTTAAAATTATTGTAACGGGAAACGCTAAAGTATGGGACGTTGGCATCGCAGAAATAAAGCATTGGTGGGAGTAATTTTGATTGCGATGAAATCATCTGATCGCTCTTTCGGTGAAGAATTTAAACTTGCATTTGCAAAATATAGCAAAATAGTGACTTGACAAAAGTGTATAGCAACCATATACTGTTGGTATGGAAAAAAGTAAAAATAACAATCATAAAATTGCAAATGAATCATTAGATTTGGCGTTTGCTCTTATGGAGCTAGATAAAAAGACGCGATATTACGGAACGGATGTTCCGATTTTTCACTCTGAAATTCATGTAATAAAGGCAATCGCCGAGCATTCATCCATTCATGTGGGGGGCCTGGCTGATATTCTGGGTGTAACAAAGGGAGCTGTTTCCGAAATTCTCAAAAAGCTGGAGAGAAAGGCTCTGGTTAAAAAGGAAGTTGATGAATTGAATTTATCCAGGTATTTACTGAGTCTAACGGAAAAAGGGGAAAAGGCCCATAAAATTCACATGCATTATCATGATATTATAGACAGCATGGTGGAAGATGAGCTGCAAAATGCGACTGAGTCAGAAATACAATTTTTGTCAAATTTTTTGTCAGCCTTGATAGACAGGATAGAAAACTTTGATGAAAATATGATGAAATAAAAATTTTGCATAAGTGTATAGTAACCATACACATTTTGCGCATTATAGTTAGGAGGCACTAACATTAAAAAGAAAATAATCAATCATCATGTCACTGATAATAGTAAGGCCAGGGAACGGGAGTATCAGCAAAAATTAAAGGCTGAACAAAGAATGGTTCAATCATTTTTTGGTTCTTTTATTCAATGCTTCCGTGTTCCATTTTATCCATATGATTTTACAAAATTTCCAGAAATCGATCCGTTCATCGATCAACAAGAAGATAACGAGAATAAAAAGTATTAAAAGTTAAAAACTTTACTTTTATTAAAGTGTATGGCAACTATACACATAATGTTTAAATTCAGATGGAGGGGTAGATGTGAAACAAAATAAGAGTCATCATTTGGAGAAAAAACTTAGTCCTTCAAGGGAGAATTATTTAAAGGCTATATATAAGCTTTCTAAAAAAAGTAAACTAGTACGCTCCATTGACATTGCGGTATATTTAGGAGTTACGAAACCTAGCGTTCATAGCGCTGTCACTGAATTGCAAGAAGAAGGACTGGTGATCAAGCCTTTGGGTGGTGAAATCCAGCTTACGGAGGAAGGCCGAAAACAAGGAGAGATTATAACAGATAAGTATCAGATTATAAGACGTTTTTTAATTACGTGCTGCCATGTGGATGAATTGATTGCAAGCGCAGATGCCTGCAAAATGGAACATATTATCAGCAATGATGCTATTTTTGCTATCAAGAAATATTTGAGGATAGAGCAAGGAGAAGCTTTTTGAAGAATTGCGGATTTGCTGTTTGTTACAAAAAACTTGCTGATTAGATACAATTATTCCAATTTGTAATGATTCTTATTCCTATTAATATGTAAACTGATGTAAGCCGATTAAATGATTATGGCTTATATCTACGTATTGACCTTAAAATCACAACATATCCAGCAGTGAACTTAAATCCATGCGCAGATGCCGTATTTGAAAATAGAATTCATTTCGGAGGAAAAATTGTGAACAAGAAAAAAGGCGGCATGTATTTAGTTGTAATTCTGTTGATTCATTTATTTGTTTTTAATTGGTATGGGGAAACTGCAAAGGCGGCTTCCGTATATTATGTTTCTACCACGGGAAATGACAAAACTGGAACCGGTACAGTATCAAATCCGTGGAAGACCATACAAAAGGCAGCTGATATCATGGAAGCCGGAGATACCTGTATCATACGAGGTGGTACATACCGGGAAACAGTAACACTTGATACCTCCGGAACTTCTGCAAATCCCATAGCCTTTAAGGCTTATACAGGAGAGACGGTAACAGTATCTGGTGCAGATCCAGTCACTGACTGGGTAAAACACTCCGGATCCATCTATTATGCAACCATGACTGATTCCCTTGGAACAAAAAATCAGATATTTGTTAATAAGCAAATGCAATTAGAAGCCAGATGGCCCAATTCAGCAACGCTTGATCCCTTAAATTCAACGCTTGCAGCAGTTGATTCAGGTTCTGCCACAACCATCAATGATGGAGATTTAATTCAGGCAGCAGGCTACTGGGTTGGCAAAACGGTTTGGTGTGTTCCGGGAACAGGCTACAAATCCTATAAAAGTACCATCACAAGCTCAAATGCCGGCTCGATTACCTTTGATAAAATGGATATTGCAGCTAAAGCTGGTAACAGCTATTATATTATCGGCGATCTGAAAGATCTTGACAGCTCAGGAGAATGGTATTATGACAATGGTACCAGGAGGCTTTATTTATGGGCACCTGGTGGAGTTAATCCGAACACTTTGACAGTGGAAGCAAAAAAGCGGACTTATGCTTTTGATTTAAGCTCCTGCTCCTACATAAATATTACCGGAATTAATATCTTTGCTTCCAGTATTAAAATGTCTGCTTCTAATTACTGTAAAGTTTCTGATATGACTGCGGAATACATCAGCCATGATTCCGATGTCTCAAACCAATACAGTACAGGGATATTTATGTCTGGTACCAATAATGAGCTTAGAAACAGTACTCTGACCTACAGCTCCGGTAATTTAATCAGTATTCAGGGAACGGGAAATAAGGTAATTAATAATCTTATGCACGAAGCAGATTATTCGGCAGCAGAAATGCCGGCAATCTATCTACTGGGGGCTAACCATCTAATCAGTCATAATACGGTATATAACGCCGGGCGTCATCTTATATTTATGCCTACCCAAAATAGTCGTATACAGTATAACAATCTATACAATGCAGGTAAGCTGACAAACGACTGTGGAATCATCTATGAGTTTGGCTGGGATGGGAATGGGACAGTGATTGACCATAATTTCGTACATGATAATCTGGCAAAAAATTATTCCGGAACTGGCATCTATCTGGATAATGGGAGTAAGGGGTATATTGTACATCACAATGTTGTATGGGGAAACTATACTGGGATAAGGCTGAATACGCCCAGTAATTTTAACATGATCTATAACAATACGACTTATGGTAACGGAAATATTGGATATTGGGGAAGTGATTTTCAAACAGATATGTACGGTGACAGAATTTTCAATAATATTTTTACAACGGCCTTTACATTGCCTGGTACTCATATAGAGAAAAATAATATTACCTCAGGAACCAACCCGTTATTTGTGAATCCCACAGCACATGATTTCAGGCTGCAGGCTGCTTCTCCAGCTATAAATGCAGGGGCAGTAATACCTGGAATCACCAATGGTTATGTTGGTTCGGCACCGGATATAGGAGCCTATGAGTATGGCGGACCGGATTGGACTGCCGGGCATAATTTTGCTTCACCTCCAGCCCCGGTTTTTGAGAATGTCAGCGTACTTTATGATAATAAAGTACGGCAATCTGATTTTGAAAAAGGGATTATCTCACCCTGGATAACAACACATTCACGTACTGCTGCAAGTGTATCTATATCAAGGAGCTGTTCTAAGAGTGTTAGACTGGGCACTGGAGAAGATGGTATCAAGCAGGTACTTACGGGTCTAAATCCTGATACCAGCTATATATGTACTGCCTGGGTTAAGGCAGACCCAGGGGAGCAGATTCAGATTGGTGTCAGTGGTTTTGGTGGAACGGATGTATCCGCTGCATCTGCCAGTACAACCTGGACAATGGTAAGCATTCCTTTTAAGACCGGAACAGGTACCACCAGTGCAACGGTGTATGCTTACAAGAAGTCTGGTATATCATATGTCTATGTGGATGATTTTGGGGTAGTAGAACATTAAAATATGATACTCAAACTTTATTCAATCACTTGACACACTGCTGTCATGTTCTTATTCTATAATAGAATAAGATTGGAGAAGAAATCATGCAGATAAACAGACTTTTTGAAATTATATATCTTTTGCTGAACAAAAAGCTTACGACTGCCAGTGAGCTGGCAGAATATTTTGAGGTATCTGTCAGAACCATTTATCGCGATATTGATACACTGTCTTCGGCAGGAATCCCAATTTACGCCCTCCAGGGAAAGGGTGGCGGAATTTCATTGCTGGATAATTACGTTCTGGATAAATCAGTTCTATCGGAACGAGAGCAAAATGAGATATTATTTGCGCTGCAAAGCCTGTCAATAACACAAGCCCCAGAGTCGGATAAAGTTCTTGCTAAACTAAGTAATCTTTTTAATAAGAATAGAACCAATTGGATTGAGGTGGATTTAAGCCCCTGGGGCAGTGATGATAAAGGGATAAGTCAATTTAAGCTAATAAAGGATGCAATTCTAAGTCATAGAATGATTGAATTCAATTATTTTGGCTCATCTGGTGAGAAAATGATACGAAGAGTTGAACCAATGAAGCTGATTTTTAAAATAAATGCCTGGTATTTGCAAGCCTTCTGCCTGACTCGAAATGCAATAAGAATGTTTAAAATAGTAAGAATGTCAGACGTCCAAATGACACAGGAAGTTTTCATCGAAAAAATGCTGGAATCATTACCAAGTGGCAGTCAAACACTAAATGACCCCAAATGGATAGAAATATGCTTAAAAATATGTGCTGATGGTGCCTACCGGGTATATGATGAATTCGAAGAGAAAGATATAACTAAAAATAAGGATGGCTCCTTTACAATCATTACCCGTCTGCCTGAAAATGAATGGCTGATACGCTATCTCCTTTCTTTTGGAGCCGATGCCGAAGTGGTAAGTCCACAACACATACGTGATACGATTGAAAATGAGTTAAATAAAATTATCTTGAAATATAGGGAGACAACTTAAATAATAAAAGCGGGGCGTAGAATATTGTAATTGATATGTTACAGCATGGTGCAATGGATCGACCTGAATTCTGAAGGAGAGTAGCCGAAGTTCTTTTTGAACATCCGACCAAAGTGTGTTATATCAGAAAAGCCCACCCTCTCAATGATCTCAGAAATAGGTAATAGAGTTTCTTTGAGCATTTTCGACGCTAAATACAGTCTTAGTCTAATAAGATAATCCATGACTGGATAACCTGTGATTTCACGAAATCGTTCTGTTAAGGAAGTTCTATTCATATGGAATTTATCCGTAAGCTCCTGTATGGTTATTTTATTCATATAATTTGTGTACAAATACAGAATGATCTCTTTGATTTCGCCAGGGTCTTTATGAAGTTCCATGCTTACAATGGTCTCCTCAATAATTAGCAGTCTTGACAACAAAAAAAGCATTTCAATTAGATAGGTTCTGCTTCGACAGGGCCAATCTTTATCCATCTGAATGTCTAAGGCATTTTTAATGTTTTCTATAATGTTACGGATCCTTTGTGCATTGCTGGGACCAAGGTGCAACAGACCTGTAAATTCATTTGTTTTTCTTAAAAACGGATTTAACCAATATAGGTCTTGTATTTCATTAACAGATAGCTGATTATTGGTTGCTTTAAGTACAGGAAAATCGAAATGTTGATTAATGATTTGTGGATGAAAAATAATAACGTTACACTGAAGGGATACTTCTGATTCCAAAGAAAATGTATCTGTTTCATTCAGACAAAGGGCCGATGGAGCTACAAGGATTTGCGTATGACTATTAAGAGTAAGTAATCCAGTACCTGAGATAACAAAAATCATTTTATAATACTCTCGCTTAATTGCGCCATCTGAGAAACAATTTTCACTTGTATGACAGATTGGAAACTGAAAGCCTGGATAAAAGTTCCTTCCTAATGTAAAATACGTACTCATACGGCACCTCCTGAGCAATGATATTCTTAATTATATCACTGCTCAGGAAAAAAATATAGAATTCTGTATTAATGACCAAGTATTTTTAACTCTTCACAGAGCTTTAATCCGAAAGCCACAGAAGCATCTGGATTTCTTCCTGTTACAATATTACCGGATACAACAACCTCTTGATCAACGTATGTAGCATCATGGTTGGTTAATTCCTTAATACCATCACTCCAGGGGAACATGGTTGCTTTTTTATTTTTGAGAAGACCGGCTCTTGCCAGAATTGGCGGTGCCGCACATATTGCTGCTATCATCTTGTTTTCCTTATCTGCATCCTTTAGTAGGTTTCTGAGATCTGTATCATTCCACAGGCTATTGATTACTCCTGTACCGCCAACGATAACGATTCCATCATAATCCTTTGCTTTTGCATCGGATATTAAAATATCAGTGTTACAAGTAGATCCATTTAACCCAATTGCTGTTGAATTAGTACTTGCTACCGTCACATTAGCTCCGTTTATCTCAAGCAGCGTTTTAGGAGTGTAGTACTCTACATCTTCAAAATCTTTTGGAGCTACCACAATAAGTATGTTTTTAGAAAACTTTCTAATGTTCAAAGCGTTACAGATGGCAAGACCAAAACTTTTCGATGCAGCTGGATTTTTGCCTGTTACGATATTTCCGTCAGTAACAGTCTCTTCATTCACATATGTAGCCCCTCTTGTGGTAAGCTCCTTTATTCCATCGTCCCAAGGGAACATGGTAACTGTTTTATCCTTTAATATTCCCGCCTTAGCAAGAGCAGGGGGGGCTGCACACATAGCTGCTACTATTTTGTTTTGAGAATTAAATTGCTGAAGCAGTGTTCTCAATTCTTCGTTATCCCATATATGACTGATAACACCCGTTCCTCCTGGTAAAACGATGGCATCGTAGTCATCAGCGTTAGCATCACTAATTTTGATATCTGGTGTTACCCTAAATCCATTAATACCAATCGCTGGATCCATGGTTGTACTTGCTATTGTTACCTCTGCTCCGTTAGCCTTTAAAATAGCCGTAGGTTCAACCACTTCACAATCTTCAAAGTCCTTAGGTGCAATCACCATAAGAATTTTCTTCTTTGGAGATGTTTCCATTGCGCTAACGGTTTTGATTGGACCACATACAAATGCTTCTATTACCATAAATAGACTCACTGCAAAACAAATCACTTTTATGAATACTCTCTTCATCTCAATTACCTCCTTCTAATATTCATAGTTTATCAAATGTGTATTTGCTCTGTAATAGCGGATTATCAGCGCTTTTCGGCGTATTAACAGGAGTATACTTTAAATTTGTGACAGGCAAGCTCATGATACCTGGTTTGAGCGTATTAATTTCCCAACACCTATTGAGATGATTGCCAAATTGTGGTTAATAGGGGTATAATGAAATTAATGGTTAGAAACAGATAAGAGAAGCAGTGAGGTCTGACTTAGACTACTTGAAAAACTGTTAATAAACTTTAAAGGAGTATATTTATGCCTTTAGATATCAGAACGTATTGGAATATTCAAGGAGAGCCGGTTGCAACTACACCAACAACATGGGAAATCGCAGGAAAATATATCTTAAAGTTAGTGAAAGCAGATGTCAATGCACAGCATAATGTAAGGTTTTCCTCAGCATTGCGCGCAGAGGGAGTCCCTGTATCTCGAATCTTATTGCTAAAGGATGGTAGAAATTATCTAACTGCTCAAGAGGGCTGTTATCTTTTAATGGAGAAACTAGGCGGTTTTCATATAGGTGAGGTATTTCAGCAAAACTATATAGATATTGCTTATCAAACAGGAATTATTATTGCAAAAATACACTGTGCACTTATAAAAATAACCGATGTGCAGGCAGACAAGAATTTTTTAGATAAGGAACTAAGAGGCTGGATTAGTGATGGACTCTCCGCAAGCACTCTCTTGACAAAAGAAGAATGGATGAAGCCTATAGATGCACTATGCAGCATTTACCCCCAACTGCCGAAACAGCAGATTCATCGTGATTTGCATTATGGTAATTTGCTATTTGAAGGAGCAACATTGACAGGAGTACTGGATTTTGATCTGGGCAAGCAAGATGCTCGTTTATTTGACATAGCATATATTCTGGTGGGACAATTATTAGGTCAGAAAGACCTTACTTCAGTTGAGAATGAGTGGCTTATATTTGTTAGTCAGTTCCTTAATGGATACGAAAGCATTACTGTGTTAGAAAGAGATGAAAAGGAAGCACTACTGCTTATGATGCAGTGTATTGAACTTTTGTTTGTGGCTTTTTGGCAGCAACAAAAGAATCAAAAGGCGACAGAAGAAACAATTGAAATATTTAAATTTTTACAAAATACAAAAAAGTGAATGGATGAAAAGCAGTAATAAGAAAGAAAATAAGATGAATGTGTGGGGGGTATATATGGCAAGCAAAATTTCCTTTGAAGCAGTAAAATTTCATGCAGTAAGATTTATAGGGAAAGAAGTAATCGTCGGAAAGAAAAATCCTGTTCCAGATCTATGGAAAAAGATGTTAAACGATGGAACAAACGATTTTCTTCAATCTTTGCAAGAACGAGTATCTCCATTGGGAGATACCATTGGGTGGATGGGTGAGTATAATCAGCAGACAAAAGAGTTTGTTTATATTGCTGGTATATTTGCGACCCCTAATGCTACAGTTCCAGATGGATTTTCTTATCGTGATATCCCTGATTGTCTGATGGGAGTAGGTTGGATACAAGGTAATACATCCAATCTGGAAAAAGGAGCTCATATTAAAACAGAGAAGATAATGAGAGCAAATGGGTATGTTCCAGATTACTCCATTGTAGGAATTTCAATGGAATATTATTCGTTTGACAGATATGCAAATGTTAAGGAAGATGGTAATAACACCTTTACGTTTGGATACTATTTACCCTGCAAAAGAATGATATAAAATGGAGTAGTGATTAACTTATCGGATATATGAAGAGTCCGAATAAAAAAATATTACTAAAAATCCAGATGGCTCTTTTACAGTTATAACCTGGCTGCCTGAGCATGATGGTTGATTCGCTATGTCCTTTCCTTTGGTGCCGATGCAGAAGTGGTAAGCCCACATCATATAAGTGATACGCTTCTGAATGAATTAAAATTACTTTACATTATAAAATATAACCTGACACGATGCTGTCAGGTTATATTTTATATAATGGAAGAGTGTAAAGGCATCTATAAACTGCAAGAAGGAGGACTATTAATGAAACAGTTCAACCCTATATGGATGGATCCCAAGGAATTTCAGGGAAAGCGTGTTCTTGTAACCAGTGGTACGAAGGGCGGAATGGGGGAGGCCATTGTGAACCGTCTTACGAAAGCTGGGGCCACAGTGATTACAACAGCGCACCGCACGTCCGGAGGAAATCGCAGAACTGGTTGCTTTTCTTGTTTCAGACCGCGCCTCTTACATAGTGGGAGCGGAGCATACCATTGATGGCGGAATTGTTCGAACCATATAAAGGAGAAAGATGAATATGACAAACTATAAAAATAAATTACCTAAAGCTGTTGAGATGCATTTTCAGGCAACAAACACGGACGACCCTGAGACCTTTCTTTCCATATTTGCAGAGCATGCTGTCGTAATGGATGCAGGAAATGAATATCATGGGAAACCAGCCATTAAAGAGTGGTGTGAACGGGAATATTTTGGTGTACATCTAAGGCTGGAAGTTATTAATGCCGTTCAAGTTGCAAAAGAGATTGTTGTAACTGCTAAATGTGATGGTGATTACATTAAGGCTGGTCTGCCGGACCCGTTGTTTCTTGATTTTCATTTTTCCATGGACGGGGATAAAATTGCCCGGCTTTGCAATGTCATTTCCTCTAACAGCAGGGCAATTCCGTTGCCGCAGCCGGTAGCAGCCTTTTATTATGCTTCGGATATTTTTGATGAGCGAAAAACATACTATGGACCCAAAAGCAGTCAGTGGATATATTCTTGAAGCAAACAGGTCGGCGAATGTTATGACTGAAATCATAAATTGTATAGAGAAAAGTGGTGAAACAGTTGTGGCTGCTATTATTTCTGGTGATTTTGATGGTAGTCCCGTTCCGCTGGACTTTCATTTCACTCTCAATGAGGACAAAATTAAGAAATTAGATATTATGGTGGCGGGAGAATAAGATGACTGTAGAAATTATAAAGTGAGTGCGTTGGGTGAATGTACGCAGAGGAGGCTCGTTTTTTAGCTTTTTAACGAAGAATATGGGGTAGTCAGAGCGTATAAATTGGTATTTATGGCGTCAAGTAACAAAGATGAGCATTAATAATTCGGTTAAAAAAGCCTTGTTCAAAATCTATATTTATTATATAAAAAAAGCGGCTTCTAGCTATTATTTTTGTAGTTTAGAGGTGTAGAACTCGTAAAGCTCACAGAGTGTTTCAGGTATAAGCCATCCACTAAGTGGGTGGCTAAATCTTAATAAAAATACATCTCTCCAATATAATGATGTTTATTAAATCAATTATATCGGATAAGTGTTTTAATAACCAATAAGACAAACTGTTACTTGCACACCTAATAGATGTATAAGTATCATATAGTGTTCACACCAAGGTGCAGGAGATAAATGATTTATTACCAGTTCAGCGGAATGATCAGATATATTCTGAAAAAGCTAAGGGATCAAGATTATATGAATTATATAAAAGAAATTTATTTAGGGAATTAACTGCCAGTTTCCTATCCAGCGATCTTTGGTACAATTATATTGTCTCTTGTATAGTTTTCCATTGATGGTTTTGTATCGCCATTCTATTATATCAGAAAGTGGTGAATAATTTTCAGTTTTTATCTCATATGCTGGGGCATATGCAAATGCATCTATACCTATGGTTGATGATATCGTAACACATATAAACAATATAAAATAAAATGTAACTATTTTTTTCATATAAGCATACCTCCTTTCTTAGATTATATTTAAGTAATTCTTACAACTAAAGCACACAGTTTTATTTATGTATGTTAATGTTTCTTAAATCTTCTGGAATACTAGTAATTGTAGCAACGTACTTTCCATTTAAGTATAGGTCATATAATTTATCTTGTCGTAATACAAAGTAATCATTATCAGGTTTAATCGTAAATGTGCCTGAAATTTTTCTGGCACTTACATTATATGGCTCAAAAGTGAATGAAAAAGAAATTATGAGAAAACATAATGATATAACAAGTGGTATAAGATAGTAAAATGAAATTCTTTTTTCTTTATTAGTATATTTGTATTTTAATGCCATGTTTATACGGTACTCTATCATATTGTCTTTTAAAGAAAATGGAAGGACTAAATTAGTGCTTTCATTTTTATACATTCTTTTTGATACATTTAGTAGAGTTTCTAAATAGCATAAGCTTGATTTTAAATTTAGATTTCGTAATACATTAGTATCAGCGTGTGTCTCTAAGGCCCTAATTATTGCTCTATGTAGTAACCAAACTATTGGATTCCACCAGTAAATGATGGTTACTAATTCTGTAAAAGCTTTTATTAAGTTGTGATGTTGCTTGCAATGTTCCAGCTCATGTAGAAGAATAAAATTTGTTTCATTTTCGGTTAATTTTGTTGGTAATACAATCGTAAGATTACATAACCCAGCAACGAATGGTCCATTGTTAATATCTAACTGAATGACCTTAGGTTTATGCTTTATTTGCTTTTGATTACAAATGTTTAGAAGTTTGTAAAGAATTTCTTTATTATCTGTATCAGGTATCATAGATAATAAATGAATTAATTTGAAATCTTTAATAATAATGAATATAAATAGTAGTGCTGAAATGGATATCCAAATATATACTAGGATACTACCGACACGAATACTTTTTATCAAGTCTATACTACCTATCATGTTGATAGTAGGCAGTATATTTTTTGAGGCTAGTGTATATGTGAAAGGGAATTCAAAAGGTATGAGCATCTTTCCAATAATTAAAAGTGTAATCGTCCAGATTGGAATTCCTTTTTTAAAATACAAGATTTCTGGTCGCTTCAGAAGAGGCAATATTAGTAGAGATGCAAGACTACAAAACATACTATTTGTTAAAATCAGAGAGAATGACATATTAATCGTCCTCCAGTTCCTTTTTGCGTTTAATAATATCCTCTAATTCATCTAATATGGTAGTATCATCATTTTTTACAATATGATCTATAAAATTTAACGTTGAAAAGTTAAGAGTATTTGCACGCATAGTTTGCAATTGGTATGCGGCATATTGTTCAGCACTTATTATAGGGATATAGCTTCTTGTAAGAACAGTTCCGCTATATACAATATCATCAACCTTTATATACCCCTTTTTTAATAAGTTTCTCATAGCTGCTTGAACTGTATTAATACTTAATCCGTTACCGCTTTCAGCAATAGCGGAAGAAGTCATAGATTTGCCAGTATGCCAAAAAATAGACATTATTTCTTTCTCTTTTTCACTTATTTTTGGTAACTTGGTTTCCATAATTTTCAAATAACTCCCGTCTGCTACATATAAGTAATATGTTTTTGTATTTTGTTAGTGTAACTTACATTATATTGGTATTTCGATACTGTGTCAATATATTATTCTTTACTATATCTCGAATTATTAAAAAAGTATTATCTTGCAGTTATAGAGGTTGACAACGAGAGATAAAGATGATATTATAATGCAAAGACAGTAAAAAAATACGGTATAAATAAAAAAATACAATAGAGTTATTACAATGAGGATAACTTAATGTACTGACAAGAATGCGCCATTAGTTTAAAAGACTTTTGGATAGCTATAACATAACCTAATATTATGGAGGTCAGAAAATCAATGAATATAAATTTTCATTATTTTGCAGTTAAAGTTCTTGCAGTAAAAGCTGGTTTTAATACCGATGACGCCCAAACAATTGCTAAATATTCACAATTTGTTGATGATTTTGTACTAGACGGCGTAAGAAACTATCAATATGTTCCCGAATTTGCCAGGTACCTTGCAACACAATCGGGAGAATACTGGCGTTTTAACAATGTGAGAACAGGCTTTGACACATTACAATCCGTAGATTTGTCAGGCAATGCAAGGTTGCAAAAGAGCATGTTGATTCCGTTTCACTTTATTACGGAAAAACCGCTAACAAATATTGATAAAAGTAACAGGAAAAATTACCGTACTAGACCTGTAAAGATGGATACTCCATCATTATTACAGGACTTATTAAAGAATGCCCGGAAAGAATATCTCCTATTACCTGCTCACAGTACTTTAATAAAAATATCTATTTTAATACATACTTTCGCCGATTCATACGCACATCAACTTTTTTCTGGTTTTAATGGGTGGGAAAATACCTCGTACATAATACAGTGTTTAGATAATAACGACAATTCTGATAAAACAACTTCTTATAAACCACAGGTTAGTGCCTCATTGCCCCATATTGGACACGCCAATTTATTGACTGCTGCAGATGACAGTAATATCACCTTTAGTATGCTGCTAAAAAACTCAGAAACTGAAAGTTATCCGTACTCCTATCGTTATACAAGAAGTAATACGGAGGAATATTTAATTGCTGCAAGAGAAATATTAAATTATCTTCTTAGTATAAGAGGAAAGGATCAAATAGATGATGCAGATTGGAATACCTTTTCACCACTTTTGAAAAGGGGTCTGCTAGCAACGGAGAAAACCAATGTTGAGGTATTAAAATCCCATTGGAGAAATATTTTCCCCGATATCACCTTCTATTATGTAAAGGATGAATTATATTATATTGAATCAGGCTCACAACGGCAGAATGAAGATTTCTTTTATTATAACGTGTTTGCCGATGAAATAAGACGGCAGGTTGATTCTTCAATCACTTAAATCTGGCTCTATTAGCTAATTTCATGCATAAGTATTCCTGATTTATATCAGATTCTATACGATGCATTTAATTAAGATTTTAGGAAAGGAAGTGATTACATGATGAAACAGGAACATAGTACTGATTTGGTACAGGAAGTAAAAGATCTTCTTGTATGCAACAAAGTTGATTCAAACCTTATGGCAGATAATGACAGTGATTCATTTTCAGCATCCTGCCCTACATGCATTGCCTGCACTTGCATGATTTGTGTGTAATAGTCCTTACAGCAAGGAAAACGACTTATTCTTACAATAAGTCGTTTTCTGCTTATGGCTACTTCATTGATGTATGAGCTAGTAGAGCCACATGTTAATATAATTAAATGCAATGAAATGTCCGCATGATGATGAAAAATCAATGCTTAATAAATATCCTTAGGAGGAAATTATGGTACAGGAAACATCACCGATCCGTTTTAAAGAATATGTTGCAATAAGAAATGATTTTATTTTAAAAAAAGACGAGGATCAAATTATTCTCTATCCCTTGGATTTTATAGAATCAAAATTCATTACGATCAACCCTTTTTATGGTTTTGTTCTTTCCTTGTTAGATGGAACCCGTAAATTTTCAGATGTTAAAGCAGATTTTAATCAATATTTCCCCAATTGTGAACAGGATCTAGAAGACCTTTTAACGAGTCTGGATACTACCATTCGGAAATATCCGACACAATCAGGTATTGGAAAAGATGGACTTTATCTTATGTCCGATGAACCAATTACTCAATCATGTAGTTATGATCCAAGAGAATTTATTGTTTCCGCAGATAAATTTCGAGATCGTTCTTTGGATATTAGAAATAAAAAACGTCTTAAGACGCCTATCTGCCTCATGGCTTTTTTTACGGACCAATGTCAGACTAACTGTATTTATTGTTATGCTCACAGAAAAAGAGAACCAGAAATGTCCCTGGAGAATTGGAAAAAGATTATACAGCAAATGAAGGCATTGGATATTAAGCTTATTTCCCTTGATGGAGGGGATGTGATAGCCAGAAAAGACGGCATTGATTTCTTAGAGGAATTAGTAAAAAATGACATTCTATTTTTGTTATCCACTAAAGGCCATTTTACAAAAGAGCATGTTAGACGTTTAATGGATGCTGGTTTTAAGAATAAAGTCAGGTACGTGGGTGAGCGGAAAGTTCAGCTAAGCGTAGATGCATGGGATGATGAAAAAGTGAAGGTAATTACAGGAAATCCCAATTTCAAAAAAAATATAACGGAAACCTTTGATAATTTTATGGAAGTAGGCATTTCACCCAAGGTTAAGGGGGTCCTTATGCCTTATAATGTTGACCAAATGTATAAAATAGTTGAATTTTTCTATGCAAGAGGTGCAAGGCGATTTCAATTTGTAAAGTATGCCCGATCCTTCTTTAGGCATAAGGATGAATATTTTATGAATGAAGAAGCAATTAATGAGGCTAAAATCCAACTTGAGAAAATTCATTCCCAGTTCCCTGATATCGATATCAGTGATGATCTAAATCAAATGGATTTAGGCGGTAACTGGTCACTGGATCTTAAAAAGCAGGTGTGGACAAACCGTTCCGGCTGTGGGGGTGGTTGGACTATGCTTGGTATAGCTCCCAATGGGCGAGCCATTCTTTGTGAGCAAATGAAACAGGAAGAATCCTATTACGTAGGAGACTTAAACCGCCAAACTATCATGGAAGTATGGAACGGAAAAGAAATGCTTGATTTTATTTATCCCCCAAGAGATAAATTTAAGAATACCATCTGTGAGACCTGTGACGAATTTGAACCCTGTCACTGGGAAAAGGGGTATTGTTATCGTAATGCATTCTTTTCGTATGGCACTGTATATGACGCTCCTCCAAACTGCTACAAACAAATGAAACTTGGGTTAAGGTTAAATTAACAAAAGGGGGGTATGTAAAATGACAATCAGTGACCAGATAACATGGAAATGCTCTGCCTTTACCAGTATTTATAAGGTAAAGGATAATGTACTTCTATTTTCAAGCATTAACGGAAAATTATTAAAATTCACACCAAAACAATTTACTGTAATACAGGAAATTTTCGATTCGGTGAAAGAAACAGGGACTGCCAGTCAGAAAGAATTGATAGAGCTTCTTGCGTCACAAGCATTTCTAGTACCTGCAGATTTTGATGAAATAGAAGCGGAGCATCAGAAATACTTAGAGAATATCCATAATAATAAACGTCTGGTCTTGGTACTATCACCGACTATGAGATGTAATTTTTCCTGCTCTTACTGCTTTGAGAAAAACGCTGTAAAAGGCAATGACATGTCTGCTGGCACTCAGGAAAAGTTAATAGGACTTGTCAAAGATAAATTAGTGAAAGGGGGACTATTGGAGGTTCAATGGTTTGGCGGAGAGCCTTATATGGCTTTTCAGACGATAGAAAATTTAACAAAGCATTTTCAGCAAATATGTAATGAAAAAAATGCTATGTATGATGCAGGTATCATTACTAACGGCTCTTTGCTTAATCTTGATAATATCAGCCGATTAAAGCACTTACATATTACAAATATGCAGATAACATTAGATGGTACTCCAGAAACCTTTGCAAGGCATAAAGGAATTTCCCTTGAAAAAGGAATTCAATTTTATGACAGAATTTATACTCAAATTCCATATCTGATAAAGCAGTTAAAACATCTTTGTGTTAGAATTAATATTGACCGGGATAACTATAAAGAGGCTTATTATGTCGTTGATGAGTTGAAAAAGCATGATTTAGTTGATGATCGGATCGATTTAAGGTTGGGACTTTTAGAGGGTAAAAACGGCATTGTAGATTGTATTCCTCACTCTTGTTTAACTACCGAAGAATACCTGGAATTTGATCTGGATTTTAAAGAATATATATTTAAACAGGGGTTTACCGTCTACAGCTATCCGATGCCACAGCTATACCCCTGCGCTACTGTTACGGAAAACAGCTACTCGATTGACCCATCCGGTAATATCTACCATTGTGTGCCAGAGACTGGGCAAGGTCCGGATGTAAAAGCAACACTGGATCACATGGATGAATATCAGCCAAATGAATACCAGGGATTTGATCCATGGAATATTACGGACTGTAAGACTTGTTCCTTGCTGCCGATTTGTCTGGGGCGCTGTCCAAGACGGCAGATATACGAGAAACCATATAAATGCCTGACTAAATTTAAATTTGATGAGAGACTTCTGCTTTACTCCAATTGTCAGAGGTAATAGTAAAATGGCATCATTAATAAATTGAATAATATTTTATATTGGACTTGTGTCTACGTTATTGACACAAGTCCATTGTATAATAAAGGAAAGATATATGTATTTTGTTAAGTTATTTATACATTCCTATATGAATATCGTCATTCAACATTTATTAATAGAAAAAGCCGAGAACGCCCCGTGATGTGTGAATAATATTAAACCTAACTCAGATATAATTTGTGAAATGTTTTTATTTGCATGAAGTAAGTTATTTATTGTATACTATAGTTGGAATACTCTAAAAAATAAACTTAAGTTAAAGGAGGATTTACCTATGAACAAATATGTTTTTAATGATTATTTTCATGAGCCAGAAGGAAAAATAGCAAAAAGAATGCTATACAAAAGCAATGATGTGATTGCCTTTGTTCTAAACATAGCAAAAGGAGAAATACTACCAGGACACACCCATATGGAATCAACTCTATTCTTACAGGTCATGGAGGGCAATGCTAAGGTTGTCACGGACGGTAAAGAGACCTCTTTACAGGTAGGTGAATTAATGCAGGTTGATGGTCAGGAAAGCTTGCAGGTCATAAATATAGGCGACGATGTGCTGCGCCTTTATGTCACTATTTCTCCGATGGGCTCAGAAGCTTTTGCTACAGATGCTAATGTTTAGTGATATCCCTGCAATCATTAGAATAACCTATACGTAAAAAAGCCGGCTCTTTATCGGCTTCATGTATCATTAAAATTTATGAAAGGCCAGATGAGAAGAGGATTCTTTTCATCTGGCCTTAGTTATTTGTTGAGTTAAATTATCTTACCTTATTATAGATTACCAAACTACCGCTGTTGTTATCATCTGGAAGTAAAACAGGCTTTCCATCTCTTTTACCTAATTCAAAGGTAGCAGTATAGGTACTTTTTCTATCATTATTAGTATGATCTATTAAATTGACAGTTATTGTAAATATATTATTTGTGATAGCAACGCCATTACTAAAGTCACCATTTATAGTGTAAAAATTGGAAAGAGGATTATAGTTTCCATATATCTTTCCATTTTCAATTTTAGTAATTGTAAGTTCCTCGAACCATTCAAATTTTCCTGTTTCATCATAAGAACCATCACTAAATGTACCAATAAATTCACTGTATTCGGAATTGGTGCTATTATTATTTATAATCAATCCGGTTTGATCCACTTTTTTTCCGTCAGGAGTTGTGGTATTTACATACATTGCTCCATCTGAACCTACATAGTATTTTCCATCGATCCATACGTCATGAGCCATTTCCCCATTTGCATTACAATAATACCATTTTCCACTTATAGAAACCCAACCAGTACTCATATAACCGTCTTGATTGAAATGATACCATTTGTTATCTACCTTCTGCCAATTATTGATAGTAAAACTTCCGTTGCCGTTATCATACCACCAACCGTGTCCTGTTTGTTTCCATTCCCCTGCGAGTGAAACAATTGTGCTGCTTAGAGCAAATGTAGCTGTCATTAATACAACCAAAAACTTTTTCATGCATTTTCTCCTTTAGTAAAAATTTAGTAATATTATAACATACTTTAAAAAAAAATGCCATAAATATAGCGAATACAAATCTTAATAAAAAGAAGTTGGAAAACTATAGATAAAGTACATAAAAAATGAATATTTCAAAAGATTGAAATAAAATAATTGACAATTAATCCAAGTGATTGCATTCCCCTACGAATATACGGAGTGGTTGACAAAAATTGGATTTGTAGATATAAGAAGTGTGGAGCTTCCTTCTACGGCAAGTAATGGGGTTCTTATTAGACGTAAGCCATAGATTATATCAAAATTTAAGTTTGAGCATTAAGATAAGGCAGCCCGGTCACATGACATTATGTCCAGGCTGCTATTTCTTATATAACAATTATTTTGCCGTACAAAGATCTATAAAAGCCTGCATCAGTGGACTGATCCATTTGTTTTTATGATAACCGCAGACAGCAGAAACCTGTACATTGGATAAATCTGTGGGTATCTCCACCAGTTCTCCGCGGTCAAGTTCCTCCTGTACGGAAAATTTGGGCAGAAACGAGATACCGACAGAGCTCTTAACCAGATTTTTAATCGTAGGGATACTCCATAATTCTATGGTGTGATCTAAAAGAATGGATTTTTCACGTATGTACCGTTCGAAAAGTTGTCTGAAAATGCTATTAGGCTCATTAATTATAAATGAAATTGGAATTTTCTGATCGGGTGTTATAAAATCTGGAAAGCGATTTTTTGTTTCAGGGGAAGCCACTAATATGATTGGAAAGGTCCCCATTGGGATAGTGATCAAATTGGATCCATATCCACTTACATTTTCGTAAAATACCCCAATATCCAGAGTTCCATTGATAAGCTCATCACGGATATCGTAGCAATTCATGGAACGCAGAAATAAACGGGCATTGGGAGCCTGCTGATGAAATTCCTTGAGAATTGGCGGCATTTTATAGCATAACTGGGTTTCTGCAATACCTATCTGCAAATCTCCCTGACATTCTGCAAGATCATTTTCAAAGTAACGCATTTTATTGACGGATGTAAGAACATCATTTACATATGGTACGAGCTGCTTTCCAGCTTTTGTAAGCATCATGCGCCTGCCGATTTTTTCAAACAATTTCGTTGATAATTCCTGCTCCATCTGTCCCATCTGAAATGTAATAGTAGATTGGGTATAATTAAGTTTTGCTGCGGCCTTTATGAAACTGCCTTCTTCTACAATTGTTTTAAAGGTATAAAGATATTTAAAGTCCAAAGTAGTCACCTCACTAATAGTTCAATTATATTGAATTATAAATACAAATATATCAATTTGAATGAATCATATATGAATGATATCATATCACTAAGAAAGAATAAATGCAATTAAGCATTTCTTATAGAAGCTGGAAACTATGATGATTACAAATGAAGTTTGATATGGGTAAAATAGAATAGGGGAGGATATAAATCTAAAATGGATAAAAAAGCACAGTTAATACATAAAAAGGCTCTTGAGCTTGGTTATGAAAAATGCGGTATCATCCCGGTGGAAATGATGTCTGGATACGAAGAAAAGTTTCATGAACGGACACAAAAGATACCAGGGTCCCAACCCTTTTATCAAGGTCAGGAGCGCCTTTTAAAATTCAAAGAGGAGTATCCTTGGGCAAAATCAATCGTGATTCTGGTAAAACCATATTCTAAATACGAGGTGCCAGAATCATTGAACGGACACATTGCAAAACATTATTTAATGGATACCCGTGTGAATGAAAGTACAACGGAATTTCAAAACAGCATTCTGCTGGAACAATATATGCAGGAGTTGGGAATGCGTACAGCGGTCAACCGAAAGTTTGGAATCGTCGGGGTGCGTTGGGCTGCTTTACAGGCTGGGTTAGGAATCATTCGACGTAATAACTTTTTCTATACAGAATCAGGCTCATGGATTGGTTTGGAAGCATTTCTAGTGGATTGTGAAATGGAGCTGATTGAAGAGACGAAGCTGAAATCTTGTCCTCCAAACTGTGACCGCTGCATGAAAGCCTGTCCGACCCAATCGCTTTGCGAAGCGTATGCCATGAATCCATTAAAATGTGTCTCTTTTCTAACAACATTTGGGGGCAGAGATCTTTTAAATGAGCCTCTGGCTGCTGAGTTTGGGGATTGGATTTACGGCTGTGATATTTGCCAGGATGTTTGTCCCATGAATCATGGAACATGGGGAGGCACCCAAAAATTCCCTAAGTTAGAAGAACTAGCAGATGTAGTAACGATAGAAAACATATTAAACATGGATGAGGAGATCTACAAGGAGAGAATTCAACCTAAATTCTTTTACCTTGCCCCTGATGAGCTATGGAAATGGCAAGTAAACGTACTAAATTACATGAATAATCATTTTGATCAAACATATATTTCAGCTATTTCAGAAGCACGCAATAGTAAATATCCGAAAGTGAAGGAAATGGCAACTGCCATATGTTTGAAAAGAGAAATTTCTTAAAAAAGATTTATTACAATTCTTCTCAAGCTAGCACCTCAAATGTCTGCATTCGTTCAGTCCACATTTGAGGTGCATTTTGCCGCAGCGGGTCCTTTATATCGAGCAATCTGGTCTCTTAAATCAATTTCAACTTGATAAATGCCTGATACAGTCCATCCTGATCTACATCATCCGTAATATAATCAGCCATTTCTTTAATTTCATTTCCTCCGCTGCCCATTGCAACGCCATAAGAGCAGTATTGCAGCATTGGTATATCTATTTTTGCGTCGCCAAAAGCTATCGTGTCTGAAAGATCAGCCTGTAAAAAGGTTAGTAAATGCTTGATTGCATTGGATTTACTGATCCCTTTTGTGCTCAAATCTCCAAACAGAGCTTCTTCCCCCTTCCCGCCCCATGTGCCTGATTCCAAGTCAGGAAAATGTTCTTTCGTATCCAGGAAATCTTGATAGGAGTCCAAAACGTAACTGACTTTATTAACATCACTGCGATAAAGTTCTCCGCCGAATATCATATCAGGGAAGACATCCCGAACGGTCAAGTGATTTGTGTCTTCTTTTCCTTTTCTTTTGGAATATTCCTGAATCGTCACCTCTGCTCTGGTTTCAAATGCTTCACTAGCAAAAAGTCCATTGTTACTTTCTAAATAGAATTCAAGTCCCCGAAGATGTAACCAATCCACAATATTTTTGCATTGTTCCTTTGTAATCATCTGATGCATTATGACATGACCATGATCTTCCACATAGCTTCCATTTCCGCCGATCATACCATCCAGGCCTATATCCCAGATATCCTGATATACTTCTGCTTTGCTGCGGCCCGTACTTATATAAACCTTATGACCATTTTCTCTGGCTCTTCGGATCGCTTCTACAGCTGACTGAGGTAGATTGTTTTCGTAATCCACCAATGTTCCGTCTACATCTATGAATATTATTTTTCCCATTATTAATCTCCTTTATCGTAATTAGTATTGCGTCTCCTGAAAATACTCCACATTGGTTTAAAATAACCGATTTTACGAGAAATGGCAAGTGGTATCATATATAATGTTGATCGTACTTGATTTAATATCACAAATTATTTTTAAAGAAAGGCAGTGATATATGATACAATGTGTGAAAGGAATAAGTAAAATTTGTATTGGAATTTGTTTAAGGGGGATATGATAATGAAATACAGGTTTGATTTTTATAAGAAAGAATATTTTGACGATATTGAGGAGTTGATTTTAAATTCATATCAATGGGAGAATCCCACTTTTGGTCTGAGCCGACTGGAATTTACCAATGGATTGCACCCATCTTTTTTACGTTATTCAAATGTGTGGGAGCGAACCGTTGGCGTGTATTTTCTTGATAATACCATCGTTGCCTGTGCAATGAATGAAGGCAATGATGATGGAACTGTCTTTTTTCTATTTAGAGAGAAGAAGTTTGCCCAGGATAAGGAACTGCTAAATGATATGATTCATTTTGCCAAAACAACCATGTCATGTGTGGAAGATAAGAATAAAATCAAACGTTTTGTTCGTATCCTGATTCCAGAGTGGAACGTTACTCTGTCAAAGCTGATTTTAGAGGAAGGTTTTGTAAAAGAAGAGTGGGGAGAGCGGATACGCATTCGTACATTTGATCCGTATCCATATCCTGTTAAGCTTCCAGAGGGATATCGATTTGCTGATGGAAACGAAACACCTGCATTTTATTTAGCAAATGTACATATGGCATCATTTAACTATAGCATTCGTGAGGTGCCGGATTGTGCAAAAGCATTTTTTGAAATGCGCAAAGAAAAGCATTATGATCCATACCTGGATCTTTGCATTTTAGATCCTCAAAACAGACCTGTAGCTATGGCAATCATATGGTATGATAAGAGAATGCCCTATAGTGAATTAGAACCACTGGGAGTTGCTTTTTGGGAACGGAGAAAAGGATTGGCGACTGCGTTATTAAATGAGGCTTCCAATCGTGTTATGGAAAAATATCCGGATTGCAAAGGCATGACTGGTGGAGATCAGCCATTTTACGAGGAAACAGGTTATTATGTGACGGACCATGTACCTGCATATCGCTATGATATGGAAATATATCCATCCTGGGATGAGAGATCAAGGAAGAAGATATGAAATGACATAAATGTCCCCGCCATCGCATAAAATGATAAGGTGAGTTATTGAAAGATTGTCCAAATTAAATATCTTACAGTATTAAAATGTGGAGGTTGGTTCAATGATAAGGAAAACCAAAAGCTTTAAAGTATTAACTACAGTTGCTATGGTCAGCTGTATGCTATGGGTAAGTGGTTTCACTGCGAAAGCGCAAACTGTAAATGAAACAGAGCCGAATGATAGTATGGAAACGGCACAACTTATCCAGGCGAATTATGAGACAGCTGCCCAGGTTGCCAGCGGCAGCAGACCGAACCAATATGTAGTAAAGGGAAATACAAGTAAAACAGATGAAGACTGGTATAAGGTTTATTTAAATGCTGGGATACAATACGTTACCTGTAACGATAATCCATTTGATTATGAAATATATAATTCTGATGGTAATTTAGTAACTTCAGGTACATATATTAAGAGTCGGTTATTTCCAATCGGATATCCTTTTAACGTATCCTCAAACGGATTTTATTATGTTAAAGTCAAAGGTATGACATCTGCATCTTCAAGCTATATATTATTGGTTGGCGGACCTACTTATTCAGTCGCAAGCTGTACTGTCTCATTAGGAAGTATCAATATGAGTGGCAGGGATGTTACAGTGCCCTTTGATTTGCGGTCAAAGGATACGATACCGGAAGGTTCCGTCGTATACACCATATCAATGAGTGGGGTAAAAAGCACTTCTGTCAATGGAATTACAGTAAAAAATCTATCGAAAAGCAGTACGGTTTCTTTGAACAACTATTCATGGGATAAGAACGGCCTTGTTTCATTGAATATGCCGCTAAAAAGCAGCTGGCAAGTAATTTATAAATATAATAAAAATACAACTTTTACACCAAAGATTAATTTGTTTTTTGCATATCCGGTAACATCAATGTATGTAAATGATATACAATTTTAGAGGGATGAATAGTTAGGCCCCCCAGAAAGGTTATTTGATATAGGGTGTCTTAGAGGATTAAATGTTTGTGAAGACCTTCAAACTGATGTATAATAATATAACTCAGTTTGAAGGTTTTATTTATGACGAAAATAACAGATAAGCATTAAAACATCCCATATTTGTTAATATAAAACAGTTGTAAATCAATCATGACAGGAATGATTGCTTACAGCTAAACCAAGTGATATGAAAATGAAATTAACGAAAGGTCAAATAACAGAAGGCAATCATGTACAGAATATAAGAAGAGAGGTATGATAAAATGAAGATCCAATTTGATCCAAGCAATAACATTGTTAAATTATGTATGATAGGAATGGGTGTGGAAGACAACGGTAAACTCAAAGAAGCAGGTGAATCCTTTCGTAAAGCATGGAGTGAAGCAACCAATGACTTTGAACGATTTATTTCAGCGTATTATGTAGCCAGGCACCAATTGGATAATTTAGAGAAATTGAAATGGTTTGAAACATCTTTGCAGTTCGCCTTAAAATGGAAGGATGAAAGCGCTAAAAGTGCCTTCCCGGCATTATATCAAAACATTGCAAAATGCTATGAGGATATGGGCGATTTAGATAAGGCAAAAATGAATGAGCAGCTATCAAAAGTGCATGAGGCTCCCCCCACTGATAAAGGTCCCTTTTATCATGGAACAAAAGCAGATTTACAGGTCGGTGATTTATTGACACCAGGAGGAGAATCCAATTATAAACCCGAATTAAAGATGAACCATATCTATTTTACTGCTCTTTTAAATGGAGCAGGGCTTGCAGCTTCCTTAGCAAAAGGAGAGGGAAGAGAACGAATTTATATCGTGGAACCAACCGGGGAATTTGAAAATGACCCTAATGTTACAGATAAGAAATTCCCTGGCAATTTGACACGTTCTTACCGCTCATCAGAGCCTCTTAGGATTGTAGGAGAAGAAACAGAATGGTTAAAGCAGACCCCGGAGCAAGTGCGTCAATGGCGTGAAAAGCTGGCTAATAGCAAAGGGGAAATCATTAATTAAGGATATGTTAAGCAGAAAGAGAAAGGGAGAGTAACATCATGACAAATGAGCGTGTATATCAAATGGCGTTTTCCTCTGTCTATCCGTTGCTTGTTAAAAAGGCAGAGCGAAAAGGGCGTACCAAATCAGAAGTTGATGCCGTGATTTGCTGGCTGACGGGCTATGAGATTTCCAGCTTGCAGGCACAAATTGAAAAGGATATTAGTTACGAAACCTTCTTTTTGGAAGCCCCTCAGATAAACCCCAATGCAGTCAAAATCACAGGTGTGATTTGTGGTCATCGTGTTGAGGAGATTAAAGACCCGCTCATGCAGAAAATCAGGTGGCTTGACAAACTGGTGGACGAGCTGGCAAAAGGGAAATCAATAGAAAAGATTCTTAGAAATTAAATCACAATGCATGGACCGCAGTTTTTCATTGAAACCATCGTTTATATATAAGCCCTTTTTATCTTTGAACGAAAATCAATAATGAAAATACTGCGGTTTTGGCATTTAACTAATAAGCTTGCTTAAAAGTGTATCAACCTAAATATTCCAGGATTTCTTCTGCGATCTGATTGTTGCCACCGGCATGAAGCATGCTTTTTTGATAGATTTGAATGCTTTTTTGATAGGAATCATCATTTAATATACGCAATGCATTATCTGCCAGGATTTCAGGAGTCAGATGTTTTTTTGACAGTGTTTTCCCCATGTGCAGGGTCTCTATTTGTTTTGCCACTGCAGGCTGGTCGTTTCCCACTGGGATTACAAGCATAGGAACTCCATAATAAATCGATTCGTTGACACTATTCATTCCGCCATGTGTGATAAATACACTTGTTTGTTTTAAAATTTCTAACTGGGGTACAAAGGGATAGATAAAAATGTTATCAGGGATGGAACCTAGCTTTTCTGCTTTCACAAGCGATCCGATTGATATAATTACAGTCACAGGTTTATCCTTGAATGCCTGAATACATTTTTTAAAAAAGGATGTGGAATTATTTAAAAGTGTGCCTAGAGAGATATAAATTAAGGGAGAGCGCAGCTCGGGGAAATGAAAGGATGGATCAATCGGCCTGTCACTGATTGCTGCTCCTATGTATTTATAATGAAATGGATCAAATTCTTCAGAAAAAATTTGAAATTCTTTGATTGTGTAGGTGAAGTTTAAAGGGGGAGCATTGTCGACCATTTCTTTTGCAATGCTGTTATAGCGCAGATGAAACTTTTTTTGAAGTCTCCTAGAAAGCAGGCTGCATAAAAAAGGATGCCGGAAAATACAGGTCATATACCATCCCCCTGTTTGACCAAAATAATGGAGAACGTGCTCATTTAAGGAGAAGGTGGAAAACAGCCGGAATGCTGGGATTCCCAGTTCATCAGCCAGAGACTTGCCAGGTAAAAACAACATTTCATAAATAAGACAATCATAATCACGGCCAATTCGTTTCACTGTTTGATAAGCAGAGCCCCAGCTTTTCAGCTCTTTTTGAGAGGGGGATAATGTTTCAGGATAATCATCATAGGGGATAAAGTGAGCCCCTGTTTTTTCCACCTTTGTCTTCCAGTCAGGAGCCTGTACATAGGTGACTTCATGCCCTAAGCTGATTATGACCTTTGCGAGTCCAAGGGTGGGGTTGGTATGACCGGAAAAGGGCAGGTTGACCATTAGGATTTTCTTTTTACTGTTCATAATATTCTTTTAACCTTTCTTTTATTATTTTTTCACTGGTCTCACTAATGAGAGGTGTCTCGAATTTTTGCAGCATTGTCACAATAAACTGGATTCTATGATATACTTCAATATATGTGCTGTTGACGATGATAGGATCCAGCCAAATATCAAATAGAAGTATAAATATTTCTGCCACCTCTTTGGGATACCTGCAGTTAAATTCCGAGGACGCATTTCCCTGACGAATTATCTCTTCCACGTATTTACTTAAAACATTGATGGAATTTCTTAAGGTATCCAATAAAGCATAAGGAACCTTTTCCGCCCAATGATTTTGGGTTAGATTAAAAAGAGTGTCATCCCTCTGTAATTCTCTTACAAGCAGGTCAATTTTTTCTACGGAATTCAAATCCCTGTTCTCAACTAATCTCTCAAACAAAATTTTTATAGCCTCTTTTCTTTGAGCAATGATATATTCCATAATTTCCTGCTTGCTGTTAAAGTGATGGTATAAAGCGCCCTTAGATAATCCGGTAGATTTCATAATATCCATCATGGTCGTGTTTTCAAATCCCTTTTGGGAAAACAGGACGGTGGCTGTTGTTGTGATCTTCTGTTTTGTAATGCTGGCTTTGACTATTCTTGACATCTATTTTCACCTCTAAAAAAGACCGCTGGTCGGTTTTTGTAATTGTATCAAAACGAATAATATTTGTCAACTAAAACATGCAATAATGATAAAAAAACAATGAAGACTTAATATAAATAAAAATAACAAATATTTATGTGTAATTAAAGTGGACAAAAAACGACAGAAAGTGGACATTTTTTTAAATTTGTTCATTTTTATGCTTTAATCCATAACAGATAAAATAATCTATCAAATAAAAGAACAGGATTTGAAGTATTCGGTAAGGAATACTCTGTGAGAGAGAAAGGAGGATATGGATCATGAAGTTTGCAATGTTATTTCCGGGACAGGGTGCTCAATATGTTTCTATGGGAAAAGGACTCTATGAAAAGTTCGATTGGGTAAAAAAGATTTACCAGGATATCAGTAATCGCTTTGCATTGGACCTTTACAAGTTGAGCTGCGAAAGCGATTTGGAATATCTGACGAGAACGGATCATGCTCAGATAGCCATATTTGTGGTCAGTTACATAAACTATCTTGCTTTTTTTAATGAATTTAATATCAGGCCTGCATACATGGCTGGTCACAGCCTTGGCGAATTTACTGCGCTTGCAGCATCAGGGGCATTATCTTTTGAAGAATCCCTGGAATTAGTACTTGAAAGAGGAAGACTCATGCAGGTAGAGGCAGATAAATCCCAGGGCGGAATGCTTGCAGTAAAAGCAAGCTATGATAATGTAAATCTTATATGCAACGAATTTATGGAACAGCATCATTCTAAAATCAGTATATCTAATTACAATTCAGCAAATCAAATCGTATTGTCTGGTGACTCGGATACCTTAAATATAATAGAAAAGACATTGGAATCGAATGGTATATTAACGACCAGATTGAATGTTGGTGCTGCATTTCACAGCAGTTATATGGATATGGCATCTAGCGAGTTCTCATCCTTATTATCAAACATAAACTTTTCAACTCCCAATTGTGAAGTGATTTCAAATGTCAGCAGTCTTCCGTATCGAGGAGATATTTATAGTCTGTTGTCAAAACAGATGGTTTCCACTGTCCGGTGGCATGAAACCATAAAATATCTGGAAGGGGAGGGAGTAGATGTTTACATAGACTTAGGCCCAAAGAGCATTTTAAAAGGCATGATGAAAAGAAGCCTGGGTAAGGGGAAAGTTTATTCCTATGAAGATGAGGAAGACAAAGTCTTACTAAATCAAATTTTAAACAAGCAGGAGCAATCATAGGGAAGAGGTGAATTATGAATAAGGCAGCAGTCGTAATTGGAGGTTCCGGTGCCATTGGAAGTGAAATATGTAAGCGGCTTGTAGGAGAAGACTATCAAACCTATTTTACTTACCTGAAAAATAAGGATACTGCCATTGCATTAGAGCAGGCATTTCCCGGTTATCTTCATGGCATTCCCTGTAATATCCGCAATCATGAAGAGGTGGAATTGTTAATAGACAGGGTGAAAAAGGAATGTGGCAGAGTTGATGTTTTAATTAATTGTGCAGGAATTTCAGGAGAAAGTCTTTTTGTGAACAAAAGTATCGATGAATGGACAACTGTTTTGGAAACGAATCTGTTCAGCATATTTTATTCCTGCAGAGCAGTGGTCCCAATTATGCTGGAGCAGTATGAGGGAGTGATAATCAATGTATCTTCTATCCTGGGTACCTTTGGCATTCCCGGAATGGAAGACTATTGTGCCTCTAAAAGCGCTATGATCGGATTTACACAATCACTTGCTTCAGAGGTGGCACGCTTTGGAATACGGGTCAATTGTATAAGTCCAGGAATGATTGATACCCAGATGTCAAAAGGGGCTCAAAAACAAATTGGGAAAAGTGTTAAAAAATTAATTCCCTGCAAGGAATTTGGCTCTGCTGAAAATGTTGCAGATTTAATGGGATTTTTAATTTCTGAGAAAGCAAGTTACATTACTGGTGAAAATATACTGGTTGGCGGTGGTCTGGGAAGAACACTTCCAGTCAGTTAATAAGAAAGGTGGATAAAGCGATGGAGAACAAGGAATTATTTGACATGGTACAGGAGACGGTTGCAGAGGTACTTGATGTTGAGAAGGAGGAAATCAGTGAAATAACAAGACCTGTTGTTGATCTGGATGCAGAGTCTTTGGATTTGCTGGATATTTTGTTTAAGTTAAGCCGTCAGACTGGTAAAAAGGTAACGATGCAGGTGATTCAAAAAGATGTAAGAGGTGGCCTGACAGAAGATGAATTTATAGATGAGGCAGGATATATTACCAGGGAGGGAGTAGAAAAAATAAAGGCTGCGATTGGAGATGACAATATTCAGGCTGAAAATATTACGTCAAAAGAAGTATTAAGGCTGATTGATATTAAATATATTATGAAAATTTTTAATGAAACCCCGGCTGGAGAAGTGTAACATGCGGTTTCATCTGATTGATAAATTAATCTCCTTTACGGAGTGGAAAGAAGCTTCAGCATTAAAAAATGTCACTTATGGAAACCCGGAATTTATAAATGAGAATCATTACATGGATGATACCCTTTTGCTGGAGAGTATGTTCCAGTGTGCCGCATGGCTGATTGTTATATCGTCCGGTCAAAAATTAAGACCAACCATAGTAACGGCAGAAGGATACCAGATATACGAGCATGCCTCTCCGGGCGAACAGTTGATCATTACCATCACCATTGAGGATTATAATGCAGAGTACGCTACCATTCGTGGAGAAGTTTATAAAAAAGATAAGTTATGTGTGACTTTAAAGAATGCCATATTAAAGCTGGTTGATACCTGGGAGTTAGAGGATCCGGAAATAACCAAAAAGTATATAAAGTACTTAACTCAAAAAAGAGGGGATGTTGGAATATGACATCCCTTTTTTAGAAAGGCGAAACTATGATAGCAAAGGAAGATAGAAAAGTAGTCGTTACGGGAATGGGTATGATTACACCGATTGGCAATAATGTGGAGCAATCCTGGAGGAATTTATTAGAGGAACAGTCGGGGATAGAGCGAATCACATTATTTGATACGGAAGGATTCTCCTGTAAAATTGCTGGACAGGTAAAGGATGAGACTTATCATACTGATTTGCCATATAGCAGAGGCACATATTTTGGACTGGCTGCATCAAAAGAAGCGCTTGAGGATGGGAATGTGATCAATGATGCAGATATACTTGATGAGATGGCTGTTTTTCTTGGCAATTCAGGAGCAAGAACCGGGCTTGATGAGTTTTCAGGAGAGTTTAAGGCCCGAAATTTAAAAGAGTTAACTTTAAGAAACTTAAACAGTGACCGCCAGTTTGATAAAAGCAGATATTCAGCTGCCGCAGAAACAATAGCCAAGGAATTTAAACTATACGGCGGCTGTTACTCCATTACTACAGCATGTGCATCAGGCACTCAGGCAATTGGCATGGCTTATGAAAGCATCAAAGCGGGAGAAAATACGGTTGTGCTGGCAGGAGGGTGCGATGCCATGATAACGGAGATTGATTTAATGGGGTTTTGTATGTTGGGAGCTGTAACAAGCGAATACAATGAAAAACCATCAAAGGGAAGCAGACCCTTTAATAAAGACAGAAGCGGTTTTGTTCTGGGAGAAGGTGCAGGCATGTTGATTCTTGAAGAAAAGAAACATGCTTTGGATAGGAAAGCTAAAATCTATGCTGAAGTTGTGGGGTTTGGTAATGCCATTTCCGGCTATAGTATTCTGGATACGCCTCCCAATGGCGAGAATCTTGCACAAGCTATGGAAATTGCCTTGGCTGAGGCTGGAATCAACAAAAAACAGATTGGGTATATCAATGCTCATGGAACCTCAACACGTGACAATGATTCCTCAGAATCCGCAGCTGTAACCAGAGTGTTTGGTGAAGATACCATGAATATTCCTATAAGTTCTACAAAGGCCTCCACCGGTCATTTAATCTCTGGTGCTGGAGCCATAGAAGCTATCTTTTCCATTATGGCTTTGAAGGATCAATGTCTTCCACCAACCCTGAATCTTGAGGATATAGACGGAAAATGTTCCCTATTACATATTCATAAACCATTAAAAAGCACCATTGATTACGCCATGTCAAACTCTTTGGGGTTTGGAGGGTCCAATGCAAGTGTCATTTTCAGGAGGGCGGAGAATGAGCTTTAAAATGGTTGATAAAATCTGCGAAGTCAGCTATTCCAGCATAAAGACTATAAAGCTGCTGTCAATCGCCGAGCCTGTATATGAAATACATTTTCCTTTTTTTCCAGTACTTCCTGCTGTGCTCTTATTAGAAAATGTCAAACAGAGTATTGATTTATTTATAAGAAATAATGAAGAAGAAAAGATATGTTTATTTCAGGGAGTCAAAAAGTTGAAGGTATATAAAGCCCTGTACCCTGGAGATGGAATTTTCACGGAAGTATTCTTAATCAGTAAAGCTGAGGATTGCTATGTGTTTGATGCAACTATTTATCATAATGAAACGATAGCAGCTAAATTAAAAGAAGTTAAAGTTGTTGTGGAAAAGGAGAAAACTGCATGGGAAAAAGAGTTGCAATCACAGGTCTAGGAGTCAGCCTTAAACCAGCCCCTTCTGAAAATGAAAAAGCCTTTAAAAACAGAAAAATAAAAAAATTATTATCTAGAGGAGAAAAAATCTTTTGCCGTTCAGCCGTGGATGCCGTTCTTGATTCCGGAATTCTGGAAACGGATACTGCAAATGAAAAAAGAGGAATATTTCTTGGTACAACAAAAGAGTCATCCTCCAGAACGGAGCTGTTAAATGTTTTAAAGAGCATTTATGATGGAGAAATCAGACATAAAGAGTTTGCAGAAGCCGTGGCAGAAAATATGTCTCCTCTTTTTGTAATTAAATCTCTGCCCAATGCCTGTCTTCATTATGCCGCAGAGGAATTTGGCATAAGAGGAAGTAATTCTTTATTTATAACAAATGGAGCAGCAGGTTCTCAGGCAATCGCAGCCGCATATCACACGATACTTAGGGGTGACTGCATCTGGTGCCTGGCTGGTGGATTCGATTCGCACCTGGATGATGAAGAAGCTTATAATTTTAAACAATATGGATTTAAAGTGGATACCATAGGCGAAGAAAAAAGCAGTGAGGGATTAGGAGAAGGAGCAGGTACCTTTATTTTGGAAGATTATGACCATGCTGTTTCAAGAAAGGCAAAGATATATGGTGAGATTATCGGACATGGTGAGACTTTTTTGGATCTCGATCAGGAAGAGACAGAGAATATCAGAGTTTTAAAAAAGGGGATATGTAAAAGCCTGGCATCTGCTCATGAAGATGTTACTAACGTTGCATTTATTCATGCCGATGGCCTGACCTATAAAAATTATAATGTGATTGAGGAAGCAGCCATAAAAGATATCTTTCACGACATACCGCAGATAAATTCAAAAAATCAGATTGGAAATCTGCTGGGGGCAGCACCTATGGTAGAGATTGCCGAGGATCTGAGTGGAAAGGAAATAGATCAAAACAGATCACAGGTATTTATGAAACTATCTGCTGGTTTTGGGGGAGAAGTATCAATCATTGTGTTAAGGAGGAATGGGCTATGAATTCAAAAATATCAGGAGTAGGTTCTTATTTTCCAGGTACTGCTATATCAAATGAGTTATTGACCAAAAGGTATGAAATAGATCCCTGGCTTTTAAAAGAATTAGGAGTGGAGAACCGGTTTTGGGCCTCTGATCCTGAGAGTCTTATTTTAAATGAGACACAAAGTGAGATGATGGCAAAGGCGGTAGAAGAGGCAATTGCTGATTCACAGATTCAAAAGGAAGATATTGATCTGCTGATTACCACATCCACGGTTCCGGATTATACCCTGCCAACAACTGCCACTCTGGTACAGGAGCTGTTAGAAATCAAGAAGTGTAATGCCCTGGAGATTCATTGCGGCTGTGTTGGAGCCCTTCAGGCAATTGATATTGCAAATTGTTATATTAAATGCGGGAAAGCCAAAACAGTGGTTATTGCAGCAGGGAATCTAATGAGCACCTATTGGCTTCGGGAATGGAAAAATAAAGAAATAGAGGGGATGGCAGATCAACTGAATATGGCGATGTTTTCAGACAGTGCCAGCGCCATTGTAATCCAAGAATCCAAAGAAGAAGGAATTTTATATAGTTTTTCAGAAAGCGTTGGCAGTGGAATTGAGAAGGGGATTTTTCTGGATATGGGCGGAGCAGTATATCCAGGAGACCAAGTGGATTTTTCCGAGAACCGGCATAAATGGAGTCAAAGGCCTAAACTGATTAAAAAACATGGCAGTGCTTTATCAAAGAGTGCAATGGAAGAGCTGGCAGAAGGGACGGGCCTGGCAATAAAAGATTTAAAGTGGATTATTTTTCCTCAGGCGAATCCTTCCTTACTGTTAAATGATATAGAAGCATTGAAATCCAGCGGATTTCCAGTAGAAAAAATCAGATATAACGTAAATAAAGTAGGAAATAGTGCAACTGCATCACTGTTTCATGTTCTATATGAGATCGATCAAAACGGGGAGCTGGCATACGGAGACAAAATAGCCATAATTGGAGGGGAAGCTTCCAAATGGATGTATGGGGGCGTGTTGATCGAATGGAAAAAATAGCACTTGTTACGGGAAGCTCCAGAGGAATCGGGAAAGTAATTGCTGAAAAACTACTGTTAGAAGGCTACACGGTGTATCTTCATTATTGCATGAATGAGGAAATAGCAAAGAATACGTATATGGATTTTTTGAAACGGGATCTGAAAGCAAAGCTGATTTGTTCTGATATATCAAATGAAGAAGAAATAAAACAGATGTTTCAAACAATTCAGGAAGAATCGGGATATTTAGATGTACTCATAAACAATGCAGCAACTGGAGTCCATAAGAACATTACAGATATCAGAAAGAGAGATTGGGATTTTACATTTGAGGTAAATGCAAGAGGAACATTTCTCTGCAGTAAATATGCAGTTCCTTTGATGAAAGCAGGTACTAAAGGTTATAAAGCAATTGTGAATATCACCAGTACGGGAAGCCAAAGATTTATTCCAGGATATTCTCTTATAGGAGGAACCAAAGCCTACATAGAAAATCTTACGAAGTATCTGGCATGTGAATTATCCGGCTATGGAATTAACGTAAATGCGGTTTCAGGAGGCTTGGTTGAAACAGACTCTTTAAATTATTTTCAGGACAAAAAGCTGGTAATGGAAGAATTTATAAAGAGAGTTCCAGCCGGACGCATGGTATTACCGGAGGACATTGCAAATTTGGTATTAGTTCTATGCGATTCAAAGTCTGAGATGATAAGAGGGCAGACGATTATCGTAGACGGAGGGGCATCTTTGGTTTGAAACTAAAACCCAGGAGGAGATGAATATGAAATACAATGGCAAAAACAAAAATGAATTATACACGGGAGGCAAAAGCTATCCCGGAAAAAAGTCTCCATTTGATGTCTGGACAAGGGGAAATGTAGCAGAAGCATTTCCCGATATCATGACACCCCTAAGCTGGTCGCTGTGGGGAGAGACTATGAATGAATTGTTAAGAAATGCTTTTCGGTATTATTCGTTTTCATCAGAGGTGAAAGAAAAATGCTTTATTATGCTGAAAAATGGGAAGCTTTACTACAATATCGGATTGGTCAATCTTTATATGAAACGAATAGGCCTCTTCTCTATGGATGAGATTGTTGGTGGAGAAACCGCATATAAAGAGAAGAAGCAAAAGAGACGAATTCATTGGCTTAAGTTTATGGTTCATTTACCCGGCAGTATAAAAGCGGAAAAAAACAACGGGAAACTGGAAGCAGAATCCCGTCTAAAATGGAGAGAGTTTTATCGCTATCATAAGAAATGGGCTGAATTGGATTATAATTCTATGAATTTAGATGAGCTTTTTCATTTATTCAATGAAAGAATTGTCTATGGAAAAGCAAACATGCATTTACATACGGATGCGACAACCGCAGCATTTTCTAAAATGGCAATGCTCCAATGGAAGCTTAAGAAAAATGGCTATGATGATTCAAGCTTATTAAAGCTGGTAAATGATATTGAAGGGATTGAGATGGCAGAGATCAACCAGCATATGGAGCTTTTAAAAAATATGATTGAGCCATTGGAACAAAAGCAGCAGATATTGGAATGTCTAAAAGGTGAAAACTGGAAACAATCCTTGATGGATTCAGGCTTTACACAGGTCTGCATTTTTATAGAGGAAAATCTTATCGGCAATTATGGTCACCGGGGAAAGAATGAGCTTGAAATAAAAGAACCATACTGGGCTGAAAATCCGCGTATGCTTTTAAATATGATAATTGAAAGATGTGAAAATAAAGAAGCAGGCAGGACAAGAGAACAGGAAAAAATAAATGTAGAGGATAAGAAGTTCGGGAAATTAATCGAGCAGTCCAGAACCTTTACCATGCTGAGAGAAAATAATAAACATTACTTGTATCTTATCATTGCAGAGATTAAAAGAATCATAAGAATCATAAATATAAAATTATGCAGCACCATACCCCAAATGGAGCAGGACGACATTTATTTTATGGAATATGAGGAGCTGGGCCGGCTGATTGGGGATATTTCTGAATTTGAGAAAATAAAGGCAAATGTTATCGTAAGAAAGAAGATATACTCTGAGTTTCTGGTAAAATGTGACGAGCCTGAAACAAAAACACCAGGAAAGAAAGTCCTTCGAGGAATACCGGCCTGCTATGGACGGGTAACGGGAAGGGTTAAGGTAATAAATCATAATTATGCCGGGGATATAAAAAAGGGAGATATTATTGTGATAAAATCCCTTGATATTAGCTGGACTCCTTTGTTTTCCGTTGCAGGAGGCCTGGTTACTGAACTGGGAGGAATCTTGTCACATGCAGCTATTATAGCAAGAGAATACAATATACCTACTATCGTTAATGTAGAGAATGCTACTTCAATCCTAAAGAATGGAGACCAGATCGTATTAGACGGAGAAACTGGAGTAATCCATTATGATAAAACTATTTCTACTTCATAAAAATGTGTATTCCCATCAGACGGTCCTCTGTATTGTTCAGTCTATCGATGCCAGGGGAATTGTGATTTATAATAAGAAAGGACAGGCTGTCATTAAACAGGCAGATCTTTTTCTTAGTATTTCTCATTCCGGCGAATGGGCGGTAATCGGTGTAGGAGCACAGAAGATTGGAATTGATATCCAGCATTATAAAGCTAAGAGCAGTGATTTTATAGAATATGTAACTGGTGAAACGGACATATCAGTGCCGCTGTTTAGTAAAATATGGTCCATTAAGGAAAGCTTTGTTAAATGGCTGGGCACTGGCTGGATTGGAATAGAGCCCAATGAAATTTACATAGACTTTAATTTGCAAAAGGTATACAGCAAAACAGAGACAGCCTATTTTATTACCTCTGAGATATTTGAATCTTATGTTGTTTGTATATGCAGTGAATTATCATCTATTCTGAAAGAAAGGATCAGGTTTGAATGAGTAATCGTGTCTTTATAACGGGAATGGGTATGATATCACCCCTTGGTGATGATGTGGAAGAGAACTGGAAGAATTTGATACAAAGAACAAACCACTTTGTGCCCTATCAGCTGTTTAAAGGAAAGGGCAAAAAGATGGAAGAATTCTATGTCGGAAGGGTTTCGTGCAGTTTCGAACAGGAAAAATACAGTAAATTGGCGGAAGACGCTTTGGTTCAGGCAATTAAGGATTCAGGAATCAACCCGGAGAAAAATCCTGGGAGATGCGCATTGATTATAGGCAGCAGCATAGGAAACAGCGAATACATATCTCAAAACACATCTGATCGGTACGGCAAGCTTAATTTAGACGAAGTATTACCTGAAGTTCTTGCTCATAAATTGGCTGATAAATATTTTGTGAATTCCATTGTAATGGTGATAAACAGTGCCTGCTCCTCCGCTTCAAATGCAATAGGGAAAGCATACCGGCTGATTAAAAACAATAGGATTGACTGCGCTTATGTCATCGGTATTGATGCGGTGCTTTCAGATATAGGTCTGGCCAGCTTTTCTGCATTAGGGGTACTTAGCACTGATGAATCAATGAGACCGTTTGATGTACATCATAACGGATTTATCCTAAGTGAAGGATCCGGAGCTTTAATATTGCAGCGAGAAGATCACATGAAAGAAGAGCATTTAAACACTTGTACAGAAATTATCGGGTATGGTTCCAGTTGTGATGCATATCACATCGTTGCTCCTGATATAAAAGGAGAGGGAGCTGCATTGTCTATGAAGAAGGCACTAAAGGATGCAGGTATAAAATCCGTAGAAGTAGACTATATCAATTGCCATGGGACCGGAACGAAGTTAAATGATGAATCGGAATACAATGCAATGGAATTGGTTTTCAATCATTCGGTCTATGCAAGCTCAACCAAAGGAATGACAGGTCATTTACTGGGCGCTTGCGGAATCATTGAAACAATTTTTTCCTGTCTGTCAATGAAACATAGCTTGATTCCGGGAACCGTGAATTTAAGAGATCCCATAAAAAACAATTACATTCGATTGGTATCTGAAAATCTGCAGACAAAGTTAAATGTTGTAATGAATAACACCTTTGCCTTTGGAGGACAGAATGCGTCTCTGATATTAAAGAAGTGGGAAGGAGAATCTATTTGAATCGTATATTTATTAAAGATATCGTCTGCCTTTATCCGGACGCGGTCAGTGATTGCATAGATACAGATTTGTATCTGCTTCCCAGGGAGAAAAGAAAGCTTGACCGGTATTCTCAAATATCCTTAGCAATCTCCAAAAAGATACATGAATGTAACCCGGATTTTTTTGAACATGGTGAAGATATTTCTGTTTTATCAGCAACCTGCTTTGGGGCAATGAATACAATCACCGATGAAGTCGCAAGATACCATGATACAGGACTGGTATCACCTGTTTTTATCACGAAAATACTTTCCAATATGCAAGCTGCCGTTATTGCAATTGCTTTGCAGCTGAAAGGCGCTAATTATACGGTATCAACAGGAGTAAACTCATCCTGCGATGCTGTGATAGACGGATATGAGCTAATCATGGAAAACAGAGAAGGCCGCGTAATGGTTGTTAGCAGTGATTCCTGTGATAGCGAATTTGGAGAAGCGGTACATAGAAATTACTCCCAGGATGATGTGAAAGGCTTTGGCGAGTGCGGGGCTGCATTATTGCTGGACTCACAGTCTGGAAATGGGGTCTTAGGGGAAATCACAGATATACAGAGAGGTATTCTTTATCAGAACGAAAACATTTTTAAAAGGTTAGATATAGAGGTTGAGAAGAAGGAGAAAGGAAGTCATGGTATCTACCTTAGAGAATCCAGGAAGCAGATTACTGATCTCCCGTTTTCCTCTGGTTCCCAAACAATTTTTGATATAAAAAAAGGAATTGAGTATTGCAGAGATAACAAGGAGAAGGAGTTTATTGTATATACCATTTCTAAGCAAATGATATATAGTGCAATTACCATTCAATGCGTCCCCAATTAATTACTTTTAGGATAATGAGGAGATTTATGACGTATGTATGTTAGGAACTTAAAAGAGTTAAATATTCGTGACAATATAAATGTTGGTGGCAAGGCTGCAAACCTGGGAGAATTATATTCGTTAAAAATAAATATTCCAATGGGATTTTGCATTACCTACAATGCATATGAAGACTTTATCAAGGAAAACGGAATTAATGAATCAATAAAGCATTATCTAAGTGAAAATTTGAATGGAAAGATGTCTCTGGAAGAGTGCAGCAATTACATCTTAGAAAGTTTTTTACATGGAAACATCCCCATTCATATAAAAATAGAGATTATCAGGGAATACAGAGCTCTGGGAAAAAAGGCATGTGTAGCAGTCAGATCCTCGGCTAATGTGGAAGATAGGAAGGAGGCAAGTTTTGCAGGGCAGCAGGATACATTTTTAAATATCTCCGGAGATTTTAATGTGTTTCAACATGTAAAAAAATGCTGGGCATCCCTCTGGTCACCGAGAGCAATCGATTACAGAAGGAAAAATAATTTTGATGATCATCATATTCAAATGGCGGTTCTTATACAGAAGATGATTTCTCCTGATGCAGCAGGCGTTGTCTTTACCTGTAATCCAATGAATGATCAGAAAGGAGAAGTGCTGGTCAATTCAACATACGGCTTGGGCGAGGCAGTTGCTTCCGGTACAGTTTCTCCAGATACATATGTTTATGATATGAACAAAAAAAGAATTATTTACAGACAAAAAGGAGGAAAAGAATATAGGTTTATTAACTCTGATAATGGTATAAAAAAGGTACTTAACAACAGGAAATTTAAGCAAACATATTCTTTAAATTATCTGAATGTTTTAAGACTCGTTAAGGTATGCAAAAAGATCGAGGGGAGATTTGGCTGTCCTCAGGACATCGAATGGGGAATTGTAAATGGAAAAATATATATTGTACAATCAAGACCGATAACGAATATAAGATAAATGAGAAAATTACAATAAGATAAGGAATTTTTACATGCTGCTAATTATGAAGATAAAACAGGATAACCTATAACCTACGGAGGTGAATAGGATGAATATTGGGTTTTATACAAAAGATGTTAGTTTCATGAGCTCGGTCAATAAAGTGATACATTCCCTAATCAAATCTAAATATTCCCCGTTGGAACTAAATGTCTGGGAGGATATTAAGAGCGCACTTTTCCTGATCGACGAAGAGTATTGTGATGGTTTTATCATAGATATTACCAATAATACCAAGGAAGAATCATGTGGATTTATATCAAAGCTCATGCATCAGTATCCTCATACAAAGATAATTGTTTTAATTGATAATCTGGATTGTATCGACTGGTTCTTAAAATATAAAATATTTAAATATATGTCCAAAAAGAACATAATAAAGGAATTGGAAACCATACTTTCCATTTTGCATCATAGTGTTGCTGGTAGAAAAAACAGAACACTTGAATTAGTTACGAAAAAAAGATATGATAAAATTTATTTCAATGATATTTTATATATCAACCGGGAAGGTAAAAATGTAAACATATTTACTGCGGACAATCGCTGCGTGACTTATCGTATGAGTTTACTGCACATTTATGAAAAATTAGACGAAAAGACCTTTATCTATGTTGATAAAGGCTGTATCGTGAACAGCTCGTTTGTAAGTGAGTTTACGGCTCAGCAGTTGCAGTTGATCAATGGCACTAAATTACCTGTCAGCAGAGATGGGATTAAAAGACTATCAAAGCTGCTTCAATTTGATCATGTTTTAACCAATTAGATATCATAAGTCTCATTCGTCAAGTATTACTTGAATGCGGCATCCATTTTCTGCTTTTTCATAACAAAATATTCCATATTTCTATCGATCTCAGCGATTATCTCTATCACCTGATACATAGGATATGTGAAATTAGATTCTACCCATTTGCTGATGATAGCAAGGCAGCCCTGAACATGATAGCGGACTTTAAATTTCAATTCTTCGCTGATTTCAGAATGCTGCCATTCCTTACACCAGGTTTCCATGCATTTTTCCTCCAATAAATCATTTAAACGGGTCACAAAGCTTCCTTCCCCGTTTGTACCAAACAACATATAGCATATTTGCTTATTCTCCATAATGTATTCAAATATAATTTTATAAAAATGAACAGGAGGCTGGGAATAGTTTAGCATAATCAAATCATTGAGCTCTGTAACTACCTCCTCCTCCATTTGTTCGTAGAGATCGTAGATGTCTTTATAATGGGCGTAAAAGGTGGCTCTGTGAATATCCACCTTATCCGTTAATTCCCGGACTGTTATATTACGAAGGCCTTTATGCACCATTAATTCAGCAAGACCGTTTCTCAATGCTTTCTTTGTTTTTTTTACTCGTCTATCATCTTTCTCAATCCCAGGCATAACTGAATCCTTCTTTCCATAATTTTTGTTGTTATATTGAATCGATGAACCTCATCATAGTGTAATGAAAAAAAACGACTCTAGTATAATTATAATACACCCGTATAGCTAAAACAATCCTGTTTCCATCATGGAAACGGTATTTTTTATATCCTCAGCTATTACACACCTATTTCCGACACTTTCGTATTATTCTGCCGTTTAACAGACATTTAACGATGCAATTGAATATAGAAAAGCGACTATAATTAGGATATCATACATATGTAAAGATAAATAATAAAGCATTTATTAGCAGAGGGAATGGTTTGATCAATTTCAGAAAAATAATCGATAGGAGGAAAAAGAATGATACGTTATAGAAGACCGAAATATGAAGAATTAAAAGATATCGCAAGAATGTGCGCCTTAACATTTAGTGATTATCCCATTTGTAATGATATAAAAAGTGGGTTCCCCAATTTAGATACCTTTCTAGACTTTATGAATGATGTGTATTATGTTTATATCAGGGCTTATTTTAGAAAGAGCGAGTTTTTTGTAGGTGAGGATAATGGGAAAGTGAGGAGCTTTGCTGTTTTGGTACGCCCACGCAGTTCTAAGGTGGGGCTGGTGGATTACTTCCGATCCGGTGCACACTTGTTATTAAAAAAAGTCAGCCTGCCAAGACTGTTAAGTTTTTTAAATGTTCTTGAACAAGGGCACAAACCGTGCAGTGGAATTAAGGAGCACTCCTGGCTCCTGGAGTCATTAGCAGTAGACAGATCCTTAAGAGGCCAGCAATTGGGGTCTAGAATGCTGAATGAATGTATTATACCATATATAAAAGATCATAGCATTGGTAACAAACCAGAAACATTTCTTACATTTACAAATACGGAAAGAAATAAAAAGTTTTATATAAAAAATGGGTTTTCCGAATTCGATTACAAAACCATACCGATGAAAGATTCGTCGATTGGTAATTGGAGTTTCCGTATGACCATTAACCCTGGCTGATAAATCATATTTCTTTGTCATATATATTACCAAAGCTGATAATGAGTTCTATCTAAAATAGTATTTAAATGCTCCTATTAAGGTAATCGAGTGAATGAATAAAGCTAGTCACTTAATTGGGAGCATTTTTACGCAAATATTTGGATAAAAATTGAATTTATTCTTGTAAGTATTTAAAAGCTGTAGTACAATAGAAACAGAACGTACATTCGATGTTGGAAAAACCATTCGATCAATCATAGATACATAATGATTTCCTTTCAATTTAAGTAACGCAAACCACCCATACAAAACAGACCCATAAGAAAACTGCTGATAGTAATATAAAATTAATAAGTGGAAAATCGAAAATCTCATTCAGTTAGGGTAGATTTTCAGGTTATATTATTTTAAGGAGGGTATAAAGGTGAGCAAGTATGAAGAAGGATTAAACGTAATTGAGGAGAGGTGTGGCAACGGAAAAGATAATATCATATCACTTTCGACCATTGCAATGGAGCCAAGCGCAGATGGCGCTCCCCGCCCATATATTCGTGATGTGGATGCTTATTACGAAGATGGTGTATTCTATACTGTTACATGGGCAAAATCAAAGAAAATGCAGCAGATAGCGAAGAACCAGGAAGTTGCATTTTCTGTTTGCGGCCAATGGTTTTCCGGCAATGGTATTGGTATAAATTTAGGCTGGGTCTTAGATCCCAATAATGCTGAGATAAGGTCTAAGCTTCGTAAAGCATTTGCCGATTGGTACGACGCTGTAAATAATGAAAAGGATGAAAGCTGCATTATTTTGGCCATTAAAATTACAAGAGCTATAGCCATTAAAGATCATGGTGCTGTTTGTTACCACATGGACTTTGTGCATAAAGTGGAAACTGCAGAAGGAAAAATTATATAAGATAGCAAGAGAGAACGGAGTATTAAGATGTTTATTGAGAATCCAGGCAGAACGGAACAATTAATCAAGGAACTGGTTGTTATATGGGAAGCATCTGTAAAAGCAACGCATATCTTCCTGAAGGAAGAAGAACGGATTTCCTTGCGCCCATATGTACAAGAAGCTCTCAAAGAGATAGATCAGTTAATTGTGGTATATCAAGGTGAGAAGCCCTTAGGCTTTATGGGAATCGAAAACCAAAAAGTAGAAATGTTATTTTTGGAACCCGCTTGCATTGGACAAGGAATAGGAAAGAAGCTTATCACAAAAGCCATAGAAGAATATGGAGTATCATATGTAGATGTGAATGAGCAAAATCCTCATGCCGCCGATTTCTATAAGCGTGCTGGTTTTGTTGTATTTGAGCGCACAGAAAAAGATGAGATGGGGAATCCCTTTCCCATTTTAAAAATGAAGCTTGGATCAATAATGAAAACGATTGGTGTTAAAAGTAAAAATTAATAATATTGGAGGTTTTTCGTATGGACGATGGATTAAAAATCAAGATGTATTCTTTTACTATGGATTGCAAAGACCCACATGAATTAGCAGCGTTTTATGGGGCACTGCTCAAGTGGGAGACAATGGCCATTGATGAAGGGTGGGCATGTGTATATGCTCCAGGTACGAATCAGGGAGCATATCCGGGTATACTGTTTCAAAAAAATCCGGAATACAAACCACCGGTATGGCCAGATGAGCCTGAAGCCCAACAGCAGATGGCACATTTAGACTTTGCCGTGAATGATTTGGAAAGGGCAGTTCAACACGCGCTCCTGTGTGGAGCATCGGTCGCAAAAGAACAATTTTCCAATGAGTGGACCGTTATGATTGATCCCGCAGGACATCCTTTTTGCTTATGCCAGATGAAATCAGTTATGGAGAGTTCCCATTTTGCGTTGTTATAAAAAGTTAAAATCATAGTATTTTTCATTGATTTTAAAATTGTTAGTAAATTAATATCGTTGTTCTAGAAAAAGGGGTATCCTCTATGGAAGAAGATCTCTCTTTTTTGTATTGAAAAGAATGAAAGCGGCATTTACAAAAATCATAGTGAAACATAAATGATTCATAATACGCCAACCATCTGATTTTTCGATTGCATAGATAAAAATAATTGGTTTTACCTATGATTCTTAACATGATATGATGATATCAGATGTCAGGAAACATAACCAGCACTTATTATTATTGTTGTTGTAATATAGAAAAACAGAGAATGGGAGGTATAACTGTGAAAGAATTATTCAACCGAAGGAGCATTCGGAAATTTAAAGATTTACCTGTGGAGAAAGATAAAATAGATAAACTGTTACGGGCAGCGATGCAGGCGCCTTCTGCATTAAACCAACAGCCATGGGAATTTATTGTAGTTGAAGATAAAACAGCTTTACAAAAACTATCCAAAGCTATGCCAGACGCGAAGCCAGTAAGTAACTCCGGATTAACACTTATTTTGGCAGCGAATAGCGAAACATTCAGATATGAACCGGATTGGGAGCTGGACATGAGCGCTGCGGCTCAAAATATATTATTGGAAGCCGTCTATTTGGAACTGGGAGCAGTGTGGATGAGCATTTCATCAGTTGATACTGCGATAGATTACGTACGGGAAATGTATCAACTACCAGCCCATATAAAACCTTTTGCATTCATTGCAATCGGTTATCCAGAGAACCAACAGAATCAATTTATAGATCGATACCGTAAAGAAAAAGTCCATTATGAAACGTGGTAAAATTGTGATTGATGGCGTTATATTCATGGACTTAGCGGAGAATACAAAAGAGCAAGCATAATAAGTGTGCTGATACTTATTATGCTTGCTCTCTTTGTGTGACAGTAAAAAAGAAACCCCCTGCTATGCAGGGGGAGGGCTGATCTTTAGATATAAGTTACTCCTGTGCTAAAATAAATGTAGGTCTGCAAACCACAAATAAAAGCACAGGAGATCCATAATGGACATTAATAGTTTAGCCCATACTAAATGGGAATGCAAGTACCATATAGTCTTTGCACCAAAATATAGAAGGCAAGTAATCTACAAAGATATAAAGGCAGATGTTGGTCAAATTTTAGGAAGTTTATGCCGGAGAAAAGGAATCGAGATAATGGAAGCGCAATGTATGCCAGATCATGTACATATGTTAATCCGAATTCCACCAAAATACTCAGTATCAGAAATAATGGGATACTTAAAAGGAAAGAGTTCGCTAATGATATTTGAAAAACATGCGAATTTAAAATATAAGTACGGAAATCGGCATTTCTGGTGCCGTGGATATTACGTCGATACAGTAGGAAAGAATACAGCTGCGATTAAGGAATACATACAAAACCAGATAAAAGAAGATTTAGAATACGATCAGATGTCACTAGTAGAGTATATAGACCCGTTTACGGGTGAGCCGGTGAAGAAAAACAAGAAATAAGACTCTTAAGAGTCAGTTGGAAATCAAAGCAAAACAGCAAGCCCCTTTTGGGGCTGCGCCGGAAAAAGGCAGCTCCGATTAAGCCCTTTTAAGGGCAGCTGAGAATGTGGTGCAGTAGGCAGACTTTCGGAGCGCCTTCCGGGCGTAAGCAGGAAACAAACCCCTTATAGGGGGTGAGCAAGCCACCGGCTAAGCCGGTGGTATTGACTTATTAAAAACAATAGATTGGCTTTACATTATGCTTTGATTGCCCAACGTAATTTCGCACATTTTGCACGACTATTGAAGCTGCATTCGGCTGCTGATGGGCGAATGGGCTCAGGAGCGATTTCTTTATAAAGACCTTCACGATAGAAGCGCTGGAACGATTTTTTGACCAGCCGGTCTTCCCCGGAATGAAACGTGAGAATGGCAACTCGTCCACCCTCAGCCAAAGCAGAGGGTAACTTTTCCAAAAATTCATACAACACTTCGTATTCTTTGTTAACATCAATTCGAAGTGCCTGAAAGCATCTTTGACATGATTTTTTGATTGCAAGATCCTTATCTTTTTCAGGAATGAATTTAAGGGCATCCTGTATGATTTGTTGCAGCTGGCTTGTTGTAATAATCTCTTTTCCTTTTTTTATTGCAAATACGATGGCACGAGAAATCTCTGCAGAATAAGGCTCGTCTGCATTCTCCAACAACATTCCCTGTAATTCGTCTTGGGAAATGGTTTTCAGCCGATCCGCGGCAGAGATGCCTTTGGAAGGATTTAACCGTAAGTCCAAAGGCCCCTCTGTTTTAAAAGAAAACCCCCGATCGGGATTATCAATCTGCATGGAAGAGACACCTAAATCGGCCAGCACAAAGTTAAGAGGACCAGATTCGGAAACGATCTGATCGATATTGGAGAAATTAGTATTTCTGATAGTTAATATTTCCGGGCCATATCCTAATCGTTCCAAACGCTCCTTTGTTCTGGGCAACTCGATAGGATCTTCATCGGTGGCATACAAGTGTCCCTTTGAATCTAAACATTTAAGCATTTCTAAGGTATGACCACCATAACCTAAGGTGGCATCCATACCAATTTGTCCTGGAGTTATTTGTAAGAACTCCAGTATCTCATTCACACAAATGGAACGATGCATGCCAGCAGGAGTGCTGCCCTTTTGAATTACCTTTGCAATCGTATCCGCATATAGCTCTGGCTGCAGTTCTTTATATTTTTCCTTAAAAGTCTTCGGGTGAGTGCCTTTATATCTGGGACGGCGCTGATGTTTTTGTTCCTGATTATCCATTCCTTTATCCACCTTTTAACATGTAATGATTATTTATGATCCAAAGTGCCATTAAAACTGACTGCTTGGAATTATCCTATTACTACATGATATCAAATACAGGTCATAATAGCAAACCTATAATCAAAGAACCAATCCAATCCTTGTGAAAAATAAAATAAGTACAAAGAATTCCCAGGATTCTTACAAAGAATTATGTTGAATTTTGTCATAATGGATGATATTATATGCCAGGTGCGTATTCGCATATTTATATAACGAAAGGATATTTCAAATAATGTCAACCAAAACAGCACAATCCATTCAGACAACACCAGCAGCACAATCAGCTACCGCTGCTATAGCGAATCCAGCTCCTCTTGGACTTTTAGGATTCGGAATGACTACCTGCCTGCTTAATCTTCACAATGCAGGAATCATACCTTTATCCATTGTTATTGTAGCGATGGGATTTGCATTAGGCGGTGCCGCTCAGATCATAGCTGGCATTATGGAATTTAAGAAAAATAACACCTTTGGCGCAACGGCATTTACAGCCTACGGTTTCTTCTGGTGGTCTTTGATTATCATCTGGATCAATCCATTTAAAGGAATCGAAGCTGCAGATCCTATGAGTATGGGATTTTACTTAGGTCTCTGGTGTGTGTTCACTCTCTTTATGTTCATTGGAACTTTGAAACATAACCGTGCCAGCCAGGTGGTTTTTGGCTCACTTACTGTTTTGTTTTTCCTGCTTTCCATGGCAAACTTTACTGGTTCTGAATCCATACATACATTAGCTGGATATGTAGGAATTTTCTGCGGTCTTTCCGCTATTTATAATTCCATGGGCCAGGTTTTAAACAACGAATTTAAAAAGACAATTTTACCTTTATAAATTGTGGATAGAAAAAAGGATTTGAAACGCTTCGTTTCAAATCCTTTTTTCTTGGAGTTAATATAGAAGCCTTTGTTCGTTGGAATATAAATTAAGTTTCGTTCCTCTCGCAAAGCCCGCCAGGGTAATATTGTATTTATCCGCCATTTCAATGGCCACATCTGTGGGAACCGATCGGGCCACCAGGATAGGGATTTTAGCCTTAATGATTTTTAATATCATATCACTGGGGACTCTGCCGCTGGTAATGAGGACGGTCTTTGATAAGTCAATTCTGTGGTCCATGGCGTAGCCCAGGACTTTATCCACTGCATTATGTCTGCCGATATCCTCCATCAGATAGAGTAAGCCTGTTTCATTATACAATGCGCAGGAATGGATTCCACGGGTTGATTTGTAAATTTCACTGCTTTTTTGAAACTCATTCATATATGACAGAACCGTCTCAAATGGGATCCTATAAGAGTGCTCCAGAGGAGTCAAGTCACTGTCGTTCATGAGATAATAAGCGATGGAATGCTGTTTCCCGCAGGCGGTGGTAACGGTACGGATTCCTTCGGTTGCCTCAATCATATCTTTAAATATATCATTGTTCGTTAATGTAACAAACGCTTTTCCCTCATCTTCCAGGATTTCAAAGGATTCGATCTCCGATATTTCTCCAATGATTCCTTCCGTGTATAAATTTCCCAGAACCAATTCATATAAATTCTTATGGGTACAAATAAGGTTAACATAACGTATGCCGTTTACAAAGATAGATAGCTTGTATTCTATTAGGATGTCCTGATGCTCTTCGGACTGTGAATCAGTGCTGCATACTAAAATCTTATAATTTTTGCTGACGTGGTTTAAATCTGGCATGGATTCTCCTATTCATCAATCATATAATCAGCAGGCTTCATCAGGTAAATATAGTAAAACATTAGCTGTAAATATATTTTTTTCCCCTCTTTGCTGTTCTCCGTAATTAAATTCAAGAACTCCGTTATATTTTTTGACGGTATGGCTAACAGAATTCAGCCCAATTCCATGCCAGGTCTTATCCTTTTTGGTTGAGTATGGTTTTCCGTCTTTGATATTTAGCTGGGAGTAATCATAGGAGTTTACCACCTGTATGGTAAGAACTCCGTGGATGGCAGAGACATGGATTAGAATCTCTCTTTGCTCTTTTGGAAGCTTGATACAAGCTTCCAGCGCATTGTCCAACAGGTTTCCTAAGATAATGGTGAGATCCATCTTGTCGATGTCAAGAATTTTAGGCAGTCGGATATGCACTTCCGTTTTTACATAAAAATGCTGGGATAGATAAAGCTTATTGTTAATCAGTGCGTCTATGACCGGGTGTCCACTGTTGACACCAGCTTCCTGAGCTTTAACATTGACCGTAAGCTTTCTTATATATTCGATTAATTCTTTGTTCTGCCCTTGTTCTGCCAGTCCGGATATGGCTGCCAGATGGTTATTTATGTTGTGGCGGTCTTCCCGCAGACTTTTTTGAAACCGTTGGATCAGAACCGATTGCTTTTCATATGCATTGTTCTGTTGAGAGAGAAGGAGGTTTTCATACTTTAGATTCTCTTCCAGCAATAGCTTATCATATAAGTAAAACAGCAAAATATTAACGACTAACAAAACAAGTGACGCACTGGTTAATAAAAAAGAAGATTCGGCTTGATTGGAAATAATCTCTAACGTCATACTGTTTAAGATATAGATACTTCCTGCAGGAATCAAAAACATAGCCAGCCAGCGGGGAGGTCTTATATCTGCGTTATAAGTTGCCTGTTTGTAAAAAAAGATTTTACTCCATTTTACCAGACCGAACATCATCATGTTTGATAAGATGATTCCAATGATGACAAAGAAATCTTGTTGTATGATGGTATTAAAGGAACCTCCAATAAAAAGAACGAGTGCCGCCGCCGTACAATCTTCACTCGCAAGAGAGAGGATATAGATGAAGGAAGCAGCGAGGAGGCGCTTAAATACAGATGTCTTGTAAAAATAGCATATGAGAAAAAATGCAGCCATATTAAATATGATGTTTAACATGGGATTAAATAAATAAAAGTACAAATAAGCCCCGGCAAGGTAATAGGCTGTAAAAGCAATTCCGATGGCCCAGACAGGGGTCCTCCTTTTCTTTAAAAAGGTATCAATAAAATCATATATTACATAAGTCCGAATGATATTCATAATTAAATATGTAATGACTACGTTCATTTGTTATCTTCCTTATTCTTCCTAAGCTGCAAATACCTCGCTCTTATTTCCTTTCTCTTTGGACCGCTGATTGCCAATTCAGCCTGATTGGACATGTGGACTTTATCATAGGACATTTGCCGAATATGGTTGTAATTAATTAAGATAGAATGATGAATCAATAAAAATCCTTGTTTTTCTAACCTCTCAGATACTTCCGTCAGCTTTCCATAGAAAATATATCCGTTATTTTTTGTAATCACACTAATTTTATGACCTTTGGATATCTCCATATAAATGATATCTTCCATGGGAATATTGCAATGTCCTTTGTCAATGTCCTTAAAACAAAAAAAATCGTCCTGTGTTTCATTTAACCGTTTGTAAGCACTCAGAAGATCTCTTTTAAAAAGCAGAGGATCTATGGGCTTTGATAAAAAGCGAAAGGTGTCTAAGCAAAAAACTTCTTTTGCCCGGTTATCGTAGGAAGATATGTAGATAATAATGGTTTTTTTAATTTGAAAATAATCTCTCAGTTTCGTTCCGACTTCAATTCCGTTCATGCCATTCATGCTTATATCCAGAAATGCCAAGTCATAAAAAGTACCTCCTTTTAGTTTTTCACACAAACTCTCCCCTGATGTGAAAGAATCGGTGAAGTAAGAGATATGCGCCTCTGATAATGTGCTATGAATCATGGTTTTAATCTGCTCAATAAATATGGGCTCGTCATCACAGATAGCAATTTTAATCATAAATGTCTCTGTCTCCTTCCATTCTTTTACTAAAAAATATTTTATCATAGGTATGTCAAAAAAAGTATTAAAAAATGTTGAAAAAGGGGATATAAGAGAATTTGCTTATTTTATAAGAGAAAATGAAAAGATATTTTGCAGAAAAAAAGATTATGCTATACTAGGCAAAATTAAGTAACTATAATTCTATATTTTAAAACAAAGGAGAGTATTAAAATGAAAAAATTATCTGTTGTAATGGGAAATGTTGTATCTGCTCTTGCTCTTAAATCAGCTGTCACCACAAGCAATTTGGCATGCGGATATATTTACTATCAGCCTGAGATGCCAAAAGAAGCAAAGAAATTAAGAAAATTCTAATGTCATGTTTAGAAGATTAAGTATCAGGATAGCCGACCAGCTGATCTCAATGGGGAGATTCATGGAAGAGGAGAGGGCTATCTACCAGTTTGGTCTTGAGATGCTGTTCCTCAATCTTGTTAATTTGTTATCAGCAGCTTTCATAGGACTTTTTATGGGACAACTGTTGGAATGCTTTATGTTCCTGGCACTTTTTATTCCACTTCGCTGTCATGCAGGAGGATATCATGCAGAGAATCCACTGTGCTGTTATTTTTTGTCCAATGCAGTCATTGTTTTCGCTCTTTTACTCCTTCGCACCCCTCCCGTAATGATGGCGAGGGGCGAAGGAGTGGTCTTCTTACTTTTATCCGCAGGCATGGCAGCAATTCTGGCCCCTGTGGAAAACTTAAATAAGCCACTGGATGAAGCGGAGAAAAGGGTTTATGGATTCCGAACCCGGGTTGTATTAATTATCCAGGTTCTTATTGGTCTGGTCTGCTATGCATACGCCTATTACCAGGGTGTATGGATTATTTTACTAACCATTGCTCTTATGGTAATAACAGAACTACTGGGACTTTTACAAAATACCTTTAGCCGCAGCCGATGACCCTCTTTTTTTACAGACCACAATGTGCTGCAAAGTACCACCCCACGTTGATGCACATGACGCGACGTGACTTCACCACCGAAAAAAGCGGATACAGCAAGGAGGCTGATAATCGTGGAATACATTCATGACAATCAGATTGCTACCATTAACTTAACCACTGGTGATGTGAGATTGGAAGAAATCACCAGAGAACTTAGAACGAATTACATAGGCGGGCCGGGAATCAATACGAAGATTTTATATGACTCAGATGCTGCTGACCATGATGCTCTTTCAGAAAAGAACTTATTGATCTTTGGCATCGGGCCAAGTGTAGGCACTGGGCTTCCAGCCAGTAACCGTTGTACCATTACAGCAAAAAGTCCCATTACCGACGCGTATGGTGATTCTAATCTGGGCGGAGAATTTAACGTCAGACTCCGTACAGTAGGAATCGATCACCTTGTATTTTCCGGAAGATCCGATCATCCTGTGTATGTTCTTATAAAAAGCAACCGTGAGATTGAGATACTAGATGCCAGCGAGCTTTGGGGAATGTATACGGAGAAAGTGACCGAGCTTCTTACGGAGCGTCATGGAAAAGGTTCAGAGGTTACCTGCATCGGGCCGGCGGGTGAGAATCTGGTACGGTTTGCAAGTGTCATCATGTCAAAATGCCATGTGGCAGGAAGAACGGGTATGGGATGTGTCATGGGGGCAAAAAACTTAAAAGCCATTGTAGTAGAAAAAAAGGTTGGAAAACCCCAGGTATATCACCAGGAAAAGGTCAAGGAAATCCGGGATCAGTGGATTAAGAAATGCAGGGCATCGGTTATCTTAAAATCCGGAAGCATTCAGGGAACCTTAATGTTAATCAAACGGTATCACAAGCAGGGAGCACTGCCCATCCGTAATTTTCAGGCGGCTGATGATAAAAAGGTGAAAGAGTTATATGCTGAGAACTTCCTGTACAAACATGAGACAAAACGTAAGGCTTGTATTTACTGTCCCGTTGGGTGCGCCAGAGAATATGAGATTAAGGAAGGGCGGCATAAGGGAGAAAAAGGAGATCGTCTGGACTATGGTGCAGTAGCGGGCATCGGTCCATTAAATGGGATCTTTGACTGGGCAAGCATTCTTCATCTAAAAAATCTAAGTGATAATCTTGGATTTGATGCCATTGAGGGTGGTTCCACCATTGGCTTCATCCTGGAGTGTTATCAAAGAGGTATCATAAAAGATCCAGAAAAGATATATGAATTTGGCAATGCAGATGATGTGGAGGAATTAATGCACAAAATCTGCCGCAGAGAAGGAATCGGAGACATTGCAGCAGAAGGTGCTTACCGGGCTTCCATTGTGTTACATGCCGAAGAGTATGCATTTTGTATCCGAAAATCTTCTTCTGGTCTTCATTCTAATTCCCATCTGGCAAAATCTTTAAGCTATCTCACCTCCACCAGAGGGGCAGATCACTTAAAGGGTTATGTATTTACTGCAGTCTTTGGCGGATTTTTCTCCGAGGTGGTTTCAATGCATATCTTTAAAACAAAAGCGGAGAAAAACTTTTCTAAAGTTGAGAAAAAAGGCCGTGTGGTGTGCTGGCATGAAAATTATAAGTATGCGATTGATTGCCTGGGGCTGTGCCTGTTTGCTATCACAGCACTTCCAAGTGCAGGCGTTGCTTATTTTAATGAATTTGCAGAGGTTACTAACGCAATCCTGAATACGGATTTAACCGACGAAGATATATATACTGCCGGAGAGCGTATTTATCAGCTTCAAAATGCCTTTAATGTGGCATGTGGCTTAAAGCTGGAAGATTATCACTGGCCGGAGCGTAAAAAGGAAGATGGTGTGAAAGAAAAATTCCTGAAAGACACTACCATTAAGGTGGGGGGAGAGGAAGGAATGCTTCCGGAATATTTCCGGTACAGAGGTCTGACGCCAGAAGGGCTTCCTACGGTCAAACGATTTCAGGAATTGGGCATTTCCATGTATATAGATAAGGCTAAAGCCACAGATCTTAAAGATGTTATGTCCATAGAAGCTTTATTAAAAGAAGTTGGTCTAAATGCAGAGCTGACGAAAAAAGAAAACAGGATTAATGAGGTCATGAGTTCCCTGATTTGTAAGCTGATGACAAAACAGGACGAAAAAGCACTGCGTAACATGAAACATGAGTAGTATTTCACAGAGGCGGATAACCCATGGGTTGGTTAGATAATAAAGAGAAAATAGAGATACGGTCGCAGGTTTTTATTCCCATTTCGGAGGATCAGGCAGGCTTAGTATTTCATCATGTGTATGACAGAGAAAAGTTCCATAAATGGTTTGACTTTATGCCAGTTCTTTGGATCAGTTTTGACCGGAAACAGCTGGAGCCAGGCTGCATTGGAACCATCTGCTTTACCATGCCTTTATTCTATTACAGATTGAAGGTAACAGAAGTGATAAAGGAAAAATCAATTGTCCTTAAGGGAGATGGCGGCCCCATGAGAGGAAAGGCATATTTTAATTTACATCCTGCTGATGGCGGTGTCATATTGGAAAACATTCATATTCTATCTGGTAAAAATAAGTTTCTGCATAAATATTATGTTTATTGCTTGGTTCCCAATCATCTGGCTTTTATGAATTGGAGATATTCTGTGTTAAAAAAGCAAATAAAAAAAGAACTTGAGAGAAACAAAAAATTACATAAGTAGAGAGGTGCTGATTATGAGAGGTGTTATTTTAGCAGGCGGTCATGGAACGCGTCTGAATCCGTTAACGATCATTACCAACAAGCATTTGCTTCCAGTTTATAAAAAGCCTATGATCTATTACCCCATAGAGACCCTGGCTAAAGTGGGAATCAAAGATATCCTCATCGTAACGAGCGGAGAATATCTAGGGCATTTTTACAAGCTTTTAAAAACAGGCGAAGAGTTTGGCGTCAAGCTTCATTATGAGATTCAGGAAGGCAACGAAGGAACCGGAGCAGCTTTATTGTGCGCAGAAGAATTTGTTAGAGGTGATGAGTTTATGGTCATTCTTGGTGACAATATTGTGACGGAAGATTTAACATCATTTGTAAAAGAGTTTGAATCTGAGAAAAAAGAGTTCAGTGCCAAGATTCTTATTACCCAGTCGGATAATCCAAAGCTTTACGGAGTGGTGGAATTTAAGAAAAATAAAATCACCAGGCTGGTGGAAAAGCCCAAAGAACCTTTCTCCAATTACGTCAACACCGGCTTATGGATCTTTAAGCCAGAGGTATTTGAGCTGTTAAAGCAGATGAAGCTAAGCTCAAGAAATGAATATGAAACCACTGATGTTCTCCACCATTATGCAGAACAGGGACAGCTTACCTATGGGATTTTAACTTCCAAATGGACCGATGCGGGAACCTTTGAACAGTTATTTGAGGCAACTGTATTGATGAAAGAGTTAGAAGAGAAGGAGAAAAAGGAAATTGAAAAAGATCATGTTTATCAGTCTTCCGGTATCCGGGCACGTAAACCCGCAGCTCAACCTGTGTAAAGAATTATCCCAGCGAAATGTGAACCTGATTTATTATACCTTTGAGCAGTATTTCCATAAGTTTGACCAGATGGATGGGGTGGATTTGAGGAAATACCCCGATGATTTCTATCATTATTATAATAAGCTTGCGGCAGATGAGAAGCTTCAGTCACAGTTTATGAATCTGCTTTATGTATTTTATACATTTACAGAGAAGCTCCTCCCCTTCATGATGAAAGAAGTGGAAAAAGAGAAGCCGGATCTTATTATATGCGATACCCTGGCCATCTGGAGCAAGATTGCTGCCAGATACTTTCATATTCCTTATGTGTATTTTGTAAGCAGCTTCATGGGAGATAAGATCATGATGAAAGAAACACCTGCTTTTACCATAAGTCTGGTAAAAAGTGCAGCGGTTTCCATTCCCTATATCATGAAGTTTAACACCATTATAAAGCGGTTGGAAAAGCAGTATGGCAAGGTGGTTGATAAGCCATGGAATATCATGGAGCCGGAAGGGAAATTTACGATGGTAGTGACCTCCAAGGATTTTCATCCCGGCGGGTATAAGTATCCCCCCAATGTTAAATTCGTAGGCCCTGCTTTTGTGGACAAAGAAGATCTCACGGAAAAAAAAGATATTATATTCATCAGCCTTGGCACCATATGTTTCAGCCATACCTATTGGGATATCTGCATTGATGCTTCCAAAGACTTAGGATATCAGGTGGTGGTATCCTTTGGCGGCAACAAGAATAATAAAGTAAATGAAGAAAACTTACCGGATTACGTAACGGTTTATGAGAATCTAAGCCTGGAGGAATACCGCAAAGTATTAAAACGGTCTGTATTATTCATATCCCACGGTGGGTTTAACAGCATCAGTGATTCCATTCTTTATGAAACACCCCTCATTATATGCCCTGGTCATGCAGAGCAGGCCAGCAATGGAAGAGTGGTGGAAGCAGATGGATGCGGTAAGCTTTTTATGGCAAATACAGAAGCGTTCCAGAAGGATAACTTAAAGGCGCTGATTCTTCAGGTAATTGAAGATGATACCATGAAAAAGAATTTATCCAAATATCGCAAGTCTTTTTTAGAATCCCCTGGATTTCAGAAGGTGGTAGATGAATTAGACCAGGAATTTCAATTGTTCTGAACATACTTAAGGGAGATGGATTATGGCTTTTATCGTAAATACGGCGCAGTATCTGCCTGCCAATGAGATATTCAATGATGACTTGACCCAGTTTCCGCCAAAATACCGGCAGCTCATTGAAGAAAAAGCTGGGATTAAGACAAGAAGGCACGTGACAGATGAGTGCACTTCGGATCTTGGAGCTTTGGCGGTGAAAGAGCTTTTACGTAAGACCGGGATGAATCCCGCAGAGGTTGATGTTCTTATTTGTGCAACATCATCCCCTGACCGGATACAGCCTGCCACTGCTACCAGGATACAGGAAATGTGCGGGTTTAAAAATGCCTATGCATTTGATATTAATTCAGTCTGCAGCGGAGGAATCTACGGACTAAAGATTGCTTCTTCTCTCATAAATGACGGGGCGAAGAATGTAATCGTGGTGGCTTCAGAGGTATACAGCAAGTTATTAAATCCAAAGGACATCGCTACGTTTCCTTATTTTGGGGACGGGGCAGCAGCCGTTCTTTTATCCGGTCATGGAGCTTATGAACTAAAAGACATCCTGCTTTTTTCCGATGGAAGCGGCTGTGATGTGATTCAGGTTCCGGCAGGAGGAAGCATGCTTCCGGCAGCCACCGTTAAAAAGGAGCGTGATTATTATTTTTCCATGGAGGGACAAAGTGTGTACCGTTTTGCCTGCGAGAAGGGAAGCGAGCTGATTGGACTCCTTTCTAAGAGGAATGAGGTGGCGGCGGACAGGGTCATCACCCATCAGGCCAATTTAAACATTATCAAAGAAATTGCCAGACGCACAGACGTTTCTGATGAGAAGTTCTTTTTCAATGTGGACAAATATGCGAACACAGCTGGTGCTTCCGTTCTCATTGCCTTAAGCGAATATCTGGAGTCGGAAGAAGCGAAAAAAGAAAATCATGTATTTCTTGCAGCCTTTGGAGGCGGTCTTTCCTGGGGAGGATGCTATTTAAAGAAAGAACATGATATCAAATAAGCGGAGAAGATAAAGGGGAATGAAACTATGTTAGATATTATTATGACACTTGCTACTGATATTTTTGAGGATGACGATATTCTGCCCACCTCCAGATTGGAAGAAGCTAAGAGATTTGATTCCATGAACCTGGTTCAGTTCATTATTGAACTGAGCGGAACACTGGATATGGATATTGAGGATGAAGAAGTGGAGAAGACCATGACATTTGCTGAGCTGGCAAAGAACCTGGAAGCTAAAAAATAACTTGGGTAAAACCAATAAGGTGAGGTAAATGCCGTGGAATTTAGATTGTTAATGGAAGATTCACAAAAGCTTAAGTTTGTAAATGGCTGGGAGCATGCATTTAGCCGGGCCTTTGAAATGCGGGATTATGAATGGATCTTTGATCCCCGTAATCTTGTCTATGGAGCCTTTGAACAGGATACCTTGTGCGCAGGATATTGTATTCTGCAAAGCCAGGCTGTGTTTCAAGGGAATCTGGTAAAGAGCGGACTATGCAACAATGTGTTTGTCACACCAGAATATCAGGGATGCCATTTGTTTACAAAGCTTGGGCGGTATGTACTTTCAGCGGTCGGTGAAATGGGAATACAGATTTTAGTTGGATTGCCAAATGAAAGCTCTCTTCCGGGACATCGGAGAGTGGGGTGGACTACATTTCCTCCAAATTTCTATCTGGAAAAAAAGATATTAGAAGGTGAGAGCGTAACTCAGTTAGAGGATGGGAGGATTACTCTCATGACCTCTCTTAATTTTCCGTTGTGGAAAGAGGCTTTTACTGAATTTGCCTTTAAGATCTCCCACGGAAGATCATTTTCCATTATCAAAGAGGCGGATTACTTTTCCTGGCGATATTTAAGACGTCCTTCTGGAGATTATAAAATATTTATCTATCAGGAGCATGGAAGGGTGAAGGGATATGTGGTGTATAAGTACTACCAGCCTTTTAAACGGATCCATATCCTTGATGTAGAAGCAGAGAATGAGACTGTCTTTTTCGAATTATTGAAGGCGGCAGGAACCATAAAAGAACCGGTTTCTCTCATTAACGTGTTAAGCTCTACCATTTATGCAGATTATTTTATTCGTGCTGGATATTGTAAAGGTACAGAATACAGCAACTTAATAGCATATGATCCTCTGTCAAAGGCCCCGGTTTCTCTTGGAGATACCTGTAATCTGGTCATAGGGGATAATGAAGTTTTTTAATTCCAATGATAAAGGAGATAGCGCGGTGGCATATGCAAACGCAAGTGTCGTGTTACACGGAAAAATAGAAGAAATATTTGAATTTATATTAGATGGTAGAAATAATAAAAAATGGCGGCCCGGTGTAAAATCTGTTGAATATCCGTCAGAGGAGTCAATTGGAGCTGGAGCCCTGTTTTTGCAGGAGATGAATGGCCCTCCCACAAGAACCATCAAGGCAGATTATAAAATCATAGAATGTGATCGTTATAAAAAAATTTCCTTCCTAATCTTAAACGGTCCTTATACACCTACAGGCAGCTTTTCCTTTGAAGTGAATGACGATGGGGTATCTGTTGATTTTTCCATGGAAGAAGCCGGTGTGGACAGCACGGAACGGGAAAACCATTTTCAAAAGGTGGTAAATGACATTTATAATCTCCAGGAACATTTCGAAAGGAAATGAAATACATATGAAACAGATACTCTTAGGAAATGAAGCGGTTGCAAGAGGTGCTTTTGAGTATGGAGTGACAGTTGCATCTGCCTATCCGGGAACTCCCAGTACGGAAATTACAGAGAATATTAAAAAGTATGAATCCATTAATACAGAATGGTCTCCCAATGAAAAAGTAGCCTTAGAAGTAGGAATCGGGGCTTCCATCGCAGGAGCCAGAACCATTGTATCCATGAAGCATGTGGGACTGAATGTTGCGGCTGATGCCCTGATGTCCATCTCTTATCCGGGTGTAAATGCCGGTCTGCTCCTTGCAGTCGCAGATGATCCAAGTCAGCACAGCTCTCAGAATGAGCAGGATACAAGATATTTTGGAATGGCAGCCAAGGTTCCCATTCTGGAGCCTTCCGACAGCCAGGAATGTAAGGATTTTGTGGGTATCGGGCTGGAAATCAGTGAGACCTTTGACACCCCGGTCATCTTAAGGTTAAATACGAGAATCTCCCATTCTCAAAGCATGGTGGAGCTTCTCGATCAAGTACCCTTTCAGTTAAAGGAGTATGATAAGAATCCCAATAAGTACATCGTGGCTCCGGCAGTAGCAAAAAAGAGACGAGTGGTAGCAGAAGAGCGGTTAAGAAAGCTGGAGGCATTTGCTGAGACCACAGAGCTTAATACAGTGGAGTATCAGAGCAGGGACATTGGAATTATTACAAACGGCATAGCGTATCAATATTCCAAGGAGGTGCTTCCGGAAGCTTCCTATTTAAAGCTGGGCCTTTCTTATCCTCTTCCCAGAAAGAAGATTACGGAATTTATAAGGAGCTGTAAGACCGTCTATGTCATTGAAGAACTGGAACCCATAATAGAAGAGAAGATTAAATCCTGGGGGCTTTCAGTCATTGGCAAAGATGTAATTCCTGTTATTGGAGAGTTAAATCAGGAAATCATCCGTGCCGCCGTGCTTAAGGAAAGGATTGATGGAGTGACATCAGAGCTTACAAAGGATATTCCTGTAAGACCTCCGGTTCTCTGTCCAGGCTGTCATCACAGAGGGGTGTTCTATGTCTTAAATAAACTAAAGCTTCATGTCTCGGGAGATATCGGCTGTTATACTCTGGCGGCTTTTGCACCTTTAAGCTCTATGGATACTTCCATCTGTATGGGAGCCAGCATTGGTATGGCCTTTGGGTTTGAAAAGGCAAGAGGAAAAGAATTTTCAAAAAGAACGGTTGCGGTGATAGGAGATTCCACGTTTGTTCATTCCGGCATTACAGGTCTGATTGATGTGGTATATAACCAGGGTAATACTACGGTCATCATACTTGATAATTCCACCACTGCAATGACCGGACACCAGGATCACCCAGGAACTGGCTGTACCATTCGGGGGGAGAAAAGTCAGGCGGTTGATTTTGTAGCTCTGGCAAAGGCCATTGGAATCAAACGGATCCAGACCGTAGACGCCCATGATATCACGGAGCTGGAGCGAATCGTCATAGAAGAGACTCAAGCGGAAGAGCCTTCGGTAATCATAACGAAGCGTCCCTGTGTCCTCCTTAAAAACTCCTCTTTGATCCATAAGCCTCTGAGCATCAAGGAATGCAAAGGGTGCAAGGCATGCATGAAGATTGGTTGTCCTGCCATTTCTTTTTCCCACAGCAGGGCAGAGATAAAAAAAGAGCTTTGTGTTGGATGTGAGCTTTGCACCAGAATCTGCAAATTCGATGCCATTAAAAAAGAGGCGTAAGATGAGGGGGATTTGAGATGAATATATTGTTATCAGCAGTTGGAGGTCAGGGAGCTGTGCTGGCCAGCAGAATTCTTGGTAAGATGGCTCAAAACAGCGGGCTGGATGTGAAGGTCTCTGAAGTGCACGGCATGTCTCAAAGAGGCGGAAGTGTAGTTACATATGTGAGGTTTGGTGAAAAGATTCATTCTCCCATTATAGAGAAAGGAACCGCAGATATCATTCTCGCCTTTGAGATGCTGGAAGGCGCCAGATATGTGGAATGGCTAAAGCCGGGCGGAACCTTAATTACAAGCAGCCAACGGATTGACCCTATGCCTGTAATCACCGGCGCAGCGGAGTATCCAGAGGATTTGGAGGAGCGGTTTCAAGCTTTACCAATCCACTATAAGATCATTGATGCCCTTACCTATGCAAAAGAAGCCGGAAATCAAAAGACGGTTAACGTGGTCCTCATCGGGGCATTGGCAGCTATTACTAGCATAGAGGAAGAAAAATGGCGTACAGCCATAAAGGAAGCAGTAAAGGAAAAATTGGTGGACATCAATTTAAAAGCCTTTGAACTCGGATATGAAAACAGTAAATCTATGAAAACGAATAGGAAGAATCATGAGATATAGAAAGTCGATCAGTTTCTTAACCATATTAATTGTTATACTGGCTGGAATTGCCGCTGCCTCAGGCGTTTTCTTACGGGGTGGAGGAAAAGAGATACCCTTACGTTCCATCCATCAAGATCTGGTGATGGCGTATGGACAGGGACTTTATAAGAATGAGTCTGTATCCATGGCATTGCAGGCAAGAGCTCAGGATTTGATAACCCTTGTTTTAGGAGTTCCCACACTACTGTGGTCGGTCCTTCTTGCAGGAAAAGGTTCTCTAAAAGGCAGATTTCTTCTGCTTGGGCTTTTAGGATACCTTCTCTATACGTATACGACTTACTCCTTTGGAGCCATGTATAATGGACTGTTTTTAGTCTATGTGGCATTGTTGTCGGCCTGCTTTTTCGCTTTTATACTGACGTTTTTGTCTTTATGGGAAGAAGATATACAGTCCAGATTAGACAAAGGATTTCCTGAAAAGTTTGTAGGAATTATCCTCATTATAACGGCAGCATTGGCTTGCATGATGTGGTTAAAACGGATTTGTGTTCCCCTGGTCAAACAGGAAGTTCCAGGTGAACTGGAGCATTACACCACACTGGTGATTCAGGCTTTAGACCTGGCCATCCTCCTTCCCACAGGAATACTGGCAGGCATTTTACTTATGAAGAAAAATAAGTTTGGCTACCTCTTAGCACCGGTTATGGTGATTAAGCAGATGGTACTTGTCATCGTGATCATTGCCATGTTCATCAATCAGTCAATCAATGGAGTTGCGACAGATATATCTGAACTCGTTGGTTTTCTGGTGATTGCGGTTATTCTAAGCAGCTGCCTTTACTTATTTCTAAAAAATATTAAAGAATGAGAAAGAACAAAGGAGATATCATATGAGACAATTAAATGAAGAAACAAAAAAAGAAATTAAGGACATGGTGTACTCATTTTTAGCAGATGAGTGTGAGGTTTCCATCAGTGAGCTGAAAGAGGACCTATCTGTCATTGATGATTTAGATGGGGATTCCCTGATGTTTGTAGAGATGATCGAGCAGTTAAAGAAGAAATACAGTTTAAACATCCAGATGCAGAACATTGGGAAATATTTGCTTAAGAATCCGGCAAACACCATCAAAGAGGTGGTTGAGACAGCCTATCTGGTTTATGAAAAGGAAAATGATATCGTAGAGGTATGATAAACATGAACAGAGTATCGTCGCCCATGGTGGAATATGATACAGTGGGAGAAAACATCGGAGTGTTGAGACTTCATAACGGAAGAGATAATCTGGTGGATCATGCCGTTTTTCTGGATCTTACAGAGCTTAAACAGTGGCTCCAGCGAAATTCCTTTCAGGGACTGATTATAACAGGGAACGGAAGGAATTTCAGCAAGGGTGCCAATGTGGAGCGGATCAAAGGGTATAAGCACTGCCCGGAAATACTGGAAGAGGAACTGAATGAAGGAAAGAAAATCTTATCCTACATAGAAGAACTGCCTCTTATCACAGTGGCAGCCATTGAAGGTGCCTGCTTTGGTGCCGGTCTTGAAATTGCTCTTAGCTGCAATTACCGCCTGGCGTCTGAATCCGCTTTATTTTCTTTTCCAGAGGTCACTCTGGGCTTGTTACCTGGGTTTGGCGGAACGATCAGACTTCCGAAGCTAATCGGGCAAAGGGCAGCAAAAAAGCTGATTTTATCCGGAGATATGATTCACGCTCAGGAGGCACTGCGCCTGGGGCTGGTGGATGAGACCACGGGAAAGAAAGAAGCGTTTTTTAAAGCAGTGGAACTGGTGGAAGGACTGGCAAAACGCTGTTCGGCCAGACAAATGGAATGCTTTGATCACATAATGGATCAGCCGGGGTCTGATTACTGGCCCGTGTACGAGAAAGAAAGCAGATACTTTGGCGAACTTATAAGGGCCATGGATATCTGACTGGACAGGAGATGATATTATTTTAACCAATCAGTGTTGGTTTGAAGTTCAGGGGCATGAGCTGGATTCTTTCAAACATGTAAATAATTCTGTTTATTTAAATTATTTAGAGACCGTGCGCTGGAATTTCTTTCGGGAGTTTTCCATGATGGAGGACTTAGAACGGGAGAAGCTATATCCGGTTGTCATAGAGGTAAATGTCAAATATATCAAAGAATTGCGGCTGTTTGACCGGTTTGTGATAAACAGCCGTTACTGGATAGAAAGCAATTATATTGTATCCGACCATAAAGCGGTATGTGAGGGTCAGAAAACCACCATGATGAAAGCAAAGGTAAAAATGCTTCTTGTGTCAGAGGATCGGATTGTATATGATATACCTCCCCATATCAGAGAGATGTTTTCAGCCGAAGAACCAGTCATAGCCCACAAGGGGGAATGATTTGATGGATAACCATACGTTAATCTGCCAGATCAGGAACAAAAGGGATCTGGAACCATTTGTAAGCGGAGTCATTGAGACAGGAGCGCATAACATCATTATCCTGCACTTAAAAGAGGACTGCTTCAGTGACATATCGGGTAGTGACTTTCTAGAGATAAAAAAGGTTCTTTTTGATCCTTATATCATATCTGTTTTAGTCATTGATTGTGAGTTTTCCATGAGTCTTTGCGAAAAGCTGTATGTATTTGATTTGTGCTTTCTCTCTGAAAAGGGAGCTATGCGGTATGATCCAAAGCATTTGAGAGGTGTTCATTTTTTAAAGCTTCTATTCGCTCCCAAAGCTTCATTTGGTAAAGAAGCCCGGATTATGAATTGTGAAGAACTTATCAATCATGGATTTGCCAATACAATACTAAGGAACGAAAGCTTCTATAAAGAATTGGAAACAGAAATGTTAAACCTGACTCTGGAGCGGACGAAAGAGCAGCTTCATGGAATTAAAAGCTGTATGAATGCCTACAAAGATTGCTGCCTGTCAGGAACCATACTAACCACCGATCCTGAGACTGGTTATTTTTGTAAACTGGCACTTATAAAAACTGAGGAAGATACAAAGTGATGAGACATAAATTTGAGACGATTATTTACGAAGAATCGGAAGGAATTGCATATATCTGCATTAATATGCCTCCAGCCAATAAAATGCAGTCCCAGTTTCTGATAGAGATTTCAAAGGTCATAGAGGAATATGCTCTGACCACAAGTGCATCTGGAATCATAATATATGGAAGCGGAAGGCATTTTAGCTCTGGGGCAGATGTGGGAGAGCTGTTAGATTTTATAAGCTCTCATACCACAGTGGAAGATGGTGTGGTAACTCGTTATCCAAAATGGTATGTGGATTGTAAAGAAAGCTTTAAAAAGCTGTTTCATATGGAGATTCCTGTGGTAAGTGCTATAGGAGGCTTCTGCATTGGATCTGGATTTGAGCTGGCGTTATCTTCCCATATAAGAATTTGTGAGTCAGGTGCCAGGCTTGGATTGCCGGAATCAACCTTTGGACTTCTTCCTGGGGTAAACGGAACCTTAAGGCTTTCGGAAGAAGCAGGTTTTTTTCATGCCTATGAAATGATTGTAAAGGGAAGTCTCATTGATTCCCAGGAAGCGGACAAGCTGGGAATGGTCGATCTTCTGGTACCGAGAAAAAGCTCGTTAGATTATGCAAGAAAGCTCATTGCTTTTATCAAGGAACATCGATGTGATTATAATTTTGCCAATCGGTTTCGTTTCTTGGATGGGTTTAAAGAATACTATTTTACTTAGAGAGGGGAGTCCATCCGATGGCTATCAATGTAAAACTATCCGGCGCAGGTACATACCTTCCGGGAAATCCCATTGATTTTGACCAAATCAATGATTATCTGGGAGAATTTAAGGAGGCGCCTAAAAAGATTAAAAACTGGGCAGGAAGAGTCCAGCCTATTATTAAAGAAATGCTTGGGATCAATCACTGCTACTATGCCTTTGACAATGAGACAAGGACATTTACCGATGACAACTTAACAATGTCTGTCAAAGCAGCTAAAAAGGCCATGGAGGAAGCTGGTGTTTTGGCAAAGGATATTGATCTCTTAATATACGGTGGTGCTTATTCCCACCAGATTCCGCCCATTACAACAAGAATACAGGAAGAACTGGGGATTGATATGTGCGGAGAAATTCACATTCATTCTAACTGTACCTCCATCTACAAAGCAATTAAGCTGGCCCATGTCATGCTGGCCTCAGGGGAATATAAAAATGCTCTTGTGATCTCCTCCAGTGTAGCAAGTTCCTGCTTTATTCCGGAATTTTATAATCAGACCCTGATTACCAAAGAAGACATCTTCCTGCGCTGGTATCTCTGTGATGGGGCAGGCGCCATGGTATTTACAGCGGCAAAGGATGAAAAGGAAGGGCTTTATCTGGAAGATACCTATTTTGAATCCACGGGAAGTAAGAAGCTCTCAGCCATGGGAAACAGCTATCCCTATCACTGGACCAATCCAAGGGAGGATTATGAGAACGGCTACCATCATATCCGTCAGATTTATTTAAATGAAATGAGGGATTATGCCATGGAAGAAAATGGGAAATCCATCTTCTACAATGCTCTGGTTCGTATGTTAAATGAAAAAAACATTGATTTAAAAGACTTAAAGCATTTTGTGGTAAATATGCCTTCAAAGTTTGTGAGAGAGCTGATCATCGAAGAATGTCTGGGCCTCGGGATCCGCAAAGACCAGTTTTACAGTGCCATCGAAGATGTTGGATATGCAGGACCTCCCGCTGCTCTAATTTCCATTGACAATCTGTTAAAGGAAGAAACCTATGAGAGCGGGGATCTTATTTTCAGCTTTGTCATGGAGGTAAGTAAATTCATGCAGGCAGGTTTTACACTAAGAAAAATATAAAGTGAGGAACAAGGAATGAAAGTACTATTGGTAAATCCTCCCATTCCCAGAGTTTTCCGCATGTTTGATTTTGCTGATGACGCCGTAAGAAAATCTTTTGGGAGAAGAGTCATGGTGGGACCGCCTCTTGCTTTAAATGAGCTGGCGAGCATGGTACCTGACGATGAAGTGGTGATTCTGGATCAAAAAACAGAAGAAGATAATATTCCGGGATATGATTTTGCCCAGGTGTATGCAGAAGAATTAAAACGGTTTTCCCCTGATTTCGTGGGAGTTACCTGCATTACTGCCCAGTATAATTCGGTACTTAAAATCTTAAATATCACAAAGGAATATGACAAGAGCATCTTAACCATGGTAGGCGGCATACACCCAACCCTCTGCCCTGATTCCTTTGCAGGCTCCAAGGCCGATCTTGTTACCGTTGGAATTGGAAAATACAGCTTTAAAAGGATGATAGAGATATTTAAGGCAGATGGCTGGCTGGCCGATTTCAGTAGAATTCCAGGACTTGGGCTTAATAAAGGGACCAGCCTTTTCTATACCCAGTCTATTTGCAGTCTTAGCACCGAGGATATTAAGGAGCAGCATATTCTGGATACAGTTATGCCGAACCGGAAGCTGACGGATAAATATAACTATACCATTCGTCAGATGGGGAAGAAGATTCACTATATCAGTACTTCCCAGGGATGCACCCACAAATGTAACTTTTGCAGCATCTGGCAGACCACAGGCGGACGGTATTTTCATAAAGATGTGGAATGCATTATACGGGAATTAAAGACAATGGATGAATATCCTATTATCCGTTTCTGCGATGCCAATACCTTCGGCGATATTAAAAAAGCCAGACTTTTATTTACCAGAATTATCGAGGAAGGATTAAACCATCATTATTATCTGGCAGATGTGCGGACGGATACAGTCATCAGGCATCCGGATATTATTGAGCTTGCCGTTAAAGCAGGACTTCGAATCACAATCTGCGGATTAGAAGCCACCAGCAATGAAGAACTGGAAGCTTATAATAAGCAAAACACCATCGAGAACATTTCCGGTGCCTTAAAGTTCTTAAACAGCCTTGGTATCTTAGTCAACGGCAACTACATAGTAAGACCGGAATACGTGGAATCAGACTTTGACCGGGTGGCACAGTTTGTAAGCGACAATCCCATCTATCATGCCGGATTTACGGTGCTGACTCCATTTCCTGGAACAGACCTTTATGAGACTATGAAAAAGGACATTATAAACCACAACCTGGATTACTACAATTTAACCAATGCAGTCGTGGAGACCGTGCTGCCGGAAGCGAAATTTTATGAGCAGGTTGGAAAATTATATAAAACCAGCAAAGTTGCGGGAGACGAATATCGCCTGAAATATGGAAGTGACCTGCTGGTAGAATAGGATAAGAATGACAATAGGAATTGTTGGATCAGGAAGAATGGGACAGGATCTTTTCTATTCCTTCATGGAGTATGATTGCCAAGTCATACTGGTATCCAGGAACCCGGAGCAAATAGAAAAGATCGCGAAGAAAACCCGGAAGATATTAAAAAGAGACCCAGGGCTTATGGGAAAAGAAACTCCTATCATTACAGACAAGCTGGCTGACTTAGCTGGTTGTGATGTAATGATAGAGACTGTAATCGAAGATTTAGCTGTAAAGCAGGATATCTTTCAAAGCTTGGAAGGGATTGCGAAAAAAACTTGTATTTTTGCAACTAATTCCTCTTCTCTTGACGTAACGGATGTATTTTGTGGTGTAAAGGCAAAAGAGCGATGCCTGGGACTTCACTATTTTTATCCATTAAAATTAATTTCCACAGCAGAAGTAAATGCAGGCCCTGATACAAGTGAGGATACGGTAACGGAAATGGTTAAATTTCTTTTAATGACTGGCAGAAAACCTCTGGTATTAAGAGGAGAAAACCGTCTGGTGCTATCAAAGCTTTTAATCTCACTGGCCGCATACGCCTATAAGCTATCTTTAGACGGAGAATTGTCCTTAAATGAGCTTGACCAGATTACAAAGCAGGTACTTTTATTTGGAATATTTGAAATGGTGGATTCCACCGGTTTTCCAATTATTTCACAGTGTCTGAACAATCTGCCGGACAAACTCCATTCAACCCTTTATAAGCCTCTTCTTTTAGAAATTTCTGATCTCATGAAGCAGGGGAAAGAGGGAAGAAGGGGAGAGGGACTTTTATCCCTGGAAGATTCCCGTAAGAGAGATCCTGCATTTACTGGAAGCAGGGAAGAGTGTTATGAAAAATATGGGATAAGATTTCTTGCCTTTCTGTTGAATGAAATTGCGCGGTACATGGAGGACCCTCTCTTAGATAATAAGCAGGTTCAGGAGAGCGTAGAGGAAGTCTTAGGCCTGTCTGCTTCATTAAAAGCTCTTTATAAGGAATTAAAAGAGGAAAAGCTTTTAGAAACCTTAAAGGCAGAATATAAAAAGTCATTGGATCCGTTGTTTCTTCCGGCAGATTTAAAGGTATATGGTGAACATTAGGGGGTATCCATGAAAGAAAAAAAGACCGTTATTACAGGTATGGGAATGATAAATGCTTTAGGAAATACCATGGAAGAAAGCTTTTGTAACATGATAAAGGGGGCTTCTGGAGTAAAGCAGATCACGCTGTTCGATCCGTCTGAATTAGAGACGCAGATCGGGGCTCAGGTAGATGACAGCTTTTTAGAAAAGGCAAAAGAGCTGATAAAAAAGAGAGAACGAGGCAAGATGACCCGCTTGACCCAGATGGCGTTGGTTGCGGCAGATGAGGCGGTCAAAGACAGCTTCATTGATTTTGAAGCCTGTGACAGAAGCCGGGTGGCCGTAATCTTGGGAATTGTAACCACTGCATACGGTGATGTGGAAAAAGAACAATCAGAAAGTAACAGCATTGTGAAATCCATGCCCAATGCGCCCAGTGCCTGGATCTCCATCCGCTATGGGCTGAAAGGACCTAATTTTAATGTATCCACTGCCTGTGCTTCATCTGCTTATGCAATTGCACTGGGGCAGCAGCTGATTCAGTCAGGCCTTGCTGATGTGGTCATTACAGGGGGGGCCGATTCCCACATTCAAAAAGACTATATCAGGGGCTTTAATCAGATCATGACTCTTTCCGTAAGGAATGAAACGCCCAAAACGGCCTGCTGTCCGTTCTCCAAAAACCGGGATGGATTTGTAATGGGAGAAGGGGCTGGTATCATGATCTTAGAATCCGAGGAGCATGCAAAGAAACGGGGAGCCAGAATCTATGCAGAGGTAGGTGGCTGTGCCATTACAAGCGATGCAGGAGATATCACTGCACCGGAAGCAGATGGTGTGATGATGGCAAAGACCATGCAGCTTTCTATGGAACAGGCAGGAGTGAAGCCGGAAGATATTGATTATATCAACGCCCATGGCACCTCCACCTATTTAAATGATAAATACGAGACCATGGCAATTAAATCCTGCTTTGGACCTCATGCGAATAAGCTTTGCGTATCCTCAACCAAATCCATGATTGGTCATACCGTGGGGGCTTCCGGAGTCATCGAGGGGATTGTTACGGTTTTAACAATGGATAGGGGCATCATTACTCCCACCATTAATTATAAAGAGCCGGACCCGGAACTGGATTTGAATTACGTACCCAATGTTCCTATCCAAAAAGCGGTGAACGTGGCAATCTCTAACTCCTTCGGTTTTGGAGGCCATAATGCCAGCATATTATATAGAAAATACGAAGGAGAATGAAGATGAGAAAATATTTAGTTACTGGCGGTGCCGGATTTATCGGTTCAAACTTCGTGAAGTATTTATATGAGAAGGAAAAGGATATCCATGTGACTGTTCTGGATAAGCTTACCTATTCCGGTAATATGGACAATCTGGCAGATGTCATAGACCGGGAAGATTTTGAGTTTGTAAAAGGAGATATCTGTGACTCCAATCTGGTAGAGACACTGATGGAGGGGATTCATGTAGTGGTCAATTTTGCAGCAGAGGTTGCGGTGGACCGCTCCATTGGAAATACACAGGACTTTTTAATGACGGATGTGATCGGGGTGTATGTACTCCTTGAGCATGCCTTAAAGAACCGGGAGACCCTTGAAAAGTTTATTCAGATCTCAACAGATGAGGTGTATGGACAGATTCAGGAGGGAAGTTTTTATGAGACCTCAGAATTAAAGCCAAGAAATCCCTATTCTGCCTCAAAGACAGGAGGAGATCGTCTGGCATACAGCTATTTTGCCACTTATGGACTTCCTGTCTGCATTACAAGAGCTTCCAACACCTACGGACCCTTTGCATATCCGGAAAAGGTTATTCCCCTTTTTATCACCAATCTTTACGAAGGAATTCCGGTTCCCGTATTTGGTGACGGCAGTCAGATCAGAGACTGGCTTTATGTAAAAGATCATTGCAGTGGGATTTATCAGGTCATAAAAGAAGGCAGAAGTGGAGAAGTGTATAATGTAGGCGGTGCCCAGGAAGTCACAAATCTGGATCTGACAAAACGAATTCTGACTCTTATGGGAAAAGACGAATCCCTGATTCGCTATGTCAATGACAGACCGGGCCACGATCTTCGCTACAGCTTAAATACGGATAAACTAAGGGCTCTTGGCTGGCAGCCCCAATATGATATCACTTCCGGGCTTTCAAAGACAGTGGATTGGTATATCAATCATGTGGAGTATTGGAAAAAATTAAGAGATGGAATGGATCAGCGCTATTTTAAAGGTTTTTGGAATTAAGAGCAGGAGGCAGCATGAGAAATCTGATACTGTATGCTTCAAGAAATAATACCATAGAGGAAACGGTTTTAAGGATTAAGTCTCACGCAATAGAACCCCTTGATATCTATAAGATATCAGAGACCGGGGATATCTCCTCTCAGAGCTTTATTATAAAAATGATTTTAATTGAGATAGCAAATAAGAATCACTTTGATCCCAATAAGGCGGATACCCGTAAGGAAGAGGCTATTTCAGAACTGATAAAGCGGTTTTAGCCGGTATGTATGGACTTTTTACTCTGGTGGAACGTGGTGCGGTGGTTCTGATAAAGGAACATGTGTATCTGGCAGACTTAGACAGGTGCAGAAAAGTAAGTGAAATCCCTTTTGAAGCTTATTTATTAAAAGAAGAGAAAGAACAGTTAGATCAAATTACGATTCCAAGGTCAAGAAACAGGGCAATGCTCCGGCGTTCCCTGACCAGAATGATAATAAGCAGTTTTTTAAGCTGTTCCCCTGATACGCTCCGGTTTTGCAGAAATTCCTACGGAAAGCCCTATGTTTTAGAGCCTGTCACTGATTTGACATTCAATCTATCCCACAGCGAAAATTATCTTGTCCTGATTGCTGATAAGAACCGGGAGATAGGCATAGATATAGAAACAGCCCATTCCTTACAAAAAAGAAAGTATAAGAATCTGGAGGGGATTTATTCCGGGAAAGAGTTTGCCTCTTATGAGAGACTTTTGCCAGGAGAAAAGTATGAGATGTTTTGCAGAACCTGGGTCATGAAAGAAGCGATCACAAAGGCTCTCTCATTTGGTCTTACCGCTGATTTAGGTGAGATATCACTTCCGGTAGAAGAGGTTTCTTCAGACGCCATACAGTCCTTTGAATGTTACGGTAGAGTGTTAAAGATTCAATGGATCAAAAGAGAAGATTATCTGATTGCAATTGCATATGGGGAGGAAATTATATGAAAGTGCTGATCACAGGCGTCAATGGATTTGTGGGTGGGTATCTTTTTTCCAGACTCAAGATACTGGATCATAAAATCTATGGACTGGGAATGGAACCGTCTTCTCCTTATGACCTGGACGAATACTACTCGGTTGATATTACAAAGAAATTTCAGTTGAATCAGGAGTTTGATGCAATCATTCATCTGGCGGCACTAAACCGTACTACCATTGGTGCAGATATTGACAGTCAGATCTTCCATCAGATCAATGTGGAAGGAACAAGAAATCTCATTGAGTCCTGCGGATTTTCTAAGTTTATTTATATTTCCACTGCTGCGGTTTATGCAAGGGATGATGAAGTTGTCACAGAGGAATCGCCCATAGCGCCTATGGGAAATTACGCTAAGACAAAATATGAAGCAGAGCTTCTCTGCCAGAAGCTGATTCCCCATAAGAAGCTGATCATTCTTCGTCCTGTCAACATATCCGGAGCCGGACAAAGGAATATTGCGGCAGTTCCTCTGTTTTTTGAGCGGGCGTTGAATCACGAGGTTTTGGAGCTTTCTGTAGCTCCTTCTAAAACCATTCAGTTACTTGATGTAGATGATTTTACGAAAGCCATTATTCAATGCCTTGAATGTTCCGGCAGTGGGATTTATAACCTGGCCCCAGAGGATTCTATGACCATGCTTCAGCTGGTTACTAAAATTCTTACTCTGTGCGGCTCCAAATCTTCGCTGATCTTAAAGGTAGATAAGGAGGAAGCGCCTTCCGTCATTTGTGCAGGAAAGGCTGGGCTTAAGATAAATTTTCAGGCATCAAAGTCCATGAATCAAATACTGGAAAATTATTATGAATCACGAAAGAGAGGAACGAAAGGATGAAAGTACTGGTCATAGCATCCCATATTGATGATGAAGTGTTAGGATGCGGAGGAACCATTAAAAAGCATACAAAAGCAGGAGACCAGGTCTATGTGGTATTTATCAGTTCTAAAGATTCCAAGCGCTTTGATGAGGCGATTATGAACACAAGAAAAGCTCATGCAAAAAAAGCTGCAGATGTGCTGGGAATACAGGCGATATTTTTCGCAGACCATCCCCTCATCATGTTAGATACCATTCCGCAGCTTGATATCGTAACATCTCTGGAGCGCATTATCTATGAAATAAAGCCGGAAGTTCTGTACTGTCATTATGATGCTGATATGAATTCAGACCACCGTATTGTTTCTCAGGCAGCCATGGTCTGGTGCCGTCCGTCAAAAACTCCCTTTTTAAAGAAAGTATTGTTTTATGAAATATTTGCTTCCACCCAAAAGTTTAATCCCAATTACTATGTAGATATCAGTCACGAGATAGAGGATAAGCTGGAGGCTCTTTCTGTTTATTCCACAGAAAACAATGCCCAGACAAGAACCCTGGATACCAGCAGACTGGTGGCAGGATATCGGGGAGCGGAAGTCAATACGGCCTATGCGGAAGCATTTTATTTATACCGGGAAATAGGATAGAGGAACCACTTTTAATTGGAGAGGAGTGTGGAAGTGTTGTTAAAAGGAATCAAACTGTTATCAATGTGTATCACAGCTATTATTTTATCTTCCGTCAGCTGGTTTCTATGGGACAAGCGGACCAATAAGATCTATTTTAAGACCAAACGGAATCATAAAGATATAGGAGACACTTATGGAACGTAACCTTTTAAAGAAAACCAGTATGGCAATGATGTTTGCAGGAATCGGTACGGATTATCGAAAGGCAATTCATAAGATTCCAGGTAAGGAAAGAGAAAAAATCCGTCAGCTTTCCGCCTTATTAAAAGACAGATATGAGCTTGATATTGATTCCTACTTAGATGGTAATCCTCTGGATACCGAAAACAATTTTTATAACTGGCTATCCATCTACACCTGTGACTATGTGATCTACCAGTGGTATGCCTCTCAGGGCGTGGTGCCGGACTATCTCATCGGATACAGTATGGGGCTCATAACAGCACTGGCCTGCAGTCATGCCATTTCATTTGAAGATGGGGCCTTTTTGCTATATGAAATCAATCAAAAGGAAAGTAAAAAAGAAGGTATGGCTACCATCATCGGGTTTGAGAAGGAGGCACTTTTTAAGATCATAAAGGATAGCCATTGTGAGGATAGGGTATTTATAGCCTGCGAAAATAATCCCTATTGTTTTGGAATCTCAGGATATGAAAGTGCGATCCGGTCTGTTTGTGAGATGGCAGCAGAAAGAGGTGCTCTTAATATCTATGCCATTGATTCTAAATTTGCATTCCATACTCCTCTTTACCATACAAAGGAGAGAGATTTATCCGTCAGTGTAGAAAAAATCAAAATGGTTGATTCTGCCATTCCCGTGGTATCCAGTATTGATCAGAGCATTCGATGGACAGCGAAAGATCTATCGGAGGAATTGATACGGAACATGTACAGCACCATGAAATGGGGTAAATCAATTACCCTTCTCTCTCAGTCAGGTACCAAACGTTTTATTGAGGTGGGACTGGGAAAGGGGTTGACGAAAATATCAAGATCCATGGAAGATACCTGCCGGTTTGATACCTTTGATACGGTAAGTAAAGACATTGCCAGTTATGCCACTGTTTTAGTATCGGTGCAAGCTTAAAAGGATAAGAAATGATAGATCAATTCAAAAGAGACATCAATTACATAAGAATATCAGTCACAGACAGGTGTAACCTCGCCTGCGTATACTGTATGCCAAAAGACGGTGCTGTCTTTCTTCCAAAGAGCGAGATATTGACTTTTGAAGAAATCATCAGGCTATGCCGCTGCTTTGCCCGATTGGGAATTAAGCATGTGAAGATTACAGGCGGGGAACCACTCGTCAGAAAGGATATCATTTCCCTGGTGGGAGAGATGAAACGGTTGGAAGGAATCAGCCGTGTTACCCTGACTACCAATGGAGCACTATTAATGGAGCACCTTCCCGGCCTTATTGAAGCAGGATTAGACGGGGTAAATATCAGTTTTGACACCTTAACCTCAGACCGATACAAGGAAATTACTAGAAGAGATTGCTTTCATCAGGTGTACTCTGCCATAGAAGAAGCGGTTAAGTACAACGAATTACAGGTTAAGATCAACTGTGTTCCCATGGCTGATACATTAGAAGAAGATATAAAAGGCCTTGCGGGACTTGCCAGAAGAAATCGGTTAAGTGTAAGGTTTATCGAGATGATGCCCATAGGATTAGGTAGGAATTATACCTTCTGTAAAGAAGAGGAGCTTCGCGCCCTGATCACTCACACCTACGGAGAGATGACTCCCATTTCTTCTGCCAAAGAAGGCGGCCCAGCCAATTACTATTCCTTACCAGGATTTGTTGGTTCCATCGGGTTTATCAGTGCCATGTCTCATAAATTCTGTAACGAATGCAACCGGATTCGACTGACCGCGGACGGGTATTTAAAGACCTGCCTTCAATATGAAAAAGGCTGGGATTTAAAATCCATATTAAGGCGGGAAACCAGTGATGTTACCTTAGAACGGGCCATTGCACTTGGTGTTTATGGAAAGCCGGCTGGACACAGCTTTCATACTCTCCAGTACCCGGAGTACTATGAGCAGGAGTATATGTCCCAGATCGGCGGATAAGGAAAAGGAAGACTCAAAGCAATTAATAATTATAAAAGGATAGGATGGAACAAACGATGAAATATGTACGAATGATATTATTAAGTCTTATGGCATGTATCTTATTAATGGGATGCAACACTGTCAAAACCTCAGAAACAACGGCGCAGACCCAGCCTGTAACAACCACTGCAGCAGGTAAGAGTAATGAAGCGGTTCCTATAAAAGGTAAAATTATCCTATCCACGACCACAAGTACCCAGGACTCCGGGCTTTTAGAGGTGATTCTTCCTGATTTTACAAAAAAGACAGGCTGGGAAGTGGATACCGTAGCGGTTGGCACCGGGGAAGCATTAAAAATGGGAGAAAGCGGTGAGGCAGATGTTCTTCTTGTTCATGCCAAGGCCAAAGAAGAGGAGTTTATCAAAGCTGGGTATGGTATAAAACGATACGATGTCATGTATAACGATTTTGTGGTGGTAGGACCAACTGGAAAGATAGAGCCTAATGAAGACGTTAAGACAACGTTCCAGGCCATTTACGACAATCAGTATCCCTTTGTTTCCAGAGGAGATGATTCGGGTACCAATACAAAAGAGCTTTCTATTTGGAAATCCTTAAATCTTACACCCGATCAGAATCCCAATTATCTAAGCTCTGGTCAGGGAATGGGAGCGACGCTTCTCATGGCAGATGAAAAAGGTGCCTATACCTTATCTGACCGTGCCACCTGGCTGACTACCAAAGAGAAAACTTCTATGGATATCATCTGCGAAAAGGATACCCAGCTTCTTAATTATTATGGAGTCATTGCGGTAAATCCCAAGCAGAATTCCAAGATTAATGAGGAGGGAGCAAAGGATTTTGTAGACTGGATTCTGTCGGATGATACCCAAAAGCTCATTGGAAGCTATGGAATGGATGAATATGGACAGTCCTTATTTACTCCCAATGCAGGGGCCAATGAGTAAAGGAGCAGATGAATGTGACTCTTAATCGGGAAACCATGGATATCATATGGCTGACTATGAGGCTGGGGCTTGTTTCCACTTTTCTTTCTGCTCTTATTGGGATTCCCCTGGGACTTATATTAGAAAGCAGAGACTTTTACGGCAAGAGAATTATTTTAAGGATCAACCGGACGCTTATGGGATTTCCTCCAGTGGTGGTCGGCCTGATTGTCTACCTGCTATTCATGCGCAGAGGACCCTTTGGAGAGCTTTCCTTGTTGTTTTCTTTCCCTGCCATGGTCATAGCTCAGTTATTCATTATTACTCCCATTGTCAGCGGAATGGTGTGTACAGCAGCAAAGAATGTGGCATCGGAAATCCGTACATTTGCTACCAGCATGAATGCCAGCCGAGGCCAGACCTTTTTTCTGCTGATAAAGGAAATGAAGCACGATATTTATTTTACAATGGCGGCCAGCTTTGGGCGGTCCATTAGTGAAGTAGGTGCCGTTATGATCGTGGGAGGCAACATTCAGTATAAAACAAGAACCATGACCACTGCGATTTCTTTGATGAGGAACAAGGGGGATTACAGTGAGGCAATTACCCTTGGAGTGGTTCTGTTACTTCTTTCATTTTGCATACAGACACTAATGGATACGTTAAAAAGGTACGAAAACAATGGTGAAAATTATTGAACTGGAAAAAAGAATAGAAAGCTTTCAACTGGATATTAAGAGCCTGTTATTTCAGGAAAAAAAGATACATGGGCTGATTGGCAGTAACGGAAGTGGAAAATCCACGTTGATAAAGCTCATCACCGGACTGATGAGACCGGATCAGGGAACGATTGATCTTGGCAGCCTAAGGAGTAAGGACATTACCTTTACTACCCAAAGACCCTATATGCTTCATGACACGGTTTATCATAATCTGATCTATCCTTTAAAAATAAGAAATCAGATTCCTGCAAAGGAAGTGATTGAAAAATGGCTTGATCTGTGCGGCCTTACAGGAAAAGAGGAGCAGTTTGCTCCCAGCCTTTCCAGTGGAGAACGCCAGAAGCTTTCCTTTGCCAGAGCTCTCATATTTAAACCGAAACTGGTTTTTATTGATGAGACCATGGCAAACATGGACCCAGATAGCATTCGAGCATTTGAACGCATTATTACAGACATTCAATCAGAAGACCCTATCACCTGGGTGATTGTAAGTCACCAGCCCACTCATATCTACAATCTATGCCAGGAAGTTCATATGATGGAAGCCGGAAAGCTCCTCTTTTCGGGAACTCCAACGGAGACGGGATATTTTATGAGGGAAAGGCATGAAAAGCAATGGAGTTATTAAAGGTTCATACCTTAGAAGCTGCGAGAGAAAAACTGGTTAATGCCATGGAAGGGAAGGAACCTAAGAGCATACGGCTTAATCTCTTAAAATCGCTGGATCGCATACTGGCTCAGGATATTATGGCAGAAGAGCCAGTTCCAGCTTATCGCCGTTCCATGGTTGATGGATATGCTGTAATATCAGGAGATACCGGGGGAGCCTCGGAGGGGCTTCCCGTACTGCTTAGGGTGGTTGGAGAGGTATCCATGGGAGGCTCGTCTGATTTCATTGTAAAAGCCGGAACCTGTGGATATGTGCCCACTGGAGGCATGATTCCTGAGGGAGCCGATGCCGTGGTCATGGAGGAATACTGTGAGTTGTTCGATGAAGATCACCTGGCAGTCTATGATTCCGTGGCTCATGGTAAGAATGTGGTCTCCCAGGGTGAGGATATCTGTCATGGTGAGGTGGTCATAAAAAAGGGAACCAAAATCCGTCCGCAGGAGATTGGTGTTATGGCTAGTCTTGGAGTTTTAGAGGTGATAGTATATGAGCCTTGGACCATAACCATTATCTCCACCGGAGACGAGCTGGTACACCCATCGCTCCAGCCGTTACCTGGAGAAATCAGAGATATTAATTCCTACGCCCTCAGTGCCAAGGCAGAAGCATACGGTCTTAAGGTGTTAAATGTTATGGTACTGAAAGACGATAAGGAACCTTTAAAAGAAAAGGTGCTGCAATCCATGAAGACCAGTGATCTGGTCATGATATCTGGTGGTAGCTCCAAAGGGAAAAAAGATGCCACCAGCCAGATCATTGATGAAGTGACAGGGGGAAATTCTCTCATTCATGGATTGGCGTTAAAACCGGGAAAGCCATCCATCTTTGGATTTGACCCGTCAACTGGTACTTTGGTCGTTGGCCTGCCGGGTCATCCGGTGGCTGCCATACTGGTATTTGAGCTTATGGTTGCTTGGCTTTATAAACATATGACCAATCAGAAAGAAGATCATTCCCTTTTTGCCCGAATGACCACCAACCTGGCCGGAGCGCCGGGCAGGGCCACCTGTCAGCTGGTAAGGCTTATAAAGAAGGAAGAGGAGTATTATGCAGAGCCTGTGCACGGAAAATCCGGCCTTATCAGTACTTTAACAAGAGCAGACGGCTATTTTATCATGGGACAAAATCAGGAAGGAATAAAAAAAGAGCAGCGGGTGGAAGTATTTTATCTATGACAGTAATCCCCATGGAAAGGCAGAGATTATGGGTAAAAGGAATTTATACTTAAACAATACTCCGGTAGAAGAAGCTCGCATCATTTATGAGAATGCCTTGAAAAACCGGATCAAGATGGATTACGAAGAAATTCCAACGGAAGCAAGCTTAGGTCGAATAACGAAAGAAGCTGTTTTTGCATTATGTTCTTCCCCTCTGTTTAACGCAGCCGCCATGGATGGAATTGCTGTGATTGCCGAAAGGACAAAGGGAGCATCCGACCGGGAACCCTTGGAACTGAAAAAACAGGAAGATTTTATTATCGTGGATACCGGTGATCCTGTTAAATATCCATACGATGCTGTGATTATGGCAGAAGACGTGATAGAGATGGATGACAGCTCCATAAAAATCTTGGAAGCAGCGGTACCCTGGCAGCATATCAGACCAGTGGGAGAGGATATTGTTGCTGGAGAGATGCTTTTAGCCAGTATGCATAAAATCCGCCCCATTGACATCGGGGTCCTTTTTTCCGGAGGAATTACAAACGTTAAGGTGGTAAAACAACCAAAGGTAGCCATTTTCCCTACTGGTACGGAAATCATAGAACCTGGAGAAGCGCCAAAAGAAGGAGATATCATAGAATCCAATTCCAGAATGTTTGAGGCAATGGTAGCCTCTTACGGTGGAATTGCAGAGCGTTTTTCTCCCATTGAAGATGATTACGATAAGATTAAAAATGCGGTATCCGGCGCTCTGGATTACTGCGATATGGTCATTGTAAACGCTGGCTCCAGCGCCGGAACAGAAGACTATACGGTACATGTTTTAAGGGAGCTGGGGGAAGTTTTGGTACACGGAGTTGCTATAAAGCCAGGAAAACCTGTTATACTTGCCGTAATAAAGAATAAGCCAGTCATCGGACTTCCCGGCTATCCGGTATCCGCCTACATTGGATTTGAAACCTTCGTAAAGCCAATTTTAGCCATGTTTACGGGAGAACACGGCTATGAAAGTAACAAAGTAAAAGCCGTACTCTCAAAGCGCCTCGTCTCTTCCTTAAAGCACAAGGAATACGTGAGAGTAAAGGTCGGTGAGGTGGATGGAAGATTGGTGGCATCCCCCCTTTCCAGAGGTGCAGGTGCGGCAATGAGTTTAGTACGTGCAGATGGCTTTTGCGTGATTGATCAGAACTGTGAGGGCATAGAAGCAGGAGAAGCTGTAAATGTGGAGCTGTACAGAAGCTTATCAGAGATCAGACATACCCTGGTTTCCATTGGGAGCCATGATCTTATTCTTGATCTCATCGGAGATTTGATGTCCATTCACAATCCGGGAATCTATATGTCCAGCACTCATGTAGGGAGCATGGCAGGTCTTATGGCCTTAAGGCGGGGAGAGGCACATATGGTTCCGGTTCATCTGTTGGATGAGGAATCCGGAGTATATAACATCCCTTATTTGCTCCGGTTATTCAAAGAACCAATGGCACTTGTAAAAGGAGTCAAACGGATTCAGGGCCTGATGCTCCAAAAGGGCAATCCCTGTATGATAAAAGGAATAGAAGATTTGGCTGGTTGCCGTTATGTAAACCGACAAAGAGGGGCCGGGACCCGTGTGCTTTTTGATTACAGGCTAAAGCTTTCAGGCATGGATGCTTCTCTCATCTCTGGTTATGAAAGAGAAGCAGCCACCCATATGGCAGCAGCGGCCCTGGTGGCCAGCAACAGCGCGGATGCTGCCCTGGGAATATATGCGGCTGCAAATGCCATGGGACTGGAGTTTCTTCCGATCGGGGAAGAAGAGTATGATTTTGCAGTGCCGGTCGAATATTTAGACCTTCCTGAAATGCAATCCTTTCTTCAAATATTGAAATCAAAAGAGCTTCACCATCGTATGGATGAGATCGGCGGGTATCAATATGATATGGCGGGTGAAATAATTTTTATTCATCAATGAAGTAAGCATCCAGATGCGCAAAGGAAGCAGTGGATAAGAAAGGAAGTCAGAGAATATGGAGAAAGAGACTGGTTTTACACATTTTGATTCCAATGGAAACGCTGTCATGGTAGATGTGACAGATAAAAAAGAAACCGTCAGGGAAGCAGTAGCAAAAGGAAGAATCAAGGTCAGCAAAGCCATCTATGAAGCAATTAAGAATAAAAACATAGAAAAAGGTGATGTGCTGGGAATCGCCAGAGTAGCTGGAATCATGGGAGCCAAAAAGACCCCGGACCTGATTCCCCTGTGTCACATCCTCCCTATCACCAAAGCGTCAGTGGATTTTAATATGGATTCCTGGAGCAATGAGATTGAAGCCGTCTGTACCATAAAAACAACTGGAAAAACCGGTGTTGAAATGGAAGCACTTTCCGGTGTGAGCATTGCTCTTTTGACCATTTACGATATGTGTAAGGCAATGGACAAAGAGATGGTAATTAAGGATATCTATCTGGAGCAGAAATCAGGCGGGAAAAGTGGGGATTTCTTATCAGATAGAAATAGATAAATGACTTTGATTGAGGAGAGCTATGGGAATAGTAAAGGCAGTTTGTATCAGTGAAAATCGGGGAACCCAAAAGGTAAATGTGAAAACAGCTGAATTTGCCATGAACTATGGGATAGTAGGAGACGCCCATGGAGGGGACTGGCATCGCCAGGTAAGTCTTCTGTCTAATGAAAAGATTGAGGCATTTCAGAGAGAGGGCGCGGATGTGCTCCCCGGTGCTTTTGGAGAAAATTTGATTGTGGAAGGCTTTGATTTCAGTTCCATTCCAATAGGTACCAGATTTCAGTGCAAGGATGTAATCTTGCAGCTGACACAGCATGGCAAACAATGCCATTCCCATTGTCAGATCTATTATAAAATGGGTAAATGTATCATGCCCACAGAGGGAACGTTTGCAGAAGTTATAAAGGGAGGGATCATTTCTGTGGGAGATGAGCTGATTCAGCTTAAGGACCGGGATGACAGATTAACAGCTGCCGTTATAACCCTCAGTGATTCTGGTTTTGCTGGACAACGGGAAGACAGGAGCGGATTGCTGCTAAAAGAGCTATTAGAAGAAAAAGGCTACCGTATGGTGGAATCCTTGCTGCTTCCCGATGAGCAAAGCCAGATTGAGGAAGAACTGATCAGACTTTCCGATCAAAGAGAGGTGAATCTAATCGTAACAACCGGCGGAACCGGATTCTCACCAAGAGACTGTACACCAGAGGCAACTCTTGCGGTAGCCACCAGAAATGCTCCCGGAATTTCGGAGGCCATAAGACTATACAGCATGGCAATCACAAAGAGAGCCATGCTCAGCCGTGGAGTCAGTGTAATTCGGGGGAAGACATTAATTGTAAATCTTCCCGGAAGCCCTAAAGCGGTAAAAGAAAGTATGGATTGTATTGTAGATCAGTTACCCCATGGACTGAATGTGTTATTAGGCAGGGTATCGAATTGCGCAAGGCCATGAAGCTGATTTGGTAGTTTCTCAATATATGAAACCCCGATAATAAATTTCAGATGAGATTAATAAAGTTAAAGCAGAGAGTCTTTTAAAACAAAGCTCTCTGTTTTTTCATATGGTGATTTCCTTTTGCTTTTTAGCAATTATGGAATGTTCCGGTAAATTATGATAGAATAATCCATAAGAGAATAGAAACAGGGGAAGTTTTATTCGCTAACATACAAGTACAAAGGAAGAGGTGCATAATGATGAACTATAATGATATTAAGCCAATCATAGAAGAATTGAAAGTAAGGACTAAAAAGGAAGCATTTTCTATTAAAATCTGCAATGATAGGGTGCCAGATTTGCGGGACAGTAAGTTAGGCGGAATTCCGTATTGGGATATAGAAAAAGAATATCCCGTAGATTCCCAGGGGAAGAAGCTCATGTTATTAGCTCAGATAAATCTGGAACAATATGACTTTGGGCAACGGCTGCCTGGTAAAGGTATGCTGCAGTTCTTTACTGGACTTGATGATGTTTTTGGTATGGATTTTGATGAGCAGGACAAACCGGATACGTTTCGAGTAATATATCATGAAACAATAAATGATACCATAACAAAAGAAGCTGTTATGAGCATTGGAGTTCCAACGAATCTGGAAGAGATTTTAGAGGAATATACACCGGTCACCAAGGAGTATGCCTTGGAGTTTACAAAAAAAGAAGTATACTTAGGGGAATGTGATTACCGGTTTGAACCTTTATTCCGTGAGATTGCGAAAGAAATAGGGATTGACCTCCAGGAAGAAGAAAACCTTTATAATTTAATGGATGATGAAGTATATGAGCAAATGATTGAGGAACTTTCCAATACAGGTCACTGGCTGTTAGGCTATCCATTCTTCACACAGACCGATCCCAGACAGTATAATGAGAAATACAGCTATTACGATACTGTGCTGTTTCAATTGGATTCTGATTATGACAAGGAAAATGGCGACCTGGTGTTATGGGGAGATTGCGGTGTAGGTAATTTCTTTATCAACAGTGAAGATTTAAAGAATAGAAAGTTTGATAAAATTCTTTATAACTGGGATTGTTGTTAAGAAAGAAGAAAACGGTAAATTAGAAAGAGGTTTCTATGAAACACATTGCAATCTTATCGGATACTCATGGTTTGCTGCGAGAGGAAGTCAGGGCTCGTTTAGCAGTCGCTGATTGTATCATTCATGCCGGTGATATAGATAATTCCCTCATCTATCATGAGATGGAGCGGCTTGGGGAAATCTATGTAGTCCGTGGAAATAACGATAAGAATTGGGCAGAAAATCTGCCTGAAAGCATTACAGTCACGATAGAAGGCGTATGTTTTTTTATCGTTCATAACAAAAAGGATGTCCCGGAGGACCTGTCAAATATAGATGTGGTGATTTATGGACATTCTCATAAGTATTCTCAGGAAATGATTGATGGTGTGCTGTTCTTAAATCCAGGCAGCTGTGGAAAGCGGCGTTTTGATTTAGAGCTTACAATGTGTGGTATGACAGTAAACGCGGGGCAATATCAGTTTGAAAAGATAAGTATTTCGTATTAAATGATGTTGTTTGAATATTACAGACGTGTATGAAAAAATAGATATAAATGACAGAATGAAAGGAACGATAGAATGGACGGAACCGTAAGAAAAGAGATTAAAATCGGTGACCGGGTGATGGTCGTGCAAAAGCAGGACCAGAGAACCGGAAAATTAACAGAAGGTGTAGTACAGAGAATATTAACCAATTCCCCCAATCACCCAAGAGGCATTAAGGTGATGTTAGAAGGGGGAATTGTAGGCAGAGTACAGAGTGGAGTGAATGATAAATAAATACAATTATAAACAGATAAAACAAAGGAATCAGGTTGAATAAATCTTGATTCCTTATTCTATTTATTGAAATATTAAGAAGTAGTGTTTCTCAATAAAAATAGAAATTTATTATTTATTGGCTCATACAAATTGAATAGATTCTATGGTAAAATATTTACAGTTACACTCTTCAAATATCTTATATACGCGATAGCGTAAAATGAAAAACAGAAAGGATTGGTAAACATATGAAATCTACCACTGCATCTGCCTCCGGATTTTTATTAAGGATCGGAGGAAAGCTTCGTAAATGCAAATATCTTTACGATAATGAGCAGTTAATTAAGTACGCAGCAAATCTTTACAAAAAAAATAAAATAGTATAAACAAAGTAAGGAGGGGGGGAAATGCTGCTTAATTTAGCCTTTTGCGATGATGATAAAGCCTTTCTAGCAAAGCTTATACCTGAAGTAGAGACTATATTCAGATGTTTAAAAGTTGAGATCCAAAGTTATTCATTTGAAAAAGGAGATGATTTAATTGCTGCTTTTTCAAAATATCAGCCTTATTATGATGTGATATTTTTAGATATTGATATGCCCTATAAAGATGGAAAAGAGGTTGCGAAAGAATTACGAATACTTGATAAGAGGTTCAAATTAGTTTTTGTTACAGCCTATCAGCGGGAAGCATTGAATACATTTCAATACGATGTCATTGGGTTTTTGCCTAAAATGTCCATGAAAGAACGTTTACCCGAAGTAATTAAAAGAGTTACGAAGCGAATAAGTGAGGACAATCCTCGCATGCAAATATTTAAGGTCATAAAAACAGTGGCGAATAAAGGCGTTATGGATATTAAGGTACCACTGGATGACATTATGTATTTTGAATGTATCAACCGTCAGGTGTACCTATTTACGAAACGTGAGACCTTTAATCTTTACCGCTACCAGTTTTATGAAATTGTTTGTAAATTCACTCCTCTTTACTTCGTGGATATTCATAGAACCTGTCTCGTAAATTTAAAATACATTTTTTCAATTGATGAAACGGAAGTTCGTTTGGACAATGGTATTCGATTACCATTAAGTCGGCGAAAGAGACAAAATATTTTTGATAAATTCTCAGAGATGATAGTTGGAGACCATATGGAATGAATGGCATGTTGGATTTTGTATTCTCTCTAATCGAGTGTATTTTAATTTTCTGGCTAATAGACTGTTCTATGCTTAATCGTTTTTCAGGTGCTATAAAGTTCGGTGCATTTATAATAGTAATTATATTGAATACCACAGTGATACAACATATGCCAGGCTTTCATATTACCTTAAAATTTTTTCTTTATTTTATAATTTCATTAACTTCCACTCACATAATTTATAGAGGGAAACTATTAATGAAAGCATTTTTTATTCTTGTTGCAAATTTTATATTCCTAATCAGTGACATCATAGCTGGCAATATTTCATCGTATGTAAATAAGTTAAATATACAAAATATATTGGAGGTCTTGAATAAATCTATTTCATTTTCCATTTTTGCAAAGCTTCTAAATGTGATTTTTATTTTGCTATGTATCAATATTTTTAAGAGAATACAGTTTAAAATTCCTCAGAAATATGTGATTATTATGGATATTATAGTGTTTCTTTTAATTGTCACCCTGCAATTTATCATGCATATTAGCCCTATTCTACAAAAAGACTCAAATAAATATTCATTATATATTTTGGGAATTTCGCTGGGCCTGATCATAATAAGCGCTTTGATTATATTTTTCTTTGGAGAGATTTGCTACTATTATGAAAAAGAGAAAGAAAATTATAAATTGAGTGCCCGCAACCATATGTTGGAGCAACAACTTTCTTATCACGAATCAGCTACTTCTGATTTATCAAAAATAAGACATGATATTAATAATAACCTAATTAATATATCCAGCTTGTTAAAGCAAAATAATATTAATGAATCTGTTACCTATATTCATGCGATTACCGAGGCATTAGAAGGAACTAAAGCCATAGTAAATTGTGGAAATGACATCATAGATTCTATACTGAATTATAAAATTGCAGTTTGCAAACAGCATCATATAGATATTCGGATAGATATCGATCATGTACCAAACCTGTCCGTTAATCCAATTGATTTAACTGCCATTCTCGCAAACATATTGGATAATGCCATTGAAGCACTTGAATTAATGGAAAAAAAAGAGCGTTATATTTCAGTTAAAATATTCTGCTATAAAAACTATTTGTCATTCGTTATAAAAAATCCTTTTTCTCATGAAATTAAAAGGGTGAATGACAGAATTGACACTCATAAGGAGGACAAATCACATCATGGTTATGGGTTAACATCAATAAGATCTTCAGCAGAGAAAAATGGTGGTTCCTTTAAGATATATACTAAAAATAACGTTTTTAGTGCTATTGTCATGCTTCCTATTGAAATATGTCTGGATCATTCTAAAATGAAAAATGAAATATCGGTCTAATAAATATATTCGCAAATAATTGAATACAACCAAAACTGTAAAAACAGGAAGGATAAAAAAACCTTCCTGTTTTTACCATTCGGTATCTCATAGCTACCACTGAGTGCTAAAGCATTGAATTATATGCATAACTGTATTATAGTTTATCTAAATTTAGAGGAGGTGCAAATGTGTTCAACTCTATTTCGGAAGAAATCAGTTTAAGGTTAGTTACGGACCGATTAATTCCAATTGATAAAATGAAATATTATACTTATGGAATCGAGCTGGTGCTGAATAATTTACTTATCTTTCTATCCATTGCTGTGATAAGCATCTTAACCGATAATATAAGGATCAGTTTCGCTTATATTCTAACATATTGCCCAATACGTAATTATGTTGGAGGCTATCATTGCAAAACATACACCAAGTGCTATTTCACAACCTTAATCTTATATATCTTAATGCTTATCTTTGACACATATTTGTTTGACAACAGATTAATTGTTTCTTGTATTTTACTTGTAATTACAATTCCTATGATACTAATCCTAACACCTGTAGATTTTGGCTATGGCCCAATCAGTGATAATGATCGTAAAAAATACCGAAAAAGGAGTACAGTGCTGATTGCACTTGCACTGCTCAGTTTTATTTTCTCAATAGTAACACATCAGCCGAACGTGGCATTTGCAATTTCATGGGGAATGTTTGTTGTATTTCTATTAATGATGCGCTCATTGTTTGAAAAATTATCTAAAGTGAGGTGAGAAAGATGCAAAAAAACTTAATACTTAAGCTAGTGTCCCATATGGCAGAACACGCAATTAAAAAGGCAAATAATACCTATTGCATGTACTGGTCTTATCAGCCAAAGGCTCCGGAAGGCATCAAAGAGTTCAAGCGTAAATAAGGCCTTGGGATTGGCAGAGGGTACGATTTATCCGTCTGCTGATATTACAATTTATATCAAAAATTTTTATTGCAGGTGAAATAATGAAATCGATAAAAGACTATATTATAAAATTGGGTTTTATTTTTAAAGAGATATTTAAAGCAGGTTCAGGTGTATTTTTCCTTTCCATTGGCTCTATGTTTATTACTGGTATCAGCCCAGTTGTGACAATCTATTTAACTGCTAAGTTAATAGAGGAAGTAGGGCAAAATGTGGGGAACGAATCCTCAATTGTGCTCGTAAGATTATTGATTATTCTACTTTCAATGCTTGCATTTATCGTAATATCATTTGCTACGGAGAGTGTAAAAACTATTATATGTGCCATTGCAGGCTTAAAGCTATCACATAATATTGAAAATCTGGTTGCAGATAAGTTTCAGAGTATTAAGCAGGAAAGAATCGATGATCCCGCCTTTCTGGATTTACATTCCAATACATTGACAAAATGCGGTTCAGAACCACTTAATTTAATGGAAGGCCTGTTTGGCATGGTCGCCAGTCTTATCAGTCTTGTGGGGTACGCCGTTATCATCATTCGATTAAACTTACTTGCATTTCTTTTTATAATGGTGTTTACCTTGCCTATTATATTTTATAAAAGAAAATTTCAAGGTATGATGTTTCGGTTTTTCAGTGAGAGGACTATGCAGACAAGGCGCATATGGTATTATCTTTCCTTGATTACCGACCCCATGTATGCGAAAGAAGTTAGGTCCTTTCGGTTATATGATTATTTTAGAAGTAAAAGAAAAGAATCCTTTGATGATTTTATGAAAGGTAACAGCAAGATTGCTGCAAAAGAAATCATAGTATCAATAGTAACTTGCTTTATCTCCATGATAGGAGCAATCCTGGTTGGCATATGGCTTGTAAAGATTGCAATTGCGGGTTATGTAACTGTGTCAGAGTTTTACTTATTTATTACAGCCATAATTACGATTGTAACTAAGCTGATCGGGTTATCCAATCAAATTGCATCTAATAGTAAGAGCATGATGTTTATTAATTATATTTTTGAATTCATGCAGGAAAAAGATACGATAGAAAGCAATCATTTAAAAATCAAGGAAATACCCGTACATATCATTCGCTTTGAAAATGTCAGTTTTAAATACACAGGCTCTGACAATTACGTATTAAAAGATATCAATGTTACGTTTAATACAAAGGAAACGGTATGTTTAGTAGGTGAGAATGGAAGCGGTAAATCAACCTTTGCCAAGCTTTTACTCAAAATTTATAATCCGACACAAGGCAGAATCCTATTAGATGATATTGATTTAAGAGAATATGACATAAATGAACTAAGATTATTTTTTGGAGTTCTGTTTCAAGACTATGTTAAATTCTCGGATAGTGTAAGCAACTGCATTGGGTTTGGGAACATTGATAAAATACAAAGCGATACAGACATACATAAGGCTGCAGAAATAACAGGCGCAAATAAATTCATCGAGAATTATAAAAATAAATATGATACTTATTTAAGCAAAATGTTTTATAACGATGCCATAGAGCCTTCGGGTGGTCAATGGCAGAAAATTGCAATATCCAGAGCTGTATTCTCAGATGCGTCTGTATTAGTTCTGGACGAGCCAACCGCAGCACTTGACCCGAAAGCAGAAGTAAAAATGTTTGATACGTTTAAAACAATCAGTAATCTAAAAGCTACCATAATCATATCTCACCGAATGTATATTACTAAATTAGCGGATAAAATAATTTTACTAGACAAAGGTGAACTTGTAGAAGAGGGAAGCTTTGAACAATTAATCGATTTGAAAAAAGAATTTTACAATATGTACAAAATTCAAGCAGACAGTTATTCCATGAAGCTTGATTAAAGATAATAATAGCAAGAGTTATTGATTATTTATATGGCCTACTACTAAAAAATAAGAAAGGTTGTGGATATTATGAAAAATAAAAAAGTTAGTTTAAAAAAGGTTAACAAAGCAAACAATTCAACCGTAAGAACTCTTGGATGCCATTGTGGATGTCAGGGCAAGCCTTGGTCAGCAGTTGGCGGCGGCTACATGGGACAATTTCTGTAATCATACATCATAGGAATTAAGACCTGATATAAGTTACATAGATTCTTTATTGCATTGAACCTGTCACTATAACACGTAATTTCAGTAGTAGGCTGTATAAATGGTCAATAACTCGCTTGAGAAAGGATATTATAAAGATGTATTTAGCTAAAATTATTAAGTCAAGTGGAAACACTTATATTTATGACGCACTAAACAATAACTTTGCTGTTATTAACTCAGAGGCTGATATCCTAGATGATAATAATTATGAAGATTTTTTAATAAATAACGATTTTAGGGATGTAAAAAAATATTCTGAGTTTGAATTAATTTATCCCTATAGCAAAGAAGAATTGAAAAATATGTGTCTCAGTAAAATAAAAAATATGACATTGGCACTTACGGAGCAATGCAATTTAAGGTGCAAGTACTGTGGATATATGCCTAAATATATGGATGATGATCATAAATTAAAAGATATGCCGAAAGAGATCGCATTTAAAGCAATTGACCTCCTTATGATGAATTCTCATGATAGTGAAGTCTGCAATCTTAGTTTTTATGGGGGAGAACCTTTGCTTAAGCTGGATCTTATAAAGGAGTGTATCGATTATATAAGCAATAAGTATCCTTTTAGAAAACCTTCTTATAACATTACAACCAATGCAGTTTTATTAGATGATAAGGTGGCAGATTTTATTATCGAAAATGACATTAAGTTAAACATAAGCTTTGATGGCCCCAGAAAAGATCAAAACAAATACAGAGTTGACTGCAATGGAAATGATAGCTATGAAAGGGTAAGTAAAAATGTCCAGGCTCTTTACCGGAAAGATCCAAAGTTTTTCAGGGAAAGCGTTACATATAATGTTGTTATGTTTAAAGGCGCAAACAATGATCTATTCCAGTCTATTGATAATCTATGGAAATCTAATGTTAATATGATAGATCTTTTCCCAACAGAGTATTTTATGAGTGTGAGAGATAAGAGCGATGATAGTGATATTAATGAAATGATTGATGTGAAATCCTACGATTTCGCTTATAGAACTATGCTTAAGGGGATGAAAAAGTATCACAATTCATTAAAGGGGCCAGCTTATGGCAATGCCATTCTTCCCGGAGGTTTTTGCGTTCCTGGCGTAAGAAAAAATTTTGTGACAACAGACGGTAAAATTGTAGTTTGTGAAAAAGTTGATGAGAGCAAGGAAGTTTTTGAAATTGGAGATGTTTACAATGGCATTGACAGCAATAAAATAGATCGTTTGGTAAATCAGACTTTAAAAAGCTTAGAAAAATGCAAACATTGCTGGGCAGCTAAATTCTGTAAAATTTGTTTTAAAGATATTTTGGATAACAATAGCGATTTTTGTGAAAAGGCCAGAAAAGGTGTGGAAGGCGAGTTGGGATACTATCTAGAGCATGTTAATCATGACAGAGACTTAGTTAATTATGTGGAAAATATCTCTCTGATTTAAATACGAGACAGAGGTAAGAGAAAACTAAGATTTGATAAGGAGTATAAAAATGAAGGTTGCGTTGATTGATACCGGGGTTTCTAACAAGAATATCAATAACAGGCATAAAGTGAGGCATTTTTCTTTATTGAATGAAGAACTGGTAGAAGTGTACCAGGAACCCAAAGATTGCCATGGTACAGATTGTTACAAGGAAATTGTGTCAAATACGAAATATGAAGATATTGATATTATTGATCTAAATATAATGGACGAATCTGGAAGATTAAACATATCTCATATTATAAATGCAATGACGAAAGCGATTGAGGAAAAAGTTGATATTATCAACATCAGTCTAGGCCTGACCGTATATTCACAGGAATTAAATGATATATGTGAGAAAGCAGTACAAAATAATATTGTTATATTATCGGCGGCATCTCATGCCAATACGATTTCATTTCCTGCTGATTTTAAAAATGTAATATGTGTAAAAGTAGATCAGCAGCAAACGGAAGATATTAAAACAATTGATCATACCACCATCTCCATTGCAATGAGAGATTTTATTATTAAAGAAAATGATACTGAATTTGATTTTAGTTCTTCCAGTTTAGCGTGTGCCAGAGTATGCGGCTTTTTTTGTAATGAGCTCAGCCATATGTCTTTGAATGATAAATTTAAAATACTGCTTCAAAAATATAATATTAATCCTTTTCTATCAGACGATATTGGCTATCAGATGAAATTAAAAAAGAGTGGAATAGCTGAAATCTTAACAAACCATCGAGTGGCAGTTGTTCTTTTTCCTGCGAATGCCCTTAATCATATTGATAAAATTCTTATAAACGAGAACATAGTAGCTTATTACGACCATGAAAGGTTTGATTTTTACAGCATTCAAGATGATAATCCTACAAAAGATTTTGATGTTATTATTATTTTAAATACTGCCTACTTTGATTTGGAAGTGCCAAAAAGTATAAAAGAAACATATAGCAGCTATCAAATAATATGTATCGGTAATTTTTTAAATATAGACGATAACAAATATCTGTATCAATATAGTGACTTTGAATCTTCTGAGATCTCTGTTTTAGAAAAGCCTGTTATTGCAATTACAAGCTTGTGCAGTGGATTAAATAAAACAGAAGTTCAGTCCTCCTTGTTAAAAAGTTTAAAGGAGGATGGATTAGAAATAGGTTCCATTTCAAACAATCCTATCGGGTTGCTTTACGATGCAAATATATTTGATTTTCCAAGCGAACTTAAGTTTCCCAATATTGTTTATTCTATTAATAAATTTATGTATCTTAATGAAATTAATACGGATATGGATGCGTGGGTACTTAATATTGGGGGAGCAATCGGTCAGGTTAACAGCTTAAATACATACAATTTTGGAAAACTTGCTGATGCTTATTTTTCTGCCGCAAATATTGATGTAGCTATTATGTGTGTAAATCCTTCTATCGACGTCTCTAATTTAGAGTTACAGTTATCACACTTGTATAAGCATGGAATAGAAACTGTATTTGTTGTTCTATCCCATAATGATATTGATGCTACGACGATAGATTATAGAGATGGCTTACAGACATACTGCATTGACGATGTCAAATACGGAGATGCTTATGAGTATTTAAAGATGAATATCAAGGAGAGTGTATTCACTTTAGAAGAGGTTTACAACGGATTACTTTATGAGAGTATCATAGAAACATTAAGCTAATGCATACGAAATTTGTCTTTATGGTGTGGGTTTGATATTGGCTGAAACAGAATCAGATAATAAAGGACTGGTAAAATCGGTATAAATACCGTATGTTACCAGTCCTTTTTACTAATTCTTTCATAGTAGTTCTTATGAATTAAGTCATATCATCTCGAAGTGCATCAATAATATTTTCCCTCTGGATTCGGCGAATGGCATATAGCATTGTGACAAAAACGATAAATAATACGCTGATTACACTAATTGCCATACTACCCCATGGAAATACAAAAACGAAATTATCGATCTTTTCTACAGAGACCAAACCTAGGTAAATCAGCCACGATATGATTCCTGCTATAGGAAGTCCGAATATCAGGGCTCTCATGCCATAGAAAACACATTCAAAATTCATCATTTTATTAAAATCACGGTCCGACATCCCCACGGAGCGCAGCATAGCAAGTTCCCTTCGGCGAAGCCTGATATTTGTGGAAATGGTATTGAACACATTAGCAACTGCAATCAGGGAAATCATAATGACAAAAACATAGGTAAACACATCAATAACAAATGTTAAACTGCGGTACTGTTCAACAATTTCGTACACGTTATATAAAGTATAAGGAGATGTAATTCCAGCATTCTGGATAATGGACTCCATTTCTGCTACTGTTTGAGTGTGATCTTTTGATAGAAAAGAGAGGCCTGTAATGGAATGTATATCCGGGGCTTCAAATCTTTCTTTGAGAGAATAGGGAGCCACCACCATAAATACATATGAACTCTTTTGAGATTGCTGCTTTGGAGGAGGGTCCACAGGGTACGTATCGGTGAAGGTGACATTTATAGTTTGATCATGCTCCGAACTTGTTTTGTTGTCTCTTTCAGGAGAGACATGTAAGGTCATGGAATGACTTGCAAATAGATCAAGTGGTTCCTTTGGCCCATCGTTCTGCTCCACTCGCTGTTTGGCAACTGCAATTAATTTTCCATTCTGCCCGGAATATTCTTCTGGAGGCAGCCCCAGTTTCTTAATAAAATGCAAATATTCACCGTCTTCAATAAATTGAATGTCCGTTGGAAATGAAATCGTTTCATCGGGAGTGGTAACTCCTCTGTATTTCCGATACGAGTCAGATAATTCACTCTCTTTGACTGTGGAAGTATAGGAATAAACAGTCTGATAGGAGCTATCGTAAACACCGTCTGTGCTTTTTAGCTTGTCATAAAGCTGAAACATTTCACTGTCATCCATATTTTCAGCCGTTAAAAGGATATCATAATCAATGTCCATGATTAGCCGGTCTGAGAGCCGTTTTAAGGTGGTTCGAAAAGCACTTCCTGATACGAACAGAACCATGCTTAAAACAAGTGAGAGTACAATGCTGCGATAGCGTCTCTTGTTTCTTTTGAAATTTTTAAGTGCTAGTGTGCCTTCTAATCCGTACATACGCTGAGCGAGCAGAGAGGTTTTCACTGCTTTTGCTTCCGTTTTAATCTCGTTGGTTTGACGAATGCTCTCCACAATGGGAGTATTTGCGGCTTTCCTGGCAGGGATATAGGCGGAAATCAGTATGGTGATCAAACTGACCACAGCTGCTGCTGCTATTGCTGACAAGGAGACAGACAAGCTTAATGGTACGGTACTGTAAAGGATGCTTTTAAATTTCTCTGCTACAATAGGAATCACAAGTCCAATACTACCTATGCCTGCAAGAATTCCAATGGGGATACCAACGATACCAATGCAAAGGCCTTCAAATAAAACTGAATTTCGCAACTGCTTTGCCGTTGCACCCACCGATGAGAGAATACCGAACTGTTGCGTGCGTTCATTCAACGAGATATAGAAGGAATTATAAATTAAAAAAATCGAGCCTACCATAATGATAGCAACCAATATTGCGCCAACCGTGTAAAGGAGAGCGTTAAAAAGCTTATTGTCCGAAACGCCCATGAAACGCAGAATATAATCATTGAAAACAAAATTCTGTGTTCCATTTATGTTGTTTGTGTATGCCTTAATCTGACGGGGGTTTTTAAGAGTGACAAACAGGCTGTAGCTACTTGCCGAATTCTTGGCATCATCTTTGGTGATCAGGGTGTAGCCCGGTGCGGAATGCTCCTCGAAACCTGGTCTTTCATAGATTCCCACCACGGTGTACATTTTTTCTGTGTTTGTCACAAGCGCTTCTTTTGCCTCACCCGGCTTCTCACCGGACCGAAAGGCATCGTGCTGGCCTAATCGTTTATTTCCATCCATTCGGTTTCCAATATCAAGTAACATGGTGTCGCCCACCTTGAATCTTACTCCGGCCTTTGCAGCTACATGAGATGGTATGAGAATCTCGTTGCTGTTTTCTGGAAACTGGCCGGAGATCAGTCTTACAGGCAAAACATCGAAAGTTTTGTTGTTGAATCCTGCAATAAAGAGATATGGCTTGTCGGGACTTTTACTGCCGTCAAGCGTTGCATAGCCTATGTTTGTGAACTCTGCTGTATCTGAAACGTAATTGTTATTTTTCTGCGCTTCTACAAAAGAGGACGTAACATCTAAAAGTTCGATGTGCCAACCACCGTATTTCGCGATAGAGCTCTTGATCAAGTAATTTAGCAGGGAAGTGCCAAAGGTAGCAATTGCTGTAATCATAGCGGTGGATAGAACCACCCCTATGATTGTCACGATAGTTCGTGTCCGGCTTTTTTTCATACTTTGCAGAGTGACCTTGTTAAATATATTCATAACCGTACCAACCTCTCATCCCGTGTGACTTTGCCGTCAGAAATTCCAATGATGCGGTCTGCCTGTAAAGCGATATTCTCATCATGGGTGACGAGTAGAAGGGTTTGCCCATATTTCTTATTGCTTTCTTTCAAAAGCTTAATTATCTCGTGTCCATTACGACTGTCTAAGCTTCCCGTAGGCTCATCAGCGAGCATGACAGCAGGGGCGTTCATTAACGCTCGACCTATAGAAACACGCTGTTGCTGACCACCCGAAAGCTGATTGGGCAGATGATTCTTACGTTCTTCAAGACCGAGCATGTGTAGCAGGTCATTCAGCCGTTCATCATTGATCTCTCGTTTATCCATCAGGATGGGCAACGTGATGTTTTCCACCACATTTAAAGTCGGAATGAGATTGTGGAACTGGTAAATCAGTCCGACCTGCCGCCTTCGGAAAATGGCCAGTTTTTCATTGCTTTGAGCGTACACATCCTGCCCTTCCAGATATACTTTTCCGCTTGAAGGTACATCCACGCCCCCAATCATATGTAGCAATGTAGATTTTCCTGAACCAGATGAGCCAATGATTGCGGTAAACCCCCCTTTTTCAATTGTGAGTGAAACGTTGTCAAGGGCGGTAACCTGGTTTTCACCCTTTCCGTAGACTTTACTTAGATTTTCAATCTTTAGAAACTCCATGAGTTGAGTCTCCTTTCATCTTTTACCACTATCTTAAAACCCGCAGCTTACATCCCCGTGACTTTTGAGTGAGAGATTCGTCACTTTGGAAAACGGATAGAAAAGACCGCCCCGCCATTTGAATGATTTTTGGCTGTGATAGAGCCACCCTGGTGGGAGACAATCATCTTACAGAGAGCCAACCCAATTCCGTAACCCGTTTCCTTTTGATTTTTCCCACGATAATATCGGTTAAAGAGGTGTGGTAGATCTTCTTTGTTAAAGCCTTTTCCGCTGTCATGAATTTCAATCTGGGCATGTAATGGGGTGTCCGCACAAATAATTTCAATCGTTCCGTTATCGCCTATACTTTCAATGGAATTTTTAAACAGGTTTTGAATGGCTTCAGAAAGCCAACTTAAATCTCCCCAGATCATCATTTCCTTAGGCGCATGTATTTGGAACTCTATGTTATGAAGTTCCATTGAAATCAGGAATGGGCGAAGGGCGTTTTTTAACAGGTTATTTATATTGATCGGTTCCCTTTGAAAAACGACAATCCCAGCGTCCAGGCGAGATAATTTCAGGAGAGATGTAATCAGCCAATCCATGCGGATAAGCAATTCTTCTGTTTCCCGTACAAACGCTTTTTGTTGGTTTTCATCAGGATTATTGGCTAACAGTGAAAGAATGAGGTTTGCAGACGTGAGTGGGGTTCTAAGCTGATGGGCAATGTCGGCAAGTGAGTTGGCAAGATTTTCTTTTTCCTTTTTCAGTGCGTCGTTTTGTTCCCGAATACGCAGCATCATTTTAGATATCTCACTTTGAAGAATGGATAACTCGCCTTCTTCAGTTTTGTTAATTGAAAGCTGGTCAGCGTTGTGAAGAAGAAGATCAATCTGTTCCGAGATTCTTGCAATGCTTTTATAACGTGCTCTTGTGTAAAGCCCAAACAATGTACCGAAAGTAATGGAAGAAGCAATTGCTAAAATTCCTGCAGCAGTACTGAACCTAAAGCCAAGAAATACGTAAACGGTAGCGATAAAGAAGAAAAATATGATAAACTGACGAAATTCTCTATTTCGTAGCATACTCATCCCCCAATCGATAACCCATACCGCGAACCGTGAGAATTATTTGAGGGTTTGCTGGATCTTTTTCTATCTTCTCTCGTAGACGTTTTATATAAACGGTCAATGTATTGTCATTGACAAACTCACCAGCTGCATCCCACAATTCATCTAGGAGTCGGCTTCTTGTAATAATACTTTTAGGATTGCTGATGAACACCAGCAGCAAACGGTATTCTAAGGCGGAAAGAAAAACCTCATTCCCCTTTTTTTTCACAACGCCGCTTGCCGTATCCACATGTAGCTCTTGTATCTCAAAATCTGTTCCCAACCGCTCGTTTTTCCGCAAAGCAGTTGCAATCCTTGCAATTAGTTCACGTGGACGAAATGGTTTGGTGATATAATCGTCAGCCCCCATGTTAAGACCAGTAACAACACTTGCCTCATCTCCGGATGCAGTAAGAAATATAACGGGAATATTCTGTATTTCTTTAACCTCTGTGCAAACCGTAAAGCCATTACCGTCTGGCAGTGAAATATCAATTAAAGCCAAGTCAAATTTATTATCGCTAATAATAGCAAGGGCCTCATTTCGCGTAGGGGCATGAGTGACTGTAAATCCTTCCGAACGAAGCAAGAGTGTTAGATTTTTGGCGATTGCGTTATCATCCTCAACTAAAAAAATTCGTTTCATTCCTGTTTTCCTCCCCTAACGTTATCCCTTAGCTGCCATTTTGTTTTATCCATCTTCTTCGCAGTTAAATTTGTTACGATATCATTCAAATGAAACACCTCCATAAGACCATTGTATTTCTTTTAACAGAAAATTACAAGTTTTGTCTTTTGTGTATCACCAATTCACATTCTTGCATATGTCTAAAAATGCCTCCAGTGAGGGAGAGAGCCATTTGTCTCTGTGATGAACCACCTGAACGTATAGTTCTAATTTTTTTCCTTTCCAGTCAAGAATGGAAAGCTTACCTGATTCCAGTTCCTGTCGAACGGCGTATAACGGTAAGACTGCAACTCCAAAGCCAAGTATGGCAAATTGCTTTAAATCGGAAATACTTGCTGTTTCCAGCATAATTCTATATGATTCATTTGCTTCTTCCATGACGGCCTGGAAAATATTCTTCCAGCAACTGCTGTGGGAAACCAAAAGCATGGGCTGGTCAGATACGTCATGGGGAAGTATATGTTTTACGTCTATTAGAGGGTGATTTGGGGAAATAAAAAAGCCCAAAATTTCTTCCTCGCAGATTTTAACCGTAAGCTCTGGAACATTCCAGAGTTTGTCCAATAGGACTGCCACATCAATCTGGTTTTCGTTCAGCCACAATTCCAATTCATCTGTGGAACCGATTTTAATATGAAATTCCACCTCTGGAAACTGTCTGCGATATTCTTCTAACAGCTTCGGTAATTTCACAGAGCAAACCGATTCATTTACCCCTATGGTCAGTATTCCATGTGGAGAATTATTATGAGAGAGTGAGCCTTTTGCCTTTTCCCATGAAAAAAGCAGCTGTCTTGCGTCAGTCAAAAAATGTTCTCCTTCTGGAGTGAGAGAAACCTTTTTGCCCAATCGGTCAAATAATCTCACACCCAACTCTTTCTCCAAAAGCTGAATTTGAGAGGTAATTGTTGATTGGGCATAACCAAGCTGTTCCGCCGCCTTTGTGAAGTTATGAAGGGAGGCTACTGTTACAAATGCTTTCAGTAAACGTACGTCCATGCTCATAATCCTTTCATCGAATATATTGATAATAATAATAGAAACAATCAATTTTACTGATTAAAAAAATCATGTTAGTATGATACCACAGTTGGGAGGTAAAAAGCAACGCTGCTTTAACTGTTGTACTTTACAGCGTCTCATATCTTGAAAAAAGGGGAAATTAATCATGGCAAAACGAATTGTTTTACTGAATGGAAGCCCAAGAAAAAATGGGAATACAGAACTTTTAGCAAATGCATTTATAAAGGGAGCTAAGGATAGTGGAAATACTGTAACCAGTTTTCATGTAGGAAGAATGAAAATCAGTGGTTGTATGGATTGTAAATATTGCCATTCTCATCCTGGGGAATGTGTGCAAAAAGATGACATGCAAGAAATTTACAATGCTTTATACCGCGCAGATATGCTGGTGTTTGCAAGTCCTGTTTATTGGTTTGGAATGACAGCTCATATAAAATCAGCGATTGACAGAATGTATGCAGCGACCTTCAAAGAAATGCCCATCACATCTACCGCACTGCTGGCTGTGTATGAAGATACTAATACCGACACAATAAAACCAACAATCAGTCAATATAAAGCCATGATACAATACTTAGGGTGGAAGGACTGTGGAATTATTACCCAATCTGAGGTTTTAAATAAAGGGGATATCGAAGGAAAGCAGAGTTTATCAGCTGCAGAAAATTTGGGAAAGAGTATACAGTAAAGAATACTATTGTCCGATATAGAATATATGATAATCGAGGTTACCATGAAAGCATATCGAGACTTAAGTTCCCCTGTGGAACTATTGATAAAATAGAGTTGCATGAAAGCCGTATAGTATCCTCATATATCCATAATAATAGTTTAAGAAATGAGAAGGCAGGAGGATTACTTATGAATCACGAAATTGATTATGAGATTATCGGTCACGAAATGCAGGTAGCTGAGATTGAGCTGGACCCAGGAGAGAGTGTAGTTGCAGAAGCTGGTGCCATGATGTATATGGATGAGGGGATTTCCCTGGATACGATCTTCGGAGACGGCTCAGATAAGAGCAGTTCAAACGGGCTGATGGGGAAGCTTATGGGAGCAGGAAAACGTCTTTTGACTGGAGAAAGCCTGTTCATGACACTGTTTACCAATCAGGGCTATGGAAAGCAGAGGGTCGCATTCGCTGCTCCATATCCAGGCAAAATTATCCCCATGGATTTATCTGAATATGGCAATGAGCTGATCTGTCAAAAGGATTGTTTTCTATGTGCTGCCAAAGGCGTCTCCATTGGGATTGAATTAACGAAAAAGCTGGGGGCCGGTTTTTTTGGAGGAGAAGGCTTTATTTTGCAAAAGCTGGAAGGCGATGGTATGGCTTTCGTTCATTCTGGCGGCACGGTGATACAGCGTCAGCTTGCCCCAAGAGAAAGACTTCGGATCGACACTGGATGCCTGGTGGCCTTTACAAAAGATGTCACCTACGATATTCAGATGGTAAAAGGCGTGAGATCAGCTTTGTTTGGAGGAGAAGGATTGTTTTATGCAGTGCTTTCCGGCCCTGGAACGGTATGGATTCAGTCTCTGCCATTTAACCGGCTGGCAGCTCGTGTTGCACAGTCAATGCCTTCCCAAGGGGAGGAAAGTTCTCTTGGCGGAAGTATTGGGAATTTCTTGAGCGGTCGTTAAATACAAATATATTAATCACTTGTTGTTCGGTGTAGGATTTTTCCTATACCGGACTTTTTTATGTTTTGTATTTGATTTAGTTGCAAATGGGGAAACTCCATATTGACAGTATCCAATGTTGGTGTTATTATATATCCAATGTTGAGTATATAGGAGGTGGATTATGATACGCTCATTAATACTTTATTACCTGAATGTAAAGCCAACTCATGGCTACGAAATTCAAAAATTTTTACAGGTCTCTGGCATTGATCATTGGTCTAAGATACAATCTGGTTCTATCTATTATGCACTTGCCAAGTTGGATAAGGACGGTTGTATCCAGGTTTTAAGAGAAGAGACCAACGGTTCCAGAATTCGAAAGATTTATATGATTACAAATAAGGGAAAGCAGGAACTGAAAGAAAATCTGCTAAAAGAGCTTTTGACCCCTATTGCCCCGGTTGGCTCTGATAAATTTTTCTTAAACAATATTCTTGATGAATTGCCAAAAGATACAATTATAACAGCTATTAAAAAGCACCTGATTAATTTAGAGGAACAAAAAGATTACTGGGAGACATGGCGCAAGACGAAAACCAGTACAGATAACATTCCTGGTGCAGAGAGAATCGCTTTTGATATGACCATAGACAATTTAAAATACCAGATTCTTTGGCATGAAGAAATCCTTAATCATATAGATCAATATTTAATTCTGGGAAAGGAAACACGTAAAATTATTCAGACCATTGACTTTTCAGCAGTTAATGATGAAGATACAAGCATTTCATCAGCCAGACTTGTGGATATTCAGAAACTTCGTGACGAGATTATAAATGACCCATCAAAAGCGGTTGAAAATATTGACCGATTGATAGAACAGTTGAAAAAAGAAAAATAGTAATCGAAATAAGGCACGGTATGGTGCTTTATTTCAAGTATGAATATCCAATGTTGTATATGAATCATTGGATATAATCTGATAAGTATAGGATGGTGACTATTATGAAAATACCTGTATTAGAAGTCAGGAACTTGAGCAAAAAATATGGTGGGAAAGAGATAATAACAAACCAGAATCTTGTGGTATACGAGGGTGATATTTTGGGTTTTATAGGCCCCAATGGGGCAGGAAAAAGCACTACAATAAACATATTGACAACCTTGGTGGAACCTGATGAAGGAACCATCCTATTTCGGGGCAAAGACTTAACAGGTGGATCCCGTAATTTCAAACGGGCCCTTGGGGTTGTGCCTCAAGATCTAGCAATATACGAAGATTTATCTGCCTATGATAATGTTCGATTCTTTTGCGCTTTATACGGAAGTAAGGGAGCGGAATTAAAGGAGCGTGTAAAACAGGCTCTTCTGTTTGTGGGGTTATGGGATAGTAAAAATGAAACCCCCTCCAAATTTTCTGGCGGTATGAAGCGACGTTTAAATATCGCCTGTGCCATTGCACATGACCCTAATTTGCTTATTATGGATGAACCCACGGTTGGAATTGACCCCCAATCCCGAAACAAAATCATGGAGGTTGTAAAAACACTTCATGAAAATGGAACGACCATTATATATACGTCACATTACATGGAGGAAATTGAATCTCTGTGCAATCGCATTTTTTTAATGGATCGAGGAATTGTTTTAGAGGATTTGGAAAAGGAAACGTTAAAAGAGAAATATAAAGCAAAGGGATATGCAAATTTGGAAGAGATTTTTCTGCACCTGACAGGAACAAAGCTAAGAGATATGGAGGGCTAGGTATGCAACAATTCAGTATTTTGTTTCATTTTGGATTAAAATGTCGAAGCAAAGATTTTTTTGTTCTGTTCTATAATATAGTTTTCCCTCTGGTTATGATTTTAGCGCTGGGTTACTTAACTTCTCCTTCCTATGGAACCGCCTTTCTTTCGTATCATTATTATACCATAGTAATAATACCATTTTCCGCTCTCACGGGTATCTCAACGGTTTCCTATGCAGCACAGGACGAAAAAGTGTTTCGTACTGCTTATCGGTATCTTGCAGCACCTATAAACAAGCATGAAATAGTGCTTTCAAAATTTGCTTCTTCTGCAATTGTGCTTTCTTTCTGTAACTATAGTACGTTATTGATTGCTATGGTGATGTTTGGTTTTCATTTTAACTTTTATATCCTCTTGGTCATTTTGCTGCTTACAAGCGAGACCATAGCAGTGACCGGAATCGGCCTTTATTTAGGTTTGTCATGGAAAAATTTAGATGCCTTGCGAAATTATCTGAATGTCCCGATTGTCGTATTTGGATTTCTTGGTGGTGTGTTTTTTCCTGTGCATTCATCTCAGCCGGTCTTAAACGCTCTGATTACTCTTTCCCCTTTTACCTGGATTAATCGAGGGATTGCCTCTTGTCTTTATGATAACCAGACAGACACCATTATTATCGTCTCTGGTGCACTGTTGGTGTGTGGCATGGTTATGGTGTTATTAACAATTTGCTGTTTTAAAAAGGAGGTATTCCTTACATGATAATATTTACGGTTTGTCATAATAATTTTAAACGCAGTATGAGTAAAAGAGTATCTTTTTTGCTTACAATGGTGATACCAATTTTAATAGTAATTCTTGGCGCAACAGCAAATTATATATGCAGCCCCTCCTTTTCATTAGGTATTATTAACACGGAATCAACCTACAAGACAGATCAGATTATCCGTGCATGGAAAGAAACGAAAGGAGTCCATGTTACAAAAGCCAATCCCGCCACAAAAAGAACTGATATCATTACTGGTCGATATGGAGCGATAATAGAGTTTAGGAGTAATGAATTTCAAGTTGAATCAGTTAGGGATGAAAAGACTTTGCAAATCATAACTCAGCGAACCGAAGCATACAACAAAGAGCCAAAGCCTTTGGATATAGAAGCCCTGAATGAAACATCACTTGGAGTCTCTCAGCGTATTTGTGCATTTATTATACTATTTCTGATGATAACTGCAACAATCAATGGATCATTCATGACCAGAGACAGATGCAACTATACCATCAAGCGCATAGCGTATTCTCCCTGTTCCGCTGTAACTTATATCTCAGGGAATATACTCTATAACGTTACAATTACCTATCTGCAATATGTCATAGCTGTCACAGTTCTTAAGATCATGGGGATCGTGACAGGAATCAGTTTTGTTAATTACTTGGTTATGGGAATATGGATAGTCCTGTTTGCGGCTGCATTCGGCACCTGTATGTCCTCCTTGTTCTATAAAGAGATGGAGGTTAATTTATTTGCTACCTGTATAGCCATAATCATCGCCCTTATAGGAGGAACGTTTATTCCATTAGAAAAAATGCCTCCCGCATTAAGACAAATCAGTATCATCAGTCCTTTCCGTTGGTTTTTGAGCAGCGTGAATAAAATGGAACAAGGAAAAACGTGGTTTTCTAATGAGGTTGAAATTTTAGTACTGTCAGGTTTTATATTTATTCTTTTAGCCATTGCCATAAACAAAAGCAGACATAGGGATACAAGAGAGCTGAATATATAGTAACAGTAAAAGAGACAGGTTTTCACATAAGACTTTAAAAAATTCTGTTAAATAATGGAAAATTGATACTTGCTGATGAGATATACACATGTTAAAATGAGAATGAAAATTTTATGTTTCATTCTCATTTACAAGTTTATCAACAAGACAATTCATAAAAACTCACATCATGACGAAGTAATCTAAGTTATAAATCCTACAGTACGAAACCAAAGGCAAATATTAAATATGGAGGTTTTAATTATGAGTACATTAATTGCATATGCAAGTAAATACGGATTTACAAAAACATGTGCCGAGCATCTGGCTAGAACGCTTGGTGATCAGGTGGAACTTTGTGATTTAAGCAGCAGTCTACCGGATCTTAAAAAATATGATAAGGTCATCATTGGTGGTTCTGTTTATGCGGGGAAAATCAGAAAGCCCGTCACGCGCTTTTGTTTGGAGAATTTAAAAGACCTTACAGAGAAAAGGTTAGGGCTTTTTATCTGTGGAATGGCAAAGGAGGAAGATGCAAAGAAGCAGCTTGAGACCTCCTTTCCAAGGGAGCTGTTGTCTGTTGCGGCCGCCAAAGAATCATTGGGCGGGGAATGCAATTATGATAAGATGAATTTCCTGGAGAAATTTATCATGAAAAAGATAACCGGCTCCAGTCAAAGCCAGAGACATATGGCGGAAGATAATATAACACGTCTGGCCAGTCAGATGAAGTAAATGAATGACATTTTTGCAGATTTCATTCCTGTTTTGGCGGAACAGTTTCATTTTTGTAAACATGAGGAGGAAGAGGGAATGAAAATATACGTGGATGCGGATGCCTGTCCTGTGGTCGGTATTGTTGAAAGAGCAGCAAGGGATCATAAGATAGAAGTTTGTCTGCTGTGTGATACCAATCATGTACTGCAGTCTGACTATAGTGAGATAAAGATCATCGGGGCAGGAGCGGATGCCGTGGACTTTGCACTGATAAACCTTTGCAGGGCTGGTGATATTGTGGTAACACAGGATTATGGTGTGGCGGCAATGGCGCTTGGAAAGAATGCTTATGCCATTCATCAGTCTGGAAGATGGTTTACCAATGATAATATCGACCAGCTATTAATGGAACGGCATGTGGCAAAAGTGGCAAGAAGGGCAAAATCAAAGCATCATATAAGCGGTCCAAGAAAAAGAACGCAGGAAGACGATAAACATTTTGAGGAATCGTTCCGTAGGTTAATTGCCTATGCAGTGGAATCATAAGGCGTCATCAAACAAGCTTTAGAATCTCAAAATGTAATTGGGTATCATGGCTGAAAGGAATAATATATCTGAAATGGTATCACATTGTTACAGTTGTTCCGCCATTTTAAGGGGAATGGTTTTTGGTTTCTGAAACATATTATAATGAGGGGGAAATTAGGGATGAGGCGTAGGTTCATTGGGGGATTTTTGATGTTGTCACTTATTTTGTCGGGGTGTGCCGGGAAGCAGGTTAATTCTGGGGAAACGACGATAGAGAGCACAGCTGTTGCATCAGATAACAAGGAAAACAGTACTTCCGTAGACGATATTCTTGCCAGATTAACCTTAGATCAAAAAGCCGCCCAGATGGTACAGGGGGCGATTTACAATGTATCAGATGAGAGCATGAAAAAGAACTGCTACGGCAGCATACTTTCTACCTTTGGTGAGAATTCCTTTAATGCCACCGAGTGGAAGAACATGATTCTTAAATATCAAAAATACGCGGTGGATTCAGAAGCTGGCGTCCCATACATATATGGAAATGATGCGGTTCACGGGGTCAATACCTGTGAAGGCGCGGTCATATTCCCTCATAACATTGGTATTGGTGCTGCCAATAACAAAGAATTAACGTACCAGATGGGCCTGGCTGTAGCAGATGAAGCAAAACTGACAGGCATGCTTTGGAGCTTTTCTCCCTGTTTAACCACTGCCATGGACCCAAGATGGGGGCGCACCTATGAAAGCTATTCCTCCGAAACAGGTATTGTAACGGAGCTTGGAACTTCATTTGCCAGGGGGTTAATGGATGGGGGAGTTCTTCCCTGTGCAAAGCATTTCTTTGCTGATGGAAATGTCTTGTACGGAACAGGGGAAACACTGGACGGTGAAAAAAGACTCATCGATCGTGGAGATGCCAAGCTGACAGACGGAGAGATTAAGGAGCTATTAAAGATGTATCAAGCTGCAATTGATGCTGGTGTCAAGACCATCATGATCAGCCACAGCAGTGTAAACGGAGTTAAGATGCATGCCAATGAAACCTATATCTCCATGCTTAAAAATGAAATGAATTTTAAAGGCTTTATCGTAAGCGATTGGGACTCAATCCACAATATACCCGGTGATAATCGAAAGGATCAGACCATTACTGCAATCAATGCCGGAATTGATATGCTGATGGAGGCTGACGAATTTGAGGATTGCCGGCAATACATTGTTGAAGCAGTCAATGAAGGCAAGATATCCAAAGAACGTGTAGACGATGCGGTGAGAAGGATTCTGACGGTAAAGAAAGAGATGGGAATCTTAGATGACCCTATGATGGAAAAGGTAACAACAAAGGAGAGCAGCGTAGGTTCTAAGGAATACCGGGATCTGGCGAGAAAACTGGTGGAAGAAAGCCTTGTCTTATTAAAGAACGATAATTCCATACTGCCCATTAAAAAGGGAACCAAGGTATTTGTAACCGGGCTTGCAGCCAATGACGTGGGAGTACAGTGTGGCGGCTGGACCATTACCTGGCTTGGAAACACCGATGCAGGAAACAGAAATCATAAGTGGATACCAGAAGGAAAAACCATCCTGGACGGTTTAAATGAGCTGGCGGCAGAATATGATCTGACGATTATCACTGATCCGGAAAAGGCAGGAGAAGCTGATCTTACCTTATTATGTCTTGGAGAAAGGCCTTATGCTGAATGGAAAGGGGACAGCACCAGTATCAGTATTACCAAAGAATCCGGTCTCAGCACCAATGCAGATGCAATCCAATTGGCTAAAAGCTTGAATCACCCTACCGTGGCTTTAATTGTAGCAGGAAGAAATGTAATCATCACTGATTATATGGACCAGTGGGATGGAATTGTTATGTGTTACCTTCCAGGAAGCGAAGGGAATGGCGTAGCAAATGTGCTTACGGGAAAGAGCAGCTTTAAGGGAACTTTACCTATGCCATATTACTCACGGGTAGAAGATATCAGAACAGATAAAGTGTTGTTTCCAGTGGGATTTGGATTAAAGTATTAAAGATATTCTTGTATATTAATTTTGAATAAGTCAAAGTGAATGCTGGTGTTATTTTCTACACCAGCATTCACTTTATCCATGAAAAGCTATTCCTCTTTTTGCTTTTTGAGATCAATGAGCTTCATATGCTCTTTTCCCCAAATGTTCATTTCTTCCATTATGGGACTTAGGGATTTTCCAAGCTCCGTAAGGGAATATTCTACCTTTGGAGGTACTTCAGGATACACATTTCGTTGAATGATTCCATCGGCCTCCAGCTGGCGAAGCTGTTGCGTCAGCATCTTTTGGCTGATGCCATTGATTCCTTTACTTAGTTCGATAAAACGTTGTGTGCCGTTGTTAAACAGATTTCTCAGAATCAGCACCTTCCATTTGTGGCCGATTAAGTTTACAGTATGCTCAATGGGGCATGATTTATCACAAGGCATTTCTATTCACTCCTAAAAAAGATCAGTTTCACTTACCATATGGTTAGTATAACACAAAAAAGTGCCTTCTTGCAAAAGGTTTGTAACTTTATTATAGTAAGTCTACAGAAAGAAATACCCATAAATACTAATAAACTTATAGGAGGTTTTCCAAATGGAAAAAATAAATATTAATGATATTCTTGAATTTGCAGCAGATAGAAGTGCACGTAAGGCTCTTTTTAAAGAGGGGCATTTGGACTCAGGACTTTTGCTATATGCACCAGGTCAAACCACACCGGATCATAAGCATTCTGACATTGATGAGGTCTTTTATGTAGTTTCTGGTGAAGGTACCATTACCATAGATGATAAAGAAGTACTTGTAAAGGAAAAGGATGTCATTTTCTCACCTAATGGAGAGAAACATGGATTTTATAATACCAGTTCGGATAACTGGGTCGTACTGCAAATTAAAATTAATACGGGTAAAATGGATTAAATGAAAGAATACTAAACCAGGAAAGAGTAAAGGAGGCCAATATTATGTTTACAAGAATAGACCATGTTGCGTTATCTGTAAAAGACAGAGAAAAATCCATTGACTTTTATGAAAAACATTTTGGATTTAAAAAATATTATGAGCACGATGTTCCAGGAGTATCTGATCTGGAAAAGGTAGTTTACTTACAATTAGGTGATACCGTGTTAGAATTTGAACATTGGACAAATGGTAAGGAGAACAAGGGATATCATTTCTGCCTCATCAGCGATGATTTTGAAGCTGATTATCAAAGGCTAAAAGAGGCTGGCATTCCGGTAATTACGAAGCCACATATTCCAGAGCCCAGAACACCAAAGGAAACAGGCTGGAAACGAGTTGTTTTTCAGGGGCCAGACGGGGAAATGATTGAGTTTAGAGGATAAGAAACTATGTGGAAATGTCCAACATGCGGAAAAGAATTCGTACATCAAAACGAGAATCATACTTGTGAGGAAATAGAAAAAACAATCGATGCCTATATCAGTGCCCAGGCAGAGGCGGCTTGGCCGTTATTACATCAGGTTCGCAATACCCTAAGAACGGCTCTGCCAGAAGCCCAGGAACGAATTTCCTGGCGAATGCCTACTTATTGGAGCGGACATAATATCATCCATTTTGCAGCATTTAAAAAGCATATCGGGGTGTATCCCGGGGAAGAGGCAATCGTGCATTTTGCAGACCGATTGACCGAATTTAAAACCAGCAAAGGTGCAATACAATTTCCTTATGATAAGCCCCTGCCCCTGCCACTGATTGCGGAGATTGCAACATGGTGCTATGAAAGGGAGATCAGCAAATAACTTATTTAAGGGGGAAAGGTACAGTCAGGCTCTATTAGTATTCAGAGCCTGGCTTTTTTCATGGGAGAACTCTCATTGAAACTCTTTTTTTTATGTGTTATGCTTACCATAACACGTGAAAGTAGCAATGAAAAGGTGACTTCCCTGATATACTTATGTCAGAGTTTATTTGTTATGATGAGAGATATCATAAATAAATCTGAAGGAAAAGAGCAGGTAGGAAGTAATATGATTGATACAGTTAGAGGGCCAATTCATAAGAGTCAGCTTGGAGTTACATTAGGACACGAACATATGAAGTGGGAAGACGATGAGTTTCATGCAAATACCATGTATTTTGATAAAAGGTATATGGAAGAGGAAATTCTTTCCGATAGGAATGACACAAAGTACTGCTTTCCCAGGATTACGATTTTTACTTGGAAGGGAAAGAATCCTTATCAACTCACCCCTGTACGACCATTTTTGATGAATTTATTCCTTATTGTGCGGAACATGGGATTGACAATCCCGCCAATTTTTACGATGTGAAAAATTAGTTTTATCATCCAAAATATTAAGGGAGAGCGGACATGATCATTGATAAGACAATGAATGGAATTGAGGTAAAGCTAAGGCTTCCAGAAGAGACAGATTCCAAAGAAATCATAGAGTTCTATAAGCAGGTTGGCAAAGAAACAACCTATTTAGGCTTTAGCGATGGAGAATATCAGGTAACAGAGGAACAGCAATCAGCAAGTATTAAGGAAATCAATGCCTCTCGTAACAACCTTATGATACTTGCCATGGTAAATTCAGCTATCGTCGGCATAGGAACCATATCCTCAAATAATAAGAGGATAAAAAGTAAGCATGTTGGCGTTCTGGGCATTGTTATAAAGGCAGAGTATTGTAATATGGGGATTGGTTCTATCTTAATGGATTATTTAATTGAGTGGTGTAAAAGCAACACGGAGACTGCCAAAATCAGTCTGACTGTAAGAAAGGATAATCCAGGGGCAATTGCTTTATATGAGAAGTTTGGTTTTGAAACAGAAGGGATTCTGAAAGGAGAAACTTACATTGATGGAAGGTATTTTGACTCCGTTGTTATGGCACTCATGATTCCATGATAAGATGAAAGTAATATGGAGGGAAAATATGAGACGAAAAGCAATGATACTAATATTATTATCTATAATATCTGCCAGTGTGGCCGGATGCAGCAGTGCTTCAATGTCAAACAATAAGCCTGGGCAGGAAACTTCAATGGAGGCAAGCACATCATCGGATGTGACTACTAATACATCAGAATCCACGATAGGAAGCAAAGACCTGGATCCTGAAACAGAGAAATTTTTCTATGGAACCTGGGAGGTAGAAAAATTATTGGGATTTGCAGATTCTTATAATGATGCATCGGAATATCCAACAGGGCAAAAGGTCATAGGTGATCAGATTACCGTTAATAAAGATATTTTTTCATCAAAGGGATTTGAAGCTTATAGTGCGTATCAATTTAAGATGGAAAACCCGGTCTATCAAATCAGAGAAATTCATTATAATGCAGATTCTTTTTATAGAGTAGATAAGATTGATTTACCAAGTTTAAATATGAATGACCAGATAAAGGTATTGAGTGTATCTGACCCATCTACGGGCCTTGCTATTCCTATAAGCTTCCTGGATGTAAATAATACCAGACTGCTTCTGGTATTAGAAGCAACGGTATTTGAACTTAAAAGAGTGGCAGAGTAGAGAGCATAATTAAATTGTAAGATATCAAAAGAGGAAAGGCCAGCCAAATGACTGATCTTTCCTCTATGATTTTGATGATTACAAACTATACACAGGATACTTATGTGTGTATTTCATATCTGTACAAAATAAAGTTGCCTCTTTATCTCTTCTGGTTTTTAAATTTTTGTCATAAGAGAATGCCTTGCTCACTAATTTAGAGCAGTTATCACTTTCCGTTGTTGAAAGTTTTTTTGTGTAGGTTGGATATATTTTGGGATCTTTTAGCATGGTAACAACATCGTTGGTCTTTAATACTCCAGAGCCTGCATTAAATGTTAATGAGACGAGAGCATCGAATTGTTCCTGGGAAAAAGAAGAGCCGGATGGAAGTGTTAGATTATTTACTGCATCAACCGCACTCTTTGTATCACTGGTGAAAAAAGCATCTGCTTTTGACTGCGTAATTGGAGAAGTATAACCTAAGCCAAGAGACTTTGATAAAGCATCTGCTTTTATGTAAAAAGTAATTTATATGAAAAATGTAAACACAGTGGATAAGATTTCACAGATATTTTAGATGGTATCCGTATTTGATTTTATGAACCTGTCTGTTTATTCTTTGTTGATTGGCGTGCTGTATAATGTTGCATGTATGTTAAAAGGATAATGGCTGTTATTTACGGCCAAAAAACCGCCATTTATAAGGAGGAACAGATATGAAAAAAAACAAAACTTCCCAGCGGGTCATGGCAATGACCTTGTCCATTGTCATGGTGCTGGGAACGACGCCATGGAATGTGCTGGGATATCCACTCTCAACAGAAAAAGGCGGAGAGATAATCTCATTTCAACCATTGGAAAAGGATTTAAAAAAACAAACAGTGCCCTTAGGTACCTCAATGGAAGAATTGAATCTACCGGATACATTATGGGCAACAATGCTTGCACCGACAGATAATGGTAATCCTTATCAGCCAGAGGAGGAATCTTTTGAAAATGAAGAATCAGAGGAGGAGCTGACAGAAGCAACTCCAAGTTTTGCAAGTAACAAGTATAATGAATTTTTGAAAGAAGAACAGGAGTACGATACTGGACAACCAAAAGAGTATGAGGTTTCCATTCCAGTGACCTGGCATTCAGAGCCAGAGTATGACGGCGAGCAGGAGAGGGATTATCTTTTAACGCCAGAGCTTTTGAGTGATTACACATTGGCATATGGGGTACAGATTCCTGAGATTACTGTGACAGTAGATGGTTCAGTTTTGTCAGGTTCTTTAAATGCAAAGGGGAATAATTTAGCTGGAAAGCAGTTAGAAACTGGTGATGGATGGACTCTCGAGGATGGAGTGCTAACCGTTGAAAGTGATGATGGTATGATGGATGCTGCTTTTAATGAAGATATAAGAAGTGTTGTGATAAAAAGCGGTGTGACTAGAATAGATGACTTTGCCTTTTACTATTGTACAAACTTAACAGAAGTTGAAATTGCAGAATCAGTTACAAGTATTGGTAGTCAATCATTCAGCCATTGTACTGCTTTGGAACAAATACAAATGCCCAATTCATTGATTAGCATTGGCCCTGGAGCTTTTATGGAATGTTTTAAATTGGAGAATGTTCATATACCAGCTTCTGTAACTAGCATGGGCAATTATGCATTTGCAGACTGTACTGCGCTGAAAGAAGTAACATTTCTTGGAGAAACGCCCCCAACATTCATAGATAAGTCTTTATTTTATTCGTGTACAGCGCTGAAACATATCTATGTTCCCACAAAAGATAGTGTAGCAGCATATAAAGCCATGAATAACTTAGCAGAGTATGGAGATTTAATATCAGTTGAAAATGAACAAACCAGCATTGTAAAGCGTACAGCTGGTCTTAATTTTAATAGTGCAAATATAGATTATCAAGATAAAAATGGTGATGCGGTTACTGGTAATCCTTTGGACAATGATATTGTCAATACCAGTGAAGGCTGGACATGGTATCGCTATGAAAATGAGGCGCTAGGCTATTCAGCAAAAACATTGGTACTTGATGGAATAGATTTAGAGACACATGATCAGACTGCTCTTGAGCTTCCCTCTGGAAGCACCATCGTACTTGCTAATAAAAGTGAAAATATAATTAGTACGGCGAATGAAGGTTATGCCTATGGTATTGATGTCGTTGGCGATCTTACCATAGCAGGGAACGGGAAACTATTCATTACAGTTGGGAATACCAGCGCTTTAGGAAGTATCGGTTTATTTGTAACAGGATTATTTTCATTAGAGAGTGGAACTGTATTTAGTAAAGTTTATGGTTCTAATATCTCTGATATAAATTCAGCCTTTTTAAAGAATATGAACCCAGATATAAAAACATATCACAACTCGGGGGATGATTACGATCTACCTGTGATGAGAGACATAGAAACATATATTCTAACTTATCAAAGTGGAGGTTCCATCCTTCGGGCCACTGACGTCATGTTTGTAAATGGTATGATATCAATACCATCGGCTTTGGTAGCTGACAAAACGGTGTCAGGTATAACTGGAACTCCCCTTTCAGAGGATAGTACGATAACAATTTCCCTGACAAATGATGTATATTCACAGATAGAGGAAGGAGAAGACGTATCTGACTGGTTTAGCTACTTACCAATGGGCGTTGCAGCAAAGGTGAAAAGTCTGGATTCAGAATCAGTTGTGAGCATTATATTTTCTGGGACTCCAGGTGGAGTGTCAGACAATGTCATGGAAATCACGATTCCTGCAGATAAAGTAATGAGTGAAAGCAGCCTGACGGTAACTTCCAATGATCAGGCAAAGTTTGATATTGTAAAAGCTGGACTGCGTAAAGAGCCCCTGAATTTACTGGATAGTGAAATAAAATACCGAGATGTCAATGGCAGCCTGGTGAGTAAGGATCCGACGAAAGAAAACATTACTGATACCTCCGAAGGCTGGAAATGGTATCGAACAGCCACCGGTTCCTATGGGGATAATACACTGTTACTGAATGGTATAAACCTGAAAACTTACGATGCTTATGCCATTAGTCTTCCTGACAATGCTGTTGTTTTACTGGAGAATGGCAGTAACAACACTGTAAAAAGTATCTATGAAGGATTTTCTGGCAGCTTTGGCATCTATGGAGATGGGAATCTGACAATCAGAGGATTTAACGGCATATTAAATGTGACGGGCGGTTTTTCTACTAATTCTAATTACCCAAGTGCAGGAATTGGAAGCGTTTCTTCTGTTACTATTCAGGGTGGTATCATAACCACCGAAGGTTTCCGTGGCTCTTGGCGTAACTATGGTATTTATAGCGGCGGCAGTGAAAGCTCTCAGGGTGTATTTCTTCAGGGAGGAGAAGTAAATGCAATTGGACAAAATGCAACAATGCTTAGCTGCGGCATTTATTCTGAGGGAACGGTGTCATTTTCAGGTGGTACTGTATATGCAAGCTCAGGAGAAGTGAGTAATTCAGATGGAAAATCTCTTGCCGTTTCTTCGGCAAATGGGATAATAGAAAATGGTGTGGCTGCTTTTCAAAAGGTGGAAGATACATATACAAAAAATGTGTCCATAACTCATAATGATGGATCATTTTATAGTTATATTTTTGACGATGCCAGACAGGCTAATGACATTAGGGTATTAAAATCCCAATTTCCTGTTAACAATGCAGGAGGCACAGGGACAGTTGTTTATCCTGGAGAAGACATTGAACTTACAGCAATCGAAGGACTATTTTCGTTAGATAACAATGCAGGCTCTCCCACATATACAGTGGAAAAAGGCGGTACAGGAGAAGGGAGCATTACAGGAACCTGGCTTACAGTTACAAAAACAGGAACTATTCATATTGGACTTGTAACCTCAGAAACAAACACCCATCAGTCAGGGCAAAAGGTGACAGGTGTACTAACCGTGAACAAAGGAGTACAACCAGCACCAAATGGCTTAAATAAAAGTGACGTAACTGCCATTGGAGGTAATGACGGTAAAATCACAGGTCTTCTATCGAATCAAACATATGAATATAAAAAAGATGGTGGGTCTTATGTAACAGTCAACTCCAACGAATTGGGAGAGATTACAGGACTTTTTGCAGGCACCTATGTATTGCGCCTGAAAGGCAATGATCTCTATGATGCTGGTGAGGAGTCAGAAGCTATCATAATTAAACTTCCAACACCAAATAAAAGCTCTGAAGGAAGCAAGGGAGGAAGTTCTTCCAGCTCCCAGACCAAACCAACGGCACCTGTTACCGGGGCAGCAGAAAATAAAGCTATCATAGATAATAAGGGAAATGCAAGTACAACGGTGACGGATAAAAATATTACAGATGCCATTGTAAATGCCAATGCAGAAGCTTTAAGAAGAGGAGTAAACGCAGGTGAGGTAACTGTGGCAATCCGTGTTTCCGCAGATGGAACAGATGCCAAGGAAATTACTATAAATCTCCCTAAAACAACACAGCAGCAGATTTTAAATAATAAAATTTCCGGTGTAGAGCTAACGATTGAAAGTCCTGATATTGTAGTTGGAATGAACCATATAGCAATTGAGGAAATCTACCGTCAGGCCAATGGGGATGTGCAGATAATTGCATCTAAAATAGACAGCTCAAGTCTTTTAAAAGCAGCAAAGGATGCCATTGGTGGCCGCCCGGCATTTGATTTCAAAGCCAGCTATGAGAGTGGAACGGGAAATGTGACAGATTTTGGAAACGGTACAGTTTATGTAAGTATTCCGTATACTCCCCAAAGCAATGAAATGGTTGGACACTTATATGCCGTTTATGTAGACAGCAAGGGAAATGTTAGCCGTGTTCCTGGATCTGCCTATGATGTTAATACAAAAAGTATCATTTTTACCACCAATCATTTCTCCGTATATGGAATCAGCTATGAAGAGCCAGCTGCTATGATAACGGACACTTCACTTCATTGGGCGAAAGATTCCATTGATTATGTGGTAGGAAGAGGACTTCTGGAGGGAACTTCAGCAACTACCTTTGATCCGGATAAGACCGTAACAAAGGGAGCCGTGATAACAGCTCTTGGAAGGCTTGCAGGATTAGATGCATCTATATCTGCTATAGAATGGGCAAAGAATAAGGCAATCATTCCGTCAAACGAAAGAGAGCAGTTTGCACCGGACAGTACTGTTACCCGTGAAGAAATGGCAGTTCTATTAGCAAACTATGCCAAAGCCACAGGTTATAGCCTGCCTCTGAATCGTGATGCAGTAGCTTATTCCGATGCTTCTAACATTAGCACCTCTTATAAAGACTCTGTAAAAGCCATGCAGCAGGCTGGCATTATAATGGGTGAAGCTGGCAATCAATTCAACCCGAAAGGGAATGTCACCCGTGCTTTAGTTTCTGCTATGCTGCATCGTTATGTAAAATTGACCATTCATTCAGCTACCGCAAGGGGCTGGGCTATAAACGATGCTGGACAAAGCATGTATTATAAGGACGGTATCGCGGTATCTGGAAAATGGTTTACAATAGAAGGAAAATATTATTATTTCAATGCCGATGGTTCCTTAGCAAAGAACACTAAAATAGACGGCTACGAGGTTGATCAAAACGGCGTGAGAAAATAGAATCATAAGAAGCTGCAAAGGGCCTGCTGAATAAATCAGTGGGCTCTTTGTTATTAGATGTTTTGCTTCATGTTTTTTCCTTAAATATGATAAGATTTATCGATCTCATGATGTATTTACACGGGCATTTAGAAGAATATATGGAATTACTCCAATTAAGCCGGAATGGGGGATTCATTCCCTGCATGGTCTTTGGTTTGTGCGGGGACAGTTGTTAAGAGACTTTGCTGCACTTAACAAGATAGAAACGGTTCCCTATCTTGTTAGAATAAGTAAGGGGCTTGACTGGAAGCCGTGGCGTCTCATTGATAAAAAGGATGAGGAATTAACAGAACAGGATTTACTGCTTCTTGATACCATAGCAGAACTATCTATAAAGGCAGATGATCATATGAATGAAATATGGGACATGTATGAGGCAAATCATGAATTAAGGGTTCCGGCTGAGATAATTATGAAAGGTTAGGTACAAATATCCCTCTTCCTATAGACGAACTAATGATTTCTTTAAAAGCAGTAATATGATATGATGGAATTAGATACTGTAGATGCTTTGCCTTCGATTCTGCTGGGATCGTTTGAACACCATAATGAATTGAGATAATTTTATGAAGAAAACAGAGAGACAAAATGGAATTGTACATTTACTAAGAGCCCGGAAAAAAATGACGGCCAATGAGCTGGCTGCTTACTTTGAAGTGAGTGAGCGAACGATATACAGAGATATTGATGCACTTAGCCAGCTGCGTGTTCCAATCATTTCCCATGAGGGCCTGGGCGGTGGCTATGAAATAGATTCTTCTTATTTCTTTCCCAGCATTAAGCTTAGTGAGAGGGAAATTTTAATGCTGTTAATGGTGTTAAAAGCAGGGGAAGAACTTCGTGTCCCCAACATGACAACCGATTATAATCTGCTAAGCGGTAAGCTGATTAATGTTCTGTCAGAAGATGAGAAGAAACAAGCCTTAGAGGTTATCTCCCGCATCGAGTTTGACTTAATTCGAATTATGCCTAAAGGTTATGTGGAGGACGTATTAGAACCTATATTAGAGGCGTTTTGGAGATCCTGTGATCTGCAAATAAGCTATTATCATCCGGAGAGGAACACAACAGAGCTCCGTCAGTTTTCTCCTACCAAGCTGTTGTTTGGAGAAGGAGGGTGGTATTTGAATGGTTACTGTCATCTAAGGAAGGAAAAGCGAACCTTCAGACTTGACCGAATTATATCAATTACCTGCCTGAAGGAAGAAAATCGCTATAGGGACAGTCAACTGCCTGCGCCTCAAAAAGATAAGTTTAAGTTGGATACCTACGAATTGATTCTTGACCCTGCTCTTTATCGGATTATTAAAGAAGACTTTTATCTTCAAGATGCTGAGATCAAGTATTTAAAGGATACCCTGCATCTGATGATCCGGACGGAACACAAAGATGAAATAAGTAAATTAGTTTTGTGCCATCCGGAACAGGTAACGCTCTTAAAACCAGATTATTTTGTGGAAGAGATTAAAGTATTAGCAAAAAAAATATATGAGAAATATTAAAGCTCTGTTACTTTAAGCAAATATAAGCTTTAAATGGAATCTAACTGTTCGGCAAAACGCTGCCCCATGTCAAAAGCCTTTTTGCAGTCCTTTGGAAACTGATTTTCTCTAACCTTGGCTTTTTCATGTTTATCGAAAACGGTAGCCACGTACTTATCATAATCATTAAACTGGTAAGTATCATAGGAAAATAATGATTCACAATGGCCAAAGGCTCTTTCCATGTAGCTTTCATTACAGCTTAAGGTGGAGCGAAAGCCCATTTCCTCCATTTGCTCAGCAGTCATATTCATGGTGTATATAAATGCAGTTTTTATATTTCGCCCAAATATAGATTTGTAGCCTTCCGTATATGTAATATAAGGGTAGGCCAATCGCTCTAAAAAGGAATGCATCTCCCCTGTGATATCGTAAAAGTAAATGGGAGAGCCCAGGATAATGGCGTCAGCCTGCTGGATTTTCTTTAGTACTGGGTTTAAGTCATCCTTTAAAGCGCAGGTGCCGTAGCTTTTTCCATCCTTAAGTTTACAGGCAAAGCAGCTGATACAGCCTTTATAGTTTAAATCATACAGATTAATCAGCTCTGTTTCAGCCCCGTTTGATTGTGCGCCCTCCAGAGCCTTTTTTAGAAGAGTTGCAGTATTGTGATTATTTCTGGGACTTCCATTGATACCTATCACTTTCATATTAAATTCCTCCTTGATTTTTATAGCTAAATTATATATCCTTTTATTAAAAGAAAAAAGAATGCACTATATTGTTAGATACTAACAAATTAGTGAGCATGGAGGAAGCATGTCAGACTTTAATACCCATTATGGAAATTGTCCAATGTACTATGCCATGTCAGTTGTAGAGGGAAAATGGAAGTGGATTATTCTGTGGACAATCTATCAGGCAGGCATTGTGCGATATAACAAGTTACGTGGAGAGCTGCAACCGATTGCACATAAAACATTAAGTACCCAGCTGAAAGAGCTGGAAGCCAGTAACCTGATACATAGAGAGCAATACAATGAAGTACCTCCGCGTGTGGAATATTCTCTGACAGAGGAAGGGAAGACAATGATACCAATTCTGGAGCTGCTGTATCAATGGGGAGAAGAACATATGAAGTCTCCCTATGAAACAGGCATTTCATAAAATACAAATGGATAGGCACGTAATACCGTCAGGAGTGTAAAGCTCTCTGGCGGTATTTTTTTACCATCGCTCAAAACCCTGACATTCTTATGGCATAGTTTGCCTGCTATGATGATCAAAAGCGATTGTAACATCTAACATAGCAGCAGGGAGGATATATAATTGAAACATATATTAAAAATAATTGTCAGGATATTTCTATGGATCTTTTGGGCCATCTTTGGATTGCTCATCCTATCAGGATTATGCCAGGCACTAATCATGTTTTAAACTAATAATCAACCGGTTAAATCAGCCAAACTGTTGATTTTTGAAGGGAAAAGAAATGGTACGTTATAGACAAGGTTGACAAGAAAAAAAGTTTTATAAACGGAAGATTTTAACCATATAGAAGAGGTTTCCATGTTATAATGTGAAAAAAATTTCATAAACTTATGTCCAATTGAATAGAAAATCGCACAGAACCATTTTCATACGAATAAACTGAACTAAGAATATAAATGAGTTGCATTTCAGGCAGTTTTCAGGAGTTCATATGGATAATAACAGTTACACAAATGAAACCATGGTAACCACTGGTCTACCTTATGATAATATAAACTGGTTTAATGTAGAAGGCCAGCCTTTTGGTCCTGCCTCCGGGTTTAATGTTATTGTATTTAATGATGCCAATAACATAGTGGATATTGAGGGACCTGTGGCAATTGGCGGAAGTTTTTACAGCCCAAGAGGCTTAAGCGTTGGCTTTGCCAGAGACAGCCGTTTCAAAGAAATCGGTTACTCCCCGGATTTGGTACGTTTTTTAGTTGGCGGTAACGTATCAATGACGAAACCTCTGGTTGTTATTGGCCACGTAGTTGTCGGCGGTGGATTCCGCGCAGGCAATGGAAGTACCTACTTAATAGGAAAAGATGGCACCACAGATGGGATACCGAGATTAAAGGAATTATATCAGGCCAATGGGGGCAGCCAATACTGGACCCCTACAGATAAAGGAGATCATTATGTGGTTCCCAGCTATGATGTTCCAAGGTTTATTCCTGCAAGCAGAGTAAATGCCAATTTACAGAAGTTCTTTGGCGATGCAAAAGAGAGCATTGGATACTATAAAAGCTGTATTGAAGCATTAACTCCCAATGGTTCCGTCATAGATAATAATTATGAATGGATTTTACGGGGAAATGATCCTGTTCAGAATGTATTTCTTGTGGATGTTAGGCCCAATGGTTTGATTAACAAAGGATTGCGTGCTGAAGTTCCTCAGGGAAGTACTGTAATTGTAAGGCTGAGAACAGGTCCCAATGCACATCTGCAATACGGTCTTTACGGAGAGAGCAGTAAGGCGCGTAATACATTGTATGTGTTCGAGGATGCGACAAATATTTATATGGAGAAATCTTCTGATTTCTGGGGTAGCATTTTGGCACCTCAGGCCATGTTCCACGCCCACCCAACGGGAGGTCATGTAAGCGGCAATGCGGCATTAGGATCCTTTGCGGTCAATGCAAACAGTGGGTTTGAATTTCATTTTTATCCCTTTGCCGGGAGAGTGAATTGTCAGGCTGTATCACCAGCTCCCGAACAGCCAGCCCCCGAACAGCCAGCTCCATGTCCTACATGCCCAACCTGTCCTGCTCCTGTTCCATGCCCTGCCCCTGTTCCATGCCCTGCGCCTACCCCATGTCCCGACTGTCCGACACCCAAACCGTGTCCGACCCCAGAGCCCTGCCCCTCTTGTCCGGACTGCCCTAAACCAGAGCCTTGTCCAGAGTGCCCGGCACCGAAACCTTGCCCCGCTTGTCCGGAATGTCCAAAACCAGAGCCTTGTCCAGTCTGTCCGGCTTGTCCGGAATGCCCGACCCCAGAGCCCTGTCCAGTTTGTCCGACTTGTCCGGAATGTCCCGCCTGCCCAGAGTGTCCCGCTTGTCCGGAATGCCCTGTTTGCGAGGAATGCTTGATCAAACCTTGCATTATAAAAGGATGTATCTGGGGCTGTGGATGCAATAAGTCTCATCAATGGGATGTGAAGCTATATAAGAGATGTGACGATACGGATACTTTATTGTATTGGATTCCCATTAACTGCTGGGGAGAGTTTGAATTCACAGTACCATATGAAGGCTTTTATATCTTAAAAATAAGAATGGTTGAAACTTGTTGCAAGTCTTACTGGTGCAAACCTATTATTACGCTTAAAAATATTGGGGTATCTGATTTTATGGTGGAATAGTTTTAGACTGATTGTAACATGGATTCATTTTAACAAAAACTGCTGCAAGTGGGGGATATCCCTTCATTGCAGCAGTTTTTATGCTGAGAGAAATGTATTGTGCAGATACGATAACTGGTGTGGGCATGGACAGGCTAAAGAAAAGATACTATTTAAATAAGAAGAAACTGGAAAAAAGAGGAAATGGAATCAATTAAATTGTTCCTTAAAAAATACAGAATATTTTATGAGAGACCATTTTTATTGAAAAAAACCAGGATTTGTAACCATTTTCCAAAATAATACAATAAATGACAAAATATTCCTCTTTTTTCCCTGTTGAAATACGGGGTACCGGTCGATATAATATACATAAGATTAAAAAAATAAATCAGCTTGCAATAAAAAGCCCATATTTTGGGTCTAATGAAGGGCAGTCAGGCTGATTTAGAAATCCTGATTGAAAGCAAGGGGATCATGGGATTAAGAAAGAATTTCCCATAGAATGGAGGTTTTTGATCTGATGTAATTTGTGAAATTATTAATTATTTAGGAATTGATTGGTTTTAAAGTTAAAATGTGGTAGACTATATAAAATCTATGACGGCAGCATGTAATTGCCTTTGTTCCTAAGTTCAGATGTATTTTTACATTCGACAAACAATTAGAGTGAAAAAGTGTGAATATGTCGAAAAACAGTTAAAAAACGAGATTTAACGATTATTTAACACAAGATTAGTAACAAATATATTATACTAGAACGGATTGGCACATTGGAATTACTAAGTTTAGCCACATACATAACAACTAAACTGTATTTACAAAGGAGAAACTATGGAATTAACTACCATCCTAGGCGTTATCGTCGGAGTTGTCGCCGTTGTTGGAGCGATGATTTTTAAGCACATTGATTTTGCTGTACTTTTAAATCCGGCAGCCTTTTTTGTAATTATTGTTGGCACCATCGCGACGATTTTAAATTCATTTCCAGGCAAAAATTTAAAAAAAATCGGCTCTTTGTTCAAGATCCTTTTTACAAATAAGAAGGAAGCATCAGAGGCTGAGTTGATCGACTTAATCTATAATTTATCGAAGCAGGCTCGTTCCGAAGGTCTTTTATCCCTGGAAGCTAAGGTAGAAGAGATTAAGGATCCTTTTTTAAAGAAAGGGGTTCGATTGCTGGTCGACGGTACTGGAGCAGAACTGATCGAAGAGATTTTGGAAACGGAAATAGCGGGAATCGAAAAGCGTCATGAAATCAATTCAAGTATTTTCTCCTCAGCTGGTATGTATGCTCCTACCCTGGGTGTATTGGGTGCGGTTTTCGGTCTGATTGCAGCCATGTCTCATATTAATGATACAGACCAGATGGCGGAAGCGATTTCTGCAGCATTTATTGCTACTATTTTAGGTATCTTTACAGGCTATGTATTATGGAATCCATTTGCAAAAAAGCTTAAAGTTAAAAGCCAGCAGGAAATAATGACAAAAGAAATGATTATAGTAGGTATCTTATCCATGCAGAATGGAGATTCTCCGTTTATATTAAAAGAGAAATTACTTGCCTCTTTACCGAAATCTACTCAGAATAAAATTAACGGACAAGATAAAAAGGGATAAGGTGATTACGAATGTCAAAAAAGAGAAAGCATGCACATCAGGAAGAGGAAGCTGGAGAAGCTTGGCTGCTGCCTTATTCCGACTTAATGACTCTTCTCCTGGCAGTTTTCATTGTACTTTTTGCGGTTAGTAAGATTGATGCCAGTAAAGCACAGGAGATGTCAGAACAGTTCGCCGCAGCCAACATGGATAAGAATTACACTGGCAATGGGTCAGGAAGCGGCAGTGGCGGTGGTGGCGGTGGTCCCCAGTCAGGAGGCCCCTTAAATATTGAAACAAAAAGTGAGCTTGAGAGCTTTTTCGGAGAATATGAACTTAAAAAACTGGAAGCTTTAAAGGTAGAGCTTGATAATAAAATCCACTCAGATGGTATGGACCAGTCTGCTTCCACCATGATTGACATGCGTGGTCTGGTAATCCGGTTAAACAATGCGGTACTGTTCGAATCGGGAAGTGCAGAGATAAAAAAACACGAGGATACTTTGATAGAAGTTGCAAGTATTCTGAATACAACAGATAACTACATACGTATTGAAGGCCATACAGATAATACTCCCATCAGACGAAGCCCTTATGCTTCCAACTGGGAATTATCTACTGCCAGAGCAGTTAATGTGGTAAAGCTCTTTATTAACAAATGCAATTTTCCGCCGGATAAGCTGATTGCAGTAGGCTACGGAGAATATAAGCCGGTAGCGGATAATGGAACAGCAGAAGGAAGATCAAGCAACAGACGTATTGATGTTATTGTTTTAAGTTCTAAATATAATAATCTGGAAGAACATCAAGTAAAGTAGAAGCAGCCACTTCTGGTTACAGATGCAATTTTCATGTTTAATTTAATACCGAAAACAGATATAAGATGAACCAGTATCAGGATGGAATTCCTGGCACTGGTTTTTTTATGTGTTTAAGGAGTATTTTACAGAGAATATGTGGCAAAATAAAACAAATCCATTTGATTTGACTAAGGCAGAGAACTTGAAGCAAAAGAGGGACTTTGTATGAACAGACTTTGTATTGTAGTACCCTGTTATAACGAAGAAGAAGCACTTGCATATACCAATAAGGAATTGATTAGCATCATACAAAGGCTGGTGGAAGCGGGGAAAGTGGGGCGCGGCAGCTTTATTCTTTATGTGGATGATGGTAGCAGAGACAAGACCTGGAATATCATAGAGGAGTATCATAAAGAGTCTCCCTTTGTCTATGGATTAAAGCTGGCTAAAAATAGTGGTCATCAAAATGCGCTTACAGCAGGACTTCTTGCGGCAAAGGATTACGGAGATATGATTGTATCCATTGATGCTGATTTGCAGGATGATGTTTCTGTCATAGAGGAGATGGTAGATAAATTTATTCAGGGCTATGACATTGTTTATGGAGTCAGAAAGAAAAGAGATACCGATACTTTTTTTAAAAGAACAACTGCCCTTGGTTTTTACCGGTTAATGCGGGCAATGAAGATTGATATTGTATACAACCATGCAGATTACAGGCTCATGTCCAAACGGGCCGTAGAGGTATTCTCCCGTTATGAGGAGAGAAATCTCTTTTTAAGGGGAATCATCCCCTTAATTGGATATCGTTCCACAGTCGTTACGTACGACAGGAAATTAAGAATTGCCGGAGAATCCAAATATCCTTTCAGCAAGATGCTTTCTATGGCTTTTGAGGGTATAACTTCCTTTAGCATTCAGCCCATCCTCATGATTACGAATCTTGGCCTGTTGATTGTGCTCTTTAGCATTCTGGCAGCGATCTATGGGTTTTATTCCTATTTATCGGGAAGAGTAGTAGCAGGCTGGACCTCTATTATTTTGTCCATATGGTTTATCGGCGGGGTTCAGCTTTTGTCGGTTGGCCTCATAGGAACTTATATCGGAAAGATTTATATAGAAGTAAAACAGCGTCCCAGGTATAACGTGGAAACAAATAATCTTTTGGAGAAACAGCATGAAGAATCGTGAAGAGTCGTTTGCAGCCAGGCATCTTACCAGATTCGTGACGTTTCTGAGTAAGATCAGGGGATTTTTAAGAAATGTGAATTTTAAGATGGAAGGCAGGTATTCCCCTTCCCGGCTGGCTCTTCTTGTTACAGTCATAACTGCGATAATTGCTTTTGTCATTCTCTTTTTACCTAATTATCTTGGAGTGGCAGGAGACGGTTCCACCGATGAGGTGATGAGATCAGCTGGTATTTACTATATAGAAAGAGAGCCGGACCTCATTTATAACAATTATTTTATAAAAACCTACTCAACCGTTGCATCGGGGGAGGATATGCCGGGCAAGACTATAAACAGTCAGGTAATCATTTTAAGGATAGCGAAGTCACTGGATTATTTATTTACAAGAGACCATTATTTTGATATCCGGTTTTTAGGACTTCTTTATCTGATCCTTTATCTTCCAGCCGTGTATCTCTTGATTCGGGAGGTATGTAAGCGGGTGAGGCAATTTACCGAGGGAGCATTGATTGCGGCAGCCGGACTCGTAATATTTTCTGATATCGGATACTTAACCTACTTTAACTCCTTTTATCCGGAAGCCATATGGCTCATTGCAATGCTCTACTGTGTTGGTGCCTCTATGTCTTTTCAAAAAGAACGGTCCGGCTACCGGGATTTTTTTAGTCTGATGCTGTTTTTATTCTCGGCTGTCATTTTACTCAGCTCCAGACGTCAATGTGCAGTTCTTGGCTTTTTATTTGCCATATATGTCATCAGGCTTATTTTTGTAAGAAGAAGTTTTATCTGGGGAGTTAGCTGCATAGGAACTGCTTTTGTTCTCAGCCTGATTTCTATTTTATGTATTTTCATCTATCCATCTGATTTCGGTGAGACCAGCAAATTGCATGCAATGACAAGAGGGGTATTATTTGTATCATCAAGTCCATCAGAAACCCTTGAGGAGTTCGGAATCAATCCTTCTTATGAGCTGTTGACCGATTCCTCGGCTTACGATTATCTGCCCCTGGTAAAGGCAGGAGATGATTCCTTGTACCATGGATTTCTGGATCAATACTCTGCTTCTGACATAGCCGTCTATTACCTTCGCCATCCGGGAAGCATGTTAGGAATGATTGATGTCTCTATTGGGGCAGGAATGGATATCAGAAGAGGAAGCTGCGGAAATTATGAAATATCTGCGGGAATGCCCCTAAAGGCGAAGAGTCTTTTCTGGTCAGGCTGGAGCACCTTTAAGATGATGTCGGCGCCTAAAACCATTGGTTATCTTATTGTGCTTACGGGGTTTATCTTCTTCCTGTTTTACAAAGGGTATTCCATTCGGCCTGGAGAAAATCGGAGCAATACCATTTTTTTAGATATGCTTATTACTGTTTTAGGGGTGCTGTTATCCCAGTCAATCATCGTGATTATTGGCAGTGGTGATGCAGAAATGGTTCAGCGCACCTTCCTGGTGGGACTTTCCCTTGATATTATGACATATTGTGTGTTTGCGGAGCTGCAGCATAAGATAAAGATCGTTTAAAAAGTATGGAATCTGGTTGTCTTAGGTGTAGAAGAATAGGAGGAAAAAGGACAAATGACAAAGCATAAATCGTATGGCTATCTGTTCCAGGATCTGGGGCTGGTCTTATTGCTCGCCTGTCTGTTTACAGGGGCTTTGACCGTGAGCTACACGCCCAAACCATTGCTTTTTGAAGCCGTGCTTATGCTTCTTTTCATCTTTTTAGCAATACTTCTCACTGGCTTTAAGCTGTTTGGTCTGTCCATTGTGCTGTCAGGTCTGGAGGTCCTCATTTATACGGCTTACCGCTTGTATCTGTTTCTTGCCTATGAGACGGAAATTCCACTGATCAGCTTTGTGTGGATATTTCTTCCTATACTATCCGTAGCAGCCATGTATTTGTTTGTTTCCGGCAATCGAAAGCTGGAACTGGAAAATGATATCTTAAGGGAGCAGGTGGAGGAACTGGTCATGGTGAATCCACTTACAAAGCTATATAACTTAAGAAGCTTGTATCATGATCTGTATATCCAGGTATCCTATGCAGAAAGAAACAAGCTCCCCCTGTCTCTCATGGTTATCGTGCTTAAATATGAATCAGAGCTTAAAAGCATTTTGTCACGCCAGAATTATGAGAGGGTGATACAGCGTCTGGCTCAGATTGTATCCGACACCGTCCGGGTAGAGGACAAGACTTACTCTACCGATCACAAAGGAAGTCTGGCAATCATTATGACCTGTGACAAGGAAGGAAGCGAAATTGCTATGGGGAGGCTGCGAAGCCGGATTTCAGAAAGGGATGCTTTTTCTGACATTGCCGATCATGCCATTAAGATAGAAGTGAAAATGGCCAGCATGGAATACAGTAAGGAAGAGTTTGGAGATGACATGATGCAATTTAAGCAAAGGGTAGAAAATGAACTTCAATACGATGTGTAAAAGATGGATAATTGGTTTTGCCATGTATGTCTTATCCGCATTATACTGTCAGCCAGCGGTTTGGGCCGCGGATCAAAAGCAGATAGAAAAAGGCGATATTCTAATTATTTACAGTGACGGTTCTGATAAGAATACTGGGAGGATGGTCTCTGATATGGTTGAAATCCTCACGTATCAAAGCTTTAAAGTAAGCTATGGAACTGCTTCTGAGTGCATGGATGACCTAAATAAATTCTCTTATGTCATCTGTTACGATATCACCACGTACCCCAGTGAATTTCCAGAAAAGCTTAGATTGTACGAGGAGAATCACACCGGGGAGACGAAAGAAGCAAGTCATATCTTTTTTGTTGGCAATGAATTTTTAAAGGCATACCTTGATCAGACAGGAAGGGACCAGTCTTATGAGTACATCAAAAGTACAACGGGTAAGATTCGTTATAATTTTGATGATCTGAGCCAGCGGACCAGTATGGCAAAGGAACCGTTTTTTCTGTTTTTAAAAAACTTAAGTTATAAAAATGGAGGACTTACTGTAAGTGAGAAAGAAGGATATGTTTGTGCAAGAGAAGGGGCTTTGACTCATTTACCGATAACGGATTTCGATGATCCATTGATAAAGGCTGTATTCATAAAAGAAGTGGCCCAGTGGAAATGGCCCTTTAACGGAAGTCCCAATATATTTCCTCAATATATTGTAGTTAATAAGGTTTACCCCTATGAGGATCCAGAAAAGCTGATGGGCGTGGTTAAAATGCTGGTAAAAGGAAAGACACCATTTGTCATATCAGTCATGCCCATGTATGTGAACGGGGATTATCCGGCTATGGTCCGCTTTTGCGAGATTCTACGGTATGCCCAGGCAAATGGAGGGGCAGTTATTATCAATACTCCCATCAATCAGATGAATCCCCTTGATAAAAATGTTGTTCTGGATTATCTGGCACAGGCCCTCTCAATCTACAACAAACAGGGAGTGTATCCTCTTGCCTTACAGGTGCCCCGTAATTGGATGTTTCACCCGGATACCATTGAGATCATGAGGCATTTTAAGACAATCGTTACCTCCAACGAGGAGGATTCTTATCTTGATGCATCAGAGGGAAACACCAATGAGGTCTATAAAGACGGTCATCAGTGGATTGGCAGTTCTGTGGCTCTTGACGACCTTGGTACAAGCTATGTTTCCGCTTATTCCACTGCAGTTTGGATTTCCATGGAGGCGGATCCATCTGAAATCCTGTTAAAAATCAATGCCTGCCGCAGCTCCAGGATTCCTTTAAAAAGCCTGTGGGACATGGAACACAGCTACTGGATGGAAAAGGATTTAATGACGTATGGAAATCAAGGTCTGATTCTCAATCAAAAGAAACAGGATTTGAGCTTTCTTCCAAGCACTTATGTGAAAAATTTTGATTATCACAGAAATATGCTCCAGCGGTTTTCCAAGGACTTAACATCTCAAAACCGTTTGCTGATTTTCATGGTGGGTATTACCTCTCTGGTTTTTCTCCTGTTTATCTTGTTTGCCAGATACAACAACCGCAGAAATTATTTCTTTGGGAGTGGAGAAAAAGAGAAAGACCAGGGTTAAAAAATCTGTTTCTTTGAATGTTTTAATTTGTGGGAGGGTATATGTCAATTGTCGATGTACTGGCGTTGTATTCCATCTTTGCCATATGGGGACTGATGTTTTTAAATATTATGCTTTCCATTGGCGGTTTTCTCTATATTATGAGGATGTACCGCACAGATGGTCATAAAGCAATTCCGGAATATCCAATGGTAACTGTCATGGTTCCTGCCCATAATGAAAGTATTGTGATTCAAAAAACCATGGAAGCCTTGATAAAGCTTGATTATCCCAGGGATAAATATGAAATCATTGTGGTCAATGACAATTCTACGGATAATTCCAGTGAGGTGCTAAAACAGATACAGCATGACAATCCGGAGTCCAGAATCATTGTAATCAATACGGACAATATTGTGGGAGGAAAGGGAAAATCCAATGCATTGAACATCGCACTTTCCGTGGCGTCAGGTACAGTAATCGCAATCTATGATGCAGACAACACCCCGGAACGGCAGGCGCTTAAAATTCTCGTAGAGAATCTGATGTCAGATGATAAATTAGGTGCTGTAATCGGTAAATTCAGGACCAGGAATAAGTATGCTTCTCTGCTTACCAGATTTGTTAACATCGAAACCCTTGCCTATCAGTGCATGAACCAGGCCGGACGTTTTTTCTTTTTTAAGCTGTGTACCATACCTGGTACCAACTATGTAATCCGAAGAGAGCTGATCGATCAAATGGGAGGCTGGGATGTCAATGCACTTGCAGAGGATACGGAAATCAGTTTTCGCTTGTACCGAATGGGATATTATATTAAATTTATCCCCCACGCAGTCACCTGGGAGCAGGAACCTCAGATACTAAAACAGTGGTTCAAGCAAAGAACCCGCTGGGTAAAGGGAAACTTATATGTGCTGAAAAGCAATTTTAAATATGCGTTTGATCCGGAAGCTGGAAGAATGAGGCTTGATGTGATTTACTATGCTTTGGTCTATCTTCTGATGTTTACTTCCCTTGTTTTTTCCGATTTGATCTTTGTCATGGGAATTCTGGGTTTTTGGTATGTGACCCTGGGAGGCTTCTCTTCCCTTCTTTGGGAGATGGCCATTCTGTTATTTGTGTTAAATGTTGCAATTACCCTATCGGTAGAAAAAAATGAGTTTAATTTCAGCAACCTGTTACTCACCTTTGTTATGCTGTTTACCTATGCAAAGCTATGGGTGCTGGTGGTTTTAAACGGAGTGATACAGGGCGTTCAGGACAGGCTTTTTAACAAGGAAGTCATATGGGATAAAACAGAGCGCTTTGAAGAAGCAGGTGGGAAGAGGAAAGAGAAAAAAACTGGGAATACTAAGCAATAAGCTGGAGAATATGCCGCCGTTTGCGGAAGAATCGAGGATGATGATGAAAATACAAAAAAAGCTTTGGGTATCTCTGGTACTCGTCCTTTTCATCTTAGAAGGGCTGGCACCCAGAGTATATGCAGAAATAAGGCCAACTGCTCAGACTGTGACAAGTAAAGGACAGCCGGAAACTGAAAGTCAGGCGCCCCTCCTTCCGGTTGCTGATCCGGAGGAAGCGGTCCCGCCGGATGTGACTGAGCCGGCCCATGAGCCCACCACCTATACCCAGGATGATTTTTTTACTCAGAAAACCTTAAAAGGAATTTATTCGTCTGCGGATCTTTATTTCTTTGCGCCCAGTTATTGGGATGTAAAGTATGTTTATGCCCAGCTTCAGTATGATGTCAGCCAGCTTTTGGAAGGAAAGGCCTCCTCCATAACTCTGTCAGTCAATGGTGTGCCCATTCAGTCTTACCGTCTGGAGTATAAAAATGGCAGCCCTCAGATTCTCTACGTAAAGATACCGGTAAGTGAAATTCGTACCGGTTTTAACTCCCTGACCATTTCTGCTTATGCCAGGCTTTTCGATGAGGAAGGCTGTGTGGATGATGCTTCGGATGCCAACTGGCTTCGGATTTATGATACATCCCATATCAGGAGCGGTTATGAGGCCAAAGACCCGGAACACCGGATTTCTTATTATCCCTATCCATTTATGTCCACCTATAATCCCACAGGAAAAGGTCTTACTATTGCTGTTTCCGATCAGGCTGTAAGTGGAGAGGTAGCTGCGGCTATGAATATAATGGCGGACTTAAGCTCTGAGACGAAAGCTAAGAATGAGATTGAAGTATGCCTTTTATCTGATGCAGCAAATAAAGATACTACCAGAACCATACTGGTATCTACCTACGATAACCTTCCTGCGGAATATAAAAATCTGGTAGGCAAAGCTCCTGATTCCACTGGAAATGCAACCGTGACATTTACCGATGATTCTCAGGGCAGACCGCTTCTCATTATAACGTCTATGGAAGAAGATAGCCTGATAGAGGCTTCCAATATGCTTATGGATGAAAACCGGGTGATGCAGGAGAGCGGTCAGACCGCTGTCATAGAAAAAGGAAGCGGTCAGATCGCTGTGAACGCAGGGAAGCAAAGCGACATGATGGCAGGAAATTATACGCTGGAGGATATTATGGGCAGCGGACTGATGTTTGTCGGTCCCTTTCACCAGGACAATTATGTCTATCTTCCCGTAACTGGAGATTATGTGCTTTCAGAAGGGGGAAAAGTAGCATTAAAATTCAGATACAGCGAGAATCTTGATTTTACAAGATCCCTAGTCACTGTATCCTGGGGAGAGATACCAATTGCCAGTAAACGCCTAAGCAAGGAAAATGCCTCCGGGGATGAGCTGAATTTTGAAATGCCAGGGGATATTTTAGGAACAGCTGCAAGCAGCATAAAGATATCCTTTGATTTAGAGATTGCAGATCTGATCTGCACACCTAGACAAAGTGATATGCCATGGGCTTATGTTTCCAAAGAATCCACTCTTTTCTTACCTCCTTCTAATGGGATAAATCTTTCCTTTGATGTAAAAGGTTCCCCGTTTCGAAGTCAGGGGAAATTTAATCAGGTTATGCTAGTAATACCGGATAAGCCTTCTGGAGATGAACTGAACCTTCTTGGGCAGGTTGTAGCTATGTATGGCAGCGGAATAAAGCCCTATGGAAGCCTGCTCGTAAGAAAGGGAAGTGAGTTTCAAAAGGATGATGGGGATTATAATATCATAACTGTGGGGACGTTTCTTGATAATAGCCTGATCGCCCAGATCAATGATAGCTTAAGCTTCCATTATAGTCCCGATGGGACAGGATTTGAAAGCAATGAGCAGCTTATTTTATCAAGAGACTACGCAGGTCAGATTGGAATCATGCAGCTGATAAAATCTCCCTTTTCCTTAAACCGGGGATTACTTGCAATTACCGGGTGCAGCAGCGAGTCCATATCTCGCGTCCAGGAATATCTAAGGCAAAGCAAAAAAAGGGATGAGCTTACAAAGGATTGTGTGATCATTGCACCTGATTCCAGCATCACTGCCTTTCAATTCATTCAAGGCACAGCAGCGAATGCAGAACCAGCGCCGATGGAAAAACTGGTTCAAAACAAAAGGTCTGTGATATTTACCATTGTCGCAACTTCAGCCATGTCCTTGATTCTGGTTGCGGTTATCATCATATTGCTGCGTATCCGTATGTATCGGAAACGAGACGAATAACAAGTTTTGAATGAGGAATGGTATGAAATTAGAAAAAAACTGGTTCTATTATTTATGCATTTCATTGTCCATTGTGGGCTTTGCCTATATTTTGATCTGTGGCGTTTCGGAGATAGGAAATAGTCAGGAATATCCCTATGCAAGGAAAGGCATGCTCATCCTCATCTTTTTCCTTACCTGGGTCGGAGTTCATTTTATCGCATTGCTGTTAGCAAGGCTTGATATAGGGACGAAGCTGGAAAAGAAAAAAACATTCATGCCTGTGATGGAAGGTGCTTATGTAGTTTTAATCCTGTGGGCGGCTTTCTTCCTTCGCTATGCAGTGATAGCCCATCTTCCTATGGAGCCGGCCTCTGACTACAAAACTTATTATGAAGTGGCAGAAATGATGAAACGTGGTACGTTACAGGAGAAAGGGGAGGGATATTGCAACTACATTGCCATGTTTCCTCATATCATTGGTTATTGCTACATCTTAAAACAGGTGTTTGTTCTATTTGGAACCAGTGTATGGAATGGACAGCTTGCCAATGTTCTGTTTTCTGTTGGAACCGTTTTAGTTATTTATCGAATCGCCAGGAAAATAGGTGGCAGGCTTCCAGGTGTAATTGCACTGACTGCAGCAGCTTTTTGGCCGTCTCAGATCCTTTATATCAATATGCTGGCATCTGAGTATTCCTTTTCTTTTTTCCTTTATTTATCTCTCCTTTTATTTCTTCATCTTGTTATGGATTATCACGGGGATACCAAGCATGGAGTGAGAGGGCTCCTCCTTCATATTCTGTTAGGCTGTCTGATTGCAGTTACTTCTGCCATAAGGCCGATGGCATTGATTCTTTTAGTAGCCATTCTTATATGCATACTTCCCCTGAAAATGAGGCTGCCAAATATACCTCAAAACAGCATTCCTGTTTTGGTGCAGCTTTTGGGAAAAGGCTGGGTCCGGGGGATTTTAATTCTGACCTCCTATCTGATCCTGTCAAACGTCTTAACTACAAATACGGAGCTTACCATTAACCGTTCCGTTCCTTCCTTTTCAGAATCCGTTGGCTACAATCTTCTGGTGGGGTTAAATGAGAAATCAAGGGGCGGCTGGAATGAGGAGGATTCTAAGTTTTTATATGAAAATCTGGAACGTACCGGTTCTCCTATAGAGGCTCAGATTGCCTGCCGGAAGGAAGCAATGAAGCGTATCAAGGAAGATCCAAAGGCTTTGTTTGATTTATTTATTAACAAATATGAATTACTTTGGGGAAATGATGATTACGGGGTTACCTGGAATCAGGCGTTTTTAAAGGAGCAGAATCATCTGACTCCAGAGCGGGCAGGTTTTCTCATTGAGGCCAGAGAAACAAATCATATGGTCTATATGGTATTTGCATTATTTTCCTTTATGACCCTTATTTATCTGCTAAAGAGAAGGGCTTCTTATCTGTATGTTCCTATTCTTATCTATCTTGGAACTGTAGGAATGCACCTTTTGGTGGAGAGCCAGAACCGGTATCATTTTCATGTGCTTCCGGTTTTTATGATCGTTGCTTCCGTGGGAATTGGATATATCTTTGAAAATGCCGTAGGATTTGTAACATCCCAGGATCTTATAAAGCAGGATAGGGATAAAATAAAGCTTAAAGAAGAACTTGCGTTAAAGCATTTTGAGGAAGAGGAGCATGAGGCAATTAAAACCCGCTACCATAAAATGACCAATGCCTTTGATATGAAATCAGCCATTGATAAAGGGAATGTAATTGTAACCGTTTCTAAGAAATATATGGAAGACGCTCCTGTAAAAGAGAATGATGTCAGTGGGGAGGTAGAAGCAATACCTCCTAAATTTCATGAGAAGGAAAGAGAAGAATTAATCAATAAGATACAAACCCTGGAAAGGTCTAATCAGGAATTATTAAAAAAAGTGAATGCTCTTAAGAAAAAGACAGCAGGAAACTTAAAACATACGAGAAAGCCCCCCAAATTAAATCTTTGGAGAAAACCAAAATGAAACCAGTTCATCCATTGTCAAAACCAGAAAAAATTTTATTTGCCATCCTCTGTATTCTGGCTGTCACTGTAATTTCAGGCAGCATACTGCTTCTTGTATACCCGACAGCAAAAAAACAGGTGCTAAATCAAAGGGAGGAAGAAAAAACAGAGGATAATTTTCTTGATGATACAACAAGCCAGCTGCCGGAATACTGTAATTTAAATGAAAAAATACCGGATATCTCATTTCAGGATGAGAGTGGAAAAAAGGTATCCATCCGGGACTTTGAAGGAAGAACGACCATCCTTACATTCTGGGCCAGCTGGTGCCCGGATTGCCAAAAGGAGCTGTCGGTTATGAAGGAGTTACTTAAGACGGCCGAAAAATACGGGGATATCAATTTTTTACTGATCAATAGGCTGGATCAAAAGAAAGAAACAAAGGAAAGGGCCAGTCAGTACTTAACTGAGCAGGGAATAGACTTAAATACGTATTATGACGATGGTCTGTCTGCCTATAAAACATTGGGATTACACAATATTCCTACCTCCTTGTTTCTTGATGAACAGGGAATCATCCGGGCATGGAGTCCCAGACAGATCACAGAAACTTCTGTATTGGAAGGATATTTAAAGGATACCATAGAAGGAAGCGGTAAGGTGACCTGTGATTTTATTACAGGAAATATGATGGATGACAAAGGCGGAATCCACACAAGCTATGAAAGCTCCAGAGAAGAAACAGAAAGGAGCGACGTTCTGAGCGAGTCCCAGGGGGGGATGCTGGAATTTGCAGTATTAAATAATAACAAACAGCTGTTTGATAAAGTCTTTTCCTTTATTACCGGTAAGATGAACTTATATGGGCTGACCGCCTGGAAGATTTCAGGAGATATGCCTGCGGATTCCAATGCACTGCTTGATGATTTCAGAATTTTAAGTGCCCTCATAGCAGCAAACCAAGTATGGGGCGGCTATGAGGAAGCAATTAAAGATTACACCGCAGCAATTGCCAGGTATGGGGTAAACAATGGACAGTATGTTGATTTTTACGACAGGAAGTACAGGCAGTACGCAACGCGGTTCACTCTATGCTATGGAGATCTTAAGACAATGTCTGAATTAGCAAAGCGGGATGAGACCCTAAAGGAACCATATGAAAAAGCCAGAAAGCTGATTGAGGAAGGCAGAATCAGTGACAGCTTTCCTTTGTATTATAGCTGGTATAATTTTAAGACCAGGGAGTATGAGAGGGACGATTTAAATACGGCGGAGGCATTGGTCACGCTGTTACATCTGGCAGAAGCTGATATGCTTCCTAAGGAAAGCATTGCCTGGCTGAAAAAAGAGATTTCAGGGGAAGGAATCAAAGCACGCTATACGGTGGAAGGACAGCCAGTAAACGGCTATCAATATGATTCAACAGCTGTCTATGCTCTGACAGCTATGATCGCCAGAGAAATTGGGGATAAAGACCTGCAGGGAAAAGCCTTAAAGAAAATGGAGATCATGAGAATTGTTAATACATCTTATGCCTACCATGGAGCCTTTGGCATGACCGATGGAACCGGTATCATTGCCTTTGATCAGATCATGGCTATGCTGGCTTATGAATATACCAGATGAAAATGAAAACGAGGTGATATAGTATGAAACGCATTATGGTGGTGTTTGGGACAAGGCCGGAAGCCATTAAAATGTGCCCTCTTATCAAAGTGTTAAAAGAACGGCAAAATGCCCGGGTAAGTGTTCTGGTCACAGGTCAGCACAGGAAAATGCTGGATCAGGTGCTAAATGCTTTTGATGTAATTCCGGATTATGATCTTTCCATTATGAAGGAAAAACAGACATTGTTTGAAATTACAGCCAACATACTAAATGGGATCAAAGCCATTTTGGAAAAAGAGCACCCGGATCTGGTACTGGTTCACGGGGATACCACCACGACCTTTGCCACGGCCCTTGCCAGCTTTTATTTACAGATTCCGGTAGGCCATGTAGAGGCAGGGCTTAGAACCTATGATATCTATTCTCCTTATCCGGAAGAATATAATAGACAGGCAGTCAGCATTGTGGCCCGGTATCATTTTGCACCGACGGAGCAGGCAAAACTAAATCTCATAAAAGAAGGAAAAGATAAGGACAACATATATGTGACCGGGAATACCGCCATTGATGCCCTAAAAACAACCATAAGAAAGGATTACAGCCATGAGGAGCTGACATGGGCTTTGGGAAGCAGGTTGATCCTTTTGACTGCTCATAGGCGGGAGAATATAGGAAAACCCATGGAGGGTATCTTTCACGGGATTAAGAGGATTCTGGAAGAAAATTCTGATGTAAAGGTCATTTATCCCGTCCATTTAAATCCTCTCATCAGAGAGATTGCAGGCTCTGTTTTTCAGGATGAGGAACGGGTTCATCTGATTGAGCCTCTGGATGTACTTGACTTTCACAATATTCTTGCAAGAGCCTATCTTGTATTAACGGACAGCGGAGGAATCCAGGAAGAGGCGCCAAGCCTTGGAAAACCGGTACTTGTCCTGCGGGAGACTACAGAACGGCCGGAGGGAATCAAAGCAGGTACACTTTGCCTGGTAGGAACGAAAGAAGAAGCGATCTACCAATCCATAAGAAACCTGCTTCATGATAAAGCGGCCTACAATAAGATGTGTCAGGCCAGTAATCCTTATGGGGATGGCTTTGCCAGCAAGCGAATCGCGGATATACTGCTTGGAGAGAACGAATCATAGAAATGTCCAATTATGGAGCAGAAAATTCCGAAAATTCGTGAATTATGAAATTGCATGAATGAAATATATAGTGTAGAATCTTCTTTAAGATCAGGTGCTTCCTATGTAATTGAGAAACAGCGGACTCATGATTAGAATTAGTAACATTATAGCATAAGATTTGAGTGGAAAGCGGAGGATTCATCATGAATATGTTTGAGCATGTAACAGTCATTAAAAAGGCAAATGTATATTACAATGGGAAAGTAACCAGCCGTACCGTATACTTAGAAGACGGTACAAGAAAAACACTTGGAATTATTCTTCCTGGAGAATATGAATTTGGTACCGACGAGAGAGAGAAGATGGAAGTGCTGGCAGGGACACTGCATGTTTTATTGCCAGGGGAAGAAAATTGGACTAGCTATGGGGAAGGACAGGCGTTTGAAGTTCCTTCTAACAGTAAATTTAAGGTTTCTGCCGATGATGTGGCAGATTATTGCTGTTCCTATATCCATGAATAATTTTCTGAACGTAGAATAGCATAATACAAGGAAAGCCTTCAAAAACAGAACTATTTTGAAGGCTTTCCTTCTGTTAAGAGATGGACGCTTGAATATAAATGAATGTGAATAAATAAAAGGCGGTAAGAATGAAAAAGCTGGACAGAGAGTTTTATAATAGGGATTCGATTGTAGTAGCGAGGGAGCTTCTTGGCAAGGTACTTGTTCATGAAATTGACGGTAACAGGATTTCTGCCAAAATCGTTGAAACAGAAGCATATATGGGAGTGGAAGATAAGGCAGCCCATTCTTATGAGGGAAGAAGAACGCCCAGAGTGGAAGTCATGTACGGAGAGCCTGGATTCACCTATGTTTTTATGATTTACGGCATGCACTCCTGTTTTAATGTGGTAGTGAATAAGAAAGGAACGCCTCAGGCCGTTTTAATCAGAGCCGTTGAACCTATGGAGGGATTGGAATGGATGGCACAAAAGCGATTTGGAACGCCATATGAAGTACTGACTAAAAGCCAGAGAAAAAGCCTTACAAACGGACCGGGAAAACTATGCAGAGCATGTTCCATAGACAGAAGTTTAAATGGAATGGATTTGTGCAGCAATGAGTTATATATAGAAGAAGGAATCAAGAAAGAGTTTGACATTGTAACAACAAAACGTGTTGGTATTGATTATGCAGAGGAAGCAAAGGACTTTCCCTGGAGATTTTATATAAAAGACAATGAAAATGTCTCAGTGAAATAGAAGTTTGATGAAAATATGAAGATTTTAAAGCTGATGTCAGGACTGATTGCAGCAGAGATGTTTAGTGAAGACCAAGGTACGGAATCATTCTTTCAATCATATTATATTAAAAACTGTTTTAGGAAGTTATGAATGATCGATCAACAGCAATACGTCATTTTATCTCTGGAATTACATTTGTTTTTCGGCCGCATCATGAAAGAACATTCTATTTTTCTGGAAGCCGGATTTACTCCTGCAAACCCCAATTTTAGCAATGTAGCAGATCAGTTCAAAGAACAATTCGAGAATGTTTTGTATCATGCAGTCGTTTTAGGCAATGGGATCATTACTCCCAACGTGGTATCTTCCGGTGAAATCGTAACTGAATATACCTTAGGTACGGAACAAAAGACCCAGAATTTTACTGGTATCGTAATCAATCAGGATATTACGAGAATGGAAGCGGACCTTTATGGTCTTGAGAATCCTCAAATCACATCGGATATGGTACAGCAGGTAAGACAGTTAAATACTCAGACCATACCATTGCTGGACGGCCTGATTGAATTTAAGACAAGAGTATTAAATGAAGTATTGGCATGCAATATGTTTACCATGAATTATCCGCTGCTCATTGATCATATTCTGAGGGAAGCCAATATGTACCGGAGTCAGCTTGCCGCGCTGGAAAGTGGAGAGTATCCCTATAACGATGTAAAAGATACAGAACTATTCTGGGATCAGATCATGATGGAGCATGCTTTATTCATCCGGGGATTATTAGATCCCACGGAAGGCGAGCTGATTAATACATCAAACAACTTTGCTCATGAGTACGCAGATCTTTTGGAAATGGCCAGAAATGCCACAGATGCAACCATGGAACAGATTACAGGAGAGACTCTGGAGGAAACTCTCAGGTATCAGAACTTCAAGGAAGCCGGTACCAGTGGAATCTCTGAATGCAAAATACGCAGTATTATTTTACCCCTTCTTGGTGACCATGTGCTTAGAGAAGCCAATCATTTTATCCGTCTGTTAAATCAATTCCGTTAAAATGAGATAGCATATAATTCCCCTTGTACAATTAAACATAAGAGAGGCATTTCATCGTTAAAAAGATGAGTGTCTCTTTCTTTTTTTGTATATTTATAAGACAGACTGAATAAAATCCATTTTTTACTAATTAAAAGAGTAATAACAAAAACATTGGATACATTAGACAATATAAATTTTATGTATTCTAAGGAGATGTTATATGGAAAAAAGTAATCTGGCTTTGAACGAGACCATGCAGATACATGAATTACTGAATTTAAAGACGGTTTGCATGACGTCATCAAAGCTGACAGAAGGTGTAGTATTTGACCAGGACTTAAAAAAACTGCTTGAAACGTGTGTACAATCAACCATGACAGACATTAAAGAGCTTCAGGAGCTATTAAAAATGGCCCCGGAAATCAAAGTGTGAGGGAGATCTATGATTAATGATTTTTTGGAAATAAGAAATTCAGAAGGGATGCCAAAGCTTATTGATACCAATATGGCACTGATGCTTTTGCTCAACTCAAAAAACGGTGTACGAAACACAGCCATTGCTTTATCTGAAACCGCATCTCCCCAGGTGAGAAAGGTTCTGCGAAATCAGCTGAATAAAGGGATTGAATTGCATGGGCAGATTGCCAGTCTGATGATATCAAAGGGCTGGTTTCATCCCGTGGATTTAAAGAAACAATTTAATATGGATATTGAATCGTCAACCACATTGAGCCAGATTGCTGCTCTTGATTTGTTCCCAGGAGATACAAGCCGTCTTGGTACATTTGCCACTCCGGAAAAGTAAAGAGGTAAGAAAACATGAAAGCAGTAACATTTCAGGGGATAAAGCGGGTGGAGGTAAAGAATGTACCTGAGCCCAAGATCAGAAAAAAAGATGATGTCATAGTTAAAATAACAAGTTCTGCTATTTGCGGTTCCGATCTTCATCTCATTCACGATATGATTCCTAACATATATCAGGATTATATTATTGGTCATGAACCAATGGGAATTGTAGAGGAGGTTGGTTCAGAGGTTACAAAGGTAAAAAAGGGTGATCGGGTAGTAATTCCCTTTAATATCAGCTGCGGTCACTGTTATTTTTGTGAGCATGGCTATACCAGTATGTGTGACAATTCCAATCCCAACGGTGAAAGCGGCGCATTCTTCGGGTATTCTGAAACCTTTGGTGGATATCCAGGAGGGCAGGCAGAGTTTTTAAGAGTTCCCTACGGAAATTTTACACCGTTTCTAATTCCGGAGGATTGTGAGCTGGAGGATGAAAAGCTGGTGCTTATATCAGATGCGATGGCAACTGCCTATTGGAGTGTCGTCAATGCAGGGGTAGGCCCGGGTCATACCGTCATCGTCTTAGGCTGCGGACCTGTCGGTCTTCTGGCACAGAAATTCTGCTGGATGTTGGGAGCAGAACGGGTCATTGGAGTCGATTATATTGATTACCGGTTAAAGCATGCCAAGGATCATAATCAGGTGGAAACCGTTAATTTTGAGCAGCATGGAAATACGGGTGAATATTTAAAGGAATTAACAAAAGGCGGCGCTGATATTGTCATTGACTGTGTCGGCATGGACGGAAAGATGACACCGCTTGAATTTGTTGCTTCCGGAGCCAAACTGCAAAGCGGTGCTCTGGGAGGATTCATTATGGCGACCCAGGCCGTTAGAAAATGCGGTACCATTCAGGTGACAGGAGTTTATGGCGGGCGCTATAACGGATTCCCTTTTGGTGATATCATCAACAGAAATATAAACATCAGAACTGGACAGGCTCCTGTTATCCCATATATGAGAAAGCTGTATGATCTTGTGGCTGACGGAAAGTTCGATCCAACGGATATCATAACGCACCGGCTGCCCTTAGATGATGCCGAACATGGATATCATGCTTTCGATACAAAGACAGAAGACTGCATCAAAGTTATATTAAAACCATGACAGGAGGAAAACAGATCAATATGATAATGCCAAACGAAACACTTCAGCTAAATGAACTTTTGATATTAAAAAGCCTGAGCCTGTCTAAAACACTCCTCATGTCCCCCATGATTGCAGATCCGGATTTAAAAGAAATTCTATTAAAAGATGCAGGGGTTTGTGAAAGCCATGTAAAGGAGCTGAGAGGCCTTATGGAACAGTCAACCGTAAGAGGCGTAGAAACTATAAATCATTTTACAGAAGATGGGGGGAATGAAACATGACCGTATTAAGCGGATTTGCCCATATGGCAGGTCTTACCGATCAGATTATTGTAACTGATTTTGTTACTTCCCTCAAAAGCGCAATTCAGAATTATGGCATTGCAATTACCGAGGTCACTTCACCTGAAATAAGAGAGATTCTTAAAAAGCAGCTAAACGATGTCCTGGACACCCAGGAAGTCATATCAAACTATATGGTGGAAAAAGGATTTTATCATGCGTATGATATCCAGGAGCAAAAAAAGGAAATTTTAAAGGTCTCAAAAGTTGCAATTGAATTAAGTGAAACAAAAAGTAAATAGTAATATACCATAAAGGAAAGCCCAGTCACATTAATTATGACTGGACTTTTTTATTTTAACCGCACTTTATATATCAACCTTATTTTTTTTACTTGACATATACAGTTTGACGATATATAATCAAAATGTACAGTGAAACTGTATATAGGCGTACGATATAAAGGAGAATGATAATGAATTATAACAAGCTGTTACCTCTCACAGAAACGACATTTTACATTATGCTGTCTCTGGCAACTCCGTCCCATGGCTATGCCATCATGCAGAACGTTGAGTTATTAAGCGAAAACAAAGTAAAGGTAGCTGCTGGAACACTTTACGGAGCCATAGAAAATTTATTAAAGCAGAAACTGATTATTGAAGTGAAAAGCGAAGACAAACGCCGCAGGGTTTATACTCTGACCCCGGATGGAAAAGAGTTATTGAAACTAGAAATTGAGCGGTTAAGACACCTGATTCAAATATCAGAAGGAATAGAGCTTGGAGGCAAGGAACGATGAAAAAATTTAAAATTATTCCAGACTTTGTAAATGAAGAAAAGTTTTTGAATGATATGGCACAACAGGGATACTATCTGGAAAAATACAATACCCTTGGCGTATATACGTTTCGGGAAGCGGAACCACAAAGTCTCAGTTACAGAATTGATTACCGTACATTTTCTGGCAAAAAGCAGTTTGAGGACTATTTTGCCTTATTTGAGGACGCAGGCTGGGAACATGTTTACGGAACTCGTTATTCCGGTTCCCAATACTTTCTTCCCATACCAGGGAGAGCACAAACAGATGATATATTTTCAGATAAAGAATCGAAAGCTGGACGGTACAAACGGTATTCCTCCCAATGCTTTGCTTCCCTGATGTTAATGATCACCTGGCTGTTTCTATTAAATTCAGATAACTGGAAAATCTGGAATGTGAAAAGCTGGTATTTTACTCCCGGGCTTTGGGATATGCCTGGTTCCCTGTTTTGGAAGGCATTTCTCTTTGAAACACCCTTTGTAATTTTGAGGGTTGCGCCGATGATACTCTTTTTCTTTATGGCAATTTTATATGGATATTGGTCCTTTAAAGCGAAGGATCTCTATAAAAAGGAGCTTGACGTCCACTGATTTTTATCATTGGGCGTCAAGCTCTTTTCTATAGTTTACGGAATATCTCTGGTTTTGATTCTATCATGAATAGAAAGTTCTTTTTCAAATCTGGATTGTGGTTTAAATAATTCTGCATTGGCTAAGATAACTAAGGTATATCATATCAGGCCTATGTTTTCAAAAACAGTCACTTTACATCTGATTTAATAATTCTTCTAATGTTTCAATTGGCAATAATGACTGCATTCCTGATAATTCAATGATCTGGAAGATGTGAACAGCAATTTTATGGACATCTTTTTTAGATATACCAATTTCTTCGAGAGTAACAGGAGCGCCAATGCTTATGATCCAGTTTTTAAATGCCTCAATTCCTTCTCTGGCTGTGGAGCAACCAAATACATTACGAGCAAATCTTTTATACCGTTCCGGGTTCATTGGCATTTGCCAGTTCATCCATGAGGGAAGAACTACGGCCAGGCCAGCTCCATGAGGAACATCGTATAAGGCAGAAAGAGAGTGCTCAATTAGATGGGTGTCAAAGCGGTTGCCTTCCACCCCTGCCCGCGTACTTCCGTCTAAGGCTAGTGACGCAGCCCAGATAAATTCACTTCTGGCATTGTAATCTTCCGGGTCTTCAAGTAGCAGGTCTGTTGTACGGATTACAGTTTTCACTATAGTTTCAATATGGTCAGCCGTAAAATCAGGAAGGTAAGTAGCAGTAAAATAAAGATCCAGGCAGTGTGAGGCAATATCAACAGCAGAATAAGCAAGGTAATTACTGGTGACAGTTGACTGCAATTCAGGGTTTATGACTGAAACCACAGGAAAAGAAGCCAAACTGTTAAATCCTAATTTTTCCTTCGTTTCCTCATTTCCGATGACAGCCGTAGAGTTCGTCTCGCTGCCAGCGGCTGATTGTGTCAGAATAACAAATAGCTTAAGGGCTGATTCCGGAGATTTTTTATAGGTGCACAGATCCCAGGGATCACCATCGTATAAGGCTCCGGCTGCAATGACTTTGGCAGTATCAATGACGGATCCTCCTCCTATAGCAAGGATGGCATCAATGTTATTTTCCTTAGCAAAATGAATCCCTTCTCTTGCCTTACTGATAACGGGATTACTTTTTATTCCCGAAAGCTCTATAAATTCAATGCCATTCTCTGTTAAGGATTTAGTGGCCCTGTCAAACAGGCCGGTATCTTTAATGCGCTTTGAGCCGTAAACGATTAAAACCTTTTTAACCTCGTAAGGCATCATGTAGCTGCCAATGAAGTTTTCCTTATCTCTGCCAAATTCCACTTTTGTTGGATTATAACTTATAAAATCTTTCATTCATTCAATCTCCTTTACATGGGCAATCTCTTTGTTCCTGTTCTAATGTTAAACTGAAATTCTTTAGGAGACCATATTCTGATTACAGATTTATTTATCCCAATTACAAATATACATCGTTGATTTGGATATGTTACAGAGCATAAGAAATGTGTATAATAGAAAGCGGAATAGAGAAAAAAGAAAAGAGGTGAATGTGCAATTATGAGGATTGATTCAATCTCTGTGTTACATGAACTGCTGGGATGCGAAAAGCCAAAACACCCTTTGATTACCCTCATTGACCTGGACAAGATAAATCCCGGAAAAGAGTATTACAATGTTTTGGTAACAATGAATTATTATATGATTTCATTAAAAAATAATCCGGACTGTGAACTGATGTATGGGCGAAAATACTTTGATTTTCACGAGGGCAGCCTGATATTCACTAAACCAGGGCAGACCATTGCAAAGATAAAAAGGAGTGGAGAAGCAAAAACCAATGGTTGGATGCTTTGTTTTCATCCTGATTTGATCCGCGGCAGCTCTTTGTGGCCTAAAATGCCGGAATACAGTTTTTTCGAATACGATGCAAATGAGGCGTTGCATCTCTCTGATACAGAGAAAGAGACCATTGAGAGAACAATAAAAAATATTGAGATAGAGTTTAGCGGAAATTTGGACACGTATAGCAACGATCTGATTTTATCCAATCTAGAGGTGCTGCTAAATTATGCAAAGCGTTTTTATGGAAGACAATTCATAACAAGAACAGCTGTGGTAAAAGAATCTGTAGTAAGATTCACCAACCTGTTAAATGAATTTTGTACCGTTACTTCAATGGAACAGTCGGGAATGCCGTCGGTCAAAGGGCTTGCTAAGTCCATGGGGTACTCCCCTAATTATCTGTCCGATATGTTGAAGAAGGAAACCGGAAAAACAGCTCAGGAATTTATAAAACTTAAGATTTTGGAGCTTGCTGAAAGTCTGCTTCTTACCACCGAGGAACCAATATATAAGATAGCAGAAAAACTTGGGTTTGATCAACCTTCCAGCTTTACAAAGTTTTTCAAACTCCAGCTGGGAGTCAGTCCTGCTGACTACAGAAAGCTTCATGTGGAAGTTCCGGGAAGCAGATGAATACAGGATTGGTCTGTCATAAAAAGACGAAATCCTGTATTTTGCCCTTATGATTGAGCACATGACAAGAAAAGTAAATACATACAATGAAGTAATATGGTTATTTACAGGTGGGTACTGGACGAAATCAAAGGAGGATTTTTCATGGATTATAAGAAAGCTGCCAGCTATTGGCTGGATAAAGAGAAGGAGTCCGTCCGAATGGACGAGATTACTTTATGGCAGCATATGGAATCATTTATCAAGGGGCACAACACCTGTGCACTCTCTACGGGCTGTAACGATTTTGTTCGCTGTACTCCCATTGAGTACGAATTTAAGGATAAGAAATTCTGGCTGTTTTCTGAAGGCGGGCTTAAATTTCGGGGACTGGAAGGAAATCATAATGTTTGCCTTGCCATTTTTAACAGCTATACTGGTTTTGGCCAGTTGGGAGGAATGCAGGTCACGGGCACTGCCGAGCTTGTAGAACCATGGACGGCAGAATACATGGATTTACTGGCATATAAAATGATTCCGCCGGAGAACTTAAAAAAATTGCATACTGCCTTATACCTGATTAAAATAACGCCTTTGCGCATTGATTATCTGTGTTCTGAATTTAAAACACTGGGCTTTGATCCAAGACAGTACCTGATTTTTTCCTGATACCATGGGGGAGTGAAGTTTGCCATGATGACCGGAATGAAAAAGCTTTTTTCAAAAAATGAAAGAGGCTTTTTCATTCCGGTCATATTTTTTACTCATTTTCATTCAGCAAATGCAGCAGCTGTAAATCCATATAGTAATTGTACTTGGAAGCTGCGGATACGTTAACCATTTTAGAGACCAGGTATGCGTGATTATCAATGCAGATATTCCGCTCCTTTGTATATTCAATCATCTCATGGAGGGCAAGAACCAGGTTTTCCTCAGAATATAAAAAGCGTTTCGTCAGATACCGGCCTTCGGGAAGAATTCTGCATGACAGTCCAGGTATTTTCTGATCGGAAAAGATACCAAACCCTTTCACCTGAAGGTGAGTGTCTGCATTCAGCTCTGGAATGGAATAATATGTACACATGATATTTGTTTCGCTGTTGCTTTTATGAAAGCCATCTATGGTATTGCGGCTTACATGTTTATCCAGATCATAGATGGAAACATTCAGTTCATTATAGTATAGATTTCTGGTAAGGAGATACTGTTCAAATATTTCAATTTTTTCTGGATATTTCATTCGGTGCTTCAAATCAGTAATGAGACTGCCGGTCACTTTTCTGGAATATTCCAGGTCACTGATTTTTTGATTTAGCTGATTCTGATGGGACTCTAAAATCGTTAACAATTTATCAATTCCGTTGCTTTCCTGGATTAATATTTTAATATCTTCCAGTGGAACGTTAAGTGTTTTGTTTAAATAACGGATTACGTCAATAATAAAAAACTGATCATAGCTATAGTAACGGTACTTGGTAAAAGCGTCTGTTTGAGAGGGTTTCAGCAAGTTGATCTGATCATAATTCCGAAGTGCCTTTATCGGAATATTTAAAATACGTGATACTTCCCCAATCGAATATAGTTTTGTCATTTTTTTCACACTTTCTGGTTGACTCTGCCCCTATGGCAGACCATATAGTCTATTATAGATTATTAATAAAAAGAGTCAATAAGAGTTATTTTGTCAAATGGAACGAAGAGAACGGAGGGCTTTAATGGAAAAGGTGTCAATTACAATTGATGGATATTCTTTGGAGGTTGATCCAGGAAAAAGCATACTAAGCGCAGCTTTGGAAGCAGATTTATATATCCCCCATCTGTGTCATCATCCCGATCTGCCGGATGCAGGCGAATGCAGGCTTTGCGTGGTAGAGATTGAAGGCGGGGGTGAAATCAAAACATCGTGTACCACTCAGGTGGAAGATGGAATGGTGATACATACAAAGACAGAGAAATTAAATGCCATGCGTCGTCTTTCCATGGAACTGATGCTGGCAAATCATGTGGATGACTGCACCACCTGTCCCAAATACTTAAAGTGCGAATTACAGTCCTTAATCCAATATCTGGAGGTCAGCACCTCAAGGCTTCGAAGAACATTAAACAGTGTGCCGGTGAATACGGAAAATCCACTGTTTGTCCGGGACTTGAACCGTTGTGTATCCTGTGGCCGCTGTGTAAGAGCCTGTAAGGAGCTACGTGGTGTTAATGTACTAAATTATGAGATGACGGAAGATGACAGGGTCATGGTTGACGTTAAAAATCACCACACCATGGCAGAAGAGAACTGCCGTTTCTGCGGAGCATGTGTGGAGGTCTGTCCAACAGGAGCCTTGCAGGATAAGGAAGGAGTCTTTAAGCCGAATTTAAACCGGGACCTTGAACTGATTCCCTGTAAGGCAGAATGTCCCATTCATACGAATGTGCCAAAATACGTGCGCGCCATCAAGGAAGGAAGATATCAGGATGCCATTGCCACCATAAGAGAAAAAGCACCCTTTCCCCATTCTCTGGGATATGTGTGTATGGCATTTTGTGAAAGTGCGTGCAGGCGAAAGGAAATCAACCAGTCCCTGTCCATTCGTGAGCTTAAGAAGTTTGCAGCAGCAAAGGATGAAGGGCTTTGGAGAGAGCACGTGACCTATAAACCGAAAACAGGAAAACGGGTAGCAGTGATTGGAAGCGGCCCTGCAGGTCTTACCGCTGCGTATTATCTCACTAAGCTGGGCCATGAGGTCACTGTCTTTGAGAGATCGCCGGTGGCAGGAGGAATGCTGTCTACAGGAATTCCAAAGTACCGGCTTCCCAGAGCGGCTGTCCAGGCAGAGATTCTTGAAATAGAACGGGCAGGAGTCACCATATTAACCAATACAAAGGTAGAATCCTTAGAAGATTTGAAAAGCAAGGGTTTTGATAAAATATTACTGGCAGTTGGGGCTGGTAAGGGAAACCGTCTGCCGATAGAAGGAGCTGATTACAGCAATGTCTATGAAAATATTGAGTTCTTAGAAAGAGCAGCCTTAGGAAACTCAGAGTCTGTGGGAGAAAAGGTAGTTGTTCTTGGAGGTGGAAATGTTGCGTTTGACTGTGCCAGACAAGCCCTGCGCCTGGGAGCGAAGGACGTGGTAATCGCATGTCTGGAAAGCCGGGAAGCCATGACTGCCAGTGAGGAAGAGATTTCAGAAGGACTAAAAGAAGGAATCAGACTGATGAATGGAAGAACCTTTCTGTCAATCGAAGGTTCAGAAAATGAGGGCACAGGGGTTAAGTGCCAGGAGGTCTCTTCCTTTACCTTTGATGAAAGCGGGAAATTACAGTTAGAAGTAAAGCCTGATTCAGAACATGTGATAAAAGCCGATACCATTATCTTTGCCGCGGGACAAAAGCCAGAGCTTTCAAAGCAATGGGATGTTCCGGTAAAGAAAGGCAATCTCATTGATACGGACGATGAAATCAGAGTGAAGGGCAGAGAGGATTTATTTGCTGCAGGAGACGCCGTATATGGTACCCATTCCGTGGTACAGGCCATTGCTGCAGGACGTAAGGCTGCTTCTGTTATTGGCCAGGAGTTAAATGGGGATGGGGATATTGAAGATAAGCTGACAAAAGACGTGACACCAAATCCATTTTTGGGAAGATCGGAAGGCTTTTTAGAGGTCGAACGACAAGGCTGCGTAGATTCGTGCTACAAGGAATCAGCCGCATGTGGAGAAGCCGGAAGATGTCTGCAATGTGATTTAAGGGCCCAGATCACAAGGCCAAAGCTTTGGATACATTACAAAATCAAGTAGGAGAAGGAGGGCGGATTATGGTAGTAAAAGAAAGAGAACAATGGAAAGAAACGTCTGCGGATGAGATCAAAGACTTTATATCAAATACATATGAAAAAGAAGCAAAGAGTCCTTGTCCGGTGGAACGGCTAAAGACCCTTTCTGACTCCCTTCGCCGCAAAAGCTGTGGGGAATGTGTCATATGCAGAGAGGGGATCTTGCAGCTTTCTGTACTTACAGAATCCATTACCCAGGGAGGTGGCCGTGAGGGAGATATAGACGTAATAAGTGAAATATCCCAGGATATGTCCATCGGCTCAGGCTGTGATTTTGGCAGGGAAGTGGGAAAAATAGCCAAAGATATCATAGACAGTGAAAGAGAGCAGTTCGAACGCCATATTAAGAGAAAGCGCTGTGACTCTCTGGTCTGTAAAAAATTCATTACTTATTATATATCACCGGAAGCCTGTACTGGCTGCAATCAATGCGCAAAGGCATGCAAAGCAGAATCCATAAAGGGCAGCAACGGACTGATTCATATCATTGACTCAGCCTCCTGCACAAAATGCGGGGACTGTGTACGGACCTGTGAATCCGGTGCCATCTTAAAATCGAGTACTTCTGTGCCCAATCTTCCAACCATACCGGTGCCAGTGGGAAGTACTCCTTCCGATTCCAGTCAAGGCAGCTTAATGTCTCAAAGGAGACGTAGAAGAAGCGAATAAATCAAAAACAGGAGGAAGTATCATGAGAGAATTCGATGCAGATATCGCCGTAATAGGCGGTGGGGCAGCAGGACTTGCTGCAGCAATTACAGCAGCAGAAAAAGGGGCAAAGGTTATTGTACTTGAGAAGGCCAATACTACAGGAGGATGTGCCAATATGGCAATGGGGCTTCTCGGTGTGGAAACAAAACTTCAAAAGGAACGTCTGATTGATCTTACAAGAGAACGGGCATTTGAAAAATTCATGGATTATACTCACTGGAGATCTGACGCAAGGCTTGTGAAAAACTATATTTACCAGTCTTCAGAGACCATTGAATGGCTTCAGGATATGGGCGTAGAATTTGCATTGCCATCCAAATACTTTCCTGGCTCAGAAGCTACATGGCACATCATCAAACCGAAAACCGGAAATCCAGGGCTCCGTGCGGCTGCAACCATGATTAAGGCAATGACAGAGCGGGCAGAAGAACTTGGTGTTACGATTATGCTGGAAACTCCCGTTAAGAATCTCATCAAAGACAATGGGGATATCATCGGTGTGACTGCCAGTGATAAGGAAGGAGAGCTGGAGGTATATGCCGGTGCCGTTATTATTTCAACTGGTGGATTTGGTGACAGTCCTGAATTCATTAAGAAATATACTCCTTATGAATGGGGAAAAGATCTTTATTCCTATCGGATACCAGGACTGACAGGTGACGGCATTCAGATGGCCTGGGATGCTGGCGCAGGAAAAGATTACATGGACATGGAGCTGGTATTCTTTGCACCTAATACAGGCGGTTACGCACCCATTGAGCTTCCCTTCCGTCAGCCAAACCTGTTTGTGAATCTTGATGGCAAACGTTTCTATAATGAAGAAGTCGTCGAAAATCCTGTTTTCTCTGTCAATGCCATTGCACGCCAGAAAAACCGTGTTGTATTTTCCATCGTTGATGATAAAATTTTAAAGCGGTATGAGGAAAATGGTCTGGACCTCATTAATGTGGTAACGTCATCCATGGACATGTCTTATTTTAATCAGGAAATGGAAGAGCATGTAAAAAACGGCAGTGACGTTCTGTTCGTGGCAGATACCATAGAAGAGCTGGCAGAAAAAACTGGTATTGATAAAGAGGGATTAACAGAGACCTTAAAACAGTATAATGAGGCATGTCAGTCAGGGTTCGATCAGGAATTTAATAAGAAGAGGAGATATTTAAAACCCATTGATGGTCATAAATTCTATGCGCTGAAGTTTGCTCCAAGTGCTTATGGCAGCATGGGAGGAATCAAAATAAACGAAAAAACAGAGGTCATCACAGAGCAGGCAGATAAAATTCCAGGTCTTTATGCGGCTGGTACGGATGCATACTCTATCTGTAATCCTGATTACGTATTTGTGCTGCCAGGAAATAGTCTTGGATTTGCAGTCAACAGCGGAAGAATGGCAGGAAAACATGCAATTGAATACATTAAAAGCCTGGATTAAACAACGGAAATAGCAGGAAGATAAGTAAGCGATGAGACAGTATAAAAAACAGGGACAAAATATCAGGTCCCTGTTTTTTTTATTATCAAGAAGTTTTTCTTGTCGAATTATGGTATTTTAGGTATAATTAAGCATACTTTTTTCTGGCCGCATGTAGAGACGGCGGCCTCGTTGATGTTTCAATTGGAGGTAACAGCTTGGTTAAACGATCCATTACAGCCCTTCTCATGCTATTCTTTTTCTGTTCCCTGCTTTTTCTGTCAATGCCAAAGCACATAAACCGGTATGGAAGCAATCCCCGGGGAGTGCAGGGGGTCCTTGACTTATCCACTTGGAATATGGATGAGACCAAAATTCTGCGATTAGATGGAGAATGGGAATTCTATTGGAATCAACTTCTTACACCGGAAGATTTCCGTTTAAAAGCCCAGCCTGAAATTTCAGCTTACCTGCAGGTACCAGGATTATGGAATGGAACGGAAATTGACGGCAAAAAACTGCCGGCATTCGGCTGCGGGACCTATCGGCTTAAATTAAATCATGTTCCAGACAGCGAAGTACTGGGGTTAAAGAGGGGCAATGCCCGTTTTTCCAGCAAGGTTTTTGCGAACGGTCACGAAATAATATCAGATGGAGTTCCGGCTTACCAGGCAAAGGATTATAAATCAGGGAATACGCCTAAGCTTGGTTTCTTTCAAAATGATAGTGAAAACATTGAGATTATAGTACAGGTGGCTAATTATGAATATATGAATTCCGGTATTCCTGTCTCCCTGGAGCTTGGCAGAGAAGATGCCATGCTGTACCAGCACCAGAAAAACAATATGCTGGCACTTGGGGTTTTTGTTATTTTATGGACCATTGCATTTTTATACCTGATATTTTTTGTGGTTGCCCGGATCAAAGGAATCAGGGAATATATATTGCCCCTGTTTTCCTTATTCTGTTTTGTGTTTGCACTTGGCAATGGATTATCAGACCAACGGCCTCTATTATTTTTCTTCCCTGATATCTCCTTTACTTTGGCGTTTAAAATGAAGGATTTCTTTTTATCCTTTAATTTTATTACCCTGTTGTGGGTGTTTCATAAGTTCGAAAATGGACTGTTGCCATTGCGTCCTGTGAAAATGATATCCATTCTATATGGATTCTATCTGATGGCGGTACTGCTGCTTCCCATACACGTCTACTATGAAATACACCAGGTAGTCATGATCTGCAACACAATTATACTTTTGGCGCTGCTGGTTCGTGCCGTACAATTATACATAAAAGAAGGGAAAGGGCTTTTGCTGTTTGTTTCCGTGCTGGCAGTTAATCTTTATTCTCTTGATTGTATTTTGTTTTCTCTGGGATTAAAAGCCAATTCCGGCTTTTCTCAGGTATTTATGATGATTTTTGCTGTAGTTATGATCTTGCTGCTATCCATGCATTATCTTACGGCAATCACTCAGCTGCAAACCTCTGTCTTACGGACCCAGGAAGCAGAAATCGCTTTTTTAAGAGCTCAGATCAACCCCCATTTCCTATATAATGCTTTAAATTCCATCGCTGCTTTATGTGCTACCGCACCGGAAAAGGCAGAAGAGGTGGTAGTGGAACTGTCTCAGTATCTGAGGCGCAGCTTTGATTTTAAACGGATTGATGCCATGACCACCCTGGGAAAAGAACTGGAATTACTGGAAGCATATCTTTATATAGAGAAAACGCGTTTTGGGGATCGGCTGAGCGTAGAATATGACATTGATGATACTTTAAATATTCCGATTCCTCCCTTGATTTTACAGCCTCTGGTTGAGAATGCAGTTCGCCACGGGCTTATGAACCATGTTTTAGGCGGTACTGTAACCATATCCATAAAACGTCGAAAGGAAGAGGCCGTTTTTACAATCGAGGATAACGGCGTTGGAATAGAAGCGGTAAGAATCAGTGAATTGCTGGAGGAAAAACCAAAGTCGGGTGGTATTGGTATGTGGAATATCAATCAAAGGCTTAAGATGCTTTATAACAGAGGGTTGACAGTTTGCAGTGAGATTGGACGGGGAACAAGAATAAGCTTCAGCCTTCCACTGGATAAAGATAATGATAAGAAACCAGGAAGAATATGCCGTTTAAGAGGAGGTATTTCAAAATGAAGGCAATCATAGTAGATGATGAAGAACTGGCTCGCAGCCGGCTTTCCATTTTATTGGCAGAGGTAGATGATATTATTCTTTGCGGCTCCTTTGGTACAGCGGCAGAGGGACTGGATTACATAGAAAAACATTCTGTAGATGTGGTTTTTCTTGATATCACAATGCCGGAAATGGATGGTCTGGAGTTTGCAAATCTCCTGTTGGAGCGGGGACATTCTGCCAGTGTGGTATTTGTTACCGGTTATGGGGAGTATGCACTGGAGGCCTTTGAACTGGAAGCATCCGATTATCTCCTTAAGCCCATCAGCAGGGAACGTTTGGCAAAAACCATAAATCGTCTTACTAAGATGAAGCGGATGGAAGCCAGTCGCCTTTATATCACCTGTTTTGGAGGATTTCGTGTTTCCGTACAGGAGGAAGGCGGACACGTCATCAGCTGGCGGTCTCCAAAAGTAGAGGAGCTGTTTGCCTATCTGGTATGGAAGGGCAGCGTCAGCCGGGATGAAATTGCAGATACCTTGTGGGAAGGATTTACCTTAGATAAGGCCATGAAAAATTTAAATTCCACGGTCTATTACATCCGTAAGGCCCTGCAGCAGTATGGGTTAGAGGACTGCCTCATCACCACCAGAAAACAGATTTCCCTTGATTCCAAACGAGTTTTTTGTGATTTATATGAGTTTCAGCAGATGCAAAGTTCAGCATGGAAAGCGGAAAAAGACCTGGAACGGCTGAACGAACTTTACCGGGGAGGCCTGTTTCAGGGAAAAACCTATGAGTGGTCCTTTGGAAAAGCGCAGACTCTTGAAAAAAGCATGATATCCAATTTATTAAAAGCAGCGGAAAAAAGGGAGCAGCTAAAGCTTGAGGAAGAGGCTGAACAGCTTTATCTTCGTGCCCTGGAGCTGGATCCCTTTCATGAGACCGCCTGCGGCCGGCTTTTGAATTTTTATATGCGGCTTGGAAGAAAAGAAAAAGAAAAGCAGCTACGCAGGGAGATTGAGAAGCTGTTTTCGGACGATGCACCGCCGCCGCTGTTGATTTTTAAAAATCGCTTATAATAAAATACAATAAAATTTTTAATACCTCTATATTGGACTAGTCTATTTAAAAGTCCTTAATAGGGGTATTTTATTACCATTCTGCAACAAGTTATAATCATTTGTTATATCAAAACTAATTTGCGTCAGCTTCTTTGTTGTTTATTCTCCGTTGATTGTAGTGTTGTATAATATGGCAAGTTATATAAAAGGGGGATGATTGGCGAAAGGCCCAGTCAGGTAATACTACATAACTTTACAAGGAGGATAAGATATGAAAAAACACAGACCTTTTAAGCGTTCTTTGGCATTGGCGTTATCAATGGTCATGGTGCTGGGCACAATACCGATTCCGGTATCAGCAAATGTTCTGCAGTCAGAGAATGAACAAGAAATCATCTCATTTGAACCATTGGCAGAAGAAACAGAATATCAATCCGTGCCAATCGGCACGAAGCTTGGGGAGCTTGATCTGCCTAAGAAATTAAGGGCAACCGTAGAGATAACAACTACCGTAGAGAATCCCTCTGAAACAGCAAAAGAGCCAGTGGAAGCTCCAACCAAGGAAATTCCAGCAGATGGCAGCTCTCAGGAGCCAACAGAACCACAGGAACCTCAAGAGCCTCAGGAACCTCAGGAATCCCAGGAAACCAATGAATCTGAAATACCTGATGCGACCAGCAGCAATGCCTTTCATGCAGATAGCATCAGATTCGATTCCTTTGATGAAAATGATTTTGATATTACAGATGTAGAGAAAATTCAGGTAGTGGAAAAAATTATTTCCGTACCGGTAACCTGGAGTCCAGAGCAGGATTATGAATCAGATGTGGCAGGAGATTATATATTTGAGCCGACAATTTCTGATGAGTATGTGATTGCATCAGGTGTGGATATACCGACCATTACGGTATCAGTTGGTAATATGATGCTTAAAGGAAACAGTTGGTATCCACGAACAGAGGTACTGGATTTAACAAATCCTAATTTAACATTTAAAAATGCTATTGGGGGGAAAACAGGAATGAACCCTTTAGATTCAGAAATCACTATTACTGGTGAAGGCTGGTATTGGTATTTAAATGGTTCTGAAGATTACAATTATCCTGAAAAGACTCTTTTGCTTGATGGCATTAGTTTAGATACTGGAGATTTCAAAAGTTTAGTCGTACCTGAAGGGACGACCATTATGCTTGCGGATGGAAGCAGCAATTTTATAAATAATACCTATGCATATACCCCTGAACTTAGTGTTGGTATATCTGGAGATTCCCTTACAATTGCAGGGAATGGTGAATTATATGTAACACTTGGAAGTACATCTAGTTATGGAAGCATCGGAATCGACTCTAACTCAGACTTTACGTTGGAGGATTCTAAGGTTTACATACGATTCAACAATAGCAGTGAAAATAATTATACCTTACTAACGCAGGATGGTGGTTCGGGCTTTACCGTTTATCAAAGTTCAAATGGCGGTGAGTATGACATAGAAGCCACTTGGGATGAAACCCAAAGAAAGTATACCTACAATGGTGGCACTGCTGTCACTGCAGTTATGCTTGTAAATGGAGCTTCCTTACACCCTACTGCAACAGTATCAGATAAGACAGTGTCTGGCATAGCTGGAAAAATGCTCACTGGTGATAATGATATTACAATTTCAATCCTTAATGACTCATTGATAGAATTACAGGAAAATGATAATGTATCCAGTTGGTTCAGTCATCTTCCAATTGGACTCACTGCAACCGTGAAAAGTTTTACACCTGAAAGCGTTACCATTGCCTTCTCCGGAATTCCCACTGTTGAGACAAATGAAGCAATGAGTGTTACTATACCATCCGATCATCTGTTGAATGGTATGTTACCCGTAACAGTTAATAACAATGCCAAATTCTTAATTACCGGCATGAATCCTCGTAACAGTAACCTGGATTTGACAGCGGAATTGTTATCTTATGTAACTACATCTGGGGATATGGTATATGTATCTCCTATTACAAATAATATTACAAATACGAGTGAGGGCTGGTCATGGTATTTATATCAAGACGAGGTTACAGGGTATCCTGCGAGAACACTTGTTTTAGATGGTTTGAATCTTCATGGTAATATTAAATTGCCTAACGACACAACCGTTATATTGGCAGATGGAAGCTTAAGTTCAGCAATAGCTCCTACAAATGTGATAGAAGGTGCACAAGTAACAATCAAAGGATCTGGTCAATTGATTGTTGAAGGGACCACCACGGAGGCTGCAACAGGGATTCGTACGACTGCACTGACCATTGAAGATGGAATCGTAAGAGTATCAGCTCCATCAGCAACTAACGGTTTCATTATCCAGACTAGTACCTTGAATATTACAGGCGGAACACTTTATGCTAAATCAAATAGCGGTGGTTATGCGGTTGGTTTACTAACTATGACTCCAAATAAAGGACTTACCGTATTACAGAAAGCAGATGTTGATTATTCTGAAGCTGTAAATTTAAAATACATTGGTTATTGTTATACTTTTTTTAAGGGAGATGGCAGTAAAGCCAATGACTTGAAATTCACCGTAGACCAGCCAGCTCCTATAGCCGCTGTGGAAAATAAAGTTATATCCGGTTTAACAAATACTGCACTTACCGGACAAGATTTTATCACAGTAACTCTGGAAAATGAAACATATAACAACTTAAATGAAGGTGATGTTGTATCAAGCTGGTTCCAGAACCTGCCTAAGGGAGTTACTGCAAGAATAGAAAATAATTATTCTAATAAAGCTGTTACCATTCAATTTACCGGTACACCAATGAAAGAATCAACGGAAGCGATGAATATAGTTATTCCCGCAGGTAATCTTTCTGGTGGTAAAGCGTTATCCGTAACGGCCAATAGCGATGCCAGGTTTGATATCGTTTTAGCTGGATTTAGAACTACTTCTCTGGATTTTACGACGGATACTGTTTGGTACCGCAACATAAAGGGTGAGTTAGTTAGTAAAAATCCTTTAAAAAGTGACATCGATGATACATCAGAAGGCTGGTCCTGGTATCGTGGTCATCACGATCTTATACTAGATGGTATTAATCTAATTACTTCTGATAGTGTTGGAATCACTGTTCCAAACTCAACAAGGATCTTTTTGGCTGAGGACAGTGATAATAATATAAGTGTTTTAGATACGAACAATGATTATGCCATCAAAGGTATCTACGGTACGGAAAATATAGAAATACAAGGCAATACTGGCAGACTTCAAGTTACTGCGGGGAACACAAAGGGGTCCTTCAGTGCTGGTATCCAGGCGATAGGCGACATTTATTACTACGGAGGTGAAGTCACAGCAATCGCAGGTGATTCTTCTTCCAGAAGTTTTGGTATTGTCTCAGATAGTGGTATTTCAATTACAGGTGGTACGATCTATGCAAAAAGCGGTTCTATCACTGATAGCGATGGAATTGCTACAGCCATCCGTGCAAGATATGGTATCACCGATGAGGGAATGGTAGTATACCAAAATGTAGAAGGAGATTACACGGAACCAGCGATTGTAAGAGATAACGGCAATACAACCTGTAATTATGTTTTTGCAGGAGATAACGTTGCTTCCGATCTTAGAGTTACACCACAGGGAACCATAAGCAATACAGGTGGTTCAGCAAATGTTACGTTCAACGGAACTACCATAGATTTAAAACAATTATCCTCTTTATTTACCGTGGATCCAAACGCAGGAAATAGAATTTACGCGGTTGAGGAAGGCGGTAGTGGAGCAGGTACCATTTCAGGCAATATACTTACAGTAACCAAAGCAGGAACCATCCGCATCAGTCTGGTAACAGAAAAAACACAAACTCATCCGGCTGGGACAAAGGTATATGCAGTCCTTACGGTGAAAAAGGGAGAGAAGACCACTTCACCTTCTCACTTAAGTGTCATAAATGCAACTACCAATGGCGGAAGCGACGGAAAGATTACAGGTCTTACCCCCAATACCAAGTACGAGTATAAAAAAGATGGGGGATCCTACAAAGAAGTAACTACCAATGAACGTGGTGAAATTACTGGACTGTCTTCCGGATCCTATGTAGTGCGCTTTGCAGAAAATGAACTCTATGGCGCAAGCTCTGATTCAGTGGCTATCCTTATTGGACAACCTGATGTTGACAACGGCGGAAACAACGGCGGGAATAACGGTGGAAATAGCGGCGGAAACACAGGCGGAAACTCCGGTGGTGACTCTGACAATGACTCCGGTAATTCAACCACAAAAGGCTCCTCAACCCGGCCAACCCAGGCAGTCACAGGCGCAGCACAGAATGCAGCAGAAGTTGACAGTAAGGGAAATGCAGTTGTAAGCGTATCCGATAAAAATATCACGGATGCAATTGCAAATGCCAGAGCAAACGCAGCCAAAAAGGGCGTAAACGCAGGTGAAATCGCAGTATCCATCCATGTAACAACAGGTGGTGCAGACGCATCTGCCGTTACGGTTAATCTGCCAAAGAACATTCAGCAGCAGGTAATCACCAACAAGATTTCAAATGTTGAGCTGATGATCGACCGTCCTGATATCACACTTGGTATCAATCTGGCCGCAGTTACCGAGATTAACAAGCAGGCCAATGCAGATGTACAGCTTACCGCAAAAAAAGTGGATCCGTCCACACTAAGCGGCGCAGCTAAAAGTAAAATCGGCACACGTCCTACCTATGACTTAAAAGCTAGCTATGAGGGCGGTGCAAAACATGTATCCAACTTTGGAGCAGGTTCTGTTTTTGTAAGCATTCCTTATGCTCCAACATCCGATGAAGCCATTGGAGGTCTGTATGCCGTTTATGTAGATGAGCAGGGAAATCCAACCCGTGTGGAAGGTTCTGCTTACGACAGTAACAGCAAGAGCCTGATCTTTAAGACCAACCATTTCTCAGTATATGGCTTGGGTTATGAATCTCCGGCAACAAAATTAACGGATACCAGTGGAAACTGGGCGAAAGATTCCATTAACTATGTGGTGAACAGAGGGCTTATCACTGGAAATACAGAAACCGTATTTTCACCGGACCAGGCCATTACCAGAGGAGTTCTGGCGGCAGCTCTTGGCAGATTGGCAGCCATTGATGTAAATGCCTATAAAAATAATAGCTTTTCAGATGTAAAAGCTGACAATGGATACCGTCCTTATATGGAATGGGCCAATGAAAAAGGAATCATTCAGGGCAAGGGAAATAATCAGTTCGCTCCAGACCAGGCAGTGACCAGGGAAGAGGCAGCTGCAATTCTTTTAAGCTACGCAAAAGCAACTGGTTATGAACTTCCAGTGGCCCGTGTTCCCTTTGCTTTTTCAGATGGAGCAAAGATTGAAAACGGATATCAGGAAGCGGTAGCTGCCATGCAGAAGGCTGGAGTCATCATCGGCAAAGAAGGAAGCAGCTTTAATCCGAAAGCAAGCGCAAGCCGCGCCGAAATATCTGCTATGCTTCACCGTTACATCAAACTGACCATCAATCCAATCACAGCACAGAACTGGGCAAAGAATGACAGTGGGCAGTACATGTATTTCAAAGATGGAAAAGCAGTCACTGACTGGCAGACCATTGAGGGTGTAAGATATTACTTTGAACCATCTGGCGTTTTAAAAACCGGTTGGGTCAAGGACGGCCAGAACTGGCGTTACTACGACCTTAAAACAATGATGGTTGGTTTTAAAAATATCACAGACAATGGCATTGAAAAAACATACTACTTTAGCAGCGAAGGCATTATGGTTTCTGGCAAATGGCTGGAAATCGAAGGAAAATGGTATTACTTTAACAAAGACGGTTCCCTTGCCAGAAACACAAAAGTAGATGGCTATGACATTGACGAAGCAGGCGTAAGAAAATAAAATAATATGCTATAAGCCAAAAGGCCGCAGGATTCTCACCAGAATCCGCGGCCTTTTTCTATCCCCATAGTAAGTGTCAAAACTTGGCGTTGAAGTGCTGATCCTGTAGATTCCTGGATTTGGCTCATTTCCGGGGAGGTATAAGGACAAGGACTTTAATTGGTTAAAGTAGATAAAAAAACGATAAAAAGCGTTTAATATTTCACAAAATATACAATATGAACTTAAATGTTTCTTTATGGCCTTAATATTTTCATCATCAGAGGTTTATGTTATTCTCGTTTTGTAGCAAAAACAACAAAAGACAGAATCGAGTTGAAAGGGAAGGGGATTTATTATGAATTATTTTGAGGAGAGTTTAAAGTTACATGAACGTCATGCAGGAAAGATGGAAATCAGATCTAAGGTCCAGGTAGTCACAAGAGATGATTTAAGCCTCGCTTACACACCAGGTGTTGCTGAGCCTTGCAAGAGGATCCATGAAAATGAAGACGATGTTTATAGATACACTTCAAAAGGAAACATGGTGGCAGTGGTTACAGACGGAACCGCAGTTCTTGGTCTTGGAGATATCGGACCAAAAGCAGGTCTTCCAGTCATGGAAGGAAAGTCCATACTGTTTAAGGAATTTGCAGACGTTAACGCATTTCCAATTTGCCTTGACACCAAGGAACCAGATGAGATTGTAACCGCTGTCAAAATGATTGCTCCAGGCTTTGGCGGTATTAATCTTGAAGATATTTCCGCACCAAGATGCTTTGAGGTAGAAGAGAAGTTAAAGAAAGAGCTTGATATTCCAGTATTCCACGATGACCAGCATGGTACCGCTATCGTAGTATTGGCTGGAGTTATCAATGCTTTAAAGGTTGTGGGTAAGGATATTAAAGATGTTAAGGTAGTAGTAAATGGTGCAGGAGCAGCAGGTACCGCCATCTCCAAGCTGTTACTTGTATGTGGAGTATCCAATTTAATTGTGTGTGATAAAGTGGGAATTTTATATGATGGAATTGAAGGCGTTGATTATGCAAAACAGGATCTTGCAAAAATCACAAACCCGGATCATTTAAAAGGAGATTTAAGTCTTGCATTAAAAGGCGCTGATGTATTTATCGGAGTATCGGCTCCTGGTATTGTAAGCAAGGAGATGGTTAGCTCCATGAACAAGGATTCCATTCTCTTTGCTATGGCAAACCCAACTCCTGAGATCATGCCTGATCTTGCCAAAGAAGCAGGAGCGAAGGTAATGGGGACCGGACGTTCTGATTTCCCGAATCAGGTAAATAACGTTCTTGCTTTCCCTGGAATCTTTAAAGGAGCCTTAGAAGTAAGAGCCAGGGAAATCAACGAAGAAATGAAGCTTGCAGCAGCATATGCCATCGCTTCTATGATTCCAGATGAGGAACTGAATGACGAAAATGTTCTTCCCAATGCACTGGATAAAAGCGTATCTGAAAATGTGGCAGAAGCCGTAAAAAAAGCAGCCAGAGAGACTGGGGCAGCCAGAATATAGATGACCATCACTGGAAGGTAAGCTTGTATGAAAAATAGGAGGATTGAATGATGCAGATTCCAATAAAAAAGACCCTCGATAAAATTCCGGGCGGTATGATGGTAGTTCCTTTATTTTTAGGCGTTATCGTAAACACGTTTTTCCCACAGTTCTTAGAGTTGGGTGGATTTACAACTGCCCTGTTCAGTAAATCCGCTTCACAGCCCATTTTGGCTTGCTTTATGTTTTTAATCGGTTCCCAGATCCATTTTAAACTGGCGCCTAAGGCAATTAAAAAAGGTGCAATCCTGATTACAGGTAAGTTTATTGTAGGAGCAGGAATTGGTATTCTTGTTGGAAAGATATTTGGCCCTGCGGGTGTGCTCGGTCTTTCTCCCTTAGCCGTGTTAGCAGCACTGACTAACTGCAACGGTGGCCTTTATGCCTCCCTTGCATCCCAGTATGGCGATGAGACAGATGTAGGAGCCTATGCCATCCTTTCCATTAAGGACGGTCCCTTCTTTACCCTGATTGCTCTTGGCGCTTCTGGTCTTGCCGTGGTTCCTGTAAAAGCGGTAGTTGCAGTTATGGTTCCAATTGTAATCGGTATGATTTTAGGAAACCTTGATAAAGATATGAGGGCATTCTTAGGTAGCAGCAAGCTTTTACTTATTCCGTTCTTTTCCTTCCCACTTGGTGCTGGAATGAATCTGGAGACCATTATAAAAGCAGGCGGCCCTGGTATTATCCTTGGTCTTGTGGCTTCCTTTACAGGAATCGGTGCTTACATTCTGTTAAAGCTGTTTAAGGAAGAGCCGATCATTGGTCTGGCTACTGGCTCCACGGCTGGTAATGCGGTGGCAACCCCTGAGGCAGTAGCAATGGCAGATCCTTCACTTGCAGTCGTAGCGGCAGCAGCAACGGCTCAGGTTGCAGCAGCCTGCGTCGTATCAGCGATTACCTGTCCCTTTATTGTATCCTTTGTATTTAAAAAGCTAAGGGATAGACAGATGAAAGCAGCCCAAAGCAGCGGTGTGGGCGGCGAATTAGCCAAATAAACAGATTCAATGCATTAACATAGTGAGATACTCCCATGGAAGCAGACGATGCACTTTTTAAGTCTGCTTCTGCCGGGAGTGTCTTTTGTGCGTGTTTGCTGGATCTTGGCCTGTTTTAAATCATTGTGGCGCAGTTGATAATTTGGTACAATAGGGGAAGAAAGGAATTACGAGGCGATGGATAGAAAAAAACCAATGAAGCTGCAGACAATGATGATGTTGCTGGTCATTGCAGTTGTATTTGTTTCAATCACTATTATAATTTCATTTGTTGCTTCCTGGATGACCAGGAATATTGAAAAAGAAGCAAGGACCAATGTAATGAATGTGGCAGAGCTGGTAGCACATTCCAATGAAGTGGTGGATGCCCTGGAGAAAAAGGATACGAAGGTCATTTCTGCGTATGTTGATATGCAGCTTAAAAATCTGGAGCTGGTGGATTATATCACTGTGGCAGATAACAAGGGTGTCCGGTATTCCCATCCCAATCCTCAGATGATTGGAAAAAACTTTGAGGGCGGAGATGAGGACCGGGTGGTACGCCTTGGAGAGACCTACGTCTCTCAGGCAACGGGAACCTTGGGAAAATCTCTTCGTGCCTTTGCCCCGGTTTATGATGAGAATCATCAGGAGATTGGATTTGTCTCTGTCGGTACTCTGATTGAGCGTATTGAAAAGGCAAAGCATCTGGCTGTTTTTTATATTATTTTAATTGGGCTTGGTGGTTTGTCCGCTGGCAGTGTGGGTGCATTTTTACTGGCAAATCATATTAAGAAGATTCTCCTTGGTCTGGAACCGGATGAGATTACAAAGCTTTACCATGAGAAAATCGGTATTTTAGATGCCATACATGAAGGCCTGGTTGCCATTGACCAGGAAGGACGGATTACTCTCATGAACGATTCTGCCCTGCAGATTCTTGGATTTGATAAGGATGAGATGAAGAACCAGGTCATAGGACGGGATGTGGAAGAGGTGGTTCCCAATACCCGTATGATGAATATCTTAAGCACCAGGCAGGCGGAATTTGATGATGAGCAGAAGCTGCAGGATACGGTGATACTAACCAATCGGATACCTATCATGAACAAAGGGCAGGTGATCGGAGTAATTGCCAGCTTCCGTGATAAAACTGAGGTGAGAAAGATGGCAGAAGAGCTGACCGGAGTAAAAAAGCTGGCATGGTCCCTGCGGGCGCAGAACCATGAATTCATGAATAAGCTTCATACCATTGCAGGTCTGATTCAGCTGGAGGAATATGAAGAAGCGCTGCAATATATCTCTGATGTTGCCAGAATCAGAACTGAGGTCAGTCATATATTGACAAATCAGATTAAGGATTCTTCCATATCAGCTCTTTTGTTGGCAAAGTATAACAAGGCAGAGGAATGCAGAATTAAGCTGACCATTGATGAAGGCTCCAGGCTTAATAAGCTTCCGGAAGGTGTAAATGCTCAGGATCTTGGTTCGGTCATAGGAAATCTGATTGAAAACTCTCTGGATGAGGTGAAAAATGACGGAACAGGCAGAATTGATATTCGCATTGTAGAGGAAGCACAATTTCTGACCATTCAGGTAAAGGATAACGGAGGGGGAATCCCTGCGGAGCTTCAGGAAAAGATATTTGAGCAGGGCTTTTCTACCAAGGAGGGTCAAAGAGGGTGCGGATTATCCATTGTAAAGAAAATTATTGAGGAATGTGGGGGAGCAATATGTCTGACTTCAGAAGGAGGGGCACAGTGGGACATTGCTATACCAATGGAAAGGAGGGGAGAACTTGATTGGAGTCATGATTGTGGAGGATGATCCGATGGTGATGGAGATAAACTCCAAGTTCTTAAAAAGAGTGGAGGGATTTTCCTTATACAAAGGGGTATCCAATTTAGAAGAGGCAAAAAAGGTGATGATGTCAAAAAAACCGGATTTGATTCTTTTAGATGTTTATCTTCCCAATGAAAATGGAATGGATTTTCTAAAATGGATCCGTAGTCAGGGCCTGGATGCGGATATTATTTTAATAACAGCGGATAAATCCATCGAGCGGATTCAGCAGGCATTTCGCTATGGGGTGGTGGATTATCTGATAAAGCCGTTTCGGTTCGAACGCTTTAAAGAGGCTCTTTTGCAGTATAAAGACAGGTTCGACAGCTTTAAAAACAGTGAAGTCATCGAGCAAAAGGATTTGGACCGGTACTTATCCGGTCAGATTGCCGCCCAGAACGAAGAGGATTTCACCAAGGGCTTTAATAAGTATACTTATCATGCCATTTGGGAAAAGATTGAAGAGGGTGGAGAAGAATATTATACCGCAGAAAAGCTGGCTGAGATGCTTCAGATTGCCAGAGTTACTGTGAGAAGATATTTAGAGCTGATGGAAAAGGAAGAAAAGATATATAAATTAGTAGAGTACGGAAAGGTGGGAAGACCCCAGCATAAATACCGGAAAGCTTAAAGAATGAACCAATCAGATGGGGAGGAAGATTTTAAGTGGATACAGTAACGGAGTTAAGTGGTGGAAATATGTCCAGGGTTTATAAGAAAGAGGGGGCGGTCTACAGAGATTTAAAGCCTCAAAGCCATACGATTCACCGGTTGCTTAAGCATCTTGAAAACAAAGGGGCTTCTTTTACACCACGTTTTCTTGGCCTTCAAGATACGACTCAGGAGATGCTAAGCTTTGTGGAGGGAAATACCCTGGACGATTATCCCGCTGCTCTCGATATGGAACAAAAATGCCTGACAGTCCGATTGGCTGCTGAGCTATTGAGACAATACCATGATGCAACCCTTGATTTTAAAAGACTTCCAGATGATGTCTGGTTCTTGCAGTATGATGGTCCTCTAAAGCAGGAGGTTATTTGTCATAACGATTTTGCGCCGTATAACGTTACCTTTCAAGAACACACACCCATCGGCATCATAGATTTTGATACGGCTTGCCCAGGACCGAGAATATGGGATGTGGCTTATGCTGCGTATCGCTTCGTACCTTTAGGAATAGAAGTCTATGATCCGAAGAATAAGGAATACAGGAAATACCATAAGGAAAAGGATGCAAACGAACGGAGAATCTTGCTTCATGAATTTTTAAGCGCCTACGGCATGGATGATACCTTTGAATTGCTTCGTCAGGTATTATTACGGCTGGAGGCAATGGTGGCGCTTTTTGACTGGGAATGTAAGAAAGGGAAAGCAGCATTTTTAAAAATGAAAGAAGAAGGGCATCAGGATTTTTATAGGAATGAGATTATATTTATAAAAGAATCTATGGCTGATTGGATCTAAGAAGTTTGACCGCAGCTCATCATATGTTACAATGACTCATCCAGGCAGTTGAGAAGGATTAATTTCCTCTCTCTGCCTGGATTTTTTTTGGTGTTAATTTTTTGACAATACAGCCTGTGATAAGAATATTATCCCTCATGATGAAAGGAAAAACATGGGGTTATGTTGTCAAAAACAAAAGAAATGGAACGGAATAATGAGATAAATATTTGTTTAAAACGTCAAATGAAATAAATAAATGCGGACAAATAATAGTAATAATTTAATCGGTTGTGTGATAGAATTATAAAATGTTGTTTAATGTGCATAAAAACAAGTATATAAAAATCCTATCGTTTATGATAAAAAACTAGTATTTCTAATTATTGAGAAAAAGAGTTAAACTATTATCAAGAACAATGTTAAAAAAATCACTAACAACGATTAGGAGGAAGCGAAAATGAGTCAATTTATTCAGTCATTGGTAGAACGTTCCAGAAATGCACAACAGATTCTATGCACCTATGATCAGGAAAAGACGGACGAAATCGTAAAAATGTTTGCGAAGGTTGTCTTTGACCATGCGGAGCCACTTGCAAAGCTGGCAGCGGAAGAAAGCAGAATGGGTGTTTACGAGGATAAGGTAACGAAGAACAAGGGGAAATCCAGAAATATCTGGAATGCCTTAAAGGGTAAGAAGTCCATTGGAATCATCGGAAGAGATGAGGAGGCAGGACTCATTGAAGTAGGAAAGCCCATGGGAGTCATTGCAGCGGCTACTCCATGTACCAATCCGGTAGTTACGCCCATGTGCAATGCCATGTTTGCAGTTAAATGTCAGAATTCCATTATCATAGCACCTCATCCAAGAGGTAAGAAATGTGCCATGGCTCTGGCAGAGCTATATTACAAAGAATTAGACCGCATGGGAGTTCCCAGAGACATTTTCCTGGTGATTGAAGCTCCTACCGTGGAGCTGACCACAGAACTGATGTCAGCCTGTGATGCTGTAATTGCAACTGGTGGTATGGGCGTTGTGAAATCAGCTTACTCTAGCGGTAAACCAAGCTATGGCGTGGGACCAGGTAATGTTCAGGGGCTTGTAGATGAAGGAATTGATTACAAGGCAGCAGCAGGACGAATGATTGCAAGCCGAATCTTTGATAATGGAATCATCTGTTCCGGAACCCAGAGCATCATCGCACCGAAGAAGGATTACGATATCATTATAAAAGAATTTGTATCTCAGGGTGCCTACTACATTGATGACCCGGCAGTACTTACAACTTTGGCAGAAGTGGTATTCCCAGGAGGTATTATCAATAAGAATGTAGTAGGACAATCGGTAAGGACCATTGCAGAACTGGCAGGGATTACGGTACCGGAAGGCACTAAAGTTATTATTGTGAAGCCGGAAAAACATGGGGCTGGCGTGGTATGGAGCAAGGAAAAGATGTGTCCTATGATGGCTGCCTACAGCTATGAGACATGGGAAGAAGCAGTGGAGATTGCCTATGATAACCTTTTGGTAGAAGGGGAAGGCCATTCCGCAGATATTCAGTCTGACAATCAGGCTCATATCGAATATGCAGGAGTCAGACTTCCAGTCAGCCGGGTGGTTGTCAATCAGACCTGTTCCAGCATGGCAGGCGGAGCTTTTGCAAATGCTCTAAATCCAACCACAACGCTTGGATGCGGAAGCTGGGGAAACAATGCGATCAGCGAAAATCTGTTCTACACTCATCTGATGAACAAGAGCCGCATCGCATTTGTGAAGAAACATTGGAACCAGCCGTCTGATGAAGAAATTTTTGCATAGGAGAATCCGCTTATGAAGGAAGTAATTTTAAAGTCACAGATTTCATATTACGATACCTGCGCTGAATTTGCTAAGGATTTTAATTTAGGAAGCGATGATCTGGTATTGACCAATGAATACATATATAACCCTTACTTCGGTGAAATGGGATTAAAGGTTCATACTATTTTTCAGGAAGCTTACGGGAGCGGAGAGCCTACAGATATAATGGTGGATGCCATTTTAGAAGAGGCTGCAAAGACGGATTGCAAACGAATCATAGCCATCGGAGGCGGTACGGTCATAGATATCGCAAAGATTATGGCAGTATCAACAGGGGAGTCCTTGGATTCCTTATATGAAGCCCCTGATCGGATAGAAAAGAAACGGGAGCTGGTCATTCTTCCTACCACCTGTGGAACAGGAAGCGAGGTAACCAACATTTCCATCGTGAACCGGACCAGATTAGGGACAAAGGTGGGGCTGGTATCACCCCATATGTATGCCGATGATGCGGTACTGGTGCCAGAGCTTTTAAAGGGGCTGCCCTTTGGTGTATTTGCCACCAGCTCCATCGACGCCCTGGTCCATGCGGTGGAATCCAGCTTATCACCAAAGGCCACTCCTTATACCAAGCTGTTTGGCTACAAGGCCATTGAGATGATCATAAGGGGATACCAGAAGATAAGAGCAGAAGGAAAAGAAGCCAGACTTCCTATTATGAAGGATTTCCTCATTGCCAGCAATTACGCAGGTATCGCATTTGGCTCCGCAGGCTGTGCCGCGGTTCACGCCACAAGCTACCCCCTTGGAGGAACCTATCATGTGGCTCATGGGGAAAGCAATTACGCCATGTTTACCGGTGTTTTGAAAAACTATATGGAAATACGCCAGGATGGGGAAATCGCAGTGATGAACCAGCGCCTTTCTAAGCTTTTAGGATGCAGCGTGGATACGGTTTATGACCAGCTTGACGATTTGCTTGGAACCATTCTTCCTAAAAAACCTCTTCATGAGTACGGTGTTAAGCCGGAAGACCTTTTAGTCTTCACAAAGAGCGTCATGGAGCAGCAGGGAAGGCTGATGGCAAATAATTTTGTGCCCTTGGATGCACAAAGAGTTCTTAAAATATATCAGGAACTATTTTGAGCTTATTGATGGAACAGCGCTTTGCATCGCTGACAGTCAGTCTGCAAAGCAAAAAAGGAGAAGATAGTTATGGCTTTGATGACAGGGGAAGAGTATGTAGAAAGCATGCGTAAAATGAAACTCAATGTTTATATGTTTGGGGAAAAGATCGAGAACCCGGTTGACGACCCGATTTTAAGACCGTCGCTAAATTCGGTAAAGGCCACTTACGACTTAGCTCAGATGCCGGAATATGAAGATCTGATGACAGTGACTCTGGAGGACGGAAGAAAGATCAACCGGTTTGCCAATATTCACAGAAGTACAGATGATCTGATGAAAAAGGTAAAGATGCAGAGGCTCTGCGGTCAGAAAACGGCTTCCTGCTTTCAGCGCTGTGTCGGTATGGACGCATTTAATGCGGAATGGTCCACCACCTATGAGATTGACAAAAAGTATGGAACTCATTATCACGATAATTTCAAAAAATATCTGCGAATGGTTCAGGATGAGGATTTGACCGTTGATGGTGCCATGACGGACCCAAAAGGGGACAGGGGTCTTGCTCCTCATGAACAGCCCGATCTTGATATGTATTTGAGAGTGGTGGAGCGCAGGAAAGACGGTATCGTGGTAAGAGGAGCCAAGGCTCATCAGACAGGTATCATTAACTCTCAGGAAGTGATTGTCATGCCAACGGTCGCCATGGGCCCTGATGATAAGGATTATGCGGTATCCTTTGCGGTTCCTACGGACGCTGATGGAATTGTCATGATCATCGGAAGACAGTCCTGTGATACCAGAAAGCTGGAGGGGAGCCAGATTGACGTTGGAAACAGCCAGTTTGGAGGCGTGGAAGCTCTGGTGGTATTTGACGACGTATTTGTACCAAATGACCGCATTTTCATGGATGGGGAATATGAATTTGCAGGAGTTTTGGTGGAACGGTTTGCCGGGTATCACAGACAGTCCTACGGTGGATGCAAGGTGGGAGTTGGCGATGTTTTAATCGGTGCTACAGCTTTGGCAGCCGATTATAACGGAGTGCCAAAAGCGTCTCATATTAAAGATAAACTGATTGAAATGACCCATTTAAACGAGACCCTTTATTGCTGCGGTATCGCCTGTTCTGCAGAAGGTACGCCTACGGAATCCGGAAATTATATTATCGACCTTCTTCTTGCCAATGTCTGCAAGCAGAACGTGACCAGATATCCCTATGAGATTGCCCGTCTGGCAGAGGATATTGCAGGTGGCCTTATGGTAACAGCTCCATCTGAAAAGGATTTAAAGGATCCTGTGGTGGGCGGTTACGTGGACAAATACTTAAAAGGGGTAGAGGGAGTCTCTACAGAAAACCGGTTAAGAATTCTTCGTCTCATTGAAAATATCACCTTAGGAACTGCGGCAGTCGGATACAGAACCGAATCTCTTCACGGTGCTGGTTCTCCACAGGCACAGAGAATCATGATTTCCCGCCAGAGCAATATGGGCAGGAAGAAAGAGCTTGCAAAGGCAATCGCCAATATTAAGGATTAAGCTCTTTTATCAAATTAATATGCCAGGGAGGTCATATAGGTATGGACTGGAAAGAGATATATTTATCAAGACTGAAAACCATGGAAGAGGCTGTTCAGCTGATCAAATCCGGTGACAGGGTAGTCATCGGCCACGCAGTGGGAGAACCCATGAAGCTGGTGGATACCATGGTGGACTATGCCGCTAAGGCGGATTTAAAAGACATTGAGATATTCCAGCAGGTGGATATGGGGCATTCCCTTTATGCACAGCCTGGAATGGAAAAACATTTCAGGGAGAACAGCCTGTTTTTAGGGGCTAAAACAAGGGATTGCGTCAACAGCGGACGGGGTGACTTTACACCATGCTATTTTTACCAGACCCCTTATTTCTTTAAGGAAGTTAAAAGGCCAAATGTGGTTTTAGTAACCTTATCCCTGCCCGATGAACACGGTTATTGCAGCTTTGGAGTATCCTGCGATTATACAAAGCCGGCAGCAGAGGCAGAGGGGGCAAAGGTAATCGCTGTTGTAAATCCCAATATGCCAAGGACTCTTGGAGACAGCTTTATCCATGTTAATGATATTGATGTCATCGTAGAGGACGATACCCCTATTCCGGAGCTGGGGCTTCCACACATCGGAGATGTGGAAATGGCCATTGGGGAGCATATCGCCTCCCTGGTCAATGACGGAGACTGTCTCCAGCTTGGAATCGGAGCCATTCCCGATGCTGTACTTAAATTCCTTGGTAATAAAAAGAATCTAGGCATTCATTCAGAGATGATCTCTGATGGGGTGGTAGATCTTTATGAGCAGGGAATCATAAATTGCAGCGCAAAGAATTTCAATCGGGATAAGATGGTGGTATCATTTCTTATGGGGACCAGGAAGCTTTATGATTTTGCAGATGACAATCCAGGCCTTTTCATGGCTCCTGTTGACTATGTCAATCACCCGGCTATTATTGGAAGAAACGACAATCTGGTTTCCATTAACTCTTCTATAGAGGTCAATCTTATGGGAGAGGCCTGCTCCGAGGCCATGGGCTTAAAGCAGTTTTCCGGAATCGGCGGGCAGGTGGATTTCATTCGTGGTGCTTCTTTTTCCAGAGGAGGAAGATCCATCCTGGCTTTTCCTTCCACCGCGAAAAAGGGAACCATATCAAAGATTGTGCCTTATCTGACCCAGGGAGCCACGGTTACAACTACAAGGAATGATGTGGATTATATTGTGACCGAACATGGGATTGCAAAAATGAAGGGAAATACGTTAAGAGAAAGAGCACGTCAGCTGATTAGGATTGCAGCACCTCAGTTTAAGGAGGAATTGGCGGAGGAATTCCAAAGACGTTTTGCCGAAAAATATCAGGAGGTGTAACTTCGTGGACTGGAAAAAAATCTATGCTTCAAAGTTAAAATCCCCTCAGGAGGCTGTAAAAATCATTCGCTCAGGGGATACGGTATTAATCGGTCATGCGGCATCAGAACCGGATCTTCTACTTAGTGCCATGGTTGATTATGTAGTAGATCAGGATTTAAAAAATATCCATATTGTGCAGCAGCACGATATGGGAGCATGCAGGTTTTTTGAGCCTGGAATGGAAAAGCATTTTCGGTATACATCACTGTTTATCGGAGCCAGAAGCAGAAGCTTTGTTGCAGAGGGGAAGGGAGATTTTACCCCATGCTTTTTCAACCGGATTCCAAACTACGTGACGCAGACCGATTGTGCAGATGTATTTTTAGTAACACTTTCACCACCGGATGAACACGGCTATTGCAGCTACGGGCTTTCCTGTGATTTTGCCAAAGAAGTGGGGGAACAGCAAAATACAAAGGTCATTGCAGCGGTGAATCCCAATATGCCTAGGGTCATGGGAGATAACTTCATCCATGTCAGCAATCTGGAAGCAATCGTTGAAAGCAATGAGCCCATTCATGAACATGGCCGCCCAGTCATCGGAGAGGTGGAGGAAAAGATTGGGGAAAACATTGCAGGACTTGTCCGGGATGGGGATTGTCTGCAGCTGGGAATTGGAGCAATTCCCGACGCGGTCTTAAAATTCCTGGGAGATAAAAGGGATCTTGGCATTCATTCCGAGATGATCTCTGATGGAATCATTGACCTTTACGAAAAAGGAGCCATTACCGGGAAAAAGAAGAACATTGACCGGGAGAAGATGGTGGTTACCTTTATGATGGGAACCAGAACTCTTTATGATTTCGTCCACGACAATCCAGCCATCTGCATGATGCCGGTCAGCTATGTAAATGATCCCTTTGTCATAAGCCAGAATGATAATGTGGTATCCATTAATTCAGCATTGCAGATTGATCTTATGGGGCAGGTGTGTGCGGAAGCCATTGGCTTAAAGCAGTATTCAGCCGTAGGCGGTCAGATGGACTTTGTAAGAGGCGCTTCTGCATCAAAGGGAGGCCGGTCCATCATTGCCTTTGGCTCTACGACAAAGGGAGGAACCATTTCTAAAATCGTTCCGTTCCTTACCGAGGGGGCTGCAGTTACAACCAGCAGAAATGATGTGGATTACATTGTAACAGAAAATGGGATCGCTCGTTTAAAGGGAAAATGTCTAAGGGACCGGGCAAAGGAACTCATAAAGATTGCCGCTCCAGCATTCCGGGATGAGTTATCCAAAGAATTTGAGAAGCGTTTTGGAGAAGTGTTATTCGTTTAAGGAAGATTGGGGAGGGGATATATGAATATTGTCATGATTTCTAATTTGCTGGAAACCCTTATGATCGTATGCTTTGGCTTGTCTTGGCCATTTTCCATACATAAATCTTATGTTTCCAGAACGGCGAAAGGAAAGAGTCTTTCTTTTGAGTTTTTCATCTGGCTGGGATACATATTCGGGATTGTAAGAAAATTCCTGCTGTACAATGCGGACCCTACCGGGAATGACTGGCTGTTTTTCTTATCCTGGTTCTTCTACTTTTTAAATTTTGTTGAAATTACTTTCGATATGTATCTTTATAAGAGAAACGTAAGATTAGATAAAGAGAGAGAACTGGAGAAGTAAAAAATACCATGTTACGGCCCGGATAGGATTCCGGGCCAGGATAACATGGCAATTTTAGTATCTTTTTGTATTAAAGCTGATGGTTCAGTATTTTATGTGCCATTGTAAGCAGTTCGGTATTGGTTTCTTCTACTAAAATGATATCCTTTATAGCAGGAAATGCCTGGCTGATCTCAAGAGAAATCAATTCCTCATTGGTACTGTGAGCGGCAGGACACCCGGAACATTTCCCGGTGAGCCGGACCCTTAAAACATCGTTTTCAAGGCTTAAAACAATAACATTGCCGCCGTGGGCCGCTAAAGAGGGCCGCACCTTTGCATCAAGAACAGATTCAATTTGTTTCCGTGTGATATCCATAGATAACCTCCTTTGCATAGTAGTCTATCAATGCATGGCCGGTTTGTCAATTGGGGTAACGATATCAATATCTTATGAAAGAAGTGATGGTATGACTGCCAATTTTGAACACTATAAAGTTTTTTACTATGTAGCAAAATATAAGAATTTTACCAGAGCGGCTAATGCCTTGGTCACAAGCCAGCCATCCGTTACATACTGCATGCAGAACTTAGAAAGTATGCTTGGGTGCAAACTGTTTATACGGTCCAGAAAAGGCGTGACTCTTACGGCAGAAGGAGAATTGCTCTACAGCTTTGTGGCTCCGGCCTGCAAGCAGCTGATGCAGGGAGAAGAAAAACTTCGGGAACTGATGGGGGAGCAGCATGATCATATCAATCTAGGGGCTACCCAGATGTCCATGCGTTCCTATCTGGTAGAGAAGCTTAAGATATTCCAGGAACAGTATCCTCAGGTGAAGTTAAATATCTTTAACTATAATACGGAGCAGACCTTAAGCGAATTAAAGGCTGGAAAGATAGACCTGGCAATTATCACAACTCCCATTGACAATGAACAGCGGTTAAAGGTGGTTGATGTAAAGCCCTTTAAGAGCATTTTAGTAGGGGGAGATAAGTATCAGGAATATGGAGAGAGGAAGATGTTTCTCTCAGAAGTGGTGAAGCTGCCTCTCATTACCATGTGCAGTACCTCTACCACCTTTGGTTTTCTTCAGGAATTTTACCGCTCCTGCGGCCTCACCATGCAGCCAGCCATTGAGGTAGCTACCATGGACTTAATCATACCGGTAATCAGAAAGAACCTTGGCATCGGCTTTGTACCGGAGGAATTTGCGATTCCCTTCCTGGAGAGAAAAGAAATCATGGAAATCAAGCTTCATGAACAGATTCCTGAGCGTAAAATCTGCATTGTCAGTGACGAGAACAGGCCTCTTAGCACAGCAGCCAGGGAATTACAAAACATGCTGGAGTGCCAGAAGTAGCCGGTTGTCTGGAGGATGTCATGATCATTGGAGTTAAGTATTGCGGAGGCTGTAATCCATTTTATAACAGGGCAAAACGGGTGGAGAAATTCAGAAAAGATAACCCGGAACATGAATATGTAAATTCTGCCGAGGATACGGTCTGTGATTATTGGCTGGTGGTCTGCGGCTGCAGCCGAAGATGTGCGGATATAAAAAATCTGAACGCCCATAAGAAAGTAGTTCTGTTATGGGATGAAGAAAGCTTTCAAAGTCTTCAAGGGGAGCTGCGGGCATCAGGGAAAGAAGAACCGGAAAAAGCAAGGGAAAAAAGAATTCTTTCTCTTTGTGAAGAGGCATCCATGAAACGAACCATATCCAGGGAGGATGCAGAATGCTTTGCCCGGTTGACTGGAGATGAAAGCAAGCTCCATCTGGATGAGCAGACGGCATTAAAGGCTGGTTTTGAAGGACCTCTGGTACATGGAATGCTATTGGATTCCCTGGTCTCAGCCCTTATGGGGACCAGACTTCCAGGAAGTGGTACCGTCTATGTGGAGCACAATACCAGGTTCATTCGCCCTGTTTACTGGGGGGATACTGTGGAAATCACCGTCCGGTTCGTTTCCTTTGAGGAAGAGGATGACCATTATATGGGGCTTTTTTACGGAACCTGCAAAAACCAGCTTGGGCAGAGGATTCTTTCGGTAAGCAGCAGACAGAAGATGATGAAAACCCTATTTATAGTGGCAGGAGAAAAGGAGTGAGGCAGTATGACAAATCTGGAAACATACAACCGGCTGTTTATCCGGGATTTAAGGGTAAAGGAAGAGGACCTTTCCGGTCTTAAATACAGAGGAACCCGTTCCTGGGATTCTCTGGGACACATGGACTTAGTCGCAGACTTAGAGGAGGCGTTTGATATTCATATCTCTACATCGGATGTCATGAACATTTCTTCCTACGAAAAGGGAAAGGAAGTCCTGCTAAAATACGGGGTCGTGATGTAAAGGAAAGGAGCAGCCATTTATGATAGATTATGAAGGCATTCTGAAGAGAGGGCCGTTTTCTGTCACACAGGCTGAAAAGAGAAGGCTTTACGGAGAATGGCTGACAGAGCTTACGGAGCATCACAGACAGAACTGCAGCCCTTACGATCAGATGCTGACGAACCTGATGATTCCGCGTCTTAAAGATATGGAAGAGGAAGAAATCCCCATGGTTCCAGTAGGTATTTTTAAGGAAATGAAATTGACCAGTATTGGAGAAGATAAGGTGTTTAAAGTCATGACGTCATCAGGAACCAGCGGGCAGAAGGTTTCTAGGATCTATCTGGACCGGGAAACAGCCGAGTACCAGCAAAGGGCACTGGCAAATATCGGAAGCGATTATTTTGGAGATTCCAGGCTGCCTTTCCTGATCATTGACAGCCCTCAGGTATTAAAGGACAGAAACATGTTCTCTGCCAGAGGAGCGGGGATTCTTGGTTTTTCGATCTTCTCTTCCAAGCTCTTTTACGGGCTTGATGAAGATATGAACCTTGATTTAGAAGGGATAGAGAAATTTCTTGAGCAATATCAGGGGAAAAAGGTCCTGATCTTTGGTTTTACCTATATCATCTGGACCTGCCTTTATCAGGCACTCAAGCAATCCGGGAGAAAGCTGGATCTTTCAGACGGCATTTTGATCCATGGAGGCGGATTTAAAAAGCTGAGGGATCAATCCGTGTCTCCGGAAGAATTCAAGGAAAGGCTATGGGAAGTCACTGGATGCAGAAGCATTCATAACTACTATGGAATGGCGGAGCAAACAGGAAGCATCTATATGGAATGCTCTCATGGGCATCTCCATGCAAGTATTTATTCTGACATCATCACCAGAAGAGCCAGGGATTTTTCCCTTTGTTCTCATGGAGAAAAAGGAATCATACAGGTGCTCTCACCACTGGCTCATTCCTATCCCGGTCACTCTGTACTTACGGAAGATGAGGGTATCATTCTTGGAGAGGATGATTGTCCCTGTGGTAGGAAGGGAAAATATTTTAAGGTATGCGGAAGGATCCACCAGGCGGAAATAAGGGGGTGCAGTGACACCTATGAAGGCTGAGATTACCTATCTGGCAGGAGTGGAACGACCAAAGTCAGAGCCTTCGGCCCCATTTGACACATTGGTTTTGGATTTTCTGGAGGCGCTTTCTAAGGAAATACGAAGGGATAGAGAATCATTAAAATATCCGGAAATGGCTGCATTTGGGTTCTGGATAAGAAGGGCTCATGTGGAGGAATTTAAAAAGCGGTATGAAGATGGCCGGGTCCGTATCGGCAGAGGTGTGGTTTTTCATATGGCAGCTTCCAATGTTCCCTTGCTATTTGCATACAGTATGGTCATGGGTCTGCTGGCTGGAAACAGCTGCGTTGTACGAATCTCAATCCGATGTCAGGAAGAGGATTTCAAACTATGTGAAATCATAGACAATCTTTTGAACATACCGCCATTTGCCTCTATGAGGGACCGAATTTCAGTTTTTTCCTGTGAAAGAGACCATGAAATGGTAAGAAGCTGGGCAGAGGCTTGTGATGGATTGATGGTATGGGGCGGTAATGAAACCATATCAGTCATTAGAAAATGGAATTTAAGGCCCGATGGAGTTTCCATCATGTTTCCAGACCGGTATTCCATCTGTATTCTGGATCAGAAAACCATCGCCAGAATGCAAGGAGAAGAATTAAGGAACTTAGCACACTCCTTTATTAACGACACCTATGCCATGGATCAGAATGCCTGCTCCAGTCCTCGTTATATCATATGGAACCAAGGGGAAGAGAAAGAAGAGGCAGAAGCAGTTCACAGAATGTGGTGGGAAGCCGTAGAAAAGGAAGCTGTTTCCTATGATTTAAGTCCTCATAAAGCCACAAAGAAGTATGAAGCACTGTGCAGATATACCATGACAATGGAAGGCATTATAAAAACAGAGAGGTATGGTAATCTGGTTTATACAATTCTTCTGTCCGGGATACCCAAAGCTCCAGAAACGTACCGGGGAACCTGGGGATTGTTCTTTGAGTATCAGGGAGATTACCGAAAGGTTCTTAAGGAACTGGCAGTGAGTCAGCTCCAGACGGTGACCTATTATGGGCTGGAATCAAAGGAACTCATGGATTATGTAATGGATCACCACCTTTATGGAATCCACAGAATAATACCTGTGGGAAATGCCATGAACATGGATCTGATCTGGGATGGGCAGGATACGATTCGTATGTTGTCCAGGGAAATTATCCGGGAGGAAGAGCATGGGGCTGTTTAAAAACGAATTATTTTATGAAGACCGTTTGCTGGCAGAAGATGATGGGGGCGGCAGGGTATCCTATCAGGATTTAAACTCTTTTTCAGAGGAATTGATCCGGCGCGTGGGAGGAAAAAAGCTGATTTTTATTCTATGCGAAAATACCATAGGTTCCCTTCTTGGTTATCTTGGCTGTTTAAAAACAGGAGTTGTTCCCCTGATGCTGGAAAAACAAATCAATCCCCAGCTATTGGCCCGGCTGATGGAAGAATACTGTCCCGCCTTTTTATATGTGCCGGAAGACTGCCTCACAAAAACAGGGGAATGTGAGATTGTCTGGAGAGTCAAGGGATACTGTTTATGTGAGAAAAAAACGTTTCGTTCTCCCTCTCTTTACGGAGAGCTTGCCCTTCTTCTCACCACATCAGGAAGTACGGGAAGCCCCAAGCTTGTAAGGCAGAGTAAAGAAAATATTGATGCAAATGCAGAGTCCATTTGTTCCTATTTGAAAATCCAGGAGAAGGAGAGGCCTGTCACCACGCTTCCCATGAATTATACCTATGGATTATCCATAATAAACAGCCATGTAAAAAAAGGCGCTGCCATTTATCTCACCACCAAAAGTATTGTGGAACGCCCGTTTTGGGATTTTGTAAAAGAAAGGGAGATTACATCCTTAGGCGGTGTTCCATATACGTATCAGCTTTTAAAAAGGATTGGATTTCTGGAAATGGAGTTACCGGAGTTAAGAACCCTGACTCAGGCAGGAGGAAAACTTCCAACGACTCTCCATAAAGAATTCGCGGTCTACGCCAAAGAGACAGGAAAGCAATTTGTGGTCATGTATGGGCAGACAGAGGCCACTGCGAGGATGGGATACCTTCCGGCTGACAGCGCTGTGGAGCGGTGCGGCAGCATGGGAGTTGCCATACCAGGAGGGAGATTCTGGCTGAGAGATGACATAGGAGAAGAAATCAAAGAACCTTTCGTCCAGGGAGAGCTGGTGTATGAGGGAGATAACGTAGCACTTGGCTATGCTTCCAGCAGAGAGGATTTGAAAAAAGAAGATGAATGGAATGGAATCCTTTATACGGGAGATATGGCAGAACGAGATGCCGATGGCTTTTATTACATAACAGGAAGAAAGAAACGTTTCATCAAACTCTTTGGCAACAGGGTAAACCTTGATGAGGTGGAGAGGCTTTTAAAGGAACATTTTGAAGGAGTTGATTTTGCTTGTCTGGGAAGGGATGACAGCCTGATCATTTATACGGATACCAAAGGGGAAGAAGGCTTTAAGGAGATCATGGAATATCTATATGAGATTACCGGGATCAGCCCCAGAGCCGTGACGATCAGATCGGTGAGTACAATTCCTAAAAATGAATCAGGAAAAACCCTTTACAGTGAGCTGGAAATATAGAAAGCAAATAAACAGATCAAACAGGAGGTCTAATGATGGGGGAAAAGGTTGTTTTAGCTGGTGCATGCCGTACGGCAATCGGATCAATGGGAGGAGCTTTAAGTACAGTTTCTCCAAAGGATTTGGGGGCGGTAGTGATTCAGGCTGCATTAAAGCGGGCAGGGGTCCCGGCGGAACAGGTTGATTTTGTATATATGGGTTGTGTCATCCAGGCGGGGCTTGGACAAAACATTGCCAGGCAGGCTTCCTTAAAAGCAGGCATTCCCGTGGAAACTCCAGCCGTAACCGTCAATGTGGTCTGCGGTTCCGGATTAAACTGTGTCAACCTGGCGGCGGAAATGGTTCTCAGTGGAGATGCGGATATCGTGGTAGCCGGAGGAGCCGAAAATATGTCCATGGCTCCCTATCTGTTAAAAGATGCCCGTTACGGTTACCGGATGAATCATGGTCAGATTGTAGATTCCATGATTAACGATGCCTTATGGGATTCAACAAACGATTATCATATGGGAGTCACGGCTGAAAATGTCGCAGAGCAGTGGGGGCTCACAAGAGAAGAGCTGGACCGCTTTGCAGCCTCCAGCCAGCAAAAAGCTTGTGCCGCACAGGAATCCGGTCGGTTTGATGATGAAATCGTACCCATAGAAATCAAAAAAAGAAAAGAAACCATAATTTTTGATAAAGACGAAGGTCCCAGACCTGGAACTACCTGGGAAGGTATTTCAAAGCTGAAACCAGCCTTTAAAAAGGATGGAATCGTGACGGCAGCCAACTCCTCCAGCATAAACGATGGAGCTGCAGCTATTGTAGTTATGAGCGAAAAAAAAGCAAAGGAGCTTGGGATTAAACCTATGGCATTCTGGGAAGCCGGAACTCTGGCAGGCGTAGCCCCTGAAATCATGGGAGTCGGCCCGGTAGCTGCCACGAAAAAACTGTTAAAAAAGACGAATCATTCGGTAGAGGACTTTGATCTCATTGAGGCAAATGAGGCATTTGCAGCCCAGTCACTGGCTGTAGCCCGTGATTTAAACCTTGATATGTCTAAAGTCAATGTGAATGGCGGAGCCATAGCCTTAGGTCATCCCGTGGGAGCATCCGGCTGTCGTATTCTGGTGACCTTACTTCATGAGATGGAGAAACGAGATGCGAAACGAGGGCTTGCCACCCTTTGCATAGGAGGCGGTATGGGCTGTGCCACCATAGTGGAGCGAGAGTAAATCCGTTACGATTAAAATGGAAAGAGGGGTCAGCTTATGAAATTTGTTACATACGAAGTGGAAGGCCAGACAGGATTGATTACCATTAACCGTCCAGATGCACTCAATGCCTTAAACAGTCAGGTGCTTGAGGAACTGGATCACATACTGGATGAAATAGATCAAAGCTCAGTAAGAGCACTGATTTTAACAGGAGCCGGAGAGAAATCCTTTGTGGCAGGAGCAGACATTGGAGAGATGAGCTCTTTTTCAAAGGAAGAAGGAGAGGCCTTTGGAAAAAGAGGAAACGAAATTTTTAAACGCCTGGAAACCTTTCCTATTCCCATCATAGCGGCTGTCAATGGCTTTGCCCTTGGAGGCGGCTGTGAGCTCTCCCTAAGCTGTGATATCAGAATCTGTTCGGAAAATGCCGTATTCGGTCAGCCGGAAGCAGGACTTGGAATCACTCCAGGTTTTGGAGGCACTCAGAGGCTGGCTCGAATCGTAGGGCCTGGAATGGCAAAACAGATGATCTTCACCGCAAGAAATATTAAGGCAGAGGAAGCATACCGAATCGGCCTGGTGAATGCCATCTATCCCCAAAATGAGCTTTTGACCGAGGCGAAAAAAATGGCAAAAGGGATTGCAGACAATGCTCCCATAGCAGTGAGAAACTGTAAAAAGGCCATCAATGATGGTCTCCAGGTAGATATGGATCAGGCAGTGGTAATCGAAGAAAAGCTGTTTGGTGACTGCTTTGAAACTTACGACCAAAAAGAAGGAATGGGTGCATTTTTAGAAAAGCGGAAAGAGAAGAGATTCATGATGAAGTAATGTGATAAAAGCTGCATTGGTAGAGTGAAAAGGAGGTATTGGGATGAAAGTGGGAATTATCGGCGCAGGAACCATGGGCTCAGGAATCGCCCAGGCATTTGCCCAGACAGAGGGCTATGAGGTTTGCTTATGCGATATTAATGAGGAGTTTGCGGCAAATGGGAAAAAGAAAATTGCTAAGGGCCTGGAGCGAAGAGTCTTAAAAGGAAAGATCACACAAGAAAGCAGGGATGAATTGCTTTCCAGAATCTCCACAGGAGTGATAGATATCTGTGTTGACTGTGATCTGGTGATTGAGGCAGCCATAGAAGATATGGCAGTGAAAAAGCAGACATTTCAAAAGCTTCAGGAGATCTGTAAAGAGGAGTGTATGTTTGTAAGCAACACCTCATCCCTTTCCATTACAGAATTGGGAGCAGGTCTTGACCGTCCCGTAGCCGGCATGCATTTCTTTAACCCGGCTCCGGTTATGAAGCTGGTGGAGGTCATTGCAGGTCTCAATACCCCCTCTGATATGGTGGAAGAGATCAAACGAATTGCAACCGATATTGGAAAGGTTCCGGTACAGGTGAAGGAAGCTGCCGGGTTTGTAGTCAATCGAGTCCTGATTCCGATGATTAATGAGGGGATAGGAATTTATGCGGAAGGAGTCGCTGATCCGTCTGGAATTGACAGTGCCATGAAGCTGGGAGCCAATCACCCTATGGGACCTTTGGAGCTGGGAGATTTAATCGGCCTTGATGTGGTTCTTGCCATTATGGAAGTCCTGCATTCCGAAACAGGAGATCCAAAGTACCGTCCTCATCCCTTGCTGAAAAAAATGGTACGGGGCGGAAAGCTGGGACAAAAGACAGGAAGCGGTTTTTACCAGTACGAAGGATAAGACACAAGGAGGAAAACGTATGGCAACAGTTAATCTTCCTTTTGGAAGAGACAAAATCAGTGTAACCATCCCTGACAGCAGATTAAACGGGATTCTTCTCTCAGGTGCCCACAGCTATCACCCTGATGGCGGCGAGGAAGAGATTGTTCGAAATGCTATGGAAAACCCCATAGAATCCCCACGGCTTAGAGCACTTGTTAAGGGGAAGAAAAACATTGTCATGATTGCAAGCGATCATACCCGTCCGGTTCCAAGCCGGGTGATCATGCCTGCGGTTATGGCAGAAATCAAGGAAGGAAATCCGGAGGCAACCCTCACTATATTAATTGCAACGGGATTTCACAGGCCCACCACAAGGGAAGAGCTCATTGATAAGTTTGGTGAGTCCATTGTAGAAAGAGATGATATCCGCTTTCTCGTACATGAAAGCCAAAAGGATGAGGATATGGTTTTCATCGATACCCTGCCTTCCGGCGGAAGGCTTTTAATTAACCGGGTTGCAGCAGAGGCAGACCTTTTGATTTCCGAGGGCTTTATCGAACCTCATTTCTTCGCCGGATTTTCCGGTGGCAGAAAGAGCGTATTACCAGGAGTTTCAAGCGGCGTGACAGTTATGGCAAACCACTGCTCGGAATTCATTGACAGCCAATATGCAAGAACCGGAATCCTTGAGGGAAATCCCATACATAAGGATATGATCTATGCCGCAGGCAAGGTGAATCTGGCATTTATCATCAATGTAGTGCTGGATGAGAATAAGAAGGTAATTAAGGCCTATTCAGGTCATTTTGATAAAGCTCATAGGGAGGGCTGCAAATTTGTAGATGCCTTATCAGGAGTGGATGCCCTTCCCGGAGATATTGTTATCTCCACCAATGGAGGCTACCCCTTAGATCAGAATATCTACCAGTCGGTAAAAGGAATGACAGCCGCAGAGGCAACCTGCAAGCCAGGAGGCGTGATCATCATGGCAGCAAGCTGCAAGGACGGTCATGGAGGAGAGTCCCTTTACGATACCTTTGCAGGGGGAGCGGATAAGAATGAAATTATGAAGCGTTTTCTTTCCACTCCCAGAGATAAGACCGTACCGGATCAGTGGGAATCACAGATTCTATGCAGAATCCTTCTAAAATATAAGGTCATCATGGTCACAGAGGCCCCCAGGGAAATGGTCCATGAGATGCAGATGGATTACGCAGACAGCGTGGAAGAAGCCATCTCCATGGCAGACGCCTATCTTGGAAGGTCTGACGGGACCATCACAGTGATCCCGGACGGGGTATCCGTAATCGTCAGAAATAAGGAACAATAAATAACTGATAACTACCGCAAAGGAGGCAGAAAAATGGAAGATGTAACTTACAATCAGGTTACTCCCCAGTTAATACAGGAGCTTCAGGCAATCGTTCCTGGGAAGGTCCATAAAAATGAAGAAATCAACGAGGACTATTTTCATGATGAAATGCCCATTTATGGAAAGGGAATCCCGGAAGTCGTGATTGAAGCCACCACCACGGAGGACATCGCAGCCATTGTTAAGCTGTGCTTTGAACACAATATTCCTGTGATTCCAAGAGGAGCAGGCACTGGTCTTACCGGGGCAGCCGTAGCCATTCATGGGGGAGTTCTTCTTGACATGAGTAAGATGAACAAGATTCTTAATTACGACGAGGAGAATTTTGTGGTCCGCGTCCAGCCTGGAGTGCTGTTAAATGACCTTGCTGAGGATGCAAAAAACAAAGGGCTTTTATATCCCCCGGATCCAGGAGAGAAGTTTGCCACGTTAGGAGGCAATGTCTCCACCAATGCAGGTGGAATGAGGGCGGTAAAGTATGGGTGCACCAGAGATTATGTCAGGGCTATGACCGTAGTGCTCCCCACTGGAGAGATCATTCATCTGGGGGCATCGGTTTCCAAGACCTCCACCGGCTATAGCTTAATTAATCTGATGATCGGTTCCGAAGGAACTCTTGGCATCATAACAGAACTGACGCTTAAAGTAATTCCGGCTCCCAAGGAAACCATTAGCCTGATTGTTCCTTTTGAAAATCTGGAGGACTGCATCGGCGCCGTACCAAAGATATTCCGGGCAGGCTTAAAGCCTCAGGCTCTGGAGTTCATGGAAAAAGAAATCGTTCTGTCTTCCGAGCGGTATCTGGGAAAACACGTATTTCCAACAGAAGTGGAGGGCGTGGATATTGGCGCGTACTTACTCATTACCTTTGATGGTGACAGAGCAGATCTTTTAGAGGAGCTTTCCGAGCAGGCAGCAGAGGTGGTACTGGAAGAAGGGGCTGTAGATGTTCTGGTGGCAGATACCCCCATAAAGAAAAAGGAAGCCTGGGAAGCCAGAAGTACTTTCCTGGAAGCCATTGAAGCAGAAACAAAGCTTCTGGATGAGTGTGATGTAGTGGTTCCGGTCAACCAGATTCCATCTTATCTTTCATATGTCAAATCACTGGAAGACCGGTACGACTTTACCATTAAGAGCTTTGGTCACGCAGGAGACGGAAACTTACATATCTATACCTGTGCCAATGAAATGGATGAGGCTGAGTTTAAAAAGCAGGTAGCAGAATTCATGGATCTGATCTATAAAAAGGCAGCGGAATGCGGTGGAATGATTTCCGGTGAGCACGGCATTGGTCACGGCAAGATGGAGTATCTGGCAGCGTTCGCAGGAGAGACCAGCATGCGCTTAATGAAAGGTATCAAGGAAGTATTTGATCCTAAGATGATCTTGAATCCAGGGAAAATCTGTTATAAGCGATAACCAAAAATGAAATGTCCAGGAGGCGAAAAAAATGGCATATTTGATATCAGAAGAGGCACAGGACTTATTGCAGGATGTGAAGAATTTCTGTGAAAAGGAAGTAAAGGAACCGTGTAAGGAGTTTGATGTTTCAGGAGAGTGGCCCAGGGAAATTTATGAAAAGGCCTTTGAACAGGGGTATCAGGCCCTGGAGGTGCCGGAGGAATACGGGGGACCTGGCTTAAGCCGTGTGGATGTGGCTGCCCTTATTGAGCAGATGGCAATTGCAGATGCTGGTTTTGCCACCACCATTTCCGCCAGCGGCCTTGCTCTTAAGCCAGTCTTAATTGCAGGCAGTGAAGCCCAGAAAGAGAGAGTATGTGAGTTGGTCTTAGAAGGCGGCCTTGGTGCATTCTGTCTCACAGAACCGGGGGCAGGCTCTGATGCAGGCGCCGGTAAGACTACGGCAGTAAAGGATGGAGATTCCTATGTTCTAAATGGCAGGAAATGCTTTATCACCAATGGGGGAGTTGCCGCATTCTACTGCGTGACAGCCATGACAGATAAGACAAAAGGCGTAAAGGGAATGTCCATGTTTCTCATTGAAGCAGGAACGCCGGGGCTTAGCACAGGCAAAGAAGAGAATAAGATGGGAATCAGAACCTCCAACACCTGTGATGTAGTTCTGGAAGATGTAAGGATACCAGCCTCTCACTTAATCGGTGAGGAAGGAAAGGGATTTTCCATTGCCATGAAGACCCTGGATCAGGCCCGTACCTGGATGGGATGTATTGCAGCGGGGATTGCGCAAAGAGGCATTGAAGAGGCAATCTCTTATGGAAAAGAACGAATTCAGTTTGGCAATCCAGTCATCAAGAACCAGGGGCTCCAGTTTAAGGTGGCAGATATGCAGATCAAGACCGAAACTGCCCGTCAGATGGTAGCCCATGCCCTTACGAGAATGGACCTTGGTCTTACCTATACCATGGAATCCGCCATTGCCAAATGCTATGCCTCAGACATCGCCATGGAAGTTGCTTCAGAAGCCATTCAGATCTTTGGTGGTTATGGATACAGCCGGGAATATCCCGTAGAAAAGCTTCTAAGAGATGCAAAAATATTCCAGATCTTTGAGGGAACCAATGAAATTCAGCGAATCGTCATAGCCAACAATATCATCGGCAGATAAAAAGGAGGGAGAAAGGGATGGAACTATTAGTTTGTATCAAACAGGTGCCCGATGATTCTGTGGAAATCTCTCTTGATCCGGTTTCAAAAACGCCTGCCCTACAAGGGGTAACACCAGTGGTGAATGCCTTTGACACCTACGCTCTGGAAATGGCCGCAAGGCTGAAAGAAGCCCATGGAGGAGAAATCACCGTGGTTTCCATAGGTGGGGAGGATGTCAAAAATTCCCTGAAGAACTGTCTGGCCGTAGGTGCTGACAACGCCTATCTGGTAAAGGATGCTGCTGCTTTAAGTCATGATCCCGCTGGCATTTCAAAAACCTTAAAAAAGGCAATTGGAGATATGGAGAAGGATAGGGGGAAACCCTTTGACCTGATTTTCTGCGGAAAGGAATCCACAGATTATGCTTCCAGTCAGGTGGGACTCTTTCTTGGAAAGGAGTGTTCCCTGCCCGTGGCTGCCAATGTTATAGCTGTGGAGCCAGTAGAGGGCGGCATAAAGCTAAAACAGGAGACAGAGGAAGGCTATCGGGTGATGGAGGCGGCCCTCCCTTGTGTGGTTACGATTCAAAAGCCCAACTATGACCCAAGGTATCCTACCATCAAAAGTAAGATGGCTGCCAGAAAAAAGGAGATAACGGAATTATCTCCATTGGATCACTTAGAAAGTCAGTTTAAGGTGCTTCAGATCCTGGAGCCGCCAAAGCGGGCAGCCGGAGTGAAAATAAAAGGTGATAATATCCAGGAAGCAGTCACTGAGGCCATGTCTGTGATGACAAAAGCCAGGATTTTTTAGGAGGAGAAAGAAATGAGTGTTTCAGTTGGAAAGAATATCATGGTTTATGTGGAAACCGTTTCTAAATCTCCAGTCAGTGGCGCCCTGGAGGCGCTTTCAAAGGCCCATAAGCTGGCAGCAGACCGGGGGGAAAAGGTCATTGCTGTACTTATTGGCTTGGATTTAGAGGAAGCAGCCCGCACCTCCATTCTGGCTGGTGCAGATCAGGCGATTATGGTCAACAGGGAAGCCTATAACATGGAGGTGTACGGAGAAGTTCTCACAAAGCTGGCAGAAAAATACCGTCCGTCTTTGATTCTGTCGGCAGGAACCCTTGCAGGAAAGGACATAATGCCAATGGTTGCCTGCCGGCTTCATACCGGCTGTGCCGTAGATGTCATGGATATCACAGAAACGGATGGTCAGCTGGTCTTTACCTGTCCGGTTTATGGGGGAACCGTTCTAAATCAGCTGATTATAAAAGGAACACCAGCGATTGCAGTCGTCAGAGCCGGGGCATTTGCAAAGGAGTTAACCTCTGAAAGAACCGGTGAGATTTTTAAGGAGAAGGTAGAGACAGAAGAAACCAGCCGGTTAAAAATTGTAGATGTGGTGAAAGAGATGGCAGAGGCCGTGAATCTGGAAGAGGCAGAGGTCATTGTATCCGGCGGAAGAGGAATGGGAAGCCTGGAGAATTTTAAACTGGTGGAGCAGCTGGCAGAGGCCTGTCATGGCGTTGTGGGGGCAACGAGACCGGCCATTGAAGCAGAGTGGGTTCCCCGTTCCCATCAGGTGGGGCAGTCCGGGAAAATCGTAGCGCCAAAGCTATACATTGCCTGCGGAATCTCAGGAGCCACCCAGCATGTTTCGGGCATGATTGGTTCCGGGTATATCGTAGCCATTAATAAAGATGAGGATGCGCCTGTTTTTGATATTGCAGACGTAGGAATTGTGGGGGATGCGGTTAAGATAATTCCCCTTCTCATAGAGGAGATTAAAAGGATTTCGTTACGGTAAGGTAAATCTTTTAAGGTGTATGGAGGGGTCGGTTATGAATGGTATTATCTTTCTTCTTGCGTTATCACCTATTTTATGGCTTATGACAGCACTTAGTCTGTTAAAGCTTCCGGCATTTAAGGCATGTCCCATTGCCCTTGCCATTGCAGTTGTTTTGTCCCTGACCTACTGGAAGATGCCGGCCTGGGACTGCTTTACCGCAGGGGCCGAGGGGGTAGCCCTTGCCCTTTGGCCCATTAGTCTTGTAATCCTTGCAGCCATATTTACATATAACCTTTGCATTGATACAGGAAGCATGGATGTCATCAAGGAGATTCTTGCGGGAGTATCCAGAGATAAACGGATTCTGCTCCTGATTATCGGCTGGTGCTTTGGTGGCTTTATGGAAGGCATGGCTGGCTTTGGGACCGCAATTGCCATACCGGCAAGTATGTTATGCGGCATGGGCTTTCCACCCATTGCAGTTACTGTAGCCTGTCTGGTAGCCAATGCATCCCCCACGGCCTTTGGGTCCGTAGGAATACCCACGGTCACCGTAGCCCAGATTGCTGGACTTCCAGCTGGGGAAGTGGCCTTTGCCACTGCGCTTCAGTTATTTCCTTTTATGATCCTCGCTCCATTTCTAATGGTATGTATCATCGGAAACTCGGTAAAGGCATTAAAAGGAGTCTGGCCGGTAGCTCTTGTTGCAGGCGTATCCTTTGCAGTACCAAATCTCCTTGCAGCCCGTTTTCTCGGAGCAGAGCTTCCGGTCATCATCGGCTCCATCTGTTCTCTGGCTGTCACCATTGGTGTTTCAAAGAAATGGTATCAGAATCCTGACCCTGAGTACTTGATTGAAGGAGGTGCGCCGGACAGGGAAAAGAAAATAACCTTTAAGGAAGCGGGAAAGGCCTGGATGCCTTTTATCTTAATCTTTGTATTTCTCCTTCTGACCTCTAAGATGGTGCCGTCCATCAACCGGCTGCTCTCCGGTGTAAAGACCTCTGTTCCTATTTATTCCGGAGAAGGAGGAAAGCCATATACCTTTGTCTGGCTTGCCACTCCGGGTGTCTTAATCGGGGCGGCGGCAGTGATCGGAGGTAAGATACAGGGGGCAGATTTTAACAGCATGAAGAAGGTATTTATCAGCACCATAAAGCAAATGTGGAAAACCATCCTGACCATTGTAACCATAATGGCCATGTCCAAAATCATGGGATACAGCGGTATGATTGCCGCCATTGCAGGTACCATGCTGGCACTCATGGGAAGCCTATATCCTCTGACGGCTCCCCTGGTAGGAGCGCTTGGGGCTTATGTGACAGGAAGTGGAACGTCCTCCAGTGTCCTGTTTGGAAGCCTCCAGGCCCAGACGGCTTCTAACCTTGGAATCAGTCAGGTGTGGCTGGTATCGGCAAGCACCGTAGGCGCAACCATTGGAAAAATGATTGCTCCTCAAAGCATAGCCATCGGCGCTGCGGCAGCCAATCTGTTAGGCAGTGAAAGCAAAGTGTTAAATAAAGCAGTAAAATACAGTGCTGTCTTTATCGTAATTGCCGGGTGTATCGCATTTTTTGGAAACTGGATTTACTAGGAAAGGAAGTAAAAAACATGAAGATTCTAGTTTGTATCAAACAGGTACCTGACAGCAATAAGGTAGAGGTGGACCCTGTTACCGGAGTACTAAAAAGGGACGGAGCAGCCTCTAAGATGAATCCTTATGATCTCTATGCCATTGAAACAGCGCTTCGGATCAAAGAGAAAACAGGAGGAGAGGTCGACGTCATCTCCATGGGGCCGCCTCAGGCCAAGCAGGTAATCCGGGAGGCATTTTCCATGGGAGCAGACCATGGGACCCTTTTATCGGACCGGAGATTTGGCGGAGCCGATGTTCTTGCCACCAGCTATACCCTGTCTCAGGGCATAAAGGCCATGGGAGAGTATGATTTAATCCTCTGCGGCAAGCAGACCACAGACGGAGACACCGCACAGGTAGGGCCGGAGATATCTGAATGGCTGAATATACCAAGTGTATCCAATGTGGTAAGCATCAGGTCTCTGGAAGAGGATGGAATCACGGTGGATATGGACCTTCCAGGTGAAGTAGAGGTAGCAAAGGTAAAATTCCCCTGCCTGTTAGCCCTGGATAAGGATATCTTTCAGCCAAGACTTCCCTCCTATGTAAAAAAGTCAGAGACAAAGGACCGGGAGATCCGGGTCCTTTCCCTGGATGATATGACGGATCAGGATGAAATGAATTACGGCCTTAACGGCTCTCCAACACAGGTACAGAAGATATTTCCTCCGGAAACCAATGACAAAAAGGAAGTCTGGGAAGAATCAGGAGACGTGCTTGCCAGGAAACTGTTTGACAAAATTGTGGAACTGAAGTTCGTTTAGGAGGGAATATCATGGCAAGATTAGTAGTACATCAGGAAAGAATTCCTGACAATCAGGAACTGATAAAGATTTGTCCCTTTGGGGCATTGGAAGAGCAGGACGGAAGCGTAGTGGTCAATGCCGCCTGCAAGATGTGCCGTCTCTGCGTGAAAAAGGGACCTGCAGGTGCCGTTGAGTACGTGGAAGACGGAAAGAAGCCGGAGATTAACAAAGGGGAATGGAAGGGAATTGCCGTTTACGCAGACCATGTGGATGGAGTGATTCACCCCGTTACCTTTGAGCTCATTGGTAAGGCGAAGGAAATGGCTGCTGTTACCGGACAGGAAGTATCGGTCCTGTTTATGGGAAAGGATATCCGGGAGAAGAGTGAAGAAATCCTTCATTACGGCGCTGATAAGGTCTTTGTATACGATAAGGATGAGCTGGAGCGTTTCAAAATTGAGCCGTATACAGCCGTCTTTGAAGACTTTATAAGGAGGAATAAGCCCTCTTCTATTCTCGTAGGGGCCACCACCGTAGGACGCCAGCTGGCACCAAGGGTGGCAGCCAGAATGAAAACAGGACTTACGGCAGACTGTACTATTTTGGAAATGAATGAAAACTCGGATTTGTCCCAGATCCGGCCAGCCTTTGGGGGAAATATCATGGCTCATATTAAAACTCCCAACCATCGTCCCCAGATTGCTACAGTGCGGTATAAAATCATGAATGCCCCGGCTCGTTCCGATTCCGTATCAGGAGAAATCGTGACCTGTGACATTTCAAACGATGCCCTTGCAAGCCATGTAGAAGTCCTTGATATTCTGCCAAAGGAGAAGGAGTCCTTCATAGAAAATTCCGATGTTCTCATCGTTGCCGGACGTGGAGTAAAAAAAGAAGAGGATTTACATATGCTGAACGAACTGGCAGACCTTCTTGGCGGACAGGTGGCATGCACCAGACCCATGGCAGAATCCGGCTGGCTGGATGCAAAGTATCAGATTGGATTGAGCGGACGTACGGTGAGACCAAAGCTTATCATCACCTGTGGAGTCTCCGGAGCCATTCAGTTCGTGGCAGGCATGAATCATTCGGATACCATCTTTGCCATTAACAATGATCCCAAAGCGCCTATCTTTAAAGCGGCTCATTACTGTCTGGTAGGCGACCTTTACGAAATTCTTCCTAAGCTAATCGCAAGGGTAAAAGAGAAGGAGGGAATGTAATCATGGGATATAAGAAAATAGATCAGGAAGATATTGCGTACATCAAAGGTATCATTTCCGATGAAGAACGTATCTTAATTGGGGATTTTATCAATGAAGAATACAGCCATGATGAATTAAGCGGCACCAGCAGCTACCCGGATATTGTGGTGAAGGCGAAATCAGCCGAAGAAATATCTGCTGTCATGAAATATGCCTATGAAAACGTTATACCAGTTACCCCAAGAGGTGCCGGTACCGGGCTTGTTGGCTCTTCCGTGGCAATAGAACACGGTATTATGATTGATACCACCTTGATGAATCAGGTGCTGGAGCTTGATGAGGGCAATCTAACCATAACCGTGGAACCGGGCGTCCTTCTTATGGAGCTTTCCGCTTACGTGGAAGACCATGATTTGTTTTATCCGCCGGACCCAGGGGAAAAATCAGCCACCATCGGAGGCAATATCAGCACCAATGCAGGAGGCATGAGGGCCGTAAAATACGGAGTGACCCGTGATTATGTAAGAGGACTGGAAGTGGTGCTCCCCAATGGAGAGATTACGGAGTTTGGAGGCAAGGTGGTCAAAAACAGCTCCGGATATGCCCTTAAGGATCTGATGGTAGGCTCAGAGGGAACCCTTGGCTTTATTACAAAAGCCACCTTAAAGCTGATTCCCCGCCCCAAGATGGTCATCAGTCTTTTAATTCCCTTCCCGACCCTGGAACAGGCAATTAATACAGTTCCCTTAATTGTCAAGGCAAAGACCATTCCAACCGCCATAGAATTTATGCAGAGAGAAGTTATCATTGATGCAGAGGAGTACCTTGGAAAGGCATTTCCGGATAAGCAGTCTGACGCCTATCTCCTCCTTAAGTTTGACGGCAACACTCAGGAAGAAATTGAAAAGGCCTATGACAGCGTTGCAAAGCTCTGTCTGGAGCAGGGTGCTCTTGATGTCCTCATCTCCGATACGGAGGAAAGGGAGGAATCCATCTGGAAGGCCAGAGGTGCCTTCTTAGAGGCTATCAAAGGCTCAACCACCTACATGGATGAGGTGGATATGGTAGTTCCAAGAAGCCTGGTCAATGAAATGGTCACTTACCTACACAGCCTTCAGGAAGAATTTGATCTAAGAATCAAGAGCTTCGGCCATGCGGGAGACGGAAATCTTCATGCCTATTTGCTTAAGGACGATTTAAGCGATGAGGAATGGGAGAAACGGATGAGCGGGGCAATGGAAAAGGTGTATGAAAAAGCCAGAAGCCTGGGAGGCCAGGTATCCGGAGAACACGGAATTGGATTTGCAAAGAAACCATATTTGAAAGAATCACTGCCTGAGGTTAATTTAATTCTCATGAATGGCATTAAAAAAGTATTTGACCCCAATAACATTTTAAATCCACATAAGGTTGCCCAGATGTAATCTTGTCACGTTCCCCTTCCTGTAGTATGATGAGGATAACAGATCGCTGTGTCTGTATCAAAATTCATACTTACATGGAAGGGGAATTGCTATGAAAAGAGAAGGGATCATAAAAGAGGAAATGATGGTTGTCTCTGGGGACGGGACAAAGCTGAGATTCAGGAAAGATGTAGTGGAAGATCCGAGGGCCTTGATTGTTATTGCCCATGGATTGTGTGAGCATTTAAACCGTTATGATTATTTTACAGAAAAGCTCAATGAAAATGGATACAGCGTTTACCGGTATGACCAAAGAGGCCATGGGAAGTCCGAAGGCAAGAGGGTTTACTTCAGCGATTTTAACGAGATGCCAGATGATTTGTCCACAATCGTTGCGATTGCCAAAAGAGAGAGTGGAGGAAAAAAGGTATTTTTATTTGGTCACAGCATGGGAGGAGAGACGGTAACCCTCTATGGCACCAAACACCCAGGGACCGTGGACGGAATCATTACTTCTGGTGCCCTGACTCATTATAACAATCCTATTATGGGTGATTCTTTTCCAATTGCGGCTCCAGAGGATACATATCTGCCAAACGAACTAGGGGACGGAGTTTGCAGCGATTCTAAAGTCATAGAAGCCTATGCCAATGACCCGCTGGTGGAAAAGCAAATCAGTATCGGTCTTATTAACCAGATTTATGCAGGTGTGTTATGGTTAAAAGAACAAATTGGAAACTTCTCAGACCCAGTGCTCATACTTCATGGAGCGGATGACGGACTTGTCTCAGCCAAGGATTCCCTGGAGTTTTTTGAGGAGATCAGTTCTAAGGATAAGAGTCTGAAGATATATGCAAATCTTTACCACGAGATTTTAAACGAACCAAGCAGGAACGAAATTATTGCTGATATTCTTTTGTGGTTAGGGAAACATAGGGGATAAGATAAAGAATCCCACTATATAAGAAAGACCGGACTGAGCCATTACACGCAGTCCGGTCTTTTTGAAAATTTCATTATTTATTCATTGCTTTTTCTGCCCACTTGGAATCCTTAAAAATAGCCCTTCCCGGAATTACTCACAAAATGCTAAGTAATCAGTTAAAAGAACTAGAATCAGACGCTCTTATCATCCGCCTTTGGTTTAAGTAATTTGGGGTACGTTATTATTCCACGGGTGAAAGAACCAACTTTTAGGTTGGATCATATGCAACTGTCTTGTGTAATTGATCAATGTGTCAGATGATCTCAACATTTATTAATGATTCATATATGAAATAAAAGTATGATGTGATAAAAGCAGGCTGGCTAATATAGCGGTCTGCTTTTATTAATCGTAAAGAATCAGTTTTAAAAATTTTATTTTTCATCAAAATGAAGCAATTTAACCTTAGCCATCACGCAATGTGGTGGCTTTTTCTTTGCCCAAATTTAAAAAAAGAAAGGGAGATAAATCTTCACAGCAGGAAGATATAAGAGTCCGTGAATTTTTTAAACAGGGAGCTCATTGGTTATCTGATTTGGAACCGATATCAACAGGTTCAAGCTATAAAGCTGAGATGAACCAATGAATCAAACAATACAGAGGCACCAGGGTACTTAGGTAGATCATCAAACTCAGCCAGCACATCCGCTTTTTAAATAACATATTATGTCCATTAGAAGGAGGAATTAGAGATAAGATAGACCCCAAGCTGCTGCTTTGGCAGCCTGAAATTTGACGCGGAAGAGAGCATGCACCAACTTGGCCTATCTTAAATATATTAATATTAAAAAATAAAAGGAGAATTATTATGGAATTATTTTATTGGAGCAATGAAAAGAAAATACCCTTAAAAAAATCCGATTTATATAGAGCATTTAAAGACAATGGTAATGTGGAAAGTAAAAACAAATCTTTTTCTTCTAACCTAAATTCAAATTTCACTGATTTAAAAAATGGTATCATTTTAGAAACGATAAGTGGCAGTAATGGGAATGAAACGAATTCATTTAAAAGCAAAAATCAAAGTGAAAATGATGATCTTCTGGTAGTGGAATCAGAAGATAAAACACCAATGATTCTAACAAATCAGTTTATTATCCAGTTCAAACCCGATGTAACAAGAGAAGAAATTGATACGATTAATAGCCTTAATAATGTCAGCGTTATTGAACGTATTAAGGGGGAAGATAATACCTTCCTGGTGGAAACCGCAGAAGGCAACGCAGAAAATGCACTGGATCTGGCAAATACCTATCATAACGATGATAAGGTAATATTTGCACAACCAAATTTTGTCCGGTTGATGAAACCTATGGCATCATTAAGTAACGATCCGGATGTAAAGAAGCAGTGGGCTATTAAAAATACCGGACAAACCGGAGGAATTGCAGGGGAAGATATCAAGGTTTTAGAGGCATGGGATATAACAACAGGAAGTAAAGATATTATCATTGCTATCGTAGACGAAGGGGTTGATTACACCCATGAAGACTTAAATGTAGCAGATAAACTGGTAACCGGGTATGATGCCTGTTACAAGCGTGATGATCCCAATCCATTGACTGCCGATGCCCATGGAACCGCTTGTGCAGGGATAGCGGCAGCAAAAAGCAATAACAACAAAGGAATCGCTGGTGTGGCTCCGGATTGTAAACTGATGGGAATCAGAATAGCCTATGGAGCTGGTACGGCATGGGTTACTGATGATGCAAAAATTGCAGATGGAATTGTAACAGCTGTGGACCGGGGAGCCGATGTCCTTAGTAACAGCTGGGGAGGCGGAAGTAAAAGCCAGACAATTATAAATGCAATCAATTATGCGAAACAGAAAGGCCGAAATGGAAAAGGCTGCGTTGTTTGCTTTGCCGCTGGTAATGATAATGGTAAAGTTTCTTTCCCTGGTAATCTGGATAATGTTATCACAGTTGCAGCATGTAACGAGTATGGTGAAAGAAAAAGTAAGACAAGTAAAGACGGGGAATATTGGTGGGGCAGTAACTATGGTCCTCAGGTTGATGTGGCTGCCCCAGGTGTTCACATTTACACAACTGATATTATGAATAAGGCAGGGTACAGCACTGGCAATTATGTAGATGGATTTAACGGTACGTCTGCTGCGACCCCACATGTTGCAGCAGTTGCTGCGCTTGTACTTTCCGTTGCTCCAGAACTAAAAGCGAGTGAAGTGGAAGAAATAATTAAAAATTCTGCAGATGACATTACTCCTAAAGGTTTTGATAATTATACCGGTTATGGAAGAGTAAATGCATTTAAAGCTGTTTCAAAGGCACTTGAAATTGTTAATGCAAAAAAATAGTTTTATATTCTACATCAGAGCCTAAAGTTTGCCTAAATACGAAATGAGGTCGTCACACTGGGAATAGATTCTATAGAAATTAGGATTTTCTAATCAACAGCTTTTTGTAAGATATGGACAATCTGAGTTGTCCATCGAATTGCATTTTTTATCTGCTGTCATTCCCTCAGTCATGACCAATATACCGGAAGGTCTGGATAATCGTCTATCTCCTGATTACAGTGGGATAGGCGATTATCCTATATTTAAGGAAAAGATTATACTCTATTTTATTTTAATTATTAATTGCTATGATTTTTAATCCTTTGTCTTCCAGGGAATGAAACCATACGTCCCCATTTCCCATCATAACCCCCATATCGTTGCTGAATAAATATCTGGTATAACTAACATCTATCCTGTATTTAAAATGGTCTGTTATGATATCTTCATAGGATTGTATAAATTCCTGAGGATTGTTAATGGTTTTATTGGCATTGTGTATTTTGACACTGATGGGATACTGAATCAGTTCCGCTAATTTTTCTTTCTCGTCACTCTTTATATATGATTTTATTTCTTTTGCAAAGTTTTCAACATCTTCTGTGGTTCCCTCTATGAGAGGATATCTTTTGTCAAGTGTGCTTCCAAAGGAATGGGAGAGTACCAGGTAAAGATTCACTTCAGCTTTATCCTTTTTATTGATAAAAATTCCTGTCAGAATATCTCCTTTTTGCGTCCCTGGCTCTATTACGCCTTGAAATGAGATACTCTCGTCTTCATTTGATAATATAAACGAAGAAGTTTGAATATCAATGGATCCTGTTAAATTTGTTTCGGTGTCGTCATCAGAAGTTATGTAGGAGGCGGTCAATTCGTTTCCATTTCTGAATATGGCCATATATATTTCTTCAAATATTTTTATATTTCCTTTCAATACGCTGGTATTCTGGTCACTGATAATCTGATTAATACTTTCTATATCCTCTGGAGGTACCGTCACTGTTTCCACAGGAGATGGAGTGCTGGTAAGTGGATCGGACTGGGCGAGAGAATCAGTCTCACTATTTATATTGGGAGCCGTATTGGATTCATAAGTTACCGGTGTGATCATATCATTTGGCGTATTATACCTTTTGCCAGAAAAATTATGTAATAAAAATAGACATAAAATAACGATATGAAGCACTAATATTATTTTTGTGATTGGTTTCAAGTTTATATCCTCACTTTCATTTAAGGGTATTATGGGAACCTTTTTATCATAATAAGTTATCATAATATCCAGAAAATAACAAGACATCATAAGCCTGTTATCTCCAAATGAAGGATTATAGCTTTTTTACGAAAGAGACTTCTTAACTCTAATTGCCATAAAAGCTCTTCCTGGGAGTGCGATATGAAATTTTCCTTTATAACGCCCTCTGGATTCTATGGTCATATTCCAGGAATCAATGACCTCCACATCATATTCGTTCTTATCATCAAAATAAAAGGTCCGGAAGGAAGGACGCATAAAGCTGTAATAAAATAAGTAATAATCCTTAATTGGTTCCTCTTTTTCTTCCTCTGGCACTCCGCATATCTCATCCCAGCCGCATTTATCATAAGGCATTAAACCATAACCTGGTGTTTCCAGCATGATATCATGAAGAAATTGAAACCGTTTCCAGCTTTCCCCTTTCAGCTTTCCGCCGTGGGACCACCACAGGATATTATCATCGCTCATAAAGCATTCACTATGTCCGGGATACCCACCTCGTAGGGCTGCTTCCCAGAATCGCCTCAACATTTCTTCTCCGCTTATATTTCCCCAGCCATGCTGAATATTTCCTTCATAAGCAATTTCATCTAAAACCACTGGTTTTCCAAACTGTGCCCTCCACTCATTGACCAGTTCCGATGACCGGTAAAGCTCTTGTCTTTGGATGCTGCAGTGGGTGATCCAGGGGCGGGTATGGTCGTAAAAGCCAAAGCAATTATGAATGGAACGTAAATGATGATAGGGATCCTTCTCGTAAATAATGGATGCGTAACGCTCCCAGTCTTCCATAGACTTTTCTGGAAGTAAATCATATTCGTTTGCTAAGGACCACCATACGTTATGAAAGGCGGCAAAGCGTGCAATTACATAGTTAAAGTAAAGATCATCCTGTTCCTTTGTCATCTGGGAAAACCCCCATCTGTCGTAAGGGTGCATGACAATAAGATCGGCCTCTATTCCTCGTTTGCCCAATTCATAAATACAGTTTTCTATATGGGTAAAATGTTCCGGATTAAATCTTGTAAAGTCCCAATCATTTCCCTTTTTAAGATTTCCCAGGGAAGCAGTATAATCATTGAAATTATCACTGGTCAAGATACTGCTGTCAATGGGCGTCCCCTCATAAGGGTAAGACCTTGGTTCCCCCAGATTATAATCATAGTGTTTCGGAAAGATGCAGAATCGAATTTTATTAAATCCTGTTGCAAAAAGGCTCTCCAGGGTCTCTGCGATCAGTTCATCTGATTGCAGCTCCCATACATAGCATGTGGTACCAATGGAATAATACTTCGTGCCATCCTCATAGGAAAAGTGGAATTTATTTACCACCCGCACCGGACCGTGATTCTCCTTTCTGGCGGCTGATACCAGGAATTTCCCTTCTGCCTCTCCCTCTGAAAAATCACCTGTGATGACAAACGTATACTCGCCTTCATAAGAAGGCATAAATCGTACCTTATAGCTTCCATCTCCGTTATAGAAGCCATCAGCTGTAACCTGTTCTTGTTCTCCCTTAAAATATCCTTGAATCCTGTAATCCGTAAATGGGTTTCCTTCTGTTTTCCCCTTAAGCTCCACTTCAAAGACATCCCATTTAGCAACCTGTGGTTTAAATATCACGTCCATAATACCTCCTTAACCTTTCCTTTAAATCATTGGTCTGACAGAGCCTCAAAGCTGAAAAAGGCTCTGCGCAGTACGTGCGCGAGAGCCAAGATGTTAGTTATGATATTACCCTTTTACTCCTGATGAAGTTACGCCCTCTACAAAGTATTTCTGTGCAGAGAAGAATAGAATCAGCGCAGGTACAAGAGCTAAGAAGGACATGGCAAGAATCTGATTCCATTCCACGATACCGCTGCTTTGATCGATGGACATCTTTAAGGCCAGGGCAACGGGATACTTTGCCAGACTGGTCACATAAATAAGTGGTCCTAAGAAATCATTGAAGCTCCAGACGAACTGGAAGATCATACAGCTGATTAATGCCGGCTTTAAGGCTGGCAGCAGGATTCGGATTAAAACCTGGAAGGAGTTACAGCCGTCGATGGTTGCCGCCTCATCAAGATACGTTGGAATTGAGCGTAAAAACTGAATCAGCATGAACACAAAGAAGGGTTCATTGGCAAAAATAGTGGGTGCAACCAAAGGTACATAAGTATCCAAAAGTCCAAACTGCTTCCACAAAAGGTAAAGAGGGATTCTCGTTACCACAGCAGGAAGGAACATGGTTGCCATTAAGATAGAGAAGAAAATCTTCTTAAGTGGAAACTGGAATCTTGCAAAGCCATAGGCGACCAGGGTGCTGGATACGAGACAGAAGATAATCTTCGGTATTACAAATAAAAAGGTGTTAATGAAAAACGTGGTAAAGGTATACTTGGTTCTTGTTTTCCAGCCTTCGATATACGGTGTAAAATCAATCCGCTTGGGAATGAAGTTTACAGAGGTAAAAATCTCGTTGTTGGTCTTAAACGTAGCGCCCACCAGCCAGAGAATGGGATAGATCATAACAATGGCTACGATGGTTAAAATGGCATAGCGGAAGATTGCGCTGATTGCCTGCTGCTGACGTCTGCGCCGCTCTATTTCACTGAATTTGTATGTTTTTTCCATGTTAGTTACCTCCGTCAGAATAAAATACCCACTTATTCTGTGTGGCGAAAAGAATCAGTGTTACAGACACGATTATGACAAACAGTACCCAGCTTGCCGCACTGGCATAGCCCATATTAAAATATTTAAAGGCGTTGTCATAAATAAACATGGAGGTAAGGTAAGTTGAGTTTAAGGGGCCTTTGCCTGTTACCAGATACGGACCGTTAAATTCCTGGAATGCATTGACAAGCTGCATGACCAGATTGAAAAAAATAGTTGGTGTTATAAGTGGAATTGTAATGTGAAAAAATGAGTGGAATTTTGTCGCGCCATCCACACTGGCGGCTTCATAGAGATCCTGGGGGACATCCTTTAAGGCGGCCAGGAATATAAGCATGGCAGAACCAAACTGCCATACCTTAAGTAAAACAATAATGCTCATGGCACCAGAGGGAGAGGAGAGCCACGGAACTGGTTCACCGCCAAATAAGCCGATAAAACGGTTTACAAAGCCATCCTGCTGGAATAAAAAACGCCATAAAACAGCAACCGCCACGTTTCCTCCCAAAAGAGATGGAACGTAATAGGCAGTCCGGTAAAAATTAATGAATTTCAATTTAAAGTTTAATATGTAGGCAATAAATAACGCAAAGGTAAGCTGCAACGGTACCGTAATCACTGTGTACTTTAAGGTAGCAAGCAGCGTGCTTAAAAAGTCTTTATCCTTGAAAAGATTCGTATAGTTAGTCAAACCAATGAAGTTAGGCTCTCTTACCAGATTGTAATCCGAAAAACTGATGATAAGTGCGTTAATAAACGGATACAGGGTAAGAAATACCATTCCTATCAGCCATGGAAGAATATATACAAGTCCTATTTTACTGTGTCTCAAGAAGCTTCCTCCTTTTACCAATGGATTGCAGGAGAAGACGAAGCTTCGCCTGCAATGCCATCTAACGGATTTTAATAATGGATTATTTTCCGTACTGCTGTTTTAATTTTGTAACCTGTTCGCTTGTTGCATCAAAGATTGCTTTGGCTGCTTCGTCTACCGTGCTCTGACCAAACTCAAATTTTTCATAATTGCTGTCGTATGCATTGGTGAAGACAGCGCTTTCAAAAATAGGAGAGTTGTTGATTACCTTAGCATCTTTTGTAAAGTCATAAGCCTGCTTTACGGCACCTGTAATCTGTCCGTCTGCCTCTAAAGAAGCTTTTGCAGCCTTGGAGGCAACCATACCACGGGTAGAACCCATGAGCTTGGTGCCTTCCGGATCATTTAGGATGTACTGTAAGAATTCAGCTGCTTCCTTTGGATGCTTGGTATCCTTTGAGATTGCCATTGTTAAGGATGGTTTAGCCATTGTGCCTTCAAATTTAGCTCCTTCAATGACTGGAAGAGGAGCAACGATCAGCTCGTCCCCTTTATCGGCAAGAGTCTTTGCATTGGAAGCAATTCCGCCGGTCCATTCCAGTACACCAACGTAGCCGCCATTAATGAACTTGGAGTTCTGAGCGATGGAAACAGGATCATTGCCTACATTTTCAATGTAATCTTTTCTGGAACAGAATACGTGAGCATCGGCGAGGTCTTTGTACCATGCCAGAGCTTCCTTGTAATCCTCTAAGGTGTAATTCATAGTCAGATCGTCTGCAAATTCGCCTTTTCCGGTTTTCTGCTGTAAGTAATAAGTAGCAGCAAAGCGGAAGGTTGGGCTGACGATGAGATACGAATTAGGATCATTCTTGGTAAAGATCTTGGCAGCTTCCTTATATTCTTCAAATGTCTTTGGAATTTCCTTGATTCCTGCACGGTCAAAGGCAGACTTATTTAAATATACGCCCAGAGTGTTCTGTCCGTATGGAATGGCCTGCATCTTTCCGTTGCTCTTACCAAATTCCAAAAATCCAGGCTCATACTGAGTGAAATCAAATACATCCTTTACCTGATCCAGATCATAGAATCCGTCTCCCTTTGGGCTGTACTGTAAAATCCAGGGATAGTTTACTGTCATGATATCTGATGCAGTTCCGCCTGCATAACGGGTTGCAAACGTTTCTTCTAAGTTACCGAATCCAGAAGGCTCGCCTGTTACAACGATTTTGCCTTCATGGGCTGCATTGAATGCATCAATTGCCTTTTGGGTTGCCTGATGGCGGTCGTCATTGCCCCACCAGGAAAAGCTTAAAGCTACCGGCTCGTCGCTGCCCTTAGCCTTTGTATCTCCGCTGGCTGATGTATTGCTAGAGCTACCCCCGCAGCCTCCCAGCGTAAGACTTGCAGCCAATGCTGCCGCACACATAATACTTGTTTTTTTCCACTTCCTCATGTTGATACCTCTCTTCCCTATACTTTCATTCATATATCCAATTAACTAAGTTAATCAAATATCCTTCTGCCTCGTTCATCCTCAATTCCGGATTTCCGATAAAAATAGGTGTTCACCTGGTCCCGCCAGTCGGTTGCATTTTTTTCCTGCTGGATTAAGCGGGTCTTTACATTCTCATAAGCTTTTTCATCAAGTACTTCCTTTAAGCTGTCCCAGACTGCCTGGTATTCCTTTACCTTTTCCACTCCTTTAAAATGAGTGTCGTAGATGTGCTGAATCACCGTCTTTCCAGAATGCAGAACATGGGTATATGGAACATGGTGAAAGAAGAGCAAAAGCTCATCCGGACATGTCTCAAGGCTTTCATATTCCTTGCAGCGTTCCTCGGAATATTGTCTGGTAAAACCAGTTCCAGTGGCCATGGTCCGGTCTCTTCCTACGCCGTCTCTGTCGGCGTAATGATACGTTCCCCATTTGTCATATTCATAGCCATCCACATCAGGTCCATAATGAAGGGAAGGCTTGCACATAAATCCCACAGAAAGAGGGCAGGTGTAATCTTCATACGTGTCTCTGGAAGTAGTAAGAATGGAAGATACTTTTCGTAAATCCCCGTCATTTAAGTCAAAGCTTAAACGAGTCCATTCTTCTGAAATTTCCTGAGAGGATAATTCGTTGTTCCAGATGAGTCTGCCATAGCCGTAAAGATTGGCCTGAGCCAGCTTGTTGCCTGTCCAGTTGTAATCCATACCTACATTGACCACGGCTGCGATGCCGGAGCAGCTCTTATTAGGAGAATTTTCCTTGATGGTGTGTTTCACCAGGTCGTTATCCCTGTGTCTGGTATCAAAGTCCAGTACCTCCTTCCACATGGGAACGAGATAGCAGATATCCTTTTGATGGCCTGTATATTCCTGGGTGATCTGGAATTCCAGAATCTGGTTTGTCTTTTTTAATGCCCCAAACAAAGGAGAGATGGGTTCCCGAATCTGAAAATCAATGGGCCCATTTTTAATCTGCAAAATTGCATTCTCTTCAAAACACCCATCTAAGTCCTTAAATATGTCATAAGCAGCCCTTGCTCTGTCAAGGCTCCGGTCCCGCCAGTCCTGGGTACAGTCATAAACAAAGCAGCGCCAGATAATAAGTCCGCCAAATGGCTTTATGGCTCTTGCCAGCATATTGGCTCCTTCGTCATGATTCCTTCCATATGTAAATGGTCCAGGTTCCCCTTCGGAATCAGCCTTTACTAATAGTCCGCCAAAGTCAGGAATGATGCGGTATAGATTGCTTATGACTTCCTTCCACCAGTTTTCTACTTCCATAGAAAGGGGATCCGCAGTGGCCAGCCCCCCAACGGTGATAGGAGCAGCAAAATTAATGGAAAGGAAGGTCTTTATTCCATAGGAAGAAAAGATCTCCGCTATTTTTTTGATTTCTGTTATTGCTTCTTCCTTAATAAAGAAGCTTTCCAGCTTGTGAACATTTACATTATTAATGGATACTGCATTGATTCCCACTGAGGCCAGAAGTCTTGAGTACTGCATGACCAGTTCCATATCACCCCGGAAGGAGTTGTTGTGGTAAAAAATGGAGTTTCCAGCATATCCCCGTTCAATGGAGCCGTCATAATTATCCCAATGATCGACCATGCGGATATTTTGATCCGGCCTGGATTCATAAGGAAATAAAGTCGTATCTCCAGCCAGCAGCAACCGGTGGAGACCATACATTCCGTAAAGGAGACCTTCATAGGAACCACTTGTGACCCGGTAGCCATGCATAGTCTTTTCAATAAGATAGCTTCCGTTGGTTTCCGCTTTATTGGAAAGGGAAAAAGTAATGGAAGCATCTGGTTCCTGGGACTGTGATATGCCTTCAAACAGAAGTGGCATCTCACGTACTATGGTCTTTAATATAGGCGATTCGCTTTCCTCAGTCATATACCAGGTGGAAATCCCGGGGTTTTGCACTTTCTTAGTCAGCCAGCACAAATCTCTCGTCTCAAACATGTTGTAAAATCCTCCTAATTGATTGGTACTTTTCTCATAAAGCCGTCGGCATCCCGGAAATGCCTTCTAGTTTTTCTTCTTCGATATAATTTGATTAAATGGTTAACAAATGAAGTTTAAAACTAGCTCCATTATAGCAATTTGCACAAAACAAATGAATGAATTTATCAAAGGTAATTTGTACTTTTTAAAGATTGTTTTTGATTGATATCATAGAGTTGCTAAAATTCATGTCTTAATTTATAATATTCTTATACCAGAAACATGGGAAAAACCGCGATTTTTGTCGATAAGGAGCGCTTGTGATGGATTTGGATTTTAATAATATGGTTCCAGAGCTTCATTACTACATTCATAGAAAATGCACGGTCAACTGGAAAATAGAAGCGGGAATCACCCCATTTATTGATATTACCTATGTAATCAAAGGAAAGGCAAAGTATACCATAGGCAACCAGGAGTATATTGTGAAGAAGGGAGATTTACTTTGCATCCCAAAGAAAACCTACCGTGCGGCAACCAATATTCCGGAGGACTTGATGGAATGTTACGTGGTCAACTTCTTTTTACGGGATTTAAACGGTCAGGATGTGTCCCTGCCCTTTCCAGTCATCAGCCATATTGGAATTCACCCCCGGCTGATTACCCTCTTTCATGAGATTCATGGAGAGTGGATGCAGCGTGAATTTGGCTATATGCTGAAGGTGAGATCCAACATGTGCCTCATCCTTTATCAGGTATCTAATCTTTTGTTGAATGAGAAGCGCATCAGTCAGGAGGATCCCAGAATCAAAAACAGCATCCGGTTTATGAGCAGCCATTATTCAGAGCCTTCACTGACCATTGATAAGCTGGCAAAGCAGTTTGACCTCCATCCCGTTTATTTTGGAAGTCTGTTTCAACAGTCTACTGGCATGACCTTTAAACAGTATTTGACCTCCCTTCGTCTTAATTATGCGGAAAGCATGTTAAAAAGCGGGGAGTACGGAGTCAGTGAGGTGGCAATCCAGTGTGGGTTTTCTGATATTTTTTATTTCAGTCGGTTATTTAAACGTAATAAGGGCATATCTCCTTCCGAGCTGTTTCCGGAGAAGGGGAAAGGATTACAAGTAGAACAGGGGGAAGAGTGAAGATGAAGTATCAGGTCATTCATATTTATGGGGCTTCCGGGTCTGGAACATCTACTCTGGGGGAGGCGATATCCAGAAGATACCATTATTTTCATATGGATACAGATGATTATTACTGGCTGCCAACGAATCCCAGTTTCACCACAAAGCGTGATATTGAGGAGCGATTATTCCTGATGAAGCGTGATATAAAGGATCATGAAGGAGTGGTTATAACAGGCTCATTGGTTGATTGGGGAGATGAGCTTATTCCGTATTTTGATTTGGCAATCCGTGTGGTGACAGATCAGAGTGTTCGGCTGGAGCGGATTAAAAAGAGGGAAAAGGAACGATTTGGTTCAAAAATAGAAGCTGGGGGCGATATGTTTGACCAGCACAGGGTATTTTTGGATTGGGCATCCCAGTACGATACTGGTGATGCAACCATGCGCAGTAAGGCCATGCATGATCATTGGGAGAGGCAGTTAACATGCAAACGAATTTCAGTGAATGGTGGAAAACCGGTGGATGAGATCTTGAAAGCTATCTTTTTCTAATCTGTACAAAGGCAGATGTTTGTGATATACTAACTCCTGTTAGTTGAGACTTACTTAAAGCGGGAGGTACTCATATCATGAGTAAATACAAGAGAAAAGGTTTATTAGCAGCCGCAGCGTTATCTGCCATACTGCTTACTGCCTGCGGAGCGGCAAAGAAAGGACCAGCTCCGGAAGCTGGTACAAAGGTGACCGAACAAACTACTGAGGTAACCGCAGATAAAGGCAAGGACACCAGAGTCATAAAGATGGAATATGGAGATGTGGAAATACCGGCAAATCCAAAACGGGTGGTGGTTGCATTCTTCCAGGGAGATTTACTTGCACTTGGGATTCACCCCATAGGCACCACATTTAACGATGACGCTGTGTTTGAACAGGAGCTTAAAGATGTTACGGTTGTAGATGCCTTTGAATTAAATCCGGAAGCTATTATGGAGCTGGCCCCTGATCTTATTATCTGGAACAATACAGATCATTATGAGAGCCTGTCAAAGATTGCACCAACTCTGGCCAGAAATTACTACGATATGGAAGTAAAGGACCGGGTGGCATTTTTTGGAGAAGTATTTGGTGTACCGGAAAAAGCGGAAAAGATTATGTCAGACTTTGAAAAAAAAGCGGGAGAATCCAAAAAACAGCTTTCTGAGAAGGGGCTGGCGGATAAGAATGTCATTCTATTAGAAAACCAGACCAAGGGAGTATTAAGAGTTTTTGGTGATGATTATGGACGAGGCGGCGAGATCATCTATAAATACCTAGGTTTAAAAGCACCGGAGAGAGTCCAAAAAGAGGTCATGGATAAAGAGGGTGTGAATTACATAGATATTTCCTATGAGACTCTTAAGGATTATGTGGGAGATTACATATTTTCTGATGAAAGGATAGCTGAGATGAAAGATGTGGAAGTGTGGGAGAGTCTTCCGGCCGTCAAGGAAGGACGACTGGTGCAAAACTCCAGCGGTATGTTCTGGTTCAGTGATATTACTTCCATGAATGCACAGATGGATTTTGTTATGGATTCCTTACTGAAGACAGTGGAAGGGCAGTCCCGATAAAGGAAAGCATTGTTTTAAAGGACTCATGCCAGGCATTTATGTCAGGCATGGGTCCTTTCTTTTCGTTTTTTTACAGGGAAAGATCTGGAGTCTTATATTTTCTGTATTCTCCAGGGGTCATGGCTACATATTTCTTAAAGAACCGCTGGTAGCTCTGGACGTTATTGTATCCCACTTTTTCCGATATTTCTGTGAGAGTAAGAAAAGAGCCGGTCAGGTAATCCTTGCTTTTTTCAATCCGGGTCTGATTTAAATAATCGGTTAAAGTAATTCCTGCCCTGGCACGAAAGATCTTGCTTAAGTAGGAGTAGCTGATATTTAGATAATCAGCAGTGTCGGTGATGTTCATATCCTTCATATAGTGTTCACTTAAATACTGTTTTGCCATTTCACAATAGTTGTTTTCCTTGGCGTCGTTGCTTTTATACTGAACCGAGATGTTTCTTAGGAGCGCTTTGCTGTCATGGATCATATCAGCCAATGTCTTGTATTCATTCAGAGCATCCAGTAAGCTGGTCTCCATGTGTCTGGTGAAATGAAACTCGTGATCCAGCTCTACTAAAATCCGGTTATACACATCCTTTACCTGAGAAACATTGTGGATTGCCATAAGCTTCTCCTCTAATTCCAGAAAGAGCCGTTCAATTTCCGGTTCGTTCTGAGTGACGATACTTCGGATAAAAGAGGCGTTGATGTTTAAAAGCATACCGTAAAGCTCATCAGAATCCATGACCTTTTCCGTTTGACCGCTGGTGATCAGCTCATTGCTCCAGTGAAAGAAACAGGCGTTCTTCACTGCTTCCAGACACTTTGGAAATTCCTCCAGGATTTCCTTCGCGTGATGTATGGTCTGGCTGAGACCGAAATAGGCGTTCCCATTGGTCAGCTTGATTACCGTATCTGTCAGGACCCTTCTGGTCTGCTCCAGATTCTCCCCTTCATTTCCCTGATAAAGAAGGACGAAGGTCTCTTCCTCTATCTTCGTTAAAATCCCCTTTTGAGAGGAAAGAAGATAGCTTCGCAGCACTTCCTCTAAATTCAACCGAAACAACAGCTCTTCTTCAGATGTCATCTTCCTGTGGGAAACGTCAAACCGAACCAGTAAAAGCTGGCAATGGCAGAAGCCGTCATTATCAAACAGATAAGGATGGTCGCCTATGAACTCCTGTTTGTACTTCCGGTTCTCTAAAAAGCTTCGGAATGTAAAGGATTTACTTAATTCATCAAAACGCTTTAATTTAATCTTCACATTAGAATTATAGGTGTTCATTTCAGTAAAAATCTGTTTCAGAAGCTCAATTTCATCGGTGACTTTTTCCTGACTGGTGTTTTTTCCGCCTTTTGCAAAATCAGAATACAAAATATGTATGGGGCGGTACAGTCGTCTGGCCATATAGCCGGAAATTATGAGAGAAAACAACATAAGGCCAGCACATACCAGCAGAATGTATTTGCCAAGATAAACCGCTTCCGTATAGGAATCACTAAGAGGGTAGGAGATAACTGCCAAGGCATTAAAATCAACAGGCTTTATAAAATAAATCCGGCCGTTTCTTATGACATAAGAAACCTGATTGTCAGACGATTTATAAGGCTGTAAGACCAGCTCCTTAGAGTCCAGATAGCTACTGTTTCCTTCCATTAAAGTTCCATCAAGGGCAGTAAAAAAAAATTCGCCCCGGCCGTTTCCTAAGTGATAGGAGTCAAAAATGTCATGATACAATCCTTTCATGCTGATATTAGCCACCAGATAAAAGTCCGGTTTTCCCTTTAATACCAGTGACAGGACCAGGTTGTTCCGCTTGTTGTATAAAAAACTGTATTTATCAAACAGCGATTCATCGTCAAAGACAAGACGGGGAGGCAGCTGTTGTATCGTACAGGAATTTTCCTTAATGTCATGAATCCACCCGGTATCATAAAATTCCGGAAAAAAGTATTGTCCTGTTTTTGAGTTGTATATTTTGCCTGTGGTCCTGTCATAGAAATATACGGAATCAATGAGGTGATACTTTTGTGTCATGGCGGATAACCGCCTTGAGATCATGGTCAGGTCCGTATTATAGCTGCCGGAATAAGTATAGGTGCTGTACCTTTTTTCACTGATTTCAGTTGCAAGCTCCAGCTTTATATTTTTAATTCTCTGATCGATGCCGGAGGCAATTTCGTTAAGGGCGATGGATTTTTGCTGGTAGAATTTCTGAGTTGCCTGCTGGATCATCATGTGGTACCAAAAAAGCCCCAGGATGCTGATGGGGATAAGAATTAAAAGAATATTGGATCGCAGGATTTTAGTAAAGTACCTTCGAAAGCCTCTTTTTTCTCTTCCTTTTAAATTCCAGATTCTAAATCCCTTCATAAAAGCATCCCCCCGTCATAAAAAGTCCAATCGTTGCCAATTGTAAAATAAGCCATCTTTTACTATAGCATAGGTTTTCCTGAATTTTCAATAAAAAGCAGATTCCTACATGGTTATGATAGATATTCATAGTACAGGATAGTTATTCATAGCCCCAAATAGAATCCTACTGTTGTAATTAGGGGGGATTGCTGGTTAGAGTGGAGGAAACGACAGATTACGGAGGGAAGCTATGAATGGTAAGTTGTTAGTAAGCCGCCGGGCCGGGGGTCGGTCTGGGGATAAAAGAATCTGGTTTTATTTATGGAGAGACAAATGGCTCTATCTGATGCTGGCGCCTGTCATCATCTACTATATTGTATTTAAGTATGTACCAATGTACGGTCTCATCATAGCCTTTCAGGATTATAATGTGTTTAAAGGTATTAGCGGAAGCAAATGGACGGGACTTCTTAATTTTAAGCAGGTATTTACAACGGATCTTTTCTGGTTATCCATCCGCAATACCTTAATTCTTAATCTATCCACCCTGGCAGTAAATTTTCCTTTGACCATTGTGGTGGCACTCATGTTAAATGAAGTACGATGCAGCGTATTTAAGCGGATTTCCCAATCCTTTCTTTACCTGCCTCATTTTATGTCATGGGTGGTGGTGGCAGGCATTGCTACCAATTTATTTGCCCAGACAGACGGAAGCATCAATCATCTCATTAAGACCCTGGGCTTTGCCCCTGTTCCATTCTTAAACAGCAAAGGCTGGTGGATTTTTACCTATGTAATCTGTAACGTGTGGAAGGAAATCGGCTGGGGGACCATTATCTATCTGGCGGCAATTACAGGCATTGATGAGTCTCTTTATGAAGCTGCATACATAGACGGCGCCAGCCGGATTCAGAGAATCCGTTATATTACCCTTCCTATGATCCGGTCGGTCATCATCGTCATGCTGATTTTATCCATCAGCAAAATGATGAGCATAGGTCTTGATGCTCCCTTGCTCCTTGGAAATACAAAGGTCATCAACGTCTCGGAGGTAATCAGTACCTATATTTACCGGCTGGGAATCGTAAAAGCCGAATACAGTCTGTCAACGGTCATCGGTCTCTTTCAGTCTGTGGTCAACATCATCATACTCATCCTGGCAGATCGCTTTGCCAAGCTGATTGGCGAAGAAGGCATACTATAGAAAGGAGCAGCCTGTCATGAAGAAAAAAATCCCATCCTGGGGAACTGTGATAAACTATATCTTGTTGTCCCTTTTAGTCATCATATGCTTTTATCCCTTTTTAAATGTGGTTGCTTATTCTCTTAGCAGCAACCGGGCGGTTCTTTCCGGGAGCGTCACATTTTATCCGATCGAAATGCAGTTAGATGCCTATAAGGAGATTATACATCGAAGTCAGATCTGGACGTCCATGAGGGTGACCATACTTGTAACCTTATTAGGCACTGGCCTTGGTCTGATGCTTACGGTGTTTGCGGCCTATGCTCTGTCTAAGGATAAATTAAAGGGGCGCAAATGGATCTCTGGAATGATTCTTTTTACCATGTATTTCAGCGGAGGCATCATTCCTACCTTCCTGGTGGTGAAAAACCTGGGGATGTTCGATCAGCTCACCTCCCTTTACATACCATCAGCGGTCAATGTATTTAACTTTATTGTAATGAGAACTTTTTTTCGGGAGATTCCAAAAAGTCTGGAGGAGGCAGCCTATCTGGACGGAGCCACGGACGTACAGATCCTTTTAAGAGTGGTCCTTCCCCTATCCATGCCAATTATCGCTACCATCGGACTCTTTTACGCCGTTTATTATTGGAACGATTATTTTAACGCCCTGATATTCATTCAGTCTCCTGAAAAATTCACCCTTCAGTTGCGCCTTAGGAGCCTTTTGTTTGAAGGAGAGCTTGGGGCAGCAGGTAATGAGGGCTTAGCCCAGCAAGTCATGGCAGAATCCCTTAAAATGACCTGTATTGTAGTAGGAACCGTTCCCATACTGGCTGTTTATCCATGGCTTCAACGGTATTTTGTAAAGGGTGTTATGCTTGGGTCTGTCAAGGGTTAGCAGATCCGGATTTTAAATACACTAATTATATGATTGGAGGAAGGTATATGAAAAAGGCAAGACGTTTTCTGGCGGGGGCACTAATCTGTACAATGGGAGTGAGCTTATTTGGCTGCAATGCTTCCAGAGAGACAGGAAAAAAGACAGAGGAAACGAATACGGTTGGCACAGAGACCAAAGAGGAAGGCAGTGAATTTAAGACCACCTATGGTTCAAAGAAATTTGATGATGTGACCATAACCGTAGAAGTATTTGACCGGAGCAATGCGCCGGAAGGAAGCACAGTCATTGATAACAAATGGACCAAATACATCAATGAGGAAATGAACAAGGTAGGTATTACCGTTAAATTCGTAGCGGTTCCAAGAGCCGATGAAGTAAATAAGGCCCAGCTTATGATGGCATCAGGCACAGGGCCGGATATCATGATCTGCTATACATCATCCATTGTAGAAGGATTTTATAAGGACGGGGGAACTTATGACCTTTCTCCATACGTGGACGGAATGGAGCAGGCGAAAAACTTAAAGGATTACATAGGAAAAGATTGTATGGACCTTGGACGAAATCAGGAGGGAGAGCTTTGGGCCATTCCGGCAAGACGTTCCACCACGGCCTCCACCAACTTATTCATCCGTAAGGACTGGCTGGATGCTCTGGGACTAAAAGCACCTACCACAAAGGAAGAGATGTACCAGGTATTAAAGGAATTTAAGAAATACAAACCAGACGCCTTTGCAGCCAGCTTCTGGGTATGCACCAAGGCAAGCGATATCCCAGGCGTAATGGCAGCCTCCTTTTTAAAGAACATTGCAGATGAAAAGGCTTATGCCATTGAGGGCGATTCTGCAACCAGCCTTTTGTATACAGACCCAGGCTTTGGGGAGTATTTCAAATGGATGAATGGGTTGTATAACGAGGGACTGATCGATCCGGAATATTATGTGGATACCACGGAAAATGCCTTAAAAGAGGATTTTGTAAACGGAAAAGTAGGCTGCTTTGAATCCAATGTAAATTACAATGTAGACAGTCTTAGAGGCAGCTTGTTAAAAGTGCTCCAGTCCACAGACCCAAAGGCAGATGTCATCAGCATTCCTCCTTTAAAGAATGAAAATGACGGAGAGATCTATAACAAGAATTACCCCATTAACGGGGCCTATCTTTTCATTCCTCAATCCGCTAAGAATGTAGAAGCAGCAGTTACCTATCTTGACTGGCTTGCCACCAAGGAAGGCGGCTTTACACTTTTCCATGGTTTTGAGGGAGAACATTTTAAATATGATGATTCAGGGGTTCCATGCGTCATAGATGCAGGGTATAATACAAAGGACAAAGACTGGACCAGACACGATTTATTCCTCATCGGAAACCAGGGCTATTATAAGACCCCCGATGAATTTGCGAAAGCAACCTCCAAGGAGTGTCCCGGGTACGAGAACTATGTGCTTGATAATTATAAGAATGCATCCCTGGGAGTCGTCAGGCACGATCCTACCTTCACAGCTCCAACTTCTACAGAGAAAAATACGGAAATCAGTGTTATCCGGGAAGAGTATTTCGTAAAATTAGTTACCTGTCCTCCTGATAAATTTGATGCCACCCTTCAGGAATTTAAGGATAAATTAAAGAAGGCTGGTTACGACCAGATTATGACGGAGCGGACAGAATATTATGACAAAGCCTTTGCCGGGAAATAAGCTGGTCCAGACAATCGGGTAAAAGGCGAAAGGAGATACAACATGGGAAACGGGAACGATGGCATGAATTATGCACCGAAAGGAAAACCAGAACCAGTGGTTTCTAAGGGAACCTTCTGCATCGCAGCGGTGGCGCTGGATCATGGACACATCTACGGCATGTGCAATGGCTTAACAGAGGCAGGCGCTACGCTAAAATGGGTCTATGACAGGGACCCAAAGAAAGTAGCTGACTTTATCAAGGCGTTTCCTCAGGCGCAGGCAGCGGGAAGTGAAGAAGAGGTGTTACGTGATCCTGAGGTAAGGCTTGTTTGTTCCGCAGCAATAACCAGTCTTCGAAGTGCTCTGGGCATCCGGGTCATGAAGGCAGGAAAGGATTACTTTACAGACAAGGCCCCCTTAACGACCCTTGAGCAGCTGAGAGAAGTAAAGGAAGCCATTAATGAGACGGGAAAGAAATATATGGTCTACTACAGTGAACGGATTCATGTAGAGGCAGCCGTTTTTGCCGGTCAGCTCATAGACCAGGGAGCCATCGGAACGCCCATACATATCGACGGCTTTGGACCTCACCGGGTGGGAGCTCCAGAAAGCAGACCGGAGTGGTTCTTTCAAAAGGAGAAATATGGCGGCATTCTCTGCGATATCGGAAGCCATCAGATCGAACAGTTTCTCTATTACTGTGGAGTAAAGGACGCTAAAGTACAGTACTCTCAGGTGGGGAATTTCAGTCATCCCGATTATCCGGAGCTGGAGGACTTTGGAGATGCGGTGCTTTTAGGAGACAATGGCGCCACCCAGCATTTCAGGGTAGACTGGCTGACACCAAAGGGGCTTTCCACCTGGGGAGACGGAAGAACCTTTATTTTAGGAACCAGGGGCTACATAGAACTGCGTAAATACGTAAACATTGGAACCGGAGACGGCAGCTCTGATCACGTATTTCTGGTAAATGATGACGGAGAGCAGCATTTTGAAGTTACGGGAAAGGTGGGATATCCATTTTTCAGACAGTTGATCCTAGACTGCATCAACCGGACTGAGAATGCCATGACACAGGAACACGCACTAAAGGCGGCTGAGCTGTGCGTCAGGGCGGAAGATCAGGCAGTCATCATTAAAGAAGCCGGGAGGTAGGGACCATGTTGCAGATTGCAGTTGTGGGGATCGGAAATATTTCACCAGCTCATATCGAAGGCCTTTTAGCCTTCCCGGACCGATGCCAGATCGTAGCTCTGTGTGATATTTATCCGGAAAAGGCAAAGAGAGCGAAGGAGAAATATCATCTGGATTGTAGGGTGTTTGACGACCATGAAAAGATGCTAAAGTCCGGCATGACCATTGATGTGGTACACGTTTGTACACCTCCCTATGTGCATGGGGAAATTGCCATACATGCCATGGATTCAGGCTGTCATGTGGTGGTGGAAAAACCAATGGCAACCTGTTTAAAAGAGTGTGATGCTATGCTGGAAGCAGAAAAAAGAAATAAGGTTACAATGGCATGCATTGCACAAAATCGTTTTCGTAACCAGATATACAAATTACAGAAGGTACTGGAAAGTGAGTTAGCTGGTAAAATCTGCTGCGCTCATGTGAATTCCAACTGGTGGAGAGGTCATTGCTACTATGATCTGTGGTGGAGAGGGCTTTGGGAAAAGGAGGGCGGAGGGCCTACCTTAAACCATGCCGTGCACCATATTGATATGCTTAACTGGCTGGAGGGAAGGCTGCCCTCTGGAGTTATGGCCATGCTTGCCAACCTAATGCATGACAATGCAGAGGTGGAGGACTTATCCCTTGCTATGTTGGAGTATTCGGATGGAAGCCTGGCTCAGATTACCAGTTCTGTGATCCACCATGGGGAAGAACAGGGCATAGAGCTGCAGTGCGCCAATGCAAAGCTCTCTTTTCCATGGAGCTTAAAGGCGGAGGTCTCAAGGTCCAATGGTTTCCCGGAGGACGGAGGAAACCGGGAGCTGATGGATAAACTTCAGTCTCTCTATGAGGAGATTCCAGACCTTACTTATGAGGGGCATACCGGGGAGATTGATGACATTCTTTCTGCAATCGAGAGCGGAACCAGGCCTCTGATTACTGGTGAGGATGGCAGAAAGACCGTGGAGCTTATTACAGCCATATATAAAGCAGGATTTTTAAAAGAGAGAGTAAGTCTGCCCATCTCACAGGAAGATGAATATTACTCCTTTGATGGGATCTTAAATCACGCAGTACGGTTTCATGAAAAATCCGCATCCGTTGAAAATTTTATGGATGCCGGGATTACTCTAGGGAATTATAAACGTTAATGAAAGCAAAGAATATCTCTGATATGACAAAAGGCTCCATTCACACCCGTGGTGAGTGGAGCCGAATCAGGTAAGAGAGCAAATTGCCACAAGGAGGTATGGTATGAATAAGATTGACTGCCTTGGTGAGATCTGTCCGGTTCCGGTTATGAAGCTTCGTAATGTCATGGATTCCATAAAGAAGGGGGAGGATTATTTAATGGTCACCGATCACAGCTGCACCATTAAGAATCTGGAATCCTTTTGTAAGGCCAATCACTTGAAGTATGATTCGGAAGAAGTGATGAACGGGGTATGGGAAATCACCATTACTTCTAACAGATAGTTTCCTTTAATACCCGTTCCATATACTTAATCAGCTTTGAGGACTCATGGTTCACAGGAGTCTGACTGCTGTGGCGAATGGAATAATAGTCATTTTCAATTTCCAGGCAAGGACAGTCTATAATCCTTAGCTGCTTGTGGTAAAGCTCTTTTTTCATTGCCATATAAGGGAGAAATGCCAGTCCGAACCCATTGATGGCAGACAGCTTAATGGATTCTGTGGATTCTAAGGTATAGGGAATACGAAGCCGATGAATCTGAATTCCATTTCTGGTCAGCACCTTATCAATGATCTGTCTTGTTTTCTGAGTTTTTACCAGCATCAACAGGGGATAGTGGTAAAGATCCTCGCAGGATAAAGAATCAGGGACCTCCATCTTTTCCCCGGCAACCAGATAGAAGCGGTCGGAAAATACTTTCTTTGAGGACAGGCCTTTCATCTTTGGTTTCCCTATAATAATCCCCATATCAGCATAGCCTTTTGCAATTTTTTCCTCGATCTGACTGCTGGACATGACCTCCATCTGAAGGGTGTACTGAGGGTAGCTGTTCTTGACGTGAAACATGGTGCAGGGGAGTGCGTAGGAATAGACACAGGGATTTGCAATAATATGTATAATTTTGTTCTGGTTCTGGGCATTGGCGATCTCAAGGGTCATTCTGTCGTAGGAGGAGATCATTTCCATGGCGTGCTGATATACGATAGAGCCGGTGTGAGTGGGGATCACGCCGTTGTAGCTCCGTTCAAAAAGACGGGAGCCGATTTCCTGTTCCATGACCCGAAGCTGCTGGCTCAGTGCAGACTGGCTGATGTTCATTTGTTCCGCTGCCTTTGAGATGCTGCCTGATTCCACAATCTTTAAAAACATCTTCAGATTCTGAATATTCATGATAACCGCCTTTCTAATAAGATATTTACAATCCATATCTGGACAGTTTCCGAAAAATTTGACCTAATTATAACAGAGAATCAGCCTTGTGACCAGCGTTAGGCGTTTTTTCGGGTATAAGGAAATCTTATAGCCTATAAAAATGTTGATTAACTGAAAAATCCTGGTTGTGTTATAATCAGAACTGTAGATTGTTATATAATTATCAATGTCTGCCATAGCAGAAGGGAGGATTTAAGTGTCAGAAATCAACACAGGTACCGTATCAGGTACACAAAGAGTGCGTAAGCCAAGAAAACCAAAAAAGAGTCAGATTCCTTATGCCATATTGCTTACGGCTCTGATCATCGCTTTTGGAATTTACTTGGGGCAGGGGAACAACAAGCTTCCGGTTTACTGGGGATTTGGTATTGCCTTTGGCTACATCCTGCAAAGATCCAGATTTTGCTTTACAGCTGCCTTTCGTGATCCCTGCATTACAGGAAGCACATCGGTAACAAGAGCCGTTTTGGTGGCATTTGCCGTATCAAGCGTAGGATTTTTAGCCATCAAGTATGCCAGCGTCCTAAAGGGAGCAGAGACCAATCTAAACATGGCAGGAGTATCTCCCATCGGATTACCCCTGGCATTAGGAGCTGTGTTATTTGGAATCGGTATGGTAATTGCAGGAGGATGTGCATCGGGAACATTGATGCGGGTCGGAGAAGGCTTCCTCATGCAGATGCTGGTGCTGGTATTCTTCATAGCAGGTTCCGCCTGGGGAGCCCATGACATGGGATTCTGGGGAAAATTCAATGAACATGCACCGAAGGTATATCTGCCTGATGTATTTGGCTGGTTCGGGGCAATTCTCGTACAGGGGCTGATTATCGTTCTGCTATACATAGCAGCCTTGAAGTGGCAGCAAAAGAAAATGGGCACCATGGATTAAATGAAAAAGAAAAGGAGATTAAAAAATGGCTGAATTTACATTAGACTGTCTGGGAGAGGCTTGTCCGGTTCCCTTAATGAAAACAGAGAAAAAAATGGGTGAATTATCCGTAGGAGATGTACTGGTGGTATCCATCGATCACAGCTGCGCCATGAAGAACGTACCGGAATGGGCAAGAAAACAGGGGCACAATGTGGAAATCGAAGAAGTGGATGACGGAGAATGGGAAATCGTTATTGAGAAGACTAAGTAAATGTCCCTGTGAAAGTAGGTGAATCAATTTGAAAGAGTTTTTTATAAAACTGGGTGACCACCCCATTTACAAAAAGCTGCTAAAGGAACCTTTGACCTATGTGGCAGGAGCTGTTTTGCTTTCTGTGTTCCAGATTGCTCATTTCACTGTATTTGAGAAAGGCTGGGGCGTAACAAGTACCTTTGCCGTCTGGGGAACCTGGGTCTATCAGGCACTTGGCGGTGATGCCAGCGGCTGGGCATATTATGCGCCGGAAAAGATGCAGAAGGAGCTTTATACCAGCTTTCTGGTTGATGGAGGGTCCATTCGAAACCTTGGAATCATCATAGGAGCTTTGGCAGCTACCTTGTTCGCATCTCAATTTAAGATCAAAAAGATTAAGACCTTACGACAGGTAGTGGCTGCTGTTCTTGGAGGCCTCTTCATGGGATACGGAGCGAGACTTGCCAATGGCTGTAACATCGGTGCCTTATTTACAGCCATTGCTTCCTTCTCTCTGTCTGGTTGGGTGTTCGGAGCCTTTCTTTTGGTGGGAGCGTTCATCGGAAGCAAACTGCTTGCAAAATACTTTATGTAGGAAATGGACGGTTACCATGGAAAAGAAGACGGAAAGCTATGATGTAGTTATCATAGGAGGCGGAGCGGCCAGCTTAACCGCTGGAATCTACTGCGGAAGAGCAAAGCTTAAGACACTGATTATAGAAAAAACTCTGGTGGGAGGCTTAGCCACTTATACCAATGAAATAGAAAATTATCCAGGATTTCCTGATGGCACCACGGGCCTTGGTCTGATGGATCTCTTTCATAAACAGGCAAAGAAATTTGGAGTGGATTTTAAATTAACAGATGTTAAAAAGGTTTCCCTGGAGGGAGATATAAAAAGGGTAGAAACCTTTCGTAATGTATATGAAGCAAAAGCTGTCATTATCGGAAGCGGCGGAAAGCCCCGGCTAACCGGTGCAAAGAACGAGGAAAAGTTTCTCTATGATAAAGGAATATCCTTTTGTGCCACCTGTGATGCGGCAGCCAACACAGGTAAGACGGTAATGGTGATTGGAAGCGGAGATGCAGCCATAGAGGAAGGTATGTTTTTAACGAAGTTTGCTGATAAGGTAATTGTTTCAGTCATGCATGACTATGGGAACATGGACTGCAATGAGATTGCAAAGGCCCAGGCTTTGTCAAGTCCTAAGATGGAATTTTTATGGAATACGGTAGTGGAATGCTTTGAAGGAGAGGAAAGACTGGACATTGTGGTCTTAAAGAATGTAAAGACGGGAGAAAAGCTTCCTGTTAAGGTAGACAGCTGCTTTTTGTTCATTGGATATCTGCCAAACACAGAATTGTTTCAGGGGATTTTAACGATGAACCGGGGTGGATATCTCATCACCAATGAGCGCATGGAGACCAACCTGCCAGGAGTCTACGGCGTTGGTGATGTACGGGATAAATTCTTAAAGCAGGTTGCCACTGCAGTGGGAGACGGAGCTGTAGCTGGTTATGGGGCAGAAAAGTATCTCTCAGAATGCGAGATCTTTGAAAAACAGGTCCTGAATGAGGGCAATCCCTCTCTTGTCTATATTTACAATGGCATCGATGCTCATTCCAGAGAGCTTCTTCCTGCCTTTAAGGAATTAGAGGAAACAAGAAAAGATATGAGAGTATCCTGTATCGATATTTATAAATCTGACGGAATCGCAAAACGTCTTGGCGTTCATCACAGCCCCTGTGCCCTGTGGATTAAGGGTTCTAAAATCCAGGGAAAAATTGAAGGTGAGATTACACCAGACCAAATAAAGAATATGTGTAGAGAACCATAAAGAAAGACCCGCTGGGAAACAGAAGGAAGAAACGTTCCTGTCTGATTTCTGGCGGGTCTTTTCGTTACGATAAGCAGCCATTATACAGCATATCTGCTCAGCTCTTCTAACAGCTCCGGATCAAAGGCAATCAAGTCACCCTGAATCCGGCGTATCAGTTCGTCAATCTCATCGGTATCCTTATCTGTCAGCTCATAGACAATCTGTTCCCCTTGAATCCGTCCGATGATGTTATCAATTTCATCCGGATTATCAGCTTCCTCAAGGATTGGAATGGACTTTTTAACAGGTGGAAGCTCATGAGGCGTCATGCCATATTTGCGCCCATCTGTAATTTCATCCAGAATGGTGTTAATCAGTGATTTGGATACCAAATCCTTTAAATTCATCACTTCTAACAGCTCTTCCTCGGATTGGTTTAAATATTTTCCTGTTCGTTTCAGCACCATGACGGTGCCTGCCGGAGTGGTAAAGGTATAGGTGGCATCCATTCCTTTGTCCGTTTGAAAATCAACGGCTGAAAAATAAAGGTAGTTAAAGCTTAAGAGACGGCAGCTGGAACCATCTGCAAAGACCACCAGCTTATCAAGCTGGATTCTGGGCTGCTTTCTTTTATCGTAAAAGGGCTGTGAAACTCTTTTTCTAATATTTCTTAGGATATCATCGTAGGCAGTGATCCACATATCCATCTGCATGGGCAGCGTATGGGTCCTGTCATAAATGATCTGCATATACTGCCGCTTATTGGCCTCATCAACCGGCGTGATCTTTGCCGAATACTGCCAGCCGTCCCGGTGTTCCTTTACATAGACGATTTTCCCAATGAGGCAGGCTGTGTAAAGAGGCGTGGTAATCACCAGCTTAATGGTTTCATTTTCCGGAAGATATATGGGCATCTTTGCTTTAAAGGCAACCCCATTTTCCGATACATCAACGGTTCTGGCTTCGTGGCTGGACTGCTGGTACTTCACATGAACCTCTTCATCCGCACGGATACGTTCGTTGCTTCGGTAAGCAGGACGTCCCAGCATGAAGAACAGGGCATATAACAGCGCCACCATGTTATAGAAGATCCAGAAAATAATAATGCTGCTGTAAAACAGGGCCCAACCGTATTTTCCATATACGAACCGCACCATGGCGGCAACGGAAAGGACAAGAAGTACGGCGTGAGGGATAGCAAAGAGGGAAACCTGAAAGTTTTTAAAATCCCCTTCCTCCTTCTTATTGGTCACCTTAAAGGTTCTCTGATGAATGTGAAGGGATTCCAATAACACAGGCACAATCAGATAAGGCATAAATATGGTATCAATAATCTGGCTCCATCTCTGGTTTCTGATATTGCTTGATAAATACCGCATGGAAATGCTGTAAAAAAAGTAGGCCGGAAGCCAGAAAATCACAATCCCCCAAAAGCCCGTATTTACAATTTGAAAATCAAACAGGGCAAAGAGAATGGGAGAAAGAATGAAAATAAGCCGGTTAAAAAACGACCACCAGTAAAGATAGCTGTTTAAGTATGTAATTCTCGATAAAAAAGGAAGCTTTGGCGTAAAGATGGCATGAGTATTTTGAAGGCTCTGTATAATTCCCCTTGCCCAGCGAATCCTCTGCTTTAGCATGCTCTTTATGGTCGTGGTGGTAAGACCGGCAGCCTGAATCTCATCGGTAGCATACGTAATATAGCCTGCTTTTTGAAGCCGGATGCTGGTCTCAAAATCCTCGGTAATGGTGTTAGTCGGAAACCCACCAATCTCTTCCATGGCCTTCCTGGAAATCACCGTATTGCTTCCTGTATAGGCAATGGCATTGGAGGAGTTTCTCATGGTATTGATTTCTTTGGAGAAAAAGTCCTGCTCGTTTGGTATGTTGCCCTCTGCATACAAATTGAACTGGAAGAGATCCGGATTATAAAAGCTTTGAGGTGTCTGTACCAGTCCAAGCTTTAAGCTGTCCTCTTTCTCATCCTCCCTTCTAAGTCTCCAAACACCATTGTCTTTGATCATCTTTGGCAGGAGAAAATAAGGAACTGTTTTTAAAAGAAAGGTATGCTGGGGAATCATATCCGCATCAAAGGTGGCGATAAGAGGAGATGAGGTATGGCTCATGGCATAGTTATAATTACCGGATTTGGCATGCTTGTTTCCGGAAAAGCCCAGGTACCCGATGGAAAACTCCTCCGCCAGCTTTTTAATTTCTTCCCGGTTGCCGTCATCACAAAGATAGATATGTACCTTGCTTTTGTCTGGATAGCTCATAAACGTGCAGGCATTTACCGTCTTATATAGAAGGTCCTTAGGCTCGTTATGGGTGGCGATAAAGACATCCACATCGGGATAACATTCTTCCGGTATCTCTGGGCATTCCAGCCGGTAATGGTTCATTCTCATCTTCTGAAAGAAAAGCTCAAAGGTGGTAAAGACAGTGATTGTTTCTGCTAATATAAGCAGAACACCAAAGATGACATTTAACACTCCCTCTTCTAAAGGCAGGGTAAAGAGCATACGCCATACAAGATAAATCGTCATTAAAATAATGGTAATAACAAATACCATATTTCGTTTTTTTTCTACACTCATGTTGTAAATCCTTCTGTTCCTGAGCTGACAATGTCAAATGCCAGGCAAATGCAGCCGGCAGCTCAATTCATAATTCTGCTGTCATTATATCAAAAATAATTGGCAATGCAAAGAAAATAAATCCATAGACAAATATATCACTTCGATGATGTAAGAAATGAAAAGGACAGACCCTTTCTATCAATATCTGATATAATCTCAACCAGCTTATCTGTTGGATATGCAAAGCCGGAATTCACCCATCTGCTGATAATCGCCAGGCAGCCCTGAATATGGTAACATTATAAAATTTAATTCTCAGGCCATTATAAAATTCGTAAAAAATGTCACAATACTATATTGTGGCATTTTTTTGTAAATACAGGCAAACTATGTAAACAGAGATGCCATCATATGGGAAGGATTCTTAAATAAGGAGGAGCGCTTCTATTGCAGATCTTAATGGGAAAAATTAATTTTAATATAAATTCACCGTTTCTTCCGGTGGTTTTAGTAATACTGAGTTTGTTCATCTGCTTTATTTTATGTATGCTCTATTACCGGTTCTATCATTTTGATAAAAATGTATGTTTTCCCTCCTGCTTTCAGGTAACAGGAGATAAGCCGGGACCGGGTGAATGGGAGAAGCAGATGCTTTTACTGGCTAACGGGCACAGTCAGGTCCGGCTTACGGGAAACAGTTTTGTGTTGAATGATTATAATCAGGCTGCTTATAAAAAACTAAATCGGATCAGAGACAGAATTTCTGCTCTGTCTCCAGGCATTATTTCCCTGATTCCAGCTGCACGCTGGCTCTATGATAATTTCCAACTGATGTACCGGGAGATGAAAAAAGTACGTACTTCCGGAACCAGCTATGCCGTGCTGCCAATTCTGAAGGCGAAAGAATACCATAATTTCCCCCGGATCTATATTGTAGCAAAAAAGATGGTGGCTCTTTCCGGCGGGCATCTAAGTGAAGAAAACATCTCACTCATGTTAAATGCCTATCAGCAGAAGATTGCGCTAACGGACAAAGAAATCTGGGTTTTACCGGAAATGCTGGGCTTTTGCATTCTGGAAGAAATCATTGCAGTTGCGGATGAAATTCTTGTTATGATTGATGTAAAATCTAAGGCAGAAAAATTCCTCACGGAAAAGCTGGAACGCAAACAGGAATCCGCCGATTTATCAGCGCTGCTTTGCAAAACAGAGGATAACTTAAAGCATAACTATTCATTTCATGCTCACGTGATCTATCTGATGAAAAATATGTCCTTTGATGAAGCTTCCATTCAAAGATATTTAAAATATCATTTTGCTTCAAAGGACAAACAGATGAAGACTTCTTCTGTATACCAGGAAGAAGGAAGAATACAATCCTTTTTGGAAACAAATATCAGGACATTAATCGTCAGCTTAAGAGATATCAATGAATTGGATGAGGAAAAGTTTTTTGAAACCTATTCTGCACTGGAACAGATTTTATCCCAGGATCCGGCAGGCGTTTATTCTAAGATGGATCTGGAGTCAAGAGGAATGTACCGCGGGATAATTGTTAAATTATCTCTCCGCTACCGGCTGCTGGAAGAAAAGATTGCAAAAGACTGTCTGGAGCTGGCGGTTCGGGGGCAGGATGGTCTCCATTGTTCTCATCACGTGGGAGCCTATCTTCTGGGGAAGGGATATCCCTTTTTAAAAGCAAAGGCATTAGGAAAACCAATGCCCCAAAAGATCAGGAAAAAATGGAATGCAGTAGGATTCCTTTATTTCTTATGTCTGATTTTCCTGTTTCTGGGACTGGAAGTGTGTTTGCTGTATCTGTTCAGGAATATTGGCGGCATCCGGTCTGCAGGAAGGTCTGTAATTATCGTTTTGACGGCTATGCCGCTGTTAATGGGCATTTCCATGGAAATAATTAATTACATTTTCACCAGAAGAATAACGGTGAGAAAGATACCCGCTCTTGACTATCTGGAAGAGATTCCGAAAGAGGCAAGAACCTTTGTAGTCATGCCGGTTATTGTATCCTCAAAGGAGCAGGGACTTCAATATATGGAGCGCCTCCAGAAGCATTATCTTGCGAATCGGCAGACAAATCTTTTTTTTGCATTGCTCCTTGATTTTGAAGACTCTAAGGAACAGTCCATGCCAAAGGATGATAGTATCCGAAATGCCCTTGTGGAGCGTATGAAAGAGTTAAATGAGCTTTACCCGTCAAAGGAACAGCGTTTTTCCCTGTTCTTTCGCTGCCGTAAATGGAATCAAGCAGAGAACTGCTATATGGGCTGGGAGAGAAAACGAGGAAAACTGGAAGAGTTTAATAACCTTTTAGACGGGGCAGGAAAAGACAGTACTACATTTACAGACGTTTATTGTGATGAAAATCTTCTTACCACCTTTCAATATGTGATTACACTGGATGCAGATACCAATCTGATTCGTGACAATGCATCAAAACTGGTGGGATTGATTGATCACCCCTTAAACAGACCGGTTCTTGACCCGTCAGGTCGGAAGGTAGAGGAAGGCTATGTCATCATTCAGCCCTCCGTCAGAAATCATATTGCGGATAAGAATGCCAGCTGGTTTACAAAAATATTCGGCGGAGAAACCGGACTCGCCCATTACGGAACTGTGATATCAGATATCTATCAGGATATCTTCAACCAGGGAATCTATATCGGGAAAGGAATCTATGACAGGAAAGCCTTCCGTACGGTACTTCATAATAAAGTACCGGAAAACAGGATTCTCAGCCATGACCTTTTTGAAAGCTGTTATGCAAGGACGGCTTTTTCCAGTACAGCCAGGATTATGGATAATTTCCCAAACAGCGTTTTATCTTTTACAAAAAGAGAACACCGCTGGCTGAGAGGAGACTGGCAGCTGGTACCTTGGCTGTTTATGAGGAAAACTGCGGATGGCAGAAGCCTATGCCCCTTATCCAGATGGAAGATTTTTGACAACTTAAGAAGAAGCCTGGTTCCGTTCAGTAAAACCCTGTTTATACTCCTGAACTTTTTGTGGCTACCAGATGCATATTATCTTTGGCTGCCACTTGTTTTCTTCAATGATTTATTTAATCTGATTATTTTATTGTTGGCCGTAATCACTCAAAAGCTCATCCGGCCAAAGCTTGCGTTTGTATATAAAGGATTTTTAAAAGAGCTGTCGGTGATGTTTGTAAGAGCATTCCTGGAATTTACAATTATGCCCTACCGCGCTTATGTGGCACTGGATGCAATTGTCAGAACTCTGTACCGGTTAATGGTCAGCAAGAAAAATCTCCTTTGCTGGAATACGGCTGAATCCGTGGATGCCTCCGTGATTAATACCAGAAAAGGTTATTTCCTTACGATGTGGAGTTCTATTCTCCCGGCATTTTGCCTTTTATTACTCTTGTTACCTGGCAATCTGTCCCTGGCAGGAATGTGTCTGGCAGCACTTGTCATAGCAGACTGGTTTCTGGCTTTTGAAGCTGCTTACCGGATCAGCCAGCAAAAAATCATACACCATCAAAAAGATCAGGCAGATACTCAGGAATTTCTCATGGATACCGCCCGCAGAACCTGGCAGTTTTTTAAGGATTTTTCCACAAAGGAGACGAACTGGCTCTGTCCGGATAATTATAAAGCCTCAATATCTGAAAGAATCAGTGATAAAACATCTCCCACCAATATCGGGCTTCAGTTTCTGTCAATTCTTTCAGCCATGGATCTTGGATTTGAGACATTAAACTCCACAGTTGGAGCAATCGAAAACCTGATGGAGACCGTGCAGAAGATGGAGAAATGGAAGGGACATCTCTATAACTGGTATCACATTGAAACATTGGAGGTGCTTAACCCTGCCTATATATCAACGGTAGACAGCGGTAATTTCTGGGGTCATATGATCGCACTGAAACATGGTCTCTTAGAACAGCTTGACAAGCCGGTAAGCCCGGATGAGATGCTGACAGCCCGAATCAGAACCTTATGCAGTAAAATAGATAACATGCTGGCAAATGTTGATTTTCGATTTTTATTTGATGAAAAGAGAATGCTGTTTCATATCGGATATCATGTATCATCCCATACGTTAGACGATGGCTGCTACGACCTGATGGCATCGGAATCATCACTTACAAGTCTTCTTGCCGTGGCTATGGGAGAAGTGCCATTAAAGCACTGGTATAAACTGGGAAGGCCGCTAACGGTAGTAAAGGGGATTCCATGTTTCGTATCCTGGAGCGGTACCATGTTTGAATATCTGATGCCTAATCTTGTACTAAAGGAGTATGAAGGCTCTGTCTATGAACAGACATCTAAAGCAGCAGTACTCCAGCAGATGAAGTATGCAAAAGAAGCAGAAATCCCCTGGGGAATATCAGAATCCCAATATTACCGTTTTGATTTAAATGCCAATTACCAGTATAAGGCATTCGGCGTTCCAAAGATAAGGCTTCAGCCAGTCCGTAAGGATTCCCTGGTAGTGGCACCTTATGCGACAATACTGGCGCTTAATACAGCAGAAAAGGAATGTATCAGCAATTTAAAGAGGCTGAAAGAATTAGGTGCTTACGGTGATTATGGCTTCTATGAATCCATTGATTTTGATGTGCCCAGTTCCGTGGATTTAAAACCTTACTGCATTGTGAAATCCTATATGGCCCATCATCAAGGGATGAATCTGGCTGCAATTAATAATTATCTGAATGAAGGGATTTTAAAAGAACGGTTTCACGCGGAAATGATGATAAAGGCAACAGAAGTTTTGCTGGAAGAAAAGCGCCAGTCTTATTTGATTTCCATTGCAAAACAGGGGTATACCATAAAAATCGGAAAACCTCTTTTTACAGAAGATCGCTACAATAACCGGTATATCAATCGTACAGGTTTAACCACTCCCATTGTAAATTATTTATCAAACGGGAAGTATTCCCTATTGATTACCTCAGACGGGGATGGGTTCAGTCAATATGAGGACAGAATGCTTTACCGCTGGAGATCCGATGTCTATGCGAATACAGGGAACTATATTTATATTAAGGACAAGAGTCAGGGCAAATACTGGAGTGCAGCCTACCACCCCACCCGGATTGAGCCGGAAGAGTATCAGGTTATTTTTAGCCCCCACCAGGCGGAATTTAAACGAAAGGATGGGGAGATTAAATCTCATATGATTGTCAGCCTGAATGCAGATTGCAATTATGAGGTTCGAAAAGTCACACTGATCAATCTTGGTAATGAGGAAAAGCAGCTGGAGGTGACCAGTTATATGGAAGTAGTAGATGACACTCATATGGCAGAAATCAGCCATCCGGCATTTAATAAACTTTTTCTTGAAAGCGAGTATATAAAAGAACAAAACATTTTCCTGTCGAAAAGACGTCAAAAAAATGAGGACAACAATCCTTATGTTATGCATATGGTAAAAACCGATGAAAAACGGTGCAAAAAGATAGAATTTGAAAATGACAGAAAACGTTTTATCGGCAGAAACAATACGCTTGAAAATCCGGATTGTGTCGCAAACAGCATTGCTTTTTTTAATGATCCAGGTTTTTGCAACGATCCCATTATGAGCATTCGGGTACAACTATGTATCGGTGCAGGAGAATCAGCTAATTTGACTTTTATTACCGGTGTATGCAGCAGGAGAGAAGAGGCAGTAAAAATTGCGGAGGAATTAAATGTAAGTTACCGGATTGATGATCTTCTGGAGAAATTCCGGCTTCAAAGCAATCTGGAGTTAAAGTACCTGGAGATTACCAAAACTCAGCTTAACTCCTTTCAGGATATGATCAGTCCTATCTTTTATCCTTGCGGTATTTTCCGGGGACCTCATGAAAATATCCGCAGAAATTTTAAGAATCAGAGTTTCTTATGGAAATTTGGCATTTCCGGAGATAACCCTATTCTGCTTTTTGTAGCCCGCTCCATTGAAGAGGAGCGAATCATCAAGGATGTATTAAAGGCGTACGAATATTTAAGAGTAAATCTTGTGATGGTAGATCTGGTTATCCTGGTGGATTCCAAATATGGTTATCTTCAGGAGGTGGATCAGTTAATCAATGATCTGACCAGTTCTCTGCGTATCTATGATTCCGGAAGCGGTAAAACCAGCTTCTTTACCCTGCATACGTATGAGCTTCTGCCGGCAGAGATTGATTTGCTGTATACGGTTGCCCGGGTGGTATTTTCAGAGAAAACAGGAATTTATTTTACAAAACGGAAAGAAAATCAATTGGAGCTGCTGGAGGAATATTAGGACTTATGGAAAATTATGAGTTTTTTAATGGCTTTGGAGGATTTGTCTGTGATGGCAGAGAATATGAAATTCTGCTGGATGGAAATAACAGGCCACCGGCACCCTGGATTAATGTGATCTCAAACAAGGACTTTGGTTTCCAGATATCGGAGTCGGGGGCAGGCTTTACCTGGAGCATTAACAGCCGGGAGAATAAGCTTACACCCTGGTCCAACGACCCGGTCAGTGACAGGGCGGGGGAGGCAATCTATATTATGGATGAAATAACCGGAGAGGTAATGACGCCTATGTCTCTGGGAAGATCTGACAGAGGCATATACCGGGTAAAACATGGGTTTGGATACAGCCGGTTTCTTCATGAGGAATCAATGGTTGAGCAGGAGCTGACTGTATTTTGCCCTCTTCATGAATCATTAAAACTATGGAACTTAACCCTTAAGAATCATTCAGATAAAGTGAAATATTTAAGCCTGACCTATTATGTAGAGTGGGTGCTGGGAACCCAAAGAGAGCAGACCGACCCCTATATTCTCACCTCCTATGACAATGAACATGAATATTTGTACGCAAAAAATATTTACACCATGAACTTCCAAAATAACTATGCCTACCTGTTTTCCAATGAGACAATTGTGGGTTATACCGGAGACAGACAGGAGTTTCTGGGACAAAAGGGCAGTATCAGAGAACCAAGGGGAGCAGAAGTCAAGCTCACCTTTAATACAGGAGTGTGTTATGACTCCTGCGGCGCAATACAGGTATCCATAGCAATTCAGCCTCAGGAAAGCAAAACGGTGGTATTTGGACTGGGACAGAGCAGTAGCTTAAATGAGATCAATCAAATCAGAAACAGATATAGAGATGTGACCGCGTCACAAAAAGAACTGGAAGATGTCAGAGCCCACTGGGACAAATTATTAGGAACCATTCAGGTTAAGACAAAGGACCGGGCAGTTGATATCATGGTTAATGGCTGGCTGCTCTATCAGACAGTATCCTGCCGGATTCAGGCAAGAGCAGGATTTTATCAATGCGGTGGAGCTTATGGATACCGGGATCAGCTTCAGGATACCCTTTCTCTGGTTTTTACCGATTCGGGTATTTTGCGCAGTCAGATTCTCATAGCCTGCAGCAGACAGTTTGAGGAAGGAGATGTCCAGCATTGGTGGCATCCTCCTATGGGAATCGGGGTGAGGACACGAATCTCCGATGACTTGCTTTGGCTGCCTTATTGTACTGCTGCTTATATTCAAAACACTGGAGATTACTCAATTTTAAAGGAAACAGTGCCTTACATTAAAGGTCCGGTACTCAAGGAGGGGCAGCACGATGTCATGTTTACTCCTGAAGTATCGAAACAATCCGGAAGCGTTTATGAACATTGTAAAAAAACGATTGAGCGGACATTTTTCGGAGAGCATGGACTTCCCCTCATGGGCGGAGGCGATTGGAATGACGGTATGAATGAGGTGGGAATACAGGGAAAGGGCGAAAGTGTATGGCTTGCCTGGTTTTTGTATACCGTATTAGGGGATTTTATTCCCTTATGCAAACAGGAAGGGGAAGAAGCCTACGGACAGGAACTGGAGCAGAAACGGGAAACTCTGCTGAAAAGCATTGAAGAACATGCCTGGGATGGGGAATGGTATCTGCGTGCCTTTTATGACGACGGCTCGAAGCTTGGATCAAAGGAAAATGATGAATGTAGAATTGATTCCATCAGCCAGTCCTGGAGTGTAATCTCAAAAGGAGCCCGTGCAGAGCGTGCCAGGACCGCAATGCAGTCGGCATGGCGTTATCTGGTACGGGAAGAGGATGCCCTTTCCTTACTTCTTGCTCCTCCTTTTCATAAAACAAATAAAAATCCGGGCTATATCAAAAATTATATTCCAGGCATCCGGGAAAATGGAGGTCAGTATACTCATGCAGCGGTGTGGCTTGCAATAGCAACAGCAATGCAGCACGATTATGACATGGCACAGACATTGTTCACCATTCTTAACCCCATTTATATTACACAAAAAAAGAAAGAGGTTCTTCGTTACGAAAAAGAACCTTATGTGATGACCGCTGATATATCATTAAGTCCGCCTTATACTGGAAGGGGTGGCTGGAGCTGGTATACCGGTTCTGCTGGCTGGATGTATCAGGGGCTGTTAAACTGGTTTCTGGGGATACGAAAAGAGGGGAATGAACTGGTGATTGATCCGGCAACGCCTGCAGATTTCGGAGATTTTACCATTGAATATAAATATGGAAGCTCTTACTACGAAATCAGGGTTGAGAGCAGAAGCAAGGGGAAACTGACAACAGAATCCATTATTTTAGACGATAAGCCGATTCAGGGAAACAGAATTATACTGGAAGATGATGGAGAAAAGCATTTTATCATGGTTTGATTAAAAAGGAAGTTAATAGGAAGAAAGGCAAATTTCATGTCAGACAAAGAATATAGAAAAGAGCAGTTTCTTAAGATAGATGAGCACCTGCTCCATGATAACTATCCATCCGAATATCTGGAACAAATCAGCGGGGAACCGTGGTTTTCCGATTATCCGTTTTCCATGCTGTTAAAACTAAAGGACACACCCCAGTCAAAACGCTACCATCCGGAAGGCAGTGTGTGGGCTCATACGATGATGGTGGTAAATGAAGCAGCAAAGCGGAAACGGGAGAGCAAAGCGGAACGAACCCTGATGTGGGCAGCTCTGCTTCATGATATTGGCAAACCGGGGACCACAAAAATAAAGAGAGAAAAAATCACCTCCTATAATCATGATTTTGAGGGAGAACAGCTGACAGAAGATTTTTTGTCCTGTTTTACTGGTGACGTTTCCTGGATTAAGTCAGTGGCTAAGCTGGTCAAGTATCATATGCACATTTTGTATGTTACGGAAAAACTTCCATTTGGAGATGCCGGTAAAATGAAACAGGAGACGGATGTGAATGAAGTTGCCCTGCTGGGGCTTTGTGACCGTATTGGCAGGGGAAATAGTGATCCGGATTATGAAAAGGATATAATAAGACAATTTCAGAAAATGATGTTAAAATAAAAGCTATACTATAAGTAGCAAGCCATAACAAAGTGCTAGGACTTGCGTCCCGACAATGATTTGTCTAAAGCCTGAGACAGACCCTTAAGAGTCTGTCTTTTGAAATGGATATATTTTTCCCATAAGATTATCGGTACAGGCCAGATGTCCATCTTTTGTTATCACAATAGCGCCCATATCCTTCCTTTCATTGACCATGTGGATGATAGAGATCGCATCGTATCCAAACAATTTTGTTGTATAGATGTCACAGTCCAGAGAGGTATCAGCAATGATTGTGAGAGAAGCGATATCGCTTTTTATGGGATAACCTGTTTTGCTGTCAAATATATGGTGGTATTTGCTGCCTTCCTGATCTAGCACTCTTTCATATATGCCTGACGTTACAACGGATTGGTCTTTTACTTTAACTATGGCGGCCGCATTTCCTCTAGGTAAAAACGGATTTTGAATTCCTACGTTCCATTCGTCCTCATGGGACGGGGATTCTCCAAAAACAAGAACATTGCCTCCCATATCCACCTTAGCAGAGACAGCTCCTTCTTTCTGAAAGAAATCCATGACTTTATCCGCAAAATATCCCTTTGCAATTCCTCCAAGATCTATTTCCATACCATCCTTTAAGAAATATACAGTTTTAGCTTCATCGTCCAGTTGTATATTATCAGGATTTAACAGCTCCAGCACATTCTCAATTTCTTCTTGTTCAGGCACATGCGCTTCGGCAAAACCGATATTCCATAGCTTTATCAATGGGCCGATAGCAATATTTAAAAAAGAGCCTTCACAAAGACTATGCTTTTTTCCTATTTTAATCAGCTCATAAAGCTCTTCATCCACCTTTTGCGGAGCGAATGCAGCTTTTTTTTTCAACATGGAAAGCTGTGAGTCCTCGCGATTGGCACTAAAGACTTCGTTATAATGAATCAACATGTCCTCAGCTTTATTTAACAGAATCTCCGAATTGTTTCCCTTAACATAGAGGGAGATTTTAGTGCCCATAAGATAAATTATTTTTGTATGTTCAGTCATTTCAGTCTCCTATAGGGGTTTCGTCCTGCCCATGCGTTAAAAATGCATCAATCAGGTCATTATCAATCTTGGTCAGTGTTCGTTCTGTGTGATATGCTATAAAATAATCCAAGCTCAGCTCATCAATGGGAATGGGATAGATATTGTATTTAGTCGGGCATTCCTTAACATATACACTTTCCGGTATAATGGCAAGTCCCAAGTTACCGGTCGCCAGCTTAAGTACCGTATTGATATCAGTGCTTTCCATAATAATATTGGGTTCCACCTTATAAACGTTTAAAAGCTGATCGATCTGTTTTCGGATGGCAGAACCCTTGGAGGTCAGCACCAGCCTTTGGCATAAGATTTTACTTATGTCGATGGTTCCTTCTGGAATTACGGCAGTATTCTCCAGGTAAATATCACAGCAGCGGGGAATCACGGCCCGGTATCGGTGCCTGCCCCAGCTCACGGAGTTTAGGTTTGGGGATATATTTCTCGAATTTTGTCCAATCCAGAAATCCAGTTCATTGTTTTGGGTAAGCTTCTCACTTTTTTCCGGTAAAACCTCTGTAAGCTCGATTCTGCAGTTTGGGTGCTTGTCTAAAAACTCCGGGATAAAAAGAGGCAGAAGGTAGGTGCCGAGGCTTGGAAGTACCCCTATCTTTATGACCGTTCTGTCCATATCGGATACATCGGAGATATCCTTAAGAAGCTTTGCGTATTTATTTTCCAAGGAAGTCAAATACTGATAGTATATCTTTCCCTGCTCGGTCAATCGGTAAGGCAGTTTGTTGCGGGTAATCAGCTCACAGTTCAATTCGCCTTCCACCCGTTTGATTACCTGCGTCAAATAGGGCTGGGAAATGTAAAGGGATTTAGCAGCCTTACTATAATTGCTGTATTTTAAAATGGCATCAATATAATACAGGATGTCCTGAGAGGAGAATTTAGACATGTTATTCCTTCCTTTGAAACGTAATTTACTTTTTTAGGTTTGTTTTTGATTATAACAAATTTGTTATTGAACTTCAATAAATTACTATTAGATAATATGGATAGAATATGTTAAAATAATATCAAACACATGATTATTACTGTGAAAGCTTAATGTACAGGAAGGGGATTACTATGAAATATTTAGCAATCGTAGGCACCAATTCAGATGTGTCAACCAATCGTATGCTGCTTCAATTTATGCAAAAGCATTTTTCTGGTGAAGCGGAGATTGAAGTATATGAAATTAAGGATTTACCTGCCTTTATGGAACCGGAAGATTCTGAAGTTCCTGAAAAGGTGGCAGAGTTATCTGATAAAATTTTAAGCGCTGATGGAGTCATTATAGCGACCCCAGAGTATGATCATGCCATCCCGGCAGTTTTAAAAAGTGCTCTTGAATGGATTAGCTACACGAGTCAGGCACTTACGGACAAGCCTGTTTTAATCGTGGGAGCATCTCATGGTACTCTTGGTTCATCAAGAGCACAGGCCCATTTAAGACAAATTCTTGATTCCCCTGAGCTTGCAGCCAGAATTATGCCCAGCAGTGAGTTCCTTTTAGGAAAATCACAGGGTGCATTTGATAATTCAGGCAATCTCATCTATGAAGATAAGTTGTCAGAGCTTGATGAAATTTTCAGAGAGTTTGTTCTGTTTACGGATATAACATCAAAGCTTCTGAAAGAGAAAGTTCTGAATAAAAAAGTGAAAAAATACACTTGGCAAGAGTAGGAGGATAAATATCAATGAAATTTATAGCTATTGTTGGAACGAATGCAAAAAAATCCTATAATCGTAAGCTCCTTCAGTTTATGAAAAAGCACTTTGAATCAAAGGCAGATATAGAAATACTTGATATTACAGATGTTCCTATGTTTAATCAGTCTGATAATCAGTCTTACGGTCCTGTATTACAGATGATCAATGAAAAGATTACGGAGTGCGATGGTGTTATTATGGCTACTCCTGAATATAATCATTCCATTCCCTCAAGTCTGAAAAGCTTGATCGAATGGTTGAGCTTTGACCTTCATCCCCTTGCAGGAAAACCAGTGATGATCGTTGGTGCTTCTCTTGGAACCCAGGGTTCCTCCCGTGCACAGCTCCATCTTCGTCAGATTCTGGATGCACCGGGTGTGGATGCCAATGTAATGCCAGGCTATGAGTTTTTACTTGGCAGTGCGGATAAGGCATTTGATGAAGCTGGTAACTTAAGCAATGAAGGAACCATAGATTTCCTTGAGATATGCTTCCTTCGGTTTATGCGTTTTGCAAAAATAGCAAATCAGCTGAATGAGGAAGAGGAATTCTCCTTTGAACCGGGTGAATATGAGGTAAGTGCAATCGGTCACAGCGGAAGTCTTCCAATGAAGGTATCCTTTAGTGAGAAACGAATTGAAAGCATAAAGATTGATACCGAGGGTGAGACAGAAGGTATCGCCGATGTTGTTTTTGTAAGAATACCAGATAAAATTCTGGAAGGACAGACTTTAAATGTAGATGCTCTTTCCGGTGCATCAGAAACCAGCAATGCAGTCATTGATGGTGTGGCCAAAGCTGTGAAGCTTGCCGGAGTGAACCCTGATATTCTTAAGAGACGTCCAAAGCCAGCCAGCAGCCGAATCAGAGAAGACGAAGAGTATACTTGTGATGTCGTTGTAGTAGGCGGAGGCGGTGCTGGATTAAGCGCGGCTGCTACCGCATTACAGAATGGTTCCAGTGTCATTGTTCTTGAGAAATATCCGGCAGTGGGTGGTAATACCATTCGTTCCGGTGGTCCTGTCAATGCCGCAGATCCAGAGTGGCAGAGCAAGTTTGATGAGAACCCAGGAGAGAGACATACCATTGAGTCATTGCTAAATACGGATGAGAAGGAGATCCATGCAGAGTATCTGGAGGATTTCCGTGCTCTGAAAGAAGAATTTGCTGCTTACCAGAAAAAGTTTGGCACTGAAAAAGGTCATTTATTTGACTCCCCTCTTCTTCACAGAATGCAGACCTACTTTGGAGGCAAACGAACAGACTTAGAAGGTAACACCATATACGGACAGTATGATCTGGTAAAAATAATGACAGACAGAGCGCTAGAGAGCGTTAACTGGCTGGAGGAAATCGGCGTTGAGTATGATAAGAGCATTGTATTTGCCCCTGTTGGTGCATTATGGCGCCGCGGTCATAAACCTGTAAAAAGCTATGGTACTGCATTTATCCTGGCTCTTCATAAATACGTAGAGGAGAACTCCGGAAAGATCATCACTGACAGCCCGGTAAAGGAATTAATTATAGAAAACGGCGAAATCAAAGGCGTAATAGCAACTGGTGTCAATGGCCAGAAGATCACAGTATACGCAAAAGCAGTTGTCCTTGCAAGCGGTGGCTTCGGTGCCAATACAAAGATGCTGAAAGAGTATAACACCTACTGGAGCAATATTGACGATGACATAAGAACCACCAATTCCTACGCCATGACCGGTGATGGAATCGTCCTTGGTAAAAGTGCAGGAGCAGCGCTTACTGGAATGGGCTTTACACAGATGATGCCTGTATCTGATCCTGATACCGGCGAGTTATTCAGCGGACTTCAGGTACCACCGGAAAACTTTGTAATTGTCAATCGGGAAGGAAAACGATTTGTTAATGAATTTTCCGGAAGAGATGTATTAACAAAAGCTGCCATTGACCAGGGTAGTTTGTTCTACCTCATCGCTGATGATGAGATAAAGAAAACAGCAGCCAACACCAGTCAGGAAAAGATTGACCGTCAGGTAGAAGCCGGCACCTTATTCAGAGCTGATACCATAGAAGAGCTGGCTGTGAAAGTCGGTATGGATCCGGCAGTTCTTAAGGATACGGTTAATAAATACAATTCCTATGTAGATGCGGGCTTTGACCCTGAGTTCCATAAGGACACCTTCAGCTTAAAGGTGGAGAAAGCTCCATTCTATGCAACTCCAAGAAAGCCAGCCGTTCACCATACCATGGGCGGACTTAGAATTGATACAAACGCCCGTGTATTAGATGAAAATGGCCAGCCAATCAAACATCTATATGCAGCTGGAGAAGTTGCTGGTGGTATCCATGCAGGTAACCGCCTTGGCGGCAATGCGTTAACTGATATCTTTACCTTCGGACGAATTGCAGGAAAAACAGCTGTAGATGAAATGAAATAACAGCAGCCTGATTAAGAATAAGACCACCTTACCCTTGCCTATTTTGGCAAGGGTATTTTAATGCGACAAAAACCACCATTTTCACTTGCGAAAAATGTTGAAATGGGTCAATTGTTGCGTTTTGATTTCGTTTATTAAGTGGGGGAAAAGCTATATAATAGAATTGTTACTGAAGTGATACATAGAGGTACAAAAGGAGGTTATAAGCAATGACGAAACACAGGAGTAAAATAAGAAATATGGCTCTATTTGCACTGACAGCCGTTCTCATGACCGGTAATTCTGTTTCTGCTTTTGGAGGTACCGGCAATCAGCAATCAGGTACCTTTCGCATCCTCACTTATAACATTGGGGGCCTGCCATCCATGTTCTCCAGCAGCGGAGATCCAAAGAATTACATTCCCCAGATAGGAGCTAAGCTAAAGGCCTATGACCTAATTCATGTGCAGGAGGATTTTAATTATCATGCAGCCCTTTATGCAAACGATACTCATCCATACCGGACTCCAACGTCAGGAGGGGCAGGAATTGGAGATGGCATGAATTTCTTATCCAGCTTTCCCTATGAAGATATGGACCGGGAGACCTGGACGGATCGTTATGGACTGATTGGCAACGGCAGCGATGAGCTGACACCAAAGGGATTCATGTACAATCAGGTAAAAATCGCCGATGGAGTTTATGTAGATGTTTATAACCTTCATGCTGACGCAGATACGGATCCAAAATCCCAGGCTGCAAGACGCAGCAATCTGTCTCAGCTTGCCTCATACATAGAGGAATATTCCAAAGGACATGCAGTCATCGTTTTCGGTGATACCAACTGTCGTTATACGAGAGCGGATGATAACTTAAAAGCCCTGTTCGTAGACAGGCTGGGAATGAAGGATGTGTGGATTGAAAAAATCAGAAATGGAGATTATCCGCAGATGGGAGCAGATGCACTCCTTGGTGTCTCAGGTTCTACAAGTCCAGACAATGAGGTGGTGGATAAGATTTTCTACCGCAGCGGCAACGGCGTAACCCTGACCCCATCGTCTTATAAGGTTGAGAATACATATTTTACCGACTCAGCCGGAAACCAGCTGTCGGATCATTACGCGATCAGCAGTGAATTTTCGTATACCACTGACAGCCGTCTCACCTACAGTAATTTATGGGGAGGCTCCGGCGGCATTGCCTTTAATTTCTTAAGAAGTATGGCGCCCTTAGATAGTAAGCCGGTTTCTGTATCCATACGTGGAGATAACCGGGTGGATGCCGTCTCCATGACTTATGCAGATGGGACCGTACTTAGAAATGGAGGAACCGGAGGAACAGAAAAAACGCTGACTCTGGATTCGGGTGAGTATATCACAAAAGCCGTCATATATAAAAACGCCTATAACAAAGGGGATCGTATATTCTATCTGGAGCTGACCACAAGCAAAGGACGTGTGTTAGCTAACGGTGTAAAAAGCGGAACTTCCCTTACGTTAACGGCTCCTCAGGGAACGTATCTCGCAGGCTTTTTTGGACGGGGGGAAGCCAATGTGGATAAACTGGGAGCAATCTGGCGAACCATAGAGTCCAGATAAGATGATTACAGGGGCTGTCACGACCTTTAAATTTCCACAAGATATGGCTTTTAATTCCTGATTCAATCTCCATAACTTGTTTGAAGAAAACCGTCGTTGACAGCTCCAAAATCTCATGACTTTCTATTACAGATTATTTCAGGTTGACATTTTAATCTATATATCGTAATATTATAATATATAGAAATATAGATTAATTGAAGTGTTTTCTTACAGAAAAGAGGTCTTTATGAATAATAACATCGAACATTATACAGAGGCAGCGGAGCTGTTAAAGGTGCTTGCCCATCCGGTCCGTTTATGCATGGTCAACGGATTACTGGAAAAAGGAGAATGCAACGTAAGCTTTATGCAGGCATGTCTTAAAACGCCTCAGTCCACCGTATCCCAGCACATACAGAAATTAAAGGCTTCCGGGATTATAGAGGGCCGAAGGGAAGGACTTGAAATTTATTACCGGATCAAGGACCAGAGAGTGGCAGAGCTGATGAAGCTGCTGGTGTAGCATTTTATTTAAAATAATTTATCTGGAGGATAGTAATCATGGGTAAAAAGGTTTTAATCGTAGGCGGTGTTGCAGGCGGAGCCTCAGCAGCAGCCAGGCTTCGAAGGCTTGATGAAGAAGCTGAAATCATTCTTTTTGAAAGGGATGAGTATATCTCTTATGCTAATTGCGGCCTGCCATATTACATTGGAGGGACCATTGCAGAGCGGGAGAAGCTCCTGGTGCAGACACCTCAGGCCATGAAAGATAGATTTGGAATTGACGTGAGGACTCACAGTGAAGTAATATCTGTGGATATTAATAATAAGACAGTTCGGGTAAAAAATCCGGAACGGGGAGAGTATGAAGAAGCCTTTGACAGTCTGATCCTTTCACCGGGAGCAAAAGCTCTGCGTCCGGATATACCGGGGATTAACAGCCCCTTTATCCATACCTTGAGAAATGTAGGGGATACGGATCGGATCAAAGCCTGGGTGGATGAAAAAAAGCCCTTAAGAGCAGTGGTAATCGGCGGAGGCTTTGTAGGCGTTGAGATGGCGGAAAATCTTAAGGAACGGGGAATTAAGACCACGCTGGTGGAAGCGGCTCCCCACATACTGGCTCCCTTTGACGATGATATGGTACTGGCGGCAGAACAGGAATTAGAGCAGAATGGGGTCCGTCTTATTTTAAAGGATGGCATTACAGCCTTTCACGAAATTGAAACCGGCATAGAGGTTCATTTAAAAAGCGGGAATACACTTTCTGCTGATCTTGTAATTCTGGCTATGGGTGTAAGGCCTGATACCTCATTTCTTTTATCCAGCGGTATTGAGCTTGGGGAAAGGGGACATATCCTGGTAAATGACCATATGGAGACAAGTGTCAAAGACATCTATGCAGTCGGCGATGCCATCCAGGGAAAGGATTTCGTTACAGGAAAGAAGAGTGCAGTGGCACTGGCTGGCCCGGCTAACAAGCAGGGGAGGATTGCCGCAGACAACGTAGCTGGTCTCAGTTCCCGCTATGACGGCTTTCTTGGTACGTCCATTATCAAGGTGTTTCATTTGACGGCAGCCCGAACAGGTGTCAGTGAAAGAACTCTGAAAGCCGATGGAATAGATTATAGCATGGTACACATATATCCCATGTCCCATGCTTCCTATTATCCCGGAGGACATAACATATCCTTAAAGCTGATGTTTGATAGGAATGGAAGGATACTGGGGGCGCAGGCAAGCGGATACGACGGAGTCGATAAACGGATCGATGTGATTTCTACGGTCATCAGTATGAAAGGCACGGTAGAGGATTTGACCAGACTTGATTTATCCTACGCTCCCCCTTATTCCTCCGCAAAGGATCCGGTCAATATGGCAGGCTATGCAGCGGAAAATGTGCTTCGTAATTTAAGCCATATCACAACCTGGGATAAGGTGCTTGAAAACAGAGAGGAGATGCTTCTCCTGGATGTGAGAGAGGAAGTGGAATACAGCTTAGGCCATGTGGAAGGCTCCATAAATATTCCTCTCAATACCTTAAGAAGCAGACTTTCCGAACTTAAGAAGGACCAGAAAATAGTCGTATACTGCCAGGTGGGGCAAAGAGGCTATCTGGCGGACCGGATTCTCACCCAGCATGGATTTCAGGCGGAAAATGTGACCGGCGGCTATAAACGCATAAAAGATTATCTTCATAAGGAAGAGATTGAGCCTGCCATTTCAAATGCGAATGAGCCAGGTAAAGAAACAGCCAAAACCCTGGATGCCACAGGACTTTGCTGTCCTGGCCCCCTTCTAAGAGTAAAGCAGGCCATGGACCAGCAAAAAGAAGGTGAGATTTTAAAAGTCACGGCATCAGATCCCGGATTTTATGAAGATGTGAATGCATGGTGTAAAAGCACGGAAAACCAGCTTTTGAATCGCAGCCGGGAAAATGGCAATGTAACAGCTGTAATCCGCAAAGGAAAATCAGTGATCCCAAGCCCTAAGGAATCTGTCGAGGAGAATGGGAAAAACAACAAGACCATGGTAGTATTCAGCGGTGATCTGGATAAAGCCATTGCTTCCTTTATCATAGCCAACGGCGCTGCATCCATGGGAAGAAAGGTGACCATGTTCTTCACCTTCTGGGGACTTAATATATTAAGAAAGCCGAAAAAGGTAAGGGTGAAAAAAGGACTGATGGACTCCATGTTTGGCATAATGATGCCAAGAGGCAGCAAAAAATTAAAGCTATCCCAGATGAACTATATGGGAATGGGAGCTCAGATGATACGTTCCGTCATGAAGAACAAGAACGTGGATTCCCTGGAAAGTCTTATAGAGGCGGCAATTTCAAACGGTGTGGAACTCGTGGCTTGTCAGATGTCAATGGATGTTATGGGATTAAAAAAAGAAGAGCTGATCGATGGTATAAAGATAGGCGGAGTAGGCTATTACCTGGGAGAAGCGGAAGAGTCTAATGTAAATCTATTTATATAAAAATACAGACAAATAAAACGGGAAGCCTGGGACAATTAACTGCCAGGCTTCCCATGTTTCATTGCTTTAAAGATTTAAGCTTATTTTAACACATCCTGATATTCCGGGTGCTTTTCAAACCATGCAATTGCATAAGAACAGGTAAGAACTGCTTTTTTTCCCTGAGAGCGGAGATGATCAGCTACCGCTTCCATAAGCTTTCCAGCCACGCCCTGGCCTCTTAAAGAATCATCTACAAAAGTATGGTTGATATCTACGGTGTCCGCATCCACGTTGGGAAACGTAACTTCGGCCAGCAGATTATTATCGGAATGAAAATAAGCGATCTGATTTGGATTATACGTAAAATTCATATGATTGCCTCCTTACATGTAATAAAGAAATTATATCACGAATGGGGGAGCCATTCAACAAACCGGGAGAATTATTTTCCTTGTCTGTCTGTCTTAATGTGACAAAAAAGTTTGGTTTGCATACTATATTAATCAAAGAATATAAAAATGGTAAGGTGAATCTATGGGAATTATGAGTCTCTTCCTGCAAAAGATAGCAAGATTACGTGAGAAAGAGGCCGAACAAGGGGAGGCTTTCTATGAGGAGCAGGTGACAAGGTCGGTAAACGATTTTGTAAATGTACTGCAACTTACCCTGAAAAAGACAGCAGAGGAATTTGCATCAAGAGACGGGGCAAAGATATTTCATAGTGACCTCGCGGCCTTAGCAGAGGAAAGTAACCCCGATGTAAAAGATGTGGAAGAACTGACCCAAAAGATACATAATGAAATCAAAAGAATACAGTCCATCATATCCCTTCATGCAGGCAAGGTACAAAAGGCAGAGGGAATCCGCACTGGTCTTAAGCTATTGGAAGACATTGAGACGGGGCTTAAGTCGATTTACCCCTTTGAGGAAGAGGTGCTTGATAAAGATACCATAAAAGAATCTAAAACCGTAAAGGATTTAGATATTCTGCTTACGAATCTATCGGCCCTCATAGAAAATAAAGAGGTATCAGAAAGATACAGTGAGCTGGAAGGCCAGCTTAAGGAGATTTTTGCATCTGCTCAGAAGCTGGTGCAGTCATTTGAGGATGTCACTCCGGAAGAATCAATCGAAGAGCTAAAACAGAATGCCACTGAAGTATTCAGCAGCTTTCAGGAGCTTCTTCCCCTTGTATCTTCCTGCATTGAAGAATTTATTGCCGCAGTTCAACGTGAGAATGAAGAAGTGCTGAACGAAGAGGAGCAAGGCGAACAATTTAAGGAGTATAAAAATGAGCTGATTCAGTTGATTGTCTTAAATGAAAGACTCAATAGCTGTATCCATTCTGTAAAAGACAACAACCAGTCATAGCTTTTAAGACGAGGGTAAGATTTCGGACTCATGAATCCGGAATCTTATCCTTTTCTTTATCTGTATTAAAAAGTGCTATATGGTACAGGACCATCATAAGATGGTATGAACAATTTATTGTAAAGCAGGTGGAAGATTGGATTGGACAAATCGTGATTCGGACTTAAGAATGTGGGAGGCAGTTCCTCAAACTGGCTATCTGGAAGAGGCATACAAAGCTTTTGTGGATTCCATAGTTCCCCGTTCTCCAGATCTTGCGGAGCTGTATGGGATGATCCAGTATTACGGTGCATTGGATTTTAATACAGATGAGTATCTTATCATGTCAATGGGCAGTCTCTACGTTCCCGTGGCAATTTTAGGAGCCGAAGTCTTAAACACGGCTGCCAGACAATATCTCTATGAGAGGGATGGAGAAGCTAATGTTGAGCCTCCTCTCAATGGATCTTACTTTGCCAGGCTTACCATGAATGAACGGCTTGCCGTCATGGCAGTGCTTTTGGGACCGGATCGAATCAACTATTTTCCTGTGCAGGAGAATTTTGAATTGGAAGACATCCTTCCTATTTTCCCGATTATGAACCGGCTGACTTTTATGGGGTATTATTCTGAATGGTGGGGGTATGGTTCCACCAGGATTCTGCCTCCCAATCAGAGAGTTCTTGAGTATTTCCCCGGAAGCTGGGAGCAGATTGGATATCCAGGCCCATCCCTTGGTTACAGGGCTGCAAGGACTTATGATTATACTAAGTAACCGGAAGAAACTAAGAATTGGAGGAAAATATGGCGAACGGATACGATGCAGATGTAATTGTAATAGGTGCAGGAGGCGGCGGAGGGGTAATCGCAAAGGAACTGGGAGAGAAAGGAATTAAGGTTCTGGTCATAGAGGCTGGTCCCTGGTATGGCAACAGCAAGTGGCCAAGGCCCAACGAGGAGCCTGGGGCAGAGCGTGGTTCCAGCATGGATGATCTGGATATCAATCTCTTAAAGGCCACCTTTACGGATCTGGAAGATGATATGAATGATTCCATATCCGGCAAATTTCGCTGGGGTGTGGCAAACAGGGATTTGAGTCCCTGGATCAGGGTATTACCTAAGGGAGGCTTTACCTGGCAGTCGGCAGGAGTGGGTGGAACAACACTGTTGTATTGGGCCAATTCCCCCAGGGCATATCCGGAAGCATTTGAAAAGGAATGGCCTATTTCCTATGAAGAAATGATTCCATATTATGAGAAGGTGGAAAATACCCTTCCTGTTCGGGAAGCTACGGGAACAGCCAAAGAAGATTTATTTTACTACGGTGCAAAAAAGATGGGGTGGAAATACATACAGGCAAAAGATATAACAGAACCTGGCTACCGGGCCCAGCCCAATGCCATATTAGGGGTCAATCCCATGCTAAATAACCCTGATTTTGATATCCAGAACAATCAATCCGTTGGCTGTACCTTAAGGGGACACTGTGTCAATGGCTGCAGTCTTGGTCCCAGTGTGGATACGGTGGCAAAGAGATCCACTCTGGTCAGCTATATTCCCATGGCGCTCCGGACCGGCAATGTGGAAATCATGCCAAATTCCTTTGTTATAAAAATCAATACAGGGGAGGATAGCAGCCAAGGTATCTACGCGCAAAGCGTTACGGTGAGAAATACCTGGACGGAAGAGATTCGGGAGCTGCGGGCAAAGGTCATTGTTATGTCCTGCGGTGCCATTGAATCACCAAGGCTATGGCTTAATTCCGGTCTGCCTGAGAATGAGTGGGTGGGCAAAGGTCTGACCAATCATATGATTGACTGTGTCTCCGGTATTTTTGAAGAGGAAGACTTAATGAATGCCCTTGGAATGTCAGAAATAAATCCTTTTGTGGGACAGAACTCAGCCGCCCGCTTTGACTATCCCGGTCTTGGAGCCTTTGAACCCTTTGGAACAAGTCCTGGCATCAATTCTCTTATGATCTATGGAACCAGCCAGAAGGGCTATTACTTCCAGAACCAGACCACAGATGAGGCGCCTTGGGACAGAGAAGGGATTATAGCCGGTGAGCTTTTAAAAGAATTTATGAGAGATTACAGAAGGACCCTTAGCATTGTTGTTTTTTCAGATGATTCCGTCAATCAGAACAATGGTGTTTACTTAGACCCGGAACAGAGAGATGAAAACGGGTTCATTCCAATTATATCTTATGAGTTAAGTGAAGAAGATACTTTAAAAAGGGATCAGCTGGTAGGCCTTGCCTGCGATATCTTAAGAAGCGCAGGGGCGAAGACCGTTTCCCGTGCCAACTGGCCGCCGGATGTGTGCGCCCATATCATGAGTACCATGCGCATCGGATATGTGACGGATACAGACTGTGAGGCAAAGCAGGTCAAGCGGTTGTTCATTGCAGATACCAGTGTATTATGCAATGGACTGGGAGGCCCTAACCCAACCCTGACCAGTCAGGCGCTGGCTACCAGAACGGCAGAGAAAATTGTTGCAAAGTATTTTACCCCTGCCACTACATAAATAAAGGGATTCAGCCATATTTTAAAGCTGGATCAAACATGGGAAAGAGCCGATTGGAGTGAACATTCCATCGGCTCTTTGATTGTAAGAAAAAAACTTAATCCAATAATTTGCCTAAAAAGTAATCTTTATTTTCTATAAATAATTTGGTTATCTGGTAGGCTTCTGTCTCCTCGTAAGAAATGGGAAGAACCGATGAACCATCAAAAGAGTAGATTAATGCATCGGGAAATGCCAGCAGAATGGGAGAATGGGTAGCTATGATGAACTGTGACTTACTTTTGACCAGTCGGTTGATTTCGCAAAGTAATGTCAATTGCCTTTGAGGAGATAGTGCGGCTTCCGGCTCATCGAGAATATAAAGCCCCTTTCCACCAAATCTGTCTTGAACCATGGATAGAAAGCTTTCTCCATGAGACTCTTCATGTAATGACGGTATGATGCCCTCATATATATCATCAATTTCCGTTGCAAAATTATAAAAACTTTCTGCTCTTAAAAAGAAACCATCCTTTGCATGCTGGAAGCTTTTTGAGAGAAGTAATTGCTTATACAAAGAGGAATGAGTATCTCTTGAAGAAAAGTTATGGTCTAAGCTCCCTCCTTCCGGATTAAATCCATAGGCGATTGCAATTGCTTCCAGCAGAGTAGATTTTCCGGCTCCATTCTCCCCTACAAAAAATGTCACTGAATCATTAAGAACCAATTGGTCGGTATTTTTAAGTGCTTCAATCTCCTCATAATAGGTACAGGATTCTTCCTTGGGCCATCGAAAGAGGACTTCTTTTATATACATAATGCACCTGCTTTCCTCATTAAAAAATCAGAGGGTGTCATTTCTCCCTCTGATTTCATTATAACATGAATGATATGTATTCGATAGCTTTCTTCTATCCATAATTTTATTTCATAAGATAAATAAAATGGTTTGCCTCTCTTAATAAGTGATCCGTGTAAAGAGCAAGCATGATAGACTGGACCTTGCAGCGCATAATAGCATCGGTTGTGTTTGCTTTAAAATCCCGAATCTCATTGGTGCTGATTAAAAGCTCCTGATTGGTGGGGAAGGTATTGGTTCCCGTTTCTTCCTCGGATAGAGTATCAAAAAGCTCAGCAAGCTGGTTTGCCCTGTTAAAATATGCGGCTTCCGTTGGATCAAATTGGCCTCTCATGACCTTGGCGTGATCTGCCATGTTATGGGTCCAGAAGGTCTTATAATCCTCTATGGCATTTTCATCTCTGTTTTGAAGCGCGGAAAGAATCATCTGATATCTCTTTGCTTCCATTAGTACGTGTAAGATATCCCCGGTGTACATCATGGTAAAGAGACGGCAGGAGGCTCTGTCATTTAAAAGATCAGACTGGAACTGAATAAAGGAATCGGTGAGGGTAAGAACACTCTGGTTTAGATGAATGACATCCTGCTCTAAGCTTCCTGTAATTGTTAAATTGCCATAAACAGGAGCGATATCGTATTCCTTTACCGTAATATCAGGCCTTGTGCTGATACCGATATAATTTTCTGCATCCTGCTCGGCTCCTTCGGTAAATTGGGTATAATACTGACCGGACTCCAGTGCATCACGGGGAATCATCCCGTTGGATAAAATAATTGTGGTCAATAAAAACTGATCATAATTCTGTTTGTAGGCATCAGCCTTTTGTGCAAGGGATTTTCCGGGAGGCGGCATGGTTGCTTCAATGAATATGGCATGTTCTTTCATAATACGAAGCCAAAAGAGATGATATTGCAGGGACCATTGTACGAATAATTCTTGGGATAACATATACATTACTCCTATGAATACTAATTAATGAATCTTATGCTTGTTGTCCAGTAAGTATTCAAAAAATCGAACAGGCAGATTTTGCTTGTTTTCATTCCCTGTTTTTGATATTATATCAAGAAAAAACATGTAAGAGAGGTGGTTCCTATGAAAAAAGAAATTTATTTAGCAGGCGGGTGTTTTTGGGGAACAGAACAATATCTTCAGAACATTCCGGGTATCCTGGCAACAGAAGTTGGCTATGCAAACGGCAACACAGAACACCCCACCTATGAAGAGGTATGCAGGCACAACACCGGCCATGCAGAAACAGTCAAGGTGGAGTATGAGGACACGGTAATAGGGCTTCCCTATATTTTAGAACTGTATTATGATGTGATCAATCCAGTCAGCATAAACCGCCAGGGCGGTGATGTTGGATCTCAATATCGAACCGGAATCTATTATACAGATGCAAAGGATGCACCTGTGATAGAAGAATCCATAAAAAAGCTCCAGAATCGTTATCAGGAGAAAATAGCCATTGAGCGGCTTCCTCTTGAAAATTATTATAAGGCAGAAGAGTATCATCAGAAATACTTAGATAAAAACCCAGGGGGATATTGCCACATAGGAGCAGATAAGTTTGAAAAGGCAAAAAAGGCAGTAGATAAGGATAAAAAGTTTGCAAAGAAACCGGAAAATGAACTAAAACAGGAGCTTACGAAAGAACAGTTTGAAGTAACTCAAAACAGTGCAACAGAGGCTCCTTTTCAAAATGAGTATTACAATGAATTCCGGGAAGGAATCTATGTGGATATTACCACTGGAGAACCTCTTTTTATGTCGGCGGACAAGTTTGATGCCGGCTGCGGATGGCCCAGTTTTTCAAAGCCAATAGAATCAGCGGCGATTAAAGAACTTCTTGATACCAGTTACGGTCGGATCCGAACAGAAGTAAGAAGCAGTCATGGGGATGCTCATCTTGGTCATGTGTTTACCGATGGCCCTAAGGAAACGGGCGGACTTCGTTATTGCATCAACAGTGCTTCCCTTCGGTTCATACCAAAAGAGAAGATGGAAGAAGAAGGCTACGGAGTGTATCTGGGATTGTTTTAAGTTTGTATAATTTAGAGAACCTGGAATATAATGTACTAAAATATTTCCAGGAGAAGTGAATGTTTCAAGGCGTAAATAGAAACAGAATTCATTCTTGCAATGATGATGATACTATGTTGGAGCGGTTTCTGGATCCATCCGATATCTATATCATAAGAGGCTACGGAGTGGAGGTTTTTATCAACAACTTAGATGCACCCTCCAGCATGGTTTTCGACGAAGAAGGAAATATTTTTATCTCCGATTCCGGAAGGGCTACAGACCATCCCAGAATTCTTAAACTGGTGAACGGACAGTTTGAGACCATTGCAGATGATTTTGTTACTCCTATATCAGGAATCAATTATCTGCATGGGATTCTCTACGTATCTCACAGAGGCTTCATCACCAAAATATATAAAGACGGTACAAGACAGAATATTATTATGGGACTGCCCAGCAATGGGGACCATATAAACAGTCCGGTCGCTTTTTCTCCGGATAATAAACTATACTTTGGACAGGGTACTGTTACCAACAGCGGAGTGGTGGGTAATGACAATAAATGGGTGACCGTTTCTCCATTGTTATGTGATTATACAGGTGATTATGTCATGCTCTATGGCCAGAATTTCATGACAGATAATATACTAACAGAAGCTGTCACAGACGACCCTGCATTTACCGGTGCATTTTCCCCTTATGGGATTCCTAATATTGAATTTGAAATTAGAAAAAGATATATAAAGGCGTCAGGAAGCATCTTACGTGCCAATCTGGACGGTTCTAATTTAGAGCAGGTCGCATGGGGATTTCGTGATCCTGCGTTTTTAAGGTTTGATAACAGCGGGCAGCTCTACGTGGTGAATAACGGCTTTAATCCAGTCGGTTCCAGACCCATTGAGAATGCCAGCGAAGATTTTTACTATGTCACACCGGATCAGTGGTATGGCTGGCCTGATTATTCTGGTGGAGAACCTGTAGATTCTCCCAGGTATACCCCGGCAGGAGGAGTCCAGCCCACCCTGATTTTTAAAAACCAGCCCAATGTGCCGCCCAGACCTTTTGTGCGGTTTCCGCCTAGTTCCACCTTATCAGGCTTTGAATTTAATTATAATCGAGCCTTTGGTCCTTATGGAGATGTTTATGTGACCGAGTTTGGAAGCACCATTGACGGCCGTATGGGGGAAGGAACGTCATATGCAGGTTCTGGGCACCGGGTGTCCAGAATCGATATGAAAGCCAGAACCATCAGTACCTTTGCCATTAATAAAAACGGATTTCCCTCATCCATTGCAAGAAGTGGTGGATTTGAACGTCCGGTTCATCTTCTTTTCGGACCAGACGGAGCCATGTATATTGTTGATATGGGATATAATCTGGATGGGGATCCCAGTGTGTTTATACCAAAGACCGGTGTTGTATGGAGGGTTTACCGAACGGCAGAAGCCTTATGAAATTTTAAGGTGCCACAATTTAGCAGGAGATGAATCAACGATGATTGATGAGATACTTGAATATAATGAAGAATTTGTTAAGAATAAAGGATACGAACGGTATATAACAAACAAGTATCCCGATAAAAAAACAGCTATAGTATCCTGCATGGATACCAGACTGACGCAGCTCCTTCCAGCCGCACTGGGCATAAAAAATGGCGATGCCAAGATAATTAAAAATGCTGGGGGCATCATTTCCCATCCCTTTGGAAGCGCAATGCGAAGCCTTTTAATCGGTATTTATGAGCTGGGAGTGGATGAGATTCTTGTCATTGGACATACGGACTGTGGAGCCAGATATACGGACAGTCAGGGAATGATTCAGAAGATGAAGGCCAGAGGTGTGGAACAAAGAAATATTGATTTGATTAAATATTACGGCATTGATTTTGAAACCTGGCTGGGCGGTTTTTTAGACTTAGACCAGTCTATTACGAAATCCGTGGATATCATTCGTAATCACCCGCTGGTACCGGATACCATTAAGGTCTACGGTCTGGTGATTGATTCGGTAACAGGTGCACTGCGCCGTGTGGTGTAGGGCCGGGGCTTATGGACAAAGGAGAGATTCTGTATGAAGCTTGGTATTGCAGGAACAGGAATGATAGTAAAGGATTTTTTATCCGTCAGTGACCAGATAAAAGGTTTGCTTATAGGGGCAATTTTAAGCACTCCTAAAAGTGAAGCTTCGGCGAGAGAGCTTGCGGCTCAATATGGAATCGAGAAGGTGTACACCCAGTATGACCAGCTTTTAATTAGTGATGTGGACACGATTTATGTGGCATTGCCCAATCACCTTCATTTTCCGTTTGCCAAAGAGGCTTTAGAGGCAGGAAAACATGTAATTGTTGAAAAACCCTTTACTACCAATGTTTCAGAAGCTTTGATATTAAGTGATCTGGCTCGGGAAAAGGGTTTGTTTCTGATAGAAGCGGTTACCACGCTGTATCTCCCGAATTATAAAAAAATAAAAGAAATGCTGCCTGAGCTTGGAGATATAAAGATAGTACAATGTAATTTCTCTCAGTATTCTTCTCGTTATGATTCCTTTAAACAGGGCATGGTCCTTCCGGCCTTTGATCCCTGCTATTCCGGCGGTGCTCTCATGGATATTAATATCTATAACCTGCATTACGTGACCGGTTTATTTGGAGAGCCAAAAGGGGTAGAGTATTATCCCAACATCGAGAGGGGGATTGATACCTCAGGCATATTAATTCTCAGCTATTCTGGTTTTCAGTGTACCCTGACAGGTGCTAAGGACTGCTCCAGTCCGGCTGTATACAAAATACAGGGAGACAGAGGATATCTGTTTCAGGAGACAACAGCCAATGTATGCGGAGAAATAAATGTTGTGTCCAATGATGGGACAAGGGTAGTAATGAATGAAAACCACAGGAATCACCGCATGATAGATGAGTTTACAGAGTTTCAGGAAATGATAGATAATCACAGGCTTTTAAAGTGCTATGATCTTCTGGACCACACCCTTTTGGTCAGTAAAATTCAAACGGAGGCAAGAAAAAAGGCAGGAATTTATTTTTACGGGGAGAAAGAAAATTTATAATTGACAATTATTCCCCCCTGTGCTATGATTGCGGAAATAGTGAAAAGGCGATGAAGAGAAATAGTACATATTCGCGGAATTTCAGAGAGAAGATGGTTGGTGCGAATCTTCATTCCAAGGTATGGAAGCAGTCTCGGAGCTTTGGACCGAACGGTGATTTTTTCCTTAGTAGGCTCCAACGTATTCCCACGTTACAGGGACTCGGTATGATAGTACCGTAAGAGTGCAGAGAATTCTCTGAATTTAGGTGGTAACACGGATTGTATATTCGCCCTAAGCGTTTCGACGCTTAGGGCTTTTTTTTATTTCATATTACGCAGAAAAAGAAGGAGAGAAAATTATGAAGACATTTGAAAAATCTGCAAAGCTGAACTACGTGTGTTATGATATCAGAGGGCCGGTTATGGATGAGGCCAACAAAATGATTGACCAGGGGATTGATATCCTGAAGTTGAATATAGGAAATCCTGCTCCCTTCGGATTTCGGGCGCCGGAAGAGCTGTTAAGACTTATGAATGAGAATCTATGCAACACAGAAGGCTATTCCGATTCCAAGGGTCTTTTATCTGCGAGAAAATCCATTGTGGAATATTGCAGAAAAAAAGGAATCCATCAGGTGACCACTGACGATGTCTATACAGGAAACGGAGTCAGCGAGCTGATTACCCTATCCATGCAGGGACTTTTAAATCCTGGTGATGAGATTTTAGTTCCCTCTCCGGATTACCCCTTGTGGACTGCTTCCGTCACACTTGCAGGCGGAAGTGCAGTTCATTATATCTGCGATGAGCAGTCAGAATGGTATCCGGATATTCAGGACATTAAAAGTAAGATTACAAGCAGAACAAAAGGCATTGTTGTCATTAACCCAAACAATCCAACAGGAGCCTTATATCCCAGGGAGCTTCTTTTGGAAATCACAGAGCTGTCCAGACAGAACGGACTGATCATCTTTGCCGATGAGATTTATGACAGACTGGTGCTTGATGAAGAGGAGCACGTATCCATCGCATCCCTTGCACCGGACCTTTTGACCATTACCTTTAACGGTCTGTCCAAATCCCATCTAATCGCAGGTTATCGCTGCGGCTGGATGTGCCTGTGCGGAGATAAATCCTTTGCGAAGGGATATGTGGAGGGAATCAATCTTTTATCCTCCATGAGGCTATGCTCCAATGTTCCTGCCCAGTCCGTCATCAGTGCTGCCCTTGACATGGAAGAGGAGACAAAACAGCTCCTTGTACCAGGGGGTAGGGTCTACGAGCAGAGAGAATACATATACCACGCATTGAATGCGATTCCAGGAATCTCTGTGGTAAAGCCGAAAGCTGCCTTTTATATGTTCCCGAAAATCGATACGAAACGGTTCCAGATTGAGGATGACGAAAGGTTTGTTTTAGACTTCTTAAAGGAGAAGCAGATCCTTCTGACCCATGGCGGCGGCTTTCACTGGGAAACGCCGGATCATTTCCGGGTGGTCTATCTGCCGGAGATCAATCAGCTGAAAACTGCCTGTGAAAAGCTGTCTGATTTCCTGTCTTATTACAAGCAGAAACACTGATTCAGGCAAAAGGAGGGCTATGAGATATAGAAAATTAGCAGTGCCGGTGATGTTAGTATCTCTGCCGGTGATTATGTTTGAAGGTCTTTTTCCGCTTTACACAAAACAGCTGGGTTACTCAACGTTTCAAATGACCATTTTTTATTCTGCCTTCGCTCTGGCAGGGCTTGTGATGAGGTTTTTCATGGGAAAGCTTTCTGATAAGTATACCCGGCGAAGGGTGTTCCTTTTCGCGGTCTTATTGTATGCAGCTGCCTATATATCCCTGTCCGGGGCGGTATCCATGCCTCATATCATGGCAGCAAGATTCATTCAGGGAGCCGCCGGTATTTTACTCACCCTTTCTGTGGTTGGAGTTATTACCGATGAAAATGATAAGTTCGCCCAGACCATGGGCCGGTTTGACAGTAACCGGAACCTGGGGGGAATGATTGGGGTAGGGCTTTGCTTTCTGATTTTCACCAATTACGATTTGCTCTCAGGCTGGAACATATTCTTTCTATGTTGTTCTGGGGCTTCCCTGTCCGCATATTTATATAGCCTTGTGAAAGTCAGAAAGCAGGAAAAAGCAAACGTCCCCCGGAAGGCTAAGGTTGTATTTTCAGTTGAAAAGAAGAAGCTATGGATATTTAACCTGTTTTTCTGCCTCTTTGCAAGCATGACCGGAGTTCTGCTGATTCCATATGTGACAGTAGCTTTTGACTTAGGAATGGAATCCCTCATATCTGTTTTCTTTTTTCCTATGGTTGTTTCTTCCTTTGCAGGCCCTCATCTTGGGCGGCTGGGAGATACCTTTGGCTACCGAAGGGTCATGATTTTATCTGCCTTTTTATTAGCCCTTATAGCTATTTTAGTTCCCATGATTCATACCCCTGACAGCTTTACCATCATCTGGACCCTTTATGTTTTATCCATCTCTGCGCTGGACTATTCCATGGATGCTTTGTTTGTTCAGGGAATAGAGGAACATGTGATAGGGAATTATTATGGAAAGTATGCCTTTGGCTCGAACATTGGTCATATTCTGGGACCATTGGCGGGAGGATACTTATTTGACCATCTGGGAATCAGCACTCCCTATATTACCTTTGCTGTGTGCATGTTATTCTTTGCAGCGGCGTGTATCCGGTATATGCCAAAAGGGAACAGAACTTAATCATCTAAGAGTGTTTTAACGCGATTGAAATAATATGCCTCATGGACCAGCATCTGATATCTGTTGGTCTGTGGGGCATTTTTAAACTTTTTAGGGAAGCATGGATGAAAGGTATGAACAATATAAAAAAACCAACTTAATTAATAAAAAAGTAAACATACATGCATGGTATTATTTGTTATAATAAAGAAAATGTGTAAAGTTTACAGTGAAATAGGGAAGGCGTATGGCTAAGATGGGGATAGAAAGGAGGGCAGAAGCACATATCCCTGAAGATATATGATCCGTAACGAAATATAGAGAGGAGGGAGACCAGTTTCAATTATTTTAAGATAGCATTTGATAATGTTAGAAAAAATGGAGGGTGTTTATGAGTAAATTATGGAAGCTTTTAGGCTTAATGCTTGTTTTGCTAACGTGTTTTCCTTTTGTAAGCTATGGGGATAATCCCATAATTACTGATGTCTTTACCGCAGATCCGGCAACGCTTGTGTATGATGGAACCTGCTATGTATACGTTGGGCACGACGAGAATGATGCGCCCAATACGGGATATAAAATGGTGGACTGGAAAGTCTATTCCTCTACCGATATGGTAAATTGGACGGACAGGGGAACCGCTCTTACCGCCAAGACCTTCAGCTGGTCAGGCGGAGATGCCAATGCAGCCCAGTGTATCTATCGGAACGGAAAGTTTTACTGGTATGTCAGCACCCATGACAAAACCAATCCGGGAGTGGCTATCGGTGTTGCGGTATCCGATAGCCCCACAGGTCCTTTTAAGGATGCCTTAGGGCGTGCTCTCATTACCAATGAAATGACCAAATATGCGTCTCACTCATGGGATGATCTGGACCCTACCGTATTTATTGACGATGATGGACAGGCATATTTATACTGGGGAAACAAAGCCTGCTATTGGGTTAAGCTGAATGATGATATGATTAGCTTAAAGGGGGCAATTACAGCCATTCCAATCACAAAAGAAGCCTTTGGACCAGGGTTTGAGGAGGCTCCCTGGCTGTATAAAAGGAATGGATTATACTATCTTTTATATGCCTCCGGATTTCCTGAGAGCATCGCATATTCTACCAGCAGCAGCCCTGCAGGTCCTTGGACTTACCGTGGGATTATTATGAAACCGACTCCTACAAGCACCACCATTCACCCGGCAATTGTAGATTATAAGGGAGCTTCTTACTTTTTATACCACAATGGATCATTGCCCGGAGGCGGGAGCTATAAGCGTTCCGTCTGTATACAGAAGTTTCAATATAATTCAGATGGGACCATACCCTTACTTACAGATACAACCACAGGCCTTAACGGGACCATGAGCCGTATGAAGTCCTATAATTTCCAGAATATGTACTGGAGGAATTCAGACTTTAACGTGAAAACAGAAGCAAACGTAACTCCGGCAACGGATCAATTCTGGCAGGTGGTACCTGGACTGGCAGATTCTATAGAAGACAATGTATCCTTCCGCTCTGTTTACTATCCTGGGTATTACTTAAGACAAAATAACAATGAACTGAAGCTGGAGAAACAGGACGGCAGTACAATATTTTCAAAAGATGCCACCTTTCTAATCGGTAAGTAAAAGCTAATAAAAAAAGCCTTGTCTTTGATTCGTAAATAGCCCGTTTAAGGGCGTATCAAACAATCAATGACAAGGCTTATTCCTTTGACAGGGATACAGCTAAAGCAACGGAAGTTACTTATGATACGCTTTGTTTAATGCATTCAGAATGTAATCAGGGCTTTGAGCACCAGATATTACATATTTGCCGTCAATAATAAAGTGGGGGATGCTGTTAATTCCAAGCTTTGCGGCTTCTTCTTCGTCTCTTTGTACCTGAGAGGATAGGGTACCATTCTCATACTGGGATTGGAAGTGGGTCAAATCCACGCCCAGGTCTTTGGTAAGCTGAAAGAGAACTTCTTTGTCTTCTAAGTGGAGTCCCTGAGTGAAGACCCCTTCAAACAGGCGGCGGATCAGTTCCAGATTCTTTCCCTGACCAGCAGCATAGTGTACCAATTCATGGGCCAGCCTGGTACGTTCCACTTGAAACAAGTCAAAGCGGATATTGAGTCCCACCTGTCTGCCTGCTTCTGTAATACTGTCATTGTTGGCTTTTGCCTGGGCATAGCTGACATGATACTTATCTGCAATAATCTGGTTAATGTCTTTGCCTTTGGTGGAATCGGATGCCATATTAAGCTCAAAGCTTTTGAAAATCAGTTCCACCTCATCACGGTGTTCAAATTTTTCCAGTGCAAGTTCCAGCTTCCGTTCTCCCAGATAGCAGTACGGGCAGACGAAATCAAACCATAGTTCAATTCTCATAAAACAAACTCCTTTCTATTCCAGAGGAATGGAGTGACATTGTTTAAGTGTAACTAATAAAATTACAGTTATTAATATCATTATAAAGTTCTATGAGAATTTTGTCAATACTGGAAGCTTAAATTAGGGGTTACTCTTGTTTGGTCAGCTTTTTATATGCCACCAGGTCCTGGTTCCAGGAATCATAGGTTTTGTCCTTACGGTGATCGGTCAGAATTCCTTGCTTCGATAAATAAGAACCGATATAGCCTGATATTTTAACACTGCCGAAGTAATTTGGATGATCTCCCTCATCTCTGGTATCCTTATTCCAGTCCATAGGAACTTCAGAAGTCATAAGATTAAGATCAAGGAAGGTAAGCTGGTTCTTTTCTGCAAGGGAAACTGCGGTATTGTGCTTGCCTGGAGTCCAGTTCTTAGGGGTTGGTACAGAGTAAAGAACCAGTTGAATGTTCTGTTCCCTGCAAAGCTCAATAATTTTATTAATATACTCCATAGGCTGGTCACCAATGGGATAAACGGAATCACTTTCCCTTATATAGGGTCCGCCTTTGTAGGGATTTATTACTGGTACATATTTAAAGCCCTTATAGGTGTTGACCGGTCCGTCAGCCGCCTTATTTTTTAAATTTCTCAACATATTTAAGTGGAAATATTTCCAGTTGCTGTGGAATTTGTAAACTGGGAACATATTCTTCATGTTCTCGTCCACCATATTATCCAGCGCACTTAGATATTCAAAATCCCTGTAAAATGCGTTTGTTTCCAGAAAAACAATTTTAGGGGTTTGCTTTTTTAAGACCTTCTCAAATAAGTAATAAGTATCCTGGAGCCGCTGTCCTGGTACTCCACAGTTATAACCTGTATAGCCGTAATCCTTCCAGATTTCCATGGGGGATATACTGGATACGGCTTCGCTGTCACCGATAACGATATAATCAATAGTATTTTCAGCCTCACTTGTAATGCTGTTTGTTTTTTTATATAAACCGCTGTCCATGGTGTTGTTTGGAAGGATCAGATACGATAATCCATACAGCAAAATAAAAAGTCCGGATAGAAAAAGAACTATTTTGACCTTGTTATTGATTTTCATTTCATCACCTCTTAAAATCCGGCATAAATTAATTTCACCGGTAAATATCCCTCGCCGTAAGCACCAAAAATAAGCACCACAAAAATTGCGGCATAAAGAAAGGCAAAACGGGCGGGCATGCGCCATGCAGAAACTTTATCACGAATGGATATTCCCCGCTCATGAATCACTCCCACAATAAGGACCGTAAGGAGGCCAAAGAATGCGGCATAGAAATCCTGAATGGATACCCCTAGCTTAAGGAGAGAACCGTCAGTCAGTACCGACCAGTGAAAACCGGTAAAAATGGAAGCGAACATCTGAAACCCTAAGGTCAAGTTTCTTGCAGCAAAAAACAGCTCGCCGACGAATACAATGATGAGAAGCTTTATAGTCTGAAACACACGGTAGAGAATACTTTCCCTGTTCATGTGAAGGGCATTTGTCACTGTCACGACCCATGGTTCCATAAGATTTTCCAAAAGTATGATCACTAAATAATACATTCCAAAAAAGATGTAATGCCAACCAGTTCCATGCCAGAATCCATTGGCCAGCCAGACTCCCAGCAGTGGAAGTGCGGAAGAGAATACCTGACCTAAGTGCTTTCCAAATCGTTCCCGGGATTTTTTCCCCAGCTTTTTTCCGAATTTCGTCAAAGAGATGGGATAGAACACGTAATCCTTTAACCAGGTGCCAAGGGTAATGTGCCACCTCCTCCAAAATTCAGACGCATTTTTTGCAAAAAAGGGCTGGCGGAAGTTTTCCGGTATAATAACACCAAAGATTTCTCCGGTACCAATGGTCATATCAATACAGCCTGAAAAGTCAGCATAGAGCTGGAACGTATATAAAACGGCACCAATAATAATCGTAATACCGCTGTAATTGCCAGGTGTATTAAAGATATTGTCCACAAGAGGATTTAATCGATCTGCGATGATAAGCTTTTTAAACAATCCCCAAAGAACTCTTTGAAGACCATAGGTGAGGTTTTTATAATCCAGAGGCTTTCCGCTATAGAGAGAATCTGCTGTCTGATTGTAACGGCAGATGGGTCCTTCCATTAAAGAAGGGAAGAAGGCAAGATAAAGGGCAAGCCGCTCTAAATTATCATCAGGCTTGATTTTTTCGTAATAAACATCAACCAGATAAGATACTGCCTGCAAGGTGTAAAATGAGATTCCAATGGGTACTACAAAATGCAAGGCAGGCACTACTTCTTTAAAAGAAAAGATATGAAGTATGCCATTGATGTTCTTCACAAAGAAATTAGAGTATTTCAGCACAAGTAAAATGCCAAGCTGAAAACCAATGGAAAGCCATAGAATGCGGCGGCGTTTCCTTGCATAGACTGCTTTCAATGCCTTTTTGTTCTGGGAAGCCAAAAGCTCCCGTTCCCCCTCTGCTTTGCAATAGCCAAGCCACAAACCACCATGATGGATGAACAAGGTAGACAGCAGCAGGTATATCAGGAGCTTTCCACTGATGGAATAAAAGAAGATATAGCTGGCCAGTAAAAGGACCTTTGAACGGTGGCGCTGGGGGCAGAAATAGTATGCCGCCAGCACCAGTGGGAAAAATGCAAAAAGGTAAAGGGGGGAAGTATACGTCATCTTTTATTCCTCTTTCAGACGGGTGATCATACTCCAGATTGCATCTGCGGAATTAAAGTTTGCAGGGACCATTTCACCAGGGGTGATTTCAACGTCAAAGGCCTCTTCTAATTCAGGAATGAGAGAGAGGATGGAAAAAGAATCTAACAGTCCTCCGTCAATGAGTTTTGTCTCTGTTTCATAATCAATGCCTGGGTTGATTCCATTTAAAATTTCAAATAACTGTTCCATAAGTTTTCTCCTTTATGATTGAATATAATTGAATAAATTGGTTGGTGTAGAGGGTCTGGCTTCTATATACTGATCCTTCTCAGAATAGAGAAGAACGGTGGGTAAATCCCGGCTTAAGAATAATGACATTCCTTCTGTGACAGAATAAGCTCCAGTCTTTTCAAATGACAGATAATCTCCAGTCTTTAAGCCTGTAAGAGGATACTGCTTGACAAGCATGTCATTTACCGTGCAAAGAGAGCCGCAGATGGTCCACTCACCTTTTTCTCCATCCTTTTCTCCCAGATGCTTTATGAACGGCTTTTTCATGGCGAGCATCTGTCCGTAATAATTCACCTGATGACAGCCGCCGTCGACGATGCAGTAGGATTGGCCCTTGTTTGTTTTCATATCCACTACCTTTGTCACATAAGAACCGCAGCAGGCGGCCATAAAGCGGCCCATTTCCAGGGTGACAACTCCTCCAAAGGTCATTTCCTCAATGGCCTTTGACAGCTGATGGAGCATTTCATCCTCCTGATTTTCTTCCTCTTCAAAGTAGCAGACGGGGAGTCCTGGGCCATATTCGATTTTCTTAACAATAAAGCCGTATTTTTCTTTCCAGGCATCACAAAGACCATCAAGTCTTTTAAGCTCTTTAAAAAGTTTAGAAGAAGATTTCTTTTGAGTACCAGAAAAATACTGAATTCCTTCCATGGTGATCCACTCATAAGGACCTTTCCGGATCAGTTCCTCCAAAAGCTCCTCATCCATTCCAAACTGGTTTCCGCTGGTAAGCCTTAACAGTACATTCACATGGGTCTTGTACTTTTCTGCACAGGCTGTAATCATCTGCCAGTGGGAAAGAGACTCTACGGTATAGGTAATGCGTTCACCGAAGGTTTTTACGGCATGGTCTACGTCTGATATGTTCTTATGGACACCAGACATGACGATTTTTTCGCCGGGGACATTGGCTCTTTCGCAAATAGAAAATTCTCCGGGAGAGCAGACCTCAAAGAAATCCACCTGATCCACCAGGCTTTTTATGAGAAATGGATTGGCCTTCATGGCATAGCACAGCTCCACCTGATTGCCAAGGATTCCTCTTATTTTTTCAATCTGTCCGGCCAGGGTATCCAAATCAAACAAATAGAGAGGCGTTTGATAAGTGCGGACAGCGTTAGTTAAGGTTGTGTGATTGATTGAATTTTTCATATACACATCTCCAGTAATTTTTTTCTGTCAATTTTCCCATTAGGGGTAATGGGGAATTCGGTGAGAGAGTGAAAGCCAGTGGGTATCATATAGGAAGGAAGCGTGCTTCGCATCTTTTCAGAAAGTTCCTTTCCTTCCATGGTGCCTACATAAAAGGCTGTAATTCTGTTTCGTTTCTCATCGAATACACAGCAGGCCCGTTCCATGGAGGGGTAGCTGTTCATAGCCATTTCGATTTCTTCCAGCTCAATGCGGTGTCCCATATGCTTGATCTGAAAGTCTTTCCGTCCGGCAAAGCAAAGGTCCTTGTTTTCGTTATAAAAGGCCAGGTCTCCGGTTCGGTATATCAGCTCCAGATAATGATTGTTCAAAGGATTCTGAACAAAGGCACGTTTTGTCTGTTCCGGGTTATTATAGTAACCAAGGGCAAGGGCAGTACCAGCCACACAAAGCTCTCCGTTTATTCCCGGACCTGTCACCTGCTTATCCTCCTCATCAAGGAGAAATACCTTTTCATTGGGAAATGGCTTTCCAATGGGTATTTTTTCATCGGTCTGAAATTCACGGTCAATCTCATAATACGTGCAGTTACAGGTGATTTCCGTGGGGCCGTAGAGGTTTACATACCTGGCATCAGGAAGATACTTCTTCCAGGTGTTCAGCTGCTTGACCGGCATGGCCTCTCCGCTGAATAACACCTTATTAATCTGATCAGGTACCTTGTAGGTGAATCCCTTCAGCTGGGATACGAGGCAAAGTGCAGATACTGCCCAGATTAAGGTAGTCACCTTCTGCTCGCACAAATAATCCAGCAGCAGAGTGGGAATGGAAAACATTCTTTTTGGTATGATCACCATGGCAGCGCCCGTTTTTAACGTGGAATAAATGTCTTTTACGGATACATCAAAGTCAAAGGGTGCCTGATTTCCGATGATGTCCTCCTCTGTAATGTGGAAGAGATCAGGGAAATATTCCATGAAATCTATGACGGACCGATGGCTGACCAGGACGCCTTTTGGAATGCCGGTAGAGCCAGAGGTGAAGTTACAGTACAATGGATCCACATCAAGGAAATGATCACGAATTTCTCTTAAAGCCGTTTCCCTGATTTCGTGTTTCACCATCTCATGATAATCAAAGCATTTCCCCACATAACCGGCTTCCTTAAGAACGTTACTATCCTCACCCAGTGTGATGACAGAGCCTGCATTGGAGGTTTCTAATATCTGACGGATTCGAACGGGCGGCTGGTCCATGTTGATGGAGATATAAAAGCAGCCTGCAGCCACAATTCCCATAAATGCGGTCAGTGCCTCCACACTTTTATCCATGAAAACGGCCACTGGACGCCTGGGAGCTTCCTGCTCCGATAAAAAGCTTCCGATGCGCCTGGCATTGTATAACAGCTCTTCATAAGTAATACTTTTTTCTGGATCCAGGACTGCTGTTTTGTCAGGGTACAACTTAGCGGATTGTTCCAGGTATTCTAATACATTTTTCATACGTTACGCTTCCTTTCCTTGGGCTGACACTGGAAAGCTGGCCCTGGCTTCAAACCGAGTCCGGTTTTTTCTTATCTTAAAGGTCCCTTTCATCTGCTCTGTTATTTTGCGGCAGGTCTTAAGACCGATTCCAGTACTTTCCGCCAGAGAATCATCCTGTCGGATATCATTGCTGATGCTGATGATTATGTGTTGTCCATTGCATTCGGCATTCACAAGAACTGGCCCACTGGTGCTTGCATATTTTCTTACATTGGAAAACAGGTTATCAAAGAGACGCTTAAAGTATTGAATATCACCTGTCATCATACAGGACTGCTCCAAAAGCCCGGTCCTCACATCAAACCCTTGATTGCTTAAATCAAATACATGCTCGCTGATCAGCTGTTCTAAAAGGATGCGCGCATCAAAGGTCTCTTTCTTCATCAGTATGGTCTCCTTGCCAAATACAAGGAAGTATTGAAACAGCTTATCGGACAGCTCCTTAAGCTGCAGGGATTTCTCTTTGCAGCTTTTGATATATTTAGAAAGCTGTTCTTCTGAATGATATCCCTCCGTTTCCAGAATCTCCAGATAGCCGATAAGAGCCGTGAGAGGAGTTCTGATGTCATGGGACATGGAAGTAATCAGCTCGCTGTTAGCTTCCCATGCCTCCTTTTCGCTTTTGTAACGTGTAATAATGGAATTTCTCATATTGTCAGCATTTATAGCAAGAAGAGCTATCTCATCATTCCCTTTATGGTAAATGGGCTGTTCTAGATTTCCCTGTTCAATCAGGGAAACTTCTTTTGACAGGAGCATGATCCGGGCAATGATTTTGTGATTATAAAAGATCACAATGCCGAACAAAAACAAAAAGAAAACTCCAAGGGATATATAAAAAACAATGCTGTACCATTTGATTTCCGAGGAATCGATAATGGATACAGAATAGACCCCGTCGGTAAATGCAATGTTTCTAGTCAGCTGCTGGCTTTCTTCCAGGAAGGTTCCTGTGGACTCGTAATTGTAATAAGCATCGTTCCAGAAGCCGGATTCATATAAAATCTCATCGCCGCTGTAAATGGTCAAATACGTGTATTTATGGCTTTTGACCCATTTGGACAAAGCCCTTACATCTTTCACCGAAAGTTTATTTTTCCTGATATAAGCTTCCATGGAATTTTGATAGTTTTCCAGCCGTTTTGTGGAAGCATCTGCATTCAAATGATTCTTGGAAATCAGGTAATCTCCCAGAGACTGAGTCGCAAGATACATGAGAAAGCTGATCAAAAGACCTAAGGCCAATATATAGACCTGTTTGTAACGGAGGGAAGATCTTATACTAAACTTCATCAATCTGATAGCCCTTTCCCCAAACGGTGCGTATGATCGTTGGATTATTGGAATCAAGTTCCAGCTTCTTTCGCAGCTTCAAAATGTGAACCATTATGGTATTGGTAGAGGAGGGAAGAAACTTATCATTCCAAACGCCCTCGTAGATGGCTCTGGCATCCTTTGCACTGCCCCTGTTTTTTACAAGATACATGAGAACCTGAAACTCTGTATCCGTTAGGTCGATTTTTTGGTTCTCCCGGTACACCTGACGGCTTTGGGTATTAATAAGCACATCCTGAATCCGGATTTCTGAATTACTGATGTTTGGCTGGGATTTTCCTTTGTATATCACGTATCTTCTTAAGAGTGAATGAACCTTCATAAGAAGCTCCGACTGGGAAAATGGTTTTACCAGATAATCGTCCCCGCCAGTTTCATAAGCTTCTGTCTTATCACTTTCCTTTGATTTGGCGGTGAGAAAGAGTATGGGTGCGGAAGAGGTTTTTCTGATTTCCTTGCATACATCGATTCCGGACAGACCGGGCATCATGATATCAAGAATAATTAAATCAATGTCCTGATTTTTTGAAACGGTTTGAAGTGCTTCCTTACCGTTAGAGGCATCCCAGACAGAATAGCCTTTATTCTCCAAATGGATGCGGAGTACTTCCCGAATATCGGCATCGTCATCCACAATTAAAATCTGCTGTGCAGTCTCCATGGTCCGCGGCCTCCCTCTTAGTAATTTGAATATGAAAAATTATAACATTTGGGTCAAGAATAACAATGTGTTTTAGGAGGATTTAAGAATTATTAAGAAATGAAATACGGCTTTATTTCCTGTTATTTTCCCACCATACGATTCTCCTGCTTTCTACCGTATTAGCATGTCCATGATTCTTTTTGTTTTCTTAAATTTCACTGACAATATGAGAAAGATAAACGGAAACAAATCATAGGAATTGAATGTGAATTACATATATTTAACAAAAGATAAAAAATAAGGATTATTTCTCACTTATGGGGAAAGAAAGTCATAGGATATAATTAAGTAACACCTTTGGAGATAATAAATGAAAGAGTATGATTTTTCTGGAATGACCTCTGAACATTCTCCTTTTATGAATTTTACAGAAACCATTTACGATCAGAAATTTATGGATATGGACATATACAATTATCCGGAGAATCTTGCCAATGCCATGGAGCTGATGAAACAGGCATTGAATGGAGAGGTTGAAGATCAGATGTTTTATATGTGGCTGATCAGCAACGCTAAAACCGAAGAAGAAAGGCAGATTATTGGAAGCATCCGTGACGATGAAGTGGGACATTTTGAATTATTCCGTCAGATTTATTATGATCTGACCGGTATGGATCTGCGTCAGGAGTCAGAAGAGACATTTATACCACCGGAAAGCTATTGCGATGGAATAGCCAGAGCGCTTTTAGGCGAGCAGAATGCAGTGCGGAACTACAGAAAGATTCTTTACGCCATGCAGTCCCGCATTCATATAAATATGCTCATTGATATTATTACCGATGAGATCAGACATGGGATTCTTTACAATTATCTGTTTAGTAGAAATGGCTGTTAAGGAAGCCAGATTGATGCGTAATGCATGCACATAGCAGGGCTTTTTTTACAGCCCTGTATACATAAAATACGGTAGAAAACAGCACAATAAAAAGAAAAACATTCAGGAGGTACCTATGCCAAAAGACAGTCAGCCAGATAACAAAAAGGCCAGAATGGAAAAATGCAACGGACAAACACCCATTACAAGAGAGAATCAAAACAAGAACAAAAATGCCAAAAGAAAGTCTATTGAGCATAATGATGTATAAGCTTTATTCCCCCAAAAAGATATCAGAAGTGTCCCAAAAGGCCTTCTGGTATCTTTTTTATCATAAAGTTTCCTTAGGGAAATCCCACATTGACTCCCGTATGGTTCCTGTTATATAATGAAAGTTAGTTATATCTAACTAAAGTGTAATTCGTTCAGAAATGTCGGTTGCAATAGCAGCTTGGAGGTAAATATGAAGGAAACCAGATGGGGGGGAACATTTGGCAGTTTTTATGGAGCCGTTTCAGAGGATGAAGTAAGGCAGTTTTCTCATGTTTTAAAGGAGTGCAGCTGTTTTGAAGGAATTCCGGAATCTAAATACACGGCAGTGTTATGCTGTCTGCGGGCCAGACATAAGACATTTTCAAAGGGCAGTATGATATTACAGGTCAGTGACCGGGAAAACCTTGCCGGGGTTGTATTAAAAGGAACTGCAGAGCTGACCTTATACAGTGAAAATGGAAGTCAGATCAATATCAACCACTGTTCCTGTGGGGATATGTTTGGAGAAGACCTTGCCTGCTCAAAATCCGCAGACAGCTCTATGCAGATCTGGGCGGTAACGGACTGTGAGATCCTTTTTCTGGACTTCGCCTCATTGTTTTCCATGGAAGGTGGAACCTGTCCCTTTAAAATGCGGGTATCCACCAATCTCCTTCGGGAATTTGCAGACAAAGCCAGATTTTTAAATGATAAGGTACGCATTCTGGCTCAAAAGCGGCTGCGGGATAAGTTAAAGGTTTATCTGCAGCTGCAAACAGGGAGCAGGGAAGGAAGGATTGAACTTCCATTCCGGAGAAATGAACTGGCTGAATTTCTTTGTGTGGATCGAAGTGCCTTATCCCGTGAACTATCAAGAATGCAGCAGGAAGGAATTCTATCCTATGAAGGAAGGAAGATTCACATACACGATCAAAGCTTTCTTAAATAGCAAATGACGCAGTAAGCGATTTTTAAAATTGAAACAGCCTTTGAAAAAGAGCGCTTCCCTGACTGTTTTTTTAATTACCGGATGATAGATGTGATTTTAAGGACAAACAGCTCCCATGAACGAATCTGTGGAAACGATAATATAGTGGTAGCGTAGGCTCTAAATCCTATAATTTTTTTTAGAAAGGTAAAGATATATGATGAAAAAATGGGAAACAATCGCGGGAACGTCTATTTCTGCAAAGGCAGAGGGTATTTCACTGACAGAGAGCGGAGGCTGGTTTGAAAGCGCATATCTGAAATGGAAGCCTGTAGACAAAGCGGTATCTTACCAGGTTTTAGTAAAATCTGCTGGAGCAGGCGACCCGGCCTACGTGCAAATCGATGATACACTGATTCGTAAGTATCCCTCGTATTTCAGGGCGGATGCATTGGGGCTTTCTGCTGGTCAATACACTTTTAAGCTGGAAGTGAATTTTGCCAATGGTTCCAGCGAAACCATAGTCTCTGAACCAATCGCTGTAAAAGCGAACAGCAGGACCGGATTTGCTTTTTCTGGGGAATCTCCCTCCCAGACAGGGTCTGGCGCTTATGAGGAAAATGGAGCTTTAAAAAATGGGGCGCAGATTGTATATATCACGGCTGCAACGGCAAAAACCGTAACTCTTGATGTCATCATAAATAATTCTGGGAAAAAACAGACCGCAACTGGAATTGGGGAGATTATGACCCTGCGTCAAAAGGGCTATGATAAGACCCCTCTTATCATTCGTTTTATTGGTCAAATTACAGGAAAGGATATGTCCGGCCAGCTAAACAGCAGTGGATACCTTCAGGTAAAAGGCAAATCAGCCTATACAGAGATGAACATGACCTTAGAAGGCGTAGGAGATGATGCAACGGCATATGGCTGGGGCATTCTCGTTAGAAACTGTAAGAATCTGGAGATCAGAAATTTAGGCATTATGCTGTTTCCTGATGATGGAATCTCCCTTGATACGAGTAACTGCAATGTATGGATTCATCACAATGATATCTTCTACGGAGCAGCAGGTTCTGATGCGGACCAGGCAAAGGGGGATGGTTCTATTGATGTTAAAAATGCATCCACCTATGTCACCGTATCCTATAATCATTTCTGGGATTCCGGGAAGTGTTCTCTTTGCGGCATGAAGGACTCTGAAGAATTTTTCGTCACCTATCACCATAACTGGTATGATCATTCCGATTCCCGCCACCCAAGAATCCGGCAGGCATCGGTTCATATCTATAATAATTATTATGATGGTATCGCAAAATATGGAGTTGGTGTGACAAATGGAAGCTCTGCATTCGTAGAGGAAAACTATTTCAGGCATTGCAAATATCCAATGATGAGCTCTCTACAGGGCACAGATACCCTGGGGAAAGGAACCTTTTCCGGTGAGAACGGAGGAATAATAAAAGCTTATCATAACAGGATAGAACAGGCAGACAGCCTTATTTATGCCAATACCAACCATGGAACAACAAGTGGAAATGAAACCTCCTTTGATGCTTATGAAGCTTCCAAACGAGGTGAAATCGTTCCAGCCACCTATAAGACCATGGCAGGAAATACTTCCTATAATAATTTTGATACCTTAAAAGATCTGGGTGCTAATCAGGCAGACATTGACGATGTAACAGCAGTAGAAGGTATCGTAACTAAGGAAGCCGGCCGTATGAATCAAGGTGATTTTACCTGGAAGTTTAATAACGAAACCGATGATACTTCTTATGGTTTAAACAGTGAGCTCATGTCTAAAATAAGGAATTATAAGACCCAGCTTATATCTGTGGGAGTGAAATAAATTCCCTGAGAATCCGCATTAGAATCACTGGTTTCAACCTTAAAATGGAATTAAAAAGTCGTTAGAAAACTCTCTTTCAAGGTTTAATTACTGGTTATTTTGCTCTGAAGATTGTATGAAAAGTAACAATAAAAACATCTGAAGCCATAAAAAAGAACAGCCTGAGAAGATTTTATTTCTCAGGCTGCTTTTTCGGTTCTCCAAAAAAATTAATGCAAACAACTCCTTTATGCCCCGTTTTTCAGTACAAATTCTTGCTATTTCAGGCACTCCAAGCAGGAAACAATGCCTATACTTTCTGTCTTTTTTTAAGTACAATCCTAATTTACGCAAAAATATGATCTTATATTGTCTAAAAGTTAACATGTCCTTGTATTTATTTTAGTACATATCTCTGCATTCTCATTTTTTTTATGAGAATTAGTTAAAAATTTGTCAAATACAGAGCTTTTGTGTAAAATGTACACATAATAAAACATTGACAAGAAATTTTAGTGTGATAGAATGAGAACATATAAATCGATAATGCGGTTGACATCGCTTGTTTGTACTATTTGAATAGCTTTATTGATGAAAACAAGGCTTGTTTTGGCAAATACTATAAAACAAAGATAAGGTGATGAATGTATGGTTGCAATTACTGTTTTCCTGTTGTTTCCTATGTTGGCTGCATTAGCTGTTTTTTTGGTTAAACATGATGCAGCAAGAAGTATGTTAGTCAGAATCAGTGCTGTCATAACAGCCCTTCTGACGCTGGCAGTGGTGGGAATCTTTTTTAAGGACGGAATCCGTATGGCTTGTCCATGGGAAGAAGAAATTGATCTCATCATTGTAGCAGCTGAAGTTATCATAGCTGCTTACATTATTACTCTTGGTATCCGTAACAAAAAGTACGTCATTTCTATTCTGTCATTTCTGCAGACAGCAGCAATTCTGGTTTTTGAGTTTGGGTTTAAAGAAGGAATCACCGTTCAGACAGCCATCGTTTTTGATAAGCTGACTGCGATTATGGCCTTGGTAATCGGACTGGTGGGAAGCCTTATTTGTATTTATGCGGTGGGATATATGAAGGATTATCATAACCATCACAAGGAATACAAAGAAAGGAAAAGCTTTTTCTTCTCCATCCTGTTTTTATTCCTTTCCGCCATGTTTGGAATCGTTTTGAGCAATAATCTCGTGTGGATGTATTTCTGTTGGGAGATTACGACTCTTTGCTCTTTCCTTTTAATCGGCTATACCCAGACAGAAGAAGCAAAGAACAATTCCCTACGTGCCCTTGTCATTAACTTAGGCGGCGGAGTTGCCTTTGCAGCTGCCATTATTTTCATCGGCATGTACTATCACACCCTGGAGCTTTCCGTGCTGATACAGAAGAATCCGGATGCAGTCATTATGATTCCGGTCTTCCTTCTGTCCATCGCAGCACTGACAAAATCTGCCCAGCTTCCCTTTTCCTCCTGGCTCCTTGGAGCTATGGTGGCACCGACGCCTACCTCTGCGCTGCTTCATTCCGCAACCATGGTTAAGGCTGGAGTCTATTTAATTATCCGGCTTGCCCCCTTATTAGGCCCTACCAGTGTCGGCAGAGTGGTAACCTTTGGCGGCGGTGTAACATTCCTTGCCTGCTCGCTGATGGCTATATCCCAAAGTGACGGAAAGAAGATTCTTGCCTATTCCACACTTGCAAACCTGGGACTGATTGTAATATGTGCCAGTGCCGGAACCCAGGAATCCTTATGGGCAGCAATTTTACTTATAATCTTCCACGCAGTATCCAAATCCCTCCTTTTCATATCCGTAGGATCTGCAGAACACCAGATCGGAAACCGAAATGTGGAAAATATGGATCTGTTAATGGGAGTGTCCAGTAAGCTGGCATTCTACATGATGATCGGTATTGCAGGCATGTTCCTTGCACCCTTTGGAATGCTGGTATCCAAATGGGTAGCCATGAAAGCCCTCATTGATTCCGATAATGTAATCATTGTTATTATCCTGGCTTACGGAAGTGCAGCGACCTTGTTTTATTGGGCTAAGTGGATGGGCAAACTGGTATCCAAGGTCAATATGGGCCACAAGAACCATCACGATTTATCCTTAGATGAAGAACTTCCCATTACAGTTTTGGCTGTCCTGGTGGTGATTTCCTGCTTTACCTTTCCTCTGGTTTCAAGGTATGCCCTGGAGCCGTATCTTACCGAAGTCTACAAAACCACAGCACTGATTCCTATTGAGACGAGTGACATTAAGCTGATGCTTTGTATGCTGAGCATGCTCATACTGCTCCCCATCAGCTTTATCCCCATCTATAAGAATGACAAGAGAAGAAAGGTTCCCATTTATATGGCGGGAGAAAACACAGGAGACAACCAGACGTTTTACGGAGCAATGGGCGTAAAACAAAAGGTGGAGATGCGCAACTGGTATATGGAAGAATTCTTTGGAGCCCATAAACTCACCTTCTTAAGCAACGCACTGTGTACAGCAATCCTGGTAGTGGGAGTCATACTGTTGATAGGAGGGTTGGCATAATATGAACATTGTTAAAATCATTGCAATTATTATATTCACACCTTTGGTTGGCGGACTTCTTACGGGAGTAGACCGTATCATATCCGCAAGACTTCAGGGAAGGCAGGGGCCGCCCCTGTTACAACCCTTTTATGATGTATTAAAGCTGACGGAAAAGGAATCCATAGAGGTCAATTCCATGCACCGTTTCTTTGTTTACGTGTCACTGGTATTTGCTGTATTTACGACCCTGATCCTGTTATCCGGCGGAGATATCCTTTTAGCTATCTTTGCCCTGACCCTTGGGTCCGTGTTCTTTGTGCTGGGCGGCTATGCTTCCAATTCCCCGTACAATACCATAGGATCGGAACGGGAACTTTTGCAGATTATGTCCTATGAGCCTATGGTTCTTCTTACCTGTATCGGCTTATATTATGCGGAGCACAGCTTTTTCATCCGGGATATCGTAGCGGCTGAGAAGCCCTCCATACTTTATCTTCCCGGAGTATTTATCGGTCTTGTATTTGTCCTTACCTTTAAGTTAAGAAAATCGCCCTTTGATTTAAGCATGTCCCATCACGGACATCAGGAGATTGTTAAAGGAATCACAACGGAGTATTCCGGCAAGGATTTAGCTGTGATTGAGGTGACCCACTGGTATGAGGTCATCATTTCCCTGACTTTAGTCTATGTGTTTTTTGCAACAGCAGCACCCATAAGCCGTGTTTTTGCAATCATCGCCTGTCTGGTCGTCTATCTTTTTGAAATAATCGTAGACAATGGTTCTGCCCGGGTCAAATGGCAGCAGGCCTTAAAATCAGCCTGGGTCATAACTGCAATTATGGGAACGGTTAATCTTTTGATCCTTTCCTACTTTTAACTGGGATTCATGAAAAGAAACCAAATTTTGCGGTATGGAGGATACTATGGATGGAATAAAAAAATCACCCTGGATTTTGCATTATGACGGCACCAGCTGCAATGGATGCGACATTGAGGTGCTGGCCTGTCTGACTCCCTTATATGATGTGGAGCGCTTTGGCATGATCAACACAGGAAATCCCAAGCACGCCGATGTTTTTTTAATTACCGGAAGTGTTAATGAACAGAATATTCCTGTAGTAAAGCAGCTTTACGAACAGATGCCTGATCCAAAGGTGGTCATAGCAGTAGGAATTTGTGCAACCTCAGGAGGAATCTTTGCCGAGTGCTACAATGTGGCAGGTGGAGTGGATAAGGTAATTCCAGTGGATGTATACGTACCGGGCTGTGCGGCCCGTCCGGAATCCATTATAGACGGCGTGGTAAAAGGTCTTGAGATTCTGGGAGAAAAGAAAAAGAAGGCCGGAAAAAAGCAATAAAACTGGCTAAGGAGGGAAAATATGGCGAGTGAAACCTTAAAGGAGATTTCCGCTTCTGATCTTCTGACGGAGACTCTAAAACTTAAAAATGCAGGATACCGGCTCGTTGCCATCAGCAGCACCTATAAAGAAGAGATGGAGCTGACCTATTCCTTTGATTTAAATTATGAACTGGTGAATCTAAGGCTTCATATTGATACGGAAGCAGAGCTTGACAGCATCAGCATTATTTATCCTTACTCCTTTTTATACGAAAATGAGATCAAGGAATTGTTTGGAATAAAAATAAATGGAATCACACCGGATTATAACAATTCCCTTTATAAGATTCCGGTCAAAGCGCCATTTGGTGTACAGGAGTAAAAAAGATGCTCTCACGCATCGGATTGGAGGTTACTTATGGGAAACAGGACAATTGTTCCTTTCGGTCCCCAGCATCCCGTCCTTCCCGAGCCCATTCATCTGGATCTGGTTCTGGAGGATGAGACGGTGGTGGAGGCGATTCCTAGAATCGGATATGTTCACAGAGGGTTAGAAAAGCTGGTAGAGAAAAGAGATTTTCAGCAGTATACATTTGTCGCAGAACGAATCTGCGGAATCTGTTCTTTTATGCACGGCATGGGATATTGCATGTCGGTGGAAAGTATTATGGGAGCAGAGATTCCCGATCGGGCTAAATTTTTAAGAACCATCTGGGCAGAATTTTCCAGACTCCACAGCCATCTTATGTGGCTGGGACTCTTAGCGGATGCCTTTGGATTTGAAAGTCTGTTTATGCAGTCCTGGAAATTAAGGGAAGAGGTTCTTGATGTATTTGAAGAGACCACCGGCGGCAGAGTTATTTTCTCTGTCTGTGATATTGGCGGTGTGAGAAAAGATATTAATAAAGAGACCCTTCATAAAATCCTTGAAGTCCTGGACCGTATGGAAAAGGAACTTAAGGAAATCGCAGCCGTATTTATCAATGATTCTACGGTAAAACTGCGGACACGGGGCGTTGGTAAATTATCGAAGCAGGCTGCCTTTGAGCTTGGGGCATTAGGTCCCATGGCAAGGGCGAGCGGCATCGAGATGGATATGAGGACTCAGGGCTATGCGGCTTACGGAAAACTGGACTTTAAGCCCATTATTGATGAAGAAGGCGATTGCTATGCAAGAACCAGGGTCCGTATCGGAGAGATGTTCCAGGCCATGGATTTGATTCGCCAGTGCATCAGGCTTATGCCGGAAGGAGACATCAAGGTAAAGGTGACCGGAAGTCCAAAGGGAGAGTATTTTACCCGTCTGGAACAGCCTAGAGGAGAGGTCCTTTATTACGTGAAAGCAAACGGAACAAAGTTTCTTGACCGGGTCAGAGTAAGAACGCCTACCTTTGCCAATGTACCGGCCCTGCTTGAAACTTTAAAGAACTGTTCCCTGGCCGATGTGCCCATACTGATACTTACCATTGATCCATGTATCAGTTGTACGGAACGGTAACTGTTTTACCTGCAGAAAGCCAGAGCTGCCATAAACAGCGGAATTGAGGGTGCTATGTCAATATTAAGAATGACAAAAACATTGATTAAAAATTTATTCCACGGTCCATTTACCGTATCCTATCCAATTGAGAAAAAGGAGACTTTTGACAGGACCAGAGGAAGTATCGGTATTTCCATCGATGACTGCATTTTCTGTGGCATGTGCGAGAGACGGTGTCCTACCAATGCCATTCATACGGATAAGGCGAGGACCTCCTGGAGCATTGAGCGGTTAAAATGCATTCAGTGCGGCTATTGCACGGAAGTCTGTCCGAAAAAATGCCTCATGATGGAGAACCACTATACGGAACCGTCGTTTGGAAATGTAAGGGATGTACACGTAAAATGCACGAATACCCAATCACCCAGCGAATCATAGAGATAGCCTGGGAATATGCAAAGGAACATCAGGCCGAAGAGATTAAGGTCATCAATCTGGTGGTAGGAGATTACTGCGGCTATGTGGCAAGCTCCATAGAGCTGTATTTTGGCCTGATTGCAGAAGGAACGCCCTGCGAACATGCAGAGCTTCATATGGAAAGGGTCATACCTAAGCTGAGATGCAAACGCTGTGGAGAATTATTTGTCCGCAAGCCCTTTCATTTTGAATGCCCCATCTGTAACGGTGATGGGGAACCCACAGAGATCGGACAGGAATTTTATATTAAATCCATAGAGATATAAAAAGAAGGACAAAAGGAATTAGCCTGAGGCGGAGGTACATATGTCTGAGAATAAAGAAATAGAGATCATGCAGTCTGTATACGATAAGAATGATGAGACTGCATCACGGATCAATGCGTCACTGACGGAAAAAGGGATTTTTGCCGTCAATGTAATGGGAGCTCCTGGAGCAGGAAAGACCACGTCTCTCATTCAGATCATCAAACAGCTTGACGGTATCAATTCTTATGTCATTGAGGGAGATATTGAGGCTGATTTTGATACAAAAAAACTATTGTCTCTTGGAGTGCAGGCCATTCAGATCAATACTGGTGGTGCCTGCCATCTGGATTCCCCTGTGATTGGGGAAGCAGTGGAAGAGATGGAGCTTCAAAAAGGAGTTCTTTTTATAGAGAATATTGGAAATCTGGTTTGTCCTGCTGAATTCATGATTGGGGAGCATGTAAAGATGCTGATATCCACAGTCACCGAGGGAAGTGATAAGCCATATAAATATCCCCTTGCGTTTGAAAAGGCGGATATCATTCTGATTAATAAATGTGATCTCATCCCATATCTTGATTTTGATGAGGACTTCTTTATGAAAGGAGTCCGTGCGTTAAACAAGTCAGCCCCTGTCATAAAAGTATCAGGAAAGACGGAAGAGGGCTATGATCAGGTAGCAGCATGGATCAGGGAAAAGATCAATCTATGACATTAAAAATATATGCTTACGGTATTGTTCAAGGGGTTGGTTTCCGACCCCTTGTTTATCATATGGCAAAGAACGAAGGAATCTCAGGAACGGTACGAAATGTAGGCGGATACGTGGAAATCATTGCTCAGGGGGAGAAGGGGGCAGTGGGCCGGTTCCTGACAGTACTTACGGAAACAAAAGACATGGGATATGAGATCATTAAGTTTGAGAAAGAGGAGATCTCTCCCCTTGCGCTTAATGATTTTGTCATCTTAAAAAGCGGTGCGCTTGGGGAGTCCTCTGTGATTCCGCCTGACCTTCCTGTCTGCCCTGCCTGCCAGAAGGAGCTTTTAAATGGAGGGGACAGGCGTTTTGGGAATCCGTTTATCAGCTGTATTTCCTGCGGTCCCAGATATACCATTATGGAGCGGCTTCCTTACGACAGGGATCACACAGCCATGATTGATTTTAAGATGTGTGAGGAATGTGAAAAAGAGTATACGTCTTCGGAAAGCAGACGTTTTCATGCCCAGACCATTTCCTGTAATGACTGCGGGCCTTATCTTATATACCGGGACAAAAAGAAAGAGGAAAAAGAGTGGCTGGAAGGAGAGGCACTGGATCAGGCAGCAGCGGCGCTTTTAGAAGGCGGAATTTTAGCTGTGAAAGGAATTGGAGGCTATCACCTTGTGTGCTCTCCCTTTCGGGAAGATACCGTAAACAGGCTTAGAATCTTAAAGGGCAGGGAAGAAAAGCCCTTTGCTGTTATGTTTTCTTCCATTGCCGAAATAAAAAAGTATTGTCATGTCTCTAAAGAAGAACGTTCTCTGTTAGAATCCAGGCCAAGGCCCATTGTGCTGTTGCGTCGGGAGGGAGATTACATGGCTCCTTCCACCAATAAAGGGAGCATGTACTGCGGAGCCTTTCTTCCTTATACTCCGCTTCAGATCTTGCTTACTGAAAAACTGGGACCTCTCATTATGACAAGTGCCAATATATCCGGTCAGCCAATCATTCGGGAAGATGAGCCTATGCTCTCTCTTTCTTCCAAAGAGCTAAGGGGCGTTCTCTATAATCATAGAAGAATACTCCGCTCCGTAGACGATTCGGTGGCAAAAATCGTGGATGGAAAGCCCCAGCTCATCAGAAGAAGCAGAGGCTATGTGCCTTATCCGGTTTTTCTCGCCACAGAGGTGAAAGAAAGTCATGGGGAGAAAGAGCCCTCTGTGTTTGCAGCTGGGGGAGATTTAAAGGCTTCCTTTTGCTTCTATGAGAATGGAGGCGCAGTGGTATCCCAGTATTTTGGTGATCTGGAGGAAAGTAAGGTGATGGAGGAGTATGAACGCTCCTTTGAGGATATGAAAAAGCTGTTTCGGTTCCAGCCAGAGCTAGTTGTCTGCGACCTCCACCCAAACTATCATTCAGCCCGGTATGCCAGTTCTCTTGGGCTTCCTCTCATAAAGGTGCAGCACCATCATGCCCATATAGCTTCTGTCATGGCGGAGCATCACCTGGAGGGGCCTGTCATAGGCGTTGCCATGGATGGAACCGGCTATGGAACCGATGGAACCATATGGGGAGGTGAATTCCTCATCTGCCAGGATAAGGAATGTAAGAGAGCCGGCCATTTAAGCCCCTTTCCCATTCTTGGAGGAGACCAGTCCATGCGGGAGGCATGGAAAACAGCCATTTGCTGCCTGACTCATTTTGGCCTCCAGGAGTATATCACGGATGAAAGAAGCGATCTCATAAAGGCGGCTCTTCGTCATCACGTAAATGTAGTATCCTCCTCCAGTGCAGGACGTCTCTTTGACGCAGCATCTTCCGTTCTTTTAATCGCCCATGAAAATACATATGAAGGAGAATGCGCCTCCTTATTTGAAAAAAGCGGACTATCCGCCATGGAAAGACAGATAAAACCTGCCTCCGTGCCTTTTGAAGTTTCAGAAAGAAAGGGCATATGGGAGCTTGATCCAAAGAGTGCATTTGCTGCTCTATGTAAAGAGAGAGGAAAAGAAAATATCAGTGCTTTAGCTCTGGGATTTCACATAGGGTTTGCAAAAGGAATTGTTTCTATTTGCGAAAAGCTGAAAGATCAATACAAAATTTCAGATGTCTGTTTAAGCGGCGGTGTTTTTCAGAACACAGTCCTTACAGAACATGCGGCCAGATTTCTTAGAGAAAAAGGATTTAAAGTCTATATGAACTTGTCTGTTCCTCCCAATGACGGAGGAATCAGCCTTGGACAGGTGTACCTTGGACGGAAATATTTAAAAGCATTTTATCAGACAAAATAGAAAGGCGGGAGCTTATGTGTGTTGCAGTACCGGGAAAGATTGTTAAGATCGATGGGGACTATGCAAAGGTCAATGTATTAGAGAACCTGACCGATGTAAATATAAAGCTGGTAGAGGCCGGAGTAGGAGATTACGTGCTCATCCATGCCGGGTGTGCCATAGAGGTTTTAAAAGAGGACGCAGCAAAAGAAATCATTGATTTGTTTCAAGAGCTTCAGGAGGTCTTTGATGATGAAGCTTGAACAGGTGATAAAGGCGCTGAAAGAATATGACGGTGAGCCGGTAAAGATCATGGAGGTCTGCGGGACTCATACAAAAAGCATCTTCCAGCATGGAATCCGGTCCATTATCTCGCCAAAGATTCAGCTGATCTCAGGGCCGGGCTGTCCGGTCTGCGTTACCGCACCATCTTATATTGACCGTTTGGTGGAGCTTTCTCTAAAGGAAACGTATTGTGTCCTCACCTTTGGAGATATGATGAAGGTAAAGGGCACTCAGATGTCCTTAACAGAGGCAAAGGCAATGGGAGCGGAGGTAAAGGTGCTTTATTCTCCCTTGGGAGCCCTGAGTGAAGCGGAAAATCATAAGGATACCCAGTATGTATTTGCAGCAGTGGGATTTGAAACCACGACTCCCGTATACGCTCTGCTGCTTGATGAGATTCAGAAACGAAACATCAAAAACCTGAAATTAGCCACCTCCATTAAAACCATTCTGCCCGCTCTTTCCTTTATCTGTGAAAATGAGACCAGCATCGATGCCTTCTTAAGTCCCGGACATGTCAGTGTCATTACCGGAAGCAGGATTTATGAAGAGCTGGCAGCTGCCTATAAAAAGCCTTTTGTGGTGGCTGGCTTTGAGGGAGAGCATATTCTGGCTGCCATCTATGAAATCATGACCCAGTTAAAAGGGAAACGGTATCAGGTCACGAACTTATATTCCAATGCAGTGACAGAGGAAGGGAATCAAAAGGCGGAAGCACTCATTCACCAGTATTTTGAACCGGCAGATGATGCATGGAGAGGCATTGGGACCATAAAGCAATCGGCTCTTAAGCTGAAAGAGGAATATAAAGAATACGATGCAGGAAGAAGTCAGGAGGAAATCATAGAAACGCTTCCGCCAGGCTGTAAATGCACCGATGTGATTCTTGGCCGGATTCAGCCGGTGGACTGCCCCTTGTTTCAGAAGGTGTGCACGCCTTTGCATGCGGTTGGGCCTTGTATGGTCTCTTCCGAAGGGGCTTGTGGAATCTGGTATCAGAATTCGTAAGGAAAGGGGCTTAAGTATATTATGAAAATAGATATGACATATGGAAGCGGAGGAAAGCAGACCGGCGACTTAATCAACCAGGTGTTTTTAAAGCATTTTTCCAATCCGGTCCTTAACCGGTTAGAGGATGCGGCTGTTCTTTCTATCTCTGGAAAGATTGCTTATACAACGGACTCCTTTGTGGTGACTCCTTTGTTCTTTCGAGGAGGTAATATTGGTAAGCTGGCAGTGTGCGGAACTGTCAATGATTTATCCATGATGGGGGCAGTTCCCAAATACCTTACCGCTGGATTTATCATTGAGGAGGGTGCGGAGCTTAAAGATGTGGAGACCATTGCAGAGACCATGGCACTTGCAGCCAAAGAAGCTGGAGTCAGTATTGTGGCTGGTGATACCAAGGTGGTGGAAGGTAGTGGTGGTATTTATATCAACACCTCTGGAATCGGGGAGATAAAAAAGGAGGGCATCACCATATCCGGATGCAAGCCTGGAGATGTCATCATTTTATCCGGCAATCTTGGGGATCATCATGCTGCCATTTTATCAGAGCGGATGGGGATTGAAAATGAGATTGCCAGCGACTGCGCCCCCCTTTGTACCATTGTGGCAAATTTATTCGAGGCTGACATCGACGTCCGTTGTATGAGAGATGTGACGAGAGGCGGGTTAGCAACGGTGTTAAATGAAGCCGCAGACCAGTCGGGATGCAGCGTGGAATTGTTAGAGGAAGCCATACCCGTCAGCAGGGAAGTAAAGGGCTTTTGCGATATTCTGGGGCTTGATCCTCTCTACATGGCAAATGAAGGGAAGATGATAGCCGTGGTACCAGAAGGACAGGCAGAAGAAGCCTTAAAGGCGGTAAAGAAAAGTCCTTATGGAACGAATGCCAGAATTATTGGAACCATCCTGGAAGGAAAGGGAGTCCGGATGAAAACAAAGTTTATGGGAAGCAGGACCATTGACGTTTTATATGGAGAGGGCTTACCAAGAATCTGCTGAAAAAGCAGGATAAATTCTAATAATATGTAGCATCCACCTGAAAGATGAATATATTTATTATAGTTGAGTAGGAAAGGAAATGCTTACATGGCTATTAAAATATTTATTGATCAGGGGCATAATCCAAGCGGGTCCTTTAACAGCGGCGCAGAAGCCAATGGACTTTATGAATCGGAAATTAACTATCAGGTAGGAATTTATCTTCAAAACTTATTAGAGAGTGATCCCAGATTTGAGGTTCGGGTATCAAGACCAGAGCCTTACACTACTTTAGGAACCAACAATACTACCAGTCTGGCCGCGAGAGTAGCCCTTGCCAACAACTGGCCGGCAGATTATTTCATCAGCATTCATTGTAATTCAAACCCCAACCCTGCCATTAATGGTACCGAGGTATACATCTATCAGTACAATACTCAGGCACAATGGCTGGCAGAGCAAATCATGGCAGGAATTACCCAGACGGTGGGAACAAGAAACAACGGAATCCGGGAAAATCCCTCTCTGTATGTGTTAAGGAATGCAAACATGCCTGCAAATCTGGTAGAGCTTGGATATATAACCAATCCGTCGGATGCCAATAAATTCAGAAATGATTTATATGGATTTGCTTATGGAATTTATCTTGGACTGTTAAGATACTTTGGATTTGTATAAACGGGACCACCTGGACTTTTCCATCGCCTCCATGGTATAATGAATGATAATACTAGATTAGAGAAAAGATTTGAGGGAAAAGGATATGGCGTTGTTTTCCAATCAGGTACTGAGCCAGTTTGGCGAACTGGATTATGAAGTATATAACTTTATATTAAAGAACAGTGATAAGATTCCTTATATGACCATTAGGGAGGTGGCAAAGGAGGCCCATGTGTCAACTACCACCATAACCCGTTTTTGCAGGAAAGTACAATGCAGCGGTTTTTCAGAATTCAAGGTGCGTTTTAAGATGGAAAAGGAGAAAAAAACGGCAGCCAGCAAAACATACGACCACAGCTCAGTCTTTGAGTTCTTTCAGAGAGTGGAAACAGAAAGCTTTCAAAAGCAGCTGGAGGCCATTGCAGAAGTTATTGCCGGAAAGAAGCAGATCATATTTCTTGGAACGGGTAATTCTGGTATCATGGCAGAGTATGCCAGCCGTTATTTCTGCGATATCGGTATTTTTTCCACAGGAATTAATTCTCCTATGTTTCCCATTAATTTAGAGTTCCCGGAAGAAAGTATCATTATCATTCTTTCTGTAGAGGGAGAGACCGAAATACTCATTGACAATTCTTCAAAGTTAAAGGAAAGCAGCAGTACCGTTGTCTCCATTACCAACAGCAAGAACAGCACCCTTGCCAAGATTTCAGATTATAACATATCGTATTATATACAACGGGAGTTAAATGCCGTGGAAAAGATGAAGGTGGATATTACCTCTCAGATTCCGGCTGTGTACATTGTAGAGTCTTTAGCCAGACTCACTGTGCAAAAAAAACAGGGATAAGGCAATCTGCCATGAGACAGTATCAGAATACGATATTATTTATTGGTACCTGCCAGGTGAGACATCTAAAACAAGCGTATTGGGATTAGAACGATACGCTTGTTTTTTTGTCTAAACATGATTCATTATTTCAAAAAATCATAAATCTTGATATAATATTTGCAATGGGTATTTATGGTAATTACTTTTATTAGAGTCTGATATGAACGGTGTATTTAATATGATATTTGATACATTGGATAAAAAAGAGCAGACTGGGTTAAGCATTTGTTTTTCGTCTGTGATATATTGCTTTAGAGAGAGGGATTAATATGCACGCATGGGAAGCCATACAAAAAACTTTGGACCACATCGAAGAACATCTCGGTGAAGAGATCCACATCGAAGAACTGGCAGAAACTGCCGCACTTTCAGTGTTTTATTATCAGAGGTTATTCACACGGTTAGTAAAGACATCGGTTAGAGACTATATAAAATTACGCCGCTTGGCAAAATCTCTACCGATGCTGCGTGATAAAAAAAACCGGATTATTGACATAGCAATGGAATATGGTTTTGGCAGTCATGTAACATATACCCGAGCGTTTAAAGAAACCTATGGGATAACCCCTTCCCAATACCGGGATGAACTTATTGGCTTACAGAATTTTGTTAAACCTGATTTATTGCTCAGTTATATTGTGGTTGATGAAGGGGTACCACTAATTAGTGATGGACTGGTTTTGGAAATGAACCGAAAAACTCTTAAAGACCCCCTTCATTTTGCTGGTGTTGTAGGATATTATCCATTTAAATATGGTAAAATGTCTGGCGAAAGAACCGGTGTTGACAGAGTTGGTGAGATATGGGACAAGTTCTTTAAGGCCCTTCCAAATATCACTCACATTTCAGGGGGACGCTGGGCTGGTGTTTCTTATCACGGCGATGCAGCTGAAGGTTATTCCAGTTATTTTGTGGGTGCCGAAGTAGACAAAGACGAGAAAAACCAAGGATTTACAAATTGGCAGCTTCCTATACGGGAATATGTCGTTTGTGGCTTTGAATCGGAACATCACGAACACATGATCATTAATATGGGTAAGGCAATGAAATACACACGGTTTTGGCTTAAAGAACACAATTTGATTGCTGATGGATTTTTCCCTGAGCTGTACTATCAAAGTATGTCCGATGTCTCTTATGCAGAATTATGGATTCCTTTTATAAAAAGAGAAAATAAATAATAATTGGTGGAGGAAAAACAAATGAACAAGTATGAAGAAGGATTTAAATTAATCGAAGAGAAGTTCGGAAATGGCAAAGACAATGTGATTTCCCTGGCAACGATTGCGCGGGAACCTGGGGCTAACGGAGAGCCTCGCCCAGTTGTCCGCAGTGTAGACGCTTATTATGAAGATGGCGTTTTCTATGTTGTAACAAATGGAAAATCAAATAAAATGAAGCAAATCGCAGAGAATTCTCAGGTTTCGGTGGCTGGTTGTTTCGAGATGTTTACCGCCAATGGAGTAGGTGAAAACCTGGGCTGGGTTCTTGATCCAAAAAATGCAGAACTAAGAACCAAGCTTCGTACAGCTTTTTCAGAATGGTACGATTCTGCAAATAATGAAAAGGATGAAAATTGTTGTTTTTTAGCAATCCGTCTCACCAGGGGAACATTAAACATTAATCATTGGGAAAAGTTATATCATATGGATTTTGTGAATAAGACAGATATGGAAAATGGGGGCATTTATTAAACTGCCACTTAAAACACCCTGTTTTTTTTGTGGTACAATTGCCAAGAAGATCCCATTTGTCACCAAATAGGCTGATGGTATATCCCTGCTCCTCTTTTTCTAGTATGATCGTATCATAGAGAAAAGAAGGAGGAAGGCTTATGAAAGGAAATATCAAAATCGTTACCATTGGAGGCGGCTCCAGCTATACTCCGGAGCTTATCGAGGGTTTTATAAAAAGAAAGGACCAGCTTCCCATCGGTGAAATCTGGCTTGTGGATATTGAGGAAGGAAAAGAAAAGCTTGATATTGTAGGAAATCTGGCAAAGCGAATGATTAAGAAAGCAGGACTTGACTGGAAGGTTCATTTGACTTTAGACAGGAGAGAGGCCCTAAAGGATGCAGATTTCGTATCCACCCAGTTTCGGGTTGGCCTTTTAGATGCCAGAATCAAGGATGAGAGAATTCCGCTGTCCCATGGTGTCATCGGCCAGGAGACCAATGGAGCAGGAGGCATGTTTAAGGCGTTTCGTACCATTCCTGTGATTCTTGATATCGTAGAGGATATGAAGGAGCTTTGCCCCAATGCCTGGCTTGTGAACTTCACAAATCCTTCCGGCATGGTGACAGAGGCTGTTATTCGCTACGGAAAATGGGATAAGGTAGTAGGTCTTTGTAACGTTCCCATTATGTGCCGGAAGATAGCTGCGGGCTCTCTTCAAACAGAGGAAGAGGATTTATTCTTCCGTTTTGGCGGACTCAATCATTTTCATTGGCACAGGGTATGGAATAAAGACGGGGAAGAAAAGACAGCAGAGGTCATTGAGAAGGTTTACGCCACAGAAGGTGGACTGAAAAAGGCAATGCAGGGGCTTAAAAGCTCCGGTGTCCAGAACATTCCAAACATTTCCTTTCTGGCAGGCCAGATCAGAAACTTAGGGATCATTCCCTGCATGTATCACCGGTATTATTACATCACCGATGACATGCTAAAGGAAGAGCTGGAGTCCTATGAAAAGGGTGAGACCAGAGCAGAGCTGGTGAAAAAGACGGAAGCCGAATTATTTGAACTTTATAAAGATCCGGATCTGAATGTAAAGCCCCCTCAGCTTGAGAAACGGGGAGGAGCATTTTATTCCGATGCTGCCTGTGAACTCATTTCTTCCATATATAATGATAAAAAGACCTATATGGTGGTCAGCACGAGGAATAATGGTGCAATCACAGACTTGCCTGATGATGTAGTGGTAGAGGTAAGCAGCATCATTACAGCCCATGGTCCCGTGCCCATTTCCTGGGGAAGCTTTGATGCTTCCAGCAGAGGTCTGTTACAGCTGATGAAGGATATGGAGCTGACTACCATAAAAGCAGCTGTAACAGGAGATTATGATACGGCTCTTCAGGCATTTACCTTAAATCCACTGGTTCCAAGCGGAGCCATCGCCCAGACCATTCTTGATGAGCTATTGGTGGCTCATAAAAAGCATCTGCCTCAGTTTAAAGAAAAAATTGAAGCTCTGGAGGCAAAATAGATTCAATGATACCGGTCGTTATCGATCGTGAGAGAGGACAAAGGAGCGTTTTAGCATAATAAGACGCTCCAATTGCTTTAGGATATAGAATAAGATGGCTCTAGCTTCAAATTCTTCCCGGCTGACAGGCAGCTCATGTTGCTTTAAATCAGAAAGCAGAAGGTTTAAATCCTGTAAAAGCCCTTCCCCTGTATTGTATCTGTGATAATTCTGTTCAATGTTCCAAAGGAGTTTTGCAACCTCTTCTCCCTGACGGGGAATCAGAGATATGTTTTTAATATTTTCATAGATTCCTTCTAAAACAATGCTTTGCTGCTGACGCATCTCAATGTAATCAATTTCATAGGTGTCCTTTTTCCAGATGGCATTGTTGTAATTGTTAAAGGCGCAGGCTCTGGCCAGATCAATTTTTTCTCTAAGACTGGCAATGCAGCTTAAATCAAATCCGCTTTTATCCTCAATGAGAAGCAGGTGAGCCATATGGTTTAAGATGGCTTTGGCTTTTTGGTCCACTTCATCGGAGAGCTTTTGAAACTCATCTCCACGTTTTCTTAAATGGAGGTTTACAAGCACTCCCACTGTGGTGCCGATGAAAAAGAGAGCAGCTTCGTTGCCGATGAGATGGAGAGACATGGATTTTTCTGTTAGAAAATGAGTAATCAGAACGGAATCCATGGCAATGGCTTCTCCCCAGCCTGCATACAGGCAAAGAAGAGAGAACAAAAGGAGATAAAGGGCAAAGCCTAGGAGGGTAAAGCCAAGAAAGTAGAATACAATACCCGAAAGGAGCAGAGCACCCAGGAAAGCAAAGGTCCTGTTTCCAGCACTTTTAAAGGTCTCCCGCTTTGTATTTTGTATGCTTAATACGGTAATAATTCCAGCCGTGGCAGAAAATTTGAGGCCAAGCTCTGCGGCAATGGCAATGGCTAAAACAGCAGCCAAGGCTATTTTTATACTTTTAATAATATTTTCGTGTTTCATAGGATTTGCCTCTTTGTTTTGATTTTTTCCTATCATATCATATTTGCTTTCTATTTTATACCCATAAAACATCCAAACTATAGGGAGAATATGTTGACAAGCTGGTGAAAAATGTGTATGTTATCCCTGATAAGGGTAAGCAGAAGGCTCATAAAAAGGAGAAAAGCGATGGAAAGAAGAATCACAGGAAAAACAGGATTAATGGGACTCATCGGCTCGCCGGTAGGACACTCCGGTTCCCCGGCTATGTACAATTACAGTTTTGAGAAATTAGGACTTGATTATGCCTATCTTGCTTTTGATATTAAGGTAGATGGAGTAGAAAAAGCAATTGAAGCTATGAAAACGTTCCAGATGAGAGGCTGCAATGTGACCATGCCCTGTAAAAATGAGGCGGTTAAGTATATGGATGAACTGTCACCAGCCGCCAGAATCATCGGTGCGGTCAATACCATTGTAAATGAAGACGGAAAACTCATTGGACATATCACAGATGGACAGGGCTTTGTAGACAGTCTGCGGGATCATGGAATTGATATTTTGGATAAGAAGATTACTGTCTGCGGAGGCGGCGGCGCAGCTACTGCTATTCAGGTGCAGTGCGCACTGGAAGGTGCCAGAGAGATATCCATTTTTAATATTAAGGATGAATTCTTTGAACGAACAGTCATGACCGCTGAAAAAATCAAAGAAGAAAAGCCTGGCTGTATCGTAAACGTGTTTGATATTTCGGATCAGCAAAAGATGAAGGAAGAGATGGATTCCAGTGATATCTTTACCAATGCCACGATCGTTGGTATGAAGCCCATGGATGGAGAAAGTGTGGTAACGGATCCTGCCATGTTCCATGAGGGACTTGTGGTGGTGGATGCCGTTTATAATCCAAAAGAAACCAGAATGCTTAAGGAAGCAAAGGAAGCAGGCTGTATCTGCATCAATGGACAGGGCATGCTTTTATGGCAGGGAGCGGCTGCTTTTAAGCTGTATACCGGCCAGGAGATGCCAGTAGAAGAAGTAAAGGCTTTGTTTTTCAACTAGCCGGTCAAAACTCCTTTCGTGAGAGTTTGACGGCAGCTTAAAATAATCATGAGTAAGGAAAGGATTGATAACATGAGAAAAGATTTTTTATGGGGCGGTGCTACCGCTGCCAACCAGTGTGAGGGTGGTTTTAATGAAGGAAACAGAGGTCTTGGAACTGTAGATGTGATACCTTGGGGAGAAAACCGCTTCCCGGTCATGCTTGGAGATATGGATTATAAGAGCCTTCCCGAGGATTCCTATTTCCCCGGCAGAGAAGCCATTGATATGTATCATACTTATAAGGAAGACATTGCTCTTTTTGCTGAAATGGGTTTTAAGTGTTACCGGTTCTCCTTTTCCTGGTCCAGAATCTTTCCAACAGGAGAAGAGGAAAGGCCCAATGAAGAGGGACTTAAGTTCTATGAGGATTTTATTGATGAGCTTTTAAAATATAACATTGAGCCTGTGGTCACCATCTGCCATTTCGACGTGCCTCTGGCTCTGGTAGAGAAATACGGTTCCTGGAAAAACAGAAAACTCATTGACTGCTACGTAGCTTACTGCGATGCCATTTTCCGTCGGTTTAAAGACAAGGTCAAATACTGGATCACCTTTAATGAGATCAATATTCTTCTTCATCTGCCATTTATGGGGGCAGGAATCCAGTTTAAGGAAGGCGAGAATAAGACTCAGGTAAAATACCAGGCAGCACACAATGAGCTGGTGGCTTCCGCCCGTGCAACCAAGCTTGCTCATGAGATCAATCCAGACTTTATGGTGGGCTGTATGCTGGCCGCCGGTAACTTCTATCCTTATAGCTGCAGGCCAGAGGATGTCTTTGATGCCATGAATAAGGATCGTGACAATTATTTCTTTATTGATGTTCAGGCAAGAGGCGAGTATCCAGCCTATGCCAGAAAGATGTTTGAACGGGAAGGAATCGTTCTGGAAACAGAGGAAGAGGACTTTACCATCTTAAAGGAGAATACGGTAGACTATATTACCTTCAGCTACTATTCTTCCCGCTGCACCACCACAGATCCGGAAGTGCTGGGTAAATCCACGGCAGGTAATGTGATGTCCAGTGTGAAAAATCCATACCTGAAGGCTTCTGAATGGGGCTGGCAGATCGATCCTCTTGGTATCCGGATTACTCTTAATTCCCTATATGACCGGTATCAGAAGCCTTTATTTATCGTGGAAAATGGTTTAGGTGCCATTGATAAGGTAGAGGCAGACGGAAGTATCTCTGACGATTACCGAATCGATTATTTAAAGGAGCACATTCTTGCCATGATGGATGCGGTAGATGAGGATGGCGTAGACTTACTGGGCTATACCCCCTGGGGCTGTATTGACTTGGTCAGTGCTTCCACCGGTGAGATGAGCAAGCGGTACGGCTTTATCTACGTGGATAAAGACGATGCAGGAAAGGGAAGCTTAAAGCGGAGCCGGAAAAAATCCTTTGAATGGTATAAAAACGTGATTGAAACCAATGGAGAGGCATTAAAAAACCAGGCTTAGATTATCGCCACCCGGTTTCTTCCATCATTTTTTGCCTGATAGAGGGCAATATCGGAACGGTGCATTAAGGATTCCAAAGTATCTTCACCAGGACGGTATACCGTCAGGCCAATGCTGATATGAAGGGGGATTTTTTCCTCCCCTTCATGTCGCAAATTGATGTTTTCTACGCTATATCGGATGTCATCTGCAGCTTTTTTGTATTCCTCCTGGCTTTGGGCAAAGATGAGGGCACCAAATTCCTCGCCTCCGATCCGGCCAAAAAGATCTTTATGCTTGATCATCTTCTGGCACTGTCTTGCTACAATCTGAATGGCTTTATCCCCCGTAATATGACCGAAGGAATCATTGATATCCTTAAACCGGTCAATATCAATCATTAAAAAGACTGCTTTTTCTTGCAGCGTGTTCATTTCAGATAATCTTTTTTCTGCTTTTTCTATAAAATATCTTCGGTTCATCACCCCTGTAAGCATATCGGTTCTGGCCTGTATCTTTAATTCGTCCTCCATCAGCTTACGGTTTGAGATATCCTCCTGGACTCCAAGATAGCGGATAATGTTCCCCTCATCATCAAGAATGGGAGTAAGACTTACGTATTCCCACATGATTTCTCCGTTTTTTTTACGATTGCGGATTTCACCGCTCCATTGGCATCCTGAGGTAATGGTATTCCATAAATTATGATAAAACTTTCTTGACTGATAGCCGGATTTTAAGATTCTTGGATTTTTTCCAATGACTTCTTCTTCCTGATAGCCTGTCAGCTCCAGGAACTTATTATTTACATATTCAATCTCTCCGTTGGTTTTGGTAAGCATAAAGGAAACAGGGCTTTGCTCCATAATGGCCTTAAAGGTTTCTTCGCTGGTGTTAAGCCTTTTTGCAAGCTCTTTGCTTTGGGAGATATTTCGTATCACGCTGATGATGAACAAGTTCTGGTCCATCTTCATTAAATTAGCTGAAATGAGGACAGATATCTTTTTTCTGGTTTTTGTCATTATATGTATTTCCACATTTTTGCAAAAGCCCTGCTTTTGTATCATATCCATAAAGGCATCCCGTTCCTTGGAACATAACCAGAGATTTAATTCCATGGGAGTCTTACCAATGGCTTCTTCCCGGCTAAAGCCAGTTTCCTCGGTGAATGTTTCATTGGTCTCAACGATTTCACCAGTTTCAAAGCCGGTAATAAGGACTGTATCCGGTATGGTCTCAAAGATCAGCTGAAACTGTTCATTGGCCTGCTTCTTTTCCCAGTGCTCTCGCTGTACTGCCATGATTATGAAGCAATAGGAGCATATAATAATGGTAGCGATGGAAATAAAAAATACAAGAAGCTGGAGCGGGGTAGGCACAAAGATATCACTTGTTTTGTGAAAAAATGTAATAACAGCCCGGATAACAAAAAACGCTCCAAATATAAGCTGAACAGCGGAAGCCAGACGGGTAGTCTGACGGACAGAATCTATTTTGTGGTGAAGAAGGATTCCGGCATTGGAAAAGGAGATTCCTGAAATAAGCAGGGAAAACAAGATGATACGCCAGCTCACATCATCAATGGCTAATGTAAAGATAAAAAAACTGATGAAAAACAGAAGGAATGTGGCAAGCAGCCATTTTTTTGCAATGGATAGTCCAAGAAATTTTGAAAATCCAACATTTAATGCAATCACTGCAAGGAAGGTAGATAAATTGGATATCAAGATAGCCGGAGCGTCAGAAATAAAGCTGCCCCGGAGCGCAAAAACAAGACCGCTGAGCGCAGTAAAGAAGCAACTGGCAAGAAGATAATTCATGCCCGGATAGTTATGTATAATGCGAAATATGAATAGCATAACGATTGCCTGGATTGAACTGATAAAAAAAAGTACAATCGACAGTGTGGCTAAATCAAGAGCCATGAAATCCCTCCAACCATAGATTTATGGAATTATATTAATATGATTTGAACCAAAATGCAACAACTACCCATTGAAATATGAGGTTTTATTCTCAATTAACTGATTTTTGATGACTTAGTGATTCTATATAAGAGTAAATGAAATCTCTGGTTGATAATTTAATGCTTACCGTGTATGATTATAAAAAATTGTAACCATTGTTGCCGGGAGCTGAAAGCCGGTTTTTACAGATAGGAGAGCAGATATGTTTCGGGAAATGAGAAGAAAAGACAGAGAAATCGGTCAGGAGAGAATATTAGATATTTTAAAAAGGCAGCAATACGGTATCTTATCAACCGTTGATTCAGAGGGACAACCCTACGGCCTGCCAATCAGCTACGTTTATCATCATGAGGCGATCTACATTCACTGTGCGACAGAAGGACATAAGCTTGATAACCTGTTAAAAAATCCCAAGGTATCTTTTTGTGTGGTAGGTGATACCAATGTAATTCCGGATAAGTTTACCACAGATTATGAAAGCGTTATTGCATTTGGTGAGGCGGGGCTGATAACAGGGGAAGAAAAAGAAGCGGCTCTCATAGAAATTCTTCATAAATATTCTCCGGATTTTCTGGAAAAGGGAAAGCTTTATATAAAAAATGCAGCGGATAAAACAAAGGTCATGAAGATAAGCATCAGTCACATGACAGGTAAAGCAAGAGGCTAGAAAGCATTTCTCTTCTTTATATAAGTATCTTTAGCCTGTTCAAATCTTATTCTTTAAACCTTTGTTAAAATATTGACATTTAAAATATAGAGGAGTATATTTGACATAGCTAAAATATTTACATAAGAAGAGAGGAGTCTACTATGTTAAAGCTGATGAGGTCACCATTAAAGTATGTACAGGGTCAGGGTGCCCTTCTTCATGTCTATGAAGAAACGAAAAATCTGGGGAAGTCCTTCCTGTTTATATGCAGCAACAGCGGTTATAAAAGCTGCCATGAAAAGCTTTCAAAAAGCTTTGAAGGAACGGATGCCAAAATCTATTTTGAGATTTTTGGAGGAATCAGTTCCATTGGTGAAGTAGAAAAGATGCGTGCCATTGTAAAGGAGAAAGGAATTGACTGCGTTGCAGCCGTAGGCGGTGGGTCTGCCATTGATACAGCAAAGGCAACGGCTCATTATGAGAATCTTCCAGTCCTTATCATTCCTACTGTGGTCGCCACCGATGCACCCTGCACCGGCTTGTCAGTGATTTATCATAATGACGGAAGTTTTTCCAACTATATTTTCTATCCAAAGAATCCGGATGCGGTCATTGTGGATTCTGACATCATAGCAAACGCCCCGGCCAAATTCCTTGTGGCAGGAATGGGAGATGCCTTGGGTACTTATTTTGAAGCCAGAGCCTGCGAAAAGGCAAAGGCACCCAGCCTGGAAAATGGCGGAATCACAAAATCTGCCATGGCTCTTTGCAGGCTATGCTATGACACCCTGCTGGAGGACGGCTACAAAGCCCTTAAGGCTTGTGAAAATAAAGTGGTAACCCCCGCATTGGAATCGATTATAGAGGCCAACACATATTTAAGCGGCGTGGGTGCTGACAATGGCGGACTTGCTGTTTCTCATTCGGTATACAATGGATTTACCGCTTTAACAGAGTGTGAAAGCACCATGCACGGCTGTGTTGTTGCATTCGGCACCTTAGCACAGCTCATCCTTGAGAATGCACCAGAAGAAGAATTTTACGAAGTCATGGAATTTTGTACAAGTGTAGGTCTTCCGGTGACTTTAAAAGAGCTTGGGGTAACGGATCAGGAACGCGTCCGTATTGCAGCAGAGAATGCCTGCGCAGAGGGCGAAAGCATACATAACATGATCGGAGATGTAACTCCAGAGCAGTTATATAACGCTCTGATTGTTGCAGATGCTCTGGGACAGGAATATTTGAATCAGTGACAAAAGTAAGTATATCAGACCATTTACATGATTATAGCCAGATCCCTCTATTTGTAGGAATCGAAGGAGAGGATTTACTCTCCGTATTTCAGTGCCTGGGAAGCTTTATTAAAACGTACCAAAAAGGAGAATACATTCTTTTATCAGAAGAAAAGGTACGATGTGTGGGAGTGATCCTGGAAGGCACCGTCAAGATGATAAAAGAGGATTTATGGGGCAATAAGACCATACTGGCAGTGATGGAGCAAAAGGAGCTCTTTGGGGAATTGTTTGCCTGTGGAAATACCATTGCGGCAACCGTAACCTTTGTGGCAGGCAAGGATACCAGAGTTTTGTATCTGCCCTTTGAGGGAGTGATGCATTCCTGCACCAAATCCTGTCTTTTCCATCACAGGCTTATTGAAAATATGGTAACTCTCATTGCGGATAAAAGCGTACAGCTGATGGAAAAGCTGGAGATTACCACAAAAAAGACTCTCCGGGAAAAGATTCTCTGTTTTCTGGACAATCAGGCCAGGAAGCATAACAGCAGATATTTTACCATTTCCATGGGAAGAATTGAGCTGGCAGAGTATCTCTGTGCAGACCGAAGTGCTCTGACAAGAGAACTGAATCTGATGAAAACGGAGGGAATTATTGATTTCGATAAGAACACATTTAAAATATTAAGGTTATTTTAATCAAAAAGCGGTCTTTATGTTGTTTCTACAACATACTGAGGCCGCTTTTTTTGGTACAATAAGGAATAATTAGTAAAATTATTACCAACAATAATGAGGTATCATGGTCCAGGCCGTTTAAATGTTGCCAGGACCCGTAAAAGAGAAAGGAGTTTTGATATGAAGGCAGAGGTAGACAGAGAAGGATGTATTGAGTGCGGATTATGTGCTTCCACTTGTCCGGAGGTATTCCGTATGGGAGACGATGGACCGGCAGAGGCATACGTGGACGAAGTACCAGAGTCTGTGATAGATTCAGCCATAGAAGCTCAGGATGGTTGTCCGGTAGCAGTAATCAAAGTAGAATAAGACATAAACGCCTCTTTCTGATTGAACTTAAAAAGCATACTCAGACTGGGGCGTTTTCTGAAAAGGAGGAATTCATGTGAGCGAATACATCAACAACCGTGAGATGAGACAAAAAGCCATTAAGGATATTATCAGGAAGCTGCATGAAGGAAAGACGGTAGAGGAAGTAAAGGCCATCTTTGAAGAAGCATTTCATGGTGTTTCTGCTTCTGAAATCTCTGTGGCGGAATCAGCACTGATTGCTGAAGGGCTTCCTTTGGAAGAGGTACAAAGGCTATGCGATGTTCATGCCGCTGTTTTTAAAGGCTCCATTGAGGAAATCCATCAGGAAACCGACCCGGCTCTGATCCCTGGTCATCCGGTGAATACCCTGGTGAGGGAAAACAAAAAGATCAATCATATTATGGATAAGGAGATCCGACCCTATTTATCCCTGACCATGTTTAATGATATGGACGCCTATCAAAACCTTCTTAATGGGATGGAACAGCTTAAGGATTTAGCCATTCATTATCAGAAAAAAGAAAATCTTCTGTTTCCTTACATGGAAAAGTACGGAATCACAGCACCCCCGAAGGTAATGTGGGGAGTGGATGATGAGATCAGAGCTCAGGTTAAGGAAGTAACGGATATGCTTCTTAACAGAGTGGAGAAGAATGAGACTCTTATAAGTAAGACAGAGGAAGTCCTTGATAAGATTGGGGAAATGATATTTAAAGAAGAAAATATCATGATTCCCATGCTTTTAGAACAGCTTACAGAGGAAGAATGGAAAGTAATCGCAGACGAGAGCCTGGAAATCGGATTTGTCATTGATCATGTTCCAACCTATCAGCCTGGAGCAGCAGACAAGAAGAAGGCAGAGGAAGAAAAGAAAGAAGAACCTGAGGTATCAGGGCTTATAAAGCTTCCGTCTGGAGAATGGACTCCAGAGGAACTGACAGCGACCTTAAATACTCTTCCCTTTGATTTGACCTTTGTGGATAAAAATGACCAGGTGAAATATTTTTCAGAAGGAAAAGAACGGGCCTTCCCGCGGACCAGGACCATTCTTGGAAGAAATGTTTCCAACTGTCATCCTCCGGCAAGCGTCCACATCGTGGAGAAGATTGTAGAGGATTTTAAAAATGGTGTAAAAGACCATGAGGACTTCTGGATCAAAATGGCTGGTAAATACGTATTGATTCGTTATTTTGCAGTAAGAAACGAACAAGGGGAGTACCTTGGCGTATTAGAACTGACTCAGGATATTAAGCCCATTCAGGAAATTGAAGGGGAGAAACGGCTGATGTCTGAATAAATAGAATAAATGAATGAATAAATGAAAGTCCAGGCATCTGCCCTGGACTTTTTTTAGTTTATATCCATATTAGAACTCAATTACCTTTGGATCTCCTGTGAAAGAGTAGATGGCAGCAGTTGCATTTTTCAGGTAAAGAACCTCAAAGATGCCATCATCAACAGAATACAGATTACTCAGTGAAGCTTTGTTGTCCTCCATCATGGCTACACGGGCCTCTCTGCGGTCATCGTGGATGGCTTCTGCTTCCAGTCTCAGCCAGGTTCCCTTGTTCATGCAGGAGATTTCAATTTTTGGATTCTTTTTCATCTGCGCAAAAACAGCTTTTTTATTATTAGTTGTGATGTAGAGCTTTCCTTCAAATTCACAGACAGCGCCAAATGGGCGTACTCTTGGCTGGTCCTCCTCATTGGTTGCTAAATAAAAGGTACCGCTTGCTTTTAAGTAATCAAGAACTTCCTTCATCGTTGTTGCTCCTCTCACTTTTTTATGATATAATGTGTCCACCAGTTTATTATATAGCATAGAACACAATTGTAAACTACGATATTTTATGATACCTAGTATCAAGGAGGGTACTATTATGGCGAAAAAAGATTTATATGGCTTATGTCCTTACGTTACCTCTCAGAAGATTCTTTCTGGTAAATGGTCCATATATTTATTATACTTATTGCAGGAAGGCCCGGTCAGATTCAATGAGCTGCAAAGGAAGATGCCGGAAGATATCACCCATACCACTCTTTCCAGACAGCTTAAGTCCCTGGAAGAGGAAGGTCTCATCATCAGACGGGAATACTCCCAGATTCCTCCCAGAGTAGAATATTCCTTAAGTGAGATCGGCTTAAAGTTTGAGTCCGTGTTAGAGGCTTTAGGGAATTGGGGAAGTGATTATATTGAGTTTGTAAAACACAAAAATCATACTATGGAAAAAGACGGAGAAGCCATATGAGAGAACTGAAGGAAATAAACCGCGATCTGGAACTTAGCAATCAGAATATGTTGGAGCTGTTACATCAGCATTTAAGCCTGAAAGCGGAAGCGATGGAGGCAAAGAAAGAAGGCCGGCTTCCGATTCTGGAAGACCAGTCTAAGATGGATGGAGAGAAACGTATTACTGGGCTGAAAGACAGTCCTTATGAGGAAGAGCTGCAGGAAATATTACATACCATTGAAACCGCTGGGAAACGGGTGGGGAGCAAATGTCTCTTTGATTTTAACATTGCTTTAATTGGTTTTATGGGTGCCGGAAAAAGTACGATATCCAGATATCTAAAGGATAAGCTTGCCATGGAAGAAGTGGATGTGGATGCCATGATCGTTAAGGATCAGAACATGGCTATTAAGGATATCTTTGCAGAGCATGGGGAAGAGTATTTCCGTAAGTGTGAAAGCGAGGCCATTATCCGGTTAAAGGATTGCAGACAATCCGTTATTTCCTGCGGAGGCGGTGCCGTAATCCGGGAAGAAAATGTAACAAATTTAAAGAAAATCAGCCGGATTGTGCTTTTAACAGCAGCTCCGGAGACCATTTTAAGCCGCGTAAAGACAAGCGACGAACGCCCCATCTTAAATGGAAACATGAATGTGGAATTTATAAAGGAACTGATGGCAAAACGGGCAGATTATTATCGTAAGGCAGCAGACATCATTATAGAGACCGATCATAAGACCATGAACCAGATCTGTGAGGAACTGATTCAAGCCCTGATTCTTCTGAAAGAACAGGAAAAAAAATAGAGCTATTTACATAAAGCATGTATTCTCCCTTATTTTCAGGTGGGATACATGCTTTTTTTCATAAATATTCTCATCTACACAACTTCTACATATCGTCCTGCTATTCTTTTCATCAGAAATCATAAGGAGGATGGCCATGGGATCTATCGTAAAAACAAGAGTGCTGCGCATTGGCGGCATGACCTGTGTAAGCTGTCAGAACAAGATCGAAAAAAAGCTTAAGAACACGGCCGGGATTATCAGTGCAGAAGTAAGCTACAACGAAGGAAAAGCAAATGTGACGTATGACACAGATATTATTTCTTACAAGACCATTGTAGGTGTGATTGAAAATCTGGACTATATGGTGCTTACGGATCAGGATAAAAAGGGAACGGATGCCAGCCGGATTACGGGAATCCTGCTCATCATCGCTGCTCTTTACATGGTAATTGAAAATACCGGTCTGTTAACCCTTTTGACACCAGGTCAGCTTGCAGATCAGACCATGAGCTATGGAATGCTTTTTGTCATCGGTCTTATTACATCGGTCCATTGCGTGGCCATGTGCGGCGGCATAAACTTATCCCAGTGCATTCCATATACGGCTGGAGATTCTACGGAAAAAGGCCGTTTATCAGCTCTTCGTCCTACCTTTCTTTATAATCTCGGAAGAGTATTGTCTTATACCGTCATCGGTTTTGTGGTAGGGGCGTTAGGGTCTGTATTTACCTTTTCCACCACCCTGCAAGGAATTTTAAAACTGATCGCCGGTCTTTTCATGGTGATTATGGGAATCAATATGCTTGGAATTTTTCCCTGGCTGCGAAAGCTGAATCCCAGAATGCCCGGATTTTTGGCTAAAAGAGTGTATAAGGAGAAAGCAAAAAGCAACAGCCCTCTGTTTGTGGGGCTCCTAAATGGCTTTATGCCCTGCGGACCTTTGCAGGCCATGCAGATTTACGCCTTATCCACAGGCAATCCATTTTCCGGCGCTCTTTCCATGCTTTTATTCAGCCTGGGAACCGTACCATTAATGTTCGGATTAGGTGCGCTTTCAACGGTGCTTGGGAAAAAGTTTGCCGGTAAGATCATGACGGCGGGAGCGGTTCTTGTGGTAGTACTTGGTTTGTCCATGGTGACTCAGGGCTTTAGCCTTTCCGGGGTATCCGTGCCAAATCTGGCGTTTGCACAGGAAAAGGATAACGGGGCTGGCCAGGAAAACCAGCCTGCCCAGAAGATAGAAGACGGCGTTCAGATCATTAACAGCACCTTATCCTCCGGCAAATATCCCAATATAAAGGTACAGGCAGGGATTCCTGTCAAATGGATTATCGATGCGCCAAAAGGCAGCATCAACGGCTGCAATAACCGTATGATCATCAGGGATTTCGGCATTGAACACACCTTTCAAACAGGAGAGAACATCATAGAATTTACTCCCGAAAAGACAGGAAAGGTTTCCTACAGCTGCTGGATGGGAATGATACGGGGAACCATATCTATTACAGAAGAGGCAGCTGGCACCGGAACTATTGAGAATGAGGCAGAAAATCTCCTTGATAAGCCAGTTCCGGCAGGGGTTACGATTCCCACCGATGATGTTGCAATAGGGGAAGAATCTGTAGATGAGAATGGCAACCCCATTCAAAAAATTACCATGGAGCTGACAGATAAAGGCTTTCAGCCAGCAGCTGCAGTGGTAAAGTCTGGCCTTGACGTGGAATGGAATATCATAGACAGCACCACTGGGAATAACTATGGAACGACCATACTTGTGCCTGATTTTGCAACTCAGGTTCCTCTGGAACCGGGAGACAACCGGTTGTATTTCACACCGGCAGGAAGCTTTGATTTTTCCAATGGAGATAATACCTCTTATGGCTATATTAAGGTAGTGGATGATATCAGCAAGATGGATTTAAATGAAATCAAGAAAGAGATAGGGAACTTTCAAACTCAGATCTGGCCCGATACCACCTTTCAGGGGGCAGGAGGCTCCTGCTGTCAGTAGGCAGACCGTAAAAATCTGGGAAAGGAGCTTCGTTCATGAACTTAATTTTAAGCCATTGGCATTGTATTATACCGGCCGCCCTTTTGATTGCCGCCATGTTCTTTTTAAGAGGAAAATCGTAAACCATTAAATAAATTCATATTCAGGAGGTTTGTAAATGAATCAGATCATGACACATAAAACTAAGATATTTTTCCGTTCCATCTTAATTATGGCCCTGGCCCTCATCGCCCTGACTGCCTGTTCTGCCAAGGATAAGAAGGAGAGCGGTTCTTCGGATAAGGCAGCCCAGTATCAGAATGCCTCCGGAGATCTGGTAATCCCCGTAAGCGAGATCAGTGACAAAGCAAGCTTTTATCCAGTGACAGCTGATGGAACCAAAATGGAGGTTTTAGCAGTGAAGGCACCAGATGGAACCATCCGTACCGCATTTAATACGTGCCAGATCTGTTTTGGTTCAGGAAGAGGCTATTATAAACAGGAAGGTGATAAATTAGTTTGTCAAAACTGCGGAAATCAGTTCTCCATGGATCTGGTAGAGGTGGAAGCAGGCGGCTGTAACCCATGGCCCATCTTTGATAAAAATAAGACTGTGACAGACGAATCCATTACCATTCCATCAGATTTTCTAAAGGAGTCAGAGCAGATATTTGCTAACTGGAAGAAATCTTATTAATTCGTAACTCTCCTGAATCAAAAAGCTTCATCTTGTAAGAAGAAAGGCAGGCATGGTATACTGTGATCATGCATTGGCTATATCACAGGAGAAGGAAATAATACAGCATGGAGAATGAATTAGTTACAATCAGTGAAATGGCAAAGCTACATCATCTCACCCGCCAGACCCTTATTTACTATGATCATATCGGCTTATTAAAGCCCACATTTATCAATGACCACGGATACCGCTATTACAGCGTTTACCAGATTCCGGTATTAAGGGAAATCTGTCTCTTAAAAAAGCTTGGGGTAAAGCTTGAAGATATTAAAAAGAACATAGAATCCAGAAATTTAGAATCTGTCATCAATCTGTTGGAATTGCAGAAAAATGTCATTGATGAACAGATGAAAGAGCTGAACCGTACAAGGATGTATCTGCAAAAAAGAATTAATTTTTATGAGGATTCGAAAAAAACTTATAAGGCGGAGACTCCTCTCTTGAAACAGATTCCTCAAAGACAAGTGTTGTTTGTACCGTTTGAGGAGCGGCCAGGAAAGAATGTTCTTCATCTTACTCTGATGAAGGCATGGAACAAGCTATTTGATTCCGACACCATTCCCTCCTGCGGATTCGGTACTCTCATTCGTTATGAACAGTTTTATAGTGAAGATCTCTATGAGAATTCAGGGATATTTGTGGTGCTTCCATATCCTCAGCCTGATCTGCCAGGAGTAGAAGAGATTCCGGGAGGAACGTATCTTTGTATGTACAAATACTCCTATCCCTATGAAGAAAAGGATTTTCATTATTTGAAGGAATGGGCCGAGAAGAACAACTACAGAATTACCGGGGATGCCCTGGATCTCTGTCTGCTTGATACCACCTTTTATAATTCAGAACACAATGTAGATTATTGCTGCTTACAGATTCCGGTTGTAAAGAATTGAATCGAAACAAAAGGGCTGCCGTTATGGCAGCCTTTTTTTCGTTTAGATTTTTTAAATGCGCTCAGGGTGAAGATAGCGGTACGTGAGGTAAAATAAAAATATCTTATACATAATAAGAAAAACCTCTTGACTGTATAGCCGCAATATAGCTCATAGTATCCTTAACGGCCGATGAATGAAAAAGTACAAGGAGGATTATTTATGTCTAAAATTAAAGTGAATGATTTGCGTTCTGCCTTAGAGCTTCTGGAATCAATTCCAGGACAGCTGATAGAAACTGATGTGGAGGTTCATCCTCATGCTCAGTTATCCGGTGTCTATCGCCATGTTGGAGCAGGCGGTACGGTTATGCGCCCCACCCAGGAAGGGCCTGCCATGATATTTAACAAGGTAACAGGACATGAGGATGCCAGAGTCGCCATTGGCGTTCTTGCAAGCCGCAAACGAGTGGGATATCTTCTTGATGAGGCTCCAGAGCGTCTGGGCCATCTTTTAAATGAATCTGTAAAGAACCCGGTGAAGCCAGTGGTAATCAATCAAAAGGATGCAAAATGCCAGGAAGTGGTTCATTATGCCACAGATCCTGATTTTGATATCAGAAAACTGGTGCCTGCACCTACCAACACAGAAGAGGACGCCGGACCTTACATAACTTTAGGTATGTGTTATGCTTCTGACCCGGAAACAAAGGAATCCGATGTGACCATTCACCGCCTCTGCCTTCAGAGTAAGGACGAGATTTCCATGTACTTTGTGCCAGGCTCCAGACATCTTGGTGTATTTAGAGAAAAGGCAGAAGCAGCCGGAAAGCCGCTTCCTATCTCAATCAGCATCGGTGTGGATCCTGCCATAGAAATCGCTTCCTGTTTTGAACCGCCTACAACGCCTCTTGGCTTTAATGAGTTAGAGATTGCCGGAGCCATTCGAAAAGAAGGGGTAGAGCTTACCCAGTGTATTACCATCGATGAAAAATGCATTGCCAATGCAGAATATGTCATTGAAGGAGAGCTTCTTCCTGGAATCCGTGTGAGAGAGGATCAAAACACCAATACCGGAAAAGCTATGCCTGAGTTCCCTGGTTATACAGGACCTGCAAACCCGGAGATTCCCATTATTAAGGTAAAGGCAGTAACCCACAGAACCAACCCAATCATGCAGACCTGTATCGGTCCAAGTGAAGAGCACGTAAGCATGGCTGGTATCCCGACGGAAGCCAGTATATTACAGATGGTAGAAAAAGCAATGCCAGGAAAGCTGTTAAATGTTTACTGTGCCTCCAGTGGCGGCGGTAAATACATGGCTGTGCTGCAATTCTGCAAAAAGATACCAAGTGATGAAGGAAGACAACGCCAGGCAGCACTCCTTGCATTCTCTGCATTCAGTGAATTAAAGCTGGTGGTCCTTGTAGATGAGGACGTAGACCCATTTGATATCAACGATGTTGTCTGGGCTATGAATACCCGTATGCAGGGAGATTCCGGTATAGTTTGCATTCCTGGGGTACGCTGTCATCCGTTGGATCCTTCCAATGACCCAGCTAATTCCCCATCCATCCGCGATCATGGAATTGCCTGTAAAACAATTTTTGACTGTACCGTACCATTCGATCAAAAGCATCGGTTCCAGCGGGCAAAGTTTATGGATGTAGATCCTTCCCATTGGGTCCCGGACATGTTTAAGAAATAGAAAATACAACATAAGAGGTGGCAAATATGCCGATTGGAGTAATCGTCAACAGCCTGGCAGTACTGGCAGGGGGTGCTGCAGGCGCCTTATTGGGTAATAAAATACCAGAGCATCTGCGCAACAATCTGACCCTGATTTTTGGTGTGGCTTCCATGTCCATGGGAATTACGGCCATTGTAAAATTAACCTATCTACCAGCGGTGGTCTTTGCCGTTATTATTGGAACCGCCATTGGTGAACTTGTTCATCTGGAATATGGAATCACGGTAGTAGCAAAGAAGGTACAGGCACCAATTTCCAGAATTTTTTCCGGGAAAGATTCAGACATGAGTCAGGAAGAATTCATGCAGAAGCTTGTAAGCATTGTGGTACTGTTCTGCGCAAGCGGGACCGGTATTTTCGGAGCATTGCAGGCAGGTATGACCGGAGACCATACCATATTGTTTTCAAAGTCAATCCTTGACTTTTTTACCGCAGCTATTTTTGCAGCCAGCCTTGGATATATTACCTGCACCGTCTGTGTGCCTCAATTCGTGGTTTTGGTACTCCTGTTCTTTAGTGCATCCATTATCATGCCCCTGACCAACAAGGAGATGCTCAGTGATTTTACAGCCTGTGGAGGTATATTAATGCTGGCGACCGGACTTCGAATATCCGGTATCAAATCCTTCCCCATTGCCAACATGCTTCCTGCCATGGTACTTGTCATGCCCTTTTCTTACTTCTGGTCCCATGTCATCATGAGCCTGTTATAAGCCTATGGATAAAAAGAGAATTGTAGTTGCAGTCAGCGGGGCAAGCGGGGTCCCTCTGGCAGCAGCCTGCATCAGACAGTTAAAGAAGCTGCCGGATTATGAGATTCATCTGGTGGTCAGTAAAGGCGGGGAGGAGACCATTCTTCATGAGCTTGATATGAGGCTGGAGGAATTTAAAGGACTTGCCCATGTGTGTTACGACAATAAGAACATCGGTGCCAGCATAGCCAGCGGAACCTATGAAACAGAAGGCATGATCGTAGTCCCATGCAGCATGAAGACGATAGCAGGAATCTGCAGCGGTTATTCCGATAATTTGCTTCTTCGGGCAGCAGATGTGACCATAAAGGAAAGAAGAAAGCTGATTCTGGTGGCAAGGGAAACGCCGTTAAGTCCCATTCATTTACGGAATATGGAGTATTTATCCAGGCTTCAAAACGTGGTTATCCTGCCGCCTGTCATATCATACTACAGTAAGCCAAAGTCCCTGGAGGACATTAATTTCCATATCGCTGGAAAGATTCTGGATGCAGCAGGAATTAAGGTGGAAGGCTTCAGACGGTGGGAATAGGCATGGATAAGGAGTCTCATGAAAACGTATAAAATGGTAATTAACGGTACAGAAGTTCGCTGTGATGTAAATACCATGGGAGATGATATCTGCGTCCTCCTATATGGAGGCGACCTTCCTCATATTGGGAGTACAGCACTTTCCGTCCCCCGTCCCAGCCTGACGGGGGAGGGGATTAGTGCCACCACCTCCATATTAAATTGCCTTGGCCATAAGGACGACGTGCTGGCCAAGCTGTTCGCGGAAAAAATAGCTGCAATGACAAACCATGTGACGGTATGCGTCTGTGGCATCCATGTGGATCAGCTGTCTTTTGAGGATCTTCAAAAGTTGTATGATGGATGTTGCCAGTTTCTGGAAGAAATTATCCATTTTTTTAATTCCGAAGAATAAGAGCAGAAGACCAAAGCTTTGTAACAGGAAGAGATAAGCGACATATGACAGAATAAGCATATGAAAATGATAATAATAACTATATTTACATATTAAAAAAAGCCTGTTATAATAGCGGTTACAAAAGGGTCAAATCCGAATGGATCTGCATCAGACATTGGAGGATAAGAATTATGGCGAATGAGAATAACTTCTGTACCTGCAACGAGACAACATGTAAGCTGCATCCTACAAATCACGATAAGGGCTGCGATCCCTGTATTCGTAAGAATTTAAACAAAGGTGAGATGCCAGGCTGCTTCTTTCATTTGATAAGTGACGATACTTCTGAGCTTAAGGAGTTCACCATTGACAGCTTTGTCCAGTTCTATCTGGATAATAAAAAATCGAAAACTCAATAATAAAAGAGGAAACCCTGAAGTGAATCAGGATTTCCTTTTTTAATTTCATTCTTATAATGTTATATTCTTTCTTCTTACAATCAGTGCACCAAACGCCATCACCACTAAATACACAATTAAAAATGCCACAACCGCCATTCCATGAGCAAACCATGCAGCAATAATCATAAAGATACTGCCTGAAAGAGAAAGGCTTGGCATGAGAAACCGATTGAAAAATGTAAGCTCTTTTTCCTTCTTCATAAACATGATAAAGATAGGAATATAAAGCGCATAAATCGTAACAATGGGAAGCTCAGACGAGTCAAAGCTAAAGAAACCGAACCAGCTATTCGTTAAGTTGGCTCCGTAAAAATAAAGGAGCCATAAAGCGCATAAAAATAACCCCAGAATTGCAGAGTTAACAGGCATATTGGTGGTAGGATCCACCTGGCTGAAAACCTTTGGATTTGGTCCGAGACCTCTGGCTGCGATGGAATAGATTCCTCTGGTACAGCCAAGCATCAGGCCATTTAAGGTCCCAAGGCATGAGATAATAACAAATACAAATAAAAGAGAACCGCCAGCAGAAGAGAAGATGGTCTGGAATGCAAGCTTGGCACCTGTTTCTCCGCCTGCCATCATGACTTCATTCTTAATGGTTCCTGCCAGTCCGATGTAGTAAAGGATATAAACGGACATGGTAATAAAAGTTCCGGCAATGAGCGCCAGAGGAAGGTTCTTTTTTGCATCCTTTAGCTCTGCATTGATGCAGGTAGCAATGATCCAGCCCTCATAAGCAAAGCTGGCTGCAACAATGGCAGTAAATAAGCCGCCTTTTGTACTTTGAGACACATAATGAGTGAAATTGTAAGCAGTCATACCGCTTTTCACTCCCATAAAGGTTCCCACCACTGCCATTAAAAAAAGCGGAATCAGTTTAATGACCGTCGTGCTTACCTGAAATTTACCTGCAAGGACAGGAGATAAGGCATTGAGTGTAAAGCTGGCAACCAGGTAGAGACATGCGATTGTCATACATTCGCCGCCGGTTATGGAAAAACCCAGAATTACGCAGGTATACCGGGCGGATACCCAGGCTAACACAGAGGTAATGGTAGGGTAATAGATGATTGCCATAAACCAGCCTACATAAAAAGCATATTTTTTCCCCATGGCAGCTTCTGCATAATCCACCACTCCATTGACGTACTGGTATCTGGTAGCCATAACAGAGAAGGTGTAAGCACAGGATATCATGATAATGCCGCCGATTACCCAGGCCAGGATTCCCTGTTTTAGATTGCCTCCCGTTGCCGTAAGGATCTTTTCTGCCTTAAAAAAAACACCGCTTCCGATCACGATGCCCACAACCATGGCAATGGCTGTAATAAGACCATATTTTTTTTCTAACTTTGGTTCCATTGTTCGACCATTCCTATTCTTCAATAGAATTCCTTTGTCTTTATTTTTTCACCATACATAAATAAATTACCCCAAAAACTAATTTTATATCGTTTGGGCCCCCATTTTTGTTGACGAAACTCTTATTATTTTAACACAAAATCAGATATAATTCATCAAGATTTTTGATTTTTAGGGTATAAAAATGCACAGGCGGCCATAAGAGCCATCCTGTGCAAAATGATTGTAAACATTCCTCTAATTTGTTTCCTCCAGCTCCCATAGATGCCGGTCCAGACGAAAAGGCAGACAGGATAAAGCGCCTGTAATACCGATTATAAAAAAGAGAAGGGCAGCGCCAGAGCCTTTTCCTGATCCAAAGACTTGTAAAAGAAGACTGCCGGGAGCCTGATGTGCCATCAAGGGCTCAAAAACCTGATCGATGAGTATGCCTCCGCATAAATAGCCCAGAGGTATGGTGAAAAACTGCAGCGTATTTCTTGCAGAATATACCCGTCCCTGCATGGTTACCGGTATTTTCGTACGAAGCAGGGCATCCATGTTAGCTCCCATAACGGGAATTAGTATCCAGCCAAGGACAGACCCAAAGCACCAGACAGGAGTAGTTCTTCCAAGGGCCAGAATGAAGTTCTCAGTGCTCATGGAAAAGAGCAGACAGTTTAATATCACTCTTACCCGGCTTTTCGGAGCAGGAAGAAGCGTTACCAGAATGCTTCCTGCCAGTGTGGCAAGTCCTGCGGCTGTATTTACCATACCAAGTTCTATTTTCCCGCCTCCGGCCCTGGAAAGCATCATAGGCGGAAGAGCGGCATTAAAAATAGAGGCTGTAAAATTAATCACGGCCAGAAACAAGATAAGGTCAAGGATACCCCGTTCCTTTTTTAAATAAGTTAACCCGCCATTTACAGACTCCAGAAGAGATTCCCCCACCTGTTCCTTGTCTGGCTCTATTTTGGGAATCTTTATGAAGCATAAAAGTGAAACAAAGGCTGTAAAAAAAGTGATTAAGTCAAACAGGATGACCAGCCGTAAGCCTGCAAAGGAAAGCAGGGCAGTAGACAGCACTGGAGCCAGAACCGTAACAAAGGAATTTGATAAGGAACGAAGCCCGCTGACTTTCTGATAATACTTTTTCGGAGTGAGTAAACTGACCGTCACATCTGCGGCAGGCTGCTGCAAGGTGTTCATAAGTCCGTTCACTGTGTTAAGGAAATACAAGTGCCAGATCCTGAGCCTTCCTGTTGAAAAAAGGATAAGAATTAAAACGGTACAAACAGCAGCCAGGCTGTCGCTTGCCAGCATAATAAGTTTTTTGTTCTTCCGGTCGATAAAAGAACCGGCAAATATGCTGAATATCACATAAGGCGCATAAGAACAGATGGTAAGTAGTGCCGTAGTCAGTGCAGATCCCTTTTGTTCATATGCCCAAATCACAAGGGCAAGGCTCGTCATGGAGCTGCCCAGTGAGGAGAAGGACTGTGTCCCCCATAAAATAAGGAATGTTCGAAGTTCCTTTACGTTTTCTTTAAAATGATGATACATGACTTTGCTCCTTAAAATTTTATTTTAATTAAGAAGTGCAAAGTCCGCAGGACGTGATAAATCTCTCCGTGTAAATTCGTCCCTCTCAGACCTTACACGGAGCAGAGCCAATGCATAATCTCATATCTATCTTCCTCGTAATTTCATTATATTTATTAATAAAAGTATACCTCTCCACGTGTTTTGGTGTCAAGCAAACAGATTCATAGATTTATAAGATTCTGGGAAAAATAAAAACACCAGCTTTCCTATGACAATGAAAAGCTGGTGTTTTTCTATATGGCTAAGAATCAATGAATCAGGAATGAAACGTCATGGAACAGCTGGCTTCAAGTCCATTCTGATGCAAATAATCGGTACCCCAGGAATAAATCGCCTCTAATATAGGCCGGATGCTGATTCCCAGCTCGGACAGGGAATAGTCAACTCTTGGGGGAACCACAGGATAGACGGTGCGGTTGATTAAGTGGTTATCCTCCAATTCTCTTAACTGCTGGGTGAGCATCTTTGGAGTGGCCTGAGGAATCAGTTTTCGTAATTCTCCAAAACGCAGGGTTTTATCTGTTAAGTGCCATAAAATAAGGGCTTTATATTTACCGCCAATCATATTTAAGGTAGTATCTACAGGGCAATGGTAAACGGTACAGTTGCAATCCATAAGCGATGACCTCCTTCTTAGTATCCTTTTGGGTACTATATTACAATAAAGTACATACTTGCAAAAATCATAATAACTGTCATAATAATATCATGAGTAGCAAAAAACTTCAAGGCAGTTCTTAAAAATAAAGGTGAGGTGAACGAGAATGGCAAGTGAAATGTTAAATATACGTGGTATGACATGTGCTGCCTGTGCACAGAGAATTGAAAAAACCGTGCGAAAGGTTTCTGGAGTCAACCAGGCCAATGTTAATCTGGCCAGTGAAAAGCTGTTTGTGGAATACGACAGCGATAGTGTGGATCTTTCTGCTGTTAAGGCAGCAGTTACCAAAATCGGATATGAGGTCGCAGAAAGAACCGAGCATGCGAAAGTAACCATACCAGTTGGAGGCATGACATGTGCCGCCTGTGCAAGAAGAGTGGAAAAGGCCATTGGTAAGCTGGAAGGAATTGATGAGACCTCCGTAAACTTTGCAACGGAAAAGGCAACGGTAACTTACGACCCTCAGACGGTAAGGCTGTCTGCGATTCGTGGGGCCATTGAAAAAGCAGGCTATCAGGCTTTGGAAGTGGATAAAGCGGATGCAGCGGATGAAGACCGGGCCAGAAAGCAAAAGGAGATTAAGACACTATGGACCAAGTTCATTGTTTCTGCTGTTTTCTCCCTGCCTCTTTTCTATATTGCCATGGCTCCTATGATATCCTTTGTCCGTTTGCCATTTCCGGCAGGAATTGAGCCTATGCGGTACCCGTTAATTTATGCACTTTTAGAGATGCTTTTGGTGATACCGGTAATTGCAGTGGGATATCGGTTCTATACCGTAGGATTTAAAGCCCTGATCCAGAGAAGTCCCAATATGGATTCTCTGATTGCCATCGGTACCACAGCAGCTGTGCTTTACAGTGTTTATAACACCTTCCAGATTGCAGCCGGTCATTTTATGGCTGTGGATGCACTTTATTATGAGTCAGCCGGTGTTATCATAACCCTGATTCTTCTTGGAAAATCCCTGGAGGCAGTATCAAAGGGCAGAACCAGCGAAGCCATTAAAAAGCTTATGGGCCTTGCTCCTAAGACAGCTACTGTATTTATGGATGGGATAGAAAAGGAAATTCCTATTGACGAAGTGGAGATAGGGGATGTTATTATAGTAAAGCCAGGAGAAAAAATTCCCGTAGACGGAACTGTTTTAAGCGGCCATACATCCATTGATGAATCCATGCTTACCGGTGAAAGTATGCCGGTAGATAAAAAAGAGGGGGATCCGGTCTATGCGGCCTCTATAAACACCACTGGTGCCTTCCGTTTTAAAGCAGAAAAGATCGGCAGCGAAACAGCCCTGGCTCAGATCATTAAGCTGGTTGAGGATGCACAAGGCTCCAAGGCACCCATTGCCCAGATGGCAGATATTGTTTCCGGATATTTTGTTCCTGTTGTCTGTGCCATTGCACTGGTGTCCGGCATTGCCTGGTATTTCGGAACCGGGGGAGATTTAAAATTTGCGCTTACCATCTTTATTTCCGTTCTGGTAATTGCATGTCCCTGTGCTCTTGGTCTTGCCACACCAACTGCAATTATGGTGGGAACAGGAAAGGGAGCTGAGAACGGAATCCTTATTAAAGGCGGAGAAGCACTTGAGACCGCTCATAAAATAACGACTATTGTATTTGATAAAACTGGTACCATCACAGAAGGAAAACCAACGGTAACGGATGTTCTTACGGCAGAAGGTATTAAAAAAGATACCCTGTTACAGCTTACCGCGTCCGCGGAAAAGGATTCAGAGCACCCCCTTGGTCAGGCTATTGTGCTGGGAGCTAAGGAAGCCGGACTTGAACTTTTTGCTACAGAACGGTTTGAAGCTTTAACAGGCCGTGGAATCGAGGCCCGTATTCAGGGAGAAGACATTCTTGCCGGAAACAGAAAGCTGATGGAAGAGAGAAATATTTCCATGGCTGGCATGGAGGAGATCTCCGATCGTCTGGCAGAGGAAGGTAAGACTCCTATGTATGTGGCTATGAATGGAACCTTAGCCGGAATCGTTGCAGTGGCTGATGTGGTGAAGGAATCCAGCCGGGCTGCCATTGAAAGTCTTCATAAGATGGGAATGGAAGTGGCTATGATCACCGGAGACAATTCAAAAACTGCCGCTGCCATAGCAAAACAAGTAGGCATCGACCGTGTGCTTTCCGAGGTACTTCCAAAGGATAAGTCAAGTGAAGTGAAAAAGCTCCAGTCAGAAGGCAAAAAGGTTGCCATGGTAGGAGATGGAATTAATGATGCACCAGCGCTTGCACAGGCTGATATTGGAATTGCCATTGGTTCTGGTACTGACGTAGCCATGGAATCCGCTGATATTGTACTCATGCGTTCTGATCTTATGGATGTGCCGACAGCCATTCATTTAAGCCGGCAGACCATACGAAACATCAAGCAGAATCTGTTCTGGGCCTTTGGTTACAACGTAATTGGAATTCCCATTGCAGCAGGACTTCTTCATCTGCTCTTTAACGGCCCGCTGTTAAATCCTATCTTTGCAGCTGCCGCCATGAGCTTAAGCTCTGTTTCCGTACTGACTAACGCATTAAGGCTTAAGAGATTTAAGCCAGTGACAGGAAAGAGGTGAACCAGCCATGAATAAAAATGGAAAGCTGATTGCATCTGTTGCAGCCGCAGTGATACTTACAGCGGCCATAACAGCAGGTGTTGTGAAAACGGCAGAAGGCAATTTAGATGTAATAGGAAAAGGGTCAGAAAAATCCTTTGAGGCAGTAATCGGTGCACTTCCGGATGCTGTTAAGAGTGATGAGACGAGTGGAGGCTGGTCCCTAGCTTCACCTGATGACAGCGTACTGGTTATCTGGAGTGAGGATTATCAAAAAAGCCCGGTATACGATGTTATGCTTAAGTTTGATGCAAAGCCGTTTTTAGACGCCGGACTTGATGAAAGTAAGCTGCCTGATAATTATAAAAAAGATGGGGAAGCATTCCTCGTAGGAAGTAAGCTTAGTAAGGGAGGATCGCCGTTAAGTGATAAGGCAGATGCCATATCCGCCTACAGGCTGATTGAAACACACAACCCAGATATCATTAATTATCATTCAGCTATGGATCATTACGGCTTGAAGCTGGGAGATGGTAACATGTTTGAATGGGCCAAAAATATGGAAATCAATACCGCATCAGGCAAAGACCAGGATAAGGATATTGTATTCGTTTTAAATCCAGAGCCTCTGCTGGCAGCGGGGGTTGACCCTCAAAAGGTAGAAGGCTGGGTCTATGCCACGGTTCCTGTTATGGACCACGGGAAAAATATTGAGGTTTACAAATTTTTAAAGCCCTTTAATATAAAATAAAAATAATGGAGGTATTGCAAATGGCAACAACAATTTTAAAAGTAGAAGGTATGTCCTGTCAGCATTGTGTGAAAGCAGTGACAGGTGCAGTTGGAGAAGTAGATGGAGTGTCTAACGTTTCCGTAGACTTAGAAGCAAAAACAGTAACTGTAGATCATGATCCGGATAAGGCTCCTATTGACAAAATCAAATTTGAAATTGAAGATCAGGGCTACGACGTAGTGGAATAAAGAAGTCGGGAATCGCTTAAGGGCGGTTCCCGCTTTTCCTGCTTATTTTGGATATGGATTGAGGTGTTCGGATGATTAAGAACTTAAAAAATGTACTTGTGGTGGACGATGAGCCTAAAATCCTGGAGGTCGTCTGCCTTCTTTTAAAAAGCAAAGGCTTTTGCCCCATCCCTGCGGAAAATGGGAAAAAGGCACTGGAGATATTCGAGGCCGAAAACATCTCCCTTGTCCTTCTTGACCTGATGCTTCCTGATCTTTCGGGAGAAGAGGTATGCAGCGCCATAAGGAAAAAGTCCCGGGTTCCCATCATCATGCTTACGGCAAAGGTAGAGGAAAATGATGTGGTAGAAGGCTTTTCTCTTGGAGCCGATGATTATGTGATTAAGCCCTTTGGTTTAAAGGAGCTTTATGCCCGAATTGAAGCCGTTCTTCGCAGAACAGAGCCTGATTTAATCCCATTGACCAGGTTAAATTCCTGGCGGGACGGAGATCTCATCGTGGACTTTGAGAAGAATGAAGTAAAAAAACATGGAACGCCTGTGACCCTGACCCCCAGTGAGCGAAACATATTATCCGCCCTCATCAAATACCCTGGAAAGGTATTTACAAGAGAAGAGCTGATTGAAACTGCCATGGATAAAGGCTTCGCAGGATACGACAGGGCCATTGACAGCCATATCAAGAACATAAGAAAAAAGATTGAAGACGATCCTAAATCCCCAGTCTATGTCCTGACCATACCAGGTCTTGGATATAAGTTTGGAGGGTAAAGCCATGAAAAGCTTAAGAAAACAGCTTTCACTATCCATCTTTCTCATCCTGTTTCTTACCGTCTTCTTAACGGGAATTCTTTCCAACTGGCTCATCAGCCGGGAGTTTGAAAAGTACATCATTCAGCTGGGAGAAGAGAGGCGGGAAAATATTGTTGATGAGCTAAGCAAGCAGTATGATGGATTAAAACGGGTCTGGAAGCAGGATTATGTTCATGCCATTGGAATGAATGCCTTATATGACGGTTATATCATAAAGCTGTATGATGCAGGCCATAACGTAGTATGGGACGCTGAAAATCACGATATGAGTCTTTGTGGACAGATCATGGATGAAATATCCGTACGAATGGAAGAGAGAGGCTCCAAAGGCGGCTTTGTGGACAATGTCTATGAGCTGAACCAGAATGGAAAAGAGATTGGAAGTCTTTCCATTAAATATTACGGACCATTTTTCATGAACGAAGCTGATTTTGATTTTATCAATGTCATGAATAAGGTGCTGATCTTCATAGGTATCTTATCTGGTGTTTGTTCTATCATTGCTGGCTGTTTGCTTGCCAGGCGGATTTCCCGTCCGGTTACTAAGACGGCCTACATTGCAAAAGAGATTTCCGAAGGGAATTATAACATAAGGTTTGAGCCTGGTACCAGAATCAAAGAGCTTGATGATCTTGCGGAAGCCATCAACCAGCTGTCAGACGGTCTGGGAAAGCAGGAGAGCTTAAGAAAGCGTCTCACTGCTGATGTAGCCCATGAGCTTAGGACACCCCTTACCTCCTTAAGCTCCCATCTGGAGGCAATGATGGAAGGCTTATGGGAACCTACCTACAGCCGGCTTAGCAGCTGCTTTGAAGAGGTAAAGCGTCTTGGTACTCTGGTTGCTGATTTAGAGCAGCTTGCCAGAATGGAAAGTGAAAATCTGGTGTTAAAGAAATCAAAGGTAGATCTTTTAAACCTTGTTCAAATTGTATCCGACACCATGAACGGGGAATTGGTAAAGAGAAACCTATCCTTTGATTTAGAGGGAACGCCCGTAATGGTGGAAGCAGATAAGGACCGGATCAGCCAGGTCGTTGCAAACCTTCTTTCCAATGCAATGAAATATACGCCTGAGGGCGGGAGCGTAAAAGTGGTAGTTTCGGAAACTCCAAATGACGGCATCATAAAGGTAAGTGATAACGGAATCGGAATCCCGGAACGGGAGCTTGCCCTCGTCTTTGAACGGTTTTATCGTTCCGATAAATCCAGAGATAGAAAGACAGGAGGTGCAGGAATCGGACTTGCCATTGTAAAGTCCATAGTCACAGCTCACGGTGGAAATGTAGTGGCTGAAAGCACCCTGGAGAAGGGAAGCAGCTTTACCGTAAGCCTTCCAAAAACAATCAATAAGGGGAAGATGCAATAAGAGAGACAGGAAGAAATAGTTCCTGTCTTTTTTTGTACACTCAACATGATATTTACAAGTGTTTTTCATAAGATTTCCAGGTGTAAGGAAGGCTTAATTATCATTTTAAGCTGTTAGATATGTTACAGGAAGGTGAAATATTACTGGCAATAATCAACACAAAATATGGAAAGAAATAGAGGTTTTATAAGAAAAGAGAAAAATATCGTTTTTTTCTATATTAACAGTCAGATTTCATTGGTATGCTTCGAAAAAAACGGAATGGTATAATAAATCAAACAAAGTAAGGTTCAGCAAAACGTGAAGGAGTGAAAGGAATGAAAAAATCTGTAACAACAAAAGCATCTAAGACCACGTTGCAAAGCCGCAGGTTGTTTTACTGTATTGTACCGTTTATCATACTGAGTTTTCTGTTTTCCTATTTTCCGCTGCATGGCTGGATTTATGCGTTTTACGATTATAAGCCACCCCTTAAATTGTCACAGTGTGATTTTGTAGGCTGGAAATGGTTTCAAACGCTTTTTGCAAATAAAACTCAGGTAGCGCAGATCGTTCAGGTCATGAAGAACACACTTGCAATGAGCCTATTGGGGATTCTTACCTCTGTATTTCCCATTGGATTTGCCTTATTTCTCAATGAGATAAAATGCAAATGGTTTAAGAATGTGGTACAGACATTAACGGCACTTCCCAATTTTATAAGCTGGGTATTAGTCTATTCTGTGGCATTCAGCCTGTTTACAGATGGCGGTATGGTAAATTCTCTGCTTCTGCATCTGGGTATCATCACCCAGCCAATTAAATTTTTAGACAGTGATGCTCATATCTATTCGTGGATGACCTTTTGGAATGTGTGGAAAGGACTGGGCTGGGGGGCAATCCTTTATCTGGCAGCAATTGCCGGAATCGATTCAGAGCTTTATGAGGCAGCCCGGGTCGATGGTGCCAACAGGTTCCGCTTGATGAAGGAAATCACCCTACCATCCTTGATGCCGACGTTTTTTGTTTTGCTGATGATGTCGGTTGCCAACTTCTTAAATAATGGAATGGATCAGTATTATGTATTCCAGAATTCTTTTAACAAAGAGCATATTCAGGTATTGGATCTGTACGTGTATAATATAGGCATGACAGGAAGCAGCTTGTCCCTTGCCACTGCTATCAGTATGTTAAAGAGCATAATCAGTTTAATCTTGCTTGCCATAGTTAACTTTGTGTCCAAGAAAACACGTGGGGAGTCCATTATTTAAGGGGGGAATGTTTCGTGGGAACCAGGAATAAGAAACGCAAAATAATAAAATGCAACGATTTGACTTTTAACATAATTAATTACTTCGTATTCTTCATAATCACTCTCATCTGTTTTTATCCGTTTTACTATATGATCATCAATACCATCAGCGCCAATGATTTAAGCGCCAATGGCTCCATTCGTTTTTTGCCCAGATCCATTCATTTTGATAATTATAAGCAGGTATTATTAATTAATGGCTTATTAAGATCGGCTCTTGTATCAATTGGAAGAACTGTGATCGGTACGGCCTTTACGGTATTGGCCTCTGGGTTTTTGGGATTTATATTTACCCAGGAGAAGATGTGGAAAAGGAGGTTCTGGTATCGGTTTTTCATCATTACCATGTATTTTAATGCCGGACTCATTCCAATGTTTATCACCATGAAAACACTGCATCTGACCAATACTTTTTGGGTATACGTCATTCCGGTCATTATACAGCCATTTAATATCATTCTTGTTAAGACATATATAGAATCCATACCAAGATCCTTACAGGAGGCAGCAGAAATGGATGGCGCGGGGATTTTCACTGTATTTAGAAGGATTATACTTCCCACAGCAAAACCCATACTGGCGACTGTGGCGATTTTTTCAGCAGTCGGGCAGTGGAATTCATTTCAGGATACCTTGATTTATGTGACGGATCAAAAATTATATTCCTTACAGTATTTACTATATACGTATATCAATCAGGCCAGTTCACTGGCGGCAATGGTAAGAAATAATGGAACCTCTGCTGTGAGTGCTGTTGCCCTGGCCTCCCAGCAGACGCCAACTTCCATCCGCATGACGGTGTCTGTCATCGTAGTGCTTCCAATTTTGTTTGTTTATCCGATTTTCCAGCAATTTTTTGTAAAGGGAATTATGATCGGATCGGTAAAAGGTTAAAAGGAGAGAGAGAGAGAATGAAAAAGAGGATTACAAGTTTACTGCTCTGTACGATTATTGCAGCCACGACCATATTGGCAGGATGCGGCAAGGAAACCACCAGTTCATCTGGCAGTGGCAATGAAAAAAAGGATGAATTTATCACCGTAGATGTATTTGATACCTTGGCGAATTATCAGGGTATTCAATCCGGCTGGTTTGCAAAGGTGGTAAAAGATAAATTTAATATGGAGCTTAATATTATCGCTCCTAATGTGGCAGGAGGCGGAGATACTTTATTCCAGACCCGCTCTGCCGCAGGGAATCTGGGAGATCTTATCATTTCTAAAACAGAGAACGGACGCTTTGAAAATATGGTAAAAGCCGGGCTTCTTATGGATATGACCAGTCTTTTAAAAGATAAAGCAGTTTTAACCAATTATAAAGATGCAATTGATATCATGAACGGAGACTTGGCTACCAAGGGAATCTATGGCATTCCAGGCGAAATATCCAATCAGTCACCGTTAGTATCTTCAGAGGGGATCGAGCCGCTGGTATCTCCATACGTGAGGTGGGATTCTTATAAGGCCATCGGATATCCGGCGATGGAATCGTTAGAGGACTTTATTCCGGTGATGAAATCCATGCAGGAGAATACACCGAAAAGCGATTCTGGCAAAAAGACTTATGCCATCTCATTATTCAAAGACTGGGATGACAACATGATGGTAGGAGCGAAAAACTACGCCTCTTTATATGGTTATAATGAAATTGGCTTTGTATTAGTCAAAGCAGACGGAAGTGACAGCCAGGATATTACCTCCAGTGATGGCTATTATGTAAAAGCATTGAAATTTCTGTTTCAGGCAAATCAGGCTGGAGTGATTGACCCGGAATCTACCACACAAAATTACGATATTTTATCCGATAAATACCGTGACGGTCAGATTCTGACCTCTCTCTGGTCCTTCCAGGGATCGTCCTATTATAACACAGTGGAACACAAGAACATGGGAAAAGGGTTCATGCCAGCTTATATAAACGGAAGTTCTCCGTTTTCCTTTGGCTGCTATCCAAGCGGCAATGGAAAGACGATTATAGCCATTGGCAGCCAGACAAAGCATCCGGAAAGAATCGCAGAATTCATTGACTGGCTGTATTCACCGGAAGGAATGGAGCTGGCAGGGCAGGCCAATGGGGCAGCAGGAATCGAAGGCCTGACCTGGGAGATAAAAGATGGGAAAGCAGTCTTTACAGACTTTGGGGAAAAGGCACTGCCTAATAATGATGTATCTGTCCCAGAGGAGTGGGGCGGCGGCTCCTGGAAGGATGGAGTATGTGCGTTAAACTTTAAAACCCTGTCTATTGTTGATATTGATCCGAGAATCAACGAACCTTATCTGACCAGCATGTGGTCTTCGGAATTAGCAAAGAGAACAACACCCCTGGATCTTGACTGGCAGGAAAAATCCGGCGGGGCAAAGACCACCATTGAATTTTTGGAAAACAACCATGCACTGTCAGTGGCTCCGGGGACTTCCTATCTTCAGCCGGAAGAAGGCTCTGATATTACTACCCTTCGTGGACAGTGTAAGGCTGTGATTGTAGATGATTCCTGGAAGATGATCTTTTCTAAGGATGAGACAGAATTTAACAGTATCTTAAAACACATGCAGGATACCGTCAAAGGTCTTGGATATGAACAGGTGCTGAATGTGGATATGAAGAATGCAAAAGATCTGGCGGCTTCCAGAATTAAGGCGGTGGAAGACTACAATAATAAGGGGAAGTAGAGGTTCTATTATTGACAAGAAAACGGCGTTAAAAATAGCGGACATCGAGAATCGTTCCATCTCGATGTCCCCCTTTTTATCCCTCTTTGGATAAGCCCCTGCGAAATTCGGCAGGACTCATCCCTACATATTTCTTGAATTTCTTATGAAAATAATTAACGTCTGTATAACCTGCAAGGAGAGCGATTTCATAAACCTTGTTTTCCTCATTTAAAAGAAGCTTCTTGGAGCTTTCGATGCGGACTTCATCGAGGTAAGCATTAAAGCTCTTCCCGGTAGTTTTATGAAACACTTTTCCCAAATAGGAACTGTTGTATCCGAACAGCTCTGCAATGGTTCCCAGTTTTAAATTCTCCTGATAATTGTACTGGATATAATGGAGGATTCCATCCATGACGCTTTCGCGGGTGGGTGAGCCGATGGCGTTCATGCACATTTCAAACTGGAGGGTAAAAAAATCCAGTATTTCATATAGATAGTATTTTTCTTCTATGGTACTGATAATAGCAGCATTGTTTGGAAATGGTATCTCCATTCCCCCATAAGTATGGGTGAGGATGGATTTTACCTGAATTATGATATCTGCCAGGGTATGCTTCACGATGGGAACCTCAAGGTCTGCATAATAGAGGTCCTTTTTTAGTTTCTCTAAAACTTCTTGAAGCATTTGGCGGTTAGCGGATTGAATGTAGTTTCCCATCTGCTCCGGGTAGGTGTTCTCCATAAAAGCATTGGCATTTATCGTGGGAAACTCCTTAGGTAAATCCATATAGCCCAGGACATGCTGATTAAAATGGCAAAAAAATCTGCGCTTCATAAGAAGTTGTGCGTCCTCGAAGGAGCTATGAATGTGCTCTGCTAAGTAAACGGGTCTTCCATAGGTAAGGAAAAGGGAATCCAAAGGAGACCCTTTTTGTGGCTGGCTGATATAATGCTCCACCAGCTCCTGAAACCGGTTCAGTGCAAAATTTCCTTTTAATATAATCACATTCAGATGGTCCTGTTTCAAATATTCCAGAGAGTTGTGATTTTTATTTGCAAGCCGTAGAATTTCTGCAAAATCCCATGTGGCCTGGTACGAATCCTGATTGTAATTTGCATATAAGACAACCTGATAAACATAAGACTCCAGCATCATATCGTGATAATCCAGAAATGAATCATTGGTTTTGTTAAAAAGGATGTCATGTAAAATAGAATCTCTGGCCTTGTCTCGGTATTGCAACAGCTTTTTCTGCATAATCTGTTCATTTAGTATGGATTCCTTTGCTTCCAGAACGGCTTTTTGAAGCTCCTCCTCATCAATGGGCTTAGTAAGGTAGCAGGTCACTCCGTATCGGATGGCTTCCTGGGCGTAGGAAAAATCAGAATAACCGCTTAACAAAATAAATTTTCCTATAAATCCCTGTTCTCTTGCTTTTTTTATGACCTCCAGGCCGGAAAGCTTGGGCATGCGGATATCCAGCAGGACAACGTCTGGAATAAGCCTAGTAATCTGCTCTAAGGTATCCAGTCCGTTCTTTCCCTCACCGCAGATATGAAAGCCCAGTTCCGACCAGTTAAGCAAATACCTTATTCCTTCCCTTACATCAATTTCATCATCGGATATAAACAGCTTCATTCTCCCATCCCCCTACTATATTCCTGTGCTGGTAAAATCAACGTTACCAAGGTCCCCCAATGCTTCTTGCTTTTTATCTGAAACCCAAAATCTTTGCCATAATATAATTGAATTCGTTGATAGATATTATATAGTCCGATCCTTTTTGCTGATTCCCGTTGGAGCTTATAAATACTTTGGTTTATCCCGTCAATCTCTTCCTGCGTCATACCACATCCATTGTCAAAAATTTTGATATGTAGCTTCTCTTCTTTTTTTATAATGTGAATCATGATAGTTCCGCCTTGCTCCATATCCTTCAGTCCATGAAGAACTCCATTTTCCACAATCGGCTGTAAGAGAAGAGGCATGATCTCATATTCATTTAAATCTATCTGCGGTGATGTCTTTAAGGAATAATTGATGCTGTCATGAAAACGCAGTTTTTGGATTGATAAATAGGTATCAATATAATCCAGCTCTTTTGCCAGAGTGATGAAGGAGCCGGTGGTGTTTTCCAGTACATAGCGCATGGATTTTCCAAGGAGCTTTACCGCATTTGCCACATCTAAATTACCGGCTTTTAGTGACCGCATACGAATGGTCTCCAGGGTGTTATAGAGAAAATGGGGATTGATCTGACTGGAGAGCATCTTAAATTCCATTTGCTGCTGCTGGTTGGTCAGTTGCTGCGTCCGAATCTGGGCTTCATATACAGAGGCCTCTTTCTGAAGAATATCGTGTATCATGACATTTAAGTCTGCAAATGCCTCAGAAATTTCATCTTTTCCGTGGAAGGTGTCAATGATGTTATAGTTCCCCTGACTTGCATTGTGCATGGTCTCCCGAAGTGTAATAATCCGGCGGCTGAAATATCGGGAGTATGTGTAGATGAATGCACTGGTGATTAAGAGAATCAGTATAAGAATTCCAAGATAAAGACAAGTTATCTTGTTCATATATGGGTAGCCATTCTCATTTAGTGACGCCAGATAGAATAAGTCATTGGAGTATGTAGTAGAAAGGGTAGATACGCAGCCGATCACTTTTTGTTCCGGTAGATTGATTCTGCCAAGATAGGACCCATTGGGGCCGGCAGCATATGCTTTTAGAGATTGCCCCATGGTCTGTTTCTTGCTGCTATAAAATATTTCTCCCTCATTTAACCACAGAACGGTGTTCAGTGAGCTGTTTTCAATTCGATTTTTCATATGATTGTTGCTCACAGATAAATTCAGGATTGCGAAACTATGTATCTGAGGGAGAAAGATTCTGGTGTGGAGACATAAGATGTGAGAGTGATTGCCAAAGTTATCTGTGACAGCTTCTGCGGTCCAAAAAGGAGTAACGGTCGTATAAGCCTGTTCAAACCAGTTCTCTTTTTTTAAGTCAGAAGAAATTGGGTGAATATATTTGCTTTCTGGCAGAGAGTTGTTTTGAGTATAGATTGAAATCTGCTGGATTGACATATCCTGTGATAAAAGCGTCTCAAAGCCCTTATAATTTTCCATTGCCCTGACAGCTTCATCCGGTGAGGGATAAACGGTGCTTAAAAGCTGGATTAATTCTTTATCGGAAGATAATGACTCCGCTTTTATATATATATTTGAGGTTAAATCAAGGAGTAGAGACTTGACACGAAGATTATCGGAGCGGGACTGATCTTCATAATGGCGAAACAGTAAAGAGCGTGTATTGTATACAAGATAATTACCGATAGAAATAACAGGAATAAAAATAGCAATAAAAAAGATGATGGAAAGCTGTTTTTGTACCTTAATTCTTGATATTGCTGTAAATATTTTTTTGATTGCCATGTAAAATCCCCCCCCCATTTCTTTTCTTATTCTAATTATATCGGCCTTTGGCGGGAAATAAAAGTAATAGATGAAAACTCACGAATTCTTTCCGTGATTTATCTATAATTATACCTGTATGCTTCATGAGGACTCTCGCTTATAATCGAGCATAAAGAGAAGATTTTAGAAGGAAGGAAGTAATGCCATGGAAACACAGATCAAAAAGACGGCGGAGGAACTACTACAGAAGCTGACTCTTGATGAAAAGATCGGTATGATACATGGGGCACAGCTTTTTCAGACGGCAGGGGTACCACGCCTTGGAATCCCGCCCCTTAAGATGTCAGACGGACCAATGGGAGTACGTCAGGAATTTGAGCCGGACCGCTGGAATGCCATTGGTCATTCCGATGATTATGTGACTTATCTGCCGTGTAATAGCGCATTGGCTGCAACCTGGAACCGGACACTGGCTTATGATATGGGCAGTGTCCTTGGTGAAGAAGCCAGAGGTCGTGGAAAAGATGTGATTCTGGGTCCTGGGGTTAATATAAAAAGAAGTCCACTGTGCGGAAGAAATTTCGAATATTTCAGCGAAGATCCCTATCTGACCAAAGAAATGGCAGTGCCCTATATTCAGGGAGTTCAGCTTTGGGATGTGGCAGCATGTGTGAAGCATTTTGCAGCCAACAATCAGGAAACGGGACGTTTATGGGTGGATGTAGAAATCGATGAGCAGGTGCTAAGGGACATTTATTTGCCTGCCTTTTACGAAGCAGTAACGAAAGGCGGCGTTTATACGATTATGGGGGCTTATAACAAATTATATGGGGAGCACTGCTGCCAGAGTAATTTTCTTCTTCATAAGATTCTCCGTGAAGAATGGGGATATGATGGTGTAGTAATCTCTGATTGGGGTGGGGTTCATGATACCAATAAGGCTGCATTGTCCCAATTGGATATAGAAATGTCTGTCACCTATGATTTTGATGATTATTTTCTGGCTGATCCACTGAAAAAGAAGATTCAGGCGGGAGAGGTCAGGGAAGCGGCTATTGATGAGAAAGTGCTTCGCATTCTTTTACTGATGATGCGCCTTCATATGCTGGACGGAGAACGGAAATCAGGAGCCTACAATACTCCGGGACATCGTAATAAAGCCCTGGAAGTGGCAAGGGAGTCCGTGATTCTGTTAAAGAATGATAAGAATCAGCTTCCGCTTAAAAAAGAAGAATTAAAAAGCGTACTGCTGGTGGGAGAGAATGCAGAATGCTTACATGCTGGCGGAGGTGGAAGTGCAGAAATCAAGGCACTATATGAAATCTCTCCTCTGATGGGACTGAAAACTCATTTAGGAGGAAATGTTACCGTGGGCTATGCCCAGGGATACTGCCGGGAAGAAAAGATGGAAGAAGGTCAGGTGAACTGGCAGGAAACCAGTCTGGAAGATGGCGGCGCCCCTGCGAAATTGTCTGTTACCCAAAATGATAAACTGGAAATGAAAAGAAAGGAGCTTCGCCTGGAGGCAGTTCGGCTGTCAAAAGAGTATGAGACGGTAATCTTTATCGGTGGATTAAATCATGACCTTGATTGCGAAGGATTGGACCGGGAGGATATGAAGCTTCCCTATGAGCAGGATACCCTGATTCAGGAACTGCTGGCAGCAAAGCCGGATACGATTGTAATCATAATTGGCGGAAGTCCGGTGGAGATGGAGACCTGGATTCATCAGGCTCACACGACTTTATGGGGCTGGTATGGTGGTATGGAAGGAGGGAATGCACTGGCGGAAGTACTCCTTGGAGAAGTGAATCCTTCTGGAAAACTGCCGGAAACATTTTATAAATCCCACAAAGACTGTTCCGCATATGCCCTTGGTGAGCTGGTCGGAGATAAAAAAGTCGTTTATAAGGAAGGAAAATATGTAGGATACCGTTATCTTGATCAATATTTAATAGAACCCCAGTTTTGCTTTGGCCATGGGCTTTCCTATACCAGCTTTGAATATAGTAATCTGGAAATTGACAGAAGAAACAATTCAGTCTTATGTTCTGTTAAGAACTCCGGACATGTGGCAGGTGGAGAAATCATACAGGTATATAAGCGCAGTGAGAAGAATGAGGATTCCCTCTATAAGGAACTGATTGCATTTGAAAAGGTGTTTTTAAAGAGGGGAGAGGAGAGGCAGGTTGCACTCCATATTCAGGAGGAAATGGAAGAAGATTATAAGATCCTGGTAGGAAGTTCATCAAGAGATATCCGTCTTACAGGAAACGTTCATACGTTTTAAATACATTAAGCACATTTTCTGTTTAGTCAGAAAATGTGCTTAATGTAAATTGGTTTTTATTATAAGTAAGAATTCCTTCGGTCTGAAGCTTACTAAGCTCACTGGACAGGGCGCTTCGGTCGATGGAAAGGTAATCTGCAAGCTGCTGTCTGTTAAATGGAATATAAAACGTGGAGGAATTGCTCTTGATGGATTCAGCTGATAAATAGGAAAGCAGTTTTTCCCGTATGGTCTTTTTTGACATGTGCTGCATCTTCTTTGTAAGAAGCAGATTCTTTTTTGCGATGGCAGAAATAAAATTCTGGACAAGCCTTGTATGGAAGGCGCAGGCAGAGCTGCAAACGTTCATAATGCGGTTAAAATCCATAAAGATCACGTCGCATTCCGTATCGCAGATGACACTCATCTCAATGGGAACCGAGGAGATACAGGCATAAGTCTCCGCAAACAGGCTGCCGGGAAGTGCTTCGGAAATAATGGTCCGCTTTCCCCAAAAGTCCTCCTGAATAATCAGTGCAGCTCCGGAAACCACCATTCCGATGGAGCGGATGTAATCACCGCTGTGTATGATGAATTCATCCTTTTTATAATGTTTTATACGGGCGGATAAGCAGCTTAGCATGGACTGGATTTCTTCTTCTGTGACGCCCTGAAACAAGTGTGATTTTTTTAAAATAGGCAGATATTGCTGCATTAGTCCCGTCCTTTCAAAAAAGTTTTAAAATGTTGTAATAACAACCGAATTGTTGTAGATATTATATTATAATTTCCATGTAAAGGCAAGAGATTTTAAGGAGGAGGCCATATGTCAGAAAAGATCCTGAAAAATATAGGACACGAAGAAGTCGTGACTTTGTCTAGTCTGGTTCAGATTCAAGAGGGACAGATCGTTAGCAAAACCCTTTCACAAAATGAAGCAGTCAGCATTACACTGTTTGCTTTTCATAAAGGCGAAGAAATCAGCACCCATGAATCAAAGGGTGATGCCATGGTTACCGTACTGGAAGGTACCGGTAAGTTTACAGTGGATGGCAGGGAATATATACTTGACGCAGGCCAGACCTTAGTCATGCCGGCGAATAAACCTCACGCAGTATATGCGGAGGAAAGCTTTAAGATGATGCTGGTCGTAGTTTTTTAGACGAATCACATAAAAGAGGAATTAAGAGAGGTCATAGTAGAAAGATGGATAGCAGAATGTCATGGGTACAGAGTGGGAAGGAAGGCGACAAAGAAAGAGGCAAGGAAGAAATGAGAGCATCGGGAATATCCACTGACTCCATGAAGCTAAGGGATGAATTGACCGGCGCATTAATTGGTCTTGCCAAATCTTGTGGAATGCATCAAAAGCTTCCCATGACGACAGTCATTTTGATAGAAGGGCTGTTTGCTACCGTAAACAATACAAGCGATGATGGCCTTAAGGATATGATACGCAGGGTCCGTGAGGAAAAGCGAAAGGTAGCCCCTAATTGCAGCACCTGCCTTTCTGTTTGCGGAAACACCTCTGATGTAGATATGAAGGAAATGTGGAATGAGGATCCGGATGTCCGGTCGTTACAATCCACAATTCTTTTGGGAGTCAAGGGACTGGCGGCCAATGCTTCCCTTGCACTGGCACTTGGATATGAAGATGAGAAGGTGAATCATTTCTTCTACAAAGCATTATGTATGATCAGCTATGATCTGACCATGGAACAGCTTCTTCCCGTAGCACTTGAATTGGGAGAAGTAAATTTCATATGTATGGAACTTTTGAACAATACTAATAATTAGGAGGAATTTATTATGATAACAAAGGAAATGACAATCGGAGAAGTTTTAAGAATGAACCCTGCTTCTGCAGAAGTATTAATGAGCTGTGGGATGCACTGCCTTGGCTGCCCTTCTTCCCAGATGGAATCTTTGGAAGAGGCCTGCATGGTCCATGGACTTGACGCAGACGGCTTAATCGAAAAACTGAACAATATCTAAATCAAAGAGAGAAAAGAGGAGCAGGATGAGCGCTTTTTTAGGACCGATTCATATTTGGCTATATAACAAAATTAAGTTTCAGGATGCAATGGCGAATGCAGTGTTAGACCTTGCGAAGGAAAAAGGTTTGGCTTTAGACTTAAGAGAAAAGACGGATAATCGTTACGGAACTCTTCCAGAAGGAAACCTGGAAGATCTTGTGGATACAGGTAATATCCACGGCTGGCTTCAGGAGAGAGTAAGCCTTGTAGAGAACAGACTTGCTTATGCTGTGACCGAAGTACTTGAGGCAGATGCCAATGCCCTTGCTGATATGGAAGAAGCTATTAGTAAGCTGGGAGAAGAAAGCCCGGTGGAGCAGGGTGTTTCCGCAAGAGAAGCATTTGATGCTTTGGATGCAAGACTTTTAAACGGAATGCCTTGTGACCATGTAAATGCAATGGTAGAAGATTCTGAGGATCGTGTGGTCTGGAGACAGGCTCAGGACATTCATGGAACTTATTGGAACATGATTCACGGTGACGTGAAGCATTACTACACCTTAAGAGCAGCGCTGATCAAAGGAATGTTAAAGGATTCCAAAATTCAGTTTAGCCAAATCGAAGATCAGGTGTACGAATTAAGGAGATGACGCTATGTACGGAATTGACTTATTAATGAAAGAGCATGAAAACATTCTTGATTTTACTGCTTTTTTAAGAAAGATTTGTGCCGGTATCTTAAACGGAGAACCTGTAGACGGCAAGCTTTTAAGAGAATGCGTTGATTTTGGTAGAAATTACGCGGACAAGCATCACCATGGAAAAGAAGAAAAAATCCTCTTTCAGTTCATGCTTGACAATATGGGCCCGGTTGCAGAGAAATTAATCCGCAATGGTATGCTGGTAGAACATGATTTTGGAAGACTCTATCTTTCTGAGCTGGAAAAAGCAGTTGAGGAATATGAGAAGAACCCCCTTGATGACTACAAGCTGGATATCATTTCCAATGCAGTTGGTTACGGCGCCTTATTAAAGCGCCATATAGATAAAGAGGATGAAGTGGTTTATACCTTTGCGGCACGTGCTCTTACCGAAGAGCATAAAAAAGCAGTGGATGAACAAACAGAATCTTTTGAGAAGCAGGCAGACGGAGATGGAGTCCGGGATCATTACTTAAACTGGCTCCATGAGAAGTTAAATCAGCAATAATTATGAGACGGTCTGGGAATGCAGGCCGTCTTGTCTGTTTTTGGAACGTACAAAAGAAGGGAGCACCAATCATGGAATTAAAGCATTATATGGATCAGCATGAGCGGATCTTGGAAGAACTTAACGTATTAAAAGCACTCTGTAAGAAACAGGATTTAGAGCAGGAAGCGGCGGAAATTGCACTTCATATCAACAGTCTGGCGGGTAAGCTTAAAATACACTTATCCTCAGAGGACCAGTATCTGTATCCTTCCTTTCTTCAGTCCAACGATAATAAGCTGGTTACCATGGCAAACGAATACCAGAAAGAAATGGGAAATCTTATGTCTGTTTTTACAGAGTTCAAAGAAGGCTTCAATACAAAGTTTAAAATCATGGCAGAAAAAGATCGTTTTTACATAGAAGCGGATAAAATTATAAGAGCCATCGAGATGCGTATGCAGAAAGAAGAGAATGGTTTATATCGTTTGGTGAAATAGAGGGGACCATTCAGTGAGTTTGGTCGTACCAGCAAAATTAATAATAAAAAACAGCCAGTACGTAAGCTTTCGGTTACGCACTGGCTGTTTGCTTACCAGCACCACAGTTGCTTTTAATCCATATCTTCATTTAATAATACCATATGAATGTGGTCTTCCCAAACACCATTAATCTTCAAATACCGGCGTGACAGCCCTTCATTAACAAAACCCAGCTTTTCCGTCACTTTTATAGACCTTTGATTCCGTGGCATTATACTTGCTTCAATTCGATGCAGTCCGTAGTCTTCAAATATAATTTGTATTCCCCGTCTTAATGCTTCTGTCATATACCCACGATTGATCTCCTTCTCATCAAGCTTATAACCTAAGAAACATGACTGAAATGCACCCCTTGAGATGCCTGTAAAGGCAATGCAGCCAATGACTTTGTTTGGTTCCTCTTTCTTGAAAATCCATAGCCTTAAAGCGTTCTGATTACAGGAATCGGCAATTAATTCTTTTTCCTGAAATTCCTTCGAATAATATTCGTCACTTCTTATTGGTTCCCATATCCGTAAAAAATCCTTATTTCTTAATTGATAATCAAGAATCGGATTTAAGATAGAGACATCTGAGGTGCGAAGTATTAATTGTTCTGTTTCATAAGTAGTTTGCATATTAATTCCTCCTTCTATTACAATATTACGTTCATAAGCGGACAAGCAGTATAACACAGGTAAAATACGATTGCAAGAAGTTTATGGGAACTGTTATTGAGAAATATGGTAATTTTTAGTACAATAGAAAAAGAACAGGAGAGAGGTAATATTATGGAAGAAGACAAGACATATCATACCCATGTATCAGAGGACGGAACAGAGTATACCCATAGCCACCATGGACATACTCATACCCATAAAAATACGAAGGTAGTTGAGAACCGCTTATCCCGTGCCATCGGTCATCTGGAGTCAGTCAAGCGGATGGTAAGTGAGGGAAGGGACTGCAGTGAGGTTCTTATCCAGCTATCGGCGGTCATATCAGCGCTTAATAATACGGGGAAGGTTATTTTAAAGGATCATATTGAAAATTGTATTGTGGATGCGGTGGAATCTGGGGACAAAAAAGCGATTGACGATTTAAATCATGCCATTGAGCGTTTTATAAAATAATATCCCCTGGGGAGGCTTGTGTGGAAGGCTCTATTTCTACTATACTAAATACCAGAATGATGTATGGAGAGAGGGAGCATATGATGAAAAAAACTATGGCTGTCATTATGGCAGCTGTCTTTATGGCTGCTTCGCTGACCGGCTGCAACACCAGCAATTTAGCCGGGACTGACACCACAGGACAAGCACCTGATAAGAAAATAATACGGGTATCGGAATCTTTTGCCCTTCAGACCTTAAATCCCCACCTGGATTACCAGGGCTGGTATACTTCGATTTACGGTGTAACGGAGACTTTGTTCTATATGAATGACCAGTCGACCCTGACGCCTCTTCTTGCAGAGAGTGCCAAGGCAGACGGTACCCTATGGACAATTACGCTTAAGGAGCATACCAGCTTTTCCAACGGGGATCCGGTGACGCCGGATATGGTAATACGTAATTTAAAAGCAGCCGGGGAAATCAACACCAGATTTGCTGATTTTAAAGACTATACGTATGCGGTTGTGGATCAAAAGACCTTTACCATTGATACAAAAAAGGTATATCCAATGCTTCTTAACGATTTAGCAAGTCCTGAGCTGGCAATTACGGACCTTGACCATAGCGGCGATATGAAGTCAGAACTTGTGGCAACAGGCCCGTTTGTCGTATCCTCCTTTGAACCAGGCGGTACTATAGAGGTTGCAAGAAATGAACAGTATTGGAACGGAAGGGCAAAGCTTGACGGTGCTGTATTTTATTACATGCCAGAGGCAGGCACTTCCATGATGGCGATGCAGAATGGGGAACTGGACGCTTATACCAGCGTAACCTCCGATGCGGCGGAGCAGTACCGAAAAGAACCGGAAAAATATAAGCTGACCACAATACCAGCCACCAGACTTCAGTTTTACATATTGAATGAAAACCGGCAGAACGAGGCAGTTCGTAAAGCAATTAATTTAACTGTAGATGCAAAAGCAATCGAAGGGTATTTAAATGGTACTGTTTCTGAAACCGTCGGTCCTTTTAGCCCGACGGCTCCTTATGGAAAAGTGACCAAGGCAAAGCCGGACGTAACTGCTGCCAAAGCTTTGTTAGAAGCGGACGGATACACCTTAAATTCCGATGGCTATTATGAAAAGGATGGAAAGGTATTGTCCATTAAACTGGCTTATTATGCCTCAAGGAGTCTGGACACTCTGGCGGCCCTTATGCAGGAGCAGCTAAAAGAAGCAGGAATTATGGCGGTGCTCACCTGCGAGGAGGACCCGGATGGAACTTATATCGCCACCGGAGATTTTGATATTGGTTTGTTCTGTATGATTGCAGATAAGGCAGGAGATCCCTATTATTTCATCAGCTGTACCTTAAAAGACGGGGCGCCATATAACTGTGGCGGCTTTCAGAATGAACAGGTCCAATCAGAGATTTTAAAGCTGGAAACAGAAGCTGATACAAAAGAACGGGCAAGACTGGCAGACCAGATCATCCAGACGGCCATAGACGAGAATGCTTTTGGATACGTGGCATTGTTTAATAAGATTACAGTCACCAGAAACGGAGTCAGTGGAGTTGCAGAGAACAATCCCTTTGATTTCTACTTCCTGAATGCAGATACGGACATGGATTAGGATATGAGCATGAAAAAATATATAGCAGGGAGATTTCTTCAGCTGATTCCGGTTTTACTTGGCATCACCTTTCTGACCTTTACTCTCCTTTCCCTGACTCCTGGTGATCCGGCTCAGAAAAAGCTGAGTGCCCAGGGGGTGGCGGTCTCAAAAGAGATCCTTGAAGAAACGAGAAGGGAAATGGGGCTTGACCGCCCGTGGGGGCTGCGTTATTTCAACTGGCTTTCCGATCTCATTCATGGGGATATGGGGAATTCCTATAAAGATGGGACATCGGTTGCAAAAAAGCTTATAAAGGCCATGAAATACACCGGCATTCTCTCTTTTAGTGCCTTTCTTTCGGCCCTGGTGATTTCCATACCACTTGGAGTTTACTGCGGAGTAAAAAAGAATGGGGCTTTAGACCGGGTGATGAAGTGGTTCTGCCTGGCAGGCAATGCTGTTCCTGGGTTTTTATTAGCCGTGCTGCTTATGTACTTTTTTTGCCTCCGCATCCAGGCATTTCCCGTAATTGCAAAGGGCAGTGTCAAAGGACTTTTTCTTCCCACGCTGACTCTGGCCCTTCCTCTGTCTTGCCGGCTGATCCGGCAAGTAAGATCATCTGTGCTGAATCAGATAGGAATGGAGTATATTGATGGGGCTAAGGCCAGAGGTGTATTAAAGCCATATATTCTTATCTTCCATATCCTTCAAAATGCCATGATCTCAATACTCACCGTTGCAGGTCTGTCCTTTGGAACACTCCTTGGCGGAAGTGTGGTGATTGAGACTATTTTCATGTGGCCTGGAATGGGGAAACTGGTGATGGATGCCATCACAGCAAGAGACTATCCGGTTGTACAGGGATTTGTCATGGTTATGGCAGTGATTTATGTGGTCATCAATTTGATTGTTGATATTTGCTATCATCTATTGGATCCCAGACTGGAGGAGTTATAGATGATTAGATTAAAAAGTATAGAGAATAGAAATTATATAAAAAGTAACGTAATTCTGCTTCTGTTATTGATTTTAATGATTGTAGTCATTAGTCTTTTGGCGCCCCATTTAGTGCCCAATGATCCCTACGAGACCAATGCCCTATACCGAAAGGGAGCCCCGAATCTTAAGTATTTATTCGGGACAGATAAGCTGGGCCGCTGTATTTTTTCCAGAGTTATTATGGGGACAAGGACTTCCATTGTTTCCGCTCTTTTGGTTGTGGCAGCTTCTCTTACAACAGGCACAGTTCTTGGTGTACTGGCAGGTTATTACGGAGGATTCTTAGACCGGGTGGTTACTGGAATCTGCGACATCTTCCTTGCATTTCCCCAGATGATATTGGCCATAGGGGTTGCAGGTCTTATGGGCGGAACCATGACCAATGCTATCCTTGCCCTCGCCTTAACTGGCTGGACCACCTATGCAAGGCTTTCCAGAGGACTTGTGATGGCACTTAAAAATGAGGCATATATCAGTGCTGCCAGATTAAGCGGAAGCACTGGCTTGGAAATCATGGTGGAACACATTCTGCCAGGAATTGCAGGAGAGCTGATCGTCAATGCCTCCCTTCAGATTTCATCGGTAATGATTGGCTTTGCAGGCTTATCTTATCTTGGTCTTGGAGTTTTAGTACCGGAAGCAGAATGGGGGTCCATGATCAGCGAGGCTGTCGGCTATATGCAGCAGGCACCCTGGGCTGTGATGGCACCTGGAGCCGCTCTTTTTATCACGGTGTTATTGTTTCAGCTGCTTGGAGATTCCCTTAGGGATTATTTTGGAGTGGGGAGAGGCGCATATGAGTGAAACAGTTCTGTCCATAAAAAATCTGTCTGTAAATTATGGGAACCAGCCCATTTTACAGGATGTATCATTTGAGGTAAACAGAGGAGAGATCATAGGAATCGTGGGAGAGAGCGGGTGTGGGAAAAGCACCCTGTTACGAGCGCTGTTTCCTAAGAAACCTGTTAATCTAAACGTATCTGCGGATCGTATCTTATTTGAAGATCTGGATATGCTGGCCGGAGAAAAGAAGCAGATTGAGACGTTGTGCGGAAGAGGGCTGGGCATGATCTTTCAAAATCCCAAAGCCTCATTTAATCCCATTCGAACCTATAGAAGCCAGTTCATAGAAACCTTAAAAAGCCATGGGATGTATCAAAAGGATACGTTTGAGCCACTTGTTCTTCGCACGTTTGAGAGCATGAACTTATGGGGGGCAAGAGAGCTTTTAGACAGCTGCCCTTACGAGATGAGCGGCGGCATGAATCAGAGAATTGCCATTGCACTCTCCATTTTGTTAAAACCTCGTCTCCTTCTGGCAGATGAGCCTACCAGTGCCCTTGATGGGGCATCACAGGAACATGTGATGAAAGAGCTTTTAGGAGTACGGTCCCATACAAATACCTCTATCCTTTTAGTGACCCACAATATCGGCCTTCTGGCAGGAATTGCAGATAAGGTAGGGGTTATATATGAGGGAAAGCTGGCGGAATGGGGACCTGTTTCTAAGGTACTGAAAGCGCCGGAGCATCCTTATACAAAAGCCTTGTTGGAGGCAGTACCAAAAGTAAGAACGGCTGGTCACATCATAAAAGAGAGAAGCTCTGAAAGTATATTAAAGCTTCAGGAAGTGAGCAAAGAGTATAAGAGAAGGAAAATACCATTTTTAGCCCTGTCCCAGATTGGGTTAGAGGTAAAGGCAGGAGAAATACTTGGCGTAGTAGGAGAAAGCGGAAGCGGAAAGAGCACCTTACTCAGCATGATTGCAGGCCTTTGCTCCCCTACGGACGGATCGGTGATCTTTAAAAATAAGATCATGAAGAAGCGGAGAGATAGAGCGGATTTTGGCAAGCTGCAGATGGTGTTCCAAAATGCATCTGAATCCTTTGACCCAAGATATACCATTGGCCAGACCATTGGAAAAGCCATAAAAAACTTATGCGACGTAAAAGACAAAGAGGATAGGGACAAAAGAATCCATACACTCATGAAGAGGGTAGGGTTATCCCCGGAGCTTGCTGACCGGTATCCCTTTGAGCTTAGCGGAGGCCAATGCCAGAGAGCTGCCATTGCAAGAGCGATTTCTGTTGGCCCGGAGCTGCTTTTGTGTGATGAAATTACAAGTGCCCTGGATGTATCCACACAAAATGGAATCATTGAATTATTAAAAGGGCTTATAAAGGAAACTGGAATGGCAGTCATTTTCGTTTCCCACGATCTTGTGCTGGTAAGCAGCTTTTGTGATACCATCATGGTGCTTTGCAAGGGAGAGTGCGTAGAGGCTGCGGCGGCTGGAGATTTAATAAAAAATCCAAGTCAGGATTATACTAAAAAATTACTGAAAACTGCAAGAATAGATGGGGGCATTTTAATTGGAACAGATTGAAGAACGGGTTAAAAAGTATTGGACCAGACGGGCCCATGATTTTTCGGCTGTACGAAGAATGGAACTGGAAGATGAAATCAGTAAGCGATGGCTGACAGAAATCAGAACATATTTACCGGATAAAGCTCCCCTTAGAATATTGGATGTTGGGACTGGGGCCGGATATTTTGCGGTACTTCTTTCCATGGAAGGGCATGAAGTATGTGGAATTGATCTTACTCCTGCCATGATTGATGAGGCAAAAAGTCTGGCAGAGGATTTGAAACGTTCCATAAGCTTTCAGGTGATGGATGCCCAGAACCTGGAGTTTCCGGATGAGTCCTTTGATGTGGTCATTGCCAGGAATTTGACCTGGACCTTACCAGATCCTAAAAAAGCATACGGAGAGTGGCTGAGAGTTCTGAAAAAAGGCGGGCTTTTGTTAAACTTTGATGCAGATTATGGACAAGAGGTCTTAAACCTGGATCCTGGGGAGGAAGAAAAGGAATATGTCGGCTCCGGCAGCCATATGGGCGTGACCAGGGAACTTCTTTTAGAATCAAACCAGATTACAAAGTCTATGAAAATCAGCCAAAACAAAAGACCGGATTGGGACCTAAAGGTACTAATAGAGACCGGATATATAAATTGCAGGTGCGATAGGAATGCCGGATCCAGGATTCTTAGGGAGAAGAATGGGGAGAAAGCACCTACCTTTCTATTAGCAGCAGAAAAAGCGGGGGAATGAAATCATGTTGTTGGAAGAAAATAAAAAATACTGGACCAGCCGCACCATGGGGTATTCCCAGGTAAATGAAAAGGAGCTCTCTTCCAGCCAGAAGGAAAAATGGCTGGACGTCATCACCCATTATTTGCCTGGAGACAGAAAAAACATAAAAGTACTTGATATGGGCACCGGGCCAGGCTTTTTTGCCATCATATTAGCAGAGGCCGGTTTTCAAGTGACTGCTGTGGATTGTACAGAATCTATGCTTAATCGGGCTAAAATAAATGCAGGAGAATTAAAGGATCGGATTACCTGGGTGCTTTCTGATGCAGAAAATACAGACCTTGAATCAGAGGCATATGATGCAGTTGTCAGCAGAAATGTGACTTGGAATTTAAAAGAACCAGAGAAGGCTTATAGAGAATGGCTGAGGGTCTTAAAAAAGGGCGGAGTTCTTTTAAACTTTGATGCGAACTGGTATCAGTATTTATTTGATGATGAAAAAAGAAAAGGCTATGAAACGGACAGAAAGCGAGTCAAAGAGCTGTGTGTGGAGGATCATTACACATGCACAGATATTGATGCCATGGAGTCAATTGCCAAAAAGCTGCCCTTAAGCAGCCGGTGCAGACCCCAGTGGGATCTTGAGGTACTAAACAGCTTTGCCGTATCAAAGGTAAAATCAGACCCTGATGTGTGGAAACAGGTGTGGTCGGAAGAAGAAAAAATCAATTATAACTCCACACCCATGTTTGCCATATATGCAATAAAATAAGATTCTGCAAATCTCCATTAAAAATCATTTGCCCAAAAGCACATTTCGAAGTATAATTACTTGAAGTGTGTTTTTTATTCCTACTAAAATGATATAATATTGATAAGAAAGAGGTAGAATCAGTTGTTGAATCAGTTTTCAAGAACCCAGCTTCTCCTTGGCGAAGGAGCCATGGGTCAATTGATGGAAGCAAAAGTTGCTGTTTTTGGTATTGGCGGAGTGGGCGGTTACGTCGTGGAAGCTTTAGTTCGAAGCGGAGTCCGTTCCTTTGTGCTGGTAGATGATGATAAGGTATGTCTGACCAATTTAAACAGACAGATCATTGCCACAAGAAAAACAGTGGGTAAATATAAAGTTGAGGTTATGAGAGACCGAATTCTGGAAATTAATCCAGATGCTCAGGTTGAGATGCATCAGTGCTTCTTTCTGCCGGAAAATGCGGCAGATTTTAATTTTAAAGAATATGATTACGTTGTAGATGCCGTGGATACAGTCACCGCCAAGCTTGAGCTTATTATGAAGGCCAAAGAAGCCGGAGTTCCGGTCATCAGCTGTATGGGAGCAGGAAACAAGCTGGACCCTACCAGCTTTTTAGTGGCTGACATATATAAGACAACCATGTGCCCCTTAGCGAAGGTCATGAGAAGAGAGCTGAAAAAAAGAGGGGTCAAAAAATTAAAGGTGGTTTATTCCAAAGAGAAACCCACAAGACCCATTGAGGATATGTCCATCAGCTGCCGGACAAACTGTATCTGCCCTCCGGGAGCCAAGCATAAATGCACGGACCGCAGGGATATTCCAGGCAGTGTTGCCTTTGTTCCTTCCGTCGCAGGTCTGATTATTGCCGGAGAAGTGATAAAGGATCTGGCTAAGATGGCAGATGATTCCACGAGGAGGAATAAAGATGCCTGATTTAAGCCTGTCATTGGACCAGATGAAAGAATTTGATGAGAACGAATGCCTGCTTATCGATGTCAGGGACCAGACCGCATACAATCACGGTTTTATTCCAGGAGCCATTCAGGTGGATCTGGAAAAAATCTTAGAGGGTGAGTATGTTCCTCCTGCTGGTAAAAAAGTGATTTTATACTGCTTAAAAGGCGTTATCAGCGTGGAGGCAGCAGAATATCTGACTCAAAAAGGCTTTGAGGCCTATAACTTAGAGGGCGGCTATGGAACATGGCTTATTAGCTCTATGGAGAAGGAAAAAGAAGAGGATAGCGCTGTCCGTCTGGACGAAATTGAACGAAGTCTGCGAAAGAAATTTCACAAGAACATATTCAGCCGGTTTGCTAAGGCCATTAATGAATATCAGCTGGTAAAGGAACATGACAAGATAGCAGTCTGCATCTCCGGCGGCAAGGATTCCATGTTAATGGCGAAGCTGTTTCAGGAGATAAGGCGCCATAATAAATTTCCCTTTGAGCTTGTATTCCTTGTTATGGACCCTGGATATAACGGGATGAACCGGGAAGTCATAGAAAACAATGCAAAGCTTCTTAACATCCCAATCACCGTGTTTGAGACCCAGATCTTTGATGCCGTTTACGATGTGGAAAAGTCCCCCTGCTATCTCTGTGCCAGAATGAGAAGGGGATATCTGTACAGCAAAGCCAAGGAGCTGGGCTGTAATAAGATCGCATTAGGCCATCATTATGATGACGTCATCGAGACCATACTCATGGGTATGATGTACGGAGGACAGATCCAGACCATGATGCCGAAGCTTCACAGCACGAATTTTGAAGGAATGGAACTCATCCGTCCCATGTATCTGATTCGGGAAGATGATATTAAGGCGTGGAGAGATTATAATGGTCTTCATTTTATCCAGTGTGCCTGCCGGTTTACCGATACCTGTACTACCTGCAGAACCGATGGGAACACAGGATCCAAAAGAGTGGAAATTAAGGATTTAATTAAAGAGCTTAAAAAAGTAAATCCTTATATCGAAGGCAATATTTTTAAAAGTGTGGAAAACGTGAATTTAAATACCATAATTGCTTATAAGGAAAATGGGACTGTCCATCATTTTCTTGATGAATATGATGAAAACAGGTAATTTTTAGGCCGTATTTCAAAGTCATCCTTGAAATACATACTAACCTTGTGGTAAATTATGATTAAGGAGGTTATATCTTATGAAAATTTCAACAAAGGGCCGGTATGCGGTCAGACTAATGATAGACCTTGCAGAACATAACAACGGAGAATTTATTACGCTTATGGATATCGCAGAGCGCCAGGAGATTTCGGAAAAATATTTGGAATCCATCGTATCCATACTCAGCAAGAATGGCCTTCTTATTTCCTTAAGAGGAAAAGGCGGCGGATATAAGCTTGCTAAGGATCCGGAATTTTATACGGTAGGCAGCATTTTAAGACTGACGGAAGGCTCCCTCGCTCCTGTTTCCTGCATGGAAGGGGAGGCGAATAACTGCAACCGGGCATCCCATTGCCAGACCCTCGAGATGTGGGAAGGGTTAAACAAACTGATCAATGATTACTTTGATGGAATCACCATTGCAGATCTGGTTCGTAAGAGTGATTACAGCGACAATTACATCATATAGACATTGAGCGTAAAAACAGCAAGGAGTCTGATTCTTTTATCAGGCCCCTTGCTGTTTTGTATTGTGTGACAACCCTGAATCAACCAAGGAATTTCTTTGTGGAAAAGCTTCCAAGGCTTCGATACAATCCAACAGTGATTGCTGCCAAAATAAAGGTGGAGGCAACAGTGATGTACTGGTTCCACTGCGGAAGTGAAAGCCCCAATGCTACCGGAGCTGCAATTGCTGCTAATCCAATAAGCATGGTCACCATGACTGACATAGACTGTTTGACCGCCTCCTGAGGACTCTTCCAGTCATACTTAAGGAAACGAAGATTGACGGACAAACCCACAACTGCAATAAACAGGGCGTAGACGGTTGGCGTTATAAAAATCATCAATACGGTAATGAAATTAAATGGAAAGGTCATGGATAAAAGAGCGCTGCTAAAGAGAATGGCTGGCAGCAGAACCGTTAAATTCACCATGATCTTGGAGTCAAAAACTGCCTTAGTGCTCACTGGCATAGAATTTAGTATCCAGCGGTTCTTCCCCTCCATATTAAGGGAAGCAGCGGTAGTGGATGACATAGTAACAAAAATGGCTGGAAAAAAGGGAGCCATGTGCTGCAGCATATCTGAAAGCCCCGGCAGTTCTAACATGTCGGAAATTTGTCTGGAACCGAACACCTTAAGGAGCAAGATGGACCCCGCCATCATCACAGAACCGAAACAAGTGTTAAGCAGGTACACCGGATAGGAGGTCAAAAGCTTTAACTCTCTGCGGTAAAGTGCCTTGTTTGGGGTTTTCGCGTATAACTGGGTAACCCGGTAAGCGGAGCGGGTATGCTGGGTAAATAACGCGTTATTGATATTTGTGTATACTTTGGATAGAAGAAATACAAAGAGAGCAGAAGCAGTGATTGACAAAAGAGCAAAGCCTGTCAATGCCAAAACACTTCTCTTCCACAGTGCAGCAGTGACCAATGCTGCCGGTGGATATAAATGACGAATTGCATTCCCCAGCTGCAGGCCAAGGTCAGCAAGCAAATCCATATCCATGGACTGTATGGAAAAGGAGAGTGCCAACGTGCCAAGGGTTACTGTAAGGCTTAAGAGAGTGATTACAAGGTTTTTGTGACGGAACCGAACGCTGATGGCCGTGATCACCACTCCAATGAACATGGATACAATCATGGGAAGAAGCGGAGCTAACAGCCAGATGAGAAGCGCCGACAGCCATAGGATGACCGGTGATCCGGTGACGTTCATAAAGACCACCAAAGCCGGAATCAGAACCACACCACCAAAGATCACATTGCCTAAATACACCGTCAGTAATCTGCTTAGAATAACAGATGACTTGGAAACCGGAAGGGACATAATTATGTCAAAGTCTGAAAATCCAAACAAGGTTGTGCTGCTGTGGATTAAAGTGTAGACCAGGGTAATTAAGGAGAATAGCAGCAAAGAGATAGCAGGCACCAGTTCCACCAGCCCAATCGCAGCGTAACCTGCCGAAATCATATAACTGAAAAAGACCGCCTCGGCCCCTAGCATCAGGAACACGATTCCCATGCCCATGGCCTTAAGCCCTGCCCGAGTATCCTTGGTATGGATCAGTTTATTGATACCAAAAAGTCCAAGGAGCTGGATTTTACTTAGTAAAAACACGTCAGTCATTGTCTAACACCTCCAAAAACGCGTGCTCAAGGCTTGAATCTCCCCGAACCTCTTCGGTGCTTCCGCAGGCAATCAGCCTGCCGCCTTTGATAATGCCGATGCGGTTGCACAGTTTTTCAGCCACGTCCAATACATGGGTGGAAAAAAAGATGGCACCTCCCTGGTCACACATCTCTTTCATCATCTCTTTAAGCCGAAAAGCTGCTGATGGATCCAGTCCGACAAAAGGCTCGTCAAGAACCAGTAAACGCGGTTTATGCAAAAACGCGGAGATGAGTGCCAGCTTTTGCTTCATTCCATGAGAATAGGAGCCAATTAAATCACCCAGATTTGCGGTCAGCTCCAACCGTTTGGAATAATCAGCAATTCGTTCCTCCCGTTCCTGCTTTCCTACACGAAAGATATCGGCTATAAAGGAGAGATATTGGATTCCTGTTAAATAGTCATAAAGATCAGGATTATCCGGCAGGTAGGCAATCACCTGTTTGCAGGCCAGAGGTTCATCCTCTAGGGAATGACCGTCAACCATAATGCTTCCCTGTTCAAAATCCAGTATCCCCACTGCTGAGCGGATGGTGGTGGTCTTTCCTGCTCCGTTATGTCCAATAAAGCCAAAAAGATCGCCTGCATATATGGTGAGGCTTACGTCATCCACTGCTTTTTTACCTCCATAAGTCTTGGTTAAATGATCGATTCTCAGTATTTCACTCATATTTTTCCTCCTTCTTTGGGTGGGGTAACGATAAGAGCCAGGGAATGCATCTTTCTTCCAGGTTTTGCGGCTTGCTCCGGCATTCGGTAAGGAGCAATCAGTTCCCCAATTTGAATCATTAAAGTTTCTAACTCCTGAGAATTTACAGCAATGGGGCCGGTGGAAAAGCCGGAACCATCTTTTAGAATATCAATACCATCACGGGCGGTATAATCTGCGAATTCCCTCATGAGAGCGGCGGAAAACTGAGCGAACAGACTCATATACACATCTCCCCGGTTTTCTTTCAGCAGACGGGGAATGTCCAGGTTTTCGTCCATGTTTAGTGCATAGACCTTTTCCATTAATGCCCGTACCGGCCGTTCTTCCGCTATGATCAGAACTCCATGCTTGACCATCTTTCCCAGGTGACGATACAGAGACGCCTGGGAGATGTCGGTCAGCGTCAAGGCCAGCTCTTTTGCAGTAGCTGTTTTTCTTTCTTTTATCTCAAGAAGAATTCTTGAGTCGACGGGATCTACGAAGCAGGATATCATATGTTTCATTATTTTTTTGTCCATGTGTACCTCCTGATACTAGAAAATATTATCATCTGTAATAATATTATCATAGATGATAATGTTGCAGCAATGGTGATATTTGGATATAAGTTGTATTTTATTTTAAGTTCCTATTAATTTATATAATATGATTGATACAGTAGGCAAAGAAAAACCAGAAGATAACCTCTCTTATTTCGTGACCTCACAAGAAATGAGAACAGGCTTATTTCCAAAAATATCAATTTATAGCATATTAATCACTTTTAAACGAGCAAATTTGCGATATAATTACCAGAAGTCTGAATCATTACCCCTTTTTACCAAAAATTTAACAGGTTTTTACTTAATAGGAAAATCCCAATTCTTTCCACTGGTAAAATGGGAAATTCGGTGCTATCATATAAATGTAACATAAACGTAACACAAATGTAATAATTCAAAGGAGGCAAATGAATTGAGAAAATTAACAGCACTTGGATTGATGACACTGACTTTAACAAGCATGATCCCATTAACGGCAAACGCAGCAGTGAGGTGTAATATCCCTTCATTCTCAGGAAGAAATGTAATTTCTATCAATGGATTCTCCAATTCCGATGATTTAAAAACAAAATTACAGCAGATGGGTATTAATTGTAATAATATCAATATTAATGATATTAACAAGTATTTAAATAGCTGCCAGAACGGCGGAAATGGTACAAACACCAATACAAATACAAATACAAATACTAACACCAATACAAACACCAACACCAACACCAATACAAACACCAACACCAATACAAACACCAATACCAACACAAACACTAATACCAACACAAACACTAATACCAACACAAATACCAATACCAATACCAATACCAATACCAATACCAATACCAATACCAATACCAATACCAATACCAATACCAACACCACTAACAAGACTTACACACAGCAGGTAGTTGATCTGGTAAATACAGAAAGAGCAAAAGAAGGTCTTGCACCTCTTACCATCGATCCAAGTGTTGAAAAGGCAGCTAGCGTAAGAGCCAATGAGATTCAGTCAAACTTTGACCACACTCGTCCTAACGGAAGTTCTTTCTCAAGCGCATTAAAAGAGCAGGGGGTAAATTTCCGTGGAGCAGGTGAGAACATTGCCTGGGGCCAGAGAACTCCTCAGGAAGTTGTAACTGCTTGGATGAACAGCCCGGGACATCGTGCAAATATCATGAATAAGAGCTTTACACATATCGGTGTAGGCAATACTCAAAACGGAAGCGGAACACAGTACTGGGTACAGCTGTTTACATATTAATATTTACTTTTCATTGCATTTTTAAAATTCCCAAAATCAAGATCCTGGAATCTCTCATTTTTTGTCAGAGGTCCCAGGGTTTTTTATTGCCTCTAATTAGTAAGTGCATATAAACCCATTGACAAAGTATGTTTTAAAAAGTAAAATTAGATTAGTAATTCTTTGAAATAATAGCAGCGTAAAGGAGACAAAACATATGGCAAAAATATATACTTCAGCGGATCAGCTTATTGGAAGAACTCCGCTTCTTGAATTATCTAATATAGAAAAAGAATTAGGCTTAAAGGCAAAGCTCTTAGGAAAGCTGGAATACTTTAATCCTGCCGGTTCTGTAAAGGATAGAATAGCCAAAGCAATGATCGATGATGCGGAGGCTGCCGGAATTTTAACTTCGGATTCTGTCATTATTGAACCAACTTCCGGGAATACTGGTATAGGACTTTCATCCGTGGCAGCAGCCAGAGGGTATCGGGTCATGATCGTTATGCCGGAGACCATGTCACTGGAACGGCGCACCTTGATGAAAGCTTATGGGGCAGAACTGGTTCTTACTGAAGGTTCCAAGGGAATGAAAGGGGCCATTGCAAAAGCAGAGGAATTAGCGAAAGAAATTCCTAACAGCTTTATTCCCAGTCAGTTTAACAATATGTCTAATCCCCGGGTTCACAGAGAGACCACAGGTCCCGAAATATACGAAGACACGGACGGCAAGGTTGATATTTTTGTCGCTGGTGTTGGTACTGGCGGCACAGTTACCGGTGTGGGAGAGTATCTAAAATCCAAGAATCCATCGGTAAAAATTGTTGCGGTTGAACCTGCAACCTCTCCGGTATTATCAACTGGAACAGCCGGTCCTCATAAGATTCAGGGAATCGGTGCTGGTTTTGTACCAAATGTTTTAAATACGGATATTTATGATGAAGTAATTCCGGTTGCCGATGGAGACGCCTTTGACACCGGTAGAAAAATTGGAAAAATGGAAGGAATCTTAGTAGGAATTTCTTCGGGCGCAGCTGTATGGGCTGCCATTCGTCTGGCACAGAGGCCAGAGAATGAGGGGAAGAATATTGTTGTGCTTCTTCCCGACACAGGTGATCGTTATTTATCAACAAGTATGTTTGCTGATTGATTTTTGTCAGAATATAGGGGTACGATCAAGAATGATACTTGACAATGAATTTCAGTTTTAATTATAATAAGACTAATTCCTTTATCATGAAAAGGATTACTGCCCCATACTGATTGTAAAGAGCAGATTTACAGAGAACGGGTCAGTTCAAATAAAATAAGATGGGAGAACTAATTATGAGTACAAAAAAGATTGGTGTTATTGTCGGAAGCCTTAGGAGAGATTCATTTAGCCTTGCGGTAGCAAAGGCAGCAGTTTCAGTGGCTCCACAAGAGCTTTCCCTTAAATTTATCGAAATAGGTGATTTACCAATGTTTAATCAGGACTTTGATGATGATGGAACCACTCCTGATTCCTGGGTCAGATTCCGTAACGAAATCAAAGAACTGGATGGAGTTATCTTTGTTACACCAGAATATAACCGTTCATTCCCGGCAGTACTTAAGAATGCCATTGATATCGCTTCCAGACCATACGGAAGTAATGCATGGGATGGAAAGGCAGGCGGTATCATCAGTGTAACTCCAGGAGGTCTTGGAGCCTTTGGTGCGAACCATCATTTACGTCAGCCAATGACATTTTTAAACGTTTTTATGCTGCAGCAGCCAGAAGCCTACATCAGCAATGTTGCTGACCAGTTAAATGATAAAGGCGAATTCGCAGACGAGAGCAGCCTGGAGTATTTAAAGAATTACATGGAGGCGTTTTCTCAGTGGGTAAATAAAGTATCTGCTTCCTAATATATAGAAGTAAAAGGAGAAGAGAAATTGAGCAGGCGAAATATCAAAAAGCAGATCCGTGGCCAGAGAGCCGTAGACGGAGCAGGTGTTCATATGGTACGTGTGTTGGGATATCATGATGTGAAGGAATTTGATCCATTTTTAATGATGGATTCCTTTGATTCTACTAATCCGGCCGATTATATAGCAGGTTTTCCCATGCACCCTCACAGAGGAATTGAAACCGTTACTTATTTGATTTCCGGTCGAATGGACCATAAAGACAGCCTTGGAAACAAGGGCACGATCAATTCCGGGGAATGCCAGTGGATGACAGCAGGCAGCGGAATTCTCCATGAGGAGATGCCTCAGCCATCAGAGAAGATGCTGGGCCTGCAGCTTTGGCTTAACCTACCCCGGGAAGAAAAGATGGCGGATCCGGCGTATCTTCCTATTACAAAGGATATGATTCCAAGAGTACCAAGTGGAAATGCCACAGTGGGAGTACTATCTGGAAGCTTTCAGGGTGCAAAGGGGGTAACTCCAAAGCATATTCCTGCTACCATCTATGATGTAGAACTTCCAAAAGGAGAGGAAATCACCTTACCAACCAATTCCGAAGAAACCGTTTATATTTTCCTGATTCAGGGAGATGGCGTAGTTGAGGATCAGAACATTCCTGAAAAAACAGCCATTTTATTTGGGGAAGGAGATGAAATCACGGTGAAAGCCTCAATAAGCAGAGACCTTCGGTTCATTCTCTTTTCCGGCAGGCCGCTTCATGAACCCATTGCCTGGGGAGGGCCAATTGCCATGAATACCCAGGAAGAACTGGACCTGGCATTTGATGAGCTTCGCAGAGGAACATTTATCAAACACAAATAATGAATCTTTGGCAGATCCACAGTTTTTTTATGAACTGTGGATCTGTTTTTATGCATTTCTTCTTATCTTATTAATAGTCCTTGTTTTTCATTAAAATATTGATAATAAAATGCAGGTTACTGTGTTGACTTGTTATTTTTTAAGTGCTATGCTTAAATCGGTTACCCATAAATGGAGTATAACTGAAAGCCTCTGACTTAAAAATTCAAAAGCCGGTTCCTTCCTGATTATGCTTCATTTAGAAAAACATGGAGGATACAAAAGTGGAAAAAGAGTCAAAGAATGAAATACCCCAGAACCTGAACGGCGCAGGTAAAACAGTCAATAAGCAACAATCAATAAAAAAGAATCTTTTAAGGGGCATTATAGGATTGGCAGTTGTCATTTCCGTTTTCTTCGGAATTGCAAATGCCATTGTTTTATATAATGATTCGAAAAACAACATGGAGACCCGTTTGATTGAAAATCGTAATGCATACTGCGTGGCGGTACAAAATGCCATCAATGTATACCGGTTCCAGGTTGAGTCCTTTGCACAGAACGAACTGATTACTGACGCATCAAGACCACAAATAGCAAGAAAACAGGTCATGGATGAGCTGGCAAAAAAGAATGGCTTTTTAGAGATTGCAGTTACAGATGCAAACGGAAAAGCAACCAATGGTGCCGATGTCAGTGATCGTGAGTATTTTAAGCAGGCAATGGCAGGAAATACATATTTGTCCTCCACCTTGGTAAGCACAGTGGATGGAAAAGTAATTATGATTATAGCGGCACCAATTACCAAGGGCGGTCAAAAGGGGATTGTCTATGCAAAACTGGACAGCAATACCTTTAGTGGGATGATTGATGATGTGTCTATAGGCAAATCCGGATACGGTTTTATCGTGGACAAGGAAGGAAAGTATCTGGCTCATCCTGATACCAGCATAGTCACCGACCAGGTAAATTACATAGAGAAGGCAAAAGAGGACTCTTCCTTTGCCCAATTAGCAAGTCTTATTAAGAAAATGACCTCTGGTAAGACAGGACTTGACACAGTTATGCATAAAGGTGCTAAGCAGGTTGTTGGCTATATGAGCATTCCAGGAACAGATGGCTGGTCTATCGCAGTTACTGCAAAGACTTCCGAGATGCTATCAAGCTTTTATACATCCATTGGAATCACCGTATTACTCTCAGCCTTATTTGTAATTCTTTCAGTTGTTATGGCATTTCGGATTGCCGGCCCCATTGTAAATCCGATCATCTCCTTGGTTCGGAGAATTGAAGATTTAGCTTTGGGCGACCTACATTCAGAAGTGCCCCAGGTGGATTCTGAAGATGAAATCGGAAAGCTATCCAAATCCTTTACAACCACAGTCAATAAGTTAAATGATTATATTCAGGAAATCTCCTATGTTTTAAACAGTCTGGAGCAGGGAAATTGTACGGTAGAGACTGTTCAGGATTATACCGGTGACTTTACAGCAATCAGAGACGCTTTAAATAAGATTATCAACAATTTAAATTCAACCTTTACCAATATCAAAGGTGCATCCGATCAGGTAGCCAGCGGCGCGGATCAGGTTTCCAGCGCTTCTCAGGCACTGGCCTCTGGCGCCACAGAGCAGGCCTCCTCTGTAGAGGAGCTGAATGCCTCGATCACTGGTGTTGCGAATCAGGCGGAGGAGAATGTGGTTCACGTACAGAAGGCGACAGAATACGTGGTTCAAGCTGATGAAGGAATCAAAGAGAGCAACGGCCGCATGAAGGAATTAAACTCTGCTATGGGTGAAATCAGCCAGTCTTCTGCTGAGATTTCAACCATTACAAAGGTCATTGAAGACATTGCATTCCAGACTAATATTCTGGCACTTAACGCTGCAATTGAGGCAGCCAGGGCTGGAAGCGTAGGAAAAGGCTTTGCCGTGGTCGCAGATGAGGTTCGGAATCTGGCGGCCAAATCAGCCGAGGCTGCGAAAAAGACAGCAGAGCTTATCGACCATTCCGCGGCAACCGTTTCCAAGGGAGAGAGGCTTGCAGAAGAGACCACCCAGATTCTAGTGGATGTAGCAGAGAAAGCCAGACTCGCCAACGAATCCATACAGCGGATTGAAAAAGCTTCCTATGACCAGGCCCAGTCCATTGAACAGATCAATCAGGGACTTTTCCAGGTGTCTGCAGTGGTTCAGACCAATGCAGCAACAGCAGAAGAGAGCTCTGCCTCCAGTGAAGAGCTTGCAGCTCAGGCGCTTATCCTTCAGCAGGAAGTGGAGAAGTTTACTTTAAAAGATACTCCGGCAGTATCTTACCAAACGATGCAGCAGACAGATGATTATTTTGTTGATACACCAGAAGAAGCATTTGGTACCGGTAAGTATTAAGATTTTTATATAGAAACCCTTAAAAGATAGGCGGATTGTTTCTAATCCGCCTAATGCTATAAGTAAAAAGGAGAGTGGTGGCATGAATTTACGATTGGTTCCATTGGATGAAAAGTATAAAAAACAATTATTTGATATGATGGAAGAATGGAGTGGGACAGGTGAGCAAATTGTACCCTATGCGATAAGACGATGTGATTATCATGATTTTGACAGTTATAGAGATAATTTAGAGAACAAAAATCCTACGCCTGCTACAGTGCCGGATACTACACTTTTTTGCTTAGATGAAGAAAGAGATATATTTGTTGGAGCGGTGAATATTCGTCATTATTTAAACGATGCACTTCTGTTAAATGGCGGACACATTGGTGATGGAGTCAGACCCACGGAACGAAGAAAAGGTGTGGCAACCAAAATGATTGGTCTGGCACTGCAGGAATGTAAGAAAATCGGGTTAGATCGAGTATTGATGGTATGTGACAAAAACAACATTGGCTCTTCTAAAAGTATACAGAACAATGGTGGTATTCTGGAAAACGAAATTCTGGTGGATGGAATTGTTGAGCAAAGATTTTGGATTGATCTTACATTAACGTAATACTCTTATATGGTAAACAGTTGCTTGAGTAAATTGGATAAAAATATTATGCCTGTTTTTATTGATTCTTAGCTCCTGTATTTGTATATTTTATATCCCTACAAACTGGAATTTGTCATTTCAATAGTGCAATTCCTAAACCACACAATACCACACCAATAATCTTTTTAGCATCTATTGATTCTTTAAACAAAACAGCCCCTAAAATCAAAAGTAGACCTGCCAGAACAATATTTGCAAATACCGAAGCTTTACTCACTTCCCACCCTGTTCGATACATCAGCATATATCCTCCTTCCACGCCTATAATAATCAATCCAATGACAAGATTAAAAATATTAATGCTGTTCTTTTCATTAGCAAATATGGTGTTTTTAGTAATCAAGAAGAGAATCATGCTACCAATAAACGCCACTCCATAGGTTGCCACCAGTCCTATAAACGGATTGGTATTTCCTGGTAAATTTTTGCTTAGCAAGTGATAACAGAGATTACAAAAAATCACAAGTAATAGTGGAGCAATATATCCCATACTCAAATTATCTCAACTCCTTCTTCATCCAAACATGTGGGCATCCTTCATCAACATGAACTTCGTCCATTGCAATATATCCATTTTTCTTATAAAACGCAGATACTCTGACTTGTGCAGATAAATGGGCCGTTTTCCCTTGCATTTTTACAATTTCTTGTTCTGCCATTTTAATCAATTCAGCTCCATAATTTTTCCCTCTAAATTTCTTTAAAACTGCAATACGTCCTATGACATGGCTTTGCCTTTCATCATTATAATAAAGCCTGCAAGTAGCAACGGGAACAGATGATTCATATATCAGAATATGTGTAGACATATCATCAATATCATCAAATTCGTTTTCAAATCCTTGCTCCTCAATAAACACGTTTCTGCGGATGTATTTTGCATCCTCTGGTAATTGTTCGTATACTTTAATATCCATACTTCTTCCTTTCCAACAAAATAGGCATCCAAGACTAAATCTTATAGTGTCGAAACACCGTACCTACGATTAAGTCTTGGATGCCTTATAATCACTCACCCGGTGATGAGTGAAAGCGTTTATTTAATTTGTAAATCAGATTATATTATAGTTCCAATGTTATGTCAAGAAAGAAATTGTCTTGTCTTCTTGCATGGAGGTAATACGCCTGTAGAATATAGCGATTACGGCTGATTATTTAGTTTGTGCAGGAGACATGATGAAAGTTAATATTGAAAAAACCTTATTTTTCCTATATTTTATAGGTTGGTCAAATAATATTGATAGGCACTAAAATATAAAAAAAGGAACGCAGTATACTTGATACTGTGCTCCTAAATAATTGCATATTTCATCCAATTTTATTATACAATATCTGTCATAAATTGTCAAACCAGCGGATTACATGAAGAAATGCGTCTATATACACAAATTATGCGATATTATAACGGTTCATACTATGAAATTATAGTGTTTATTGACTTATTCGCCGTCAAAGGAAACGTCATAAAAAATACTACATCAGTGAAAGGAGATTAGCAATGGCACGAAGAGGAGAAAACATTTATAAACGGAAAGATGGACGTTGGGAGGGGAGGAGTCTAAATAAAAATGGAAAATATCATTATTTTTATGCCAGAACATACAGGGAAGTTAAAGAGAAAATGAAGGATTTTAAAGAAGATAATATAAGCAAAACATCTGTAAAAAGTAATAATGCCACGGAACTTTTCCTTTGCTGGCTTACGGGAGAAGTTTCGATGCGTGTAAAGCCGTCTACATATGAGAGTTATTACCGATGTGTCTACAAACACATAATACCCTTTTTCACAAAGAAAGAACATAATAATATAACAAAAGAATCCGTTTCCAGCTTTGTAAAATACATAAGAGAAAAAGATACTTTGGCAGATACGTCGAAAAAGAAAATATTTTCTATCTTTAAAATTGCTTTAAAAGAGATATTAAAAGCCTCCCCTCAACTACATGAACTTTTGGATCTTATAAAGCTGCCAAATACAGAATGTGGAGAAGTGCAGGTATTTACGACAAAAGAACAGCAGAAGATTGAACAAGGAGCGCTTAAATGTGATGATTCAAGTGCCATTGGTATAATTTTATGCTTTTATACCGGGATACGATTGGGAGAACTTTGCGCACTTAAGTGGGACGATATTGATATAGAATCAGGAACTATGTCTATTATGAGAACTGTATCCAGGATAAGAGTATTTGAGAACAATGATAGCAAAACAGCCTTGCATATAGGCGTTCCAAAGAGCCGTAAATCGATCAGAAAAATCCCTCTTCCTGAATTTCTTCTGAAGCTGTTAATTAATAGCAGTTTATATAACGGTACGAATAACTATTTTCTATTTACTGGAAATGATACTCCTTATGATCCTAGGAGGTTTCAGAATCTGTTTAAAAGAATATTAAAGGATAATAAAATCGCTGACCGCAAGTTCCATACGATCAGACACACCTTCGCCACCCGAGCCTTGGAGTTAGGGGTAGATATAAAAAACCGTCAGTGAATTATTGGGACATTCCGGAGTTTCAATTACTCTTAATGTATATGCCCATTCGTTAATGGAGCATAAAAAGGCAGCCATAAGTAAATTTAACAATTTGTATATAATGAATACACAAGAAGCACCATTCGCCGTCGATTACTCCGTCTTAAATTTGGAAAGTATGTGTTTATAAAAGGATATTCTAGTAAAACGCAGTATCAAGTATACTGCGTCACATCAAACAGGTAAACAATATTAACATTTCTGTTAGCAGGAATCAAGAAGCATTTCAACAGGAGGAAGAGGAAATACAATACTACGTTTCCTGAGTAGGTAAATAACTAAGAGGAGAAAAAGTCATGTCTGAACGTAAGAAAAAAAGGAAAAGTAATGAAGAAAGCAGTTCTTCTGGTGCCAAGGCCAAAGCAACTGGCCTAAAAAGTCTACTGGCTAAAATTCTTATTTTTATAGGAGTTCCAGTCGTCTTATCCTATTGTATCGTGGGGCTTATTTTACTGAATCTGGTGCGGGTGAATGTGGATCAGCTGACAGAGGAGAAGCTGGAGGCAAAATCAGAGACAGCTTCCATTGAGATGGAGAAATTTTTCGACCGGTATAGAAACAGTGCCGATCAGCTCTCCAAAAGTGTGCAGATACAAAAATTATTTACAGACTTAAAGCCAGGTACTAAAATCCAGGATAGTCAGGATTTTGCAGATGTAATCCAGTCATTGAAAAACAATAGTGATACGGATCAGGAAAATATTCTTAGCATCTGGATTTCTGATTTTGACAGCAGCCAGCTTGCACAATCCAATGGGTTTGTATCCGATGCAGACTATCAGATATCAGATCGGCCCTGGTACCAGACATTGTTAAAAGAACAGAAAACAGTAATGACGGAGCCCTATGAAGATTTTACCACAAAGGCCCAGATCGTAAGCATCATATCCCCTGTGTATTCAGGAAATGGCGGTCAGATCGTAGGAGCAGTAGGCATTGATTTTTCCTTGGATGGACTTAAAAAGACCATCGGTTCTTATCAGCTTGGAAATACCGGATTTTACATAGTTACTTCCGCAGACGGACAGATCATCTATCATCCCAAGGAGGAGATGATCAATAAGAAGGTCAGCGAACAGGATATGTCTGATGGCATTAAACAGGCACTTTTAACTTCTTTAGAAGGTAAAATTCAGTATGCTTCCCATGGAGTAGAGGTACACGGATATGTAAGTAAGATTGGTGATACCGGCTGGATGGTAGCAACAGGACTTCCCTTAAAAGAGTTTTATAGTGAGTATAATAAGATTACTGCTGCAATGGCCGTTATATTCCTGATTGCAGTATCCCTGGTAGTGGGAATGATCTTCCTTGTATCAAAGGGAATTGTTGCACCATTAAAGGCACTGACCAATACCGCGAATCAGATTGCAGATGGAAGGCTTGATATATCAGCAGATGTCAAATCTCAGGATGAGACGGGACAGCTTGCCAATGCCTTAAACCGTACGGTGGTCCAGCTAAACCGCTACATTGGATATATAAAGGAAATCACCTCTGTTCTTGAAACCATGGCAAGAGGAGATATCAAAATAGATCTGGAACAGGATTATGCAGGAGAGTTTCAGCCGATTAAAGAAGCGTTGTTACAGATATCTCATTCCTTAAATCAAACTCTCACAGCCATAAAAATTACGGCCGATCAGGTGAATACTGGAGCAGAGCAGGTTTCCTCTGCAGCCCAGGCCCTTGCTTCTGGATCTACGGAACAAGCGGCTACTGTAGAGGAGCTGAGCGCTTCTATTATCAGCATTTCCATGCAGGCAGAACAGAATGCAGAGAATGTAAGAAAGGCTTCCGATTATGTTCGCCAGGCTGGAGACGGTCTGACAGAAAGCAATCATCATATGAAAAGGCTTAACGCAGCTATGGATGAAATCAGTCAGGCTTCTGAGAAAATATCAAGCATCACTAAGGTGATTGAGGACATTGCTTTCCAGACAAATATACTTGCACTAAATGCTGCGGTGGAGGCAGCCAGAGCAGGCGAAGCAGGTAAGGGATTTGCAGTGGTTGCCGATGAAGTCAGAAATCTTGCTGCAAAATCAGCAGAGGCAGCCAAACAGACCTCGGAACTGATCGGACTTTCTACCGTTACAGTAACAGAAGGCGAGAAAATGGCTGCTGAGACCTCAGAAACTCTTCAGGATGTAGCATTAAAATCACAGCTGGTAGTAGAAGTGATTCAAGAGATTGACAAAGCCTCCTCGGATCAGGCCGCCTCTATCAGTCAGATTAATCAGGGACTTTCCCAGGTGTCTGCTGTAGTTCAGACCAATGCAGCTACTGCAGAAGAAAGCTCTGCATCCAGTGAGGAGCTTGCAGCCCAGGCCCAGGTTCTTAATAATGAAGTGAGCAAATTTGTTCTCTATTAAGTATAGGGAGACAAAAAGTAAATAGAGCAATTGAGTAAAAATATCAAGAAAACGCCGGTCAGATGGATTTGGACCAGGCGTTTTCCTGTGTTTATAAGAGTTTTTTATTAATGTTGCTTTAAATGTGTGTAAATTGCATGTCGAATACAAAAGAGTTCAGTTGCCGAAATTTGCCATTTATGGTATACTATGCAAAATACAAGTCGAAAAACATAGTACGATAGTTTTTGATACCGTAAAAATACTTCTTGATCCGGATGAACTATGACAGCAGGAAACCAGCCTGTCACAGATGCTTCCGCCAGAAAATGAGGGTGTTAAAAATGAGGGAGGCTTTTCGGTTATACTAAGGAGGCATAGAATCGTGAAGTATTTAAAAAACAAGCTATTACTTTTTATTTCATTATTATTAGGTTTTACCGTCATATTTCTGACTACCATTTCTTCTTTTCTTTATTATAATAGTTCCATGAAAGAAGCAAAAAAGAATTCCTCATATCTTGCGGCAGCGTATCAGCAGGGGATTGATTCTGTGCTGAATATTTACCGCAGTGAACTTAGTATCACTGCTTCCAAAGGGTTTCTGACCGATGGGAAGACATCTACCGCCGATCAGAAGCTCCTTCTGAGTGAAGAGGCAGCGGCAGCGGGCTTTGACTACATAACCATTGCAGATTCCAAGGGAACCAATGATAAGGGAGACCAGATCGCAGACCAGGAATTCTTTAAGCAGGCAGCGAACGGGGTAACCTATATCTCTAATCCATTTGTAAATTCAGAGAATAAGCTTGTTCTTTATATCGGAGCGCCTATTGGTAATACGGGGAAGGTTTTATACGGAGCATTGCCATACCAGACCATTATGGATGGCTTGACAAAGATTAAAGTGGGTGAAAGTGGATACGCCTTTGTCGTTGACCGCAATGGAGTCACCGTCGTTCATCCAAACCCCGATGATGTAACTAATCCCAAGGATTATATCGAACTTGCAAAGAAAGATTCCTCTTATATCCCTACATCAAAGATATTTAAACAGATGATGGAAGGAAACACAGGGACGGGATTTAGCTTTTATAAAGGGGCCCGCCGTTTAGTAGGCTTCACCCCATTAAGCGGTCCGGAAGGCTGGAATGTTGCAGTTACCATGCCAGTGACTCAGATTGAAGGAGCAGTACGTTTTACCATAGTAATGTGTGCCTTAACTGGAATCGCCCTTATTTTGCTGGCTATTTTAATCACCCGTATCTTTGCCAATAAGATTACAGAGCCTATTGTATTGGCGACACGCCGAATTGAGAAGCTGGCAGAGGGAGACTTACTTTTAGAGGTACCTGAGACAGGCGGAAAGGATGAGATCGCCCGGCTTCTACTGGCACTTCAAAATACCATCTGCGGACTGCGCACTTATATATCAGATATTTCAGCAGTGTTACATGGAGTGGCTACCAAGGATTTAACAATCAGTAGTGAAGTCCAGTATAAGGGTGATTTTGTTCCCATTCAAGACGCATTGGAGCAGATACTTAATTCTCTTAACACTACCCTTTTCCACATAGCGGAATCCACAGATCAGGTAAGATGCAGCTCGGAACAGGTGGCTTTAACTGGTAGAAATCTTGCAGAAAATTCAGCAGAGCAGGCAGCGACTACAGAAGCACTTACCAATTCCTTAGAGATGGTATCCAGTTATATTAAGGAAAATGCACAGCACTCTCTGTCCATGAAAGATGCTACGGAATCCGCACTTTTGGAGACTCAAAGAGGCAATGAGGAGATGGAACGGCTGTTACAGTCCATGGCTAACATTGATGAGTTTTCCAAACGAATTCAAAGTATAGTTAAGATTATCGATGATATTGCATTTCAGACCAACATATTGGCTTTAAATGCTGCGGTAGAGGCAGCCCGTGCAGGAGATGCCGGAAAAGGCTTCTCTGTAGTGGCAGATGAGGTCCGTCAGCTTGCATCAAAGAGTGCGGATGCAGCAAAGCAGACGACAGACTTGATCCACAGCACTATAGAATCTGTGGCACAGGGGAAACAGAATACGGAACAGACAGCAGGTGTATTTAAGACCATAGTGGAGCAGACCGGCAGTATCAATACTTTGGTTGCCAAAATCTCCGAATCCTTAGAAAATCAGTCCAACCGCGTCACAGAGCTTGAGGAGGGAATGCAAAGGATTTCCATGGTTACCCAGGCAAACTCAGCAACAGCAGAAGAGAGTGCTGCAACCAGCGGGGATTTGTTAAACCAGATGCAGCAGCTTAAGGAATTAATTGAAGAGTTCCGCATTAAAAACTCATAATAAGACCGATATAGATAGCATAATCTCTCTGTAAGCAGCCATTGTTTACAGAGAGATTTTAATAAGAAGAGAACGGGAATATAGTTCTAAAATTTTCTATTTAAAGTAAGGATTTAATAAAGTGAATTTTTGTTGCTCATTTCCTGGTAAAATTTAATTCATAAAAAAATATTGACAAATACAAGAGGTCACAGTATAGTAAACATATATATATAGTATGAATAAGGAGATTAGGATATGAAGATGAGCTGCAAACAGAACAAGAATCAACTGATGAAGTGTTGCTGTTGCTGTAGATGCTTCTTAAGAAGAGATACAGCTTATTTGTGTGCGCATCGATATCTGAAATCCTCAAATTTATCTTGTTAAAGAGAAAATAGATGGAAGGAAGCAGGTATGTCGTGTACCTGCTTCCTTTTTATGAATAACAATCAGGGAGGAAGGATTTTATGAGTCAGAGATTAAAGAAAGGAAACGAATATCATGGATTTTGAATTCATTCGTGCCAATGCACCGTTATACGTGGAAGCGGCAGGAATTACACTCCGAATCTCCTTTCTTGGGATTCTGCTTTCAACTGTGATCGGGCTTTTGTGCAGCCTTGTAAAAGTATTTAAGATACCGGTGCTGGGCCTTTTGGTAAATGCTTACATAGAAATATCCAGAAATACACCGCTCCTCATCCAGTTATTCTTTTTATACTTCGGGCTGCCAAAGCTGGGTATCGTGTTAAGCTCAGAGGGGTGTGCCATAACTGGTCTGGCCTTTTTGGGAGGCAGCTATATGGCAGAGGCGTTTCGTACAGGAATCGAGCAGGTGCCTAAGATTCAATCAGAATCAGGCTTAAGCCTGGGGCTTACCAAGGGTCAGGTATTTAAACATATCATTCTGCCGCAGGCCATAGCCACCTCAGTACCTGTATTTTGTGCCAACATTATTTTCCTGATTAAGGAAACCTCAGTATTCAGTGCCGTAGCCCTTGCGGATCTGATGTTTGTGGCAAAGGACTTAATTGGGATCTATTACAAAACAGATGAAGCATTGTTTATGCTGGTAACGGCTTATCTGATCATTCTTCTGCCAATATCCTTACTCTGTTCCTGGGTAGAAAGGAGGGTCCGTTATGCAGAATTTGGGAATTCAAGTGCTGTTCCAGGGAAATAACTTTTTAAGACTTTGCGGAGGGCTTTGGGAATCTTTACGGATTGCCGTAATCTCCATGGCACTTTCCATTGTTCTTGGAATGCTTCTTGGAATTGTAATGACCAGCCCGAAAAAACCAATACGGTTTGTTTGCAGGCTCTATCTTGAGGTTGTGAGAATCATGCCTCAGCTGGTTCTTTTGTTCCTGGTCTACTTCGGCGCTGCAAAGCATTGGAATATTAATCTTTCTGGCTCCTTTGCCGCTGTCATTGTGTTTACCTTCTGGGGTGCGGCAGAGATGGGCGATCTGGTAAGAAGTGCTCTCCAGTCCATTCCAGTTCATCAGTACCAAAGCGGCTTTGGCCTAGGTATGACTAAGCTGCAGGTTTACCGGTATATCATTATCCCACAGACTGTGCGGAGACTTCTTCCATCGGTGATGAACCTCTTAACGAGAATGATAAAAACCACGTCTTTGGTGGTGCTCATAGGAGTCATTGAGGTAGTAAAGGTTGGAAAACAGATCATCGACGCATCCAGGTATACGGTTCCTGATGCAGCTCTTTGGGTCTACGGAGTCATTTTTATTATGTATTTTGCAATCTGTTTCCCATTTTCCAGAGCAGCAGCAATGCTAGATAAAAAAATAAAGGATTGATAAATATGAAGCAGGAAGTAATATTAACAACGGAACATCTGAAGAAATCATATGAGAACGGGCAGCCTGTTTTAAAAGATATCTCCTTTTCTTTGGAAAAAGGAGAAGTCGTCGTCGTTGTAGGCCCTTCCGGATGCGGAAAAAGTACCTTTTTACGATGTCTTAACATGCTGGAGCCCATTGATTCCGGTACCATCCGGTTTAAGGATGAGGTAATTGAAAGTGACAGAAAGGATGCCTATTCCATTCGTCAGAAAATAGGAATGGTATTTCAAAGCTATGATTTGTTTCCTCATCTCACTATTTTAGGCAACATTCTCTTAGCACCCTCAAAGGTTCAAAAAAGAGAGAAGCAGGAACTGATTAAGGAGGCCGAACAGCTTTTAGCGAGAGTCGGGCTTCTGGATAAAAAAGATGCATACCCAAGGCAGCTATCCGGCGGTCAGAAGCAGAGAGTAGCCATTGTAAGAGCGCTGATTATGCATCCGGAGATTCTGCTCCTTGATGAAATTACAGCGGCTCTCGACCCTGAGATGGTAAGAGAGGTGTTGCAGGTAGTATTAGAGCTGGCAAAGGACGGAATGACCATGGTCATCGTTACCCATGAGATGGAATTTGCCAAAGCAGTGTCAGACCGGGTTCTGTTTATGGACCAGGGGCTGGTGGTGGAAGAGGGAAAACCCGAGGAATTCTTTGCTTCCCCCCAGACAGAGCGAGCCAAACAGTTTTTAAATACGTTTCATTATGAAGCGGTATAAATAAAAAAGGAGGATATCATTATGAAAAAGAAATTATTAGGTGCATTATTAGGTATTACTATGGCAGCAGGGCTTTTAGCTGGCTGCAGTGCTCCAGCTAAGGACAGTACAGGTGGTGCTCAGAGCCCATCAGCAAAGGCTAGAACACTTTCTGAGATCAAGGAATCAGGGACCATTAAAATTGGTGTATTCAGCGATAAGAATCCATTTGGCTATGTAGATGCCAATGGTAAGATTCAGGGCTATGATGTCTATTTTGCAAAGCGTCTTGCAAAGGACCTTCTTGGCAGCGAGGATAAAGTAGAATTTGTATACGTTGAGGCTGCAAGCCGTGTGGAATATTTAAAATCTGCTAAAGTAGATGTAATTCTTGCTAACTTCACCGTAACAGACGAAAGAAAAGAGCAGGTTGATTTTGCTCTTCCATATATGAAGGTAGCTCTTGGAGTCGTATCTCCTGATGACAAACTCATTAAGGATGCAGCAGATTTAAAGGATAAGACTCTGATCGTTGTAAAGGGAACCACTGCAGAAACTTATTTCTCTCAGAATCATCCTGAAATCAAGCTGTTAAAGTTTGACGAGTACCAGGAAGCATACGATGCTCTGTTAGATGGAAGAGGAGATGCTTTCTCAACTGACAACACTGAGGTTCTTGCATGGGCACTTCAAAACAAAGGCTTCACCGTAGGAATTGAATCTATTGGTAATACAGATACCATTGCAGCAGCTGTTCAGAAAGGCAACACAGAACTGTTAGAGTGGATCAATGAAGAAATCAAGACTCTTGGAGACGAGCAGTTCTTCCATAAAGACTTTGAAGAGACCTTAAAGCCGGTTTACGGAGATGAGATTGATCCGGAAAATCTGGTAGTAGAAGGCGGTCAGGTATAATATAGGGTAAAAACTCAACTACTGAGAAATTTTATTGGCAGGACGTATTGACGTCCTGCTTTTTTTGTTTTATTATAACACTGTTATATAACGGTGTTATAAATAGAAAAAGGAGAGGTTATGAGCGCTCAGAAAAACAATACCCGCCAGGACCTGTTGGAGGCGGGAATGCAGGAGTTTATGAAATACGGGTATGAGGGAGCTTCCCTTCGAAGAATCGCGAAAGAGGCTTCTGTGACGACAGGAGCCATATACGGCTATTTTCCCAGTAAGGAAGCGTTGTTTGATGAATTAACAGGGGAAGCAGCTGATGGGCTTTTGGAGATGTACCTGCAGGCACATAAAGAGTTTGCCAAGCTGCCGCCCGAATTACAGGCAAATGCGTTAGATGATATTTCAGACCAATCAGCGCCTGCTATTGTCAATTACGTTTATGATCGATTTGACATATTTAAGCTGCTTTTCTTAAAAAGCAGTACCGGGTGGTGTGACAGCTATCTGGACCAGCTGGCGGAAATAGAGGAAGCCTCAAGCTGGGAGTTTATCAAAGTGATGAAATCACTGGGGCATGAGGTGATGGATATTGACAGTACCTTAATCCACATCATATCACGTTCCTTTTTTCTCCAGCTGCTGGAGTTTGTATCACATGATGTTCCCAGAGAAAAGGCGCTTTCTTATGCCTGCGCACTGGTACGGTTCCAGCACGCTGGCTGGAAGAAAATTATGGGGCTTTGATGCCCCATATTATTATTATGGACGATTAGTTAACACTAACTATGGAAGAACTGATAGATCGTCCGAAAGGGGAAAAATGAAAGATAAAAGTATAATCATGACAAAGCTTCCTGACACGAAAAAGGTTACTCTTATGACCTTTGCAGGAAACTACAAGTATCTCACCTGGCTAGGCTGCATCCTGTCAGGTATTAGTACCATAGTGGGGCTTTTTCCTTATATATACATGTGGCTGGCAGTAAAAGGGGCTGTCACAGAGTGGCCCAATGTGAACCAGACCGGAGATCTGGTTCGGTATGGGTGGCTGGCAGTAGGGGCTTCCCTGTTTAGTATGCTGCTTTATTTTATGGCATTATTGTGTACTCATTTATCTGCATTCCGAACAGCAAGAAATATGAAAACAGTTGCCATGAATCATCTATCCGGGCTTCCGGTTGGCTATATTAAAAGCCTGGGAAGCGGTAAGATAAGAAGAATCATTGATGATGGAGCGGGACAGACAGAAACCTATCTGGCGCACCAGCTTCCGGACCTGGCCGGGGCAATCGTCACTCCGGCAGCAGTCCTTTTTCTTCTCTTTTATTTTGATTGGAGATTTGGACTCGTCAGCCTTTTGCCTGTTGCAATCGGACTCTGCTTTTTAACACGCATGATGGGGCCAGCTTCTGCAGAATCCATGAAGCAGTATCAAAATGCCCTGGAAGACATGAACAATGAAGCCGTGGAGTATGTACGGGGAATACCAGTGGTAAAGACCTTTCAGCAAAGCATATTTTCCTTTAAGAATTTCCATGAATCCATATTGCGATACCGGGACTGGGCAGTAAAATACACCTTATCCATGCGGCTGCCCATGTGCGCCTATACCATGAGTATCAATGGGATATTTGCCTTCTTAATTCCGGCAGGGCTTCTGCTTGTTTCAGGAAAAGCAGCTGGTGCTTCGGATTTGAACGTACTACTTGATTTGATTTTCTATATTTTATTCACCCCGGTTTGCGTCACCATGATGGATAAGATCATGTGGACCAGTGAAAATACCATGCAGGCGAAAGAAGCCCTTCGAAGAGTTATGAGCATTGTTAATGAGGAGCCCTTAACTGAGCCTGAGAATCCAAAGGTTCCTGGCAGTGCATCGGTAGAATTTAAGGATGTCACCTTTTCCTATGGAAAAGAAAACATGCCGGCAGTCAAAGGTGTTTCCTTTCAGATACCAGAAGGGCACACGGTTGCTCTTGTTGGGCCGTCAGGAGGTGGAAAATCAACCGTAGCAAGGATTTTATCCCGATTTTATGATGTGGATAGCGGAAAGATTCTGGTGGGTGGAGCAGATGTACGAGAAATGGGGACAGAGGAGCTGATGAAGAATATAAGCTTTGTGTTCCAGGACAGCCATTTGTTTAAAGATACTCTCTTAAGAAACATACAGGCTGCCAGACCAGATGCTTCCATCGAGGAGGTGGAACGGGCAGTCAAAGCGGCCCGGTGCGAGGATATCATAAAGAAGTTTCCCCAGGCACTTAACACCCTGGTGGGAAGCAAAGGTACTTATCTGTCCGGGGGAGAATGTCAGAGAATTGCTCTTGCCAGAGCAGTTTTAAAGGATGCTCCTATTATAGTTCTTGACGAGGCTACGGCCTTTGCGGACCCGGATAATGAATATGAGATTCAAAAGGCATTTGAGACTCTGGTAAAGGGAAAGACAGTTCTTATGATTGCCCACCGCTTATCAACGGTCTGCAAGGCAGATCAGATTCTGGTAATGAATCATGGGGAAATTGAGGAAGCAGGAACCCATGAGGAATTGCTCCATAAAGGGGGACTGTATGCAACGATGTGGGAAGATTATCAGACATCGGTTTCCTGGAAGGTAGGTGAACACCATGAGTAAATATTTACAGAAACTCTTTGCTCTTAGCGAACAGGGAGGAAAAGATCTGACAAAGGCAGCCATTGCCTGTACTCTTACCAATATAGGTTTTATTCTTCCTATGTCACTCTTTGTCCTGTTAATGGATCAGCTTCTTAGCCCTGTACTTGGAACGGCTGGTCATGGGCTGGGGCTTTGGGGATATGCAGGGCTTAGCATTTTATTTCTCATCCTCATATTTCTGTTTGAATACAATCAGTACAATGCCACCTTTCTTGCCTCCTACGAGGAAAGCGCCAACATGAGGATCGGGCTTGCAGAAAAGCTTAGAAAGATTCCTCTTTCCTTCTTTGGAAAACGTGATTTGTCGGATTTGACTACAACCATTATGGGGGATTGTGCCTGGATGGAGACCGCATTTTCTCATTTTATTCCAGAGCTTCTTGGAGCGTTTGCCTCCACAATTCTGATTGGGGTCAGTCTTTTGATTCTGGACTGGAGAATGGGGCTTTCCATGCTATGGGTGGTACCGGCAGCCTTCCTGCTCTCCGCAGGAATCAGGCCATTGATTGACCGGCTGGAACGAAAGCAAAGAGAGAAGCTTCTTGCGGCTTCCGATGGAATTCAGGAATGCATTGAAACCATTCAGGATATCAAAGCCAATAACCAGAGAGAGGATTATCTGGGACGGTTAGGTCAAAAGCTTGCAGAAGCAGAATCACAGACAATTAAAATGGAAGTGATCAATGGAATCCTGGTCACCTCCTCCCAGATGGTATTAAAAATTGGAATGGCAACCACAGTTCTATGCGGCAGCATTTTATTGGCTCAAAAGCAGATTGGTTTTATGCCTTTCTTAATCTTTATGATTGCAGCTACCCGGATTTACGGACCACTTATCGGCTGTCTTAATAATTTATCAGCAGTATTTTCCACCATGCTTCGGGTGGAACGAATGAGGGAAATTGAAGAACAGAAGGTACAGACTGGGGTAGAAGATACCCATTATGAAGGCTATGATATTACCTTTGACCATGTGGGATTTTCCTATCACAAGGGAGAACCAGTTCTTAGAGATGTATCCTTTCGGGCGGCTCAGGGCCAGGTAACTGCCTTGGTGGGACCCTCAGGCGGAGGGAAGAGTACGGCAGCCAGACTGGCAGCCAGATTCTGGGATCTGGATCAGGGAAGAATTACCATTGGAGGCGCTGATGTCAGCACCGTGGACCCGGAAAGCCTTTTAAAGAATTTTTCTGTGGTATTTCAGGATGTGGTGCTCTTTAATAGCAGCATTATGGAAAATATCCGCATCGGAAGAAAAGATGCCACCGATCAGGAGGTCATGGCAGCGGCCGAAGCCGCCAGGTGCAGTGACTTTATAAACCGCCTTCCCAATGGTTACCATACAAAAATCGGGGAAAACGGTTCCGTACTCTCTGGTGGAGAGAGGCAGCGGCTGTCCATTGCAAGAGCTCTTCTAAAGGATGCCCCGATTATTCTCCTTGATGAGGCCACTGCCTCTCTTGACGTGGAGAATGAGTCCATGGTACAGGGGGCCATATCCAACCTTGTCCGTAATAAGACGGTTCTCATCATTGCCCATCGTATGAGAACCGTTGCAAAGGCCGACCGGATCGTCGTGTTAAAGGATGGACTGGTAGCAGAGCAGGGAAGTCCCAGGGAGCTTTATGAAAGCAACGGAATATACCGGCATATGGTAGACCTTCAGACCCAAAGCCAGAAATGGACGCTTTCCTAAGGGAAAATTCCTCTCTTAAGATTCAGACCGGATGATCGGGTATTTCAATGATAATGCTGTTTTTTAGATATGGAATGCTGGTAAATGATAGTACGGCATCATCTCCATAACAGGTATGGAGTCTTTTGTAAATATTGTGAAGGCCGAAATGGTCTTTTGATTCAGGGGCTTCCGCTCTCATCAGGGTGGAAGCCCTTTTTATGTCTATGCCTTTTCCGTTATCGGATACCTCGATCCTCATCCGGTTATCTCCGGCAGGAGTTATGGTAATGGTAATCTGAGGAGGAACCGGTTCAAGGCCGCGTACAAAACCTTCAAAGCCATGCTTGATGCAATTTTCTGCAAGAGGCTGCAGCAAGACCTTCATAATCATTCCGTTTTTCAGGGAAGGATGGATTTCCGTATGAAATTGTATGCCGGAAGAGGAATGGCGGTTCATGATTTCCATATACAGGGTTACGTGCTCCACTTCCTTTTCCACGGTCACAAAGGTCTTTCCAACGTTTAAGGTGGTGCGCAGATACCGTCCAAGACTTTCTAACATTTCCCCGGCTGTCTGCTGGTGCCCGTTTAATACCTGAAAATGAATGCATTCTAACGTGTTGTAAAGAAAATGGGGATTGATTTGTTCTGATAGCATCTGTATCTCTGCCTGGGCCTTTTTTTGTTCCTCCTCCTTAATCTGTCCCAGCTGAAGCTGTATGGTATCATACATTTTGTTAAGCTGTACCCCCAAAAGACTGATTTCATCGGTATGGGTGAATTCCGTTTTATTGTGGTACGTCCCATCGTTGATCCGACCTATGATTTTTCCTAGGACCTTGATATTTCTGGTGAGAAGATTGGAAAGGGCAAAGGAGAGAAGAGCAGCCGCCAGAAAGCAGGCAAGCCATACAAGTATAAAAAAGGATCGAAGCTCTCTGGTATCCCCCACTAAAGAAGATTTTTTTGTCAGATGTACCACATTCAAGCCACAAAAGGAAACGGCTTCCTTTGTGATCAGAAGCTGGTCTTTTGAAAGACCAATACTCCCGTTTGAGGCAGATGTTTCCGCTTTCACCCAGTCCTTTACTTCCGGTAAAAATGCATCCGGAAATTGACTGCTACGGATATCGAGAGGATTGCCGTTTTCATCTGCAAGATACATGCAGTAGGTATAACGGTTTGACATCCGTTCAAAGTAGGAGCGTATCTGTGCGGTATCAATCATCAGGATAAAGCGGGCTTTCCGGTTTCCAGGCTTGTCCTGATAGATGAGGCTGTTGGAGTTCATATTGGAGGAAACCGGATAGCAAACCGGGATGATTCCACCCTGACGGAATGTAAAGTTCTGACGGGTCGGCAGCACAGTTATCTTTTTTGACGCCCAGATATCCTCTGGAAAAAGCCGGGAGAAGGAGTCGGCGATACCAAGAGACGAGGGGCTGAATACGATGTTATCCTCTCCGCAGATTATCACATTGCTGATCAAGTCGTGATTTTGTAAAAATGGCTCAGTAAGTGCCACGGCACCGGAAAAATACTTTGCATATCCGGTGAAATTCCGGTTATTGATATCCCATATCATTCTGGGAAAGGGAGGGCTCACTAAAAGATGGTTGGTAGCGGTGGAAAGAGAAGTAAGCTGAGAGGAGAGGGAAGCTCCTGCCATGTGGACCGAGCTTTCAGCCTTTTGCATCAGCTCATTGGTATTTCTCCTGTAAAAATAGGAATAGGAAAGCTGTCCAATGAGAAAAAGAGCCGCAGAGGTAATAAGAAGCATTACCATCAGCAGCTGGTAACGGACCTTTAGATTGGCAAACCGTTTGATCATTGGCGGCTCCTTTCTTCGGCGGTGTACTGCTTTTGGTAATCCGTAGGGCTTAGGCCGGTTCTGGCCTTAAACGCCCGGCTGAAGGACCGGTAATCTTCATAGCCTAAAAGCATGGAAACCTGACTGGGCGTGTGCTCAGAGAATTTAAGCTGCTCCTGGGCATAGTTGATCTTTAAATCCAGGGTATAATCCCTGAAATTTAACTGGGTCTTATTTTTAAAATAAGTACTGAAATAGCTTTTACTTAATCCAAGGTAGGAACAGACATCTTCTGTTCTCGGGCTTTTTAAAAGATTCTTATTAATATAATCCATGGCCTTTTCAATGAGAGGGTCACTTTTTACCGCCCGGCTTACGGATAATTCCTCTGCAAACCCACAAAGGATCCGGCACATAAAAACCCGGATTTCCTCCAGGGAATTTAAGCTCTGCAGAGTTGCAAAGGAATTGCCAGTGTAGCTTTTTGGAGCGCCGTCTAAGTATTTAGTAAGCTGACTCTGTAAGGTAATGATCAGATAATTGCACATGCTGTAAAGGTAGGTAGGGGGCGGCGCTTTTGTTGTTAAAAGCTGATTTAAATATTCATTAAAACGAACTTTAATTTCTTCTGGATTATCTTTTAAAATGGCTTCTAAAATCTCATTTCCAGGCATGATAATAGGAGGCTGGTCCATGGAAAGCTCCTGAGATTCCAGCACAGAGCCTGCCTGGGGATAGATATGCCAGGTGATGGCCTGTCTTGCGTCCTTAAAAGAGACGGGGATGCTTAACAGGGACGGGACTGGCGTTCCGATTGCAGCGGCAATCTGTATGTGTTCTTTCGTTTCTGCTCTCATGCTTATATGGGCTTTTAAGGTTTCTTTTAAGCTACCGCCATCTGGTGCGGTAAAAGGTAGATTTATAAGCAGCAAAAGACCGTTGGGCGGATACTCATTAATCAGTATGGAAGTGTCAGTGAGGCTCTCTTCCAGGGAGTGTTTCAGCTTTCCAATACAAAGGCTGGCCTCTTGAGATTCTTCCCTGCTTAAATGGAAAGAAAATGCCTGTATGTAGACGATGCAGCACTCCTTATCCCGTATGGGAAGGGAATAATCCTGTATGACTTCCAGAAGTTCAGGAGCTGTTAAATCCCCTCTTAAAAGCTGAGGGATAAGATTGTTTCTTTGGATGGAAATCTGAGCAGTTCTTAACTTATGGAGGGTAGAAAGCCTGTCACTGTGGATATCTCTCTTACTTAATATATCCTCTTTCAGAGTGAGGATAATTTCTGTCAGTTCCTTTATGGAGATTGGTTTTAATAAGTACTCCCGGACCCCGTATTTAATGGCAGATTTAGCATATTCAAATTCATCATACCCGCTTAAAATCACAAAAGAACAATCAAATTGCTCCTTTTTTGCCCTGCGAACCAGTTCAAGACCGCTCATTCCAGGCATCTGGATGTCAGTGATGACAATATCAGGCTCGTAATAGCGGATTTTGTCGAGAGCCTCCGCTCCGCTTGCGGCAGTGCCGATCACTGAAACACTGTAGTCTTCCCATGAAAGGATGGAACGCAGGCCGGAACGTATCTCGGCTTCATCGTCAACAATAAGAAGCGTGATGGTTGAAAATGGGTTCATATCTTCTCCTTTTAGCATTTAGTTGAAGGTAAACATGATTATAGCATTGTGCACAATCAAAAGCAATACAGCCCTATGGTTTCTGCTGATATCGTAAAAAATGTGATATAAATAGTAAAAAATGTGGTGTTCTTATAAAGCAAAATACATTATGATGATGATATCAAATCGTTTAGATGGCATAAGAATTGGCGAATGAAAAGGAGGAGAATTATGAGAAAAAGAAAAAAACTGGCGGCCCTGGGCCTTGCTGGAATGATGGCAGTTTCAGCGCTTACCGGCTGTTCCTCTGGTGGTGCTACTGAGAGCAAAGCATCAAACCCGGAATCACAAAAAAGTGAGTCCGGCAGTGAGACGAAAAAGGAAGCTGCATCTGGAGAAAAGGTAACGGTCACAGTATGGACCAACAACCGTCATGACCTGGAGTATATGAATAAGGTGGTTGATGAATTTAACAAGACCAACGACCACATCCAGATTGATTACGTGGTTCAGACCGAGAACTATGTAAATCTTCTTACCATGGCAGCCAATTCCGGACAGTCGCCGGATATTTTCTCTCAGGTAGAGGCAGAGAGCTTTAAGGATTTTGCAGAAAGCGGAATCATACAGCCTTTAAATGATTACATGACAGATGAATTTAAAAAAGTCAATGAAGTGGATGAACACAAGTATGAAGGCTATAACGTACAGGGAGATAAGATATATTGGGCGCCATGCGGAAAGAGAAGTGGTTCCAGAATCGTATACAACAAAGAGATCTTTGATAAACTGGGCCTTGAAGTACCGAAGAAAATCAGTGACATTCCAGCGGTAGCCAAGGCAATCACAGAAGCTGGAAAAGGAGATTATTACGGAATCATTTTCCCGGGCGCAAGTGGTCCTTTTGAGCGCTGGCTGGAGCATTCAGCTGAGATGAGCGGTATTACCCCCTATAACTACAAAGAGGGAAAGTTTGATTTTACAGGCTATAAACCATATCTGGAAATGGTCCGTCAGCTGTTTGCAGACAACAGCGTATTTCCTGGTTCTGCTTCCATGAAGATCGATCCGGTCCGGGTGCAGTTTTCAGAGGGCCACGCAGGCATCCATGCCAACGCATCCCAGGAGGCCACGGTCCTAACCGAGCAGTTCCCGGCTAAGATTGAATGGGGAGTAGCTCCGCTGCCAACGCTTGACGGTGAAATCAAAGGAAGCGAAGCATGCAGTCCTAACACAGGCTACATGATGAGCGGCTCTACCACTCATACAAAAGAAGCATGGGAAGTCATTGAGTACTTTGGTTCTGAAAAAGTGTTAAAGGGATATTTTGAAGGCGGCTATGCACTTCCTATCTCCAGATACATGGAAAGTAAGATTGACAAGACAAAGATTGGCAGAATGGCAGACTTTGCAGGTGCAGATTATGAAGCCGTGCTTCCGGTACCTCCTTCTGTAACCCCAGAGGGAGAGAATTACCGTGATGCATTATGGAACGCATGTCTTCCAGAAGGCGGCTCCATTGATGAGACCATTGAAATGCTGAATAAAACATACAATGACGCGCTGGATAAAGAGGTTAAGATGGGAAAAACAAAACGTCTCGTCATTAAAGATTATGATCCCCTTCATCCAAATGCAGGTACCGTAGAGTATCTGGAACAATAAGACTGGCATATTGGCTGCTGCAAACAGATTTGCTGTCCTGCAGCAGCCTTTCTATTCCGGTCAGGGCAAAAAGTAAGGAGTGATAAGAATGAATGAAAAAAAATCCATGGGACAGCAGATCAGAAGGAAATGGAACAATGGAGACATCCCCATGTGGCTCATGCTTTTTCCAACCATATTTTTTATTGTGGTAATGTCAATCTATCCGTTTGCATGGCTGATCCGCTATGTTTTTTATGATTACAACGGATTCAAGGCTTACTTCGTGGGACTTGCAAATTTTAAACGAATGACCACAGATGCTATTTACTGGAAAAGTGTTCTTCACACCTTTGAATATGCATTTTTAAAGCTGCTGTTTGTCCTCCCCCTTTCCCTGGTGACAGCAGTACTCTTACAGAGAAAGCGGTTTGGCAGCCAGCTTTTTCAGGGAATCTATTTTCTTCCCACCGTTATAAGCTCAGCGGTATACAGCCTGATCTGGTATTTTATCTTTGCAACCTACAATGGAGTGCTTAACAGCTTTCTTCAGGGAGCAGGACTCATACAGGCGCCCATCGACTGGCTGGGAAGCAGCAAAACTGCCATGATAGCAGTCGTCATTGTTGCCGTTTGGGGAGCCTTTGGAAATTATATGATACTTCTTATTTCCGGGCTTACAGGCATTCCTTCTGATGTGTATGAAAGCGCCCAAATCGATGGAGCTACCGGAGTTCAGACCTTCTTTAAAATCACCCTTCCCATGCTTGGTCCCGTACTTAAGGTGGTCATTATGCTTGCCATAACAACCGCCTTTAAGGATTATGAATCCATCCTGGTACTGACTGCCGGAGGGCCAAATAACCGTACCCACGTTATGTTTTCCTATATTTTTCAAATGGTATTTGGTACCTCCCGCGCGGCAGCCCAGCTTCAGATTGGATATGGCTCTGTACTCAGCATTATATCCGCTCTGATCGTGGGTATTGTGACGATACTATATCTAAGGTTCAGTAAAAAAATGGATGATATATCCTAGAAGGGAGAGAAACAATGGCAAAAGAACGAACGGGTCATTCCGTAGAATCGAAAAAAAACAAAGGCAGTCAATGGAGTCATTTTTCTTCTCCTTCTCCTGTTAGCAGCGCTGACTGTTTATCCGGTGGTCTACATAGGCTTTGGCTCCTTTAAATTAAACAGTGAGCTGGTAAGCGGAGGTCTTAGGCTTCTTCCTGAAAAATTCATCCTGGATAACTACACTCAGGCCTGGGAGATGGCCAATTTCTCCAGATACACGGTCAACAGCCTTTTCATCAGCTTTGGAGTTATGGCAGTTTCTCTAATTGTCAGCAGCATGGCCGGGTATGTATTTTCCAGAAAACAATTCCGGTTAAAAAGCCTGATTTACAATGCCATGGTCATGTTTATGTTTATCAATGTAGGCAGTGCGGCTCTCCGTCCCCTGTTTGAGCTGGCGGTGAAGCTTCATATGAACAAATCTCTGATTTCCATAATTCTGATTTCAGCAGGAAGCGGTCAGGCCACCTATGTATTTCTCGTTCACGGCTTTATGAACAGCGTGCCAAAAGAGCTTGATGAGGCAGCTAAAATGGATGGCTGCAGTTTCTTTGGGATATACACCAGAGTCATACTGCCTGTTTTAAAACCGGCTCTTGCAAGTGTGGCACTTTTGTCCTTCCGCGGCGGCTGGAATGAGTATATCCTGCCTCTTATTTTCACCATGACCAACGAAAAGCTTCGTCCTCTGACTGTGGGTGTCGTGGCTCTTCAAAATGCAGGAGACGGTGCGGCAGCGTGGAACATCCTGTTTGCAGGCTCCTCCATAGCCATTGTACCAATCGTGCTGGTTTATATCTTTGCAAGCAGACAGTTTATGGGAGGAATCACGGCGGGAGCTGTCAAAGGATAATAAATGGAAGGAAGAGAGGGACTTTATAGATGGAATTAACATTAAATGAATACGGCTATATCACCAATTATCTTGTAAGTGGAAGAAAGGAAACTCCTTATTCCAGCCCGGTTACCGGAAAGGATCAGCTAGCCTGTGAAAAGATTATGCGCAAAGAGGCTGTGGATCACAGTCCCATCATGCCGGAAGGAGAAATCCGATTAGGAGTACAAAGCTCCCTTTCCATGCCCTGGGAATATTATTACACCTACGGAAACTGGTTTGTAGATAAATCATTATTTTACCCCCTGCTTAAAAAGATCGAGCTTCACGGAGCCGTCATACTCCATGTGGAAGAGGAGCTTGAGTCAGAGGCATGGCTGTGGAGCTATGGAGCAGTTGACGTATGGGTAAATGGAGAGCACAGCGGAGGAATTGAGACCCCGGTTTATAAGCCGATCAACAGAGCGGTTTTAAAGTTTCATTTAAAGAAGGGGGATAACCTGGTGTTTGTAAGGCTCCAAAATCTTGGGGTCAGGGATACCAGAACCTTGTTTGCCATTCAGATTCCGGGAGAAGAGCGCAGACAAATTAAAGTAAAGCTTCCTGGCATGGACACAGCAGAGGAAGCGGTCGCTGCCGGCCAATGGCTGTCAGGAATCCGTGTAACCAAAGGAGTCTTAAAGTTTCCTAAAAAGGCACCAGAGAACACCATCATTGTTTATGATAAAAGGCCGGTGGACTTTTCCCTCTATGGCAGCAGATATGTGAAAAAGAATATCTCGGGGCAGGAGGAAGAGATTCTGGACGCCCATAACCTCTATTTCACTGTGAAAGTAAGTATCTGCGGACAGACTCTGTCAAGGCGCTTTGAGCGCCAGGAGCTTTTGGGACCAGTGTGGAGCAATGAAACGGACCCGGAGAGAAATAAAGAGAGAGTTTATGAGAGAATCGCTTCCGTTTTACAGATTCCAAGAGGAGATGGGGATAACTTTTCCATGTATCCGGTCCTTGCCCGCCGCTATACAGGGGCAATTCATGAAATTGATGAAAAGGAGATTTATAAATCCTTAGATCAGATGGAAAGCAGAAGAGACTGTTCAGATTTTCTCTCCTGTGCCATGGTTCGTTTCATGAAGCTTTACCCAATGGATGAGGCTCTGTCTGCCCGCTGCAAAGAGGTGATGTTAAATTACCGCTATTGGATGGATGAAACAGGCAATGACGGGATGTGCTTCTGGAGTGAAAATCATTCCCTCATGTTCTTTGTCAGCGCTTATATTGCAGGAGAATGTTATCCGGAGGATGTGTTTTCCCGCTCCGGTAAGACAGGAAGGGAAATGAAGGAAAAGGCAAGAACCAGAATCCATGACTGGCTAAAGGAAACTCTTTCTGAAGGGTTTGATGAATTCCACAGCGGCGGATATACGCCCATTACCTTTGCTGCACTTTTAAATGTAGTGGATTTTGGGGATGAAGAGCTCTCAGGGCTGGCAGTAAAAACAACAGACCGTCTCCTTCATGACCTGTCTCTCCAGACCTTTCAAGGGGTTTCCATTGCACCCATGGGACGTGTATACAGAGAAGCACTTTACCCCTATGCCCAGGATATCCAAAGCCTGGTGAATTTAATTGACCCCGAGGCGCCTGACTGGTTCAGCGAATGGATTATATTTCTTGCCACAAGCAAATACAAGATCAAAGAAGAGCTTAAGGCTCTCATGAAGGAACCTCTTTCTCTTACCTATGATGAAAGCAATGCCAGCATATGCATCGAGAAAAATGACCATTACATGATGACTTCCGTCCAGTCCCCAAGGGAAGGAATGAAAAGAAAATGGGAAAATATTTATGGAAGGGATGGCGTAGATGCAGGAAGCTTTGCATATGTAAAATCCTTAAATGAATGCTTCCATGGAACCACGGAGTTTCAGCCTGGAGTCTTTGGCTACCAGCAGCATATGTGGTATGCTGCCCTCAATCCCGCCGCTGTCATATTCGTAAATCATCCTGGTGGAAGCTGCGAGGCAAGCTCTGTAAGGCCGGGATATTGGTTTGGCAATGGAATCATGCCTGCCATCCGTCAGGTGAAGAATGTTCTGTGTTCTATTTACCGCATACCAGAAAGTCACCCTATTCCTTTTACTCATCTATACTGGCCTAAGAGCCGGTTCATTAGGCAGATGATGAAGGAAGGCTGGCTGGCAGGAGAAGCCGGAACCGGGTATGTTGGCATCTGGTGCAGCCATGAATTAAAGCCATACCAGGATGAGCTTACGGACTGTGAATACAGAGCAGACAGCAGGGATACGGCCTATATTTGTATTTGCGAAAGTCAAGAGAAATATGGCAGTCTGGAAGCGTTTCTAAGTGACTGTATCACAAAGAATCCGTCCTATGATAAAGGCACTGGAACGCTTCGATGCGGCAATGAAATTCTTAAGTTTGAAGCCTGTGAAAATAAGACTCAGTATGTATAAACAGAAATGAAAAAAGCTTTAAGTGCAATGTTTTTCCCGGTGGAATATCTTGTAAAATAAACATAAATGTGGTATACTTTTCTTTGTAATTTCTTTTAGAAAACATACATAAGGGAGGTTATTCACATGAAGTTTTTAAAGTGTAATCATTGCGGAAATATTGTTGCAGTCATTGAAGAAAAGGGCGGTACCATTACCTGCTGTAACGATGAGATGAAGGAGCTGGTTGCCAACACCACAGATGCAGCTACTGAGAAACATGTCCCTGTCATTGAGGTCAACGGGGAACACGTAACCGTTACGGTAGGATCTGTAGAACACCCCATGCTTCCGGAACACTTTATCGGCTGGATTGTCCTGGAGACAAAACAGGGAAATCAGAGAAAACTGTTAAGTCCAGGAGAAAAACCAGTTGCTAAGTTCATGCTTACAGAAGGCGATGAAGTAATTGCGGCCTACGAATACTGTAATCTCCATGGCTTATGGAAGGCAGAAGTATAAACAAAAAGAGTGAAAAGCTCACAGGCCATATGGTCCGTGAGCTTTTTTTAAGGGGCCTGGCCCATGGGGTTAAGGCAAATGGCTTAAGGCCACAGATAGGAGAAACAAGGACATGAATAAAAAAGAGACCAATGAAATAAAAAAGCTTTATACCCCAGCCAATTGTGCCATCAGCAGAATCTGCGGCTGCTATGTGGATGCAGAAAAAAATAAAAGGACCGAGCTTAAAGAAGCGTTCCTATCCCTTCCAGAGGAGGAGGCTTTTAAGTATTTTACTATTTTTAGAAGCGGTCTATCCGGTTCCATAGGAAAGAATCTGGTAAACATGGAGTTTCCTCTGTCAGCAGAAGAGGAGGGAGGAACCCAGAACTTCCTGTTAAAGCTAAGGGACAGCCAGTTAAAGGATGACGCGCTGATTGAGGAATTTTACGATAAGCTCATCGCCAGCTATGATTACGGCGAAAATTACTACATAATCTTAATTCACTGTGCTTATGATATTCCGGCAAAATCCTCTGATGGACTGGAGATGTATGATGCCTCTGACTTTGTCTATGAGTTCATACAGTGCGCCGTATGTCCGGTAAAGCTTTCAAAAGCAGGTCTTTGCTATAATTCAGAAACCAATGTGATTGAGAACAGAAGCAGGGACTGGATTGTGGAGGCACCGGATACAGGCTTTATCTTCCCGGCATTTACAGACCGGAATACGGACATTCATGGACTGCTCTATTATTCCAAAAACCCGGAGCAGATGCCGGAACGGCTCATTGATGAGCTTTTAGGCTGCTTCATTCCGATGTCAGCCAAGAGCCAGAAGGAGACATTTCAGGCAATCGTAGAGGAAACTCTGGGGGAGAACTGTGATTTTGAGACAGTAAAGAACATTCATGAAAGTCTGAATGAGATGTTAGAGGAAACAAAGGACGAACCAGTTCCCTTTACTCTGGACAAGTATCAGATGAAGCGGCTTTTGGAGAATAATGGAGCCAGCGAGGAAAAGCTTTTGGAATTCGACCAGAGGTTTGAAGCCGACGAAGAAAAAAAGAATCCTGGTTTTATTGCTTCCAACGTGGTAAACACCAAAAGCTTTGAGATTAAGACAACGGATGTGAGCATTAAGGTGGCACCAGATAAGACTCATCTGGTGGAAAACCGCATGATCGATGGCCGTCCCTGTATCGTAATCGGGATCAGCGAGCATGTGGAAATCAATGGAATCACAGTGAGACCCATTGCAGCCCAGACACAAGCCTTAGAGGAAGATGTAGATTAATTCCTTTTAAAAAGTCTTTGAACGAGAAAGACAACGGTCTGGTCATAAACAAAGGCAGATACAGCAGACAGGGAGAGGACCAGGAAAAAGGCAAGTGGAATATTATCCGTAATGCCAATGAGATCCCGAACAACATAAAGCACTGCCCAGTGTACCATCAATATGGAATAGCTGTATCGAATCAAGAATTTCATAATCCGCCCTGGAGATGGAAGTTTGTTTTCCAGGGAACGGAGCAGCAGAAAGATGGAGCCGCCTAATAGTGTCATCATGGGTGCCCCATCTGCCTGTAAGATGGCGGTGTAGTCCGAGCGAATGAAAGTCACCAGAACAGTGCCTGCCAGTGAGACCGCTCCAAGCACATAGAATCGCTGTCTTTTTTGCCAGGAGGCCGGGTGTGCAAAATAATATCCCAGTAAAAACACCCCCAGCCAGGGGCTTATCATTAGAGATAAGTCAATGGGCAGGCCAAAGATTGGCAGATAAAGGGACACACAGCCCATGAGAAGAATGATTGCAGCAAGCCCATGAAGCATGGCATCTGGCAGGTTCTTTAACAGAATAGAAAAAAACGGTGCCAGCAGATACAGGGATAAGATCACATATATGACCCAAAGGTGAGGCGCCCAGTCTATGGGGCCAGCAGCCATATCCTTCCCAGCTATCATAAGGCCTCTTAATAATCCGGAGTTAGTATACCGGGTAGATAACAGAATGTAGATGAAGTAGTAGCAGACAAAAGGAATAGCCACCTGGGTAAAACGCTTGTAATAAAATTGCAATAAGGACCCCTCTGTTCTGTTTAAAATCAAAGCCCCGCTGTTCATAATAAACAGGGTATTGCATACAAGGAGAAGTGAAATAACCGCCTGTATAGCCAGATAGCCGATTCCCTCCCTTTCCATCTCTGCGGTTAAAGCATCCACACAATGAACCAGTATCACAAGGAGCGTAGCAAGTAACCGTATGTAATCAAGATATCGGATTCTTTTTTCACTTCCTTCTTTTCCGGCAAACAAACTTTTTATATAGCTTTTATCCTTTTTATAATTTTTTACGTGGAGAAAAAGGGATGCAATAAGAAAAAAAAATATCATAAGCTGTAACTTTCCCATGTTCTTTTGTTCCTTTCCTGCTGTTTTCTTTGGGCAATCTGCATTATATCACAGAATCACTCCCTGAAACAAACCAAAACGCTTTGCGCATCACATTGGGCTATGCTATACTTTAAGAAAAAACGAAGAGGAAATAACAGTGGCAGACAGAACATTTGGCTGGGTACAGGAGGCTTATACCCTGGGGAATTTAAAGAATGTGGTATCCGTATTTGTGCCGGGATCCAGAATCAACCGGCTTCTTTGTACGGATAAAATTCCAAGGCTTATCTCCGAAAAGGATGGGAGGGATGATTTTATCCGTGAGCTTTCTGAGGAGACAATCTGTATCCCATATACCCATCTGAAGGGAAAGGGAACCCCCAGCGGGTTTACAAGAAGCAATGCACCCTGTTCCGGTATCATACAGGCCGTGCTTCCAGGGCAGCGTAAAGAATATCAAAGTGACTGGCCGGCAGATTCCTTTTTAAGATGGGCAGTCAGTGTGGGATTCCTTTCCTACAGCAGAACGCAGGATGCTTGTTCCATTACAGAACTGGGTCACCAGTATGCATTGGCTTTGGAAGGAAGTGAAGAAGAGGCAGAGGTCCTTAAAACAGCATTTTTATCCTATCCTCCTGTTTGCAGGGTTATGTCCTTATTAGGGGAAGAAGAGCATCTGACGAAATTTGAAATAGGTGCAAGACTCGGCTTTATCGGGGAAGCTGGTTTCACTTCCATCCCTCAGTACATGATATTAGAGGGACTTTTGGAAGCAGAAACAAAAGAGGAGAAGACAAAGCTTTTACAGGATACAGAAGGTACCAGTGATAAATACGTCCGCACCATTTGCAGCTGGCTCATACAGATGGGCTGGATCAGCAAGGCAGCGAAGGAAGTGATTACAGGTACCGGCAGTAAGAGCTCATCTGCGATGATACCTCAGTCTTATAAGCTTACTCTAAAAGGAAGAACGGTAATAAAGCACATCACGGGCGTATCCAGGTTTGCCAGGATTCCCAAGCGGGTCATGTGGGACATGCTGGCGACGAAAGTGGCTGACCGGGACTACTTAAGAAACAGAAGAACCTATATTATAAAATACTTGGAAGGCAGCTATCGTTCCCCTGTACAGGTTAAGGAATATTTAGAGAGCAAAGGGCTGAAAGAAGAAATTGAGACCATTCTTGATGATATCAGAAGCTTTGAAAACATCGGCCTTCAGGTAAAAAAATCAGGAGATACCTACCGGATCATGGATGAGATTGTGGGCTTAGAGCTTCCGGAAGACGGAGAATTTATGTTACCTGTTAAATCAGAAGTCTCTGTCTTTAAAGATTATCTAAGGACCCATTTGACTCATGTAGACCACAGATACTTAATTTTGGTGGATCTTGGTTTTGACGGAAGCTCAGACCGAGATTATGAGATGAAGACAGCGGAACTTTTTACAGCCGAACTTGGTTTCATGGGCGCAAGACTTGGGGATACCAGAAAGCCTGATGTGTGTGTGTACCACGGAGCCAATGGGCTGATCATTGATAACAAAGCATATGGAAAAGGTTACTCTCTTCCGATCAAGCAGGCGGATGAGATCTATCGGTATATTGAGGAAAACAAGGAGCGGGATGCCCGTTTAAATCCAAACCAGTGGTGGAAGGTCTTTGACGAGTCTGTGACTCATTTCCGGTTTGCATTTATCTCAGGTTCCTTCACCGGAGGCTTTAAGGACCGGATTGAACTTATTTCCATGCGGTCAGGAATCTGCGGAGCGGCAGTCAATTCTGTCAACCTGCTCTTAATGGCAGAGGAACTGAAATCAGGAAGGCTGGACTATGAGGAATGGTTCCAATATTTTGATTGCAACGATGAAATTTCCTTTCCAGTATCCCTTACATAGCCGTTTTTTTCAATATTCTTGTACTATTTGAGAAACATTCAAAAATTGCTTGCATTCTTCCTTTAAGAGAACTATATTTTAAAATGTTTGTTAAAATATAAAATATACAAAGGATAAGGAAGCATGAAAGATATGGTACCCCAGTTTTTTTTATCAATGAAGCATTACACAAAAGAGCAGTTTATTAAGGACTTTATATCGGGAATTATAGTTGCTATTATTGCACTTCCTCTTTCCATAGCCCTTGCCCTTGCCTCTGGAGTGACTCCGGAACAGGGACTTTATACGGCGATTGTGGCTGGTTTTGTCATTTCCTTTTTAGGAGGCAGCAAGGTACAGATCGCAGGTCCTACAGCAGCATTTGCTTCGATTGTTGCAGGCATTGTGATAAAAAACGGTATGGATGGCCTTGCTCTCGCTACTGTGATGGCAGGTATCATTCTGGTTCTTATGGGAGTGCTCCGCTTAGGAAGCCTCATCCGCTTTATACCTTTTACCATAACCACTGGATTTACCACTGGTATCGCAGTCACCATATTAATTGGTCAGATCAAAGATTTTCTTGGACTGACCTTTATGGAGGCACCGGTGGAGACCATGGGAAAGCTAAAACAGGTGGTTTTGTGCTTTGACACCTTTAATCCCATGACATTTCTTGTTGGAGTCTTAGCCCTGGGAATTCTTGTGGTCTGGCCCAAATTTGTGAAAAAGGTTCCGGCTTCTCTCATTGCAGTAGTAGTGACCGCTTTTTTTGTAAAGGTCTTTGAGCTTCCGGTCAATACCATTGGAGACCTTTATACCATATCACCAAGCCTTCCGGCATTTCATGCACCTGTTTTTTCCTTTGAATTGATGCGAAAGGTTCTGCCTGATGCCCTGACCATTGCGGTGTTAGCAGCCGTAGAGTCCCTCCTCTCCTGTGTGGTGGCTGATGGAATGACAGGAGGCAGACATAATTCCAATATGGAACTTGTTGCTCAGGGAGTCGGTAATACCTGTTCCGCATTATTTGGAGGAATTCCGGCGACCGGAGCCATTGCGCGGACTGCCGCCAACATTAAGAATGGAGGCCGGACTCCGGTGTCAGGTATGGTACATGCAGGACTTCTTTTGCTGGTTCTCGTTTTCCTTATGCCTTTTGCAGCTCTTATTCCCATGCCAGCCATTGCAGCCATACTTTTTATGGTGGCTTATAATATGAGTGAATGGAGAGAATTTCTTTCTATACTTAAGACAGCTCCTAAAAGTGACTGGTCAGTACTCTTGGTTACCTTTATTCTGACTGTGGCATTTGATCTTGTAACTGCCATTGGTGTGGGACTGGTGATCGCCTCCCTGCTGTTCATGAAACGTATGGCCGATGTGGCAGAGGTTAGCGGCTGGCGGTATCTGGAGGATGAGAAGGAGATCGCTGACGGTGATCATATGGATTTAAAGCCTGTACCAAGACACGTATCCGTATTTGAAATCAATGGCCCCATGTTCTTTGGAGCAGCTGATAAGATATCAAAGGTAGTGCTGGAGGACGGAAAGCGAGTGCTGATTTTAAGAATGCGAAGCGTTCCGGCCATGGATTCTACGGCATTAAAAAGCCTTCATAAGCTTTATGAGAATTTAAAAAAGAAAAATGTAGTTCTGGTTCTTTCCCATGTAAACCAGCAGCCAATGTCCATTATGGAGAAGGCTGGTTTTGCAGATTTGGTAGGAAGAGAGAATTTTGCCGGTAATATAGATGATGCGCTATTGCGTGCATCAGGACTGTAGTCCATTTGTAAAATAAACCTTTAAAAGCCGCTGAAGAAAGAGTTCAGCGGCTTTTAGCATGCAATCGGTCGTTCCGCTTTTTTGGGACGGCCAGTTTTATATATTGTTCTTTTTATTTCTGCTCAGCCACCAGCTGATCCAGAGATTTAAACTTATAACCCATTTCTTCATACTTGGTCAGCAGCTCGTCAAGAACCTGTGCGTTGGTACTGGAGGTGCTGTGAAGCAGGATAATGGCACCGGGATGAATTCTTCCAAGAAGCTTTTTAAAGGCTTCCTCCTTTGAGGGCTGTTTATCCTGATACCAGTCAACATAGGCAAGACTCCAGAAAAAGGTCTTATACCCCATATCCTTTGCCATCTGTAAGTTAGCCTCGCTGTATTTCCCCTGAGGTGGACGGTAATATTTCTTCATGGGCTGTCCTGTGGTTTTTTCGTATAAGGTCTCTAAATCCTTTAGCTCTTTTTCAAAGGAATCCTTAGAAGACATCTTAGACATATCCGGATGATGGAAGGTGTGGTTTCCTACTGTGTGGCCTTCTGCAATCATACGCTTTACAAGGTCAGGTGCGGTTTCTATGTAGTTTCCTACCACAAAAAAGGTTGCTGGGGCATTGTGTTTCTTTAACGCATCCAGTATGGCAGGAGTGTTGCCGTTTTCGTAACCGGCATCAAAGGTAAGATATAAGACTTTATCCGGTGTTTTCTGGGCGTAATAGGAATCAAATTGTTTTAAATAATCCATGGTGGCATTGGCTACGGGAGGTTGGCCTTCCTGTTGGAAGCTAAGACCCCAGTTCCCGTCAGCGGCCGCTGTAACCGCCTTTTGATGTGAGGTAAACATAGCGCCCATGCGACCAGCCATAAAAGCACAGAGAAACAGGAGAAAAATCTTAAGAGACCATATGCCCGTTTCCGGAGAAACAGGAATCGACCGGATCTTTTCCGTTATCTTTAGATTTTTTGGAAACTTCATATCGATAAACTCCGTCAGTATATTTGTTTCAATATATGAAGTGAGATGCGTTCCTATTCGACATAATTTCATGGAGAGACCAAAGAACCTATATAGGGGATACTGTTTTTGAAAATAAGGGGAAAGAAAAAACGTGAAATGTGATTATTTCCGTAGAAATGGGAATCACGTTCCCTTTATATAGAAATGAAAGGATAAGAAAAAGGCAGGAGATGTAAAATCATATCCCCTGCCATAAATTATGAATTCAATATTATAAAGATTATTCTGCGATAATGGTGCCGCCCTTATCTTCAAGGCTTGCCTTAGCCATCTCCAAAGAAGTAATAATCGCTTTTCTATTTCTTCCGTGTTCAATGAAATCAACAGAAGCTTCAATCTTTGGAAGCATGGAAGAGGATTCAAACTGACCGTCCTGAACGTAATCAGAAGCCTCTTTTAAATTCATCTGACTGATTGGAGTCTCATTTGCTTTTCCGAAATTTAAATCCACATGATCCACACTTGTAAGGATCATAAGCACATCGGCATCAATTTCCTTAGCAAGAAGACCGGCTGCACGGTCCTTTTCAATGACAGCGCTGGCTCCCTTTAATACATAGCCCTGCTCCATGACCGGGATACCGCCGCCACCGCATGCGATCACGATCTGATCTGCATCCATGATGGCTTTAATGATATCAATCTCAACAATGGAAACAGGCTTTGGAGAAGCCACAACTCTTCGAAAGCCCTTACCAGGAACTTCCTCTACATAATTTCCCTTTTCTTCCTCTAATTTTGCATCCTCTGCCGACATAAAACGACCGATTGGTTTCATAGGGGTGTAAAATGCTTCATCATACGGATTTACCATCATCTGGGTCAAAATCGTTGCCACTGACTTGTAAATTCCTCTTTTTAACAGCTCCGCGCGTATTCCGTTTTGAAGGTCATAACCAATGTAGCCCTGACTCATGGCAGAACATACGGACATGGGGGCGGAAGTATAACCATCATGCAGCTTGCCAAACTCATTCATGGCGGTGTGGATCATGCCAACCTGGGGAGCGTTGCTGTGAGTGACTGCTACCTGCCAGCCGGCTTCAATAAAATCAGCGATCACCTTGGCAGTTTTGCCAACCGCTTCTTTTTGCTCAGGCAGATTTGTTCCCAAAGCATTATGTCCCAACGCCATAACAATACGTTTTTTTGCCATATCAGTTTCCTCTCAGTTCCATCGTAATTTTATTAAAAAAGATAAGGATATTATATTATCCGGCGGTAAAAAAAGCAACAGGTTTTAAGGAATGGAAGAGTATGAAGAAAAAGGTATGGTAATTTTTCGAAAGAATTATAAAAATAATTATGGATATCTTAAGATCAGGTGGTATAATGTTTAGAAAGAAACTTAAAAGCGAAAGGACTCCTATTCATGATACCATTGATACTCCATCTCATAGTTCCAATGTTTTTTTATACCGGAGTTTCCAGCTTATTGTTTCTGAATTTTAAGTTAAGCGCATTAACTTCAGCTGCTTTGTCCTCTATCCTTTGTACGCCCTTTCTCTATCTCTTATACCGAAGGGATCAAAGGGAGCGCATCAAACCAACCATAAGCAAAAAGCTATATGGCTCTCTATGGTATATTCTGCTGTTTGGAGCAGCTTTATGCGTGTTTGGCAATGAAATCGTGGCGATAACAAGGCTGGATTACTTATCCCCGGCCTATGAAGAGGCGAAGAAAGCAATCTATACACCGCCGGTTCTAATGCAGATTGGAGCTGCCGGAATTTTAATACCCATTGCCGAAGAATTTATTTTCAGAGGGCTTTGCTTTGCCGCTTTGAGGGACAGACTCTCTTTTCTTAAATCTGCCCTGATATCTGCGGCATTATTTGGGATTTATCATGGAAATCTCCCTCAGGGAGTGTACGCTTTTATTATTGGAATCGCACTTGCCTGGCTTTATGAGGTGTCGCATACCCTGCTGGCACCTATCCTTCTTCATATATCAGCCAATTTACTGTCCCTGCTTCTAACCAATACAGCGATGGGGACTTTGCTGGTGGGAAGGGAGAATGGAACAGCGATGGCAATTACAGCCATTTTGTCTTTCCTCGTATCGATATTTAGTGCAATGCGGATTTATAGAAAAAATCAATTAAAGGAGGATTTGGTGTGAAACTCTTATCTGTAGCAATTCCTTGCTATAATTCTGAATCTTACATGAGGCACTGCATTGAATCACTGTTGCCCGGCGGAGAAGAAGTTGAGATTCTTATCGTAGATGATGGCTCAACTAAAGATAATACAGGAGCCATCGCTGATGAATATGAAAGCAGATATCCAACTATCTGCAAAGCGATTCATCAGGAGAATGGAGGCCATGGAGAGGCCGTCAATGCCGGACTTAGAAATGCAACCGGTATTTATTTTAAAGTAGTAGACAGCGATGACTGGGTAGACTATTCTGCCTATATGGAAATATTAAATACCTTAAGAGATTTTGTATACGGCGAAAAGACCCTGGATATGCTGATCAGCAATTTTGTATATGAAAAAGAAGGGGCAAAACGGAAAAAGGTGATGAACTACAGATCAGCTCTTCCTAAGAATGAATTATTTGACTGGGATGATGTTAAAGTATTTATCCTTGGCCAGTACATTCTGATGCATTCGGTGATTTACCGGACAGACCTTTTAAAGCAATGCGGACTGGAGCTTCCAAAGCATACCTTCTATGTAGACAATATTTTTGTATATCAGCCCTTACCTCACGTTAAGACCATGTATTACCTTGACGTTAATTTTTACCGGTATTTTATCGGAAGAGAAGATCAGTCTGTAAACGAACAGGTGATGATCGGGCGGATTGACCAGCAGATACGTGTGACAAAGCTGATGCTTGGTTACTATGATATCATGAAAATCAAGCAGCGAAAGCTTCGTCGCTATATGATTCGGTATCTGGAAATCATGATGACCGTTTCCTCCATTCTGGCAATCAAATCAGGAACAGAGGAAAACTTAGAAAAGAAAAGAGAGCTGTGGCAGCATTTAAGAAAACTGAATTTAAAACTGTTTCTCCGCCTTCGATGGGGATTCATGGGACAGGGACTCAACCTCCCTGGAAAAAGCGGTATGAAATTCCCAATTGCAATTTATAAAATGACCCAAAAGTTCTTTGGGTTTAATTAATAACAGGAGTAAATCACAACCTATATAAATACGGATTCCTTATCCTGTGTTTATCCAGCGGGGAGTGGTTTACTCTTTTTTTGCTTTATCAATCTGCAGTATTATTCTTTCAATGAATGGCACTTGACATTGGTTTGGTATCAAACTATAATGAAACCATGAATCCAAATGACATCATTTCATTAATTTCCAAAATAAGAGATAAGGTAAACAAGCGTCTGATTGCTGAGATGGAGTTCCATGGAATAGAAGCAATTGTAACTTCCCATGGAGATATTCTATATGCACTGGATCAAAAGAACCGAATGACTATGGCAGAAATAGCTTCCGTAATCAGGAAAGATAAGTCCACAGTTACTTCACTGGTAGATAAGCTGGTTAAGCTTGGGTACGTGTCAAAGGAAAGGGACACAGAGGATACCAGGGTCATATACGTCACCCTTACCAGAGAAGGGCAAGAACTTATGCCTATCTTTCACCAGATATCCAGGGAGCTCTTAGAGGCTTTTTATGTCGGAATTACAGAGGAAGAAAAAGAACTATTATTTTCTCTTTTAAACAGGGTATATACAAATCTGTAATTTTTTACTCATATAGTTTGATGTCAAACTAAAATCATATCAGTTCGCATAGGGAAAGGAAAATACGATGAACGATTATACGAAATTATTGCCGGAGCATATGGAAATGTATATTGGCGAAAATGACCTGTTCCTGGAAATATACCAAGGAGTCTTAAAAGGGACTTATAGTAAAACGAAGCCTCCCTTGCTATTTCTTCATGGAGCGTATACGGGAAGCTGGATGTGGAGCAAATATATTCCCCATTTTGTTAAGGCTGGTTTTGATTGTTATACCATGAACCTAAGAGGTCATTATAAAAGCAGATGCGTGGATTTATCTAAGGTCACTTTTGAAAATTATCTGGAAGATATAAAGGAAGCTCTTTTAAGATGTGAAGAACCACCAGTTATGATTGGGTTTAGTATGGGTGGGATACTGACTCAGAAGATTGCTGAATCTGAGAATTTAAAAGGCATGATTTTAATTGACTCCAGTACATGCAGACAGGTATATGAAAAAGCCCCCTATGAACATCTTAAGAGGAGTGCCCCTGTGGATATTGTCCCAGCCCCGGAACGAAAGGAAACCTGCAGCGCGGATGAATCGTTGGAGGATATAGAATTTCAGCGAAAATATCTGACCATGGAAGCGGGCAAGGCTTTCTCGGCATGTTCCATAACCTTTGGAGCAAGTGAGGGAATACCAATCGATAACACCCGTATTACCTGTCCGGCCCTGGTTATAAGAACGGCCAATAATGAGGAAGAAGAAAAACGGTTAAAAGTGGAAGCAGATTATTTTCAAGGTGATTATGCTGGAATGAAACCGGCCACCCATACAGGGCTTTTGGTTGGACAAAAATACGATAAGGGCGTTGAAGTGATCCTGAAGTGGCTGGAAAGATTCTAATCTACTGAGAAAGACAACTTTTAATCAAAGCACAAATGATTTAGTTGGCTATAAAAAAGGGTACTGCCAAATCACGCAATAAAATGTGATTTGGCGGTACCCTGTATGTTACCCAATTGCTTTTTCGGAAACCTTTTTTCTGCTGGGCTCATAGCTTCCTGCGTAAACGAAGTAATACATGATATAAGCCATAGCCATGGCACCAAAGCCATCAAATGCGGAATGCTGTTTTAAAAATACAGTGGCAAGACAGATGGAAACCATCAGTACAAAGGAAGCAGTCTTGACCAAATGATGTTTCCTCAATCGTTCGCTTCTGATAACAGCCAGATGCACACAAATGGAATTGTACACATGAATGCTTGGGAAGACGTTGGTACAAGTATCTGCGGCATAAAGATAAGAAACCGTCTTAGCAAAAATATTTTTTGAAGGGTCTATGACAGGCCTGAAATCCGTTCCATTAGGAAATACAGTGCAGATCATAAGGCTGATTGTCATTCCCGTAAAAAGCATGGTACAAAGCTTGTAATAGCTTTTTACGTCGGTAAGGAAAAAGAATCCTATGGCACCAGCCACATAAAAAAACCATAAAAGATAAGGTATGATGAAATATTCGTTAAATGGAATCAGATCATCAAGTGCAATATACATGATATGGTAGTTGCTTGTTACCGTTTTTTCCAGGTACATAAACCATGGAAGATAAATAAAAGCGTAGCCCAGCAACCAGGCGTGGCTGTATTTCTTCAATAGACTTTTCATTATAAGTCACCATTCTCCGTTCTTGTGGTCAGGATTTTATTGATCAACTTTGGTGGATTATATCATACTCGTTTTCACAGTACAATAGTATTTCAAAAATGTTAATATTTTATTCCATGAAGTTTTATTTTCCCGTTAAAATTTACCAGTTGTAAAAATAATCTTTTTATAAAATAGTTGATACAGCGTCAATCTTTGTGTATAGTATATAAGCAGACTTTAATTAGCAGAGGATGGAAATCAGGAGAACATAGCGGTGAAAGACTTCAGGCAGTGCCCTAGGCTGCCTGTTTGATAACCATAGGAAATCCAGTATTCTAGCTGTGGCAGAGTGCAATCATCATTGTACTTTGTAAACGGTATTCTAAGATTCTGGTAGGAAGAAGGACAGAATGGAACGAAAGAATGAAGAGGGATTGACGGAAAAGGAGTTTCTTTTGCAGTATCGTCCGGGGGATTATGAACGTCCATCCGTGACGGTTGATGTGCTGATTTTTGCGGTGGATTTAGAAGAGGAAGATGCGGAAGCGGAAATCCTTTTAATCCGGCGGAAAAATCATCCTTACATCGGACATTGGGCAATACCAGGAGGTTTTGCAGGTCTTGATGAGTCGCTGGAAGAAGCGGCTGCCAGAGAGCTTTATGAAGAGACAGGGGTAGAAGGGATATGCTTAGAGCAGCTCTATACCTGGGGCGCTGTGAAACGGGACCCCAGGACAAGAGTGATATCCGTATCTTACCTGGCTGCCGTACCAAAAGATCAGTTAAATCCTATGGCATCTGATGATGCAGAAAAAGCAGGCTGGTTTAAGGTAAGGAAAAAGAAGCTTTCTGATTTGGAGAACGGATCAACCTATTCACTCACAGTTGAAAACGACGAAGATCATATTTATATGACATACCGTATCACCGAGACCTATCACCGTCAGGGACTGATGTGGAAGAAGGAGACGGAGATCGAGCTTTTACCAGCGATTGATATGCTGGATCAGGAGAAACTGGCGTTCGATCATGCGGAAATTTTAAATGTTGCCATGGACCGGCTGGAAGAGCTGGAAAAAGAATATAGGGAACAGAACTTTTAAAAAAAGCGCATTATCCATCCGGGTGATGCGCTTTTTGCCATAAGTTTGTAAGAAAAATTTAAGCGGAAAAATTTGGATTATGTGATATACTGTTGGAAGAAAATAGACGAGCAGGTACATATTTACAGGAGAAGAGGAAATGACAAAAAAATCACTCAGACGATGCAGTCTGGCAATCGTTTTCAGTATACTCGCATCAATACCTACCTATGGTGATGTTCCTGTGGTCCAGCCCTTTCCGGGTTCTACCGGCCAGAATACGGAAAACTCAACCGGGCCAGGGGCAGGACTACCAGGGAGCAGCACACAAGCAACAGAGCCAGCCGCTTCACAAAGCACAGGCAACACAGCAAATACCACAAATGCATCTAATATAGCTCAGCCTCAGATCGCCTCAGAGGGTGCGGTCCTGCTAGATGCCCAGACTGGTACCATTCTATTTGGAAAGAATGCTGAAACCAGATATTATCCTGCCAGCATAACGAAGTTAATGACAGCCCTTCTCGTAGCAGAGCGGACAAATTTATCGGATACCGTTGTATATTCAAAGACAGCCACAACGAATCTGGAATCAGGAGCCGTTACCTTAGGACTGGTGGAAGGCGACCGCCTTACTGTGGAACAGAGTCTTTACGGTCTTATGCTGAAATCCGCCAATGAAGTGGCCAATGGACTGGCAGAGCATGTTTCAGGCAGCGTCAGCGGCTTTGCTGCTCTTATGAATGCAAAGGCCAAAGAGCTTGGGTGTACCAATACCAATTTCGTCAATCCCAATGGCCTGACAAGTTCCAGCCATTATACGACGCCCCGGGATATGGCTCTCATTGCAAGAGCTGCTTTTCAGAATGATAAAGTGAGAAAGGTGACCTCCACAGTAAGTTACCAGATACCTGCAACGAAAAAAGCAGGAGCCAGAACCATAACCATGGGACATAAGATGATCAATTCCGGAGACGCAAGGTATTACCCCGGTGTCATCGGAGGAAAGACAGGCTATACCTCAGCAGCAGGCAATACCTTAGTTACTTGCGCAGAGAAGAACGGAGTCCGTCTTATTGCCGTTGTAATGAAAAGTAAGTCCACTCACTACGCAGATACAAAGGCCCTGTTAGACTACGGGTTTGCTGTAAAAGGCAGTGGGAACACTCTGACACAGAATTCTTCCGGGGGCTGGGAGAAAAGTGGCAGCCATTGGTTTTATAAAAAACAGGATGGGAATAGAGCAGCCAGTCAATGGCTGAATATCGATGGAGCAGATTATTATTTTAATCCAGATGGAACCATGGCAACCGGCTGGCGGGAATTATCAAGCGGCACCTGGTATTACTTAAAACCAAGCGGCGCCATGGCTCGCAATTACTGGGTAGAGAGCAGCGGCCTGTGGTATTATTTAGGCGGAGATGGGATTATGCTAAAGAACACTACAACACCAGATGGTTATAAGGTGAACGGGTCAGGTGTATGGGTAAAGTAATCCTTCTTTATATGTAAAAAAAGAGCCATTCAGGCTCTTTTTTCGTCTTGGGTCATACGTTAAAGCGGTCAGTCCTGGATTTTATGTTTCCTGGTCTGTTTCGGTGGAGACTTCCATAATATCTGCCCGGTATTCCATAATTTCCTCTACGCTGCAATCTAATATTTTGCAGAGCATATCAATGGTGTGGGTGGATACAAAATTATTTTTCTTAAGCCTACCGATTTGTCCGGCACTAACCTTATAATACTTAATCAGATGATACTGGCTGACGTTTTTCTTTTTCATGGTCTCCCACAGCCTGTCATAAACAATCATATATGTCACCTCTAACCATAATTAAACCGTGAGTATCTGGTATTGCATATTATCCATAATTGGCGTATATTATAAGCAAGGAGGAATATACCAATGAAAAGAAATGTGTTTAATGCAATTTTTTATCTGATTTGTTTTTTGGTTATTTGTTGTTCCATCTACCGCCTTGCGTTTACGGTTCCCCCTCAGCCAGGAACTCAGGGATATAAAGAGTATTTTTTTAGTACGATTGTTATGAGCGTAGGAATTGGCTTAATGGTAATACTGCCGAATCTGGTCATTGAGTATCTGGCAGGAGACTGGTTTTCTTAAGCCTTGACGATGCAGGCAGTTCATTGTATGATGAAAAGACAGCAGGAAAATAAAACGGAAGTTGAGGAAAACCATATGTTATTTGCTGCCGGAGTTTTTTGTCTCGCTGCCATCGCAGGCTTTTTATTGCGTTCAGAATATGAAAAGGAACAGCTTTCCGAAGAACATATTGTTCTTAAAAGCCATAAAGTCAGAAAGGATCATCGGATTTTATTTCTTTCTGATTTACACAATCATGAGTTTGGTGAGAATAACCAGAAGCTGCTTGAAGCGATTGACCGGATCAGTCCGGAACTGATTCTTGTGGGTGGTGATATGCTCGTCAGCAAGGGAAGTGCGGACACCATGGTCCCTCTAAGTCTTTTTGAGAAGCTGGCGGACCGCTATCCGGTGATCTGCGGAAACGGCAATCACGAAAACAGGATGTGCTGGCAGCCGGAGGTCTATGGAAAGCAGTACGAGGAGTACAGAGACGGCTTAAAGAACCTGGGTGTAAAGGTTCTTGAAAACACAACAGAGCTTTTTGGCCAGGACCTGGCTGTGACTGGTATTGATTTGGAATACCCTTATTACAAAAAGTTTCATCGGGAAGAATTGACCAGGGAACGCATCGAAAAAAAGGTGGGAAAGGCAGAGAGAGAACCGTTTCAGATTCTTCTGTGTCATTCCCCCCTTTATTTTCGTGGATGCAGGAGCTGGGGAGCTGATTTGACCCTTTCAGGACATTTTCATGGAGGAACCATAAGACTTCCTGTATTAGGAGGAGTCATGACTCCACAATTTCAGTTTTTCAACCCCTATTGCGCCGGGACCTTTGAACAGGACGGCAGGTATATGATAGTCAGCAGAGGCCTTGGGACTCACTCCATTAATATCAGGTTCAACAACAAACCCCAACTGGTAGTAGTGGATTTAAAACGGAAAACATGATTTTGGGTCTGGCATATATTTACAGATGAAGCAGGATTTGTTATACTAGTCCGTGGTGCATTAGATGTGCGTTGGAGGAATGTATGGGAATCTCTTATAAACTGGATATTTTTGAGGGGCCGCTAGACCTGCTGCTTCATTTGATTGAAAAGAATAAAGTGAATATTTATGATATTCCCATTGCGACCATTACGGAACAGTACTTGGAGTATGTCAGTAACATGGAAACAGAGGATTTAAACATTGTCAGCGAGTTCCTTGTTATGGCAGCAACACTGATTGATATTAAGGCACGCATGCTTCTTCCAAAAGAAGTGAACGAAGACGGGGAAGAGGAAGATCCCAGAGCAGAACTGGTGGCGCGTCTTTTAGAATACAAATATTACAAATACATGTCTTTGGAATTAAAGGACCGGGAGGTAGGGGCTGACCGCCTGTTTTATAAAGACAGCACCCTTCCGCCAGAGGTGGCAAAGTATGAGCCACCGGTGGATTTGGATAAACTCCTTGACGGACTTACCCTGGCAAAGCTCCAGGAGATCTTCAGACAGGTAACAAAACGAAAGTCTGACCGGATCGATCCTATCAGAAGCAGCTTCGGCAACATCAGAAAGGAATCCGTCAGTCTGGAGGACAAGATCTTATCCGTTATGAGCTATGCCAGACAGCACCGTAAGTTTTCCTTTCGCAAGATGCTGGAGAGGCAGACGGATAAAGTGGAGGTTGTTGTAACGTTTTTAGCGCTCCTGGAGCTGATGAAGATCGGAAAGATCCGTTTGACCCAGGAGTATTTGTTTGATGATATGCTCATTGAGACCCTGGAAGAGGAAGGGGAAGAAGGAGAGCTTGATTTAACGGATTTAATGGAAGATGAACAAGGAATCAGGGGAGAGGAAGCAGATGGATAAAGAAACTCTTTTTGAGGAAGGGCTAAAAAAAATCACAAAAGAGGAAAAAGCATGGGAAGCAGTGATTGAAGCAGTTCTTTTTACCATGGGCAATTCTGTGGAATTAAGCCGTCTTGCGGCAGCCATCGGACAGGATGAAAACGCGGCAAGAGAAGCAGTTCTCCGCCTGAAAAAACGTTATGATACAGGGAAACGGGGCATGCAGATCATAGAGCTTGAAAACAGCTATCAGATGTGTACCCGTTCCGAATATTACGAACATCTCATCCGTGTGGCAGCTACACCTAAAAAACAGGTATTATCCGATGTGGTTTTGGAGACTCTCTCCATAATTGCCTATAAACAGCCGGTTACAAAGCTTGAAATTGAAAAAATCAGAGGTGTAAAATCAGATCATGCGGTCAATAAGCTGGTAGAATATAATCTGGTCTACGAGGTAGGGCGGCTTGATGCCCCAGGCCGGCCGGCACTGTTTGCCACAACAGAGGAATTTTTAAGAAGATTCGGGATTGGATCCACTCAGAATCTGCCGGTTGCAGATCCTGTAGTAGCGGCTGAGATCCGTATGGAAGTAGAAGAAGAGCTTTCTGGCAGCGGAGATCTAATGACAGATGACGATAAGAAAAAAGAGGATTTACAGGAGGAAATAAGGTGACAGGAACCATTAAAATAAAGTATTTTACAGAGGAGATCGAGCGCCTTTCTTACATCGGAGGGAAGTCAGACTGGATCGACTTAAGAGCGGCTAAGGAAGTGGAGATGAAGGCTGGTGAGTTTAAGCTGATTCCTCTTGGTATTGCCATGGAGCTTCCGGCTGGCTATGAGGCACACGTAGTTCCAAGAAGCAGTACCTTTAAAAATTACGGCATTATTCAGACAAACAGCATGGGAATCATTGACGAGACCTATTGCGGAGATAATGACCAGTGGTTCTTTCCGGCTTATGCCTTAAGAGACACTGTCATTCATATCAATGACAGAATCTGCCAGTTCCGCATCATGGAGCATCAGCCTGCCTTTGAATTTATGGCGGTGGACATGCTGACCAATGAGGATCGGGGCGGTCACGGAAGTACGGGAAAACAATAACATTCATAGCTTTTATAAAGTTGGAGATAATAGCATGAGAAAAAAGACTGGATATGCAGCTTTTGCTGTTCTTATTGGTCTGGTGATTACCTTATCCCAGGGCTGTGGAGGCAAAGACAGCAGATATACGTACCGGGATGCAGGGATCACTGCCTTACAGGAAGGTAATTACGAGGAGGCAATCGCGTCCTTTGATAAGGCTATTCATTCCTCAAAAGGTCTGGTCCAGAAGGTGGATATCGATATATTAAAATATCGGGCGGAAGCAGAGTTTTTAGCAGGTAATTATAAAGAAGCCGGAGAAACGTATGATAAGCTCATAAAAGCTGACGGTAAAAAACCGGAATATTTAAATCTGCGTTCCATATCAAGAGCGGAAGCAGGAGATTTAACCGGAGCCTTGGAGGATTACAAAAAGAGCGGGGAAACGGAAAAGGATTTTAAATCCCCGGGAAAACTAAATGCCCTTCTATCCGTAGGAGCTCTTATGGAAAAGAACGGAGCGATAGAGGATGCCATGGCTCTGTATCAGGAGGCTTTAACAGCAGGGCAAAAGGGTGCCAGACTCTACAATCAGCTGGGGCTTTTAAGTATGGCAAAGAAAGACTATGATTCCGCCTTAAGTTATTTTGACCGGGGTCTTTCCTCCGAAGACAGCGGTGAGGTGCCTGAGCTCTTATTTAATCAGGCAGTTGCCAGGGAGTATAAGGGAGATTTTAAAGAGGCCCTGACATTGATGCAGAAGTATGTCTCCGTTCACGGTCCAGATGAGGCCGCGGAGCGGGAGATCACGTTTTTAAAGACGAGATAGGTTGGTTGAATCTATGGGAGAACTAATTGATTTAAAAGAAATAGAAGAAAAGGTCATACTCATCGCTGTCAGTACAGGGGATGGGGATGATACCATTGCTTCCGTTGATGAGCTGGAAGAGCTTGTGAAAACAGCGGGAGCAGTGACTGTGGATAAGATGATACAGAACCGGGAACGGATCCATCCAGGAACCTATCTTGGAAAGGGCAAGATCCAGGAGGTGAAGGAACGGGCGTGGGAGCTTGATGCTACAGGTGTGGTTTGTGATGATGAGCTCTCTCCTGCACAGCTTCGAAATCTGGAACAGGCACTGGATATGAAGGTGATGGACCGAACCATGGTAATCCTCGATATCTTTGCTGCCAGGGCCAGTACCAGAGAGGGAAAGATTCAGGTAGAGCTTGCCCAGTTAAAATACAGGGCTGCCCGTCTGGTGGGGCTCAGAAGCTCTTTATCCCGTCTGGGAGGCGGAATCGGAACCAGGGGACCTGGTGAGAAGAAGCTGGAGATGGACCGCCGTTTGATACACGACCGAATCAGTATCTTGAAAGCGGAGCTTGAGGATGTAAAACGCCACCGGGAAGTCGCAAGGCAGCAGAGGGACAAAAATCACGTAACCGTGGCTGCCATCGTAGGTTATACCAATGCGGGTAAATCCACGTTGCTTAACCGGCTTACTGATGCAGGAATTCTGGCTGAGGACAAGCTGTTTGCGACACTGGATCCTACCACCAGAAACCTAAACCTTCCTGGCGGACAGCAGATACTTCTTACGGATACCGTAGGATTTATTAGAAAACTGCCTCATCATCTGATTGAAGCCTTTAAAAGTACGCTGGAGGAGGCAAAATACAGTGATATCATCCTTCACGTGGTAGATGCCTCAAATCCTAACATGGATATGCAGATGTATGTAGTGTATGAGACCCTCAGGGAGCTGAAGGTCAGCGATAAGGTGATGGTAACTGTTTTTAACAAAATGGATGCAGCAGACCCTCAAACCACTCTTCGGGACGTTACCTCTGATCATCAGGTGAAGATTTCGGCCAGGATAGGAGAGGGGCTTGATGAGCTTTTAAGCCTTGTGGAAACGATTTTACGAAATCAGAAAATACATCTAGAAAAAGTCTATTCCTACAACGAAGCAGGTAAGATCCAGCTGATCCGTAAGTATGGACAGCTGTTAGCAGAAGAATACCGGGACGACGGTATCTATGTAAGTGCTTATGTACCATCGGAGTTGTTTGCCAGTTTATAAGGCAGAGCCGATGTAATTAACGACGAAAGAAAACACAATATGTAGAAGTGGTGTTAAAAAACCAATCTACATATTGTGTTTTTTATTTCACTCTGTTATAATACTTTTGTGTTTTAATTTTGAAGTCAAAAAGGGGTTCTTATAGGAAAGGAGTTAGGTTTTAATGATCCAGGTGGTTAAAAGAGATGGGGAAATAGCTGAATTCAGCCTAGTTAAGATCACAGAAGCCATTAAGAAAGCGTTTAAGGCGACACAAAAAGAGTATAACGATGAGATTTTACAGTTGTTGTCTCTCCGGGTAACAGCAGATTTCCAGACCAAGATGTCAGAAAGCCAGGTATCTGTGGAGGAAATCCAGGACAGTGTGGAGCACGTGTTAGAGCAGGCCGGATATACGGACGTAGCAAAGGCTTATATCCTTTACAGAAAGCAGAGAGAAAAAGTCCGGAATATGAAGAATACGATTCTGGATTACAAAGATGTGGTAAACAGCTATGTGAAGGTGGAGGACTGGAGAGTCAAGGAAAACTCTACGGTTACATATTCCGTAGGAGGTCTGATCTTAAGTAATTCCGGTGCTGTTACGGCAAATTACTGGCTGTCAGAAATATACGATCAGGAAATTGCAGATTCTCATAGAAATGCAGATGTACATATTCATGATTTATCCATGCTGACCGGTTATTGTGCAGGCTGGTCCTTAAAGCAGCTTTTGATGGAAGGCCTTGGCGGTATTCCAGGTAAGATTACCTCTTCACCGGCAAAGCATTTATCTGTGCTATGCAATCAGATGGTTAATTTCCTCGGAATCATGCAGAATGAATGGGCTGGCGCACAGGCATTTTCCTCCTTTGATACGTATCTGGCACCTTTTGTAAAGGCAGATAACTTACCATATGGGGAAGTGAAAAAATGCATTGAGAGCTTTATTTTCGGCGTAAACACTCCAAGCCGCTGGGGAACACAGGCACCCTTTTCCAATATCACTCTGGACTGGACGGTACCATCTGATATGGCAGAACTTAATGCCATCGTAGGTGGAAAAGAGATGGATTTTAAGTACAAAGACTGCAAACAGGAAATGGATATGGTCAATAAAGCGTTTATCGAGACCATGATCGAAGGGGATGCCAATGGAAGAGGCTTCCAGTATCCCATTCCCACCTATTCCATTACAAAGGATTTTGACTGGTCCGATACAGAAAACAACCGACTTCTTTTTGAAATGACATCCAAGTATGGAACTCCTTATTTTTCTAACTATATAAACAGCGACATGGAGCCAAGCGATGTAAGAAGCATGTGCTGCCGCTTACGCCTTGATCTGCGGGAACTCAGAAGAAAGACTGGAGGCTTCTTCGGCTCTGGGGAAAGTACCGGTTCTGTAGGCGTCGTGACCATTAATATGCCAAGAATCGCTTATCTGGCTAAGGATGAAGCCGACTTTATGAGTCGTCTGGATCACATGATGGATATTTCCGCCAGATCCTTAAAGGTAAAGCGTGAGGTCATTACGAAGCTTTTAAACCAGGGCCTCTATCCCTATACCAAACGGTATCTTGGCACCTTTGAAAATCATTTCTCCACCATAGGCTTAATCGGAATGAACGAAGTAGGGTTAAATGCCAGGTGGCTGAAAGAAGATTTATCAAAGGCAAGAACTCAGAAGTTTACAAAAGACGTATTAAACCATATGAGAGAAAGGCTCTCTGATTATCAGGAACAATACGGCGACCTTTATAACCTGGAAGCAACTCCGGCAGAATCCACGGCTTACCGTCTTGCCAAGCATGATAAAGAGCGCTATCCGGGAATTAAGACTGCCGGGAAGGAAGGAGATACTCCTTACTATACCAACAGCTCCCACCTTCCTGTGGAGTTTACGGCAGATATCTTCGATGCTCTGGATATCCAGGATGAGCTTCAGACGCTTTATACCTCCGGAACGGTATTCCATGCGTTTTTAGGAGAGAAGCTCCCGGACTGGCAGGCGGCTGCCAAGCTGGTAAAAACCATAGCGGAGCATTATAAGCTGCCTTATTATACCATGTCCCCGACCTATTCCATTTGTGCGGAGCACGGGTACTTATCAGGAGAGCATAAGATCTGTCCCCACTGTGAAAAACCGGCAGAAGTATACAGCCGGATTACTGGTTATTACCGTCCGGTGCAGAACTGGAATGAGGGAAAAACCCAGGAATATAAAAACCGGATCACCTACAATCCGCTGGGTCTTTCAAAGAATAAGGTATCCTCTGAGGAAAAAGCACAGAAGGTACTTACTAAGAAAACAGAGATTCCAACGGGAGCATATCTGTTTACCACAAAGACATGTCCAAACTGCCGTACGGCAAAGGAATTCCTGGAACATGTAGAATATGAAACTGTGGATGCAGAGGAAAATGCAGAACTGGCGCAAGCCCTTGGGATCATGCAGGCGCCTACGCTGGTAGTGGTAAAGGAAGGTCTGATTCATAAGATTACCAATGCTTCTGATATTAGAAAGTATGCAGAGCGAGCAGGGCAGTTATAAAGAACGGCCTTAGAAGAGTATATAAAAAAATGCGTCTTGACTGGCTTTAAAGGCCGCTCAAGGCGCATTTCCATGCTAAAGTATGGGTATTACGGATACTATATCTCATAATGATGATATTCACGGTCCAATCTTCTTTGTTCTTCCACCAGGTCAGCAAGGGTAATATTGTCGATGACACCGGAGATTGCGTCGTCCAGCTTCTTCCATACCATAAGGCTTGCACAGATATCTGCACGATGGCAGTGGTTTACCTCATCCTCCATACAGGCGACTGGGACTAAACTGCCCTCAGCAAGCCGTAGAATCATGCCAACGGTATATTCCGAAGGATCCTTAGTAAGAAAATACCCTCCCTTGGCACCTCTGCGGCTTTTCACGAGACCGGCCCGGCTTAGGATGGTTACAATCTGTTCTAAGTACTTGTCCGAAATTTCCTGACGCTGAGCCACCTGATTAATCTTTGTACATTCGTTGGGATGAAGTGCAAATTCAAGCATCATACGAAGCGCATAACGCCCCTTGGTAGAAAATGTCATTGCTAAAAATCTCCTTCCTAATTATTCTTATCTGTTTAGTAGGATATTAGTGTATTTTACACGAAATACCAGAAAAAGTAAACCTTAAATTCTCCGGCTTCCCAATTTGGTAAAATGGATGTATACTAATACACATTGGGAGGACTGGAGAAGAGCAGGAGGATCATGTGAGTAAAAAACAAAGAGCAGATCATGTAATTATGACCGAAGGTGTTATTTGGAAACAGCTGCTTGCTTTTTCCATGCCGCTTCTCATCGGAAACTTATTTCAGCAGCTTTACAACACCGCGGATTCCATCGTTGTAGGTAATTTCGTGGGAAGTGAAGCCCTGGCAGCCGTAGGTTCCAGTAATTCCCTGATTAATTTAATCATTGGTATGTCAATGGGAATCGGTACCGGAGCGGGAGTTATCATATCCCAGTATTATGGAGCAAAGGATGAGGAAAAGCTTTATGATGCCGTCCATACATCCATTGCTTTAAGCCTGTTAGGAGGCGTCCTTTTGACAATACTTGGCGTCGTTTTGTCCCCGGTTCTCTTGATCTGGATGGGGACACCAGCTGAGGTATTGCCTGGCGCTATCTCCTTTTTGAGAATTTTCTTTCTGGGCTCCATTTTTAATCTGGTGTATAATATGGGGGCAGGAATCCTTAGGGCAGTGGGCGATTCCAAACGGCCTCTTTATTATCTTTGCGTTTCCTCTGTGGTGAATATTGTACTGGATCTTGTGTTTGTGGTTCTCTTTCAGATGGGAACAGCAGGCGCTGGATTTGCGACGGTAATTGCTCAGGCAGTCTCTTCTGTGCTGGTTGTGATGGCACTGATGAGAACAAAGGAAAGCCATCGGCTTATCCTATCGAAGATACGAATCGATAAGAAGATGATGAACAGAATCTTAAAGCTTGGAATCCCAAGCGGTATTCAGCAGTCAATTATTTCCCTGTCAAACGTTGTGGTCCAGGCCAATGTAAACAGCTACGGAGCTGCTGCCATGGCTGGATTTGGTGCTTATTCGAAAATCGATGGTTTCGCCATGCTGCCCCTTCAAAGCTTCTGTCTGGCCGCTACGACCTTTACCGGTCAGAACATCGGTGCGGGTAAATGGAAACGGGTGAAACAGGGAATATTACAGGGAATCATCATAAGCATGATATACACGCTACTTATTTCCGTTGTATTGTTTCTGGATGCCGAGCGCATTCTTTCGATATTTTCACCGGATAAAGATGTCATCGCTTATGGAAATGCCACTATGCTGATTCTTCTTCCGTTTTACTGGACCCTTGCTATTCATCAGATATTAATGGGCAGTATCAGAGGCAGTGGGCGAACCATAGTCTCCATGCTGATCGGCGTTGGAAACATGTGTATTCTTCGTATGATATACATTAATCTATTGGTTCCATTTTTCCCCAGTTTTGAAGCAGTGATGTGGTGTTATCCTATCACATGGATAACAACGACGATTATGGATATTATTTACGCCTTAAAGGCAAAATGGATACCTACAGACATTGATAAAAAGATAGGAGATAAATAAGGATGAAACATGGATATATCCGGGTTGCGGCAGCGACCCCTGACGTAAAAGTGGCAGATCCGGAATTTAACCGGGAAAAAATCTCTGAGCTGATTAAAGAAGCAATAAGAAACCATGTAAAAATTATCGTGTTCCCTGAACTTTGTCTTACTTCCTATACCTGCGGAGATCTTTTCGGACAGGATGCTCTGCTCCACAAAGCAAAAAAGGAACTGAAAGAGATTTTAAAGGCAACCAAGGGCCATGATATCCTTGTTTTTCTCGGCATGCCATGGGAGAACCTTGGAAAGCTTTATAACACAGCAGTAGCGGTGCAGGACGGTAGGATTCTTGGAATTGTTCCAAAGAAGAATCTCCCTAACTATTCTGAATTCTATGAGCTTCGCTATTTTGAATCAGGCAATGAAATTCCTGTTTTCACCAAATGGGAAGGGCAGGATATCCCGATGGGAACGAACTTAATCTTTGCCTGTGAGGACATTCCAGGTCTTATGATAGCGGCTGAGGTCTGTGAGGATGCCTGGGTTCCAAACCCCCCTTCCATTCGTCACGCACTGGCAGGAGCTACGGTCATTGTAAACTGTTCTGCCAGCGATGAAACAACGGGGAAGGATATATATAGAAGAAGCCTGATCACAGGCCATTCTGCCTGCCTGGTGTGCGGTTACATCTATTCCAATGCAGGAGAAGGAGAATCCACCCAGGATCTCGTGTTTGGCGGCCAGAATCTCATTGCGGAAAATGGAACGCTCCTGGCTGAATCCAAGCGGTTTGGCAACGAGACCGTATATGGAGACATGGATCTGGAGCGCATCAATCATGAGAGACGGCGGATGACAACCTTTCCTCCTGCGGACAGAAAGGATTACACCGTAATTCCCTTCCCCATGAAAAAAGAAGAGCTTCACTTAAAACGCCATATCGACCCAAGGCCCTTTGTCCCGGATAATGAAGCGGAGAGAAGCAGACGCTGTGAAGAAATCATTGCCATTCAGGCAATGGGGTTAAAAAAGAGACTTTCTCATACTGGATGCCGAAGTGCGGTCATCGGTATTTCCGGAGGTCTGGATTCTACCCTTGCGCTCCTTATCACAGCAAGAGCCTTTGATATGCTGGAGATACCAAGAAATCAGATTCATTCGGTGACCATGCCCTGCTTTGGAACTACGGACAGGACGTATCAGAATGCCTGCCAGCTGACCAAAGAACTGGGGGCTGAGCTGACAGAGGTCAATATAAAAGAAGCGGTTACCATTCATTTCAGGGATATTGGACACGATCCTGACGTTCATGATGTGACGTACGAAAACTCCCAGGCCAGGGAGAGAACTCAGATCCTTATGGACTTGGCTAACCGGTTCAATGGTCTGGTGGTCGGAACGGGAGATATGTCTGAGCTGGCCCTGGGCTGGGCCACCTATAACGGTGATCATATGTCCATGTACGGAGTCAATGCGTCGGTGCCAAAGACATTGGTGCGCCATCTGGTGCGGTATTATGCAGATACCTGCGAGGAAGAGACCTTAAAAGAGGTACTGCTGGATGTCCTTGATACCCCGGTCAGTCCAGAGCTTCTGCCGCCAAAGGACGGAGAAATCGCTCAGAAAACCGAGGACCTTGTAGGGCCTTACGAGCTTCACGATTTCTTCCTGTACCAGATTCTAAGATTTGGCTACCATCCGGAAAAAATCTACCGGATGGCTGTTTACGCATTTCGGGGTCAATATGAAGATGAGATTATTTTAAAATGGCTCAAGGTCTTTTACAAAAGATTCTTCAGCCAGCAGTTTAAGCGCTCCTGTATGCCGGACGGTCCAAAGGTTGGATCGGTAGCGGTATCACCAAGAGGAGATTTAAGAATGCCAAGCGATGCGGTAAGTCGTCTGTGGCTGGAAGAATTGGATCATTTATAGAAAGAGGTATGTTATGATTACCAGCAGTGCCAATGCAAAAGTAAAACAGGTAATGAATCTGGCAAAAAAAGCGAAGGCAAGAAAGCTTTCAGGTCTTTTTGTAGCGGAAGGTTTACGAATGTTTCGGGAGATTCCAAGAGACAGAATTGACAGTGTTTATGTATCTGAGAGTTTTATAAAGGATGAGTCCCATCGGAAGCTGGTAGAAGGACTTCCCTTTGAAACGGTAGCAGACGATGTTTTTTCTGTTATGTCTGATACACAGACGCCTCAAGGCATTTTGGCTCTTGTCCGTCAGTATTCCTATGAAGTTGGGGATCTTCAAACCGTCACTTCTCCTGCATTCCTTATGATACTTGAAAATATTCAGGACCCAGGAAACTTAGGCACCATAATAAGGGCAGGAGAAGGCGCAGGAATTACCGGTATTATTATGGATGATACCACGGCGGATATCTATAATCCCAAGGTGATCCGTTCTACTATGGGTTCTGTCTGCCGGGTGCCATTTCTCTATACCAGCGACCTTCCCGGTACGTTAAAGAATTTAAAAGCCCAGGGAGTAAGACTTTATGCAGCTCATCTGGAAGGCAGGAATAATTATGAAAAAGAGGATTATACTGTTGATACAGGCTTTTTAATTGGAAATGAAGGCAACGGCCTTACGGAGAAAATAACCGCTATGGCAGATGCTCTGGTAAGGATTCCTATGATGGGGCGTGTGGAATCCTTAAATGCAGCAGTCGCTGCATCTGTACTTATGTTCGAGGCCGCAAGACAGCGAAGACAATAAGCGTCAGAAAAATGTAAGGCTTTTATTGGCGTAAATATTGAGAAATATTGAAACATATAGTATGATAGTGACACAGACAGATTTGCCGTAACCGGCAGGGAAGGGGAATGATAATATGGAAGCGATCTATTGGTTGATTGCCTTCGTGGTGCTTTTAGGAATAGAAGCAGTTACCATGGCTCTTACCACCATCTGGTTTGCAGGGGGAGCATTGATTGCATTTTTGCTGGCCTTATTCGGTGTGAATGTACAGGTTCAGCTGGCAGCATTTGTAATCGTGTCCTTTGTTCTTTTGTTTTTCACCAGACCATTTGCACTGCGGTATGTAAACAAAAACACCGTAAAGACGAATATTGACAGCCTTATCGGTAAGCATGCAAGAGTCACTGCCGAAATCAATAACATCGAGGCAAAAGGGGCTGTTTTACTTAACGGTCAGGAATGGACTGCAAGGGCGCTTAAGGATGATAGTATTTATCCTGTGGGAACAATGGTGGAAGTAAAGGATATCCGAGGTGTTAAGTTGATTGTAAGTAAGGAAGAGGAGGAAACATAAGTATGTTAGGTTTTGCATTAGTAATTATTGTACTGATTATTATTCTGGTATTACTGGCCTCATGTGTGCGTATCGTGCCACAGGCACAGTCTTTAGTTGTAGAACGTTTGGGAGCATTTTTAGAGACATGGACAGTAGGTGTGCACATTAAGCTGCCAATCATTGACCGTGTGGCAAAGCGTGTGAATTTAAAGGAACAGGTAGCTGATTTCCCGCCACAGCCTGTAATCACAAAGGATAACGTTACCATGAGAATTGATACGGTAGTATTTTTCCAGATTACAGATCCTAAGCTTTATGCTTATGGAGTGGAAAATCCTATTATGGCCATTGAAAATCTGACAGCTACCACCCTTCGTAATATCATTGGTGATCTGGAGCTTGACCAGACTCTGACTTCCAGAGAGACCATCAATGCAAAGATGAGAGAAACACTTGATATTGCTACTGACCCATGGGGGATTAAAGTAAACCGAGTAGAGCTTAAGAACATTATGCCTCCGGCTGCCATTCAGGATGCCATGGAAAAGCAGATGAAGGCAGAGCGTGAGCGTCGTGAAGCTATCTTAAGGGCAGAAGGTGAAAAGAAATCCACTGTCTTAGTTGCAGAGGGTAATAAGGAATCTTCAATTCTCTATGCTGAGGCTGAAAAGCAGGCAGCAATTCTTAAAGCGGAAGCGGAAAGAGAAAAGAGAGTCCGTGAAGCAGAAGGTGAGGCAGAAGCGATCTTAAAGGTTCAGCAGGCTACCGCTGATGGTATCCGCATGATTAAAGAGGCAGGAGCTGACCGTTCTGTACTGGTGATAAAGAGCCTTGAGGCATTTAAGGCAGCTGCTGACGGAAAGGCAACGAAAATCATTATCCCGTCTGAGATTCAGGGATTGGCAGGACTTGTTTCTTCCATTACAGAGATTCCTAAGGATATGGAATAATTGGATTTTTAGATTACCGCAGCAGGGGGCGCAATGCTTCTTGCTGCGTTTTTCAGTCAAAGGAAGGTTTGAGGAGGTCTTATGGAACTGAAACTGGATTTGGATAAGGAGTATGGACTTGTACTGGAAGGCGGCGGCGCTAAGGGTGCTTATCAGATTGGAGCCTGGAAGGCACTAAAAGAAGCCGGAGTAAAGATAAAAGGTATCGCAGGGGTATCCGTAGGCGCTTTAAATGGCGCACTGATCTGTATGGATAACTTAGAGCGGGCGGAAGAAATCTGGAAGAACATTGATTATTCCAAGGTCATGGCAGTCAGCGATGATACCATAAAAGCACTAAAGAACAAGAATTTCAAATCATTAGGTCTCACCGAACTTATTAACAGCGGACTGCAGTTTTTTAAGGACGGAGGATTTGATGTTACACCTTTAAAGAATCTGATTTCAGAGGTAGTGGGAGACGAAGGGGAGATCCGCAACTCCTGCAGAGAGCTTTTTGCGGTAACATATTCGGTATCAGACAGAAAAGAGCTGGCCGTAGATGTGAGGACCAGCGAGATTGGCACGGTAAAGGATATGCTTCTGGCAAGTGCTAATTTTCTTGCTTTTAAAAATGAGAAGCTGAATGGAAAGAAATATATCGATGGCGGCGGATTCAACAATGTTCCCATCAACGTTCTTTTAGATCACGGATATCAGGATATAATCGTCATACGTATCTATGGCTGGGGCTTTGATAAGGAGCGGGTAGTCAAAATACCGGAAAATGTCACTGTGTCTCACATCGCTCCCAGGCAGGACTTAGGAGGAATCCTTGAGTTTGACAAGCGCCTTGCAAGAAAGAATATGACCTTAGGATATTATGACGCCCAGAGACTTTTGTATGGGCTTTGCGGCAAGGTCTATTACATTGACGCACCTAATTCAGAGCCTTATTATTTTGACCGTATGATGTCTGAACTGGAGCTGTTAAAATACTATATTAAGGATATTGTGACCGAAGAGGGGATGGAAACCTTAACCGGATACAGAACTTTTACAGAGAAACTGTTTCCCAAGCTGGCAGCTGATTTTAAGCTGAAAACGGATTGGGATTATAAGGACATGTACCTGGCGCTTTTGGAAGATATGGCCAGACGTCTAAAGGTAAAACGCTTCCAGATCTATACCGTGGAAAGCCTTTTTGACGAAATAAAAAGAAAAATAAAATTGCAGGAAGAACAAAATCCCGTTTTATAGCCTCTTTTATAAAAATGTGTTGCATGTTTATGCATGATATACTATAATGATGTATAAAAATACAACATATCACGGAGGAAGCGCCATGAACTTAAAGGGAAGAAGTTTTATCACATTAAAAGATTATACACCAGAGGAGATTGCATATTTATTGGATCTGTCAGCGGATTTAAAGGCAAAAAAGAAGCAGGGCATCACAGGAAGCTCCTTAAAAGGGAAAAATATTGCATTGATCTTTGAAAAGCCCTCTACCCGTACCAGATGTTCCTTTGTAGTGGCTGCCGTTGATGAAGGTGCCCATCCGGAGTATTTAGGTAAGGATGATATCCAGCTTGGACATAAGGAAAGCGTGGAGGATACAGCCAGAGTCCTTGGACGAGTTTTTGATGGAATTGAGTTTCGTGGATTTAAGCATAAAACAGTAGAAGATCTGGCTAAATATGCAGGTGTGCCTGTTTGGAACGGACTGACAGATGATGATCATCCGACCCAGATACTTGCAGACCTTCTGACCATGAAAGAACATTTTGGATATTTAAAAGGCCTTCATTTTGTATATGCAGGTGATGGACGTAATAATATGGCAAACAGTCTGATGATTGGAATGAGTAAGATGGGAGTTCATTTTACCATTCTGGCGCCCAAAAGTCTGTGGCCAGGGGAAGAACTGGTGGAGCTGTGCCAGGGATATGCAAAGGAAAGCGGAAGTACGATCACTATAACAGAGGATTGCGCCGCTGCAAAGGATGGAGACGTTATTTACACGGATGTGTGGTGCTCCATGGGTGAAGAAGATAAGGCAGCTGAGAGAATTTCCATCTTGAAGCCTTATCAGGTAAACCAGGAACTTATGAAACAAACAGGCAAGGATACTACCATCTTTATGCACTGCCTGCCGGCTGTCAAGGGATATGAAGTGACAGAGGATGTATTTGAATCCGGCGCATCGGTAGTATTTGACGAAGCAGAAAATAGAATGCATACCATTAAGGCGGTTATGGTTGCGACCTTAGGAGAGTAAGATGTATATACAGGAACGAGGAAGAAACTTAAGAAATGCCTCTATGATCGTGGATCTTGTCCACATTGTAGTCGGTATCCTGATTGTAGTGCTGTCAGTTATTTCATTTTTAAACCCAGAAGAACACATGGTATTGCTGCCGGTCATCTTTTTTCTTGCCGGGGCGCTTAATCTCATTCATGGAATCTACAAGATTCGGTTAAGCGGCAGAGAGAAAAAGAAAAAAGCAGCGGCCATTGCAGCAACTCTTTTCGGAGTTTGCCTTTTTGCTCTATCCGTTGTCAGCGCAGTAAGTATATGGCGGGGGTGAGGAGTTTGAAAACAGAAATATTAAAGCTTCTGAAGGAAAGCGAAGGCTATCTTTCAGGACAGGAACTTTGCGAACGCTTTGGTGTTTCCAGAACAGCCATATGGAAAGTAATCCGGCAATTGGAGGAAGAAGGCTATAAAATTGAAGCGGTTCGAAATAAAGGGTACCATTTCATCGATTCCTGTGATATAATGACGAAAACGGAGATTGAAAGTTGTATCCGGGGGAAATTTGGCAGAGTGGTGGAATATCACGATGCCATTGATTCCACCAATATAAGAGCTAAGCGCCTGGCTGAGGAAGGCGCGCAGTCTGGAACGCTTGTGGTTTCGGATTGTCAGATAGCAGGAAGAGGCAGAAGAGGAAAAGAATGGGTTTCTCCTTCTGGTACCAATGTATTTATGAGCTTGATCCTAAGACCAGACATTCTGCCGGGATCTGCTTCCATGCTTACTTTGGTGGCTGCTTTGGCGGTTCATGAAGGAATCAGACAAGAGACCGGATTGGAAGCTTTTATCAAGTGGCCCAATGATATTGTTGCCAACGGGAAAAAGCTGTGTGGAATTCTGACTGAGATGAGTGCAGAACTGGAAGGAATTCACTACGTGGTAGCAGGCATTGGCATTAATGTGAATATGGAGGAATTTCCCCAGGAGGTTTCTTCTATGGCAACTTCTCTATATCTGGAAACCGGAAAAAAGGTGAGAAGAAGTTCTCTGATCGCCTCCGTTTTAGAAGCTTTTGAACGATATTATGAAGAATTTATCAGCCAGGGTGATTTATCCGGGCTAATAAGTGTCTATAATAGCTGTATGATCAATGCAGGCAAAGAAGTAAAGATTCTTGATCATGCCGGTGATTATACTGGAAAAGCTTTGGGAATCAACGAGAAGGGAGAGCTTCTTGTTGAAATGCAGTCAGGAGAGGTAAAACATGTGATCTCTGGTGAAGTATCCGTCCGGGGACTCTATGGATATGTATAGAAATGAAGCATTCGCTATATGATAAGCTGCAGACCCTAAAACCACGGGGCGAGGCGCTTGACGATCAAAACCGTTTAAAGGCAATGGAACGTCCCCTTCTATCCTGGTATGAAGAACATCGAAGGATTCTTCCCTGGAGAGAAGATCCTAAGCCCTATCGGGTATGGATTTCCGAAATTATGCTGCAGCAGACCCGGGTAGAGGCTGTAAAGCCTTACTTCACCCGTTTTATGGAAGCGCTGCCGTGTATCGGTGACCTTTCAGAGGTTTCGGAGGACGAACTTTTAAAGCTGTGGGAAGGCCTTGGCTATTATAGCAGGGCGAAGAATTTAAAGAAAGCAGCCAAGCTTCTCGTAGAACAGTATGGGGGAGAACTCCCTGCGTCCTATGAGGAGCTAAAAAAGCTTCCTGGAATCGGGTCCTATACAGCTGGAGCCATTGCTTCCATAGCCTTTGGAATTCCGGTTCCTGCTGTGGATGGGAATGTACTTCGGGTGATTTCAAGGGTCACAGGAAGCGAAGAAGACATTCTAAAGCAGTCAGTTAAGTCTGGCATAGAAGAAAAATTAAAAGCAGTAATGCCAAAGGAGGCAGCCAGTTCTTATAATCAAGGACTGATTGAGATTGGTGCGGTGGTCTGTATTCCCAATGGAGCTCCTCTTTGTGACCGGTGTCCTTTAAGCTCACTTTGCGTTGCAAGAGAGAAGGATTTAACTGGAGTGATACCGGTGAAGACACCGAAGAAGCCGAGGAAATCTGAGGATAAAACTGTTATGCTGCTGTGGCTAAAAGGCCGGGTTGCCATAAGGAAACGAGAGGGAACCGGGCTTTTGGCTTCTCTGTATGAATTTCCTAATGCAGAGGGTCACCTTGATGAAGCTCAGCTTCTTTCCTATTTACAAGTAAAGGAAGGAAACATTAAAGAGCTTCCTCCTTCCAGACATATATTCAGCCACGTGGAATGGAATATGACGGCATACCGAATTGAGTTAGAAGAAATGCCAGGCGGTGACTATTTATGGGTCACTCCGGAAGAAATCAAAAAAACTTATTCTCTGCCAGGTGCTTTTAAGGCGTATACAAAGTTGGTCAGGTGATTATAATGAAAAAGATGCTTTTTATATTTAATCCGCGATCCGGCAAGGCGCAGATCAAAAACAAATTAATGGAAATTCTTGATATCTTTACGAAAGCAGGGTATGAGCTTCAGGTGCATGTGACCCAGGGGCCGAAAGATGCATCCGAGGCGGCAGCCGCCTTTGGAAAATCAATGGACCTGGTGGTTTGCAGCGGTGGGGATGGCACTTTAAATGAGACCATCAACGGACTGATGAAGCTGGACAAGATTCCAAGGCTTGGTTATATTCCTGCTGGTTCCACCAATGATTTTGCTTCCAGTCTTAAGATATCAAAAAACATGATAACGGCTGCCAGAACGGTTGTTTCAGGTGTACCTTACCCCATTGATATTGGCTGCTTCTGCAGGGACAGGCACTTTGTGTACATTGCAGCTTTTGGGGCGTTTACTGAAGTTGCCTATTTAACACCTCAGGATTTTAAAAATGTTCTGGGACACCAGGCATATATCATGGAGGGAATGAAAAGTCTTGCTTCCATCAAGTCTTATGTACTTCGTGTCGAATGCGATTCTACCGTTTTAGAGGGGGATTTTATCTTCGGCATGATTACCAATACCATAAGCGTTGGAGGCTTTAAAGGGCTGGTCACACAGGATGTGGCTTTAAATGACGGAGAGTTTGAGGTTCTTTTGATCCGAACTCCCAAAACACCTCTTGATTTTACCAATATCATTAATTATATGTTTCTCAAAGAAGAACCTAACGAATACGTCCACAAGCTACGGACTAGTTGTATCAAGATATTCCCTGAAGAGCCCATCGACTGGGTCCTTGATGGTGAGTTTGGAGGATCCAGAAGGGAAGTTGAAATTTTTAATTTGAAGAAACAAATCCGGATTTTGAGAAATCCGCAAAAAAAGCAATAATTCTGCTTTTACAAAAGAAATATGTTGAAATATGAAGCATGGTAGTATATAATGAAATGTTGTGTGGGCTTTATGTATACTTCTTAGCGAAAGGACGTTATTAAGTGGAAAAGGAAAATTTTTTAGAGAAGCTGGGTAAGCTTGTCGATCTTGCAAAAACAAAGCAGAATGCTTTGGACGTAACGGAGATTAATAACTTCTTCATAGGAGAAGAGTTGACTGCAGAGCAGATGGATCAGATTTATACGTACCTGGAGAACCGCGGCGTTGACGTGGTCCCGGTCATTGACGATTCCGTTTTGGCTGATGATGTGCTCATGTCAGAAGATCTTCTTTTAGACGATGATATTGATGATGGCTTCATAAAGGACATCGATGAAGAAGATATCGACCTTGACGCTATTGATTTGCTTGAAGGCATCGGCACAGAGGACCCTGTCCGCATGTATTTAAAGGAAATCGGTACAGTACCACTTTTAAACGCAGAGGAAGAACTGCGCCTTGCTAAGAGAAAAGCTGATGGCGACGATGACGCCAAAGAACGTTTAATCGAAGCAAATTTACGTCTTGTGGTCAGTATTGCAAAGCGCTATACGGGCCGCGGAATGAGTTTTCTTGATTTGGTTCAGGAAGGAAACCTGGGTCTTATTAAGGGCGTTGAAAAGTTTGACTATACCAAAGGTTATAAATTAAGTACATATGCTACTTGGTGGATACGTCAGTCTGTAACCAGAGCGCTTGCAGACCAGGCAAGAACGATCCGAGTGCCTGTGCATATGGTTGAGACCATTAATAAAATGTCCAAGATGCAGAGAAAACTTACTCTGGAACTGGGATATGAACCATCGGTGGCTGAACTTGCGGAAGCATTGGACATGACTGAGGATAAGGTCATGGAGATCATGCAGATCGCCAGAGAACCTGCTTCCCTGGAAACACCAATTGGTGAAGAGGACGATTCAAACCTTGGGGACTTTGTAGCGGACAACAATGTGGTAACTCCGGAAGGCAACGTAGAATCCGTGATGTTAAGAGAACATATCGATGCCCTTCTCGGCGATTTAAAAGAGAGAGAGCGTCAGGTTATTGTGCTTCGTTTTGGTCTGGAAGACGGCCATCCACGTACATTGGAAGAAGTGGGAAAAGAATTTAATGTTACCCGAGAGCGCATTAGACAGATTGAGGCAAAGGCTCTTAGAAAGTTAAGGAATCCTGTACGCAGCAAGCGTATTCGGGACTTCTTATAAGAAGCAAAAGGCGTAGCAGAAAGATTCTACGCCTTTTTTGCATTTTTCGTACATTGTTTTCGTATGGCGAAGGGAGACGTTATGAACCGTAGAAATTATCAGAAGGAACTTGATCAGATCATTGCGGAACTGGAAGAGGAAAAGAAAGTTCCAAGACTTTTGATACATAGCTGTTGTGCACCCTGCAGCAGTTATGTACTGGAGTATTTATCCCAGTATTTTGCTATAACGATTTATTTTTATAATCCCAATATTTACCCACCGGAAGAATACTTAAGGCGGGTAGAGGAACAGGAGCGCCTTGTTGCCGGTATGGACTTTATACACCCGGTAACAATCGTAAATGGCGCCTATGAGCCTCAGGAGTTCTACCAGATCATAAAGGGTTATGAGAAGGAGCCAGAGGGTGGAGAACGGTGTTTTCGCTGCTATGAGCTGCGCCTCCAGGAGGCGGCTAAAATTGCTCAGGCAGAGCATTTTGATTACTACACTACCACACTGTCCATCAGCCCTTTAAAGAATGCAGATAAGTTAAATGAAATTGGTGAAAAGCTAGCCAGGGAATACCGGGTTTCTTACCTTCCATCCGACTTTAAAAAGAAGAATGGTTATAAACGTTCGGTGGAATTGTCAAAGGAACACGGGCTATACCGCCAGGATTACTGCGGCTGTATATTTTCCCAGCGAAAGGAAGATTGACCGCCTTGCAAAATAAAAAAGACATGCCGGGTTTGGCTTGACACAAACTTGATATTGTAATAAAATTAACAGCAAGGAGTATATAAAATTGAGGATAAAGGAGAGAACGATATGTTATCTAAAACACTGACTGTAATAAATCCATCCGGACTTCACTTAAGACCAGCAGGAGTTCTGTCTCAGACAGCTATGAAGTTTAAATCTGATATAATTGTTGAGTATGGCGAGAAGAGAATTGTTGCAAAGAGCGTATTAAACGTTATGGCAGCAGGAATTAAAAGTGGTGCTGAAATCACTTTAATCTGTGATGGCGAAGATGAAGAAGCAGCTATGCAGACTATGACTGAGGCAATTGAAAGCGGCCTTGGCGAGATGTAATCGTATCGTTTGGCTTATTAAGAAACGGGCAAAAGCTCTGGGAAGATATTCCCAGAGCTTTTTTTATGTAATCGATAAATAAACCCTGTTACGACCCTGTTACATAAAAAAGCTCCGCCGGGCGGGATAGGCACGACGTCCTATGATATCAATTGCTTAATTAAATAAAGGCACTGCACCATAGGCGGCATATAAAATACCGTCTGTTGCAAAGTACCGTCTTATATAGCACCTACTTGTGTATTCCCGGAGCTTATGGGGGTGCTAATTTTCCTGATTTATGGTTTTAACTATAAAAAAATAAAAGCTCTCTTAAACTTGGAAGGCAAAAGCTTAATATAATTAGGAATTTTAGCCATTTTCTTCTGTAGAGGCCTTAATTGCACTTGCATAAGAGTTAATAATGTAATTTAGATTACAATAAACTGATATAATATCTTGTGAATCCTAAAATATCTAATTATCTGACAATTAGCAAATAAAACACATTTACAAAGTGATAAAAATGTAGTATTATCAACTAAAATTACTGTAACACTGTAACACTCGAAAGCAAAACTGGCAGTTGGGAAAGGATGAGATTATGGATAAGAGTTTATACTCCCCAAACAAAATAGTGACTCCGGGACTTTATGATTCCCGTTTTGAGCATGATAACTGCGGTATTGGTGCTGTTGCCAATATGAAAGGTGAAAAGACCCACAAGACCGTTGAACAGGCACTACATATCGTAGAAAATCTGGAACACAGAGCAGGTAAGGATGCAGAAGGAAAGACTGGCGACGGTGTTGGAATCATGCTTCAGATCTCCCATAAGTTTTTTAAAAAGGCAGCTAAGACCCTGGGAATTGAAATCGGAGAAGAAAGAGAATACGGTATTGGTATGTTTTTCTTTCCTCAGGATGAACTTGCCAGAAATCAGGCCAAGAAGATGTTCGAGATTATTGTGGAAAAGGAAGGGCTTCAGTTCTTAGGCTGGAGAGAAGTGCCTACTCATCCGGAACTCATTGGAAAGAAGGCTGTCGATTGCATGCCTTACTTTGCTCAGGGCTTCGTAAAAAAACCTTCTGATATCAATAAGGGACTGGATTTTGACCGGAAGCTCTATGTGTCCAGAAGAGTTTTTGAGCAGAGCAATGATAACACTTATGTTGTTTCCTTAAGCAGCAGAACCATCGTTTATAAAGGTATGTTCCTGGTAAAAGAGCTTAGAAAGTTCTTTCAGGATCTTCAGGATAAGGATTACGAGTCAGCAATCGCAGTGGTTCATTCCCGTTTTAGTACAAACACAAACCCCAGCTGGATGAGGGCTCATCCCAACCGTCTGATTGTACACAACGGCGAGATCAATACCATTCGCGGAAATGTAGATAAGATGATGGCCAGAGAAGAAAATATGGAATCAGAGTACTTCCAGAACGACATGCATAAAGTACTTCCTATTATTAATCAGGAAGGCTCCGATTCTGCCATGCTTGATAATGCACTGGAATTTATGACCATGAGCGGAATGGATCTTCCTCTCGCCGTTATGGTAACAATTCCGGCGCCGTGGGAGCATGATAAGTCCATGCCTCAGGAAATCAAAGATTTTTACCGTTACTACGCTACCATGATGGAGCCTTGGGATGGTCCTGCTTCTATCGTCTTTAGTGACGGTGATCTTTTGGGAGCTGTCCTTGATCGTAACGGTCTGCGTCCTTCCAGATATTACATCACAGATGACGATCATATGATCCTTGCCTCTGAGGTTGGTGCCATTGATATTGACCAGAGCCGTGTGGTGAGAAAGGAACGTCTTCGTCCTGGTAAAATGCTTCTCATTGATACGGTGAAAGGCTGTCTCATTACAGATGAACAGTTAAAAGAATATTATGCCACCCGTAAACCTTATGGAGAATGGCTGGATTCTAATCTCATCGAACTTAAGAATCTCCAGATTCCTAATAAGGGAGTTCCTGTGATGAGCCGTGACGAGCGGGCCAAAATGCAGAAGACCTATGGCTACACCTATGAAGAGTATAAGACCATGATTCTTCCTATGGCTTTAAATGGGGCAGAAGCCGTCTCTGCCATGGGTACAGACAGTCCTCTGGCGGTGCTCAGCAAAAAACATCAGCCTTTATATAATTACTTTAAGCAGTTGTTTGCTCAGGTTACCAATCCTCCGATCGACTCCATTCGTGAAGAGATTGTTACCTCCACTACGGTCTACGTAGGAGAGGAAGGCAACATTCTGGAAGAAAAAGCAGAAAACTGCAAAATACTTAAGGTGAGCAATCCCATTCTTACCTGCACTGATTTATTAAAGATTAAGCATATGAAGAAGCCTGGCTTTAAGGTGGAAGTGATCCCGATTACATATTATAAGAACACTTCTCTGGAAAAGGCCATTGACAGATTGTTTCTGGAAGCAGACCGGGCCCATAGGGATGGGGCAAATATCATCATTCTGTCTGACCGTGACATTGACGAGAATCATGTGCCGATTCCTTCCCTGCTGGCGGTTTCTGCGCTACAGCAGCATTTGGTAAAAACAAAAAAGAGAACCTCCGTGGCCTTAATTTTAGAAAGCGGAGAACCAAGAGAGGTTCATCATTTTGCGACCTTACTTGGCTATGGAGCCTGTGCCATCAATCCATATCTGGCTCAGGAATCCATTCATTATCTTATTGAAAGCGGAATGCTTGATAAAGATTATTATGCAGCTGTGGAAGATTACAATTCCGCCGTTCTTCACGGAATTGTCAAGATCGCATCCAAGATGGGAATTTCCACCATACAGTCTTATCAGGGAGCCCAGATCTTTGAAGCAGTTGGTATCTCAAAGAATGTGATTGATAAATACTTCACAGATACTGTAAGCCGTGTGGAGGGAATTACTCTGGAAGACATCGCAGATGATGTAGATGATCTTCATTCAGCAGCCTTTGATCCCTTAGGACTTGATGTGGATCTCACCCTTGACAGTGTGGGAAGCCATAAGGAGAGAGCGGGACAGGAGGAGCATTTATACAATCCTCTCACCATACATCTTCTTCAGGAAGCCACCAGGACAGGAAGCTATGAAACATTTAAGGAATACACCCATGCTTTAACGAACGAGGGTCAGATGGTGAATTTAAGAAGTCTTTTGGATCTTGATTATTCCAAGGCAAAAGAAATTCCTCTGACAGAAGTAGAGAGTGAGGATTCCATTGTAAAACGGTTTAAGACAGGTGCTATGTCTTACGGCTCCATCTCCCAGGAGGCACATGAGACTCTGGCTATCGCCATGAACCGCATTCACGGAAAATCCAACAGTGGTGAGGGTGGAGAGAGCCTTGAGCGATTAAACCCAGGCGTTGATGGTGTAAACCGCTGTTCTGCAATCAAGCAGGTTGCCTCCGGTCGTTTTGGTGTTACCTCAAGATATTTAGTAAGTGCGAAAGAAATCCAGATTAAGATGGCCCAAGGTGCGAAACCAGGCGAGGGCGGACAGCTTCCGGGACAGAAGGTATATCCCTGGGTTGCAAAGACAAGACATTCCACAACCGGTGTGGGACTGATCTCCCCGCCTCCTCATCATGATATTTACTCCATTGAGGACTTGGCGCAGCTGATTTATGACCTTAAAAACTCCAATACCGAAGCAAGAATCTCAGTAAAGCTTGTTTCAGAAGCAGGAGTTGGTACGGTTGCTGCCGGTGTTGCCAAGGCAGGTGCCCAGGTAATTCTTATCTCAGGCTTTGATGGAGGAACGGGAGCAGCTCCAAGAAACTCCATTTACAATGCAGGACTTCCATGGGAGCTTGGTGTGGCTGAGGCTCATCAGACCCTGATCATGAACGGGCTTCGTGATAAGGTAATTCTTGAAACAGATGGAAAGCTTATGACTGGCCGTGATGTTGCCATCGCGTGTATGCTAGGCGCGGAAGAGTTTGGATTTGCAACAGCGCCCCTTGTAACTCTTGGCTGCGTTATGATGAGAGTCTGCAATCTGGATACCTGCCCAGTAGGGGTTGCTACCCAGAATCCGGAACTTCGTAAGCGGTTTAAAGGGAAACCGGAGTATGTAGTTAACTTCATGTATTTTATCGCCAAAGAGCTTAGAGAGTATATGGCAAAGCTTGGCGTTCGTACAGTAGATGAGCTGGTCGGTAGAACGGATCTTTTAAAGAAGAAGGAAGCTCTCTCTTCCGAGCGTGCCCGCAAGGTGGATTTAAGTGCTATTTTAGGCAATCCATATGCAGACCAGAAGCTTGCAGGCTACAGCAGTAAGCACATCTATGACTTTGAACTGGATAAGACCATGGATGAAAAGACCATCTTAAAGAAATTAAAGCAGGCACTTTTAGCAGGCCAGAAAAAGGGACTTCAAATTGATGTTTCCAATACAGATCGTGCCCTTGGTACTATCTTTGGGTCAGAAATCACCAGACTGTATCCGGAGGGACTGGCAGAAGATACCTTTACCATTAACTGTACCGGCAGCGGCGGACAGAGCTTTGGAGCATTCATACCAAAGGGCCTTACCCTGGAGCTTGTAGGCGACAGCAACGATTATTTCGGAAAAGGACTTTCCGGCGGCAAGCTGGTGGTGTATCCTCCTCAAGGTGTTAAGTTTAAAGCAGAGGACAATATCGTAATCGGTAATGTGGCACTTTACGGAGCGACCAGCGGCAAAGCCTTTATCTGCGGCGTAGCAGGAGAGCGGTTCTGTGTCCGTAACTCTGGTGCAACAGCCGTAGTAGAGGGTGTAGGCGACCATGGCTGTGAGTATATGACAGGCGGCCGTGTTGTGGTCCTTGGCTCTACCGGAAAGAATTTTGCAGCAGGTATGAGCGGTGGAATTGCTTATGTTCTGGATGAAAAGACAGACCTTTATAAGAGACTTAACAAGGAAATGGTTTCCTTTGAAGAGGTTACAAATAAATATGATGTTCTGGAACTGAAAGAGATGATCAAGGAGCACGTGGCTTACACCAATTCCGCAAAAGGAAAAGAAATCCTTGATAATTTTGGAGAGTACCTGCCTAAATTCAAAAAGATCATGCCTCATGATTACAGACGCATGATGAATACCATCGTTCAGATGGAGGAAAAGGGATTAAGCAGTGAACAGGCACAGATTGAAGCATTTTATGCCAATTCAAAAGGATGAGGAGGAGTAGAACATGGGAAAGCCAACAGGATTTTTAGAATATGACAGAAAAACAGGAAAAACGGTAGACCCCAAGACTCGTATTAAGAACTACGACGAGTTCCATCTGCCTCTTTCTGAGAAAGAACAGAGATGCCAGGGCGCACGCTGCATGGATTGCGGCGTTCCCTTCTGCCAATCCGGAGTGATCATCAAAGGAATGGTATCCGGCTGTCCGATCAACAATCTGATACCGGAATGGAATGAGCTTGTTTATACTGGAAATTGGCAGCAAGCCTATAAAAGGCTGAAAAAGACAAACAGCTTTCCGGAGTTCACCGCCAGAGTATGCCCGGCCCCTTGTGAGGCTGCATGTACCTGCGGGTTAAACGGAGATCCGGTAAGCATTAAAGAAAATGAATTTGCCATCATTGAGCGGGCATATGAAGTGGGGATCGCAGGCCCTAATCCTCCGAAAATCCGCACAGGCAAACGAATTGCAGTCATTGGTTCCGGTCCTGCCGGCTTATCGGCGGCGGATCAGCTAAATAAGAGAGGCCACAAAGTCACTGTATTTGAACGTGAGGATCGTATCGGCGGACTTTTGATGTATGGAATTCCTAATATGAAGCTGGAAAAACATATCATCGACCGTAAGGTAAAGATCATGCAAGAGGAAGGCATAACCTTTGTGACAGGAGCAGATGTAGGTAAGAATCACAAGGTAAAGGATCTATTAAAGGATTTTGACCGAATTATTCTGGCTTGCGGAGCCTCCAATCCAAGAGATTTAAAGGTTCCGGGAAGAGATGCTCAGGGAATATACTTTGCAGTGGATTTCTTAAAGTCTACCACCAAAAGTCTTCTTGATTCCGATCTTCAGGATAATCTTTATATCTCTGCGAAAGGCAAGCATGTCATTGTGATCGGTGGCGGAGATACTGGAAATGACTGTGTGGGAACTGCCATACGTCACGGCTGTGCTTCCGTCACCCAGCTGGAGATGATGCCAAAGCTTCCGGAAAAGAGAACGGCAGACAATAGCTGGCCTCAGTGGCCCAAGGTATTAAAAACCGATTACGGCCAGGAGGAATCCATCGCAGTGTTTGGAAAGGATCCAAGAAGCTATCAGACAACGGTTAAGGAATTTATTAAAGATAAATCCGGTAAACTTATAAAGGCTGTCTTAATGAAGCTGGAACAGAAGATGGATGAGAAGACCGGAAGGCTCGTGATGCAACCGGTAGCTGGAAGCGAAAAGGAAGTGCCTGCAGATCTTGTTCTCATTGCAGCTGGATTTCTTGGAGCCCAGAGCTATGTGGCCGATGCCTTTGGGGTTAAATTAAATGAACGCAGCAATGTGGAGACCCCGAAGGGGAAATACCGCACGGACGTGGATAAGGTATTTGTGGCCGGAGATATGCACAGAGGCCAGTCATTGGTTGTATGGGCGATCCGGGAAGGTCGTGAGGTAGCCAAAGAGGTGGATAAAAACTTAATGGGATATTCTAATCTGGCATAAATAAAAGGGAGACAATTGAGTCTCCCTTTTTGTGCCTTCCGTTAAATCTCTATGGTCAGTCCGACCCCCACCTCGTGTACCGGTAACTTGTCCATCATCTTAGCTTTTGCAAGAAGAGAGATGCAGTGACATGGATAAATCTGGTCCACCTGGCAGCTTTCTAAATGATTCACAGTCTGTACAAAACGCTCGTTTACATCTAGCAGGTGGAAACCTCCCAGCACACCGGCGACGTGATCTTCCTTGCATACTTCCTTTGCATAATCAAGAGCATTGCAGATGCCGCTGTGAGAGCAGGAGGAGATAAGGAATAGTCCTTTGGAGGTCTTTAAAGCGATGGCAGAGTCATCCGTGAGATAATCATCCTGCCATTCGCCTTCTCTCATAACTTTACCGAAAGGACTTCTCTGTTCAAACGAATGCTTTTGAGGAATCTCACCTAAAAACACACAATGATCGGATAAGAAATACGGGGTATCAGATGGTATGTATTCGGTCTTTTCAAACAGTTCAGCCTCGGTAAATGGGGCTCCGATGCTTTGGCTTCCTGCTTTCCTTGGGTGAAAGCAGCCAGTATGAGAGATGATTGTGATCTTGGATAAATCTATGACTTCATCCAGATATTTCAATCCATTGGTATGATCGTTGTGTCCATGGGAAAGTACGATATGGGTCAGTTTGGTCAAATCAATTCCCATTTTTTCTGCATTGTATAAAACTATGTCAGAAAATCCGGTATCAAATAGGATCCTTAAATCGTCAATTTCAATGTAAAAACTTGCGGCAGGCTCCCCTTTATAAAACTGGTCTACTAAAGTATTGTTGTCTACGACTATTTTCACTAACATATAAACTCCTGATCTGGCTGTTTTATTGCCTTCATTATAGCATAAAACGAGTTAAAATAAAGTTAAGATTACAAAAAAACACAGCATATGGAGAAAAAATGCATAATATGACCAAAAAGAGCACAAACCGTATGGCTGTGCTCCTTTTTTGGATTTGTATCGTATTTAGTGTAAAGAAGGAAAATCTTCCTTGAATGTTTTCTTTAAAAGAGGAATCATACATGCTCCCACCAGGTTTCCAAGAGATATTACAAGCATATACAGGACCGCCTTTGTGCTCCAGGCTCCTGCCATTGTGAAATAAAACATGTCTGCGATGCTATGTTCAAAGCCGGAAAGTATAAATACCATGATAGGAAGTATGAGAGCCAGGTGCTTGCCTACGCCGTCCTTAATCGTCTGAAAGCCAATGACAGCGATGCACATCAACACTCCGCACATAAAAGCCATTACGAAGGTGCTGAATAAAGTGTCGGATAATTTCAAATCTACAATTTCCGTTGCATGCTCCACTAATTTTTCCAGTTTGGTATTGCGGAAGATGATACCGGAACCAAGGGTACCAATCAGATTGCCTATGTAGACCAGCAGAACTTCTTTTAGATATGCAGGACCCTCGTGAACGATATAACAGATCTTTCCGGTATACAGGTTAAAACCAAACGTATAAATCGTAAATAAACCGATGGAAAATAAAAAAGAACCAGCAATCCGGTTTTCAAGAGTCAGATAGATAATTCCTCCCATGGCAATACAGACTCCTGCTGCAATTGCTTTAATTATTGTTTTCATTTTAAATACTCCTTCTCCTTTGTCACTTGATGTCTTAATATTAGTTGAGGTTTTTGCCCTGTCATATTATAGCATAATGGATACCGTTTGCAAGAATAAAGATACATTTGATATCACATAATCGTCTTAATTTGGGCAAAGAAAGGCCGGTGCTTTCAGGCACCGGCTGATAAGCTTTAAACGTTGAAGCGGAAAAGGATGACATCCCCGTCCTTAACCACATATTCCTTCCCTTCGGAACGCACAAGTCCTTTTTCTTTTGCTGCATTGTAGCTCTTGCAGTCCAGAAGATCTTTGAAGTTAACAACCTCTGCACGGATAAATCCGCGTTCAAAATCAGAATGAATCTTACCGGCAGCCTGAGGTGCTTTGGTACCTTCCTCAATGGTCCAGGCTCTTGTTTCCATAGGACCGGCAGTTAAATAGCTGATAAGACCAAGCAGGTGGTAGCTTGCGCCAATGAGCTTTTCAAGTCCGGACTCAGTCAGGCCAAGATCTTCTAGGAACATCTTTTTCTCATCCTCTTCCAGTTCGGCAATTTCCTGTTCGATCTGAGCGCAGATGACAAAAACCTCGCTGTTGTTTTCTGCTGCAAAAGCTCTGACCTTGGCAACGTGCTCATTGGTGGCACCATCATCAGCCAGGTCGTCTTCGCAAACGTTGGCGGCAAAGATAACAGGCTTAAAGGTAAGAAGATTAAGGGTAGAGACGAAATTAAGTTCATCTGCATCGTCAATTTCCATGCTTCTTGCCAGATTGCCGTCTTCTAAGTGGGCCTTGATTCTCTTTAAAATATCCAGTTCCTTTGCAAGAGACTTATCGTTCATTGCCCCCTTGGTGGACTTTGCGATACGGCGGTCTAAAATCTCAAGATCGGAAAAGATAAGTTCTAAATCAATGGTCTCAATATCACGCAAGGGATCTACACTTCCGTCAACGTGAATCACATTGCCGTCTTCAAAACAGCGTACCACGTGGACGATGGCGTCAACCTCTCTTATGTTGGAGAGGAACTGGTTTCCAAGACCTTCTCCTTTTGATGCTCCTTTTACAAGTCCAGCGATATCCACAAACTCAATGGCAGCTGGAATTATTTTCTGAGAATTATAAAGTTCAGCCAACTGACCCAGGCGTGCATCCGGAACGGGAACGACTCCTACATTTGGATCAATTGTACAGAACGGATAGTTGGCAGATTCTGCCCCAGCCTTTGTGAGAGAATTGAACAAAGTGCTTTTACCTACGTTCGGTAATCCGACAATACCTAATTTCATAGCAATTACCTTCCTAATATTGTTAATATTCATGGTTGATTTTTGTTTACAACTAATATAGAATAACATATTATCCGCAAAAAAAAAAGATAGAAAACATAAGATTCCCTGCTGTTGTCGAAAAATAGTTGAATATGTCGGGCGAATCTGTTTGATTTTTGTGTTTTCACGGGGTAAAATAAAGAAAAATCGAAAGGAGAAGACGAATGGCAAATACGGCAGATATTAGTTTTGTGCATTTGGGTATTACCATTGCTCATTTACGAAACAGTATCTCGATATTTGGGTTCCGCATTGCATTCTACGGGATTATCATTGGGATCGGAATTCTAACAGGCCTCTGGATTGCTTCTAAAGATGCAAAACGAAGAGGACAAGACCCGGAAATCTATCTGGATTTTGCCCTGTATGCTATCGTTGTTTCTATTATAAGTGCCAGACTTTACTATGTGATTTTCGATTGGGCTAATTATAAAAATGACCTGTTACAAATTTTGAACCTGAGAGCAGGGGGGCTGGCTATTTATGGCGGTGTCATTGGCGCAGCTTTAACTCTGATCGTCTATACCAGGGTGAAGAAACTTTCCTTCTTTTCCTTGGCGGACACTGGATGTCTTGGACTGATAACCGGGCAAATTATAGGAAGATGGGGAAACTTCTTTAATTGCGAAGCGTTTGGCGGATATACAGACGGCCTGTTTGCTATGAGAATCAGAAGGGCGCTAGTTAACGAGAATATGATATCAAAGGAACTGTTAAACCATTTAATCATTGAGAATGGTGTAGAGTATATACAGGTACATCCCACTTTTCTTTATGAGTCAGCGTGGAACCTTTGTGTGCTTGTTTTTATGCTCTGGTACCGCAAACACAAACGGTTTGATGGGGAGATGTTTCTTATCTACCTGCTTGGCTATGGCTTAGGACGAGTATGGATAGAAGGAATCCGTACGGACCAGCTAATATTCTTTGGTACTGGCATTCCGGTGTCTCAGGCACTGTCATTGATCCTGGTAGTGGTATCTACTCTTGTGCTCTTCTTCCAACACAGACAGATTAGATTAAAGAGCAAAGGAGAAACATGATATGATGATTTCAAAAGAAGAGTTAATCCGTAATATTGAAGAAGCTAGGGAAAGACTGAATAAAAGTATTGATCATGATGATGGAGATGTTATTTATCTTAGGAGTGTAGAACTGGATAAATTAATTGAGCAATATATAGAAGCGGGTTATTAATTTTATATGAAAGTGGGAAGGCCAGATGCCTTCCCACTTTTTTTGTGCAAATAATTACCATGATATTTTATCGGAGAATGTTCATTATAATATGAAGAAACTCTGATAAAGCGAGTGGTATGGAAAAGCCTTGTCAAATTTTGGGAAAAATTGGTATAGCTTGTATTTCAGGCTCTTTGTAACCGAAATCATTGAAAAATAATCAAAAATCTCCTTGCTATTTCCAGGTAAATGTACTAAAATTAAAGTACAAGTGGAGGAAAGTGGTACAAAGTGGTAGAAAATGGTGGGAAAGTAAGTAATCCACTCTACCTTGTACAAGCAGGTGATTGGTATGTTCATGGGCGAATACAATCATACAGTCGATGCTAAGGGACGTCTCATAGTCCCATCGAAATTCAGAGAACAGCTTGGAGAAGAATTCGTCGTGACGAAGGGCTTGGACGGCTGTTTATTTGTGTATGATAATAAGGAATGGACTGCCCTGGAAGAAAAGTTAAAAAGCCTGCCGCTGACCAATACCAATGCCAGAAAGTTCTCCAGATTCTTTCTCGCCGGTGCGTCCTCCTGTGAAGTGGACAAGCAGGGAAGAATTCTTCTTCCAGCAGTGCTTAGAGAACATGCAGGCATTGATAAGGATGCAGTTTTAGTGGGAGTAGGAAGCCGAATCGAGATTTGGAGCAAGGATGCATGGACAGCAGCCAATACCTATGATGATATGGAAGAAATTGCGGAAGCTATGGAAGGACTTGGAATATGATATTTGAACACAAGTCAGTGCTGCTAAATGAGACCATTGACAGCCTGAATATAAAACCAGATGGAATATATGTTGACGGAACCCTGGGAGGTGGAGGACATGCTTTAGAAGTATGCAAACGCCTGTCAGAACACGGAAGATTAATCGGAATTGACCAGGATGCAGCTGCCATTTCAGCAGCTACGGAAAGGCTCAAGGACCATAAAGATAAAGTAACAGTTGTAAGAAGCAACTATGTAAATATAAAAGAAGTGCTGAAAGAACTTGGCATTGAAAAGGTGGATGGTATCTATCTGGATTTGGGGGTATCCTCACATCAGCTAGATGTGCCGGAGAGAGGGTTCACTTATAGAGAAGAAGATGCACCTCTTGATATGCGTATGGATCAGAGGAATGATCAGACAGCCGCTGATATCATCAACGAATACAGCGAATTTGATTTATACCGGATCATAAGAGATTATGGTGAGGACAAGTTTGCAAAAAATATTGCAAAACATATTGTGAGAGAAAGACAAGTAAAGCCTATAAAGACAACTGGCGAATTGTCAGAGATTATTAAAAACGCAATTCCTGCAAAGATAAGAGCAGTGGGAGGACATCCTTCCAAGCGCACATTCCAGGCAATACGAATTGAACTCAATAAGGAACTGGAGGTACTCAGTCAGTCCCTTGATACCATGATTGATTTACTAAATCCAGGTGGGCGTTTATCTATCATTACGTTCCACTCTCTGGAAGACCGGATTGTAAAAGCGAGATTTAAGACAAATGAAAATCCATGTATTTGTCCACCGGATTTCCCGGTATGTGTCTGCGGTAAGAAAAGCAAAGGCAAGGTTATTACAAGAAAACCTGTCATACCAACAGAGGAAGAGATCGAAGAGAATAAGCGTTCAAAAAGTTCCAAGCTTAGGGTATTTGAGCGTATAGATTAAGGGAGGAAATTCGAGTGGCTGCCAAAAAAAATGTGCGTTCCTATGGGAATACTGCTTACGTGCACGGAAATACTGTCCGTAAAGCCATGCCAGCATCCATGCCGGCCCGTACGCCAGATGAAGTCCGCCGGACATCTGTCAATCACAGGGTAAGGCGAAATCGTGAAAAAGCTCTGCAAATGGATTTACCCTATGTTCTTATGCTGACGGCTGCTGTCGTCTGCACCCTCTTTATCTGCATTAAGTATCTGCATCTGCAGTCATCAATTACAACCAACATTCACGGAATTGAGGTACAAGAAGCGAAGCTTGAAAAATTACGAACTGAAAACAACGCACTGGAGATGAGTATTAAAACTTCCGTTGATTTGGATCATGTGTATAAGGTGGCCACTGAAGAACTTGGTATGGTCTATGCAAATAAAGATCAGATCCTTCACTATGATAAAACGGAAAGTGAGTATGTAAGACAGAATGAGGATATCCCGAAATACTAACAAAAACAGGAATAATAAGAGTAAAGTATTCCCACGTTATATGCAGGAAAAGCTGGCGATTACGGTTCTTGTAATTACGCTGGCTTTGTTTGCATTGGTTATGGTCCTTTATAATCTGATGACCCATAAAAAAGAAGATTATAATCAGATCGTGTTGTCTCAGCAGGAATATGACAGCAGGGTAATTCCCTTTAAACGAGGCGACATTCTGGACCGAAATGGAACGTATCTTGCTGCCAGTGAGAAAGTTTATAACTTAATCCTTGATCCAAAACAGATCATGTCTGACCCCGATGCATTTCTAGAGCCTTCGGTAACAGCCCTTACAGAATGCTTTGGTTATGACCGTACAGAGATCATGAATCTGATCCAGGAGAAGAAGGGCAAACAATACGTTCTCTATGCCAAGCAGCTTACCTATGATGATAAAAATAAATATGATAAATACAAAACAGACAAATCCAAAGAACTGAAGAAAGCAAAGAAGGCCATAAAGGGTATCTGGTTCGAAGATGAGTATAAGAGAGTGTATCCCTACAATTCCATGGGCAGCAAAGTAATCGGATTCGCCAATGGAGATGGAATGGGAGGAACCGGAGGAATTGAACAGTTTTATAATACAACACTTATGGGGATCAATGGAAGAGAGTACGGATATCTAAACGATGATTCCAATTTAGAGCGAGTGATTAAACCCTCCACGAATGGAAATACAGTCGTATCCACCATTGATGTGAACATACAGAAAATCGTTGAAAAATACATAAATGAATGGGAACAGCAGACGGGCAGTAAAAAGGTGGGAGTCATAGTCATGGATCCCAACAACGCTGAGGTTCTGGCGATGGCAGATGATAAGTCCTTTGATCTTAACAATCCCCGTGATTTGAGACCGGAGTTTACTGCTGAGGTGTTAAGAGAGCTGGGAATCAAGGAAGCCATTGCTGATTATAAGAGAAAGAATAAGGATGCCGAGCCTCTGACAGCCGAGACCGTACCTCAGCACTACAGCAATCAGGAGATTATATCACTGGGAACCCAGGTCGCCTGGAACCAGACCTGGCGTAATTTCACCATTAGTGACGGTTTTGAACCAGGATCAACAGAAAAGATATTTACCGTATCAGCCGCTTTGGAGGAAGGTGCAATCACAGGACACGAGACCTATGAATGCAATCGGTTCCTGGAAGTGGGAGGCCATAAAATCAAATGCGTCAGCCGATATGGACATGGTCTTATTACGGTAGAGGAGGGACTTATGAAATCCTGTAACGTAGTAATGATGAGGATTGCCCAGCAGATTGGCAAGGACAAATTCTACAAATATCAGCAGATGTTTGGTTTTGGATCTAAAACAGGTATTGATCTTCCTGGTGAGGCTGATAATAAGAGTAATATATATACCGTTGAAAATGCAGGTCCAACGGATCTGGCAACCAATTCCTTCGGACAGAATTTCAACTCTACAATGATTCAGATGGCGGCGGCGTATTGTTCCGTCATTAACGGCGGTTCCTATTACGAGCCTCATGTCGTAAAACAGATATTAAACGAGCAGGGAGCGATTATAAAAAAGGTGGATCCAGTTTTGGTTCGTGAAACAGTATCTGAGCCAACCGCCAAATTTATTAATGAAGCCTTGTTTAAGACGGTCAACGCAGAAGGAGGCACCGGCGGTGCTGCCAAAGTTGCAGGATATAAGGTTGCCGGGAAGACGGGAACGGCAGAAAAGATACCTCGTGACAAGACGAATTATGTTGTATCATTCTGCGGATACGCACCAGCAGATAATCCCCAGGTACTGGTTTATGTGGTGGTAGATGAACCTCACGTGGAAGACCAGCCTCACAGCACGTATGCAAGTCAGATATTCCAGAAGATTATGACGGATATTCTTCCTTATTTAAATATCTTCCCGGATACAGATACAAACGGAGGTGCTCCGGCAGGAGATGGAGCAAAGCTTCCGGAACAGGAAGGAATCACCAGTGAGACTCAATCGGGTACGGAAGGACAAGAGGCAACTCAGGAGACTGGTACTCAGGAAACAACGGCACCAGCACCGACCATGGAAAATGGCCAGCCCATTCCCAATGAATACTTAAATCCTCCAGAAGAATACGTTAACAGGCAGGAGGGAGAAGACTTTAACCTTCCTGATTCCATACCAGGCGATACCGGAGAATCCACTGAGGGTGAAACGGAGTCTGAGGAAGAAAACACTGCCCAATAAGAAAAGAAACTTAGAGGGCTCATAAAAAAGTCAGATATTCATATACTGTAACAATAATGACGGTGGAGCAGCATATGAATTCAAACAAAACACATCACAGAGAGAAAATAGCCCTCCTGTTTTTCCTGTTGTTTCTCGCCATGACAGGACTGATGGGTCGGCTTATTTTTCTAATGATCTTCCAATCCGAACATTACAGCGCCATGGCCGAAGATCTACATGAACGCGAGAGGACCATAAAGGCTGCCAGAGGAAATATCATTGATGCCAATGGTACCGTCATCGCAACCAATCGGACGGTTTGTACCATTTCGGTCATTCATAATCAGGTGAAAAAGCCGGATGAAGTGGTGGCGGTCCTGTCTAAGGAGTTGGGGATTGAGGAAGCTGAAATACGTAAGAAGGTAGAGAAGTACAGCTCAAGGGAAATTATTAAGACCAATGTAGACAAGGCCCTGGGAGATCAGATCCGTACGTATCATCTTGCTGGAGTAAAGGTGGATGAGGATTATAAGCGTTATTATCCTTATGATACCATGGCTTCCAAGGTATTAGGCTTTACTGGCGGGGATAATCAGGGAATTATCGGACTGGAAGTAAAATACGAGCAGTATTTAAAAGGAATGAATGGAAAGATTCTCACCATGTCTGATGCGGCAGGAATTGAAATTGAAAATGCAGCAGAAGACAGGATTGAGCCCATCTCCGGTCAGACACTGCAGATCAGCCTGGATGTAAATATACAGAAATATTGTGAACAGGCTGCCTATCAGGTCATGGAGAAAAAGGGAGCGAAGAAAGTATCTATCATTGTAATGAACCCTAAAAACGGGGAGATCAAGGCAATGGTAAACGTTCCGGAGTTTAATCTTAACGATCCATTTACCTTAAATACCAATGCAGAAATACCTGCGTCCGCCAAGGAAAAACAGGATCTGTTAAATCAGATGTGGAGAAATCCCTGCATCAATGATACGTATGAGCCAGGTTCCACTTTTAAAATCATAACGGCTGCAGCAGGTCTTGAGGCTGGAGTGGTTAAGCTTGATGATCATTTTTCCTGCCCGGGATTTCGGGTGGTGGAAGATCGTAAGATACGGTGCCATAAGGTGGGCGGTCATGGTTCAGAATCCTTTCTTCAGGGAATGATGAACTCCTGTAACCCGGTTTTAATCGATGTAGGACAGCGCCTTGGTGTAGACAATTATTATAAGTATTTTGAACAGTTCGGGTTAAAAGGGAAGACAGGAATCGACGTACCAGGTGAGGCGTCTACCATCATGCATAGAAAGCAGGATATGGGACTGGTAGAACTTGCCACCGTATCCTTTGGTCAGTCATTCCAGATAACCCCACTGCAGCTTATCACAACGGCAGCCTCTATTGTAAACGGCGGAAACCGTATAACCCCTCACTTTGGTGTGAAAGCAATCACTGCTGACGGAGAGTCCTCTCATACCTTTACTTATCCAATGAAAGAGGGAATTGTATCCCAGCAGACCAGTGAGACCATGCGCTATATCCTGGAAGAGGTAGTAGCAGAAGGAAGCGGTAAAAAGGCAAAACTCGACGGCTATCGGGTCGGAGGTAAAACAGCTACATCAGAAAAGCTTCCAAGAAGCTTAAAGAAATATATTTCTTCTTTTGTAGGCTTTGCGCCGGCAAATGATCCAGAGGTAATTGCGCTTATTACCATTGATGAACCTCAGGGAATTTATTATGGAGGAACCATTGCGGCACCGGTTATCGCAGATATTTTTAAGAATATTCTTCCTTATATGGGAATAGAGCCAACAGAGGAAAAAACTGTTTCCACGTTTCGAATCAGTGGTTGATTATTCGGAAAAAAAGACGTATACTACTTACTGTGTACTTTTGATATACGAATACATAAAATATTGAGGTGTGACATGATTAACGAAACGATTCTGGCAATCATCATAGCTTTTGCCATCAGCGCCATGCTGTGTCCCATAGTGATTCCATTTTTACACAGACTGAAATTTGGCCAGGAGGTCCGTAAGGAAGGTCCTGAAAGCCATTTGAAAAAACAGGGGACTCCCACCATGGGAGGACTTATTATACTGACCAGTGTTATCATCACGTCCTTGTTTTATATCAGGGATTATCCAAAGATCATTCCTGTGCTTTTTATGACGGTAGGATTTGGAATTGTTGGATTTCTTGATGATTATATCAAGATCGTGATGAAACGGTCAGAGGGGCTTACCCCTGTTCAAAAGATGGCCGGGCAGTTAATCATCACAGGAATTTTTGCTTATTATCTCATTCATTCAAAAGACGTGGGCACGGGAATGCTGATTCCATTTACCGGAGGCTTTGATAAAGGACTTTATCTGAACCTGGGAATATTCTTTGTACCCGCTGTATTTTTCATTGTCATAGGAACGGATAACGGCGTTAATTTTACTGATGGTCTGGACGGACTGTGTACCAGTGTGACCATTTTGGTTGCTACGTTCCTTACTGTGGTTGCTATTGGGGAAAAGACTGGCATCAGCCCCATTACAGGAGCCGTCGTAGGAAGCCTTCTTGGATTTTTACTTTTTAATGTTTATCCGGCCAGAGTATTTATGGGAGATACCGGTTCCCTTGGACTTGGAGGCTTTGTAGCTTCCAGTGCCTTTATGATGCAGATACCGGTTTTCATCGCCATAATCGGCTTCATTTATTTGCTGGAAGTGTTATCTGTCATTATTCAGGTGACATATTTTAAGAAAACAGGCGGCAAAAGAATTTTTAAGATGGCCCCCATTCATCACCATTTTGAACTGAGCGGATGGTCTGAAACCAGGGTGGTCGCTGTGTTTGCTATTATTACGGCAGTTCTTTGCCTGCTTGCTTACCTTGGATTATAGGAGAGAAACCATATGAGTCAGAAGATTTTAGTAGCCGGCAGTGGAAAAAGTGGTATCGCCGCCTCCAGGATGATTTTAAAGACGGGTGATGAAGTTGTACTTTATGACAGCAATGATGCCTTAAATAAGGATGAGCTGTCAGAACAGTTTAAGGGAGAGGGATCCTTCTCCGTTTTGCTGGGGGAATTAAAAAAGGAAGATTTAGCAGGTGTTGACCTTTGTGTCATCAGCCCTGGTATTTCTCTTGATGCCCCTTTTGTAGCGGTTTTAAATGAGGAGAATATCCCAATCTGGAGTGAGATTCAGCTGGCATATCACCATGCCAGAGGTAAGCTCCTTGCTATCACCGGGACCAATGGAAAGACCACCACAACGGCTCTCACCGGAGAGATCATGAAGGCTTTTTATGATCACGTTTTTGTGGTAGGAAACATTGGAATTCCTTATACAGAGGAAGCGCTTAAAACAACGGAAGATTCTGTGACCGTAGCAGAGATCAGCAGCTTTCAGTTAGAGACGATAACAGACTTTAGACCCCATGTCAGTGCGATCCTTAATATCACTCCGGATCACTTAAATCGTCATAAAACAATGGATTGTTACATAAAAGTAAAGGAAAGCATTACAAAAAACCAGGGAGCAGAGGATTCTTGCGTCTTAAATTATGACGACCCGGTGTTAAGAGCGTTTGGAAGTACGGTAAAATCAAAGGTGGTATTTTTCAGCAGCCGGGAAGCTTTAAAAGAAGGGTATTGCCTTGATGGGGACATGATCATCCGCAATCATGAAGGTGTGCGGGAAGATATCGTTTCCGTTCATGAATTAAAGCTTCTTGGACGTCATAATCATGAGAATGTTATGGCAGCCATTGCTATGGCTGTGGAAGCAAAGGTTCCCATGGAAGTGATTAAAAAGGCAGTCTGTGAATTTAAGGCAGTGGAGCATAGAATTGAATATGTGGCAGAGAAGTCAGGGGTTAAATATTACAATGATTCCAAGGGTACTAACCCTGATGCAGCCATTCAGGCTGTTAAGGCTATGCCTGGTCCTACTATTCTCATAGCGGGAGGGTATGATAAGGAATCGGAGTATGATGAATGGATCGAGTCCTTTGACGGTAAGGTAAGATATATGGTTTTGCTTGGACAGACCAGGGAAAAAATTGCCGAATGTGCCGCAAGACATGGCTTTACCAATGTGATGTATGCAGAGGATATGCAGGAAGCTGTCAGTGTCTGCGCTTCCTATGCCAATAACGGAGATTATGTACTTCTCTCTCCGGCATGTGCCAGCTGGGGCATGTTTAAATGCTATGAGGAACGCGGCGAAATCTTTAAAGAATGCGTCCGCAATCTCTAAGGTACTTTCTGCATAGAAGTATGGTTGGCGAGGAGGAATGATATGGCAGAAAAAAGGCCAGTGAAGAAAAAGAATAAACCACGCCGTTTTTACGATTACAGCCTTTTATTTACCGTGATATTCCTGACAGTCTTTGGACTTGTCATGATATACAGCTCCAGTTCTTACGCTGCTCAGCTTAAATTCAATAATGCGGCATTTTTTATGATGAAGCAGGCAAAGATCGCACTTGGTGGCTTTGTACTTATGATTATAATATCCAGAATGGATTATCACTGGTATGGAAAGTTTGCAGTGTTTGCTTATGTGCTTTCCTACATACTTATGATTGCAGTTTCTCTTGTGGGTATTGAGGCAAACGGAAAAAAGAGGTGGCTTGGAGTCGGCTCTCTTTCCTTTCAGCCTACAGAGTTTGTAAAAATCGCTTTGATCGTTATGCTGGCTCTCATGATTGTACAGATGGGTAAAAATATCAATACAAGAAATGGAGTCATTCTGGTCATCATTACGACCGTTCCCATTGCAGGTATCGTTGCTGCAAATAACTTAAGCTCCGGAATTATTATTTTGGGAATTGCTTTTGTCATGCTGTTTGTGGCATGTAAAAAGAAATGGCCGTTTTTTGCCTGTGGTTTAGGTGGAGTAGCACTTTTGGCTTTTGCAGGGCCTGTGGCTACCGTTCTTCAGAAAATGAACATCCTGCATGATTATCAGCTGGGCCGTATCTTAGTATGGCTGGAGCCGGAGGCATACCCGTCTACCGGTGGATATCAGGTATTACAGGGCTTATATGCCATTGGTTCCGGCGGCCTTGTCGGAAGAGGCCTGGGAGAGAGCATACAGAAGATGGGATTTGTGCCTGAGGCGCAAAACGATATGATTTTTTCCATTATCTGCGAAGAGCTGGGGCTTTTTGGAGCGGTATCAGTCATTCTCATTTTTCTCTTCATGATATACCGTTTCATGCTGATTGCAGACAATGCACCGGATCTGTTTGGTGCGCTTCTTGTGGTTGGAGTCATGGGACATATTGCCATACAGGTTATCCTTAACATTGCAGTAGTTACCAATACCATACCGAATACGGGTATTACCCTGCCGTTCATCAGTTATGGGGGTACCTCGGTCATGTTTCTTATGATGGAAATGGGTATGGTTTTAAGCGTTTCCAACCAGATAAAGCTGGAAAAATGATAAAATTTGATACCATTCTCTCACTTTTAACATAGGATAGTATATAAGAAGCCATGGGAGGTACCGGATTGTCAGTCATACAGGTCCAGGGGTTACGATCCTTAAAAGGTGAGATAAAGATTCAGGGTTCCAAAAATGCTGTTCTGCCCATGATGGCAGCGGCGGTTCTCCATAAAGGTACAACAGTGATTCATAACGTCCCCAGGATACAGGATGTGTTCTGTATGCTGGGGATACTTCAGCGTATTGGCTGTGATTGCCGCTTGGACGGCAATACACTGATCGTAAACGCATCATCAATTACTCAGGCAGAGATTCCGGAAGAATATATAAAGAGCATGCGGTCGTCCATTATTTTGTCCGGCCCCCTTCTTGGGAGAACAGGTCTTGCAGTTACAAGTTTTCCTGGCGGCTGTTCCATTGGACAGAGACCGATTGATCTTCATTTATCTGCATTTCAGAAACTTGGGGCAGTGGTTGAAGAGAAGGTCGAAAAGCTTATTGTATCTGCAAGAACACTCACAGGTGCTGATATAGAACTTAAGTTTCCCAGTGTGGGAGCAACAGAGAATGCACTGCTTGCTTCCGTATTTGCCAAAGGAATCACTGTAATCCGGGGAGCGGCAAAAGAGCCGGAGATCACCACTCTTTGTGAATTTTTAAACAATATGGGTGCGAAGATTGAAGGAGCCGGAACCTCAAAGCTGACGGTCATGGGTGTAAATAATCTCCACGATTCTGAATTTATTGTAGCAGGAGACCGGATCGTAGCAGGAACTTACTTAGCGGCAGTTATGGCCGCAGAAGGGAACATCTCTATAACGGGAATCCGGCCAGAGGAACTATCAGCGGCTCTCACACTTGCAGAACGCATGGGCGCAGAACTGAAAACCTACCGTGACGGATTAGAGGTGTCTATGAAGGGACGCCCTGACTGTCTCGATGTGGTGACTTCACCCTATCCTGGATTTCCCACGGATCTTCAGTCTCAGATCATGGCAGTGATGGCATCGGGACATGGGACGGGAAGACTTACGGAAACTATTTTTGAAGGGCGGTTCGCAACTGCCAAAGAGCTAAAGAAGCTGGGAGCAGACGTTATCATAGATGGCAGGCACGCCATTGTACATGGTCTTTATCCCCTGTCAGGAAAACGGGTAACAGCCCCCGACTTAAGAGGCGGTGCGGCACTGGTGGTGGCTGGTCTGGCATGCGAAGGCGTCACAGAGATTCATGAATGCTACCACATTGAACGGGGATACGAAGATATCTGCCGGGATCTTAGCAGTCTTGGTGCGGTAATCAGAGGGATGGAATGAGATATTTAAAAAGCAGCAGAGGAAAAGTTAAAATTGGAATTGCCGTGGCAGTGATCTTTTTGGTTGCCATTGCCTTTTTATCACTTCAAATCAAGGAGATTAAGGTGACCGGCAATAAAAAATATACTTCGGAACAGATTGAAAACCTTATTTTCAAGGGCAGCTGGGACCGGAATGCGATTTATTGTATCTACAAGGATCGTTTTCAGAAACACGAACAGATTCCGTTTGTAGAAGACTATAAAATCGTATTCCAAAGCCCGGTGAAGGTCGAGGTGATCGTCTATGAAAAAACCGTAGTAGGCTATATTTCTTACATGGGAAGCTATATGTATTTTGATAAGGACGGAATCATCGTGGAAAGCTCAAACGGGGAACTGCCTGGGATTCCGAAGATCGTCGGGCTTAAATATGGGCATATTGCCCTGCACCAGCCCCTTCCTGTGGAAAATGGCAGGATATTTAATGAAATACTGACCCTGACCCAGCTGTTATCCACTCATGGGATATTAGTAGATCAGATTCAATATGATACCAGAGGGGATGCCACCCTTATGATGGAAGGGATCAAGGTCTTTCTTGGAAGCAATGACCAGATGAATGGAAAGATCTCCGAGTTGAATGATCAGCTTCCAGTTTTAAAGGGGCTTAAGGGAACATTATATCTGGACACTTACGATGAGGCGGAAACTGTCACATCTTATCGATTTGTAAAGGATAAATGAATTTACATAATTTGCAAGCAATTTTGTTTAAAAAATAGTTGATATTTTTGTAAAAATCAAATATTATATTAATTAGGTTTATATAGTAAGCTGTTTATGGTTAAAGGAGGATATAATCTTGTTAGAGATTAAGATAAATGAGGCGGACAATGCCGCAAGAATTCTGGTTATCGGAGTAGGCGGTGCCGGAAACAATGCGGTGAACCGCATGATCGATGAGAATATCGCTGGTGTGGAATTTCTTGGCATCAACACGGACAAGCAGGCGTTACAGTTTTGTAAGGCACCAACAGCTATGCAGATCGGAGAAAAACTGACCAAGGGACTTGGTGCAGGTGCAAAGCCGGAGATGGGTGAGAAGGCAGCAGAAGAGAATGCGGACGAGCTGGCTCAGGCCATGAAGGGCGCTGATATGGTATTCGTAACCTGTGGTATGGGAGGCGGAACCGGAACCGGTGCAGCTCCTGTTGTTGCAAAAATCGCAAAAGACATGGGCATTCTTACGGTCGGCGTTGTTACAAAGCCTTTCCGTTTCGAAGCAAGAACTCGTATGACCAATGCTATTAACGGTATTGAGCGCTTAAAGGAAAGCGTTGATACCTTAATTGTGATTCCAAATGACCGCCTTCTTGAAATCGTGGACAGACGCACAACCATGCCGGACGCATTAAGAAAGGCTGATGAGGTTCTTCAGCAGGCAGTACAGGGTATTACTGACTTAATCAACGTACCAGGACTTATTAACTTGGACTTTGCTGATGTTCAGACCGTTATGACAGACAAGGGCATCGCCCATATCGGAATTGGACGTGCTAAGGGTGATGAGAAGGCCTTAGAAGCTGTTAAGCAGGCTGTATCAAGCCCTCTGCTTGAGACAACCATCGAAGGAGCTTCCCATGTAATCATTAACATTTCCGGTGATATCAGCCTGATTGAGGCAAACGAAGCAGCCAGCTACGTTCAGGAGATGGCAGGAGATGATGCCAACATTATCTTTGGTGCTATGTACGATGAGAACGCTCAGGACGAAGCAAGCATTACTGTTATCGCTACCGGACTTGATATGCAGTCAGAGACACCGGTATCCAAGGTCATGACGAATTTCTCCAATCCAAACTTTAAACAGCCAAAGACAGCAGCACCTCAGAGCGGGGCTGGTAACCAGGAAGCAGCAGCTACAGCAGCAAATCCAGGATTTAATCCGAACTTCAACCAGAACTATAACAATAATAACAATAACAGCAATTACACTGCTCCTAATTATAACAACAACCAGAACTATCAGAATGGCAATGGAAATTACGGCAACCAGAACTATGCGGGCAATAATTATCAGAAGCCAAACTACCAGCCACAGAACAACCCGCAGGGAGCTTCCCAGGGAAATAATGGACAGCCTTACCGTCCAACTGTGAACAAAGAAGTTCAGATCAACATACCAGATTTTTTAAGAAATAAACGATAAAACATATTTTGTTACATATCAGGCAGGTTCCGACGAACCTGCCTGTTTTGGAAAGGAGTGACAGTATGTCTGATAAATTGAATGATTGGGAAATTTCTGAGGACTATTATGACAGTCAGGAGAAGGGCAAGGAGATGTCTCTGGAGGATTTTATTCTGGAATCAGATCTTGATCATGGAGAGCTTTTGGCTCCCAGTCCTTCTGATGAGTTATTAAAAAAGACCATTGAGGACGTTCATCAGGTACTGGCATTGGCTGGTGAGGGGAAAAATATAAAAGAAATCTCTGCACTTACCGGCCTTGAGGAAACATATGTATATAATATCCAGGTTTGTGCCCAGGGTTTCCACGAAGATGATGAAATAGCTGTGGCCCATCTGGTACTTGGATAGGGGGAAGACAAAAGTGAAAAGAAAGATATGCCCGGTTTGTGATCTTCCGGTCAATGAGGCCAACTTCTGTGCCCGATGCAAAAAGATTGTTCGCCGTCCCGTCATATGGGAAATGAATTATTATTTAAATGAAAAGCCGCCTGCAAAGGAAATTGCACCAATCGGCTCTCAATCGAATGGAACTGCTGAGCAGCCTAAGCGCACAATCTCCTCTCAGCCGGTCAGGACAGGGTCAGCTCAGCCAGCTAAAACCTTACAGCCAGCAAGAACCATGACACCACCGCGTACAGCGACACCTCCTATGGACGCCCAGCCGCCCAGGGATTACATACCGTCGGGCTCCTCAGTATCGCCCAAGAAAAAAGTGGGCAGGAGATTTCCTGTTTCCATAGCAGGAATTATTACCTTCCTTTTTATCATAGCTGGTTCTCTGCCTGATATTGCAAAAAAAGCGGACCGATTTCTGGATAAAACGAAGGATTACGAAGTTTCATATCCATTTGATGATTCCGGTTTTAAGGACTTAAAGGAAGAGGATGTAAAGGCAGCCGGAATTCCCTGCAATGGTTACAATCATTTTCCGGTATCAGGGAAAGAAATCATGGATTCCATGGGACAGTATATTGAGGCGAATTCCTATGGGTTTCTCCTAAAACCCCAGTCAGTTTATTCCGATAATTATGAGATGAAAACAGATTCCGGTTCCATATCTTATTATGATACTGTGGAAGGCTATTATCTGGAGGACGAGGTGACCAGTCAGCTGACTTCAAAGGATGAGGGATATGTATACCAGTATGTGGAGATCAATTATGACACTGCAACCGGGGAGATGCATGATTATATCTCTTCCATAAAAGATAAAGAAGCATCCTTGGCTTATCTGGAGCAGTTTTTAAAGACAACAGAAACGTCCGCTCAGATTCCTTTGGAGGAGAGCAGTGTTCCAGTCATTATGGAGCAGGTCAGGGGAGGACTGGAACGGGGAGAGGAAACTATTTTTACTGATGGAATTTTTTCCTTGTATGTATATGAAGAAGATGACACTCTTCAGGTAACGGTATCCTATAATACCTTACTTTCCACAGAACATGGGGAAACTTAATCCTTACCAGCAATATACTAAGGGTTTCATTTGACACACAGCTATGGATCTGATATAATAGCTTCAATCGTAAAAGGGAGTAGCTGCCAGCATTTGCTGGATAAGATTGCGTCAGAACGGTAAAGTGATTTATCCGCATCCTTATGAAATGTGCAAGACTTTTATTGATACCGTAAAGGTGTCAATAAAGGTCTTTTTTATTATATAGGGGGGTATACACCCCTATATAATAAAAAGCATTCCATGCAGGATGCACATGACGCTTAAGAGGAAGATGTCACTAAAGTGACAGCGCGTCAGTGCCAGAGTCTGACAAGTCAGACTCTTTCTTGTTTCCTTTACGAGAGCATAAACATAGAGGGTAAGTAAAGAAAGGAGCACATTATGGAAACGTTTGATCCTCAAAAAAGAGAGGTATGGAAAAGGATAAAGAAAATCCTTAAGAAGTCAGGTATCGCAGCCGTTTTATTGGTGGCAGTTCCAGTGATTGGTTTTGGTTCCATATACAACATCCAGGAACAGGAGCAGGCAGTCGTAACGACAATGGGCAGGCCAAGGGCGGTGACAGATCCGGGGCTTCATTTTAAAGTGCCGTTTGTCCAGAAGGTAAAGAAAGTGAACACTACCATTCAGGGATTTGCCATTGGCTATAATCCTGACGATAACGAAAGCAAGGAGGAGGATTCTCTGATGATCACCAAAGATTATAATTTCGTTAACGTAGACTTTTTTACAGAGTATAAGGTATCAGATCCAGTGAAGGCAGTCTATGGCTCAGAGGATCCCCTGAAGGTCTTACAGAGCATTACAAAAAGCTGCATTCGTACCGTGATTGGAAGCTATGATGTGGATGCTGTATTGACTACTGGAAAGAATGAAATTCAGACAAAGATTAAGCAGATGATCATGGAAAAGCTGGAAGGGCATGAAATAGGCCTTACAGTCGTAAATGTGACCATTCAGGATTCTGAACCGCCGACCAAAGAGGTCATGGAAGCCTTTAAGGCAGTAGAAACTGCAAAGCAGGGAAAAGAGACTGCCATTAACAATGCAAATAAATACCGCAACGAAAAGCTACCGGAGGCAACCGCTCAGACCGATAAGATATTACAGGATGCAGAATCAACAAAAGCGAAAAGAATCAATGAAGCCAATGCAGAAGTAGCAAAATTCAATGCGATGTTCATGGAATACGAAAAGAATCCGGAAGTTACGAAAAAGCGAATGTTCTATGAAACCATGGAAAAGGTACTTCCAAATATGAAAGTCATTATAGACGGAACTGATAAGACCAGCACAATCCTTCCTTTGGATAGCTTCACCGGTGGAGGAAACAGCCCAGAAAAGGAGAAAACAGAATGAAACAGAAACTAAAAAAAGCCGTCCTTGTATTTTTCGCTCTTTTAGCGGTCATCGTATTGTCTGGTTCCCTTGTCGTCACCAATGAAAATGAATATAAATTAATACGTCAGTTCGGCCGTGTGGAACGGGTCATAAATACAGCTGGTGTTACTATGAAGATTCCCCTGATACAGACAGCAGATACGCTGCCAAGACAGATTTTAATTTACGATCTGGCAGCTTCTGATGTCATTACCATGGATAAGAAGACCATGTTAAGTGACAGCTATGTATTATGGAAGATTGAAGACCCCTTAAGGTTCGCCCAGTCCTTAAATTCTTCCATTGCCAATGCGGAAGGAAGAATTGATACGGTAGTTTATAACTCCGTAAAAAATGTCATCAGCAGTATGAGCCAGAACGATGTCATCAGCAGCAGAGATGAAGAGCTTTCTCAGGCGATCATGAAGAACGTGGGTGAGAATATGAGCCAGTACGGCATTAAGCTACTGGCCGTTGAGACGAAACGTCTGGATCTTCCGGTAGATAACAAAGCAGCGGTGTACGAAAGAATGATATCAGAACGTGATAAAATAGCAGCTACTTATACCGCAGAAGGGCAGGCAGAAGCAAAGAAAATACAAAATACCACAGACAGAGAGATTGCTATCAGCATTTCCGATGCCCAGGCAACGGCTGCATCTGTTACAGCTGAGGGAGAGGCAGAGTACATGAGAATCCTGGCGGAGGCTTACAGCAATCCCCAGAGAGCTGATTTTTATTCCTTTATCCGTTCTCTGGAAGCAGCAAAAACATCTCTTGCCGGCGAAAACAATACCCTGATTCTTCCAGGAAATTCACCGATCGCACAAATTTTTATGGGACGGTAATTGTTGCAGGAAACAATTTTTTGTGGTAAAGTGTTAAAAAGATAAAAAGACGAAAGATTGGAGACAGACAGCATGAAGATTAAAGACATTTTGAGCCAGGGAAAGCCGACCTTGTCTTTTGAAGTTTTCCCCCCTAAGACAGAGGATAAATATGAATCTGTAGAGCGGGCGGCGGCAGAGATTGCGAAGTTAAACCCGGCTTTTATGAGTGTCACCTATGGAGCAGGTGGAGGAACCAGCAAATATACGGTTGATATAGCCTCGGCACTGCATCATAATCATCATGTAACGGCACTTGCCCATTTAACCTGTGTATCTTCTACAAAAGAGAAGGTCCGGGAGGTTCTTCATGAATTAAAGGAGGCTGGCATTGATAATGTGCTTGCTCTCAGAGGAGATATTCCCCAGGACGGAGCAGTTTCCAAGGAATACAGCTATGCTTCTGAGCTGATCCGTGAGATTAAGGAAGCAGGAGATTTTTGTATCGGCGCTGCCTGCTATCCGGAAGGTCATGTAGAGTCTGCCAGCAAAACCATTGATATGGATTATTTAAAACAAAAGGTAGAGGCAGGCTGTGATTTTGTAACCACTCAGATGTTTTTTGATAATAATATATTATATAACTATTTATACCGCATACGGGAAAAAGGAATTACAGTCCCGGTCGTTGCAGGAATTATGCCTGTGACCAATGTAAGACAGATTATAAGAAGCTGTCAGCTCTCCGGAACCTATCTGCCCTCCAGGTTTAAAGCAATTGTAGACCGGTTCGGGGATAATCCGGCAGCCATGAAGCAGGCTGGAATCGCTTATGCGACAGAGCAGATCATTGACCTCATCGCAAACGGAGTCAATGCCATTCATGTGTATTCTATGAATAAGCCGGATATTGCATATAAAATTAAGGAAAACTTATCAGAGATACTATAGTCATACCATTTAGGGTTCGGTGCCTGTTGCAGGACCGGACCCATTCTTTCACAGATTTATAAGGAGGAAGGCTCATGGAAATCAGCCGTAAAGAAGTTCGCAGGTACTTGGGATATGGCATACAGGATGGGGATGATGCGGTAAACGGGCTGATTGAGGAATGTATTAAGGAGCTGACAGCTGCCGCCACGTGTAAGAGCGTCAGCCGCGCGTTCCCCTTAACGCTCCTGCCTGAGGAAGAGATTGATTTTACTGTTTTTGAAACGAAAAGCAGGCATTTAAGTAAGAATTTAAAAGACTGCAGTCAGGTCATATTGTTTGCAGCTACGCTGGGGACCGGTGTGGATGTTCTTTTGCATAAATATACAAAGCTTCAGATGAGTAAGGCTGTCACCATGCAGGCGGCAGCGGCAGCTATGATCGAGGAATTTTGTGACCAGGAAAATTTAAAGCTGAAACAGGAATATGAAGCCAGAGGCCTTTATTTACGGCCAAGGTTCAGCCCTGGATACGGTGACTTTGCCTTAGAGTGTCAGAAGGATATTACAGCCGTTTTGGAAACCTCAAAGCGGGTAGGCATTATGCTGACGGACAGTCTCTTAATGACACCGTCAAAATCAGTGACAGCAATTATGGGAGTCAGCGAAAAACCATACCGGTGTGAGGTCAAGGGATGCGAGTCCTGTGGAAAGACAGATTGCGCATACCGAAGAAATTAAAGGGACAGATTTTAGTGGAGGAATATATGACAGGAATTTTAGAAGAGATCAGAAAAAGAATTGTATTTTTTGACGGAGGAACCGGAAGTCTTTTGCAGGCCAATGGTTTAAAACCGGGGGAGCTGCCAGAAACCTGGAATGTGGTACATCCGGATATTATTACAAAGCTTCACCGGGATTACCTGGAGGCTGGCGCGGATATTATAAAGACCAATACCTTTGGAGCCAATGGGCTAAAGTTTTATAAGGGAGCCGAATTCGATCTGGATGAGGTAGTACGGGCAGCACTTCATAATGCCAGACAGGCAGTTAAAACAGCCAATTATCCCGAAGGGAAAAAGCGTGGCTACATTGCCCTGGATCTAGGACCTACCGGAAAACTTTTAAAACCCCTGGGTGACCTTGATTTTGAGGACGCCTACAACATGTATTCCCAGGTGGTTAAAATCGGGGAAGAAGAGGGAGCGGACCTGGTCCTCATTGAAACCATGAGCGACAGCTATGAAACAAAAGCGGCCGTGTTGGCAGCAAAGGAAAATTCCAGCCTTCCTGTATTCGTGACCATGATTTTTGATGAGAAAGGAAAGCTTCTGACAGGCGGTAATGTAGAATCCACTGTTGCATTACTAGAAGGACTGAGAGTGGATGCCCTTGGAATCAACTGTGGATTAGGCCCCATTCAGATGAAAGACATTCTGGCGGACATTATGAAGGTGACCTCCATACCTGTCATCGTCAATCCCAATGCCGGACTTCCAAGAAGCGAAGGAGGCAAAACGGTTTACGATATTGATGCCGATGAGTTTGCCAGAGTCATGGCAGAGATCGTTTTAATGGGAGCATGCGTAATAGGAGGCTGCTGTGGCACCACCCCGGAGCATATTGAAAAAACAGTGGCATTATGTAAGGATTTCCCTGTCAGGCTTCCGGATAAAAAGGACCGCACCGTAATTTCCTCCTATGCCCAGGCAGTTGTTTTGGACCGGGAGCCGGTTATTATTGGTGAAAGAATTAATCCCACCGGGAAATCAAAATTCAAGCAGGCTCTTCGGGACCACAACCTGGAATACATTTTAAGAGAGGGTGTCTCCCAGCAGGACAATGGAGCTCATGTCCTTGATGTCAATGTAGGACTTCCGGGAATCGATGAAGCGTCTATGATGGTAGAGGTAATTAAGGAGATTCAAAGCATTATTGACCTGCCCTTACAGATTGACACTTCTGATATTGAAGCCATGGAACGGGCCATGAGAATTTATAACGGCAAACCTCTTATTAACTCCGTAAACGGCAAACAGGAAGTGATGGAAGCTATCTTTCCTCTGGTCAAACGGTATGGAGGTGTGGTTGTTGCCCTGGCCCTTGATGAAGATGGAATTCCTGAGACCTCAGACGGCAGAATTGCAGTCGCAGAAAAAATCTATCAAAAAGCCATGGAGTATGGAATTGAAAAAAAGGACATCGTCATAGATGCCCTGTGCATGACGGTCAGCTCTGACAGCAAAGGCGCCTTAACCACTCTGGAAACCTTGAGAAAGGTAAGAGACGAGCTGAATGGAAAGACGATTCTTGGAGTATCCAACATTTCCTTTGGACTTCCTCAAAGAGAGATCATCAATGCTGCATTTTTTACCATGGCTCTTCAAAATGGTTTAAACGCTGCTATTATTAATCCAAATTCAGAAGCAATGATGCGTTCTTATTTAAGCTATCTCACCCTTTCTGATTTAGATCCTCAGTGCAGCCGCTATATTCAGGTGTACAGCGGACAGGTGGCTACTCTTGGCGATACCGTAAGGCCAGGGGAAGCATCCGGAGGAGGAAGCGGTGCAGGAAAAGAGCTTTCCTTATCAGAAAGCATTGAAAAAGGTCTTAAGGACAGAGCCCATGGGGCAGTTACAGAGCTGATTAAAGACAAGGAACCTCTTGTTATCATCAATGAGGAGATGATTCCTGCCCTGGACCGGGTAGGAAAAGGATTTGAAAAGGGGACGGTGTTCCTTCCCCAGCTGTTAATGAGTGCGGAGGCAGCGAAAGCAGCCTTTGAAGTCATAAAGGAACAGCTGGCCAAAAACGGTATGGAGGAAGGGAAAAAGGGAACGGTTATCCTTGCTACGGTACGGGGAGATATCCACGATATCGGGAAGAATATCGTGAAGGTCCTTCTTGAAAATTACAGCTACGATGTCATCGATCTGGGAAAAGATGTGCCGGTAGAGCTGATCGTAAAGACAGCGGTGGAAAAACAGGTTAAGCTGGTAGGCTTAAGCGCTCTGATGACCACAACAGTTCCAAGCATGGAGGAAACCATCAGACAGCTACGGAAGGAATCCCCCCAGACAAAAGTCATGGTAGGAGGTGCTGTTTTAACGGCTGATTATGCTAAAACGATTGGCGCAGACCAGTACTGCCGGGATGCCATGGCCTCCGTAAATTATGCCGAAGGAGTATTTGAAGGAATATAAGGTGCCTCATTGACAAATACGGAATGAATGGTACAATTAAACTTGATAATACAACTGGAGGTACAAAGATGGGAAAGATTATATTAACGGGAGACCGGCCCACAGGAAAACTGCATATCGGCCACTACGTAGGTTCCTTAAGACGAAGAGTGGAGCTGCAGAATTCCGGCGAATTTGACGAGATTTATATTATGATTGCGGATGCCCAGGCATTGACGGACAATGCGGACAACCCCGAAAAGGTTCGTCAGAATATCATAGAGGTCGCGCTGGATTATCTTGCCTGCGGTCTGGACCCGAAGAAGTGTACCTTGTTCATCCAGTCCCAAATTGCGGAGCTGACTGAGCTGTCCTTTTACTATATGAACCTGGTGACTGTCTCAAGACTTCAGAGAAATCCAACGGTCAAGTCTGAGATCGCCATGAGGAATTTTGAAACCAGTATACCAGTAGGCTTCTTTACCTATCCCATCAGCCAGGCGGCTGACATTACGGCATTTAAGGCTACCACGGTTCCGGTGGGCGAGGATCAGGAGCCAATGATTGAGCAGACCAGAGAAATCGTAAGGAAATTCAACTCCGTTTATGGAGAAGCACTCATAGAGCCGGATATCCTTCTTCCTGATAACAAAGCCTGCTTAAGACTTCCAGGTACTGACGGTAAGGCGAAGATGAGCAAATCCCTGGGTAACTGTATCTATTTATCGGATACAGAAGAGGAAGTAAAGAAAAAGGTAATGAGCATGTTCACAGATCCCAATCATTTACAGGTATCTGATCCGGGTGAAGTGGAAGGAAATACGGTATTTACCTATCTTGATGCATTCTGTAAGGAAGATGATTTTGAAAAATACTTACCGGAATACAAAAATCTTGATGAATTAAAGGACCACTATAGAAGAGGCGGTCTGGGTGATGTTAAGGTCAAGAGATTTTTAAACAGCATTCTACAGGCTGAGTTAGAGCCAATCAGAAAGAGAAGGAAGGAATATGAGGCAAACATCCCTTACGTATTCCAGATTTTAAAGGAAGGTTCTAAGAAGGCAGCGGACACAGCGGCTAAAACCTTAAAAGATGTAAAAGATGCCATGAAGATCAATTATTTTGATGATCTGGAGCTGATAGAAGAACAGGCGAAAAAGTACCAGAGCCAGGAATAAGGATTATGAATATCATTTCCATAAAACAGATATTAGAATGCAATGAGATGATAAAGGAAAAGGGATTAAGCTTCCGGATTCACTTACGGGATGCCTGCGGGAGGCAGTCGTGCCGTATTGAGTCCCTCCGTGAAGAGAATGGAGAAGCTGAGTTTCAGGCTCTTTATAAAAGTTTGGACGAATATTTTTCAAGGTTTCGTTTTACATTGGAATATGGAGAAGACAAATTGAATTTTTGGATTCTTTCCTGACCAGAAAAAGGGACGCCGGAAAAGCTACGGAGGAAACGGGTTCCTTTAAGCTTTTCCGGCGTTTTTGATAAAACAATAATTATTATCAATATCATTATTGAACTTTTGGAAGATGTGTGCTAATATTAATACATGAATTAGTATTGACTAACTCATAAAAAGCATAGAAATATGCCATATTAAATTAGTATAGCGATTGCGAAAGGAGATAGATGGTATGTCATTTATTGGAAAAGAAATCAGTGATTTTAAGGTTCAGAGTTTTATAAACGGAGAATTTAAGGAAGTGACTAAGAAGGATGTTCTGGGAAAATGGTCAGTATTCTTCTTCTATCCGGCAGATTTTACTTTTGTTTGTCCCACAGAGCTGGAAGAGCTTGCAGATAAATACGAAGATTTTAAGAAGATTGGTTGTGAAATTTACAGTGTATCCTGCGATACTCATTTTGTACACAAGGCATGGCACGATGTGTCAAAGACCATTAAGAAAATCAATTATCCCATGCTTGCGGATCCAACCGGAGCACTTGCAAGAGATTTTGATGTTATGATTGAAGAGTCTGGTTTGGCAGAGCGTGGAACCTTTGTGGTGAATCCAGAAGGTAAGATTGTGGCTTATGAAGTCATTGCAGGAAATGTAGGAAGAAATGCGGAAGAATTATTCCGCCGGGTACAAGCTTCCCAGTTCGTTTCTGAACATGGAGATGAGGTTTGTCCTGCAAACTGGAAACCAGGTGAGAAAACATTAAAGCCCAGCCTTGATCTAGTTGGACTCTTGTAAAGGTGGGATATTATGGATGGATTGTATGACGTAATTGTCGTCGGTGCAGGCCCAGCGGGCCTGTCCGCAGCCATCTATGCTGCCAGGGCCAGATTTAAGGTACTGGTGCTTGAAAAAGAAAAGCTTGGCGGGCAGATTACGATTACTTCTGAAATCGTTAATTATCCCGGAATCGAAAGCATTGACGGCACAACGCTGACAGATAAGATGCGCAGACAGGCGGAAAGCTTTGGCGCAGAATTTAAGATGGCCAGAGTCACTGACATTGACGTATCTGGGGATATTAAGGTGGTGAAGACAGACAAAGGCGAATTAAATGCACTTGGGGTCGTACTTGCCTTAGGTGCAAATCCCAGAATGATTGGCTTTCAGGGGGAAGAGACATACAAAGGCCGGGGAGTTGCTTACTGTGCCACCTGTGACGGAGAATTCTTTACGGGAATGGATGTGTTTGTCATCGGTGGCGGTTTTGCAGCCGCAGAAGAGGCCGTATTCTTAACCAAGTATGCAAAAAAGGTGACGATTATTGTACGGGAAGATGATTTTACCTGTGCAGAGTCAGTAGCGGATAAGGCAAGAGAGCATGAGAAGATCGAAGTCCACTACCATACGGAGATTATGCAAGCAGCAGGAGATACCTTACTTAGGAAAGCCAGGTTCCGGGATAGTAAGACCGGAGAAGAATGGCAGTATGAAGCGCCAGACGGCGGAACCTTTGGAATCTTTGTCTTTGCAGGCTATGTTCCGGATACGGAATGGATCAAAGGAAAAATCTCCTTAAATCACGATGGATATATTATTACAGATCCGGACCAGATGACAGATATTCCCGGAGTTTACGGAGCCGGTGATGTATGTGTGAAGAACTTACGTCAGGTGGTGACGGCCGTTTCTGACGGTGCAGTTGCAGCCACCTCTTTGGAAAAATATGTAGCAGACCTAAGGGAAAAGCTTGGCATTGAAAGAAAAGAGGAACCGGAAAAGGCAGAGCAGAAGGCTCATGCTGCTGTTTCGGAGAGTGAGGACGGCGAAGAATTTATTACGCCTGAGATGAAGGCCCAGTTAAAAGAATTATTTGGAAAATTTGAGCGTAAGGTAATCGTAAAGGCTTTGCTTGATAAAAGCCCTCTGGCGGCTCAGATGGAAGGTTTCTTAAAGGAGCTTTCTGATATTTCCGATCAGGTAGAATGCCTGGTCAGCTGGGAATCAGAAGATACATCACCGACTGAGACAATTCCGGCTATTTGCGTGCTGAGGGAAGATGGCAAGGAATCAGGACTTCGGTTCTATGCAATTCCAGGTGGTCATGAATTTAATTCCTTTGTCATAGGTCTTTATAATGTGGCGGGACCAGGTCAGGTACTTAGCCCGGAGGAAGCACAAAGAATCCGGGACATTAAAAAGCCTGTTGATATCAAGGTCATGATGTCTTTATCCTGTACCATGTGCCCCACCACGGTAATGTCTGCCGGAAGGATTGCGGCAGAGAATGAAATGGTTCATGCGTGGACCTATGATCTGGCTCTTTATCCGGAATTAAAAGAGCGTTATCAGATTATGAGTGTTCCCTGTATGATTATAAATCAGGAAAGAGTTGAGTTTGGGAAGAAATCCATTGAGGACCTTCTTAACATACTGGAAACCATTTAAAAGAAAAGGAGATAACATGATGAATTATCTTGAGATTGAGAAAGTAATTGGAAGAGAAATAATTGATTCCAGAGGAAATCCTACCGTAGAGGCTGAAGTACATCTGGTTGACGGCACCATAGCAAGAGGAGCTGCACCAAGTGGAGCATCTACCGGTGAATTTGAAGCATTAGAGCTTCGTGACGGGGACAAAGCCCGCTTTGGAGGAAAAGGTGTCTTAAATGCGGTCCATAACATCAATACAGTCATTCATTATGCTCTTGTAGGGATGGATGCCTCTGATATCTATGCCATTGATAAGGCTATGATTACCGCAGATGGGACAAAGGATAAATCAAGACTTGGTGCTAACGCTATTTTAGCTGTATCCATCGCTTGTGCCAGAGCAGCGGCTATCAGCTTAGGTGTTCCGTTATACCGCTTCTTAGGCGGCATCACAGGAAATCGTCTTCCTGTACCTATGATGAATATCTTAAATGGAGGAGCTCATGCAGCCAACACCGTTGATGTTCAGGAATTCATGATTATGCCAACAGGAGCTGCTGACTTTAAAGAAGGCCTTCGCTGGTGTACCGAAGTATTCCACTGTCTTGCCTCTATCTTAAAATCAAAAGGCCTTGCTACCTCCGTAGGTGATGAGGGTGGTTTTGCTCCTGACCTTGAGAGTGATGATGCAGCCATTGAGCTTATCTTAGAAGCAATCAGAAAAGCTGGCTTTGAACCGGGCCGCGATTTTGTCCTGGCTATGGACGCTGCTTCCAGCGAATGGAAGGGCGAGAAGAAGGGAGAATATATCCTTCCAAAATGCAAAAAGCACTTTACATCTGAGGAATTGATTGGTCACTGGAAGAACTTATGTGACAAGTATCCCATCTATTCCATTGAAGATGCTCTTGATGAAGATGACTGGGAAGGCTGGAAGCTTCTTACCAAGGAGCTTGGAGACAGAATCCAGCTGGTTGGAGACGATTTATTTGTAACCAACACCGAGCGTCTGAAAAAGGGAATTAACGAAGGCTGCGGAAATTCTATCTTAATTAAGTTAAATCAGATCGGATCTGTATCAGAGACACTGGAAGCGATTAAGATGGCTCACAGCGCTGGCTATACTGCCATTGCTTCTCACCGTTCCGGCGAGACAGAGGATACTACAATTGCGGATCTTGCAGTTGCTCTTAACACCTGTCAGATAAAAACAGGTGCACCAAGCAGAAGTGAGCGTGTAGCAAAATACAATCAGCTTATCCGCATCGAAGAGGAATTAGGAGAGGGCGCTGTATATCCAGGTATGGATGCGTTCCACATCAAGCGTTCTTAATCATAAACACATGCCTGTCAGGTCTTTAGATCTGGCAGGTTTTTTTGCTTTGTGGAATAGGCAGGTTTGGCCATCACCTCCTGTTTGAGAAAAAGAATTGATGAAACTGCGGAAAAATGGTATGCTTTAGGAAACGTATGATACAGGAGAAGACTATGGAATACAGAGAGTTAAAAGAATCCGAGTTAAATAAAGAGCTCTTTTGTCAGTTTAACCGCTATCAGGAAGTAAAGGAATGTATGAGAAAGATAAATGGAATCTGGTCAGCAGTAAAGAATCCATTTACAGAGCAGTGGAAGGACGAGGATTACGATGTGCTGATCCGTTGTCTTAAAATCACCATTCATACAGGAGGCGTTGTGTTTGGAGCCTTTCACCATGGAGAGCTAAAGGGGTTCGCTTCCGTGGAGGGGGTACCCATTGGAAAGCATAAGAATTATCTTGATTTATCCAACATTCACGTATCCTTTGATGTGCGGGGAAAGCGGACAGGCCGCCGTCTGTTTCATATGGCCTCTGAGTGGGCCAGGCTTAAGGGTGCGGAAAAGCTTTACATCTCTGCCCACTCCTCTGTAGAGACTCAGGCGTTTTACAGGGCTATGGGCTGTGTAGAGGCAAAGGAATACGATGAGGATCACGTAACAAGAGAGCCTTATGACTGTCAGCTGGAATATGTTCTGGAACGAAAGGTCGTACTTTACATAGGAATCAGTCTGGATGGCTATATTGCCGATGCCGATGGTAAGGTGGATTGGCTTTTGGGACAGGATGAAACTTACACCGGAGATTATGGGTATGGAGCTTTCGAAAAACAGGTGGATGCCGTTTTAATGGGTTACCGTACGTATCACCAGGTGGTTTCAGAGCTGTCACCTGATGAATGGGTGTATCCAGACAAAAAAACTTATGTAATAACCCATAAGGAGCTTGAGGATAAGGAAGGAATTTATTTTACAAAAGAACCGTTGGAGCCTCTGGTTGGAAGGTTAAAAAAGGAGTGCAAAAAAGGAATCTGGGTATGTGGAGGTGCTGATCTAATCAGACAGCTGATGGAAAAGAACCTGATTGATGAATACCATTTGACCATTATGCCCGTTCTTCTTGGAAAGGGAATTCCCCTGTTTCAGGGAGGAGAAAAGGAGCAGCTTTTAAAACTTGTCTCCCTTCAGTCAGAAAATGGAGTCATTGATTGTATTTACCGGAAAAGATCCCTTTAAAGGTGGAATAAGCAAGGCTTCCCTTCAATACAATGAATAATAGCAGAGTGCCGCTTGGGGCGGGGGTATGTGAGATAAGAGGTATTGGAGAGAGGAAAAAGAGATGGCAGTAATTGAACAAATCAGATGCGGCTGTGTGAACAGCTATCTGATCGAAAACCAGGGAAGAGCCATCCTGGTGGATACAGGGAGGATGGGGGCAGAGAAAAAGATACTGGACATGTGCCAAAAGACAAAGGTGGAGCTGATCCTCCTGACTCATGGACATTTTGATCATGTGCAAAATACGGCATATCTGGCGGATGTTCTAAAGGTGCCGGTAGCAATGCATCAGGCAGATATTCCCCTGTTAAAGGATAACCGTAAGGTTCCCATTTACCATCAGGGGCTTTTAGCGATGCTTGTGGCTGAGGTGGCGGAAAAAAACTCGGAAAAGAACCGGATTCCGGAATTTGTTCCGGATATTTACCTTCATGATGGAGATCCCCTTCATGAATATGGAATTGATGCTAAGGTCATGGAACTTCCCGGACATACCAGTGGCTCCATTGGACTTGATATCGAAGAGCAGCATTTTATTGCCGGGGATGCCGTGATGAATCTTTTCTATCCAGGCTTGTCCATGATTTATCAGGATAGAGAATTAATGGTAGAGAGTGCACAGAAAATCAGCGCTCTGGGTAAGAGAAAAATATATTTTGGTCATGGTAATCCGGTGGAAAACCGGGAATGGAGCAGGACCGGAATTTAAATGAGGATAAAAGAGAATGATAGAAATCTACCTGTCGGAAAATGAAATACCAGAAGGTGTGAAAAAGCATGAATGGGAGCACCAGCTGGGGAGGAAACTTCTGATTTTGGGATTAAAGGAATTGTACGGAATAGAGGAACATGAACTGACTGACCTCCAGGTTACAACTGGAATTCACGGAAAGCCGTGCTTAAAGGATTTCCCTCAGATTCACTATAACATCAGCCATACCGATGGTATGGTCATCTGCGGTTTTTCCGACAGGGAGATCGGAGTGGATGTGGAACGAATGCGTCCTTATGGAGATGGAATTCTTAGAAAGGTGTTGTCAGAATCAGAGAACCGCTTTATTTCAGGACTGCCCCAAAAGGAGCGTGAGGAGTACTTTTTTAAGATATGGACTTTAAAAGAAAGCTATGGGAAGGCAGTTGGATGCGGTATCGCCATGCCTCTATCCCAAATTTCTTTTACCCTGACGGAAAAAGAAAATCCCCTTTGTTCTGTTCCTGGCTATTCCTTTTACCAGAAACGTCTCTCAGGGGGATATATTTTTTCTGCATGCAGGGAAGGAGACGAAACATTCCAGGTTACGTTTCAGCCTGTTTTTTAATTTTGCTCTCCGAGAGCATGAGCCCTGCCAGTGTCAGAAGGATTCCAAAGAAGGATTGCAAAGAAAGGGTCTCCTTTAGAAAAATCATGGAAGTAATAACGGTGATCACTGGTACTGCATAGATGTAAATGCTGGTTTTAACAGTACCCAGGACTTTAACACCGAAGTTCCAGGTGGCAAAGCACAGGGCGGAAGCACCCAGACCTAAAAACAGAATATTTAACAGGTTAGCAACATTGCTAAACCGGTGAAGCTCAAGTCGAATGGGAAGAACAGTCAACACTGGGATCATGAACAACAGGCCGTAGAAAAAGATACGTCTTGTTGTTTCCACGGTTCCGTGACCGTACTCCCCTATTTTTTTTGTGAATACAGAATATGCTGCCCAGGTAATGGCTGCAAACAGGGCAAGTAAGTCTCCTTTTGGATTTAACTCCAGCGTACTGTTTCCCTGAAAGCTGATCAGTCCGATTCCCACGATGGCCGTAATAAATCCAGCCATAAAACGGATTCCCGGTCTTTTTCCCTTTAAAAAGAACCAGTCAAATAAAGCGGTGATAAATGGGGCGGCTGCAATAATCGTGCTGACATTAGAAGTCAGGGTCATGGTCAGCGCAAAATTTTCCATCAGAAAATATAAGGTAACTCCGCATATGCCTGCACAGGCAAAGAGACTCTCTTCCTTTAAGCTTTTGGTCTTCATAAAATGGGGATAGGCGAGCCAAAGAGCGGCATAACCGATAATGAAACGAAAAACAAGGATTTCAAGAGGGGTAAATGACCGAAGCAGAACTTTGGTGGAAATAAAGGTGGTTCCCCATACAAAGATAGAGAAAGCGGAGGCGAGGTGCCCGTATAGATGATTTTGTTTGTTCATGATGTATGTACTCCTGTTAAAACGATAAATTAATGGATGGCTGTACTGATTTTATCACAGAAAATCTAAAATGTCTTATAAAACAGCTAAATTATGGCAAAAATCCTGGTATGACGAAATACGAACAGGAGGAAAAGCCATGAAACTTATGACAGACAATTTTATAATATCCTTTCTTCAGAAATTTGATGATCACCCCTTTGATGTAATCATCAATGGGAAAACACATCACATCGGAGAAGGAAATCCAACATTTCTGGTGAATCTAAAAGAAGACATCGGAAGTCAGGAGCTTATAACAAGCACGTCTCTTGCCTTAGGAGAAGCATATATGAAAGGGAATCTGGAGATAGAGGGAGATTTGTTTCAGGCTCTGGATCATTTTCTTGGTCAGATGGGAAAGTTTTCTGCAGACCATTCAAAGCTTAAGAAACTTATTTTCTCTTCTCAGTCCAGAAAGAATCAGGAGAAGGAAGTAACCTCACACTACGATATCGGCAATGACTTTTACAGTCTCTGGCTTGACGATACCATGAGCTACTCCTGTGGATACTTTAAAACAGATGAAGACAGCTTATACGAAGCCCAGTGTAATAAGGTGGAACGGATTTTACAAAAGCTATGTCTGAAAAAAGATATGACCCTTCTTGACATAGGCTGTGGCTGGGGCTATTTACTCATACGGGCTGCTAAGGAGTATGGAGTGACCGGTGTGGGAATTACTCTCAGCAAAGAGCAGAAAAAGAAATTTGATGAGCGGATTGAGGCAGAGGGTTTGGTTGGAAAGGTATCAGCGGAACTAATGGATTACCGGGATCTGGAAAAGTGGGGCAGGACCTTTGACCGGGTAGTCAGTGTTGGAATGGTGGAGCATGTGGGCAGAGAGCATTATGAGCTGTTTATTAAAAATGCAGAAGCAGCCTTAAAACCGGGCGGTCTGTTCCTGCTGCATTATATCAGTGCTTTAAAGGAATATCCGGGAGACCCGTGGATGAAGAAATATATTTTTCCAGGAGGCATGGTTCCAAGTCTGAGAGAGATGATTCATATCTTAAGTGACCATCAGTTTTATACTCTGGACGTAGAAAGTCTTCGCAGGCACTATTATAAGACCCTGCGCTGCTGGGATATGAATTTTAATGAACACAGGCAGGAGATCCAGGAAAAGATGGGAAATGAATTTGTCCGGATGTGGGATCTTTATCTTAATGGCTGTGCTGCCACCTTTCATAACGGAATCATTGACCTCCACCAGATTCTTGTTTCTAAGGGTGTGAATAATGAGATTCCAATGACTCGGTGGTATTAAAGGTGTGGAATATGATTTGTAAATAAGGTTTCATAAAGAAGGTGTTGTACTCATGGCCGTTTAAAGCTATGGGTGCAGCACCTTTCCCGTTTGATGGGTTTCTTTTGCAATTCTTTAGTTGCCCTATTCTTCAATGCGTGATATGATTCCTTAGGAAATATGGAAAAGAAAAGGATTATCAAGAAATAAAATGAATAAACGAAAGAAAAACAGCCTTCTGGTTTTGATTTATTCGGTGATGCTTTTCGTATGTTTTGGAATCGTTACCATAATTGGCAGACTAAGTGCGCCATCTCCTGATAAAGTCCAGACTTCTGAACCCGTGACAATGGAAGTGACGGAAGGCGAAACGAAGGAAAGCGAAACAGAACCTTCTCTGCCGGATTTGGAATCTCAGACCACACAGGAAGAAATGAAAGAAAGCATGGCGGAATCAAAAGCAGAGATTCCAGCTGACCAAACAACAGAAACAGAGGAAGTATACAAGCCTCCTTCCATTGTAATTGCAACGGATGTGCATTACTATTCCCCGGATCTTACAGATTACGGCCAGGCGTTTTGGACCATGGCAAAAGGGGATGATGGCAAGGTAGTTCAATATATACCAGAACTTATGGATTCCTTTACCAGGGACATGGAAGAACTGAAGCCGTCTGCAGTAGTCTTAAGCGGAGATCTTACCCTAAACGGGGAGAAGAGAGGGCATGAGGCACTGGCTAAGAAGCTGGAAGTTCTAGAGGAAAAAGGCGTTAAGGTCTTAGTCATACCTGGAAATCATGATATTAATAATTATAATTCAGCATCCTATATGGGAAAAGAAAGAGAACCTTCAGACATTGTAACTCCAGAGGATTTTTACCGTATATATAGAAGCTTCGGTTATGATCAGGCAATCAGCCAGGATGAGGCTTCCTTTAGCTACGTATATGAGCTGGATGAGTACAACTGGCTCCTCATGCTGGATTCTGCCCAGTATGAGCCTGAGAATAAGGTGGGAGGACGGATCAGAGAGAAGACTCTGGCCTGGATGAAGACCCAGCTTTTAGAGGCAAAGAAGCGTTCGGTCAACGTAATTACCATCGCCCATCATAATCTTTTAAAGGAAAGCATCCGCTATCCGGTGGATTGTACCCTGGAAAACAGCGAGGAAGTCATACAGCTTTTAGAGTCTTACCGGGTGCCTTTATACATAAGCGGCCATCTGCACTTACAAAGGACGAAAACCCATAAGCCAAGGCCCGGCGCCCCTATAGAAGGATATCATATCAGTGAGGTGGTGGCAGATTCCCTGGCCATTTCCCCTTTTCAATATGGAGTCTTAAAATGGACGGATAACAACGGACTTTTCTATACCTCAAAAGAGCTTGATGTAGGAAAGTGGGCCAAAGACCAGCAGGTAACCGATGATAATCTGCTCAAATTCAGGGAATATGGAGCTGATTTCTTAATGGAGGTTGTCAGCAGCCAGGTCTATGAAAAGCTTAAAAATCTGCCCGAAGAGCAGAGAAATAAGATGGCAGGGCTCTATTCAGATATTAACCGGGCGTACTGCGCTGGAATACCGGTGGATGCCGCCTGGGTCAAGTCGGAAGAGGCTTACCGACTATGGGAGCGAAATTTACCAGACAGCAGGCTTTTTGCTGAAATGAATGAAATGATACGAGATACGGGACACGATTATAATACCTGGGAATGTGTCCTGGAATATGGGAGGAGAAATGACGGAATTGGAAATGACAGCAGTCCCCAATCTTAAAAAAGGCTGTATTTTAACCTTGTTCGGAGGAATTTTGTGGGGACTTTCAGGAACTTGTGGGCAGTATCTGATGCAGAGCAAAGGGCTTACCTCTGATTGGCTGATTCCCATACGCCTTCTATTGGCAGGAATGATTCTTCTGACCATATGCTTTATTAAGGATGGGAAGAAGGTATTTCAGATTTTTAAGAATCCAAAGGATGGGCTGGATGTTTTGATTTTCGGCATGTTTGGAATGTCCATGTGCCAATATACTTATTTTACAGCAATTAGCCAGTCAAACGCTGGGACAGCCACTGTGCTTCAATACATAGGCCCTGTTTTAATCGTCATTTATGTTTCCTTAAAGACGGGGAAAAGGCCGGATAAAATCGAAGTGTTTGCTGTTGGGCTTGCAATTGTGGGAACTGTATTGCTGGCTACTCATGGGAAGTTAAACAGCCTCGCCATATCCAATAAGGCATTGTTCTGGGGACTTTGTTCGGCAGTGGCTTTGGCAGTCTATACCGTACAGCCAGGAGCCATATTAACAAAATATGGCTCCATGATTGTGACCGGCTGGGGAATGCTCATTGGCGGAATTATCCTTTGTCTGTTTTTTAGACCCTGGACCTTGGCAGTCACCGTGGACGGAGGGGTAATCGGAGGACTTACCTATATCATCCTGTTTGGTACCATTGTTGCATTTGTGGCCTATTTGGAAGGGGTCAAATGGGTGGGACCAAAGAGGGGGAGCTTGTTTGCTTCCGTGGAGCCTGTGTCTGCTACGCTGTTTTCTGCCCTTCTTTTAAAGGTGGGATTTGGTCTCATGGATCTTCTTGGTTTTGCATGTATTATTTCCACCATCTTTTTACTTACCCTTGGGAAAAGAAGATAACCTCTTTACATTTTATTTCATATCATGATATAATTGTGAAATAATGTTACATGAGAGGCAGGTTGCATATGCAGGAAAATATCAGCGTGTCAGGAGTACTCTGTTCGTCTTATGATTCCTTTTTTGAAGCGGAGAAAAAGATCGCAGACTATATTCTGGCTCATAAAAGTGAAATGATCGATATGACGGTAGCGGAACTGGCTCTGGCAAGCGGAACCAGCGATGCAACCGTATCCAGATTCTGCAGAAGATGTGGTTTTAACGGTTTTCACCATTTAAAAATCAATCTGGCAAAGGAGATTGCTGAGGAGAGAGGAAATTCCACCCAGGTCTCCAATGAAATAAACAGAGAGAACCTTTCACAGTCTCTACAGAATATATTGGCAAACAAGGTGGCAGAGCTGACTCAGACCATTACCATGATGGATACAGAGGAGCTGGACCAGATTTTAAAAATCATCGAGCATGCAAGAACAGTCCAGCTGGTAGCGGTAGGCAACACCATACCCGTAGCCATGGACGGATCATTTAAGTTTAATCAGCTTGGTATCCGAGCGGTATCAGGTACCATCTGGGAGACTCAGATGGCTTTTACCTGTAATTTAACGAAAGAGGATGCGGTGATCATCATCTCTAATTCTGGTTTTTCCAAGCGTCTTATGACCCTGGCCGCGGTGGCAAAGGAGAATCATACGCCAATCATTGCGATTACGAACAATCCGTCATCGCCTTTGGGACAAGCCAGCCAGTATCATATCACGACGGCCACCAGAGAAAAGCTTTTGCTGGGTGAATTCTGTTTTTCCAGAGTTTCGGCAACTACAGTGATGGAGATTTTGTATTTATTCCTGTCAGTGAGCATGAAAGATTCTCATGACCACATCAGACGTCATGAGATTGCCATATCAGACGATAAAAAATAAAGAAGTATCTATAGATAAGAAACGAAGGGATGCATGCATGTCATGTATCCCTTCGTTTCTTAGTTTATTTTATAAGTATGTTCCAAACTGGATAAAAACAGGTAAATACGCACAAAATAAATCAGTGTTACCTTCGACTGGTTGTAGAAAATTGTGCAAAGCGCCGAAAAGATTCAAGAAATATTATTTCTCATGGAATTATATTGACGAAACAAAACAATCGTATTATATTATTAGTGAGGGATGAAATAAAATTTTACGCATAAAAGGAGAGGTGAAATATGATTTACACAGTTACGTTTAATCCTGCTTTGGATTATGTGGTAAAAGCTGATCACTTCACCCTGGGAACTGTTAACAGAGCTGATTGGGAAGGCATCTATTGCGGGGGAAAAGGACTGAATGTATCTACAGTTCTGGCAGCATTAGGTTTTGGAAGTACTGCCCTTGGCTTTGTTGCAGGATTTACCGGCCATGAGATTTTAAAAAGAGTCATTAATATGGGATTTCGGTCGGATTTTATCCAGGTGGAAAAAGGCATGTCAAGAATCAATGTTAAGATAAAATCAAGTGAAGAGACTGAGTTAAATGGAATGGGCCCTGAAATAACGGGTGAGGATATAAAACTTCTGTTTGATAAGCTGGACTGCCTGACAGAGGGAGATGTCCTGGTATTATCCGGAAGCATTCCAAAGACCATTGATGATGATATTTATGAGCGGATTATGGCCCGGTTAAAAGACCGGGGTATCCGCATTGCAGTAGATGCAACAAAGGATCTGCTGATTAACGTTCTTCCTTACCAGCCATTTTTAATTAAGCCCAATAACCATGAATTGGGTGAGATGTTCCATGTGACTCTAAGTAGTAAAGAGGAGATCATCGAATACGGAAAAAGGCTTCAGGAAATGGGAGCACAGAATGTTCTCATATCCATGGCTGGTGATGGTGCAATTTTAATCACAGCAGATCATGAAGTTTACCAGATGGGCGTTCCAAAGGGAATTGTAAAAAATTCCGTAGGAGCAGGAGACTCCATGGTAGCAGGTTTTCTTGCAGGATATTTAGAAAACGGCAGTTATGAACATGCCCTTAGGCTCGGCAGTGCAGCAGGAAGCGCCACCGCTTTTTCCGAAGGCCTTGCCACCAGGGATGAGATAATGATACTGTATGATGAATTGTCAAAGGAGGGGTTTTGATGAAGATCACAGAGTTACTAAAAAAAGAAAGTGTAGAGCTTGATGTTAAGGTCTCAGGAAAAGAAGCAGCCATTGACCGGTTGGTAGACTTGATGGGACGGGGCGGCAGACTGCTTGATAAGGCCGCTTACAAAGAAGAAATTTTAAAGAGAGAAGCACATGGAAGCACAGCTGTAGGCGAGGGAATTGCCATTCCTCACGGAAAGACGAAAGCCGTAAAGGAAGCAGGCCTTGCAGCGATAGTAGTGCCTGAGGGTGTGGATTATGAGGCGTTTGACGGAGCTCCTGTTAAGCTGATATTTATGATTGCCGCACCGGAGGGCGGAGCTGATTTACATTTAGAGGCGTTATCAAAGCTGTCCACTCTTCTTATGGACCCTGATTTCAGAGAAGGTCTGATGAATGCAACCTCAAAAGAAGAATTTTTAAAGGTAATCGATGACAAAGAGTCTGCAGGGAACCAGAAAAAAGAGACGAAGGAAGCCAAAGGTTATCGTGTCCTGGCGGTTACCGCATGTCCCACAGGAATTGCTCATACCTTTATGGCAGCGGAAAATCTGGAACAGAGCGGAAAGAAGCTGGGAATCGCTTTAAAGGCAGAGACCAATGGAGCCGAAGGAATCGGCAATGCATTGACCAGGGAAGAAATTGAGGCCGCCGAGGGAATTATTATTGCCGCAGATAAAAATGTAGATATGGCCCGTTTTGATGGAAAGCGTGTGGTCATGGCTACGGTTTCAGAAGGCATTCAAAAAGGCGAGGAACTGATTAAACGGGCAGTCAATAAGGAAACTCCGGTTTATCATTATTCCGGTTCTTCTTCCGGGGAAAGCAGCGAAAGCGGAAGTGTGGGTCATTCCATCTACAAGCATTTAATGAATGGTGTTTCTCACATGCTTCCCTTTGTTATCGGTGGTGGTATTTTAATTGCACTGGCATTCCTGTTTGATGATTATTCCATTGATCCTTCAAACTTTGGTAAAAATACACCCTTTGCAGCTTATATAAAGACCATTGGTGAGCAGGCCTTTGGTATGATGCTTCCTGTGTTAGCCGGATACATTGCAATGAGTATTGCAGACCGTCCCGGATTAGCTGTAGGTTTCGTAGCCGGACTCATTGCAAAGATGGGATCTACCTTTGCAAATCCTGCTGGAGGCGGAGTGAACTCTGGATTCTTAGGAGCTTTGTTAGCTGGTTTTATTGGCGGTTATATCGTGCTTCTGCTTAAGAAAGCTTTCAGCAAGCTTCCAAAATCCTTAGAGGGCATTAAGCCGGTGCTTTTATACCCATTAATCGGTATTCTCCTGGCAGCCGTGGCAACTACCTTTATTAATCCATTTGTAGGAGCTATCAATGATGGAATTACCAGTTTGCTAAACAGCATGGGTGGCACCAGTAAAATTGTATTAGGTGCCGTTGTAGGCGGTATGATGTCAGTGGATATGGGCGGTCCTGTTAACAAGGCTGCATACGTATTTGGTACGGCTCAGCTTGCAGAAGGAAATTTTGATATCATGGCAGCAGTTATGGCAGGCGGTATGGTTCCTCCAATTGCCATTGCCCTTTGCACCACCTTCTTTAAGAAGAAATTTACCGATAAGGAACGTCAGTCTGGTCTGGTGAATTATATTATGGGACTTTCCTTTATTTCCGAAGGTGCCATTCCATTTGCAGCCGCTGACCCAATCCGTGTCATTCCTTCCTGTATGATCGGTTCTGCAGTGGCAGGCGCATTATCCATGGCATTTCAGTGTACCTTAAGAGCACCACATGGCGGTATTTTTGTACTTCCTACCATTGGTAACCCATTTGGGTATCTTGCAGCCATTGTGATTGGTTCTGTGGCTGGCTGTGGAGTCCTGGCTTTATTAAAGAAGAATCTGGACAGAGAATAAAGATACAAGCAGAATGATTTATATATCATGAAAAAACGCCTTGATCCGGAACAATGAAATTCCGTCAAGGCGTTTTTTGTACGCTGTATTCTATTGCGTCAGTTTTTTTAATTCCTCTATTTGGGGCTTTCTATCGTTAATAATTTTCTGAGCCATGGTAACGACTTCATTATAATCGGTATATTCGAGTATTGAGGTGGAGAGATTTACGGCCAGCTGATCATACTGCATCAGGGCCTGAGAAAAGGCATGTTCCAAGCTGGAAGAGTCCGTTGTTCCTGCTTTTTCAAATTCCGCCACCAGTGCATTGAAATCGGTGAGATAAGCATTTTCCATATCCTCGTTCTTGTGCTCCTCCCTGGCGTATTTATCCATTAATTCTTTCATGATTTCGTTCTCTGCCCGGAGCCCTTTTTCCGTTTGCTGGGATAGGAGCTTAAATGTTTCATCATTGCCCCCAAAGGTTTTATAGGACTCTGAAAGGAGGGTGGTTGCTTCATTTAGTGAAACCATTGCTTTTACATAATCCAGGGACCCATTTCCTGAGGCTTCCATAGGTTTAAGCTCCTTTAGTAAATTCGCTCTAAGCTCTTGCTCTCTGGTGAGATAGCGGTTTATGACATCCTCTGCGGAAACATTGTCCAGGTTTTTATTGGGTGGGATTGTCAGGGAATCGCTGACGCCATTTGTCGAGGCGTTCGGATCTGTTGTTTTGTTTTTTCCGCGATACCAGTTTGCTGTGGTAAAAGCAGCAATCAAAAGAAATGCAACTCCTATCATGGCTGCAATGATCCAGTATCTTCTATTTTCTTTCATATCATTCTCCCTTATCTGTCATTTACAGATATGTTTATTATGGTCATAAATAAGTACCTTATGCAGATTCAGGGAATACTGGATTTTATGTGCACCATGCTCTATAATGGAACTATGATTTTACGTAAGGAGGAGAATTATGTATAAATGCTGTATTTTTGATCTGGATGGAACTGTCCTTGATACCATTGCTTCCCTTTCTCATAGTGTCAGTTTAGCTATGGCACATTTTGGCTATGGACCAGTGGATGAGGAACATACGAAGAAATTTGTAGGAGACGGATATAAAAAGCTGGTGGAACGGGCCCTTATTTATTCCGGAGATGAAGCTCTGGTGCATTATGAGGAGGCTCTTTCTGTATATGAAAAGATATTTGAGGAAAATTGCCTCTATGAGATAAAACCTTATGATGGAATCCCGGAGCTCCTTCGGTTCTTAAAGGAAAAGGAAATTAAATTAGGGATACTGACGAACAAAAACCGGGTGAGAGCGGTGGAATGTGTGGAGACCTGCTTTGAACCGGGATATTTCGATCTGATTGTAGGGGATGGGGACGGAATTTCCTTAAAACCTGATCCAGCCGGTGCCTTATTTATGGCAGAAAGCTTTCACGTAAAGCCTTCAGAATGCCTGTATTTCGGAGATACCAACACAGATATGAAGACTGGAATCCATGCAGGTATAGATACCGTTGGTGTCACTTGGGGATTTAGGGATCAGAAGGAACTTGAAACATTTCATCCCAGCTTCATCATCGATCACCCGGAAAAGATAAAACATATTTTTGCATAAATTTTAAAAATAAAGGGAAATTAAGGAGAGATAAGAATGCATTGTTAATCTGGGAGGAATCATGGCTAATTACTTGAAATGGGGCTTTATTACGATTGCAGCCGTATGGGCGGCTATGATAGGTACGATGGCAGGATTTGCATGGAATATAGCTCATATGCCGCAGAGGCTGCCGGAGATTGAGAGGCCCCCGGTTCAGAATACCAATATCAGTATAGAGACTCAGGAAAAGATGGAAGGCTATTGGACCGTTGCTGTCTTTGGTGTGGATTCCAGAGAAGGCAATTTAAAAAAGAGTACCAGGTCTGATATGCAAATGGTCTTTAATATTAATCTGGGTACTGGAGAAATGAGAGTTGTTTCTGTATACCGCGATACTTACTTAAAGCTGGATAAAAAAGGACGGTATGGGAAAATCAACGATGCCTACTTCTTTGGAGGTCCTACACAGGCAGTCGAGGCTCTGACAGAAAATCTTGATTTAAATATTGATGACTATGCCGCATTTAGCTGGAAGGCGGTTGCAGAGGCTATTAATATTTTGGACGGAATTGATGTTGACATCAGCCATGAAGAATTTCGGTTAATCAATGGTTTTATCACGGAGACCGTGGAATCTACAGGCATTGGCTCCCATCATCTAAAGAAGGAAGGCTTAAATCATTTAGATGGGGTTCAGGCGGTGGCTTATGCCAGACTTCGTAAAACAGATACTGATTTTAAGCGAACAGAACGGCAGAGAGAGGTTGCAAATCTGGTGCTTAAGAAGGCCAGAGAAGCTGATCTGCCTACCTTAAACAGGCTGGTATCTACCGTTCTTCCCCAGATATCAACCAGCATTGGAATGAAGGATCTTCTGCCCCTGATAAAGAATGTGAGGCGGTTTCACATGACAGAATCGGAGGGATTTCCCTATAAAGTAAAAGACGCTGCCATTGGGAAAGTAAAGGATTACGTTGTGCCCGTTGATATGGTGGACAGTGTCAGGCATCTGCATCAGTTTTTATTTGATGAAGAGGATTATGAGCCATCAGAGACGGTAAAGGAAATCGGGAAACTCATTAAGTCCAGAGTAAATAAATAATGACAGGTATGCAATGATTTTTTGGAACCTGGCTACAATCCGTGAAAGTGAGAATATTCTATATATAAAAGTATCTGATTCTCGAAGCTACTTAGAGATGGAGGCAAAAAAGGAAGGAGAGACCTCTTATGCTGTTGTGGCTTTTCGCCAATGGATCAACAATTATTATTTCTCTGATTCTGATTTTTCTGGTGTATCGTGCCGGAAAAAAATTGACTAAGCAAAAGGGCAGCTGCTGCGGAAACTGTTCTGGATGCAGCGGATGCTGTTTTCACTGCTTTGATGAGCAGGAAAGGGAAAAGCAGGAACTGTAAAAGGCTTGTTACAAGCGCCCTGTGGAAAAAGGATAAAAAATATGCCTTGATCGGTCTTATAATTCCCGTTTCAAGGCGTATTTTTATGGCATTATAACTATGATATCATAAATTTATAAATGAATAGAATCCGTGTTTATGAATGGAGCTGGCTTGTTTTTACCTTTATCTCTTCGTTATTGACCAGAATGGCCTCTTGGTTGCTGATGGGAGAGAGCTTTAAGGTAGAGGAATAAGTATCTATAATTTTCTTAGAGGCTACCTGAAAGGGTGGATTGTTATAGTGAGGGACAGGATAGAAATCTACAAGACCAAGCGCTTCAAAGCTTTCAAGGTCCGGTGCCTCATCAACAGAATCCATACCTTTTGCATATTCAATATCAGCCGATGCAACAATGGCTCCTGCCGATTCCCCGATATAAAGTTTTCCTGAATTTACTTCCTCTTTTATTAACTGATCAGTACCGGTACGTTTCATTTCCTGAAGCAGGAAAAATGTGTTCCCTCCGGTCACGTAGATATAATCATTTTGCTTGAGTTTTGAAGTGATTTCTTCTGCTGATGCAGTGGAAATCTCCAGCTCATCAACCATAAGTCCCATATCCTCCAATGTTTTCCTACCTGATTTCACATAAAAATTAACCGTTTCCACGATACTTGCGGTGGGAATAAAGGTAATTGTTTTCCCCTTTAAGTTTTTTTCAAAATCTGGAAGCAGGTCTGCCACATCCTGAAATGAGGATGCCAGAAATAGTTTTTTCATAAGCTGTTAGCTCCTTTCTTTGCTGTCTTTAATATAGTATAGCAGAAAAAGGTGTCAAAAAGTGATACCATTAAATTGGAATCATTGAATCAGCTGATAATTTTTGCAGATTATGCCGAAGAAAACAGGAGGCACTCTGCTTGACTTATGGTAAAGTTTGTGACACAATAAGTAGTTGTAGTTTCTTGTTAAACTCTGGAAAGAAAAGAGGTACGTACTGACATGACAAAGATTGATATTATCTCCGGCTTCCTTGGAGCTGGAAAGACGACTTTTATTAAGAAGTTATTACAGGAAGCCATTGCAGGTGAGCAGGTTGTCCTGATTGAAAATGAATTTGGTGAGATAGGAATTGACGGCGGTTTCTTAAAGGATGCAGGCATTGAGATCCGTGAGATGAATTCTGGCTGTATTTGTTGTTCTCTTGTAGGCGATTTTGGAGAATCCTTAAAAGAAGTGCTTACAAAGTACCAGCCTGACCGTGTAATTATCGAGCCTTCTGGCGTAGGTAAGCTGTCTGACGTTATGAAGGCAGTTGTTGACGTTGCTTCCCAGCTTGATGTGGTTTTAAACAGCGCAGTGACCATTGTAGATGCTCAGAAGTGTAAAATGTACCGGAAGAATTTTGGTGAGTTCTTTAATAATCAGATAGAAAATGCCGGAACCGTTGTTTTAAGCCGTACAGACATCGCGCCATCGGACAAGGTTGACCAGGCAGTTGAAATCATCAGGGAATTGAATCCAAAGGCTTCCGTAGTTACCACACCATTTGGGGAACTGAGCGGAAAACAGCTTATGGAAATCATTGAAAAGCCTGATACCATGGTTGAAGATCTTTTGGCTGAGGTCAAGTCCCATCATCATGACCACGAAGGAGAATGTGGCTGCGGCCATGATCACGGCCATGAGCATCACCATCATGATCACGAGGGAGGCTGCGGCTGTGGTCATAATCACGACCACGATCACGACCATGAGCATCATCACCATGATCACGAAGAAGGCTGTGGCTGCGGTCATAATCACGACCACGATCACGACCATGAGCATCATCACCATGATCACGAAGAAGGCTGTGGCTGCGGCCACAATCACGACCATGACCATGAGCATCATCACCATCATCATGGTGAAGGCTGCGGCTGTGGTCATGACCATGACCATCATGATGCAGATGAGGTATTCACCAGCTGGGGAGCAGAGAATGTTGCTTCTATCAGCAGGGAAGAGCTGGACAAGATCCTTGATGAGCTGGCATACGGAGAAGGCTTTGGAGATGTTCTTCGGGCTAAGGGTATGATTCCAGGAGAAGAAAAGGGTCAGTGGCTTTACTTTGATCTTGTGCCGGAGCAGTACGAAATCCGTAATGGAGTTCCGGAATATACTGGCAAGGTATGTGTCATTGGAGCCAATTTAAAAGAAGAAGAGCTGAAAAAAGCGTTTAAGCGTTAAGTGGAATGGAGGAAAACATGAGTAATACCGAAACAATGGAAGATGATTTTATGCCGGTATTCCTGATTAATGGATTTTTGGAATCAGGTAAGACCCAGTTCCTTCAGTTTACCATGGAACAGGATTATTTTAAGACAGACGGGAAGACACTGTTAATTGTCTGCGAAGAAGGTGAGACAGAATACGATTCAGAACTGCTTTCCCGTAATCATACAGAAGCTGTTTTCATTGATAGCTTAGAAGAGATGACACCAGACCGACTTCTGGAGCTGGAGCTTCTTCACAATCCGGAGCGTGTTCTGATTGAATGGAACGGAATGTGGAATTTAGATCAGTTAAAGCTTCCGGATGACTGGAACGTTTATCAGCAGATTACACTGATTGATATGTCCACCTTTGATTTATACTCAGCCAATATGAAGCCGCTTCTTTTTGCAATGGTCAAAAATTCCGAGATGATTATCTGCAACCGCTGCGATGGGATCGAGGATCTTTCCGGCTATCGCCGGACGCTTAAGTCCATGAGTCCCAAGGGAGAGATTGTGTTTGAAGATTCTGAGGGAGAGGTCAATGAGATTGCAGAAGAAGATCTGCCCTATGATATGAGCCAGGACGTAATACAGATATCGCCTAAGGCTTATGGAGTCTGGTATATTGACTGTATGGAGCGGAGAGACCGGTATGAAGGGAAAACCGTCGAATTTACAGCTATGGTACTAAAAACTCCCGAGTTCCCAAGAAATTACTTTGTACCGGGACGTATGGCCATGACTTGCTGTGAAGATGATATGACCTTCTTAGGATTTGTAACAAAATCAAGAGAAGCCAATAACCTTGAGACAAAGCAGTGGGTCAAGGTAAAGGCTAAGATTGCCTATGAATACTGGAAAGATTATAACGGGGAAGGCCCGGTACTTTATGCAGAAACTGTATCTCCTGACCAACCGATCAAAGGATTCGTAGAATTTTAATACATCGTTTAAGTATTTCACGTAGTTCATTATAAAAAAGGTATTTTGACTGGTGCTAAACCATGTCAAAATACCTTTTTACTTATTTGCGTATTTATTTCTATCTTTCTATATTTCTAAAACAAATGAATTATGAAACGTTCCCAGTTTAAGCATTGCTGCTTACATGGGAGGAACAGGGGTAGGCCTGTCCGGATCAAATACGTCAGGTACATTGAAAAGATCCTTTAAGCTGTCAGGATAATAATACATACGGTATCCGTCAAGGTTTCTTCTGGCCTGGCGGAAATAATCTGGTCCAAGCTGCATCCAGGTGGATTTGCTGGCATCTACATTACAGAAATAGCGAAAGCCCTGTGATTGTAAATAAGTAAAACGTTCGTTGTCCTCCGTATAAGGCGTCCAGCTTCCAATGTCACTTCCAAAGGGAAAGAGAATAATGTCCGTTGGGCCGATTAAGGACCCCACGTTCTTTGCCCATTTATCCGAATCTATTTTAAAATGCTCCATGGAAATTCCGCCCATGTTGCGGTGGCCCCAGCTGTGAGAGGCCAGCTCCCATCCATGCTCCTTAAGATTCTGGGCTACGGCTGCCGCCTGTTTTTTGTCTTCTTCAAAATTAGGGTTGGTATCTTTATAAGCCTCGTCGGTGCGATACCCCAAGATTCCATTGTACCCGGTAAAAGCCAGGATTCCCCTTGCTCCTTTGTAGGAAAAACCAGGGTGCGTCTGAATAAAATTTTCCAGAATAGGGACCAGGTCATAATCTCCAACGGAAACGCTGCCATCATCCATCTTCATCTCACAGGTAGGGTAGCCGTCTTTTCCAATGACAAGCCTGGAAGCGAATCCGTCCCCATCCATATATTCGTAGTAACAAACATCATCCTGGGAAAGAACGAACGCTTTTTTTCCCTCTGGTAACATGATGTTGCCATATGTAAATTTAGGATTGCCGTTTTCATCCTTTGTCTCATATGCCAGATCGTGAATCTTGACAAGCACATAGCCCTTGTCGTACATAGACTGCATGATCTTTAAGAATTCAGACTTGGTGGTCATCATCTGGTTATAGCCTGCCTGTTTCTTATCTCCATCAAAGGCCTTTTTGTTGTCCATAATCAGAGAATGAAAAAAAACATGGGTCACATCCTGTGGATTAACAGGGACTAAAGCGCTTTTGGCAGTTTCATATCCGGCAATGGCTGATTTAAAATCCTCTCTGGCGGCCAGATTGGTATCAGACTGTAAAAGGGCAATGGCTCCGTCATAATCGTACTGGACAGACAGTGCCTCAGCCTTTTCAAGAAGAGTTAAACCAGGATCCTTTTCTGGTTCACTGGCAGCAGTTGCTTCACTTTCAGAGGAGTGGTTTGCGACAGAAGAATCAGCAGGTAATGTGCCATGACCAAGCTTTTTATTTATGGCAATGCCACAAAGTGCAAGAATTGCAATGATTAATAATCCAAAGAATGCAATTATAATAGTGCTTTGAATACGGTTTCGACCTCTGCCGAAATTTCGCTCACGGAAATTATTAAAGTTCATAGTCTAACCCCTTAGCTTTTCAATATATTAGGTTGTTACCCAATGAGTGTAACATTTCCTGTACAAGTATATCATACTTTATGGGAAGATGAAACGATAAGCTGGGAATTTTTTTTGGAAAAATTGGCATAGGAATAGGATATGTCCCCATACAATGGTATAAAGTAATTTTCAGGGGATGGTATCTAGCATGAGGAGAGTTACGGCATTTGTTTTAAGCTGTATCCTGCTTTGTTACAGTTTATGCATTCCGGCCGCAGGACAGGAGCCTGATATCGCGGTAGCCTCGGATATGATTGTACAGGCAGAACAGGCGAAGGAGGTTAATGCAGAGGGAGGCCCGGCGATCCAGGCCCCAAGTGCTATTTTAATGGAGGCTTCGACCGGTCAGGTCATCTATGAAAAAGATGCAGATGAAAAGAGAAGCCCAGCCAGTATTACAAAAATTATGACACTGATCCTTATTTTTGATGCGCTGGATTCCGGCAAAATTAAACTTACGGATGAGGTCGTTACCAGTGCCCATGCAAAATCAATGGGTGGCTCTCAGGTGTTCCTCGAAGAGGGAGAGGTTCAGACAGTGGAAACCCTGATTAAGTGTATTGTGGTTGCCTCTGGAAATGATGCCTCTGTGGCCATGGCAGAATACATAGCAGGAACGGAAGATGAGTTTATAAAAATGATGAATGAGAGGGCGGCAGCTCTTGGAATGACCAATACTCATTTTGAAGATTGCTGCGGACTTACAGAGTCCCCCACCCATGTGACAACTGCCAGGGATATTGCTATTATGTCCAGAGAGCTTATTAACAAATATCCTCAAATACATAATTATTCCACCATCTGGATGGAGAACATCACCCATGTAACAAAGCAGGGGACGAAAGAATTCGGTCTATCCAATACCAACAAGCTGTTAAAGATGGCCACGAACTTTAATGTAACTGGTTTGAAGACTGGTTCTACCTCTGTCGCCAAGTACTGTTTGTCAGCCACAGCGGAAAAAGATGGCGTCCGGCTCATTGCCTCCATCATGGCGGCACCGGATTATAAGGTTCGGTTTGCCGATGCCCAGACCTTGTTAAACTACGGGTATGCCAACTGTAAGCTGTATGAAGATAAAGATATGATTCCTCTTCCCAACATGATCGTAGATAACGGTGTGGAAGAAGAGGTCCCCCTAAAATATGGCGGTTCATTTTCATATCTGAGCTTAAAAGGGGAAGATTTTGCAGCCATTGAAAAGAAACTGGAACTGGTTCCTTCCCTTCCGGCACCCCTAGAAGAAGGCCAGCCGGCGGGTTCTCTCATCTATACCCTTGGTGGAAAGAAGATAGGAGAGGTTCCCATTCTTACTGCCCAGGCCGTCCGGGAAGCTAAATTCATGGATTATTTGAAACGTCTATTAAAGGCATTTAATCTGTAATTACAAAAAAACGCAGCCGCAAAAATTCTCGTTTTGCGGCTGTGTTTTTTTTCTATATACAATAATATTGACAAAAAGTTTAAGGGAAGCTAAGATAAATTATGATTATTGCACAAAAACGACAAATGGGGATTGGGAGGAAAACAGGTGGGGAAACGGCTGCTTGCCCTTTGGTATCAGATGACACTAAAAAAGAAGCTGTACGTAATCATTGGCAGCGTAGGAATGATTATGGGTGCTTCTATTTTTATCAATTTAAAGGTGGTATACATATTCGTAGACGGTGCAAGAGTGATTATGGATGACAATCTGGCCTGCTATAAATTTCAGGAATCCATGGAAAAGGAGAGGGAGCAGTTTGCCCGCCTTCTTTCAAACAATACATCGGATAACCGGTCGGCATACCAGCTGGCCTGCAGGGAGACTAAAATTCATTTAGATGGACTTCCTTATGATTACGATAAGATAGGGGAGGCCCGTTTTGGGGTGACCTGGAATATTATCAATGGATATGAGACCTATGAAAAGCAACGGGAAAAGGTAGTATCCATGAGCTCGGGAGATGATAGCTACATCAAAGAGCTGTACAAGGTCTATAACATGCAGAAGTATCTGGAAATCTATGCCAACCGTCTCACGAAAATCGTGTTAATGGCGGGAAATGATTATTATGAAGTCCAGATTTCAGCGCTGAAGCGGATGCCCTATCTTTTGGTTATGATCAGCCTTACGGCCTTTGTGGTGCTTGTGATTCTTCTTCGGTTCATTACAGGGAGTATCGTTAAGGCGGTGGTACAGCTGGCCAATGTTTCCGGAAGAATTGAAAAGAATGATTTTTCTTCTCCTGATGTGCACTGGGACGGAACCGATGAAATCGGACAGCTTGTGAATGCCTTTAATAAAATGAAATCCTCCACAGAAAATTATGTGATTGCAACAGAAGAGAAAAGACAGGTGGAAGAAAAGCTTTACCGCCATGAGCTTGAGAGGGCAGAGCTTGAAAAACGTTTCTCCATGGCTCAGCTTCAGCTGATTAAAAGTCAGCTGAACCCTCATTTCCTGTTTAACACCTTAAATATGATGACAAGGATGGCTCAGATGGAGGAAGCGCCGGTAACGGAAGAGATGCTGGTCGCCGTTGGAAATCTTCTTCGTTACAGTCTTAGGACCTCAAACGCCTTTGAGCCTCTGGAACAGGAGCTTAAGGTGGTGCGGGATTATATGTATATCCAGCAAATGCGTTTTAAGGACCGGTTTCAATGGAATATCAATTGTGACAGCGCTTTGTATCAGGAGGAGGTTCCTGTTTTTCTTCTACAGCCTCTGGTGGAAAATGGGGTGATCCACGGCATATCGGAGAAAGAAATGGGGGGCGCCATCCAGATCGATATTAAAAAATCAGGGGAGAATTTATGGATATCCGTCTCGGACACCGGAAAAGGAATGGATCCGGAGAAGCTTAATGCCATACGAAATGCCATGGAAACAAAAGGGACCGGACTGGGGATCGGTCTTGGAAATATATACAGAAGAATTTCTGCTTATTATGAATATGGGAAGGTAACCATTCACAGCACAGAGAACAAGGGTACTGTAGTTGAAATTGAATTCGGTGGGAAAAAGGGGTATACGGGGAATGCAACGGTTGATGATAGTGGAAGATGAAATGATTGAGCGGATTGTGCTTAAGAAGATGATTCAAAAAAAGTTTGGGGACAGCTGTTTGGTGTTTGAGGCACAGAATGGAAAAGAAGCAGTGGATGTCTTTCGGCGGGAGAAGATTCAGGTGGCTATTTTGGATATTGGAATGCCAGGTCTTAATGGAATCCAGGCTGCTGAAATTATGAGAAAGGAAGACCCGCATTGCTGCCTTATATTTTTAACGGCATATGACAGGTTTGATTATGCAAAGAAAGCCATATCCATAAAAGCCATGGAATATTTATTAAAGCCCTATTCCCAGAAGGAAATTATTAATGTAGTGGAAGAAGCTCTAAGGGTAAGCGGTGATGTTACCCCCCAGACCAAAAAAGAAAAGGATATGGCAACAGAAGCTGTCAATAATATTTCAGAAAAAGAACCGGATTATAACAGCAGTCGGTTGTCGGTGATGACCTCTATGGTGGAGGAATACATTCGTTCTAATTTCATGAATGATATTTCGATGAATGAAGTAGCTCGTTCCATCGGGTATTCAGAACCTTATTTTTGTAAAATGTTCAAGCAGCAGTTCGGTCAAAGCTTTACCTCTTACTTAATGGATTACAGGGTTGGCGAGGCAAAAAAGTTTCTGGAACAGCCCAATGTAATCGTGAAAGATGTTGGTGCAAGAGTGGGATATTTAGATTCCAATTATTTTACAAAGGTTTTTAAACGTCTGGTTGGGATTAACCCGTCAGAGTATAGAATGAATCGACTGAATGAGCTTTCATAGGGACAGAGCCTGGTGATCCAGGCTCTTTTTTTCTTTGTTCGTAAAAAAAGATAAAATTATACTAGGGATGATAAAAACTTACGATAGAATCCGGTATAGGCAGCAGATATAATGAATGCAAGCACAGGAGGTGTGAACAAGCAGAGAGGAGGATGAGGGATGGAACAGGAATTGTTTCGTATGGAAGGAATCAGCAAAAGCTTTCCCGGGGTCAAGGCTCTCGATAAAGTAAAACTGTCAGTAAATAAAGGAGAAGTATTAGGACTTGTAGGCGAAAACGGGGCTGGCAAATCCACTCTTATGAAGATTTTATCCGGAGTGTATCAGGCAGATGAAGGTGAAATCTTTATTGAGGGAGAAAAAGTAGTCATTGATTCGGTTGCCAAGGCACATGAGCTTGGGGTCAGCATTATTATGCAGGAACTTAACATGTGCGGGCATTTAAGCGTTGCGGATAATATATTTATTGGCAGGGCGCATAAAAAAGGTATCTTTATTGATGACAACAGGATGCACGAGGAAGCAAAAAAGATACTGGTCGACTTAGGTATTGAACTAAATACCTATGACCACGTAGGAAGCTTGAGCATTGCCCAGCAGCAGATGGTGGAAATAGCAAAAGCAATCAGCTTTAATTCCAAGATACTGGTTCTTGATGAGCCAACGGCAACGCTGACAGAGAAGGAAATCGAGCAGCTGTTTGGAATTATCAGGCGTCTGAAGGAAAAAGGCGTTGGAATGGTATATATCTCCCATCGAATGGCAGAGCTGAACCAGATATGTGAACGAGTGACCATAATCCGGGATGGACAGTACATAGGAACCAGAAATTTAAATGAGATAACAATGGATGAACTGGTAAACATGATTGTAGGCCGTTCTCTGGAGGACAAATATCCAAAACATAAGCGTACCATTGGAGACATTGTACTGGAAGCTAAAAATGTACGCCGTGGTACCAAGGTAAATGCGGATTATCTGTATGTAAGAAAGGGAGAAATCCTTGGAATTTCAGGTCTTGTGGGTGCTGGAAGAACAGAGCTTATGCGTTGTATCTTTGGTGCGGACCAGCCGGACTCCATGGAGCTTTTTATGGAGGGAAAGCCCATTAAGGTGACTTCCGTCATTCAGGCCATTAAGCATGGAATTGGTTACGCCACAGAAGACCGAAAACGGGATGGACTGGCCCTTGGTCTGGATATTAAATACAACACCAATATGGCTCATCTTCCAAGCATAACCCGTTTTGGCTTTATTAATGATAAGGCCGGACTTGAGAATGCAGAAAAATATGTAAAGCGTATGAGGACGAAGACACCCAGTGTCCATCAGCTTTGCAGAAATCTTTCCGGTGGAAATCAGCAGAAGGTGGTGCTTGCAAAGTGGCTGTGCAATGATGTTAAGGTGCTGATCGTCGATGAACCTACCAGAGGAATTGATGTAGGAGCGAAGTACGAGGTATATGAGCTTTTCAACCAGCTTAGTGATCAGGGCGTATCCATTATCATGATTTCTTCAGAATTACCTGAAATCCTTGGTATGAGTGACAGGGTTGTTGTTATCCATCAGGGCGAGATTAATGGAGAACTGGATGCGAAAACCACGACCCAGGAAGAGATTTTATATCTGGCAGCCGGTTATAACAAACTGGAAGGAAAAAAGGCGCCTGTTTTACCGGGCGGAGGAGATAGAAAAGGAGAATAAGGATGGCAATTATAAAAGCAAAGGGGCAGGAAAAGAAGGGCGGCTCGTTTGGAAAGCTGGATGCGGCTACAAGGCGTGCAATCTATTCACTGGGGATCCTGATCGGATTGTTTGTACTGTTTTCAGTTCTTCAGCCGGCAAAATTTTTGGCTCCTGCTAATTTACAGAATCTTTTGCAGCAGATTGTAACGTATACGATTATTGGATGCGGTTTAACATTTTGTCTTGTCTGCGGTGGTAACGATTTATCCGCAGGTGCTTCCATGGCATTGTCAGGCATTATTATGGTAGCCCTTTTGATGATGGGACTTCCCCTTCCGGTATGTATCATTTTATGCTTGATCATGGGCCTGCTTACGGGTGTCATGAACGGTTTCTTTATTGAGATTTTGGGAGTGGTACCTTTTGTAGCTACGTTAGCAACCCAGTGGGTATACCGAGGCATGGCCAACGTTTTGGTAAACGGTGCTCCACTTTATACCACCAACATTCCTTCCGCAGAAGTTCAAAAGCAGTTTTACGTTCTTGGCGGAGGACGAATTGGAGGGGACGGGCTTCCATACAGCGTTATCATTACTCTTGTCTATGCATTGATTCTTGGAGTGGTTCTTGCAAAGATGCGGATCGGCCGCCAGATTTATGCCTGCGGTTCCAACTTAGAAGCAGCCAAGCTTTCCGGTATCAATGCAGTAAAAACACGTATGTTCGCTTACTGTATTTCCGGTCTGTCTGCGGCAATCTGTGGAATTTTAGTTGCCTCAAGATTATCCAGTGCCCAGCCTACCGCTGGTAACGGATATGAGATGGAAGCCATTGCAGCGTCTGTATTAGGCGGAATTTCCATTATGGGTGGAGAAGGTAAGATTTTAAATACGGTAATCGGTGCCTTAATGATGGGTGTTATTCGTAATGGACTGAATTTAAATGGGGTCAATTCATTCTGGCAGCAGGTAATTGTAGGCGTAATCCTGTTAATCGCAGTTGCATCTCAGACTGCGAAAAAGAGCGGTGATTTAGGGGCAATCAAGCGGTTCTTTGGCTTGACAAAATAAAACTATATAATTCCAGGAGGAGAAGAAATGAGAAAAGTAACGGCAGTATTGTTGGCGGCAGCCATGGCAGTTACCGGTTTGGTTGGCTGTTCCAGCAAACCTACAGGAGGCGCAGCAGCGACCACTGCAGCGGAGGGCAGCAAGGAAACATCAGCACCGGAGAAGGCAGAGAGTACCAAAGCTGAAGCAAAGACTGAACAAAAAGCAGGGGGTAAGACCATCTACGTAATCGTAAAGGTGTTGGGAAATCAGTACTGGAGCGTTTTACAGGCAGGTGCAGAGCAGGCAGGCAGAGAGCTGGGCTGCAATGTAGTAGTCGTTGGAACTGCTTTGGAATCTGATATTGAAGGACAGCTTACCCTTCTTCAGAATGCAGTATCTGCTCAGGCAGATGGAATTGTTATTGCTCCCCTTGACAGTGTATCCCTTGACGCACCCATAACAGAAGCTAATAATTCTGGTATTCCGGTTGTTTTAGTAGATACAGTCATTAAGAGCGATAATTACAGCGCAGCTCTTCTTACAAACAATGTAGAGGCTGGAAAAACTGCTGCAGAAGAGATGATCCGCAGATTAAAAGACAGAGGAATCAGTGAAACAGAAGAGGCTCAAATTGCCATTCAGGTTGGTTCCACAGGCTCCCAGACCATCAATGACCGTGTAAAAGGCTTTAACGAGTACTGGGATTTAAATGCTCCAAAGAGCTGGAAGGTTTTAAATAACGACATCAAGGTAAATGATGGTGATATCAGCAAGGCAGTAGGCTTCTGCCAGGATTTCATTACCACCTATCCTAACTTAAAAGCAGTCTTTGGACCGAACAATGGTTCTACCGTAGGATTTGTAACTGGTATTACAGAATCCGGACGTGACGATATTTCCATGGTTGGCTTTGATTTCTCTGCTGAGATTGAGACCATGATCCGCAGTGAGAAGTACGATGTAGCTTCTGTGGTACAGCGTCAGTTCTATATGGGCTATGATGGGGTTAAGACAGCCCTTGAACTTGCCGATGGTAATGGTGTAAAAGAAAAAACCGTGGATACTGGTGTTATTCTGGTAGATAAGACCAATGTGGATGATCCTAAGGTTCAGAGTATAATTAATCCATAAACAAATAAACTATAAGTAAGATTAAGACGCTTCCTCTGTGCCCAGAGGAGGCGTTTTGGGGTGAAGGAAATGAAAAAAAGAATAGCAAAAGCCAGCATTTATGCGGCAGTATTAACATTGACTGCTTTGGGGACAGTCTTTTTTTGGAATTTAAGGCACAGGGGAGAGCTCCCTGTTTTTCCGGGGCTTAAAACAACGCCACAATATGTATTTACCTATGCGGATAACCAGCCGGATGATTATCCCACCACTCAGGGTGCAAAAAAATTTGCACAGCTGGTCTTTGAAAGAACGGAAGGAAGGATAAAAATCAACGTTTTTTCCGGTGGAGAGATGGGAGACGAGGATCAGATTACCGAGCAGCTTCAATACGGGGGAATTGATTTTGCCAGAGTGTCGGTGATGATGCTTACGGATATCAGGCCAAAGTTCAATGTGCTCCAGCTTCCCTATGTCTACCGGGATGAGGACCACATGTGGAAGGTGCTTGATGGAGAAATTGGGGAGGAATTTAAAAAAGAATTAGACGGCAGCGGAATGGTGGCCCTATCCTGGTTTGATGCAGGAGCCAGAAATTTTTATAATTCGTCCCATCCCATTGAGCGGGTGGAAGATTTAAAGAAAATGCGCATCCGGGTAGCAAAATCAGACATGATGGCGGCCATGGTAGAGGCTCTTGGAGCAAAAGCAGTGCCTATGGCTTATTCCGAGGTTTACGCGGCACTGGAAACGAGCCATATTGACGGTGCGGAAAATAATTGGCCTTCCTATGATACCATGCGCCACTATGAGGTTGCTAAATACGTCACTCTCGATGCTCACAGCAGAATTCCGGAACTTCAGCTGGCTTCCCAGTCTACCTGGGATCGGTTAAGTGAGGAGGATCAGGAAACTATCCGGGCCTGCGGAGAAGAATCCGCCCTTTATGAAAGAGAGCTGTGGAAAATCAGGGAGCAGAATGCCAGGGAGCGTTTAACAAAAGCTGGCTGCGTGGTGACAGAGTTAAAGCCAAATGAGCAGGTTCGTTTCCGGTCTGCCGTCATGAGCGTTTATCAGACGTATTGCAGTGACTATATAGATGTTGTCAACCGGATTGCCCAGGAGAGATAAGGTCAGGTCGCAATTAACAGAAAACGTGGGATACAGTTTGGGTGGAGTGTGTTATAATTCAGGACAAAGCGGTGAGGAGGGAAAAATATGCTCTACATTGATCGTGATAGTAAGACACCCATATATCAGCAGATATATGAACAGTTAAAAAGGGACATCCTGACTGGTAACATACCTGTTAACGCCCGTATCATCTCCACAAGGGCCCTTGCCAGAGAATTGCAGGTTGGCAGAAACTCAGTAGAAAATGCTTATGATCAGCTTAGGCTGGAGGGGTATATTACCAGTAAGCCAGGAGCGGGATACATCGTAAACAAATTAGAGTTTGATCTTATGGAGAAACCGGCCGAAGCGTATCGGCAAAATGAATCCCAATTTAAGCGTCTTTCTCCATTTGACCATAAGATAAAATACAGCTTTCAATATGGGGAGCTTGATGAATCCAGTTTTCCAAAGAAACTCTGGCGGACATATACGGCTCATGTTTTGGATGGACCTCTGTCTAATTCGTGGAACGGAAGTTCCGATGGAAAGGGAGACTTTGGACTGCGCCAACAGATCAAGCAATACCTCTATGTCAGCCGCGGAGTGAAGTGCGAAACAGAGCAGGTCATTCTTTGCAGCGGGACTCAGTCTGCACTGGAAATCGTGGTACGAATTTTCTCAGGCGAGAAAACAATCGCAATGGAAGAACCTTGTTATGAAGGCGCAAGGGCCGTATTTCAATGCAACGGGTTTCAAATACAGCCTGTTCCGGTCGGGGAAGACGGAATTGATTTACTTAGGCTTTCGTCGGAAACGGTGCCAATGGTTTATCTAACCCCCTCCCATCAGTTTCCAAAAGGTGCTGTTATGCCCATCCACAACCGCTTGGAGATATTAAACCATGCACGAAAGCGTGATATGATAATCATAGAAGATGACTATGACAGTGAGTTTCGCTACAAAGGAAGACCCATTCCGTCACTGCAATCCATAGATCAGGCTGGACGTGTGATTTATATTGGCACATTTTCAAAGGCATTGTCACCAGGCCTTCGGATGTCCTACCTGGTTTTGCCTGCCTGGCTGTTAGCTGCTTATGATGAGAAATATAATGGGTATGAATGTACAATTCCTCTGATGGAGCAAAAGATACTTTATCATTTTATGAAAGACGGACATTGGGAAAAGCATCTCCGCCGGGTATGCTCAAGCCAGAAAAGAAAGCATGATGCCTTGATTGCTGCCATTGGAAAGGTCATGGGTGACAGGGTCAATGTTTACGGTCATCATGCCGGACTGCATCTGTTACTGGAATTTAAGAATGGGGAGCAAGAGGATGTTCTTGTGAAAGAGGCTTTGAAGTATGGGGTTTTCGTTAGCCCTGTTTCTCCTTCCTGGCTGGAAAAGAGTAATTATAAAACTCACTGTGTCATTCTTGGATATGGAGGGATAAAAGAGGAAGATATTCTGCCTGCCGTAGAGGGTTTGAACAAAGCATGGTTTGAACATGAATGAACTGTATCCTATAAAAATGTTAAAACTGTCCCTTATCAAGGATACAGTGTTTCGGTATAATGAGCATAATCGATGGAACTTTCTCTTCGTATTATAATAACGTTAAGATCAATAAGCGTCTCACAGGAGGAAAATGATATGCAGTACAGAATGAAGACTCATCCGTTATCAGACGATCGGCTGAATGATTTATTGAACCGGATAGAAACTGGCAGTCTGGCAACCATGAACGAAGATGGCACCCCATATAATACTCCGGTTCACTTTGTTTATATCAATAGTAGTATTTATGTACATGGTTTACCAAAAGGACAAAAGATTGACAATATCATTCGTAATAGTAAAGTGGGATTTACTGCATATGATATGCAGGCGCTTTTGCTCGATGAGAACGGTAAGCCCTGTGATACAAATACAAAATATGAGAGTGCAATTGCAACAGGGAATGCGGCTTTGGTCACGGACATAGAAGAGAAGAGGAAAGTGCTTCAAAACATAGTGGCAAAATATACCCCACAACTGGCCCATATAACTCTTCCTGACAATATGGTAAAGGGAACTGCTGTCATACGTATCATTGTGGAAGAACTCACCGGCAAGTACTATGAATAAAGGATTTATAAAACATTAAATATATAATAGAAGCGAAACATCAGACCAAAACGAATGATCTGATGTTTCGTTTTTTTTTACAGAAATTATCTACAGTTAAAAAGTGATGATAAATGTATAAATAATTGTTGACAAACAATATTATACCTCATATAATATATACTATACAACATATAATATAGGGTAAGGCATAATATTATAGTTATTCATACTAAAAAAGAGAAAGGAAGGTGACAATCGTGGAGCCAAAGCGTTTGTACCGTTCTGTAAAGAATAAAGTGTTATGCGGAGTTTGCGGTGGGATCGGAGAGTACTTTCAGATAGATCCGGTAATGATAAGACTAATATGGATATTTCTAATGATGTTTCAAACATGGCGTAATTTATTCCATTGGTTTACGGGATTATCTCTCGTAGGCGGCAGTCTGATTCTTTATATCATTGCAGCAGCAATTATCCCCAAAGCACCAGAAAATTAATGCAGACGATCGTTTCCTGCATGGAGAGATAGGAGTGGACATATGGTTTTTAACACGGGAGCAGCATTACTGGACGCCATTGTCCTGGCGATAGTGTCAAGAGATCAGGAAGGTACTTATGGATATAAGATCACCCAGGATGTGAGAAATGTAATAGAAATATCGGAATCAACCCTGTACCCTGTTCTACGGAGATTACAGAAGGAAGAATGTCTTGAAGTGTACGATCTGGCTTTTGATGGCAGAAATCGTAGATATTACAAAATTACGGAAAAAGGACGTATTCAGTTAAACCTGTACAAAGGTGAATGGATTGGTTATTCCAGAAAAATATCCCAAATATTTGAGGAGGCACATGTATGAGTAAGGATGAGTTTATGAAAAGTCTGGAATATCTGTTGTCGGATATACCGGATGAAGATAAGGCAGATGCCATCGGATATTACAGGGATTATCTGGAAGAAGCCGGACCGGACAAGGAAGAACAGGTCATTCGTGACTTTGGGAGTCCGGAACGAATCGCCTCCATCATACGTTCTGAAATATCCGGTCACCTTTCAGATGGCGGGGAATTTACAGAAAACGGCTATGAAGATGAACGGTTTAAGGACCCCAACTATCAGATGGCAAAACGGTATGATCTCCCGGATGTGAGAGAGGAAGAAAGCCGTGGAGAACAAAGAACCGAAGAAGTTTATGGCGAAAAAAAGCGTGACCAGTCTAACCGAACGGTAAAGCTTATCCTTTGGGCCATTCTTCTTATTGCAGCCTCTCCCTTAATTCTGGGAATCGGAGGCGGATTTATGGGGCTTTTAGGGGGACTTTTTGGCATTCTGGCGGCAGCGGTCGTAGGGCTTGGGGCAATCACACTTGCCCTCCTTGTAAGCGGCTTTGCAGTTATCATAGCAGGCTTTGTATCAGTAGCAGTTCATCCCCTGGGAGGTTTCCTGGTTTTGGGAATCGGAGTTGCTCTGCTTGGACTAGGGCTTCTTGGCCTTGCAGTGTGTGCAGCATTTTACGGAAAGTTTCTTCCGTACCTTTTTAGAGGGATTGTTAATGCAATCCAGACCTTATTAAATAGAAGGAGGAGCCGTCTATGAACAAATTTATAAAAAGCTGCATCATAGCCGGTGTTGTGTGCGTACTGGCAGGCGGTGGAATTACGGCGGCAGCTGTAGCAATGGGAGGAACCGTGATTGATGCAATTCCGCTGCGTTTAAAGCAGTGGGGGTTCGAGCTGGGACAAATTGCTGAAGAAGATTTTTGGAATAATAGTGATTTTTCTTTTGAAGATGGGGAATTTAACAATGACGACCTTCTTCTTGGAGAGCAAACCATTCATACTACCGGACAGGGAAGTCAGATATATTCGGCTACCGGTATTAAGAATTTAAGAGCAGACATCAAAGCAGGCGGATTACGGATTGTGGAAGATTCACAGGGAGATGAAATCACCATCTTCTGCAACAAGGATGAATCTTTTTACGAGATAGAAGAGAATGAGGGGGAGTTGATTCTTCAAACACATTCAAAAAAAGCAAATTATAAAAACCCTAAGCTGCTTTTTACCATTCATGTACCAAAGGATTACAAGTTTACCAGTGTGGATATCCAAGTAGAACCAGAACGTGTACGTTATGAGAATGAGGATTCAAGCGTTTATCTTGTGGCAGATGGCCTTATAGCTGATGAATGTAACCTGGATATAAAGGCAGGAACAGCAAAGATAAGGAAAGGTAACATTGACACATTAAACATTTATTCAGAAGCGGGAGCTGTGAATTATTCAGGCAGTGTATTAAACCAAATCTCTTTAAATTGTGAGGCCAGTGCTGTGAAGTTTCAGCTGGAAGGCAAAAAAGAAGATTTCAGCTATGATGTCAGTGCCAGTCTGGGAGCTGTGAAACTTGAAAATAAAAGTTTATTTGCTTTTGATAAGACCATAACACAAAATCCTGATGCACTAAAATCCATAATCTTAAACTGTGAAGTGAGTGCGGTTCAAATAACATTTAAAAATCAGGAATCATAAGTCGTAGGAAGGAGAAATACAAATGGGAGACAATCAAAAAAGGTTATACCGCTCTGAAACGGATAAAATGCTTTGTGGTGTATGCGGAGGAATTGGTGAATATTTTGAAATTGATCCGACGATCGTGCGCCTTTTATGGGTACTGTTAACTTGTTCAGGACCTGGAATCATTGCTTATATCATTGCGGCAGTTATCATTCCAAGAAGATAAGGACAGAAATAAGTTTTTTAGACAGGAGCTGTGAATCCCATCATAGCCCCTGTTTTTTTGTATGGCACTACGTTTAAACCTTTCTTTAGCGGGTATACTCTCACTAGATTTAAGAAAGGAGATGGAAAAAAGTGTCAAAAGTAAAAAATAATGAACCATTTGATCCTCACAATTTAAAACCGGAAGAAGTACTTAAGTTTGAAATAGCCACCGAACTCGGGCTTGGCGATAAAGTAATAAGAGGCGGATGGCGCAGCCTGACTGCTAAAGAGAGCGGCCGAATCGGCGGATTGATTACGAAACGAAAAAGAGAATTAAAAAGAGAAGCTTTGGAAAAAGAAGAGGAAGCATAGGAAAAAGCTAGGAATTCCCTTGCGCCATAAGCAAAAATCTTTTATAATGTACATCAAAGAGGATAAAAAATGGAAAAATACCAACTAAGAAGCGGATTTACCACTGGCACATGTGCCGCTGTTGCGGCAAAGGCAGCAGCAGCCATGTTGCTTACGGGAAATCCTTTACAACATATGAAGCTTGTGACACCAAAGGGGACGGAAGCCGATCTGCCCCTTTTTCGCGTTGTCCTAAATGATCAGGAAGCAGCCTGTGGAGTACAAAAGGATGCAGGAGATGATCCGGATGTGACCCATCAGGCATTTGTTTTTGCAAGTGTGGGTCATTTTTATGGGGATGAAAAGGAAGCTCTTAAGACCTGTTACCGATACGATTTAGAGAATGGAAGCCCCCTGTTTCTGACCGCAGGGGAAGGAATCGGCTGGGTGACGAAGCCAGGTCTGTCCTGTCCCATTGGCTTACCTGCCGTTAATCCCGTTCCCAGAGCCATGATTTTTCAGGGAGTGGAAGAGGCCAGAAGAGAAGCCGGATTTGAGGGACCTCTTATAATAACCATTTCCATGCCGGAAGGAAAAAAGTTGGCAGAGAAGACCTTTAATTCAAAGCTTGGTATCGTGGGAGGGCTGTCTATCCTGGGAACCACGGGAATCGTTAACCCCATGAGTGAAGAAGCACTCACTGCCACCATACGCCTGGAGCTTCATATGAAGGCTGTGGCAGGGGAAAGAAAGGTCATACTCACTCCTGGGAATTATGGAGAAGCATTCATTAAGGAAGCTTTATGCCTTTCCATGTCAGAAGGAGTCACCTGCAGTAATTTTATTGGGGAAGCTTTTACCATGGCAAGAGAGGACCGCTTTAAAGAGATTTTGTTCGTTGGCCACATCGGAAAGCTGATAAAGGTAGCAGGAGGGGTATACAACACCCACTCCAAGCATGGAGACCGGCGCATGGAAATCCTATGGGATTGTGTTAGCAGCGTAATTCCGGATTCTCAAAGGCTTGAGAAAGAGATATTAAGTGCCAATACCATGGAAGAGGCTTCTAAGATTCTAAAGGAATATAATATTCTTGAGCCGGTAATGAAAGAAGTCGTACATAGAATACAAGCTCATGTGTCTCGCTGGAGCGGAGGGATCCATGTGGAAGTCGTAACCTTTTCCACCACATACGGAATCCTCGGTATGAGTGAGGGCGCACAGGAGATGATAAGTCATTTTGCAACACGAGAAGAGGACAGGGAATAGACAGGAGGATAAAACATGGCAGGGATCATGTATGGAATTGGAGTCGGACCAGGGGATCCTGAGCTGATGACGATAAAAGCAGTAAAAAGAATCAGAGAATTAAAGGTAATTGCAATCCCCCATAAGGATAGGGAAAAGTGCACTTCCTATGAGATTGCCAGACAGGCGGTGCCTGAAATTACAGAGAAGGAATGTCTTTGCCTTCATATGCCTATGACAAAGGATGAGGAGGCGCTGAAAAGAAGTCATGACGAGGCCGCAGAGGCTGTGATGGAGCGGCTTAAGCAGGGAGAGGACGTGGGCTTTCTCACTCTTGGAGATGTGAGCATCTATTCTACCTTTGCCTATCTGGCAGAGCGTGTCATAAGCGAAGGCTATGAGATACAGCTGGTCAGCGGAATTCCTTCTTTTTGTGCAGCGTCAGCAAGACTGAATCTACCCCTGGTGACTGGGTCAGAGGAACTTCATATCATACCGGCTTCCTATCAGATTTCCCATGCCTTAAAACTGCCTGGGGTAAAGGTATTGATGAAAGCAGGCAGGCAGATGAGCGCAGTGAAGGAAGAAATAAAAAACAGCGGCTTGACCGCAGTCATGGTGGAAAATTGCGGTATGGAAGAGGAACGGATTTATCTAAACCTGGATGAAATACCGGAAACGGCTGGTTACTATTCATTGCTGATTGTGAGGTAAATATGGTACATATTGTTGGAGCAGGTCCGGGAGCACCGGATCTTATTACAGTAAGAGGGAAAGAACTCCTTTCCAAAGCGGATATAATTATTTATGCAGGTTCACTCGTAAATCCCCTTCTTTTAGATTACAGAAAAGAAACGTGTCAGGTCTATGACAGTGCCAGGATGACTCTGGAAGAGGTGATCTCTGTGATAGAAAAGGGAGAAGCCGAAGGAAAGATGATGGTAAGGCTTCATACAGGAGACCCCAGTCTTTACGGAGCCATCAGAGAACAGATGGACGAGCTTGATGTCAGAGGGATTTCTTATGAGATCTGTCCTGGTGTCAGCTCTTTTTGCGGTGCTGCAGCAGCTCTACAGATGGAATATACCCTTCCTCAAATAAGCCAAAGTGTAGTGATTACCCGTATGGCAGGCAGGACACCGGTGCCAGAAAGGGAATCCATCGCTTCCTTTGCTTCTCACGGTGCCACTATGGTCATATTTTTAAGCACAGGAATGCTTACGGCTTTATCAGAAGAGCTGATCAAAGGGGGATATGCTCCTGAAACACCGGCTGCCATCGTTTATAAAGCTACCTGGGAGGATGAAAAGACCGTTGTTTGTACGGTTGCCACTCTGGAAGAGAATGCCAGAAGGTGGGGCATTAAAAAAACGGCTCTCATTATAGTAGGAGATGCAGTGGCTCAGACAGGCTATGAGCGGTCTAAGCTTTACGATCCTGAATTCACCACAGAGTACCGGAAAGGAACCGGTGAAAATTCATGAAAATTTCCCTTGTCTGCTTTACCAGGGCTGGAGCCGGATTGTGTGTAAGGCTTATGGAGGGATTGTCAAAATCCGGAGATGTCTGCGAAGGATTTGGACCAGAGGGAAGCCCTCTTTTGCCAATGAATGCGCCTTTAAAGGATTGGACAGGGGATCAGTTTGAGCGGAAAGAGGGAATTGTCTTTATCGGGGCAACAGGAATTGCAGTCCGTGCCATCGCTCCATATTTAAAAGGGAAAGATAAAGATCCTGCTGTGGTGGTGTTAGACGACTTAGGCCGCTTCTCGATCTCGCTGCTATCCGGTCACTTAGGAGGCGCCAACGAGCTGGCGGCCCGGGCAGCCAGTATTTCAGGAGGACAGGCAGTGATTACGACAGCAACGGACAATCATGGCAGATTTGCGGTGGATCTGTTTGCAAAAGAACATGGTCTTTTTATCTCCCGACTGGATGGGATTAAGGATATATCATCTTCTCTGCTAAATGGACATGATGTTGGATTTTTCAGTGATTTCCCCATAGAAGGAAAGCTCCCAAAAGGACTTTGCAAAGACGGGCCATTCTCTCCGTCAGTCTATATCAGTATAAAGGATCGCCTTGAGGGAGAATGGAAAGATTCTCTGCTCCTGGTTCCTAAGATAGCAGTACTTGGAATCGGATGCAGAAAAGGAGTTTCTTTTAATGCCATAAAATCTGCTGTGGATCAGGTGCTTTTTGATTGGAATATAAAGAAAGAAAGTCTGGCTGTATGTGCCAGCATTGATATAAAGAAAGAAGAACCGGGAATCTGCCAATTGGCAGCCTTTTATGGAATTCCGTTTGTTACGTACCCGGCGGAAGTTCTATCAAAGGCAAAAGGAGAGTTTTCTTCCTCATCTTTTGTAAAACAGATAACTGGTGTTGATAATGTATGCGAACGGGCAGCCATAACCTGCGTAGAAGAAATGGGTGGAGGTAAGCTTCTGATTAAGAAACAGCCCCACCATGGTGTAACAGTGGCATTGGCAGTCCGGGATTGGAAGGTAGAGATATGAAAAAAACAGGTAAGCTTTATGTTGTGGGAATCGGCCCAGGTTCCTATGAGGACATGACAGTCAGGGCGATCAATATATTAAAGGAATGTGAACTCATTGTTGGGTATACTGTATACATAGATCTCATTCGAGATCATTTCCCGGATAAGGAAACTCTTACAACTCCAATGCGTCAGGAGAAAGAACGGTGTCAGATGGCTCTTGATGAAGCAAAAAAAGGGAAGACAGTTGCCATGGTATGCAGTGGAGATTCCGGCGTATATGGAATGAGCGGATTAATTCTGGAGCTTTCAGATGGAAGCGTTGATGTTGAGATGGTTCCTGGTGTAACGGCCGCATTAAGTGGAGGAGCCCTTCTTGGAGCCCCTCTTGGACATGATTTTGCAGTCATCAGTTTAAGCGATCTGCTTACCCCCATGGAACTGATTGAAGACAGATTAAGAATGTCTGCAAAAGCGGATATGGTAATCTGCTTGTACAATCCTTCCAGCAAGAAGCGGTCAGATTATTTAAAGAAGGCCTGTGAAATTGTGATGGAGTACCGGGATCCTAAAACTGTCTGCGGAATCGCAAGAAATATAGGAAGAAGCGAGGAAGAGAAGAGTGTCTTAAGTCTGGAAGAATTAAGGGATACCCAGGTAGATATGTTTACCACCGTGTACATAGGAAATTCCATGACAAAAGAAATAGATGGAAACATGGTAACGCCGAGAGGATACCGGCATGTGTAGGATTCTGATTTTCGGAGGAACAACGGAAGGACGTCTTCTTTCTGAGTACTGCCACCAGCAAAAAAAGAAAGTTTGGGTCAGCGTTGCCACTGGTTACGGCAAAATGGTCCTTCCGGAAAGTCCCTATCTTTTCGTTCATGAAACCCCAATGAATGAAGAGGAGATGGAAGGGTTTATCAGACGCAACAAGATTACCCTTGTGTTCGATGCGACCCACCCCTATGCAGCAGTGGTGAGTAAAAACATTGCCTCCTCCTGTGAAAAAACTGGGACTAGAAGAATTCGTGTGATACGGGAATCCTTAACCAGCGTGGAGGATTTAGGAGCAGGGGATCATGTTGTCTGGGTCGATTCTGTAGAAGAGGCAGTTAAGTATCTGGAGGAAGAGACTGGAAATATTCTTGTTACCACAGGCAGCAAGGAGCTTGTCCGCTTTACTCGCTTAGACTCCTTTGAGGAGCGCGTCTACGCCAGGGTACTTCCTACGGTTGGTGTTATTTCTGCCTGTGAGGAAATCGGCATAAAAGGAAAGCGCTTAATCGGGATGCAGGGTCCGTTTTCGCAGGAACTGAACGAAGCCATGATCCGGCAGTATGATATTCGCTATCTGGTGACCAAGGAGGCAGGATCTGCCGGAGGTTTTCAGGAAAAAATAAATGCAACAGAAGCCTGTCAGATAAAAGCTGTGGTTGTGGGCCGTCCCGTTGTCGAATCGGGTATGACCTTAACAGAAGCAAAAGAGTTTCTTTCTGAGTATGAAGCAGAAGAAGAGGAAGAGGATGATAAAAAATCACCTTCTGAGGCATTTGGAATCAGAAACGTATCCCTCATTGGAATCGGCATGGGCGGACCGGAACAGATGACCGGACAGGCTGTCAAAGCATTAAAAGAGAGTCAGGTGGTATTTGGAGCAGAAAGAATGCTTAAAAGCATAGGAGATTTGATTCCAGGCGTAAATCTGATTCCATGGTATTTAAGCCATGACATTCTCCCCTGGCTGAATGAACATAAGGAATACAAGAAGATAGCCATTCTTTATTCTGGAGATACCGGATTTTACAGCGGTGCAAAAAAGATGATAGAAGCATTTCAGACTGAAACAAAGGAAAACCAGTATGAAATAGAGGTTCTACCCGGTATTTCTTCGGTATCTTACCTGTGTGCCAGGTTAAGCACCGGATGGGAGGATGCCAGACTCATAAGCCTTCATGGAAGAGACGGAGATGTGGCCCGGGAGCTTTTAAAATTCCATAAGGTATTTGCACTTTTAGACGGAACCAATACCGTAAACCAGGTATGTGGCCGGCTTATAGAAGAAGGGTTTGGACATGTTTCTCTCTCTGTTGGTGAGAGGCTTTCCTATCCGGATGAGCGAATTACTACTGGTACGCCGGAAACCTTGAAAGATGGTTCTTTTGATGTGCTGTCAGCAATATGGATTGAGAGGTAGGATATGAGAGATGAAGTCTTTATCAGAGGAGCTGTGCCCATGACCAAAAGTGAGGTCAGGGCTGTTTCTCTTTCTAAACTGGAGCTAAGACAGGATTCCATTCTATATGATGTAGGTGCAGGCACCGGCTCCGTTTCCATAGAAGCGGCTTTCGCTCTTTCTAAAGGACGGGTCTACGCCATAGAAAAAAAGCCAGAAGCCATTGAACTGATTCAGGCAAATAAGGAAAAATTTTCTGCGGAAAACGTAACTGTAATCGAAGGCATAGCGCCTCATGCTCTTTCTGATTTAGAGGCACCTACCCATGTGTTTATTGGTGGCACCTCCGGGGCCATGGGAGAGGTTTTAGATACCGTCCTTAAGAAAAATCCAAAGGCAAGGATCGTTATAAATGTGCTTGCCCTGGAATCCATAGCAGAAGTACTTGACTGGCTAAAAGCTCATTGTGTAGAAGCGGAAATGGTACAGGTACAGGTTTCCAAAGGGAAAACGGCAGGCAGCTATCATATGATGATGGGACAAAATCCGGTGTATGTGATTTCCTTCGGGGGAGAAGGAGGTGTGCCGGTTGCGTGATTCTTTTCATAGACTCCTTCTTGGTGCTCCTAAAAGTGGCAGCGGAAAGACCATGATTACCTGTGGGCTGTTAACCGCATTTCAATTACGAGACATTTCCTGCCGCTCCTTTAAATGCGGCCCCGACTTCATTGACCCCATGTTCCATAAACATGTGCTGGGCATAGAAGGCGGAAATTTAGATACATATTTTCTGGAAAAAGAAAGAGTAAGGGACCAGTTCATGGCAAGGGCATTAGGTGCGGATGTGTCTGTCATAGAAGGGGTTATGGGGTATTACGATGGAGTGGGAGGCAATACCACCCAGGCAAGCTCCTACGAAGTAGCCTGCGCCATAGATGCCCCTGTAGTCCTGATTATAGATTGCAAGGGTGCCAGCCTTTCTCTGGCGGCTGTGGCAAAGGGGTTCCTGGAGTATAAGGCTGACAGCCATATTGCCGGTGTTATCCTAAATCGTACCTCAAAGGCCATGGCAGAACGACTGAAACCAGAGATAGAGGCACTGGGAGTAAAGGTTTACGGATATCTGCCGGAATGCGAGGAAGGGAGACTAGACAGCCGTCATCTTGGCCTGGTTCTGCCGGGTGAGATCGGGGGGCTGAAAGAAAAGCTGAAACAATTGGCTGAGACTATGGAAGCTACCATAGATATTCAAGGGCTGTTAGAGCTGGCAAGGAGTGCAAGTCCTCTTTTAACGTCTGATTCTTTTGTTGAAGAGAATGTACCTATAGGTGAAGAACAAGAACAGGTGTCCATCGGAATTGCAATGGATGATGCTTTTTGCTTTTATTACCAGGAAAATCTGGAACTTTTAAAATCCATGGGAGCAAGGCTGGTTCCATTTAGTCCGTGTAAGGACCATAAGCTGCCGGAAGGAATCTTAGGGATTCTCCTTGGGGGCGGTTATCCTGAGCTATATGCAAAAGAATTGTCTGAGAACACCTCCATGCTTTCAGACGTGAACCAAGCGTTTCATTCCTCCCTGCCCATATTGGCTGAATGCGGTGGTTTTATGTATCTTCATGAAGAGCTTACCACTGATGAGGGTACTTATCCCATGGCTGGGGTAATTAAAGGGAAGGTATTTCCCACCAAACGGCTGGGACGATTCGGTTATATTGAGGTCCATCCCAAGGAAGACCTTTCATTTCTGAAAAAAGGAGAATCCATACGAGGCCACGAATTTCACTATTGGGACAGCGAAAATAATGGTGACCATATGGAAGCGGTAAAGCCGGGACAAAACAGAAGCTGGGACTGTGTTCATGGGAAGAATCATCTGATGGCAGGCTTTCCTCATTTTTATTATCCTTCTAACCCATCCTTGCCCCGCCGCTTTTTGGAAGCCTGTAGAAACTATAAGTCACAAGAATGCAGTGAAATGCCTGTGACGGGAAAGGGCTGATGATATGACAGAGGAATTAAAGGAATCTTTACTTAAAATCGCTCCACTGGATGAAGAAGCCATGGAGATGTCCAAAATTCGATGGAGCCGGGTTGCAAAACCGCTCTACAGCCTTGGGGCCCTGGAAGAGGACATCATTAAAATAGCAGGAATCAGCCAAAATCCCAGAGTCCATATGGATAAAAAAGCACTGATCATTATGTGTGGGGATAATGGAATTGTGGAAGAAGGGGTTACACAGACTGGGCAGGAAGTAACTGCGGTTGTAACTGAAAATATGACCCATGGGAACAGCAGCGTCTGTATTATGGCAGAGCGGGCAGAAGTGGACGTATTTCCTGTCGATATAGGTGTTTCCAGAGATTTAGAATCCGGGGACCGTTACCCCCTCATACGTAAAAAACTGGCTTATGGAACGAAAAACTTCTGCAAGGAGCCTGCAATGACAAGGCAGGAGACCATAAAAGCAATTGAAACCGGTATGGAACTTGTAAAAGTTCTGGCAGAGAGAGGCTACCGTCTGATTGCCACGGGAGAGATGGGAATTGGAAACACCACCACCAGCAGTGCGGTAACCTCCATGCTGTTAAGTATGGAGCCTGGCCTATTGACAGGCAGAGGTGCGGGGTTAAGCGATGAGGGACTGGACCGGAAGCGTAGGGTCATTGAGGAAGCCGTAAGAACCTACGGGCCTTCCTGCAAGGACGGGATCGATGTTCTTTCCAAGGTAGGTGGGTTTGATCTGGCTGGCCTTACGGGAGTTTTTCTGGGAGGTGCCATTTACCGGATCCCCATTCTTTTGGATGGATTTATTTCAGGAGCAGCCGCTCTGGCTGCGGAAAAGATCCATCCTGGCTGCCGTGATTTTATGCTAGCGTCCCATGTTTCGGCAGAACCAGCAGGAAAGCTGCTCCTTGATGAGCTTAAGCTGACTCCTCTCATTCAGGCAGGTCTTTGCCTTGGAGAAGGAAGCGGAGCCGTGGCTGCCATTCCCCTCCTTACTATGGCGGCTGATATTTATGAGAAGATGAGCTCCTTTGAAGATATAAAGATTGAAGAGTATAAGCCTTTGGGAGGTAAATGATGATAACCCTGATCATCGGAGGAAGCGGAAGCGGAAAATCAGAATATGCAGAAAACATGATTACCAGCCGGTCCAAGGGAAGGTGTATCTATATCGCTACCATGAAGCCCTGGGATGAGGAATGTGAAAAGCGGATTCAGAGGCACCGACTCATGAGGGCTGAAAAAGGATTCGAGACGGTGGAATGCTACCGGGATTTAAAAGAAGTCCATTTCTCACAACAGGAGGCGGTTTTGGAGGTCCTTCTGGAATGCATGTCAAATCTGGTATCCAACGAGCTTTTTGGCCTTTTGGAACAGGGGGAAGTCTTACTGACGCCCCATGAGGCAGTGACGGAAATTTTAGAAGGCATCAGCCGTATCCACCTTCAGACAGGTAATCTTACCATAGTGACCAATGAAGTCTTTTCCGACGGAGACAGCTATAGCATTCAGACCAATGAATACCGGGAGGCCCTGGCAAGAATCAATCAGGAGATTGCCCGTATTTCAGATCGCGTGATAGAAGTGACAGCAGGAATCCCGATAATCGTAAAAGGAATTAATTGAAAAAAATCCTCAAGTATGATATTATCTTAACATAGCAGTATCCTGACACCAAAAACGTTGTTTGAGGTAGAAGGTTCGGCATTTGGGGAATGTTATGTTTGCCGCACCTTTTTGGTGCGGTTTTTTGCATGTTAAAAGAACCGTATCAGGTGTGATGAAGATGGAGGAACAGACATGGAAACTAGAATTGCTGTTATCGGAATCGTGGTGGAGGAAGAGGAGTCTGTAGAGCTGCTTAATGATATCCTTCATGACTACCGCAATATTATCATTGGGCGCATGGGAATCCCATATCCTCAAAAAGGAGTCTGCATCATAAGCATAGCGGTTGACGGACCGCAGACCGCCATTTCTGCGCTGACGGGAAAGATCGGGAAGCTGAAAGGAATCAGCTCCAAGACAGCTTACCAGGGAGTAAGCGGTTGATAAAAAGCCGGAAATAATTTCAAAAGACCAAGGTCTTATGAAGTAATATACCACTGACGGAGAAGCAAAAAGCTGACCCTAAAGAAAGGAAGTAACATTTATGTATGATCCTAAATCGCTGAAGGCGGAAGAATTCATTTCACACGAAGAAATTCTTGAAACACTTGATTATGCGGAAAGAAACAAAGACAATGTAGAGCTGATCGACCAGATTATTGAAAAGGCACGCAGCTTAAAGGGACTGACACACCGGGAGGCTTCTGTGCTTCTGGCCTGTGATATCCCGGAGAAGATTAAAGAGCTTTATGATCTGGCGGAGCAGATTAAAAAAGACTTTTACGGAAACCGTATCGTTATGTTCGCTCCATTGTATCTGTCCAATTACTGTGTAAACGGCTGTACTTATTGTCCTTACCATTTAAAGAACAAACACATAGCAAGAAAGAAACTGACTCAGGAAGAGGTAAGGAAAGAAGTGATTGCACTTCAGGATATGGGGCACAAGCGCCTTGCTATAGAGGCCGGCGAGGACCCGGTAAACAATCCCATCGAGTATATATTAGAATGTATTGATACCATTTACTCCATCAAGCATAAGAACGGCGAGATACGAAGGGTCAATGTCAATATAGCGGCAACCACAGTGGAGAATTACCGTAAGCTAAAGGATGCAGGAATCGGAACCTACATTCTTTTTCAGGAAACATATCATAAAGAGAGCTACGAAGAGCTTCACCCAACAGGTCCAAAGCATGATTATGCCTACCATACCGAGGCCATGGACCGTGCCATGGATGGGGGGATTGATGATGTGGGCTTAGGCGTGCTTTTTGGTCTGGAACGTTATAAATATGAATTTGCAGGTCTTTTGATGCATGCGGAGCATTTAGAGGCAGCAAAAGGGGTAGGTCCTCATACCATCAGTGTTCCCCGTATTAAGGCTGCGGATGATATTGACCCGTCAGCATTTGCCAATGGAATTGATGATGAGATATTTGCCAAATTATGTGCTCTGATCCGGGTTTCTGTGCCTTATACAGGAATGATCATTTCTACCAGAGAAAGTCAGGCGGTAAGGGAAAAAGTGCTTCGTCTTGGCGTGTCTCAGGTGAGCGGTGGTTCCAGAACAAGCGTCGGCGGATATCAGGAAGAGGAACGTCCTACAGATACCGAGCAGTTTGATGTATCGGATCAGCGTTCCCTTGATGAGGTGGTTCGCTGGCTCATGGATATGGGATATATTCCTTCCTTTTGTACTGCCTGCTACCGGGAGGGAAGGACCGGAGACCGTTTTATGAAGCTGTTAAAGAGCGGCCAGATTCATAATTGCTGCCAGCCCAATGCACTTATGACTTTAAAGGAATATTTAATGGATTACGCCTCAGAAGAGACCCATCAAGTGGGACAGGCGCTGATTGAAGCCGAATTAGACCGTATTCCCAAAGAAAAGGTACGGCTGATTTGTGAAGATCATTTAAAGAAGATAGAAGAAGGCATCAGGGATTTCCGTTTCTAGTAGTAGCACATACGAATAATGAGGTGAAAGCATGGGACTTAACGAGACACCGTCATCTGAACGGGTACACATCGGCTTTTTCGGCCGCCGCAATGCAGGCAAATCCAGCGTAGTCAATGCAGTGACAGGACAGGAACTGTCCGTAGTATCTGATGTAAAAGGCACCACCACCGATCCTGTTTACAAGTCCATGGAGCTTCTTCCCATGGGTCCGGTAGTCATCATAGATACCCCAGGTTTTGATGATGAGGGAGCCTTGGGGGAAATGAGAGTCAGAAAGACAAAGCAGATACTTAACCGGGCAGACTGTGCTGTTTTAGTGGTTGACGGCACCCTTGGTAAGACTGAGATGGATGAAGAACTCATCGGCCTGTTTCAAGAAAAAAAAATACCTTATGTAGTCGCTTATAATAAATGTGACCAGACAGGCAGTCAGGAGTATTCAGACGGTTTGGCTGTCAGTGCAACCGAAGGGCTGTTTATCCATGAATTAAAGGAGAGAATCGGAGCCCTTGTAAATACCGGGGATGCCAAGATGAAGATTGTCGGAGATTTATTAAAGCCTCTGGATCTGATTGTTCTCGTAATCCCAATTGACACGGCAGCACCCAAAGGACGTCTCATACTGCCGCAGCAGCAGACCATAAGGGATATTCTGGAAGCAGGGGCGGTAGCCATTTCCGTTCGTGACACGGAACTTAAGGATACTCTTCATCGGTTAGGGACAAAGCCTGCTCTTGTGATTACCGACAGCCAGGCGTTTGAACAGGTAAATAAGGATACGCCAGAAGATATTTTACTTACCTCTTTTTCCATTCTCATGGCCAGATACAAGGGCTTTCTGGCTGATGCGGTGAAAGGCGTTTCCGTAATTCCGGAGTTAAAGGATGGGGATAAGGTTCTTATTTCCGAAGGCTGCACCCACCACCGGCAATGCGATGATATCGGCACGGTAAAGCTGCCCCGCTGGCTGAAGGAGTCTACGGAAAAGGAGCTTGTAATAGAAACCACATCCGGCAGAGAATTTCCCGATGATATTTCTTCCTACCGCCTGATTATCCACTGCGGAGGTTGTATGCTGAATGAAAGAGAGATGGAATACCGTAGAAAATGCGCGGCAGATGCCGGTGTGGCATTTACCAATTATGGAACAGCCATTGCATTTATGAAAGGGATTTTAAAGAGAAGTCTCATGGTACTTCCGGATTTGGAACATTTGATACCATAATTGAATCACAGAATAAATAAAAGACAAGGCCAGTATCTGTAACCGAAGATACTGCTTTGTCTTTTATTGTTACTATATTGATGCTATAAAATAAATCACTCTATGGGGGAGGAATCTCAATTAAAATCACCACAGGTATCTGGAATACAAATGACAATTTCCTGATAGTGTGGTATGATATTTTATGTCTAAAAATGGAAAAGTAATTTCATCGTTTGTAATTTAGACAGGTTATGGCAGAGGCAGGTATAAAAATAATGATAAATTTAATGGGAAGCTTTGTAATCGCATTTTCCATGTATTCCCGGATCCCCATGCCTCAGGTGGAATGGACCAGGGAACGGATGAAATATGCCATGTGCTTTTTTCCTCTCATTGGAGCGGTGATTGGAGTATTACAGCTATTGGTTTATTGGGCCTGTAATCGGTTTGGTTTTTCTTATTTTGGCAAATTATTTCCTGTTATTCTCCCGATTCTTATTACAGGGGGAATTCACATGGATGGACTTTTAGATGTGATAGATGCAAGGTCCTCTCACATGGAGACAGAAAGGAAACTGGAAATTTTAAAGGATCCCCATACTGGAGCATTTGCCATCATAGGGTGCGGCGTTTACCTGCTTTTATATGCGGCTGTATTTGGAGAGCTGAGACCCAATATGCTTCCTGCATTTGGAATGATATTTATTCTCACAAGAGCCTTGAGCGGATTATCAGTGGTTACGTTCCCAATGGCAAAAAAAAAGCGGACTGGCTGCTTCGTTTTCCGGTGCTGCTCATAAAAGAACGGTTGGAATTGTGATGATTCTTTATCTTCTCTTAGGAGAGGTTGGCATCTGGTATTTTTGCGGTATTCCTGCTGCGGTAATTGTATTTTTGATAGCCTCATTGGTGTACTGGTATTATTACAACATGGCAAAACGGGAATTTGGCGGTATTACCGGGGATTTGGCCGGATATTTCCTGCAGATATGTGAACTTGCTCTGGTAGCGGGGCTGGCAGTGGTGTCACATCTGGTGTAAAAGGGAAACAGAAAGGAAGGACTATGATACTGATTATTGGAGGAGCGTGGCAGGGTAAGCTTGATTTTGCCAGGGAGCTGGCTGAAAAACGGGGAATCATGGTTAACGTCTCAGAAGGAAAGACAGATTCCTTAAAATCTGCGGAAAGCAGCTCTATCATCCACGATTTTCATGAATACATAAAGCGGATTTTAAAAACAAATGACAGTGTGGAGGATTTTATTTCCACCATAGAAAGAAACAATCCGGATGCGATCATCATATCCAATGAACTTGGCTGTGGCATAGTTCCAATGGACCCGGAGGACAGGGCATGGAGAGAAGAAACAGGAAGAGCCTCAGTCCGTATCGCAAAATCATCCGATGAAGTATACCGCCTGGTTTGCGGCATTGCCACCAGGATTAAATAGAGATAATAAGGAAGAAACGTATGATTCAACTACATTTATTGGCAGTGATTACCGGATGTTTTCTGGACTTCTTATTGGGAGATCCAAGGTGGCTGTGGCACCCGGTCTGCGGCATTGGTAATTTGATTGCAAGGCTTGAGAAGGCGTTAAGAAAATGGTTTCCAAAAGGGGAGAAAGGAGAGCGAATGGCAGGACGTTTTCTGGTGGCTCTTGTCCTGTTGGTGACAGGAGGGCTATCCGGAGGTATCCTGCTTGCGGCTTACTCCTTCTCTCCCTGCATCGGTTATGTGGCAGAAAGTATCATCTGCTATCAGATGATGGCCTGGCGCTCTCTTCGGTCTGAAAGCATGAAGGTCTTAAAGGCGTTTGAAGCAGGAGATGTGGAAGAAGCCAGGACGGCAGTTTCTATGATTGTAGGAAGAGATACCAAATCCCTGTCCGAAGAAGGAATCGCAAAAGCCGCCATTGAAACTGTAGCGGAAAATGCATCTGACGGTGTGATTGCTCCCTTACTCTCCATGATTTTCTTTGGAGGGGTGGGAATCTGCCTTTATAAAGCAGTCAATACCATGGATTCCATGGTTGGCTATAAGAATGACCGTTATCTGTGGTTTGGCCGGACGGCGGCAAAGCTTGATGATGTCTGCAATTTTATACCGGCAAGGATATCAGCCGGACTCATGATAGGAGCAGGCTATGTGTGCCAGTTCCTTTCCAGAAGAAAGAAAGCTGACAATCCCTATAATGGAAGCAAAGGGATTGAAATTTTTAAAAGAGACCGTTTCAATCACAAAAGTCCCAACTCCGCCCAGACAGAATCCGTATGCGCTGGGGTCCTGCAGATTCAGCTGGCAGGCAACGCCTGGTATTTTGGGAAGCTGTATGAAAAGCCGACCATTGGAGATTCTGTAAGGCCAGTGGAATATGAAGATATCAGAAGGGCCAATGACCTTATGACTGTTACATACCTCCTCGCCCTGGTCCCGGTCATCATACTCTTTTTTATCACCCTATAATTGTTTATTGTATACAGGAGAAAACCATGGAATATCAGCACGGCGGAGACATTTACACCAATCATGTTAAAATAGATTATTCAGCAAATATTAATCCTTTGGGAGTTCCAAAGGGCGTAGCAGAGGCAATCTGCGGGGCAGTGGCAGATTGTGACCGTTACCCGGACAGCCAGTCAGCTTCCCTTAGAAACAAGCTTTCTAAGTTTCATGGAGTTTCTGAAAATACGATTGTGTGCGGAAATGGTGCTGCGGACCTGATCTTTCAGGTGGTATCTGCCCGAAAGCCTAAGGAGGCTCTTTTGATTGCTCCCTCTTTTCTGGAATATGAGCAGGCCCTCAGGGCGGTTTCCTGCCATATATCCTATTACGATCTAAAGGCAGAAGAGGGATTTTTACTGAATGTGGAAAATTTAATATCCTGGATTCAGGAAAGTAATATCCGGTTTCAGATGATATTCCTATGCAATCCAAACAATCCCACTGGCTTTGCCATTACAAGAGAGCGTATGGAAGCGTTTCTTGAGTTTTGCAGGACAAACCGCATATTTTGTGTCGTGGATGAATGCTTTAATGAATTCCTGGAGGAGCCGAAACGCTACTCCATCCTGGATTCCATGAGCTGTCTGGAATGGAATCATGTATTCCTTCTTAAGGCATTTACAAAGATTTATGCCATGGCAGGAATTCGCCTTGGGTATGGGATTTGCAATGATGGTAAGATTCTGGAGCAGATTCACAGCCTGCGGCAGCCCTGGAGTATATCTTCTTTGGCTCAGGCGGCGGGGGAAGCGGCATTATCTGAAACAGAGTATGTAGAGAATACAAGAAAGCTGATGAGGAAAGAACGTGATTTTATGAAAGGCCAGCTGTCCTCCTTGGGATTTCATGTATTTGATTCTATGGCAAACTATATTTTCTTCAAAGATGAAAGGCCAGAAGCATTGGCACAGGATAAGCTTTTATATCATCAGATGCTGTCAAAACAGGTTCTTATTCGGTCCTGTGGAAACTATAGAGGACTTGACGGGACGTATTACCGTATCTGCATCAAACAAAGAGCAGAGAATGAAGAATTTCTAACTATATTAAAAACCATACTGGAAAAAGGGGAATAAGAGGATGGCAAAAACGATTATGATACAGGGAACCATGTCAAATGCAGGAAAAAGCCTGATTGTTGCAGGTTTATGCCGTATCTTTAAACAGGATGGCTTCCGGGTCGCGCCCTTTAAATCCCAGAACATGGCTCTTAATTCCTATATCACGGAAGATGGCCTGGAAATGGGGCGTGCCCAGGTGGTTCAGGCAGAGGCAGCGGGAGTAAAGCCGGATGCATCCATGAATCCCATCCTTCTAAAACCCACCAATGACGTAGGCTCCCAGGTGATTGTAAATGGAATCTCCATAGGGAATATGCCGGCAAAAGAGTATTTTGCATACAAGAAAGAACTGGTTCCCCAGGTTCGAAAAGCCTTTAAAAAGCTTTCCGATGAGTATGATATCATTGTGATAGAAGGTGCAGGAAGCCCGGCTGAGATTAATTTAAAGCAGGATGATATCGTAAATATGGGAATGGCTAAGATGGTGGATTCCCCTGTCCTTTTAGTAGGAGACATTGACCGGGGAGGCGTATTTGCCCAGCTTTATGGAACTGTTATGCTCCTAGAACCAGAAGAAAGGGCGCGAATCGCCGGGCTGGTGGTCAACAAGTTCCGCGGCGATAAAACCATTCTGGATCCAGGACTTGAGATGATTGAAGATAAGCTTCATATACCGGTGGCAGGTGTGGTGCCTTATATGAAGGTGGATATCGAAGATGAGGACAGCCTTGGGACCCATTTGGAAGGAACCGAGCGGACGGAGCACACAAAAGCCGAAATCGCAGTAATCCGGTTTCCCAGAATATCCAATTTTACAGATTTTCAGGTATTTTCCATTATGCCTGAGGTACAGCTTCGGTATGTGGAACGGGAAAAGGACCTTGGAAGTCCTGACATGGTAATCCTGCCGGGAAGTAAAAATACCATGGAAGATCTTCTCTGGATGCGGCAAAATGGGTTGGAAGCCGCTATCCTTAAGCTGGAAGCAGAGGGCATTCCGGTGTTTGGAATCTGTGGTGGGTTCCAGATGCTTGGGGAAAGCCTTTCAGACCCTCATGGAGTGGAGACAGCATCTGCTTCCCAGCAGATAAGGGGAATGGGACTTTTACCGGTAAGGACCGTATTTGAAAAAGAAAAAACCAGAACCAGAGTGACGGGAGCCTTTGCAAGTGTAGATGGTATACTGGCAGGGCTGTCCGGCAGAAGTTTAGAAGGTTATGAGATACATATGGGAGAAACGGTGCGTGCAGTGCCGCCTCTATCCTATGTAATGGAAAGCCAGTCCGGCTCCCATTTGGCAAAGATGGACGGATGTCAGCGGGGGAATGTATACGGAACCTATATCCATGGCATCTTTGATAAAGAAGGCATCGGAGAAGCTGTGGTTGAAGGGCTTATGAAGATGAAAGGAATCTCTGGTAATGTTCAGGGGATCTCCTATCAGGATTATAAGGAAGAGCAATATGAACGTCTGGCAGATATGCTGAGAGAAAGCCTTGATATGGAAGCAATCTACCGTATCATGGGGTTAACCAAGAACAAATGACAACAACGGAGGAATCAATGAAACAATACGAATTAGAGCGAGTGCTGCCGGAAGAAATTGAAAAGAGAAGCTTTGAGATTATTACTAAAGAGCTGGGCGAGAAAAAGCTGGATCCTGAAAATGAGCTGGTAATCAAACGAGTGATCCACACCTCAGCCGATTTTGAGTATGCGGATAATCTGATTTTTTCCCCTCATGCCGTGGAACTTGCGTTAAAAGCGATAAAAGAAGGCGTTTCTATTATTACGGATACCAATATGGGGAAAGCTGGAATTAATAAGGCCGCTTTAAAAAAACTTAACTGCACCGTAGACTGTTTTATGGCAGATGAGGATGTGGCAGAATATGCAAAGGAGCACAATACCACCAGAGCCTGCGCAAGCATGGACAAGGCCTCCAAGCTTCCTGGGGAATGTATTTTCGCCATTGGAAATGCACCAACAGCCCTGGTACGGCTTCATGAACTGATAAAAGAAGGTAAGATCCGTCCAAGACTGATCATAGGAGTTCCTGTAGGATTCGTCAATGTAGTGCAGTCAAAAGAGATGATCCTCTCTCTTGAGGGAATCCCCTATATTGTGGCCAGAGGAAGAAAGGGTGGAAGCAATGTGGCAGCAGCCATCGTGAACGCCTTGTTATATCAGGTAAAATAATCAGTTTGTTTCTTATGAGGGGTAGGACAGTATGGATTTATACAGCATTATTTTAGTGGACGATGAAGAAGAGGTACGCAAAAGCATTATAAAGAAAATTGAATGGCAGGCCGCTGGATTCCACGTGGTTGGGGATGCGGAAAATGGGGAAGATGCCATGGAAAAAATAGAGATGCTGGAGCCGGATGTAGTTTTGACTGACATCCGTATGCCTTACATGGATGGGCTTCAACTGGCAGAAAAGGTCAGACAGCGTTACCCTTCCATGAGGGTGGTAATTTTTTCCGGGTATGATGATTTTGAATATGCCCAAAGGGCCATCAAGCTGAATGTATCCGAGTATATTTTAAAACCGGTCAATGTGGAGGAGCTGACCTCCATTTTAAAACGGATTAAAGAAAATCTGGATCTTGAGATTGAAGAAAAACGAAATCTAAGCCGTTTAAGGGAGAAATACCGGAAAAGCCTTCCTATTATTCGGGAGCAGTTTTTTAATGAGCTGGTCCATAAAAATCTAAAAAAAGACTTGGCGGAACAGAAGCTAAGGGAATATGATATCCCCATTCTGGGAGCGAGAAAATGGATGCTGGCAGCCATTGATGTAGAAGAAGGAGATGTTGTGGAGTCCCTATCACTTCATAGCGAGGAAGAGCTGATTCCCATATCTGTCATGCAGATTGTAAGAGAGAAGCTGGAGGGATACTGCCGGTTCGCCCTGTTTCAGTCTGCCTCAGAAGCAGACATGGTGGTCATTACCGCCCTTGATGAGGACAATTCCATCACAGGGCTTACCGATGTTCTTGGGGATATCTGCAAAGAAACGAAGCGTATCTTAAAGGTTCCTGTTACCATTGGCATTGGCCATAGCTGTGAAGATATCTCGGGAATTCCAAAGGCATACCAGTCTGCGGTAGATGCCCTTGGCTACAAGGCCATTGCAGGGAACGGCAGTACCATATATATCAATGATATGGAGCCTGTGGGCTCCGGAAAACTGGAATTTGACAGCTTAACAGAAGGAGAACTGATCTCTGCTATTAAATTTGGACCGGAAGAAAAGATTGAATCTTCTGTAAAGAATATTATGGAGAAGATGAAAACTGCCAAGGTCCATTTTCGTCAGCAGCAGATCTACATGATTGGCATCTTTAACAGCATCATTCAGATGATGCAGCAGTATGATCTGGCTCTTGAGGATATTATGGGGGAGGAGCTGGAGTCCATGGTCCTGTTTGACAAGCTGAAAAAGATAGAGGAATTTGGTCAGTGGCTTCTAAGGATTGCAGGCAAATTAAATCATCTCATCAATCAGGAACGTGATATGACCACCAGACAGGTCATTCAGGAGGCAAAACAGTATATCCTGGATAACTACCAGAATCCGGATTTGTCGGTTGAGATGATCTGCCGCCATCTTCATATGAGTCCGGCGTACTTTTCCACTGTATTTAAAAAGGAGACCGGACAGGCTTATATCGCTTACCTTACGGAGGTAAGGCTTAATAAGGCGGTGGAGCTTTTAAACAAAACCGATGATAAGACCTACATCATTGCTTCTAAGGTAGGATACCAGGAACAGAATTATTTCAGCTATGTGTTTAAGAAAAAATTCGGTGTATCACCCACCAGATATCGCGGAGCCAGGTAATGGAAAAAAAGAATAACAGCATTCGCTATACCATATTTGTATATTTTACCGTGACAGCACTGGCTGCCAGCCTTTTAATCACCTTTTCCCTATACCAGCGTCTCACCGGCCAGGTAACGGAAAAGGTAATGGCTGAGAATCAGAGCCTGATCAATCAGGTGGCAAGGTCTGTGGAATCTTATCTGCGAACGGTCATGAAGCTGTCAGATTCCCTTTATTATGGTGCCGTTAAAAATGCAGACATTTCTTCCGAATCCATCAATAATGAAATCACCCTGTTATATGACAATAACAAGGACAATGTGGATAATATTGCCCTTTTTACCCAGACAGGTTCCATGGTGGAGGCGGTTCCTGCGGCAAGGCTTAAAAATGGCCTGAAGGTCACAGAAGAGCACTGGTTCATCAATGCGCTGGATAAAACTGAGAACCAGCATTTCTCCTATCCCCATGTCCAGTACATTTTTGACAGCAATGAAAATCTGTACCGATGGGTGATTTCCCTTTCAAGAGCCGTGGAGCTTACGGAAGGAACCTCCACCACCCAGGGGGTACTGCTTGTGGACTTAAGCTACTCCAGTCTGGAGCATCTTTTTGACGGGGTAACCACTGGAAAGGACGGCTACGTCTATCTCATAAGCAGCGACGGTCAGATTCTTTATCACCCCAACATGCAGCTTATTGACTCCGGCCGTTTGAAAGAAAGCAATCTGGCGGCTGCTACCTATAAGGATGGAAACCACAGAGAGGAGCTGGAGGGGAAAGAGAGAATCATAACGGTCAAATCAATTGGCTATACAGGCTGGAAGGTCATCGGAGTGACTCCCAAAAATGTGGTATCCTTAAATTCCATTAAAACAAGACTTTTCATTGTCTTTTTAATCACCTTAATTTTATCGGTACTTGCCGTAATAAACTCTTACATCTCATCACGTATCACGAATCCGATCAAAGAGCTTGAAAAATCCGTAGGAATGCTGGAAGAAGGAAATTTAGACACCCCTGTTTTAATTGGAGGTTCTTATGAAATCCAGCATTTAGGAAATTCCATTAAAAACATGGCAAAGCAGATCCGCGTCCTTATGGATGACATTGTTTCCGAGCATGAAGCCAAACGTAAACAGGAATTTGACACTCTCCAATCTCAGATCAATCCTCATTTCTTATACAATACCCTTGACATCATAGTATGGATGATCGAAAATGAACAAAAAAATGAAGCGGTGAAAGCGGTAACCGCCCTGGCCAGATTCTTCCGTATCAGCTTAAGCAAAGGAAAAAGCATTATTACCGTCCGGGACGAGCTTGAGCACGTAAGGAATTATTTGATGATTCAGCACATGCGGTTTAAAAATAAATTCTCCTATGAAATCCATGTAGAGGAAGAATGTCTGGAGATGACCAGCTTAAAACTCATGCTGCAGCCTCTTGTGGAAAATGCCATTTATCATGGCATGGAGTTTATGGATGGAGAGGGAGAGATCTATTTAGAGGTTTTTTGCCGGGGAGAAGAGCTTTATTTTATCGTAAAGGACAATGGACTGGGAATGACAGAGGAGCAAGTCGAAAGCTTATTTACCGGACAGTCTCACAGTACCTCTAAAAAGGGCTCAGGAATCGGCGTAAAGAATGTGAATGAACGGATTAAGCTTTATTTTGGGGAAGCGTATGGCCTTATTATCAGCTCTGAGCCAGACGAAGGAACCACCATTACCATTCACCTGCCTGCCGTTTCTTATGGTTCTGTTTCAGAAAAGGAAAAAAGAGTATGACAAAACAGGAAAAATTACTATGGAGTTTCATGGCATTGCTGCTGGTTCTCCTGTTTCTTTTGTCCTCCACGGATCTGATCATTAAAGAAAAGAAAACAGATATTTATCCAGTTTCCATAATTATCAGTGACACCAGCGACGAATATTATGCGAATTTCAGAAAGGGCGTGGATAAGGCGGCAGAAGAATATAATGTGGATGTCAGCTTTATCACACTTTTTGAAAAAGGAGATGACATTCAGCAGATGGAGCTGTTAAAAAGAGAGATGGATGACGGTGCGGCGGCAGTCATCTTGGCACCAGCCAAACCAGAAGCGTGTGCTAAGGCCCTGGATAACATGGTTCTTAACAGCCCGGTTGTTGTACTTGGAAATCTGTTCCCCAATGAACTTGTCCGCAGCAGCGTTTCTCTTAATTATGAAGATGAGGGAAAAAAGCTGGGACAAGCCATTGCATCAGAACATTCTACGTCTCTCCCGGTGTGGATTTTTACGCAAGGACTGGATTATGGATACAACAGAGAGGTGTACGACGGACTGACTGCCGTTCTTAAGGCCTCTGGATTTTCTGTTGGTCTGTATGAAAAGAAGGAGATCGAAACCTTTCGAAAGGTCATAGAAGGAACCGTATATCCAGACAGCAAAGCGGCTATTATTGCGGCCATTGACGTGGAGAGCCTTGATGAAGCAGCAACCATCATCGCCGGAAGTCCGGTTTATGGCAATTATATTGCAGGACTTTATGGAGCAGGCAGTACCACAAAGCTATTAAAGCAGCTGGATAATGGAGTCATAAAAGGGCTTATGGCAAACAATCAGTTTGATGCAGGCTATACCAGCATTGAGAAGGCAGTGGATGCGCTGCACAAAAGACAGGAAAGAGACCAGATTATTTTGGAATCCTATTATATTAACAAATCCAATCTGCGAGAAAGCAAGTTGGAAAAAATCTTATATCCGATTGATTAAATGGGGGAAGGAATATGAGAAAAATTCATGGGATCATAGCAGCAGCACTTGTAATACTTTTGATTCTGGCAGGGGTTTCTTATAAGAATTTTAAAGCGGGAGAAACAGACGATAAAAAAGCCATTCGCATAGGCGTAGCACTTTACCGGGGGGATGACTCATTTATCAATATGCTGCGTTCCAATTTAGAGGGCCAGGCAAAGGAATACGAAAAAAGGACCGGAGTTAAGGTAGTTATGGAAGTCGTAGATGCCAAGGGAAACCAAAATACGCAAAACAGCCAGGTAGACCGCTTTATTTCCCTTGGATATAATGCCATCTGCGTTAATGTGGTAGACCGCTCCATGGCGTCCAACATTATAAATAAGACAATGGACGCCAAGCTGCCTGTGGTATTTTTTAACAGAGAGCCGGTAGAAGAGGATATGAGGAGGTGGGAGAAGCTTTACTATGTGGGAGTGAATGCAAAGGAAACTGCTGTTTTGCAGGGAAATATACTGGTGGAGGCATATAAAAAAGATCCGGCTTCTCTTGATTTAAATGGAGACGGGAAAGTAAGCTACGTTCTTTTAGAAGGAGAGAGCAGTCATCAGGATGCGCTGATTCGTACAGAATGGTCCATACAGACTCTGAAAAATGGGGGAGTGCCCTTAGAGAAAATCACTGGTGCCATAGCCAATTGGGACAGAAGTCAGGCCTCCGCCTGGATGGAACAGTGGCTCTCCGAATATCCGGACCAGATTGAGGTAGTGATTTGTAACAATGATGATATGGCTCTTGGAGCATCAGATGCCCTGGAGAGAAATAACATTAAAAAACCAATTAAGATCGTAGGGATTGACGGCACTCCCCAGGGCATAGAAGGGCTTCGTACCGGTAAAATATTCGGAACCGTTCAGTGTGATGGCGAGGAATATGCAAAGGTCATATTTGAAATTGCAGCAGCAGAATCCTTAGGAGATAATGTACAGGATAAGGTAGCTCTTCGTGATGGCAAATATTATGACTGCAGTCAGAGGGCGGTTTACCAGCAATAAAGAACTGTGCTTTGTCCGTGAGTTACAAAAATATAAAAATATTCTATAAAAATATAGATAATCTAAAAAATTCGATATATGACCCAATAATATCTTATGGAAAAGTGCACAAAAAAACTATATAATGAGCGTGTTGATAAAGCAAAATGCTTACATCGATACGCTCATTTTATAATGTAAAGGGAGGATTTTTCATGAGATTACTTAAAAAAGTATTAGCAGTTGGCCTTGCATCAGCAATGGTATTATCCATGGCAGGATGCGGTTCAGGAGGCAAAGGAACTACGGCAGCATCAGAGGCTACCACTGCAGCTGAGACCAAAAAAGAGGATGGAAGCGCGGCTGAAACCACTGCAAAGGCAGTAAAGGACGCAGTAGGCGGTGACTTAGCAGATAAGAAAGTGGGTATTTCTATCTACAAGTTTGACGACAACTTTATGACTCTTTACAGAACAGAGCTTCAGCGTTATCTGACAGAGGACCTTGGCTTTAAAAAGGAGAATGTAGTTATTCAGGATGGCAAGGGTGATCAGGCAGAGCAGACCAATCAGATTCAGAACTTCATCACACAGAAGTATGATGTACTGATCTTAAACCTTGTTCAGGCTTCCTCCGCTCCGGAAATTACCAACATGTGTAAAGAAGCAGGAATTCCGGTTGTATTCATTAACCGTGAGCCTGATACAGAAGAAGAGCAGAGATGGAAAGATGAGAAAATCAATGCAACCTACGTAGGATGTGACGCAAGACAGTCTGGTACCTATCAGGGAGAAGAAATTCTTGAAACCTCCAACAAAGGTGATATCAATGGCGATGGCGTTATTAACTATATTATGATTCAGGGTGACCCAGAGAACGTTGATGCACAGTATAGAACCGAGTTTTCTGTGAAAGCTCTTACAGAGTCTGGTATGAAAGTAAAAGAACTCTTAAAGCAGCGTGGTGACTGGGATCAGGCAAAAGCACAGCAGATTGCTCAGGATGCCTTAACACAGTACGGCGATCAGATCGAAGTTATCTTCTGCAACAACGATGCTATGGCACTTGGTGCTTTACAGGCAATCGAGGCAGCAGGCCGCACAGTAGATAAAGATATCTATTTAGTTGGTGTTGATGCGTTAACAGAAGCAGTTCAGAACGTAATCGACGGCAAGCAGACCGGTACCGTATTCAACGATCACTTCTCACAGGCTAAGACAGCAAGTGATATGGCAGTTAAGTTCTTAAAAGGAGAAGCAGTTGAAAACGTAAACATGGTTGACTATATCAAGGTTACCAAAGGAAATGCTCAGGATATCTTAGATAAATTAAAATAATTAAAAAAGCTGAATAGCGGGTGTGTCGGTAAGGCACACCCGATTTTTAAAGATAATGAAGCACCCTACGGGTATACCTGGATGCCCAAAGAACATGGGCAATAATAATGTAATGAAAGGAGAAACGGGATGGCAGAGCAGTATAGACTGGAAATGGTTGGAGTCAGTAAATCCTTTCCCGGAGTCAAGGCACTTGATAAGATTAACTTAAAAGTACGTCCCGGTACCGTTCACGCCTTGATGGGGGAGAACGGAGCAGGCAAATCAACCCTTATGAAATGCCTTTTTGGCATCTATAACATGGATGAAGGTGAAGTCTTCATCGACGGCAACAAAGTGGATATTGCAAACCCTGATGATGCATTGCACAAAGGGCTCGCCATGGTACATCAGGAGCTGCAGCCGGTTCCGGCGCGTTCCATTGCAGAGAACATGTATCTGGGAAGATATCCTCTCATAAAATTTGGTCCATTAAAGATTGTGGATCATAAAATTATGAATGCAGAAGCAGAAAAATGGCTTAAGGATGTTAAAATGGAGTTTAATCCCAAAGCAAAGCTGGGAACTCTTTCAATCGGACAAATGCAGTCAGTAGAGATTGCAAAAGCGGTAAGCCAGAATGCGAAGCTGGTAATTCTGGATGAGCCGACTTCTTCTCTGACTGATAACGAAGTAGAAGCCCTCTTTCGGATTATAAGAGACTTAAAATCCAGGGGAGTTTCTATGATATATATCAGCCATAAGATGGCAGAAATCAGACAGATCGCTGATGATATCACCATCATGCGGGATGGCACTTACGTAGGCTCCTGGGAAGTTAAGGACATTACAGATGAAGATATTGTAAAACAGATGGTAGGACGTGAACTTGGTAATGTTTATCCGCCAAAGGATGATTACAGAACGGATGAAGTGTTATTAAAGGTAAGCCATTTGTCAAGCATTCACAAGCGTTCCTTTCAGGATTGCTCCTTTGAGTTAAAACGTGGGGAGATATTAGGCTTTGGAGGTCTGGTTGGAGCTCAAAGGACCGAGCTTATGGAAGCCATCTTTGGGATGCGAAACATCGCTTCCGGAGATATTGAAATCCTTGGGGAAAAAGTGTCAATCAAGCACCCGCAGGATGCGATTAATAATTCCGTTGGGATGATAACCGAAGACCGAAGGGGAAACGGAATCTTCGGATGCCTGAGTATTTCTGACAATACGGCAATCTCCTCTTACCGGAATTATACAAAAGCAGGTGTCATTAACAGTAAAAAGGTCGGAACGGTAGTAAAAGACAGCATTTCCAGGCTGAGTATAAAAACGCCTAATGACAGAACGCAGATTCAATCCCTTTCAGGAGGAAACCAGCAAAAGGTAATTATAGCAAGATGGCTGGCCAATAATCCGGATATTCTTATCATGGATGAACCGACCAGAGGAATTGACATAGGCGCTAAGTTTGAAATTTATCAAATTATGGTGGATTTAGTGAAGCAGGGAAAATCCATTATTATGATATCCTCTGAAATGCCTGAACTCATTGGCATGTCAAACCGAATCATTGTTATGTGCAACGGACGTATAACAGGAGAAGTAGAAGATGAGGAGGCAACTCAGGAGAAGATTATGGCGTTTGCCACTAAATTTGATCTAAACGATAAAATAGGAGAAAGTTCCACTCAGGAGGTTAAGTCATGACAGCTAAGAAGGTTAATATGAAGGATTTCCTTATTAATAATGGAATCATCGTTGTCCTCATCCTGCTGGCCATATTTACGGCAATCAAGCAGCCAGCTTTTGCATCACCAGATAACTTGAAAAATATTGCACTGAATGTTGCACCTCGATTCATCATTGCCTGCGGTATCTCAGGCTGTCTGATCACCAGAGGTACAGACCTTTCCGCAGGACGTATTGTAGGACTTTCTGCCTGTCTTGCAGGTACTCTGCTCCAGAAGCCAGGATACAGCGGAAAATTCTTCCCTAATCTTCCTGATTTTGGGATTTGGTGGGTCTTTGCAGTGCTTTTAATCTGTATCGCTGTCTGTGCCATTTTCGGACTGATCAATGGCCTTGTTATTTCATACCTTAAGGTACCGGCCTTTATCGGAACTTTGGGTATGCAGTTAATTGTATACGGAGCATGTCTTGTGTATACCAATGCAACACCAATCGGAGGCTACCGCCCGGCTTATACCGAGGTGGCAAAAGGAAGACTTTTTGGTGTGATTCCTTATTTATTTTTAATCGCTCTGGCAATTGGTCTCATTATCTGGTTTGTTTATAACAAGACTCCTCACGGAAAATATATGTATGCCATCGGTGGAAACGAGCAGGCAGCAGAGGTTTCCGGTGTAAATACCAATAAGACCAAGATCATTATCTATGTAACAGCAGCCGTTCTTTATGCATTGGGAGGATTTCTTGTAGGCGCCAAATCAGGCGGTTCCTCTGTAAACATGGGTATGGGCTGGGAGCTGGAGGCAATCGCCGCCTGTACCATCGGTGGTGTTTCCGTTAACGGTGGTATTGGTAAAGTATCCGGTGTTCTCATTGGTGTATTGGTATTTGAGATTTTAAAGACATGTCTGCAGTACCTTGGAGTGGATACCAACTACCAGTACATTGCGCAGGGGATTGTTATCGTAGTAGCAATCGCTCTTGATATCAGAAAATATATCGCTAAGAAATAATATAAATGACAGGAAGACTTTCGTCTGCATAGTCAGAAAAAGAACCGAAGCGAAGGTGTAGAATATTAATTTATTCTGCCTTCGCTTCGGTTTCTTTATGCCAGCCTGCTTAAACGGCTGTTTTGATACTCGCCGGAAAACGTTACATCTTCGCCGAACCATTCCGGTGCAGCAAAGGCTTCCGCCGCCTCCCGGCTCTCAAACTCTACTTCTGCAAGCATCAGCCCTTCAAACCGTCCTTCAAAGATATCCAGCTCAATCGTCAGAGAATCAGAATCCTCTATTGGAATTAAGTATCTCTTTTTCGTAAGGATATGCCCATCTGCTTTCAGAATTAAATGATCATAGGAATCCTTAGTCAGAGGAAGGTTATATTCCTCTCTCTCTAAAAGCCCTTTTGATTTATAGGTAAGATAATAGCTGTCATCCTCTCTTCTTACACGGACCACTGGCTCTGTGGAAAGGTATCCCTGCTCAATGAGATGATACGGATGGTCAGTAGCTCCCTCCGGGAGAGCGGAGATTAAATATTTTCGTTCTATTTCCATAAAAGGCCTCCTAATGCTTGTTTTATGCCGAATGGTGTTAGTATAGCACAATTGGATAAAAAATAGAAGTATGTGGCAAAATCAAGAAAAACGTGGTAATATGAGAAATACAGTAAAATCCAGGAGAAAGAAAGAGATGAAGTGGTCAAAAAAAGGGATATTGACAGCCTTTTTCATCGCAGGAACCATTTTCCTGCTTCATGGCTGCACTTTTTCCAAAAAACAAAAAGAAGTGAACGAGACCCAGGCGAAAGAAACAGAGAGTGGCCAGGTTCTGGAAGAAAAAGGACCTAAGATTGGTGTGAGTATATATCGTTATGATGACACCTTCATGAAGCTGTATCGTGCAGAGTTAAAGCAGTATCTGGAAGAGACGTATCATGCAGAGGTGATTATGCGCAATGCAGGCGGCAATCAGGATATCCAGAACCAGCAGGTGAGCCAGTTTATTGCAGATGGCTGCCAGGGAATCATTGTAAATCCAGTCAATACCTCTGTGGCAGGGAAGCTGGCAGATGCGGCAAGTCAGGCAAAGATTCCGTTGGTATTTATTAACCGGGTACCAAACGAGACGGAGCAGCAAAGGTGGAAAAGCAGCCAGATGGCAATATCCAGTGTAGGAACCGATTCCAGGCAGGCTGGGACTTATCAGGGCGAGATTATATTAGAAACTCCTCAAAAAGGAGATATCAATAAAGATGGAGTGGTATCCTGCGTTCTGTTAAAAGGAGAGCCTGGCAATGAAGACAGCGATTACCGTTCGGAATATGCCATTAAGGCTCTTGTAAAAGGGGGCGTAAAGACAGAAACCCTCTATACAGCAAACGGGGACTGGAGCATGGAGACTGGAAAGAAGCAGGCACAGGAGGCTTTTTCACAATATGGGAAACAGATAGAGGTCATGTTCTGCGGAAACGATGCCATTGCAATGGGCGCCATGGAAGCAGCTAAAGAAGCGGGCTATCAACCGGGAAAAGATATTTACCTGGTAGGAGTGGACGCACTTTTGGAGACCGTCCAGGCGATAAAAGCAGGTGATATCGAAGGAACTGTATTAAATGATCATGAGGGCCAGGCAAAATTGGCAGCGGATACCCTGATTCAGATGATAAGCGGCGAAGAGGCAGAAACAAAGTATATGGTAGACTATATAAAAATTACAACAGTCAATAAATTTGAAGAGTAAAAGGAGTGGATTGCTATGGGTAAAGTGTATGCATTTTTGGCAGATGGTTCAGAAGAAGTTGAGTTACTGGCAGTTACGGATGTATTGATTCGCGGAGGACAGGATGTAAAGCTGGTATCTGTCATGGGGACCAGGGATGTTATTACCTCTCATAAGGTAAAGCTTCAGGCAGATTTAGAGTTTTCAGAAGCAGAGTTCTCTGATGCTGATTTACTGTTTCTTCCGGGAGGAATGCCGGGAACCAAAAATTTAGGAGCCCATGAAGGTCTTTTAGAGCTGCTGAAGCAAGCGTATGAGAAGAATGTAAGAATTGCTGCAATTTGTGCAGCTCCCAGTGTATTAGGAAGGCTTGGCCTTTTGGAAGGGAAAAGGGCGACCTGCTTCCCGGGATTTGAAAGCGAGCTGACAGGCGCCAGACATACCAGCCAGGGTGTGGTTACAGACGGAACCATTACAACAGCAAGAGGACTTGGCTATGCCCTTGACTTAGGGATTGAGCTATTAAAATATTTATCAAGTGAAGAAGAGGCAGGAAGAATCAAGGAGGCAATCCAGTACGATCAGATTCCTATGTGACAGGGTGGGTCAAAGTATGAGAAAAACATGGCTGCTGCCTATTATGATGGCTGTCTTCTTAAGCCTTTTGACGGGCTGTGAAAAAAGGGACCCCTACGGGCTTTCCGAAGAAAATCCCATCACCATTACCGTATGGCATTACTATAATGGCGTACAGAAAGAAGAATTTGATAAGCTGATTCGTTCCTTCAATGAAAATGAGGGCCGAAAGCAGGGGATTATTGTAAAAGCATTTAATAAAGGAAGCATAGACGAATTAAGCAATCTGATCAATGAAAGCATAGATAAGAAAATAGGTTCTGATCCATTGCCTGATGTATTTTCAGCCTATGGGGATAAGGTATATGAGATCGACCAGATGGGGCTTGCGGCTGACTTAAGCCCATATCTGACACCGGAAGAAATCTCAGAATACGTAAACGCCTATATGGAAGAAGGGAAAATAGATGGGAGCGATGCCATAAAGGTATTCCCCATTGCAAAGTCAACGGAAATTCTTGTGGTAAATCAGACCGATTGGGAAAAGTTTGCAGAGGCAACAGGAGAGACAGAAGCTGTATTCTCAAGCTGGGAAGGTATTGTACGGGTGGCAGAGGCCTACTATAAGTGGACAGACAGTCTCACAAGTAAGCCAGATGATGGGAAGGCATTTTTCGGAAGAGATGCCTTTGCAAACTACATAATTATTGGAAGTATGCAGCTTGGCCATGAAATCTTTCAGACTGAGAACGGTAAGATTGTCTTGGATTTTGATAAAGAAACCATGAGAAAGCTATGGGATAACTATTACGTTCCTTATGTCAATGGATATTTTGGTTCCTATGGCAAATTCAGGAGCGACGATGTTAAGACTGGAAAACTGGCGGCGTATGTGGGAGCAACCAGTGGGATTTCTTATTTTCCTACTTCTGTTACCCTAGACGATGGGACCAGCTATTCCATCGAAGGTAAGCTCTATTCTCTGCCTAATTTCGAGGGAACGATTCCCTCTGCTGTTTCCCAGGGAGCTGGCATGATGGTATTTCGTTCCGAAGAAAAAAGGGAATATGCAGCAACTGTATTTCTAAAGTGGTTTACGCGTGTGGAAAACAACATGAAATTTTCCATCGGCTCCGGCTATCTTCCTGTGAAAAAGGTATCAGGAACCCAGGAGATCTTAAAGCCGTTTTTAGAGGAATCAGGGGAAACAAGTCCGGCATCACAAAATCTGCTTATTGGACTGGATACAGCCAATCGATACCGGCTCTACACTTCAAAACCTTTTAAGGGCGGAGATAAGGCCAGGGAGATCCTGCAAACTTCCATGAGTGGGAAAGCAAAAGAAGATTATGAAAAGGTAAGTGCGCTTATGGAACAGGGAATGGCCAGGGAGAATGCGGTTTCTGCTTTTCTCTCAGATGATAATTTTGAACAATGGTATGAAATCACCAAAAAGCAGCTGGAGACGATCATCGGAGAATAAGTCATGAAAAAAAAGAAAAGTGAATCCATTCGTACCCAGCTGCTTGGACCGTTGCTTATTCTTCTGGTACTACAGGCAGCGGTCATTGCCGGAACCGTTTTATTCGGCGGAGTTTCCATCAAACTAAAAAAGAACGAAATAAATATACTGACAGAAAACACAAAGAATACCATGACCGGATTTGAGAAGGAAACCATGCACCATTGGGTGGTGATGCTTAATAATTCCGGATTTATGTCAGAAGAGATCGAAAAATTACTTAAAAAAGAACAACGAGAGCCGGAAGCCATATTTTCAGATTATGACTTAAACCGTGATATCATCGATACCATAATGGGAAAGTCCATTGAAATGCTCCATTTAAGCAATGCCACTGGTGTTTTTATGGTATTAAATGGGCCAGCGGCTATGAAAAGCCCCACAGGGATGAAAGCAGGTTTCTATATCCGGAATTCCAATCCGGGAGGATATCTAAATGACAATTCCTCCCTTTTAATGGAACGGGGATTACCCTCACTGGCTGAAAAATACAATATTCCATTGGATTCTTTCTGGGAACTGGGATTTTTAAATACAGGAGGAAAAGGAGCGGCTGATTTTTATCAGAAGCCTTTTGATGCGGCGATAAAGTATAAGGGAAAGAAGAAGGATACCATGAGGTATGCTTATTTAAGTTCACCCTTTCGCCTAAGCCCCAAAGATACAGAGGTCATTACCTATTCTGCCCCTGTTATTTTGGAAGACGGTACGGTTTTAGGGGTCTTCGGACTTGAGATGACGGTAAATCAGCTGGAGCAGATTCTTTCGCAGGAACAGATTAATGGCAGCTTTAATGAATGCTGGCTCCTTGGCATATGGGAAAAAGGAACGAATACTATCATTCCCGTTGCGGAATCAGGATATCTCTATAATCAGTATTTCAATGAGAATACAAAAATTGAATATGAATACAACCATAAGGAAAATATCAGTACCTTAAGATCACCGGAGGGCACCGAATGGTATGCCAGCGTAAATAAGCTTGATGTTTATGGCGCAGACGAAATGTATGGAGGAAGCGAATGGGTAATGGTGGGCATGGCGAGGCAGAAAGATCTTCTGTCCTTTTATAATGCCGTTAGGCGCATGCTTTTTAGCTCCATGCTGGTTCCGCTGCTTTTCAGCCTTCTGGGAGCATATATGATAGGAAGAATTATGACAGAGCCTATTCGCAGACTGGTGGAGGAACTTAGAAGAAAATCAGGAAGCCGTGGTTTGTCACTGGAGCGGGTCCATGTAAAGGAAATCGACGAATTATCAGAAACCATTGAACTGTTAAACCGTGATGTGGACCGGGCCTCCTATAAAATGTCCGGGATTTTGGAGCATGCGAATGTTCTTGTTGGAGTATTTGAATACGAGGAGGAAGAAAATAGAGTTTTCTGCAGCAGATCCCTCTTTGAAATGCTTGGCTGGGGTAAGATGAAAGAGGCTTATTGTTACATAAAGGCAGAGGAATTCAACCCCCTGTTAAGACAGACCTTTGGGCAGATAGAATTAAAAGGAGACCGGATTTTAAAGTGTCTTGAGGGGCCAGATGGCCTTAGATGGATTGAAATCATTCTGGATGAGTCAAAAAAAGGAACCGTTCTTGGAGTCTGCACCGATGTAACGGTAAATGTAGAAGAGAAAGAAAAGCTTGAACGGGAACGAAATTATGATCTTTTAACAGAAATATATAACCGCAGGGCGTTTCGAGAGAGGGCTCTGGCTGCCATAGAGGGGCTGCAAGACGAAATTGCAGCCGTAATTATGTGGGATCTTGATAATTTAAAATATATCAATGATACATACGGTCATGACGAGGGTGACCGCTATATTGTGCTGTTTGCAGACTGCCTGAAAAAATTTATGGAATATGGAGGTATTATTTCCAGATATTCGGGGGATGAATTTGTAGTATTCTTAAAAGGCCGGGAAAAAGAAGATATCCGAAGAATTGTCCGGGATTTTATGAAGCACCTTAAAAAGTTCACCTTGAAGATGGAGAGCGGTTATCAGTTTCCCATACGGGTATCCGGGGGGCTTTCCTGGTATCCGGATGATGCGCTTGATTTTGATGCGTTATTTAATTATGCAGACTTTGCCATGTACATGGTGAAGCATAGTGTAAAGGGTGTGGTTAAGGAATTTGATATGTCTGAGCATAGACATAATTCCTATATGCTCACAGGAAGTGAAGAGCTTAACCGGCTGCTGGACAGGAAGGAAGTGCGGTTTGCCTTTCAGCCAATTGCCACAAGAGAAGGAGCTGTTTATGGATATGAGCTTCTTATGCGGCCCGATTTTTCCAATATCAAAGGAATTGGTGAGGTGCTTAACTTAACAAGAGCCCAGGCAAAGCTGCCACAGATGGAGATCCTTACCTGGTTTGCCGGACTGAGGGCTGCAAAGGCAGAGGCAGAGGCAGGACAGCTTGGGAAGGATGAAAAGCTGTTTATCAATTCCATTGCCAGTGTCTGTCTGACAAAAGAAGGAATCAAAGAGCTGGAGGAGCAGTACGGAGAGCTTCTTAAAAGAGTGGTAATCGAGATGACGGAAGGGGAGCCGGCCAGCCAGAACTTCATGCAAAGCAAAAAGGAAATGGCAAAGGATTGGGGCGGGCTCACAGCCATCGATGATTTTGGAACCGGATACAACAGCGAATCCATTCTTCTTCACATGAAACCGGATATTGTGAAGATGGATATGAGCCTGATCCGGCGCATCCATGAGGACCCCAACCGCCAGATCATTTTAAAAAACCTAATGGGCTTTGCGGAAAAAAACAGCATCCAGGTGCTGGCAGAAGGCGTGGAAACGGCAGAAGAACTGGAATTTTTAATGAATTGCGGTGTCCAGCTTTTCCAGGGATATTATATTGCCAGACCACAAATGGAGATCCGTCCCCTTGACCCGTACATTGTGAAGAAGATGCAGGAGTTTTCAGGAAATGCCTTATGATTTCGTAAATAATACTGGAATTTACGGGACGAGTATGATATAATGCTAAATTGAAGTGTAACGCCCTGTCGGTATGGCGGTTCACATATATTTCAAGGAGGAACCCATTGATGAGTTTACAAGTAGAAAAATTAGAGAAGAACATGGCAAAGTTAACGGTAGAGGTGCCGGCTGAGGAGTTTGACAAGGCGCTTACCGCAGCTTACAATAAGAATAAGGGCAGATTTAATATCCCAGGTTTCAGAAAAGGGAAAGCTCCTCAGGCCATGATTGAAAAGATGTACGGAGCAGGCGTTTTATACGAAGATGCAGTAAACGAAGCTCTTGATGCAACATATGCAGGTGCAGCAGAAGAAAGCGGACTGGACATCGTTTCCAGACCAGAGATCAGCATTGTACAGGTAGAAAAAGGACAGAACTTAATCTATACCGCTACTGTTGCCGTAAAGCCTGATGTGACTTTAGGCGAGTATAAAGGAATTGAAGTAACAAAAGCTTCTGCAGAAGTGACTGAAGAAGACATTGCTGCAGAATTAAAGAGAGTTCAGGAGCAGAATTCCAGACTGGTATCTGTAGAAGACAGAGCTGTGGAAGACGGCGACCAGACTGTCGTTGATTTTGAAGGTTTTGTTGATGGAAAGACTTTTGAAGGCGGAAAAGGAGAGGATTATCCTCTTACTATCGGTTCCCATTCCTTCATTGATACATTTGAAGAGCAGTTAATCGGTAAGAAAATCGGTGAAGCTTGTGAAGTGAATGTTACATTCCCAAATGAGTACCATGCAACAGATTTAGCCGGAAAGCCAGCTATGTTCAAGGTTACCGTTAAGGAAATCAAGAAAAAAGAGCTTCCTGAGTTAACCGATGAGTTCGCCAGTGAAGTTTCTGAGTTTGAAACTTTGGAAGAGTACAAAAATGACATCAAAGTTAAGCTTGCAGAAAAGAAAGAAAAAGAAGCAGCAACAGAGAACGAAGACAATGTAGTTCAGAAGGTTGTTGAGAATTCTACCATGGAGATTCCTGAGCCAATGATCGAAAGCCAGGTAAATAACATGGTAAACGATTATGCAAGAAGAATGCAGAGCCAGGGATTATCTCTTGACCAGTACATGAAATTTACAGGCATGACAATCGAATCCTTAAAGGATCAGATGAAGCCACAGGCACTTAAGAGAATTCAGACCAGACTTGTATTAGAAGCAGTTGCTAAGGCTGAGAACATCACAGTAGCTGATGAAGCTGTTGAGAAGGAAATCGCTGGCATGGCAGAAGCTTACAAGATGGAAGCTGACCAGGTGAAAGAATATCTTGGAGAGAGCGGTATCAATCAGATGAAGGAAGATCTTGCAGTTCAGGAAGCAGTAGACTTTCTTGTTGCGGAAGCAAAATTAGTATAAGATGTTTCACCCGGATAGATTCCTGACGTTTTTTGTCCGGAGTCTATTCGGCTTTGAAGAAAAGAGACAGGAGGAAGACAGATGAGTTTAGTACCTTATGTCATTGAATCAACCAGTAAGGGCGAGCGTTCTTACGATATTTATTCCAGACTTCTTAAGGAGAGAATTATTTTCCTTGGTGAAGAAGTTTCTGATGTATCAGCAAGCCTGATTGTGGCACAGCTGTTATTTTTAGAGGCAGAAGATCCTAATAAGGATATCAATCTCTATATCAATAGCCCTGGCGGTTCTGTTACCGCAGGTATGGCAATTTATGATACCATGAATTACATCAAATGTGATGTCTCAACCGTTTGTATGGGTATGGCAGCCAGTATGGGTGCTTTCCTCTTAGCCGGCGGAGCAAAAGGCAAGAGATTTGCACTTCCTAATGCTGAGGTAATGATCCATCAGCCTTCAGGCGGAGCTAAGGGACAGGCGACGGATATCAGAATCGTTGCAGATAACATTTTAAAGATTAAAAAGCGTTTAAATGATATACTGGCAGCTAATACAGGCCAGCCGTACGAAGTAATTGAGCGCGACACAGAACGTGACAATTATATGACTGCGGATGAAGCAAAAGCATACGGCCTGATAGATGATATACTTTACAACCACAATCGTTAATCCCTTTGGGGCAGACCTTTATGTTTAAAGCATAAGTAACTATAGGAAAGAATGAGGTGTATGTATGCCGGTCAGAACTGACGAAAAGATCCGATGCTCTTTTTGCGGGAAAACCCAGGATCAGGTAAAGAAATTGATTGCCGGTTCCAATAATGTTTATATCTGCGATGAGTGCATTGATTTATGCGCAGAGATATTGGAAGAAGAATTTGACAATCACGAAGAAGAAGGACCTGATTTTGCTGATATCAATCTGATGAAGCCAAAGGAAATCAAAGAATTTCTGGACAGCTACGTGATTGGTCAGGACAACGCAAAAAAGGTATTGTCAGTAGCAGTCTATAACCACTATAAGAGAATCACATCCAGAAAGAAATTGGATGTGGATGTGCAAAAGAGCAATATTCTTATGTTAGGACCTACCGGCTCCGGTAAAACTTACCTTGCCCAGACCCTTGCAAAGGTGTTAAATGTTCCTTTTGCCATTGCAGATGCAACTGCCCTGACAGAAGCAGGCTACGTGGGAGAGGATGTAGAAAACATTCTTTTAAAATTAATCCAGGCAGCTGATTATGATATAAGCAGAGCGGAATACGGAATTATCTATATCGATGAGATCGATAAGATAACAAAGAAATCGGAGAATGTCTCCATTACAAGAGATGTATCCGGTGAAGGTGTTCAGCAGGCGCTGTTAAAGATCCTGGAAGGTACGGTTGCGAGTGTGCCTCCACAGGGAGGAAGAAAGCATCCTCATCAGGAACTTTTACAGATCAATACAACGAATATTTTGTTCATCTGCGGCGGAGCCTTTGATGGACTGGAAAAAATTATTGAAAGCCGTTTAAGTGCCGGTTCTATCGGCTTTAATGCGGAAATCGTAGATAAGAATAAGACAGATATTGATGATCTTTTAAGAAAGACCCTTCCTCAGGATCTGGTGAAGTTTGGTCTGATTCCAGAGTTTATCGGTCGTGTGCCGATTACTGTTTCCCTGGAGCTTTTAGACAGGGAGGCACTGGTTAAGATATTAACAGAGCCAAAGAATGCTCTGGTAAAACAATACCAGAAATTGTTTGAACTTGACGATGTAAAACTTGAACTGTCCAAGGAAGCGGTAGAAAGAATTGCAGAGCTGGCCGTAGAGAGAAAAACCGGTGCCAGAGGTCTTCGTTCCATCATGGAAAGCGTGATGATGGAGCTGATGTATGAAATTCCTTCCGACAGCAACATCGGAATCTGCAAGATTACCAAGGAAGTTGTAGATAAGACAGGTGAGCCAGAACTCATCTTCCGGGATACGACAGTTCCCAGAAAATCGCTGGCCCAAAAGCTTAGAAAAGATAAAACAGGCGAGATCGCATAGATCCCTGCATGAGTCGGGAAGGTGTTACAGCGAGAAAACTGCTGCAACACCTTTTTGAATGCAAAGGAGAGAACATTATGGTGCATAAGACAATCACAATGCCAGTTATCGCCCTGCGCGGCATGACGGTTCTTCCCAAAATGATGTTACATTTTGATATCAGCCGGCCAAAGTCTGCGACAGCCGTAGAAAAAGCAATGGTTGGAGACCAGAAGGTGTGTCTCGTCACCCAGAGGGATTCGGAAGAAGAGAATCCTGATTTCGGGGGACTGCATTCCATCGGTACGGTTGCTGTTATCAAGCAGCTGGTAAAGATGCCTGGCAATGTAATCCGTGTTATGGTGGAAGGTCTGGAACGTGCAGAGCTTTTGGCTCTTGAGAATGAAGAACCCATGCTGGTGGGAGAAATCGATACAGTATTTGAATTTGATGAGATGATAGATGATGTTACAAAACAGGCTATGCTGCAGATTGTTCAGGATAAGCTTTCAGAATACGGCAAGGAGAACCAGAGGCTTTCTAAAGAAGTGATTCCTGGTCTTTTAGTACTGTCAGATTTAGGGGAGCTTCTGGATCAGATCGCCGTGCAGCTTTCCTGGGATTACCAGGTACGCCAGCAGGTATTAGAGAGCATTATGCTGGATGAAAGGTATGCCCTAGTCATGAAGCATCTTTTGACTGAAATTGAGGTCACAAAGGTAAAACGGGAATTACAGTCTCAGGTAAAAGATCGAATTGATAAAAACCAGAAGGATTATATTTTAAGAGAGCAGTTAAAGGTAATCCGGGAAGAGTTAGGAGAGGATAATCCTCTTAGCGATGCAGATGAATACAACAAGCGGTTAAAATCATTAAAGGCTGATAAGGAAATTAAAGATAAAATCCAAAAGGAAATTGAGCGCTTTAAGGCGATGCCAGGCGGCAGCCAGGAGGCCAACGTAGTGCGCATGTACTTAGAGACTGTTTTGGAGCTTCCCTGGAAAAAGGTTTCTAAGGATAACAACAGCATAACCCATGCCGAAGATATATTAAATGAGGACCATTATGGCCTTTTAAAGGTGAAGGAACGTATTCTTGAATACCTTGCAGTCCGTACGCTGACAAAAAAAGGAACAAGCCCTATCGTTTGTCTGGTGGGACCTCCAGGAACCGGTAAAACCTCCATCGCCCGCTCAGTGGCAAAGGCACTGAATAAGGAATATGTAAGAATCAGCCTGGGCGGAGTCAGGGACGAAGCGGAGATCAGGGGTCACAGGAAAACATATGTAGGTGCGATGCCGGGAAGAATTGCAGAGGCTCTAAGACAGGCAGGAGTCAGCAATCCTCTTATGCTTTTGGATGAAATCGATAAGGTTAGCAGAGATTACAAGGGAGATACTTCTTCCGCCCTTTTAGAAGTCCTTGACAGTGAACAGAATGTAAAGTTCCGGGATCATTATATCGAGCTTCCCATTGATTTATCCAATGTTTTATTCATTGCTACGGCTAATACGACCACAACCATACCGGGGCCGCTCCTTGACCGTATGGAATTAATTGAAGTAACCAGCTATACGGAGAATGAAAAATTCCATATTGCAAAGAATTACTTAGTAAGAAAGCAAAGGGAAAAGAATGGGCTGACAGAGAGTCAGGTCACCATCACAGATAAAGCCCTTGAAAAAATAATTCACAATTATACAAGAGAAGCAGGTGTCAGAACACTGGAGAGAAGGATCGGTGCTGTATACCGTAAAGCTGCCAGACAATTTTTGGAGAACAAAAAAGAGGTCATCGAGATTACTGATTTGAATCTTGAAACATACTTGGGAAAAGAGAAGGTAACCTTTGAGGATGTCAATGAGGATGATGAGGTTGGAATCGTAAGAGGCCTTGCCTGGACCAGTGTTGGAGGAAGTACCCTGCAGATCGAAGTCAATGTTATGCCTGGAAAAGGAAATCTTTCCCTCACCGGACAGATGGGAGATGTCATGAAGGAATCTGCCCGGACGGCGCTTAGTTACGTGCGTTCGGTTTGCCCGGACTACAAGGTGGCAGATAATTATTTTGAAAAGCACGACATCCATCTTCATATACCGGAAGGGGCCGTTCCAAAGGATGGTCCTTCGGCAGGCATCACCATGGCAACAGCCATGCTTTCTGCGGTCATTAACCGCAAAGTAAAGGCAAAGGTGGCCATGACTGGAGAAATAACCCTGAGAGGCCGTGTGCTGCCTATCGGTGGTCTGAAAGAGAAGATACTGGCTGCCCGTATGGCACATGTGGAAACCGTGCTGGTTCCATTTAAGAATAAATCTGATATTCTGGAGCTTTCAGATGAGATTATCGGGAATCTTACCATCGTGTATGTAAAGCATATGTCAGAGGTCTTACAGGAGGCATTTCTCCAGGAATAGAAAGGAAATCATATGATTATTAAATCCGTAGATCTGGAAACGGTATGTGGCATTACAAGTACGCTTCCGGAGAATACTAAGCCGGAATTCGCCTTTGCAGGAAAATCAAACGTAGGAAAATCCTCTTTGATCAATGCTTTGATGAACCGCAAATCATTTGCCAGGACATCTTCCCAGCCGGGAAAGACCCAGACAATTAACTTTTACAATATCAATGATGCGTTTTATTATGTGGATCTTCCTGGATACGGTTATGCAAAGGTAGCCCTGGAGGTAAAAGCAAAATGGGGAAAGATGATTGAAAATTATCTTCACAAATCCCCTATGCTCCAATGCGTATTCTTATTGATTGATATTAGACACGAACCTTCCGTCAATGATAAGACCATGTATGACTGGATCGTGTATCAGGGGTATCAGCCGGTAATCATCGCGACAAAACTGGATAAATTAAAGAGAAGCCAGGTACAGAAGGCAATTAAGACAGTGAGGACCGGTTTGGGAATCGGAAGTGATGTAACTGTGATTCCTTTTTCTGCGGAAACAAAGCAGGGAAGGGATGAAATTTGGGAGCTGATATCAGATTACGCAAATAGTCTTGACAAGGAATAAAAATCTTTTTATAATGAACCTATTTATTACATAGAGTTCATTTTGGCAAGAAGAGGAGAAAACAGTTATGAAAAAGACAATAAAGAAAATTGCATCAACTCTTTTAGCAGTTTCCCTTGCGGCGGCAGCTCTTACTGCCTGCGGCGGAGGTGCTGGAAAAGGAACCACTGCAGCTGGTAAAGATGCAGACGGTAAGAAAGTACTGAAAGTTGCTATGGAGTGTAGTTATGCGCCTTATAACTGGACCCAGTCAAATGATGCCAATGGAGCAGTTCCTATTTCCGGTGGTTCTGATTTTGCTTACGGCTATGATGTTATGATGGCTAAGAAAATTGCAGATGAACTTGGATACGGCCTTGAGATCGTAAAGCTGGACTGGGATTCTTTAGTTCCTGCTGTTCAGTCTGGCAAGGTTGACTGCGTCATTGCAGGACAGTCCATTACAGCAGAGCGCCTCCAGTCAGTAGATTTTACAGATCCATATTACTATGCGACCATCGTAGCCCTTGTAAAGGGCGGCGGCAAATATGAGAATGCAAAAAGCGTAGCAGATCTTTCTGGTGCAACTGGTACTTCCCAGTTAAATACCATCTGGTATGACAGCTGCCTTCCTCAGATCCCCAATGCAGATATCCAGCCGGCTATGGAATCCGCACCTGCCATGTTAGTAGCTTTAAGCTCTGGCAGATGTGACGTGGTAGTAACAGACAAACCTACCGGACAAGCAGCATTAATTGCTTATCCTGATTTTAAGCTTCTTGACTTTACCGGTACAGACGGTGACTTCAAGGTATCTGACGAAGACATTAACATCGGAGTTTCCTTAAAGAAGGGCAACACGGAGTTAAAGGATGCCATCAACGGAGTCCTTTCTAAGATGACAAAGGCTGACTTTGACAAGATGATGGAAGAAGCCATTTCCGTACAGCCATTGTCAAAGTAGTACGAAATAAAAGAGAATCAGGGCTTGCAGGCACGGGACAAGAGCGTTCTTATCTTCGTGCCGCTTGTTCTGTCTAAATGACAGTTAGAAAAGGAGAAGGTAATATGTCTTTACCATCAGATTTTTTAGGCAGAATGCTGTTTATTCTGCGGGAATACGGTCCCTCCTTCCTGAGCGGCGCCGGTAAGACAATGGCGATTGCCATTGTAGGAACACTGATTGGCTGTATCATTGGTTTTGCAGTGGGAATTGTTCAGACCATTCCTGTTTCAAAGTATGATAACCCGGTAAAACGAGTCTTGCTGAAAGCAGTTAAAGTTATTTTAAATGTTTACGTAGAGATTTTCAGGGGAACCCCTATGATGGTCCAGGCCATGTTCATATTTTATGGTTCCTCGGCTCTCTTTCAGATCAATATGTCCATCGTATTTGCTGCATATTTCATCGTGTCCATCAATACAGGTGCTTATATGGCAGAAACGGTAAGAGGCGGAATTCTTTCCATTGATCCAGGTCAGACAGAAGGCGCCAAAGCCATTGGTATGACACATTTTCAGACCATGGTCAATGTTATCATGCCACAGGCTCTCCGTAATATCATGCCTCAGATCGGTAACAACTTAATCATTAATATTAAGGATACCTGCGTACTTTCCGTTATCGGTGTGGTTGAATTATTCTATGCCACAAAAGGCGTGGCAGGAGCGTACTATACTTATTTTGAAGCATTTACCATTACCATGATCATTTACTTTATTCTTACCTTCACCTGCTCCAGAATCCTGCGTCATTGGGAGAAGAAGATGGATGGTCCTGACAGCTACGATCTGGCAACTACCGATACCCTGGCTTATACCAGCGGTATGGTGAAATTCCCAGATCCGAAAGAGAAGGAGGATAAATAAATGGCAGAAGAGAAAGTACTGGAAATTCATCACTTAAGTAAGACCTTTGGAACCAATGTTGTCCTGCGGGATATTGATTTTTCTGTAAATGCTGGCGATGTGACCTGCATTATTGGAGCTTCCGGTTCCGGTAAATCAACCCTTCTTCGCTGCATCAATCTTTTAGAGACTCCAACTACCGGTGAGATTTTATATCACGATGTAGATATCACGGACAGAAAGATGAATGTTCCGTCATATCGGACTAAGGTAGGTATGGTGTTTCAGAGTTTTAATCTGTTCAACAACATGACGGTTCTCGAAAACTGTCTGGTGGGCCAGATTAAGGTCCTGAAAAAGGATAAAGACGAAGCAAGAAAAAAAGCTATGATGTATTTAGAGAAGGTTGGAATGGCTCCCTACATCAATGCAAAGCCAAGACAGCTTTCCGGAGGACAGAAGCAGAGAGTTGCCATTGCCAGAGCTTTGGCCATGGAGCCTGAGATCCTCTTATTTGATGAGCCGACCTCAGCCCTTGATCCTCAGATGGTAGGAGAGGTGCTGGCAGTTATGAGAACACTTGCAAAAGAAGGTCTTACAATGATTATAGTAACCCATGAGATGGCTTTTGCCAGAGACGTTTCCAGTCGTGTGGTCTACATGGCGGGCGGTGTCATTGAGGAAGAAGGAAAACCATCAGATATATTTGGAAATCCCCAGAAAAGTTCCACCAAAGAGTTTTTAAACCGCTTTATGCAGGGATAACATAAGAAGGAGCTGAGTCAAGATAACTGAACAATCAGTTGTGGAGCAGGCTCCTTTTTGGTATGGTGAATCAGAACGGAGGTCTTATATGAAAATAGTCTTTTTGGAAACAGATTCATTAGGTGATGATGTGGATTACGCTCCATTTTACTCCATAGGAGAAGTGGTCAAATACAACAATTCTGATCCAGAGGAAAATTCTGCACGTGTAAGGGAAGCAGATATCATAGTAGCTAATAAAATATCTATGGACGAAGAACTGCTTCGAGATGCAAAAAAGGTAAGACTTATCTGCCTGACAGCTACCGGAACCAACAACGTGGATTTTCAATATACCAATAAGAGGAAGATAGCTGTGGCTAATGTAAAAAGCTACTCCACAAGATCAGTCGTACAGCATACCTTCGCTCTTTTGTTCTATGTCTATGAAAAGCTGTCCTATTATGACTCCTTTGTAAAATCAGGGGACTATACAGACAGTGATGTCTTCAGCTGTTTTGATAAAAAGTTTAATGAGCTTTATGGAAAGACCTGGGGGATCATTGGTCTTGGAGAAATCGGACGGGAAGTAGCAAAGGTGGCGGAGGCCTTTGGCTGCCGGATCATCTATTATTCCACCTCTGGGAAAAACAATCAGTCCAATTATGAAAGAGTAGAATTTGAGACCCTGCTGAAAGATTCTGATATCATTTCCATACACGCTCCTCTTAATGAGAAAACCGAGAATCTTATTGATAAAAAAGCTTTAAAGGCAATGAAAGAGACTGGGGTACTGTTAAATCTGGGAAGAGGAAAAATTATAGATGAAGAAGCACTTACCTGGGCACTATTAGAAGGGGAGATTGCAGGGGCTGGTCTTGATGTTCTCCGTGAAGAGCCAATGAGCAAGGATAATCCGCTTTTAAGTATTAAGGACAGTACCAGATTGATTATTACGCCCCATATTGGCTGGGCAACGGTAGAAGCAAGAAGAAGGTGCCTGTCAGAAATCTATGAGAATATCAGTGCATTTCTGAACGGAGAAGAAAGAAACATCGTAAAAGGAACGAATTAAAAAGGCGGTCTGAGTGTTAACACTCAGGCCGCCCCTTTTACGTTTCAGGAATCAATCACAAAAGCTCCAATATTATTTGGGCAGGTGGTCATCTTTAAAAGGACATGTTGTCTTAGTAAAAAGACTCCTGACCTTAATCTGTATAAACGTGCGAGTCACCTGAATTGCAAGAGCAAAAATAAAGATTGGAAGAAAGACAGTTAAAAACAACTTTACTTTCAAATGGGACAACCTTTTATTCTGCTGCTTTCGTACAGACTCATAATGGTCATGAATGGTTTGAAACCACGTTTGTTTCACTTGGGCTTTATTCAAGTAAATTCCCCCTTAACTTTTACTGACCTCCAGATCGTCAGGAACCGCTCATCAGAGATTTCATAGCAAAAGCATAAATTTCCTGGCTTTTTGATTTCCAGTGGTCACACATGATTTCTGCCTGGTCCTTGTCAGGAACAGATAGGTCTAAGCTGATCAGACAGTTTTTTCCTTCCCGTACTTCGCAGTGAACAATGTAATCCTGGCTCGTGGATTTGTAATAATCCGCTGTGACCCCAACTTCATTGCGGAGACGAAATTTGTTGTCCTTTAAATACTCATCCATATCATTGATGATGGCAGGTGATATTTTGTTCCCAAAAAAGGAAAGAGTCTCTTCGCCCTCTCTGGTAATATCATACCGGCTGCTGTTGTGATTGGTCTCCACATGAAGGAGCTTTGCCTCCAGCAGTTCGTTTAACGCCTGGTTCAATGTAAAGTAAGTCGTGTATTCATGCTCCAGAAAAAAGTTAGACAATTGTGCGCTGGTCAGGGGGAAATTAACCTGTTTAAGCATATATAAAATCATTAGTTTGTACAGGGTCATAGGTTCTGACAGCATAGTTACCTCCAGTGACGCATTTTTTGCGCCCTAATATAAAGGATGGCCGAAAAGCTTCCAGCCATTCCTCTTGTTTTACGCCTGACGGATATGATCCTTTACTGCCTGGCTCACAGCATCGGCAACCCGGGGATCAAATGCCTCAGGAAGTATGTTGTTTTCATCTAACTCTGAAGGTGCCACAAGCTCAGCAATGGCAACGGCAGCAGCCAGCTTCATCTCTTCTGTAATGGAAGAGGAACGTCCCTCCATAGCGCCTTTAAAGATGCCAGGGAATACAACGACGTTATTGACCTGATTTGGGAAATCGGATCGGCCGGTCCCTACGACTCTGGCTCCGGCTGCTTTTGCAAGATCCGGCATGATTTCGGGAACCGGGTTTGCCATGGCAAAAAGAATGGCATCAGAATTCATGGAAGCGACCATCTCCTGAGTTACAATCCCGGGAGCAGAAACACCTACGAAAATATCAGCTCCTTTTAAGGCATCCGCCAGGGTGCCCCTCATACCTGTAAGGTTGGTCACCTCTGTCATCTTTTCCTGCATCCAATTTAAGCCTTCCATACCCTTTGCCAGGATGCCGATACGATCACACATAATAATGTTTGTAAATCCATAGGTCAAAAGAAGCTTTGTAATGGCAATTCCGGCAGAACCTGCTCCATTTACCACAACGCGGCATTCTTCCATTGTCTTTCCGGTAACCTTTAAAGCATTGATGATTCCGGCTAACACCACAATGGCTGTTCCGTGCTGGTCATCATGAAAAACAGGAATATTAAGAAGCTCCTTAAGCCGTTCTTCAATTTCAAAGCAGCGTGGAGCAGATATATCTTCTAAGTTGATTCCCCCAAAGGCAGGAGCGATATGAACAACGGTTTTAATGATCTCTTCCGTATCCTGGGTATCCAGACAGATCGGGATCGCATTGATTCCTCCAAATTCTTTGAAAAGAACGGCCTTTCCTTCCATGACCGGCATAGCAGCCAGAGGACCGATGTTTCCAAGGCCAAGAACAGCGCTTCCGTCTGAGACTACAGCTACTGTATTGGATTTTATGGTGTACTTATAAGCAGCTTCCGGATTCTCGGCAATGACCTTGCAGGGTTCAGCCACTCCAGGTGTATAAGCAAGGGCAAGATCTTCCCTGGTTTTGACCTTTGCTTTGGAATTTATTTCCAGCTTTCCGTTCCATTCTTCATGCAGCAATAAAGCTTTCTCGTTGGTTGTCATAATCAGTTTGTCCTTTTTTCCACAGTTTTTATTATATCATACCAATTTTAGGGTTTTAAATCAATAGAAAATGTGTTAGAATATAGAGTAATTAATTTTTAGCAAACGAATAATATAAGGAAATTAAAGATACAGGTGGTACTATGAGAGAACGAATCAACAGGCTGGCAAAAGGCATCATTGATTCTGAAATTCCAAAGATAAAGGTTACCCCATCGGGAATTGATGATGTGGTGCGCTCCGGAGGAGCTACCAGGCGGGAGCTTGTCGTTACCAGTGAGAATAATCTGCACATAAAAGGACTTGCCTATTCCTCAAACTTCCGCGTCAGGCTGATTAGCGGAGCATTTGGCGGTACATATAACCATCTGGTCTATGAGATAAACGGAAGTTTCTTGGAAGATGGGGATGTCATTAAGGGATCTTTTTACCTGGTTACCAATGGCGGCGAGAGAGAAGTCCCTTATTCTTTTCGTGTGGAGCTTGGTACGTCAGGAAAAGCGCTCAGTGATTTAAAGACAGCAGAAGATTTTGCAGATGCTGCAAAGAAAGATATGGACACGGCTCTTCGTTTATTCGAGTACCGGGATTTTGTTACGGCTCCTTTTATAGATGATCTCCACATAAGGGCCATATATGACGGATTAAAGGGAAGACCGGACAGACGAAAAGAACTGGAAGAGTTTTTGACCGCTCTTAAGGTAAAGAAACCGGTCGTGCTGTCGGTGGATGATAAGGAGCTAAGATTTGGAGAACTGGAGGACGTTTTACACGATCAGGTATTTATTACACGGAGCGGTTGGGGCTATGTGAACCTGGATGTGACAACGGACTGTGAATTTATAGAGCTGCCTAAAAAGACGGTTGGTGAACTTGACTTTGAAAACGACCAGTGCAGCGTACCGTTTCTGATTCACCCGGAACGGATGCATCAGGGAGAGAATTCCGGCAGAATCATGATAACCGGAATGGAAGATAGATTTATAATACCGGTCACGGCGGTTGTAAACCCCGGAGGAGGGATATCGGCGGAGGATGCCTTTGCAAAAGAGGCTTTCGGCCGATTTTTGCGGCTGCGCCTTTTGGAGGAAAGCGGTCAAAGAAGCGGCGACGTTCTCTGTGAAGACATGGAAAAGGCCCTTGATGAGCTGGAGCTGATGAAGGGAGAGCAAAGCCTTTATAAGCTTTTTCGGGCTGAGGTCTGCCTGTTACAGGGGAAGCCATCAAAAGCAGCTCTTTTGCTTGACGAGTGCCGGGATGAAATCTTAAATGAGCGTCAGGAAAAACGGGAAATATATTGTTATTATCAGTATTTGCGGTTACAGGTTCAGCCGGATGAATATCAGAGGGAATCCCTGATCCGCCTCATGAAGAAGTATCTGGAAGAAGACAGAAGATTATTTTGGCTGTTTCTTCTTCTGATGAAGCTGGATCGCAGGATGTTTGACAATATGCCTGCTTTGTTTTCCATGTTAAAACGTCAATTTGATACGGGAGTAAGAAGCCCATTTTTCTATCTATGGGGCTGTCGGGTGCTCAAGGAAGCTCCGGACTTAATCCGGTCCCTGGGACCTATGGAGCTGCAGATTCTTTATCACTGCGTGGGCAAGGGCTTAGTGGATAAAAAGCTGGCTCTGGCAGTTTCAAAGCTGACCCTATCGTCAAAGCATTTTAACAGGCTCCATTACCGGATGCTTGTAAAGCTTTACGAGGAATTTCAGGAAAAGGAAGTACTGGAAGCTATTTGTGCACTCCTAATTAAGGGAGAGTGCCGTATGGCAGAGGCCTTTGCCTGGTATGAAAAGGGAATAAAAGCAGGAATCAGCCTGACTAGGCTTTATGAATATTATATCTATGCCCTTCCAAAGAATTATTGCTATCTTCTGCCTAAGGAAGTACTTTTGTATTTTTCCTACGGAGGAAGTGAGCTGGATTTAAACAGCAGAACAGTTCTTTATAAAAATGTCCTGGTATATCTGGAGCCGACAGATCCGTTATACCAGGCTTATGAACGGACCATAGAAAAGTTTGCGACCGAGCAGCTGTTTGAGTCCAGAATCGACAATCGTCTGGCCTCCATCTATGAAAAGATGATATTTAAGGATGTCATAGATCTGCCGATGGCCATGGTATTACCATCGATTTTACGTTCTTACCGGGTGGAATGCCAGAATAAAAAGATGAAGTATGTGATTGTCTGCTACGAAGAGCTGACAGAAGAGGATGCATTTCTACTTGACGATGGAGTCGCCTATGTACCATTATTTTCAGAGCACAGCATTCTGTTATTCCAGGATGCCTATGGAAACCGGTATGCCAATATCCCCTATAAGAAAGATGCGGTCATGGACCGGCCGGAGCTTGAGGAGCGTTGCTTTGAACTGTTTCCGGAGCATTCCATGCTTCGCTTGAGGGCGTGTGAAAAAGCACTGTCAAAGGGAATCACGGACAGAAAAGAAGTTAAGATTTTAGAAGCGACGTTAGAAGATCCTAAGCTTCGTCCGTATTATCAGCGACTTTTATTATCGAAAGTGATTGAGTTCTATCAAAAACAGACCGATGCTCCGGAAGAAGACGGAGATGGAGCTAAATATCTTCTGACTTTGGATAAAAAGGTTCTTACCAAAGAGGAACGGATTGGAGTCTGCAATACCCTGATCCTTAACGGTTATATGGAAGAAGCATTTCATATGATACGGGAATTTGGTTGTGAAGGCATAGGAATGGAGCAGCTTTATAAGCTGTGTACAAAGATGATTCTCCAAAAGCTATTTGACGAGGATTCTCTGCTTTTGACCATCGCCTATGAAGTTTTTAAAGAAGGAAAAAATGACAGTGTTATTTTGGACTATCTGTGTGAACATTTTAACGGTCTGTCAGACCAGATGTATCATGTTTTGATGCAATCGGTTTCCGGTCATGTGGAAACCTATGATTTAGAGGAAAGGCTGACGGCCCAGATGATGTTTTCCGGGGCCATGACCAAGCTTGATAAGGTATTCCATTTATATAGAAACCGCAAGGAGACCAGTGACAATATTGTTAAGGCATATCTGACCATAAAGTGTACGGAATACTTTATGGAGGATAAGGAACCGGAAGAAAAGGTATTAGCTTATTTGGAAGGCGTGGTAAAAGCCTCCTCCATAAAGGGACGTCTGCCCACCATTTATTTACTGTCCCTCTCCAAGTATTATGCCAAGCTTTCAGAGCTTACGGATGAGCAGAAGGAACTGTGCAGGGAGACGGTTGAGTTTTTACTGGAGGAAGGATATGTCTTCCCGCATTTTAAAGACTTGTCAAAGTATGTTCCCATGCCTGAGGATATCCTCGATAAAGCTATGATCCAGTACTGCGCAGGCCGTGATTCCAAGATTGACCTTCAGATAAGGATTCTGCCAGATGAGGAAGAATTCCATAGTGAAGATATCTCCCGTGTCTACCAGGGCGTGTTCGTGAAGCAGAAGATTCTGTTTGAAGGCGAGATTATGGAGTACCGGATCAGCGAGCTGATTGACGAAGACTGGGTACTTAAAAAAGAGGGCAGCATAAGCTGCGATGCCGGGGAATCTTCAAAAGATATGGACAGCAGATTTGCGTGTCTCAATGAAATGAGCCTGTCTTTGAGTTTAAAGGATGAAACGGCGCTTAAAATACGGATGCAGGAGTACTTAAGGAAGAATGCTGCTGCAGAAGAATTATTTCCACTGATGTAAGATAAAGGGGGCTGTCGATGGACGGACTGATAATAGGGCTTGATCTTTGTGATGCCTATACCCGCATATGCTGCCATGACAGGGAAAAGTCATGGTGCATTCCAACGGTAATCTGCCGTAAAAAGGATGAAGATGCCTGGTATGTAGGAGAAGAAGCCTATGCCTACACGCTTGTAGGGGAAGGTATCATAGTAGACAAGCTGATAAAAATGGTTAGAAAAGAAGGAACTGCCACTCTGGGCGGTATCAAATACGAAGGTCTTAACCTTCTGACAATGTTCTTAAAAAAGATATTAAAGCTTCCCATGGAGGAATTTTTCTGCGAAGAAGTAAAGCAGCTTGTGGTCACACTGCAAAAGGCGGATGCGAAAATTATGGACGCTCTCATGTATTGCGGAGACGCCCTTGGCATTCCCAGAGACCGGATACATATCGTAAGCCATACGGAAGCATTTGTATATTACGTGCTCAGCCAGAAAAAGGAAGTCTGGAGCAACCAGGTAGGGGTATTTGACTTATCCGAGGATTCCTTTCATTATCATGAATTAAAGGTTCAAAGAGGGCTTCGAAAGATGATGGTCATTGCAGAGGATGAGGCATTAGAGGAGAGCTTTAACCTGGATATTTTAGATACGCCATCCGGCGGAAAGCTGGCGGATAAGATCTTAAGCTCCTGTGCAGACAGACTCCTTCAGAAAAAGCTGTTCTCCTCCTTATTCCTCACGGGAAAAGGATTTGAACGCCACGACTGGGCACCTGACTCCATGAAGCTTCTCTGCCATCGCAGAAAGGTATTTATGGAGCCGGAATTGTTTGCAAGAGGAGCCGCTATAAGGGGGATGGATTATCTCCAGGAAAAATCGGCGTATCCATTTATCTGTATTTGTGAAGGACGTCTCCATTCCACCGTTTCCATGCGGGTGCTTCATAAGGAACGGGAGAGCCAGCTGGTGGTTGCAGCCGCAGGTGACAACTGGTATGAATCAAAGAGCAGTGTAGATTTGATTGTGGATAATCAGGATTACGTAGAGTTTATGGTAACTCCAATGGATCCGAAGCAAAGACGCTTAATTAAAATAGATCTGGAAGGATTTCCAAAGCGTCCGGGGAGAACCACAAGGCTTGGCATCAGCTTTGGGTTTCTGGATGAAAAAACCATGGCAGTGGTATTAAAAGACAAAGGCTTTGGGGAATTGTTTCCGGCTTCAGATACCATCATAAGACAAGAGGTCATGCTATGAGTCTGATACTTTGCCGGCAGGAGCCGGTTAAACATCCATATTATTTTGAAGGTCTGGGAGTTCGCTTGTATTCCTCTCAGGAGCTTTGCTATGTTATTTATAACAATCCTCTCCTTGTTATGGATGGCTTCGTAGATAATGCACTGATTGAATTCATTCGGGATGATCTTGATATGGCCTTTCTAGCGCTTAAGCTGGTCAAATGGCAGCAAAGCGGTGAAGACGGCGACGAGCTGCTGGCGCTCATTCTTCATGAATGTGATTATTACAATGGGGCAGAGGTAAGCCGTTTTAGGCAGAAGCTCTCATCCTACCGCAGAATGCCTGAGGCAGAGTTCTTAAAAGAAAGAGCCGATTATTTATTTTCCAGAAAGCAATATGGAAAATCAGCGGCAGAATACCAGAAGATTTTAGATCTCCCAAAGGGAAACCGTGGATCAGAGGTATTTCAGGCCAAAATTTATAATAACCTGGGAGCATCCTACGCCAGGCTGTTTATGACGGACAAGGCTTATCTGGCCTATCAGAAATCCTTTGATCTTGTGAAAAGCAGCGAGGTATTAAAAAGAATCTGCCATCTTTCCCAGTGGAATCCCGGCCTTGTCATCAGTGAGCGGTTAAAGGTTCTGATTACGGAGGAGCTTTTGCAGGAATCCGGGCAGGATCGAAAGGAAGCAGAAGAAAAGGCAGAACAGGCAGACAGCCTCTTAGAGCTTGATAAGCTGTTTCAAAAGGATCCCATTAAGCGTTTCCAGGGAGCTGGAGAGCTTGTGCAAAAATGGAAGCAGGAATACCGTAACATTATGTCTTGACAAAACCAGGAAAACACACTATCATTACATGGTATAAGATAACAATAAGAAAAAGGTTAAGAAAAAGAGGAGTACGATCATAACCCTGAAAGAGAGAATCGTCCATCGGCTGAAAGGCGGTTAAGGAAGTATGTTCGGAAGGTAGCTTTGGAACCGGAAGGCTGAAATTTAAGAAGTAAGTCTTCACGCCTGGCAGCGTTAAAGGCCTTAAGAGATATGACCAAGTGTCATAATATAAGGTGGTACCGCGACGATTCGCCCTTTGCATCCCAGGATGCAAGGGGCTTTTCTTATGTTCTAAAAACTGATGGAAGAATAAAGGAGAAGAATATGAAAGAGTTGGAAAAAACTTATGATCCGGCAGGGATCGAAGGAAAGCTTTATCAGAAGTGGCTGGATAAAAAATATTTCCACGCTGAGCCTAATCAGGATAAAAAACCATTTACCATTGTAATGCCGCCGCCAAACATTACAGGACAGCTTCACATGGGGCATGCTCTTGATAATACCATGCAGGATATCCTTATTCGTTATAAGAGGATGCAGGGCTTTGAGGCTCTTTGGCAGCCGGGAACCGACCATGCGGCCATTGCGACGGAAGTAAAGGTTATTGAGAATTTAAAAAAGCAGGGCATTGATAAGGCTGATCTTGGCAGAGATGGCTTTTTAGAAAAGTGCTGGGACTGGAAACAGGAGTACGGCAGCAAGATCATTAACCAGCTTCATAAGATGGGCTCCTCCGCAGATTGGGAGAGAGAACGTTTTACCATGGATGAAGGTTGCTCCGAAGCTGTACAGGAAGTATTTATCCGCCTTCATAAAAAAGGATATATCTATAAAGGATCAAGAATTATTAACTGGTGTCCAGTGTGTCAGACCTCCATTTCAGATGCTGAGGTAGAGCATGAGGACCAGAACGGCTTCTTCTGGCATATTAATTATCCCATTGCCGGGGAAGAGGGAAGATATGTAGAGATCGCTACCACAAGACCGGAGACTCTCCTTGGAGATACGGCTGTTGCTGTAAATCCAGAAGATGAGCGGTATCAGGGACTCATTGGAAAGATGCTTAAGCTTCCGCTTACAGACCGTGAGATACCTGTTGTTGCAGATTCCTATGTAGATAAAGACTTTGGTACCGGCTGTGTTAAAATCACACCGGCCCATGACCCTAACGACTTTGAGGTAGGTAAAAGGCATCATCTGCCGGAGCTTACTATTATGAATGACGATGCAACCATTCATCTTCCTGGAAGCAAGTATCATGGCATGGACCGCTATGAGGCCAGAAAGACCATGGTTAAGGATTTAGAAGCACTTGGCTTATTGGTTAAGGTGGTTCCCCATACCCATGCGGTAGGAACCCATGACCGCTGCGGCACCACAGTAGAGCCTCTGGTAAAACAGCAGTGGTTCGTTAAGATGGAAGAGATGGCAAAGCCAGCCATTGAAGCATTGAATAACGGTGCCTTAAAGTTTGTTCCAGAGCGTTTTGACAAGACCTATCTTCACTGGCTTGAGAACATCCGTGACTGGTGTATTTCCAGACAGCTTTGGTGGGGACACCGGATTCCGGCTTACTACTGCGATGAGTGCAAGGAAATTATCGTAGGGAAGGAAGCCCCAGATGTTTGCCCAAAATGCGGCTGCACTCACTTTACTCAGGATGAAGATACCCTGGATACCTGGTTCTCCTCTGCATTATGGCCATTCTCTACACTTGGCTGGCCCAATGAAACAGAGGAACTTAAATATTTCTACCCAACAGACGTACTGGTAACAGGTTATGATATCATATTCTTCTGGGTAATCCGTATGGTATTCTCAGGCATTGAGCAGACCGGAAAACTTCCATTCCACACCGTACTGATCCACGGCCTTGTAAGGGATTCGGAAGGACGTAAGATGAGCAAATCCTTAGGCAATGGAATCGATCCTCTGGAAATCATTGATAAGTACGGCGCCGATGCGCTTCGTATGACTCTGATTACAGGAAATGCTCCTGGAAATGATATGCGTTTTTACTGGGAGAGAGTAGAAGCCAGCAGAAACTTTGCCAATAAGGTTTGGAATGCGTCCCGTTTCATTATGATGAATATTGAGAAAGCACCAAATGCAGAGGCTGAGTTTTCCCAGCTAACCATGGCGGATAAGTGGATTTTATCTAAGGTCAATTCTCTGGCGAAAGATGTAACAGAAAACCTGGATAAATATGAGCTTGGAATTGCCCTTCAAAAGGTATATGATTTTATTTGGGAAGAATTCTGTGACTGGTATATTGAGATGGTAAAACCAAGATTGTGGAACGATGAAGATACCACAAAGGCGGCAGCCATCTGGACCTTAAAGACAGTACTCATTCAGTCCTTAAAGCTGCTTCACCCATATATGCCGTTCCTTACCGAGGAGATTTTCTGTAATCTTCAGGAAGAGGAAGAGTCTATTATGATTTCTCAGTGGCCGGTATTTAAAGATTCCTGGAATTTTGCCTCAGAGGAACACGCGGTAGAGACCATTAAGGAAGCTGTAAGAGGAATCCGTAATGTGCGTACCTCTATGAACGTTCCGCCAAGCAAAAAGGCTAAGGTTTACGTGGTATCTGAAAACCAGGAAATCCTTACGATCTTTGAGCAGAGCAAAGTATTTTTTGCGACCCTTGGATATGCAAGTGAGGTTTGTCTCCAAAAGGATAAGAACGGTATCTCTGACGATGCAGTTTCCGCAGTTATCCATCAGGCGGTAATCTATATGCCATTTGCAGAGCTGGTAGACATTGAGAAAGAGATTGAGCGTCTGAAGAAAGAGGAAGAACGTTTGGAGAAAGAGCTTGCCCGTGTAAACGGAATGCTGAACAACGAAAGGTTCGTAAGCAAAGCGCCGGAAGAAAAGATCGAAGAAGAAAAGGCAAAGCTTCAAAAATATACCCAGATGCTTCTGCAGGTTAAGGAAAGACTTGATCAGCTTTCTTAAACCGTTATAGAATAATCGACAATTAAAAATGGTTTGGTAAAAACAGTCGAACATGGCCATAGGGCCGTGTCCGGCTGTTTTTTTGTGGCAGGAAAGTGGGAGTGGAGGGGAGAGCACAGAAGCGCTGGATTGACTTCCAAGACAAGTTTTTGGTGTAAAAATATGTCAGCAAATGCCGTAGCAGGATGGAAAAAGACGATGAAAAAGTGGAATTATTCCCTTGGTTTTGACAAATTCTGAAAGGTATACTGGCTATAATGTTCGTACAGGGCAGGAGGTGAATGCAGCAACGGAAATAAACCTGTACATAGACGTGTTGTTCTTTATTAATTTTACCATGGATTTGCTTGTATTATCCATCGTGAGACGAGGTCTCAAATACCGTTTGATCTGGTGGAGAATGATTCTTGGGGCAGGATTAGGAGCTTCCTGGGCTGTATTTGCCGCCGCATTTTCCTTGTTGCCCCCATGGCTTTTAATGGGAATCACCTATCTTGTAATAAGCACTCTGATGGTGATGACAGCCTTTTGTATAAAAAAACCAAAGGAAATAGTTAGGGCAGTGGCAGCGCTTTACCTGGCAACGGCATTGACAGCCGGTATTATGTATGCCCTATATCAACATACGAAGGCCGGTTATTATATAGAACAGATTCTTAGAGGAAATGGCAGAGCTGCCATGCCTCTTTACCGGTTAATTTTTCTTGCAGCAGGCGCTTATTTTGGCATTCGGTATTTTCTTTGGAAAATTCTCGCCATATGGAAAGGAAAGAGCAATTTTTTTGAAGTCACCATGCGTTATCGGGGAAAGGAAAAAAAGGTGATGGCTCTTCTTGACACGGGTAACCGACTCTATGAACCAGTAAGCCGCAGGCCTGTCCATGTTGTGACTTACGAGGCTGTACGGGAAATCTGCGAAACCGTATCAGAGGTTATTTATATTCCCTTTGGAAGTGTGGGGAAAAGCAGTGGAGTAATGCCCGGGATTTTTTTAGACGAGATGGAGGTACGTCAGGGAGATGAAGTAAAAGTAATTGAAAAGCCTTTGATAGCTGTCTCTAAAAAGACATTATCCGTTAACGGTGAATATCAGATGCTGCTGCACGAAGAGTAAATGTTTGATGTAAAGGAGAGAGTATCGACATGATTATAAAAGTTTCTGTACCAAATCGTTTCCAGTTCAAGGCAATTCCAACGTTCAGGACGCTTATGATGCCGTCTCAGGGGGAGATCCATTACATCGGAGGAGCAGATATCCTGCCTCCGCCGCTAGACAATGAAAAGGAGGCACAAATCATTGGACTCCTTGGCGGAGACGATGACCAGAGGGCAAAATCTGAATTGATCGAGCACAATCTCCGGCTTGTTGTATACATAGCGAAGAAGTTTGATAACACCAGCGTTGGTGTGGAGGATCTGATTTCCATAGGGACAATTGGACTCATTAAGGCGATTAATACCTTTAATCCGTTAAAGAATATTAAACTTGCAACTTATGCATCCCGATGTATTGAAAATGAAATACTAATGTATCTGCGCCGGAATAATAAAACAAAGATGGAAGTGTCCATAGATGAACCTCTGAATGTGGATTGGGACGGCAATGAGCTGCTCTTATCTGATATCCTGGGAACAGAAGAGGATGTGATTTATAAGGATCTGGAAACAGAGGTAGAACGTAATCTCTTAAACACGGCCATCAGCCGCTTAAGCCCAAGGGAACGTAAGATTGTAGAACTCCGGTTTGGTCTCACCGATGATGAAGGGGAAGAGATGACACAGAAAGAGGTTGCAGATCTCCTTGGTATTTCCCAGTCTTATATCTCCAGACTGGAGAAAAAAATCATGAAACGACTAAAAAAAGAGATTGTTCGTTTTGAATAATGATATAATATAGTGGGAAAGGCTCAGAAGAGTCTTTCCTATTTTTGTGTGGATTGAAACTTTTTGATGATTATATCGTCTAATAGATAGAACCTTATATAGGAGGGAAAAATGAAACCAAAGATGGAAAACGAAGCAGAGAGAATGCTTATTGACAATTATGATAAGTATTACCGGCTTGCATACAGCTATGTAAAGAATGAACAGGATGCTTTGGATATTGTTCAGGAAAGTGCCTACCGGGTGATTAAGGATCTAGACAAACTAAAAGAAAGAAATTATTTATCTACCTGGATCTATCGGATTGTCATCAATACGGCTATTGACACCTTAAGAAAGAAGAAACGGGAAACAGTAAGCTTTGAGGACATAGAAATCGTTCATGAAGACCAGTACAAAGAAGAGGATCCACTTGAAATTTTAAACGTGCTGGAGGATAAGGACCGTGCACTGGTCATCTTAAAATATGTAGAGGACTGGAAATTGGAAGAAATCTCAGAGGCACTTGATATGAACGTAAGTACGGTAAAGAGCCGGCTATATCGTGCACTAAAGAAGCTTAAGGTAATACTGGAACCGGAAATGGTTTAAGAGAGGAGCCGCTACAATGGAACATAAGGATAAAAATACATTATTAAATCTAAAAGACAGCTATCATCAAATTCCTGTGCCAGATCAGGCACGTAATGCTGTATTGGAAGGAATTCAAAAAGGAAAAAAAGAAAAGAGGAATACAATTATGATGAAAATTACAAAAAGATCAGCTCTATCCGCTGCAGCCGCAGTTTCTATGATTGCTATTATGGCTAACGCCAGCCCTGTCACCGCCAATGCCATGGAAAACATCCCTGTCATCTCCGCCATTGCTAAAGTCGTAACGTTCCGCACTTTTTCTGATAACCAGAATAATTACGAAGCCCAAATTGATATTCCTAAGGTTTCTATCAATGAAAAAGATAATACCAGGGTAAACCGTTCCATAGAAGACTATGCGAATCAGCTGATAAAAGAATATGAAACCCAGGTCACTCAGGATATTGCAGGAAATGGTCATTATTCCGTGACTTCCGGATATGAAGTGGTAACGGATAACAGCAAATATCTAAGCCTGAGAATTAACACCACGGTTATTATGGCAAGTGGGGCGGAATACGTAAAAATCTTTACCATTGACAAAGGAACTGGAGAAGTGGTTTCCTTAAATCATTTATTTCGCGGAGATAACAAGATTTTAGAACAAATCAGTGATAATATTAAAAGCCAGATGGCAGAGCAGATGGCAGCCGATGATTCAAAAATATATTTTTATAACTCAGAAGAGCCAGCAAATGATTTTAAGGGATTAAAAGGAGAAGAAAGCTATTATTTTAATGAGAATGGCGAGATTGTCATCGTGTTTGATGAATATGAAGTGGCACCGGGATATATGGGCGTCGTAGAATTTACCATACCCAAGTCGGTAACTGGATATTAATAATATGTAGGATAAGCCTGCCTTTGTTTCAAAGGTGGGCTTATGCTATGGAGGAATTAAGAAAGGTAATTTTTCATAGTCTTCAGTGCATTCTTTTCCAGACGGCTGACCTGGGCCTGGCTGATATGAATTTCTTCAGCTACCTCCGTCTGAGTCTTGCCTTCGAAAAATCTCATATCAATGATATGACGTTCTCTTTCCGGAAGTCGTCTCATTGCCTCGTTTAAAGAAATATCCTCAACCCAGTTCTCTTCCAGATTCTTCTTATCACTGATCTGATCCATGACGAAAAGAGGGTCCCCACCGTCAGAATAAACAGGTTCATAAAGACTCACAGGGCTTTGAATGGCATCGAGAGCATAGGTGATATCTTCCTTGCTGACACCGATTTCCTCTGCAATTTCCATAAGGGTGGGTTCCTTTAAGTTTCTTTTCATCAAGTTTTCTTTTGCATAAATTGCTTTATAAGCGGTATCACGCAGAGAACGGCTGACACGGATCGAGTTATTATCTCGAAGATAACGCCGCACTTCCCCCAAAATCATGGGAACGGCATAGGTGGAAAACCGGACATTCTGAGTAATATCAAAATTGTCGATGGCTTTAATCAGGCCGATGCAGCCAATTTGGAATAAATCGTCCACATTTTCGCTGCTGCCGGAAAATCGCTGTATGACACTGAGAACCAGTCTTAAGTTTCCTTTGATGTAATCTTCCCGGGCTTTTTTATCCCCTTCAAGTATGCGCTTGAACAGAACTTCCTTCTCCTCGTTGGTGAGAAGAGGCAGTTTGGAAGTATTGACGCCGCAAATTTCTACTTTATATCCAGACATATCTTTCCCTCCGCATCATCTTTATTCTCTAAAGAAATGATGTACTCATTCGAGGGCTTTTATACGACTGCCGGATTAATTTTTATTTCCAGTTTTTGGTCACAGCGTTTCCTGATTATTTTTTTCATAAAGGATCAATAATCCTTTTAATAAAAGTGCGTCATCATAATGAATTTCATGACGGCATAACGGAACCACTGCAGATGCAAGTCCGCCGGTGGCAATGACACTGGCAGATGCATTTAATTCGTCCTCCATACGATCAATCACGCCGTCAATCATGGCAGCATTGCCGTAAAGAATCCCATTTCTCATACAGTCAATGGTGTTTTTGCCGATAATCTTGGTAGGATTATTCAGTCCGATGTATGGAAGCTGGGCAGCCCGGCTGCTTAAGGAATCGAGAGAGACCCGAAGTCCTGGAAAAATAATGCCGCCGGTATAATTGCCTGCCTGGTCAATGACTGACATGGTGGTTGCAGTACCCATATCAATAATGATGATAGGAGCTGGGTAATCCTTTAGTGCGGCAACTGCATCAACGATTAAATCACTGCCTACTGTTTTTGGATTGTCCATTTTTATATTAAGCCCTGTCTTCATTCCAGGACCTACTAAAAGAGGTGTTTTTTCCGGTTATCTTTTTAACCGCAGAAATCACCACTTCAGTAAGAGGCGGCACGACGGAGGAAACAATGGCACCTTCTATCTCAGAAAGAGAGTAGTGGTGAATTTCCATAATATCTTTTATGTTGACTGCATATTCCAGCTCAGTTTTCCCATGATTGGTAGTGACACGTTCTACAAAGTAAGTTCTGGTATTGTCGATACCTCCTATGACGATATTGCTGTTTCCCAAATCAATGGCTAAAATCATAGAGGGAACTCCTTTCCAACTTTTTTTTCTTATGATATACTGTAGAGTATCACATTTTAAGTCGAAACACAACGGGAGGCGCTTATGCTAAAAGGAAAAAATATTATACTGGGAGTAACAGGAAGCATTGCGGCCTATAAAATTGCATCACTTGCCAGTATGTTGATGAAACAGGGCTGCAACGTACACGTCATGATGTCACAGAATGCAACGAATTTTATAAACCCTATAACCTTTGAAACTTTAACAGGCAACAAATGCCTCATAGATACCTTTGACCGGAATTTTCAGTATAGCGTAGAGCACGTATCCCTGGCAAAGCTTGCGGATGTCGTGATGGTGGCACCTGCCAGTGCCAATGTTATTTCAAAGATCGCTCATGGTATGGCCGATGATATGCTTACCACCACTGTCCTTGCATGTAAGTGTAAAAAAATCATAGCACCAGCCATGAATACCAACATGTTTGAAAATCCCATTTTACAGGACAACCTAAAGCTCTGTGCTTCCTATGGTATGGAAATTATTGATCCAGCAGTAGGCTACTTAGCCTGCGGAGATACGGGAGCCGGAAAGATGCCGGAGCCGGAGGTGCTTTATGAATACATTGAAAAAGAAGTTGCCTGTAACAAGGATTTATCCGGTAAAAAGATTCTTGTAACCGCAGGACCTACCATTGAAGCCATAGATCCTGTTCGATTTATTTCTAATCATTCTACCGGGAAGATGGGATATGCGGTTGCAAAAGCGGCGTATTTAAGAGGAGCTGAGGTGACTTTGGTCACTGGAAGAACAGAGACGAAAAAGCCGCTCTTTGCAAAGGTCATTGAAGTGGAAAGTGCAAAAGAAATGCTTGATGCCGTAAAAGACTGCCATATGGAGCAAGATGCCATCATAAAGGCAGCAGCGGTAGCAGATTACCGGCCAAAAACAGTAGGAACCGAAAAAACGAAAAAGACAGATGGTGATATGACTGTTGAACTGGAACGGACGGATGACATCTTATTGTGGCTTGGACAGCACCGAAGGGAAGGCCAGTTCCTCTGTGGTTTCTCCATGGAAACTCAGAATATGCTGGAGAATTCCAGGAAAAAGCTTGATAAGAAAAACATTGATATGATTGTAGCCAATAATTTAAAAATGGCAGGAGCTGGATTTGGCACCGATACGAATATTGTGACCCTGATCACCAGGGAGCGTGACCAGGAGTTAGAGATGATGACTAAGGATGAGGTGGCCCACCGCATTCTGGATGAGATATTCTGCCGTTAAAATAAGGTTTCTTCTATAAGAGTGAATCTTGACTTATGACTGGAATCATACTACAATAGACAAGACTTAGACGTATAATTGGAGGAACTATTTTTGTGAATATAGCGGAAGAAATAAAAAAGAGAAGAACATTTGCCATTATTTCCCACCCGGATGCCGGTAAGACCACACTGACAGAGAAGTTTTTGCTCTATGGAGGTGCGATTAATCTTGCTGGTACCGTTAAAGGAAGAAAGGGCGCAAAACATGCAGTCTCTGACTGGATGGAGATTGAAAAAGAGAGAGGTATTTCCGTCACCTCTTCCGTGCTGCAGTTTAATTACGACGGATTCTGCATTAACATTTTGGACACGCCTGGCCACCAGGATTTCTCAGAGGATACCTACCGTACTCTAATGGCGGCAGACTCTGCGGTCATGGTCATTGACGGTTCCAAAGGTGTTGAGGCACAGACCATAAAGCTGTTTAAGGTTTGTGTCATGAGACATATCCCTATTTTTACCTTTGTAAATAAGATGGACCGGGAAGCAAGAGATCCCTTTGAGCTTATGGACGAAATCGAAAACGTGCTTGGTATCCGTACCTGTCCGGTCAACTGGCCCATTGGATGCGGCAGAGATTTTAAAGGCGTTTATGACCGTTATAAAGAAACCATCACAACCTTTAAGGCAACCTCGAATGGACAAAAAGAAGTGGAATCCACGGAAGTTACCTTAGGAGATGAGCGAGTGGATGCATTGATTGGTGAATCCTTCCATCGTCAGCTCATGGATGAAATTGAACTGTTAGACGGTGCCAGTGATGAGCTTGATATGGAACGGGTAAGCAGAGGTGATTTATCTCCGGTTTTCTTTGGTTCCGCTCTTACAAACTTTGGTGTTGAGACATTTTTACAGCATTTCCTTCAGATGACAACTTCTCCTCTTCCAAGGCTTACGACAACTGGAGTTGTAGATCCCTTTGAAGAGGATTTCTCCGCTTTTGTTTTCAAGATTCAGGCCAATATGAACAAAGCCCACCGGGACCGTATTGCTTTTATGAGAATCGTTTCCGGCAAATTCGATGCCGGTATGGAAGTGAATCATGTTCAGGGCAATAAAAAACTTCGTCTGTCCCAGCCACAGCAGATGATGGCGCAGGACAGAAAAATCGTGGAAGAGGCGTATGCAGGCGATATTATCGGTGTCTTTGACCCCGGTATTTTCTCCATTGGAGATACTCTTTGCAAATCCGGTCAAAAGTTTGAATACGAAGGAATTCCTACCTTTGCCCCGGAGCATTTTGCCAGAGTGCGCCAGATGGATACCATGAAGCGAAAACAGTTCATCAAAGGTGTAAATCAGATCGCTCAGGAAGGTGCCATTCAGATCTTCCAGGAGTTTAACACAGGTATGGAAGAAATCATCGTAGGCGTAGTAGGAGAGCTTCAGTTCGAGGTACTTACCTATCGTCTGGAAAATGAATATAACGTAGAAGTAAGACTTGAGAAGCTTCCATATGAATATATCCGTTGGATCGAGAATAAAAATGAAATCGATGTGGCAAAGATACAGGGCACATCCGATATGAAACGAATCAAGGATTTAAAAGACAATCCACTGCTTCTTTTTGTAAACGGCTGGAGTGTTCAAATGGTACTCGAACGTAACCCAGGACTTAAGCTTTCTGAGTTTGGCCATAACTAATAAAATATTTAAGGAGGAAGTACGATGAGTAAGATTGATGAAGTAAGAGCAGCCATGGTTGAGGCAATGAAGGCAAAAGATAAGCCGAGAAAAGATGCTTTATCCATGCTTTTGTCAGCACTGAAAAATTTTGAGATTGATAAAAAGGATCATTCCCCTATCACAGAAGAAGAGGCAAATGCAGTTGTGAAGAAGGAAATCAAGCAGACCCAGGAAACCTATGAACTGGCACCTGCTGATCGGGATGACATCAGAGAAGAAGCTGCCATTCGTATCTCCATATTTAAAGAATTTGCTCCGGAGGATATGGGAGAAGATCAGATCAAAGAGATCATTCTTTCTGTTCTTGCTGAGCTTAGCATTGAAACCCCTTCACCAGCGGATAAGGGTAAGATCATGAAAGTCCTGATGCCTCTGGTAAAAGGAAAAGCTGACGGCAAGGTCGTAAATGAAGTTCTGGCAGCAATGATGAAATAAGAAAAGGGGTGTTTTTATGTATAAGAAGGAAATCGAAGAATATATAGAGGCCCATAAGCAGGAGATGCTTGACGATATCTGCACCCTGTGCCGGATCAACAGCGAAAAGATGCCTTATAAAGAAGGAATGCCTTTCGGCCCGGGAGCCTTTGAAGCCCTGACAGAAGCTTTGTCCATAGCGGAATCCTATGGCTTTTCCATTAATAATTACGACAATTATGTTGGAACTGTGGATCTAAACGACAAGGAGACTCAGCTTGATATCCTGGCTCATCTTGATGTAGTTCCGGCCGGAGAAGGCTGGAAGGAAACAGAGCCATTTAATCCAATCGTTAAGAATGGAAAGCTCTTTGGCCGTGGCTCTTCTGATGATAAGGGACCTGCAGTCGCTGCTCTTTATGCCCTTAGAGCGGTAAAGGATTTAAACATCCCTCTCAGTAAAAATGTACGTTTGATTCTTGGTACAGACGAGGAATGCGGAAGCTCTGATATTGCTCACTATTATTCTGTGGAAAAAGAAGCGCCAATGACATTTTCACCAGATGGGGCTTTCCCAGTGGTGAATACAGAAAAAGGCGGTCTGGCTGGTCACTTTACGGCAGAATGGGAGGCATCGGGTGAACTTCCTAAGATTGTTAAGCTGGAAGCAGGACTTAAAGTCAATGTGGTTCCCGGTAAGGTATCTGCTACTGTTGCTGGAGTGGAAGAAGCACTGTTAAAGAAATTTGCGGATGAAACTCAGGTAACGACAGGAATTCGTTATGAGATAGAGATGATGGGAGACCAAGGTATCATAACCGCTATTGGAGAAGGCGCTCATGCATCGACTCCGGAAGAGGGGAACAACGCTTTGACCGGACTTCTCTATTACCTGTTAAAACTTCCCCTTGCAGAATGCCCACAGGTAACCATGCTTCGCAGACTTCATGATTTGATTCCTCATGGAGATACCAGTGGAAAGTCACTTGGAATCGCTATGGGAGATGAAATCTCTGGAGATTTAACGCTGGCATTCAGTTTGCTGAAAGTAACAGACACTGGACTGGAAGGAACCTTTGACAGCCGTTGTCCTATCTGCTCCAACGAAGAAAATGTTCTTCAGGTAGTAAAGAAGAATATGGAAGATAAGGGCTTTACTCTTCATAATGACTCCATGAGACCTCCTCACCATGTTGATGGAAACTCAGAGTTTGTAAAAACACTGTTACAGGTTTACGAAACATACACCGGCAGAAAAGGGGAATGCATCTCCATGGGCGGCGGTACTTATGTCCATGATCTGAAAAATGGAGTGGCGTTTGGAGCTTCCATGCCGGAAACAGACAACCGTATGCACGGAGCAGATGAATTTGCCGTTGTGGAGGAGCTTGTAGTAAGCGCCAAAATATTCGCACAGGTAATTGTAGATCTTTGCTCCTAATATAAAGTACTTTTGCCAATATTTCAAAAATAGTATTGACAAATAGCAAAAGAAAGCGTAAAATACGCCTCAGAAGTAATTCCTACTTTTACTATAGGAATCAGGGAAGGAGTAGCTGCCATGAATCATTCAGAAGCTATGCAGATGAATATGGATCGGATGAACGACATGTGTATGATGATGTGTTGTATGTCAGAGTGCGTAAAAAACCGATAATGATTTTCATTTGTATGGATTGTGATTGAATTCGCAAGAAGCAGCTAACGCGGAGATTATCAGGTCGCAAGTCTGTGCAGGACTTGCGGCCTTTTTATATCTAAAAGAAAGGAAATACACACATGCAGTCAGCAGAACCAATTATAGAGCTGGTAGGGCTTGGAAAAGAATTTCATACTTCCAGCGGTCCTATAAAGGCATTGGATGATATCAATCTCTCCATCGGACGGGGGGAGATTTTTGGAATAATCGGTTTAAGCGGAGCCGGAAAGAGTACCTTAGTCCGCTGTATTAACTATTTAGAAGTACCCACTTCAGGTACTGTGCTTTTTGAAAATAAAAGTCTTACAGCCATGCGGCCAAGAGAGCAGCGTCTGGCAAGACAGTCCATGGGAATGATCTTTCAGCAGTTTAACTTACTGGCCCAGAGGAATGTTCTTCAAAATGTCTGCTTTCCCCTGGAAATTGCCGGAGTATCAAAGAAGGAAGCGGTAGACAGAGCCATGGAGCTTCTTCATATGGTCGGTTTAAGTGATCGGTCAAAGGCATACCCATCTCAGCTTTCCGGTGGTCAGAAGCAGAGAGTTGCCATTGCAAGGGCCTTAGCGACGAAACCAAAGATTCTTCTTTGCGATGAAGCCACCAGTGCTCTTGATCCCAATACGACTAAATCCATTCTCGGTCTTTTAAAAGAAATCAACAAGACACTAGGAGTAACGGTAGTTGTTATCACCCATGAGATGTCAGTCATTGAAGCCATATGTGACCGAGTGGCAATCATTGACCAAAGCCACATCGCAGAGTCAGGCTCTGTCGCTGATATCTTCTCCGAGCCAAAGTCTAAGATTGGACGACAGTTGATCTTAGGAGAGGCAGCGGAACGTGCCGTTCAATTTGGAGAATCCAAAAGAGTCAGAATTACCTTTGACGGAAGATCTTCCTTTGAACCAGTTCTTTCTAATTTAATCCTGGCCTGCAAGGTTCCTGTAAATATCATACATGCGGAAACAAAGGATATTAACGGAACTGCCATGGGTCAGATGGTGATCCAGCTTCCGGAAGATGAATTAGATCAGAACCGTATCTTAAATTACTTAAAAACAGCTAAAATAACTCATGAGGAGGTGAAGGATCTATGATATTTGATGCGGCTACTTTAAGCATGCTTAAATTAGGAATTTGGGAAACACTATACATGACCTTTACCTCATCCTTTTTTGCATATTTAATCGGAATCCCTTTGGGAATCATACTTATTGTAACGGATAAAGACGGAATCTTTCCAATTCCCTGGTTTCAGAGAATCCTGGGTCTTATTATAAACCTTCTTCGTTCCGTACCATTTATTATTTTGCTGATCATGGTTCTTCCTATTACAAAGATGGTAGTAGGAACCACCCTGGGTGCAAGTGCAGTTATTCCGCCCCTTGTCATCGCTTCCGCTCCTTACGTTGCAAGAGTCGTGGAATCTTCCTTTAAAGAAGTAGATGCAGGCGTCATTGAAGCTGCAAAATCCATGGGTGCCTCACCATTACAGATTATATGGAAGGTTTTATTACCCGAAGCCAAACCGTCTTTATTGGTGGGGGCGGCCTTATCCATAACAACGATTCTCGGTTATTCCGCCATGTCAGGCTTTGTAGGCGGTGGTGGTTTAGGAGATATTGCAATCAAATACGGCTATTACCGTTATCAGACAGCAATGATGTTCGCAACCGTTGCCATTCTTGTTATCATCGTACAGATTATTCAGGAAGCTGGTATGAAGCTTTCCAGAGTCAGCGACAAAAGGATTAAGTAGTAACCGCCACAGGCGTTACCATATAAAGATCAAGGAGGAAGAAATTATGAAAAAATCATTTTACGTTCTTACCGCAGCCGTACTTTTAGCAGGTGCATTAACTGCTTGCTCTTCTGGCAAGGGATCTACTGCTACAACAGCAGCAGAGTCTAAGACAGAAGCAGCTTCTTCAGAGACAACAAAAGCAGGCGATGAAACAAAAGCAGCAGGCGATTTAGAGAAAATTGTTGTCGGTGCAACTCCTGCTCCACACGCAGAAATCTTAAATGCAGCAAAAGATATTTTAAAAGAAAAAGGTTATGAGCTGGTAGTAAAAGAGTATACCGATTACGTGCAGCCAAACCTGGCACTGGATTCCGGTGATCTGGATGCTAACTATTTTCAGCATCAGCCTTATTTAGACCAGTTCAACGAACAGAATAAGACCAATCTTGTCAGTGCAGCAGCAATTCACTATGAGCCTTTTGGTATTTATGCAGGTAAGACGAAATCCCTGGAAGAGCTGAAAGAAGGGGCACAGATTGCAGTTCCTAACGATGTTTCCAATGAAGCAAGAGCACTTCTTCTTTTGGCAGATAATGGTCTCATCGAACTTAAGGAAGGCGTAGAACTGGAAGCAACTAAGAATGATATTGTTAAAAATGAAAAGAACTTTAAGATCATTGAAGTAGAAGCAGCTCAGCTTCCACGTTCTCTTGGAGATGTTGATGTTGCAGTTATTAACGGAAACTATGCCATTGAGGCTGGTTTAAAGGTATCAGAAGCTTTAGCAGTAGAAGATGCAAAATCAGTGGCAGCAACTCGTTACAGCAATATCGTAGCAGTTCGTTCCGGCGATGAGAGCAACGAAAAGACAAAAGCGCTTGTAGAAGCACTTACAAGTGAAGAGGTAAAGAAATTCATCAATGATAAGTATGATGGAGCAGTTGTTCCTTCATTCTAAGTGTAATTATTAAAAAGAAACGAGACGCCATGAATCGGCAGCTATCTGGTTCATGGCGTTTTTTATATATAGTATGCAAATAATTGAATTTACAGATTCCTTTAATTATTGTATAATCTATATAAGATTACAAAAGGGAGTTGAAACTATATGGATCAAGAGAATCAAAAAGATTATAACAATGAACCATCAGTGGAACAAAGGGAGGATACATATCCTGATACCTTAAAGACAGAAGAACCCAGCTGGAATGCACAGAATGTCGCCCCTCAGCAAGTAAGGGCTTCTCAAAGCACCATGGCACTTGCCTCATTGGTTATGGGAATACTGAGTCTTGTCACATGCTGCTGTATTTATGGTGGCTTCATATTCGCAAGCCTTGGTATCTTGTTTGCGTTGTTATCCAGGACAGAAGACAAAATGGAAGGATATGCGAAGGCAGGTCTTATTACTTCAATCATTTCCTTTGTCCTCATGTTCTTATTACTTATGGTATATTTAGTATTAATGGCTGGAGGATATATTGACAGAGGAGGTGTATTTTAATGAAGACCACATCTGCGGAGCTTAAATTACGGGCTAGAAGAAAATTAAAAGGAAAATACCCCATAAGTATAGGGGCAGGCCTGATCATTGGAGCTATTTTATCTGTTCTTTTTACTGTGTTTATTATTTTCTCTGTTATTTTCGGCGCAACAAGTGAAAGGCTTTTTTACGATGGATTAGACTCTGGAATAGGATTTGCATTATTTCAGATTTTTACAATCCTTTTCGGTATCATATATACAGCAGTTATGGCTTTGCTAATGCCTGGTTACATAAAGATGTTTCTTAACATAACTACGGACCAGAAATATGGCATATCTGATCTGGCCTTTGCATTGAAAAATAAACCTTTGAAATTTTTAGGCATTCATCTATTGTTATTTCTTATAGGAATCATCTTAGGGATACCTTTCATGGTCGTATTTGCTGTTTCAATGATTACAGATTTTATTCCGATCATGATTGTGCTTCTATTCCTTATGTATATTGCACTTTTAGTTGGCTGCATCATGACTACTATTTATTTTTCCCAGTGCTTATTTATCCTGATTGAATCAGCGGATAAAGGAGTGCTTCAATGCTTACGGGAAAGTGTGGAACTTATGAAGGGGAACAAAGGACGCTTTTTCTACATCATGTTAAGCTTTACCGGAATGATGTTGCTTGGATATGCTTCTATGGGAATTGGATTATTATGGATCATGCCTTATATTCAATGTACATTTACGGAGTTTTACCTTGACATTAAGGCAGATAAAACAGAGAGTGTACCTGTAAGTCAGGTGGATCATTCCTACGAATCCATGCAGAATTACTAAAATCATTTCTAAACCGTGTCACCTGGTTTTTGTGCGCATAGAATACACTAAGCATTGTAGGAGGTGTATCTATGCGCATTTGTGATCTTAAGGCAAAAGAAGTGATAAATATCTGTGACTGCAGACGACTGGGGTATGTGGGCGATGTGGATTTTGATATGGATACGGGGTGTCTCCTGGCAATCATTGTCCCAGGCCCAGGTTGCTTTTGCGGTTTTTTGGTAAGAGAAAAAGAGTATATCATTCCCTTCTGCGATATCAGACAGGTAGGACCGGATATTATCCTTGTAAATGTGGATCTGGATAAAGCAACGGAAAAATGCGGGATATAGTGGAAGATGGGCTTGTCAATCTGCGGAATGTAAGTTATGATATACATAATATAATACAGTCCGTAAGATAGGAGGATAGAGGCGTGAAATGTCCATTTTGCAACGAGGCAGATACTAAGGTCATTGATTCAAGACCAGCGGATGACAACAGTTCCATCAGGCGGCGCAGACAGTGCGAGAAATGCGGGAAGCGCTTTACAACTTATGAGAAGCTTGAGACCATGCCTCTCATGGTAATTAAGAAGGATCGTTCCAGAGAGGTCTATGACCGTTCGAAGATAGAGTCAGGGATTTTGCATTCCTGCCATAAGAGGCCTGTGTCATCCCAGCAGATTGATTCCATGGTCGATGAAGTGGAGCTGCAAGTTTTTAACCGGGAAGAAAAAGAAGTGGAAAGCACCGTCATCGGTGAGCTTGTGATGAAGAAGCTGCAGGAGGTCGATGAGGTGGCTTATGTACGATTTGCTTCTGTATATCGGGAATTTAAAGATGTGAATACCTTTATAGAAGAAATAGGAAAATTGTTAAAGAAGTAGGAGAGTTATGTTTAATACATTTTATCCGGACGAAGATGTGGTATCCGCATACGACATTCCTTATGAGCGCTTATATAAAAGCGGAATCCGTGGTGTGATTTTTGATATTGACAATACTTTGGTCCCTCATGGTGCACCAGCAGATGAAAGGGCAAAAAAGCTTTTTGCCCGTTTAAATGAAATCGGGCTTAAGTCTTGTCTCCTTTCCAACAACAAAGAACCAAGAGTTGCTTCCTTTGCACGTGCATCAGGAAGCACCGACTATATCTTTAAAGGAAACAAGCCTGGCATCGCTGGCTATCACAGGGCCATGAACGTAATGGGTACCAATAAGGAAACCACTATTTTTGTCGGAGATCAGCTGTTCACAGATGTTTTTGGTGCAAAAAGAGCGGGCATCTACAGTATACTGGTAAGACCCATCAATCCCAAGGAAGAAATTCAGATTGTGTTAAAGAGGTATTTGGAAGCCGTAGTCTTATTTTTTTACCATAGAGATAAGAAGAAAGTCATGTAACCATTGAAAAAAAGTCTTCTTCCGGGCTAAAAGGCAGCTTTTCGGATATAATAGAAATTGAGAATTCGCAAATGTCTGCCATTATTTTGACCGGTAGGAGGAAAGGCAGAAGAAAATCTATGAAAATTCTTGTTTTAAACGGGCCTAATATTAACTTTTTAGGGATTCGGGAAAAAGGAATCTATGGAAGTGAAGATTACAATTCCCTGGTTACCTCCCTGGAAGGGAAGGCAAAAGAGGAAGGTCATGAGCTGGAAGTCTACCAAAGTAACTATGAAGGCGGGCTCATTGACAAGATTCAGGAGGCGTATCATAACGGTACAGAGGGTATTATCATCAATCCGGGTGCGTTTACACATTATAGCTATGCACTGCGGGATGCCTTAGGATCTGTAGAGATTCCCAAAATCGAAGTTCATATATCCAATGTCCATAAAAGAGAAGAGTTTCGTCATTTGTCCGTTACAGCACCAGTGTGTACGGGACAAGTTGTCGGTCTTGGACTGAAAGGATATGCTTTGGCCATGGACTTTTTAACGGGAAGATAAGCTCTTTCTGGGGAGAAAATGGAGATATTTGCAAAAAAACGGTTGAAAATGCGTTTGTTATAGTATAGAATATAAAAGGTTAAGAAGAGAAATTCAAGGAGGAATATCATTTATGATATCAGCGGGTGATTTTAGAAACGGTATCACATTGGAGATCGATGGTACTGTTTATCAGATTATTGAGTTCCAGCACGTAAAACCTGGAAAGGGTGCTGCTTTCGTAAGAACAAAAATTAGAGATGTGGTAAACGGAGGCATCAACGAACGCACATTCCGCCCGACAGAAAAGTTTCCACAGGCAAGAATCGACAGAGTAGATATGCAGTATCTGTATGCTGATGGAGATCTTCATAATTTTATGGATACAAGTACTTACGAGCAGGTTGCATTAAGCAATGAAGTAATTGGTGATGCACTTAAGTTCGTAAAAGAGAATGAGACGGTTAAGGTATGTTCCTATAATGGTAAGGTATATTCCGTAGAGCCTCCGTTATTTGTTGAGTTAGTAATCACAGATACAGAACCAGGCTTTAAGGGTGATACCGCACAGGGCGCTACAAAACCAGCTACCGTTGAGACCGGAGCAATTGTGTATGTTCCTCTGTTTGTTGAGCAGGGTGATAAAATTAAGATTGATACACGTTCAGGTGAATATCTGTCCAGAGTTTAATCCGTATGAAAAAGGACCGGCATGCCCGGTCTTTTTTGCTATTATAACCCTTGGTACTTAGAAAAGAATTTGATTTTTAACCTTGTTTGTAATATAATTAATATTTAGCTTAGAAATTTCTGGATATAAAGGAGACTAGCAACCAATGAATAAGATTCTTGATTTGATTACGGCAGAGATGAAGGCTGCATTTGCAGATTGCGGATACGAGGAAGCCTATGCAAAGGTGACGCTGTCGAACCGCCCGGACCTTTGCGAATACCAGTGCAACGGAGCGATGGCAGCGGCCAAGGCGTTTAAAAAGAAACCTTTTGATATAGCGTCAGAAGTGGTGGCAAAGCTTGCTGGAAACAGAGTATTTGCTGCAGTAGAAGCAGTTATGCCGGGATTTATCAATTTAAAGCTTGACTCCAGCTATCTGGCAGAATATATGAATGGCATGGCTAAGGCAGACCAGTGCGGCTTAGATAAGACAGTAAATCCTTTGACCATTGTAGTGGATTACGGCGGTGCCAACGTGGCTAAGCCTCTTCACGTAGGTCATCTGCGCTCTGCAATTATTGGCGAGACCATTAAAAGAAACGGACGCTTACTGGGCCATAAGGTCATTGGTGACGTTCATCTCGGAGACTGGGGTCTTCAGATGGGACTTATCATTGAAGAATTAAGAGACAGAAAGCCGGAGCTGTCTTATTTTGATGATACTTTTGAAGGGGAATATCCAGCGGAAGCACCATTTACCATCAGCGAGCTGGAGGAAATCTATCCAGCTGCTAGTGCGAAGTCTAAGGCAGACGAGGCATTCAGCAAAAGAGCCCATGATGCTACGTTAAAGCTTCAGAATGGCTATCGTCCTTACCGCGCCATCTGGCAGCATATCATTGCTGTTTCAGTTGCTGATTTAAAGAAGAATTATGGCAATCTTAAGGTTTCCTTTGACTTGTGGAAAGGGGAGAGCCATGCAGAGCCCTACATTCCCGGATTGATTCAGGAACTGGTTGAGAAAGGGCTGGCATATGAAAGCCAGGGCGCTCTTGTAGTTGATGTCACAGAAGAGGGGGATTCCAAGGAACTACCGCCATGTATCGTAAGAAAATCTGACGGAGCTGCACTTTACTCCACATCAGATCTTGGAACCATTATTGAAAGGGAAAAAGACATTAAGCCTGACTGGTATATTTACATTACCGATAAGCGTCAGGAGCTGCATTTTGTTCAGGTCTTCCGCGTAGCCAAGAAGGCTGGATTTGTTTCAGAAGATAAAAAGATGTCTCACCTTCCTTTTGGTACGATGAATGGCAAGGACGGAAAGCCATTTAAAACAAGAGACGGCGGTGTTATGCGACTTGAGAATCTAATTTCAGACATCTGCCAGGCTGCGTATGAAAAGATAACAGAAAACCGGACGGTTTCAGAAGAAGAAGCGAGAGAAACATCAAAGATTATCGGACTTGCTGCCTTAAAGTATGGAGATCTCTCCAACCAGGCTTCCAAGGATTATATTTTTGATATGGATCGTTTCGTATCCTTTGAAGGAAATACCGGTCCATACATTCTTTATACCATTGTCCGAATTAAATCCATTCTGGCTAGATACCAGAGCCAGGAAGAGAAGTACGAAGGAGAAGCGAAGATCCTTCCTGCAGTATCAGGTTCAGAAAAGGATTTGATGCTTCAGCTTTCCCGGTATAACGAGATCATGGAAACAAGCTTTACAGAGCTTGCTCCCCACAAGATATGCCAGTATATCTATGAATTAGCCAATGCTTTTAATCGGTTCTATCATGAGACCAAGATTATTTCCGAAGAAAACAAAGAGCGTCAGGCATCCTGGATATGCTTAATCAGTCTTACCAAAGATGTGTTAAATGAATGCATCGATGTTCTGGGTATTGAAGCACCAGAGCGTATGTAAACAGCGAACGGATGTGAGGAGCTATGAAAGTATCACATATAACGACTAACGCTTTCTGGAAGGGTGAATCAGGCGTCAAAGCAGTTGTAGAGGATCAGGGAAGAGAATATAAGGCAAGTCTCCATATCAAGGGTAGTCAGGCAATTGACTACTCTTGTTCCTGTGCCCAGGGAAATTCCTACCGGGGCATGTGCCCGCACTGTCAGGCCTTATTCCAGGCGTATAAGGAACAGGAATCAGAAAACCAGGGAAGGATTGTAACCACCTCCCAACAGGCAAGAGCGATGATTCGGGAATACACCAACCGGGAGGTTGCCCGCATTATGAGCGAAGGAGAGGGAGAGCAGGTAAAGCTTTTTGTTGCAATGATGGCTGGCCGCAGAGAGATAAAGCTTGAATTTAAACTGGGTAAAGACCGTCTGTATGTACTAAAGGACCTATCTGCATTTGTACGGGCGGTAGCCAACGGTACTTATGTGGAATATGGAAAAAACCTATCCTTTCATCACAGCGTTCAGGCATTTCAAAAAGAAAGTCAGCCGCTCCTTGAATTTGTTATGGAGGTAGTGAATACCTACTTAGAGCATCATGAACAGTTTCAGAAGGCATCCTTTACCACAAGTCCTGTGATGCGTTTTCTTACCTTAAGCCGTACCAGCATGGACCGCTTTTTCGGACTGATGAAGGGAAACCTTTTAGAAATTGAGGATCATAAGGGCCATAGCCGCCAGGTGGCGGTCACGGATAAGTCTCCGGAGCTTACGGTGACCGTAAGAAGGAGAGGCAGGGAAGGAGTGCTTGTTTCCATTCCCAAGGATTTGATGGTATTAGAAGGGGAGCGGTATTTGTATTTTGCAGATACCAAATATCTGTACTGCTGTGACCAGGAATGCAGTGAGGCACTTCTCATCTTCTTTAAACAGATGACAGAAGGGTTTGGCTCTGCCTATGAAATTGAGGTAAATAATAAAGATATGCCACTCTTCTATGAGCGGGTCTTAAAGAGAATCGCGGCATACTGTACCATTGATTCTGGAAACATAAATCTGGAGACCTTTAAGCCGGAAGAGCTTAAGGCACGTTTTGATTTTGATTCCGATGGTCCAAACAGCCTGATATTAAAGCCAACTCTGTCTTATGGAGATTATTCCTTTCAGCCCGTGGAAGATGAACGTCTTCCCCGCACGGTATGCAGAGATGTCCCGGGGGAATTCAGGATCAGCCAGCTGATCACCAAATATTTTAAATACAAGGAATATGACTCCTCCTTTCCTGCCATACGAAATGACGAGGAGGCAGTTTACAGTCTTCTGACGGTGGGAATCCCGGAATTTATGGCGTTTGGAGAGGTCTATTTTTCAGAGCCATTTAAAAAGTTAAAGATACTTCCTCCTCCTAAGATATCGGTGGGGATTAAGAGTATAGGAAACTGGCTGGAGCTTAACGTTGACACGGAAGGGCTGTCAGGTTCAGAGCTAAACAAGCTTCTGGCTGAATATAGTAGAAAGAAGAAGTACTATCGTCTAAAGAGCGGAGAATTTATCAATCTGGATGACAATGGTCTTCTTTCTGTTGCAAGACTGGTCCAGGATATGTCTGTTTCTGTTTCAGAGCTTGAGAGCAGAACGTTTCGTCTGCCGGCCTACAGAGCCCTTTATCTGGATGGCATTCTAAAAGAGGGCAGCGGTATTACTCTATACCGGGATCAGCTTTATAAAGCTGTAGTCCGGGGGATGAAGTCTGTGGAAGACAGTGACTTTGAAATACCAGGATGCCTGGACCATATTTTGCGAGGATACCAAAAGACGGGATACCGTTGGCTAAAAACCCTGGATCATTATGGGTTTGGCGGCATTCTTGCAGATGACATGGGCCTTGGTAAGACCATTCAGGTCATAGCTTTGCTTCTTGATGAAAAGGAAAAGGAAGGGTCTGCCCGTTCCCTCATTGTTTGTCCGGCCTCTCTGGTGTACAACTGGGAAAATGAAATACACACATTTGGACCAGGTCTTAAGGTTCTGACAGTAACAGGAACGGCGGCTGAAAGAGAAGAGCTGTTAGCCCACTCCCATGAATATGATGTACTCATTACCTCTTATGATCTTTTAAAACGGGATGCCGTTCTTTATGAGGGCAAATCCTTTCGCTTTCAGATTATTGATGAAGCTCAGTATATTAAGAATGCTTCCACTCAGAGTGCCAAGGCGGTAAAAGGCATTGAGGCCCGCGGTCGGTTTGCACTAACAGGAACACCAATTGAAAACAGACTGTCGGAGCTTTGGAGTATTTTTGATTATCTTATGCCAGGCTTCTTATTCAGTTATCAAAGGTTTAAGAAAGAGTATGAGCTCCCTATTGTCAGGGATCAGGATGGGCAGGCACTGAAAAACCTTCATCGCCTCATTGGGCCATTTATCCTTCGAAGATTAAAAAAGGATGTACTAAAGGAGCTGCCGGATAAGCTGGAAACCGTAGTCTATTCCGCCTTTGATAAAAAACAAAAGGAGATCTACACCGCCAATGCGTACCAGCTTAAAAAAGAGCTGGAAAACATGGAGGGCAGACAGGGAAGAGACAACATACAGATTCTTGCCCAGCTTACAAGACTAAGACAGATCTGCTGCGATCCTCATCTTTGTTATGGCGATTACAGCGGAGAATCGGCCAAGCTTGAAACCTGCATTGACCTTGTGAGAAATGGAGTGGAAGGAGGCCATAAGATCCTTCTGTTCTCTCAGTTCACATCCATGCTTGAGGTCATAAGCCAGAGGCTTAAAAACGAGGGAATCCCTTATTATATTCTTACCGGGGCAACGCCTAAGGAGGAACGAATCCGAATGGTCAGCTCCTTTAAAGATGATGAGGTGCCTTTATTCCTCATTTCCTTAAAAGCAGGCGGAACAGGACTTAATCTGACAGCGGCAGATATGGTAATACACTTTGATCCCTGGTGGAACGTAGCGGCCCAGAATCAGGCCACAGACCGGGCACACCGAATGGGACAGGAAAAGCAGGTGTCAGTATTTAAGCTGATTACGAAAGGTACGATTGAGGAAAATATATTAAAGCTGCAGGAATCTAAAAAGGATCTTGCAGAACAGATTATTACAGAGGGTACCATTTCCCTGAGCAATTTAAGCAGGGATGATTTATTGGGTCTATTAAAAGAATGAAAGGATGGAGAGTCATGAACGTATTGCTGATTAATGGAAGTCCACACAAAGCAGGCTGTACAAACCGGGCACTGATGGAGGTGTCAGAATCTTTGAATAAAGAGGGAATTAATACAGAAATCCTTCATATCGGAACAAAAGCCATTCACGGCTGCATCGCATGCGGAAAATGTGCCCAGACGGGCCGGTGCATCTTCGGGGATGACCTGGTAAATGAAATCCTTGGCAAAGTGGAAGAAATGGATGGGCTGATCGTTGGATCACCGGTTTATTATGCTTCTGCCAATGGCTCCTTATTTTCCTTGCTGGACCGTCTCTTTTTTGCAGGAAGAAAATTTGCTTTTAAGCCGGCAGCAGCAGTTGTCTCCGCCCGCAGGGCCGGCACTACGGCTACCTTCGATGCGCTGAATAAATATTTTACCATATCCCAGATGCCTGTGGTCTCATCCCGTTATTGGAACATGGTACACGGAAGAACACCTGAGGATGTGGAGCAGGATAAGGAAGGACTCCAGGTCATGAGAGACCTTGGAAAAAATATGGCGTGGCTATTAAAATCCATAGAGGCTGGAAAAGCAGCAGGAATCAGCCTTCCCGTACAAGAAGAAAAAATTTGGACAAATTTTGTTGATTAAAAGACTTAAAATCCTCTTTACTTTTTTCTCTTGTGGTGTATAATAAAAAAGCACTAGATGTTGTGCTTGAGAAATTGTGTATACAAAATATAGAAGAGGTAAAGGTGACAGGAATGATTAAGGTTCAAAAGCGTGATGGCAGAATGGCGGAATATGATAGGGCGAAAATCATAAAGGCAATCCAAAAGGCAAATGCAGAAGTAGAGCCCTCTGAGCAGGCTAGCGATGAGATGATCGATTCCATTTTGGATTTTGTGGAAGACCATGCAGAGGATGTAGTCAATGTTGAGACCATTCAGGATATGATCGAAAGCATCCTTGTAAAAAGAAACAAATACACCCTTTCCAAGAAGTATATCATATACCGTTACCAAAGAGCGCTGCTTAGAAAGGCCAATACCACGGATGAGTCTATCTTAAAGCTGATCAAAAACGAGAACAAAGAGCTTGCAGAAGAAAATTCCAATAAGAATACCATTCTGGCATCGACTCAGAGAGACTACATAGCAGGCGAAGTATCCAGGGACTTAACAAAAAGGATGCTGCTTCCTGAGAGAATTTCTCTTGCGCATGAGCAGGGAGCCATTCATTTTCATGATGCGGATTATTTCGTACAGCCCATTTTTAACTGCTGTCTGATTAACATTGGTGACATGCTGGATAACGGAACCGTAATGAACGAAAAGATGATTGAAAGCCCTAAGAGCTTTCAGGTTGCATGTACAGTCATGACTCAGATCATTGCCGCAGTTGCCAGCAACCAGTACGGTGGTCAGTCTGTAGACATCCGTCATCTTGGAAAATATTTAAGAAAAAGCAACGATAAATTCCGAAAACAGATCAAAGAAGAATTTGGAGATTCTGTTTCAAAAGAAATCGTAGAGAAGATGGCAGCTATTCGTCTGAGAGATGAACTTAGATCCGGCGTACAGACCATTCAGTATCAGATCAACACCTTGATGACGACCAATGGACAGGCGCCATTTGTTACGCTGTTTTTATGCCTGGACGATCAGGATGAGTATATCGAAGAAAATGCATTGATCGTAGAAGAGGTTCTGCGTCAAAGGCTTGAAGGAATTAAGAATGAAGCAGGAGTCTATGTGACCCCGGCTTTCCCAAAGCTCATCTATGTTCTTGATGAAAACAACTGCTTAAAAGGCGGCAGATACGATTACATTACAAAGCTTGCGGTAAGATGCTCTTCCAAGCGCATGTACCCGGATTATATCTCTGCAAAGAAGATGAGAGAATATTATGAAGGAAATGTATTCAGCTGTATGGGGTGCAGAAGCTTTTTGTCTCCATGGAAAGATGAAAACGGCAATTATAAATTTGAAGGACGATTCAATCAGGGTGTTGTGAGTCTTAATTTACCTCAGCTCGGCATACTGGCTAAGGGTGACGAGGAGATGTTCTGGAAGCTGTTAGAGGACCGCTTATCTCTGGCTTATGAAGCGCTTATGTACAGACATAAATCATTGGAAGGAACCCTCTCAGACGTAAGCCCCATTCACTGGCAGTATGGAGCCATTGCAAGGCTTAAAAAAGGAGAAACCATTGACCGCCTCTTAAAAGACGGTTACTCCACCATTTCCCTTGGGTATATCGGTCTTTATGAAACTACCAGATTGATGAAGGGACAGAGCCATACCACAAAAGAGGGAGAAGATTTTGCCCTTCGTGTTATGAACCATATGCGTGAGACTGTGGATCGTTGGAAGGAAGAGACCGGACTTGGCTTTGGCCTCTACGGAACACCAGCAGAATCTCTCTGCTACCGTTTTGCTAAAATTGACCGGGAACGGTTTGGAATCATCCCGGATGTAACGGATAAAGGCTACTATACCAACTCTTATCACGTAGATGTCAGAGAGAATATTGATGCCTTTACAAAGTTTACCTTTGAAAGCCAGTTCCAGAAGATATCATCCGGCGGTTCCATCTCTTATGTGGAAGTGCCTAACATGAGTCATAATCTGGAGGCTATGGAGGAAGTGGTCAAGTTCATCTATGATAATATTCAGTATGCGGAATTCAATACCAAGTCTGATTACTGCCAGGAGTGCGGGTTTGATGGAGAAATCATCATTAACGATGATATGGAATGGGAATGCCCTCAATGTCATAACAAGGACAAAAACCGCATGAATGTTACCAGAAGAACCTGTGGCTATCTTGGAGAGAACTTCTGGAATACTGGTAAGACCAAGGAAATCAAATCAAGAGTTCTTCATCTGTAGGAGGCCGGTCATGAAATATGCCACCATAAAGCCTACGGATGTTGCTAACGGGCCAGGAGTGAGAGTTTCCCTGTTTGTAAGCGGCTGTACCCATTACTGTGAGGGGTGCTTTAACTCTGAGGCCTGGGATTTCCAGTATGGAGAAGAATTTACAGAAGAGACAATAGAAACCATTTTGAATTACCTAAATCATGATTATATCTCTGGACTCACCCTGCTTGGGGGAGAACCTATGCACCCCAATAATCAGAAATCTCTGATTCCCCTTGTGGAACGGGTGAAGGAGCGCTATCCACAAAAGTCTGTCTGGTGTTACACTGGATATGATTTTGAACGGGATATTACAGGTGATATGTTACTTCGCCTGCCAGAGACAAGCAGACTTCTTGCCTGCTTTGATGTTATGGTAGATGGGAAATTCCAGATGGAAAACAAGGACTTAAAGCTTCGGTTTAAAGGCTCCTCAAACCAAAGAATCATTAAGGTACCTGAGTCTCTTTTAACAGGGAACATCGTAATGTGGGATTAAATGACAGGACGTGCTGCCACGGGCCAATTGGCCCGGACTGCACGTCCTGTTTTTATATAGAATAAGTTTAATGATCCATTAAGGTCTTTCTGTTGAAAGAAAAGTGGGAGAAGGTTACGTTATATTGCCTGCAGATTCTTCGTATTTCGATGATTCCGATGATAAGTGCCATTAATCCAGTGGCCGTATTGCTAAAAGCCATAACAAATCCCAGGCTGACACTTCCAAGGTCTGTAAAGTTCTGTAATATAAAAAGGACTGGCACCCGGAAAATAAATACCCTGCAGAAATTAATGGTGAGTGTGATTTTTGTCTTTCCAAAACCATATAAAAGGGCAAGGACGGAGGAATTAATTCCAAGAGGAATGGCACCGTAAGCCTCATACCGGTAAATTGAAGAAATCATGTTGCTAAATTCCACATTATCTCCAGCAAACAAGCCGCTGATCTGCTTTAAAAACAACAGGGAAAGAGACATGAGTACAGCACCCAGCATAATATTGATCAGCAGAATGCAGCCAAAAGCCTTGATTGCACGTTTCGGTTTTCCGGCACCCATGCTCTGGCTGATAATAGCAGAGCCTCCTTCCTGAAAACCCATCTGAGGCATGGTGGTAATGCCGCCAATGTTGTTGGAGATACCCAGGGCGCCTACGGTTAGAGCACTATATATGGTACTCATGGAATTAATAATGACCTTACCAAAGGAAAAGGCCATTTTCTCAATGATTACTGGAATCGATAGGACAATCATAGGTCTTGTAACCGCACGCTTTAAGCTGATACTGTGGAGGGAAAAGCCAAAGGCATTGTCCTTCTGATTGAGATTCACCATGGCGGCCGCCAAAAGAAAGCATTGGGATATAATGGTCGCAGTAGAAATCATATTGATTCCCCCGTGGAGAACGTATACAAACAATGCTGTAAGGGACAGTTTGATCGCAATAACGCCCATGTTTAAATGCAGGATTCGTTTGGAATTTCCCCGGGCCCTTTCAATGGCTATATAGACATTGTTGAAAAAGCTGATGACCATTCCAATAAGCTCCAGGCGAAAATACTGAGTCCCTTCTGATATAAAGCTTTCAGGAGTCTTTGCCAGCTTTAGAAACTGGGGAGCAGCAGGAATCAGAAAGAGAAGAATGGCCGCGCCCAAAATGCCGCACATGGCAAAGAGGCTGCTGACCCGTTTCTTTACCAGATCAAAGTCACCGGCCCCGTAAGCTTCGCTGATTTTTAAGCTGGAACCAATGGCAAGGCCGCCTCCCAAAGCGGAAAGGGTTAAGTTGATCTGAGATAAATATGCAACCGCCGAGACGGAATTGGCGCTGATATGGGCTGCCATCATGGCATCAAAGATTTTAAACAGCTGATTTAAGCTCTGGTATAAGGCCAGAGGGGCACCCACGTACAGGACGACTTTCCACATATTATCGTGTAATGCAAAATTACGGAATTTCTCATCCTTGGCGGATAAGTTTGCTTTGGGTGACATGATTTTTCTCCTTTTGTGCAATCTAATCTTATGTATGAATAAGCATATAGCATATAAAAAACAAAAGATACGAATAAAATGCTATATTTGTTTAAAACTACAGGAAATTTGTCATTTTAGAAATCCAAGTTTCTATTAAATAGGAATTGTGGTATATTAAACTTCTGAAAGGCTGGTGATACTAATGATTAAAGACTGGGTCAGGGGGCAGGTGTCAGAATCCGTTCCCACCGCATTGCTTCTTACGCTTTCCGGCGGCTTTCAGGATGCTTACACCTATTATTTCAGAGATAAGGTCTTTGCCAATGCGCAGACCGGTAATATTGTAATTCTAGGATATCATGTTATGGAAGGAGACTGGAACACAGCATTTCGATATCTTCTTCCGGTTCTTGCTTTTGTGGCTGGAATCTATGTATCGGAAATAATACGGGAGATTTTTAAGGAATATAAGTTGCTGCACTGGCGGCAGGTTGTTGTATTATTTGAAATATTCCTGCTGTTTTTAGTAGGCTTTTTCCCTCATTCCATGGATACCGCTGCCAATGTAACGATTTCCTTTGTCTGTGCCATGCAGGTGGAGACATTTCGTAAAATTAAAGGTAATGCCTATGCAAGCACCATGTGCATCGGTAATTTAAGGAGTGCCACCGAGATGCTGTTCCATTACCGCCATACAAAGAATAGAGACAGCCTGGAAAAAAGCATTCGCTATTATGTGATTATCATATTTTTCGCCATAGGAGCGGCGGCAGGCTGTTATCTCACTCCATTCTTTGCTGAAAAAACCATATGGTTTTCCTGTGGTCTGTTGATTGCAGCATTTCTTATCATGTTCATAGAAGAAAAAGGTGAAGCGGCTTAAGGGATTTTAGCCGTCAATACGTCTCCTTTCTTGTTCACAAACCACCCTCTTTATGGTAAAATAAAACATAACAGTTAGAGGACGGGAGCGGGGTTATGGTGGAGAATCTTAATAAAGGTGAGAAAACCAAATATCGTTTGGCAGATTCCGTAAAGGAGTGTATGAAGACCAGACATGTGGATAAGATCACAGTCCAGAATATTGTGGATGGCTGCGGGATGACAAGACAGACCTTCTATCGGAATTTTAAGGACAAGTATGATTTGATCAACTGGTATTTTGATAAGCTGGTGTTGCAATCCTTTGCTCAAATTGGAGTAGAAAAAACGGTTTGCGAAAGTCTTCGGGAAAAATTTGAATTTATTAAAAAAGAAAAGGTTTTCTTTACAGAGGCGTTTCGCTCTGATGATTATAACTCCTTAAAGGAGCATGATTTTGAGCTGATTATGGGCTTTTATACGGAACTGGTGGTAAGAAAGAAAAGAGAGCCCCTTTCCGAAGACATCCAGTTTCAACTAGAGATGTACTGCCGTGGGTCGGTCTATATGACAGTTAAGTGGGTATTATCCGGAATGAAGCAGAGTCCGAAAGAGATGGCCGAGAGCCTTACCGAGGCCATGCCTCCTGGTTTGGCTACCGTTTTCTTAGAAGCAGGACTGATTTAATATGTAGAAAATATACATAAAAAAAGTTACAATCCCAATAAAGTGTAACATATGTTACAAAAGTCAGGGTTTGTAACTTTTTTTTCTCTCCTTATTTTGTTAAAGTTATAACAGAAATAACCGTGTTATGAAAACGGCAAGTAATGGAAAAGGAGAGATAATTATGGCAAACAGAATCGTGTTAAATGAGACATCCTATCACGGAGCCGGAGCAATTATGGAGATTCCGGGGGAGGTAAAAAGACGGGGCTTTAAAAAGGCGTTTGTATCCTCTGATCCGGATTTAATCAAATTCCAGGTTACGTCAAAGGTTACGAAGATACTGGAAGACAACGGTTTGGATTTTGAAATATTTTCTGATATTAAGCCCAATCCCACCATTGAGAATGTAATAAATGGAGTGGAGGCCTTTAAAAAATCGGGGGCTGACTATATCATTGCCATTGGCGGAGGCTCCTCTATGGATACCTCAAAAGCCATTGGAATCATAATTGCCAATCCTGAATTCTCTGATGTAAGAAGCTTAGAAGGGGTCGCACCTACGAAAAATCCCAGCGTTCCAATTATTGCGGTACCGACCACAGCAGGTACGGCAGCAGAAGTTACCATCAACTATGTCATTACGGATGTAGAGAAAAAGCGTAAATTTGTTTGTGTAGATCCTCATGATATTCCAGTGGTTGCAGTGGTCGACCCTGATATGATGGCCACCATGCCAAAGGGACTCACAGCAGCCACCGGTATGGATGCCCTGACTCATGCCATTGAGGGCTACATCACAAAAGGGGCTAATCCCATTACAGATATGTTTAATATAAAAGCGGTTGAGCTTATTGCAAAGAGCTTACGGGGAGCGGTGGATAATTCTCCTGAGGGTCGAGAGGGTATGGCACTTGGCCAGTACATCACTGGTATGGGCTTTTCCAACTGCGGTCTTGGAATCGTACATTCCATGGCCCATGCACTTGGTGCCGTTTACGATACTCCCCACGGCGTTGGAAACGCCATCTTGCTGCCGACGGTTATGGCTTTTAATGCCAGTGAGACCGGAGAAAAATATCGGGATATCGCAAGGGCAATGGGAGTGGAGAATACAGAACAGATGACTGCTAAGGAGTACCGTGATGCAGCAGTTGAGGCGGTAAGAAAGCTTTCTGCTGATGTAGGAATACCTGCTGACTTAAAAGAAATTGTAAAGGAAGAGGATGTAAATTTCCTGGCAGAATCAGCAGTAGCAGATGCCTGTGCTCCCGGCAATCCAAGAGAAGCAAGTCTTGAGGATATTATTGGCCTCTATCAATCACTGATGTAACAGCGGACACAGCCGCCCATCAAAATAACAAAAAATCCCGGTGAAGGCATGAAAGCCAATCGGGATTTTTTTGGTATTTACTGCTAATTATAAATAATTATTAAGGTAAAATGCATGCAAAATAGATAAACGGATGATATGATAAAGGCAAAAAAAGCTGTGTGAAAAAAGAAAGGCAATGGAATATGACTGATACCAAGAATGACTTTACAAAAGGGAATATAGTGGGGAACATTTTAAAGCTGGCACTTCCGATGACACTGGCCCAGCTTATTAATGTTCTTTACAGTATCATTGACAGAATTTTTATAGGAAGAATTCCTGAAAATGCAACACTGGCACTCACTGGCCTGGGACTTTGCCTGCCGATTACCTCCATCGTAATGGCTTTTGCAAATCTGTTCGGCATGGGAGGTGCTCCCTTGTGTTCCATAGAACGAGGAAGGGGCAATGATGAGGAAGCGGAAAAAATTATGGGAAATTCCTTTGTGCTCATGCTGTTCTTTGGTGTTGTACTCACCATTCTTGGTCTGATTTTTAAAAAGCCTTTGCTTTATATGTTTGGAGCCAGTGACGCCACCTATCCTTATGCAGCTCAGTTTGCCGAAATTTATCTTTTGGGAACCATATTTGTGATGGTAGGACTTGGATTAAACAGCTTTATTAATTCCCAGGGATTTGGAACCATCGGAATGATGACGGTTCTTATGGGAGCTATCGTCAATATTATCTTAGATCCCATCTTCATCTTTACCTTAGATATGGGAGTCAGGGGAGCGGCACTTGCGACTGTGATTGCCCAGTTTCTTTCCGCAGTCTGGACCGTTAGATTCCTCACAGGTAAAAAGGCCATATTAAAACTGAAGTTTTCCTGCTTCCGGCTAAAAAAGCACAGGGTGAAGAGCATCGTCGGCCTTGGCATGTCCGGGTTTACCATGAATGTTACCAACAGTGTGGTGCAGGTCATGTACAATGCATCTTTACAGATGTACGGTGGAGACTTATATGTTGGCGTAATGACCATTATCAATTCCGTTCGTGAAGTAATCTCTATGCCGGTCAGGGGCCTTACCAACAGTGGTCAGCCGGTTATGGGCTATAACTATGGGGCAGAAGAATACGGAAGAGTCAAAAAAGCCATTATATTTACTTCCGTAGTCCCTATTATTTACACCACCGCCATGTGGGGAGTCGTTCATGGGTTCCCGGAATTTTTCATCCGGATATTCAACCAGGACCCTGAACTCATTCGTGCAGGAGTTCCCGCCATGCGGATTTATTATTTCGGCTTCTTTTTTATGTCGCTTCAGTTTGCCGGCCAGTCCATATTTGTGGCACTTGGCAAGGCAAGACAAGCCGTGTTCTTTTCCATTTTCAGAAAGCTCATTATTGTAGCTCCGTTAATTGTTTTCCTGCCCATCATTTTTTCCAACGGAACTTCCGGTGTTTTTATGGCAGAACCAGTGTCCAATGTAATTGGAGGCGGAGCCTGCTTTATAACCATGCTTCTTACGGTCTGGAGAGAGCTTAACCGGAAAATGAAAGAAAAAGAAAAATTAAAAGAAAAAGAAATAGCTGCTGGTTGATGCCAGGATATGATTTTACTTATATAACTTAAGGTTATACTTTGGATTCCATTTCGGTAGAGCATATGTTTTGAAAAATCTTGACAGTCTGCATTTTTTGGAACATAATGATAAACAATTATAAAACTGACAGATATGCCGGATTGGGAAAGGAAGATAGTAACATGCAGAATATCAGAATCGAAAAAACAACTTGCCCGAAGGAAAAACCAGGCAATGACAACCCATTGACATTTGGTACCATTTTTACAGACCACATGTTTGAGATGGATTACGAAGAAGGGAAAGGCTGGTATGATCCAAGAATCGTGCCATATCATAAGCTGGAGCTGGAGCCTTCCTGTATGGTGTTTCATTACGGACAGGAGATGTTTGAGGGCTTAAAGGCCTATAAGACCGAAGATGGAAGAGTGCTATTGTTCCGACCGGATAAGAACATTGAACGTGCTAACCGCAGCAACAAAAGACTTTGTATCCCAGAGATTCCGGAGGACGTATTTTTAGAGGCCTTAAAGGCAGTGGTAGATGTGGATCAGGACTGGATTCCTACGAAACCAGGTACTTCTCTTTATATCAGACCATTTGTTATCGCCACAGATCCATTTTTAGGGGTAAGACCATCTCATTCCTACAAGTTTATGATCATCTTGTCTCCGGTAGGTGCTTACTATGCAAGTGGCTTAAACCCTGTTAAAATCTGGATTGAGGATGAATATGTAAGAGCGGTTAAGGGTGGTATTGGTGAGGCAAAGACCGGCGGAAATTATGTGGCATCTCTTGCTTCCCAGGTAAAAGCTCATGATGAAGGATATTCCCAGGTGCTCTGGCTGGATGGCCTTCACCGCAAATACATTGAAGAAGTAGGAGCTATGAACATATTCTTTAAAATAAACGGTGTGGTAATTACTCCTGAATTAAATGGGAGCATCCTTCCTGGAGTAACCAGAGATTCCGTTATCTCTCTCTGCAAGGAGTGGAGCATTCCGGTTGAGGAAAGACAGATATCCATTGATGAAATCCTTGAAGCTGCAAAAAAGGGTACCCTGGAAGAATGCTTTGGAACCGGTACTGCAGCTGTTATATCGCCTGTCGGTGAACTTCGCTTTGAAAACGACAGAATGGCAATCGGCGAAGGCAAAATTGGGGAACTCACTCAAAAGTTCTATGATACCATTACCGGGATTCAGCTTGGAATATTAAGCGGTCCTGAGGGGTGGAGTGTTGAAGTAAAATAAATCCATGAAAACTATCCGGTGGGGCGATTGCACCACCGGAATCTTTTGGGGAAATACTTGCATAGAGGAAGTTGCGTATGGCGGCAGTAATAACAAAAGCGGTTGCATTTGTAGCAATTATCATCATAGGCTATCTGCTTAAGAGAGCAGGATTTTTTGAAGCCAAGGATTTTTATCTGGTTTCCAGAATCGTAATAAAGATTACCCTTCCGGCAGCCATTATCTCTAATTTCAGTAAGATAACAATGGAAAAATCACTGCTGTTTATCTGTATCATAGGCATCCTTTGTAATTTGATGACCATTGCAGCAGGCTATATTATGAATTTGCGAAGGAGTAAGGAAGAGAAAGCCTTTGCCATGCTCAATATGTCAGGGTATAATGTGGGGAATTTTACCATGCCATTTGTACAAAGCTTTCTAAGTCCTGTTGGGTTTGCGGTCACAAGTCTTTTCGATGCAGGAAACTCTGTTATGTGTACCGGACTTACCTACTCTATGGCTGGTATGGTAATCGGCGAAGACGGAAAACCTTCTATACGCAATATGGCAAAAAAACTGTTTTCCTCGGCGCCGTTTGATACTTATGTCATGATGACGGTTTTAAGCATATTAAATATTAAGCTCCCAGCTGTGATTATCAGTCTGGCTGATACGGCAGGAGGAGCCAATGCTTTTCTGGCTCTTTTGATGCTTGGCATTGGATTTGAAATACGAATGGAAAAAGAGAAGATGGCACAGATTATCAAAATACTTGGAGCCAGGTATCTTTTTGCTATTTTAGTGTCGGTGGCATTTTACTTAATAGCCCCATTTGATATTGAGATCCGCCGGGCTCTAGCTATTGTGAGCCTTGGTCCTGTATCATCGGTAGCCCCTGCTTTTACCGGAGCATTAAAGGGTGATGTGGGAACGGCCAGCGCCATTAATTCCTTGTCTATTGTAGTCAGTATCATCGCAATCACAATTGCTCTAATTGTTCTGTTATAAGAAATTTTTTCATGTAGCTTGACAAAATGCTTAACCGTGCTATAATCAAAACATAGAAAGCTATATAGAAAACGCGTGGATAAGAACAGTATCATTGCAGGAACGTCCAGAGAGAAGCACATAAGGTGAAAGTGCTTTACCGGAATGCTATGAGAAAACCATCTTGGAGCGTCCCTTAATCGGGAACGGTGATCCCGTTATCATCAAATGAAGTGGTTTGGACATTTTTGTCCGCTCAATTTAGGGTGGAACCGCGATTTATTTTGATTAAATCGTCCCTTTCTGTATGGAAACGTATGGAAAGGGACTTTTTTATTTATTAGAAATTTTATTAAAGCAAAGGAGTGTAGGGCAAATGAAGATTACATTAAAAGATGGATCAATCAAAGAATATGAACATGAAATGTCAGTGATCGAAATCGCGTCTGATATCAGCGAAGGTCTGGCTAGAAACGCCTGTGCAGGCGAAATAGATGGAGAGGTTGTAGATTTAAGAACTGTAGTGACAACCGACTGTAACTTAAACATTTTAACCGTAAACGACCCAGCAGGTCTTTCTGCTTACCGTCATACAGCAAGTCACATATTGGCTCAGGCAGTAAAGAGACTTTATCCGGAGGCAAAGCTTGCCATTGGGCCATCCATAGAGAATGGTTTTTACTACGATTTTGATATTCCTTCTTTTTCAAGAGAAGATCTTGATAAGATAGAAGCTGAGATGAAGAAGATCATTAAAGAAGGGGAAAAGATTGAACGCTATACTCTTCCCAGAGAAGAAGCAATCAAGTTCATGGAAGAAAAAGGCGAGCCATATAAGGTGGAGCTGATAAAGGACCTTCCCGAAGGCGAGGAGATATCCTTCTACCGCCAGGGTGATTTTACAGATTTGTGTGCGGGCCCTCACCTGATGAGCACAAAACCAATCAAGGCCTTTAAGCTTACATCTTCCTCAGGCGCTTACTGGAGAGGCAGCGAAAAGAATGCCATGCTGACACGTGTATACGGAACTGCATTCTCAAAGAAAGAAGAGTTAAATGAATACCTGGAGTATTTAGCGAATATCAAAAATCGCGATCACAATAAACTGGGAAGAGATCTGGAACTGTTCTCCACAGTGGATGTAATCGGGCAGGGCCTTCCGCTCTTAATGCCTAAGGGTGCTAAGATCATCCAGACATTACAAAGATGGATTGAAGATGAAGAAGAGAAACGCGGCTACATGAGGACAAAAACACCTCTCATGGCAAAAAAAGATTTATATATCATTTCTGACCACTGGGATCACTATAAGGAAGGCATGTTCGTTTTAGGTGACGAGGAGAAGGATGATGAAGTATTCGCACTTCGCCCTATGACATGTCCATTCCAGTATTATGTATACAAGCAGAGCCAGAAATCCTATCGTGATCTGCCTTGCAGATATGGCGAGACTTCCACTCTGTTCCGTAATGAGGATTCCGGTGAGATGCATGGTCTGACTCGTGTTCGTCAGTTTACAATCTCAGAAGGCCATTTGATTGTGCGTCCGGATCAGATAGAAGAAGAGTTCAAAGGCTGTGTGGATCTGGCAAAATACTGTCTGACAACTCTTGGGCTTGAAGGAGATGTAACTTACCGGATGTCAAAATGGGATCCGGAAAAAGCAGACCATTATCTTGGTAATACTGAAATGTGGGATGAAGTTCAAGATATGATGCGTAAGATTCTGGATCATATCGGAATTGAGTATACAGAAGCAGTAGGAGAAGCTGCATTCTATGGTCCAAAGCTTGATATCCAGGCTAAGAACGTGTACGGTAAGGAAGATACCATGATTACCATTCAGCTTGATATGTTCCTTGCAGAGCGTTTTGATATGAGCTTTGTGGATAAGGATGGAACAAAGAAACGTCCGTTTATCATTCACAGAACTTCTATTGGATGCTATGAGAGAACTCTTGCATGGCTCATTGAAAAATATGAGGCTGCATTCCCAACATGGTTATGTCCGGAGCAGGTACGTGTGCTTCCTATCTCTGAGAAATATCATGAGTATGCACAGAAGGTGGTTGCTCAGTTAAAGGATAACGGCATTCTGGCAACAGTTGATGAGCGTGCGGAAAAGATCGGTTATAAGATTCGTGAGGCCCGTTTATCAAAGCTTCCTTATATGCTGGTTGTAGGCCAGAAGGAAGAAGAAGAGGCAGTGGTTTCTGTTCGCAGCCGGTTTAATGGTGACGAGGGTCAGCGTCCGCTTGCCGATTTCATAGATGACATCAGCCGCGAAATCCGTACAAAGGAAATTAAAAAAGTAAATGTAACAGAAGAAGCGAAATAATTAATTTTTTTAAGAATGACATGGGGAAGGACGATATTCGTGAGAATATTATCCTTCCCCATGGTGCATACTACTTCCTGAAATATAATCTCAATAAGAATGCCAGGAGGTAATGTGCTATGACGAAATTAGACTGCAATGTAACAAGTTGTCTCCATAACTCTGATAATTTCTGTTGCAAATCTGCTATTATTGTAGAAGGAAATCAGGCAAAGGATACCTACGATACCTGCTGCGGCAGCTTTGACGAAAATAAAGATGGTTCTTTCCGCAACCTGTTTAAAACACCGGAAAGCCGTCTGGAAGTGGACTGCGAAGCTGTAAACTGTGTTTACAACGAAGGCCGCCACTGTTCTGCAGAGCATATCGGCATTGCAGGCGATGGTGCAAGTCAGGCAGAGCATACCGAGTGTGCCACATTTAAAACACGTTAAACGAAAATGAAAAGATGCGCAGGTATTGGCCTGGCGCATCTTTTTATAATAGCATAACAAAGGTTCCCGCTGTGATGAGCAGGATACCGATCAGCTTATATACAGTAATTTGCTCGTGAAGAATGACAAATGCCAAAAGCATGGTGAGAACTATGCTGAATTTATCGATGGGAACTACCTTCGTGGCTTCGCCAATCTGAAGCGCCTTGTAATAGCAGATCCAGGATGCCCCAGTTACAAGTCCGGATAATATAAGGAATATCCAGCTCTTTTTACTTATTTCAGAAATTCCACTCATGCCGCCGGTCAGAAAAACAATGCCCCAGGCCATGATTAATACCACGAAGGTTCTAATCGCAGTGGCCAGGTTGGAATTGACATTTTCGATCCCAAGCTTTGCCAGAATGGAAGTGAGCGCGGCAAAGATAGAAGAAAGGATTGCAAAAATAAACCACATAATATATCTCCTTTTCATTCATATTATAATGCACATCTCATGTACGTTACCATAAATTGTAACGTTATATATAGAAGAATACAAGTGGAATTTTCCTGAGAAATGGTAATTGAAAAAATAGATTGACAAAAAGATTGTTTTATTGTATCATAATATAAGTTGTGGAAACAACAGACAGGAAAGTAGGTATCCGCCTCACCACGGCACGAGTAAGTGTCCCTGGTTCATAGCCTTTGATACATAGGTGTACTGTGTAGAGACTTTGGTGGTGGATAGCGTTTGTCTATCTACTTTTTTTATGCCTATGGGCGAGCAATGTGGATTCCGACCAATACACACACTATATGATGGAGGTGCACGACAATTAGCGATTTAATGATTAATGAACAGATCCGGGATAAAGAGATTCTGTTGATTGGTGAAAACGGAGAAAAGTTAGGGATTATGGCTACCAAAGACGCGATGCAGCTTGCAAAGGAAGCAGAGCTTGACTTGGTAAAAATTGCTCCGACTGCGAAACCACCGGTTTGTAAGATTATTGACTACGGTAAATATCGTTACGAGCTGGCAAGAAAAGAAAAAGAAGCTAAAAAGAAGCAGAAGGTAATCGAAATAAAAGAAGTTCGTTTATCTCCTAACATCGACACGAATGATTTGAACACGAAGATGGGAGCCGCAAGAAAGTTCCTGGAAAAAGGAGATAAAGTTAAGGTAACCTTACGTTTCAGAGGTCGTGAGATGGCGCATATGTCTAAGTCTAAATACATTCTGGATGATTTTGCAGAAAAGCTGGCTGATATAGCGACCATTGACAAGCCGTCAAAGGTGGAAGGAAGAAGCATGGTTATGTTTTTAACCGCAAAACGCTAAAAGAACATTATCAAGGAGGAAAATACAATGCCTAAATTAAAAACAAGCAAAGCAGCAGCAAAACGCTTCAAAGTTACAGGAACAGGAAAGCTTGTAAGAAATAAAGCTTACAAATCCCACATCTTAACTAAGAAATCAACTAAGAGAAAAAGAAACCTTAGAAAAGATATTGTTACAGATGCAACTAACGCAAAAGTAATGAAAAAGATTTTACCATATTTATAAGATTTTAAGTTAAGAAGGAGGAAAAACCGATGGCAAGAATTAAAGGCGGTATGAACGCTAAGAAAAAACATAATAGAGTGTTAAAGATGGCTAAAGGCTACAGAGGCGCTCGTTCCAAACAGTATAGAGTAGCAAAGCAGTCCGTAATGAGAGCATTAACAAGCTCCTACGCAGGCAGAAAACAGAGAAAGAGACAGTTCAGACAGTTATGGATTGCTCGTATCAATGCAGCAGCTCGTATCAATGGAGTATCCTACAGCGTATTTATGCACGGATTAAAGTTAGCTGGTGTTGACTTGAACAGAAAAGTTCTGGCTGACATGGCTGTTAACGATGCAGCTGGCTTTGCTAAATTAGCAGAACTTGCAAAATCTAAAGTGGCTTAATTATATATAAAGATAGAACGACCCCAAAGACTTCGTGTTTGCGGGGTTTTTTGTTACCCTTAGATGGAGCAAATGAGTAGATTTAAGTTTGTAATATACGCGCAGTATACGAGCAATATACGCGTAATATACACGCGAACTACTATCTTACAGGAACTTTGTTCGTTTCTTCAAAAGCATTCTGCATGAAGTAAAATGGTGCATGCAAAAAGAACTACCAGCATAATACTGATAGCTGGTAGTTTCTTTGTCTTAATAAGTTATATTATTGTTTTTGCCTAATTTTAAACCTATTATTAAAGGCGTATTGCATGTCGTAATTATACCATCTCATAACTAACCTCATTCACAGCCCGATTCATAGTGCCTACCGGATCGTGGCCATTCAGCCATTCGTCATGGCGTTCTTCCGGCAATATAACCGGCATCCTATCGTGTATAAATGAAATTCCAGACCAGGCAGGGCGGGTTAATACCACATAAGAGGGAAGACCTGTCTTATAGTCGATTTTAGATAGACCAGCCATCCATACTGGCTTCTTATTAGGATTCATCAACGCATATTTTATTTTTTTTGTACCACGTTTCTCCCATTCAAAATACCAGCTGGCAGGGATCAGGCAACGGCCTTCCATCATTGGATTTCGAAACATACTCTTCTCAGCAGCGGTTTCGCTTCGGGCATTTATAATTTCACCCTTACCATCAAATTTTGGAAATCCCCAGCGCATGGCCGTCATGACTCCGGTTGGTGATAAAACAGGAGCTACATTAGTAGGATAGATTTCCCCTGTCTTAATTGCTGTATTTCTCTCCACCTCGGCTATAATGGAGCGAAATTCCGCGTTATCTATTTCGATATAATATCTTCCGCACATAGGAATCAACCGCCTTTCTATATGAATATAATAAGCAATTCTTTTTATCTGTTTTTGAAATTCAAATTCAGTGTTTCATAAATTTTTATGGTAATAGTATCTGCCATTAGTTACATTAAATATGTAGATATGTTAAATTATTTTACATTTTCATAGTACCATAATAAATTAGTAATCTACAACATAAATTTTGATTTTGTAACTCGTAATTATGCAGACAATTTTAAAATCTTTTAATGCATAGCAAAATATAGAAATATCTATGAGCATAAGCTATTGCAAGTTTAGTATAAAATGGAAGAAGATAATTGTTGCATTTGCAACAAAAATACTTTATAATGATAAGAAAGTAAAAAAATAGGAGATGAGGTAATGGTAGAAGTTTTAAGGGAAATAGGTATGATATCCAGAGCTTTGGACTCTATAAGTAATATAGAATTTAAGGAACTTGAACTGACAAAAGGTCAATATCTATATCTTGTAAGAATTTGTGAGAACCCAGGCATTATTCAGGAAAAATTGATTGATTTAATTAAGGTTGACCGTGCTACTGCTGCGCGAGCTATTCAAAAGCTTGAGATGAATGAATTCATTGAAAAGCAAAGTGATAAGGATAATAAAAAAATTAAAAAGCTCTATTCAACGATTAAAGGTTCTAATGTTTATCCATTTATTATTAGGGAGAACACTCATTCAAATCAGGTAGTTTTGACCGGATTTTCAGATGAAGAAAAAGAAATTTTTTATCAGCTATTACACAGAGCCAGAAAGAATATTGAAGTAGATTGGAAGAATGTTAAAAACGGAAAAAAGAGAATCTATTAATAGTTAAATAGGAGTAATTAGAAGTTATGAAAGTATATATTAAAAAAGCCAACTATGAGAATGCAGAGGAACTGAGAGAAATAGGTATTGAAACATTCGTAGACACGTTTGCATCTCAAAATTCACCGGAAAGCATAAAAGAATATATAGAAAAGGCATTTTCTAAACAAAAACTTATAAAAGAGCTTGAAGATAAAAGTACAGAATTTTACTTCATTTTTTATAATAATGAAATGGCTGGATACTTAAAAGTAAATACAGGGGACTCTCAGACAGAAAAGATGGGTAATGAAACTTTGGAAATTGAACGGATTTATATCAGAAAAAAATATCAAAGAAAGAAACTTGGAGAACAATTAATTCAAAAAGCCATAGAGATTGCAAAAGTTCAATATAAGAAGAAAGTTTGGCTTGGAGTCTGGGAAGAAAATCATGATGCACTGGCTTTCTATGAAAGAATGGGCTTTTGTCCAAGTGGCTCTCATGCCTTTTTTATGGGAGAAGAGGAGCAGACTGATTTGATTCTGGTTAAAAATTTAGTTAAGTTATCTTAAAAATATTCGATAAATGAGATCGTCATTGATTTAGGCATTGGTTTATTGATATGTAATAGTTCGTGGTAATATAAATTAATAAATGTATCATTTTAATTATAGATTTATTTTATTAAATGAGTAAATTAAAAAGACGACGCCAGAAATTTAGCAATCGTCTTTTTTAGAATCTATAATTCTTTAATATTTCATATTATGAGAATCAACTTAAACACCGTATTCTATTGTATATAAAACAGAGCATCTTTGAGAGCTAATGTGCCGATGTAAATTTAAGACCTATAATACCTACAATTAACATGATAACGAAACAGCCTCGCGCCAATGTCATTGACTCATTGAATATGAGTACTCCTACAATGGTTGCGCCAATGGCCCCGATTCCTGTCCAGATTGCATAAGCAGTACCCAAGGGAAGTACTTTAGTCGCCTGAGATAGAAAGTAAAAACTGATTATCATTCCTGCGATGGTGCCAACGGTAAATATAGGTTTACTAAAACCGTCGGATAGCTTTAATAATGTAGCCCATACAACCTCAAAAATTCCTGCAATAAACAAAAAGATCCATGCCATTTTAATATCCTCCTTTAAATGAAAAAAACACCCAAATCTCATGTCTTCTATGGCCTAACGACATGATAATTGAATGTTCACTTTGTTGCCCGGCGGCAACGTATCATTATTTATTTGTTTCATTATAATTTATCCAAAGGGATTTGTCAAAGGGTATTTGCGAAAATTTAATTAAACACTAAAGAATTATTTTAAAGTTTGGAAAAAAGAAAATTAAGTCCATGATTATAATACAGATAAACTTTTTTGAAAAACAGTAACCGCACAATGGATTTATCAATATATAAATAATAAAAGAAATTAGTTAGATAGGAGAGAAGTTTTGTCTGAATTCTATCCATATTTAGGTTATGAGGAAGTTTGTCAGCAAGTCCCCATTCAGTTTCCTCCCCAGCACCAGCCGGCGCAGCCGGGATTAGAAACTCTTATGGATCCTCCCCCGGTATTTGATGATCCGAATTATATTGGCACAGGAAAGCTTATGGACAAAGTGGCTTTAGTTACTGGCGGGGACAGTGGAATAGGAAGAGCGGTATCCATTGCATTTGCAAAAGAAGGAGCTGATGTTTGTATTGTTTATTATGATGAACACGAAGATGCACAAATAACAAAAGCCTATATCGAAGCTCAAGGCCGAAAATGTCTTTTGATATCAGGAGATATCAGGGATGAATCGTTTTGCAGGAGCTCCATAGAAAAAACTGTTTCCGCTTTGGGAGGTCTGGATATTCTGGTTAATAATGCGGGAGTCCAGTTTCCCCAAAATGGTATTGAGAATATACCTATAGAACAGATGCTATTTACATTTGAAGTAAACTTCTTTGGAATCTTTATGATGACGAAGTTTGCAATGCCTTATTTGACAAAGGGTAGTACCATAATCAGCACAGCTTCTGTCCTGGCCTACACGGGAAATGATCAGATGATTGATTATTCCAGCACGAAAGGAGCGATTGTCAGCTTTACCCGGTCTATGGCCCGTTCCCTGGTATCAAAAGGAATTCGGGTGAATGCAGTCGCACCTGGTCCGATCTGGACGCCTCTTCAGCCAGCAAGCCAGCCGGCAGATCGTATCCCTACCTTTGGATCTAATACCCCAATGAGAAGAGCCGGGCAGCCAGTGGAGCTGGCTCCGACCTATGTTTATCTGGCAAGCAATGATTCTTCTTATGTGACAGGTCAGGTTCTTCATGTAGACGGAGGAGCCAGTATGCAGTCTTAATGCCAGGACATTGAACCATTTTCTACTGTGAAAGATAGGATTAATATCAAGCAAAAAGCTCCTCCCTGGAATTAACATTTTCCTGAAAAGGAATGTTAGTTGCAGAGAAGAGCAAGAGCTGCCAAATAATCCTTTATGGACCTTTGCTTCTTTCTTAACGGGAGCAGGTAAACATGTCAATCCGGTTTAAGGAAATTCCGGCATATGACCAGCCAAATCTTCTGTCCCAACGGAAGCCAGAAACACTGTTACGCCATACCTGAATGGGGAAGAACCAGAATTCCTGGCCATTGCGCATCCAAATATAGGTAAAACGACCAATACAGTAACGAATAGAACCTGCATCTACCATTCTGGTTCCTGAACGCATCTGCGCCGGTTTCTGGGGTGGTCTGGAAGGAGGTGGGCCCATTGGCATGGGACCGCCGAAATTATTATTGGGGGGTAATGGGGGCATAATATTACATCCTTTTTTGTTATTTATATTAATAATATATGAAGAAGGACGAAAGCAGTTAATGAAAAATTAAATTCATTTTCTTGTATTTTAGGGCCTGGAAGGCGTGGGCTCACATCTTGTCTGTGCTTCTCATACAATAAGGTATAAATATAAGAAAAGAGGTGTACTATATGGGCTGTTTTTGGGGTTCTTGTAACAACAATTGGAATCGCCATTGCTGCAATAACTGGAACAATGATTGTAATGGATCAAATAATGATTGTGAAGAAGAGAGAAGAAGAGCTTATTGGAGAGGTTATTGGGATGGTTACCGCCATTGCGGATGCAGATGGGATAATAATAATGATGATGATGACGACTGTGGATGCTAATATAAAAAGAAGCGGAAGATCTACAGGAGATAGAGACCTTCCGCCCAATAATACGGGTGCTCGCAAACACCTAAGTACTACCTTGTTAGGTATGTACGTTTAATATTATTCAATATTAAAAGAAAATATACCAATCGTCATAAATTATAAAGAGCTGCTGTAACAAGAAATAATGGTGTCGTCGACACCAAAGTTTCTTTTACAGCAGCTCTTTTATAAAATAAAAAATCACACCAAAGGTGTGATTTAAAACTCCCCGAGTAGGACTTGAACCTACGACCCAACGGTTAACAGCCGTTTGCTCTACCGACTGAGCTATCGAGGAATACTTTATTATTATACCCCAAAATTGAGATATGTCAATAAAAAAATAAAAATGCGGGAGATGGGACTTGAACCCACACGATCATACAACCACAAGATCCTTAGTCTTGCCTGTCTGCCAATTCCAGCACTCCCGCGCAACGAAAGTAATCTTATCATGCTTTTTAATTATTGTCAATGTTTTTTGAAAAATATATACAAAAAACAATTTGAAAAAAATTGGAAAAAAGATATTGACATAATAGTGCTTGTATACTATAATAGCTATTGTTGTTGCGAGAGATAACAACGAAATGCAGAAGTGGCGGAATTGGCAGACGCGCACGGTTCAGGTCCGTGTGGTAGCAATACCTTGAGGGTTCAAGTCCCTTCTTCTGCATGAAACCTTACAGAATGTCATGGCTGTTTGGTTTTATAAAATGACGTGCGGGAGTGCTGGAATTGGCAGACAGGCAAGACTAAGGATCTTGTGGTTGTATGATCGTGTGGGTTCAAGTCCCATCTCCCGCATTAATAAAAAGAATCCTTAACAAGGGGTTCTTTTTTTATCCCTATGAGAGAGCATTTAAAAATACAAAAAGTGCTTGATTATTTGCTGGAAGTATAGTAATATAATTGTACGAATTGGTTCTCCAATTTATACAATTAATGAGCAGAAGTGGCGGAATTGGCAGACGCGCACGGTTCAGGTCCGTGTGGTAGCAATACCTTGAGGGTTCAAGTCCCTTCTTCTGCATTGAATGCTCCTAAATATAAGAGTGCTGAAAACTTCTGTTTTCAGCACTCTTTCATATTCATACCAGGTTCATAAACCGTATATTGATTGCGGCCGTGTTTTTTTGCGTGATATAGAGCGATATCCGCTTTTTCATACAATTCTTCGAAACTGGTTCCATCCTCTGGAAATGCGGCGGTTCCAAGACTCCCCGATATATGGATTTCCGGTTCCAAGGCACTTGTTATTAAATTGCAGAGATTTTCCAGTTTCGTATATATGTCAATGCTGTATGATACATCCTTTAACAATATAATAAATTCATCTCCTCCCATGCGTCCGAATATATCCTCTCGTCTTAAGGCGGACTTTAATCTGGAAGCTGCTCTATGAAGGGCTTTATCACCAAACTGATGCCCGTAGCTGTCATTTAACTGCTTGAAACGGTCTATATCCAGCATAATGAGAATATGATGAGTAGGGCAGCTTTTCAGTATATGGCGTATGGATCTTATGGCAGTTGCCCGATTTAACAGCCCCGTAAGGGAATCAAGCTCTGAAAGTTCCTGTAGGGAGATGGCTTCCCGTTTGGAGTCATCAATATCCTTGATAAGGATAAATGCCTTAATGGAGTCGTTATAAGGATCACAGACGATCTGTACAGTAGCATTGGCCCAGAAGATACTGCCGTCTGGCTTTACTCTCCGGTGCTCCATATGGAGAGAACGGTTCCCTCTGTAATAATGATGAAGCAACTGGTCTTTGTTGAAAAATTTAAGATACGCTTCCTTGTCTTCTTCGTAAATAAAATGTTCTGCAACGTATCCCATAATGTCAGAAAACGTATTGGAGGCGTAATCCGGCATATTGCATTTCAACTCTCCGATGATTTCCTCAAACAGGTCAAACTTTATATTGTATTCATAGTAGCCGATACAATTTTTTTTCTGCTCTTCCATGTATTCCATCCATCGTTGATAGGCCAGTTCTTTCTCATATTCATCCGTGATATCCTGATAGGATATAATGCTGCGGACAGGAGACTGTGATTCCCCATATACAAGGGAATAGCGGGTGGAGAACCAGCGGTAATCCCCTCCTGTTTTTAAGCGCACAATGCACTTTCCTTCCCCAGCTCCGTTTTCCATGGTTTGAAAGAACTGTAGAAAATCCTCAATGCTTTCTTTATGTACGATGTCATTTTCAATGAGAAATTCAGGAGATAGAGACTGGGTATAAGGGAATGGAAAATTCCTTGAAAATTCCGGGGTGGGAGAAATGCTTCTGGAAGAAATATCGTAGATGCTGACGAGACAACTGGAATGCTGAGTTGCAAGGCGATATTGTTCTTCTCTGAGCCGCAGCCGTTCCTGGGACTTTTTTATGTCTGTCATGTCGGTAACACAACAGTATAAAAATCCATCCTCTGAGATGTAATTGGCATCCATGGAAAGCCAGGTGCATGTCTCTGCATTTCTGGCTCTGAATTCCAAAACAAACCGATTAATCGTAGTTTTAAGGTGGCTTTGTATTTCATTTACAATTGCTTCGTAATCCGCTTCGCAGACAAGATCATTTAAACATGCGTGCAGACAGAACCAGTCCCTGACCGTCTGGTTACAATAGAAAATTGAAAAAGGCTCCTGGGCTTTTAGCTTCAGTAAGCCGCAGGGAATGCGGTCTAAAAAATATTCTTCGTTCATCGTTCACTTTCTCCCATAAGTGCTTTTTAATATAGAATTGGTCTTATATAAAATATATGAGACATGTTGTAAAAAAATGCAATAATATATTACAAATAAACAAAAAATGTTTCATTTCCAGCTGGGAGTGAAACCGGAAAAAGGATAGCCCGAAAGCTATCCTTTTTAAATGCATGACTATTTTATTTTCTATATAAATAGACCGGACGGCCGCCTTCCATCTTTCTCTCAGGCTCACCCTGAATAAGAGGAAGTGCATAGGCCAAAAAGTCGTCTGTAACATCAGTACCATTTTTACTAATCCATTCATATGGAAATAGTTTTTCCTTGTTACAAACTTCGTTTACATCCACGGTAACGCATTCCATGGTATAAGGGGAATCAGCAGTACGCTTAAAAGCGATCATCATTCCTGTTATACCCTCTAATGCAGTTTTTACTCCTTTAATCCCTGCTTGAACAGATTCTTCTATATCAACAGCAGATGCCAGCATTCCGCTGCATCTTTGGCTGACATTCAGCTCTATGGAACGTACCTTTACACCGAAACGGTCCCGGACAAAGTTCTCCAGCATCTTACCGCTTCCTGTTAGCATTTTGTGGCCGAAGGTATCCAAACGGGCTTCATCTGCGTATTCACAAATGAATTTACCGTTGGAATCGGAGAGTCCTTCTGATACACAGATAATAATTGAACTTCTTTTTTGCAGAGCAGAATCCACGTCTGATGCGAACTGTTCGAAATTAAAATCTGATTCAGGAAGGTAGATAAGTACAGGATTGTCACCTTCAAACTTTCTTGCCATGGCACTGGCTGCAGTAAGCCATCCAGCATGACGTCCCATCAGCTCTATAATGGTAACGGATTTCTGCTGGTAAACGGAAGCGTCTAAAACAATTTCACGAACGGTATCTGCTACATATTTGGCCGCACTGCCATATCCAGGAGTGTGGTCTGTAAGAACCAGGTCGTTATCAATGGTTTTGGGGATTCCGATAAAGCGGATGTCGCTCTGATGATGGGCTGCATAGCGGGAAAGCTTGCTCACCGTATCCATGGAATCATTTCCACCGATGTAAAAGAAATATCCGATATCCATAACCCGGAACTTTTCAAACAGAGCCGGATAAAATGGAGAAGAAAGATCATCCGGAAGCTTATAGCGGCATGAGCCCAAATAAGCAGCAGGTGTTAATTTTAGCAGCTCCAGTTCCTCTGCGGTCAAGTCATTTGATAAATCCATATAATTCCCGGACATAAAGCCTTCAATGCCGTTGATCATGCCGTAAACTCTGTCGATTTCATCGTGAGCCATTCCTTCTTTAATTATCCCGTAAAGACTTGCATTAATCACAGCGGTAGGGCCGCCGGACTGTCCTACGATTGCGTTTTTCTTCATGTAATATATCCTCCAGATTTGCGTATGCTTTAGGCACGTCTCCTATTCTATAATAGAACGTGTATCTTTGCAACGGTCATTTCCCTATATTTTACCCCTTTTTTGGTCCGGGAGGCGTAAAACCTGTAAGTACTATTGATTTTGGGAGGATGGGAAATGGAGGAAGTAGTAAGAAATGCCCATAAAAAGGGAGGAGCCGGTGAAATGTGGGTTTCACCGGCGAGTTATGAAAAAAAGTTTTTTGTTCAAACAAGTTTTGGGGTTGCTCTTGTTTATGTTTTAAGTATAGAGGAGAGATATGAAAAAAGTTTGTAGAAGTTGTAAATAAACTTTGTACGGCTTGTGAAAAAAGTGTGAATGGAAAATGGTGGGATTTTACAAGTACTGTTAGCGGAGAGATGCATCAGCGGTTGAGATATGATCAGAATTAACTCAAACATTATATGCAGTTTGTTATTGAAATGACTAATGTGTTTCGATTAGTTGTCAGAGTTATCATTCATCTACTTGGATAATAAACTACTCCTTTATCTGCGGTTTAAGCAATTCTTTAATAGCACGATTCTAAATGATTAATAGGTTGCTATATTGCAAGATTACCGTAGGAACAGAGATGGTAGAATGAAAAACCGAAAAGGATGGGGCTGATACTCAAATCTGCAACCGACGTATTCGGTATTACATAACCTTCCAACAGAGCAGGTCTGAGGGGGAAAGGGAAGTATAGGAATTAGTATCTAAACTTATGGAATTGCCCAAATAGACGAGACGGAAGAAGATGGCTTTATTTATATTTATTACTCTGACGCGCTGGAAGTTGAGGCGGATGATAATGAGGGAACAATTAGCTATTAAACCCGAATTTAACGGAGGGAACAAAAATTGACAGTAAAAGAATTTGATGTAGGTCAGACGGTTTTTATTCTCAACATGCATGAAGGCAGAAATCGTGAGCCAGAGATCAGAGAAGTAAAGGTAAAAGCAGTAGGTCGCAAATATGTAACCATTGGCAATGGAGATAGGTACGAATCAGAAGAATCCAATCCTTTTGGTTTGATTCAAAATATTGATTATGGTAATAAAGGATTACTTTTCCCATCAAGAACAGACGCAAATAATTACATTGAAAAAAGTAGGCTTTCAGTGTGGATCAGCAATATATCGTGGATTAAAAGCAGGAATTATACTTTAGAACAGTTGCGAAAAGTAAAGGAAATTTTTGTCGATTGATTTAGGATTTAGCGGAGGTGGGTTGAAAAATGAAAGACGTAATGTTTAAAGGCAAAGAACAGTTAGAGTAATACAATGTCGATTTAAGTTCACTGTAAAAAAAGAATAGGGGCATTTATCTCCCTATTCTAATTTTACAAACTCAATTTATTCATTTGATTGGTTCAAAATATTGCATCCGACATTTTCGATACAAGATCTAATAGAATTTTCATCCGTTGATGGATTGTATCCAATTTCAATTGAACCCCTTGCAGCATCAATATTGACCATGGAAATTCCTTCAACTTTATCTAATGCATTTTTGAGCTGAGTTTTAATTTCCGAATTCTGTATGCCTGATATATCAAAATGGATTCTGTTCATACAACAATTGCTCCTTTACAGTTTGATTTATTATTACAAAATATTATTAAAAGTCTAAGATTCTTTATCTTTTGAATTATCTGTCTTTAGCCCAAATACGGCACGTGCGCTTTCTGCTTGTGGATTGTGATTAATATGTTTTGAATGAAAAGTACCATCTTCTTTTTTGTGATTTTTAGTACTTTTTTTAGAATTGTCTCTGCTCATAATTTACCTCCTTTTCTCAAGTGTTATTTTAGTATACCGTTTTTCTATAAAACTCATTCTATAAAATGTTGTCAAACAAACCAGAAAATTGAAAGTACATGTTATTTGGTATGAAAGAGTCAATTAATTAAAATGGTAAAAGTATTTGATAGCGCTGTCATTACTTAATAAATGATAACCCATACATTGAACAAAGCAATTAAACTGAAATTTAACGTAATACGAACATTGAAAATTAAATATTGATAGTTAGCAAAATGTGTAGTAGTCTATTCATAAAGATTATTTATATAGCAGACCGCATTCATTATATGCATGGAGATTGGTGGAATAGATATGAAAAAGCATTGGAACGTTGGTATACTTCTTTTTAATGAAGTTGAAGTTCTGGATTTTGCTGGTCCATTTGAAGTTTTTTCAATTGCTTCATATTCAAATTGTCAACAAAAGCCTTTTACAGTAAAGACTGTCGCCCAAACAACAGATTTAATCAGCGCCCGAAATGGTCTAAAAGTTCAACCCGATTTTGATTTTAATAATAGTCCTTCTTTTGATATTTTAATTATACCCGGTGGGTATGGAGCAGAGGAAATAGAAATTCACAATGAAATTCTTAAAAATTGGATTAAGATCAGAGCGGAGGAATGTGATATTATCGCATCTGTGTGTACCGGATCATTTTTATTGGCTGAGACTGGATTATTAGATGGGAAAAGAGCAACCACACACTGGCTGGATATAGATAGACTAGAAAGTGAGTACACGAAAATAAAGGTTCAGCGAGGAGTTAAATATGTTGATGAAAGTAATATAATCACGTCTGGTGGTATTTCAGCCGGAATTGATATGTCTTTTTATCTTCTAAATAGACTTGTCGGAAAGGAAATTGCGATTGCGACAGCTAAAAGAATGGAGTATGATATTAACCTACATAAAATAAAACACTAACTTTCAGTATTATGCTGGTGGATTATAATGTTACTTGTGGTCAATAGAGCAATATTGAAAAGATAATTGGAGGTCCCCATTGGAAACGGTTTCAGTTAAGCTATTGTCTTTAGATGATACAAATAAATTATTTGATTTTGAGGTAGAGAATCGTCTTTATTTTGAAGCTATTGGTTTATCCCGTAGTGAAGCTTATTACGATTACGTATCGTTTGAAGAGATTGTAAAAGATTTAGTAAAAGAACAAGATTTGGGTGTTCATTTTATGTATTTGATAACGAATGAACAGGATGAAGTTGTTGGCAGAATCAACCTTACGGATATTATAAAAGGGCCTTTAAATAAAGCTGAGTTAGGATATCGTATCGGTGAAAAACATCAAGGAAAAGGATATGCAACTTCAGCTGCCAAAGTAATTATTAGCAAGGCCAAAATGGTACACAATTTACATCGAATTGAGGCAGGAACTTCTCCTCAAAATATAGGTTCTCAGATTGTTTTGATTAAAAATGGTTTTCAATTTGTGGGAAAGTATACTCAGTATATTATGACTAAAGAAGGATGGACCGATAGCTTACTATTTGAAAAAATAATAGATTAAGATATTAAATTTGTAGTAATAAAAGTTTATTTCGTTTGCCTTATAATGATGATATGATAAATGCGCCAGTCTTCGGACTGGCGCATTTTTGCAGGTTGGCGATACCTGATGTGGAGCTATTCTTTATTGAACCACAAAATAGTAGCTTCTTTTGCTTCTTTCGTTAAAATATTTGAGTAAACCTCTTCGTGCAGCCATGCCAATGTTTTTTGCTCCAGGTATTTTTTCATTTCGTTCTCCGCTTCATTCATTACGACTTTGATCAGGCAAGGACATTTGGTGTATGAATCTGGGAGATTATTTTTATCTACAAGTATACTGTTCTGCCTGATTTCTGCACATTGAAAGAATGACTCATTTCCTTCTACAGCTTCGACGATATCCCAGAAAGTAATCTCTTTTGGATCCCGGGCCAAGGCATAGCCGCCTTTTACGCCCGGTACGGATTTGATTAGGCCGTTTTTGCTTAATCTGGCATAGACCTTTGATAAATAACTTTCGGATATCCCTTGAAAGGTAGCCAAATCTCTGATACCTACTGATTTATCTTTATCTACATTTATCATATAAAGCAAACAATGCAATGCATATTCAACCCCGACTGAAAATTTCATTCTTTCTCTCTCCTTACAAGTATTAGTAATATCATAATAGAAGAGTCCTGTGAATTCAAGTTTTATATTTTTTAAATAAAAAGAGTTGACATTTTCCTGTTATAGAATTATTATAATTAAAGACAACATATATCGACGATAATATAAGTCTACAAAAGGAGGATATAACAGATGTTTCCAGAAAAATTATTAGAAGTAGTAAAACATGAAGGTGTAGTTTCAATTGTAAGCTGTGCAAATAACGAAGCTCACGTGGCAAATACATGGAATTCTTATTTAGAATTGGTAGATTCCAATAAGGTTTTAATACCGGCTGCCGCAATGATTAAAACAGAAGAGAACACCAAGCTAAATTCTAAGGTTACACTTACTCTTGGAAGTAAAGAAGTAATGGGATATCATCACATGGGAACCGGATTTGTCTTAGAGGGAACAGCCAGGTTTTTAAAAGAAGGGGAGAATTACGATTTGATGTATAAAAAATTCCCATTCTTAACGAGGGTACTGGAAGTTACCGTTGAGTCCTGTAAGCAAACCATATAATTGGGGAACATTTCATGTCCAGAAGAATTGATGATGAGCAATGTATCGGCTGCGGACAATGCCAGAGAGTGTGTCTTGTTGGATGTATTTACCAGGACACAGGAAGAAAAAGAAAAGTTAATGAGACTGAATGTGTGGATTGTGGTGCCTGCCAGATGATATGTCCTAAAAAATGTATTGTTTCTATATGATTGATTCTTTTGAGTCATCAAACGCAGCTAAAAATATGTAAAGTTAATGATTATAAGCGGAAGCGGACATAATAAGCGTGTGAATGTAATGGTATTTATACATTTGACAGAGTTTATTGACGTAATGAAAAAGTAAGCTTATAATGAAATTGGTAACATTAACAAGAACTGGCATATCACTACATGCAGAATGTGAGGTAACTATGAAGATAACCATGTACGGAGCAGAGATTTGTCCTGATTGCGTGAAAGCCAAGAAGAATTTAACTGCGCTGAATCATATTGACTTAGAATATAAGAATATCATAGGCGACACGGCTACTTTAAAAGAATTTTTAGCTTACCGCGATCATGATGCCATTTTTCAGGAAATTAAGGAATCTGGAAGGATTGGAATTCCATTTTTTATACTGGATAATGGAGAAAAGACATTTGATATTGGTGAGTATATAGATTTGCCTGATGAAACGGAAGACACAGAAATTCCTGCTTTTTCCTGCTCTATTGACAAAAAAGGACAGTGTTAGTACTGTACAACTAAGCGCTTGGCTTCGGCCTGGCGCTTTTTTTATATAATTACCGCTTATGATTGAGAGAATATAAATGCAGTACAAGCGATTTCTTTTACTGTGATAGAAGATAAAATACTTCCATAAGATAAGGAATGATTATAAAAGACATGCACTTAAATGAAATAGAATTATATAATAATTTGTAAACTTAATAATTCTAGAAATGCTGATCAATTAGTAACACAATGAAAATGATTTTAATTATAATAAGTAAATGAAGGTATGATGTCGGACTGGTTTAATCGGTGAAACGTAGAATTGATGACGAATTTATCATAGTATCCTATATTTAAAATATAATATTGATAGTTACCATATTTGTTGATAAAATGGTCCTTAGACAACCATTTAATAACAAAATCTACACATAATGGCGATTGTATCACAGATATCTTTGGAACGAATTCTCCTCGACTTGTTCAATAAGTCCCTATTTCCTTGATTATATAAAATATTATCTCTGAACCTCATTCAATGAAAGCTATAAACAAAAATTTAATATAGAAAAGGAGTCAAACCATGTCAGATTGGACACAAATCCGACCAATTGTTAAGGAATTGCTGGAAAATGAAAGGAATTCCAACAGTGGAAAGTATAATGGGGAACGATGCTTTATTACTGCGTATCAGCTTGCCGTATTAGTCGCTAAGGAAAATCCGAATCTAAAAGGGAATTTGCCCATTGGCGGCAAGGGCGTTGGCCCGGATAGCTTTTCCAGACAGATAGCCTGGCATTTATCCCAGGAAATAGACGGAGAGTATTTTGAGGGAAAACTTGAAATTGGTTTTTTCAGCCAGCGTGGACTTGACGAGTTTTCCTTTGATGAGGGGCATAAGCCATCATTAAATGAGTTCTCCATGTTTCGGTTACGAGAGGCTTAAATACCATAGTGAAAGGAACGGAATATGTTTCGATATGTACATACGAATTTAATAGCAAAAGACCCGGACAAACTGAGTGCATTTTATAAAAAAGTTCTCCATTGCCGGAGCATTGACGAGAAAAGAGACTTAAAAGGGGATTGGGTGGACCGGCTCACTAATTTGAAGGATTCTCATATCAAAGGGGAACATCTGCTGTTACCTGGTTATGGAGATGACCACCCTACCCTTGAAATATTTACATACGATGCACTTAAGGAGTCTGTGGCTCCAGAAATCAATCGTCCCGGGTTCGGCCATCTTGCATTTGAAGTGGCTGACGTGGAAATGACCTTGTCCGAAATTATCCGCGCAGGGGGTGGAACTCTGGGAGAGGTAGTTACAGCAGATTACCCTGACGGTGTGGAGGCAGTTCTTGTTTATGCGAGAGATCCGGAAGGCAATATTATTGAACTGCAAAGCTGGAGAAAGAAAAGAGAACTGTAGAAAAAGAAAGTCAGGAGCTTGATTCATGGAAAAATACGAACTTGGTTTAAAGAAGAAATCATTTTCTCTTTTTTATCGTGGCGGAGAAATTTGGTGTGAGCATCTGGATGCGCTCTATGGCGAAAAAGAGCTTTTAAAGCAAAAGTTTCATCAGGATTTATTGGTAATCGGAAGGCCATCTACCAGCTCTTTTATTATTGTTATTTTAGATGAGTCAGAGGTTGATAACGAGCTATTAGAGATGATTGTTGGGAGCCTGGCTGGTTTAGAGAAGCCGCTTCGTAAAGTGGTATTTGTAGGATTAACATCAAAGATGAAAAGCTATATGAAAAAAAGAAAGACAGATACCAGATTTGTCATGACCTGCATGGATGACTTGGAAAAAGCGAAAGAATGGCTGCTTGAGAGAAAATGATACAGGTGTATAAAAGGACATAATGAAAGGTTATTATGAAAAACGAAGAAATTCTTGAAATAGCAATGCACCAGTCTGCAATTGACAGCAATTGCAGCAGGAATGATTTTATGAGGTCAGAGAACAAGGTTGTACTTTCCGCACAAAACGCCAATGCCAGAAGATATTTAAAATTACCGTTTTCCTGCGATCTGACCTCTTATGGAAATAATGTTGTGGCTTCTGTATCAGAAGAGCTGAAAGAGATTGTAAAAGAGTATATAGAAAAGTATGGTGCTCCCCATTGCTTTGAAACACCAAATCTGCATATTTTAATGGAAAAGCTAAAGCCATTTGATTGTAATGTTTGTTTTATGGCGGAATATTTTTTGCCTGATATGAATTCCCTAAACTCTATTTCCTGTGGGTATGAAACAAAGGTTATGAATCCAGATGAATTCTCAGCATATTATCTATCAAATTGGAGCAATGCTTTATCTGAAAGAAACAAAGAACGAGATAAGCTGGCGGTGGGTGCATTTCACAAGGGCAGACTCATTGGACTTGCAGCCTGTTCCGCAGATTGTGATACCATGTGGCAGATAGGAATTGACGTACTTCCTGAATATAGAAATCAGGGGATTGGTGCCAGTCTTACAAGTAAACTTGCCATTCAGATATTGGAACGAGATATCGTACCTTTTTATTGCTGTGCTTGGTCCAATATAAAGTCGGTAAGGAACGCAATAAAAAGCGGATTTCGCCCTGCCTGGGTGCAGGTGACTGTGAAAGAGAATGGTTTTATTGCGGGAATGAATCGATAAATATTTCCTTGATTTGATTCTATTTACAAAGCTACTTAGCCTATGCTGAGAATCAACAGGACGGCTATGAATCTAAATCAAATGTTAGAGAAAAGGTCCAGGGAATAATTGTATTTTTGGAGGAGAAAAATGGACATAAAATACCGTATACCTGTTTTGGAGGATATGGAAAAGGTCAGTGCCCAGATCGCAGTTAGTTATGTTTCCGCTTACAAGGGGCTTATGGATGAAACCTATCTATCCTCCTTAAAAACGGATCACTGGGTGCCGATTTTGCAGGAGAGTGTGAAGGCGGGTGACACTTGTCTTATTGCAGAATCCGCTGGATTAATGATTGGAAGTAGTGTATTTGGCACTGCTTATGATGGGAATGAGCGCTTTGCACAATGGCATGCGTTTTACTTGCTGCCCGAATACATTGGTTTTGGCATTGGCCACTGGTTCTTTGAAAAGCTTGAAAGAGAGATGATCATGATGGGGTGTAAATATTGTATTCTGGAAGTTTTATCATCTAATAGCCGGGCAATTAAATTTTATCTCTCTCACGGCTTTCATAAATTAGAAACTTTTGATATTGAGGAAAACGGGATGACATTAACCTGTGATAAAATGAGAAAGAACCTATAAAGGAGCTGACGATGACATACGAGATAAGGGAAAATGCTCTGATGGAAAAAGATTTTAACAGACTAAGAGTATCAGCTGGCTGGGGACAACTGTCGGCGAAACAGGGAGACGAGGCATTGAATAACTCTCTGCTTACAATAGCAGTGATGGATGAAGGCCAGGTGATTGGTATGGGACGACTTGTAGGCGATGGAGTATGTATCTGTTATGTCCAGGATCTTGTCATACTTCCCCAATATCAGGGAAAAGGCATTGGAAAAGCCATTATGGAACGATTGATTGCCTATGCAAAAGAGCACGGAGTTTCTGGAACTCATCTTACCTTGGGGCTCTTTGCAGCCAAAGGAAAAGAGGAGTTCTACCAAAAGCTGGGATTTTTCACCCGGCCTAATGAGAACCGGGGTCCTGGAATGGAAATATCCCTGAAGCTTTAGAAGATTTAGAATAATAATATATTAAAATCTGTGTGAATGAATAAAGAAACTACGATTTTAGGGGGCGTACATATGGATTTAAAATTTAAAAAAGAAGCTCTGTTTTGGATTAATGAGCCAAAGAACTACACAATTAAGGAGACTGAAATTTTAATTGATACGGAGCCAGGAACTGATTTCTGGCAAAGAACGTATTATGGTTTTCAAAATGATAATGCACCAGCATTATTGATAAAAACCAGTGAGCAGTATTTTTCATTCCTAGTGAGAACTGAATTTGACAGCAGGCACCGATTTGACCAATGTGGTGTCATTGTATATCAAAACAGTGAGAGCTGGATTAAGGCTTCCATTGAATATGAGAACGAAACATTTCAACGATTGGGAAGCGTTGTTACAAATCTGGGATATTCCGATTGGGCGACGACAGATATTCCTGCATCTCAGAAGTACATGTATTATCGGCTAAGCAGGAGAAAACAGGATTTTTGCATTGAGAATTCCTACGATGGAGTGAATTATAAACAGATGCGCATTGCCCATCTGTTTGAAGGTGATAACGAGATCCAGCTGGGTATCTACGCATGCAGTCCGGAGCATTCAACCTTTAAAGCCGTCTTTACTGAAATTGCTTTTACAGAATGTCAATGGAAAGAGCATAAATAATCAGACATTTTAATCATTCCCAGGTGCTACTCCCCTGAGCTATGGCATATTTTATATTAGAGCATAAAATATCTATAGAGAAGGAGGACAAGTAAATGGACAAGGAATATTGGAAGAGATGGATCAGGGCTGCGGGAATCCGGGCGATTAAAACAATGGCTCAGACAGCCGTAGCCGCCATTGGAACAACCGCGTTGATGTCAGGCGTTGACTGGGCTTTGGTGGGCTCCACAGCCGCCCTTGCCGGTATTATGTCCCTGCTCACATCCATTGCGGGACTGCCGGAGTTAAAAGTATAGTATTTAAAAGGACAGCCCTTTGGACCTGGGAAATTCCAGGTTCAAGGGGCTGATTTCTTACAGGGGCTAAATTACCATGACCCATTTGCAGGCTTCCATATAAAAAATCAGTTTAAATCTGCATAAGATACCCCCGATTATGGCTTCACAATCGTATTCCTTTGATGGAATGCCGGAATAATTTTTATCTTCGGTACACTTGATATTTAAAGAAGAGACTGTTTGTATCATTCCGTCCTCACCTTCGAATTTAAAGCTTAAGGGGATAGGGCTGCAAGTAGAAGTAAACCATGCTTTGCAGGCAATGTGATACAGCTTTCCCCGAACTGCACCGCTGTCAATATTTTTTACATTGGTTCCGATCCCGAATTTACCCATATATCTGACCTCTTACATAATAATTTCATTGTTATAATTCACGGTTCTTTTTTCCCGGCTGATTCCTCCGCTCATGTGGTCAATCGATCTGGTCTGCACGAAACTGGCTCTTTTGATGCTGTCTGAGCCGAAGCGTTTTCTGATCTCGTCAATGGCTTTGTCCAGCCGTTCCAGCTTTTCATAATCCGTTGTATCAAATATGTTTAGCTGGCGGTTGGATTCGCTGGTCACCCGGCTGGTGTGAATGCCTAAGTGGCGTATGGGGACCTTATCCCACATTTCATCAAAGATCTGGCAGGAAGCTTCAAAAATTTCCTTTGTTATATTGGTGGGGGCAGAAAGGGTCTTCTGGTGTCCCAGGTATTCAAAGTTGTAATTTTTAATTCCTACGGATACAACGCCAATTTTCACCCCATCCTCTCTCAGCCTTGCGGATAAGGTTTCTGCCAGAGATAAAAGGACTAATTTAGCCGTATTGGAATCGGTGACATCAAAGGAAATGGTAGTGCTGTTTCCGTATCCCTTGTTAGGAGGAGGGGCTGGTTCCACGGCGGAAAAGTCGATCCCATTGGCAAAGGACCAGATAACCTCTCCATGCTTGCCGAAATGATTTTTAAGGATGGTGGGGTCTGTCTGAGCCAGCTCTCCAATGGTCTTGATTCCCAGATTGTGAAGCTTTGAAAAGGTAGCCCGGCCAACGAAAAACAGTTCTGACACGGATAAAGGCCACATCTTAGTCTGGATTTCATCCTTCCATAGTGTATGCACCCGATAAGGCTTTTTAAAATCCGATGCCATCTTAGCCAGAATTTTGTTGTTGGAAACCCCGATGTTTACGGTAAATCCCAATTCTCTGTAAATCCGTTCCTTCATATTCTCAGCAGCTTCCTCCGGTGTTCCAAACAAGGAATCCGTGCCAGTCATATCAACAAAGGCCTCATCAATGGAGTACTGTTCCACCATGGGAGAGTACTGCTTCAAAAGAAGAAGAAAGGCTTCTGAGGATTTTTGATACAGGTTATAATTAGGAGGAACCATAGTGAGGTCAGGACATTTTCTAAGTGCCTCCCAGACTGCCTCCCCGGTTTTAATATTATATTTTTTCGCTGGTATGCTTTTTGCCAGAATGATGCCGTGTCTTTTTTCTGTGTCTCCGCAGACCGCGGATGGGATTTCCCGCAAATCCAGCGTTCCGCCAAGATGATGAAGCCGGTACACGGCCTCCCAGCTTAAAAATGCGGAATTTACATCAATGTGAAAGATTACATTATCCATATGACCACCTCTGTTTTTATTATATTCGAATATATGTTCGAATAATAGAGGAAAATTATAGAAAAAATAAAGAAACAACTTTCATCCATGTCGAAGTTAGTGCCATATTTGCTTTCATAGAACCGTATGGTCAGAAAGAAGGGGGGGGGGGGACCAAAAGAAGCGAGATGAACAATATCAAAAAAGGCATTGACAAGAAGAATAAATAATTGTATATTAAGAAAAAGGAAACCGTTTTCCGTGGGAGGCAATTTGATGGTATCTATAAACGATGTGGCGAAAAAGGCGGGAGTAGCAAAATCTACAGTATCTAAGGTTTTAAATAATTATTCTCTGGTGAGCGAAGAGACCAGATTAAAGGTGGAGAAAGCTGTTGAAGAGTTAGGATATGTGCCGAACTCAATTGCCATATCCCTTTCTAAAAAGGAATTTAACCGAGTGGGACTGATTGTTGATATTCGGCATAATAGCCAGTTTGTAGAAGAAATCAATATGCAGCACTTAACAGGAGCTTTTGAAAAAGCAAAAGAATACCGTATAGAAGTGGTGACATTTTTTAGTTCTCAGTTTGAAGAGATGGACTGGAAAGAGGTTACTAATTTTTTGAAATCCCAAAGAATTAATTGTTTAATTATATATAATTTATCTATAGAGAATAAGAACATATATAAGATTATTGAGAAGCAAGAGTTTTTTTGTGTTTTAGTTGATTCTCCAATCACCAATGCAAGAACTTCATCTGTATCTATCGACCACTTTCAGGCGCAGTATGATGTAGCAAAGAAAACTTTTGATGAGAATGACTATATTAATAACGTACTTTATATTGCAGGCGGTGCAGGCGGATACATAACGGACCGAAGGTTAGAGGCCATGAAAAGGCTGCAGAAAGAGTATCATTTTGAACTTATTATAGAGTACGGTGATTTTAATGAATATAAAGCAAGAAAGATTACACAAAAGTATGCTTCCAAGATTAATGTGGTTGTATGTGCATCAGACTTAATGGCCATCGGTGCGGTGTTTGCATTGACAGAGATGGATTTATTCCGTCCCGTATGCGGTTTTGATGGCATTCGATTAATGGGATATACCCAAATTGCGATGAATACAGTGAAACAGGATTTTAACAGGAAGTCTAAGCAGGCTTTTGATGAACTCAAGAAATTGCTTAATGGAGAAACAGGAAGACATGTTCTGATACCCTATGAGGTATGTAAAATTAACTATATGGATGTTATTCAAAAATAAGGATAATATCCATATAATTTTTTTAAAAGTACGGAAACCGTTTTCCGAATGGATTGCAACCACATTGTATTTTACAACCAAAAGGAATCTATATGCAAAAAAAGTAGAAAAAGGAGAATCTGTTATATGAGAGAAGCAGGAATGCTTTTGCCTTTATCGTCACTGCCATCCGATCATGGAGTTGGGGATATGGGCAAGTATAGTTATGAATTAATAGATTTATTAGAAAAAAGTGGATTTCATATATGGCAGATACTGCCGTTAAATCCCTTGGGGTATGGTAATTCGCCCTATCAGCCCTACTCTTCCTTTGCGGGGGATGAGATTTATATCAGCTTGGAAGAGTTGTTTTTAGAAGGATTACTAAAGAAAGAACCGCCCAAGTTTATGGAGCACAGCTCTTGTGTGGATTATGAAAAGGTAAGGGCATTCAAAGGTCTTTATTTAAGGGAGGCATTTGATCACTTCGTACCGATGAAAGAGTATAAGGATTTTGCCGCTCAGGAATGGGTGTACTTATATGCAGTATTTCTTACCTTAAAGAAGCAGAATCACCTAAGATGCTGGAATGAATGGAGCCTGGAACAAAAAGAATGGATCAAAGATAAGAAGTATGATATCTCTGTTTACAGCAATGAAATTAATTATGAGATGTTTGTGCAGTACCAATTCTATAAACAATGGATGAAATTAAAGGGCTATGCCAACAATCACGGCATCAAGATTATGGGAGATATTCCGTTTTTATGTAGGAATCGATTCTTTGGATGTATGGATGAATCAAAAATGCTTCTTATTGGATTCAGATGGAAGGCCTGTATTTATCGCAGGGGTACCACCGGATTACTTTAGTGAAACAGGGCAAAGATGGGGGAATCCGATTTATGATTGGGAGTACTTAAAGGAAACCAACTACAGCTTTTGGATTGATCGTATTGCATATAACAGTAAACTGTTTAATTACCTCCGAATTGATCATTTCAGGGCATTTGATACCTATTGGATGATTCCTGCCGCCTGCGATACTGCAGTTGAAGGAAATTGGGCTGAGGCACCTGGATATGAAGTGTTGGATTTGATTAAAGAAAAATTTCCCCGGCTCGAAATCATTGCAGAAGATTTGGGGAATTTAAGGAAAGAGGTTCATGCATTAAAGAATCATTATCAGCTAAAGGGAATGAAAATTGTACAGTTTACATTTGACCCGATGGAAGACAACAATGACTTTGAAGATGTAAGTAATATGGTGATCTATACAGGAAGTCATGATAATCAAACAATTCGTGGCTGGTATGATTCACAGGTGAAAGAAACACAGGCTGCGATCAGAAAAGCACTAGAAAAGCTTGGTTATAAGAATAAGGCCATTTCAAAGAGCTTTCTTAAATTGACCCTTGACAGTATTGCAGACATCGCCATTGTTCCCATGCAGGATGTGATTGACTTAGGGAACAAAGGAAGAATCAATACGCCGGGTACACTGGGTTCCCCTAATTGGGAATGGAAGTTAAAAAGCTATGACGAGTTCAAACAGGAAATTAGTAACATCAAAGAGCTGATTCAAAACAGTAATCGGTAAGCGTATTTGCTGCTTAGGAAGTAAGGAACGGTGTGAGTAAGAAATAGAGCACCTAATTTTGTACTTGCAGCTGGAGTCTGGCAAGTATTAGTGAAAGGTATGGTAGTTAGAATGTTAGGAAAATCAGTACAAGATCAATACGGGAAAAAGCTTCAAGAATGCAGCAATGAAGAAATCTACATGGCACTTTTGGAAATGACAAAAAGCATGGCAAATGAAAAAAAAGGGAAAGAGAGTAAGAAGAAGGTTTACTACATATCTGCTGAATTTTTGATTGGTAAGTTATTATCCAATAACCTGATCAACTTGGGAATTTACGATGAGGTAAGAGAGGAGTTGGCTCAGAATGGTAAATCAATTACAGAAATCGAAAATGTAGAGCTAGAACCGTCTTTGGGAAACGGTGGCTTGGGAAGATTAGCAGCTTGTTTTCTGGATTCCATTGCCAGTCTGGGATTAAACGGTGACGGTATCGGTTTGAATTACCACTTAGGGTTATTCCGCCAGTTATTTAAAGAGAATCTGCAAAAAGAAACCACCAATCCATGGATTACCAAACATAGTTGGTTAACGAAGAGAGACATTTCTTATACGGTTCCCTTCAAAGATTTTTCAGTCACTTCAACGCTGTATGATATTGCAGTAACTGGTTACGAGAATCGTACCAATCACCTTCATCTGTTTGACCTTGATACAGTGGATGAATCTATAGTAGGGGCTGGGATTTCCTTTGACAAAGAGGATATCAGGCGAAATCTCACTCTGTTTTTATACCCGGATGACAGTGATGAGAAAGGAGAATTGCTCAGAATCTACCAACAATACTTTATGGTAAGCAATGGAGCGCAGATGATTATTGAAGAATGTGAGAAGAAAGGAAGTTCATTAAAGGATTTAAACGAATATGCGGTAATTCAAATCAATGATACCCATCCCACCATGATTATTCCTGAACTGATCCGTTTACTGATACAAAAGGGAATTGATATGGAGGAAGCAATTGAGATTGTTTCGAAGACCTGCGCTTACACCAATCATACAATCTTAGCAGAGGCCTTGGAAAAATGGCCGATTAGATATTTAGAGAAAGTAGTGCCTCATCTGCTTCCGATTATTGAAGTACTGGATCAAAGGGTCAGAAGTAAATTTGATGATCCGTCCGTATATATCATCGACAAAGAGGAGTGCGTGCACATGGCTCACATCGATATCCATTACGGTTTTAGTGTAAATGGCGTTGCAGCCCTGCACACGGAAATCTTAAAAGAAAATGAACTCAATAATTTTTATAAAATATATCCACAGAAATTCAATAACAAAACCAATGGTATTACGTTCAGGCGCTGGCTCATGCATTGCAATTATCCATTGACCTCCTATATCAGCGAATTGATTGGTGACGGATTTAAAAAGGATGCAGGACAATTGGAGAAGCTGTTGGCGTTTAGAGAAGACAGCAAAGTATTAAATACACTGCTTCAGATAAAAAATGAGAACAAGAAGGTACTAAAAGAATACTTAATGCAGACACAGGGAATTCCGATTAATGAGAACTCCATCTTTGATATTCAAATTAAGCGTTTACATGAATATAAAAGACAGCAAATGAATGCATTGTATGTTATTTATAAATATTTGGAGATCAAAAAGGGCAATAAGCCAAAAACACCGATTACAATCATATTTGGTGCAAAAGCAGCTCCTGCTTATATCATAGCCAAAGATATTATTCATCTGATTTTATGTTTGCAGGACTTGATTTCTAAGGATCCGGAAGTAAATCCTTATCTAAACGTAGTCATGGTTGAAAACTACAATGTTACGTTAGCAGAAAAGCTGATTCCTGCATGCGAGATATCGGAACAGATATCTTTGGCCTCCAAGGAAGCCAGCGGTACGGGGAATATGAAGTTCATGTTAAACGGAGCAATTACCCTGGGAACAATGGATGGTGCCAATGTAGAAATCGCAGATTTGGTGGGGGAAGATAATATTTATATCTTTGGAAAATCCAGTGAAGAGGTCATTGCCCATTACGATAAACAAGATTATGTATCAAAGGATTTTTATGAAAATGATGCATTGATTCATAAACTGGTTGACTTTATTGTAAGCGATACCCTGATGCAGGTCGGCAGGAAAGAGAATCTGGAACGTTTGCATCATGAATTTATTTCAAAGGATTGGTTCATGTCCTTACTGGATTTGAGAGAATACATCTCGAAAAAGGAAGAAATCATTGAAGATTATGAAGACAGTGTCAAATGGTCAAAAATGATGTTGGAAAACATCAGCCGCGCTGGATATTTCTCCTCCGATAGAACAATCAGGGGCTATAATCAGGACATTTGGAAGTTATAAGCTTTATAATTTAATGATATTGGTTGTGAATCAATGAAGAAAACTGTTGATTTATGATATAAACTATGAATGATGAAAATCAAAATTATTTATTAAGGGGAGGTATTTTATGAAGAGAAGTTTTTTTGCCTTACTTATGGTCGCTGCAATGGTAGTATCTTCTTCTGCCTGCAGTAATAATGTTACAAGCAATGGTACAACTCCGGGACCTATGAAGTCAGACACAACCAAAACGGGAGAAGCAGAACCTGTAACATTAAAAATTTGGGCCCCCGAAAATCAAATTCAAACAGGAACCCTGGATTCTATGACAAAATCTTTTCAAGCATTACATCCTGAGTGGAATATTACATTTAATGTTGAAACACAAGGGGAAGATACTTTAAAAGATGAAATATTAAAGGATGTATCAGCCGCCGGTGATGTCTTCTTCTTTGCAAGTGACCAGTTAAATGAGTTAATCAATGCAGGAGCTATTGCGAGACTTGGCGGAAGCACAGAAGAAATGGTTAGGTCCACAATGGGTGAATCTGTTGTAAAAACAGTAACAAAAGACGATGCAATCTATGGGATTCCTTTTACTCATAACACATTCATTATGTATTATGATAAATCGTTGTTAAATGCAGAAGACATAAAATCCGTTGAAGGCATTATGGCGAAAGATACAGGCGATAAAGTCTATAATTTCTGCTTTGACCCTGCTGGCGGATGGAAATTAGGCGCCTGGTACTACGGAGCAGGCTTAACAATCTATGGTGAAAGCCAGACCGATTTTGCAGCTGGCGCTAACTGGAATAATCTGACTGGTGTTGCTGTAACAAATTACTTGATTGACTTAATAAATAACCCTAAAACAGCATTTGCAGATGATGTTTCTTTGTCCGAATTAACAGCAGACCACAGAATCGGTGCTTGGTTTGACGGATCCTGGAACTATAATCTTTATAAGGAGGCTTTAGGCGATGATTTAGGTTTGGCAGTTATCCCAACTTTCAATCCAGACGGAAAGAATTATCAGTTAAAAGGCTTCTATGGTTCCAAAGCAATTGGTGTTAACTCTCAGTCAAAAAATCCTGCTGTAGCAGTAGCATTTGCAGCTTATCTCGGGAGTGAAGAGATGCAGTTAGAACGATTTGAAAAAAATGGTCAGGTACCTACCAATCTTAAGGCTGGACAATCTGAAGAATTACAGGCGGATGAAGTGGCAAAGGTTATCGTAGACGAAGTGAACACAGCATCTGTTATGCAGCCTACATCCGTAGAATTTACCTCAAAATACTGGTCTAATGCGGTTGGCATTGCAACTGAAATTAAAACTGGTGAGCTAAACAAAGAGAATGTACAGAAAAAATTAGATACATTTGTAGCTACATTAAAGGTAGAATAAAAAACTATTGACAGAAATTCATGGATAGTTTAGAGAGGATTGGATCATGGCTCGCAAAAAGGTAAAGAAGTCAAATATTAATACATCGCTTCGTGATATAGGGGGAATTGCTTCTTTTATTCAAGGAAATGGGATAACAAAATTATCCGCCCTAATATTTGGTTTAGGTAATTTAGTGCATAAACAAATGATTCGTGGCTTGCTTATGTTTTTTGTAGAAATTGTTTATATTTATTATATGAGCACAGTTGGTTTCAATTCCATTGCAGACTTTATAACATTAGGAACCAGTGTTCAGGCAGAGGTTTTTAATGAAGCGAAGCAGATTTATGAATATGTACCAGGGGATAATTCCATGTTATGTCTGCTTTATGGTGTTGTAACAATATTTCTGACTCTTGGTTTTGTGATTTTTGCAATGACATCTATAAAAAGTGCTTATATAACACAGAAAAAAATAGAATACGGCAAAGCAATTCCCTCCTTCAAAGATGATTTGGCATCTTTGAAGGAGCAAAACCTACATAAATCCCTTTTGTTTTTGCCGATATCAGGTATCTTATGTTTCACGATTGTTCCCCTTGTTTTTATGATATTAATTGCATTTACGAACTACGATAAAAACCATCAGACACCGGGAAATCTCTTCGACTGGGTTGGGATTAAAAACTTTTCAGCAATGTTTGCCCAAAACGGTTCATTATCTGGCACATTCTGGCCGGTACTTAACTGGACTATTATATGGGCAGTATGTGCTACATTTTCCTGTTACATTTTTGGAATGTTGTTAGCAATTGTAATCAATCGGGAAGGTACCAGATATAAAAAGTTTTGGAGATTTATCTTTATCATGTCTATCGCAGTGCCTCAGTTTGTATCGCTACTTACCATGAGAACAATCTTCAATACAAACGGTCCGGTGAATGCAATGCTGCGTAATATCGGTATCATTGGACCGACAGAGGCAATTCCGTTTTTTACTGATTCGACACTGGCTAAGATTACAATTATCTGTATTAATGTCTGGATCGGTGTCCCGTTTTCCATGTTAACGACAACTGGTATTTTGCAAAATATACCCAAAGATTTATATGAGGCTGCAAAGGTGGATGGTGCCAATGCAATTGTCTCATTTTTCAAAATAACATTACCCTATATGCTGTTTATCACAACACCATATTTAATTACCTCCTTTGTCGGAAATATTAATAATTTTAACGTAATCTTTTTATTATCAGGTGGCGGACCAGAATCACTGGAATACTATTATGCTGGTAAGACAGATCTGCTAGTAACCTGGTTATATAAATTGACCATTACGAATAAAGATTACAATTTAGGTGCTGTTATCGGCATTGTAGTCTTTATGATACTGGCAATATTATCTTTATTAACTTATCGCCACACAGGTTCCTATAAAGATGAGGAGGCGTTCCAATAATGAAGAGAAAAACAAAATCATTAAAAAGAAGACGATTCATTCAAAATACTATTGTTCATGTGTTTTTGGGAATTCTGGGATTTATATGGGTACTGCCGATTTTTTTTGTTATCCTGACCTCTTTTCGTGCAGAAGGAGGATCCTATAAGAGTTATATATTCCCAAGAGGATATACACTGAATAATTATAAAAAATTATTTGATTCGGCAAGCAATTTAAACTATGAAAGATGGTTTTTCAACACATTAATCGTAGCAATATGTTCTTGCTTATTATCCACATTTTTTGTTTTATGTGTTGCTTATGTAACATCCAGACTAAGATTCAAAATGCGTAAAAATATGATGAATATTGCCTTAATACTTGGTATGTTTCCGGGTTTCATGTCAATGTATGCAGTTTACTATATATTAAAGGGATTTGGATTTTTAGAGTCAGGTCCTATGAAGTTAGTTGCTCTGGTTATGGTATATTCAGGCAGTTCGGGACTGGGATATCTGGTTGTTAAGGGTTTTTTTGATACCATTCCAAAAACTATTGATGAAGCTGCCTTTATTGATGGTGCAACTAAGTGGGAGGTATTTCGTAAAATTACAATTCCTCTATCCAGACCGGTTATTGTTACAACACTTTTAACCTCTTTTATGGGACCATGGGTTGACTATATTTTTGCCAAAGTAATATTGGGACAGGACAGACAGTATTACACCATTGCGATTGGCTTATGGACCATGCTGGAGAAAGAATTTGTGGAATATTATTATACTCAGTTTTTTGCAGGCTGTGTATTAATCTCAATTCCAATTGCATTTATCTTTTTGTTTTCACAAAAATTCTATGTAGAGGGAGTATCAGGTGCTGTCAAGGGATAAATATGAACGGCAAAAACATTAAAATGAACTGGAGGACAAAATGAAATTTATTTACGGAAAGTATGATTGGAAGACCATGGATAAAGGACAGGAGAATTCTTATTTACTTACCAATGGTTTTGGGGGGTATTCCTCGCTATCTGGAATTGGTTCTAACACCAGAAATGATCATGCTTTACTAATGGCTTGCATGGTAGCTCCAAATCATAGATATCACATGATCACACGAATGGAAGAACAACTTTCGGTATGTAATAAAGAGTATAATATATCCAGCCAGGAATTTGTTGATCATACAAAAAATCAGACAGGTTACCGCTATTTAAATCAATTCAGTTTTGAAGATTATCCCATCTGGATTTATCAAGTGAAAGGTGTTGAGATTAAAAAGCAATTAGTTTTGGTACATAGAGAAAATTCTGTAGTGCTGCAATACGAGATGACAAATTACATGGACACTGAAGTGATTTTAACAGTTACACCCCATATGCAATTTGTATCCAAGGGAGAAACCTTAAATAGCAATCAGGAATTCGAAATCAAGGATAACGTGATTAAAAGTAATGGGTTGATGTTATATTGTAAAACCAATGGCAGTTTGACAGAACATGGGACAAAATATGAAAAAGATTTATACTTTGGCTATGATGCACGAGACGGGAGGGAGGCAATCGGTGTTTCGGCACATAATCACAGCATTACAATTTCCGTCAGCCCTGGATCTGACGGAGTGTTGAATCTTATTTATAGTACAGAACCTATTAATGAAAAAAAAGAAATATCAGATTATTTTAGTCAGGAAGAAGAGCGGCAGAAGCTTCTAATTACACAATCTGGTGTGAAAGATGAGTTGGCAAAACATCTGGTAAAAAGTGCGGATCAATTCCTGGTGGAACGTGATTCTACAAGAGGGAAAACGTTAATGGCAGGATATCCCTTCTTTGCAGATTGGGGCAGGGATACAATGATTTCCATGATTGGCTGTTGTATTGCTACCAGGCGTTTTGAGGAAGCCAAAAGTATTTTTTATACTTTTATGCATTATGAGAATAAGGGGCTGATGCCGAATATGTTTCCGGAAGGAGGACATGACCCCTTATATAATACGGTAGATGCCTCCCTTTTGTTCATCGGCGCAGTATACGAATATTATCTGGTAAGTAATGATTTGAAATTCGTAAAAGAAGCATATCCCGTTATGGAAGACATCATTGAATGGTATCAGAGGGGAACTGATTACCATATCAAGATGGATTATGATGGCTTAATCATGGCAGGCAGCGGATTAGAGCAGGTAACCTGGATGGATGTTCGTTTTGGCGATATCCTTCCTACACCTAGACACGGGAAGCCGGTGGAAATTAATGCCTATTGGTTTAATGATTTAAAGATCATGGGTTATTTTGCAAGGCTTTTAAAAATGCCAGAGAGATCATATAAGGAACTTTCTGATTTGGTGCGGAAGAGCTTTCAGGAAAAGTTCTGGAATGAGAAAGAGCATTGCTTAAAGGATTTGGTGTCAGGCGAAGCAGCGGATGATCAGATTCGTTGTAATCAGATATGGGCAGTGTCACAGCCCTTTTCTATACTTGATCGTGAATCGGAAATCAAAGTGGTCAATAAAGTGTATGAAACACTCTATACCCCTTATGGATTAAGAAGCCTAAGCAAGTTTGATAAGGATTTTAAGGCTCATTATGGAGGTTCTCTTTTTAACCGGGATATGGCATATCACCAGGGAACGGTTTGGGCATTCCCTCTGGGCGCATATTATCTGGCATACTTAAAGGTTAACGATTACGGCGAGAAAGCACGCATCAAAGTAAAGGAACAGTTATCTGTCTTAGAGGCTTGTATGAGAGAAGGGTGTATTGGACAGATTGCAGAAATCTATGATGGTGATAATCCTACGGTTTCACAAGGGTGTTTTGCACAGGCATGGAGCGTAAGTGAACTGCTTCGTGTATTTGTTAAACTGGAACAGAAAGAAAGCCAGGAGCAGCCACTTCTACAAAGTCCTGGTACATAATGAAAGGTGTGGTGTTTGGTATGAATAAAAAATGGTGGCATCGTTCGGTAGTATATCAAATATACCCCAGAAGTTTTTATGATTCCAATGGGGATGGAATCGGTGACTTAAGGGGAGTGATTGAAAAGTTGGATTATCTCTCCGACTTGGGCATAGATGTTATCTGGCTTAGCCCGGTGTTTCGTTCTCCCAATGTTGACAACGGTTATGATATCAGCGACTATAGAAGGATTATGGAAGAATTTGGTACACTTAAGGATATGGAGGAGCTTTTGGATAAGGCAAATCAGAAAAATATCAAGATTATTATGGATTTAGTGGCTAACCATACCTCCGATGAGCATCAATGGTTTATGGAATCCAGAAAGTCCAAGGACAATCCTTATAGAGGTTATTATATCTGGAGAGACGCAGTTGACGGTAAAGAGCCCAATGATTTAGGTTCAGCGTTCTCCGGCAGTGCATGGGAATGGGATGAAATTACCGGTCAATATTACTTGCATCTGTTCAGTAAGAAGCAGCCCGACTTAAACTGGGAGAATCCAAAGGTCAGACAAGAAGTATATGAATTTATGAATTTTTGGATTGAGAAAGGCATTGGCGGCTTTCGAATGGATGTGATTGAGCTGATCGGAAAAGAGGTAGACAAAAAAATCACGAACAACGGTCCAATGCTTCATCCTTATATAAAAGAAATGAACCTGAACACTTTTGGTAATAAAGATTTATTAACCGTTGGTGAGTGCTGGGGGGCAACGCCGGAGATAGCGAAACAGTATTCCAATTCTGACGGCAGTGAGCTCAGTATGGTATTTCAATTTGAACATATATCGCTGGATCAGATTCCGGGCAAGGATAAATGGGATTTGAAAGTGCTTGATTTAGTGGATTTAAAGCGGGTATTAAGTAAGTGGCAGACCTGCTTTGATAACAATGGCTGGAACAGCTTATTCTGGAATAATCATGACCTTCCAAGAATTGTATCCAGGTGGGGGAACGATCAAGAATACAGAGTAGAGAGCGCCAAGATGCTGGCAACGCTCTTACATGGTATGAAGGGGACGCCTTATATCTACCAGGGAGAAGAACTGGGTATGACTAATGTTAGATTTTCTGATATCTCTGATTATAAGGATATTGAAACCCTCAATATGTACCTGCAACGTCTGAATCAGGGATATTCTCATGAAGAGATTATGGAATCCATCTATGCGAGGGGTAGAGACAATGCAAGAACGCCTATGCAGTGGTCGGATGAATTAAACGGAGGTTTTAGTGCGGGGACACCGTGGATTGCGGTAAATCCCAATTATAAGAATATTAATGCAAAAAATCAGGTAAATGATGAAAACTCTGTTTTTACCCATTACAAGAAACTGATTCGTTTGAGAAGAGAAAACGACGTAGTTGTTTATGGTGATTTTGAGTTGCTCTTTCCGGAAGATGAAAATATTTTTGCATATACCAGGACACTGGGCCAGTATAAACTTGTGGTGATATGTAACTTCTATGGAAAAAGGGTATCTTATGAGCTGCCTTATGAGCTAAATGGTGAAAAGGCATGGGAATTGTCTAACTATAATGAGCCTCAGGAGAATTTACTGAGGCCATATGAAGGAATTATGTATCTTTTGGCATAAGAAGAACAGGACATAAAGTTATCAATGCTTTGACAGACTGGAGGCTTTTATGAAAAACATGACACAAACCCATGCCTGGTGGGAAAGGGCAGTAGCTTATCAGATTTATCCCAGAAGTTTTCAGGATAGCAATGGGGATGGGATTGGTGATTTACAGGGGATTATAAGAAGATTATCCTATCTTGCGGAGCTGGGGATCGACTTAATCTGGATCTGCCCGATCTACCCATCGCCCAACGATGACAATGGCTATGATATCAGTGATTATCAGGATATTCAAAGAGAATACGGCACGATGAAGGATTTTGACGAGCTCTTGGAAAAAGCCCACAACCATGGGATACGGGTAATTTTAGATTTAGTGGTAAATCATACATCCTCAACACATTCGTGGTTCGTCGAGTCTAGAAGCTCAAAAGATAGCCATAAGAGGGATTGGTATATTTGGCGGGACTCCAGGAACGGGGCGGAACCGAGTAACTGGGAGAGCATCTTTGGAGGTTCTGCATGGGAATACGATGAAAACACAAAACAGTATTTTTTACATACGTTTGGCAGAACTATGCCTGATATTAACTGGGAGAACAGCGGCGTTAAAAAAGCTGTATATGATATGATTTGTTGGTGGCTGGATAAGGGCATTGATGGCTTTCGTGTGGACGCCATTACCCACATCCATAAGCCGGATTTGACGGATATGCCAAACCTCAATGGAGAAAAGTATGTTTCTTCTTTTGATAAGCATATGAACCAGCCGGGAATCTTAGATTTATTGAGGGAATTAAAAGAAAATACCTTTGCAAAATACGATATTTTCACCGTAGCAGAAGCCAATGGGGTTCGCATAGAAGAGGTCAAGGAATGGATCTCCCAGGGGAAGGGGGTCTTTGATTCATTGTTCCAATTCGATCATTTGAACTTATGGAATTTAGAGACGAAGTCTGGAAAAATCTCGTTAATTAAGCTTAAAAAAGCGTTGACCAAATGGCAGCAGGCAACCCAGGATGTGGGAAATGTTGGTCTAGTAATGGAAAATCATGATTTGGTCAGAAGTATCAGCAGGTTCGGCTCCCCTGACCGTTACTTTACAGAAAGTGGCAAGTGTCTGTCATTAATGTATTTTATGCAAAAAGGAATAGCCTTCATCTATCAGGGACAAGAAATCGGTATGACAAATGCAGATTATGAGTCTCCGTCGGATTTTCGGGATAAACCCTCTTTAATCCGTTATCAGGAAAGGATAAAAAAGGGAATGAGTCCAGAGGACTCCTTTCAGATTCTTAAGAATACAACTAGGGATAATTCCAGAACACCGATTCAGTGGGATGATACGTCAAACGGCGGATTCAGTGAAGGTACCCCATGGTTGAAAGTAAATCAAAATCACACTTGGTTAAATGTGCAGGCTCAGCTTCAGGATGAGGATTCAATATTAAACTTCTACAAGAAAATAATTCGTGTCAGAAAAGAAATTCCTGCATTACACTACGGGACCTATACTTTACTCATGGAGGAAAGTGAAAGTATTTATGCGTACACCAGGAAATATGAAGGAGAAGGATACTTAATTGCCTGCAATTTATCGGAAGAAAAGAGTGACCTGGAGGTTCCCTATACATTATCTGGAAGTCAGATAATAATCGGCAATTACAAGGAAACGGAAAGGGACTCAATTACCCTGCAGCCTTATGAATGCAGACTCTATAAACTAGGAGCATTATGACTGTAATACCGTCAGGAATCCTAATGCTCCAAACTGAAGGAAATAAAGATTCTAGAAAATAATACATTCCAGAGATTGACAAATGTCCCATTGTAAGTAATACTAATATTGATCGTAAGATGATCAATATTTTTCAATTAAGGAGGCATGTTTTTATGAAGTTATTCAGATGTACAGTATGCGGCTATGTTTATGAAGGAGAAACTGCTCCGGAGAAATGTCCTAAATGTATGGTAGGAGCAGACAAGTTTGAACTGATCAGCGAGGAAGATGCAGAAAAAATCTACCGTTCTGACCGCACCAATGCCATCCATATGGAAGTCATTACATTGGCAGAAAAAATTATTGCATTGAGTAAGGAAGGAATCGAGGATAATCTTGATCCTAAATGCGTATCTGCATTCACTCAGGCAAAGGATGAAGCATGGGTAATCAAGCAGAGATGTAAAACAGAGCTTGCCGGACATATGAAGTTAGGAAAGTATTAATTACAGCAAAGAGACGTCTTAGGGCGTCTCTTTTTTATAAGGATAGGTAACGGTACATAAAAAAGGCCTTGCCGGACAGAATGTATATGACGCGCTTAGGATAACATGACATACAGTTGTCCTGATTAATATCGTATCATGGGTTTTACAAAGGAACAAAACAAAAAAGGAGGAAGAAATGATGAAACTAAAGCTGGAAGGATTTGGAATCTTCGTAAAAGATATGGGAACTATGATTCGATTTTACAGGGATGTACTGGGGTTTGAGATAAAGGAAGAGGAAGATACCAGTAATGTATATCTTGAAAAGGATGGTACCTTGTTTTTATTGTACGGCAGAAAAGATTTTGAAACTATGACTGGTAAAACTTTTGATTATGCAGATAAAATCAATGGTCATTATGAAATTGCTCTTGGAGTTGAAAATTATGCAGCAGTTGATCTGGCATTTTCGGAGGTAACGAAAAAGGGAGCAATTCCGGTAATGGAGCCTGCAACAGAACCTTGGGGGCAGCGCACCTGCTACATTGCTGATCCTGAGGGAAATGTTATTGAAATAGGATCCTTTCAACCATAACAAAGAAATTTGCTAAAAGCTCTTGACGGGAGAAAATCCCGTGCTATAATTACTTGTATACACAAGTAAACAGGAGGTAAATCATGGTTGAAAAAGACAGCGGCTTTCCTTATTATATCCAGATATATCAGAAACTTCGGGAAAGGATCCTTATAAAGGAGTATCTTCCAGGGGAGCCTATTCCTTCAGAAAATGAACTGGTGAAGGAATTTGGGGTGACCAGGGCAACGGTAAGGAATGCGGTAAAAAAACTTCAGAGCGAGGGTCTTATTGCAACAGAAAAAGGAAAAGGTTCCTATGTAAATCACCCAAAGATTGAACAGAGCCTGTTTAAGTTTTACAGCTTTGGAAGAGATCATGAGGAACTTGATAAAGATTCCGTGCTGTTAGGAATTAAGGAGAGCCACGATGTTGAGGCACAGAGGGCACTTGTACTTTCGGGTGACCAGCACATAAAGCAGATCACCCGTATCCGTAGGATGGATGGAGTGCCAGTCATCATTGAAAATTCTTATCTGCCAGCAGATCTTGTCCCTGACATTGAGTCCTATGATGTGGAACGACTTTCAATTTATGATTTGCTGGAACATACTTATGGACATGGGATACAAAGAGCAAAGGAATATCTTGAGACCTGTATCACCGATCCGGCAATCTCAGAACTTTTAGAGGTGCAGGAAGGGCTGTCTGCGTTTTTAATTAAGCGGATTACTTATGACAGGAAGGGCAGACCCATTGAGTTTCGTGTATCTGTCATTAGAAGCGATAAATTTACATTTTCAGTGGACTTACAATTAAGATAAAAAGGTGGCCAGATCATGATTTCCATAACAGTAATAATATTGCTCGTATCAGTATTTGCAGGCTTTATAGGTTCTCTTTTGGGGCTGGGAGGAGGTATCATCATTACTCCGGCCCTTACGCTTTTGCTCGGCATTGATATCAAGTATGCCATTGGGGCAAGCATTGTATCCGTAATCGCAACTTCCAGCGGCTCTGCCATTGCTTACTTAAAGGATAAGATTACCAATGTACGTGCAGGGATGTTTCTGGAGATTGCAACTACCATAGGAGCGCTGACCGGGGCATTTCTTGCAGGGGTAGTCAGTACCAGGTACTTATACTTAATCTTTGGATTCCTTTTGCTGTATTCGGCAGGGAATATGTTCAAAAAGAGAAATCAGGAGCTTCCACAGGAATTTCCCGTCAATCCGCTGGCGGATAAGCTGAAACTAAATGGGAGCTATTGGGACAGGGCCCTTTCCCGGCAGGTGGATTATCATGTGACCGGAGTTTACGGTGGTTTTGGCATGATGTATGCTGCCGGTGTGATATCAGGGCTTTTGGGAATTGGAAGCGGAATCTTTAAAGTGATGGCAATGGATTCCTTTATGAAGCTGCCCATGAAGGTATCCACAGCAACCAGTAATTTTATGATAGGAGTGACAGCCGCCGCCAGTGCCGGGATATATTTGACCAGAGGAAATATTGATCCTAAGATCGCGGCACCGGTTGCGCTTGGAGTTCTTCTGGGTGCAGCAGTGGGAACGAAGCTTATGCAAAGGCTGAAAAGCACGACCCTGCGGCTGGTCTTTATTCCGGTTTTACTGTATGTATCCATTGAGATGATCATGAAAGGCATAAGACTATGAGTAAGAATGCAGGAAATAAGAATGGAATTGAAGATACGGAAATTGTAATCAGTAAGACATTAAGAGCTGGAGTTGCCTTAAGCGGAGCAATCACTTGCCTTGGCCTGATGCTGTTTCTAGTGACAGGAAACAGTGGATATCCGGGGGAAAGCTTTCCTACCTCAGTGGCTGAAATTCTCCGGGGACTGGAGACTTTAAAACCCTATGCTGTCATATTAAGCGGATTATTTCTCCTGATCCTTACTCCGGTTTTAAGGGTGGGAGTATCAATTATAACATTTGTAAAAGAAAAGGATTATATGTATGCCGCAATTACTGCAACCGTATTTATCATACTTATTATCAGCTTTCTCCTGGGAAAAGAATGAGGATGGAAAATAATTGATTTTTTTTATCAAGAGGTGTACACTGGATGCAGAAAATGAAAGGAGATAATTACAATGAGTGAACCAGTGATTGCACAGAAATTTCCTTATTCTGTAGATGTAGAAGAAGGCAAAACATATTATTGGTGTTCCTGTGGAAGAAGTGGAAGTCAGCCGTTCTGCGATGGATCTCATCAGGGGACTGATTTTAGCCCGCTTCCATTTACCGCTGAAAAGACAGAGACTGTCCATCTATGCGGATGTAAGATGACCAAGTATCCACCATTTTGTGATGGAGCCCACCATTCTCTATAAGAAAAAACAATAAGTAATACATAAGCCGGAGCCACTGGGAGTGAGCTCCGGCCTGTTTTTATAGAAATGCTCTTATTGATTGGAATACATCACTTCCATACCGTGAATCTGAGTTACCAGCATATGGTTGCATGGAGTATTGATGCTGTATTCATCTCCAAGCTTTGCAACGACTCCATTAATCCGGTCAATTTCTGTGATTCGTTTATTCTGGCGGTCCTGATACATGCTTGCATATCCTTCGGCATCATTTTCACATACGCTCTGGACGATTTTAAGGGCATCTCTGCGGTCAAAATAGGTGCCGTCTGCTTCTGCGACCATCACGCATTCGTAAACAATTTTCTTACACAAATCCCAAAGATGTGAATTGGTATAAATTTCTCCGATCCGGCACTGCATCAAGGTGCTCAGTGCATTGATTCCGCAATTGACCATAAGCTTTTGCCATAACACTTTTTGGATATCTTCCATAATATTTACGTTCAGGCCGCTTTCCTCTAAGGCAGCGGCAACTTTTTTTACATCTCTTAGGGAAGATTCAGAGGGAAAGTCAGGGCCGATATTTGTGGGGCCGCATCCGGAATGGTAAAACTTACCAAGTCCCATGGAAACACTGTTATGGCTGCTGGTTCCTACGATAATCCGTTCCTTTGGAACGAACTGAGCAATATCCCGGTTATTGCCTGCTCCGTTTTGCAGTGTCATAACAATGGTGTGGGGTCCTAAGAGCCCCGTATTTTCTTTCATGGCATCGTATGTATGGATTCCCTTTACAAAGACAATTAAAAGGTCCTGAAATCCAATATCTGTACCACTTAAGACCGCCTTTACGGAAAAGCTGGTCTCAGACTGGTCTTTTCCGATCTTTGTAATTCCGTCAGAATTTATCTTATCAACCTGCGGTTTATAACTGTCTAATAATGTAACATCATGAATAGGGGCAAGATAGCTGGCATAAAGGCTTCCCATAGCGCCGGCCCCAAGAATTGCAATTTTCATTTAGTCCCTCCGGCTCTTGATTAAAATACTAACCAATAGTATCATGAATAATTAACGATATATAATACTAAATCTTCAATGGTATCATGAGTAAATTTCATGTATAATATGACCATAGCAGCTAAGATAAAGAGGGTGAAAAAATGGATGTTAATAAATATATGTTATTCGTGCGTGCGGTTGAAACCGGTAATTTATCAAAGGCAGCCGCTCAGTTAAGCTACTCACAGACAGCCGCCAGCCACATGATCTCTTCCATGGAAGAGGAACTGGGAATCAAGCTTTTATACAGGGGAAGAAGCGGAGTGTCCCTTACGGAGGAGGGGGAGCGAATCTATCCACTGGCAAAGGAGCTTACAGAGAAGGAGGAAGCCATAAGGATTATGGCAGGAGAAGAGAAAATCCATCACGGCAGAATCCGGATAGGAGTCATCACAAGTGTGGCAGTAAAATGGATGCCACAGATTATCATGGAATTTAGAAAACAGTATCCTTTTGTAGAACTGTATATGAACGATGCGATCAATTATGAAATCATGAAGGACTGGTTCTCCAAGGATGTCATAGACTGCGCCATTACAGCAGAATCAAACGGAAAGGAGAATGAGATTCCATTGGTTGAGGACCCTTACTATGTAATTATGTCTCCGGACCATCCCTTAAGACAGTATGAAACCATTACGCCTCAATTATTAAAGGGTGAGACCTTTGTGGTTCCCAGTGAGGGGACCAGCTATCTGGTTGGAAAGATATTAAGGCAGGCAAAGGGAAAGCTGATGGAGCATAATGGGTTTTTAAGTGACCAGGCGGCCATTGCCATGGTGTCCGGTGGATGCGGCATAAGCATTTTGCCAAAGCTGGTTCTTGATTCCTATGGCACAGAAGGCTATATCAGAAGAATTCTTGATCCTAAAGTTCACCGTGTCATATATTTTTGTATTTCATCCAGAAAAATACTTCATCCCACCATTCGATGCTTTTCTGCCTTTGCCAGGGAATGGATAGGAAATCACGCAGAAAATGTGATAAAAAGCTGATAGAAGGGAAAATAAAGTCCTGAAAATCTATTGACATAATTTGCCAGGAACCGTTAAAATAATTGTATTTCACACAGGGATTTTCACAGACAGTATAGGAGGAAATAATATGGAGCTGACCGCATGTACGTTTGATGATATACCAGTTCTGGCAAAGCTGAACAAAGAGCTTTATGAGGATGAGAACAATGATAACATACCTGCAATGGAGATTTTGGAAGAACGGTTAAGGCTTTCCATGGAGCAGGGATCAAAAGCGTTCTTTTTCATGATGGATGGTGAAGTTTCCGGATATGCTTTGGTAAAGACACAGACAACGCCCTATTATCTTTCTCATTTCTTTATCTGTAAGGATATGAGAAGAAAGCATCTTGGTACGACTGCATTTCAACAGCTTTTAGAGGAACTAAATACAGAAACCATGGATCTTGATGTTTTCTGCTGGAATCAGAGAGGACAGGGCTTTTGGAAGAGTCTTGGATTCGAAGAGAGATGTATCATTATGAGGAAAAGCAAATAAAAATCGAAGCGTTGGAAAAATCAGGGTTTCATCATGAATAATTTATTCTGGGACTAAGCATGATAGAAAAAGACAGCCTTGTTTTTGCAGGAAAGGCTGTTTGAGATTCTGAGAGAGGAGTCAAGGATATGAGCGATAAAAAATCTATGGTAAATGAGTTTAAGGACTTTATTTTACGCGGCAATGTGGTGGATCTGGCTGTGGGTGTTATTATTGGTGCTGCTTTCCAGTCCATAGTAACCTCTCTGGTCAGGGATATTATTTCGCCGTTAATTGGTGTGATTACTGGAGGAGTGGACTTTACCAATAAGTTCCTGCTTCTTTATACTCCGGCAAATGGAGCCGACGTTTCAACACTGGAGGCAGCAGGTGCTCAGGGACCTGTCATTGCATATGGTGCTTTTATAACCTCTGTCATTAATTTCCTGATTATGGCAGTTGTGATTTTCTTTATGGTTAAGTCCATCAATTCCTTAAGGGGAAAAGCCCAACAGGCGGTGGCGCTTAAGATGAAAGGGAAATCCGGAGGAAGTCAGTCAACTTCAACCTCTTCCTCGTCAACCACATCTAACTCTGTTTCTGACCCATCATCAGAGGAGAAGCAGTGTTCTTACTGTTATAAAAAGATCCATATCAATGCAATCCGGTGCCCGTACTGTACCAGTCAGCTTGAAGAATCAAGTGAAAGCTCCGGTCAGAGTTAATATGAGACGCAAAAAAAAGATGACTTCCATTATGAAAATCATCTTTTTTTATTGACTTAAATAGATGGTTACTATTACATATCATCTGAAAGACGGGACAAAAGCTTAAATACATCAATGGTGCCATATCCCCAGATGTTGTTGGGGTAGCTGTAGGCAGGATTCCGGCTTGCAGTTCTGATGAGCATAAGGCTTGCCTGCTCTCCTGTAACATAAGTAAAGTTTCCTTTTCCCTGGGTCCATTCAAAAATCATAGCCAGGGAGCCTGCAGCATAGGCAGCAGCAGCGCCGGTACCGGTAAGAGTTCCGTAGGATCCTCCTGGCAGTGCGCAGGAAATCTGGTAACCTGGGGCTGCCACATCGGGCTTGACCAAACCGCTTCTGGTATATCCTCTGCTGGATTCATTAAGAATATTTCCGCTTAACTGGTTATAAGCCGTTACCGTAAGAGGATGCCATGCATTTCCTGGGGCGGTTATGGTGGTATCAGGATTGGGGAAGAGAAAAAATGTGTCATTAGAAATCAAATCCCCGGAAGGCAGCCAGGAATGAATGGAAAAGGGTTCATTATCGGTGCTTTGGACATGTATGTACCAGATTCCGGGGAGAGGGTCCGCAAAGCGGAGTAATATAAGCTGATCGCCGGTTCCTCTTTCAAATGCCATATTGTTAATCCAGACCACACTGGTGCTGGATTTAAATGTAAATTTCTCACAGGTATAAAAAGAAGGATGAACCAGGGAAATGGTCTCTCTATCAGGTGAAGAGACTTCAATGGCAAGACGTCCGGGAAGATTGGGCCAGATTTCCATAGAAAACATCCGATCCTGGGCTCCTACATTTAATTGAAAATCCTTTGTGTAAGGAGGATACATGCTGGTACCAAAATAATGCCTGTTGCTGTTACCTTCATTTCCCGCGGAAATAGCAACACTGATATCTGGGATACGGACAATGCTTTCCAGGTAAAGGCTTAAAATTCCCCGTCCATCGTGACTTCCCTGATTGCTTCCGAGAGCAATGCAGATGACAAGAGGGCGCTTTAGCCTTTGAGCTACGGAAATCAGATATCTGACACCCAATATAATATCGGATTCCTGGTAGCACAGCTTATCCTCAGGTACGGAAAATATCATTTTAAGATTCTGTTTGGCTTCCTTTAACTTAACAACAATTAGTTCTGAATTTGGAACGATTCCTGAAAAAGAACGGTCTTCCGTAGGGGAGCCGGCTACAATACTTGCAATGGCAGTTCCATGCCCGTTCTCATCGGTCGTGGGGGCCAAAATCTTAGGGTCTGCAGAGAGAAGGGCATTATTAAGTAAGACTTTTGAATATTCTGTTCCAAAAGTAAAGCCATCCGGAACTACCCCATCCTGATGAGTCTGATCCCAGATGGATATGATTCGGGTCGTCTTATCTTTGTTTCGAAAGGCAGGATGCTGGTAGTCGATACCAGTATCAACAAGACCAATCAAAATGCCCTGACCAAGTAATGTAAAGTGCTCAGTCTGCTGAGTGTTACAGATGACCTGGGGAGCAGAATCAATGACGGAAGTAGGGGTAAAAAGGGCAGAAAACAGAGAGTATGGATATTCTCCCAGATCACAGGGCTGCTTGTCACTTTTGCTGACATGAAGCAGAGAAAATTCATCATTCAGCCATGTGATATTATCGCCGCTTCTAAAGTCTGGAATCAAAGTATTACTAATAGCTAAATCATAGTAATTGTTATCCAATATTTTACTCATAGCTTCAGCCCCCCGCATCTTTCTTCTAAGCATATGATATATTTTATGCTGTGTGTATTCCGATATGATTAATGTTTTCCAGGCTGTCACCATATTCTTGCATTCATAATAGATACTGGTCTGCATAAAATATATCATATGTGCCATAGTGGCAGACGGGAGGCCTGATGATGCAAAAAATAGTGGATGAAAACTATTATGATCTGATTATCAGTAATGTTATGATTCCATACTATGACACCGGGGACAATATTACAAACATGAATTTGAGGCATTCTCTGGCACATATTCCTGTTGATTCCCAGAATCCCTGTAACTTAGGTACCTACCCATACAATGCATTTCCTTCTGTACTTACCTTAAGCTCAACCATCAGTTTGGAAAAATCCGGAGTTGGAACGGTTCAGAGGAATCCTTATCTCGCTCTATTTGGAAGAGGAATTCTTGTTGCAGTCATTGACACAGGGATTGATTATCGGCATCAATCATTTTTGTATAATGACGGAACCACCCGCATTATTTCCTTGTGGGATCAGACCATTCAGGAGGGACCGCCTCCGGAGGGCTTTACCTATGGGACTGAATATACCAGAGAACATATTAATGTAGCGCTCAGGTCAGAAGACCCCTTATCTATTGTTCCTTCTGTTGATAACAATGGACATGGAACTGCAATTGCCAGTGTAATAGCGGGAAAGCCAAATCAGGATCAATCCTTTAGCGGCGTTGTGCCAGAAGCAGAGCTGCTGATTGTGAAGCTAAAGCCTGCAAAGAATAATTTGAAAAGAATCTTTTTTGTACCGGAAGATGCCGAATGCTATCAGGAATCAGATTTGATTATTGGCATAAATTATGTGATTTCCGTTGCCATCCGGCTGAACCGGCCAGTGGCAATTTGCATTGCAATGGGAACAAATCAGTCAAGCCATGATGGAAGAGGTGCTACCAGCTATTATACAAACTTCCTGGCACAGCAGCCGCAGACTGGGATCACCATAACAACTGGAAATGAAGCCAATAAGCGCAGACATTATTTTAAGAATACAACCACGGAACCTTTTAACGATGCATTTGAGTTAAGTGTAACAGAAAGCGATAAGCTGTTTGCCATTGAGTTATGGCCTTTTGCTCCTGCAAGGCTTTCTGTTCAGATAACCTCGCCCAATCAGGAAACGACCGGAGTGGTGCTCCCGTCTTTGGGAGAGTGCAGAGAATTTATTTTTCCTAACAGTCAAAGCGGTGTATGGATCAATAACTATATATTTGAGGAAGAAACAGGAGATCAGCTCATACTAATGCGTTTTCAAAACCCCATTCAGGGAATCTGGAATATACGTGTGGAAAATCTGGATAACGAAGCTTTTTCCTTTCACGCATGGCTTCCGTCCGGCGACTTAATCTCAGAAGAGACCTTTTTTGTCAATTCGAATCCGGATACTACAATCACCTCTCCAGGAAATGCGACATACCCTTTGACAGTAACTGCTTACAATCAATTCAATGACAGCATTTTGCCAGAATCGGGAAGAGGATTTACAAGAACAGGATATGTAAAACCAGACATATCTGCACCAGGATTTCAGCTTACATGCGCAGTTCCTGGAAATAGTTACGGTACTATAACCGGAAGCGGCTGTGCAGCAGCTCATGCAGCAGGAATCGTTGCCATGGTCTTTGAATGGGCAGTACCCAGAGGGAATTATACCAATATCACAGGAAATGATGTAAACCGGCTTATTATCCGTGGGGCCCAGCGAAACAGTGCATTTACCTATCCCAATAATATCTGGGGTTACGGACAGATAGAGGTAAACCGCTTGTTTGAGGGGCTCACCAATATTTGAAAATGTAAATTAAGGACATACCATAAAAGTTTATATTTATTTGAATAATATTTCAGAAATGGACAATAATAAAAATATACCAAAGATGAGTGAATACTTATCCTCCCCTTTTTAATGAGAGAAGTCAAAAAACCTAGTGTTTACGGGCTTCTCTCGTTTTTTATTTTCTGTTTCTATGGAAAGGTGTTGCCCGGATAAAAAATAACTTACATTAACGATGTCGCTTCTTGATTTTTAATTACATGTTTGATATATTTAAATTGTACTTATAATAGAACATACATAAATTATATTAAGGAGGCAGCAAACAATGGCAAGAGGAGTTCGTAAGACACCAACAGAAAAGCTCAATGAGGAACTCGTTAAGACAAAAGAAGAAATACAGAGCCATAAAAATGCTATTAAAACACTTGAAGTAAGATGTAAGGAATTAGAAGAAAAACTAAAACTACATGAATTAAATGAATTGTCAAATGTACTTGAAGAGAATAATATTTCAATTTCTGAGTTAAAGGTGCTGATTGCAAATAAAGGTAAATAATAAATAGATACAGACTATGATAAGCTGGAAGCATATTTTATGTTTCTGGCTTATTTAAAATCAAGAATAAAACAGAACATATGTTTGCATTTTGAGTTAGGTTATGATATAATTAATAACATCAGTAGGAAGCAAAATATCTTAATCGTGATACCGGATTAAAACCACGCTATGTTTGTGGTTTTAATTTTAACCACACAAAGAACATACGTTCTAAAAGAAAGGAGACTAAGCATATGATGATTACTAGAAATAATTTAAATGAAGTATTATTTGAAAATCAGGATGCAAGGTTGCTGATAGAATATGTTGTTACGCATACGCAAGCAACTTTGTATTATTACCATGGTATAGAGTTAACCGTAGAGAATGCCCTAAAATTATATAACCGAGCCATAAGAGCAGAAGAGCTAGTATGCAGTATGCCGTTGAATCCTTATGATAATCGAATAAAAGAGGTTTTATGCTCATGATATTTATAGAGATTAAATTGCTCTTTCAGTTCATAAAAGATAGGGAATATAAGAGTCGCCCTCTCATATGTCTTAAAGAATATTGGCTCATTGATAATTGAATAGGCTATATACAATCTTGCATATCACTTCCTGCTTATGTTATAATATCAAAAAGGACGGTGATAAAGAATGCCTGAAATATCATTATTCTATGGTATACGCATAACCATGTACTACAACGACCATATGCCACCACATTTTCATGCAGAATACAATGAGCATAAAGCATTGGTTGACATTATTAATATACAAGTTATAAAAGGTTCATTTCCCAATAAACAATTAAGATTAATCCTTGCGTGGTGTACCATTCATCAAGATGAATTAATGCAAAACTGGGAACTTACAAAAGACCAAAAACCGCTAAATAGAATCAATCCATTAATATAGGAGGTGGGAATATGCAAGATTACTTCCCGGTAGTTGTACAAGTAATACCACTAGACAACTATCATGTACAAGTATTTTTTGATAATGGGAAGATCGTTGAATACGATGCAACAAGTATTCTACAAGGTGATGTTTTTAGACCTCTGCAAGATATACAAACGTTCAAAGACACATGTACTGTATTAAATGATACTCTTGCATGGGATTTATCAGGGGATAGGAACCCATGTGAATGCATAGACCTTGACCCGTTCACACTTTATGAACTGGAATCCATTAATCACTTAATCGCATAAAGGTTATAAAAACAAAGAGTGTAAACCCTGTTGAGTTATGAACTGCCTCCAATTAAAATTATTGATAGCATATTTGGTAATTCTAATATGAATAAAAGGTACAATTATGGGAAAGATAAAAGAAGTATGTTGCTCAGCTGTTGCCCCATCATAAAAAACGTAGTATTTACGGGCTTCTCAGAGTTTTTAAGAGGAATATACTTATCCTCCCCTTTTTAATACCCCATTTGCAGCAAAGGCGTTGCAGGCGGGGTATTTTTTATCTCCTTACACCTGCCCTTGGAAAACAATCATTGGACAGCTTGCAAAATCGACAAAGATGTTATATACTGTTTGATGGAGAGTTACCAGAAATAAGAGATAAAGAGATAAAAGGATGGTTTAGTCATGACTATTTTAGAAAATTGGAGAAATCTGGCTTATGGTGAAGGGCTGGATGATAAAGGCAAAGAAGAATTATGGACCGAGTATTTCGTGATCGAAAAAGGAATCTATGAGCATATACTTTCAAAACCAGAGGAAGTGATTGAAGAAAGCGTTGAGAATCTTGCAAAAAGATACGGAACCAATGTTCAGACAATCACCGGATTTTTAGATGGAATCAACGACAGCTTAAAAGGCTATGAAAATCCAATTGAGACCATGGATGAAAAGACTGTAGTCAAGATCGAGATTGATTCTGAAAAGCTTTATTACAATATGGTAGAGGCAAAGGCAGAATGGCTGTATAATCTTCCTCAGTGGGAAACTATACTGACAGAAGAAAAGAAAAAAGAACTCTATAAGAAGCAGAAAGCTTCCGGAACCATTGTTAAGGGAGCAAAAATCGGAAGAAACGATCCATGTCCTTGCGGAAGCGGCAAGAAGTATAAAAAGTGCTGCGGAGCTAACCAGTAATAACGGCCGTTTCAACGAAAGCAGAAAATAAGAGACAGTTAGGCAGGTACCTCAAAAGGGGCTACCTGCTTTGTTTTTAAAGGAATCACTTGGGAAAGGAACCATTATATGGAAGCTTACGAAGGGTTTGCAGAGGTTTATGATCTGTTTATGGATAACATTCCCTACAAAGACTGGTGTGAATACGTTGCCGGACTATTAAAAGATTATGGAATCAATGACGGACTTGTTCTGGATTTAGGCTGTGGAACCGGAAGCCTCACCGAGCTTTTATCAGAGCGTGGCTATGATATGATTGGTGTTGACAGCTCTGAGGACATGCTGCAGATCGCCATGGATAAAAGGGCAGAGTCTGGAAACGATATTCTATATCTTATGCAGGATATGAGGGAATTCGAGCTTTACGGTACGGTTCGGGCAGTGATAAGCATTTGCGACTGCATGAATTATATCCTGGAGCAGGAGGAATTGACCCAGGTATTCAAGCTGGTAAATAATTATCTTGATCCTGGCGGGATCTTTGTTTTTGATCTGAATACAGTATATAAATATGAAGCGCTTATGGGAGACTCTACGATTGCAGAGGACCGGGAGGAATGCAGCTTTATCTGGGATAATTTCTATGATAAGGAAACCGGAATCAACGAATATGGGCTTTCTCTGTTTATCAGGCAGGAGGACGATTTATACCGGAAGCATACAGAATATCATTACCAGAGAGCTTATACCATGGATGAGATCAAACAGGCAATTAAGGATTCCGGTATGGAATTTTTGGAAGCTTACGATGCCTTTACCAGAATGCCAGTAAAGGAAAACAGTGAACGGATTTATATTGTAGCAAGGGAACATGGAAAGGAGATATAATATGTCTGATTATATAGTAAGAGCGACGGCAGGAGATCATCAGATCCGTGCATTTGCAGCAACGACCAGAGAGATGGTGGAAGAGGCAAGAAAAGCTCACAATACAAGTCCCGTGGCGACAGCTGCTTTGGGAAGACTTTTGACAGCCGGAAGCATGATGGGAATCATGATGAAAGGGGAAGACGATATCCTGACAATAAAGATTCAGGGAAGCGGTCCTATCGAGGGACTTACCGTCACAACTGATTCCAAAGGAAATGTAAAAGGCTATGTGTTTAATCCGGATGTCATGTTACCGCCAAATCAGGCAGGAAAGCTTGACGTAGGAGGCGCTGTAGGAGAAGGTGTACTTAGTGTTATTAAGGACATTGGCTTAAAAGAGCCGTATTTGGGACAGACCATACTGGTAGGAGGAGAGATTGCTGAGGATCTTACTTATTATTATGCAACCTCTGAGCAGACTCCGTCTTCTGTTGCCTTGGGAGTCCTGATGAATAAGGAAAATACAGTAAGACAGGCAGGAGGCTTTATTATTCAGCTTCTTCCCGGAGCATCTGATGAGATGATAGACAATCTTGAAAAGAAGCTTGGTGAAATCACTTCCATTACCACTCTTCTTGATGAAGGGCAAACTCCGGAGATGATTTTAGAGCACATTTTAGGAGAGTTTGGTTTGGATATCATGGAACGGATTCCCACGAGATTCCATTGTAACTGTGATAAATCAAGAGTAGAAAAGGCTTTGATCAGCATTGGAAGAAAAGAGCTTCAGGAAATGATTGATGATGGAAAGAATATCGATGTGAATTGCCATTTCTGCAATAAGAACTATGAATTTACAGTGGAAGATTTAAAGGATCTGTACGAAAAAGCGACCAGATAAATGCTCCCTCAAGATGGGGAGCAACAAAAAGAGCCATCCGTAAGGATGGCTCTAGTCGTAATCATGCGAAACAATATAACTTCTTCCTTTATGTTGAAAAAAGGTACACTGATGAGTCAATGATTATAATTTGATAACGTTAGTAGCCTGTGGCCCTTTCGCTCCGTCAACTACATCAAACTCAACAGCGGCGCCTTCTTCTAAAGACTTGAAGCCATCCATGCTAAGACCTGAGTAATGAACAAAAACATCGTTACCCTGTTCGTCGGAAATGAATCCGTAACCTTTTTGGTTATTAAACCACTTAACTGTACCTTTCACTATGATACCTCCAAAATGAATTAAAAATTGTACTGCTACAGGATATCTGTAACTTCCCTAAGAATAGCATAAAACGGGGAAAGTGTCAAACATTTTCCACCTTAAAAAACAAGAAATCTCAAAAATAAAATTAGGGTAAAAATAAGTAGAAAAAGCGTTGAAAATTGTGGTAAAATGGGGAAAGATTGCGACATAGGATGAGAGGGAAAGACAATGAAAATGAGTAATTTTTGGGGACATTTTTGTACCATAACTTCGCATAAAATAAGAGTCATGAAAAACTGCTTTCGCGTAGGACTATTCAAGCAGGGACTTCTTCATGATTTATCCAAATACAGCCCGCAGGAATTCTTTGCAGGAGTAAAATATTATCAGGGAAACCGAAGTCCCAATGCGGCGGAACGAGAGGAAAAAGGATATTCCGAAGCATGGCTTCACCATAAGGGACGCAATAAACATCACGACGAATATTGGATTGATTTTTCCAGTGATCCCTCCAAAGGACTGGTAGGCCATAAGATGCCCCTAAAGTATGTCATTGAAATGGTGATGGACCGGATTGCTGCCTGCAAAACTTACAAAGGAAAGAACTATACAAACGGAGCAGCCTGGGATTATTATATGCTGACAAAACCCTACACCGTCATTCACCCTGAAACAGATAAGCTTCTTGAGACCATTCTTTTTATGCTAAAAGAGGAAGGGGAAGAAAAAGCCTTTTCTTATATGAGAGCACTGTTAAAAAAGGGAACGTATTAGCAGGAAAAAAGAAGGTATGGAGCATGCTGCAAGAGGAAAGAGAAAGAGTGCTTACAGTCATAATCATAACTTCTTTTCCTCTATATTATAACGTAATTTAAGAAGTAAAACTACGAATTATCTGTCAGAATCCATAGATTCTACAGATAATTTGTTCATTTACACAATGGAAAGGTTGTTTAACAGGAGCATAAAGGAATATGGAATTTATTATTAGCAGGACAAAGCGTTCCTTTGAATTTAATATGGCTGCCAGTCACTGGCACCCAGGTTATGAACTGTTCTATCTGGTATCGGGACATTGTAGAATTATTATCAATCATACACTCTATTACATTGAGCCTGGGGATCTGATACTGATAGCTCCAGGGGAAATCCACCGGACGACTCATTATTCCAGTCCAGTCAATGAACGGATTACGTTAAGCTTTGACAGAGAATACTTAGAGCCTTTTATAAAACAATGTGGGGATGAATTGACGGATTATGTGTTTCGAAGTTCCAAGGTCTCCATACCGGCAGGAAGACAAGGCTTTGCAGAAGAACTAATTAAGAAAATGGAGTACGAGGCGGCAGGTCAGGATGGGTATTCCGGTTTTATGATGCATAATTACCTGTACGAATTCCTTGTTTTCTTATCAAGATGCCAGGAGACGAAACCGGAGCCAGTGAAGCTTGGAGTAGCAGAGAAAGCCATCGAAGAAGCGGCAGAATATATTTACAATCATTATTCCAGCCAGATCACGCTGGAAGAGGTGGCAGACAGAATCCATATGAGTCCCGCTTATTTCTCCAGGAAATTCAAGGCAGTCACTGGGTTTGGATACAAGGAATATTTAACAAATATCAGAATTCGGGAGGCTTCGGAACTCCTTTTGAACACCTCCAAATCCATCACAGAGATTGCTGTGGAATGCGGATTTGGAGATGGAAATTACTTTGGAGATGCATTTAAAAAGATAAAAGGCGTTGCACCAAGAGCTTATAGAAGCATGCAGGGGATGATATAATCTACCGGCCAAGAGCATCTAATACGTGGCTGATATAAAGTCTGGACTTTTGTTCTTCCTGAAGCAGATTTATGTGGAAAGGAACGTAGGTAATCTTATCTTTGTGCTCCATCTGAAGACATGGGGACCATAAGGGCGAAAATTGAGGAAGATAAAGACCGGTCTGGCGGGTATAACAGGTTTTGGCAGTTGCCTTTTTTCTGGCCTCTTTATCAACGTACTCAGCAACACTTTTATGTATGGCTTTGTCCTCGTAAATCAGATAATAGTAATTTTTATAATCCGGATAAAAGTACTTTAGTTCTCCTTCAAATAAGTCCACGGTAATACTTAGTAGTTCTCCTTCTGCCTCCAGGCTGAATACAGAGTTGGATTTCGAAAAGCCTGTTGGTACAGAAAAACCATTTTTACAGACCAGTTTAAGAGACTTATGCTCCCGCCCAAAGATATCCGGCTGGCTGATAAGCTCCTGGTTCTCCAGATGAAATTCATGTTCCAGAAAATCCGGATAGCTTAATATAGGAAGAATCAGGGGCATTCCCTTTAAATCATCCTCATTATGAAGAATCAGCAGATCAAATAAAAATGATTCATGGGTCATTAAATAATCTTTGTATACCTCAATCAGCTGTCCCCCGGAATAAAGGTCGTCTCGCTGAATCTTTAAAAAAGCTTCGATTGCTTTTTGCTTCATGCTGGACAGCCCAAGGAGTTCCCGGTAAGGGCGTATCTTCCTATAAATATCAAAGCTGTCTACGTGAGAAAAATCATATGGCAGTCCGTAGGCTCGGCAGCGCTTTAACAGATATGGCAGATCGAAGCCATCTCCATTAAAATGAATCACTTTGGAAAAGCCTTTTAAAAACTCAAAAAAGGTGTGAAGGAGCTCCTGCTCCGCTTCCAGAGTATCAGCGAACCACTGAACTAAATTCCAGCAGCCTTTCTCATAATAGACGCAGCCAATCAAATATAGGGTGGAGTATTCTCCGGAAAAACCGGTTGTTTCTATATCAAAGAACAGAAGCTCCTCTTTCCTGCCGATTCTCTCAAGCGGATAAGTCTCCTGAAATTCTATGGTTTTATGTAGGGTAATCATAAATGATGCCGTCCTTTCTTTCACCAATATTATAGCGGAATGCCGCCTGTCCGTCAACGAAAACAGAATATTTGTTCGATGATACCCTTGCATAACAACAGACCTTATGCTATGATAAAAACATTAATTACGAATACAGGAGCCAAAAGGAGACAGACAGATTTGATATCTTATGTAAAAGGACCGCTTGTGGAGTTGTTTGAGGATACGGTAGTGATAGAATGCGGGAACATGGGCTACGAAGTACACGTTCCAGTATCCGTACTTCAAAAACTACCTGGAATCGGCAAAGAAGTTAAGCTTTATACATATTTTCAGGTAAGAGAGGATGCGATGTGCTTATACGGCTTTTTAAGCCGCCAGGATCTGCAGATGTTCAAACAGCTCATAAGCGTCAACGGAATCGGGCCTAAGGGAGCCTTAGGAGTACTCTCAGCACTGTCTCCTGATGATTTAAGAAGAGCCATTGTGTGCGGAGATGCCAAGGCGATTTCCAAGGCACCAGGTGTGGGAGCGAAGACGGCTCAGAGAATTATCCTTGATTTAAAGGACAAGGTGGATATGGCAGATGTGTTACCGGTGTTTGCTGAAACCGTGAATGATTCTGCATCCCTTGGCGGAGTGGCTGGAGAAGCCATAGAAGCCCTTACGGCCCTTGGCTATACGGCTTCGGAAGCCGGACGGGCCGTGAAAAAAGTGGAACTAACAGAATCCATGACAGCAGAAGATGTGCTTAAGGCATCCTTAAAACATTTGGCTTTTCTATAAAATGGCGGGTAAAGTATAAGATGGAACGAAGAATTATAACCACAGAGATAACGGAAGAAGACAAGCAGATCGAGCCGAACCTAAGGCCTGGGAGTCTGAATGAATATATTGGGCAGGAAAAAATCCGAAACAATCTGAAAGTATATATTGAGGCCGCTAAAGCCAGAGGGGAATCCTTGGATCACGTGTTATTCTACGGCCCTCCTGGTCTTGGTAAGACCACTCTATCCGGCATCATTGCCAATGAGATGGGGGTCAATATGAAGGTCACCTCAGGTCCTGCCATTGAAAAGCCAGGAGAGATTGCAGCTATTTTAAATAATCTACAGGAAGGCGATGTGCTGTTCGTAGATGAGATTCACCGGCTGAACCGGCAGGTGGAAGAGGTGTTATACCCTGCTATGGAGGATTTTGCCATTGATATCATGCTGGGAAAAGATTCCGCAGCGAGATCCATAAGACTGGATCTGCCAAGGTTTACTCTGGTAGGAGCAACGACGAGAGCCGGGCTTTTAACAGCACCGCTTAGGGACCGATTCGGAGTGGTTCAAAAGCTGGAGTTTTATTCACCTCAGGAGCTAAAGGTCATTGTCTGCCGTTCTGCCAGAGTTCTTAATGTTGAGATCGAGGAAGAGGGAGCAGCGGAGATCGCCAAGCGTTCCAGAGGAACTCCCAGACTTGCAAACCGCCTTCTAAAGAGGGTTCGGGATTTTGCCCAGGTAAAGTATGATGGTGTGATTACCAAAGAGGTGGCTGATTTTGCCCTTGATATTCTGGATGTGGATAAGTTTGGACTGGATTACAATGACCGAGCCATCTTGACCACAATGATTGAGAAGTTTTCAGGAGGCCCGGTGGGCCTTGATACACTTGCAGCGGCTTTAGGAGAAGATGCAGGCACGCTGGAAGATGTATACGAACCCTACCTTTTAATGAATGGGTTTTTAAACCGTACCTCAAGGGGACGGGTAGCAACGGAACGGGCTTATGCGCATCTTGGAATCTCTCTGGAACCATGACCTGCCTGAATTTTAGAACTTTCCTAACTTTATAAAGTGTGATATAGTAAAGAAAGAGCAAATGATAACAGGAGAAAAAACATGGATTCCAAACACAATACAGAAGTTTTAATAGATGGCAAAATATATACATTAGCCGGAAGTGAAGAAGAGGGATACATTCAGCGCCTGGCAAGCTATATCAATGAGATGATCCTGACGTTAAAACGCCAGGAGGGATTTACAAAGCAAAGTGCAGAGTACCAGAATGTCATGATAGAGCTTAATATGGCAGATGATTATTTTAAAGCCAGAGAGCAGATTGCCAGACTGGAACAGCAAAAGGCAGAGATGGAGAAGGAGACCTACAGCTTAAAGCATGAGCTGGTGGCGACTCAGATGAAGCTTGAAGCAGCAAAGCACGAACTTTCAGGGGCAAAGAAGGAATAATTACGAGGGGATGTTTTATGGCGCTGCCATGACATCCTCTCTTTCATCAATAGAGGCAAACAGGAGGCATATGTGAAAAAAGCAGTTGAGATCCTAGCTCCGGCAGGATCGTTTGAAAGCATGAAAGCAGCAGTTGCAGCAGGGGCTGATGCTGTATATATGGGGGGAAGCCGGTTTGGAGCGAGAGCGTTTGCACAGAATCCGGAAGAGGACAAGCTATTAGAGGCAATAGACTATGTGCATCTTCACGGAAGAAAGCTCTATCTAACGGTCAATACACTCATGAAGGAACAGGAGATGGGAGATTTATTTGATTATCTTCTTCCTTATTACAGACAGGGACTTGATGCTGCGATTGTTCAGGATATGGGGGTATTTTCTTTTATTAAAGAGAATTTCCCGGATTTGGCCATTCATGCAAGTACACAGATGAGCACTACAGGAGCATATGGCGCCGGTATCTTAAAAGATTTGGGAGCCGAGAGAGTGGTCACTGCCAGGGAGATATCTCTGCGGGAAATCAAACAGATTCATGACAATGTGGATGTTGAGATTGAAAGCTTTGTTCATGGGGCTCTTTGCTACTGCTACTCGGGGCAATGTCTTTTCAGCAGTTTAATTGGTGGGCGAAGCGGCAACAGAGGAAGATGCGCCCAGACCTGTCGTCTGCCTTATGAGGTAAAAAAAGACGGAAAGGTCATTGGAAAAAAAGAAGATCGTTATGTTTTAAGCCTTAAGGATTTAAGCACCCTCGATATTATTCCGGATATGATTGAAGCGGGTGTTTATTCCATGAAAATTGAAGGCAGAATGAAGAGCCCCAGGTATACAGCTGGAGTCGTAAGCATTTACCGTAAATATACAGACCTGTATTTGAGCCAGGGACGGGAAGGCTACCACATCAAAGAGGAAGACCGTAAGGCGCTTTTGGACTTATTTGACCGGGGCGGCCAGACTGATGGATATTACAAAAAGCATAATGGAAGGGACATGGTGGTATGGAAAGAAAAACCGTCCTTCCGGGAAGGCAATCAGGCATTGTTTGATTTCCTGGATGAAAATTATGTGGAAAAGCAGGTCAAAGAAGCGGTTCATGGACAGGCCTTTTTAGAAGAAGGACAGGCTGCATGTCTTTTACTGGAAGCCTGCGGACATGAAGTTACGGTTACTGGTGATTTGGTTCAAAAGGCACAGAATCAGCCGATGACAGAGGAAAAGATAAAAAAACAGCTTGATAAGACAGGAAATACGCCTTTTTATTTTGAGAACCTTGAGATTCATGTGACAGGAAATTGCTTTCTTCCTGTTCAGTCCTTAAATGATCTTCGAAGAAGAGGTCTTGAGGAGATAGAAAAAGCGATATTAAGCCAGTATAGAAGGGAAGACCGGAAAGAGGCTGTAAAACAAGAAGGAACAACGAAGGCTGATCTTAAGTCAGGAGAAGATTGTAAGCTGACAGTATCCCTGGAACGACCGGATTGTCTGGAAACCGCTGTCAATAGTTTGCGGGTAAGCCGCATCTATATCGATGCTGCGGAGTTTGAACCAGAACGCTGGAAGTCTTATGTGGAGCTGTGTCATAAGAACGGGAAAGAATGCATGCTTACTATGCCTCATATTTTCAGGACAAGAGCAGAGCAGTTCTTAGATAAGTATAAAAAAGAGCTTAAAGAGGCTTCTTTTGACGGTTTTCTCATCCGTTCCCTGGAAGAGGTCGCATATTTAAAGCAAAAAGACATGGGCGGAAAGCTGATTTTTGATTTTGGTATGTATGGGATGAACAGCCGGGCTCAGGAGTTGTATTCGGATTTAGGAGCCGATGAGCTTACCTGGCCGGTAGAATTAAACAACCGGGAACTGGGAAAGCTAAGTGTTCCGGGAGAACTTCTGGTATACGGGCGATTACCCATGATGGTAACGGCACAGTGTATCCATCAGGGTGTGGAGCAATGTGATAAAATTCCAGGAGTTCTTATGATGAAGGATCGTATGGGAAAAGAATTTCCCGTTAGAAACCATTGTACCTTCTGCTATAATACGATTTATAATTCCGCTCCAGTATCTCTCCATGGCTTTGACGAGGGAATTAAGTCACTGGCTCCGTCCTCTTTGAGACTTCAGTTTACAACCGAGGATAAGGAGCAGACAAAAGCAGTGATCCAGTATTATTTGGGAGAATTTTATCAGGGTGAGAAACGAGAACTTCCTTTTGAAGAATTTACACGAGGTCATTTTAAGCGCGGCGTAGAGTAGGTGATATATGATTAATCTAATAATCGATGTGTCAAGATATCTGATGATACTATTGATCGCACTGTATACATTTTTAAACTTTCATATTTTTTCCGCAAAGGACGAACGCAAAAAAAAGAAAATCTGCAGGCGCCAGAATTTCTCCATGTTTCTGATTCATTTGCTGGCTTATGTTATCACTTGGTTTGAAACAAAGGACGAGAGAATACTGGTATTTTATCTGGCTCAGGTTTTGTTCTTTTTGCTATATCTATTTTTGTATCGGTTGTTTTACAGAAATGTATCCAGGCTTTTGGTAAACAATATGTGCATGCTTCTGGCTGTGGGCTTTATCATGCTCACAAGGCTTTCCTTTGACCGGGCGATGAAGCAGTTTGTAATTGTCGTGGCGGCAGCTGTGATCACCTGGATCATACCATTTGTCATCGACCGGGTATGGCAGCTAAGCAGGATTCCATGGATTTACGGCATCGGAGGAATTATTCTTCTGGGAATTGTATGCATCGCAGGGACCAGCAGCTTTGGAGCCCAGCTATCTCTTGGGGTGGGCGACTTTTCTATTCAGCCCTCAGAGTTTGTAAAAATAAGCTATGTATTTTTTATTGCCACTATGTTTTACCGGTCTACAGATTTTAAGACCGTGATGATTGTGTCAGCAGTAGCCTCTATTCATGTTTTGATTCTTGTTATTTCAAAGGATCTGGGAAGTGCCCTGATTTTCTTTGTGGCATATGTTTTCATGCTTTTTGTTGCCACTGGCAAATGGCTCTATCTTCTGGCAGGAGTCGGAGGCGGTTCTGTGGCATCCCTATTGGCTTATCAAATATTTGGCCATGTTCGGACAAGGGTCATGGCATGGCTGAATCCCTGGTCTGACATAGCGGGAAAAGGTTATCAGATTACCCAGTCCCTTTTTGCTATTGGAACCGGTGGCTGGTTCGGTATGGGGCTTTATCGGGGAATGCCAAGAAAAATTCCTGTAGTGGAAAAGGATTTTATTTTCTCTGCCATATCCGAAGAACTGGGAGCTGTATTTGCCTTATGCATCCTGTTGATCTGTCTTGGATGCTTTTTACAGTTTATGATGATTGCCAGTAAGATGCAGGCGGTGTTTTATAAGCTGATTGCATTTGGACTGGGAACGATCTATATTTTTCAGGTGTTTTTGACTGTGGGCGGAGTGACAAAGTTTATCCCCTCCACAGGAGTGACGCTGCCCCTTGTAAGCTATGGAGGAAGCTCCATTTTAAGTACATTTATTATCTTTGGTATCATCCAGGGACTTTATATTTTGAAACGCAATGAAGAGGAAGAAGATGAAGAGTAATCCAAATCCAAAAGCAAATCGTCATATGCTCATACTCACCTATGGAATTGTTCTCCTGTTTGCAGGGCTTTCCGCTTATTATGGTTACTTTCTTTTTGCAAAAAGCGATGCTGTAATCAACAATTCCTATAATGCAAGACTTGACAGCTTTGCTGATCGGGTGGTCAGAGGTGAGATACGAAGCAGTGATGGAAGGGTACTGGCCCAGACCAATGTAGATGGGGAAGGCAATGAATCCAGATTTTATCCTTATGATTCTCTCTTTTCTCATGTTGTGGGATACTCCACCAATGGAAAGACGGGACTTGAGGCTCTTTCTAACTTTTACCTGTTAACCAGCCATGTTAATATGCTGGAACAGGTCTTTAATGAATTGTCTTCTGTGAAGAACAAGGGGGATAATGTAGTAACTACCCTTGATCTGGATATCCAGAAGGCTGCTTATGATGCGCTGGGTAAGAGAAACGGAGCTGTGGTCGTCATGGAGCCGGACACAGGAAAGATTCTTGCCATGGTATCAAAGCCGGATTATAATCCCAATACACTGCTTGCAGACTGGAATCATCTGGTAGCGGAAGAGAATACCTCAGGTCAGCTGTTAAACCGAGCTACACAGGGTCTGTATCCACCTGGTTCTACCTTTAAGGTGGTGACAGCTCTGGAATATATGAGGGAAAATCCATCTAACTACGGAGATTATACCTTTGATTGTAACGGGGTATATAAAAATGGAGATTATTCCATTAAGTGTTACCATGGAACAGCACATGGACACCAGAATCTGATTCAGGCATTTGCCAATTCCTGTAACGGTGCTTTTTCAAACCTGGGTCTTTCCCTGAATTTAAATAGCTTAAAGAATACCTCGGAACAGCTATTGTTTAATAAAGAACTGCCTCTGTCCATTCCCTACAGTAAAAGCTCTTATTCTATGGAAAGCGGAGCTGAGACCTGGCAGATTCTTCAGACATCCATTGGTCAGGGGCAGACTCAGATCACTCCCATTCATAATGCCATGATGACCGCCGCCATAGCAAACGGTGGTACGCTTATGAAGCCCTATTTGATTGACCGCGTAGAAAGCGTGGGAGGAGATGTTGTAAAGAAGTTCATGCCTCAGTCCTACGGAAATTTAATGACCGCAGAGGAATCGGCGGCGTTGACCGAATATATGCAGACCGTGGTGACAGACGGAACCGGCTCTGCCCTTCGTACCAAAAACTATACGGTAGCAGGAAAAACAGGTTCTGCAGAATTTGAAAAAGCGAAAGAGACACACGCGTGGTTCATCGGATTTGCACCCGTGGAGCACCCGAAAGTAGTTGTAAGCGTAATTGTAGAGGAAGGCGGTTCCGGCGGACAGGCAGCTGCACCCATCGCCAGAGCTCTTTTTGACTTATATTTTTCCAGATGATGCAAGATATGATATATGGTTTTGAAGATTACAGACTTGCATAAGAGGTGAAAAAGAGGTATACTATAGCCAGTCTGTGAGACACACCAAAATCGGAGTTTGTTATAAATATCCGGTTCACTCTGGAGGAATTGCAATGATAGAAGCAACGAGTTGTGGCGGTGTGGTTATTTTTCGAGGTAAAATTCTGGTTTTATATAAGAATTACAAAAACAAGTATGAAGGTTGGGTTTTGCCAAAGGGAACAGTAGAAGCGGGTGAAGAGTATAAAGAGACAGCGCTCCGTGAAGTGAAAGAAGAGACAGGGGTCAGTGCGTCTATTATCAAGTACATCGGCAAGAGCCAGTACTCTTTTAACACACCCCAGGATATGGTGGAGAAGGATGTACACTGGTATCTGATGATGGCCGACAGCTATTACAGTAAACCACAGCGGGAAGAATACTTTATTGATTCGGGATATTACAAGTTCCATGAAGCGTATCATCTTCTGAAATTTTCCAATGAAAAGCAGATTCTGGAGAAGGCTTATAATGAATATCTGGATCTGAAGAAGAGTAACCTTTGGGGCAATAAAAAATATTTCTGAACGGAATGCAAAGAGCCGGAGAAGTCGTTATGACTTTTTCGGCTCTTTGCAAATATATAAGAGATATCACATTAAAACGTTGTTTCCAGTTCTTCTAACTTCGTAATGAGACTCTTGGTACTCAGTTCGAAAATCAGCCCTTCCCGTTTGCTGCTTTCCATAACATTGTTAATAAAAGAGGAGCGGTTAATCATTGGATCCTGCTTTCTGTCTGCAATAATCTCAAGATCCTCAACTGCTACAATTTCATCCACTACGATTCCCCAGCTGGTGTTGTCGAGAATAAGAACCATCTCTTTAAAAAGGGAAGATCGGAATACTTCCTTTGATTGATCCAATAGTGTTAAGATCTCAGGCATGTAAGTTTCTTTTGCCATCTTTAAAATTTGATCCAATTGAAGCTTAAGTTCTTCACCGTCAAGGTTTTTCATGCAGTCTTCTGCTTCAAACGCGGAATGGTGAAGCTTTTCATGAGGATCTTCCATCTTATGAAGATGAGACATTACGGATTGGTTATCTGTAGAAAAACGGTCGTACCATCTGCCAAGAGCGCATTGATGGGAGTCTTTGGCAAGCGTAAATACACCGCCTTCTGTTATGTAGCGCTCAAATTCACGAACCCAGTTGATATGATCCTGTTTTCTTGCATCAATCATCTGTTCGAATTCACTGTATTCGCTGAAAATGGATTTCATCCCAAAGGTGATTCGCAAATCCAGCATCTGGATGACCTGGTCTCTGTATTTGAACATGCCGGTTACATTGGCGGGTGCAGCAGGAATCGTATTGTACTCTGGAAGCTGTACAATTGTAGATACATATCTGCTGTCAATACAGTAAAGAGACCCGGATAGTTTAAATATGATGTATGGACATTTGATCTCATTTTCCATTTTAATAGCACCTTACCTTTTTCTTTTGTATTTATACTTCTTCATTATAGAACGTATTGACCTATAGTTCAATCTCTTTTACGGAAAATTATATATTAAAACTTTCTGATAAGACTATGAATAACTGGAAAATCAGGGTATAATGTTACTGGATATTGGATCTCATTGTTTGGAGGGAAAAGAATGATAAAGTACTACGAAGGAGATATTTTTACTTCTGATGCAGATGTGATCTGCCATCAGGTAAATTGTCGGGGGGTATTCGAAAAAGGACTGAATGGGCAGATAAAAAAATTGTTTCCAGAGGTAGAGAAAACTTATAAGATATTAACAAAACAGTGGCAGGAGCAGGCGGGAGGAAGAACCGCGGAGCTTCTTGGCCGGGTTTCGGCTCAGCTGGTGGAAAAAGATGACCGGTGGTTTCTCATTGCCAATCTTTATGGACAGGATGATTATGGGAAAAACGGCCTCTATACGGATTATAAAGCTCTGGAAAAAGCGTTTCAGGAGATTCGTGATTTCCTGGACGTAAGAAAGAAGCAGGAGAAAGTAGCGTTTCCATATAAGATTGGCTGCGGCAATGCCGGAGGCGACTGGGAAACAGTGAAAGGGATCCTGGAGCAGGTCTTTGAAGGCTATGAAGGTGAAGTTCAGATTTGGAATCATGAAACAGTGAAATAAAGGTTTTATCCGGGAGGAAAGAACATGGCAAAAGTAAGCTCTTTGAGCCGCAGCATTAATACCTTTTACGTAGAGTGGAGTGCGCTCAATCATTACTTATCATCCTACGAATGTGATGTGAATGGAGTTCCCTATATTGGTTTTACAGACCCTCGTGTGCAAAAGCTTTGGAAGGGACTGTCTGGTCAGGAGCGAAAGGAAATCATGAAGCGTCTGGGTGCCAGAAGTGAAACAGATTTACAGCAATATTTTACCTGATCATAAATAACATCAGGAAAGAATGGAGAATTACATGTCAGAAAGAAAATTTGTGGTAATTGACGGCTCTTCCATGCTGTCTACCTGCTATTATGCGGTCTTGCCAAGAGAAATCATGTTTGCAAAGACAGAAGAAGAAAAGCAGAGACATTATGATAAGATCCTTCATGCGAAAGATGGCACTTATACCAACGCCATTTTTGGTATGCTTAAGATGATAGTCTCTCTGATGAAAAAACAGCAGCCGGACCATATCGCTTTTGTATTTGATAAAACCAGGGATACCTTCCGCAGGGAGATGTATTCAGAATACAAAGGAACAAGAGGCGTGACACCAGAGCCACTGAAACATCAATTTGCGCTGATGGAACAGATTCTTCGGGAGGTGGGGTTTCAGGTACTTTGCTGCGACCGGTATGAAGCAGATGATTATGCCGGAAGCCTGGTCATGAAATTCAGGGAAGAGATCCCGATGGTCGTACTTACAAAGGACCACGATTACCTTCAGCTGGTGAATGACGAACACAATGTCCGTGCCTGGATGGTGCAGTCACGCCAGGAAAAAGCAGATGAACTTTATAAAAAGTATTATTCCTTCTATGGCATAAAAAAAGAGGATGTAAATCTTCCGGAGAAGGTATTTGAATATACGTCTGATACTGTCTACTACGAAGAAGGAGTGAGACCGGAGCAGATTGCGGATTTAAAAGGCATTCAGGGAGATTCATCGGATAATATTCCCGGAGTGAAAGGTGTCAGCAGTGCAGCTCCCCTGCTTCTACGCGAATATGGAACGGTAGAGGAAATTTACCGGGCGATTCATGAAGTGGAAGAAGATAAAAAGCGTCTAAAAGAATTACAGGATTTTTGGAAAAATGAGCTGGGAATTTCACGCTCTCCATATAAAGCTCTTACAAAGACCAGCGAGGAAGAATTATGCGGGGAAAAGGCGGCTCTCATGTCAAAAGCTTTGGCAACGATGAAAACCGACATTCCCATTGAGCTTTCCCTTGCCTCATTTTCTTCCGATTCCTATGAAGAAGATAAGGTCCGTCAGTGGCTGGCAAAGCTTGATATTAAAGAGGCTTCCATTTTTGGAACAGGAATGTAAAATCCAAAAAAGTATTTTTTCTGACCCTTTGGACACACTCATAAAGAATATGCCTTATATTTATGAAGGAGAACGTAATTATGAAAAAAACGTATGAAGTGTTAACCTCTCTCTTGGAGAGAACCATGGCTTTACAAACAGCACTTGTGCTTTTTGAGTGGGATAATGAAACTTTGGCACCGGAAGATGCCGGTTCTTATACCAATCGTGTGATTGGTGTATTATCCGAAGAATATTATCGTATCATCACAGGGGATGAGATGGGAAAAGCCATTGAAGCCTGTGAAAAAGAAGAGGGCCTTTCCGATGTGGAGCAGGCGATTGTAAAAGGAGCGAGAGAAGCAAGAGAGGATTTGATCTGTGTTCCCTCTGAGGAATACAGGGAGAACGCTCAGCTGGTGGCAGATGCAGTCAGAGTCTGGACAAAAGCCAAAAAAAGCGAAGATTTTGATTCCTTTGCACCTACCCTTGAAAAAGTCATTTCCTTTAAAAAGAAATTTGCTTCCTATCGTAAAAAAGATGATCAGAAGCTTTATGATGTAATGCTGAATGAACATGAGAAAGATTTTAATTCAGAGCTTCTTGATGAATTCTTCAGTCAGCTGAAAGAAGGAATTGTACCCCTTTTAAAAGAAATTAAAGAAAATGGAAAAGAAATTGATAACTCCTTCCTGGTTGGTGGATATCCAGTAGAGAAACAGAAGGAGATGGCAGAATTTCTTGCTGAATATGTTGGATTTGATTTTCATAAGGGGGTTCTGTCTGAAAGCGCCCATCCATTTACCACAAACCTTCACAACCACGATGTAAGAATTACTACCAGCTATCATGATAAGATGGACAGTTCCATGTTCTCTGTGATTCATGAAGCCGGCCATGGCCTTTATGAGCTGGGAATCAGAGATGATATCACCCAGACGCCGGTAGGACAGGGAACCTCTATGGGAGTCCATGAATCCCAGTCCAGATTCTTTGAAAACATCATCGGCCGGAAGGAAGCGTTCTGGGAGCCAATCTATGGAAAGCTGGTAGAGTTATACCCGGATAAACTGAAAAAGATTCCGCTTGAGCAGTTCGTGGAAGCGATTAACAAAGTAGAGCCAAGCTTTATCCGTACAGAGGCTGACGAGCTTACCTATAGTCTCCATATTATGATTCGTTATGAAATTGAAAAGATGATTGTGGAAGAGGATATTGATTTAGAGAAGCTTCCAGAGTTATGGGCGGATAAATACGAGGAATATTTAGGCGTCAGACCGGAAAATCCATCCGAAGGAATTCTTCAGGACATCCATTGGTCTCAGGGAATGTTCGGATATTTCCCATCTTATGCCCTGGGAAATGCGTTTGGTGCACAGCTTTACTACCATATGCTAAAGGAAATGGATTTTGATGAATTACTTAGAACTGAGAGGATAGATGTAATCCGCAATTATTTGAAGGAGAACGTACACCAGTTCGGTAAGATGAAAACCAGCCGTGAGATTTTAAAGGATGTAACAGGGGAAGACTTTAATCCTGAATATTTCATACGGTATCTGAAGGAAAAATACAGCAAGCTGTACGAACTGTCATAAGTTCTTATCAGTCAGGTATTAAAAAGGAGGGGGATATCATGGAAAATATTAAAAAAAGTGCATTGGAACTAATCGGTAACACTCCATTGGTTGAATTTTGTAATTTCCAAAAGAATTATGAGCTTTCGGCGGTCTTACTTGCTAAGCTGGAGTATTTTAATCCTGCCGGCAGCGTCAAAGACCGGGCGGCTTTCTTTATGATTGATGATGCTGAGAAGAATGGAATTTTAAAGCCAGGAGCAACGATCATCGAACCCACATCAGGCAATACCGGAATTGGAATCGCAAGCATTGCGGCTGCTAAAGGCTATCGTGCCATCCTAACCATGCCTGAGACGATGAGCGTAGAGCGAAGAAATTTATTAAAAGCATACGGTGCAGAAATTGTACTGACAGAAGGAACCAAGGGAATGAAGGGTGCCATTGCAAAAGCAGAGGAATTACAAAAAGAAATTCCAAACTCTGTGATACTGGGGCAGTTTGACAATCAGTCCAATGTCAAAGCCCATCGGGAAACAACTGGCCCGGAGATCTGGCGGGATACCGATGGTAAGGTGGACATTTTTGTTGCTGGTATTGGGACTGGCGGAACCATAACGGGAGCCGGAGAATATTTAAAGAGCCAGAATCCAGAGATTAGAATCGTGGGAGTTGAGCCAGCAGGATCTCCAGTGCTTTCCGGCGGTAATCCAGGTCCTCACGGCATTCAGGGAATCGGGGCAGGATTCGTTCCTTCTATATTAAATACAGAGATTTATGATGAGATTATAACTGTGGAAAATTCAGATGCCTATGCGACTGGAAAAGATATTGCTAAGATGGAGGGAATCCTGGTGGGAATCTCCTCTGCAGCTGCGGTATGGGCAGCTGCCAGACTGGCAAAGCAGCCTGAGAATGCAGGAAAGAGAATCGTTGTGATATTACCTGATACAGGTGACCGGTACTTATCAACGCCTCTATTCAGTTAATTGAATCGAGCAAAATTAAAACCAGGGTGGCGGTTGTTCGACCCTGGTTTTTCTTACGCATTTTTTTTGCCTTCCCGATACTCCGAATAAAAATAATTTATTTCTGCACCAAAGAAGAGAATGCATATACAAGTATAAAGCCACAGCATTAAAAGTACAATCGCTGTAAGTCCTCCATATGTTACGGAAAAGTTTCCGAAATTATTGAAATAGATAGAAAAAATAAATGAGAACGATATCCAGCCTACAGTGGAAAAAACCGCTCCAGGGAACTGTCTTAAAAAATGTTGTTTTTTAGACGGTACATAGGTATAGACCAGCGCAAAGCATACGGTCAGAATAAGAATCAGCATGGACCGGAAGGTGATAATATATTGAGTGATCTCGCCAATTACGGGAAAGTGACGGTATAGAAAATTTTGAATGGAATTACCAAGCACCAAGAGTACCAGGGATAAGATGCAGATAATCATAAATACAATGGTATATCCAGTGCATATAATACGGGTCATAAGATATCCTCTTTTTTTCTGCTGTCCAAACACCCGGTTTAGCCCTTTTTCAATGCTTAACATTCCCCGGGATGATGACCATAAGGCGGCTAAAGCTGAGACAGAAAGTACAGCTACCGGAGTGGCGGTATATAAATCATCAATTACATTTACAATTACGCTGTTCATTTCCAGTGTGTTTGGTACCACGGTAATCACCAGCTGCAGGAGATTGGCTTTTGTAATGGGAGGTATGAACTGAACCAAGGCTAGTAAAAGCATTAAAAAGGGAAATGCAGCGATGATGGAAAAGAAGGAAGCCTGGGCAGCGTACACGGTCATTTCATCTCTGTTATATTTATCATTTATTTCCTTACAGCGCAAAAGAAAACGAACCATAAAATCTCCTTTCAAAGAAACCCGTATCAGAGTTACTTGTATAAGCATATTAGCATGGGACAAAAAAAATATCAAGGCACCTCTTTTTAAAGTATTTCAAAGGATTTTAATTCATGGAATTGACAAAAGATGCCTGTACTTATAGAATGAATGAAATATGTTTTTTATGATCAGAGAGAGGAAAAACTCATGGAATACGTTCCTGCAAAAACAATCGTGACGAAAACCAAGAGCAGCGCAGATTGGTTTGGAATCGATTACAATATGAATATTTACAGAGGCTGTTGTCATGGCTGTATCTATTGCGACAGCCGGTCTGATTGCTACGGAATCGACCAGTTTGACAAGGTTCGGGTGAAAGAAGATGCCCTTCGGATTATACGGGACGAATTGAGACGAAAGGTAAAAAAGGGGGTCGTTGGTACCGGTGCTATGAGCGACCCTTATAATCCTTTTGAACAGGAATCAGAGCTTACGAGGCATGCCCTGGAATTAATTGATGCATTTGGTTTCGGAGCAGCAGTGGCAACCAAAAGTGCGTTGTTGAAACGGGATATGGACGTGCTTTTAGGAATTAAGGAGCATTCTCCCGTTATTTGTAAAGTCACGGTGACCACAACGGACAATCATCTGGCAAAGAAGATAGAGCCCCATGTATCGCTGCCCTCTGAACGCCTGGAGCTGATAGAGGCCTTAAGAAATAATGGTATCTTTACCGGAATTCTAATGATGCCCATCCTTCCGTTTTTGGAAGACAATGAAGAAAATATACGATCCATTGTAAATGCGGCTCATGAGACCGGGGCAAATTTCATCTATCCATCCTTTGGTGTAACCCTTCGCAACAATCAGCGGGAGTGGTTTTTTGATCGCATTAAGGAGCAGTTTCCGGAACAGGACCTGGTTGCCAGCTATATCAGGCGTTACGGAAACAGCTATGGGTGTACAAGCCCCCATGTAAAAAAACTCTGGGCTATTTTTACAAAGGAGTGCGAACGGTTTGGTATTTTATATAAGATGCCTGATATCATTCATTCTTATAAAAAGAATTACGAGATCACCCAGCTAAGCCTTTTTGACTAACTGGAAATCTCCTTGCCAAAGCAAGTAACAAATTCCCTGGCTATGTTTGAGACATAGCCATTTTTTTTATATACAGCTGCAATTCTCGTAACCGTATCCGGAGAGTCAATTTCACGAAGTGCCAGGTTAGAAAACTTTTCCGCCTGACAGATGGACCTTGGCACAAGAGCGATGCCAAAACCGGATTCGGCCCATTGCAGGCAGGTCCTTGCATCGTCATTGCGGCAAAAGATGTGTGGTTCTACACCAATATTTTGAAATGCCGTGGAAATTATGGCATCAAAGCGGCGGTAATAAATAAGCGGCTTTCCGGACAAATCTGTTAATTTAATCTTTTCAGATGGAATTTCCGAGAAAAAGGCAGGGATTCCAGCTGCCATAAGCGGTTCATTCTTCCCGTATTCGCATGCAAAGCCCTCCGAATGGAAGGGAGTTCTGATAATGGCACATTCAATGATTCCATTTCTCATTTTTTCCATTAATTCATAGGTGTTCCCCTCAGTGATCTCAAACCTCACATTGGGATGAGAGCTGCAGAAAGTCTTTAAAAAATCCTGCAATATAATTCCGGAGGATGAAATGGTCCCCAATTTTAAAGTCCCCTTTGCAGAGGAAGGAAAATTCATTAGTTCCTTCGTAACATCTTCCATCATATTAAGGATGTCCTTTGCACGGGAATAGAGAAAGCTTCCCGCTTCCGTCAGTTCTGTCTTTCTTGAACCACGTTCAAACAGTTTAATGCCAAGGTCCTCTTCAAGAAGCATGATCTGCTTGCTAAGTGGTGGCTGGGAAAGTCCCAGTTTTTTTGCCGCATCGGTAAAACTTCCTGTTTCAGCGATGGTTATAAAATAATATAACTGTTTTGAATTAAGTGGATACATTTGGCACATCCTTTAATTTATAATATATTACTATTTGTACTTGTATTATTATACCAAACTGATATAATAATACAATATAGTATTCCAAAAAAATATAAGTTTTCAAAAGCGGAGGATTTAATATGAAGGAACTCCTGAAGTATCTCAAAAAATATAAGCTGGAAAGTACTCTGGGGCCGTTGTTTAAGCTTCTGGAAGCAAGCTTTGAGCTCTTGGTGCCTTTGGTCATGGCAAAAGTCATTGATGTGGGCATAAAGACTCAGGATTCATCTTACATTCTGAAAATGGGAGGTCTTTTGGTACTGCTTGGTATCATTGGTCTTGTTTGCTCCATAACGGCCCAGTATTTTGCTGCAAAGGCAGCAGCAGGCTTTGGTACGGTATTAAGAAATGATTTATTTGCCCATATCAATAAGCTTTCTTATCGTGAAATTGATACCATTGGAACCGCTACTCTGATCACAAGAATGACCAGTGATGCCAATCAGATTCAATCAGGTATCAATATGTTTCTCCGATTATTCTTACGATCGCCTTTTGTAGTATTTGGTGCCATGGTCATGGCATTTACTATTAATTTTCAGGCAGCCTTGATTTTTGTTATTACCATACCCATATTATCGGTGGTCATATTCGGGATTATGTATTTAAGTATGCCCCTCTATAAAAAAGTTCAAAAGCAGCTGGATCAGGTTCTTCTCACCGCAAGGGAAAATTTGCTGGGTGTCCGGGTCATCAGAGCTTTTAACCGGCAAAGGGACGAAATCAGCCGCTTTGATGAGGAAAACAGCCTGTTTGTGAAGTTTCAGGTCCATGTAGGAAAGATATCTGCTTTGATGAACCCGTTTACTTACGTGATCATTAATATAGCTATTATTATTCTTATACACGCAGGAGCTGGCAAAGTTGAGCAGGGCATCATAAGCCAGGGACAGGTAGTGGCTCTTGTCAATTACATGTCTCAGATTTTGGTAGAGCTTGTTAAGCTGGCAAATCTCATTATTACCATCTCAAAGGCACTTGCCTGTGCAAACCGTGTAACAGCCGTATTTAATAAGAAGCCCGGTATTGTGGAGACCGTTCATACAGATGTAATAGAAAAGCCAGAAGAAGCTATGGTTTCCTTTAATTCCATGAACTTTACCTATGAGGGAGCCAAAGCACCGGCACTCAATCATATTTCCTTCCAGGCAGGTAAGGGTGAGACCATTGGAATCATCGGAGGTACTGGATCGGGAAAAACGACTTTAGTGAATCTCATTCCAAGATTTTATGATGTTTCGGAGGGAGAAGTGAAAATCAGCGGAACTGATGTGAGAGAGTATCCGCTGGGGCAGCTAAGAGAGCTGGTGGGTGTTGTTCCGCAGAAATCGGTCCTGTTTAAAGGCTCTATTCGTGAAAATATGCAGTGGGGCAAAAAAGATGCAACGGATGAAGAGATATATCGTGCCCTTACCATTGCCCAGGCAAGAGAATTTGTAGAAGAAAAGGGAGAAGGTCTGGATTTCATGATTCAGGCTGGAGGTAAAAATTTGTCAGGGGGCCAAAGACAAAGGCTTACCATTGCCAGAGCACTGGTTAAAAGTCCACAGATTCTAATAATGGATGACAGTGCATCAGCACTGGACTTTGCTACGGATGCAAAGCTTAGGAAAGCAATAAAAGAGGGTACCAGGGATATGACGGTATTTATCGTATCGCAGCGTGCAGCAACCATAAAAAATGCGGATAAAATAGTAGTCCTTGACGATGGAGTTATGGCTGGTTTTGGATCCCATAAAGAACTACTTGATTCCTGCGATGTTTACCGTGAAATCTGCTTATCACAGTTATCAGAAAAGGAGGCGCAGTAATATGGGAATTAAAAAACATGGTTCTACCATAAAACGTGTGCTGGATTGCATCAGCCGGTATAAATGGGGCGTCATAGCTTCTTTATTCTGTGCCCTGCTTACCGTATTATTGACTCTTTACATTCCGATTCTTATCGGTCGTGCCATCGACTGTATTGTTGGAGCTGGAGATGTAGATTTTCAAGGTATGTGGGTAATTCTTAAACAGATGGGAATTGTAATACTCTTAACCGCAATTGCCCAGTGGTTAATGAGCCATATCAATAACTGGATCACTTACCGGGTTGTCAAAGACATTAGAACTCAGGCATTTAATAAGCTGGAGATACTACCTCTCAAATATATAGATTCCCATTCTCATGGGGATATTATCAGCAGAATTATTGCGGACATTGATCAGTTCTCAGATGGTCTGCTGATGGGATTTACCCAGCTATTTACCGGTGTCCTTACCATAATTGGAACGCTGATTTTTATGTTCTACATCAATCCTGTCATTGCTGCAGTTGTAGTTTTAGTCACTCCTGTATCCCTATTCGTGGCCAGCTTCATCGCCAAGAAAACATATCATCTGTTTCAAATGCAGTCAAGGACCAGGGGGGAGCTTACCTCTCTTGTTGAGGAGATGATGGGAAATCAAAAGGTAGTTCAGGCCTTTGGACATGAAAAAGAAGCCCAGGAGAAGTTTGAGAGCATTAATGAAGAACTTCGGGTATGGGGATTAAAAGCCACCTTTTTCTCGTCTATTACCAATCCATCCACTCGATTTGTAAACAGTCTTGTTTATGCCTGCGTAGGAATATCCGGTGCATTTGCCGCCATTAACGGTCTTTTGACGGTTGGACAGCTGACCAGCTTTTTAAACTATGCCAATCAGTACACAAAGCCATTCAATGAAATATCGGGAGTTATCACGGAGCTTCAGAATGCACTGGCATCTGCAGCCAGAGTATTTGAGCTGATTGATGAAAAACCACAGGTGCCGGATGATCCGGAAGCAAAAGTTCTTATCAATGCAACTGGCGAGATACATCTTAATCACGTTGATTTCTCTTACAATCCTAAGGTTACTCTGATCCAGGATATGAATCTCCTGGTGAAACCAGGACAGAGAGTAGCCATTGTAGGACCTACCGGCTGTGGTAAAAGTACCGTTATTAATCTGCTCATGCGTTTTTACGATGTAGATTCCGGTTCCATTCAGGTGGATGGTACGGATATCAGACACCTGACCAGAGAAAGCCTGAGGTCAAACTACGGCATGGTACTTCAGGAAACCTGGCTGAAATCAGGAACTATTCGGGAAAATATTGCATATGGAAAACCGGATGCCTCTGATGAAGAGATTATACTGGCATCCAAGGAAGCTCATTCCCACAGTTTTATCGAGCGTATGCCCAATGGATATGATACTGTGATCTCTGAAGATGGTGGAAATTTATCTCAGGGACAAAAGCAGCTTTTATGCATTGCCAGGGTCATGCTGTGCCTTCCGCCTATGCTTATTCTTGATGAAGCGACCTCCTCCATTGATACAAGAACTGAGATAAAGATTCAGAAGGCATTTGCAAAAATGATGGAGGGAAGAACCAGCTTTATCGTTGCCCACCGTTTATCTACCATCAGGGAAGCGGATGTGATTTTAGTCATGAAGGATGGTCATATCATTGAACAGGGAACCCATGAAGACCTGCTATCTCAAAATGGTTTTTATGCCCAGCTTTACAACAGCCAATTCGCTGTGTCATAACAAAGAATAGGTAATAAAAAATGAAAAGATGCCAAAAAGCGGGTAATGATGTTGCTTTTTGGCGTCTTTTCTTATATTATTCTTATGAATAGGGAAATTTTTCCCGATAGATTAAATAAAATGTTTTTACAAAGGGGAAGAAATATGTTTGAAATTGCTATATGTGATGACAATGCGCAGGATCGTCAACGGTTATCTGAGAGGATTGATAAAAACATCCCGGAGGCGGAGAAGATTCGCATTCATGAATATGACAGTGGCCTGTTGCTTTTGGAGGCCATAAAAGGCATCCGGTTTTCCATCATATTCCTTGATGTTCAGATGAAAGGAATCGATGGTGAGGAAACTGCAATCCGTATCAGAGAACTGGATAACAATGTAATCCTTGTCTTTTACACTGGTTTCGTAGAACCATCTCCACGGAGCTTTGAAGTACAGCCATATCGTTATATCATGAAAAATATGACTGAGAAGATTATGGATCGGTATATCAAGGACGCTCTGGACAAAATGATTGAATTTGGTCAGGCCCCTTTCCTTACGGCGAATATGAACAGGGAAAGGCTGTTTTTAAGAGCAGATGATATTGTGTACATTGAAAAATATAAGAAGAATACAAGAGTACATATTTCTGAAAGTTCGTATCGTATCTATGGTATAAAACCCAATGAAAAGGGTGAGACACCTGATATCCGTATTCCGGAGAAATTAGAAAAGATCTATGAAATATTAAAAGATCATGGTTTTGGTTATCCTCATGACAGTTATATCGTCAATTTGAAGTATTTGGTTTACTGTACCAGTAAAATTTTAAAGTTAAAAGATATAGACAACACATTTCAGATAGCTAGAAGTAAAACTCAGGAATTCAATAAGCTGAAAGAAGACTTTATGCTATCAAAATACAGGGAAGGCGTATATAATGGAGAATGATTTGTTTTCAGCTAGCAGACTGTTTTTCTGTGCGGCTGATATTTATATGTTATATCGCTTTTTTAGTACTATGTTTAAAAAGAAGCGGACTTCAAAAGTTACAATTGTTTTGACTATAACTTTTACTATATTGATGTTTCTGGAAAATAGCCTTGGTCTTAGCTGGTTAAATTTAATGACAGTACCCATAATCTATTACGTTTATGTAATACTTATGTTTAGGGTATCTTTAACGAATGCAGTAGCATATACGATTATATTTTATGCCATTTTTGCTTGCGGAAAAGAAGTGTCCTTTGAAATATTATATCGTTTATTAACGAACATTCTACCTTTTTATGTGCCGCCTTGGTTTACTTCTGGAGGTATCTATTTTCTTTTAGTGGAATATTTCGTTGGTTTTATGTTTCTGGTTTATATAGAAAAGTATACAAGAAAACTTGAAATAAGTGATAATGATAGTTTTGCTTGGTATTTACTTATTGTTCCAATATTTTCATTGATTATATCAGTGAACTTTATATATTTAGATTTTCCTAAAGAGCGGTACATGCAAATATTTATGTGTGTTGGTGCGTTCCTTTTATTCTTTACAAATGCTGCAATTTATATTGTTCTTGAAAAGTACAAAGATGTGTTAAATAAAGTTAAAATAGCTGAATTGTCCTTAGTTAAACAAGATATGGAGAATGAGCACTTTCAGAAAATCTTAAAGATTAATGAACGATATCAATGTTATATGCACGACATTAATTCATATTTTAACAGTTTTAGATTGCTTGCTTTAAATGGAGATAACGAAAAGATAATTAACATTATTGATGAGTTAAAGGGAAACATTAAAAAAGAAACTGAAATAGTAATATATAATGGGAACCCAGTATTAAATGCTATATTATCTGAAAGAGTAATTAAAGCAAAAGAGGTTAGTGTTGAGTTATCAATTTTTGTGGAGAAATTTCTTAAAATAGATTTTATTTCAGATGCAGATTTAATATCTATGATGGGTAACCTGATTGATAATGCGATCGAAGCTGCTGAAAAGTGTAATAAAGGAAATCGTTTAGTAGATGTAAAGCTATTCATGGGTACCAATTATTTTCTTGTTCTACATATAGAAAACAGTTATTCCATAATGGCTTTAAAAGAAGGGAATCGACTACTATCCACAAAATCAGATCCAAAGCATCATGGATTAGGAATTGGTATAGTTAATTCGCTTGCAGAAAAATATGGAGGCTCTTTGAACCTGGAAGAAAGAGAAAATAAGTTTATAACAACACTTACTATATCATGCTTTAGTTAGTATTTGGCAAATTTTGGAATCTAACATGTATAATTTTGGCACATCACTTGAAATTAATACTTTCATAGTATATTATCAAAGAAAAAAAGGAGTGTTTGTGTTATGAAAAAGCTGATGAATAATGTAAGAGGAAAGTTTGCCCCAGTTAAAGTTATGAATTATTTTGCATTTGCTGTAGCTTTATATTCATTTAATGTTACTTGTATGTTTGCTCACCATCAGCCTAAAGTACCAGATGAAGCAAAAATGTTTAGGAAATTCTAATGATTAAGAGAATGTCAGAAAGTATTGTTAGTTGGCAGGTTAGTAGAAGTATTTTAACCAATGAACAGAGTTCTTTATATCAGTATGCTTATGAAGTAATGCTGAATCTGTCGGTCAATATAATGATAGCTATTTTGGTTGCCGTTGCATTCAAGGTACCTATGCAGGTAGCTGTATTTCTTATCAGTTATATTCCATTAAGGTCATATTGCGGCGGTTATCATGCCAGGACAAATGGGGTATGTACTATCGTTTCTACTATTTTAATCTTACTTGTCTGTTTTGTTGAAAAAGGGTTGACTGGGGAGTTGGCCGCGATAATAGTACCAATGTGTTTTGTGGTTTCAGGATTATTAATATACAAATATGCTCCTGTCCCCGATATAAATAAGCCTTTGGACGAAGTTGAAATAGTATATTATCGAAAAAAAAGCAGATTAGTATGGTTAATTGAAGCTGTTATCGGAGCAGCATTTTGGTATTTTGGATTAAGAGCTGGCGTTGTGATTGCTATCAGTCATGTCATCTTGTCTCTTATGTTGGTTTATGGGGTGTTTAAAAATAAAAAAGCTTGTGATTGATGTGTATCATGTATTAAAAATGGACAACCTCCAGGGCATATGCTCTGGAGGTTGTTTGTTGTATTGCCGTGTGAATAAGCCAAAACCCCCTATTCTCTTGATTTCCTATATAGTAAGTGTGTTTTAAAAGCCATGCAAATTTCGGAACTGAAAGCGTATAATTTTGGCACTAGTGTTGAAAAAAAAATCTCCAGATGTAGAATGTAATTATGTATGAGAAAGAGAGCGGGGGAATGAAAGGATGACTAGAAGGTGAGCACAAAAAGGGTAAACGAAAGCTATTATCAATATAGAGCTAGCTGTTATGTTCGAAGAGATGATGGAACAGAAAAAATAAAACGGTATCAGCTGGATACAGATATTCACTATGGGGATCTTTATTTTTGGAATCGATATTATTATATACGAAAAAGTCAGAACATGTTATACAGCCTGGCTGCACAGGATACCAGGAACGTGAAGTGCAAGATTTTACAGGAAAATCTGGTTCTCATACCCCGGTTTACCTATAATACGGACCAAAAGAAAAATAAATCAGGTAACATGGTAAAAAAACTATTGCTGAATATAGAAATGCTTATTCTACTTTTTCTTAATACGATTAAATCTTCCGTTGCTGCAGAAGAACATGGTATTTGTGCAAAAAGATCAGAATTAGATATCTTCTCAGAAACCAGAAGTGAGACGGAGACAAAGAAGAAGCTGCTGAAGGAAGAGGGATAGAATCTTTACGGAGGATAAAAATATGTTAGATGATGAAAAGGTACTGGCTGACAGGCATCTTGAATGGATCAACCGCTTTACCAGTATTGAAACAGGGATCTATGTGAACGGTGAGCTGATTCAGTTTCAGGAGACCATGTTATTTAATAATGAGCTGGGAGTTTCTATTCCCAGTGCATTCCGGGATATGACACCGGAGATGGCCAAAAAAAAGTACTTTTCAGAACAGCGGCCTGAAGTTATTAAGACTAATGAAGATGGATCCGTTAATCTTTGCTTTAACATGATAGATAAAAGTGTAAAGGAAGATCAGCTGGAAGCTGTTATACATGAATTTTATCGGGTTTTAAAACGGTTCCAGCCAATGAGTGTATGTCTGGATACCGGCTCAGAACCAAAAGAAGAGACGCCCAGCGCATGGATGGAATTTATAAGCAGTGCTCTAAATGAAAACATCTATAATGTTCTTACCGTATACCCGGCTGGGGAGAGATTACTTATGATTATGTTTAACTGCCCCTTTGAAAAACGGAACTCATGGTCCAATTGCTTATCGCTTATTCGGAAAAGCGTAGTGCTTTATGGAGACAAGAAGAAAATGGAAATCGGTTAGCCTATAATAGGAGACTTATTTTTATGCTATACACAGGAGGCTGTATGGATAGAAAAATAGAAAAAAAGCAAAACTTTCAGGATTTATACGGTTACTTTTGCGGGATGCTTTCCAGAGGTGACACGGATGAATTATATGGGCGTATACTGGGAGCAGTACCTGACTTGGGCTGTGTAACCGGGAGCATCAACCTGTTGAAGCCGTCGGGCACCAATACGTCAGACCGGACGTTTGTCTGAACTAACAAAAAGGAAGATTGACAGAAAGAATAAGAGGTGTATTATGGGTTTACTTGATATTTTACTGGGAAATGCACTGGTCTTAGTTAGTCTTATTTTGGGAGCACGGATTTATACAAATGAAAAACCCCTGCATGAGCAGGGGAGTTCGGTTACCAAATAAGTATTTAAGACTGTAGCCTGTTGATCATGGTAAGAATCAGTAAAAGGTCTCCGTCTGAAAGTGTTTTAAGCTTATCCACCGCTTCTCTGATCAGAGGGGGATTTGAAATATCGTCATCAAAAAAATCCCTTGGAGTAACACTCAGGTAATCGCAGATTGCCAGGAATTCAGTCATGGAAGGAAGACTTCTGCCGCTGGAAATGCTTTGAATATAGCTTCTGCTGTGTCCTAATTCAATACTCATCTTGTGTTCGGCTACTCCCTTTTTTATCCTCAATTCAGTTATTCGTTTGTTTATATAATCCTGCTCCATGTCTCTCACCTCTCCCTATATATTGTATGATATTATAATCGATAAAATACACGATTAAAGTATGTAAAATAAATATATTGCATATTGTGAATACGAATAGTATAATGAATGACGATTAAAATTATGCATTTACCGGGCGCAAGAAAGGAGATGTTGCAGGTTATATACATAAAGTTATTGATTTTTATAGTAACGCCTGCGTAACCCGCTGGGAATATCTTAAGCAGATGTAACTAATTCTACTAGTTCTATACGGGGAGCATAATGAAGTGTTATTGTTATGATAATATGCAAACGAAAATTTTACCTTAACAAAGTGTTATTTTTTCGAAAATCATGTCGAAAATTGTAAGGTAGAGCCAAAAACCGAATCACGGGAGAGAAAAGTATGAAGAAAAAAATAGGAATAAGAAGCATCGGAATTAAGATGCTGCTTGGAATTTTACCTGTTGTTGTTTTAGCATTGGCGTTGTTAGCCAGAATCAGTGAATCCACAAGCCGGGACCTGATTACGGAGCAAAGCAACTCTACGATGCAGTCTGAACTGAAAGCAAATGTCAACAGCATTAATGATTATTTGAATATGGTTGAAACGACTGCCATGAACATTGCACAGGTGGTGGGTTCCTCCTATCAGACAACAGAGATTAACACCTATGGAGATGCTATCACAAAGATTGTGCAGAGCAACGATTTAATCCTTGGAAGCGGTATCTGGTTTGAACCAAATACATATGATGCCCAACAGAAATATATGGGACCTTATTGGTATAAATCTGGGGACAAGGTAGAGTTAAGCTACGAGTATAACGATGCAAGTTATGACTATTTTAATCAGGAATACTATAAGCTTGCAAAAAGCGGAATTAAAAAACCGGTTATAACAGATCCCTATTTTGATCCTACACTGAATACGTCTATGGCATCCTGTACGGCGCCTATTTATGATACCAACGGCAAATTTATTGGTGCTGTGACCGTTGATATGCAGCTAAGTGATATTAATGAGCTCATTCAGTCCATTAAGGTAGGAAAGAATGGTACTGCCATGCTGACTTCCGCCAGCGGAGTCTATTTAAGTGGAGCTGATCAGGAAAAGATAACAAAAGGAGTCAATATTTCTCAGGATGAGAATGGATCTCTCGCAGCGGCAGGCAATTCTATGATTTCCAGCGACAAAGGCAAGGTTACCTTTGTAGATGGGAAAGAGACTTATAACCTGTATTACGATAAGGTACCTGATATTGGTTGGATTATTATGATTAAGATGCCTCAGTCTGAACTGGATCAGCCGATTGTTGCACTGAATGCTAAGCTTATGCAGGTAAGTGGAATTGCAATCATCTGCTGTATTCTTGCTGTCTTATTCCAGGTTGCAGTAATTGCTTCTGGTTTAAATAGAGTAAAACGGTTTGCAGGCTCTCTTGCAGAAGGTGATTTTACCATAAAACCACTTAAATCAAAAAGCAAAGATGAACTGGGCCAGATGAGCAGTTCCCTTAATAACATGTTTACCAGCAATAAAGCAGTCATTGAACAGATTTCTGAACAGGCAGGCGGTATCACAGATTCTAGCGTGCGGTTGAATACTGTATCCAATGATCTTCTGCAGCAGTTTAGCGAAGTTAAGGTCTATATGGGAGATGTGGATAAAGCTATGATGTCTTCCAGTGCTGCAACCGAGGAGTTGAACGCTTCCATGGCTGAGGTGAATACTTCTGTCACTGTACTTGCCGGAGAGACCGGAAAGAGCAGTAAAATGGCAGGAGAGATCATGGAACGTGCCCGGGTGATCGAGAAGAACAGCCGTGAAGCTTATGAAAGTGCTGCTGAAATCTCCAAGCAGAGAGAAGAAGAACTTCTTATGGCAGTAGAGAATGCAAAGGTAGTGGAAAAGATTGGAGATATGGCAAGAGTTATTTCCAACACCGCATCTCAGATTAATTTATTATCTTTAAACGCTTCCATTGAGGCAGTCAGAGCCGGAGAACAGGGCAGAGGTTTTGCTGTTGTAGCAAGAGAGATTGGAACTCTTGCAAAGAATACATCTGAAATCGTAAAAGAAATTGAGGGAACCATTACTGAGGTACAAAAAGCATTTGGCATGATGTTAAATGGATCAGAGTCCATGCTCACATTCTTAAAGGATACAGTAACTCCGGATTATAATAACTTTGTGGATGTAGGGCAGCAGTATGGAAGAGATGCTGTATCCATAGAAGAGATTTCTAATGAGATAGCGGAAATGGCTGAAAACATCAGTCAGGTTATGCAGGAAGTCCGCGATGCCATCCAGAACGTTTCAGAGTCTGTACAGACTACAGCCGGTAACAGCAGTATGGTGCTTTCTACCATTGAAAAAGCATACGATGTTGTAACGGATATGTCAAAGATGTCTCAGAAACAGGAGCGTATTGCAGAAGAACTTAATACAGTTGTGTCCGGTTTCAAATTAAAATAATGATGCTTGGCCTCCGGTATATAAGTGCCGGAGGCTGATATAGATGCAGGAATCTGATAAAATGTCCTTGACATTTCAGCTTACTGTTATTACAATGATAGAAACTATAAAGTTAAATATGAAAATGCTATGATGGTGTCAGTAGATACTTATTTTCTTCCAGAGAGAAGGGGCCACCGGCTGTAAGCCCTTTTAAGTTCAGATAAGAAATCGAATTTCTCACCGAAGCAGCATGGCTGAATCCGGTGCTTTTTACAGTTATAAGTTCCGGTGGGTAGGTTATGACGTTTGATACACGTTACGTATTCCGAGAGCCTGTGAAAATCACAGGAATTAGGGTGGTACCGCGAATATAGTTCGTCCCTTTTAGGGGCGGGCTTTTTTTAGTTGTTTGACCTTCGGGTTATAACAAAATTCAATGAGGAAAGAAGGAGAGCATGATCATGAGAGATCAATTAGAAAAGATCAAGCAGGAAGCATTAAAGCAGATAGAAGCTTCGGATGCGTTGGAAAAGCTGAATGATATTAAAGTTGCTTACCTTGGAAAAAAGGGTGAACTGACCAACGTTTTAAAAAGTATGAAGGATATTGCTCCAGAAGACAGGCCAAAGGTAGGTCAGCTTGTTAATGATGCCCGCGCTGTTATTGAAGGCAAGTTAGAGGAAACCATTGCGGTTCTTCAAAAAAAGGTGAGAGAGGAACAGCTTAAAAAAGAGGTCATCGACGTTACGCTTCCAGCAAAACGGAGTAAAGTCGGTCATTCCCATCCTAACACCATTGCACTGGAAGAAGTAGAACGAATCTTCGTAGGCATGGGATACGAGGTCATGGAGGGACCGGAAGTTGAGTACGATTCCTACAATTTCGAAAAGCTGAATATTCCTAAGAATCATCCCGCAAGAGATGAGCAGGATACCTTTTACATCAGTGATAGCATTTTATTAAGAAGCCAGACTTCACCAGTTCAGATTCGTGCCATGGAGGAAGGAAAGATGCCTATCCGTATGCTGGCACCAGGTAGAGTATTCCGCTCTGATGAAGTAGATGCTACCCACTCCCCATCCTTCCACCAGGTCGAAGGTCTTGTCATCGATAAGAATATTACATTTGCAGATTTAAAAGGAACTCTTGCAGAGTTTGCGAAAGAGCTGTTTGGACCGGAGACTAAGGTAAAATTCCGTCCCCATCATTTCCCATTTACAGAACCGAGTGCTGAGGTTGATGTAACCTGCTTTAAGTGCGGTGGTAGCGGTTGCCGTTTCTGTAAGGGCTCAGGCTGGATTGAGATCTTAGGCTGTGGAATGGTGCATCCAAATGTTCTTTCCATGAGCGGCATTGACCCCAACGAGTACTCCGGTTTCGCATTCGGTATGGGACTTGAGCGAATCGCCCTCTTAAAGTACGAGATTGATGATATGAGATTGCTGTACGAAAATGATATCAGATTTTTAAAGCAGTTCTAGGAACAGAAAGGGAGAGAAATCAATGAATACACCATTATCATGGATTAAAGCATACGTTCCGGATCTGGATGTGACACCTCAGGATTATACAGATGCCATGACACTTACCGGAACCAAGGTTGAAGGGTTTGAACGTCTGGACAAAAACTTAGAGAAAATCGTAGTTGGGCATATTTTATCCATCGAGCGCCATCCGGATGCAGATAAATTAATCGTCTGTCAGGTAAATGTAGGTACAGAGACGGTTCAGATCGTAACCGGAGCGTCCAATGTGAAGGTTGGAGATAAAGTTCCAGTCGTTTTAGACGGAGGAAAGGTGGCAGGAGGCCATGATGGCGGCACCCTTCCGGAAGACGGAATTAAGATAAAAAAAGGTAAATTAAGAGGAATTGAGTCTTGTGGAATGATGTGTTCCATCGAGGAGCTTGGTGGCACCAGCGAGATGTATCCGGATGCGCCAGAAAGCGGAATCTATATCTTGCCGGAAGATTCAACTCCTGGTGATGACGCTGTGGAGCTTTTGGGATTTCATGATACCGTGTTTGAATATGAAATCACTTCAAACCGGGTGGACTGTTACAGTGTGATTGGAATTGCAAGAGAGGCAGCGGCTACCTTCCGTAAGGCGTTCGTACCTCCTGTAGTCACTGCAACGGGAAACAGTGAAGATATCAATGATTATTTAAAGGTATCTGTAAAGGATAAGGACCTTTGCCTCCGTTATTGTGCAAGAATGGTAAAGAATATTAAAATCGCTCCATCTCCTGTTTGGATGCAGAGGCGCCTTGCAGCCTGCGGAATCCGCCCCATCAATAATATTGTGGATATTACCAATTACGTCATGGAAGAGTACGGTCAGCCAATGCATGCCTTTGATTATGAGCTTATTGCTGGTCATGAAATCATTGTGGCTCGTGCTAAGGATGGAGATACCTTCCAGACATTAGATGGTCAGGAAAGAAAGCTTGACAGCTCCATTCTGATGATCAATGATGGTGAAAAGGCAGTTGGAATTGCAGGTATTATGGGAGGAGATAACTCTAAAATTACGGATGACGTAAAAACCATGGTATTTGAAGCCGCTTGTTTTGATGGCACCAATATCCGTCTTTCCTCTAAAAAAGTGGGACTTAGAACGGACGCATCCGGTAAATTTGAAAAAGGACTTGATCCCAATAATGCCATCGAGGCAATGAACCGGGCTTGTCAGCTGATTGAGGAATTAGGTGCTGGTGAGGTCGTGGGAGGAATCATTGATATCTATCCGGAAAAGAGAGAAGGAAAAAGAATTCCTTTTGAACCGGAAAAGATGAATCGTCTCTTAGGAACAGACATTTCAAAAGAAACCATGCTGGACTATTATAAGATGCTTGAACTGGAGTACGATGCTTCCACTTCTGAAATCCTTATTCCTACCTTCCGTCAGGACTTAGAGTGCATGGCAGATCTTGCAGAAGAAGTAGCCAGATTCTTCGGATATGATAAGATTCCAGTCTCTCTGCCAAATGGTGAGGCTACGACAGGAAAGCTTTCCTATAAATTAAGAGTCGAGGAAATCGCCAGAGAGGTGGCTGAATTCTGTGGATTCTCTCAAGGAATGACATATTCCTTTGAAAGTCCTAAGGTTTTTGATAAGCTTCTGCTTCCAAAAGACAGCCCTCTTCGTTTGACCGTTAATATCTTAAATCCCCTTGGTGAGGACTTTAGTGTGATGAGGACGTCACCTCTTCACGGAATGTTAAATTCCCTGTCCACCAACTACAACCGAAGAAATAAAAGTGTACGTCTCTATGAGCTGGCTAACATTTATCTTCCAAAGGCAGTTCCATTAACAGAATTGCCGGATGAAAGAATGCAGCTTACCTTTGGATTCTACGGAGAAGGTGACTTCTTTGATATGAAGGGCGTTGTAGAAGAACTATTTGAGAAAACAGGAATGCATAAGAAGCCTCATTATAACCCGGCAGGTGATAAACCTTTCCTTCATCCAGGAAGATGTGCAGATATCATTTATGAAGGAACGACCATCGGATATATCGGTGAGGTTCATCCGGAGGTAGCGGATAATTATAAGATCGGTGAACGTGCTTATGTGGCAGTCATTGATATGCCATCTATGATTCCATTTACAAACTTCGACCGCAAGTACGTAGGAATTGCAAAATACCCGGCAGTTACCAGAGACATTAGTATGGTGGTGCCAAAAGATATCCTGGTAGGACAGATTGAAGAGGTAATCGAACAGCGGGGCGGAAAGAATCTGGAAAGCTACGAACTGTTCGACATTTACGAAGGTGCTCAGATTTTGGCAGGTTTCAAATCTGTGGCTTATTCTATCACATTCCGGTCTGCAGATCATACACTGGAAGATCAGGAGGTTTCTGCAGTCATGAAAAAGATCCTGAATGGATTGCAGGGACTGGGGATTGAACTTCGTGCATAAAAAGTTATAATAAAGAAAAAGGTGCCAGTTGAAATCCGATGACTGGCATCTTTTTTTACCCCCTGCTTGCATGAGTACATGTTTTCCGGTCAATCCTTACGATATGAATGTTTGAAAACAGGGAGGCAATAGGATGCTAGGGGATCTTGATATTATAAAGGTAATGGGAAGAAAGGTTTACGACTCATGGGGAAATCCAGCCCTTGAAGCAGAAGTAGTCTTGGAAAATGGAGCTCAGGGAAGAGCAATTGTACCCATATATGGAAAAGAAGATGTTAAGAAAGAATTGGAATTTTTAATGGACCAGTTATCGGAGTGCATCTTGTTTGAAGATGCAGGCGATCAGGGAGAAATTGATCGGCTTCTTATGAAAGAATACAGAGAAAACGGTGAACATGGTGTTGGCGGCTGCGGAGTGCTTGGTTTATCCATGGCGGTAGCAAGAGCAGCAGGTGCTGGACTCTTTCTTCCTCTATACCGATACTTGGGAGGAACCTCTGCACCAGTGATGCCGGTGCCAATGCTTAGCATGATCAGCGGGGGAGATGGGGAAAAAGGAATTGATTTTCAGGATATAACCGTAATTCCTAAGAATATGAAATCTTATGGAGAAGGACTTCGTATAGGAACCGAAATTTATCATACATTGAAACAACTGCTTTTGATCAATGGCTATGATACCTCTACCGGTAATGGAGGAGGATTTATTGCTGATATGAGAAGCGCGGAAGAAGCTCTTCATTATGTAATGGAAGCCATAAAGCTTGCTGGCTATATGCCCGGAATCGATGCCGGGATTGGTATCTATGCAGCCGCAGACCGGCTTTATAAGAAAGAAGACGGCACCTATAACTTTGAAAAAGAAAGCAGACATCAGGGACTCATGATTCATAGAAACCAGAAGGATATGATGGATTATTTCTTAAGACTGACCGATGGATTTCCAGTCATCTCTATTATTAATGGAGTTTGGAAAGAGGATGTAGAAGGGCGGGAGATGATTATGGGCATGCTTGGCCATCGAGTGCTTCTTACTTTCCCGGATTCTGAAACGTCCAATGCCCATATGATTGAGCTAAAACAGGCTGGAACAGTGACAGCGGCACTTTTTAAGGTGGAACAGGCAAAGATGGCAGGGCATAAGGTTATCATTGCGAATGATTTTGTGGAAACTGAAGAATCCTTTGCGGCTGATCTGGCAGCAGCAGTAGGGGCAGATTATGTTAAATGCGGAGCTCCCTGCCGGGGGGAATGCACGTCAAAATACAACGAATTGCTGCGTATTGAAGAGTTCTATTCCAGCAGGCAAAACCTATAAAAATGCAAAAGTAGCTTGTATTTACTGAAAAATTATGGTATGATAACTGTTGTTTGACTATAGGAGGTGGGAAACATGATCAGGATTATATTATCAATCATCTTTGTTATCATATGCATCGCTTTATCAGCGATTATCCTGTTACAGGAAGGAAAGAGTCAGGGCCTGGGTTCCATCGGTGGTATGGCAGATACTTACTGGGGAAAAAACAAGGGACGTTCCATGGAAGGTAATCTGGAAAAATTTACGAAGTACGCAGCCGTTCTTTTTTTCATTTTATCCTTAGTATTGAATCTGAATATACTGTAAAGATTAAACACTCTTGTATACGATAACAAGGGTGTTTTTTTCACTTTATGGATAAAGTAAAGATAATAGAGAAAAATGTATTACAAAGGCAAAATTATTGAATGAGAAGTGAGGTAGAAGATGACAGGTGAGCAATTAACACAGCGAAAAGATATGCTTTTAAAGCTGTTTGACGACCCTGCCTATGTTCCGATGAAGATAAAGGAGATTGCCATACTCCTGGATGTTCCAAAGGGCCAGAGGGAGGATTTAAAGGAAGTGCTGGATGTTCTTGTTTCAGAAGGTAAAATCGGCATTACACAAAAAGGAAAATATGGAAAGCCGGACATTGGTTCCATAGCCGGAGTTTTTTTCGGCCATCCCAAAGGCTTTGGGTTTGTTGCAGTTGAGGGAATGGAACAGGATGTATTTATTCCCGAGGAGAAGGCGGGTGGAGCGCTCCATGGAGACACCGTGCTTATTTCCGTGGAATCAGAGCCTTCCAATGGAAAACGGTCAGAAGGCCGTGTTTTAAAGGTAGTTAACCATGCTAACAGTGAAATTGTTGGTTTTTATCAGAAAAACAAGAACTTCGGGTTTGTGATACCGGATAACCAGAAGCTTTCCAAGGATATATTTGTTCCTCAGGGAAAAGATATGGGAGCGGTAAACGGCCATAAGGTTGTTGTAAAGGTAACAGATTTTGGTGGTCCGGGGAGAAAGCCGGAAGGAGTCATTACGGAAATTCTTGGGCATGTCAATGATCCGGGAACTGATATTCTCTCCATTGTCCGTGCTTACGGTCTTGCAGAGGAGTTCCCTGACAGTGTTATGAAGCAGGTGGCAGCCGTTCCTGATGAGATTGATGGAAAGGACATGCAGGGTCGTCTGGATTTAAGAGAACTTCAGACAGTGACCATAGACGGGGAAGATGCCAAGGACCTTGATGACGCCATTACCATATCTAAAAAGGGTGATGTGTATACCCTTGGAGTCCATATTGCGGATGTGACCAACTATGTAACAGAACACAGCCCTCTTGATGAAGAAGCCCTAAAAAGAGCGACCAGCGTCTATCTTGTTGATCGGGTCATTCCTATGCTGCCGCATAAGCTTTCAAACGGAATCTGCTCTTTAAATCAGGGAGAAGACCGTCTGGCCTTAAGCTGTATGATGGATATTGATGGAAACGGAGATGTTACTGGTCACAGAATTGCTGAAACTGTAATTAAGGTAGACCGGAGAATGACATATACAGCAGTTAATGCCATTGTAACAGACCGTGACGAGGCTGTGATGAAGGAATATGAAGAATTTGTACCAATGTTCTTCTTAATGAAGGAGCTGGCAGATATTCTCAGGGAAAAAAGGAAAAAAAGAGGATCCATCGACTTTGATTTCCCAGAGACAAAGGTCATTCTTGATGAAAGAGGAAAACCTGTAGAGATCAAGCCTTATGACCGAAATGCAGCAACTAAGATCATTGAAGATTTTATGCTGATGGCAAATGAGACTGTAGCGGAAGATTATTTCTGGCAGGAGATTCCCTTCCTTTACCGGACACATGATAATCCAGATCCGGAAAAGATGAAGAGTCTTGCGACTCTCATTAATAACTTTGGTTATTCCATCCGCTTGCATAATGGAGAGGTCTATCCAAAAGAAGTACAGAAGCTTTTGGCAAACGCTGAGGATACACCAGAGGAGGCGCTCATCAGCCGTCTTGCCTTACGGTCCATGAAGCAGGCGAAGTACACGGTTGGTAACACAGGACATTTCGGTCTGGCAGCCAAGTATTATACTCATTTTACTTCACCCATTCGAAGATATCCTGACCTACAGATCCACCGGATCATCAAAGAAAACTTAAGGTCTGGGTTAAGTGAGAAGCGAATCAAGCATTACGACAAGATATTAAGTCAGGTCTCGGTTCAGTCTTCTACGATGGAACGGAGAGCCGATGAGGCAGAGAGAGAAACCATAAAGCTTAAAAAATGCGAATATATGTCAAAATATATTGGGGAAGAATTCGATGGTGTTATTTCCGGTGTAACCAACTGGGGACTTTATGTAGAGCTTCCTAATACCGTTGAAGGTATGATTCATGTAAACCAGCTTCAAGATGATTATTATCATTTTGACGAGGAACATTATGAGCTGGTAGGAGAGATGACAAGAAAGACATATAAGCTGGGGCAGCCCATTCGTGTTGTTGTGGAGGGGACTGATAAGCTTTTACGTACCATTGATTTTGTTCCGGCAAAAAAATTATAAATAGGATTTATGACAGGGATTTAATTTTGCAAGGTCAGAATTATATCCCTGTTTTTGTCATGAAATCTTTACTTAAGAAATAAAAATGATGTCAGAAAGGCCTTGATTTGCCTGAAAAATCCGGTATAATAGGGAAAACCAGATAGGAGGGCTTCTATGGCAATTGTCGTAAAAAAAACTAGTAAAGAACGCTTATTTCTTATATAAGATGGAATTAGTTGCCGGAAGAAATGGGATGAATAATCTGGTTCAGTGGGTTCACATCATTGAAGATGATGCTGTAAGCCCGTTTTTACATGGATATGAACTGGTATTTACCGCCGGAATCTTAAATCAATCGGACCACTGGCTTCTTGACTTTGCAAAAAAGCTGAATCAGTCAGGAGTCAGTGCCTTTGTAGTTAATTTAGGGCCTCATACCAGAGAAATACCAAAGGAAGTGGCTGCATATTGTGATGAGGTGAATATGCCGTTATTTACCATACCATGGGAAACCCGTATGGTTGATATGACCAGGGATTTCTGCCGCCGGATCATGCAAAATGACAATGTGGAAAACACCATGTCAACGACCATTAAGAATATTATTTTTAATGTGGGTGATCTGGAATCCCAGATACTTCAGATGGAACGCTATGGCTATAAACGAAGTGATACCTTTTGCTTTATCAGTCTCCTGGCGGATAAAAAAGATTCTGCAGAATACGAAGAATATATGGATCGGCTCACCATATATGCAGAAAAAACAGCTAGAAAGATTCATGAATTATTTATTTCCTTTACTTATAAAGAAAATCTTGTGTTTGTTCTGGTTGCCTACACTGATGAGGAAATAGAATCTTTTGTCAAAGACTTTTTTGATTATGTAAAACGAGACAACAATGAAGCTCTGGTTCACATGGGAATCAGCTCAAACCAGCCAGGAATCTATAATCAGGAACAGAATTTTGAACGGTCTATTTCTGCCATGGAAATGGCGGCAAGGCAGAAGGAAAGTGTACTTTATTATGACCAAATGAGTATTTATAAAATCCTTTATGCGGTAAAGGAGAAGTCTGTATTAAGAAACTTCTACAGTGAATCCATTGGTCTTTTAGAGAAATACGACAGAGAAAATAACACAGATTTAGTGACTTTATTAAAAACATATCTGGAAAATAACGGAAGCCTCCAATTGGTTTCAGAAAAAATGTACATTCATCGTAACACAGTGACTAACCAGTTAAAAAGAATTGAGACGATTACCGGCTTTAATCCCATGGAATTAGAAGATAAGGTAAAATTGTATCTTGGCTTTTATATTCAGGATATCATTTGATACCAATGCAAAATGCTCGTTTTGCCTTACAAAACAGCCTTTTTCAACCCATTGACAGAAACTTGATTGTGCAGATGCACAATTATCTTTGTTCAACTGCTGGTTGCAATCCAGGTTTGACTGTGCTTATAATACTACCATGTCAAACACGGAAGGAAATACAAAGAAAAACCACAGCGTATTTACTTCTCAAAAAATAATGAATGCAGCGACGATGCTACAAAAGCCATCGGTCCGCTGCTTTTTTTGTAGGAGGAATTAGAATGAAAGGTGAAGAAATTAAAAGTACCTTAATGGAATACAACTTACAGTCCTGGAGCAAGCAAAAAAGCATTAATCCGATTTCAGTTGAAAAGGCAGAAGGGATTTATTTTTGGGATTACGATGGTAACCGCTATAGTGACATGTCATCTCAGCTTGTAAATATGAATCTTGGTTTTGGCAATCCGGCCATCAGCCAGGCAATTAAGGATCAGGTGGATCAGTACTGTTTCGTTGGCCCCTCCTACGGTGCCGAGTCAAGAGCCATTCTTGCAAAGAAGATCATCGGTCTTATGCCTGATAATATGGGAAAGGTCTTCTTTACCAATGCAGGAGCAGAATCCAATGAAAATGCAGTAAAAATTGCAAGAATGTTTACAGGAAAACATAAGATTTTCAGCCGGTATAGAAGCTACCACGGATCTTCCTTTGGAGCTGGTAATTTAACAGGAGAGCCGAGAAGATATACCTTAGAGCCAGGTGTTCCAGGTTTTGTGAAGTTTTTTGATCCCTATGTTTACAGAGAAGGAATTGAATTTGAGTCGGAAGAATCGGCTTCCTCCTATTACTTAAAGAAGCTGGAAGAACAAATCCAGTATGAAGGCCCGGACAGCGTAGCCGCAATCGTCATGGAGACCATTACCGGATCCAACGGAATCTTGATTCCGCCTAAGGGCTATATGCCCGGGGTACGTGCACTTTGTGATAAGTACGGAATCTTAATGATCTGCGATGAGGTCATGACTGGCTGGTGCAGGACCGGAAAGATGTTTGCCTTTGAACACTTTGATATTAAGCCGGATATCGTGACCTTCGCAAAAGGAGTTACCTGCGGATACGTTCCTCTTGGAGGTGTGGTGGTAAGCAAAGATATTGCAGCCTATTTTGATGATAACCTCTTATCCTGCGGACTTACATACAGCGGTCATCCTCTATCTTGTGCAGCTGGCGTTGCATGTGTAAATTATTATGAAGAAGCAGATATTTTAAGCAATGTAAATAAGGTAGGGCAGGTATTAGGCGAGGTTCTGGAGAAGATGAAGCAGAACCATAAAAGTGTAGGAGATGTTCGCTATATTGGCTTATTCTCAGCGGTTGAACTGGTGAAGGATAAGGAAACAAAGGAGCCGCTGGTGCCATACGGAAGAGACCCAAAGGGCATCATGGGAAAAATAACAGGGCTCTTAAAAGAACGGAAGTTCATGACTTATACCCATGAAAATATGGTATTAGTTGCCCCTCCCCTCATCATTACGGAGGAACAGCTAAGAGAAGAACTGAAGAAATTAGATGAGGTACTAACGATTGTTGATCAGGAACTTTTAACTTATGCTTAGAAAAGGGGTGGACTATGGCAACTAAATTTATGTTACCAGGGCAAACAATGTTAGGCGCAGATGCATTGGAAAACAGTGAAGATGCGATCAAAAGTCTGGGAAAGAAAGCGTTTATCGTAACTGGAAAAGTAGTAACAAAGACGGGAACAGTTTCTATACTGACAGGATATCTTGACCGATGGAACATAGAACACACCATATTTAATGACATAACCGGCGAGCCAACGGATGAGATGATTCTCGCCGGAGTAAAGGCTTATAAGGATTCCGATTGTGATTTTATCATTGGAATCGGAGGCGGAAGTCCTTTAGACAGCGCCAAGGCGATTGGAGCCATGACAGCATTAGGCGGAGACATCTCTGATTATATGGGCCAGGAGCTGAAAGGAAATTTCCCTCCTTTGGTACTCATACCTACGACAGCGGGAACCGGCTCGGAAACAACAAAATTTACTGTTATTAAGGATACAAAAAAAGGAATCAAGATGCTTTTAAAAGGCGATGATCTATTGCCTGAAATCGCAATCATTGATCCTGAGTTTACCGTGACAGCACCTAAAAGTATTACAGCTGCAACCGGTATGGATGCCCTGACTCATGCAGTGGAATCTTATATATCCAAAAAGGCCAATGCCCTTACCGATACGTATGCGTTATCTGCAATCAGGCGTATTTTTAAATATCTTCCTCTTGCCTATGAGGACGGAACGAATCTAAAAGCAAGAGAGGAGATGGCAATTGCCGCATTCGAAGCCGGTGTCTGCATCAATAATGCATCGGTAACCATTGTACACGGTATGAGCCGGCCCATTGGAGCGCTTTTTCACATACCTCATGGAATCTCCAATGCAATGATTATCTCAGAGTGCCTTTCTTATGTGGCAGATGGCTGTTACGACCGGTTTGCTGCTATGGCCAGGGTAATTGGTGCGGCTAAGGAAGAAACGGATGAAAAAGAAGCCAGCAAAGCATTTTTTGCGGAACTGAATAAGCTTTGCGGGAAATGCCACATTCCTGCCATAAAGGAATATGGAATCAAAAAGGAAGAGTTTGAAGCTGCCTTTGACAAGATGGCAACGGATGCCATGGCAAGCGGAAGCCCTTCCAATACAAGAAAAGAGATAGGGAAAGAAGATTTGTTGAACATATACAGTAGATTGTTTTAAATCATGATACTTCCTACTTATCGTAATTAACTTACAAGGGTGTAAGGCGAAAGCTTTACACCCTTGTCTGCATAACAGGAGGACTTAAATGGTGAACGTAGAGAATATAGAGGAAGAATTTAAAGAAAGAGACCCAGCCCTTCCCAGAGAAACCGAGATTAAAATTGAAAACCTGAGCGTGAAATTTCCTGACAAAGATGGAGGAGAGCCGATTGTCGCGTTATCCAACGTAAATCTGGAAATCAAGCAAGGCGAATTTATCTCTCTTTTAGGGCCCTCGGGATGTGGAAAAACAACCTTACTTCGGACAATTGCCGATTTACAGGAAAAGACGTCAGGGACTATTTCCGTTCGGGGCCTGTCACCAAGAGAGATCCGCCTGCAGAAAAAATATGGTATTGTGTTTCAGTCCCCGGTACTTTATGAATGGCGGACGGTACGAAGAAATGTTTGTATGCCTATGGAGCTTCTTGGAATGCCTAAAAAGGACCGGACGAAGCGAGTCACTAAAATGCTTGAGCTGGTAGGGCTGATGGAATTTGGACAGAAATACCCACATGAATTAAGCGGAGGTATGCAGCAAAGAGTCAATATCGCAAGAGCCCTGGCAATTCGTCCGGAGATACTTTTAATGGATGAACCATTTTCAGCCCTTGATGAATTCACCAAGGAGAAGCTTCACGAAGATCTTTTGCGCATCTGGCAAAAGACCAATAAAACCATATTATTTGTGACCCATAACATTCAGGAGGCAGTTTATTTATCAGACAGGGTTGTTGTTTTATCTCCACATCCAGGCCGTGTATCTGCCATCGTGGATATTGACCTTCCAAGACCAAGACCCATAGAAATGAAGGAAACCCAGGAGTTTAATGCCTTGGTATCTAAGGTAAGAAACAGCTTTGAGGGGGTATGATTATGATCCGGATGAAAAAATTACTCTCCTCCAAATATATGGTGACCCTGGTTTGGGTTATCGGCTTAATCATTATTTGGGAGATTGGGGCTACGATTATTGAAGGAACCAAACGGTCTCCGGAGAATGTGCTGCCTCATCTCCATCAGATCCTGGCTTCTGTTTTTACGACCAATAAGGTGAATGGAACCCAGACCGCATTTCAGATCGTATTAAGCAATGCAGGAATTACTCTTCTCCGGGCAGGAATTGGGTTTGTCATAGGTGCTGGTCTGGGATTTGTTCTGGCACTGGTCATGAATCTCTTTTTGCCGGTTGAAAAGATATTATTTCCATATCTGATGATGATTCAGATGATTCCTATTCTTGGTATGGCGCCTATCGTCCTAGCCATTACAAAGGATATTAATAAAAGCCGTATCATCATAGCAGCCATACTGACCTTTTATCCTGTTGCCACCAATACCCTGGCAGGTTTTAAATCAGTAGAAAAGGAAAAACACGAACTCATGTATTCTCTTGCAGCCAGTAAATTTGAGATATACCGGAAGCTGCTCATTCCATCGTCCCTGCCTTATTTTTTTACAGGGCTTAAGATATCGGCACCTATGGCTATTACTGCGGCAATTCTGGTAGATACGTTACAGGGAGGAGCAGGTCTTGGAACCGCACTTTCTCAATCCTTAAAGCATGCAACTACCATATATATTTTCTGGCAGATCGTATTTTTAAGTGCCATGATTGGAATCCTCAGCTTTTATCTCATGGTTTTACTGGAGCAGGCGATATCACCTTATAAGAGGAAGAAAAAGTAGAAGGAGATAACATGAAGAAAAAACGATATCTGAAATGGGAGAAACAGTCCCTCACAACTGTTTTATATCCAGTCATATTTGGTATCCTTTTGCTGATTCTATGGCAGACACAGCTGCTACACAAAATGTTAGGAGCTGATACCTTTGCACTGCCTCTTCCGGGGAGGATTTTAAATATTATTCTGGATAACGGGCCAGCCATAAGAAAGAATGTGACAGCAACCGTCATTGTTGCGGCAGGAGGACTATTCTTTGGCTCTGTCTTTGGATATTTCCTTGGAATCATTGCCACCGTGTTTCCTAAATGGGGAGCAGGAGGCTTAAGCATTGCATCTGCCATCAGCGCAGTTCCGATCATTGCAATTGCTCCCATACTTAATAATCTGACAAAGGATTTCAGCGATGATGCCAATATAAGAAGCATGTTTGCAAAGACCATCGTGGTCACGATCACCTGTACCGTCGCAATGAGCATTAACGCTTACAGGGGATTAAATGAATTAAAGCCTTATAGTCTGGATTTAATGAAAAGCTATGCAGCAGGAAAATTATCGGTCTTTCTTAAGCTAAGAATTCCAAATAGCGTACCTTATATATTTGTTGCCTTACGAGTCAGCGTTCCAGCCAGCATTATCAGCGCCCTGGTCAGTGAGTATTTTGCTGAATTCATTATAGGAGTTGGCAGACAGATCAGGGAAAATATTGTGCTTGCCCAGTATGCAACGGCCTGGGCCTATATCGTAGTAGCATGTGCCATTGGAATTATCATGTACGGCATACTGCTATGTGCGGAGGGAGCTTTGCTGAGAGGAAGAAGATAAAAACTAGTTTAGAGGAGGAATTAATTATGAGAAGACGAAAAGGAAATTTAACCGCAGCAGCATTAACCATTGCACTTACCACGGCAGCATTAACCGCTTGCGGAGGCAGCACGGGAAAAGAAACGGCTCAGACAACATCGGCTTCAGAAAGTACGACTGCGAAAGCAGAAGAGACAACAGAAGCAAAAGGCGCTGAGAGCGCAGGCAAATATTACGCGGCTGATGCCACTGCAAAAGATATTGTGGAGGACGCAGCAAAAAAAGGAAAGGTCGGAAACTGGGGACTGGGCAATGAATACGAGGTTCAGGCTCTCTTAAGCAAATATGGCCAGGAAACCGGATTTTTAAGTCAGGCATTTGATATGGATGGCTTTGACGATGATTCCATTTTATTAGCATCAGCCATGACCTACAATGAGCTTGGACTGGTGGAGAACTCCTATCAGGGAGGATATGGATATGGAGATTCCGTTAAATTCATTGATATGAATGATGAAGGCGTAGCAATGCTTGAGGATAATATTTTTACCACCAAGGAATTTGCCAAGGCAAATCCAAATACCGTAAAAGCATTTGTCCGCGCCTCTATGAAGGGTTGGGAATATGCCTGTGCCAATCCAGAGGAAGCAGCAAAAATCGTATTTGAAGCAGGTTCCTCAGTATCCAGCGATCATCAGGCTTATATGGCCGAAGAAGTAAAGAAATTAGTAGAGACGGATACAAAAGGAAATAAAGTAGTTGATCTTGGAAAGCTGGATGATGAGGCATTGCAGCAGACTCTTGACCTTGCTAAGAAATACATCAAATTAAACGACAGTGCTGCAGCAGAAAAATTACAGACGTTAACCTTAGATGATTTCCGTGATGCATCTTACTGGACGGATGCCATGAGTGATGCAACACTGGGAGCGCCGGAGAAAACGGATGTATCCATTCAGTTAAAATGGCTTCCACAGGCCCAGTTTATGGGATATTATGTGGCAGAAGCAAAAGGCTATTATAAAGATGCAGGATTAAACGTGACCATCACACCAGGCGGCGGTGATATCGGAGAAACAACAGCAGTAAATTCCGGTCAGGTAGATTTTGGTGTGACATGGGATGCAAACCTGATTGCAGCAAATGCAGGCGGTATGAATTTAGTGGCAGTATCTCAGGTTTATCAGAGATCAGGCTTAGTACTGGTGTATAAGATAAACAAATAATAAGCAGCTATCCTCGTGGGTGCCTTTGCACCCACGAATCCGTTAAGGAGGTAACGTGATGGATTTATTAATTAAAAATGGAACGATTGTAACATCGGAAGAGACCTACATAGGTGATATTGCAGTAAAAGACGGAAAAATCGTATGCATAGGAACCGATCTAAAGGTCGATGCAAAAAAGGTTGTTGATGCCACCGGAAAGCTTGTTTTACCAGGAGCCATTGATGTACATACGCACCTGGCAATGCCCTTTGGAGGAACGGTTTCAGCAGACGGCTACTTGTCAGGAACAAGGGCAGCGGCCTGCGGCGGAGTTACCACGGTATTTGATTATCCTATTCAGAGAAAAGGAAAAGGTATTGTTGAAACGGTTCAGGAAAGAAAGGATATGTGCGATCCGGAGGCTTGTATCGATTACGCATTTCACTGCTGTATCACCGATTTAAACGGCGGTGCCATTTTAGATGAATTTGAAGATGCGGTGGATTATGGTGTAACCAGTTTTAAATGCTTCCTTGTTTATAAGAAGGAAGGCATGATGGTAGATGACGGAACACTGGTCCGCATTCTTAAAAGGGCAAAGGAAGCAGGAGCCATAACAAACATTCACGCAGAGAATCCGGATGTGATTGATTTAAATATTGAACAGTTTAAGGCAGAAGGAAAAACAACCCCATGGTATCACTATTTAAGCAGACCGGAGTTTGTAGAGGCAGAAGCTGACAAACGGGCCGTACACTGGGCCAAATCCGTGGATGCACCTCTTTATATCGTTCATATGGCGGATAAGGAAGGGCTGGAGGCTGCCGTTGCAGCAAAAAGAGAAGGCCATAACATCTTCATTGAAACCTGTCCTCAGTATCTGGAATTTACTTGTGACGTTTATAAAAGGGAAGATGGAAGGAACTTTGTCTGCTCCCCGCCGATGAAGGCCAAGGAGAGCCAGGATGCCTTGTGGAAAGCCATTATGGATGGAAGCATTGATACGGTGGCAACCGACCATTGCCCGTTCCAGAGTTACGAAAAGGACTGGGGAAAAGATGATTTTACAAAGATTCCCAACGGCTGTGCAGGAATTGAGAACCTATATCCTTATATGCTTTCAAAAGCAAACGAGGGGAAGATAAGCTTTAACCGTGCAGTCGAATTATGTGCTTCCAATCCGGCTAAGATTTTTGGATGTACGCAAAAGGGTTCCCTGACCATTGGAAAGGATGCAGATATTGTCATTTATGACAAGGAAAAAGAGCTGACCATTTCCGTTAACAATATGCATTCGGATTATGATCACACCATATGGGAAGGGATTAAGGTACAGGGGTATCCGGTTCAGACTTATGTGAGAGGAACCTTAGTATACGATGAAGGAGAATTTGTAGGGACTCCAGGTTTTGGAGCCTTTGTAAAACGTGAACCGCAAAAATATGGCTTGGAGTGATCGTATGGATAAATTATTATACAAAGAAACTTCCTTGTTGGAGGAAACAGGCGGCTGCCTTTTGTGTCATGAGGCGCCCTGTACCAAGGCTTGCCCTTATAAGCTGGAAATTGATAAAGTGATACGCAGCTATCGCTTTGAAAATATTTCTGGTGCCATAAGCCGTCTGCCGGAATCTCTTCCCTGCAGCAGCTGTGAAGATAAGCCGTGTCTGTCTGCCTGTTTAAAAGGGAAAATCAATGCACCCGTCCCCATTCCTGATATGTTTGAAAAGCTCACCTCCTATGAAAAGGTGGAGAAAGAGGAAGTAGACTTATCCATTGAGTTCTGCGGCATCCCATGTGAAAATCCTTTTTTTCTGTCCTCCTCCGTTGTGGGGAGCAATTATGAGATGGTGGCAAAGGCCTTTGAAATGGGCTGGGCAGGAGTGGCATTTAAAACCATAGGAACCTTTGTTCCTAAAGAGGTATCCCCAAGATTTGATGCACTGAGAAAAGAAGCCCTTCCTTTTGTAGGCTTTAAAAATATAGAGCAGATATCTGATCACACCTTAGAAGAAAACCTGGCATTTATCAGAGATTTAAAGCGGGATTATCCCACGAAAATATTTGTTGCTTCCATTATGGGGCAGACAGAAGAAGAGTGGACGTACCTTGCCAAAATCGTGACGGAAGCTGGTGCAGATATGATTGAATGCAATTTTTCCTGTCCTCACATGGCTGCCAATGGATTAGGTTCTGATGTGGGCCAAAATCCGGATTTGGTCGCAGCTTACACTAAGGCAGTAAAAAAAGGAACCCATCTTCCTGTTCTGGCTAAGATGACGCCCAATATTGGAAACATGGAAATCCCTGCCCTTGCTGCCATAGAGGCAGGAGCCGATGGAATCGCGGCTATTAATACCATTAAGAGTATTATGAACGTAGATACAGATTCCTTTGTATCCGGCCCCTTTGTTTCAGGTAAAACGAGCGTGGGAGGTTACTCTGGAAAGGCAGTGAAACCCATAGCCCTTCGCTTTATCCATACCATGAAGACTCATCCGGGACTGATCCATACACCAATAAGCGGTATGGGTGGAATTGAGTCCTGGAAAGATGCTTTTGAATTTATGGCCCTTGGCTGTGAAAACATACAGGTCACGACCTCAGTCATGCAGTATGGCTATCGTATCATCGATGACATGATTGAAGGGATGAAATATTACTTAAGCACTCATGGCTATAAAAGCGTAAAAGAGATTGTTGGGAAGGCGCTTGTCCATACCATACCTGCAGATGAGCTTGAACGAGATTCCATCTGTTATCCCAAATTTGACAGGAACCAGTGCGTGGGCTGCGGACGGTGCTATATCTCCTGCTATGACGGTGGTCATCAGGCATTAAGGCAGGATAAGGATACAAAGAAGCCGATTATGGACGGCAAAAAATGTGTAGGCTGCCATCTCTGCTTGCTGGTGTGTCCGGTTGGCGCGATTTCAGCCGGAGCCAGAGTAAAAAAGCGGGAGAATCAATCAGCAAATTAAGAAAATAGAGGAGGTAAGCAAAAATGATTCAATGCGATTATGAGAGAATGGAAGATAAGATAAAAACCTTTGGGCGGTTCGGTGATACGGGAAAAGGAGGGATTACCAGATTTTCCTTATCCGAAGAGGCGATTGCTGCAAGAACTGAATTTGTAAAACGAATGGAGGCAATTGGGGCCACCGTTACCACAGACGATATGGCCAATCTGTATGCCACCATTTCCGGCACAGAGGATTTGCCTGCCATTTTCTCTGGCTCTCATATGGATTCGGTACGGCAGGGTGGAAATTATGATGGAATTTTAGGCGTCTTAACCGCTATGGAGGTGGCTGAGACCATTGTAAAAGAAAAAATACCCCACAGACACCCCATTACAGTCATTGTGTGGACCAATGAAGAAGGTGCAAGATTTGAACCGGCCATGATGTCTTCTGGTGTCATCTGCGGAAAGTTTGATAAAGATACCATGCTTGCTTCCAAAGCAAAAGATATTCCGGATTTGACCTTTGGAGAGGCTTTGGATAAAAGCGGATTTAAAGGAAAAGAAGAAAACCGTATGGTCCCGTTAAAAACAAAGGCTCTGGTAGAGCTTCATATCGAACAGGGACCTGTATTGGAAGCAGAAGGAATTGACATCGGTGTAGTGGAAGGTGTCTGCGGCATGATTAATTATGAATTTACCTTTACCGGGCAGGCAGGCCACGCAGGAACAACTCCCATGAAATACCGTAAAGATGCCCTATATGCAGCAGTAAAGACCATTCAGTATCTTCATGATGAGCTGGATCAGTTAGATAGTAAGCTTGTTTATACCACAGGTAAGATATCTGCCCACCCCAACATCCATACCATTATTCCCGATGAGGTAAAAATCACTCTGGATGCCAGACATCAGGACCCGGAAGTGATTAAACAGGTGCTCGCAGTGATTAAGAAGATTCCAAGTGTTGTAGAGCAGTGCAAGGTAAGCTACGAGGAAGCCTGGTCAAGAAAGACCGTAAGCTTTACCTCTGAGCTGGTAGATTACGTGGAAAAAAGCGCTCAGGAATGCGGGTATTCCAACCGTAGAATCTACAGCGGGCCGGGGCACGATGCACAGTTTGCCATTGACATTGTTCCTACTACCATGATATTTGTGCCCAGTGTGGGAGGTCATAGCCATTGTGAAATCGAATATACTCCCGTGGAAAACTGCTTAAAAGGAGCAAATGTTCTTTTAAATACCATACTTCATATTGACAGACAGTAAGTCATCATAAAGTTCTTTCTGGTAAATACTATCACAGGTATTTACCAGAAAGAACTTTATTTTTTGTGATTGTTACTTAGACCTTTACTAAAAATAAACATTGTAGTATCATAAACGTAGCGTATTTATGGAGGTCAACGAAATTGGGAGAACGAATTAAACTAATAGCCAACAATAAAAAAGCGTATCACGACTATTTTATTGATGAAAAATATGAAGCAGGGATTGAACTGGCAGGAACAGAGGTTAAATCCATGCGCATGGGAAAGTGCAGCGTAAAGGAATCTTTTGTTAGAATAGACAAGGGGGAAGTGTTTGTTTACGGGATGAACATCAGCCCTTATGAAAAAGGAAATATCTTTAACAAGGACCCTCTGCGTGTCAGAAAGCTGCTGCTTCATAGAGCTGAAATTTCAAAATTGGATGGGAAGATGGCGACCAAGGGATATACTTTGGTTCCTCTCCAGGTTTATTTTAAAGGCAGTCTGGTAAAGGTGGAGATAGGCCTTGCCAGAGGTAAAAAGCTTTATGACAAAAGAGATGATATAGCAAAGAAGGACCAGCGCAGAGAGCTGGAACGAGATTTTAAAGTAAAGAATCTATCGTAGGTAATTGCCCGTGCAGAAGATGGCCTATGGCATTTATGTATGGCACTGACAGAAAATTTATTGCCGAATTTGTATACAGAAAACGAACCAGGTTTCTATGGTTACTGTATACAGATTCGGCAATTTTTTTGTTGCCAGAACCATAAGAAGGCTACGGGGATTTTCCCTTTCGTTATAGGTAAAATATATAGCTGGTTATAGATTATAACAACAAATTCAGTAATATACATATTATAACAATAAACATATAAAACCTATATAAATGTATGTAATTGCACGGCAAGCCTTTAAATAAAAAATATGGAGGGAAAACAATGGGCAAAAAAAGTTATAAGCACATTTCTACGGCATTAATCCATGGAGGTATCTATGGAGATGAAAGAACCGGAGCTGTGAATGTACCGATTTACCAGACTTCAACCTACGAACAAATACACCTTGGACAGCATACCGGGTATGAATATTCAAGAACGGGCAATCCAACAAGAGAAGCGCTGGAAGCATTGATTGCTGAGCTGGAAGGGGGAGTGGCAGGTTTTGCATTCGCTTCCGGTATGGCAGCCATTTCGGCGGTATTGACCTTATTTCATTCCGGCGATAAAGTAATAATATCAAGCAATGTTTATGGAGGAACCTTCCGGGTACTGGACAAAATCTTTAAAAATTTTGACATTCATTACTCCATTGAGGATACTACAGATTTGGAAGCTCTGGAAAAGAGTATCACAAAGGAGGTTAAGGCAATCTTTATTGAGAGTCCGGCCAATCCCCTTTTGACAATTACAGATTTAAAAGCAGTTGCCGATTTAGCAAAAAAACATGGTATTTTATCCATTGTGGATAATACCTTTATGACTCCTTATTTACAAAGACCGATCCAGCTCGGTATGGATATTGTAGTCCATAGCGGGACCAAGTATTTAGGAGGCCACAGTGACTTAATTGCAGGCCTTGTTGTTGTGAATCAAAAAGAATTAGCGGATAAACTTGCATTTATTCAAAATGCGACAGGAGGTATTTTGCAGCCCTTTGATTCCTTTCTACTAATACGTGGTATCAAAACATTAGGGGTTCGTCTTGACAGACACGTAGAGAATGCTTCCCAAATTGCAGATTATCTTTTAAAGCATCCCGCAGTTAAAAAGATTTATTACCCCGGCCATAAAGATTTCCCTGGATATGAAATCAATAAAAAGCAAGCAAAAAATGGAGGCGCCATGCTTTCCTTTGAATTAAAAGAGGAATATAATATTCGGAAATTCTATGATGGATTAGAGCTGATCGCACTTGCAGAAAGTCTTGGAGGTGTTGAATCACTGGTATGTCATCCCGCCAGCATGACACATGCTTCTATTCCATTTGAGGTGCGCCAGAAGGTGGGAATCACGGAAGGCTTAATCCGGTTATCCGTGGGAATTGAAAATGTAGAGGAAATAATTGATGATTTAGAAACTGCCATAGAAGTAGCCAGGGAGAATTAATATGAAATATTATAAATCCATGCAAGAATTAATAGGCAGCACTCCATTGGTTCAATTAAATCATCTAATTAATAAAAAAGGGATCAATCTATTTGGCAAGCTTGAATTATACAATCCCAGTGGAAGTGTGAAAGATAGAATCGGACAGTACATGATTGCTGACGCAGAAAAAAACGGATTCCTAAAGCCGGGATCGACAATCATAGAAGCTACTGCGGGCAATACGGGACTTGGCATTGCCTTTGCCGCTTTAAATAAAGGCTATCGCATTATTTTTGTGGTGCCTACAAAATTTTCAATTGAAAAACAACAATTAATGAAGGCGTTTGGTGCTGAAATTGTGAATACGCCCCGTGAACTGGGAATGCTTGGTGCTGTTGCCAAGGCAGAAGAACTAAAGGCCCAGATCCCCGACTCTGTATCCTTTGAGCAATTTAAAAACAAGAGCAATCCTCTGGCGCATTACGAGACAACAGGGCCAGAAATCTATGATGCCTTGGATGGGAAAATTGATTATGTCGTTCTTGGTGCAGGAAGCGGAGGAACCTTTACCGGTATATTAAAATATTTAAAAGAGAAGAATCCAGACATAAAGGGTATTTTGGCAGATCCCATTGGCTCTACCATGGGAGGCGGTGAACATGGCGATTACAATATAGAAGGAATCGGCAATGATTTTATTGCGGATACCATGGATATGGATTTGGTGGATGAGGTAATTAAAGTATCGGACCAGGAGGCATTTGAAATGTCCAGAGAATTAACCAGAAAGGAAGGAATTATAGCAGGTACTTCCTCTGGCGCTGCTCTGGCTGCTGTGAAAAAGCTTGTAGAAAGGATTGATAAGGGAAATGTTGTTGTAATTTTTCCAGACCGGGGAGATAGATATTTCAGTGCTAAACTATATGAATATAATTAATAAAAAAACAAACATAGCAAAACCCATATAAACAGCAAAACAAAAGGAGGCCCTTTATGCAAGGCCTCCTGTATTTTTTTGTTTGTCTGGTTCTTTGATGCTGATACAGATAATAAGAAATCCCACTGCAGTGACCACAGTTCCCGTAAGCAGCATAGCGGTGACGCCATAGGAATCCAGCAGCTTGCCACCTGTGAGATTGGCAAGAGTTCCAGCAACCCCTATATTGGCAACCCCAAGCATAGATTGACCTTTTACCCGGTTCTCCTTTTCAATCAGATCATTGACAAAGTAAATAGAAGCCGGTGTAAACAATGCAAAAGCAATCATCTGAAAGACCATTGAGAAATGTACCATTGCAACATTAGGCGCCAGCAGTATCGCAAAGCTCTTTACAGCAAAAAATAAGGCAGATAGCTTAATCAGGGTAGATACCTTAATCTTTTTTACAATATAAATAAAAAAGGCCATTGCGGGAAGTTCCAAAAAAGCGGCGATAGACAAGGAAAATCCCATATCAGAACCACTACCGCCCACATGTTCCATAATATTGATCAGATAAGTATTAATAAGCACATGGGAATAAAATATCATGGCGACCCCACAAAGCATGAGAAGAAAAAGCTTGTGTTCCAGAAAAAAGGTTAAGATACCGGAAGCTTCCTTTTCTTCTTCCAGGACGATATCATCACCAAAGCCCCTAACATCCTTTTGCTCCGTGGATTTTGCCGGTAGCTTGTCATGAAAGAGATAGGTAGACAGGATTACCAATACATAGCAAACTAAAAATACTGGCAAAATAATGTCAGAACCAAATTGATCTACTAAAGAACCGAGAAAAAATGACATAACAGCAAAGGCTATAGAACCCATGCCTCGTGCCAGTCCGTAATTCATTGGAACTCCCTGATTCATATATTCCATAGCCAGGGAATTAAACAATGGATTGACGGTAAACTCCACAGCATTCACAAGTATGTAGATGATGGATATGAGCAGGAAAGAACCGGGCAGGATATATAGAAGCAGACTTAATCCAAAAACCAGAAACATCAGTGCCAGCAGCAGATGCCTTAAGGTCACTCTTTTTGACTTATCCGCAAAGGAAGCGGTCAGAGGCTGTAAAATCAGGGACAAAATTGCTGCAAATGACAGGATAAATCCGATTTGGGTATTGTCGAAATTCTTAGCATGCAGGTAAACGGCTGCAAAGCTGTTAATAGCACATTGGCTGATCCAATAGCTGGACTGGATGAATCCGAATTTTAGCGTGAGCTTTCTGGCAATGGCTTCCATGAGTACCTCGTAGTAGTATATTTTATTTTGTCGTAACTGTAACAAGTATACTAAAGCGGGAATAAAACGTCAAACAAAAAACAAAAGAAATGGACTTACTTGCATTTTTAAGATTTTCCATATAAAATGGAAGAAAGATTGGAAAATTTATCGTGAGAAAAGGAGAAGCGGATGGCTCTATATGATTATGTTGGGGCAGTAAGAAGGGGACGAAAGCAGTACCAGGCTTCTGTATCGAAAGGAGAGTATCCCTACCTTCCGGTTCTTGATGACATTTTATCCTATACAGATATTGTGTCAGAAGTAAACCTGGGGATTATGGATATCCCACTTGAAAAAATAGTAGGAACCAAGACAAAAGGGCGTACTACGGCCTTTGCCAATAATTTTATGCCTCTTTTATCGGAAAAATCAGAGTTTGGAGCAAAATGGGCTTATTTATACGATCATCAGATTCAGGAAGGAATCCATGATCCCATTGTTGTCTATGAATTTATGAACCAGTATTATGTTCAGGAGGGCAACAAAAGAGTCAGTGTTTTAAAATATGTAGGTGCATTCAGTATCGCTGCTTCCGTGATCCGTATGATACCAAAAAGAACGGATGATCTGGATAACCGCCTGTATTATGAATTCCTGGACTTTTATCAGGTGTCTTTTAACTGCGATATCTGGTTCAGTAAAGAGGGAAGCTATGACAGGCTCATTAAGGCGATGAATAAAAACCCTGGTGAGCAGTGGAGCGAGGATGAAAGACTTGTCTTTAAGTCGGCATACGATCGATTTTCCAAGGCATTTCACGCATTCGGCGGTGATGATTATGATATGACATGTTCCGATGCCTTTCTCGTGTATGTGGAATTGTTTGGCTATCGGACCATAAAGGACCGGGTGGAACGTCAGATTAAAATGGATCTGGTAAAGATTAAGGATGAGCTTCTTTTAGCCTCCAGAGGCAATAAGATTGCTCTTTTAGAACAGCCGGAAGAAATGGATGATAAGGTAGACAGCAATCCACTTAAATTCATTAATTGGCTGCTGCCTGTACAGAACATTGAGCCTGAGATGCTTAAAATCGCATTTATTCATGCAAAAACCTCTGAAACCTCCAGCTGGACCTATGGGCATGAGCTGGGAAGAATGTATCTGGAGCAGGCCTTTGAAGAAAAAATCGAGACTATGTCATTTTTCCATGGGGACACAGAAGGCGAGGCGAGACGAGCCATGGAACAGGCCCTCTTGGCTGGCTGCAATATGATCTTTACCACGGCTTCTCAGATGATCAATGATTCCGTAAAGACTGCCATTGACCATCCGGAAGTGAAGATCTTTAACTGTTCCGTTAATATGTCTTATTCCTCCATCTGTACCTATTTTGGAAGAATGTATGAATCCAAATTCCTTATGGGGGCATTGGCTGCTTCCATGTCTCAGGGAGATAAGCTTGGTTATATCGCGGATTATCCGGTATACGGAACCCTTGCAAACATCAATGCGTTTGCTTTGGGGGCCAGAATGATCAATCCCTATGCCGTGGTGTATTTGGAATGGTCCAGGGTGAAAGACAGAGACGCTCATGCGGAGCTGGAGAGCGAAGGGATTACCTTTATATCAGGAGACGATATGATTACCCCCAATGCTCCTTCCAGAGAATACGGACTTTACCAGAAGCTGGGAGACGGCACCCTTAGGAATCTGGCCACACCAATCTGTCACTGGGGAAAGTTCTATGAGAAGATTATTAATATTACCTGCCATGGAGCCTCAGACCGGAAAGAGCTGAAAGGAAAACAGGCCATTAATTACTGGTGGGGAATGTCCGCAGATGTAATTGATGTGATCTGTTCTCATAATCTGCCTCATGGAACCCAGCGGCTCATCAACTTTTTAAAGAATTCCATTCGGGCAGGAAGTTTTCAGCCTTTTGTAGGAACCATTTATTCTCAGGATGGCAAGATACAGTGTGAGGAAGGAGAAAGCCTTACTCCGGAAGAGATCACAACCATGAACTGGCTGACAGAGAATATTGTTGGTAAAATTCCTGACTATGAAGAACTTACCGATGAAGCACGGTCACTGGTACGCCTCCAGGGGCAGACAATATACGACAATGGGGAGATGGAGGAACAGGAGAGTGAAGATTCTGGTATTGGCTGATCAAGAGTCTAAGTCACTGTACGAATTTTTTACACCGGATAAGATAAAGGATATAGATTTAATCATATCCTGCGGAGATTTAAGGGCGGAATATCTTTCTTTTTTCGCCACTTTTTCCAGAGCTCCGGTATATTATGTCCGTGGGAATCATGATTGCAGGTATTTGCAGTGCCCTCCGGAGGGTTGTATCTGCATTGAGGATGATATCGTGACCTACAAAGGGATACGGATCATGGGGCTTGGTGGATCCATGGAATACATTCCAGATGCCCCCAATCAGTTTACGGAACGGAAGATGGAGCAGAGGATCAAGCGTATGTGGTGGAAGCTTAAAAAGAATAAGGGGTTTGATATTTTGGTCACCCATGCTCCGGCATATGAACTTAACGATTTGCCGGATCTTCCTCACAAGGGCTTTTCCTGCTTTAAAGATTTAATGGATAAATATTCGCCTCAGTATTTCCTTCATGGCCATGTTCATGCAAATTACGGAAATTCTTTCAAGCGAAAGGACCAATATGGCAGCACCACAGTGATTAATGCCTATGAATATGTTATTTTAGATTATCCATGTTCTGGGGAATCTGCCATAGAATCGTGTAATTAGCAGCGTATTGCTGCCATGTTTTTGACACTTTGCCGTGATATAACTTTAAATTATAATACACATTCCTTTTATTTAATTGACAAACAGTATTTAGGTTGCTATGATTAAAATCATTAAACAAAAAGGCAGGGATAAGGATGGAAAGAATAGTACTATCATTATTAGTTGATAATACCTCCGGCGTTTTAAGCCGTGTGGCCGGCTTATTCAGCCGACGCGGTTATAACATTGAAAGCCTGACGGTTGGTGTAACTGCGGATGAAAGATATTCACGAATGACAGTCGTGTCCATCGGTGATCAGGAAATTCTCGATCAGATCGAAAAGCAGCTGAGAAAGCTGGAGGATGTAAGAGATATTAAAGAGCTAAAGCCTGGAAACTCTGTGTTTCGAGAACTGATTCTAGTCAAGGTGAAGGCCAATTCCGCACAGCGCCAGGCAGTAAGCGCCATCGCAGACATTTTCAGAGCCACTATTGTTGATGTTGGAAGAGATTCTCTGACTGTCATGCTGACTGGCGATCAGTCAAAGCTTGATGCTCTCATCAATCTTCTTGAGGATTATGAGATTTTAGAGCTTGCGCGTACAGGTCTCACTGGATTATCCAGAGGATCAGACGATATTCGTTATCTGCCATAACTAAAATCAGCTAGCTAGAGGTATTGCCAAAGGCGGACAGAGAGTCGTCGGCATGGTTCCTTTAACAAATAAATTACGAGTCAATCAATGAGGAGGAAATAAAAGATGGCAAAGATTTACTATCAGGAAGACTGCAATTTATCCTTACTGGAGGGTAAGACCATTGCAGTGATTGGATACGGCAGCCAGGGTCATGCCCATGCACTTAATTTAAAGGAGTCCGGCTGTGAAGTCATTGTTGGACTTTACGAGGGAAGTAATTCCTGGGCAAAAGCAGAAGCTCAGGGTTTAACTGTTTATTCCGCAGCAGAGGCTGCAAAGAAAGCTGATATCATCATGATCCTCATTAATGATGAGAAGCAGGGAGCTCTTTATAAGGAATCCATTGAGCCAAACTTAAAAGATGGCGACATGTTAATGTTTGCCCATGGCTTTGCCGTGCACTTCGGACAGATCAATCCTCCAAAGAATGTTGATGTAACCATGATCGCGCCAAAGGCACCTGGTCATACCGTACGTAACGAATATCTGGTAGGAAGAGGAACCCCTTGTCTGGTTGCTGTTCATCAGGATTACACCGGTAAGGCAAAAGATAAGGCCCTTGCATATGCACTGGCACTGGGCGGCGCAAGAGCTGGTGTTTTAGAGACAACCTTTAAAGATGAGACAGAAACAGACCTTTTTGGTGAGCAGGCAGTGCTTTGCGGCGGTGTATGTGCACTGATGAAAGCTGGATTTGAGACATTAGTAGAAGCTGGATATGCTCCTGAAAATGCTTATTTTGAGTGTATTCATGAGATGAAGCTGATCGTTGACTTGATTTTCGAAAGCGGCTTTGCAGGAATGAGATATTCCATCTCCAATACAGCTGAGTATGGCGATTATATCACAGGACCAAAGATCATTACGGATGAAACAAAGAAGGCAATGAAGAAGGTACTTACTGATATTCAGGACGGAACCTTTGCAAAAGACTGGTTATTAGAGAATCAGGTTGGCGGCACTCATTTCCATGCTATGAGAAACAAAGAAGCTGCTCACAAGTTAGAGCAGGTAGGCGGAGAGCTTCGTAAGCTTTACAGCTGGAACGATGGCGGAAAGATGATTGATAATTAATCAGATAAATAAGATGAGCTTTGAGTGGTAAGTACCATTCAAAGCTCATTTTTTGTAAAAAAATGTTGCTGTTTCTTCTATATAAAAGTGTTCCTCATACTAATCTTCATTGCTTCAAAGAATTTTTCCATAGCTGTTGACATACCATACGGATTGTATGCGAATCCAACGGTCCTTTTCTTGATATTATTCTCCATAGGAACCAGGACCAGATCTCCCTGATCCAGTTCTTTCTGAACAAAGTCCTTAATGACACAGCCGATCCCCATACCTATCTTGGCGAACTCAATGAGCAGATCCATGGTAGTGACCTCCAATAGCTGATTGGGGACGATCTGGTTCTCGTTTAAATACTCATCAATATATTTCCTTGTCATATTGTTCTTATCTAATAAAAGGATATTACCCGTTTGAAACAGGTCTGCATCCTGTCCTTCTCTTAAGTATAAGTTATTTAAATATGATTTCGTTGCAACAAAGGTATCCTGGATCTCCATAACAGGGTTAAAAAGTAAAGGACGCCGGTTGGAAGGCTCTGCAATGAGACCGAGATCAATTCTCTGCTGCTCCAGCATATTCACGGTATGTGCTGTAGACTGACTTTCAATTGTAATCTTAATATGAGGATATTTCTCGATAAATCCTTTTAAATATGGAAGTAAAATGTATTTACACAGGGTATTGCTCACACCGATTCTCAAATGGCCTATATGAAAATCCTTGATGCGTTTTAGCTCCTGTTCTCCCTGTGCCAATGCTTCAAAGGCGGCTTTTGTATGATTGTATAAAAGCTTCCCCTCATCCGTAAGCTGGACACCTCTTGAATTTCTGGTAAAGAGAGAAACTCCCAGGCTTCCTTCCAGCTTGCTGATGGATTTGCTGATGGCAGGCTGGCTAATAAACAGTTCTTTTGCCGCTCTTGATATATTTCCGGCTTTCGCAACTTCATAAAAAATCTTATACTGGGATAAGTTCTGCTCCATGCTTAAGTTTCCTCTCATCCTATAACTAGTCATTATATTAAATATTCATATTATGTATTTCTATTATATCAATAAGTATGCTAGAATGTAAAGCAGTAAAATGATAGAGGTTCTTAGGGAAAATGGACCAACAGGAGGATGCAGACTATGGGAATGACGATGACCCAGAAAATTCTGGCAGCTCACGCGGGGCTTGATGAAGTCAGGGCTGGACAGTTAATTGAAGCTGATTTGGATCTGGTACTGGGGAATGATATTACATCACCGGTTGCCATAAAAGAGATGGAGAAATTTAACAAGGAAACAATTTTCAATAAGGACAAAATTGCCCTGGTAATGGACCATTTTGCTCCAAATAAAGACATAAAGTCTGCAGAAAATTGTAAATGCTGCCGTGATTTTGCAGCCCGGCATGAAATCTCCAATTATTTCGATGTGGGAGAGATGGGAATTGAACATGCTCTTCTTCCTGAAAAAGGTCTGGTAGTTGCCGGAGATGCAGTCATTGGTGCGGATTCCCATACCTGTACCTACGGAGCGCTGGGTGCATTTTCCACAGGGGTGGGAAGCACTGACATGGCGGCAGGTATGGTAAGTGGAAAAGCCTGGTTTAAGGTACCATCTGCCATTAAGTTTGAGCTCATTGGAAAACCAAATAAGTGGGTCAGCGGAAAAGATGTAATCCTCCATATCATAGGTATGATTGGAGTGGATGGGGCGCTTTATAAATCCATGGAGTTTACTGGAGATGGAATTAAAAACCTGACCATGGATGACCGCTTTACCATCTGCAATATGGCCATTGAGGCTGGCGGGAAGAATGGAATCTTTCCAGTGGATGAATTAGCCATCCAGTACATAAAGGATCATTCCAAACGCGAATTTAAGATCTTTGAGGCAGATGAGGATGCGGAATATGAGGAAGTTTATACCATTGATTTAGGTAAGCTTGAGCCAACGATATCATTCCCTCACCTTCCGGAAAATACAAGGACCATCGGTACTTTCGATGAGATAAAGGTGGATCAGGCAGTCATTGGCTCCTGTACCAACGGAAGGCTTGATGATATGCGAATCGCGGCTGCTGTTTTAAAAGGCAGAAAGGTTGCGAAAAATGTACGCTGTATCGTAATTCCTGCAACTCAGGAGATTTATTTACAGTCCATGAGAGAAGGATTATTAGAAATCTTCATAGAAGCCGGCGCCATTGTCAGTACCCCTACCTGTGGCCCCTGTCTTGGAGGCTATATGGGAATTCTCGCAAAGGGAGAGCGCTGCATTTCCACCACCAATCGGAACTTTGTGGGACGTATGGGCCATGTAGAGTCAGAGGTATATCTGGCTAGTCCTGCCATAGCGGCTGCCAGCGCAGTCACCGGGCATATTTCAGCACCGGAAGAATTGGGATTATAGGAGGAAGCATATCATGAAAGCAAGCGGATCTGTTTTTAAATATGGAGATAATGTGGATACGGATGTCATCATTCCGGCAAGGTATTTAAATATGACCGATGGGTACGAGCTGGCAAAGCACTGTATGGAAGACATTGACAAGGATTTTGTTTCCAATGTAAAAAAAGGAGATATTATTGTAGCCAATAAAAACTTTGGCTGCGGTTCTTCCAGGGAGCATGCACCTCTGGTCATCAAATGTGCAGGAGTGAGCTGTGTCATTGCTGAGACCTTTGCAAGAATCTTCTATCGGAATGCCATTAACATCGGGCTTCCTATTATAGAGTGTCCAGAGGCTGCTGGAGCCATTCAGGCAGGAGATCATGTGTCGGTGAATTTCGACACTGGAATCATAACCAATGAATCGACAGGAGAATCCTATCAGGGCGAGGCATTTCCACCCTTTATGCAGGAAATTATTTCAGCAGGTGGGTTGTTTCCCTATATTAATAAGAAGAAATAAGGTAATTTCCATGGGAAATGGGTCCGGAATTGTCAGATGTTGCATTTGGCAATTCCGGATCCATTTTGCATGAAACGTTGAAATTATCAAGCTTGCGTATTATAATTAGAAAAAAATACAGGGAGTGGAATTCAATGGTAAAGACAAACGCAATGCGAATGCTTGATAAGGCAGGCATTTCTTACAGCACAAAGGAATATGAGGTGGATGAAAATGATCTCTCTGGAAGCCATGTGGCAGATCTTATGGGAGTCGATCATGGAAGTATCTTTAAGACTCTTGTATTAAAAGGTGAAAAAACAGGATATTTGGTCTGCTGTATTCCGGTTGACGGAGAGCTGGATTTAAAAAAAGTGGCAAAAGCAGCTGGAGATAAGAAAGCGGAGATGATTCCCATGAAGGATCTCCAGGGAATTACAGGATATATCAGAGGAGGCTGCTCCCCGGTAGGAATGAAAAAGCTGTTTCCGACATTTATTGATGAATCAGCCCTTAAATACCCACAAATCGCAGTAAGCGGAGGGGTCAGAGGCCAGCAGATAATCATGAATCCTCAGAGTCTGGTAGACTTTATCCGTGGTAAATTTGCCAATCTCATGCATATTTAGTTTACATAAAACAAAAACGAGGTGGACTGGCTTTTGTTGTAAAAATGAATAATTAACATAAATGTAACACTATTGTAAAAGTTTAATAGAAATATAACATAAAAAACCAACCTAAAACAAGTGTTAAATAGTGCAATAAGACTAAAAAATAAAAAAGCAAGAAATATCAAAAGTTAAAATATCACAAAAATGTTAAATCCCCATTGACTTTTTTAACATGCTTCTTCTATAATTACGGCTGTCACCCGGTAACGGTTGTGGAATGTATTCACAGCCAAGGCAAGTGAGATAAGAGAAGAGGAGTATGTATGCTTACACTACGCTCTATCCTTCAGCAGATTTGTCAATTCTTCAGAGGCATGGCCATTAAGGTCACGAAAAGAATGTATCGTTCTTCCGCAGTTTTTATGACGGGAGCTGCAGTGATTACAGTCGTTGCGTTTACCTCAACAGGATTTGGCAGCGGTGGCAGAAATGCCCTGACCGCATTTGCAGAAACGCCAGCACCAAAAGATGCTGCTGAAGAAGAACATGTTGAAGATGAGGAAACAGTTGCTAAAGCAAATGTACAAATTACGCTTACCGACGCCAAGATACAGGCACAGCAGTTAGCCGGTAATCTACTGGTCAAACAGGTCATTGAAAAACAGGAGCTTGAAAAAGACTCTCTGGCCCAGATAAAGCTTATCAATACTCAGATAGCGATGGAGAATGAGGCGAAACGGCAAGCGGAAGAAGCAGCTAAAAAAGCAGAAGAAGAAAGAAAAGCAGCAGAGGAAGCAGCCAGAAAGGCCGAAGAAGAAAAAGCGGCCCATGCCACATCTGTCAATCAGGACGATTATCAGGTACTTCTTAAAATCGTTCAGGCAGAAGCAGGAGTATGCGATGATAAGGGCAAGATTCTTGTAGCAAATGTTATTTTAAACCGTGTAAAAAGCGGGAAATTCCCGGATACAGTAAGAGGAGTGGTTTATTCCCCTTCCCAGTTTTCCCCTGTATCAAATGGAAGCATCAATACCGTGAAGGTGACGGAGAACACCAAAGCGTGCGTTGACCGCGCTCTGTCCGGAGAAGATTATTCTGATGGAGCTTTATACTTTATGAACCGGAGAGGTTCAAGAAGCGGAGCTGTCCGCTGGTTTGACTCCCGGCTGACCTATTTGTTCCAGCATGGAAACCATGAATTTTTTAAATAAAAGCATTGTGAAATAATCTACTTTTGGTGTATACTATATTTATCTGCAGGCTCCCATTGAGGACTGCTGTCAAATGATACTATACGCTAAAGGAGAGTACGACTATGATTTTTGACTCAGCAAAGAACCTTGATTTTTACAAAAACCTTGGGGTGGAAGGAAGATACGCAAAAGCAGTGGATTTTCTTAAGAACACCGATTTGGAGAACCTGGCGCCAGGTAAATATGAAATAGACGGCAAGAACGTTTTTGCCAATGTAGTAGAGTATACAACAATTCCTTGGGAAGAAGCGAAGTATGAAACACACCGTGATTATTCTGATATTCAATACGTAATATCCGGTACTGAGACCATGACATATGCTCCAATCGACGAACTGAATATAAAGGTACCTTATAACGAAGAAAAAGATGTTGTATTTTACGACAATGAAAATCCAGGCTTAAAGGTAGTAGTAAAAGCTGGAGAATATATGATTTTTAATCCTTGGGATGGTCATAAGCCTAAGGCTGCAGCCGGAGAACCGGCACCAATTAAGAAAGTTATTGTTAAAATCAAAGAGAATTAATAGGTTAGGGGATTCGTTATCGCTGCTGCGGACGAATCCCCTGTTTTTTATGGTCTCCAGTTATCTGCGCCGCATAGTACGGCATCTTTTGTATACTTTATCAGTTCTTCTTTGCTAAGATGGAAAATCCAGTCCGGGCGCTGTTCCATGACAGCTCCAGGTCCATAACTGCCGTATTCGGCATAAAAAGCATGCTCATGAGCAGCCTCTTTGTTCCAGTCATCCCAGCCCTCTTTGCAAATGTGATCATCCATAAAGCAGTTGATGAGAACGGTTTTTGCATATTCTCTCCAGGGGCGGCCTAAATAGGCGTTGTTTGGAGGACAGTTGCTCTCGAACCGGCAGTCTGTCATAACATATCCATATTCCTGGCCTTCTGGTGTGGAAGCGGCAGTTACATAGCTGCTGATTTCTTTCCCTGTGTATTTAGAGAAGAAGGTGCATCCCTCAAAATAGGCCGTTGCGCTGCCAAAGATGAAATCCACATCGCCCTCAATATAACAGTCCTTGTAATAATGGCGTCCGTTAATTCTGGGAGCATGCTGCTTTGGTCCTATAAAACCATTGACTTCGATTTCCTTAGGCGGAAGCGGTCCGGTAAATAAGGTGTCCTGATTGCCCAGAAGCCGGCAATTTTCAAATACTAGACGATCTCCGTCTGCATATAAGGCAAGTGCCTGTCCTACTTCCGTTCCGATACCGGCACTGTTTTCAAATGTAATGTTTTTCGCAGTAAAATCATGGGTATCAATGAGGCAGGAATACGTACGGAATGTTCCTCGTTTCATTCCATCATCCATCATCATTTTCGCGTAAAGGCCATAGGAGAGAATCGTTGTATCTGCGTCCTCACCCTGAAAGGTAACGTGTGGAATCGTAACTGTAATCTGCTCCTCGTAAAAGCCCTTGTGAATAAATAAGATCTGCTCGGATGAGTTATCCTTTGGCAATGAATTCAGGGCTTCCATGATGCTTTTAAAATCCCCGGAGCCGTCCTGTGCAATGTGAATCATATCGAACCTTCTTTCCTTTTGTGTACAAAATGCAAAACATACACTAAATATACCCAATTTGAGGGTTTTTTGCAAGAGAAATCATTGACTTTACAGAAAGCTAATGAGATAATGGGGAAAAATTTTATTCAGGGAGGAATTCCAATGTCATCAAAGGCAAATTATTCAGCGGAGGAAATCAGAAAGGATAAGCCAGGTTTTTCGGCTACCCGGTCCATCATTGAAACCCCGTTTTATGGCAATAACGTAATTAAAATCCAGACGTTGAAGGAAGCGTATGAGCTGGCAAAAAATTCCCCAGGGACGATCGTTACAGACCTCCCTATTTACCGGGGACAGGAATTCGGACTGGATAAGGACGCAAAAGTCCTTCTTTTTAATGACGGGGCAGTTACCGGCAGGTACTCCACGGCCAGAAAGATTGCCAATGAGCCTTCCGTCGATTGTGCTGCTCTTGACAAAATCTTAATGGATGCGGTTTATGAAACGCGCCATAAAACTCTTTATCATGCAGAGGTCTTTGTAGGCCTTGATCCGGAGTTTATGGTAAAAGCCCATCTGTTAATTCCTAAGGGTGAAGAAAATATCATGTACAACTGGATGTTAAACTTCCAGTACATTTCAGATGAATACGTAAGAATGTATCGTTCATCCAAACCAGTGGGCAATGGGAATGAGCCGGATATTTATCTTTTCTCAGATCCACAATGGAGCGGTTTAGACCGGCCGGGTGTTGATTTATCCTGTTTAAGTGATCCCAAATGCTTATGTTACTTTAATACGGATCACAACTGTGCAGCAATTCTTGGTATGAGATATTTTGGGGAGCACAAAAAGGGAACTCTCACCATGGCATGGGCACTTGCTAACCGGAATGGGTATGCTTCCTGCCACGGAGGCCAGAAAAAGTACACCTTACAGGATGGCTCCAAATACGTTGCTTCTGTTTTTGGATTGTCAGGCTCCGGAAAATCCACCCTTACCCATGCAAAGCATGACGGTAAGTATGAGGTTACAGTGCTTCACGATGATGCTTTTATTATCAATACAGATACCTGCGTTTCCGTGGCACTTGAACCCACGTATTTTGATAAGACTCAGGATTATCCGGCGGGATGTGAAGACAATAAGTATCTCCTAACCGCACAGAACTGTGGCTGTACCCTTGATATGAACGGAAAGATCCAGCTTGTTACTGAGGATATCAGAAACGGTAATGGACGTGCCATTAAATCAAGGCTGTGGTCTCCTAACCGGGTGGACAAGATAGAAGAGCCTGTAAACGCTATCTTCTGGATTATGAAGGATCCTACGATTCCGCCAATTGTAAAATTAAAGGGAGCATCCCTTGCTTCTGTTATGGGAGCCACACTTGCAACCAAACGGTCCACAGCGGAACGTTTGGCTCCGGGAGCAGATCCTGATGCACTTGTAGTCGTACCATATGCTAATCCATTCAGAACCTATCCTCTGGCAAATGATTATGCCAAGTTTAAGAAGCTGGTGGAAGAAAAGAACGTAGATTGCTATATTATCAATACCGGAGATTTTATGGGCAAAAAAGTAAAGCCTCAGGATACTCTTGGAATTATCGAAGCGATTCTCGATGGAAGGGCAGACTTCCACCAGTGGGGACCTTTAAGTGATATTCAGATTTTTGAATGGGATGGCTTTGTACCGGATCTTTCCGACGAGGGCTACAGAACTCAGCTTAAAGCAAGAATGGAAGAACGTTTGCGGTTTGTTGCCAACACCGCTGTCTTAAAAGAAGGATATGATAAATTGCCTGAAGATGCACTCGAAGCCATTGAAAAGGTGGTAGAGGAACTTGGAATGTAAGGGAGAAAATCCATGGATAAAAAGTATCTACTGTTTGATTTAGACGGTACGCTGACAGACCCCAAGGAGGGAATCACAAAATCGGTTCAATATGCCCTGAATGAATTTGGTATTCAGATTGAGGACCGTGATGAACTTTGCCCATTTATTGGACCGCCTTTAAAAGACAGTTTTATGGAATTTTATAACTTTTCAGAAGAAGATGCCAAAAAGGCCGTGATTCTTTACCGGGAGTATTTTACAGACAAAGGAATGCTTGATAATAAAGTATATGAAGGAGCTGAGGAGGTTTTAAAATCCCTTGTGGACAGGGGAAAGAAACTCTACGTGGCATCTTCAAAGCCAGAAGTCTTTGTAAGGCAGATCATGAAACACTTTGGCCTTGATATCTATTTTACTTTTATGGGAGGAAGCGACTTAAATGGCACCAGGGATAAAAAAGCGGATGTCATTCGTTATGTCATGAAAGAATGCGGTCTGAAAGACCTGGATAGTGTAGTTATGATTGGTGACAGAAAGCATGATATTCTTGGTGCCAGGGAGGTTTCCATTGATTCCGTGGGCGTATTATATGGCTATGGAAGCAGACAGGAATTAGAGGAAGCAGGAGCCTTAAAAATAGCAGAGACAATTTTTGATTTGCAGAATCTTTTATAGTGTGCTATACTAGGTCTCTAACAGGGGACAGTCCTTTTTGAAATCGGGAAGGAGGATCTTTATGATAGAACTAGGAAAAGAAAAAAGACAGATCATCAGACATTTGTGCAGTACGGCGGACAGCGTTTTGCCCCGGGGTGCTGCAGAAGGACGGATGGGCCGGGTTTGGGTTCCTGAACTTGACAATCCATCGTTTTGCCTGATACTTCTGGGGAATTTCGTTTATCTGTTCGGCATATGTCCGAAGGGTGAAATTGCCATGGAACTGAAAAAGCATTTGCTGTTACAGTGCAGACATGGATTTATTACGCCTGCCGATGCGCGTTGGGAAGAATGGCTGGAGGAAACCTTTTTTGGTGAATTCAGAATTTCATCCCGCTACGCCATGAGAAAGGACCGGAACCATTTTTCCGAGACTGATTTAAATCATTTTTTACAAATTCCACATACTGGAATCCGCATAAAAAAGATGGATAAGAGTTTATACCATTTAGCCCTGAAAGAAGAATGGAGCCGTGAATTTTGTTCCAATTTTGAAACACCGGAAGAATTCTTAAAGAATGGGCTTGGATTTGTTGCTTTAGATGGAAATACCTTGGTTTCTGGCTGTTCTGCTTATGGAATCAGCGAAGGTATGATTCAGGTCACAGTTGCGACCAGAAAAGAGTACCAGCGAAGAGGTCTTGCATTATCATGCAGCGCGGCTTTTATTCTTTCCTGTCTGGAACAGGGGATTAATCCGAGCTGGGATGCAGATAATATACCATCGACCTGTCTTGCGGAAAAATTAGGATATATATTTGAAAAAGAGTATAAAGTATACAGGCTTTAAATTTTACGTACTGTAATCAGGAGGAATACTTAGGATGAGAAAGGTGGAAATCGGTTTTTGGGGGGTTGAATCCATTCTTGAGTTTGTAACAATTGCCGGAAGGTTTAAGGAGCGTATGCAGTTGGTTTGCGGTGACAGTATTGTCAATGCAAAATCCCTGCTGTCTGTACTTTCTCTGGCAACTGTGGAAGGGTTGGAGTTAATGATCCAGGAAGATTCCTGTGATTCTCTGTTAAAGCATCTGGAACTGTACGTGGAACATGGCAGGCTGATTGGCGGCAAATGTTAAGAAACTGACAGGAAAAGGAACTTGTAAATCAGGTCGAAGTGGTGTATACTAAATGCCATAGAAGCATGATGAATGTGATTCCTGGAATGCGCGACACTCTTACCTTTTTTGAACCTACATTATGACTCATGGGATTCCAATATTTTCAGGTGGATGTCAGGCCTCCTTAGCAGTGGAAGGCAGAAACCTGAGTGAGGTTGCCCACCTAGCATCGCTAGGCGTCAATAAGTAAGAACCGGCATTTTGGGGTTACAAAAGAAAAAAGCAGCGAGAAATCGCTGCTTTAACTTTATTTATAAATATGGTAAAGTATAGAAAAATAAAAAAGAGTTAAGAGGAGCGCATGAATAAAAAGACATTTATTGGATTTGTTGTGGGAATTCCTCTTTTGGTTTTGTTGCTCATAGTGATTATTCTGGTGAACGAACCAGAGCCAGGAGGGATATCCAGAGGACTTGCTTATAAGTCAGCGGCTCTTCTTCTGACGGATAGGGAAAGCTGTGAGAAAGCTCTGGCAGATCAAAAGCAGGAATATTTTTCGGAGGCAGAAAAGAACAACTGGTATGTAAAATACATGAGCTATCTCTATGTGGGAGGATATTTAAATCCCAGTGAGGTGCCTGCGAAAAAAGAGATAGCGGAAGGCTTTTTGACCTATAAAGATGCGGAGGAACTGGCTGAGGCCCTGGTACCTGGTTCTGGGAAAGATGTTCGAGTGGGTAAGAAAAAAGGGAATAAGCAGATATCTGCAGATGCCTGGTGGAACCTATACGATGAGCTTAAAAAGTCCCTTGACAAGGAAGGAAATATAAAGGAAGTTGATGTTCTGCTTTATGGAACTCCAACCAATGTGAATGGGTCACTTCCTTGGACTGCATACACCAGTCAGGGAAATTTTCAATTTGAAGGCATCAGCCTTGATTCGTACATAGATTGGGAGCTGAAACTCCTTGTAAGAGGCAATGAAATCATTGCCATGAAGGAAGCAGTTACCGATACAGTTACTTATAAGAATGCATGGTTAACGACCGGAGATGGCAAAACTTTTATTGTTCACTTAGGGATGGTGGAGCGAAGCTTTCCTCTGGAAGCCTCCTTGGGGGAGGCAGATAATTTTGCTAATAATGTGGCAGATGTCACCTTAAAAAAAGGAAGCCTTCAGAAGGTTACCTTAAAAAAGAAGAAGATATCCGGTAAGGTGCTTGCGGTAAAGGACGATTCCATTGAAGTGGAAGGATATGGAAGCTTAAAGCTGGATAAAGACTTTAAGGTTTATCGCCTATATGGCCAATTTGAGGAAAAAACTCTGGCTGATATTTTGGTGGGATACGATATACAGGATTTTGTGGTTGCCCATGGAAAAATATGTGCGGCCTTACTGGTGAGAGAGTTTGATGCAAAGAGTATTCGGGTTCTATTGATGAATACCAGTTTCCAGTCCATTTTTCACTCTTCTGTTACCTTGTCTGCAGTAAGCGGGCTGACACTTACTTATGGAGAGGAAAAGGTGGAGATTCCTGCAAAGGCAGAGGTCGTGATTGATACCTCTGATGAAAGGCTGAAAGACGGAAGAATTGTTGCTGCACCTTTGGAAAAAGGAGATGCGGTTACGGTTAATTCCATATCCAGATCCTATGGGACACCAGCTTATGACGGCACTATTGAGATACGGAAAGAAGGAGATGGGCTGCTTCTTATTAATGAGATTTATTTAGAGGATTATTTAACGAAGGTAGTTCCCAGTGAGATGCCCGACAGCTATGAGAAAGAAGCTCTAAAGGCTCAGGCTGTCTGTGCAAGGACTTATGCATACCGCCAGATTCAAAGCAATACCTACAGCAAATACGGTGCTCATGTAGATGACAGTACCAGATTCCAGGTATATAACAATCTGCCTACAGCAGCTAAGACTCAGGAAGCAGTGCGTGAGACTTACGGAAAGCTATTGTTCTACGGAGATACTCCCATTGAAGCATTCTATTTTTCTACTTCCTGTGGACACACCACAGATGGCAGTGTGTGGGGAGGAAATCCATCTCAGTTCCCCTATTTAGATGGAACGCTGATGCAGGATAACAAGGGTGTGCTTAATTTATCAACCAACTCAGATTTTGATACATTTATAAAGAATAAAGATTATCCAGCCTATGATTCTTCTTATCCCATGTACCGATGGGATACCACGGTTACCAACCGGCAGTTGGAAGAAGAGATTACAGAAGTCGGTTCTATTTTAAACATTACGGTTACGGAAAGAGGAGTTGGGGGAATTGCTAAGAAAATCAGGGTGGAAGGTTCTGATGGCGTCATGACCATCAGCGGCGAAGGTCAGGTAAGAGCTAAGATGGGTAACAAGTACATGGTCCTTAACAAAAAAGACGGCAGCGTCATGAAAAATTTTGATTCCCTGCCTAGTGCTTATATTGCAATTGAGAATCAGGGCGTGGATGATAAAAATATTACTACCTTCCATATCTATGGCGGCGGTTTTGGTCACGGAGTCGGAATGAGCCAGAACGGTGCTCAGGCAATGGCCAAAGAAGGAAAGAGCTTTGAAGATATATTAAAATTCTTCTATAACGGAGTGGAAGTACGGGAAGCAGATCAAACCAAGTCATGAGAATGACTTGGTTTGCGTAAGATAATAGAAAAAGCGCAGGATCATCATATGCAAGATCAAAAATTGGAAAACCTGCTGAATCTTGCCTTGAGTGCCACCCCCGAGGAACGGGCAAAGTCAGGGAATTTAAATGTTGGATATAATCCTGAAGAAAATTCCTGGGATGTGATTGTAAAGCATTCCGGAGATATCAGTAATCTGTCCGCCCTGGGGATAAGGGTAGAACAGATGGTAAATGAATACGCCATATTAAGAGTTCCCGAATCCTTAATTGACCGTTTAAGTGAATTGCCTCAAATTGAATACGTGGAAAAACCAAAGAGGCTGTTTTTTGCCATTAATCAGGCAAAATCGGCCTCTTGCGTCAATTTGGTCCAACAGGGAAGCAATAATTTAGACGGTCGTGGAGTCCTGGTAGCCATTATTGATTCTGGGATTGATTATTACCACGCCGATTTTAGAAATCCCGATGGAACATCGAGAATCCTTTTGCTATGGGATCAGTCTTTAGATCGGGTTTTTACGAAAGAAGAAATTGATGCAGCCCTGGCTACCGGAAGCCGGGCCGGTGCAAGAGCTTTAGTACCGTCGGTGGATATTAGTGGACATGGGACCGCAGTCGCTTCCATTGCAGCCGGAAATGGAAGAGAAAACAGAGGCCAGTACCGGGGGATTGCGTACGAAAGTCCGTTGATAGTGGTAAAGCTGGGAGTTCCCCAGGAAGGCGGATTTCCAAGAACCACAGAGCTTATGAGAGCTGTTAATTTTGTGGTGAAGGAAGCTGTAGACAGGCAGATGCCGGTGGCAATTAATTTAAGCTTTGGAAATACATACGGTTCTCACGATGGGACCAGCCTTTTGGAAACCTTTCTCGATGATATTTCTAATTATGGAAGAACCGTCATTGTTGTAGGTACAGGAAATGAAGGGGTTGCAGGCGGTCATATTTCCGGAGTCCTTACCATGTCAAATCCAGAGGAGGTGGAATTAAGTGTAGGGTCATACCAGCAAAGCTTCAGTGTTCAGCTGTGGAAATCCTATGCAGACATTTTTGATATCAGCATTGTTACCCCATCTGGGGAAGTGATCGGGCCAATCAGCAGCAGACTTGGACCTCAGACCATAAACTACCGGAACACTCAGATTCTTCTATACTACGGAAAACCAGGACCTTACAGTGTTGCCCAGGAGATATACCTGGATTTTCTGCCTCTGGATTCTTATATAGACAGCGGTATCTGGAAGTTTCGGTTAACCCCCCGACAAATTGTAGAGGGTAAATATGATTTGTGGCTTCCCTCTGCAGGGGTTCTTAACGAATCTACACGTTTTTTAAGACCAACTCCTGAAACGACTCTGACCATTCCATCTACTGCAAACAAGGTGATCTCAGTTGGAGCTTACGATGATACGTATCAGTCTTATGCCGATTTTTCTGGAAGAGGGTTTACCAGAAGGACTAACTTAGTAAAGCCGGATCTGGCTGCTCCGGGGGTGGGAATCATAGCAGCCAAGGCAGGGGGAGGTTATGAATCAGTCACCGGTACTTCTTTTGCAACACCGTTTGTAACAGGGAGCTCTGCTCTCCTCATGCAATGGGGAATTGTAGACGGCAGAGATCCTTTCTTATTTGGAGAAAAGGTGAAGGCATATTTGATCCGAGGAACCAGAAAACTTCCTGGAATCTCCCAGTACCCAAACCCTGAGCTGGGGTATGGAGTGTTATGTGTCAGTGACAGCCTGCCGGTATAGCACATTGAAAACCATTGGAAATTAGATGAAAATGATTTATAATAAAAACAGATCATTTTCGGGAGGTATCTAATGGAAGTCAGATATGAACTTGTCATCCCCAACGACGACCTGCCTTTCCGGCTGTTTATTTTTGAGGGCAGGGAGGGGAAGTATAAAGTAACAAAGCATTGGCATCATTCCGTGGAAATTTTTCTGGTACAGGAAGGAAAAATTGATTTCTACATTAATAACAGCCATTTATCCCTTGCCAGACAGGATTTTGTACTGGTAAATTCCAATGAGGTCCATTCCATTGAATGTCCGGATCCAAATGTAACAATCGTGCTGCAGATTCCGGGAGGTACGTTTAAAGAATATCTGGGGGAAGATGGTTATATTAATTTTGAAAAGAAAGACGATGTTCAAAATAAACAATTAGCGGACCTTGTCACCTCTATGTTTTCCATTTATGAAAAACAGGATTACGGCTATAGCTTAAAGGTGAAAAGTCAATTTTATGAGCTTCTCTATCTGTTAATCACGGAATTTAAAACAGAATCAATGGATAAAGAGGTGCTCCGCCAAAAGAAACAGCTGGATAAACTATCAGACGTCACCCAGTATATGAGGGATAATTACGACCAGGAATTAAAGCTTGAAGAGGTCGCGGAGCGGTTTGGTTTCAGTTCCACTTATTTATCCAGAATCTTTCAGAAATATGCGCAGGTCAATTACCGGACCTATTTGATTGATCTGCGTGTGAAATATGCGGTCAGGGAGCTGGTTGGAACGGATCATGAGATTGGAGAAATCGCCATGAATCATGGGTTTCCGGACAGCAGATCATTTTCCAAGGCCTTTAAAAAAAGGTATGGATGTCTCCCCAGCACCTACCGGAAGCACACAATAGCGAATCGGTAATGGAGATTGCAAATATTTTAATATAGGGTATTAAAATTACAGAAAATATGATATAATGTACCATAACTTTGGGCGAAGGATGTGATTGAATGAATATCAGGGAATCCACAGAACAATGGGAAGAAGCATACTTAAGCCCTTATGCCTCCTTAAGTAAGAATACACGGGGCAGAGAGCGTATGGAAGACTCCTGTGATATCCGGACTGCGTATCAAAGAGACAGGGACCGGATCATCCACTGTAAGGCATTTCGCAGATTAAAGCATAAAACCCAGGTATTCCTGGCGCCGGAAGGCGATCATTACCGCACAAGACTGACCCATACTCTGGAGGTGTCTCAGATTGCCCGGACCATAGCCAAGTCACTTCGTATGAATGAGGATCTGACAGAGGCCATTGCACTGGGCCATGATTTGGGACATACTCCTTTTGGACATTCCGGAGAAGCGGTCCTTAACCGGATCTGCTCCCAGGGATTTGAGCATTATAAGCAGAGTGTCAGGGTTGTGGAATTTTTAGAAAAAGACGGTATGGGTCTTAATCTTACCTGGGAGGTCAGGGATGGCATCTTAAACCACCGTACCAGTGGACGGCCATCCACGCTGGAAGGCGGTATCGTACGCCTGTCCGATAAGATTGCCTATATCAATCATGATATTGATGATGCCATTCGGGCAAAGATGTTTGTGGAAGAGGACCTGCCGGAGCGTTTTACAGGAATCCTTGGACACAGTGTACGGGAGCGACTGAATAATCTGATCCATGACATCATTGGAAACAGCTTTGAAAAGCAGGAGATTATTATGTCGCCTCATATGGAAGAGGCCATGCAGGGACTTCGTACCTGGATGTTCAACAATGTCTATAAAAACGAGATACCAAAGGCAGAAGAAGGAAAGGCTCAGCAGCTGATTGAGATGCTGTTCCGATACTATATGGATAATCCGGATAAGCTTCCGGATGAATACCGAAATTTTATGGAGAAGCAGGGCGTAAGCAAGGAGCGGGCTGTCTGCGATTATATAGCAGGCATGAGCGACAGCTATTCCATTGTCAAATTCGAAGAACTGTTTGTCCCGAAAGCATGGAAAGCCATTTAGGAAAGAGAACGATTTAGGAAGGAGGATGAAGGCTTCATGCGATATTCGGAAGATGCAATTGAAGAGGTCCGAATGAAGAATGACATCGTAGATGTGATTTCGGGATATGTCAAGCTGCAAAAAAAAGGAAGCAATTACTTTGGACTATGTCCATTTCACAATGAAAAGTCGCCTTCCTTTTCCGTGTCACCTGGAAAACAGATGTACTACTGCTTTGGCTGTGGTGCAGGCGGCAATGCCATTACATTTGTAATGGAATATGAAAATTACTCTTTTTCCGAAGCGCTGAAAGTTTTGGCTGATCGGGCGGGAGTAAAGCTTCCTGTTCAGGAATACAGCAAGGAAGCCAGGGCACAGGAAGATCTAAGAGCAGCTCTTTTGGAGATCAATAAGCTGGCTGCCAGCTATTTTTACTATCAGCTGAAAAACCCTCAGGGAGAACCTGGATATAAGTATTTAAGAGACAGGGAGTTAAGCGATGAAACCATCGTTCGTTTTGGCCTTGGATATTCCAATAAGACCAGCGATGACCTGTATCGATATTTAAAAGGGAAAGGGTATGATGATGCGATTCTAAAGCAGACCGGCCTTGTGACCATAGAAGAGCGTGGAACCTATGACAAATTCTGGAACCGTGTTATGTTTCCTATTATGGATGTGAACAACCGTGTTATCGGATTTGGCGGCCGTGTCATGGGCACTGGAGAACCCAAATATTTAAATTCACCTGAGACAAAGCTGTTTGATAAGAGCCGAAATTTATACGGACTGAATTATGCCAGGCTGTCCAGGGAAAAATACATATTAATCTGTGAGGGATATATGGATGTAATTGCCATGCACCAGGCCGGATTTACCAATGCGGTTGCTTCCCTTGGGACGGCGTTCACCCTCCAGCATGCTCAGCTTTTAAAACGGTATACGGATAAAGTGATTCTTACCTATGACAGTGATGGGGCTGGTATTAAAGCGGCACTTAGGGCGATTCCTATTTTGAAAGAGGTTGGAATGTCCATACGTGTGCTGAATATGCAGCCTTATAAAGACCCGGACGATTTTATTAAGAATTTGGGAGCAGATGCATTTCAGGAGAGAATCAAGGAAGCAAGGAATAGTTTTCTCTATGAAATTGATGTGCTGAAAAAGGATTATAAGATGGATGATCCGGAGCAGAAGACTGCCTTTTACAATCAGGTAGCCAAAAAATTGCTTGAGTTTCCTGAAGCTCTGGAGCGGGAGAATTACTTAGAAGCAGTTTCCAGAGAATTTTTTATAAATTACGAAGATTTAAAGCGTCTGGTCAATCGTCTGGGAGCATCGTTGGGGACAACCGGGACTGCATCAAGGGGAGAAGAGGAGAAAGGGTTTAGAGGCCAGAAGAAAAAAGATAAGGAAGATGGTGTGAAACAGTCACAGAGACTGCTTCTTACCTGGCTGATTGAAAATCCGGTACTATTTGATAAGATTCATGGGGTAATTACTCCGGAAGATTTTATAGAAGAACTGTATTATAATGTGGCACAGATGGTTTTTGACGGACACGCTGCCGGAACACTTAATCCGGCTGAGATTTTGAATCATTTCATTAACGATGATGATCAATACCGGGCAGTCGCAGGTCTATTTCATGCGAGCTTAAATGAGTCCCTGAATAATGAAGAACAGAAAAAGGCGTTTTCGGAAACGATTATGAAGGTGAAAAAGAACAGTCTGGATTACGCCAGCCGGCATGCAGAAGGAATAGAAGAACTGCAAAGAATTATAAAGGAACAGGCTGCGTTAAAGGACTTGCATATTTCGCTGGATTAGGGTGTACACTATAGGCAGGCTGTGGAAGGATGGAATAACATGGACGAAAATGTGAAGAAGACAGCAGATAAGATGGTGGGATCAGGAAAGACGGAAGAGGAACAAATCGCAGAGAAAAAAGCCGAAGAGATGGCTGCGGCTTTTGAGGAGAAATTAAACCAGCTTCTTTTACTGGCAAGAAAGAAACGGAATGTACTGGAAAATCAGGAGATTCTGGATTTTTTTGCCGATGAAAAGCTGGATTCCGATAAGCTGGATCAGATTTTTGATTTTTTAGAATCCAATAAGGTTGATGTACTTCAAATTGGGGTGGAGGACTTAGATCTTGACGAGGACCTTTTTATCGAAGAGGATATTGAGGAGGAAGAAGAGATCGATATGGAAAGCATTGACCTTTCTGTCCCGGAAGGTGTCAGTGTAGAAGATCCGGTACGTATGTATTTAAAGGAGATCGGAAAAGTGCCCCTTCTTTCCAGCGAAGATGAAATAGAGCTTGCCAAAAATATTGAACTCGGGGATGATTTTGCAAAGCAAAGTCTGACAGAAGCCAATCTAAGATTGGTAGTCAGCATAGCAAAACGTTATGTTGGCAGAGGTATGCAGTTTCTTGATCTGATTCAGGAAGGCAACCTTGGATTAATTAAGGCGGTAGAAAAATTTGATTACCGCAAGGGCTATAAGTTCAGCACCTACGCCACATGGTGGATCAGACAGGCCATCACCAGGGCAATTGCCGATCAGGCACGTACCATTCGAATTCCGGTTCATATGGTGGAAACCATCAACCGGCTGGTTCGGGTATCCAGGCAGCTTTTACAGGAGCTTGGGCGGGAGCCTGTTCCGGAAGAGATTGCGGCAAGAGCTGATATGCAGGTAGACCGGGTACGGGAAATCATGAAGGTTTCTCAGGAGCCGGTTTCCTTAGAAACTCCTATCGGTGAGGAAGAGGACAGCCATTTAGGCGATTTCATTCAGGATGACCAGGTGGCAGTTCCTGCGGATGCAGCTACGTTCACCATGCTTCATGAGCAGCTGATGGAGGTTCTTGATACCCTTACAGAACGGGAGCAGAAGGTATTAAAGCTTCGCTTTGGCCTTGACGACGGCCGGCCCAGAACCTTGGAAGAGGTGGGAAAAGAATTTAATGTTACAAGAGAGAGAATCAGACAGATAGAAGCCAAAGCACTTCGTAAACTGCGCCATCCCAGCAGAAGCAAAAAGCTTAAGGACTATCTGGACGATTAAGACATAAGATGGAGTTTTTGCATGAAATTATCAAAACGTTTGGAAACCATTGCTTCTTTTATACCAGAAGGAAGTAAAGTGGCTGATATTGGAACGGACCATGGATATATACCCATTCATTTGGTACAGGAAGGAAAAGCAACCCATGCCATTGCGATGGATGTGAGGACAGGCCCTCTTTGCAGGGCCCAGTCTCATATCGCGGAAGCTGGCCTTTCAGATATGATTGAAGTCCGTTTAAGCGACGGACTTTTAAAGTTGGAAAAAGACGAAGCAGACTGTGTTGTCATTGCCGGAATGGGCGGAGAATTGATGATACATATTCTGGAGGAAGGCCGCCACTTATGGGATCATATCCCTAACTGGGTCTTATCCCCCCAATCTGAGCTTCAAAAGATGCGCCGGTTCCTTTTGGAACAGGCATTTTTCATCGAGCAGGAGACTATGATAAAGGAAGACGGTAAGTATTATGTGGTTATGCGGGCTGTAAGAAAGGAGCTTCATAACAACCATGACGGACGTGAGATTTCATACCGTTATGGAAAAAGCCTTCTGGAATCTAAGGACCCTGTTCTGACAGAATACTTAAAGAAAGAAGAGATCCAATTAGAGGAAATCTTAAAGGGACTTTTAAAAGGCGAAAGTGAATCCGCTGAAAAGAGAATGAGGGAGCTTAAGACAGAGCTATCCTGGAATAAGGAGGCACAAGATGCGATGCGATGAACTCATAAAACAACTGGAACAGCTTGCACCGGTAAGCTGTTCCTGTGACTGGGATAATGTAGGACTTTTGGCGGGAAGAAGCGATAAAGAGATAAAAAAAGTGTATCTGGCATTGGATGCCACAGATGAAGTGGTGGAAGAAGCAATCAACTGGGGAGCAGATATGCTCATCACCCATCATCCTCTTATTTTTAAGCCCTTAAAAAAGATTAATGACATGGACTTTATTGGAAGGCGTGTTCTAAGCCTTTTACGTAATGATATATCCTACTATGCCATGCACACAAACTTTGACTCCGCGCCAGGGTGTATGGCAGATGCGGCAGCCCGGAAACTGGAGCTGACTGAGACTAAGGTATTGCAGCCAGAAGGGATGCTAGAAGAAGTTTCTTATGGAATCGGCAAGACTGGGTACTTAAAAGAGAAGCTTACGATACGGGAGCTGGCCGATCTTGTAAAAGAACGGTTTGATCTTCCGTTTCTTACCATATATGGAGAGCATGCACCGGGAGGAACCATCGACTTTATCGGCATTAGTCCCGGATCAGGGGAGAGCATGATTAAATCTGCCTTAAATGCCGGAGTCCAGGTGCTCATTACCGGTGACATCGGACATCACAGCGGCATTGATGCTGCGGCCAATCATTTGGCTGTTATTGATGCAGGACATTACGGCCTGGAGTATCTTTTCCTTGATTTTATGGAAGATTACTTAAAACAAGAAGCAGGCGGAATGCTGACGATAAAAAAAGCAGAAGTGGTATTTCCTCAGACATTGGTATAAGGAGGTATAATATGGCAATTGTAACGATTCATGGAGCAGCAAAGGAATACCCCAAGGGAACCACATATCAGGAGATTGCAAGGGAGTTTCAGCCCCAGTACGAAAGTGATATTTTACTTGTCAGCATTAATGGCAAATTAAGAGAGCTTCATAAAACCGTACAGTTTGACTGCAATTTAAATTTCTTTACTGGTAATGACCAGCCTGGAATTCAGACCTACCACAGAAGTGCGATTTTTCTTATGTTGAAAGCATTTTACGATATTGTAGGTGCTGAAAAAATTGAAAAAGTTACAGTGGACTTTTCTCTTGGGAATGGCTATTACATTGAACCCCACGGAGATATGGCTCTTTCGCAGAGCTTAATCGACCGTGTAAAAATTCGAATGCAGGAATACGTAAGCCAGGAAATTCCCATTATGAAACGGAGTGTGAATACAGACGATGCCATTGAATTGTTTCATAAGCATCGTATGTACGATAAAGAGCGCCTATTTCGTTACCGCCGGGTTTCCAGGGTCAATATCTACAGCATAGGCGGATTTGAGGATTATTTCTACGGTTATATGGTTCAGAATACAGGCTATATCAAGTATTTTGATCTGGTATTATTTGATGAGGGATTTATGCTTATGCTGCCTCAAAAGGATAATCCCAAAGAAGTTCCGGCCTTTGAGCCGGAGAAAAAGAAAAAGCTTTTTCAGGTTTTAAAGGAAAGTGTGAAATGGGGCAAATGCCTGGATGTATCCCATGTAGGATCATTGAATGAAAAGATTGCGGCAGGGAAACTCAATGAACTGATTCTGATTCAGGAAGCGCTGCAGGAGAAGAAGATCGCAGAGATAGCAGCCAAAATCGGAGCAGACCGGAGCAAAAAGTTTGTTATGATTGCAGGTCCTTCTTCCTCTGGAAAAACCAGCTTCTCCCATCGTCTGTCTATACAGCTGAAGGCACAGGGTATGAATCCTCACCCCATCGCGGCCGATGACTATTTTGTGAATCGGGTGAACAGTCCGAAAAATCCTGACGGAAGCTACAATTTTGAGGTACTGGAAAGCCTTGATGTGGAACAGTTTAACAAGGATATGACAGCACTCCTTGCCGGGGAAACGGTAGAGATGCCAAGATATCAGTTTAAAACAGGGGAAAGGGAGTACCGGGGAGATTATCTTACCTTGGGAAAGGACGATATTCTGGTCATAGAAGGCATCCACTGTCTCAATGACAAACTATCCTATACCTTACCTCAGGAAAGTAAATTCCGTATTTATGTCAGTGCCCTTACCCAGCTTAACATTGATGAGCATAACCGGATTCCAACCACAGACTGCCGGCTGATTCGTCGTATGGTCCGGGATGCCAGAACAAGAGGTGCATCTGCCCAGGATACCATACGGATGTGGCCTACGGTAAGGAATGGAGAGGAGTCTTATATCTTCCCCTTCCAGGAATCAGCGGATATGATGTTTAACTCTGCTACGGTCTATGAGCTTGCGGTATTAAAGCAGTTTGCAGAGCCGCTTTTATTTGGCATTCCAAGAGAATCTCCGGAATATATGGAGGCAAAACGTTTGTTGAAATTCCTGGATTATTTTCTGGGAGTCAACAGCGAAGACATTCCCCGTAATTCCATTGTACGGGAATTCATAGGCGGAAGCTGTTTCAGGGTTTAAGGTAAGACTTTACAAATGCTTTTATTTATGGTAGACTAGTGTAGTTTTGAGTAAGACAAATGGTCGCAGCTGCAAAGCCGAAAGGCTGCAGGTGAGGAAAGTCCGGGCTTCACAGGGCAGGATGCCAGATAACGTCTGGCGGAGGCGACTCTAGGGACAGTGCAACAGAAATATACCGCCGCATTTATGCGGTAAGGGTGGAAAGGTGGTGTAAGAGACCACCGCTCTCCTGGTAACAGGAGGGGTCCATGTAAACCCCATCCGAAGCAAGACCGAACAGGGAGCGCAAGGCGGCCCGTCTGCTCCCGGGTAGGTCGCTTGAGCCTGCTGGCGACGGCAGGCCTAGATAGATGGCCATTCAACGACATAACCCGGCTTATCGTCTTACTCAAAACATATAACAGCAGTTGATTAAATGGAATAGAATAAAAGTATCTAACGTAAGCACGACTCTTTGGGCCGTGCTTTTTTGCAAATTTAAAACTTTGCCCTCACCACCAGAATCCAGGTAAAACGTTTAATATTTCTTCTCTTCCTATTGACAATCCGGTGAAAATTTGAGTTAATTGTTACAAAAGGAACTGGAGGCAGACGATGGCAACAATAAAAGAACTGGCAAAAAGCTGCGGTGTTTCAGTCGCCACGGTATCAAATATTTTAAACAACAAGCCTGGTGCAAGTGAAACAACAAGAAAACTGGTTTTGGAAATGGCAGAAAAGTTAAATTATACTCCCAATATAGTGGCTAAAAATCTAAAGATGCAGAAGACCAGAAGCATTGGAGTCATAGCTGAGGATATGACAATTTTCAGCATTCCGGATATCATTGACGGGATCACGGATTATTGTCAGGAACAGGATTATCAGATCCTTCTGACTAATTTAAGGCTGTTTAAAAAATACAATGATACGTATTACAATCGTGAGGATTATTTTGATCTTGTAAGACTTGAAATTAAAAAGCTGATGGAAAAACAGGTGGAAGGTATCATATATGTTGCAGCTCATGAGAGAATCATTCGCTGCATTCCAGATACTCTACCCATACCCGCGATTATGGCTTATGGCTATTCTAAAAGTGACAAGATACCATCCATCGTCGTAGATGATGTCCATGGGGCTGCAAAAATACTGGAGTATATGGTAAGTAACGGACATAAACGGATTGGCGTCATAACTGGGAAGCCTGACAGTCTCCATGCCCAGGCCAGACTGTTCGGATATCAGAAGATACTGTTTGAGAATGGAATTTTATATGACCCAAGCCTTGTGATGGAAGGAGACTGGACCCGTATATCCGGCTACCGGTGCGCCAGCCAGCTGCTGGATAAGGGAGTGTCAGCTATTTTCTGTATGAATGATTTGATGGCAGGAGGAGTTTACGACCGGGTGGATGAGATGGGACTGAAAGCGGGAATTGATGTATCCATTGCAGGATATGATGGCAGGGAATTGTCTGGCTATTACAGACCGCCGCTGACAACGGTAAGCCTTCCTCTTCATGATATTGGACATAAGGCCAGTGAGCTGATGATTGATCTTATCAACGGAACGGTTATAGATGCAGGACCAGAGAATGTATGTTACGTAGGCTGTGAACTACAGGTGCGCAAATCTGTAAAAGACATAACATGATAATAAAAGATAGAACGTTTCTTGCAAAAACTGCTATTGAAACGTTTTATTTTTTTGCCAAAAACGAGACATGCTATCCAGAGTTCGACGAAAGAAGCCCTTTAAAGGTAAGGAAACAACAAAATCAGACATAAAACTATGGCAAATGTTACATGGTTAAACGATTAATAATTTGGATTAATTATGCAAAAATACTTTACAGAATAATTGGTATGTGATAATATGCAAATATATCCAGTAAAAACATCTTTCTATAAGCATTTAAAGTGGCTATATTAATGAATAGCCAATAATTTTTACTAATCATATTAAACGTTTAATATGATTAAAAAGCGGAAAAGAGATGAAGGAGAAAAAGAACGGTATACCTTGAAATGACGATGAATGCGGAGGGAAAGATTGTTTAGAAAGAAGCAGGATCACGAAAAGGAGGATTCGAAATGAAAAAACGGGGATTAGCAGCATTGTTATGTGCAGTATTGGCAGCCACTACGATTGCAGGTTGTAGTTCTGCAACGGGGAATTCGGCATCTACGGAAAAAGGAGTTTCATCTGCGGGAAAAAAAGCCATGGAAGTAGGGGGAGATAATGTAACCACATTAAATGTATGGACGTTTATTGAACTTCATCAGGATTTCTATGTCGCGATGGCGGAGAAGTGGAATGAAGCTCATCCAGATAAAAAGGTGAAGCTGGTCTTAAGCAACATGCCTTATGATGACATGCATAACAAATTGTCTCTTGCACTGGAATCAGGGGAAGGGGCTCCTGATATTGTGGATATCGAGCTTGGAAAGTTCCCGGCATATATGGTTGGGAAAATAGGGCTAATGGAGCTGAATGATGTGATTGCACCTTATAAGGACAATATTGTTAAGTCCAGATTGGATATTTACTCCAAGGATGGAAAAGAATATGGCCTGCCAACCCATGTAGGAACTACCGTAGCATTCTATAATGAAAAACTGCTTAATGATGCGGGAATCAACTATAAGGATATTAAGACCTGGGATCAGTTTAAGGAAGCTGGTGTAAAATACCATGAAGCCACCGGTAAGTACTTCGCCTGTGTCGAGACTTCTGCCCAGTGGATGGTAAATCTGATGCTGGCCCAGAAGGGTGGGGATTACATTGATAAGGATGGTAAGCTTAATATCGCAAGCAAAGAAATGGAAGAAGTATTGGAATACATAAAAGGAATGCAGGAAACGGGTGCATTTGCAACGATTCCTGGAGGACAGCCGGATAATGAAGAGGCATATCCTTTCTATAATTCCGGAGATTATGCGGTTCAGATCATGCCTTTCTGGCAGACATCAAGATTTGTAAATTACATGACTGATATCAAGAAGCAAGTAGCCATTGCACCCGTACCTGTCTTTAGTGAGAGCGATGGTGAGGTTGCCACAATCGGCGGTGGTGGAACTGGTACTGCAATTATTAAAAGCGGAAAGAACGCCCAGCTTGCTGCAGAGGTGATGGCTTTTATTAAGCTTTCCGAAGAATCCAACAAGGAAGTCTGGAATGTTTTAGGCTTTGACCCTGTTAATACGGCTGTATGGAATGACACCTCTCTGACACAGAACCCTGATAACAAATTCATTCAGTACTTTACAAATTATCCATTTGATACACTTATAAAAACCAAGGACAGCATAGGGATTCTGCAGGCTTATACGGATGAAAAGTATCCATCTATTAATAACGAATTCTGCAATGTCACTTTAAACAGTATTTTTGAAGATGGTATGGATGTGAAGGAAGCACTTCTTCAGTCACAGCAGACCCTTGACAATGAATTCAAAGAAAAGTGATAACTAAGCCGGGCTGCGGGTGGTCAAGTGCCCTTTCGCAGCCTGTTACTTTTGTCCAACGAAAAATGGGGTAAGATAAATGAAAAAATTCTTTTATTCTAAAAAAATAGCTCCCTATGTGTTTATATGTCCTTTTGTAATCACTGTGCTGCTGTTCTGGCTGGTACCCATAGGTAACGGCGTGCTTTTAAGCTTTCAGGATGTGCTGAAAGAGCAATGGGTTGGATTTGACAATTATTCCAGGCTCCTTACGGATACCATATTTTTAAAAGCATTATGGAACAGCTTTAAATATATGGTGGGAACCTTGCTTCTTCTCATTCCATTTCCCTTATTATTTGCCTCATTGCTCAATAGTAAGCTGATGAAAAAAGCAGACATATTCAAATCCATCTATTTCATTCCGGCATTGACCTCCGTGGTGGTGGCTGGTACTATTTTCCGGCTGATGTATGGGGAAGCTTCCACGTCATTATTTAACCAGATTCTGGGATACTTCGGTGTAGGGCCCGTAAAGTGGCTCAAAGGAGCGGGAACCAGTTTCTTTGCCCTTCTTTTACTGGCATGCTGGAGATGGACCGGGGTAAATATTCTTTATTTTCTTGCCGGTCTTCAAAGCATTCCCTCTGAACTATATGAGGCAGCCTCCATTGACGGCGCATCCAAGTGGCAGCAGTTTAAAAAAATATCCATGCCTCTGGTAAAACCAACTACGGTTTATGTACTTACTATCAGCATTTACGCAGGCTTATCCATGTTTATTGAGAGCAACATGTTGTTTAAAGGCAATAACTCCCCCAATAACATAGGACTGACGATTGTTGGTTATCTCTACCGGCAGGGAGTGGAGAAAAGGGCTTTAGGCTATGCCTGTGCAGTGGGATTCATTCTTTTGTTCGTTGTTATGGCGGTCAATATCGTACAGTTAAAGATTACGGGAACCTTTGAAGAGGGGAGAGAATGATATGAACAAACAAGGCAGTGAAAAATTACATAGCAGCAGGGGACGGAAACGTTATGCTTCCGTAGCGCTTATCATTTTATTTTCCATTCTGGCTCTTCTTATCATTCTCCCTATCTGGGTGATGTTTGTAGCCAGCTTTAAACCGGGCAGTGATCTTTTGCAGTATGGTCTTAATCTGGATATCAATGTTTCCAGAATGAATCTTGATAATTACATTCTGTTATTTACCGGGCAGCATGAATACTGGAAATGGTTTTTTAACAGCATTTGCCTCACAATAATAACTGTTTTAAGTACTCTGATCATCAGTGCCTTTGTAGGCTATGGCTTTGCTGCTTATGAGTTCAAGGGAAAAAAGTTCTTGTTTCTCCTTGTGCTTTTAATTCTTTCCATTCCTCTGGAGGTAGTAATGCTTCCGCTATACAAGCAGATGTCTGCCTGGAAGATGATGGACAGCTTTACAGCCGTGGTCCTTCCATTCGTTGCCCATGCCTCGACTATATTCTTCTTTCGTCAGTATCTGGTCAGCATTCCCCAGTCCCTGTTGGAAGCCGGAAGAATCGATGGAGCTACGGAGTATGGAATCTTTTTCCGGCTGATCATCCCTCTTATGAAGCCGGCCTTTTCTGCTATGGCAATCTTAAATGGAATGAATGCGTGGAATAATTATCTGTGGCCGCTTTTGGTAATCCGCTCTTCTGAAAAGTATCCTTTGACATTAGGACTTAATACACTCATAAATCCGTATGGAGATAACTACAGCCTTCTGGTGGTTGGCTCTGTGTTTTCCGTAATACCAATATTTATACTCTTTGTGGCATTCCAGAAATACTTTATAGAAGGAATGATGGCAGGAGCCGTGAAAGGATAAAGGTAATTTTAAATGGACAAAAATAATTACAGAAAGACCCTCTATAATGAACCGTTTATACGCAATCGGGCAGATCCTTACATATACCGCCATGTGGATGGCACCTGCTATTTTACTGCTTCCGTCCCTGAGTATGACAGAATTATACTGCGCCGTTCCAGTACTTTGTTAGGTCTGAAGGACGAAAGGGAAATTACGGTCTGGGAAAAACACAAAAAGGGAATCATGGGAGCACATATCTGGGCACCTGAGATTCATTATATCAATGGAGGCTGGTATATTTATTTTGCAGCAGGGGAAACAGAAAATATCTGGGAAATCCGTCCCTATGTTCTGGAGTGCCTGGATGAAGATCCCATAACCGGAGAGTGGAAGGAACTTGGGATGATGGAGCCCTTTGATGAATATACCTTCCGGGACTTTTCCCTGGACATGACAGTATTTGAGCACAAGGGTGCCTGGTACTGTGTCTGGGCGGAAAAGGTCAGTTCAGGGAAAAAGATATCAAATCTCTATATTGCGGGAATGGAGTCGCCGTGTAAACTGTCTACAGAGCAGGTGACCTTGTCCGCCCCTGATTACGATTGGGAGAGGGTAGGCTTTTGGGTCAATGAAGGGCCTGGAGTATTAAAGCATGAGGATAAGATTTATATTACGTATTCCGCAAGCGCAACCGGAGAATGTTACTGCATGGGAATGCTTAGCATTAAGGCCGATGAAAATCTTATGGATAAAAATGCGTGGAAAAAGGAACGGACGCCTGTATTTCAAACGGATAGAGAAAATGGAATCTTTGGTCCTGGTCATAATACCTTTGTAAAGGATGATGATGGAAACAGAGATATTATGGTTTATCATGCCAGACAGTACGATGAGATTACAGGTGACCCCCTTTATGATCCCAACCGTCATACTTATTTAATGGAAGTTGGCTGGAATCAGGGAAAGCCGGTATTTGATGTTGAGAATAATATGAAGCCGTAATAAATGATTAACTTTATTCATAAAGAAAGATTTTTGCCTGTAAGCTTGATGAAAGACAGGAGTGACGTTATAATAGAAGCGTTACATAGACCATAGATATATATTGATACAGAACGGAGGAAACTATGGCTGTCAGACAGATAACAGGCAGACGCTTGAACCAGTATGCAAAAGACTACGTGGTATTTGATTTGGAGACCACTGGGATCAGTGCGCAAGAAGATTCTATTATAGAAATATCAGCAATCAAGGTAAGAGATCATAATCCAGTGGAGGAATTTACTGCTCTTATAAATCCAGGCACTCATATACCAGTGGGAGCGACGAATGTTAACGGCATTACAGATGACATGGTAAAGGATGCGCCGAAGCTTACAGAGGTGCTTCCCAATTTCCTTTCTTTTATTGAAGGGGAGATTTTAGTAGGACATAACATCCAGTCCTTTGACCTTCCGTTTATTTACCGGGCAGCAGAGGAACTCCTTGAAAAAGAGGTTCCCAATGATTATATCGATACGTTACATATGGCCAGGGAATGTCTTCCTATGTTAAGGAGATATCGATTGGTGGATATCTCAGAATATTTTCAGATTGAAACCAAAGGAGCCCATCGTGCGTTAAATGACTGCATTATGAATCAGCAGTGCTATGAACAAATGGGAAGGCTTATAAAAGAGACCACAGTAGAAATCTGTCCACAGTGCGGTGGCGAATTAAGGCGACGAAGCGGAAGATTTGGAGATTTCTATGGTTGTACCAATTATCCAAGCTGCCGCTTTACAAGAAACGTATAATCAAGGTTTGGTTTTGGAAAGGTATGGCGAATGGAATTTTCTATCGAAAGGGCTTATTTAAATGAGTCTCAGGTTCTGGCTGAAATCATCGAATCTGCTTTTCGGGAGATAGAAAGAAAAGAGTGGTTCGTTGCAGATGACTCAGAAAGCATTTGGCGTCTGCTTCAGGAAGAAAAAGGGATAGCCTATAAGGCTGTGGAAAAAAGTACGGGAGCTGTGGCTGGAGTTTTAATTGCAGCTATGTATGGAATGGGAGAAGAAAACCTTGGTCATGATATCGGCCTGCCAAAAGAGGAATTAAAAACAGTGGCTCATATGGAGTCTGTAGCAGTTCTTCCCGAATATCGGGGATATGGGCTTCAATATTTCCTCATGCAGGAGGCGCAGAAGGAACTGATCGTACGAGGGTTCCGTTATTTCATGTGCACCATTCACCCGGATAACATCTACAGTAAGTCCAATGCAGTACGCCAGGGCTATGAGGTTGTTATGACGAAAGAAAAATACGGTGGTTACATAAGAGATATTCTTTTGAAAAAACTGGGTTAAATAAGAAGATGTGTTACAAAAAGCAAGCCCCCGGCGAAGCACCTTAAATATAAGATGCTCTTCGGGGGTGTTTTTTATTTTGTATATTTTTCTTCACAGTACATGCATCGATAGGTTTCTTTTCCTTCATCAGCAAGATAGAAAATATGAGGCAGTCCCTGTTCAATAGAAGTAATACAACGCGGGTTCTTGCATGGTATCACATTGGTAATTTTTTGAGGCAGGCTTAAAGATTTCTTTTCAGCGATCTGGTTATCCCGGATAATGTTAACGGTAATATTATGATCAATGTATCCAAGGATATCTAAATCAATATGGTTTAATCCGCCTTCTATTTTAATAATATCTTTTTTTCCCATCTTATTACTTTTGGCGTTCTTTATAATGGCTACCTGACAGTCCAGCTTGTCCAGACCAAGATGATAGTAAATCTCCAGACTTTTCCCTGCTTCAATATGATCCAGTACAATTCCTTCTTTTAATCCGCTGATATTTAACATGATTTTTCTACCTCCAGTAAAGTCATAATCAGAGCCATTCGCACGTATACGCCGTACTGTGCCTGTTTGAAATAAGCGGCTCTTGGATCCTCGTCTATTTCCACAGAGATTTCATTGACTCTGGGAAGGGGGTGAAGAACATACATATCTTCTTTTGCCAGCTTCATTTTCTTCTTGTCCAGGATATAGCAGTCTTTTAAACGAATGTAATCCTCTTCATTAAAGAAACGTTCCTTCTGGACACGGGTCATGTAGAGAATGTCAAGGTCTGGCATGGCATCGTCAAGGCTGTCCATTTCCATAAATTCAATGTTGTTGGCCCGAAGCACATCTTCCCGGATGTATTCAGGTACACGAAGTTCTGGGGGAGAAATTAAGATAAATTTGATGTTCTCATATCGAACCAGAGCGTTGATGAGAGAGTGGACGGTACGGCCAAATTTAAGATCGCCGCAAAGCCCAATGGTTAAATCATAAAGGCGGCCCTTTAAAGAGCGAATGGAAAGCAGATCGGTAAGTGTTTGAGTGGGATGCTGATGGCCGCCATCTCCGGCGTTAATCACTGGTATTCCGGAATGAGTAGCTGCCACTAAGGGAGCACCTTCCTTTGGATGTCTCATGGCACAGATGTCTGCGTAACAGGAGATGACTCGAATGGTATCGGAAACACTCTCGCCTTTTGCGGCAGAACTGGAATCAGCAGAAGAAAAGCCCAGTACACTACCCCCCAGATTCAGCATAGCAGCTTCGAAACTTAAACGGGTTCTTGTACTTGGCTCATAGAATAATGTAGCTAATTTTTTTCCATCGCATACGTGGGAATATTTTGGAAGATTATCTTCGATGTCTTTTGCCAGATCTAAAAGTAGTCCGGTTTCTTCCACACTAAAATCTAACGGGTTAAGTAAATGTCTCATAAGAATCTCCTTTATCCACTGAGTTATGGTTTCAAATTCTATCCCATTATATAGTATTCATTGGAATATTTCCACACTTTTTTGCGATTTATGGTATAATCTTTTTTAGTCGAATTTCTAGAATAATTTTCCATATTTGGTGTAAGGAATATGTAAGGAAGATTAAGAAAATATAGTAAGACCAGAAATGGTTACTTGTTGTATAATGTGTATGCAAAAGAAAGTCAGGAGGTAACTGTATTGGCTGAAAATAAGACGCCTATGATTGAAGTGAAAAATCTATACAAGGTGTATAAGGTAGGAGATACCAAGGTTTATGCGCTGAACGGTGTCGATTTTACGATATATAAAGGTGAGTTTTGTGCCATCGTGGGGCCATCTGGTTCCGGCAAATCCACTCTTCTTAATATGATGGCAGGACTTGAAAAGCCCTCTAAGGGAGAGATTGTCATCGGTGGGAATCACATTGAAAAGCTTTCAGAAAATAAGTTGGTTGCATTTCGAAGAAAGCATGTTGGATTTATCTTTCAGTCTTATAATCTGATTAAAACCATGAATGCAACAGAGAACGTTGCCCTTCCCCTTTCCTTTCGGGGAGTTCCAAAGAAGATCAGAAACGAAAAGGCTTTAAAATATATAAAACTGGTGGGGCTTGAAAAGCAAAAGAAGCATATGGCAAATGAGATGTCTGGAGGACAGCAGCAGCGAGTCGGCATTGCCAGGGCACTAGCCATGGATCCTAAAATCATCTTTGCAGATGAGCCCACTGGAAACCTGGATTCAAAGACAACGAAGGAGATTCTGGGACTCATGCAAAAGATTGTACGGGAACAGAATCAGACCCTTATTATGGTTACTCATGATAATTACATAGCAAAATTTGCAGACAGACAATTCCACATTGTAGATGGAAAAATATTTAAAATAGAGGAGCAGCATCATGAAGATACTGAGGAGGAAATCAGAGATGAAGAAGTTTAAAAGGGGGGCAGTGTTACTTCTTGCGGTTCTTATGATGATTGCATCGGTACCTGGCGCAGTGTTTGCACAGTACGATGTCAGTCAGAATACGTACATAGATGCAAAGACCACTCCTTCCGGAAAGACAGGAGAAAGGACTACCTTAAATCTGATCTTTACCAATAAATCAAGTCAGGATTTAAAAGGTGTCACGATTATGTTTGACAAAGGTGTGGCTCAGGAAGAATTTGAAGCCACCTCAGATGCGGCAGATGAGACGACCACTGTCAGCATCGGTTCCATGTTCCCATTTGAGATTACCTCAAGTACTTTTGACGGAAAGCTCTTAGGAACGGTGAAACAGGGCGATTCCAAAAGCTTTTCCCTTTCTGGAAGAGTAAGACGTGATTTGTCTGAAGGCTATTATACCGTACCTCTTTTAGTGAAAGCGGATGGGAATGAATTCAGACGGGAAAAAGTAAATATCTGGATTACAAAATCAACTGGTACCACAGCGTCAGGCAGTAACCAGGGTACGATACAGTTTGAGCTGGGAGAGAACCAGAGTACTCCATTTGGAGTCTATCCCGATGTTATGAATTACAATATGAATGTCCGCAATGCTTCCGATATTACAGCCTTCGATGTGAATATCCGTATGAAAGTAGATCAGGACAGCACTAAATTTCCTTTTGACATAAATGACGGAAACTATACAAAGCATTACGACCGGATCGGTGGGGGGCAGAACATTGAAATCCCTTACAGCATGAGTATTCGCAAAGACGTTTACAGTGGCTATTATCCCATAGCCTTTGTGATTGAGTACCGTGACAGTACAGAGGGAGATATTCAAAAGGCCGAGGGAACGTTCTTTGTTAAGGTTCAAAACAAGGAAAAGGAAAGCGATACGAAGGAATTTAATGCCAATGACCGTTCCAAGGCAAGGCTGATTGTAGATGGATTCCAGACCAACCCGGAAACTGTATATGCCGGTGATGAATTTGAGCTTACCCTTCATATGAAAAACGCATCAGAAAACGTTGCAGCCAGCAATATTCTTTTTAGCCTGGAATCAGAAAAGGTAACGGAAAGTGCGGTATTTACCACGGATTCCAGTTCTCCCTCTGTAGTCGTTAACTCTCTTGGAGCAGGTCAGGTAACTGATGTCAAGGTAAAGCTTCGGGCAGGTGCCTGGGTGGACCAAAGGACCTATGCCATAACCATTACCGAGAAATACGACAGCCCTGAGTTTAAGAATGCAGAAGAAAAAGTGGTTGTAAATATTCCTGTCAGACAGACACCACGTCTCAATACAGGAACCATAGAGGTTTCCCCGGATTCTGTTAATGTAGGATCAGAGACCAATGTCATGTTCCCAATTAATAATACCGGTAAGGTTCTTTTATATAATGTTATGGTGAATTTCGTCGGAGATTCTATCCAGCAGACCAGCAGCTATGTAGGAAATATAAAACCGGGTGAGACTGGGAATGTGGATGCTATGATCTCAGCCATTGCCCCCACGGCTGACGATGGAAGAATCAAGGTTCTCATTACCTATGAAGATGAAAATGGAGCTGTTAGTGAGCCTTTAGAGAAAGAAATAACCTTAATGGTATCAGACGCTCAGGAAACTGATTTTGGAGAAGAAGATCCAGGCGCACTGCCAACGGATATGGAACCTCAAGGATTTGCCAAGTACCGGAATGTGATCGTTGCTTCTGTGATTGTAGTCCTGGCCGTAGGGATTATCGGCGGAGTGATTGTATTCAAAAGGCTGAAAAAGAAAAAAGAAGCGGAAGCGTTAGAAGAGGAAACAAATCATGAGATTTAGTGATTTGCTCTCCATGAGTGCAAATAATTTAAGACGGAGAAAACTAAGGACATTTTTGACGGTTTTGGGAGTCTGGATCGGAACGGCTTCTATCGTAGTTATGGTCTCCTTAGGAATCGGTTTTAATCAGCTAACCATGGACCAGATTGCTTCTTACGGCAGCCTTACGGAAATATCCGTATATTCCGGTGAACGGATGAATCAGGACAGCAAGGATCCCAAATACATGACTGATGATGTGATCCGGCAATTTGAAAAAATTGAACACGTGAAAGCGGTTTCCCCGCTATTGCAGGTAAACGTACTGATGAAGCAGGGAGCTTATGAATCCAATACTACCATTACAGGTGTCACCCAGGAATATATGAAGGATATTCCTCTGAAAGAAGGGCAGATCCCGGAAGCAGGTGATAATGAGCTAAAGATGGTGGTGGGAAATATGGTCATAAGAGACTTTTATAATCCCAAAAGCTCTAACCGTATGTTTGGTGATACCAGTAACCTTCCGGATATTGATTTTATGAACCGGCCCATGTTTGTAATCTTTGATATGGATGCTTACTACCAGGCTCAAAACGGAGGAACTGCTTCCGATGGGAAGACTCCTATAAAACCTCCAAAGAAATATCTGTTGCACACCAGCGGATTGGTGAAGGGCACGCCGGAAGAATATAATAACTACAGTTATAGTGTATATGTAGACATAGATACCTTAAAAACCCAGTTAAAACAAATTTTCAAGAAAAAACCCATACCAAATCAGCCAACCACAAAGAAAGGAAAGCCTTACAACTATTTTATCTATAATCAGTCTGTGATCCAGGTAGATGATATGAAGAATGTTGCTCTGGTTCAAAAGGCAGTCTCTGATATGGGATTTCAGGCAAACTCTAATATGGAGTGGCTGGAGCAGTCCCAAAAGCAGGCTAAGATGGTTCAGGCGCTTTTAGGCGGTATCGGTGCGGTTTCTCTGTTTGTTGCTGCTATCGGTATTGCAAATACCATGATGATGTCCATTTATGAAAGAACCAAGGAGATTGGTATTCTTAAGGTGTTGGGCTGTGATATGAATGTAATCAGAAACATGTTTCTATTAGAATCAGGTTTTATCGGCTTTTTCGGAGGTGTGGCAGGCATTGCCTTCAGCTATGGAATTTCTTTCCTGATCAATAAGTTTTTGGCCAGCCGGTTCATGCCGGATATGCCAGGTGATCTGTCACAAATTCCCATATGGTTATCCACAACTGCCATCGGCTTTGCTATTTTTGTAGGAATGGCGGCAGGCTTCTTCCCGGCATTAAGGGCCATGAAGCTCAGTCCCTTGGCAGCCATTCGGAATGAATAATGGATTGAAAAAAATACTTGCTTTTTAACCTTTTATAAGATATGATGATTTACAAGGTACGTGCGACTGACGGATCAGTGGAATTAACCACAGGGAGCACGATACAATTTGAAGCCGACCGTCTGGGCACCGCTATGGGATGCCCAGGCGGTTTTTTGCGTGTAAATGACGAAGGAGGAACAAATGCTATGAATTTGATTTCTTTAAAGGACGAATTAAAGAACAATTCTTATCCCGGAAGAGGGATCGTAATCGGAAAGACCCCGGATGGGACAAAGGCAGTGGCTGCTTATTTTATTATGGGAAGAAGTGAAAACAGCCGTAACCGGATATTTGCTCAGGAAGGACAGGGAATTCGTACTCAGGCATTTGATCCCTCTAAGCTGACAGACCCCAGTTTAATTATTTATGCTCCAGTAAGAGTTCTTGGAAATAAGACCATTGTAACAAACGGTGATCAGACAGATACCATTTATAATGGATTGAATCAGAAGCTCACCTTTGAGCAATCCCTTCGTTCCAGAGAATTTGAACCGGACAGCCCCAACTATACCCCTCGCATTTCAGGGATTATGCATTTAGAAGAAGGTGAATTTCACTATGACATGTCCATCTTAAAAAGTAATCATGGAGATCCCAGGGCCTGTAACCGCTATACCTTTTCTTATGAAAATCCGCTGGCTGGAGAGGCTCACTTTATCCATACCTACATGCAGGATGGAGAACCGCTTATAAGCTTTCAGGGGGAGCCAAAGCTGGTTGAAGTACTTGATGATATGGATGCATTTACAGAGCTTGTTTGGGATAGCCTAAATGAAGAGAATAAGGTATCCCTGTTTGTCAGATATATTGATATTAAAACAGGGGCATTTGAGACGAGAATCGTAAATAAAAACAAATAACAGGAGCGCAAAGGATGAACGAGCTGGAATTAAAATATGGTTGTAACCCGAATCAGAAACCATCCCGTATATTTATGCAGGATGGGAAAGAACTGCCGATTCAAGTTTTGAGCGGCCGCCCCGGATATATTAATTTCCTGGATGCTTTTAATGGCTGGCAATTGGTAAAAGAATTGAAAGAGGCCACCGGACTTCCGGCAGCAGCTTCCTTTAAGCATGTTTCTCCCGCTGGAGCTGCGGTAGGTCTTCCTCTTAATGATGTATTATCAAAAATCTACTGGGTGGAAGATATGAAGGACTTATCTCCATTGGCCTGTGCCTATGCAAGAGCAAGAGGTGCTGACCGTATGTCTGCCTTTGGGGATTTTATTTCCTTATCTGATATTTGTGATGTGGATACTGCCAAAATCATTAAGCGGGAAGTATCCGATGGTGTTATTGCCCCTGGATTTGAGCCTGAGGCATTGGAAATTTTAAAGGCCAAAAAGAATGGTAATTATAACGTAATTCAGATCGATCCTGATTATGTGCCAGAGCCTCTTGAAACGAAACAGGTGTATGGAGTTGTGTTTGAGCAGGGAAGAAATGAACTGAAAATAGATGGAGAGCTGTTAAAGGACGTTGTTACTAAGAATCAGGAGATTCCGGATTCCGGGAAAATGGATCTTATTATCTCTCTCATAACCTTAAAATACACCCAGTCAAACTCCGTTTGCTATGCAAAAGGGGGACAGGCCATTGGAATTGGGGCAGGGCAGCAGTCAAGAGTCCATTGTACCAGACTGGCAGGAAGCAAGGCTGATAACTGGTTTCTGCGACAGGCACCCCAGGTATTAGAGCTGCCATTTGTGGATGAGATCCGCCGGGCAGACAGAGACAATGCCATTGATATTTATATTGGTGAGGAATATATGGATGTCCTGGCTGACGGAAGATGGGAAAGTATTTTTAAAGTGAAGCCTCCTGTATTTTCCTCTGAGGAAAAAAGGGCCTGGCTGGATCAGCTTTCCGGGGTTTCGTTAGGCTCAGATGCATTTTTCCCATTTGGGGACAACATAGACCGGGCTTATAAAAGCGGGGTCAAGTATGTGGCCCAGCCTGGCGGTTCCGTTCGGGATGATCAGGTAATTGAAACATGCAACAAATATGGAATGGCAATGGCATTTACCAAAATCCGCCTGTTTCATCATTAGAATATTAAAAAAATCGGACAGAGACTCAGGCAGACCATAGAGTTCTCTTGCCCGATTTTTTTGATCTTTCCTTGATTATGAGGAAAAAGAAGTACCAGCCAATATTTATTGTAAAAGCACTTTCATGGAAAGGGCAGCATAAAATGAGAGTAAGTAAGTTTAAGGTGGCTTTCTTTGAAAACTTTTCCCAAACCTTTAACTGCACGAGAGGAACGAGAGTGTCTGGAACGATACCAGGAAGGGGATCAGGAGGCGAGAGCCACACTCATTGAGCGAAACATGCGTCTGGTTGCCCATGTGGCGAAAAAATATCAGAATACGGATTACGACATGGAAGATCTCCTATCCGTAGGAACGATCGGTCTGATTAAAGCCGTGAACACCTTCCATCCGGATAGAGGCTCAAGGCTGGCTACCTATGCAGCCAAATGTGTGGAAAATGATATCCTATCATAACGGCTCACAGGCATAGAAATTTCCAGTTTTTACCGATTATACTTGCAAGGCTTAACATGCTTGTTATAATGGAATTATGATTATGTAATGTATGGAGAAAGGGGATTATATGAAAAATCAGATCATGTTACAGACTCCTCCCATGGGTTGGAACAGCTACGATTATTATGATACGACCGTAAATGAGGATCAGATCAAGGCCAATGCAGACTATATGGCAGCACATTTAAAGGATTTTGGGTGGGAATACATTGTAGTGGATATTCAGTGGTATGCTTACGGGGCAGGAACCAGGAGGGACAAGTACCAGTACATACCCTTTGGGAAAGTGGAAATAGATGAATATTCCAGACTGATTCCCTGCTCAGAGCGTTTTCCATCATCAGCCGGGGGAAAGGGGTTCGCCCCTCTGGCTCACTATATCCATGAGCTGGGACTTAAATTTGGCATTCATATCATGCGTGGAATTCCAAGAATTGCTGCACATACCCATGGAAAGCTTATGGGAACGGATAAGACGGCCAATGAAATAGCGGATCCCGGGTCTGTGTGTTCCTGGAATCCTGATATGTATGGTGTGATACCTGGCGTAGAAGGGGCTCAGGAATATTACGACTCCATCATAGAACTTTATGCCAGCTGGGGCGTGGACTTTATAAAATGTGACGATATTTGCCGAATGGATGTCCCGTCAGCAAAGCAGGAAATAGTAATGCTTCATAAGGCCATCAAAAAGTGCGGCCGCCCTATGGTGCTAAGCCTTTCTCCAGGTCCTGCACTGATTCATGAATCATGGCATTACAGTACCTATGCAAACATGTGGCGTATTACCGATGATTTTTGGGATGACTGGAAATACCTTCTTCCCATGTTTGAGCGCTGTGAAATCTGGCAGAACCATGTGAGCGAAGGAAATTATCCAGATTGCGACATGCTGCCTGTTGGAATGATCGGCAAAGGATTTGGTCAGGAACGGCCTACGAGATTTACCAGAGAAGAACAGATTACCATGATGTCGCTTTGGTGCATGTTCCGGTCACCGCTTATGATTGGTGGAGAATTGACGCTCCTTGATGACTGGACCCTTAAGCTGTTGACGAATAAGGCGGTCTTAAAGCTTTTAACTGATTCAGAAGGTGCCAGGCAGTTATGGAGAGATGACCATCATTGTCTCTGGCTGAGTCATGATAAAACAGATGGGACACAATACCTTGCTGTCTTTAATCTTTCCAATGTAGAACGCCCCATCTTAATAGAAGCAGATATGGCAGGCTTTTCAAGCTTCTGCGATCTTACCCTTACAGAGCTATGGACGGGTAAGAGTAAATCTTTAAAAGAAAAAGATATGTCCGTTACTCTGCCCGGACATGGAGCTGCCATCTACCAATATAATCCATAATTTAGAATCATCCTTTTACTTCCTGTAAGAGGATGATTTTTTATTGAGAAAACATAAAAATAGGGGGTTAAATTTGTACTTACCACATATATTGAATCAAGCAATGCTTAAAATTCCCCACTTGGTCAAGCAATAAACGGTACATATAGTTATAATCCTGTATAATTTTTATGGAGGTGTTCATATGGAAATGGAACTGGTACTAGATTTTGTAGGCAAAGGTTTGAGAAAAATCAATTCAGATGTGGAGAAACTGCGTTCTGATCAGTTTAACCGTGAAGATATACTGGATACTCTAAGCAGTGAGATCGTTATGCTGGAAAGCCACATTCAATATTTTAATCAGCTTATCCAGCCAGTATATCAGGAGGAGAACAACGGAACTCAGCCTCAGGGGGGAAGTCAGCCCCAGGAAGGAAGTCAGCCCCAGAATGGGACCCAGCCCCCAAATGGCACCCAATCCCCTAATGGGACTCAGCCGCAGAACGGAGAGGAATCTGAAAATGGCACGGAACCAGAGGAAGGTACCCGGGAATTTACTTTGGAAGAACTGGCACAATACAACGGAAAAGATGGTCAGCCTGCTTATGTAGCGGTAAACGGAGTGGTATATAATGTTACTGACAATCCTTTATGGGCAGGAGGGAGCCACTTTTTTGGACTTACAGCAGGGAGAAATTTGACCAGTGAGTTTCAGATGTGTCATCCAGGAGCCATGGTATTAAGCGTGCTCCCGATTGTAGGCACTCTTGTGACACCTCAAATGAGCTGATAAGATATGAAAATGCCATCCTATCATACCCTTTTAAGAACCTGGGTATGATAGGCTTTTGCTTATCCTTTATTTGTATCAGGATTAATTTCCTTCCATATAGCTTGTTTCTGATAAATTGGACAAGAAAGCTGTTTTAAGCACTGTAAGACAGCCTGGCTGTGAACCATGGCTGCTTTTTTTTCCAGATCCTTTTGGTCTTCTTCTGTCTCAGGACGATAAACGATGATATTCATAATAAGTCTTCCGGAACGATAGTCTATATATTGTATGAGGTTCTGCGTGTCCGGTATGTGCCTGGAGTGGATTATGGAATGCAGAGTATTTTGTTAAGGGGTGAAATGAATGGAAAAAGTGAAAGATCAATTTGCAATATATTCAAGAAAATCAAAATTCACCGGAAAAGGGGAGAGTATCGGGAATCAGATTGAATTATGCAGGCAGTATCTGTGCAGCCATTATGGAGAAAGCTATGGGGAAAATGCCTATGTTTATGAAGATGAAGGTTTTTCTGGAGGAAACCTGGACCGGCCTCAGTTTAAAAAGATGATGCAGGAGGCAAAAAAGAAACGATTTACTGCAATTGTCTGTTATCGTCTTGATAGAATCAGCCGTAATATTGGCGATTTCGCAAATCTGATTGAGGAATTGAATGAGATGCATATTTCCTTTATTTCAATCAAGGAACAGTTTGACACCTCTTCCCCAATGGGAAGGGCCATGATGTATATAGCCTCTGTATTCTCCCAGCTGGAGAGAGAGACTATTGCAGAGAGGATCCGGGATAACATGCATGAACTGTCAAAAAGCGGAAGGTGGCTGGGCGGAACGACTCCGACTGGTTATAAGTCTCAAAGTGTTAAAACCCTTACGGAAGAGGGGAAGGTTAAAAAAGCATATCAGTTAAGGCTCGTTCCTGAGGAAGCCAAGCTTGTTCGCCTGATATATGAAACGTTTATGGAAACAGGATCTCTAACACAAACGGAAACGTATCTGATTCAAAATGGATATAAGACCAAATATAACCGGCTGTTCAGCCGCTTTGCCATTAAGGCAATTCTTAGGAATCCTGTTTATATGACAGCTGATATGGAGGCCTATGATTATCTGAAGAAAAAAAAGGTGGATTTATTTACGGAAAAGGAAGAATTTAATGGCCAATTTGGTGTTATAGCATACAATCGTACCCTTCAAAAGCCTGGAAAAGCTCATGAGATGAGAGAGATGGATGAATGGATTGTCGCCGTTGGAAAGCATGAAGGCCTTATTCCTGGGGCCATGTGGGTCAAGGTTCAAAAGCAGCTTGACCGGAATAAATCTAAAAATTATAGAAAACCAAGGAGCAATGTGGCCCTGATGTCCGGCCTTTTATACTGCAGTGAATGCGGAGATTATATGAGGCCAAAGCTATCCGGCCGTTTCAATCAGGAGGGAGAACAAATTTATTCCTATTTGTGTACCATGAAGGAAAGAAGCCGAATGAAATGCTGCGGCATGAACAATCCAAACGGAAATCTTCTTGATCAGATGGTATTAGAGGAAATTAAAAAGATAGCTGAGAATAAGGAGGAATTGGCACTACAGTTAAATCAATATGAAAAACTTCTTGACGAGGGCCGTCAGGAATCAGAAGCAGATATATTGCGTCTGAATAAGGAAATTCTTCATTTGGATGAAGAAATTTCCGGTCTTGTTGCCTCTTTGAAAAAAGCAGGAGGGACAGCGGCAGAAGAATATATAGTTGCCCAGATTGAAGAGCTTCATCAGAGGAAAGAGGAAATAAGCAGCCATTTAGAAAGGCTTAAGGTATCCTTAATCAACCAGGAGCTTTCCGACGGGGAGGCAGAGCTTGTTAAAAAAACATTATCTTCCTTTTCAAACACTCTGGACACCATGGATGTGGAGCAGAAGCGAATGGCAGTCCGGGCATTTATAAAGAGAGCCGTGTGGGATGGAAAAAACATACATTTATATTTTATAGGGTCAGAAGAGCCGTCAGGAGAGTCTAGCAAATGAAATCCTTATGCTCCTTCGTGCGAATAAAAAATATTCAAAAGAGGTTTCTTTGTATGAACCCATAGGCGTAGACAAGGATGGAGAGACTGTAAGTCTTGTAGATGTGATTGAAGTGGAAAATAAAGAGACACTGGAAACCATTATTTTAAAGCAGGATATCAAGGAATTGTATCAGGCTTTTGACAGTTGTTTAAAAGACAATGAAAAAACAATCATTGGCATGCGGTATGGGCTTCACGGAGGAAAGGAGTATACCCAGAGAGAAATTGCTGATCTCATGGGAATATCCCGATCTTACTCCGCTGTCATAATAGGGATAAAAATTAATAATAATTATTTGGCAATAGAATCAAATAAAAAGAGAATAATTTGTATTATTTTGTAAAAACAAAGGATAAATCCTCTGATTATTTAAGGAAAACAGAAAAAACTTGCATAATAATTTTGTACATGTTAATATGAATGTGTAAATATTTACCAATTAACTGTGATGATGTTACATATCAGATATTTTGAGGGGAGATTTATATGCATTAGACTTAAACTAGTTAGATTCGCTCAGGTGTGATATCTAGCGTTGTCCAACTAATAAGGGGGATTTAGTATGAAACGAAACGTAAGATTTCTATTGGCATCTGCATTGGTACTGACCGTAGGGTTATTAAAGTTTACCAACGTTTATGCCCAGGAGACGACATCAGCAAACATAGCTGATGTGAAAGCGGCAGCTTATGCCGGGAATGTATACCTTACCTTTGATGACGGCCCGAATAATGCAACTTCACAAACTTTAATATCCAATCTTAAGAATGCTGGATGCTACCAGGCAACATTATTTGTCTGGGGCAACAAAATTGCCGGCAATCAGGCTGCATGGAATGCCTATGTAAACTCAGGCTTCAGCCTTCAAAATCACAGCTGGACCCATTCTCAGATGAGCAGCTGGAGCTATCAGCAGGTTTATAACGATTTCCAGAAATGCAACCAGGCCATTCAAAACGCTGGTAAGCCAAGGCCAACCAAGGTGAGATTACCCTATCTTTACAACAATAATACCATCACTCAGGCATGTTCCGCATTAGGCTTATCCATTGTTACTCCGACTGTCTATACAAGCGACTGGGAAGGCGCGAGTACACAGACAATTATCAACTCCTGTAATAATTTAAGGGCTGGCGGAAATCCTCTGATGCATGATGCCTATCAGACGACACTTCAGGCACTTCCGACAATCGTTAATAATTTAAAAAATCGTGGCTTCGGTTTTGCGCAGTATTAAGCTAGGATTGTACATAACTTATACACGCTGCCTGTTTTCTTGGGCAGCGTTTTTATTCACTACATGAAAAAAGGGGTAAATATGAAGAAAAAGCTTTGGCTGCCTTTATTGCTTCTTTTTCTGCTGATTGCTGTATCTTTTGTATATTTCAGGAAAGAAGCATCGAGGACATGGGAGCAGGCCAATGGTCCATATGGAGGATATATCTTATGCATGGCAGCTGAGAAGGAAAAGGTTTTTGCGGGAACGCAGGGAAGCGGTGTCTTTGTCTCCACCAATGAGGGGGCTGGCTGGAAAGCTGCGAATGATGGCTTAGACAGCGATCATGTATATTCCCTGGCCATTAGCGGGACAATGATATTTGCAGGAACCAGCGCGGGCATCTATTCCTCACCAATGGATGAGATACGCTGGCAAAGTGTAGATTCTAAGTTTCAGGATGTTATGGTCTATTCCATTGCAGGAACAGATGAGAAGCTCTATGCAGGAACCAGCAAAGGCATTCTATATTCTGCAGATCATGGCATAAACTGGAAAGAGATGAACGAGGGTTTAACTTCAAGCAATGTAAATTCAATAGTCGTAAGTGGTACAGACTTATTTGCAGGAACAGAGGAAGGCGGTATCTACCGGTCTTCTGATCAAGGCGATCATTGGATACAGGTCAATAATGGCCTGACCAATCTGCAAGTCACTTCTCTTGCAGCAAGCAATTCTGCAATCTATGCCGGTACTCTTGGAGGAGGTATATTTATGTCTGATAACAATGGAGAGAGCTGGCAGTCCTTAGACATGGGAGAGACCAGTAAAAATGTCAATTCCTTATCCATAAAGGAAACCAATGTTTTTGCAGGAACAGAGGAAGGGATATTTCTTTTTGACGGCACTGGCTGGAAGGCGGTTAATAATGGTCTGACCAATCATTATGTATATACTTTGATTGCAGATGATTCCTGTATTTATGCCGGAACCAACGGAGGAGGAGTATTTGTCTCTCTTGATGATGGGGAAAGCTGGAATAAAATCAATGAAGGATTGATGAACACTCATATCAGTTCTTTTGCCTCTCATAACAAGGAAGTTTATGCCGGCACCAGCGGCGCAGGTGTCTTCGTTTCTCAGGATGGGGGACTGAACTGGAAGGAAGCCGGAGCAGGATTAACTAATCCCTTTGTTTTTTCTCTTGCGATTAATGATACAGGTATTTTCGCAGGCACAAACGGCGGTGGAATCTTTTTATCCACAGATCAGGGAAAAACCTGGAATGAGATGAATTCCGGGCTTACCAATAAGTTTGTCTATTCTATTGCAATCAATGGCAATGATATCTTTGCTGGTACCTTTGGAGGCGGCATATTCCGTTCCAGTGATAATGGAAACAGCTGGGAAAGTGTTAACCAGGATATCACCAATTATTATATTAGCTCTCTTGCGGTGAGCGGCAAGGAACTTTATGCCGGCACTTTTGGCAGCGGAGTGTTCCGGTCATTTGACAATGGAGAAAACTGGGAGGAGGTTAACAGTGGAATCACCAATGCCCAGATCTTTTCACTGACCGGCAATGAGTCCTTTATTCTGGCAGCTACACCGGGGGATGGTGTATTTCTATCTACAAACAAAGGAGACAGCTGGAAGCCGGTCAATTCAGGTTTAACCAGTGGAAATATCAATGCCCTTGCTGTCAGTAAATCAGCTGTTCTTGCAGGCACTTATGGTGGCGGTATGTATCATTCTTTTGATGAAGGGAAAAACTGGAGTGATTTCAATGCCGGTCTGGAGTCCATAGATGTTTATTCTATTTTAATCGGAGATAATAATGTATTAGCCGGAACCAGCGGAAAAGGTGTCTGGACACGGTCTGATAAATAAGTTGAATCTGCTGTATATTCCTTTCGTCTTTAAAGCGACGGGAGAATATACAGCTTTTTTATTATATAGGAAAGAGCACTCCCTGCAGGATGCACATGACGCTTAAGAGGAAGATGTCACTAAAGTGACGGCGCGTCAGCACCAGAGTCTGATAAGTCAGACTCTTTCTTGTGTACAAGGAGCTTGTGATAGCATAGGACAATCCGGGAACTGCATACATTGAAACTGTAACTGAGATGAGAGGAAGAATGGAATTGCCCAGCAAAGAAATACCAAATGATTCAGAGTTTCGTAAAGAAGATCTTGTTGACATCAGTTCAGTTCAAATTGATACGAATCTGCCAAAGGAAGAACGAATCCAAAGCTTTTTAAAACAGATTAAAAATCCATACTTATTCCGTTATGGAGATATGGTAATTCATTCTGTTTTTTCAGAGACAGAGGTTACATTGGATGAGAGACTAAAACAATACTTTCGGATAGAAAGCAGGTAAAGGATTGGAATGAAAAAGCAAAAACAAGGTTTTACACAGGTGCGTGTTATGAGATTATATGATATAAAATACATAGGGATAATATGGAACCGCCTGGGTTTTTGCTGATACAGTGAATGCTTAGGAGGTTTTTTTGTGGAATCAATTCAGGAAAACAGAATATATCACGGCGCTATATATATCCGGTTATCCAAAGAAGATGGAGATAAACAGGAAAGCAATAGTGTTGGAAATCAACGGGAGTTGATTCTTTCATTTTTAAAAACGAAACCAGAAATAGTGGTATGCTCGGAACGCATCGATGATGGTTATAGTGGGGTATCCTTTGAACGGCCTGCGATCAAAGCGTTATTTGAAGACATAAAGGCAGGAATCATTGATTGTGTCATTGTAAAGGATTTATCCCGCTTCGGCAGAAATTATATAGAAACAGGAAGATACATAGAACAGGTCTTTCCTTTTTTAGGGGTCAGATTCATAGCCATCAATGACGGATTTGACAGCAAAATATCACAAAGTCAAACGGATGGAATTATAATTCCTTTCAAAAATCTAATGAACGATGCCTATAGCCGTGACATTTCCGTAAAAGTAAGGAGCCAGATAAAAGTCAGATATTCCCGGGGCGAATATATCGGCGCTTTTCCAGTTTATGGATACGTCCGTTCGAAGAAGGATAAACATAAGCTGGTAATTGATGAGTTTGCAGCAATGACAGTGCGTGATATTTTTAAATGGAAAATTAAGGGGTATAGCAACCAGAAGATTGCAGAGCGTTTAAATGCGGCAGGAATATTATCACCTCTGGAATATAAGCGGATGCTTGGCTGGGCATTCAGTACATCCTTTAAGCTTAAGCCCGTAGCCAAATGGTCAGCCCAGGCCGTAAGCCGTATTTTGGAAAATGAGATATATACGGGCACCATGGTTCAGGGAAAGGAAAGCTCCCCTAATTATAAGGTGAAAAAGAAATTCAAAAAAACAAGATCAGAATGGGCAATTGTGGAAAACACCCATGACGGAATTATTACAAAAGAAGACTTTTTCCTTGTCAGACGAATCATTTCTACAGATACCAGAACAGCCCCGGAGCAAAAAGAACTATATCTTTTTTCCGGCATTTTAGTATGTGGGGAATGTGGAAAAAGCATGATACGAAGACCAGTGAAATCTGGTGGTAAGACATACATCTATTATATATGCAGAACAAACAAAATAGATAAAACAAGATGCAGCAACGCAAACAGGATTGGTGAGCTTCGACTTAAGGCCTGTGTTCAGGAGGTCATAAGGCAGGAAATTAATATCTTCAGTAAGGCAGACGACATCCTTACCTATATGGATACCCTTCCAGGGAAAGATAATGAGGTTACAAAGTATTGTAAGCGATTGGAAAAGAAACGAGAAGAGTATGAGTATTACCAGAACCTGATTATGGGGTTATATGATGATTATAAAAAAGAGATTTTAAACAGGGAAAATTATAATAGTATGAAATCCGTCTATGAAACAATCATAGACGAGATTTGCCAGACCATAGGAGTATTGGAAGAAGGTTTAAAAGAACTTTTAGAAAATAATAATTCCAAGAATCAATGGCTGGAAGAATTCAGAGACATAAAGAACATCACAGAGATCAATCGTTCTCTGCTTCTTTTTTTCGTAAAAGAGATTGTGGTATCAAATAAGAACTATATCCAGATTATTTTTAATTTTAGGAATGAAATTACGGTACCCATGGGAGTTGAAGGAGATGGCCAGAACAAATAGAAACAATCAGGAGGTTTTAAAAGAGACCGTTGAAAAAAACTTTTTAACAGCCATTTATGCCCGCCTTTCCATAGAGGACAATGGGATTGACAGTGATTCCATTGAAAATCAGGTGTACTATCTAGAAAAATATGTGAAGGAGCATAAAGAACTAAAGCTTATTTCCACTTACTGTGATAATGGATTGACAGGAACCAATTTTGACAGGCCAGGGTTTCATGCCATGCTTGATGATATCAAAAGCAGTAAGATTAATTGCGTGGTTGTGAAAGATCTGTCCCGGTTTGGAAGAAATTATATGGAGACAGGGAACTATCTGGAGAATATTTTCCCTTATTTAGGAGTGCGTTTTATATCTGTGAACGATTCTTACGACAGCCAGAAGGCAACGTCCAACGAAGGGCTCTCCCTTTCCCTTAAAAATGTGTACCATCATATTTATGCAAAAGACATTTCTAAAAAAGTCTGTACCTTACTTGATGTGAAGAAAAAGAAGGGACTGTTCCTGGGGAGATTTGCTCCTTACGGGTATAAAAAGTCAGACATGAATCCACGTCAGCTGGAGATAGAAGAAAAAACAGCTTCTGTGGTGAGGGAAATTTTTTTCCTTAGAATGAGTGGGCTGGGGGCTGTAAAAATAGCCAGAAAGTTAAATGACAATGGTATTCCATGCCAGACAAGAAGACTTTATCATATGGGATTATTAAAAGGGACCAGCGGTGAAGCCAATGCACTTTGGTCTGGCTCTTCTATTGTAAGTATTCTTGAAAATCCCGTTTACTGTGGCTGTATGGTGGAGCGTAAAACGGAGCAGTCCTATTACAAAGGCGGCAGAAAGCAAATGATTCCCAAAGACCAATGGAATTATATTGAAAATACCCATGAACCTATTATTGATTGGGAATTGTTTGCAAAAGTCCAGGCTTTATTGGAAGAATCAAGGCAAAGCAGAAAAAATATAGGAGGAAACCACCGGAAAGAAACAGAAAATCCCTTAAAGGGCCTTATTGTATGTGGTTGTTGTCAGGGGAAAATGATACGGGACAGCGGATATTTTAATCAGGATGGAAACTTAATACATCATCGCTTCATCTGCCGGAGAAAGTATTTAAAACAGCTGGGATGCGAGGCAGAAAGTGTATTGGAAGCAGATCTTTTGTCTATGGTGACTGAATCTGTCACAAAGCAGTTAAACGTTCTTGTCAGCCCAGGGTGCCATGAACAGTCTAATATAGTATTTGATACAACCAGGAAGCTGGAACAGAACCAGGCAGCATTTCTGGGAAGAGATATCAAAGAATTGGAACAGTATCAGAATTATAAACGAGGGCTGTTATCCAAAGAGGAATACGTCAGTATACAAAGAAAATGGGAGGAAGAAAAAGAGATACTTGAGAAAGAGAAGGTAAGGCTAAAGAATCAACAGGCAGAGGAGAAACAAAAGGAGGCGGAACGGATTAAGGCAGATGAAGCAAGAGATATGTGGAAATATCTTATCGATAGAATTGTAGTATGTCAACACTGGGTGGAAATACATTATACCTTCTGTTCCGAATACGATCAGCCCCTTGCTTAAAGGAAAAAGCTGGAAGGTGGTGGTGGAAATAGACGGCCAGCAAAACATAGCAATTTATATGCGTATTTCTGATGAGGACGAAGAATTGGAAACTGGTGGGGAAAGCAACAGCATAGCCGGACAGAGAATGCTTCTTATGGATTTTATAAGGAACCGGATAGAATTAAGAGATTATAACGTAATAGAGTTTGTGGATGACGGATACAGCGGAACGAATTTTGACCGTCCAGCGGTTTTGACCTTGCTTGAGATGGCAAAAAGGAAAGAAGTCTGCTGTATCATTGTAAAAGACTTTTCCAGGTTTGGGCGGAATTATTTGGAGGTGGGAAACTATCTGGAACAGATTTTCCCCTTTTTAGGAATTCGGTTTTTCTCTGTGAACGATGGTTTTGACAGCTTTTACAGCGCAGGTGCTGCCGGCGCTCTGGACGTGGGCTTTAAAAATATTATTTATGAGGCATACAGTAAGGATCTTTCCGTAAAAATCAAAACGGTACGAAAATCAAAAGCAGAACAGGGAAAATTTGTGACAGCCTTTGCACCATACGGTTATAAAAAAGAGGAAGGGAATAGAAACCGGCTTATCATAGACCCAGAGTGTGCTCCCATTGTAAGGCGTATCTTTACGCTGTATTTATCAGGTGTAACAAAGACGGAAATTACCAGACGGTTAAATGAGGAGGGGATACCAAGTCCCATGACCATAAGAAAGAGACGCAGGGAACCTTTAAACAGATCAGTCAGCAGTAATTCCTTTCTATGGACAGTAGGAACCGTATCTCACATATTAGGAGATCAAAGGTATACGGGAGATGCTGTTTATGGAAAAGTCAGACCAGAGTCTGTAGGAAGCAAAAAGGAGATTAAGGTTCCTAAGGAACAGTGGATTCTTGTTCCTGATGCCCATGAGGGAATCATTTCCCATGAGGAATATAAGGCCGCGGAAAAGAGGATAAAACATTACAAAAAGAAAGAGAAAGGAATCGGAACGGAAAGCTTATTTGCCAAAAAGATAAGATGCAAAGCATGCAGTCATACATTGACCAAAATAGAAAAGGGCAATAAAATCGGCTATTGCTGTAAAATGGGCAGAAATCTATATAACAGCACATGCTATCAGGGGAGAATTGAGGAACAGCAGCTAAAGAACGTGATTATGAGCAGCTTGCAGAAGTTTGCTTTTATGACCAGTCAACCTCTTAATGAGCAGACAAGGAAAAAACCTGTTACAAGAAACCACATGACTGAAATTAAGACCCTGCAACAAAAGCTTAGTAAACTGGAAGGAAAAAAGTTTTCTCTTTATGAAGCCTACAAAAAGGAGAAGCTTTCCCAATTAACTTTTCAGGAAAAGCTAATTGAACTGGAACATTCCGTTACCATTTTACAAAATCAATACCAAACGCTTATGGAGAATCCGGTGTTGGAAGAGGAGGAGCAATTCAGCGGCTGTTTCCCACTTGATACGTGTAACAGGGCAATGATTGACGGATTGATAGAGAATATTACCGTAGAAAGGAATGGAACTGTTATTATTAGATGGAGATTTATGGAACCATTTATTTGTCCCTAATGAAACAGACGAATATGTATCCAGACTAGAGAAAAAGGCATTGGAACGGCTACGGGCGGAATTGAAAAGGTATAGTATTTAGTGAATGAAGCAGGGGCAACTCCAAGTCCCTGCTTTTAAGCTTGAACCAATTGGTTTATTTTGATACAATATAGGAATAAAATAGTAAAGGACAAGCTTTGTATGAATGAAGAGAAGAATCAAGAGGACATGGAAAAAGGGAAGATAAACTGGAAAAAAGAGATTTTTGACTGGGTCAAGATAATTCTGATGGCTTCTGCCATTGCATTTTTTCTGAATACATTTATCATTGCCAACAGCAGGGTACCCAGCGGCTCCATGGAGCGGACGATTATGACGGGAGACCGCCTGTTTGGATCTCGGCTTGCCTATAAGTTTGGAGAAGATCCTCAAAGGGGTGATATCGTCATATTCGATCATGAGACTGGGCCTGGATCGCAGGAGACGCGTCTGGTGAAACGAATTATCGGACTTCCTGGCGAGACTGTGGATGTCCGGGAGAATAAAATATATATCAATGGCTCAGAGACTCCTCTTAAAGAGCCATATCTGCCAGAACCGATGGAGACAAAAGACTTTCATTTTGAAGTGCCCAAGGGCTGCTATCTGATGTTTGGGGATAACAGGAATAACTCAGCAGATGCCAGATATTGGCCGGATCCTTATGTACCAGAGAATAAAATTCTGGCAAAAGTACTCGTCCGGTATTACCCAGGGTTTAAGACGATTGAGTAGTAAGGGTTCCAAAACCTTTCATGATGAATATATTAAAAGAAAAAAGGTAAGTTCAATGGCGTATGCGTGATATATTCATTTTAGTACTCGCTCTTTCTACGGACAGCTTTGTTGCCAGCCTTGCCTATGGGGCAAACCGGCTTCGTATTTCCTTTGCCAAGGTAATCGCGGTAAATTTGATATGCAGCGGATGCCTGGGAGCAGCTCTTATGTTTGGCAGCGTGCTGAATGGATTGGTTCCGGAAGCGTTTGCAAAAGGACTTGGCTTTACTTGTCTGTTTTTTCTGGGGGCTATGAAGCTTCTTGATTTTGCCATCAAAAAATATATTAACAGCCATGTAAATGTCAGGAAGGATTTAACGTTTTCTATTTCTGGTCTGAGTATTATCATAAATATTTATGGAAATCCCTTGGCAGCAGACTGGGATCAATCGAAATCCTTATCCTGGAAGGAAACAGTCATGTTTTCCCTGGCCATGTCAATTGACAGTCTGGTGGCTGGAGGATTATCTGGATTTCTCATGATGCCTCCGGGCCTGACGGCATTCATTTCGCTGCTTGTTGGAATTGTAGTAATGTATATCGGTCTCTTTTTGGGACATGAGCTATCGGCTCGAAAAGACTGGGATCTTTCCTGGGTCAGCGGACTTTTGTTTTTATTTCTCGCCTTTGGAAAGCTTTGAATGATAGAAAATGAGGTTTGGCTCTTTCAGAGTTAGACCTCATTTTCACTGGGAAAAACGTTATATCGTATAGGAGAAAAATTCATGCTGTATACAATACCTCATTATTATCATAAATTTCATTGTGTGGCAGGAGATTGTACGGATACCTGCTGTGCTGGCTGGTCAATCATGATTGATGATAAGTCAAAAAAACGCTACTGGAGACAAAAGGGTGGGTTTGGACAGCGCTTAAAACAGTCCATAGACTGGAAAAACAGCTCTTTTAAGCAGTGCGGCAAACGATGTGCTTTCTTAAACCGGGAAAATCTTTGTGATTTATACATGGAAGCTGGACCGGATATGCTATGTAAGACCTGCAGGGAATATCCAAGGCATACGGAGGAATTCGAGGGGATCAGGGAGATTTCCCTATCCATGTCCTGTGAGGAGGCTGCAAGAATCATACTTGGCACAAAAGAGCCGGTTACCTTCCTGACAAAAGAGGATGAAAAAGAAGAAGTTTATCCTGAGTTTGACTTTCTGCTCTTTACCAAGCTGACAGATGCCAGGGACCTCATAATTTCCTTTCTACAAGACAGGAGATTTATCTCCAGCCATCGAATGGCATTGGTATTGGGATTTGCCCATGATCTGCAAAGCAGGATCAGGTCTGGCCATATGTATGAAATTGACGGGTTGCTATCACGGTATCGGAATGAATCCCTTCATTCGATTGCTGAAAAAAAGCTTCTTGGCAGGAAAGCACAGGCTGAAAGCCGTTTTCTGAAGATGAAGGAGCTGTTTTCCATTTTTCAAGAATTAGAAGTTCTGGATGCGGACTGGCCCCGGTATATCAGCACAATAAAAAAGCTGTTATTTGAAAAAGGGATAGCCTCTTATGAAGAGAATCGCAGTGCGTTTTATCAGTACTTAAAGGAAAATCCGGAGAGAGAAGAGCAGTGGGAAATCTGGTGCGAACAGCTTTTGGTTTATTTTGTATTCACCTATTTTTGTGGCTCAGTTTATGATGGACAACCTTATGGAAAGATAAAGCTTGCAGTGGTATGCACTCTGTTGATTCAGGAGATGGCTCAGGCAACCTTTAAAATGAGGGAAGGAAGATTGGATTTTTCTGAATTTGTTCATCTTACCCATCGATTTTCCCGGGAAGTGGAGCATTCCGATTTAAACCTTAATGCATTAGACCGGATATTTATAAGCGATCAGAGATTTGGGCTTTCATCCCTTCTTTCTGTTTTATAGGGGGAATTGTAATGAGTACGAAAGATAAAAAGAATCAGTTATACATCTTGTTTTTGTTGGTTTGTTTTGTTATTTATTGCGTAATATTGTACGCTTTAACCGGGGGACTGTGTGCATTCCGGGGGTTACTGGGGATTCCCTGTCCTGGATGTGGAGGGTCAAGAGCCATTCTATCTCTGGCAAAAGGAAATATAAAACAATGTATGGAGCTTAATCCCGCTGCTCCTTTTGTATTTCTTTGCATCGTAAATGAAATACGTGTAACCTATTTGAAAAAAGGTAATAAAAAGCTGGCTGGAATTCTACTTTCCGCCAGTATCATAGGTTCTCTGATTTTGTATGTCGTCCGTATGAAACTTTATTTTCCTTACCGGGAGCCATATGTATTCTATCCTAATAGCCTGCTAATGCGAATTTTAGAAAGTCTGCATTAAAAATACAGCTAAAATATACAATTCCAATTTATTGAATTATATGTTATAATGTGGAATGTCATATTAATGTCAGATTTTACCAAGGAGGATTTGTATGGAAAACGATTACAATGTAAGTAATGAGGGAAACCAGTATTCAACTCAGATGGACCCGAACAAAAGCGTAATGACAATGGGAGAGTGGTTAATCACACTACTGATCATGTTAGTACCTTGTGTTAACATTATCATGATGTTAGTCTGGGCTTTTGGCAATGGAAATGAGAATCGCAAGAATTTCTGCAGAGCGAGTTTAATCATGCAGGTTATTCTGTCAGTGCTTGGATTTATTTTATATGCTATATTTGCCAGTATATTCATGGCAGCTTTAGGTAGTTATTAAAAGAGGTCGCAAGACCTCTTTTTTATACAAAAAATTTAATATAAGTTAGCAAAAAACGATGCAAACACCACCGTACAAAGCCCGGATGTGGCGATAGCAAGGCTGCTCATTGCCCCTTCTATTTCCCCTAGTTCCAGCGCCTTAGTAGTTCCAATGGCGTGGGCAGAGGATCCGATGGCAATACCTACTGCAACCGGTTCCGTGATATGGAATATCTTACATACAGTTTCGGCAATGATACTTCCAAGAATTCCTGTGATGATGATACTGGCAACGGTAATCGTAACAAATCCTTTCATCTCCTCAGAAATTCCCATAGCGATAGCAGTTGTAATGGATTTTGGTAAAAATGTCACGTACTCCTGATGATTAAGCCCAAATACCATAGCAAGAAGCAGTACTGTAACCATGGTAGTGATGACCCCAGTCAAGGTTCCGGCTAAAATAGCCTTGGAATGTTTCTTAAGCAGTTCCATCTGTCGATATAAGGGAATAGCGAGACAGATAGTAGCTGGGGTAAGAAGATAGCTGATATATTTTGCACTCTGGTTATATACCTCATATTCAATATTAAATATAGAGAGAAGAGCCATAACGATCAGAATGGATATTAACAGTGGGTTAAAAAGAGGGGATTTAAACCTTCTTTTTAGTTGGATTCCTAATTCATAACCCAGAAGGCTGATAACAGCCCCAAAAAATAAAAAACCATTGATTGTATTACTCATGATCATCATCCTTTCCTTTTTTATCAACCCGGATAAAAAACTGAGTGACTCTTCCGGTGGTCACCATAACCAGGATAGTTGATACCAGGGTGATAACAATAAAAGGAACCAGCATAGAACCAAGAACCCCCCAGGAATCCAACAGTCCTACCGCCGCCGGTATAAACATAACTGGCATGATTTCAATCAGAAACATGCTGGCATCCTCTACCGCATTTAAAGGTATGAGTTTTGTTTTTAACCCAATTAGCATAAGCAGCAAACCATAAATGCTGGCAGGAATGGGAAGAGAGATAAAAAGATGGATAATCTCTCCAATCAAAGAGATAAAAAGAATGATGCTGAATTGCCTTAAGTACCTCATAACTACGCCTCCTGCGCTTTTTGTCGAAATTTCAGCTAAGGATTATCCTAAACTTTTTTTTAGCAGATGTCAAATGTATTTCGTGCACAAAAAAAATACTTGCATTCTTTAAAATCTGTGTTATACTTGTGACGTTAAAAATAAATATGAAAGTCGCAGAGTAGACTAGTGTGCGTTAAGTGCTGAGTGAACAGGGAGTTGTCATTCGGACGAAAAGATTTTCTTGCGGTACACGAGTCGCATCCCGCTGCATCAGAAGATAAGTATTTTATATCTCCGGTTGTAGTCTGAGGTCTGCAAAGGAGGTATTTTTTTATGAAAAAATTCGTCACTTTGTTTACCGATTCTTACAAAGAGCTAAAGCATGTAAGAACCATCACCACTGCCGCCATGTTTGGCGCCCTGGCAATTATTCTTGGTATGTTCTCCATTGATTTTGGAAATTATATCAGAATTGGTTTTGCTTCCATACCCAATGGAATCATTTCCTACTTGTTTGGCCCGATTGTAGGCGGTCTGTTTTCAGGAAGTATGGATGTATTAAAGTACTTGTTAAAGCCCAATGGACCATTTTTCCCGGGCCTTACTATGGTGACTTTATTATCCGGTTTTATGTATGGCTGTTTTTACTATAAAAAGGCAATGACCTTAAAAAGGGTTCTCATCTCAAAGTTTATTGTGATGCTAATCTGCAATGTGATATTAAACACCATCTGCTTATCCATACTGTATGGAAAAGGATTTATGGTCATTCTCCCTGCAAGGGCATTGAAAAATCTTGTGATGTGGCCCATTGACTCCATGATTTTTTATACCCTGGTAAAAGCACTTGATACCATGGGAGTGTTTCAAATCATACAAAAAACAAAGGCAACCAGAGCTAAATAATAAAAAAAGACCTGTTCTTTCTATTAAGAAAGTTCGGGTCTTTTTTACCATTGTTTTCATAAAGCTTGTATAAAATCCATGGACAGAAGCTCTCTTTCATACTATAATCTAAAATATCCGTATCTTATATTTACGGATAAGGGGACAGTTATGATAATTTCAGACGGTAGTCGATGGACTGCCCTCTATCGATAAACTTTTTCATAGGAGGAATTGACATGAGCGATTTAGATTGTACACATAATTGCAATAGTTGCGGCGAAAGCTGTCCAAGCAGGCAGGAAGGGCCTAAAAGCTTTCTTGAGCCGTTAAATCCAGCCAGCACAGTAAAAAAAGTAATTGGTATCGTCAGCGGAAAAGGTGGAGTCGGCAAATCACTGGTAACCACCATGATGGCAGTACGCATGAATTCCAAGGGCTATAAAACAGCCATCCTTGATGCAGATATCACAGGACCTTCCATTCCAAAAGCATTTGGTATCACGGATTCTGGAGTGGGAATGACACCAAATGGGCTTATGATTCCAGCCACCACATCCACTGGTATTGAGGTGATGTCTGCCAATCTTGTTCTGGATCATGAGACAGATCCGGTCATCTGGAGAGGACCGGTCATTGCAGGAGCAGTAAAGCAGTTCTGGCAGGAAGCTCTTTGGGAAAATATCGATTATATGTTTGTAGATATGCCTCCTGGAACCGGAGATGTTCCTCTGACCGTATTCCAGTCCCTGCCTGTGGATGGAATTCTTATTGTCACGTCTCCACAGGAGCTGGTTTCCATGATTGTTGCAAAAGCAGTCAATATGGCAAAGAAGATGAATGTACCGATTCTGGGACTGGTCGAGAACATGAGCTACTTAAATTGTCCGGATTGCGGGAAAAAGATTTCAGTCTTTGGAGAGAGTCACATTGATGAAGTAGGTAAAACCCATGACCTCCCCATTTTAGCGAAAATCCCCATTGATCCTAAAATCGCATCTGCTGTGGATAGCGGAACTGTAGAATACTTAGAGGCACCATGGCTTGATGAAGCTGTTTTAGCGGCTGAGAAGGCTTAAGATTGTTTCTTAACATTGAGGTGTAAAAATGAATATAAGCATGAACCCTAATAGCGAATTGAATCAGTCAATTGTAAATGTACCGAATCTCGTTCAGGTTCCAGATCCATTGATTAAGCAGGCTTACCAGTTTCAGGAAGCTATGATGATGTATACCTGTGCCATCCGGGAGTTGAAAACAAAATTAGAGGTTTTAAATGACGAATTATCTGTGAGAAACTCCAGAAACCCCATTGAGCTTGTGAAATCCAGAGTGAAGAAACCCATCAGCATTGTGGAAAAGCTTCAGCGCAGAGGTCTTCCTGTCTCACTGGAATCCATGATGGAAAATTTAGATGATGTGGCAGGAATCCGGGTCATCTGTTCCTTTCTTGATGACATTTACGCAGTGGCAGAGATGCTGACAAGACAGGATGACGTCCATATCATAGCGATTAAGGATTATATCCGTCACCCCAAAGCCAACGGCTATCGTAGTTACCATATGATTGTGGAAATTCCAGTATTTTTCTCGGACCAGAAAAAGTGGATGCGGGTAGAGGTTCAAATACGTACCATTGCCATGGATTTTTGGGCAAGCCTTGACCATCAGCTTAAGTATAAAAAAGAGGTGGAAGCTAATTCTGAAGAGATTAGTACGGAGCTTCGGGAATGTGCAGAGGTGATAGCAAATACGGATGAGCGGATGTTAAATATTAGAAAAAAGATTGAAGCTCAAGAGATTGCCATAAGTAAATAAACATAGAAAAGACCCTGAGACAGCAAACTGGCTATTAGCCATGGTTGTCTCTGGGTCTTTTATTTTCCTGTTTTACAGCTTTAGTGGCAGGGTCACCGTAAATATGGTTCCTTCAGGCTGACTGCTTGTCACGCTGATCTTCCCTTTATGAGAATCTATTATCGTTTTTGCAATGGAAAGCCCAAGACCATATCCTCCCTCTTTTCTTACTCTTGATTTATCTGTCCGGTAAAAGCGTTCAAAGATATGCTGCTGTTCCTCCGGTGGAATGATCTCGCCAGAATTACAAACGGTTAAAACAGCCAGGTGGCTTGCGCTTTTTAGTCCGATAGAAACAGTACCACCTTTTCCTGCATATTTACAGGCATTATCAAGAAGTATGGTAACAACCTGCTTAAGCTGGGATTCATACCCGGAAAGAATGATGTCAGGTTCAATTTCGTTCACCAGTTCCACCTTGTTTTCAAAGGCAATGGATTCAAAGATAAGAGTGCTTTTTAAAACCAGGTCGCTGAAATCAATGGACGAAAGTTCTGACTTCCTTTCATTGCCTGCCCCAGCGTCGTAACGGGCGAGAAACAGGAGGTTTTCCACCAGCTGCTTCATACTGGCAGCTTCTTCCTTTGTGTTGCTCAGCCATTTATTCTGTTCCCTGACCGTAGACTGCGGGTGAGTAGATATAATATCCAGATTTGCCAGAATCACCGTCAGAGGAGTTTTTAACTCATGGGAGGCGTCTGCAACAAACTGATTCTGCTGATGCCAGGCAGCCTCAACAGGTTTTAGGGCAAGGCGGGAGAGATACAGACTCAGCATGAGAAAAAGGAATACGGCCCCCGTAAAAAGCATGATACAGTTGACCGTAAGAGTCTTGATGTTATTAATCTCGTAGCTTTGATCTGCAAAAATGATTTTTGTTCCTTCCGGAGTTTCTGCCTTTAGAAAACGAAGGGAATAGTCTGGAAGAACTCCTTTCGTAAGCTCCGTAGAATCAGCCATTTGAATTAAGGTAGAGGCAAGCTCTGTTGTAACGGTAATGTTGTTTCGTTCTATGGTCCTTATGGTGTGATCGGAATTTAAAGTAACGACAAACGAGGGAATAGGAGGAGGCGGGGGTTGCTTTTTGTGCCTCCCAGGTTCCAGTTTAAATGGCGGTGAGAACCGATCCTTTTCTATGGATTGGAACATAGCCATCTCTGTCTGCCGGACCAGGCGGTTGGAAGCAGAAAAGTAAAAGAGTCCTATGACAGCCAAAAGAATACTTGCTACGCAAGTCATATTAATGATGATAAATTTCCATCTTAATTTTCGTATCATTTGGGCCCCTCCAATCGATAGCCCACTTTTCGTATGGTATTTATCTCCACTTGAGAGCCAACAAAGGAGAGTTTTTTACGTAAAAATGAGATGTAGGCTTCTACGTTATTATCTTCAGCATCAGAATCATTGCCCCATACTCTGGTTATTAAAGTGTCCTTTGAGATAATCTTACCAGAATTGCTCATAAGTAATTTTAAAACCTCAAACTCCTTAAAAGCCAAATGAATGGATTTTTCTCTACAGCATAAATCATTGGAGGATAAATCAAGGGAAAGATCTCCAAATACCATTTCATCAAGAAATACATCTCCCTGCCGACGAGAGAGGGCCCTGATCCGAGCCAGAAGCTCTTCTGGTATAAAGGGCTTCGTTAAGTAATCGTCGGCTCCTTTATCAAGACCTTTGACCTTATCGCTGGTATCATCCCGTGCGGTCAGAAGAAGAACTGGTGTTTTGATTCTGGATTCTCTTAGCTTTTGTACAATCTGAAAGCCGTTCATTCCTGGCAGCATGACATCCAGTATAATCACATCGTACTCATTTGTGAGGCCATAATAAAGGCCGTCAGTTCCATCGTTAACAATATCTGTATGATAATTTTGTTCCTTCATGATCTGTCCCAATGCGTCAGCAAGCCTGATTTCATCCTCCACAATCAATACTTTCATTCGTTTCCCTTCTTTCCATCATGATATAGACTGAAACCTATTATAAACAATCCTTTGATTTTAAGCAAATGAACCTTTTCATTATAAAAAAGAAAGCTGAAATTATACTGAAATATCTTCCTATGGTAATATTATGCCATTTCAGGTTAATTTCAGTTAACAGTCACATTTCTGACATAGGAGTCTGTTAAAATTGGAAAGAGTTTCAGACTGGAAAGGAGAATTTTACATGCACGGACAAAGAATGGCAGCCGCCCTGGCTGTTGTAATGGCAGCAACGGCAGTCAACCCCATGATTACCCATGCTTCCGCAGGTTTTGATTTAAGAAAAAAGGTGGTTGGATTATCCGGCATCATGAATACAGGAAATATAAATATGAAGGTAACGCGAGGGGAATTTGCCAGTATGCTTGTGAATGCTTCTTCCTACCGGAGCACAGTTAGCAGCACCAGCAATACCTCTGTGTTCGCAGATGTGCCAAGGGATTATGAATATGCGTCTTCCATACGGATTGCAGCAGAACAGGGATTTATGAATGGATATCTGGGGGGCAACTTTAAACCTGAGGAATACGTTACTCTTCAGGAAGCGGTAAAAGGAGTACTGGGCCTTTTGGAATACAAAAACACTGATTTTACAGGAGATCAGACGGGATCTAGAATGTCTAAGTATCATTTTCTTGAGCTGGATGATGGATTGAATAAAGAAGCGGCTGAGCTCATGACAAAGGAAGACTGTGTGAATCTGTTTTACAATCTGCTTAAAACCGATACAAAATCAGGAACCATGTTTGGTAAGAGTCTGGACTGCGAGTTGACTTCAGATGGTGAAATCAATCCATTTTCTATGGTGGATAACAGCACGAAGGGACCAAAAGTGGTTACCAGTAAAAGCAGGCTGAACTCTTATCTGCCATTTCAGCTCAGTGATGCCAATATATATCTGGATGGAGATCCAGTGAAAAACTCCAGTGAGGCAATTACCACTGCCTTTGACAGCACGGACGGTGTATTGGTCTATTATCATACACTTTCTAAAACGGTATGGCTGTATACCGTGGGGAATGAAAATGAAAACGGCCGTTCCGCTGTGTTAGGAGAAATCACCAATGTGGTTTACAATTCCACAGATTTAATGACACCCACCGCAATCATTCTTGATGATGGCAATACTTATGTACTTACCAGCACGGAGATGCAGTTTGTATTTTCTTCCTATGGAGATCTTCGGGTAGGAGATTCCGTAAATCTGGTATACACACTGTCCGAGGATGCAGAAGGAAATCAGACCAGAACAGTGATTGACTATATTGAAGATTGACAGGAGAAAACAGAATGAAAAATAAGAAAAAATTTCTGATCCTTCTGATCGTGGTACTTTTGGCTTTTGGTGGAATCGTTGGCTTCCTTATGATGAATAAGTCAAAGAGTGCATCTGCTAAAGCCAAGAGCATTCAGACCGCAACGGTTTCCAAGCGAGATATTACATCTGAACTTTCTTCCTCAGGGACGATTTCTCCTAAAGATACGTATGACATTACTTCACTGGCGGAAGGGGAAGTGACAGCCGCCGAGTTTGAGGAAGGGGATGTGGTGGAAAAGGGGCAGGTGCTTTACCGGATCGATACCTCCTCCATGGAATCTCAGATATCATCTGCCAATAATTCTCTGGAGCGTTCCCAGGAAAGCTATCAGAATGCACTGGAGGATTATAATACAGCGTTGTCTGATTATAGCGGAAATACGTATAAAGCTACAGAAAACGGATTTATCAAAACCCTGTCCATCAAAGATGGAGACAAAGTGAGTAATGGTACAGAAATAGCCGCAATCTATGATGACAAAACAATGAAACTAAAGGTTCCATTCCTTTTGGCAGAAGCAGCTCAGATTGTGTCTGGCAACGGAGCAATCCTGACCCTTACCGATACGGGAGAGCAGATTAATGGGGTGGTTTCCTCGGTCAGCAATATGGATGTTACTTTAACAGGCGGACGTATTGTACGGTATGTTACCATAGAGGTCGCAAATCCCGGGGGCATTACCTCGGAAACAGCTGCAACGGCTCTCGTCGGCGATTTTGTAAGCAGTATGGAAGCGGCCTTTGAGCCGAAGCTGGAAACTACCATGAAGGCAGATATATCCTCCACAGTTGAAATACAGAGGATGCTTGTAAAGGAAGGCGACTACGTAACAAAAGGAACCCCAATATTCTCCATAGAAAGCAAATCTGCTGATAAATTACTGCGAACCTATAAGGATTCCCTGGACAAAGCTCAGGAAAGTCTGGAATCCGCAAAAAGCAAGCTTGAAAGCACTCAGGATACTTATGATAACTATACCGTTACCGCTCCCATTTCAGGGAAGGTCATTAAAAAAACAGTAAAAGTTGGAGATAAAATATCAAAGAGCACCACCGGGAACACAGTACTTGCAGTTATTTATGATATGTCCAATTATACGTTTGAGATGTTAGTGGATGAACTCGATGTGAAATCGGTAAAAGCAGGCCAAAGCGTCAATATTACTGCGGATGCAGTATCCGGTAAGACATTTTCCGGGACTGTGACAAATGTCAGTCTGCAAAGCTCTACCTCTAACGGTGTTACGAATTATCCTGTTACCGTTACGTTAAACGATGGGCTTGACGAACTTCTTCCAGGTATGAATGTAGATGGTGTAATTATTCTTGATGAGGCAAAGGATGTCATTGCCATTCCTGCTGATTCCCTGATGAGAGGCAATACCGTCTATGTAAAAGATGATTCTGTGAAAGAAAAGATTGGAAACGTACCTGCCGGTTTCCGCAGTGTGGAAGTTAGCGCAGGCCTGATCAGTAAAGATTATGTTGAAATAAAAAGCGGTCTCACAGAGGGAGAGGAAGTATACGTAGCACAATCCTCTGTTGAAAAGACTTCAAATAACATGATGCCAGGCGGAATGGGCGGAATGGGCGGTATTACAGGCGGCGGCGGGCCCGGTGGAGGCAGAACCGGCGGTGGCGGAACCGGTGGAGGTGGTGGCAATCGTAACAGCGGGCGATAAATAGAGTGAGCAGGAGACATAAATATGGCGGAACCTTTGATTGAATTAAAAGATATATATAAGATTTATCAATTGGGCGGTGAGGAAGTCCGTGCAAGTGACGGAGTTACGCTGACCATTTGCAGAGGAGAATTTGTAGCCATTGTAGGAAAATCAGGAAGCGGTAAATCCACTCTTATGAACATCATTGGTGCCCTTGATGTACCAAGCTCTGGCTCCTATTATCTGGGAGGCGAAGATGTGGGAAATATGGGAGATCATCAGCTTGCCAAGGTGCGCAATAAGATGATTGGATTTATATTTCAGCAATACAATCTGCTTCCCAAATTAAATCTCTTAGAGAACGTGGAACTTCCTCTCCTTTATTCCGGAATTTCTGCGGATGAGAGAAAACAAAAGGCGATGGAATCTTTAAAAAGAGTGGGGCTTGAGGAAAAATGGAGAAACTTTCCCAATCAGCTTTCCGGCGGTCAGCAGCAAAGGGTATCCATTGCCCGTGCTCTTGCTGGAAATCCTTCCCTTATTTTGGCAGATGAGCCTACAGGTGCTCTTGATTCCAAGACCAGCAGGGATGTACTGGACTTTTTAAAGCAGCTTAACGAGGAAGGCAATACAATTGTTATCATTACCCACGACAGCACCATAGCCATGGAGGCAGAACGGGTAGTAAGGGTACACGATGGAAAGATTAATTTTGATGGAGACGTAAATGAATATTCTGCAATCCTTTAAAATGGCCATAAAAAGCATATGGGGAAACAAACTGCGTTCCTTTCTTACCATGCTGGGAATCATTATAGGAGTGGCCTCTGTTATCATACTGGTCAGCCTGGTAAACGGCCAAATGAATTATATGACAGAACAGTTCTCCAGTATGGGAACAAACCAGATTAATGTAAATGTATCAAATCTTTCCTCAAGATCCGTAACTGTGGATGAAATGTATGAGTTTTATGAAAAGAATCAGGATCTCTTTTCTCAGATGACTCCTAAGATTTCCATCTCCGGTACCATTAAAAACGGGACGGAAACCCTGACGGATACTACGGTGACCGGCGTCAGTGAGCAGTATCTGGATATGAAGGATCAAACGCTGGAATCCGGAAGGTTTCTTCAGTTTTCCGACATTTTGTCACGGCAAAAGGTGGTTGTGGCAGGTTATTACGTAGCCTGGGATTTGTTTGGAGGTGTGGATAAGGCCATTGGGGAAACCTTAAAAATTGATGGTGTCAGCTACAAGATCGTAGGAGTCATTTCAAGACAGAATGAGGATGAGCTGGAAGCTGGTGGCTCCGATGATGTTTTATATCTTCCTTACAGCAGTGCAGTCAGGCAGACCAATAGTGCCAATGTAAACAGCTATGTGTTTGCCACTGCAGATACAGACCATACAACCCAGGCTAAAAATGCAATCAATTCATTTTTGATGGGTATCTTTAAAGACGATGATTTGTTTCGGGTGTCTGCGATGAGCGAGCTTTTGGATTCGTTAAATTCTATTATGTCCATGATGTCCATGATGCTTGGAGGAATTGCAGGAATCTCTCTGTTAGTAGCTGGAGTCGGAGTTATGAATATTATGCTGGTATCCGTCACAGAACGAACAAGAGAAATTGGAATCCGAAAGGCCCTTGGTGCTCAAAAACGAAATATTATGCAGCAGTTTGTTATAGAAGCGGCGGTGACCAGTTCTCTGGGAGGTGTCATCGGAATCGTAGTTGGATCCATAGCCACCACAGTGATCAGCAGCTTTATGGGCCTTAATGCGACCCCGACCCCAGGGGCTGTCTTAATCTCCTTCAGCGTTTCTGTGGGGATTGGTCTTGTCTTTGGTTATATGCCTGCAAACCGGGCGGCAAAGTTAAATCCAATTGATGCCTTGCGCAGTGAATAAGAAGTGAATATTTTCTTGCAAATACAGCATAAGAATGATACTATTTGCATAGTAACAAAAGGAGTAACTCATCATGGGTTACTCCTTAAATACATTTAAAATATAGAGAGCAGGGAAGGCAGAAATCATGAAGGTTATTGATATGCATTGCGATACAATTTCAGAATTGTACTATCGAAGAGAAGCTGGAAAGGCTTACTCACTGTTGAAAAATGATTGCCACATTGATTTAGAGCGGATGAAAAAGGGAGATTACTGTTTGCAGAATTTTGCGCTGTTTACAGAATTAACGAGGCATGAACGTCCCTTTGAATACTGTATGAAGCTGGTGGACCTTTTTTATACGGAGATTGCAAAGCATGAAGATTTGATTGGTGTAGTCACCTGTTATGAGGATATTGAAAGAAATAGAAAGGAAGGAAAAATGTCGGCTCTCCTCACCATAGAAGAGGGCGGCGTCTGCCAGGGAGAGATTGCATTTTTAAGAAATTTCTACCGTCTTGGTGTTCGTATGATGACACTCACCTGGAACCATAAGAATGAATTGGCAAGTCCTAACCGCATTTGGCAGGAACATGGAGAAGCCTTTTTTGAACCGGATACGGAACATGGTCTGACGGAAAAAGGGATAGAATTTGTAAATGAGATGGAGGCTCTTGGCATAATCGTGGATATCTCTCATTTATCAGATGCCGGCATCGAAGATGTATTCCGCTATACGAAAAAGCCGTTTGTGGCAAGTCATTCCAACGCAAGAACGGTAGCTTCCAATCCCAGAAATTTAACGGACGATATGATACGCCGGCTTTCTGAGCGGGGAGGCGTTGCTGGTCTTAATTACTGCGCTGCTTTTTTATATGACTGGAAAAAGGGAGATACCGTCTTAAGCCGTGTGGAACATATGATTGCCCATATCAAGCACATGAAGCAGGTTGGAGGCATCCAGTGCATCGGACTGGGATCTGATTTTGATGGTATTGGTGGAGAATTGGAGATGAAGTCTCCGGAAGATCTGCCCATACTGGAAGCTGCCATGAAGAAAGCAGGCTTTACAGAGAGTGAAATTGAAGCTGTATTTTACAAAAACGTACTTCGGGTTTATGAGGAAATCTTACACTAAAGAAAAATTTACAAATATTTTACCTTTCAGCGCAAGATACTTTACATAGATTTGATATAGTACTTACAAGACATGCCGTAAGATCAGGGGGAATACTATGTCGATGGATGATATACAGATGTTAATTAAATTCCTTGGAGGACTAGGAATCTTTCTTTATGGAATCGACCGAATGGGAGATGGGCTTCAAAAAACGGCTGGACACAAAATGCAGCAGCTTTTAGGAGCCCTGACTGATAATCCGGTCATGGGAATTTTACTGGGGACCGGGATTACCGCCATAATTCTCAGCAGCAATGCTACCACCATTATGGTGGTGGGGTTTGTCAATGCCGGGATATTAGACCTGTCTCAGGCAGTGGGAATCATTATGGGAGCCAATGTGGGAACGACCGTCACCAGCTGGATCGTATCCATGAATGAATGGGGAGAGCTGTTAAAGCCAGAGCTTTTTTCTCCCATTCTGATCGTATCAGGAGCCATGATCCGCTATCTGTCCAGAAACGGAAAAGCAAAACAGGCTGGTGAAATTCTGGTGGGATTCGGACTTCTTTTCATTGGTCTTGGTTTTATGTCAGAAGCCGCTTCTGCCTATCGCACCAATAAAGAACTTTTGGAACTTTTTACTAATTTGGGCAGGCATCCTTTCCTTGGCATCGTGGCAGGACTTTTTGTTACGGTACTGCTTCAGAGCTCTACAGTATCTGTAGGTGTTTTACAGGTCCTGGCCTTAAACGGGATGATCAGCTGGCAAACCGCTGTTTTTATTAATTTAGGACAAAATATTGGTTCCTGTGCGGCTGCACTAAGGTCTAGCATTGGAGCAAACAGTACGGCGAAAAGGGCGGCGGTCATTCATCTCCTTTTTAATACCATTGGTGCCGTTATTTTTGGGACAGCCATGGTTTTGATATTCCGGATGAATACGCAGCTTGCGGATTCTCCTGTCACCAGTGTTGGGATCTCCATTTTTCATACGGTTTTTAATGTAAGCAATACCATTCTCCTGTTTCCATTTGCCGGATTTCTGGTCAAAGCCTCTGGTATTCTTATCCGAGAAGGAACATCAGCCAGTGGATGCTCTTTGGATTCCAAGGATGAGATGAAGCGCCATCTTGACAACCGGATTCTTGACACACCTTCCTTTGCCATTGAGAGCGTGACTCATGAAGTAGTAAATATGGGGTATGCGGCTCTTGAAAACTTTGATATGGCAGCACGTGTCCTTTTGACGGATGATGGAAGCCATGCCTACCAGGTGAAAAAAATGGAACAAAAAATTGATGATTATGAAAAAATCATCACAGACTATCTAATAAAGATCAGTAACCAGTCTTTGAATGAAGAACAGCATCTGATTGTTAAAAATCTTTTTTATACGGTCAGTGATTTTGAACGTATCAGCGATCATTGTGAAAATCTTTCAGAACTGGCGCTGGAAAAGAACAAAAGAAACATTGTGTTTTCTAAAGAGGGGGATAAGGAGCTTAAGGAGATGTTTCAATCCGTCCGGTCTTCTTTGGAGCACGCCATAAAAGCAAGAGCCTCTTCCGATATGTCTGAGGTCCGTGCCGTTGTCCGAAGCGAAGAGCTTGTGGACAACCTGGAGGAAGAATTCAGGGAGCGCCATATCCTTCGACTGGCGTCGAAAGCCTGTAAACCAGAAAACGGGGTCATATATTTAGATGCTTTAAACAATTTGGAACGCATATCAGACCATGCGCATAATATTGCAGGTTTTGTCAGAGATGAAATGTAAGGAAAGGGAGATTTCGTATGGAACAGATCTATGTAATTGAAGACGATGATAATATCAGAGATTTAATTAAAATTGCCCTGGAGGGATTTGGATATGAGGTGGCAGCCTTTGAGATGGCCGAGGACTGCTTAAAGCAGATTGAATCAGACAAACCAGCGCTTGCTGTGTTTGACTGGATGCTGCCAGGCATGGATGGCTTAACTGCCATACGAAAGATCAGGAAAATCGAATCCTTAAAAGATCTTCCTATCTTAGTGCTCACTGCAAAGGACAGAGAATTTGATAAGGTGGCCGGTCTTGACGGCGGTGCAGATGACTATATGACAAAGCCCTTTGGTGTGATGGAACTGGCAGCCAGAATCCGCAGTCTTTTAAGACGGTCCACAAGGTCCAATGCAGCAGAGGATGAACTGGAGCTTTACTGCTTAAGCCTCAATAAAAAAACGAGAGAGGTTTACTGCGAAGGAACAAAGGTGGAACTTACATTAAAGGAATTTGAGCTTTTACAGTATTTAATGGAAAACCATAATAAGGTAGTGACCAGAGATGAACTCTTAAATCAAATCTGGGGATACGATTATGACGGTGAGACAAGGACTCTTGATATGCACATTAGAACCTTAAGGCAGAAGCTGGGAGAAAAGGGAAGTGCATGCATTAAAACGGTCCGTGGAGTCGGATACCGGTTTATTCGTACAGAAGAGTAAAAATAAGCGGAGGGGTTCATGAGAAAAGCAATCTTTGCAAAATTTCTGCAGGTAATTTTAGTGGTTTTGTTTTTAAGTACATTCATTTTCTATATTGCTTCCAGCAGTGCCCTTTTAAAGAACTCAAGAAAAGACATGCTCTATACTCTGGGTGCGATCGATAAGGTGCTGGATTACAATGGAGATTTTTTGGGTGAAGTAGAAAAATTGAAAACCGCCTTAGATGAAAAGCAGGGTCGTTTCACCATCATTCAAAAAGACGGAGTAGTCGTTGCTGATACGGGAGATGTACCTGTAAGCACTCTGGATAATCATTCCGACCGGGAAGAGATAAAAGAAGCGATAGAAGAAGGAATCGGTTATTCCAGACGTTATTCTGAGACCTTAAAAGAAAATATGCTCTATGTAGCCATACGTTCCAGTGAATCAGATTACATCCTTCGTATGGCCACACCATATACGGGCATGAAGGAATACTTAATGCTTCTCCTTCCTGCGGTATGGCTTACCTTCCTGGTTGCTATCATGTATTCCGCTTTTTCAGCAGACAGCTTTGCAGAATCCATTACAAAACCTTTGAAAGAGATATCTCAGGAGATGCTTAAGGTAAAGGGGGATTATACAGATCTATCCTTTGAAACGTACCAGTATCCGGAAATTAATATCATAGCGGATACAACCACAAAGATGTCAAAGAATGTAAAGGATTACTTGAATCAGATAGAGATGGAAAAGCAGATCCGTCAGGAATTTTTCAGCAATGCTTCCCATGAATTAAAGACTCCCATAACCTCTGTTCAGGGATACGCGGAGCTTTTGGAGAGTGGAATTATTCAGGACGAGGAGCAAAAAAAAGAGTTCCTTAATCGAATCAAAAAGGAAGCTGCCAATATGAACAATTTAATCAACGATATTCTGATGATATCAAAGCTTGAAACAAAGGATGCAGAAGTACTGAAAAGTGATGTACGTCTCTCCATTGTCCTTAATGATATTTTAGATTCTTTAAAGCCCTTAGCTGCCTCCCATGAAGTCCTCATTCATCTGGATTGTAAGCCCATCTGCATCTATGCTAACAGCCAGCAAATGAAAGAGCTTTTTGGCAATTTGATTACCAATGCAGTAAAATACAATAAGCCTGGAGGGGAAGTCTGGGTCAGGGTAAGAGAGGAAGACCGGAATTTAATTGTACAGGTCAAGGATAATGGTATGGGGATTCCTAAGGATTCACTTAGCCGGATCTTTGAACGTTTTTACCGGGTAGATAAAGGCAGGAGCAAAAAACAGGGAGGTACCGGTCTCGGTCTCTCTATTGTTAAGCATATTGTAAACTTCTATCATGGCACTATCAATGTGACCTCAGAGCTTGATGTGGGGACAGAATTTACAGTAAAGATTCCAATTCATGGAAAAGTGTGATAAAATAGAGACAAACAATGCCAGGAGGTGTTATTTGTGGGGAAATTTATTTTAACCTGTTGTTCTACTGCAGATATGAGCAGGGAATACTTTGACCGCCGTCATATTCCTTTCGTCTGCTTTCATTATACCATGGATGGAATTACCTATCCCGATGATTTAGGAAGAAGCATTCCATTTGATCAGTTTTATAACCGAATATCAAAAGGCTCAACTCCAGTTACCTCTCAGGTGAATGTGGATGAATACTGTGATTTTTTTGAACCATTTTTAAAGGAAGGCAAGGATATTTTGCACCTTACCCTATCTTCCGGAATTTCAGGAACTTATAATTCAGCCTGTGTGGCACGGGAAGAGATGAGAGCAAAGTATCCGGACAGAACCATTGTCGTAATGGATACCCTTGGAGCTTCTTCCGGCTATGGCCTTTTGGTGGATGCAACAGCTGATTTAAGGGACAAGGATGTGTCTTTAGAAGATGCGGTTCGATGGGTAGAAGAGAATCGTCTGAGGGTTCATCACTGGTTCTTTTCCACAGATCTTACCAGCTTTAAGAGAGGCGGAAGAATTTCTGCCACCTCTGCTATGTTAGGTACTGTTCTAAATATCTGTCCTCTCATGAATATCAACGATAAGGGCTGCTTGATACCGGTCCAGAAGATCCGGACGAAGAAAAAGGCCATACAGGAGATTGTCCGTATGATGGAGCTTCATGCGGACGGCGGTATCAATTACAACGGCAAGTGTTTTATGTCCCATTCTGCATGTGAAAAAGATGCGAAAGAAGTGGCACTGCTCATTGAGGACCGTTTTTTACATTTATCAGGACCAGTTGTGATTAACAACGTAGGGACTGTGATCGGGGCTCATACAGGTCCAGGTACGGTAGCATTATTTTACTTTGGAGATAAAAGAGAAGGCTGAAAGACTATTCTCCTATGATCCTGGCAATCATATGGTTGGGTAAGCAGACCACATTTTCACCTGTGTGCTGGATCCAGCCTTTGTGAATGCAGACCTTATCCGGACAGGAAGCTTCTGTTACGCTTACCTTTTTATCCTTTACCACGACCCGGTTCGTTCCGCCGTTGAATCCGTGAACCAAAATCTCTCCATCCTCGTTTAAATTGAGGGTCTGAATCACATTACCGTCAACCGTTATTTCCACCTTTCCCGCCGGAGCCCTAAAAAGAATCTGGTTGAAAAGGAGGAGAAGGCAGGATACGATTAAAATTCCTGCAATAAGAATCATTTCTTTTTTATATTTTTTTATAATCATATTGTTTTTTCCTTTTACTCAGTTAAGTATGATGATTTCCCAGAACATGGAAATTCATAATCTTATTATATCACATAATTTCAGCTCTTACCAAAGATAAATAATCAATAAACTAATTGATAAAAGCTTATAAACTATGTTAAAATATAATCAAACCTTATCAGGCAGGAGGAAGATATGAAAAAGTTTAACGCAAATGCAAAAAGGAATGGATTAATCGGTCTTGGAGTTATGATCGTACTGGCAGGTGCCACTGTGTTTGGTTCAGAACCTCTTTACAAAGCGGTTGACAGCATGTCAGGTACCAGTTTATACACTCCAGGCACGTATACGGGAACTGCCCGGGGATATGGCGGTGACGTTACCGTTGATGTAGTAGTAACAGCCAAAAAGATGCAGTCAATTAATGTAAAGGGCGAGAAGGAAACACTTTTAGATATGGTGCTTCCAGGCCTTACAGATACCATACTTTCCAAGCAATCGACGGAGGTGGATGCTGTAAGTGGAGCGACCTTAAGCAGCAATGCCATTAAAAAGGCTGTGGATCAGGCCCTTTCCCAGGCAAAAGGAGAAACACCTGAATCAAGCTTAGCTTATCAGGAAGAAACTGTCCCTCAGAAGGAATCCAGTTTAAAAGACGGAACCTATTCCTATGAAGCGCCGGAGTTTGATGAGAATGGTTTTAAAGACCAGGTGAATATGACCATCAAAGACAATACGATCACAAGCCTGACCTGGGACTGTATTACGAAAGATGGTAACAAAAAGAGCAAACTATCTATGGATGGAAATTATAAGATGACAGATAACGGTCCGGAATGGTATGAACAGGCCAAGGCGGTGACTGATTATGTAATTGCTCACCAGTCTGTGGAAGGTCTTACCAATGCAGATGGCTATACGGATACTGTGGCATCAGTCAGCATTAATCTCCATGGATTTGTAAATGGCGTAAAGGACTGCTTAAGCCAGGCTGCCGGTGAGGCTCCCAATGCAAAGTCTTCCTTAAAGAACGGGACCTATTCCTATGAAGCACCGGAGTTTGATGACAATGGATTTAAGGATCAGGTGAATATGACTGTTTCAGACAATACCATTACAAGCCTGACCTGGGATTGTGTTAAGGAGGACGGAACAAAGAAAAGCCGTTTGTCTATGGATGGAAAATACAAGATGACGGAGAATGGTCCGGAATGGCATGAGCAGGCAAAAGCTGTTACTGATTATGTGCTGGGGCATCAGTCTGTCAATGGTCTGATCAATGAAGAAGGCTATACCGATACGGTAGCTTCCGTCAGCATTAACTTATATGGATTTGTAAATGGTGTAAAGGACTGCTTAAGCCAGGCATCTGGTGAGGCGGCAGAAAATAAAGCCTCTCTAAAGGACGGAACCTTTTCCTATGAAGCACCAGAGTTTGATAAGAATGGCTTTAAGGATCAGGTGAACATGACAATAAAGGATAATACCATTACAAGCCTGACCTGGGATTGTGTCGCAAAGGACGGTTCCAAAAAAAGTAAACTGTCTATGGATGGCAGCTATAAGATGACAGATAACGGCCCCAAGTGGCATGAGCAGGCCACAGCAGTGGCGGATTATGTCCTGCAGCATCAGTCCTTAGAGGGACTGATCAATGCAAGTGGTTATACGGATACCGTAGCCTCCGTCAGCATTAATCTGTATGGATTTGTCAATGGAGTCAAGGATTGTCTGACACAGGCTTCCAAATAATAAGATAGTAATGATATCCCGGAGAAAGGCTTAGCAAGATAAGACTGTTCTCCGGGATTTTACATATTATTTCAGGAAATAAAAGGAGAGTTTATTATGAATGGGAAAGGATCGGCACAAAGAGCATCTCTTTATGGAATGCTGATTGCTCTTGCTTTTGTTCTTAGCTATATAGAGACCCTGATTCCCATCTCACTTGGAATACAGGGTGTAAAGCTGGGACTGGCAAATCTTGTAACAATGACAGGTCTTTATACCATCGGCATAAAGGGGACTGTGGTGATCTCGCTGATTCGTATTCTTCTAGTGGGATTTACCTTCAGCAATCTATTTGCAGTATTCTACAGCCTGGGAGGTCTGGCACTTAGCCTTCTTGCTATGGCTGTTTGTAAAAAATTCCGTTTGTTCGGGACGGTGGGAGTCAGTATTATGGGCGGTGTGGCTCATAACATTGGCCAGCTCCTTGTGGCAGCCTTTGTTGTCAGGCAGGCAGGCGTATTTTATTACCTTCCCGTGCTCCTTGTGGCAGGCACATTGGCAGGCCTTGTCATTGGCATATTAGGAAATATGATGATAGAGAGAATCCGCTATTACCTAAAAAAATTGCAGTAAATTCAAAATAAATTCTATTGTTTTGCATGGTGGGAAACGATATAATTGTGAAATAAGGCAAAAGAAGACCAGGAGGAGCATCAGGATGATTAACATGGCAATTAAAAAGCTAATACAGTATGGACGTAATAAAGGCCTGATCGAGGAAGCAGACTATTATTATGCGGTAAACCAGATTCTCGATGTGCTAAAGCTTTGTGAATATGAGGAACCGGATGGAGAAGTTGAGGATATCGATCTTGAGGCTGTTTTAAAAGAAATGCTGGATTATGCCTGTGAACAGGGACTTTTGGAGGAAGACAGTATTACCTATCGGGATTTGTTTGATACCAGGTTAATGAACTGCCTGATGCCAAGACCGAGTGAAGTGGAAAAAAAGTTCTGGGACCTGTATCACAATCAGTCGCCTCTTGCTGCTACCGGATATTATTATAAGCTGGCTCAGGATTCGGACTATATCAGAAGCTACCGGATCAAAAAAGATATGCGTTGGATTACTTCCACCAAATACGGAGATTTAGATATTACTGTAAATCTATCAAAACCGGAAAAAGATCCCAAAGCAATTGCAGCAGCTAAGCTTGCAAAGCAAAGCGGCTATCCCAAATGTCTTCTCTGTATGGAGAATGAGGGATATACAGGAAGGACCAATCACCCTGCAAGGAATAACCACCGTATTATACGGCTAAATATGAACCAGAACCAGTGGGGGTTTCAGTATTCTCCCTACGTGTATTATAACGAACACTGTATAGTATTCAATGGACAGCACATTCCTATGAAGATAGAGCGTAATACGTTTGTAAAACTGTTTGACTTCGTAAAACAGTTCCCCCATTATTTTCTTGGCTCCAATGCAGATCTTCCAATCGTAGGCGGATCTATTCTTTCCCATGATCATTTCCAGGGTGGTAATTATGATTTTGCCATGGCAAAGGCGAACATAGAAGCAAGCTATGAGATCAAAGGCTATGAGGGAGTACAGGCTGGAATCGTAAGATGGCCCATGTCAGTATTAAGAACCAGAAGTGAAAATCCCGATGATTTGATTTCCCTTGGAGAAAAGGTTCTTAACGCCTGGAGAACCTATACCGATGAAGAGTCCTTTGTTTTAGCCGAAACTGATGGACAGCCTCATAATACCATTACCCCCATTGCAAGAAAGAAAGATGGAATGTATGAATTGGATCTTGTTTTGAGAAATAATATAACAACTGAAGACTGCCCTCTTGGATTTTACCATCCTCATTCTGAACTTCACCATATTAAAAAAGAGAACATAGGCCTGATTGAAGTAATGGGACTTGCTGTACTTCCATCCAGACTAAAAGAGGAGCTGAATCTTTTAGCAGATTATATATTGACTGGAAAGGACATAAGCTCCAATGAGATCATAGAAAAGCATGGTGATTGGGTAAAGAATTTTCTCCCAAACTATGATACCGTGACTGCAGATAATATTGAGGATATCTTAAAAAAAGAGGTTGGACTCGTGTTTGAACGGGTACTTGAAGATTCTGGCGTATACAAATGCTGCGAAGAAGGTCGGAGAGGATTTCACCGGTTTTTGACCAGTGTTGGGTTCGTACCTGTTTCACAATAGAAACATTGTGAGACTATCAGATAGATTGATGTTTGTAATTATTTTCCCTTTGAGTTATATTCTATTGGGAGTCAGAGGTAATAGCCTGACTCACTGAAAAAAATATACAGAACCGGACGGAATGATCCGGAGGGAGACATAGAAACGGTCATGAAGCAGATAGAAAATAAAATGCTGAGAACGCTTACGGAATATGGTATTATTACGTTTAGTATCTGGGTAATGGTAGTGGGAGTCTATTTTTTTAAATTCCCTAACAACTTTGCTTTTGGAGGGGTTACGGGCTTTGCTACTGTTATCAGCGCCTTGACCCACTGGTCAGCCAGCCAGTTCACCAATATAGTGAATGCGGTCTTGCTGGTACTGGGGTTTCTGTTTCTGGGACGTGGGTTTGGTATCAAGACAGTATATGCCACCCTTGTCATGTCATTATCCTTATATATTCTGGAACGTATCTGCCCTATGAAAGGGCCGCTTACGTCGGAACCGTTGTTAGAGCTTATTTTTGCTATCTTACTGCCCAGTGTGGGATCGGCCCTTCTATTTTACGTGGGTGCATCCAGTGGCGGGACTGATATTATAGCAATGATTTTAAAACGTTATACCAGCTTCAATATTGGCACCGTGCTTTTACTGGTAGACTTGACCGGTGTGATTATGGCTTATTTTGTGTTTGGCCCTCAGACCGGACTGTTTTCTTCCCTTGGTCTTCTTGCAAAGTCCCTTGTCATTGATGATGTCATGGAAAACATGAACTTATGTAAATGCTTTAGTATCATCTGCGATGATCCGGCACCGATCTGCGATTACATCATCCATGGTCTTAACCGGAGTGCTACGGTCTATGAAGCACAGGGAGCATTCACTCACCATAAGAAAACGGTCATTTTAACAACCATGAAGCGGTCTCAGGCAATGAAGCTTAGAAACTATATCCGTACGGTAGAGCCATCGGCGTTTATCCTTATTTCCAATTCCAGTGAGATCATTGGAAAGGGATTTTTGACCAATTAGATGTTTGGACCGGAGCAGAAAAATGCTCCGGTTTTTTGTGCAATGAATCCAGTTTTAAGGGTATATAATAGTGCATATTTTACGAAAATGCACTTTAGTGCTTTAAAATTACATAAATTTAAAGTAATAAAATTGACGCCGGGTATTTTTTGTAGTATGATACGAAATAAGTTCAAAACAGGACGAGATTTTTAGATGGTGAGGAGAGAAGTTTATGAAGAAAACAAAAAAAATACTGTCACTGATTCTTGCCGGTGCAATGATGATGTCCTTAACTGCCTGCGGTGGAAAAACCGAGGAAAGTAAAAGCTCATCCACTGAGACGACTACAGCCCAGGCGACAACAGAAGGTGCCGCGACCACAGGAGAAAAAACAGCCGATGGGAAGCAGTATAAGATCGGTGTGCTGCAGCTGGTTCAGCATACTGCCCTTGATGCAGCAAATAAGGGATTTATAAAAGCGCTTGATGATGCAGGACTCAACTATGTTGCAGACCAGCAAAACGCCGCAGGCGATCAGTCCACCTGCCAGACCATTGCAAGCAAGCTGGTTAATGATGGAAGCGACTTAATTCTTTCCATTGCGACTCCAGCAGCACAGGCGGTAGCTGGAACAACCTCTGATATCCCGGTACTGGTAACAGCTGTTACCGACCCAGCCGCTTCTGATCTGGTTGCAAGCAACGATGCCCCAGGCGGAAATGTCAGCGGTACTTCTGATCTGACTCCGGTCAAAGAACAGATTTCCTTATTAAAGAAGATTCTTCCTGATGCAAAAACAGTTGGAATTCTTTATGCTTCCTCAGAATCCAATTCTGAGATTCAGGCAAAGATGGCAAAAGAAGCCATTGAAGCAGAAGGTATGACTGCGGTAGATTACACGGTATCCAGTTCCAATGAAATTCAGACCGTTGTAACCTCCATGGTTGGAAAAGTAGACGCTATCTATGCGCCAACGGATAATACCATAGCAGCGGGAATGACTACAGTTGCCATGGTCGCGAATGAAAACGGCCTTCCTACCATATGTGGTGAAGAGGGCATGGTAAAAGCAGGCGGCCTTGCTACGTATGGAATTGATTATTTTGAACTTGGATATTTAACCGGACAGCAGGCAGTTAAAATCTTAAAAGACGGAGACGACATTTCCAAGATGCCGATTGAATATCTCCCGGCAGACAAATGCAAGCTTTCTGTAAATGAAGAAACGGCGAAAGCCTTAGGAATTGATGTTTCCAATATTAAATAATAAAAAGAAGTTTCAGTGAGATATAAGCGGACCAGAAGTATCAGGTCCGCTTAACCCTCTCATAGATGCTTTACATAAAAGATGAAAATTACATCTTTTATGTAAGGCATTTATGCCTGTAAAAAGAAAATATGCGGAGGATTAAATAGATGAGTGGTTTAATGATATCCCTTCAGGATGCAGTGGTACAAGGCGTTTTATGGGGAATTATGGTGCTTGGTGTTTACATCACCTATAAGCTTTTGGATATTGCTGATTTGACCGTTGATGGCAGCTTTGCCCTGGGCGGCTGTGTATGTGCGGTTATGGTGCTGGTTTTTAAGATGGATCCCTGGATCGCATTATTGATTGCCGGAGTTGCAGGTATGGCAGCTGGTGCTATCACTGGACTCTTACATACCGTGTTTGAGATTCCAGCTATACTGGCAGGAATTTTGACTCAGATCGGACTTTGGTCCATCAACCTAAGGATTATGGGAGGAAAGAGCAATGTGCCTCTTTTAAAGACAGATACCATAGTCTCTAAATTCATTGATGCAACTGGAATCAACAAGCAGGCGGCTGCTCTGGTGATCGGAGTTGGTTTTGCCGTTGTTATGATCGTTCTCCTGTACTGGTTTTTCGGTACTGAGATCGGAAGCGCAATGCGTGCGACTGGTAACAATGAGGCAATGGTCCGTGCCCTGGGCGTCAATACCAACTGGACCAAGCTTCTTGCCCTGACCATAAGTAACGGCCTTGTTGGTATTTCTGGAGGCCTCGTTTGCCAAAGCCAGAAATATGCGGACATCGGAATGGGAACCGGTGCCATAGTCATCGGTCTTGCCGCTATTGTCATCGGTGAAGTACTTATGGGGAAACTACGTTCCTTTGGAAGTAAATTGACCTCTGCCGTCGTGGGTGCCGTTATTTATTTTGTAATCCGTGCCGTAGTGTTAAGAATGGGTATGAATGCCAACGATATGAAGCTTTTATCAGCTGCTATCGTAGCCGTGGCGCTATGCGTCCCTGTGGTCATTCGGAAATGGCGGTTAAAAGCGGCCTATACAGAAGGAGGAGAATGATCATGCTGGATATAAAAAATGTAAAGAAAACATTTAATATAAATACAATCAATGAGAAAAAAGCCTTAAACGGTATCAATCTCCATTTAAATGAAGGCGATTTTGTCACTGTCATTGGAGGAAATGGTGCGGGGAAATCCACCACCTTAAATATGATTGCCGGTGTTTACCCCATAGATTCTGGAAGAATTGAAATAGATGGTGTTAATATTTCACGTTTCCCGGAGTATAAGCGTGCCAAGTACATTGGCAGAGTCTTTCAGGACCCTATGATGGGAACCGCTGCCGGAATGGAGATTCAGGAGAATATGGCCCTGGCTTATCGGAGAGGCAAAGGAAGAGGGCTTTCCTGGGGGATTAAGCAAAATGAAAAGTCCTTTTACCAGGAGGCCTTAAAAAAGCTTGGTCTTGGCCTTGAAAACCGTATGACCAATAAAGTTGGGCTGCTCTCCGGCGGACAGCGTCAGGCCCTTACTCTTTTAATGGCGACCTTACAAAAGCCTAAAATTCTTCTTCTTGATGAGCATACAGCAGCACTTGATCCCAAGACAGCAAAAAAGGTTCTTGAAATTACAGAGGAAATCGTGGAAGAGCAAAATCTTACGACTCTCATGATCACTCATAATATGAAGGATGCCATTCAGATTGGAAACCGGCTCATTATGATGCATGAAGGAAGAATCATTTTTGACATATCTGGTGAAGAAAAGAAAAATCTGGAAGTAGAAGATCTTCTTCGGAAATTCGAAGAGGCCAGCGGAGAAGAGTTCTCCAATGACCGTATGATTTTAGCAAATTAGCAGTAAAAGCATGGGATGGGAACCGCTTTCGGGCAGAGTACCATCCCATATTTTTACAAAAATTTAATAGATTTTTGAATTACGTATCATAATGTAACATAATCTTAATAAATTTTTGTGAGACAAATATCGCAAATCATGACAAAATATGCTATACTAAGGCGGATAAACTCATAGTCCAAATCGGTTGTCCGGTGAAAATATGACAATGGAGAGAAAGTACAGAATGGATAATAAAAACGACAATAAAGATTATGTGATCCGTTTGGATAAAGCAAGAAAGAGCCGCGGTAAGAATGATTATAAAAAGTATCTCATAGCAGGAGGAGCCGGTGTTTTACTGGTGGCTGGTGTCATTACAGCCGGAGCCTTCGCAAAGCGCAATGGAGGAGGTGCCGCAGCTGCAGCTCTGGCTACCGCTTCAGAGGCTGTGAATCAGGCAGCTGCTAATAATGACGAAGCAGTAAAAGCATCGGAAGAAGCGATCAAACAGGCGGAAGAGATGAAGAAGGTGGTAGCTTCTTATAAAAATCTTGGAATTGTCAAGGCTTCCGCTTATTTAAACATCAGAAAGACTCCTGGTACCGATGGGGATGTTATTGGAAAGCTGCAGAGTGACGGTGCCTGTGATATTTTAGAAAAGACAGAAGATGGCTGGTATAAGATTACTTCTGGAGGAATCGAAGGCTATATTAATTCAGAGTATGTGCTGACAGGAGAGGAAGCGGTTAAAAAAGCAGAAAGTCTGGTAAAATTAAGAGCAGTTATTAAAGCGGACAGCATGAATATCAGAAAAGAAGCTTCCAAAAGCTCGGATCCGGTGGGGCAGGCTCTTGCCGATGAAAGATATGAGGTGCTTGATCAAACCGAAGGCTGGATAAAGATTTCAACCGGATATCTTTCCTCTGATTATGTAACATTAGAATACTCTTTAAATGAAGCGAGAAAACTGGATTTAAAAGCAATGGTCTTTAATTACTATAAGAATATCGGAATATCTGATGTAGATAATTATTTAAATGTGAGAGAAGAGCCTAACGAAAAAGGGAAGGTAATTGCTAAGATGCCAAGTAAGGCAGCCGGTGAGATTTTGGAGACAACGGCCGACGGCTGGTATAAGATCCAATCAGGAAGCATTACAGGATATGTAAAATCAGATTATATTCTGACCGGGCAGGCGGCAAAGGATGAAGCCATGCAGGTTGCCCAGCTTATGGCTATTGTAAATACGGATATGCTGAATGCAAGATCAGAACCCAGTACAGATTCCAAAATCTGGACTCAGATATCCAACAACGAAAGATATCCTGTATTAAAGCAGGTAGACGGCTGGGTAGAGATTGAGCTGGAGGAAGACAGCAGTGCCTATGTGGCTACTGACTTTGTGGATGTACGTTACGCTCTTCCTCAGGCCATCAAATTCTCACCCCTTGAGGAAAAGGCCAATGCCCAATCCTCCTTAAGAACTCAGATTGTCAATTATGCGCTGCAGTTTTTAGGAAACCCATACGTATGGGGCGGAACCAGCCTGACAAAGGGAGCAGATTGTTCCGGCTTTACCATGTCCGTATATTCTAAGTTTGGTATCGGCCTGCCTCATTATTCCGGCTCACAGGCTGGAAAAGGGACTGCTGTAAAGTCATCAGAGATGAAGCCTGGAGATCTTCTGTTCTATGCCAACAGCAAAGGAACCATCAATCACGTTGCCATGTATATTGGTAACGGCCAGATTGTTCACGCGGCCAGCAGACGAAGCGGCATCAAGATCTCTACCTGGAATTACCGTTCACCGGTAAAGATCCGTAATATGGTAGGAGATTAAATAAAAATAATAACGTAACTCATAAGAAAGCCCAGATGACCGGATTCATATCCAGTCTTCTGGGCTTATATTATTTATCGGTTTTCTTTTTTATCACGGTTATAATTGATTAAGCATCCGGATTTTACGATGGCCCGTTCTTCTGGTGTCATATCTGCAATGTGTAGATTGATCTCCTGAATGGGATTGCCCTCTTCATTGCGGATCACATAGGCCTTGATTTTTTCCATATCTCCATCGAGAGCAGTACGAATATCAGGCACATAGATAAAGTCACCTACTTCAAACGCCGGCTCCTCATCAAGAAGGAAGGGAAGCATTCCCCAGTTCATGACATTGGAACGATACCGCTTGGTTGCATATTCATTGGCAATATTGGCAAGACCGCCAAGAACTCTTTGACAGCTTGCCGCCTGCTCTCTGGCAGAACCATCACCTGGCTTAACCGCATAGAGTACACTTCCTATTTCAGTCTCAGAAGCCTTAAGCTCCGGCTGATCTAAGTAAAGGCGCAGTGCATGAAATGCTTTTTCTAATTCGCTGTCTGCTTTAAGTGGACATTCCCCATTTTTACGAGCTTTCTCCAGCTCATTGACCTGCTTGGATCTTCCTACATATTCCGGATCCCGGCGGGATAATGTATATTCCGCAAGGCCAAGCGGATTAGAGCGGAAAGAAGAGGTCTCACCAGATGGAATCAGTTCATCTGTGGTAGTAACCGGATCCATAATTTTTGAACATACTTTAAGGATAATATTATCGGTCAGAGAGCTCATGGCCGGCCAATCTTTAATATTAGGGCCATTGACCAGTTCAGCTTCTGCTTGAGGAGCATCGTATCCCTGATAAACTCTTCTTTCATAAGAAGAGGAATCAAATTCATATGCCGGCACTTCATAACCATCTACAACGCTTTCGGCAGAGGTGAGAAGTCCGCCGTTTGCTGCTGTGGCTGCGATGGATCTCGCATCCATAAGAGCAACACAAGAAATCTGACCATTTCCAGGCTTGGAGCCTTCCCGGTTAGGGAAGTTTCTTGTGGTATGACGTATGCTTAATGCGTTATTGGATGGAGTATCACCTGCTCCGAAGCATGGGCCGCAGAATGCAGTACGGATGGTAGCACCTGCAGTCATTAGCTCTGTAATAGCACCTTTCTTCACCAGATCCATATAAACCGGCTGAGAAGACGGATAAACAGACAGATTAAATACATCGTTGCCGCAGTCTTTGCCGCTTAAAATATGGGCAGCCATCATAACGTTGGAGTAATTACCTCCCGCACATCCTGCAATCACTCCCTGCTGAACCATAAGCTTTCCGTCAACGATCTTATCCGTAAGAGAGAGCTTCACTCCTGATTTTCCGGTATACTGATCGGCTTCCTTTTCCACGGTTCTTAAGATATCTGCCAGATTGGCGTTAAGCTCATCAATTTCATAGGTATTACTTGGATGGAATGGGAGAGCAATCATAGGTTTAATTGCGCTTAGATCCACGGTGACAACGCCATCATAATAAGCAACGTCAGCTGGATTTAATTCTTTATAATCATCGCCTCTGCCGTGAAGAGTCAAATAAGCTTTCGTATCTTCGTCAGTTCTCCACACAGAAGAAAGACAGGTGGTTTCTGTTGTCATTACATCCACGCCGTTTCTGTAATCCGTATCCATAGAAGAGACGCCAGGTCCTACAAATTCCATAATTTTATTCTTCACATAGCCGTTTTTAAATACCTTGCCGATAATGGCCAGCGCCACATCGTGAGGTCCTACGGCAGGAGATGGTTTGCCGGTAAGATAGATAGCGACCACTCCCGGATATGTAACGTCATAGGTATCCAGAAGAAGCTGTTTTACAAGCTCGCCTCCGCCTTCGCCGATTGCCATGGTTCCAAGGGCACCATATCTGGTATGGCTGTCAGAGCCAAGAATCATGCGGCCGCATCCTGCCATCATTTCACGCATATACTGGTGAATAACTGCAATATGCGGAGGTACAAAAATGCCACCGTACTTTTTGGCGGCGGAAAGGCCAAAGACATGATCATCCTCATTAATAGTACCGCCTACCGCGCATAAGGAGTTATGGCAGTTGGTCAACACATAAGGTATCGGGAATTCCTTGAGACCCGAAGCCCGGGCAGTCTGAACGATTCCTACAAAGGTAATATCGTGGGAAGCCATTGAGTCAAAACGCAGTTTTAAATGCTCCATATTGCCTGAGGTATTGTGGGCCTCTAAAATGGAGTAGGCAATGGTTCCTTTTGCTGCGTCTTCTTTGCTGACGGTGTTTCCCGTGAGAGCAGCGATTTTTGCGCTATCTTCCTCTGGAATGAGCTCCGTTCCATTTATAAGGTAAGCTCCGCCTTCATATAATTTTACCATAATTATCGTTCCTCTCTTTTTATGTAGGGATTTGTTTCACCCACGTATTTTGTTGCAGGACGCATGATTCTTCCGTCATACATTTTATTTTCAATATTGTGTGCCAGCCAGCCTGCCATGCGTGCACAGACGAATAAAGGAGTGTACATATCCTCTGGAATCTGCAGCATTTGATAGGCAAAGCCGCTGTAAAAGTCCACGTTGTTGGACAAGGATTTTCCGTTTCCAGCCAGACAGGCTTTGGCAACGGTTTCAAACTTCGTCAGGAATTCGTATTCATCCAATCGTTTTTTCTCTTTTGCAAGCTTTTCACAACAGTCTTTTAAAAGATCTGCTCTGGGGTCAGATACCGTGTAAACCGCATGGCCCAGGCCATAAACCAGACCAGAGTTATCGTAGAAATCCTTAGAAAGGATTCGTCCAATGACTTTTTTCATCTGATCCTCAGTGGCATGCAATCCAATTTCCTGTTCAATGGCAGACAACATCTCGCTGCACCGGATATTAGCTCCACCGTGTTTTGGTCCTTTTAGGGAACCGATGGATCCGGTAATGGCGGAATAAATATCAGTTCCAGTGGAAGAGATAACTACATTTGTAAAAGTGGAGTTATTTCCACCGCCGTGATCGGCATGAATCATAAGCATCACATCAAGAAGATTTGCTTCCTGCTCTGTAAAGCTTCCATCCCGCCGAAGGAGATGAAGGATATTTTCTGCCATGGAATATTCCGGGCGAGGATAATGGATAACCAGGCTTTCCCGGTCGTAATGATGGATCTTGCTTTGATATGCATATACAGCAAGGGTTGGCAGCTTTGCAAGGATATTAATTCCTTTTAAAAGTGTTTGATAAGGATCTGTATTATCGGGATCATTATCATAATCATAAAGAGCCAGAATGCTTTTTTGCAGACTGTTCATTAAATTGCTGGAAGGACTGCGGAGCATATTTCTCTCAAAAAATTCATTGGGAAGCGGATAATACTTTTGAAGAACAGAAGTAAATTCCTTTAACTCCTTATCGGAAGGGAGATAACCAAAGAGAAGCAGAAATGCGGTTTCTTCATAACCGTAGCGCCCATTTCCTTTTCCCGTTACCAGATCGCTGATTTCAATTCCCCTGTAGTATAGCTTACCTGGGATATTAAGCTTTTTTCCATCTTCAAACTCATAGCCTACAACGTCAGATACACGGGTAAGTCCTACAATGACACCGGTTCCATCTTCATTTCTAAGTCCTTTTTTTACATCGTGTATTTTGAACAAATTGTTAGGAATATCCGTATAATTGGAAGATTTTCCAAAAGTCTGTGCAATGAATAAGTTGTTCATGGGACGCTTCTCCTTTTTTCAGAATATTCAAAAGCTCCAGAGGCAATCCATTGATAGAAAAGCAGCGCATAGAGATCCCTCCGGCGCTGCCTTCATTGGCAATGAAACGTAACTGGCTTTTTATTGTTTGATAGTTTAACATGGAAAAGTATCAAAGTCAACAACTTGTTACAATCACAATTGAAATGTTGTTAATCATAAAAACCTTAGACTGGCAATCTGACAGGATTACCCTGGTTTTTCAATTATAAGCATATTTTTTGCCATTTCTCCACATCATAAGAAAACTACCAAAAATAGAGCAAACAGGAGGTTTCCTAAAATGGCAGATAATCAGGAAAGAAACGATGGTAACAGCCAGGTACAAGATGAGAAGCAAAATGAAATGAGCGCTTCCAGTGATACGGGAAAAGAAAATCTCGATGAGAAAAAGAAAGAAAAAGATATAGAGCAGAAAGAAGATGAAAAGCTGGAGGAGTATGGGCAAATGACTCTTGATGACAACGCCCATAAGAGAAAAATTCATTTACTTTCCATTATAGGAGAGATAGAAGGTCATGAAAACCTCTCTGGCAACAGCAAAGCAACCAAATACGATCATATCCTTCCAAAGCTTGCGGAAATTGAGGACGATGATTCCGTAGAAGGGCTTCTGGTCCTTCTTAATACTTCAGGCGGAGACGTGGATGCAGGACTTGCCATTGCAGAGATGATTGCTTCCTTAAGCATCCCAACCGTATCCCTTGTACTGGGAGGAAGTCATTCCATTGGAGTTCCGCTGGCTGTAAGCACCACTTATTCCTTTATTGTTCCCACAGGAACCATGATGGTACATCCGGTCCGTATGACAGGAATGGTAATTGGAGCTGCTCAGACCTATGAATATTTTGAAATGATTCAGGATCGTATTTTAAGCTTCGTATCCGGTCATGCAAAAATCGCTTATGATCAGGTGAAGCGGCTGATGTTAAATACAGAGATGCTGACCAGAGACTTAGGAACCGTTCTGGTTGGAGAAGAAACTGTAAAAGAAGGCTTGATCGATGAAGTAGGCGGAATCAAGGATGCCCTAAGAAAATTATATGAGTTGATCGAAACTGGTTCCCGTTAATCGTTGCAATTCTCCCGATTTTTTTGTATACTGTTACCAATGGATAAAAGGGGGAAGTATTGTGCCTGAGACAACAAAGAAGAAGACAACAGAAAAAAAAGGGACAAGAGGAAAAGGCGGGAGATCAGGAAACAGCAGCCCCAGAAAAAAAGTAGTTCTTCCGGAGCCGGAATTTATCCACTCAGAAGTAGTTATCATGATGTCATTTGCGGCTGCCGCCATACTGTTTTTAAGTAATTTTGGATTATGTGGTGTGGTCGGTCAGTTTTTACGCAGTGTGCAGCTTGGTATTTTCGGAGGAATCGGATACATCGCACCGGTGCTTCTTTTTGCTGGGACTGCCTTTTACTTATCGAATCAGGGAAATCCAAGAGCGGCATTTAAGCTGGCGTCCTTTGTACTGGCGCTGGTTTCTTTGTGTGGTTTTTTACAGCTTTTATTTGGAGCCAAGCCTGGTGAGGGGACCACTCTCGTTGATATTTATCTGGAGTCCTCTGTGACCGGAGTGGGAGGCGGATTGATCGGCGGCCTTCTTTCCGAAGGACTCACTGCAATTATAGGTGTCGTAGGTGCCTACCTGGTAGTTATCGTACTCCTTATTATTTCCGGAGTCTGTATTACGGAAAAGTCCTTTGTCAACGTGGTAAAGAGCGGAAGCGGAAAAGCGTACCGCCATGCAAAAGAAAATATTGATATACGAAGAGAGATTCACGCAGAACGGCAGGAAGAGAGAAAAAGGCTTCGGGAAGAGCAAAAGCTTCGCGGGGTCAATTTGGATGCAACGAATCTGACAGATTTTCAGCCTCAGACTGGGACGAAGCCAGAAGCTGTGGATTTTGAAGCTGAATTAGGAATCGAGCCTATTCCAGTTCCAGCCATGGAAGAATACTTAGAAGAGGATATTGATATCCAGGCAGGACGCCTGGCAGCTGTTACGGCTCTGGAACCTGAACGACCAAATCCAGCCGATGTATTCAGTGGCAGCATTTCTCCTGTTCAAGAGAAAGAGGAAGATATCGTTCCATTCGAACCAGATTGGAAGAACGAGCCATTTATGGAAGAATTGGACGAACCTTCTATATATATGAAGAAAGAGAGTCGAACCTTAAAGGAGATGGAAGTCGTAGAGGAGGAGTTTCTTCCGGTAGAAAAACCAGATACCTTTACGGTTCCCGAAGAACAGAAGACAGTGGTTACGGCTACCGGAAAAATCATTGAAACAGATACGGAAGCCCTGCAGAAAAAATTGGTGAGCAAACGGGAGGAAGCCGCTAAGGAAGGCGATCTCTCTGTCAGCCAGCAGATCAAACAAAAAGAAGAAGTGGTGAAAAAGGAATACCAGTATCCCCCGGTTACGTTATTGAAAAAAGGAAAAGCAACGGCTTTTTCTGACCGGGAATACAGGGAAACTGCCATTAAGCTTCAAAAAACCTTACAAAACTTCGGCGTTGGAGTTACCGTGACTAACATCAGCTGTGGTCCCTCTGTGACCCGGTATGAGCTTCATCCGGAACAAGGCGTAAAGGTGAGTAAAATCGTCAGTCTGGCTGATGATATTAAATTAAGCCTTGCTGCAGCCGATATTCGAATCGAAGCACCCATTCCTGGAAAATCTGCAGTGGGGATTGAAGTACCAAATAAGGAGAATAATATGGTATATCTGAGGGATATTCTGGAAGCGGAAAACTTTAAGAATCACTCCTCTAAGATTGCATTTGCCGTGGGAAAGGATATTGGCGGTCAGGTGGTTGTTACGGATATTGCCAAGATGCCTCATCTGCTCATTGCGGGTGCCACAGGCTCCGGTAAATCCGTCTGCATCAACACTCTGATTATGAGTATTATTTTTAAAGCGGACCCGGAAGACGTAAAGCTGATTATGATCGATCCAAAGGTAGTGGAACTAAGTGTTTACAATGGAATCCCCCACCTTCTTCTGCCGGTAGTCACAGATCCTAAGAAAGCTTCCGGTGCACTGAACTGGGCGGTAGCGGAGATGACGGACCGTTACAACAAATTTGCCCAATACAATGTAAGGGAAATTAAAGGATATAATGCCAAAGTAGATAGTATCAAAGATATCGATGACGAGAACAAACCGAAAAAGATGCCTCAGATCGTTATCATTATCGACGAGCTTGCAGACCTTATGATGGTGGCTCCGGGAGAAGTAGAGGATGCCATCTGCCGTCTTGCCCAGTTAGCCAGAGCGGCAGGTATTCATCTGGTCATTGCAACACAGCGTCCATCCGTTAATGTCATCACTGGTCTTATCAAGGCCAATGTGCCTTCAAGAGTTGCCTTTGCGGTATCTTCTGGTGTGGACTCCAGAACCATCATTGATATGAACGGTGCGGAAAAGCTTTTGGGAAAAGGAGATATGCTGTTTTATCCGGCAGGTTATCCAAAGCCCATGCGTGTACAGGGAGCCTTTGTTTCGGACTCTGAGGTTTCCAAGGTTGTCGATTTCCTGACAGAACAGGGAATGACTCCAGACTATGATCTTGAGGTAGAAAGCATGATTTCTGCATCTCCCGGAGGTCAGGAGATGAAAAGTGGTGGAAATGACCGGGATGAGTATTTTGCTCAGGCAGGAAAATTCATCATTGAAAAAGATAAAGCCTCTATTGGTATGCTGCAGCGGATGTATAAAATCGGCTTTAACCGTGCGGCAAGAATTATGGACCAGCTTGCAGAAGCTGGCGTAGTCGGAGAAGAAGAGGGCACCAAGCCCCGGAAGGTTTTAATGAGTCCGGAAGAATTTGAGGAGATGTTGGAGCAGGGTTATTAATATAGATAGGGAACTTACATACAGGAGGATGATGCGGATGAAAACAGATATTGAAATCGCACAGGAGGCGGTTATGCTTCCAATTAAGGAAGTGGCTGCTTCCTACGGGATTTTAGAAGATGATATTGAGCTATACGGAAAGTATAAGGCAAAGCTTTCAGACCAGCTTTGGGAACAGGTAAAAGATAAAAAGGATGGAAAGCTGGTTTTGGTAACGGCCATTAATCCAACTCCGGCAGGAGAAGGAAAGACCACAACGACAGTAGGACTTGGGGAAGCCTTTGGAGTTATGGGAAAAAAGGCGATGATTGCTTTAAGAGAGCCATCTCTGGGACCATGTTTTGGAATTAAGGGAGGCGCAGCCGGAGGCGGATATGCTCAGATCGTACCTATGGAGGACTTAAATCTTCATTTTACGGGAGATTTTCATGCCATTACTTCTGCCAATAACCTGTTATCCGCATTGCTGGATAATCACATCCATCAGGGAAATGCCCTGGAGATAGACACTCGTCAGATTCTCTGGAAGCGCTGTCTCGATATGAATGACCGTGCCCTTCGAAACATCGTGATTGGCCTGGGATCAAAAGCAGAGGGGTTTGTGAGAGAAGATCATTTTGTAATCACGGTTGCTTCTGAAATTATGGCCATTCTTTGCCTTGCAAATGATATGGATGATTTAAAAGAACGCCTAGGAAAGATTATTGTGGCATATAATTATGCTGGAGAGCCGGTAACTGCCCATCAGCTCCATGCAGTTGGTGCAATGGCAGCTCTTTTAAAGGACGCCTTAAAGCCTAACCTGATTCAGACCCTGGAGCATACAGGAGCCATTGTTCACGGCGGACCATTTGCCAACATTGCCCATGGCTGCAATAGTGTACGCGCCACAAAGACAGCATTAAAGCTGGCAGATATTGTAGTGACGGAAGCTGGATTTGGTGCTGATTTAGGTGCGGAAAAGTTCATGGATATTAAATGCCGCAAGGCAGGACTTAAGCCGGACGCCATTGTTTTAGTTGCCACCATCAGAGCCCTTAAATATAACGGCGGAGTTCCAAAGGATCAGCTGAACCAGGAGAATATTCCTGCACTTGAAAAAGGAATCGTCAATCTGGCAAAGCACATTGAAAACATGCAGAAATACGGAGTTCCCGTTGTTGTCACTTTAAATTCCTTCCTTACGGATACAGAAGCTGAATACCAGTTCGTCAAGACCTTCTGTGAGGAAAGAGGCTGTGAATTCGCTCTGTCCGAAGTATGGGAAAAGGGCGGAAAAGGCGGAATCCAGCTTGCAGAGAAGGTACTCTATACTCTGGAAAACAAGGAAAGCAAGTTTGCACCCATTTATCCTGATGATATGGGATTAAAGGAGAAGGTGGAGACTGTAGCAAAAGAAATATATGGAGCCAAAGGAGTGACATATGCCCCTGCAGCTTTAAAAGCCCTTAAAAAATTCGAGGAAATGGGATATGGAAACCTGCCAGTCTGTATGGCGAAAACACAGTATTCCCTTTCTGATGACCAGACAAAGCTGGGCCGCCCGGAAGGATTTGAAATCAATGTAAGGGATGCCTATGTATCAGCTGGTGCAGGGTTTGTGGTTGTACTGACAGGTGCCATCATGACAATGCCCGGCCTTCCTAAAAAGCCGGCGGCAGACGGCATTGATATTAATAAAGACGGAATAATAACCGGATTATTCTGATGGAGGTTTCTATGAAGTTTAAAGATTGGCTGAATGACTTAAAATATGAAGTATTACAGGGGAGTCTTGACGAGGAAGTGGATGAAATCGTCTACGACTCCAGAAAAGCCAGAGAAGGTGCTGTATTTGTATGTATGAAGGGAACGAAGGTGGATTCCCATGAATTTATCCCGGCAGTGGCGAAAGCCGGGAGTAAGGTTTTCGTGGTTGAGGAAAGGGTTCCCCTTCCTCAGGGCGTAACTGCAATCTATGTACATAATGCAAGAGAGGCTCTTGCCCTTCTTTCCGCAGCCAGATTTGGCTATCCGGCAGAAAAGATGGTGACCATCGGTGTTACTGGCACCAAGGGAAAAACCACTACCACCCATATGATTAAGGCGGTTTTAGAAGCCTGCGGAAAAAAAGTCGGCATGATCGGCACCACCGGCATTGTCATCGGTGAGACCGTAACTCCTACCAAGAATACAACACCGGAATCCTATGAACTTCATGAGGCATTTAAAAGTATGGTGGAAGCTGGATGCCAATACATGGTAATGGAAGTATCCTCCCAGGCTTACAAAATGCACCGGGTGGCAGGCATTACCTTTGATTACGGCCTTTTCACCAACATTTCTCCCGATCACATTGGACCGGATGAACATGCAGATTTTGAAGAGTACCTGTTCTACAAATCAAGAATCTTCCACACCTGTAAAAAGGGTATTATGAATCAGGATGATGCTCATTTTGAGGAAGTGACAAAAGATGCCGCATGTGAGCTCTACTCCTTTTCCATGGATAGGGAAGGGACGGACTTTAAAGCGGAAAATATCCATTTTGTATCCCAGCCTGATTTCGTGGGAATCGAATTCGATGTAAAGGGACGATATAACCTTTCTGTTCGTGTCAATATACCAGGACGCTTCAATGTGGCCAATGCTCTGGCAGCCGTCAGCGTTTTAAGCTTCCTTGACCTTCCAAAAGACAGAGTCTGCCATGGACTGGAACATTTAAGCGTAAACGGCCGTATGGAAATCGTTCACACCTCGGATAAATGTACCGTCATTGTGGATTACGCTCATAATGCTATCAGCATGGAAAGCCTTCTTTCCACACTGAGAGATTATCATCCAAAGCGCCTTGTCTGTGTGTTTGGCTGCGGGGGAAACCGGGCCAAAGACCGCCGTTATTCCATGGGCGACAGCGCCGGCCGTCTGGCGGATTTTACAATTATTACGGCCGATAATTCCAGGTTTGAAAAGACGGAAGATATAATTGCGGATATTCGGAGCAGCATTGTAAAAACCGGTGGTGAATTTATTGAAATCCCGGACCGCAGAGAAGCCATCCGTTACAGTATGGAACATGCTAAACCAGGTGACATGATTGCCATTATAGGCAAAGGCCACGAGGATTACCAGGAGATGAATGGGGTACGTCACCATTTTTCCGACCGGGAAGAGGTTTTAGAGGCAGCAAAAGATCTAAACTTATAAAATACTCAAAAGTGAAACATACATGCCGGAAGCTGTGATTTGGGGCTTTCGGCTTTTCCACGGCAGATGGGAGGTTTGTGCGCCAGAGGCGTACAGGAAACGGAGGAAGTAATGGTAAACATGACGGTAAATGAAGTTATAAAAGCAACAGGAGGCAAACTGCTTTGCGGCAATTCTGATACAGTGTTAGAACACTTAAGCATAGATTCCAGAAGTGAGAAGGAGCGCTCCCTGTTTGTTCCATTAATCGGAGAAAAGGTGGATGCCCACCGGTTTATTGATCAGGCATTTTCAAATGGAGCAGCCGCTGTACTGACCAGTGAACACGATTCCATGAATTCTGAAAAGCCATGGATCCGGGTGGAGGATACAAAAAGCGCCCTTCAGGCAATTGGACGCTTTTACAGAGAACGTCTTACCATACCTCTGGTAGGAATCACTGGAAGCGTTGGAAAGACAACGACCAGAGAAATGGTAGCGTGTGCTCTTTCTGCTGGTTTTAAGGTTTTTAAGACCCCTGGGAACCATAACAGTCAGGTGGGAGTTCCCATCACGCTTTCTGAAATCACTCCAGAAGATGAAATTGGAGTCATTGAACTTGGTATGAGCGAACCTGGAGAATTAACAGTCATTGCTAGGCTTGCAAGCATTCAGATGGCAGTCATTACAAATATTGGAGTCACCCACATAGAGCAGCTTGGTTCCAGGGAAAATATTTATAAAGAAAAGCTTACCATACAGGATGGACTGATGGAAGGCGGAATTCTGTTCTTAAATGGGGATGATGATCTTTTAAAAGACACAAAAGCAAAAGAAGGATGTAAAACCATTTACTACGGGACTGGAGCTAATGCAGATTACCGGGCAGAAGATGTACATCTGGAAGAAGGTTTTCCAGCATTTACAGCCGTTTTTGAAGATCAGAGGGTTCCGGTAAAACTGTCTGTCATGGGAAGCCACAATGTTTTAAATGCCATGGTATCCCTTGCAGTTGCATCTGAGCGCGGCATCCCATTGGAAGCGGCTGCAAAGAAACTTTGTGAATTTACCGGCTTTAAGAACCGCCAGCAGATTTATGAATCCAATGGTATGACAATTATAGATGATACCTATAATGCCAGCCCTGTCTCCATGAAAGCCGGTCTTGAGGTATTAAATTCTCTTACAAAGGTAAAACGACGGATTGCTGTATTAGCTGACATGAAAGAGCTTGGAGAAGATGCTCCAAAATACCATTATGAAATTGGAGAGTATATCACAGAACATCCCGTTTTTGAAGTAGTGACCCTTGGAGAGCTGGCAGGTGAAATTGCGAGGGCAGTAAGAGAACAGTCTAAAGAAATACAGGTAAAAGAATTTATGGAGCAGGAAGCTCTTGTTACATATTTAAGAGGAGAGTTAAAAGAAGGAGACGGAGTTCTCTTTAAAGGCTCAAACAGTATGAAACTCAGTCAGGTGGCCGATCAGTTCCATCTGGTTTAATCCTTTGATATACAGATAGAAACAGGTGAAGGAATGACAGAACAATATGCCCGTATTATCATAGATATTTCCCATGAAAAAGTAGACAGAACCTTTGATTACCGGATACCCGAAAGGCTATCCGAAGAAGTGTCTGTGGGATCCTTGGTCCTCATACCTTTTGGGAAGGGAAATGCCATGCGCAAAGGGTATGTGGTTGGCATTACCCCACATGCAGACTATGACAAGGATAAGATTAAAGAAATAGCAGGGATTGTAACAGACAGTGTTACGGCAGAATCCCTGCTTATTTCCCTTGCCTGGTGGTTAAAGGAACAGTATGGTTCCACCATGAACCAGGCTTTAAAAACCGTACTTCCGGTAAAGCAGAAGATAAAACCAAAGGAAAAAAAGATCCTCCGCTGTCTTCTTAAGCCGGAAGAATTAAAAAAGGCATTGGAAGAAGCGGAGCGAAAGAATTATAAAGCCAGATTCAGGCTTTTTCAGGCATTTCTGGAAAGTCCCATGATTCCATATGAGATTGCAGTCAACCAGATGAACCTATCCTCCGCCACGTTAAAGCCGGTGATAGAAAAAGGTCTGATTAGTCTTGAATCCGAAGAAGTATACCGAAATCCCATCACGTTAAAGAAAAGCCATGCCCAGCACGTTTTGTTAAACCAGGAACAGCAGACCATTGTGGATGCGTTTCAAAGAGATTATTCTGAGAATATAAGAAAAACATATCTCATACATGGCGTTACAGGAAGCGGTAAAACAGAAGTCTATATGGAGCTCATTGACCGGGTGATTCAGGAGGGAAAACAGGTAATTGTCCTGATTCCTGAAATCGCCCTTACCTATCAGACCGTCATGCGGTTTTACGGTCGATTTGGAAGCCGGGTATCTATCATCAATTCCAGGCTGTCTGCCGGGGAACGGTACGATCAGTTTGAACGGGCCAGAAATGGGGATATTGATATCATGATAGGCCCAAGATCCGCTCTTTTCACCCCATTTTCCGGCTTGGGACTGATTCTTATAGACGAGGAGCACGAAGGGGCCTATAAAAGCGAGGTAGTCCCCAGATACCATGCCAGAGAAGTGGCAGAAAAAAGAGCCTCCATGCAGAATGCTTCCCTGGTCTTAGGTTCTGCGACGCCCTCCTTAGAAGCCTATACCAAAGCTTTAAGAGGGGAATACAGCCTCTTTTTACTGACAGAACGGGCAAAAAAAGACAGCCGTATGGCCAATGTATGGGTAGCAGATCTGCGACAGGAATTAAAGGAAGGAAATAAAACCATTTTCAGCAGGCCTTTAAAAGAAAAGATGGAAGAGCGTCTGGCGAAAAAAGAACAGATCATGCTGTTTATCAACCGGAGAGGCTATGCGAACTTTGTTTCCTGTAGGTCCTGTGGAGATGCCATACGATGTCCCCACTGTGATGTGACTCTGACCCTTCATAATAACCGCAGCCTGGTCTGCCATTACTGCGGTCACACCATTCCCATGCCAAATGAATGTCCATCCTGCGGTTCTCCTTACATTGCCAATTTTGGAGTAGGGACCCAGAAAATCGAGCAGATGACAAAAAAAATGTTTCCATCTGCCAGGATTCTTCGTATGGATCTGGATACAACGAAGAAAAAGGGAGGCCATGAGGAAATCCTCACTGCCTTTTCAGAGGGAGAAGCAGATATTCTTATTGGTACACAGATGATAGTAAAGGGGCATGATTTTCCAAACGTAACGCTGGTAGGAGTTCTGGCTGCTGATCTATCCTTGTATACCCCAGACTACCGAGGCGCAGAACGTACCTTTCAGCTCTTGACCCAGGCGGCCGGAAGAGCTGGCAGAGATGAGAAGCCTGGAGATGTGGTAATCCAGACCTACAGTCCCGAGCACTATGCCATTACAACGGCTGCCAGCCAGGATTATCCGGCCTTCTATGAACAGGAAATGGTATTTCGCCGTATGATGAAATATCCTCCTGCAAATGTTCTTTTGACCATTCAGTTTTCTTCCAAAAATGAGGAGGCTCTGATATCAGCTTCAGAGGCGGTGGCAGCTTATGTTACCCCTTTGGCAGAGAAGGAAATGGTACAGACAATTGGCCCTTCAGAGGCTTCTGTATACAAAATTAATGATATTTATAGAAAAATTTTATACTTGAAACACGTAAACTATGATATACTAATAAAAATCAGAGATCAGATTGACGGTTTTTCTGAAAACCGACCGGATCTGTTTGACCTGGTCCTGATACAATATGATTTTTCATAAATGAGAGGATAAGAGAAGATGGCGATTAGAAAGATTAGAACCATTGGAGATGAAATTTTAAGAAAACACTGTAAGCCGGTGAAGGAAATTACACCGCGAATCATAGAACTGGTAGAAGATATGTTTGAAACAATGTATGAAGCCAATGGCGTAGGCCTTGCTGCTCCCCAGGTTGGTGTTTTAAAGCAGATCGTTGTAATTGACGTAGATGACGGCAATCAGTACGTGCTCATCAATCCGGAGATTATAGAAACCGACGGAAGCCAGACAGGACCGGAAGGCTGCCTTAGCGTTCCTGGAAAGTCCGGTACCGTAACAAGACCAAACCATGTAAAAGTAAGAGCCTATGATATTGAGATGAAACAGTTTGAACTGGAAGGCGAGGAGCTTTTAGCCCGTGCCATCTGCCATGAATGCGACCACTTAAATGGAGATCTTTACGTGGATAAGGTGGAAGGTGAGTTAGAGGATGTTACAGATCTTCCGGAAGACATGGAAATCATGGATATGGAGGAAGAGGAGTAAATATGCGTATTGTTTTTATGGGAACGCCTGAATTTTCCGTGCCTGCTCTAAAGGCACTGGTAGAGGCTGGACATGATGTGGTTGGGGTGGTGACCCAGCCGGATAAATCAAAAGGCAGAGGAAAAGAAATACAGATGCCGCCAGTAAAAGAACAGGCTTTGGAATACGGAATTCCTGTTTACCAGCCTGTTAAGGCCAGAGATCCTGAATTTGTTAAGGTCCTGGCTGATTTAGCCCCAGATACCATGGTTGTTGCAGCATTTGGCCAGATTCTTCCAAAAAGCATTCTGGATATTCCGAAATACGGCTGTATTTGTATCCATGCTTCCCTTCTTCCGAAATACAGGGGAGCAGCACCCATACAGTATGCAGTCATTCATGGAGAAAAGGAAAGTGGAATCACCACTATGCTTATGGCAGAGGGGATTGATACGGGAGATATGCTGGATCAGGAGGCGGTTTCCTTAGAGTCAAAAGAAACTGGTGGAAGTCTCCACGATAAGCTGAGCCAGGTTGGAGCTGCCCTCATTTTAAAAACATTAAAAAAACTGGAAGATCAAACCGCAGTCAGAACCCCTCAGGACGATTCAAACTCCAACTATGTCGGCATGATAAAAAAGTCCATGGGTGATATTGACTGGTCCATGGAGGCTGTCAGCATAGAACGGCTCATCCGGGGACTGAATCCATGGCCCAGCGCCTATACAGTCTGGAATGGAAAAACAATAAAAATCTGGGATGCTGAAGTTGTGGACAAAGAGTACGAAGGAACCTGCGGTCAGGTGGTGGAAACCGGCAAGGATTGTCTCGTTGTAAAGACGGGAAAAGGCGGCTTATCCATCAAAGAGCTTCAGATGCAGGGAAAAAAGCGTATGGATATCGGCGCATTTCTGCGGGGATATCAGATTGCGGAAGGCACTGTTTTTGAAAGGAGTGTTTGATTATGTTTTACGGAGGAATGATGGGATATTATTATGATCCCACCTTGATATTTGTAATCATTGGCGCTTTATTATCCCTGGTTGCTTCAGCCAGAGTAAACAGCACCTACAATAAATATTCAAAAGTTAGAAGCATGTCAGGGATGACTGGTGCAGAAGCTGCCAAGAGGCTTTTAAATTCTCAGGGAATTTACGATGTCCAGGTACGCCCTGTAAGCGGTCAGCTGACGGATCATTACGATCCAAGATCAAAGACCGTGAATCTATCTGATTCCGTCTATGATTCCACGTCAGTTGCTGCCATCGGTGTTGCTGCCCACGAGTGCGGTCATGCCATGCAGGACAACACAGGATATGTTCCCTTGAAGCTTCGTGGGGCCATTGTTCCGGTAGCCAATATCGGCTCTCAGGCGGCTTTCCCGATTATACTTTTAGGCTTTTTCATCGGGGGCGTGGGTTCCCCGTTAGTTAACATAGGATTGATTCTTTTTTCTGTAGCAGTCCTTTTCCAGCTGGTCACACTACCAGTGGAATTTAATGCTTCAAGCAGAGCCATTCACCTTCTTGGTGAAGTAGGCATTTTGGGAAGTGAAGAACTTGGAAATACCAGAAAAGTTCTGGGAGCGGCGGCACTCACCTATGTAGCTGCTCTTGCTGCAACTGTGCTGCAGCTTGCAAGACTTGTATTTTTATTTGGAGGAAGAAGGCAGGATGACTAAAGAAACAGACAGCAGGGAGATTGCCCTTGATATCCTCATGGAGATACTGGAAAAATCAGGATACAGCCATATCATTCTGCGTCAGGCATTAAATAAATATCAATATCTGGACAAATCGGAGCGGGCCTTTATTTCAAGGTTAGTAGAAGGAACCTTGGAATATCTGCTCCAGATTGATTATGTCATAGACTCTTTTTCCAGTACAAAGATAAAAAAGATGAAACCTGTCATCCGTACCATATTGAGGATGTCGGTCTATCAGCTTTTATACATGGACCGGGTACCGGATTCCGCTGTTTGCAACGAAGCCGTTAAGCTTTCTGTAAAAAGAAAGTTTACCGGCTTAAAAGGCTTTGTAAACGGAGTTCTCCGCAATATTTCAAGAAACAAGGAAACCCTTTCCTGGCCCAATGCTTCCGTACGTTATTCCATGCCTGAGTGGATCGTATCCATGTGGGAGAAGGAATACGGAAGGGAAACTGCAGTTGCAATGATGGAATCGTTTTTAAAGAACAAAAAGACCACGGTTCGTTGCAATTATGCCAATGCTGCCAGAGAAGAGATACTAAAAAGCTTACAGAAACAGGAGGTAATCGTAGCAGAATCCGGACTTTCTGATGCAGTTCTTTATCTGGAGAAATACGATTATTTAGACAGCCTGGAGGCGTTTAAAAAGGGATGGATTCAGGTACAGGATTTAAGCTCCGTTTTTGTAGGGCAAGCAGCGGATCCTAAGAAGGATGATTATGTCATCGATGTTTGCGGAGCCCCGGGTGGCAAAAGCATTCATATCGCAGATAAGCTAAATGGAACTGGACTGGTTGAAGTCCGTGACTTAACTGCTTATAAAGTGGACTTAATACAGCAGAACATCGACAGATGCGGATTTAAAAACATACGCACTAAGGTTCAGGATGCATTAATTCTGGATCAGGAATCCATAGAGAAGGCAGATATTGTGATTGCAGACCTGCCTTGTTCCGGACTTGGAATCATCGGTAGAAAACCGGATATCAAATACCGGTTAAAGCCAGAGGACCTAAAAGAGCTGGCTTCTCTCCAAAGAGAGATTCTCTCCGTTGTCCAGTCCTATGTAAAGCCAGGTGGGAAGCTGGTTTTCAGTACATGTACCGTTAATAAACAGGAGAATGAAGAAAATGCCCTCTGGTTCTTAAAGGAGTTCCCATTTGATCCTTTGGATCTTACCGGGAAACTTGGAGACGGGATTTCTTCTGAGACCTTAAAGCGAGGATATATACAGTTATTGCCGGGAATCCATCCTTGTGACGGATTTTTCCTTTCGGCATTTGTAAAAAGGTAAAAAGAATGGAAAAAACAGATATAAAATCTATGGATTTGGAGAAGCTCACTTCATTTGTGGCATCATTAGGAGAAAAACCATTTCGGGCAAAGCAGTTATATGAATGGATGCATAAAAAGCTGGCTTCTGATTACGATGAAATGACCAACCTTCCCAAATCTCTGAAAGAAAAATTGCTGCAGTCAGCAGCATTTACATCCCTTGTGGTCGTAGATGAAAAAATTTCACAAATAGACGGAACAAGAAAATACTTATTCAGCCTTTCCGATGGAAACATCATTGAAAGCGTTCTGATGAAATACAATCATGGAAATTCTGTCTGCATTTCTTCTCAGGTGGGCTGCCGCATGGGCTGCCGTTTTTGTGCGTCCACCCTTGACGGACTGGAACGAAATTTAACCGCCTCAGAAATGCTGGATCAGATCTACCGGATTCAAAAGCTGACAGGAGAGAGAGTTTCTAATGTAGTTGTCATGGGGTCTGGCGAGCCTATGGATAATTATGACAATCTCATTGACTTTATCCGCCTTCTCACGGATGAGAACGGTCTTAACATCAGTCAGCGAAACATTACAGTATCAACGTGTGGCATCGTTCCCGGAATCAAAAAGCTGGCGGATGAGGACCTTCAGATCACACTTGCCCTTTCCCTTCATGCACCCAATGATGAAGTGAGAAAAACGCTGATGCCAATAGCAAAACGATATTCTCTTTCAGAAGTATTGCCTGCGTGCCAGGAGTACTTTGAAAAGACAGGAAGAAGGCTTACCTTTGAATACAGTCTGGTAAGCGGCGTGAATGATAATCTAAAAGAAGCGAAGGCACTTGCTGATCTTTTAAAAGGAATCAATGGCCACGTAAACCTGATTCCAGTCAACCCCATAAAAGAACGGGATTACGTGCAATCAGACCGGAAGGCCATACTGGATTTTAAAAATTATCTTGAAAAAAACGGAATTAATGTTACTATAAGAAGAGAAATGGGACGGGATATCAACGGTGCCTGTGGACAGCTTAGAAAGAGTTTTATCAGTAAGGAATAATGCGGAAGGGAGAACGAAGCGATGAAGGCTTGCGCTATGACCGATATTGGAAGAGTTCGAAATGCCAATCAGGATTATGTCTTTGCTTCAGCCGAATCTGTGGGCAATCTGCCCAACCTTTTTCTGGTTGCAGACGGCATGGGCGGTCATAAGGCTGGGGATTATGCGTCCAGATATATATCAGAACATCTGGTGGAGCATATAAAACAGGCCGAAGACTCTGAAATTATACCCCTTCTGCGAGAGGGAATCGAAAAAGTCAATCAGATGCTCTACCAGGAGTCGAGAGACAAAGCGGAATTAAACGGCATGGGCACAACACTGGTAGCTGCTGTGATTGAAGATTCCTCCATGTATGTGGCAAATGTAGGGGACAGCAGGCTTTATCTGATCCGGAATCAGTTAAAGCAGATTACAAAAGACCACTCCTACGTAGAAGAGCTTGTTTCCCTGGGACAGATGGAACGGGGAAGCAGGGATTACCGTGAAAAAAAGAACATTATAACGAGAGCGGTTGGTACGGAAGAAAAGCTTGAGATCGATTTTTTTGAGGTCAGCCTTGAGCCGGGAGATTATGTACTTATGTGTTCTGACGGACTCAGCAATATGCTTGAGGACGCTGAGATGGAAGAAATTATCTGTTCAGAGCTGGAACTGGGGGAGAAGGCAGAGAAATTGATAACAGTCGCCAATGATAACGGAGGAAAGGACAATATTGCAGTCGTTCTCATAAATCCGGAAATTGGCAGGGAGGAAAGCTTATGATTCTAAGACCTGGCACATTTTTACAGGACAGATACGAGATACTGGAACAAATCGGTTCCGGCGGTATGTCATATGTGTATAAGGCCCTGTGCCATAAATTAAACCGCCTTGTTGCCATAAAAATATTAAAAGAAGAATTCAGTTCAGACGGTAGCTTTGTCAGTAAATTCAAGATGGAAGCACAGGCGGCAGCCCGCCTTTCTCATCCCAACATTGTGAATATATATGATGTCGTCGATGAGGACAATCTCCATTATATTGTGATGGAACTGATCGAAGGAATCACGTTAAAAAATTATATATCAAAAAAAGGCTGTCTTGATGTAAAAGAAGCCATTGGTGTTGCCGTACAGGTTGCTCAGGGCATAGCAGCGGCTCACGAACAAGGCATCATTCATAGAGATATCAAGCCTCAGAATATCATTATAGCCAGAGATGGCAAGGTAAAGGTTGCGGATTTTGGCATTGCCAGGGCAGCCTCATCTCAGACCCTCAGCGCGACTGCAGTAGGATCGGTTCATTACATATCCCCAGAGCAGGCCAGAGGCGGATACAGTGATGCCAGAAGCGATGTATATTCACTGGGTATTACCATGTATGAGATGGTGGCTGGACGGGTACCATTCCAGGGAGAGAATACGGTTACCGTAGCCCTGGCTCATTTAGAGACCCCAATTACACCTCCAAGCTATTATAACGAAGACATCCCGGTAGGACTTGAAAATATCATTCTCAAATGTACAGAGAAAAAGCCGGAATACCGTTATGGAAGCATGCAGGAGGTAGTGGCTGATCTACGCCATGCTCTGGTGGATCCCAATGGAGATTTTGTTCAGCAAAATCCCCAGATTGATGATTCCCAGACCGTGATCATAGGAAAACCGGAGCTGGAGCAGATTCGTTCCGGCAGAAAGGTTTCTCAGGACGCCCCCTCTGCCCCACATGGAATGCAGGATAAGGATCAGAGAAGGGAACGCCGCCCCGAAAGAGGAGAGAATCCCAAACAGACAGCAGCAAGAACCAAAAAAGAGGATTCCGGCGAGGATATAAATCCTAAGATTGAAAAACTTCTTACTGCGGCAGGTATTTTGGTTGCAGTTATTATAGTAATTGTATTGGTGGTTGTATTTGCAAAGGTAGGCGGTCTTTTCCGTTCCGGTTCCTCTAAATCACAGGAATCAACGGCAACGGAATCAACAGAAGAGACCTTAAGCGAGAAGAGTGTTAAGATGCCAAGTGTACTGGGACTGACAACGGAACTTGCAGAGCAAAAGTTAAAAGAAAACGGCGGTCTCTACATGAAGACCAGCGATTACGTATACTCTGATACTGTTGCAGAAGGAGATATTGTTTCCCAGGATCCGTCTTCCGGCACTGTGGTTGACAAATATTCAGCGGTTTATGTGGTCGTGAGTAAAGGCCCGGAACATGTAAAGATAGATTTGACCAACTTAGGACTTGAAAAAATGGAGGCTGCATCAGCAAAGACTCTGTTAGAAGAGAAGAAGCTGGTGGTTAAGATTGAGCAAAAAAACAGTGAAAGCATCCAGAATGGCTATGTCATAAGCTATAGCCCAACGGAGGCCAAGGAAGGCGATACCGTAACCATCACTGCAAGCAGCGGACCTGCTCTTACAAATCCGGTAACGGTACCAAACCTTGCCGGGCAATCAAAGGAGCTGGCGGCAGAGCTTTTGGCTGATGTAGGACTGACAGAGGGATCGGTGTCAGAGGCGGTCTCAGAGACAGTCCCTAAGGGTATGGTAATCAGCCAGTCAGCAGCGGCTGGCAGTCAGGTAGAGTCAGGCTCAGCGGTTAACCTTGTAATAAGCAGTGGAACGGCACAACAGGCAAAATACAAATATCTTGCTTCCATTGACAAATCCTATTCTCTCCAAAATATTATCGGACCGGGTTCAGGAAGTACTCAGCTGACTTTAAAGATTCAGCTGAGACAGAATGTTAATGGAAGAGATGAGGTTCGGGATCTTATGGCACCAGTCACCTTAACAGGAGACCAGATGCTTCCGGTTTCATTTAAAAATTTAGAAGGAGCTTATGGTGTGACAAGCGGAACGGTAGAAATTGTGAATGTGGAAACTGGAGAGGTAATCAATTCCTATTCCATCACATTCGTTCCGGTTCCCCAATCGTAAGGAATTGTATATGACAGGAAAAATATTGAAAGGAATCGCAGGATTTTACTACGTACAAGCAGCGGATGGAAAGCTTTATGAATGCAGGGCGAAAGGAATTTTCCGAAATAAGAACGTAAAACCTCTGGTTGGAGATGATGTTGATATTTCTGTTCTGGATGAAACAGAGCTGAAAGGAAATATCGATAAGATTCTCCCTAGGAAAAATGCCCTCATTCGTCCCTCTGTTGCCAATGTGGATCAGGCGCTGGTGCTGTTTTCCGTTACCCAGCCTGAGCCGAATTTAAATCTTCTGGACCGCTTTCTGGTTATGATGGAGGTTCAGGAGGTTCCTGTCAATATCTGCTTTAATAAAATTGATCTTACAGGCGATGAAAGGCAAATGGAGCTGGCCGCTATTTATGAGAAAGCAGGCTATCCGGTGTATTTTACCAGCACCTGTGAGAAACAGGGTATCAGGGAGATTAAAGATCTGGTTCAGGGGAAGACCACAGTGTTAGCAGGTCCTTCTGGCGTGGGAAAATCCACGCTGACCAATCTGTTATATCCTAAGGCAGAGATGGAGACAGGTACCATCAGCGAAAAGATACAAAGAGGAAAGCATACCACCAGACATTCGGAATTATTTGGAATTGGCCGGGATACCTATATGATGGACACCCCTGGCTTTAGTTCCATGTACATCGAAGATATGGAGTGCGGCTGCCTGAAAGATTATTTTCCGGAGTTTGAGGCTTATGAAGAGAATTGTAAGTTTCTTGGCTGTGTCCACATCGGAGAAAAGGTCTGCGGCGTAAAAGATGCCGTATCAGAAGGAAAAATCAGCCAGAATCGCTATGATAATTACAGGCTGTTATATCAGGAACTGAAAGAGAAAAGGAGATACTAACGATGTTAAAACTTGCCCCCTCTATATTAGCTGCGGATTTCAAAAATCTTGGACAGCAGGTAATTGATGTGTCTTTGGCAGGAGCACAGTATATTCATCTGGATGTAATGGATGGGGCATTTGTACCCAGTATATCATTTGGAATGCCAGTAATAAGCAGTTTAAGAAGCTGTACAGACCGGGTTTTTGATGTTCATATGATGGTAGAGGATCCAGGACGCTATATCAGCGATATAAGGGCTGCGGGTGCAGATTTAATCTGTGTCCACGCGGAAGCTTGTACACATCTGGACCGTACGGTCAATCAGATTAAGGAGGCTGGCCTAAAGGTGGGAGTTGCCCTTAATCCGGCTACTCCGTTATCCGTACTTGACTGTATCCTTCCTGAGCTCGATATGGTTCTCATCATGTCAGTTAATCCAGGCTTTGGGGGACAAAAATTCATTCCTTATACTCTTACTAAGATCCGGAATTTAAGAAACCTCTGTAAGGAACGGGGACTTGATACAGATATACAGGTGGACGGTGGCGTTACCTGTGATAATGTGAGGGAACTGATAGATGCTGGTGCTAATGTTTTTGTTGCAGGCTCAGCCGTTTTTAAGGGAGATGCCGCAGCAAACACCAGAGACTTTTTGAAAATATTCGAGGAATATGAAGGGTGAAAGAAGAAATTACAGGATTGATCGTTACTGGAGGCCCGATTGACCATGGCTTTGCCCGGGAATTTATTAAGGGCAGAACCTTTGATAAAATCATTGCTGTAGACAGGGGCTTAAATGCTGTTTTACATCTGGAGCTGATACCAGATGCCATTGTAGGAGATTTTGATTCCGCAGATGAACAGGTCTTAAATGAATTTAAAAGCAGGTCCCTTCCTGCTGACTGGGAGATTCACAAGCCGGAAAAAGATGAGACGGATACAGAGCTGGCAATCCATACAGCACTCCGCCTTGGCTGTACCAGGCTTATTCTCCTTGGGGCAACTGGCGGCCGCTTAGATCACTTCCTGGGGAACCTTCATTTGCTTTATTTCGCTTTAGAAAAAGGGATAGATGCAGCTATCGTAGACGAAAAGAACTGGATCACTGTCACGGAGCATGGCCGCACGTTTGAAGGGGATAAGATTTATGGAAAATATATTTCTTTTCTGCCCTTGAGTGAAAAGGTCACAGGCATTACCCTGACCGGTTTTAAGTATCCCCTTTACAAAAAAGACATTACCATCGGAACCAGCCTCTGTATCAGCAACGAACTGACGGGACCCGTTGGAAGGATGGAATTTGATTCCGGGATACTGGTGTGTGTGGAATCTCATGACTAAGGAATCTATTATGGTATACATGGGGCTTATATTCCATGGCCTGTCTGACATACAGACTTTATAAACGCGTCTTGACCAGTCTCATTACACTCTTAGATTCTGGTTCAAGGCGTTTTTTGTATTCTGTAAAACTTACTTACACTTAAATTGCAATCATAAAACGTTGCAGTCTGTCTAGTACGATAAATCGTAAAAATTACAGAAAAAGAACATGAGTGGTATGGTTTAAAATATCAAAACTGGATATTTATATCACTCCACTTGCATGCTAAGATAGGGAGCAACAGAAGCAGCAAGGGAGGAATTGAAATGAACAGAGCCAATACCAGAATACATAAGGTAGCGCTTACCGGTCTGTTTGCAGCCATGTCTTACGTTGTATTTACATTTCTGCAATTTAAAATCACGCTTCCGGGAGGGGATGCCACGTCTATTCATCTTGGAAATGCAGTATGTGTATTAGGTGCTCTTATCCTTGGCGGTCTTTACGGAGGCCTTGGCGGGGCTATTGGAATGACCATAGGAGATCTTTTTGATCCTGTCTACGTTATCTACGCACCAAAAACATTTATATTAAAATTATGCATCGGACTCATTACCGGCTTTCTGGCACATAAAGTTGGTAAGATTGGTGAGACTTCTGATAGAAAACATATCTTTATTTGGACTGTCATCGCGGCCGTGGGAGGTCTGTTATTTAATGTTATTTTTGACCCTTTGGTTGGTTATTACTATAAACTCCTCATTCTTGGAAAGCCTGCCGCAGAGGTGTCTCTGGTCTATAATATAGCCGCAACCTCCATTAACGCAGTGACTTCGACCATTGTATCCGTAGCAGTTTATATGCCGCTTCGCACTGCCCTGGCAAAATCAGGGTTATTATCAAAACTCAAATAGGAGCTATTTATGACACCAGAAAAACATCAGAAAAAGATTGCTGTGATAAACGATTTATCCGGATACGGCCGCTGTTCTCTGACGGTGGTCATTCCCATACTTTCCGCTTTAAAGATACAGTGCTGTCCGGTACCAACCTCCATTTTATCAAATCACACCGGGTTTCCGACTTATTTTTTTGATGACTATACAGAAAAGATGCCCATGTACATCGAGGAATGGAAGAAACTTCACTTGACCTTTGACGGAATATACAGCGGATTTCTTGGCTCAGAAGCCCAGATTCAGATCGTCATTGATATGATAAAGGAATTTGGAACAAAGGAAGGCAAAGTAATTATTGACCCTATTATGGGGGATCACGGAAAAGCGTACCAGACCTATACCCCCCAGATGTGCAGCCGTATGAAAGAGCTTGTGGGATACGGCAATATCGTTACTCCCAATCTGACAGAGGCATGTATCCTCACTGGAAGAGAATATCAAAAAGAAGGCTTTCGCCGAAACGAGCTGATTCAGATGGCTGAAGAAATCAGAGAATTAGGACCGGATGCCGTTGTGATTACGGGTGTAAAGGAAGGCAGCTTCGTGACGAATGTGGTTCTGGAGGCGGATGGAACCCACCATTTTATAAGAACCCGGCATGTGGGAAATGAAAGGCCTGGAACCGGAGATGTATTCTCCAGTATTATAGCCGCCTATGCTGTTCAGGGAGCCTCATTAAGAGATGGCGTCAGAAAAGCGGCAGATTTTGTGAAAGAATGTATTTTGAAGTCAGACGAATTAAATGTTCCGGTTGAAAACGGAGTTTGTTTCGAAGAACTCCTTTCTTTGCTCATTCGACACAGATAATGAGATGAAATAAGGGGAATTTTAGGAAAAGGGGCTTTTCTTTGCCCTTTTTTTGTAGTATAATCAACGGCAGATTATTATGTGGATCTGTTTCCGCAAAGAATATTGAAAAGAAACCAGGAGGAATACCATGTTAGATTTAAAGTTTGTAAGAGAAAATCCTGAAATTGTAAAGGAAAATATGAAAAAGAAGTTTCAGGACAGCAAGCTGCCATTAGTGGATGAGGTCATCGAACTGGATGAGCAAAACCGGTCAGCGAAGCAGGAAGGGGATGCTTTAAGAGCAGAACGAAACAAACTTTCCAAACAGATTGGTGCCTTAATGGGACAGGGCAAGAAAGAGGAAGCAGAAGAGCTTAAGAAAAAAGTAACGGATGCTTCGGAGCATCTGGCATCTCTGGAAGAAAAGGAACGTGATTTAGAGGAAAAAATCAAAAAAATCATGATGACCATTCCGAACATCATCGATCCAAGTGTACCAATTGGAAAGGATGACAGTGAGAACGTAGAAGTTCAGCGTTACGGCGAGCCAGTCGTTCCTGAATTTGAAATTCCTTACCATACAGACATTATGGAACGCTTTGACGGCATTGACCTTGACAGTGCAAGAAAAGTAGCAGGAAACGGTTTTTATTATTTAATGGGTGACATTGCAAGACTTCATTCCTCTGTTATTTCTTATGCAAGAGACTTTATGATTAACCGTGGATTTACCTACTGTGTTCCTCCTTTCATGATCCGCAGTGAGGTAGTAACTGGTGTTATGAGCTTTGCTGAGATGGATGCCATGATGTACAAGATTGAAGGCGAAGACTTATATCTCATTGGTACCAGCGAGCATTCTATGATTGGTAAATTTATTGATACCATTCTCCCGGAGGCAAAGCTTCCTCAGACACTTACCAGCTATTCTCCCTGCTTCCGTAAAGAAAAAGGAGCTCACGGTCTGGAAGAAAGAGGCGTATACCGAATCCACCAGTTCGAAAAGCAGGAGATGATCGTAGTCTGCAAGCCGGAAGAAAGCATGGATTGGTATGAGAAATTGTGGCAGAATACCGTTGACTTATTCCGTACCCTTGATATTCCAGTAAGAACCTTAGAGTGCTGCTCTGGCGATCTTGCCGATTTAAAGGTAAAATCTGTGGATGTGGAAGCCTGGTCCCCAAGACAGAAGAAATACTTTGAGGTAGGAAGCTGCTCTAACTTAGGAGATGCTCAGGCAAGAAGACTGAAAATCAGAGTCTCTGCTGAAGATGGAAACAAGTATTTTGCTCATACATTAAACAATACAGTTGCAGCTCCTCCAAGAATGCTGATTGCATTTTTAGAGAACAATTTACAGGCTGATGGAAGTGTAAGAATTCCGGAAGCGTTACAGCCATATATGGGCGGTAACAAAGTGATTATGCCAAAATAATAGCCAAGTTACAGGGCTGTTGCAGAATGCTGATGAGAAAAATCAGAGCTTCATTTTGCAGCAGCCCTTATTAAAAAAGGAGGATCAATCATATGATTAAATTCAACCATTTTAACTTCAATGTATTAGATTTGGAAAAAAGCTTAAAATTTTACAAAGAGGCACTGGATCTTACCCCGGTGAGGGAAAAGACCGCAGGAGATGGTTCCTTTAAGCTTGTATTTCTGGGAGATGGTAAAAGTGATTTCACCCTGGAGCTTACTTATCTGACAGAACGGAAGGAACCTTACAATTTAGGAGAATGTGAATTCCATCTTGCCTTTCATGTGGATGAATACGAGGAGCTCTATAAAAAGCATAAGGAAATGGGAATCATTTGCTTTGAAAATCCCGGCATGGGAATCTATTTTATCAGTGATCCTGATGGTTACTGGATTGAGATCGTTCCTGCCAGATAAGGAGATTGTCTGTGTATATTGATGTAAACGGAGTCACACTGTATTATGAGGTTTCGGGAAGGGGGCCAGCCATTGTACTGGTTCATGGCAATGCTCAGGATCATCGTATCTTTCGGGAAACAGCCAATAAGCTAAGTCAGGATTATACCGTCTATCTTTTAGATTCAAGGTGCCATGGAAAAAGCAGCCGGGTGGAAACACTTGGTTATGAGGAGATGGCAGCGGATGTGGCGGAGTTTGCCAGGAAGCTGAATCTTAAAAATCCATATTTTTGCGGCTACAGTGACGGAGGAATTGTGGGGCTTTTACTTGGAATCCGGTATCCCGGCCTTTTTAAAAAGCTGATCCTATGCGGAGCCAATTCAGATCCCCGGGGAATGAAACGCTTGTGGCTTAAGCTGTTTGCATTGACAGAAAAGCTGACCTTTGATCACAGGAGGCGCATGATTCAGACAGAGCCCCGGATCACAGCAAAAGAGCTTGGGAAAATTTCCGTACCAACTATGATTCTTGCCGGGCAATGGGATATGATAAAAGAATCTCATACCCGGTATCTTGCGAAAAAGATTCGTCACAGTTTTTTGAGGATACTTCCCAGGGAAGGCCATGGAAGCTATATCGTCCACAGTGAGAAGCTTTACTATATTATAAAGAAATTTTTGGCATCTCCTCTTCGGCAGTAAAGTATCGTTGTGCCTGATAACAGGGTGTAAAGAAAAAACACTTGACACCTGCCGAAAATTATTGTATGATATCACAGGTGATGATATGGAAAAGATTGCAAGACAGGGACTTCTGTACGATTTCTATGGAGCGCTTTTGACGGAGCATCAAAGACATATCTATGAAGATGTGGTATTTTATGATCTGTCTTTAAGTGAGATTGCAGAAGAACAGGGAATCAGCCGCCAGGGGGTACATGACCTCATTAAGCGGTGCAATAAGATTCTGGAAGGTTACGAAGAAAAGCTTCATCTGGTAGATAAGTTTGAACGCACAAAAAAACTGGCAAGAGAAATCCAGAGCCTGACCAAAGAATTCTCTGAGAAAAGAGACATGGAACTGATCCATCGCATCAAAGAGATATCGGGCGAAATCATTGAGCTGGAAGCTCATTAGGAGGGCGTTAGATGGCTTTTGAGAGCTTATCCGATAAATTACAAAATGTATTTAAAAATTTAAGAGGCAAAGGACGTTTGTCTGAAGCCGACGTAAAAACAGCCCTTAAAGAAGTTAAGATGGCTTTACTCGAAGCCGACGTAAGCTTTAAGGTTGTAAAACAGTTTATCAGCGCTGTGCAGGAGCGGGCCATTGGACAAGATGTCCAGAACAGTCTGACTCCGGGACAGATGGTAATAAAGATTGTAAACGAAGAATTGATCAACTTAATGGGTTCTGAAACCACGGAGATCCAGTTAAAGCCGGCCAGTGATATGACCGTAATTTTAATGGCTGGTCTTCAGGGTGCCGGTAAAACCACGACAACTGCTAAAATTGCCGGTAAGCTAAAGGCAAAAGGCAGAAAACCTGTTCTTGTTGCTTGTGACGTATATCGTCCGGCTGCGATTAAGCAGCTGCAGATCAACGGAGAAAAGCAGGGTGTACCGGTATTCTCCATGGGTGAAAACCATAAGCCTGTTGATATCGCTAAAGCAGCCATTGCATCAGCAGCCAAGAATGACCAGAATGTAGTAATTCTTGATACGGCTGGACGTCTTCATATTGATGAAGACATGATGAATGAGCTGATTGAAATCAAAGAGGCCATCGAGGTAGATCAGACGATTCTTGTGGTCGATGCCATGACGGGACAGGACGCAGTGAATGTTGCTGGAATGTTCAATGATAAGATTGGGATTGACGGTGTTATTGTCACTAAGCTTGATGGTGATACCAGAGGCGGAGCAGCCCTTTCCATCCGTGCCGTAACCGGTAAGCCGGTGCTTTATGTAGGTATGGGAGAGAAGCTTTCGGATTTGGAACAGTTTTACCCCGACCGTATGGCGTCAAGAATCCTTGGTATGGGAGATATTCTTTCTCTCATTGAAAAGGCAGAAAGCCAGGTGGATGAAGAAAAGGCAAAAGAGTTGTCCCAGAAGATCCGGAAAGCAGAGTTTGATTACAACGACTTTTTAGATCAGATGAGCCAGATCAAGAATATGGGCGGCATGGCCAGTATTATGAGCATGATGCCTGGTATGGGACAATTAAAAGACGTTGATTTTGACGAAAAAGCCATGGACCGCGTAGAAGCGATTATTCTTTCCATGACGACCAAGGAACGGACCACCCCTGAACTCATGAAGAATGCTTCCAGAAAGCAGCGAGTGGCAAAGGGTGCCGGAGTGGATATCAGTGAGGTAAACCGAATCGTCAAACAGTTTGACCAGATGAAGAAGATGATGAAGCAGCTTCCGGGAATGATGGGCGGCGGCAAGCGTCATGGAGGCGGATTACTTGGTAAACTGAAATTACCGTTTTAATATTACTTAGAAGTTAGCAAGGCAGATTCCTGCGTTCGCTATATATAGCTTTAAAATATAGATTTAAGGAGGTGAATTTCAAAATGGCAGTAAAGATGAGATTAAAAAGAATGGGTCAGAAAAAGGCTCCTTTTTATAGAATTGTAGTTGCAGATTCCAGATCTCCCAGAGATGGTAGATTTATCGAAGAAATTGGTTACTATGATCCTACCACAGAACCAAGCGTAATCAAGTTTGACGAAGAGAACGCTAAAAAGTGGTTGGCAACAGGTGCTCAGCCAACAGAAGTTGTAAGCAAGCTTTTAAAGATCGCCGGTATCCAGTAGTGAGAGGTGAAGCATATGAAAGAATTAGTAGAAGTAATTGCAAGAGCACTGGTTGATAATCCTGATCAGGTTGCTGTTACTGAGACTGTAAAGGATGATGAAATTGTCCTTGAGCTTACGGTTGCACCTTCCGATATGGGTAAGGTTATTGGCAAACAGGGTAGAATTGCAAAAGCGATTCGTTCTGTCATAAAAGCAGCAGCTTCCAAAGAAGACAAAAAGGTTACTGTAGAAATACAGTAATCATAAAAGACCGCCGACCTGTCGGGAAGACGGTCTTCTTTTGTTCTTTTAAAGAAGCATTTTAATTTCTTGAAATGAGCCGGGTAGCTATATCCGGTTTCTTTTGTATGATTTGGAGAGACAGATGGAAAATTTGTTGAGAGTCGGTGTAATTTCTTCTACCCACGGAGTAAAGGGAGAAGTAAAGGTTTTTCCAACCACAGATGACCCCGCCCGTTTTAAATCCTTAAAAAAGGTAATGTTAGATGCAGGACGGGAACACATGGATCTGGAAATACAGGGTGTTAAGTTTTTTAAGAATATGGTCATCCTTAAATTTAAAGGATTTGATTCCATTGATGAAATCGAAAAATATAAGGGCAAAGATCTGCTGATATCCAGAGACCAGGCGGTAAAACTTGGTCCGGATGAGAATTTTATCATTGATCTCATTGGACTGCGCGTGGTTACTGAGGATGGAGCAGAATTTGGTACTTTGACTGATGTGATAAAAACAGGAGCCAATGATGTCTATGAAGTAAGAACCGGGGAAGGGAAAGACGTCCTGCTTCCTGCAATCAAGGAATGTGTTCTTGGGGTGGATTTAGAAGAAGGAATTATTACGGTCCACATCATGGACGGCCTTCTGGATTAAAGCAGAGGAGTAAAGCAAATGAATTATCATATATTGACCCTGTTTCCGGAAATGGTCTTAAATGGACTTCATACCAGCATCATCGGCAGAGCAGCTGAAAAAGGGCTGCTTTCCATAGAGGCCATTGATATCCGGGAATATTCTACGGACAAGCATCGCCATGTGGATGATTACCCTTACGGCGGCGGAGCAGGAATGGTCATGCAGCCCATGCCCATCTGTGACGCTTATGAAGATCTGTGCGAAAAAATCGGTAAAAAACCCCGTGTCATCTATATGACTCCCCAGGGGAAAGTTTTTAACCAGAAGATTGCACAAGAGCTGGCGAAGGAAGAGGATCTTGTTTTTCTATGCGGCCATTATGAAGGCATCGATGAAAGAGCTCTGGAACTGATTGCTACGGATTATTTGTCCATTGGAGACTACGTGCTCACTGGTGGGGAGCTGCCTGCCATGGTTATGATTGATTGTATCTCCCGCCTGATTCCTGGAGTATTAAATAACGATACCTCAGCAGAATTTGAATCCTTTCACGATAACCTGTTAGAGTATCCCCAGTATACCCGCCCGGAAGAGTATAAGGGCTTAAAGGTTCCAGAGGTTCTTTTGTCCGGTCACCATAAGAATATTGATGCCTGGAGAAGAGAACAATCCATCAAGCGGACCTTAGAGCGCAGACCTGATCTTTTGGAGGGGGCAGTCCTCTCAAAAAAAGAAGCAGAATATTTGAAAAACCTTGAAAATGAGCGGGAAAACCGGGTATAATTTAAGAAAGAAAGGACTTGCAATCCCTAGTCCTTTATGATAAAATACAAAATGTTGTGATGAAAAGGAGATGTTCCTCTGTTACGGATTTTTCGTATGAAGTATTAAGAACATCAAATAAAAATCAAGGAGGTTCACACAATGAACGAAATTATTAAGAATATCGAAGCAGCACAGTTAAAGCAGACCGTACCGGTTTTCCACGTTGGAGATACTGTTAAAGTATTTAACAAGATCAAAGAGGGAAGCCGTGAAAGAATCCAGATTTTCGAAGGAACCGTTATTAAGAGACAGAACGGCGGCGCCAGAGAAACATTTACCGTAAGAAAGAATTCTAACGGTATCGGCGTTGAGAAGACCTGGCCATTACATTCCCCTTCTGTAGACAACATTGAAGTTGTAAGAAAGGGTAAAGTAAGAAGAGCTAAACTGAACTACTTAAGAGACAGAATCGGTAAAGCTGCTAAGGTTAAAGAATTAGTTAAATAATTCCGGAACAGGCGAGGGGGACAATGCAAATTGTCCCTTTCTTTAGTAGATGGGGTGTTTGGTATGGAATTTTATCACAGTGATGACAATAATAAGCTCCGTCATGTAATCAACTGGATTGTTGATATTGTTGTAGTAATCGCGTTTGCATGGTTTCTGGTTTATTCTTTGGGAACACAGATTGTAATTGCAGGGCATTCCATGTATCCCCTTCTTTCTTCAGATGATGTGGTGTTGATGGACCGTCTTGCTTATGATTTTGGACATCCCGGCAGATTTGATGTGGTGGTGTTTCAAAGAGAAGACCGCAAGATGAATGTAAAACGAGTCATAGGATTGCCGGGTGAAACCGTGCAGATTAAAAATGAAGAGATCTACATTGATGGTGAGAAATTAAAACAACCGGCAGGTCTTGGCCGGGTATCTTTAGCTGGACTGGCGGAAAAACCAGTAAAGCTGGGAGAAGAAGAATACTTTCTGCTGGGAGATAACAGAGACAGCAGTGAGGACAGCCGATTTGCTAATATCGGTAATGTAAGCAGCAGTCAGATTCAGGGTAAGGTCTGGTTTCGTATGCTGCCGTTGGTAAAGATGGAATTAATTCGTTCGAAATAGAGGAATGTTATGAATATACAATGGTATCCAGGTCATATGACCAAAGCCAAAAGGGCTATGAAAGAAGACATCAAATTAATCGATCTGATTATTGAGCTTGTGGACGCGAGGGTGCCCCTAAGCAGCAGAAATCCGGATATCGATGATTTGGGAGCTGGAAAGGCACGTATGGTTCTGCTTAATAAGTCAGATCTTGCAGATGAGCGCTATAACAATGCATGGACAGAATATTTTGAGGCTCAGGGTTTTCATGTGGTTAAGGTCAACTCAAAGAGCGGCTCAGGTCTTAAGCAGATTAATGGTGTGGTTCAGGAAGCTTGTAAGGAAAAGATAGAAAGAGACCGAAGAAGGGGAATTTTAAACCGGCCGGTACGTGCCATGGTTGTAGGAATTCCCAACGTAGGTAAATCTACCTTTATCAATTCCTTTGCAGGAAAAGCTTGTGCAAAAACAGGGAATAAACCGGGAGTCACCAAAGGCAACCAGTGGATCCGTTTGAATAAGAGTCTGGAGCTTCTTGATACTCCTGGAATCTTATGGCCAAGGTTTGAGGATCAGCAGGTGGGAATCCGTCTTGCCCTTATTGGATCAATTAATGACCAGATCTTAAATAAAGACGAACTTGCCATAGAACTGATCCGTTTCTTAAAACGGGATTATCCCAATGTTCTTAAGGAACGGTTTGGAATAGAAACAGAAGATGAGTATCAGATACTGAAAGAGGTGGCGAAAGCCAGAGCCTGCCTTCAAAAGGGTGGGGAATACGACTTGATCAAAGCCTCCAATATATTGATTGACGATTATAGAAACGGAAAGCTTGGACGCATGACCTTGGAATTTCCTATAAAAACAGCAGAGTAAAATGCGGGCGGCTCTTTTTGGGCGGCCCTGTTTTTCCATTAAAAAGGCGGAGCAAAGAGAATGAGAAAATTAACAGAAGAAAAACTCTTAGCGGAACAGGAACGCTTAGAGAAGATGAAAGAGTATGAATATGCATACGAAGACCATGTGCTGGTTTGTGGCATTGATGAAGTAGGCAGAGGCCCTCTCGCAGGTCCTGTTGTGGCAGGAGCTGTAATACTTCCAAGAGATTGTCAGATCCTATACTTAAACGATTCCAAAAAGCTCTCAGAAAAGAAGAGAGAAGCTCTGTTTTTGGAAATCAAAGAAAAGGCCGTGGCTTACGCCGTTGGAGTCATTGGTGCAGAAAAGGTTGATGAAATCAATATTTTACAGGCGACCTATGAAGCTATGAGGCTGGCAGTCAGTAAGCTTGGAACTCAGCCTCAGGTGCTTCTAAATGATGCTGTTACCATTCCGGGCCTAACCATGGAACAGGTTCCCATTATAAAAGGAGATGCAAAGAGCGTATCCATAGCAGCCGCCAGTGTCTTAGCAAAGGTGACAAGAGATCATATGATGGAAGAGTATGATACCTTATTCCCTCAATATGGCTTTGCAAAGCACAAAGGGTATGGCACTGCGGCTCATATCAGTGCACTGAAAGAATATGGTCCCTGCCCCATTCACCGCCGCAGCTTCATTAAAAATTTTACAGATTAGGGAGAGGCCATAGTCCATTGAAAAGTAACAGAGAAATCGGAACTGAATATGAAGCAGTCGCAGCCGCCTATCTTCAAAAAGCCGGCTATGATATACTAATACATAATTATAAAAATAAAATGGGAGAAATTGATCTCATAGCAAAGGAAGGGAGCCAGCTGGTATTCATTGAAGTGAAATACCGGAAGAATCTTTCAAAGGGTGATCCGGCGGAAGCGGTTGATGGAAGAAAGCAGCTGCGAATCAGAAACGCTGCCAGAGGCTACTTGTATTTTAACCGCTACGGAGAGGACACATCCTGCAGATTTGATGTGGTAACCATATTAGGCGAGGAGATCCGTCTCATTAAAGATGCATTTTAATGGAGGAAAATAGATGAAAGCTATGTGGAAACGTGCAGGAGAAGGAAGCTATTTAAGTTATAAGGTCTCAGAAGGGGTTCCTTACTTTTCATTCCCCATACTGGAAGACACAGGTCTTGTAAAACAGGGATTTTCCACGAAAATGGGAGGGGTCAGTGAAGGCAAGTACGCGACCATGAATTTCACCTATACCAGAGGTGATAATCCAGAGCATGTGACTGAAAACTACAGACGGATGGCTAAGGCTCTTTCCGTTGATGTGGAAAAGATGGTGTTATCCTATCAGACCCATACCACCAATGTAAGGCTTGTAACGGAAGCTGACGCTGGGAAAGGCATTTTCAAAGAAAGAGAATACACGGATGTGGACGGGTTAATCACCAATGTTAAAGGAATTACCCTTGTTACCTTTTATGCGGACTGTGTACCCTTATACTTCTTAGACCCGGTTCACAAGGCAATCGGTTTAAGCCACTCGGGCTGGAGAGGGACCGTAAAAAGAATGGGGGAAGTGACGGTAAAAAGGATGGGGGAAGCCTTTGGCACCAGACCAGAGGAGGTCATCGCATGCATCGGTCCCAGTATTTGTAAAGACTGCTACGAAGTGGGAGAAGAAGTGATCCTTGAGTTTCAAAAGGGATTTGACCAGAAATACTGGGAAGATCTATACACCCCGAAAGATAACGGCAAATACTGGCTGGATCTGTGGAAAGCCAACGAAATTATACTTTTGGAAGCTGGAATCAGGAGAGAACATTTGGGAGTTACAGACATCTGCACTCATTGTAACTCAGATTATTTGTTTTCTCACCGGACTACAGGCAACGAAAGGGGCAATTTGGCTGCATTCCTTTCTCTGTCAGAGTGAATAAGTATATAAAGGCCAACAAGATAAAAAACTGGCTGCAGCGCTGGCAGGATATCCTCGTCCAGTGTTGCAGCCGGTTTTAAATTAAGCTATGCTTTATATTTTTTCAACAGATTCTGAATTTTTTCAGTGGAGCTTAAAGCTGTGCTGATTGGAACATCGTGATTTAAGGAGTTGACAATCGCAGCCATATACTTACTGATATCAGCTTCCACATACCATTCACGGTCTAACAGCTCAGCCGGACGATAGTTTAAGTTGGTGGTCACAACCCGGTCGATATAGCCCTTGCTGTAGTAATCATCAAACTTTTCCAGGCCATTGGTAAAGAGTCCAAAGGTACAGCAAACGATGACTTTATCTGCTTTACGCTCTTTTAACTCTTTTGCTGTATCCAGCATACTTTCACCGGATGAAATCATATCATCAACGATCAGCACGGTTTTTCCTTCTACGGAAGCACCTAAGAATTCATGAGCAACAATCGGGTTACGTCCGCCTACTACTTTAGAGTAATCTCTTCTCTTATAGAACATACCCATATCTACACTTAAGTTGTTGGCAAGATAAACGGCACGATCCATAGCACCTTCATCAGGGCTTATAACCATCATGTTCTCTTTGTCAATCTTAAGATCCGGATACTGCTTTAATACTGCCTTGATAAACTGATACGTAGGCATGAAATTGTCAAATCCGCTTAATGGAATCGCGTTTTGAACTCTTGGATCATGAGCATCAAAGGTGATAATATTGCTGACTCCCATGTGTACAAGTTCTTCCAAAGCCATGGCACAGTCTAAAGATTCTCTTTTGGTTCTTTTGTGCTGGCGGCTCTCATAAAGGAAGGGCATGATTACGCTGACTCTGTGTGCTGTTGCGCAGGATGCTCCCAGAATTCGCTTTAAATCCTGAAAATGATCATCTGGTGACATGTGGTTGATATAACCATTGACTGTATAGGGTATACTATAATTTGTTACATCTACCATAGCAAAAACATCCGTTCCACGAACAGATTCTTTGATAATTCCTTTTGCTTCTCCGCTTCCAAAGCGTGGACATTCGCAGTCAAGAAGATAGGAATTTACATCGTATCCGCGGTAGTGAAGATCAGCCTCACGACGCTTTAATTCTTCGATGTCGTTTCTGCGGAAACCTACAATGTGGTCGTTTACTTTTTCAGCCAGTTCCCGGCAGCTTTCCAGTGCCGCAAGTTTTAAGGGCGCAACAGGCAGTTGGTCTTTAAATACATAATCATTTGCCATGATAAAGAATTCCTCCATAATGAATGAACAGCCAGCTTTTTATCTGCCTGTTTCTTATCTTACCCCTTTTATACCATTGATAGACAGAATGCGTCAATAGGAATTGTTGTATTTTAGTGAAAAAAACAAAAAACGCTTCCTTTACAAAGAGAGACAATCTTGTTATGATATATTAGTATAGCACTAGAAAGGGAAACAAATATGAGCAAAAGAGGACATATTATTAAAAAAGTCGATCCGGATTCCATCGCAGATCAGCTGGAATTAGTTCCTGGAGATGCCGTGATTTCAATAGACGGCAAGGAGCTGGAAGACATTTTTGATTATGAATATTATATAAATAATGAATCCATTCTTATGGTTGTCAGAAAAGAAAACGGGGAAGAATGGGAACTTGAAATAGAAAATCAATATGAGGATCTTGGAATCACATTTGAAAATGGCTTGATGAGTGAATATCGAACTTGCCGAAATAACTGTATTTTCTGTTTTATTGATCAAATGCCTCCTGGTATGAGAGAAACACTATACTTTAAGGATGACGATTCCAGACTGTCATTTCTTCAGGGAAATTATGTGACCCTTACCAATATGAGCGAGAAGGATATCAACAGAATTATTGAGTTTAAACTGGCTCCTATTAATATATCGGTTCATACCACCAATCCTGTTTTACGCTGCAAGATGCTTCACAACCGTTTTGCAGGAGAAGCTCTTTCAAAAATCAAGCAGCTTTACGATGCCGAGATTCCAATGAATGGGCAGATTGTTCTATGTAAAGGAGTCAATGACGGAGAAGAGCTTGAGAGGACGATTAAGGACTTATCAGAGTACCTTCCCCATATGAAGAGCGTATCCATCGTCCCTGTTGGTGTATCCAAATTCCGTGACGGCTTATATCCCTTGGAACCATTAAACAGCGATGATGCAAGTAAGGTAATCGATACCGTAGAGAAGTGGCAAAAGAAGCTTTTTAAAGCTCACGGCAGCCACTTTATCCATGTCAGTGATGAGTTTTATATTTTGGCGGGACGTTCCATGCCGGAAGAAGAACGATACGACGGTTACGTTCAGCTGGAAAATGGTGTGGGAATGACCAGACTTTTGGAGGAAGAGGTCACAGAAGCCTTAAATAAGCTGGAACAGGATAATATGGAAGAAGAGGTTGCTATTGCCACAGGAAAACTGGCTGCCCCGTATATAGAAGATCATGCAAAAAAAATCATGGAGAAATTTCCAGGAAGAAAGGTTCATGTATACACCATTACCAATGTTTTTTTCGGAGAGCAGATTACAGTGGCAGGTCTGATTACCGGCCAGGACTTAATCAGTCAATTAAAGGATAAAAACCTTGGAAGCAGACTTCTGCTTCCGGAATGTATGTTCCGCAGCGGAGAAGAAGTATTTCTCGATGACCTGACACGGACCGATGTACAAAAAGCTTTACAAGTACAGGTAGATATTGTAAAATCAAGCGGTCAGGATTTAGTACAGGCTGTTTTGGGGCCGGTAAAAGAGAACGAAGCTTCTTATGACGGATACGAATTAAAGGAGATATTATATGAGTAAACCAATCGTTGCCATCGTAGGCCGACCGAATGTAGGGAAGTCTACGCTGTTTAATGTTTTAGCTGGCGATACCATTTCTATTGTAAAAGATACGCCAGGGGTCACCAGAGACAGAATCTATGCGGACTGTAGCTGGCTGGACCGAAATTTCACCCTGATCGATACCGGCGGTATTGAGCCGGACAGCAAGGATATCATTCTGTCCCAGATGCGGGAACAGGCGGAGATTGCCATTGCCACTGCTGATGTAATTGTATTTATTGTGGATGTACGCCAGGGTCTTGTGGATTCCGACTCAAAGGTTGCAGACATGCTTAGAAAATCAAAAAAACCAGTGATTCTTGCAGTTAATAAGGTAGACAGCTTCCAGAAGTTCGGCAATGATGTCTATGAATTCTACAATCTGGGAATGGGTGATCCGGTTCCAGTATCCGCAGCCTCAAGACTTGGTCTGGGTGAGCTTTTAGATGAAATCATCAAGCATTTTGGTGAGGCAGAAGAGGGCGAGGATGAGGATGACCGTCCAAGAATTGCTATCGTTGGGAAACCTAACGTAGGTAAATCTTCTATTATAAATCAGCTTCTGGGAGAAAACCGTGTTATTGTTTCCAATATTGCCGGTACCACCAGAGATGCTGTGGATACGGAAATCGTTCACAATGGAACAGAATATGTGTTTATTGATACAGCCGGCCTAAGACGTAAGAGCAAGATTAAAGAGGAACTGGAACGTTATAGCATTATCCGTACCGTAACGGCCGTAGAGCGTGCTGACGTGGTGGTCGTGGTAATTGATGCGGAGGAAGGCGTTACCGAGCAGGATGCCAAGATTGCAGGCATTGCCCATGACCGGGGAAAAGGTATTATTGTGGCTGTGAATAAATGGGATGCCATTGAAAAACATGACAAGACCATTTACGAATATACCAACAATATTAAAAACACCCTTTCCTTTATGCCTTATGCAGAATTCGCTTTTATCTCTGCAAAGACAGGGCAGAGAATGAATAAACTTTTTGAACTGATTGATATGGTTCGTGAGAACCAGACTCTCAGGGTCGCTACAGGCGTGTTAAATGAAATTATGACTGAGGCAGTAGCTCTTCAGCAGCCGCCGTCTGACAAAGGAAAGAGACTTAGACTATATTATATCACCCAGGTTGCTGTTAAGCCGCCGACCTTTGTAATCTTTGTCAATGACAAGGAACTGACCCATTTCTCTTATACAAGATATATTGAAAATAGGATTCGGGAATCCTTTGGTTTTAAAGGAACATCCCTTAAAATTATTTATAGAGAAAGAAGCGGAAAGGATCAATAGTATGGAAAGAATTATCTGTCTTTTGGCTGGTTATTTATTTGGTTTAATACAGACCGGTTATCTTTACGGTAAAGCACATAAGATTGATATCCGTAACCATGGAAGTGGAAACTCCGGTACTACCAATGCCTTACGGGTCATGGGGGCAAAGGCAGGAGCAGTGGTGTTTTTTGGAGATTTCTTAAAATCCCTGCTCCCCTGCCTCCTGGTCCGGGTGATCTTTAAAGACAAACCAGAGATGGTGTATTTACTGATGATGTATACAGGATTAGGAGTTATTTTGGGCCATAACTATCCCTTTTATTTGAAATTTAAAGGGGGAAAGGGCATTGCGGCTACCGCTGGCTTAATTGTAGCTACCGATTTACGTATGACGCTTTTATGCTTCGTAGCCTTTTTGTCTATCGTAATCATTACCAGATACGTTTCCTTAGGCTCACTGGTAGTGGCGGTCATACTGTTTACCTGGCTGGCTGCTTTTGCCACATTAGGTGCTTATGGAATTGATCAGGGGCTGCTTTTCGAGTTCTACATAATAACAGCTTTGATCAGCGGATTGGCGTTTTGGCGTCATCGGGCAAATATTGGACGTCTTGTCCGTGGTACAGAGAATAAAATCTCCCTAAACTTTGGAAAAAAATAAAATGAGGTGTAGGAAATGGCAAAAATTGGAATAATCGGATCGGGAAGCTGGGGTATTGCTTTGGCATCTCTTCTATATAATAATAAGCATGAGGTGACGGTTTGGTCGGCACTTCCAGAAGAGATTGTTGAGATGAAAACGACGAGGAGACATCATACTCTTCCAGAGCTGGTACTTCCAGAGGATATGGCCTTTACAGAAGACCTTGAAGAAGCCATGACTGGACGGGACATTCTGGTTACTGCGGTTCCTTCTATTTATGTCCGTTCCACAGCAAAAAAGATGAATCCGTACTGTCGGTATGGCCAGGTAGTTGTCAATGTTGCAAAAGGCATTGAAGAATCCACGCTTATGACCCTTTCAGAAATATTGGAAGAAGAGCTTCCCATGGCAGATGTAGCAGTCTTATCTGGCCCAAGCCATGCCGAAGAGGTGAGCAGAGGATTACCAACCACTTGTGTGGCAGGTGCCCGTACCAGAAAGACAGCAGAATACATTCAGGGAATTTTTATGCATGAAGTGTTCCGGGTCTATACAAGCCCGGATATCCATGGAATAGAAATAGGCGGTTCTTTAAAAAATGTCATTGCACTTGCAGCCGGAATTGCTGACGGACTTGGCTATGGAGATAATACGAAAGCAGCTCTCATTACAAGAGGCATTACTGAGATCTCCAGACTTGGCACTTCCATGGGCGGTAAGTTCCAGACCTTCTGCGGACTTTCCGGCATCGGTGACCTGATTGTTACCTGTGCCAGCATGCACAGCAGAAACAGAAGAGCCGGTATTTTAATCGGTCAGGGAAAAACCATGGAAGAGGCAACAAAGGAAGTCAAGATGGTGGTAGAAGGTATTTACTCTGCCAAAGCTGCGCTTGCTCTCTCTGAAAAATACGAAGTTTCCATGCCTATTGTGGAACAGGTAAATGAAGTTTTATTTAACAATAAATCTGCTTCTGATGCGGTGAAAGATCTTATGCTTCGTGATAAGACAATCGAAAGTTCCGACCTCCCGTGGGAAGATTAATGGATACTGATTTTTTTTATATTTAAAATAAAAGCAGTTGACATTTTTTTAAAGCCATTTTATTATAAAGACTATGTATATATAGTCAGAGGAACTGTATATATCAAATCATTTCATGAGGAGGAATGGATTATGAAAAAATCTATGAAGAAGTTATTGAGCGTTACTATGGCTGTTGCCATGGCCGCCTCATTGACTGCTTGTGGTGGACAATCTTCTGGTTCAGGTACTACTGGTGCAGATACTAAAACATCAGATGGCGCAAAGACAGAAGCACCAAAAGCATCTGGCGAAGGCACCATTAAGATTGGTGGCATCGGACCGATTACAGGGAGCACTGCAATTTATGGACAGGCTGTTATGAACGGTGCTGAACTTGCAATTAACGAGATTAATGCAAACGGTGGTATCGGCGGCGCTCAGATCGAGTATAATTTCCAGGATGATGAGGGAGATACAGAGAAAGCTGTAAATGCTTACAATACCTTAAAAGACTGGGGAATGCAGGTATTAATGGGAACTGTTACATCTGCTCCTTGTATCGCTGTAGGCGCAGAGTCAAGCAATGACAATATGTTCCAGTTAACTCCATCCGGATCTGCTGTGGATTGTACAAAGTTCGAGAATCAGTTCCGTGTATGCTTCTCAGACCCAAACCAAGGTTCCGCTTCAGCGCAGTACATCGGTGAAAACAAGCTGGCAACCAAAGTAGCAGTTATCTATGACAGCTCTGATGTTTATTCCACTGGTATTCATGATAAGTTCATTTCCGAAGCAGGAAACCAGGGACTTGAGATCGTAGCAGATGAAGCTTTTACTGCTGATAACAACACTAACTTCTCCGTACAGCTTCAGAAGGCACAGGATTCCGGTGCTGAGCTGGTATTCCTTCCAATTTACTATTCTCAGGCAGCTTTGATCCTTGCACAGGCAAAGCAGATGGGCTTTGAAACATCATTCTTTGGATGTGACGGTCTTGACGGTCTTTTAACTGTAGAGAATTTCGACAAAACTCTTGCAGAGAATGTAATGCTTCTGACACCATTCGCAGCTGACGCTAAGGATGAGTTAACTCAGAAGTTTGTAGCTTCCTACAAGGAGAAATACAAAGAAACACCAAACCAGTTTGCTGCCGATGCCTATGATGCAATTTATGCAATCAAGGCTGCTTCTGAAAAAGCAGGCGTGACAGCTGATATGGACGCTTCTGCCATCTGTGATGGATTAAAGAAAGCCATGACTGAAATCACAATCAACGGTTTAACCGGAGAGAACATGAAATGGACTGCTGACGGTGAGCCTGATAAAGCTCCTAAGGCTGTTAAGATTGTAAATGGTGTTTATAACGCAATGTAATTTGGAAACAAATATCATTTGGTAAATGACCCAATGGAGGGTCGTCCAAGGGACGACCCTCTTATTTTAAAATAAACAACGAATGAGGTGCGTTGGTATGATGAGTTTCATATCCTATTTTATTAATGGTTTAAGCCTGGGCAGTGTCTATGCGATTATTGCTTTAGGATATACCATGGTATATGGCATTGCCAAGATGCTTAACTTTGCTCATGGCGATGTAATTATGATTGGAGGATACGTGGTGTTCACAGTCGTCAGCACAATGGGCTTAGGTCCTGTTGCAGGCGTACTCCTTGCGGTTATCTTATGTACTGTTTTAGGCGTGGTCATTGAGGGCGTCGCTTACCGCCCTTTGCGTATGGCAAGTCCTCTTGCAGTTCTGATTACAGCAATCGGTGTGAGCTACCTGCTTCAAAACATCGCACTGCTTGTTTTCGGATCCAATCCCAAGTCTTTTACTTCCGTAGTAACAATTCCTGCGCTTAAATTAGCAGGCGGAAAATTAACGATTTCCGGCGAAACCATAGTTACCATTATCAGCTGTGTCATTATAATGATCTGCCTGACTACTTTTATTAAAAAGACAAAAGCAGGACAGGCGATGTTGGCAGTGTCAGAAGATAAGGGAGCTGCCCAGTTAATGGGTATTAACGTAGATGGTACCGTTGCTCTTACCTTTGCCATTGGTTCTGCTTTGGCAGCGATTGCAGGAGCACTGTTATGTTCTGCATACCCAACCCTTACTCCATATACCGGTTCCATGCCTGGAATTAAGGCATTCGTAGCTGCGGTATTTGGAGGAATCGGTTCTATCCCGGGGGCACTTATCGGCGGACTTTTGCTGGGTATCATTGAGAATTTAAGCAAGGCTTATATTTCATCCCAGTTGTCTGATGCCATCGTATTTGGAGTTTTAATTGTTGTTCTTCTTGTGAAACCAACCGGTATCTTAGGCAAGAAGATAAGCGAGAAAGTATAGGTGGGATAAATGGATAAAAGTAATAGAACTAATTTTCGTCTGAGTAAAACATTAAAAAGCAATATCATCACCTATGGATTAGTGATCGTTGCCTTTATCATTGTCCAGATGCTTGTAAACGCTGGGCAGGTAAGCAGTCTTATGAAGGGGCTTTTAGTACCTCTGTGTATTTATACCATACTGGCTATATCCCTGAATCTGACTGTTGGTATTCTCGGAGAGCTGAGTCTTGGACATGCTGGTTTTATGTGCGTTGGTGCATTCTCCAGTGCCATTTTCTCTATTTCCATGTTAGAGACCATCCCAAATGCCGGCTTTCGCTTTTTTCTGGCCATCCTGATTGGTGCAGCCTCAGCTGCAGTGGCTGGAATTATTGTTGGAGTCCCGGTGTTAAGACTTCGTGGCGACTACCTGGCTATCGTTACTCTTGCTTTTGGTGAGATTATCAAGAATGTAGTTAACGTTATCTTTATTGGTAAGGACTCCAATGGCTTACATTTTTCCATGAAAAATGCGATGGCACTTAATATGGAAAAGGATGGAAAGATGATTTTAAATGGTGCCCAGGGAATCACTGGAACGCCAAAGAACGCTACGTTCCTGATTGGTGTACTCCTCATTCTGGTCACTCTTTTTATCGTACTGAACTTAATCCATTCCAGATCCGGACGTGCAATCATGTCAGTTCGTGATAACCGGATTGCGGCTGAATCCATTGGTATTAATATAACAAAGTATAAGCTTATGGCATTTACCATCTCTGCTTCCTTAGCAGGTGTGGCAGGAGTGCTTTATTCTCACAATTTATCCTCCCTTACGGCTACACAGAAGAATTTTGGCTACAACCAGTCCATTATGATTCTGGTATTCGTGGTTCTTGGTGGAATTGGTAATATCCGAGGTTCTATGATCGCGGCAGTGATACTGACTCTGCTCCCTGAACTGTTAAGAGGCTTAAATACGTATCGTATGCTGATTTACGCCATCATCCTGATTTTCATGATGATTTTCAACTGGAGTCCTAAGCTTATTGACTTAAGAAAACGTATTTTTCATAAGAGCAGGACAGAAAGAGAGAGGGTGTAACCATGGCTTTGCTTGAAATCAAAAATCTTGGAATCTCCTTCGGTGGCTTGCGTGCCGTAGATAATTTTAGTATTACCATAGAAAAAGGACAGTTATATGGTCTGATCGGCCCCAATGGTGCGGGTAAAACCACCATATTCAATCTGTTGACAGGTGTATATAAACCCAATGCAGGTACCATTCTTCTCGATGGGGAAAACATTACCGGCAAAAAAACAATGGAGATCAATAATGCTGGAATCGCAAGAACGTTCCAGAATATCCGCTTGTTTAAAGAATTGACCGTACTTGATAACGTGAAGACGGGACTTCATAACCGCCATTCTTATTCTACATTAACCGGCATCCTTCGACTGCCAAAGTATTACAAAGTGGAAAAGGAAATGGATGAAAAGGCAATTGAGCTTTTAAAGGTATTTGACTTAGATCAGGAAAAAGACATTCTTGCCTCTAATCTGCCTTACGGTAAACAGAGAAAGCTGGAGATTGCAAGGGCTCTTGCCACTGGCCCCAAGCTGTTACTCCTTGACGAACCTGCGGCAGGTATGAATCCCAATGAGACCAAAGAGCTTATGGACACCATCCGGTTTGTGCGTGACAATTTTGATATGACGATTCTGCTGATTGAACACGATATGAAGCTTGTCTCCGGCATCTGCGAGAAGCTGACTGTTTTAAATTTCGGTCAGGTACTTATCCAGGGCGGCACTGCAGATGTATTAAATGACCCTGAAGTCATCAAGGCATATTTGGGCGAATAAGGAGGCTTAAGACATGGCAATACTTGAAGTGAAAAATCTGGAAGTATACTATGGCGTGATCAAAGCGCTGAAAGGTATTTCCTTTGATGTAAACGAAGGAGAGATCGTGGCCTTAATCGGTGCCAATGGTGCGGGAAAAACCACAACTCTTCATACCATAACCGGTCTTTTAAAGTCAGCTTCCGGCAGTATACAATTTGACGGCAATGACATCACCCGTATCAGGGGAGATAAAATTGTTGGAATGGGTATGGCCCATGTACCGGAAGGAAGGCGTGTATTCGCAGCATTAAGTGTATATGAAAACTTAAAGCTGGGTGCTTACACCAGACGGGATAAGAACGAAATAGAAGAAACCCTTCAGATGATCTATAAGCGCTTTCCAAGGCTTTTAGAGAGAAAGAATCAGCCTGCTGGAACCTTAAGCGGCGGTGAACAACAGATGTTAGCCATGGGACGTGCTCTCATGAGCCATCCTAAGGTCATCGTTCTTGATGAGCCATCCATGGGACTTTCTCCTCTCTATGTAAGTGAGATTTTTGATATCATTCAGGAGATCAATAAATCAGGTACCACTGTATTGCTGGTAGAGCAAAATGCGAAAAAGGCATTGTCCATTGCAAACAGAGCTTACGTGTTGGAAACAGGAGACATTGTATTAAGCGGAGATGCAAAAGAGCTTATGAATAATGATTCTGTGAAAAAGGCTTATCTAAGCGAATAATAGGAACTCAATTTTAGAGTAGATACATTTCACCCTGTATATTGCGGTCAGGCTCATGCCTGAAGTGATATGCAGGGTGTTTTTGTATAAAAATTTGTCCGTATCATCAAGAAATTTTATATCACTTATGATATGATAATTGTTATTACATACAGGGGGGATAAAATGATGTATATGACGCTGATTCAATGCAGCTTTAAACAGCAGATACAATACAAATGGAATCTGTTATTTCACATCATAGGGGATTTTTTAAGAATATACATAAAGGTTTGTATTTGGAAAGCCCTTCTAACGGCAGGAAAGGGCATTGAGAGTGATTTTAAATCTCTGGCAGCTTATACAGTTTTGGCAACTATGGTTATTCTCTTGACAAAATCCAGCGTGGCAGGAGACCTTGCAGATCGTGTCAGGTCTGGAATGATCGCAGTGGACCTCATTCGCCCCATCTCCCTGAAATGGTACTTTTTCTTTCGCCAGATGGGTGGGAACTTGTTTGATTTTTTCTTTGAAGGAGTATTAATTGCTTTCTTATCATGGGTGATCTGGGAGCTTCCATTTCCTGGTATCAGCGTAATACTGCCATTTATCCCATGTCTGATGGGTGGGATTGTCATCATGTTTTACATACAGTATATGTTTGGTCTGCTGGTGTTCTGGATGAAAGATGGAACATATACCAATATGATTACTTACGCCCTATTCGTGTTATTTTCAGGAATAGAAATTCCGTTGTGGTTTTATCCCGACTGGCTTCGGACCATAGGAGAGTTTTTACCGTTTCGCTATATTGTCCATGAACCAATTACCATATGGTTAGGCCAGAAAAGTGGAAGAGAAATAGTAATGACTCTTATCGTGCAGGGGTTCTGGCTCCTGGTATTGTATATGGTAGAACGATGTCTGTGGAGTTTTATAAAAAAGAAACTTGAAATTCAGGGAGGGTAAATATCATGATTGGCTTATATATTGCATTTGCCAGAATTTCATTTTTAACACAGCTGGAGTACCGGGGACAGTATTTTATGAGAATGGTGTCAAAAATACTTGGCTGGTCCACTGGTTTCATTATGCTTATGGTCCTCCTTCAAAAATTTCAGACCATTGGAGGCTGGAGTATTTATGAAATCCTGTTGCTTTACGCGTTTGATGTTCTTTCCTATTCCATAGCCGGCACCTTTTGCATGGGAGCTTTCGGTAAGCTGCCAGGCATGATTCGACAGGGGGAACTTGACAGTATCTTAACAAAGCCTGTTAATCCGTTTGTGTATCTTGTATCCACTAAAATCAGCGCAGGATATACCAGCAATTATATTATCGCTTTGGGTATAATCATCTTTAGCTTAAGAAAGCTGGGAATAGTCCTGGACGGCTTCCGGTCAGTCTGGCTGGTTTTGGATATCATAGGCGCTTCCCTGATACAGATGGCTGGATTTATGATTACTACAGTTCCTGCTTTTTGGCTCTATAAGAGTGATGGACTTTATCAGTTGTTCTATAAGAATTTTACAGAATTTTTAAAATATCCAATCTCTATCTATAACGTTGGAGTTCAGACCCTTTTGACGTTTATATTGCCATATGCATTTATCAATTACTATCCAGTGCAGTATTTCTTAAACAAGGAAGAAGGAAGATTTGCTTCCTGTTTTATGTTCTTGACACCAATTGTAGGAATTGTGGTTTTTTGGGGGGCATACCTTTTTTTGCTGAGAGGACTAAGAGCTTATCATAGTACCGGGTCGTGATGATTTTAAAGGGAAAGGAAGTTATACAATGTCATTGATTGAAGTTAGTCATGTATCAAGAGAATTTAAAAGCTTTCAAAGGCCGGAAGGACTGAAAAACGCTTTATATACTTTATTTAAGCGGGAATATGAGTATAAGATGGCAGTAGATGATGTTTCCTTCTCTATTGAAAAAGGTGAGCTTGCGGGGTACATAGGCCCAAACGGAGCAGGGAAGTCCACTACCATAAAAATGCTGTCGGGTATTCTGGTGCCTTCCTCCGGCACTGTTATTACCGGAGGAATTGTTCCGTGGGAGCAGCGCAAAAAGAACGCCAGTCATATTGGTGTTGTTTTTGGACAAAGGTCTCAGCTGAACTGGGACCTGCCGATGGAAGATACCTTTGAACTATACCGCAGAATGTATCGTATCCATAATAATAGTTATCATAGAAATGTAGACATGTTCGTGGAGCTGTTAGAAATGCAGCAATTTTTAAGAAAACCCGTAAGACAATTAAGTCTTGGACAAAAAATGAGGGCCGAGCTGGCAGTTGCTCTTCTTCATGACCCCTCCATACTATATTTAGATGAACCGACCATTGGTCTTGATGTGGTAGTAAAAGATAAAATACGTAAATTCATCCGAAGCCTGAATCAGGAGAAAAAGACGACAGTGATCCTTACAACACATGATATGGATGATATCGAGGAAATCTGCAATCGAATTATCATGATTGATCATGGAAAACTGGTGCTTGACCAGACGATACATGATTTTAAGATTCAGGGAACCGATCATTATTACGTGGAACTCTCTTTTTCTTCCAATCATAAACCTCTTAACATACCTGGCGTCCTTATGGTAAAGGAAGAAGCAGCCTGTCATACGTATCAGGTGGATTCTGGCATGGTTTCGTTTAATCTGCTGTTGCGCTTATTATCAGATTCTTATGATGTTACCGATATCACAATTAATAAGCCGGAGATAGACGAAATTGTAAGAAGACTTTATAAAAGGACAGGGGAAAGAGAGCAAAGTGAATAGCTTTTACATATTAAATGATGCTATCCGTTACGTGGAAGATCATATATACGAACCAATTACGCCGGAGGACATTGCCAGTGCATGTAATTATTCTGTATCTAATCTTAAATACTTGTTCCAAAAAGTATTTCAATACGGAATGATGGATTACGTGAACAAAAGAAAAATAACGGAGGCCGCCGGTAGACTGATACAAACCGAAGAGACGGTAGGCTCCGTTGCTTATCATTATGGATATAGCTCTCAGGAAGTATTCACCAGAGCATTTTATAAGGTATGGGATGAGACTCCTGGGACTTACCGTAAGAATCATCAGTTCTACAGATTTTTCCCAATGCAGGAGTTTATCTATGATTCCTGTAAGGTATTTCGCAGGCGGTTTGATCTTCGGCCTCTTTTTAGGGAGCTAAAGCAAACAGATTCCTCCATAGTAGCTTGCTTTGATATCATAGGCATCCGTTTTATTAAAACGTGCTTTGGAAGAGAGGCCGGAGATGCCGCAGCTTTAAAAGCTCTCCAGCGAATCGAGTCATTGACAAAAAGGGGCGGGCACTTATACCGTATGGCTGGTGATAAGTTTGTAGTAAATTTTGAATCCTCTGATTATGAGACGGTTCGCTGTGCAGTTGTCGAAGTTTTAAGCTGCAATACGAATCCCTTTCTATATAAAGAAAATACGATCCCCTTGCCCATGTTTGCAGGTATAGGGGACGTTTCTGCGAAAGAGATCACAGAAGATAATTTATTTCCCTTTCTTGATGATATTCTAAAAAGCGCTCATAAAAGATTAGAAAGAACCTTTCGTGGAATGGATGGCTGTGATTATTTTAAAATGGTCTATGAGGAAAATTCTGGCCTTTATCAAGGATTTGCTTTAAATACATGGAAAGGCAGCAGAATGGGCCGTACAGGCCTCATCTCTCATGTGCCAGGAGAAGAGACCCAAAGTGTATTCCGGCTTGATCATGAGACATCGCCCGTCAGATGGAATACATCTGGTCAGGAATATGAACTGTTTTTTCCACAAGGAGAGTTCTGGTATAAAAAACAGTCTTTGACAGCCTTGGGAATATGGTAAGGGAGCATTATTATATCATCAGAGACCTGACCTGTTGTGATAGAAGTACGGTTACTTTTACCCTTCTTTTTCTGGAAATAGTAAAAACCTTGGAAGGAAAGATTCTGACTCTAAATGAAGGCGAATTAAAGGAGGCGCTTCATGATGGCTCCATCTCAAAAAAGGATTACCACTTCATAAAATCCACAGGAGAATCCATACGAAACATGATTGAAAAGAAAACGGAATAATCTTTTCTCCCTCGCATATAGTGTAACAGCACAGAAGGGGGAATCTTTATGGACAATTATAACGTATACAATGATATCAAAGCCCGAACCAACGGAGAGATCTACATTGGAGTGGTGGGACCGGTAAGAACAGGAAAATCGACTTTTATCAAGCGTTTTATGGAATTAATGGTATTGCCGGGCATGGAAGACGAACATCAGAAAACGCAGACAAGGGACGAACTGCCCCAAAGTGCTGCAGGAAAAACTATTATGACCACGGAGCCGAAATTCATCCCCAAGGAAGCAGCAACCATTCGTCTGGGCGATGAAATCGAGACAAAGGTGCGCCTGATTGACTGTGTAGGCTTTATGGTAGAAGGAGCCGCTGGACACATAGAAAATGACGAAGAGCGCCTTGTAAAAACACCCTGGTTCGATTATGAAATCCCATTTACCAAAGCAGCTGAAATCGGCACCAGAAAAGTCATCAATGACCATTCCACCATCGGTGTGGTGATTTCTACAGACGGTACCATTGGTGAACTGAAACGTCCCAACTACATAGCAGCCGAGGAGCGCACCGTACAGGAATTAAAAGTCCTTGGAAAACCGTTTATCATTCTCCTTAATTCTGCAAAGCCATTTTCTGATGAGACGACTGCACTTTCCAAGGAAATGAGCCAGAAATACGGAGTAACGGTACTGCCTGTTAACTGCGAACAGTTAAAGAAAGAGGATGTAAATAACATCCTGGAACGTGTGTTAAAGGAATTCCCTGTAACAGAAATGGATTTCTATATTCCCAAATGGCTGGAAATTCTTCCTGCTACCCATTGGCTTAAGGCTCAGGTCATTGAAGCAGCCAAGAACATGGTGAAGAAAGTAACTCACATGAAAGATGTGGCTTCTGATCTTTATGACGGCGCCGCTGAAAGCATCCGCGCAATAAAAGTACAGAACATGGATATGGCAGATGGAAGCGTAGCTCTTGGAATGGATGTAGATGACAGCTATTATTATCAGATTTTAAGCGATTATGTAGGCCTGCCCATTGAAGGCGAGTATCAGCTGATGCAGACCTTAAGCGAGCTTGCGAAGATGAAGGCAGAATACGAAAAGGTCAACCAGGCCATGAGTCAGGTCCGGTTAAAAGGCTATGGCGTTGTAACGCCGGAACGCTCCGAAATTATTTTAGACGAACCAGAAGTTATCAAGCATGGCAATAAATATGGAGTTAAGATGCGTGCAGAGGCACCTTCCATTAATTTAATCAAAGCCCATATCCAGACTGAAATTGCTCCGATCGTGGGAAGTGAGCAGCAGGCAGAGGATTTGATTGCCTACATCAAGGAAAATGCCAGAGATGGGGAAGAAGGAATCTGGAACACCAATATCTTTGGAAAATCCATTGAGCAGATTGTGGAAGACGGCATCCAGGCTAAGGTATCCCAATTGACAGAAGATTGTCAGTTAAAGCTTCAAGACACCCTCCAAAAAATTATTAATGATAGTAATGGCGGTATGATTTGCATTATTATCTAAATTAATGGTATAATACGAAAAAACAGATACAAAAGGAGGGCTCATATGAAATTGATGTTCATTGGCGCAGCCCACGAGGTTACCGGCAGTTGTCATTATCTGGAGGCAGCCGGATTAAAAATCCTTGTGGACTGCGGTATGGAGCAGGGGATTGACAGATTCCAGAATGTGGAACTGCCTGTGAGCTACGCAGAAATTGATTACGTTCTATTGACCCATGCACATATCGATCATGCAGGGATGCTCCCCTTTATCTATGCCAGAGGCTTCCGCGGACGGGTGGTTTCTACCTATGCAACGGCTGATCTTTGCGGCATTATGCTCAAGGACAGCGCACATATTCAGGAATCAGAAACAGAATGGAAGAACCGCAAGGCCAGACGGGCAGGTCTGCCGGAAGAAGAGCCGCTATATGGGATTAATGACGTGGCTGGGGTCTTAAAACAGTTCATTTCTTATGCCTACGATGAAAAGGCAGAGCTTGAAGATGGCTTAACCATCCGCTTTACTGATGTAGGCCATCTTCTGGGATCTGCTTCCATCGAAGTATGGGCAACAGAAGACGGCGTTACGAATAAAATTGTCTTCTCCGGTGATATCGGCAACAAGAACAAACCTCTGATCCGCGATCCTCAGTATATAAAGGAAGCGGATTATGTGGTTATGGAGTGCACTTACGGTGACCGCCTTCACGGAGCGATCCCAGATCATGTTTCCGTGCTTTCTGACATCGTTCAGCGGACTTTAGACAGAGGCGGCAATGTCGTAATTCCTGCCTTTGCGGTTGGAAGGACCCAGGAACTCCTTTATATGTTCCGACGTATAAAAGCCGAGAAGCGGATCATAGGCCATGATAGATTTGAAGTGTACGTTGACAGCCCTCTTGCAGTGGAAGCAACCCAGGTGTTTAAGGATAATCTGGTTGACTGCTATGATGAAGAAACAAAGCAGCTGGTATTAAATGGGATTAACCCTATCTCATTTCCAGGGTTAAAGCTTTCTGTTACCAGTGACGAATCCAGGAACATTAATTTCAATCCTAATCCGAAGGTAATTATATCGGCAGCAGGAATGTGCGATGCCGGACGAATTCGGCATCATTTAAAACATAATTTATGGAGACCTGCCTGTACCATTGTCTTTACAGGCTATCAGTCCGTTGGGACATTAGGAAGAAGTCTGTTAGATGGAGCAGGAGAGGTCAGGCTGTTTGGAGAAACCATCCAGGTCGAAGCTCATATTGAGCGAATGGAAGGGATGAGTTCACATGCAGACCGGGAAGGACTGATTGGCTGGTTGAACGCATTTGAGAATAAGCCTAAACAAGTATTTCTGGTACACGGTGACGATTTCGTCTGCAATTCCTTTGAACAGCTTCTTGAAAATGAATATGGGTATCAGGCAACGGCACCTCACTCAGGCTCGATCTACGATCTGTCTAAGGGCGTTTGGCTGAATCATACAGAAGGTGTTGAAGTAGTCAGAGCACCGGAGCCTCTAAAAAAACCGGCTGGTGTATATGGAAGACTTTTTGCTGCCGGCGAAAGGCTTTTACAGGTGATCCGTCATAACGAAGGCGGTGCCAATAAAGATCTTGCCAAGTTTGCAGATCAGATTAATTCATTATGTGATAAATGGGATAGATAAGGAGATATACAAAAACGTGAATAAGGTAATGTTATATACAGACGGAGCTGCAAGAGGAAACCCGGATGGACCGGGCGGTTACGGTGCAGTTTTGCAATTTACGGATTCCAAAGGGCAGCTCCATGAAAAGACGCTTTCAGCAGGTTATGTAAAAACCACCAATAACCGTATGGAACTAATGGCAGCGATTGCCGGTTTAGAGGCACTCACAAGGCCATGCCAGGTGGAGCTTTATTCCGACTCCAAGTACGTTACCGATGCCTTTAACCAGCGATGGATTGACAATTGGGTGAGAAATAACTGGAAGCGGGGGAAAAGTGGTCCTGTAAAGAATATTGATTTATGGGAAAGACTTTTAAAAGCAAAAGAACCCCACCAGGTATCCTTTCACTGGGTGAAAGGACATGCTGGGCATCCGCAGAATGAACGGTGTGACCAGCTGGCTACAAGTGCTGCTGATGGAAACAATCTTTTGGTGGATGAGGGACTGTAAATGGTAGGAGATTCCAAAAACTTACATATCTCTTACAATGTCTTACTAAATGCGAATTCCTATTTCTTTTCTAATTTATTTATGATATGGTAGCTTCATCAAATCAGGTTAGGATGATCGTTCATGAATAAAGGCAGAGGGATTTGGATTGTCATAGGGAGTATTCTGGTGATCGGTGTGCTGATGACGCTAGCCACCACCAGTTTCATTAACAGTAAGGAAACTGCTCCAAGTCCTGTTGGTGTTCAGAACTATTCCAGTTCAGAACTTACTTCGAATCAGGAATATGGCGCATATTATAACAAAGAAAAACCAAAGGAACAGTCCTCCTATCCGGAGGAAGGAGCCAGTTTAAAACGATCGGCAAAAGCAGATGCAAAGGGAGAGGCTTCCCAAAGAATGATGGCAGCAGCAGAGCCAGAGCCAGAAGAGAAGACCGAGATGATACAAGACTCTTCTGAGGCCGATTCAGCTCCTGCCCCATCTTTAAAAGTGGCAGAAGCAGCCGAGCAGGAAACTGTCTTGTCTCCCATAAGCCCGGATGTGAAAGCCAAAGTGTCGGTTGAATCAAATACAGACGGTGGGGCTGTTGCTTATCAAAAACATTTAAAGAGTCTGGATGAACAAATTAAAAAAATCCGGGACGAATCAGGAAATTCCAATACCTATTCCATGAAAGCTCTTGCTGACAAGGAATTAAAGCTTTGGGATACGGAGCAAAACACCATATATGATACCATTGCCCAATCGCTTTCAGAAGAGGAGCGAAAAACTCTGGAGCAATCTCAGCAGACCTGGATGAAATCCAGAGATGCAAAAGCAGAAGAGGCCGCGAAAAAATTCAGCGGGGGCAGCCTGGAAGGTCTTGAATACACCGCTTCTTTAGCAGACTCTACAAGGACCAGGGCCTATGATCTGGTAAAGGAGTATTCCGAAGTATTATCTACATTAAATAATCAGTAAAGTACGGCTTTTGCCGTACTTTTTTGTTGGAATGAAAAAATTTCCATTGGAACATCTTGATAAATAAAACCCCTTATGATAGGATAGTAAGATAAATGAAATGATATAAAAAACCAGGGATGCCGCCAGTAACGGCATTTTGTCAGAAGAGACAATATAACAAACGGAGGACAGTAACGTGAAGAACTACGGTGTGAATGAACTGAGGAGAATGTTCCTTGAATTTTTTGAGAGTAAGGATCATTTGGCTATGAAAAGCTTTTCTCTTGTTCCTCATAATGATAACAGCTTGTTATTGATTAATTCAGGTATGGCTCCTTTAAAGCCATATTTTACCGGTCAGGAGATTCCCCCGAGAAAGAGAGTGACCACCTGCCAGAAGTGCATCCGCACCGGTGATATTGAGAACGTTGGAAAGACTGCACGTCACGGCACATTCTTCGAGATGCTGGGTAACTTCTCCTTTGGTGATTATTTTAAGAAAGAAGCCATTCAGTGGTCATGGGAGTTTTTAACTGAAGTAGTCGGGCTTGAGGCAGACAGGCTTTACCCTTCTATCTACCTTGAAGATGATGAGGCTTTTGAAATCTGGAACAAAGAGATTGGAATAGCTCCGGAACGTATTTTCCGTATGGGAAAAGAAGATAATTTCTGGGAGCATGGTGCCGGACCTTGCGGACCATGTTCTGAAATTTATTACGACCGCGGCGAGAAGTATGGCTGCGGCGAAGCTGGATGTACGGTGGGCTGTGACTGCGACCGCTACATGGAAGTATGGAATAACGTATTTACCCAGTTTGAGAACGATGGACACGGTAATTACGAAGAATTAAAGCAGAAGAACATTGATACTGGTATGGGGCTGGAGCGTCTTGCTGTTGTAGTACAGGATGTGGATTCTATCTTTGATATCGATACCATTAAGGCCCTTTTAAACCGTGTGGCTGAGCTTGCACATACAGAATATAAGAAGGATTCCAATGTGGATGTATCTCTTCGTTTGATTACAGACCATGTTCGTTCCTGTACCTTTATGATATCTGACGGCATTATGCCTTCTAATGAAGGAAGAGGCTATGTGCTTCGCCGTCTGCTCCGGAGAGCAGCTCGTCACGGAAGGCTTTTGGGTATCGAAGGAAAATTCCTTGCAGACCTTTCGCAGACTGTCATTTCACTTTCTAAGGATGGTTATCCAGAGCTTGACGAAAAGAAAGCAATGATTTTAAAAGTTCTTTCTCAGGAAGAAGATAAGTTTAATAAGACCATCGACCAGGGTCTTTCTATCTTAAATGATTTGGAAGAGGATATGCGCAAGAAGAATGAGACGATTCTTTCCGGAGACGAGGCATTTAAGTTATATGATACCTACGGATTCCCACTGGATCTGACTCTTGAGATTCTGCAGGAGAAAAACTTCAGCGTGGATGAAGACGGCTTTAAGGCTGCCATGCAAAAACAGCGTGAAACAGCGAGAAATGCAAGAAAAACAACGAACTATATGGGGGCTGATGTTACTGTTTACCAGTCTATTGATCCTTCCCTTTCTACAGAGTTCGTAGGTTATGATAAATTAACATGTACTTCTTCTATAACTTCACTAACGACTGAAACAGAACTTGTGGAAGCCCTTACAGACGGTGATATTGGTACCATTGTTACCAGTCAGACTGTATTTTACGGCACTATGGGTGGACAGCAGGGTGATGTTGGCACTATTGTAAGTGAAAATGGTGAGTTTAAAGTAGAAGATACGATTCATTTACAGGGTGGAAAAATCGGCCACGTTGGTAAAATGATAAAGGGAATGTTCCAGACCGGAGATGAGGTTACATTAAAGGTTTGCGAAAGGAATCGTCAGAATACAGGGAAAAACCACAGTGCCACTCATCTGCTACAGAAAGCATTAAGAGTCGTTTTGGGAAGTCACGTAGAGCAGGCTGGTTCTTTGGTTGATGGAGACAGACTACGTTTTGACTTTACCCATTTTTCAGCCTTGGCACCAGAGGAAATCAAAGGTGTGGAAACACTTGTGAATGAACAAATTAAGAATGCACTTCCTGTCAATACAGAAGTCATGTCACTGGAAGAAGCAAAGAAATCAGGTGCGATGGCATTATTTGGTGAGAAATACGGTGATACCGTGCGCGTAGTAAAGATGGGAGATTTCTCTACAGAGCTTTGCGGTGGAACCCATATTGCCAATACCGGTGTAATCGGTTCCTTTAAAATCCTTTCTGAAACAGGAATTGCTGCTGGTGTTCGAAGAATTGAAGCCCTCACTGGTGATGGTCTCATGAATTATTACGAAGAAACCGAGCGTGAATTCCATGAAGCGGCAAAAGCTGCCAAAACAACGCCTTCTTCACTGACTTCAAAAATCGAATCATTGTTAGAAGAAATCAAGGCACTTCATTCTGAAAATGAAAAGTTAAAGAGTAAGCTGGCAAAGGATTCTCTTGGCGATGTTATGGATCAGGTTAAGGAAGTAAACGGCATCAAGGTTCTGGCGACCAAGGTCATGGATGTTGATATGAACGGACTCCGTAATTTAGGAGACCAGTTAAAAGATAAATTAGGGGAAAGTGTCATTGTGATTGCCTCAATCCAGGGGGATAAAGTCAATCTTATGGCTTCTGCCACAGAGGAAGCTCAGAAGAAAGGTGCTCATGCTGGAAATCTGTTGAAAGAGATTGCAGCACTGGTAGGAGGAGGCGGCGGAGGTCGTCCAAACATGGCTCAGGCAGGTGGAAAGAACCCGGCCGGAGTGGAAGATTGCCTTGCAAAAGCGAGGGAAGTAGTAGAGGAACAGCTGAAATAATTGCTGTTGAAATACGAAAAAATATGAAAGTTTTTCTTGACGTATGGCAAAATTATGCTATAATCATATCAGTGCTATAAAATACCCAAACAGTTGTATTATGCACAAGTACACAACTGGAGGGAGGTTAGGTGTGAGCTATGTCAAATGTAATCGTTAAAGACAACGAGACCTTAGATAGCGCTTTACGCAGATTCAAAAGAAACTGTGCTAAAGCAGGTATCCAGCAGGAAATTCGTAAGAGAGAGCATTACGAAAAGCCAAGCGTAAGACGTAAGAAAAAGTCTGAAGCTGCAAGAAAACGTAAATATAACTAATAGTTAAAAGATAAACCTCTGGTTTGGCCTAGGCGTAACCAGGGGTTTTTTCTACTTTTGGCGGGCCGTAGAATTTTCCATATCCTCTTTGCATATAGTATAAAGGAATAAATGTGAGGAAGGCAGAGAAAATATGTTGGAGGAATCGATAGAAAAGGCAGCTTCCACCTTAAAACTCCCCAAGGATGTCGTGCTTGGAGAGGTGCTTGTGTCCTTTCTCGGACGCCACAGTGTTGTGATTGAAAATTACCGAAGCATCATCATGTACACAGATAGCTTTATCAAGCTTCAGGCAAAAAACTGCCGGGTAAATATCTCCGGAAGCAGGCTTATCATCGAATATTACACCAATGAAGAGATGAAAATCAATGGATATATCAAATCCCTGGAATTTGAATAAGCAGGGGAGTTGGAGGTGTAAGAACGTGATTGAATGGCTGAGTCGCCGCTTTTTCGGTTATCTTTTTATAGAAATGTCCGGTTTTTCTCCGGAACGGTTTTTAAATATGTGCACGGTTCATGAGATAGAATTATGGCAAGTTGTTAATACTGGTCCAACCTATCAATTTTTTATGACCGTACCGGGGTTTCGAAAGATCAAGCCTCTTGTCCGCAAATCGAAGGTCAGACTTAGAATTTTAAAAAAGTTTGGACTTCCTTTTTTTTTATACCGCAATCGGAAGCGTAAATTTTATGCAGCTGGACTTTTTGGCTTTTTCTTCATTCTTTATATACTGTCTCTTTTTATCTGGGATATTAAATTTGACGGAAACAGAATGTATACATACGACACTCTTCTTAAATATTGTGAATCAGAACAGATTCATTACGGTATGATAAAGTCGAAAATTGACTGCGATCTTTTGGAGGAATCTCTCCGTACCGCATTTCCAGAAATAACATGGGTATCTGCGAGGGTATCAGGAACCAGGCTTTTGGTTAAGATAAAGGAAAATGAAGTGCTTTCAGAAATCCCGGTAAAGGATGAAACACCATGCGATATCGTGGCGGAAAAGGACGGGGTAATTACATCGATGATTGTCCGAAGCGGAGTTCCAAAGGTTGCAGTTGGCGATACGGTCACCAAAGGTCAGATACTGGTAAGTGGTGCGCTTCCTATTATTGGAGACAGCGAAGAGATTGTAAATACTCATTATGTTCATTCGGAAGCAGATATTCGTGCAAAGACGGAGTATCATGAGACAAGACGGATTCCCTTATATCGTAAGATTGATGTGGAAACTGGAAAGGTTCGGAGAGGATTGTATGTCAAAGCCTTTGAGAGTTCTTTTCTGCTCATGCGTCCTCGCCCGGAGGGAACCTCATGGAAAAGAACCATGGAGGAAGAGCAGCTTCATTTATTCCAGAATTTTTACCTGCCCATATATATAGGAAAGATAACCGGAAAGGAATATATTTCCTATGAGCGACCCTATACGGAAGAAGAAAAAAAAGAGCTGGCCGATAAAATGAATCAAGAGTTTGAAAAAAAATTATTGGAAAAAGGGGTACAAATTCTAGAAAATCATGTTAAAATACTAGATAATGAATCTTTATGCCAAATTGCCATGGATTTCATAACCGATGAACCAGTTGGAAGGCAGGAAGGAATTAAGATGCAGACAACAGAAGAACCGGAGGAGACAAATCATTCAGATGAGCGTAATTGAGACAATCATAGATATTCCAGCAGAGCACGAAAAAAATGTATGCGGACAGTTTGACAGTTACTTAAAGAAAATGGAACGGACTCTTCATGTCACCATGGTAGCAAGAGATGGTGCTCTTAAAATTATTGGACCTGACCAGATGGTTCAAAAAGCAAGAAGCGTTTTTAATAATTTAATCGAACTGTCCAAGAGGGGCAATGCCATTACAGAGCAAAATGTGGACTATGCCCTCTCTCTATCATTTACAGAAAACGACAGTCAGATCCTTGAAATAGATAAAGATATTATCTGCCGTACCATAAACGGCAAGCCAGTAAAGCCAAAGACCCTTGGTCAAAAGCAATATGTGGATCAGATTCGGAAAAAGATGATTGTATTTGGCATCGGACCTGCCGGTACAGGTAAAACATATCTTGCCATGGCTATGGCCATACAGGCATTTAAAAATGGGGAAGTTAACCGGATCATCCTTACAAGGCCCGCCATAGAGGCAGGAGAGAAGCTTGGATTTCTTCCTGGCGATCTTCAAAGCAAGATTGACCCTTATTTAAGGCCTCTTTATGATGCCCTTTATCAGATCATGGGAGCGGAAAGCTTTCTTCACAATTCAGAAAAAGGGTTAATTGAAGTGGCTCCACTTGCCTATATGAGAGGTCGTACCTTAGACAATGCCTATATCATTCTGGATGAAGCCCAGAATACCACTCCTGCCCAGATGAAGATGTTCCTTACAAGAATTGGTTTCGGATCAAAAGTCATTGTAACCGGTGACAAGACGCAAAAAGACCTTCCCACAGGAGCTGTATCCGGCCTTGATATGGCCATGCGTATTTTAAAGAAAATTGATGATATCAGTTTTTGCGAGTTTACAAGCAGCGATGTGGTCCGCCATCCTCTTGTTCAAAAAATTGTACAAGCCTATGATGATTTTGAATCTAAGAATAAGGCAGGAGTACGAAAGACGAAGGCCCCTGGGGGCAGAAAGGCACATTATGACAATTAACATTGAATACGAGTCTGAAAAAAAACTCGATATTCCCTATGAAGATATAATTACAGCCGTGATTGAAGAATCCATGGATTATGAAGGATGTCCTTATGAGGCAGAGGTAAATGTCCTGATTACTGATAATGAGGATATCAGGCAGATCAATCAGGAGTTCCGTAATATAGACAACCCTACGGACGTCCTTTCTTTTCCTATGGTGGATTATGAATCTCCTTCCGACTTTGACCGCCTGGAGGATATGGCAAATGACTATTTTAATCCTGAAACAGGAGAGCTTCTTCTTGGAGATATTGTGATTTCCATTGATAAGGTAATCGAACAGGCGGAAAAATACGGCCATTCTGAGACCAGGGAGATGGCATTTTTAGTGGCTCACAGTATGCTGCATCTGTTCGGCTATGATCATATGGAAGAGGAAGAACGCCAGATCATGGAACAGAAGCAGGAAGAAATCTTAAGTCGGAGGGGATATGTAAGATGATGAAAAGGGTATGGTTTGGGCTTATTGGTGCCGTGGTGTCCACCACTTTTTTATTTGGTTGTACAAGACGTTATGAGGAAGTATCCGTAACAATGCCATCGACGAAAGAAGCTTCTTCCACTGAAATTAAGATAAACAGCAGTACAGAAGCCGAACAAACACCAGAGGAAGGCCCAGGCGATTACTATACCTTTTCAGAACGCCAGGAAAAAGACGGGATGATCCGCAGTTATCTGACCGGGGAAATGGTTAAAACAGACATTGGTAACCGAAGACCGGTTGCGGTGATGATGAGCAATGATAAGGTTGCCTTGCCACAGTATGGCATCAACCGGGCGAGTGTTGTTTATGAGGCGCCTGCGGAAGGCGGCATGAACCGGTACATGGCGATTATTGAAGATTATGACAATTTAGAGCGGATCGGCTCCGTGAGAAGCTGCCGTACTTACTATACATACTTTGCCCGGGAATTCGATGCAATCTATGCTCATTACGGACAGAGTACCTTTGCAAAACCTTACTTAGCCAATGTTGATAATATCAATGGATTGGAAGCCATTGGCAATGTGGCATATTACCGTACGAAAGATAAAAAGGCTCCTCACAATGCGTATACAAGTGGAAGCAGGCTGAATGAGTCAATTAAAAAGCTTGGATATTCTCATGAATACAATAAAGCGTATGAAGGCCATTACCGCTTTGCCAAAACAGGCAAAGAAGTCACGCTGGAACATGCGCCCCAGGTCAGGGATGCATATAAGGTCTATCCGGGATATCCTCTCAATAAGCCATGGTTCGAATATCATGAAGAGGATGGTTTGTATTACCGCTTCCAGTATGGAGGTCCCCACAAAGGGGATGAAGGGCAGATTAAGGTGAAAAATATTTTGCTTCAATACTGTCCTGCAGGACATTATGCAACGACTGATTATCTGGATATCAATGTGCGAAGCGATTCCTATGGAATGTATATCACTCAGGGACGTGCAATTCCCGTTAAGTGGTCGAAGAATGATGAATTCGGACCCACACATTATTACGACATGGAGAATAATGAGATTATCCTGAACCAGGGGAAGACCTGGGTTTGCATTATTCCTGCACAGGATTCTCCCAATGTAGAATTATATGGAAAACAATAGAATTAAAAAAGCCCCAGCCAAACGAGGAGCCTCAAATTTTCTGATTCAGGGAACCATTCTTGCGGTTGCGGGTATTATCGTGCGTATTATCGGAATGTTCTACCGGATTCCTCTGGCCAGTATTCTTGGAGATGAAGGAAACGGATATTACAGTTCTGCTTTCTCAATTTACTCTATCCTTTTAATTGTTTCGTCCTATAGCCTGCCGACTGCAGTTTCTAAGATGGTGGCCACCAGACTGGCACGAAAAGAATATATTAACTCAGTTCGTGTTCTAAAGGTGTCCCTGTTCTATGGAACAGTAGTTGGAGGGCTTGGTGCGGCAATTCTTTGGTTTGGGGCAGATGTTTTTGCAAATGATTTTTTAAAGATGCCGTATACCAGCTATGCGTTAAAGACACTGGCTCCTACCATCTGGATTATAGCTTACCTTGGAGTATTCAGAGGTTATTTCCAGGGACTGGGAACGATGATGCCAACAGCCATATCCCAGGTATTCGAACAGATTGTTAATGCTGTAATCAGTATCTATGCTGCAGCAAAGCTGTTTGAGGCGGGATTAAAATCAAATGCACTGTACGGCTCCACGGAATATTCCTATGCCTTTGGTGCTGCAGGAGGTACCATTGGTACGGGAGTCGGAGCCCTGGCGGCTCTATTATTTCTTGGATTTATCATGTTTAGTTACAGGCCTGTTGTCAAAAAACAGGCAAGACGTGACCGGACAAGAAGCCTGGAGACTTACCAGGAGCTGTCAGGTTTACTTGTAATGACTGTTTTTCCTATTGTACTAAGCAGTGTTGCATACAATATCAGCATTGTTGTAGATAATAGTATTTATGGAAACGGAATGGCGGTTCTTGGGATGGGCGCTTCTGAGATTGCATCTAACTGGGGCGTCTACTCAGGGAAATACCGATTGCTGTTTAATATTCCAGTAGCCATTGCCAATTCCCTTGCCTCCGCCCTCATACCATCGTTATCACAGGCGGTTGCAGAACGGAATAAAAGCCAGATTCTTAGAAAAATATCCATGGTAATCCGGTTTTCCATGATTATATCCATACCAGCTACCGTTGGACTAACGGTGCTTGCTGCTCCCATATGTAATCTGATGTTTCATAGAAGTGATAATACCGCTCTAATTAACATGATGGTATATGGATCTGTCGCCGTTGTATTTTTCTCTCTTTCAACGGTAACAAACGCAGTACTGCAAGGAATCAACCACATGCGTACACCTCTTAAAAATGCAATTATTTCATTAGTCCTTCACGTTGGAATTCTTTGGGTCATGTTATTTGTGTTTAAGATGGGTATTTATGCAGTTCTGTACTCAAACATTTTATTTGCATTAACTATGTGCTTATTTAACGGGATTGCCATCGGTAGAATTTTAAATTACAGGCAGGAAGTAATAAAAACCTTCCTTCTGCCTACGCTGGCCTCAGCTCTGATGGGTGGAGCAGCCTACGGAACTTATGCCTTGATTCATTTTGTATTAAAAAGCAACCTTCTTGGTGTTCTGGCAGCCATAGCTGTGGCTTGCGTCGTATATGGAGTTCTTCTACTGAAACTACGTTGTGTCGATGAAAAAGAACTGCTGGGCTTACCAGGAGGGGGTAAAATGGTGAATATTGCAAGAAAATTCCATTTATTGTGATTAAAAACTGAAAAGAAAGCAGATACTATACTTACTTGAAGGAGGTATCATCTCATGAAGAAGTATATGTTCTGCTTTCTTTTGTTCGTTGCGGCATCTGCTATCTGCCTGGGTGTCGGTTTTGTCATAACAAAAGACAGCGTAAGGCCGGAGAAGGCTTTACCAGGTGCGACCCTTGAAACCGAGACCGTAACAGAAGCGCAGATAGTCATAAATCAGGAAGAGGTCCAGCCTGCCAATGCAAAAGGTAAGGAAAAATATTATCTTGTATCAGAGGACGGATATTTGCTCGTCCTCTATCAGGATAAGACCACAATCTGTCTTTATACTCATATGCCTGTAACTGATTTTCCAGAGGAAGAACGGGGAAAACTAATGGAGGGCATATGGTTTTCTTCCATGATAGAGGTGTTTAATTATCTGGAGTCCTATACAAGCTAAGATTTTACCAGAAATAAAAAGACAGGCTGTTTTAGTCAGCTTGTTTAAAGATACAGGAGGAGGATATGAAACAACAGGTAATCGTTGTAGGCGGAGGCGCTTCCGGTCTTACAGCAGCAATTGTGGCTGCCAGATCGGGCGCTTCTGTTGCAATTATGGAACATACATCAAAGCCTGGGAAAAAGCTGCTGTCTACCGGAAATGGCAAATGTAACATAACCAATCTGGAACAGTTTGATGGTGCCTATCGCAGCAGCAATCCAGAATTTATAAAAAGAGCCAGGAAAAACGTGACGGTGGATGAGACACTTCAGTTCTTTCGGGATCTTGGAATTGTACTTACGGATAGAAACGGATATGTTTATCCCTATGCCGGGCAAGCTTCTGCAGTGCTTGATGCTCTGCTTACGGAACTAGACGATCTTGGAATCCAGTTGATTACCGATTGTCAGGTGACAGGGATAAAGCCTGATCTTACGGTTATGACTTCCATAGGCAAGAGAAAGGCGGATGCCGTTATATTGTCAGCCGGATCCATGGCAGCTCCAAAGACTGGATCTGATGGCAGCGGTTATGACCTTGCAAAAGCACTTGGACACAGGATTATTCCTCCGCTCCCTGCTCTGGTACAGTTACGGTGCCGGGAAAAATGGTATAAACAGGCGGCAGGTGTACGAACCGAAGCTGCCATAACCTTAAAGCTAGACGGGAAAGTCATTGCTTCCGACCGGGGAGAACTTCAATTTACTGATTATGGCATCTCAGGCATTCCCGTTTTCCAGGTGAGCCGGTTTGCAGTGAAGGGACTAAAGGAAGGAAAACAAACGATTATAGATCTGGATTTATTTCCTGCTATGGATTATAAAGAAACAAGAGATCTATTAATGGAAAGAAAAAGCCGCTTTGGACAGCGGCCCGCAAAAGAGTTCTTAAATGGTGTGATCAACCAAAAGCTGATTCCCATTCTTCTGCAGGAGGCTGGAATTAACACAGGCAACACGAACCAGATAACCCAGGCTCAAATAAAGATGCTCACCGGTGCCCTGAAAGGACTGAGTACAGTCGTTACTGCCTCCAATTCCTATGAACAGGCTCAGGTGTGCAGCGGAGGAATTGACACCAGAGAAATGGACCCGGACACCATGGAATCAAAGCTTGTGAAGGGTCTCTATCTAGCTGGAGAGATCGTTGATGTGGATGGAATCTGCGGCGGTTATAACTTACAATGGGCATGGACCAGCGGAATACTGGCTGGCAGACATGCGGGAAGAGGGAATGGATGATAAGAATTAATCAATTAAAGCTGAAAGTGGATCATACAGAAGAAGCATTATGGTCAAAAGCAGCAAAAACATTAAAACTGCCAGTAAAGGAGATAGAGTCCTTACAAATTATAAAGCAGTCCGTAGATGCAAGAAAGAAGGAAGAGCTTCATTTCACCTATACGGTAGATGTAAAAGTACCAAATGAGAAAACGGTATTACATAAAGTGAACAATGTCAATGTCATACTGTCTGAGAAAAAAGAATATCATTTCCCTGCAAAGGGCACAGAAAAGATGTCCAGCCGCCCTGTCATTATCGGTGCAGGTCCAGCCGGCCTATTCTGCGGTGTGATGCTTGCAAGAAATGGATACCGTCCTATCTTACTGGAACGTGGAGAGTCAGTGGATGAGCGAAGAAAGGCTGTTGATGAATTCTGGAAAAACGGTCTCTTAAAACCAGATAGTAATGTACAGTTTGGTGAAGGAGGAGCAGGAACATTTTCTGACGGAAAACTGAATACCCTGGTAAAAGACCCTCTGATGCGAAACCGCAAGGTTCTGGAGCTGTTTGTTGAATTTGGAGCTGATCCTTCCATACTATATATTAATAAGCCTCATATTGGAACTGATGTTCTAAGTGGCATTGTTAAAAGGATGAGAGAAGAGATTAACCGTTTGGGCGGAGAGGTACGCTTTAACAGCCGTGTCACTGATTTTATGATTAAGGATGGTAAAATTACCGGTGTAGTGGCAGGCGGCGAAGAAATTCCTTCTGAAATTCTTGTATTGGCCATTGGTCACAGTTCAAGAGACACCTTTGAGATTTTGGAAAGCAGAGGAGTTCCTATGGAAGCCAAGGCATTTGCTGTAGGCTTAAGAATCCAGCATCCTCAAAAGAGCATCAACAAATGTCAGTATGGCGTGGAAGATCATTCTGTTCTTGGAGCTGCAGATTATAAGCTGACACACAAAAGTAAAAATGGCAGAGGTGTCTATACCTTCTGTATGTGTCCGGGAGGATACGTAGTCAATGCTTCCTCGGAAGATAAGATGTTAGCCGTCAATGGGATGAGCTATCATGACAGAGCCGGAGAAAATGCCAACAGCGCATTAATCGTTACCGTGACGCCGGAAGATTTTGGAGCAACAGGACCTCTTTCCGGGGTACACTATCAAAGAGAGCTGGAAAAAGCTGCTTATTTAAGCTGCGCCGGTAAAATTCCCATCCAGCTTTACGGTGATTTTGTAAAGGGACAATTGTCAAAGAGTTTTGGTGATGTAGAACCAGCATTTAAGGGACAGTATGATTTTACATCCATCAGAGATTTCCTGCCTCCTTATTTAACGGAATCACTCATTGACGGAGTGGAAGCCTTTGACCGCAAAATCAGGGGCTTTAAAAGACCGGATGCGATTTTAGCAGGAGTGGAGAGCAGAACCTCCTCTCCGGTGAGAATCCCAAGAAATGAAGAATTTGAAAGCAGTATCAAAGGAATCTATCCCTGTGGAGAAGGAGCTGGTTATGCCGGTGGTATCACTTCTGCGGCAATGGATGGATTAAAGGTCGCTGAGGCGATTGCCGCCAGATTTCAAAGGCTTCCTATATAGAAATTGACGAAACCTTCAAAATGTTGTAAGATATTTTTAACAAAAGAACTGGAGAAAGTGGATGATACAATGAGCATCAGGGAGAGAGAAACGTTAAAAGATAAGAAGAGAATTGTCATTAAAATAGGATCTTCATCCTTAACCCATGCCTGTACCGGTGATTTAAATCTTACGAAAATCGAGAAACTGATTCGGGTTATCAGTGACTTAAAAGGAGAAGGTAAGGAAGTCGTACTGGTTTCCTCAGGAGCCATCGCCGCTGGCCGCCAGGCTTTGGGACATCATTCCAGACCGGGTACCATTGCTGAAAAACAGGCGTTTGCTGCTGTTGGTCAGGCAAGGCTGATGATGGTTTATCAAAAGCTTTTTGCGGAATATAATCAGATTGCAGCACAGGTTCTGCTGACCAAGAATACAATGACACATGATGTCAATCGTTATAACGCCCAGAATACCTTTGATGAGCTTCTTAAGCTGGGTACCATTCCAGTCGTCAATGAAAATGATACCGTTTCTACTTCTGAGATTCCTCTGGTGGATAATTTTGGAGATAATGACCGGCTTTCCGCCATTGTTGCGGCCCTTATCGGAGCAGATCTTTTGATTCTGCTTTCTGACATTGACGGTCTGTATTCTGATGACCCAAGACAGAATCCGGAAGCAAAATTCATTAATCTGGTGGAGAGAATTACTCCAGAACTTATGGAGATGGGAAAATCCACATCAGGAAGTGATGTGGGAACCGGAGGCATGGCCGCCAAACTGGCAGCCGCCCGTATTGCTACTGACGGAGGGTCGGATATGGTAATTGCCAATGGCGACCATGTTGAGGTAATACAGGAAATTATGGCGGGAGAAGAAAAGGGAACCCTCTTCATTGCCCACCCCAATGATGATTTTGATTTAATGGACTATATTAATTACGAGTATTAAGGAGAAACGAATGAATCAGGAAAAAATAGACCGCATCAACACTCTTTTTCACAAATCCAAATCAACGGGCTTATCGGAAGAGGAAAAGGCAGAGCAGGCAGCTTTACGTAAGGAATACATTGAATCCATACGTGCCAGCTTAAGAGGAAACCTAAATAGTATTTCTATTCAGGAAGAAGACGGATCGGTAACCGATCTTGGTAAAAAGTATGGAAAAGTCGGAAAAGAATGAAATAAGGAACTGGATTAAAGAACAGCGAAAAACACTGGATTCAGCCACGGAACACGTGTGGAACGAGGTCATCTGCCAAAAGCTTTTAAATCTTTCTGAGATTCGTCAGGCTTTTTGCGTATACTGCTATGCCTCGTTTCACGGGGAAGCCGGCACATGGAAATTCATGGAGGCATTATTGAACCAGGGAAAATACATAGCAGTTCCTAAAGTTACTGGAAAACAGATTGAGTTCTATGCCATAAGCGGCAAAAAGGATCTGGAAGAAGGTGTAATGGGAATCATGGAGCCTAAATCCACCTGTTTAAAGATCTGCGACCCGGATGCACCTGTTATTGTGCCTGGGATTGCTTTTGACCGGGAAGGCAATCGACTGGGGTACGGCGGTGGTTACTATGACCGTTTCTTTGAACGGGAGCCCTCCCATCTTCGCTTTGCCATTGCATATGATTTTCAGCTGCTTGACCGCATTCCGGCAGAACCTCACGATAAGCGGGTAGACCGGATTATCACACCGAAAGGAAAGGATTGGGGACTCAATTATGACAGTGATTGAAATTGGTAAGAAAGCAAAGGAAATTACAGGTATTTTAGGAATTCTGGGCTCTGAGAAAAAGAACCAGGGCCTAAAATCCGCTGCAAAATTCCTTCTTTCAGGTGAAGCGGAAATTCTTGCTGCCAACGAGAAAGATTTGGATAAAGCGAAAAAATCAGGCATGAATGCTGGATTAATTGACCGTCTGGAACTGACTTCCCAAAGAATAGGAGCCATGGCAGACGGCCTTTTGTCTGTGGCTGCGCTTGATGATCCCATTGGTGAGGTCATCTCCATGAAAAACCGTCCCAACGGACTTACCATCGGACAGAAACGCGTTCCAATGGGAGTGGTTGGTATCATATATGAAGCAAGACCTAATGTGACTGCAGATGCTTTTGGCCTGTGCTTTAAATCCGGGAATGCAGTGATTTTAAAGGGTGGAAGTGACGCTCTGGAATCCAATATAGCAATTGTGAAATGGCTGAGAAAAGGCTTATCAGAAGCCGGACTGCCGGAAGATTCCATTCAGCTTATTACAGATACAGACCGGGAGGTCACAAAAGAATTTATGCGTCTCAGGGAATATGTGGATGTTTTGATTCCAAGAGGCGGCGCAGGATTAATCCGGGCAGTTGTAGATAACAGCACGATTCCGGTCATTGAGACGGGAACTGGCAACTGTCATGTTTTCGTGGATGAAACGGCTGATTTTAATATGGCGTTGGATATCATCTTTAATGCCAAGACCCAGAGAATCGGGGTATGTAACGCATGCGAATCCCTTGTGATTCACAGAGCGGTTGCTCCTGATTTCCTTCCTCTCCTTAAAGAAAGGCTTTCTCTGAAATCTGTGGAAATCCGTGCAGATGAAGAGGCCTGCTCCATTGTATCTGATTTTGTTCCGGCAACAGAAGAGGATTGGGGCACAGAATATCTGGATTATATTCTATCTTTAAAAATTGTTGGTTCCATTGACGAAGCCATCAGCCATATCAACCGCTACAGCACCAGTCATTCCGAGGCGATCATCACTTCTGATTACGCCAACGCTCAAAGGTTTTTAAATGAAATTGATGCAGCCGCTGTATATGTCAATGCATCCACTCGTTTTACCGATGGCTATGAGTTTGGATTTGGAGCTGAGATCGGTATCAGTACTCAGAAACTTCATGCCAGAGGCCCTATGGGCTTAAAAGAGCTGACGACCACGAAGTATATCATCTACGGAAATGGCCAGGTTCGTCCATAGAATAGAAATAATGTAGATGTTTTGTTACAGAAAATCAGGATATTTTACCACTTAATCAAATATTGAAACTAAATTTAGCATTTTTTTAGCGTCAAATTTCGGCATAATGTGATAAAATTGAAGCTATAAAATTATAATACTAGTTACAAAGGAGATTATTATGGATTTTTCGCTGATTGTTGGTATCATTATTGGTGTGGCAGCGTTACTTACGGGGTATGCGCTGGAGCACGGAGTAATATCGTCTTTGTTTTTAATTAGTCCCTTCATCATTGTCTGCGGAGGAACTGTGGGCTGTGTAATCGCCTCCTTTTCATTTAATGACATCGCTATGGCTATGAGAGCGATGTTCAAAAGCTTTAAGCATCCTCATTCAGCCAGTATGGAGCGGATGATATCCAAAATCTCCATGATTGCTACCCGTTATAGAACTGAAGGAGTTACCTGCCTGGATGACATAAGCAGGGATCCTGAGCTTAACGAGGAGGAATATCTTCTTTTAAAGGAAGGTCTTGTATTAATTCAGGAATTAAAAACACCGGAAGATATCCAGTATACACTGGAATCTGATATCAGAGCTTATGTACAGCAAAGAAGTATTGAGGCCAGCGTATTTGATGCGGCAGCCGGATTTTCACCTACCATGGGAGTTATTGGTACGGTAATGGGACTTATCATGGTACTTGCTTCTGGATTTGATGATCCGTCTAAACTGGCTGGATCCATTGGTACCGCATTTATTGCCACCCTTTACGGTGTATTTTTAGCAAACATTGTTTATTTGCCCATTGCTACCAAGTTAAAAACTCAGTTAAAGAGAAAACACATTCAAAAAGAGATGATTGTAGACGGTGTATGCATGATTGCCAGAGGAAGCACCTCCCGAAATATTGAAAATGAACTTGCTCTCTACTTCCAGGCATTCTCAGACGGTGGTAAGAGATATAAGCAGGGAATTGACAACTAATCACAGGAGGGGCATAAGATGAGCAGAAGAAGCATTATGGACTATGATGGTGAAAAAGATAATTCTGAGCGTTGGCTTCTTACATATTCCGATATGATTACATTGCTCCTTGCTTTGTTTATCATCATGTACGGTATGAGTTCTGTTGATACGCAAAAGGTAAAGGAGATGTCTCAGGGATTGGAACAGGCATTAAACCATGGCGGCTCCAAGGGTCTGGAACAGTCAGGAACCATTCTTCCGGAAGATAATTTAGAGAACGTATATAAAGGTCTGCAAACTTACATAAAAGAGCGGAATTTGGAACAAACTATAGACTTATCATCAACAGGTACATCCATTACCATCCGTATGAGGGATGCCATGCTTTTCAAGCCGGATACCGCTATATTGCAGGCAGAAAGCAAACCGGTCATTGAAGAGATTGCAAAAAGTCTGGAATCAATATACGGAGACATCCATCACATTACCATTACCGGTAATACGGCTGATTTAGGAAACAGGGATGCTTATAACGAAGCGGATTCCTGGCAGTTATCCGTAAACCGGGCGGTTACTGTATTAAATTACATGACTTCTATGGGCTTACAGGCAGAAAAGATGTCGATTGAAGGTAATTCTCATTATAATCCCATCTCTACCAATGATACGGAAGAAGGCAGAGCAAAGAACCGTAGGGTAGAGATTACGATTACAGGTAGGGCAAATTAGTTTTTTAGTTGACAATTTGAAACTTTTATGATATTTTGAATTTATATTTGACGAGAAAGAGGTGAAAGGATGAAGTTATAATTCTTGCTGAAGTTACTGTACAACATGAGTATAAGTTTTACTATGCTTTTTTGTTGTGCCTGTTATGCAAGAATATCACTTCATTCTCCAGCCTTTTTTGTTTGCAAATGATTCTATTTGCAACATTTAAAATACCTGCAATTTACCTGCCTGGTTCAGGCAGGTAGCTGACGGCTGCGAGATATGATTTCTTGCAGCCGTTTTTAATGCAGAAAATCACTTTCTGCTGATTTGGAGGTATGTATATGTCATTAATACAAGTTACAGATTTATCGTTCACATACGAAGGCGGAATCGAGCCTGTTTTTGAACATGTGTCTTTTCAAATTGACACTGATTGGAAGCTTGGGTTCACTGGGAGAAATGGACGTGGGAAAACCACTTTTTTAAACCTTTTGATGAAACGTTATGAATTTACAGGGAGCATTGTATCTGGTGCAGAGTTTGATTATTTTCCATTCCCTATTGAAGATCAGGACAGAAGTACCATGGACATTTTGGAATCCTTACATGGGGAATTTGAATATTGGGAGATAAAACGGGAGCTTACCAAATTACAGGTAACAGAAGATGTTCTTTACCGCCCGTTTTCAACATTATCCAATGGAGAACGGACAAAGGTCCTATTGGCTGCACTGTTTTTAAAGGAAAATCATTTTCTGCTCATAGACGAACCGACTAATCATCTGGACCGGGAAGGAAGAGCTTTGGTCAGTCGATATCTAAGTGGGAAAAAAGGATTTATATTGGTTTCCCATGACAGAAACTTTCTGGATGCTTCCGTGGACCATATTCTATCCATTAATAAAACAAATATAGAGGTGCAAAAGGGTAATTTCACCTCCTGGTATGAAAATAAACAAAAACAGGATCAATATGAATTGTCAGAAAATGACAGATTAAAGAAGGGCATTCGGCGGCTGGAAGCGTCGGCTAAGCAATCCAGGGAGTGGGCGGATTCAGTAGAATCAACAAAAATAGGTAAAAAGTCCATGGCTCACGAAAAATCCATTGACAGTAGAGCCTATATTGGTGAAAAATCAAGACGGATGCAGATGCGCAGAAAAAATCTGGAACAGCGGCAGGATCGTGCGATTGATGAGAAAAAAGGCTTATTAAAAAATATAGAAGAAGCAGAGCGTTTGAAGCTGTACCCTGCAAAACATCATATGGATCGAATCCTCACCTTAAAAGAAGTGGTACCAAGCTTTGACCGCCCAATATGCAAGCCAATCAGTTTTGTGTTGGAACAGGGGCAGCGGGTTTCACTTCAAGGGAAGAACGGATGCGGGAAATCAAGTCTGATAAAGTTAATCCTTGGAAGGGAAGCGAGACCTGATACATTGTCTTATACAGGAACAATTGAAGCTGCCAGCGGCCTTACTATCTCCTATGTATCTCAGGATACCTCCTTTTTACAAGGAAGCTTATCTGATTATGCCAAAGCATGCGGAGTCGAGGATTTTTTGTTTAAAGCTGTTTTAAGAAAACTTGATTTCTCCAGAGAGCAGTTTGAAAAAAATATGGAGGCATACAGCGAAGGCCAAAAGAAAAAGGTTCTGATTGCCAGAAGCCTATGTGAGAAGGCGCATTTGTATATTTGGGATGAGCCTCTGAATTTTATTGATATCTATTCCAGGATGCAGATTGAAGAATTGATTAAGGAATTTCAGCCCACTATGATTTTTGTAGAGCATGATGAGGCATTTTCTAAAGCCATTGCGACCAGCCAGATAGAGGTGGAGCAAGTGGATTTTGGACTTTGCAATCAATAGTATTTATGCTATAATGGGAAAATCGAATAAAAATAAGAGGTTAAGTAGATGGATTATACAAATATGACTTATGATGAAGCCTGTCATTACGCACCGATGGAAGAGCCTGCAAGACAGTACTTTTTTATGGAATACTGCAAGGCTCTGCTTGATAAATTAAAAAAGGCAGTAGGGAAAGACACACTTACGTTCCACATTGCCACATTTGGTTGTCAGATGAATTCCAGGGATTCAGAAAAACTCCAGGGAATACTGGAATCGATCGGTTATGTAGAAACGGATTCGGAAGAAGCCGATTTTGTTCTTTATAATACCTGTACCGTCAGAGAAAACGCTAACCAGAGAGTTTATGGTCGACTGGGACAGTTAAACAATTTAAAACGGAAAAACCCTCATATGATGATTTCTCTTTGCGGTTGTATGATGCAGGAGGAAGAGGTTGTTGCCAAGATCAGAAAAAGCTATCGTTTTGTTGATATCATTTTTGGTACCCATAACATCTTTAAGCTGGCAGAATTAATGGCAGAGCGTCTGGAACGGGACAAGATGGTAGTGGATATCTGGGAAGGAACCGATACCATTGTAGAGGATCTTCCGACGGACCGTAAATACCCATTTAAATCAGGCGTTAACATTATGTTTGGCTGCAACAATTTCTGCAGCTATTGTATCGTTCCTTATGTAAGAGGAAGAGAGAGAAGCAGAAGCCCTAAGGATATCGTGGCTGAGATCAAAAAGCTTGCCGATGATGGAGTGGTAGAAATCATGCTCCTTGGCCAGAACGTAAACTCCTATGGTAAAAACTTAGAAGAACCAGTGTCATTTGCACAGCTTCTTACCCAGGTGGATCAGATCGAGGGCTTGGAAAGAGTTCGTTTTATGACCTCTCATCCAAAGGATTTATCCGATGAGCTGATTGAGGCTATGAAGCATTCCAGTAAGGTTTGCCGTCATATTCATCTTCCACTTCAGTCAGGAAGCAGCAATGTGTTAAAGGCTATGAACAGAAGCTATACCAAAGAGCAGTATTTGGAACTGGTGGACAAGATTCGTGCAGCCATGCCGGATATTTCCCTGACTACCGATATAATTGTTGGCTTCCCCGGAGAAACAGAAGAAGACTTTTTAGAGACATTGGAAGTAGTTAAAAAAGTCCGTTTTGACAGTGCATTTACCTTTATTTATTCAAAACGTACCGGAACTCCGGCGGCAAAGATGGAATGCCAGATCTCAGATGAGGCTGTTAAGAACCGTTTTGACCGCTTATTGACAGAAGTACAGAAAATATCTTCTGAGATGTGCGGCAGGGACGAGCATACAGTGCAAAAGGTATTAGTGGAAGAAATTAATGATCACGCAGAAGGACTTCTGACCGGACGCTTAGGCAACAATACTACCGTGCATTTTAAAGGGGATTCTTCTCTTATCGGAAAAATCGTGAATGTGTATCTTGACGAATCAAAAGGATTCTATTACATGGGAACTTTAAGACCATAATAATAAGAAAAGAGGAAACAAAACAGCATGGCTGGATTATCACCAATGATGACCCACTACCTGGAAACAAAAAAGGAATATCCGGACTGCCTCCTGTTTTACAGACTGGGAGACTTTTACGAAATGTTCTTTGAGGATGCGGTTACCGTTTCCAGGGAGTTGGAAATAACGTTAACAGGAAAAGAATGCGGATTAGAGGAACGGGCACCTATGTGCGGCGTTCCTCATCATGCCGTTGAGACTTATTTAAACCGTCTGGTTCAGAAAGGCTTTAAGGTCGCTATTGCTGAACAGATGGAGGATCCAAAGCTTACAAAAGGGTTAGTAAAAAGAGAGGTAATCCGTGTGGTAACACCCGGAACCATTACAAGCGCTCAGGCCCTTGATGAAACTAAGAACAATTATCTTATGGGAATTGTTTATGTGGGAGAAACCTTTGGAATCTCAGTTGCCGATATCACAACTGGAGAATTTCTCCTTACCGAGGTGGAGTCTGAACGGGAACTGACCGATGAGATTAATAAATTCAACCCGTCTGAAATCATCTGCAACGAAGCGTTTTATGTCTCCGGAGTGGATATTGAAGAAATCAAGAACCGTTATCATGCGGTCGTTTCATCTCTGGATAATCATTTCTTTTCGGATGAAGTCTGCCGGAAAATCCTAAAAGAGCATTATAAGGTTGGCTCACTCTCCGGACTTGGACTGGAAGATTACGATACCGGGGTCATTGCTGCTGGTGCAGTGATGCAGTACATGTATGAAACTCAGAAAAACAGTTTATCACACATAACTACCATTACGCCTTATTCCACCGGTCAGTTTATGATCATAGATACTTCTACCAGAAGAAACTTAGAGCTTCTTGAAACCCTTCGCGAAAAGCAAAAACGGGGCAGCCTTTTGTGGGTCCTGGACCGGACTAAGACAGCTATGGGTGCCAGGATGCTTCGTACATACATAGAACAGCCATTAATACATAAATCAGAAATTATCAAACGCCAGAACGCCATTGAAGAATTGAATATGAATTATATTTCCAGGGAAGAAATCTGTGAGTATCTGAATCCTATTTATGATCTGGAGCGTCTGATCGGGCGTATCAGCTATAAAACAGCCAATCCCAGGGATTTGATTTCCTTTAAAAATTCTTTGGAGATGCTGCCGTTTATTAGAAACATATTGGATGAGTTTAACAGTGAATTGTTAACAGAGCTTCATGGGGAGCTTGATCCCTTAGAGGACGTGAAGGAACTCATTGACAAGGCCATCATTGATGATCCGCCTATTACCGTAAGAGAGGGCGGAATTATTAAAGAGGGTTTTCATGAGGAAACCGATAAGTATCGCCATGCGAAGACCGAAGGAAAGACCTGGCTGGCTGAACTGGAAACAAAGGAAAAAGAGAAGACCGGAATTAAAAATCTGAAGGTAAAGTATAATAAGGTCTTTGGTTATTACTTTGAAGTTACCAATTCCTTTAAAGATCTTGTGCCGGATTACTTTGTCCGCAAACAGACCCTGGCCAATGCGGAGCGTTATACCACCGATGAGCTTAAGGAACTTGAGGATGTAATTCTTGGGGCAGAGGATAAGCTGTATTCCCTGGAATATCAGTTATTTACGGAAGTCCGTGATTCCATTGCCGACCAGGTGCTCCGAATCCAGAAAACAGCACGGGCAGTTGCTGGAATTGATGTTATCACCTCCCTTTCCTCTGTTGCCACCAGAAATAATTACGTGAAGCCCTTCATCAATGAAAAAGGTCTGATTGACATTAAAAATGGACGTCATCCAGTGGTAGAAAAGATGATGAGGGATGATCTGTTCGTTTCCAATGACACATACTTAGATAATAGTAAGAACCGTCTTTCTATTATAACGGGTCCAAACATGGCAGGAAAGTCTACCTATATGAGGCAGACAGCTCTTATAGTGCTCATGGCACAAATCGGCAGCTTTGTTCCAGCGGAAGAAGCTAACATTGGAATCTGCGACCGGATTTTTACCCGTGTAGGTGCATCCGATGATCTGGCTTCCGGACAGAGTACATTCATGGTAGAGATGACAGAGGTAGCCAACATACTTCGGAATGCTACGAAAAACAGCCTGATTGTCCTTGACGAAATTGGGCGTGGAACCAGTACCTTTGATGGGTTAAGTATTGCATGGGCGGTGGTGGAGCATATCAGTAACTCCAAGGTACTTGGTGCAAAAACCTTATTTGCCACCCATTATCATGAACTGACGGAGCTGGAAGGAACTATAAGTGGTGTGAATAACTACTGCATCGCCGTGAAAGAACAGGGCGATGATATTGTATTTCTAAGAAAGATTATTAAAGGCGGCGCAGATAAGAGCTATGGAATCCAGGTGGCAAAGCTTGCCGGAGTTCCGGATACTGTCATATCCAGAGCAAAGGAGCTGCTTTCTGAGCTGAGTGAAGCGGATATTACGGTTAAAGCAAAGGAGATTGCGGAAATCAATTCAAATATCACCCAGAGAAAAGCCGTACCAAAGCCTGATGAGGTGGATTTACAGCAGATGTCTCTGTTTGATACGGTAAAGGATAATGATATCATAAAAGAATTAGGGGATCTGGAACTTGGAAATATGACCCCTATTGATGCACTTAACATCCTGTACCGCCTTCAAACAAAACTTAAAAACCGCTGGCAGTAAGAAACTGTTTGGGGAATCCCTTTATGTCCTTAACATGTAATCGGACAAGGAGAAAGGAGCTGGTGTCATGCCGAATATAACAGTACTTGATCAAAATACGATTAATAAGATTGCGGCTGGTGAGGTAATAGAACGCCCGGCATCTGTGGTCAAGGAGTTGCTGGAGAATGCCATTGATGCAAAGGCCACTGCTGTAACTGTGGAGATTAAAGAAGGAGGAACCAGCTTTATCCGTGTCACTGATAATGGATGCGGAATCCCAAAAGAAGAAGTCCCTCTTGCATTTTTACGCCATTCCACGAGTAAGATCAAATCGGTAGAAGATTTATTTACCGTTTCCTCTCTGGGCTTCAGGGGTGAGGCGCTTGCAAGCATAGCTTCTGTTTCCCAGGTAGAGCTGATTACTAAGACCAGTATTGGACTTACGGGGACCCGCTATCAGATTGACGGCGGAGAGGAGAAGACTCTGGAAGAAATCGGTGCTCCGGAAGGAACTACCTTTATCGCCAGAAACTTATTTTTTAACACTCCGGCCAGAAAAAAGTTCTTAAAGACTCCCATGACCGAAGGGGCACATGTGGCGGAGCTGGTGGAAAAGCTGGCATTGTCCCATCCTGAGGTCTCCATCCGTTTTATCCAGAATAATCAGAACAAGCTACATACTTCTGGAAATCATAATTTAAAGGATATTGTATACACGGTTTTTGGAAGGGAAATTGCTTCCAATCTTTTAGAGGTTTCCGTTAAAAAGCCGGATATTTCCGTAGAAGGATACATTGGAAAACCGGTAATTGCCAGAGGAAACCGGAACTATGAAAATTATTTTATTAATGGAAGATACATAAAAAGCACTGTAATCTGCCGCGCCATTGAGGAAGCTTATAAGCCCTTTATGATGCAGCACAAGTACCCATTTACCATGCTTCATTTTACCATTGATCCTGAAACACTGGATGTAAATGTCCATCCCACAAAGATGGAGCTGCGTTTCCGGGATGGGGAGATGGTCTATCACATGGTATACCAGGCAGTTGCCAGTGCTCTTGCCCATAAGGAATTGATTCCTGAGGTCGAGCTGGTAAAAAGGACAGAAGACAGCCGACTGAGTATGTCTGTGAAAAAGCACGAACCCGCTCCTGAGCCTTTTGAAAAAAACAGGCTTATGGCAATGCAGCAGCAGTCTGCGGCAAAAGGATCGGTAAAAGAATATACTACTTCTCCTGGAATCACAGAAGGATTTAAGAAACGGTTGATCCCAGCACCCTCTCAAAACATTCTGCCGGAGATGGTCAGAGAACCAGATGAACTTTCGGCCAACTGGCTAAAGCCCCAGGCATCTATAAACAAAGCTAACACACTGGAAGCTCTAACGGAAGCTTTACCAGAAACTCTACCGGACCCCCCGGTACAACCGGAAGAGAAGCCCAAACAAATGGATCTCTTTGATGGAAAATTGTTGGAGCCAAAGGCCAGATCCATGCATAAGCTGATTGGACAGCTTTTTGATACCTACTGGCTGGTGGAATTTAATGAGCAGCTTTATATCATTGATCAACATGCTGCCCATGAAAAGGTTTTATATGAGAAAACCATGGCAACACTAAAAACAAGGGAGTATACCTCCCAGTTAATAAATCCGCCCATTATTCTGACTCTGAACCGGAATGAAGAGGTCTTGCTCAATCAGCATCTGAAATATTTCACTGAAATGGGCTTTGAAATCGAACCTTTTGGGGGAAGAGAATATGCGGTCAGAGGAGTTCCGGCTAATTTATTTTCCATTGCAAAAAAAGAACTTTTGATTGAGATGATCGACGGCCTTTCAGAAGATGCAGCTGTCAGCAATCCAGATGTCATATATGAAAAAATTGCTTCCATGTCATGTAAGGGAGCCGTAAAAGGCAATAACCGCCTTTCCTTTGCAGAGGCCAACGAACTGATTGATCAGCTTCTGGGCTTAGAGAATCCTTACGCCTGTCCTCACGGAAGACCTACGATTATTTCCATGAGTAAATATGAGCTGGAAAAGAAATTTAAGAGGATCGTGTAATGAAACCATTAATTATTTTAACCGGCCCTACTGCGGTGGGGAAGACAGCATTGTCCATACGCCTTGCAAAGGCGATCGGTGGAGAAATTATCAGTGCCGATTCCATGCAGGTCTACCGCCGTATGGATATCGGCTCTGCCAAAATCACAAAAGAGGAGATGATGGGAATCCCCCATCATCTTATTGATGTTCTGGAACCAGACGAAGAATTTAATGTGACCGTGTTTCAAAAACTGGCGAAGGCAGCTGTGGAAGAGATCTATTCCAGGGGAAACATACCCATTGTTGCGGGAGGCACCGGTTTTTATATCCAGGCCCTGTTAAATGACATTGATTTTACAGAGAATGGAGAGGACACTTCCATAAGAGATGAGCTGGAAGCTCTTGCAAAAGAAAAAGGAGCAGAGTATCTTCACGGGATGCTTCTTGCCATAGATCCTGAATCCGCCGAACAGATTCATGCCAACAATAAAAAGCGGGTAATCCGGGCCATTGAATATTACCGGCAGACAGGAGAGCGGATCTCAGAACACAATAAAAGGGAACGGCAAAAGGAGTCTCCTTATGACTTCCTGTATTACGTTGTTAATACAGACCGGGACATCCTTTATCAAAGAATTGATCAACGGGTGGACGAGATGATGAAGCAGGGACTGGTTGAGGAAGTGAAAGAGTTAAAAGATTCTGGCTGCACCAGAGACATGGTTTCCATGCAGGGATTGGGATACAAAGAGATTCTGGATCATCTGCAGGGAGAATGTACTCTTTCAGACGCTGTTTATCTGTTAAAAAGAGACACCAGACATTTTGCCAAACGCCAGATTACCTGGTTTAAAAGAGAACGAGATGTGAAATGGCTGAATCTGCCTGACTTTAACAATGATATGGACAAGGTGCTGGAAACCATGATACAGGAGATCAATGAGACATACGGATTGGAGAAAAAGGAACAATGGAAATAAATGCAATGTACGAGAATCTTGGAATTAGCAAGAAAGTCCTGGATTTTGGAAAAAAGATAGAAGATAGCTTAAAAGATCGTTTTCAGGAAATAGATGAAAATGCAGAATACAATCAAATGAAGGTAATCAAAGCCATGCAGGATAACCGGGTCAGTGATATTCACTTTGCAGCGACCACTGGCTACGGTTATAACGATCTTGGACGAGATACTTTAGAAGATGTTTATGCCAGTGTCTTCCACACAGAAAGTGCTTTGGTAAGACCAAACTTAATCAGCGGAACTCACGCCCTTTCTATCGCACTTTCCGGAAACCTACGCCCAGGTGATGAACTGCTTTCTCCAGCCGGTAAGCCCTACGATACCTTAGAAGAAGTAATTGGTATCAGAGAGAGTACTGGTTCTCTAAAAGAGTATGGAGTGATATACCGTCAGGTGGATCTACTTCCAAATGGTACATTTGATTACGAATCCATTAAAAAAGCTATCAATGAACGGACAAAGCTTGTTACCATCCAAAGATCAAAAGGCTACGATACACGTCCCACGTTCTCTGTTTCACAGATTGGTGAGCTGATTGCCTTTGTCAAAGAAATCAAGCCGGATGTAATCTGTATGGTGGATAACTGCTATGGAGAATTCGTTGAACGGATGGAGCCGTCTGATGTTGGGGCTGATATGATTGTTGGATCTCTGATCAAAAATCCAGGTGGCGGTCTTGCTCCCATAGGTGGCTACATTGCCGGAAAAACAGAATGCATTGACAAGGCATCCTATCGGCTGACAGCCCCAGGTCTTGGAAAAGAGGTAGGAGCAAGTCTTGGACTTAACCAGGCCTTTTATCAGGGATTATTCCTGTCTCCAACGGTAGTTGCCGGTGCTTTAAAAGGGGCCGTGTTTGCAGCCAATGTATATGAAAAACTGGGATTTCAAGTAGTACCAAACGGAAGCGAATCCCGTCATGATATCATACAGGCTGTTACCTTTGGAAATCCGGAAGGCGTTATCGCATTTTGCCAGGGAATTCAGGCGGCAGCTCCGGTTGACAGCTTTGTTTCACCAGAACCATGGGATATGCCGGGATACGATGCCCCTGTTATTATGGCAGCTGGTGCATTTGTCCAGGGTTCCTCCATTGAATTAAGTGCGGATGGGCCTATCAAACCACCCTACGCTGTTTATTTTCAGGGAGGGCTTACCTGGTATCATGCAAAGCTTGGTATTTTAATGTCTCTGCAAAAGCTTTTGGATGCAGGTTTGGTTCAAATCTAAAAAAACGGTATACACGAATGGAAAACTATGCTAAAATATCATGATAGGTATGGACATTCCTGCCATTAAACCAAAAGGGGTAGCAGAGCAGATGAAGTACAAAAATTGCTGGATACTGCTTCTTCTTATGCTTGCCGGTGTTGTACTAGGAGGCTTTGTTGGAAATCTTACTGAGGGTATATCCGGATTGTCATGGCTAAGTGCAGGACAGTCCTTTGGCTTTGATACTCCCATCGTGGTAAATTTCGGCATTTTAGTCATTACCTTTGGTTTTAATTTAAAAATCACCATGTCCGGCATTATAGGAATAGGGGCAGCCCTCATAACGTATCGGTTCATTTGATTCTTACATATGTCTACACACGTGCCTGGAGAGTAACGGACAGGAGACATATGAAACGTATAACCATGAAAGACATCCCATCGGATGAGAGGCCCTATGAAAAGTGTTTGAAAGAAGGGGCACAGAGCTTAAGCGACGCGGAACTTTTATCAATCATTATCCGCACAGGCAGCAGAGGAGAGAATTCTCTGATACTGGCACAAAAGATACTGGCCCTAAATTATCCGAAAAAGGGTATTTTAGGGCTTTTACACCTTTCTATGCAGGAACTCATGCAGGTGAAAGGAATCGGAACAGTCAAAGGTGCCCAGCTTTTATGCATCGGAGAACTTTCCAAACGCATTTGGAAAAGAACAGCCCAGCTGGAAGCGGCCTCTTTTCATAATCCCCTTGATATTGTCAACTATTATGTGGAAGACATGCGTCACAGGGAACAGGAGCTTGTTTATGTGATGCTTCTGAATACAAAGGGAGTCCTGATCAGGGACATAATGATCTCTCAGGGAACGGTCAATGTATCCGTAGTTTCTCCCAGAGAGATTTTCATTGAAGCTGTAAAACATCATGCCGTGAGCCTGGTGATGATTCACAATCACCCAAGTGGTGACCCAGCTCCAAGCAGAGAAGATATCAACCTTACCAAAAGAGTTAAGGAAGCCGGAGAATTATTAGGCATTCGGCTGTTAGATCACATAATTATAGGAGATAATTGTTATATCAGTTTGAAAGAACGGGGAATCTTGTAAATGGAATCAAAGCGCAGTAAATATGTTCTTATATCATTAACCGTATTTTGTATCCTTCTGATTGGGCTGACCTCGATTCGCGACACGTGGCTGACCCCTCTCCGGACGGGCGTGGGCTATGTCCTGATTCCGGTGCAGTCAGGAGTTAATTCAGTGGGTTCCGCCATATACGGGGAAATCACAGACCTTTCTAAATTGCACAGTGCCCAAAAAGAAAATAAAGAGATGAAAGATATCATCACACAGCTGACCGAAGAAAATACCAGACTTCAATCAGAGGAACTGGAACTAAACCGCCTTCGAAAGCTCTATGGTCTGGATCAGCAGTACGGACAATATGAAAAAGTGGGAGCCAGAGTCATTGCCAATGATTCCAGCAACTGGTTTCAGGTGTTCCGTATTGACAAGGGTTCCAAGGATGGCATTGCTGTGAATATGAATGTAATGGCTGGCGGAGGCCTTGTAGGAATCGTCACGGATGTAGGTGCTAATTATGCCACAGTCCGTTCTATCATTGATGATTCCAGCCGTGTAAGCAGTATGGCAATGCAGTCTGGTGACAGCTGTATTGTTGCCGGTGATCTGACTTTATTTAAAGAAGGAAGACTTAGAATCACCAATGTATTAAAGGATAGCGACTTAAAGAATGGAGATAAAATTGTCACTTCCAATATAAGCTCGGTGTTCCTTCCAGGACTTTTAGTGGGTTACGCCGCTGATATTACCAATGACAGTAACAATGTTACAAAATCCGGATATCTGGTCCCTGCCGCGGAATTTGACAGTCTGCAGGAAGTACTGGTTATTACGAAATTAAAATCTGAAATGATGAAAGAAGAAACTTCCCAGGAGACAACTTCCGCTGAAACTCAGGCGACGGAAAGTGCTTCTCAATAGCGAAAAGGAGTATCATGAGACGTGTTTTTTTCAATGTACTGCTGATTATTCTGGCATTTACCATTCAAAACTGTATATTCCCATTGCTGCCGTTTTTATCAGCGTCTCCAAATCTGCTTTTAATTCTGACCTTTTCCTTCGGCTTCATGCATGGAAAAGAGGCAGGAATGTATTACGGTCTGCTTTCCGGGTTGCTGATGGATCTGTTTTATACTGGTCCCTTCGGCTTTTATACCCTGATTTTTCTATATGTAGGGTATGTGAACGGTATTTGCACCAAGTATTATTACGAAGATTATATTACCCTTCCTTTAATACTCAGCGTACTGAATGAATTGGCTTACAACTTTTACATTTATGTTTTCCGGTTCCTGATCCGCCAAAAGCTAAGGATTGGATACTATTTTGTTAACATCGTGCTGCCGGAAATCATTTTTACCGTAGTGACGACACTGCTTCTTTATCGGGTATTCCTGATTTTAAATCGTCATTTGGAAGACATAGGAAAAAGAGGAGATTCTAACATTGTTTAGGGATTTATTGGACATCGTTTCTGAGTTTTTAAAAAAAGCTGTATCATCCCGGCTTTTCGTACTTGGAATCATTTGTTTTGCCATGTATGCCGGCTTAATTAACAAGCTGTTCCATATGCAGATTATCAATGGAGAAAAGGCCCTTAATGAATATTTCCAGATAACGGAGCAGACCATCACCACAGCTGGTACAAGAGGCAATATTTATGACAGGAATGGCAAGGTCTTAGCTTATAACAAGCTGGCTTATTCGGTGACGGTTCAGGATAACGGAGCCTATAAAACTGCAGCCGCCAGAAATAATATGTACTTGAACCTGGTGAGAATCCTTCAGAAGCATAAAGAGACCATTCAGAGTAAATTTGAAGTGGCCATAGACTCAAATGGAGATATGGTTTATACCTCATCCTCTGAAACGTCAAGAAAAAGGTTCCTTCGTGATTATTACGGATTAAAAAGTGTAGACGAGCTTGATGACGAAAAGGGGAAGTATCCCTCGAATTTAAGCGCAAGAGAGCTGTTTGATTGGGCCTGCAAAGAAAATAGCTTAAAGGATTTCAAAGACTCAAAAGGTAACATAATCACTTTAACGGACCAGGAAGCCCTTGATATTATTAATATTAAATATGCACTGCGTCTCATGTCCTACCGGAAATATGAGGCGACGACAGTAGCCTCCCAGGTCAGTGATGAGACAGTAGCAGATATCTTGGAGCATCTTAGGGACTTACAGGGAGTTAGTGTAGAAGAAACTACAATTCGTGCCTATAATTACAGCATTCCATTTGCCCCTATTATTGGTTATACCGGAAAGGTACCTGAGGATCAGTTGGAGGATCTTCAGAAGAAGAAAGAGGACTATGATATTAACGATATCGTAGGACGTACCGGAATTGAATACACCATGGAACATGAACTCCAGGGAACCAAGGGCAAAAAGACCATATACAAAGACAGCGTAGGAAGAATCCGTCAAACCAAGGACGAAACAGATTCTTCTGCTGGAAATGATGTTTATTTAAATCAGGATGCAGACCTTCAGGTTGGTATTTATCATTTGATTGAACAGTCTTTAGCAGGTGTTCTCATAAAAACCATTGTGAATGGTGATTATAAAACAGGGGCTAATACTGATGGTTCTAATATGAAAATCCCTGTTAAGGATGCTTATTATCAGCTGATCAATAACAATGTACTGTCCTTAAAGGAACTGGAGGATGCCGATGCTTCAGTGGTTGAAAAGAGTATTTATTCCAAATACATATCTTCTCAAAAACAGATATTCGCAAATTTAAAAAACGAATTAATGAGTGACCATCCCACACCGATGAAGGATCTGCCGGAAGATATGAAAGCTTATATGTTTTATATCTATACTTATTTGTCAGGTCCCACGGTTGCTATCATCAAAGAAGATCAGGTGGATACTTCAAGTGAAGAATACCAGGCCTGGAAATCCAATGAAACGAGTCTCAGGGAATATCTTTATTATGGAATTGCAAATGGCTGGGTGGATACCACAAAGCTTGAAACCGGTTCCAAATATACCAATGCGGATGATACCTTTGAACAGCTAATTAATTATGTACTGACCAATCTGGAAGGGGACCGTAACTTTACCAAGAGGATTTACCGTTACCTGATTAATGATGATGTTATTACCGGTCAGGAATTGTGCCTCGCCCTGTACGACCAGGGAGTATTAAAGGATGATGGTCAGGATGCGGCTCAGCTAAGAGCTACCGGAGATGCTTACTCCTTTCTATTAAAAAAGCTGTCCACCTTGGAGATTACACCGGCCCAGCTGGCATTATCGCCCTGTAACGCTGGTGTTGTAGTGACCAATGATAAAACAGGGGAAGTACTGGCATTGGTTTCTTATCCTGGGTATGACAACAACAGGATTGGAGATGGAACCTATTTCAGTCAGCTTCAGGCAGACATGTCTCTGCCCCTTTATAACAATGCGACTCAGACGAGAAAAGCACCAGGTTCGACCTTTAAGCCGATTACCGCAGTTGCAGCGCTGGAAGAACATGCCATTACAACCGATGAGACTATAAACTGTACCGGTATCTATACCGATGTGGAACCGCCAATTAAATGCTGGATTTATTCCGGACATCACGGCCCTTTGAATATAGTAGGTGGAATAGAAAATTCCTGTAACTTTTTATTTGCGGATTTAGGGCATCGTTTGTCAACGGATGCCGGAGGCGTATACTCCCCAGATTTGGGCCTTGATGTTTTACGCACTTACGCAACCAAGTTCGGACTGGATCATAAGTCCGGCGTAGAAATTGCAGAGCTTGATCCTCAGATTTCCAAAGAAGCTCCCGAGCGTTCTGCCATGGGTCAGGGAAGCCATGCGTACACCAATGTACAGCTTTCCAGATATGTGGCAGCCATCGCAAACAGGGGAACCGTTTTTGAACTCAGCTTACTTGATAAAACAACGGATTCTGAAGGCAATCTGATACAAGATTATACCCCTAAGATTTCTTCTCATATTGACGCGGCGACAACAACGTGGGATACTGTACAACAGGGAATGAGAGAAGTGATTGCAAATGGTTCAACCAAAAGGTTGTTTCAAGACCTTGAAGTGGAGATTGCAGGTAAGACAGGTACCGCTCAGGAAGCCCGCAACAAACCCAACCATGCTTTCTTCATTTCTTATGCGCCATATGACAATCCGGAAATCTGTGTTACTGTGAATATTCCGTATGGCTACTCATCATCCAATGCGGCCAATATTGCGAAGAATGTTTACAAATACTACTATGGTTATACTGACTTAGAATCCATTGTAAACGCGGGTGCCCTGGATGCAGCGAAAGTCAATATTCGCGATTAACTAGGATAAGAGGTGATATGATGCATAATACCGTAGTAATTAAGAGCAACAGAGCAGGTATGACTGTCATCCTGGACCCCGACATCCCTTTCCCTCAGCTTCTTTCTGATATTGGGAAAAAATTCGGGGATAATTCAAAATTCTGGGGATCAGTACAAATGACCCTGACTCTAGAAGGCAGGCAATTAACTTCTGAAGAAGAATTCGCAATCATCAATCAGATTACGAATAACTCCAATGTGGAAATCATCTGTATTGTCGATACAGATGCGAACCGGTTGGAACGATGTGAAAAAGCACTGAATGAGAAACTTATGGAGCTGTCCTGTCAGACTGGCCAGTTCTTTAAAGGTAATTTGCAAAATGGAGAGACCTTGGAATCGGAAGCCAGTATTGTCATTATTGGAGACGTGTGCAAAGGTGCAAAGGTTCTTGCTAAGGGAAATGTCATTGTTCTTGGCAAGTTAACAGGAACCGTATGTGCCGGGGTAGCAGGTAATAAGAGCGCACTGATCACCGCTCTTGATATGGCTCCTATGCAGCTTCGCATCGCAGACTGTACTTCAGGTCTTGATGGCCGTGGCAGGCGTTTGGGCAGGGGACCCATGAAGGCTTATCTAGAAAATAATAAGGTCATTGTTAAACCAATGAAAAAAAGTATGGAAATATTCCATAAATTAAGGTAAAATAGTATAAGGTATAAAAATCAGGAGGATATGGTATGTGTGAAATCATCGTAATCACTTCTGGAAAAGGCGGGGTAGGCAAGACGACAACTTCTGCCAACGTCGGTACCGGACTGGCCATTCTAGGAAAAAAAGTAGTTCTGATTGATACTGATATCGGACTGCGTAACCTTGATGTAGTCATGGGTCTGGAAAACCGCATCGTTTACAATTTAGTAGACGTGGTAGAAGGGAACTGCCGTATGAAGCAGGCCCTGATAAAAGACAAAAGATACCCGAACCTGTTTTTACTTCCCTCTGCACAGACAAGGGACAAGACTGCTGTGACACCCGGCCAGATGGTAAAGCTGGTTGACGATTTGAGAGATGAATTTGATTTTATTATCCTTGATTGTCCTGCCGGGATTGAACAGGGCTTCCAAAACGCCATTGCAGGCGCTGGGAGAGCCATAGTCGTTACTACACCGGAGGTTTCTGCGATCCGGGATGCAGACCGTATTATTGGGCTTTTAGAAGCCGCTGATATGGGAAGCATTGAACTGATTGTTAACCGGATACGGGCTGACATGGTTAAGCGCGGAGATATGATGTCGTTAGATGATGTTATGGACATACTTGCGGTAGATATCATTGGAGCTGTACCAGATGATGAGGATATCGTCATTTCCTCTAATCAGGGAGAACCGCTGGTAGGTATGGGAACCCCGGCGGGACAAGCTTACATGGATATCTGCAGAAGGATTGCCGGCGAGAACATCCCGATTCAGAATCCTGCCGTGCGCGAAGGCCTGTTCTTCAAACTCTCAAATCTCTTAAAGAGAGCATAGGAGGGTTTGGTATGAGCCTGTTTCCTGTATTCCGCAAGAAGAATTCAGGAGAAATTGCAAGAAATCGTCTGAAACTTTTGCTGGTTGCGGACAAGGCTGATTGTTCTCCTGAAATCATGCAGATGATAAAAGACGATATGATCCGTGTCGTATCAAGATACATGGATATAGATTCCGATAGAATAGAGATACAGATGAAGAAGTTAAAGCAGCCGGACTGCGAAGGTTTTTCTCCGGTGCTTTATGCTAACATCCCTATCCGCGATGTACCTGACAAGGGGATATATTAATTATGTTTTCAGAAATTAACTTAAAGTTTTATAATTACCGTTTAGTTTTATATATGATAATTCTGTCAGTGACTGGAATCCTGGTGGTGGCAAGCGCCTCCAATCAGGACTCCTCTATTGTGACGAAGCAGATCATAGGAGTTATGGTGGGATTTGCCCTGGCTATCGGCATTTCTATCATTGACTATCACAACATAACAAAGCTGTATGTTTTGGTTTATGCAGGCTGCATCATTTTACTGGGGGCGGTACTGGTTATGGGGCATACGGCGGGAGGCGCAACCAGATGGATCAACCTTCCGGGTATCGGTCGCATCCAGCCCTCTGAATTCGTAAAAATAGGATTAATTATATTCTTCTCCTGGTACTGGAATAAATATCAGGAGAAGATGAATATGCCGGTCATGATAGGAATGGCGGCAGGACTAGCTGCCATTCCTATCGGCCTTATTTTTGCAGAACCAAACCTGTCAACCAGTCTTGTGGTCACCATTATCATTCTTTGTATGGTTTTTTCCGCAGGAATCAGTTATCGTTGGATCGGTGGAGTGCTTGCAGTGGCAATACCTGCAGGCGCGCTTTTTATATTCCTGCTGACAAAGGGCCTAATTCCTTTTATTCACGACTACCAGGCACGGCGTATTCTTGCGTGGATTTACCCGCATGCCGAGCAATATGCAGAAAATCTGTATCAGCAAAAAAATTCAATCATGGCAATCAGTTCCGGCCAGCTTCAGGGCAAGGGACTTTTTAATACGACAATCGCATCTGTAAAAGATGGGAATTTCTTATCAGCTGGAGAAACCGACTTTATTTTCGCTATTATTGGCGAAGAGATGGGGTTTCGTGGCAGTGTAATCATCATTCTCATTATTGGTCTTGTTGTTTTTGAATGCCTTTATATGGCAGCCCGTTCCAAAGACTTATCAGGAAGACTGATTTGTACGGGTATGGCAGCTTTGATTGGTTTTCAGGCATTTGCTAATATTGCAGTGGCGACACAGATTTTCCCAAATACAGGCCTCCCGCTTCCGTTTATCAGCTCGGGAGTCAGCTCACTCATTAGTATTTTTATGGGCATGGGGCTGGTGCTGAATGTTGGATTGCAACGCAAAATCGGTAATTAATAGGAGGTATATCGTTATGAATATAGGATTAGTTGCACATGATTCTAAGAAAAAACTGATGCAGAACTTCTGCATTGCCTACAGAGGCATTTTAAGCAAGCATATGTTATATGCAACCGGAACCACCGGACGATTGATTGAGGAAGTAACAAATTTAAACGTTCATAAATATCTGGCAGGACATTTGGGTGGAGAACAGCAGCTTGGATCTCAGATTGAGCACAATGAGATTGATCTGGTGGTCTTCTTAAGAGACCCTCTTACCCAGAAATCCCATGAGCCGGATATTGTCAATATTATGAGCACCTGTGATATGCACAATATTCCGCTTGCAACCAACCTGGCAACTGCAGAGCTTTTAATTAAATCTCTGGAGCGAGGCGATCTGGAATGGCGGGAAATGTACAAATAAAGAGGTGTTTTTTGTGAAAAGAAAAGCTTTAGTAATGTCAGGCATCCTTTCCGTTGCCATACTGTTAACGGGATGCTCTGGTCTGCGTAAGCTTGACAATCCATATGTATTTTCGGAACGGACTGCTCTTTATGCAGCTGGAAGTAAAGCAGATAAATCAGATACCTTTGCCCAGAATCTTTGTGTCATTCCGGAAGACGTGGCCAGCCAGGACAGTAAAGTTACAGCGGAAGCAGCCGCTGTTTTTGACCTTACAAAGGGATCTGTAATCTTTGCTAAAAATCCGTTTGAGCGAATGTATCCTGCAAGCATTACAAAAACCATGACCGCTCTTGTTGCCTTAAAATATGGCAATTTGTCAGATGAAATCACAGTGACAAACGCTGCTGTGATTACAGAGCCTGGATCCAGTTTAAGTGGAATTAAGCCAGGTGATAAGCTGACCTTGGAGCAGCTTTTGTATGGACTCATGCTTCCCTCCGGTAACGATGCAGGAGCAGCGATCGCTGAGCACATCGCAGGCGATGCAGATGCCTTTGCCAAGATGATGAACGAAGAAGCTGTGAGAGTGGGGGCCACTGGCACCCATTTCATGAATCCTCATGGACTGAACAATGAAAATCATTATACGACGGCTTATGATCTGTACTTAATCTTTAACGAGGCTTTAAAATATCCGGAATTCCGTAAAATTATCGGAACAGACCGTTACACCACTACTTATCAGGATAAAGATGGAAATCCAGTCAATGTTACCTGGAAGGATACCAACCGGTATCTGACTGGTGAGAAGAAGATGCCACAGGGACTTACGGTTCTTGGTGGGAAAACAGGCACTACCCAGGCAGCTGGAAGCTGTCTCATCATGGGAAGCTTAGATGACTCTAAAAATGAATACATTTCCGTGGTTTTAAAGGCTTCCAACCACGCAACTCTCTACGATAACATGACAAATATATTAAATAAAATAGCAGAATAATCATTGCCTTTCTTATGAATTTGTACTATAATTAGATTAATCCGAATAAACTTTTTATACAAATTAAATAATGCAAGGAGGAGATTGCTATGGTGCAGATAATAGCGGGAAAAAAGGGTAAGGGAAAGACAAAGCATCTGTTAGACAGAGCGAATTTCGCTGTAAGAGACTCAAAAGGCTCTATCGTGTACTTGGACAAAAGCTCTAAGCACATGTATGAGTTAAGCAACAAAATCCGTCTCATTAATGTGAATGAGTATCCAATAACATCTAGTGAAGGATTTATTGGTTTTATCTGTGGTATCATATCTCAGGATCATGATTTGGAAATGATGTTTTTTGACAGTTTTTTGAGGCTGGCCTGTTTGGAAGGAGAAGACATATCTGAGACCATTGCAACTTTGGAAAAAATCGGTGAAAAGTATCACGTAACTTTCGTTCTAAGCGTTTCAATTGATGCGGAACATCTGCCGGAGAACGCTAAGGCCGATGTGATTGTTTCATTATAATCATAGATAATAAACAGGGGGCTGGATAACGGTCCCCTTTATTTTTCTTGAATTTTTAGAAGTTTCCTTTTATAATGTATGAAAGGAAAGGAGGCGTCAGGTTGGCAAAACAAAAGGCAACGCAGTCAGGAAAGAAGGCTGCACAACCAAAGAAGAACAAAAAAATAATCCGGTACCGACGGCCTCTGAATATCAATGTTGGCATGATCATCTTTGCGCTGATTTTTGTTTATATGGTGTTCAGTGTAACCGCTTACCTTCGAAGAGATAAAGTAATGTTTTATGAAGTACAGGAAGGAAGCATTGTAAACAATAAAAATTACACAGGTATCATTCTCCGTCAGGAGGAAGTTAAGACTACAGACCGTTCCGGCTATGTAAATTATTACGTAAGAGAGGGCAAACGGGCGTCCACTGGAACCAGAGTATATTCTATTGATGAGACTGGGACGATTGCTACTTTTCTTGCGGAAAACGCACAGGATAAGGTGGCTTTAAAGCCAGAGAACTTATCTGGTCTTAAAAAGCAGCTGACCTCTTTTAGCCTAGCCTACAACAGTGACCGCTTTCAGTCTGTTTATGATACGAAATTATCTGTAGACGCGGAGATCCTTGAATACATGAACTTTAACAGTCTTGACAACCTTGGAGATCAGATGGACAAGGCTGGCGTTAATTTTCAACAGGTAAGGTCCGATCAGGCTGGAATTGTTTCCTATGGCATTGATTCCTATGAGGCACTGAATTCTTCCGCTATATCAGAAGAATCATTTGACCGTACTAAGTATACAAAAAACATAACCAAGTCCGGCAGCCTGATTGAAAAAGGAGTGCCAGTATATAAGCTCATAACTTCTGATTTGTGGTCTGTTGTGTTTCCGCTTGCAGAAGAGGATGCAAAAACTTATGGAGATAAAACAAGCCTTACCGTACAATTCTCAGGCCATGATTTAAAGATTCCAGGAAATTTCACCGTATTTACCGGTACCGATGGAAAAACCTATGGAAAACTTGATTTTGACAAATACATGGTGCAATTCGCTTCGGATCGGTTTGTGGACTTTGAAATAGTCTCTAAGAGGGCTGATGGTCTTAAGATTCCTGTGACTGCGGTAACCAAGAAAGACTTTTTACTGGTGCCAATGGATTACATGACCCAAGGCGGAGACAGCACAGAAACAGGCTTTAATAAAGAGGTCTATTCTCAGTCCGGCACTTCTGTGGTCTTTGTTCCAACTGAGATTTATTATTCCGAAGGTAATAATTACTATATTGAGATGAATGATAAGGACGGCTTTAAGGCAGGCGATTACATTGTTAAACCCAACTCCACTGACCGGTATCAAATCGGGCCAAGCGCATCCTTGCAGGGAGTTTACAATATTAACAAGGGATATGCTGTGTTCAAGCAGATTGATGTACTGTCATCCAACGATGAGTACTATACCATTAAGAAAAATATGACCTACGGGCTGGCTGTTTACGATCATATTGTATTAAATGCAGAGACTGTCAGCGAAGGGGAATTAATATATCAATAAGAGGTGATTAAATTGATTCTGGAAAATCTGGAAGAAGTAAATAAACGAATTTTATCCGCATGTGAAAAAGCTGGGAGAGATCCCAAAGAAGTGACCCTGATTGCAGTTAGTAAAACAAAGCCAGCCTCTATGATAGAAGAGGCATATGGTGCTGGAGTCCGTGATTTTGGAGAAAATAAAGCTCAGGAGTTATGTGAAAAATACAAGGAGCTTCCACAGGATATCAAATGGCATATGATTGGTCATCTGCAGCGTAATAAGGTAAAGCAGATTATCGGAAAAACAGTGCTGATTCACAGTGTTGATTCTCTTCGTCTTGCAGAGCAGATAGAGGAAGAGGCTGGGAAACAGGATTTAATTATTGACATTCTCCTGGAAATAAATGTAGCTGAAGAAGACAGTAAGTTTGGCTTTAAACTGGAGGAAGCGGAGAGTGCTATTTTAAAAATCGCCACCTTTCCCCATGTTAGGATAAAAGGCCTCATGACTATTGCACCTTTTGTTGAAAAATCTGAGGAAAATCGTTCCGTTTTTAAAAAATTAAGGCAATTTTATGTTGACATGCAAAGCAAAAACATTGATAATGTTAATATGAGTTTGCTCTCAATGGGTATGACCGGAGACTATGAAGTTGCAATAGAAGAAGGTGCTACTCTTGTTAGAGTCGGTACCGGTATTTTCGGTACAAGATATAAGATTGGAGAGAATGAAGTATGAGCATTTTAGGCAAACTGATGGATAGCATGCGCTTAAATGATACAGATGATGACGATGATTACTATTTAGATGATGATTACGAGGATGAAAAAGAAAAGCCTGCAAAGAAAACACTCTTTTCCAAAAAGACTGATGATGAATACTACGATGATGAAGAGGAATATGAGCAGAAGCCTCGTTTTCTGTCCCGTTCTCCCAAGGTAGTGCCGATGAAGCAATCAAGAACTATGGAAGTTTCAATGGTAAAGCCAACTTCCATTGAAGATGCGAAAGAAATATGCGATCATATGCTGGCTGGAAAAGCGGTTGTACTTAACATGGAAGGAATTCATACGGAAGTGGCGCAAAGAATCATAGATTTTACATCAGGTGCTACTTATTCCATGAATGGCAATCTGCAGAAGATATCAAATTACATATTCATAGCAACTCCTGAATCTGTTGAATTGTCCGGGGATTTCCAGGATTTACTGAACAGCGGAAGCTTGGATATGGGCGGTATGAATCTACGTCTTTAGATCGCTTTATATAATGCAATAACATATTTTATGGTACAAGCAGATGATTTTCCGTTACATTCACTTATTTATATGCGCGGCCAAAAAGCTGGCAATGGTGAAAAGGAGAATTGTTTGCTTTCTTCCATAATATAGGCAGACAAATTTTACGACGGAGGAATTGCTTCATGGGAGATAGAATTCCGGTACACATGAATGGTGACTTTCAGTATGACATTGTTATGGAGATGACATTTGACGGTCTGGAAAGGGAATTACATGAATTTGGCTTGCAGGGTCGCAGAATCTGTATTGTCACAGATTCTAATGTTGCGGCTCTTTATTTAAATGAAGTGGAAGCAGTTGTCTCCCGTTGCTGCCGGGAAACCTCTCATTTCATTTTTCCCGCAGGAGAGGAAAATAAGAATCTTGATACGGTCAGGAGCTTATATGAGGTTCTTATAAAAAGGCAGTTCGACCGCTATGACGTTCTATTAGCGTTAGGCGGCGGAGTCGTAGGCGATTTATGCGGCTTTGCGGCTGCCACTTATTTAAGAGGTATTTCCTTTATTCAGGTCCCAACCACTCTGCTGTCTCAGGTGGATTCAAGTATCGGCGGTAAAACAGGTGTTGATTTTGATGCTTACAAAAATATGGTAGGCGCGTTTCATATGCCTAAACTTGTGTATACCAATATATCCGCTTTAAAGACACTTTCTCCAGAACAGTTTTCCTCAGGAATGGGAGAAGTCATTAAACATGGGTTAATCCGTGATGCTTCTTACTATCATTGGCTGAAGGATCATGCTTCTATGATTCATGCCAGAGACTTAGAGCATTTAAAAGAGATGGTAAAGATCAGTAACCACATTAAGCGTGAGGTGGTGGAAAAGGATCCTACGGAGCAAGGAGACAGAGCCCTCTTAAACCTTGGTCATACCCTGGGACATGCCATTGAAAAGCTGGCTGATTTCAGGCTGTTACACGGCCATTGTGTGGGGCTTGGCTGCATCGCTGCTATGGCAATTTCCATTCATAGGGGATTGGTTCAGGAAGAGGAGCTTACGAGGCTGTATGAGCTTATGAGAGACTTTGACATGCCAGTGACAGTCAGTGGACTTTCCTCCCATGACATTGTAAGTCTTACGAAGAATGATAAAAAGATGGATTCCGGCGCCATCCGGTTTATCCTGTTAGAACAGATAGGGAAGGCGTACGTTGATAAGACTGTAACAGAAGCAGAAATGTCAAAGGGGCTTATCCCCATCTTAGCATAAGGAGATTTTATGAATCAGAAGACAAAACTAATCATTGGACTAATCATCGGCTTTTTTGCGGCAATCGGGTTAGACCAGTGGACCAAGCTCCTGGCGGTAAAGCATCTTATGGATCAGAGTGCTTATAATATCTGGACCGGAGTCTTTGAATTATTATATTCTGAGAACCGTGGAGCAGCCTTTGGTATGCTTCAGGGAAAGCAGATTTTTTTCCTGTTTGTTGCCATAGCTGTATTATCAGTAGCTGTTTTTTCAGTTATTCGTATGCCAGCCACGAAAAAATATCTGCCTCTTCATGTCATTGCTATGTTTTTATCAGCAGGAGCAGTAGGAAACATGATAGACCGGTTTACCAGGGGCTATGTGGTAGACTTCCTTTATTTCAGGCTGATTGACTTTCCAATTTTTAATGTTGCAGACTGTTATGTTACCATTTCCATGTTCTTTTTTATCATTCTCTTCTTTTTTTACTATAAGGAAGAGGATTTATCATGTCTGAACCTTGGAAAGAAGGAGGTTTAACATTGAATCTGGAATTTACCGTAACAGCTGAGGAAGCAGGGATTCGGATTGACCGGTATTTATCCGACCGATGCAGTGAGGTATCCCGCTCTTATTTGCAAAAGCTGTTAAAGGATGAAGCTGTATTAGTAAACCAGAAGACAGTCAAAAGCAACTATAAGGTATGCCCAAACGATTATATCCTGATATGCATTCCAGAAGCCATAGAGCCTGAGATTGAAGCAGAGGACATGCCGCTGGAAATTATCTATGAGGATAAAGATATTATCCTCATCAATAAGCCTAAGGGTATGGTAGTACACCCAGCGGCAGGCCATTACAGCGGAACTCTGGTCAACGGTTTAATGGCCCATTGCCGGGATGACTTATCTGGTATTAACGGAGTAATGCGCCCTGGAATCGTTCATAGGATTGATATGGACACCACGGGGGTGCTCATTGTCTGCAAGAATGATATGGCCCATAACTCCATAGCAGAACAGTTAAAGGAACACTCCATTACGAGGAAATACTATGCCGTGGTCCATGGAGTTCTGAAAGAGGATGAAGGCACTGTAAATGCCCCAATAGGCCGTCATCCGGTAGACCGCAAGAAGATGAGCATCAACGAAAAAAATGGAAGAGAAGCCGTGACCCATTACCGGGTTTTAGAGCGATACCGGCAATTTACCTATGTGGAATGTCAGCTGGAGACAGGTCGGACTCATCAGATCAGGGTCCATATGGCAAGCATTAATCATCCTCTGTTAGGAGATTCTGTTTACGGTCCCGCTAAGTCACCATTTCGCCTAACCGGACAGACACTCCATGCAGGAGTGCTTGGCATCATACATCCCAGAAGTGGGGAATATATGGAGTTTACCGCGCCCCTTCCTGAATATTTTGAGGATTTATTAAGAAAATTACGAACCACTTAGATGATTGTCTAAGTGGTTTTTTTGCATAGAAAACTGTTAAATGTTAGAATAAATATAGATTTTTCAGATATTTTGATGTATAATATTACCATCAGATAACTGGAAGGAGTGATCGATATGAGTAAACATCCGGTAATTACAATTGGAAGACAATGCGGAAGTTCCGGAAAGATCATTGGTCAGAAACTGGCAGAAGAATTAGGAATTAAATGTTATGACAAAGAGCTTCTTGCACTTGCATCGAAAAACAGCGGACTTAGTGAGGAACTGTTTGAATCTCACGATGAAAAGCCCACCAGCAGCTTTTTGTATTCCCTGGTAATGGATACCTATTCTTTGGGTTTTACAACCTCCGGTTATATGGATATGCCAATTAACCATAAACTGTTTCTGGCACAGTTTGAAACCATCAAAGAGCTTGCCATGAAGGAGCCTTGTATAATCGTTGGAAGATGTGCAGATTATGCACTTTCCGATTATCCCAATTTGATATCCGTTTTTATATCTGCAAAAGACGAAGATAAAATCAAATCCTTAAAGGAGCTATACCAGATTGATGATGCTAAGGCCAAAGATTTAATGGTAAAAACAGATAAGCAGCGCTCCAGCTATTACAATTATTATTCCAATAAGAAATGGGGAGATGTAAGAAGCTATGATCTCTGCGTCGACAGAAGCTCTGTTGGGGTTGATGGAGCTGTGAAGGTCATTAAGTGCTTTATAGAAGAAAAGATGAGCAGGCTATCATAATATATTAAAACGGACATTTCTTGATTTCATGGAAATGTCCGTTTTTTATATAATCCTATTTAATATAGCTTATTCTACGGTTACTGACTTCGCCAGATTTCTAGGCTGATCCACATCCAGGTTTTTACCAACAGATGCGTAGTAAGCAATCAGCTGTAAAATAACTGCGATGGGGAATACAGTAAAGCTGTCATTGATATCAGGAATGTTGATCTGAATATCAGATACACCTTTTTCTATCTGGGCATTTTCTTTGGTCAGCAAAATTACAAATGCACCTCTGGCCTTAACCTCTCTGATGTTAGAGATGGTCTTAGAAAACACCTTTTCCTGTGTGGCAATTGCAATCACAGGAACCTGATCAGTAATGAGCGCTATGGTACCATGCTTTAATTCTCCGGCAGCATATGCTTCTGCATGGATATAAGAAATTTCCTTTAATTTTAAAGCGCCTTCCAGGGAGAATGCGTAGTCAAGCCCACGCCCAATGAAGAATGCGTCAGGTTTCTGGATGAGGTGGCTTACCAGATCCTTCACTAATTCCTTCTTCTCAAGCATCGCTTCCATAGCTGGAATGGCATCTAAAAGCTCTTTCATAAAGTCTCTGGCTTCATCCTTGCTGTAGCACTCACGTACATAGGCCATACGGCAGCCAATCATGTAGAGAGCCGCTAATTGTACGGAATAGGCTTTGGTGCTTGCTACTGCAATTTCAGGGCCTGCATGGGTGTATAAAACATAATCACTTTCTCTTGCAATGGTAGAGCCTTTAACATTTACGACAGAAAGCGTTTTGGAACCATAATGTTTTGCAAGGCGAAGAGCAGCCAGTGTATCAATGGTCTCTCCTGACTGGGATATGATGATTACCAGGGTCTTATCATCAACCAATGGCTCTTCATAACGAAATTCTGAGGCAATGGAAACGGTTACAGGTATTCTTAACAATGGTTCTATAAGGGCTCTGGCTGCCATTCCTGCATGCATTGCCGTACCACAGGCAACAACGTGGATCTGATTGCAGTTCTTTAATACGTCATCCGGAATCTGGTCATCCGTAAAATCGGGAAGCCCCTTGACCAGACGTGGAAGAATTGTGTTCTTTAAAGCATCTGGCTGTTCATGAATTTCTTTCAGCATAAAATGTGGGAAACCATTCTTCATAGCTGATTCTGTATTCCAGTTTACTTCCAGAAGCTCTGGCTCCTGTTCCTTCTGGTCCAAATCAAACAGCTGTGTCTGATAAGAGGTAAGCTTTACAATATGATTCTCAGGCACTACGAAATACTGTCTGGTGTAAGGAATCAGAGCAGTCAGATCCGATGCCAGGAATGAACCGGAACGGGTGTAAGCGGCCACCAGTGGGCTTACGTTACGGATTGCATATATTTCACCAGGATGATCCTCAAACATCATACAGAAGCTGTAAGAGCCTTTTAAATGGCCAACAAGCTTTGCAATGGCTTCAATGGGATCTCCCTGATAAATGTGATCCAACACCCAGGCAGCAACCTCTGTGTCGGTTTCTGAATGAAGCTTATCTTCCAGATGAAATTCTGTAGTAAGCTGATGATAATTTTCAATAATTCCATTATGAACCAGGGTAACACGCCCAGCTCTGTGAGGATGTGCATTTTCCGTAGTTACGCCGCCGTGGGTTGCCCATCTTGTATGTCCAAGACCGCAGTGGGATACTTCTGTAATGTCCTTGCAGCCTTCTTTTAAATTTGATACCTTTCCAGTATGACGAATGACACGAATATGAGAGTTTTCCATACAAAGAGCAACTCCAGCGCTGTCATAGCCACGGTATTCCAGCTGGGAAAGTCCCTCAAGCAATATTTTCTTAGAGTCCAAAGGTCCTGTATATCCAATAATTCCACACATATTTTATAATCTCCTTATATTTTCAATTGATTACAGCATTCATAAAAAACCGCAGACAAAAAACAGGCTGTCTGTTTCCTCATTTTATGGCAGCTTTTTTCTTTTATTCATTTGTAAGTCTCCGGTTCCAGCATGTTTGTTTTGCAGTTACCTGCATATTTCACGTTGGATCACACGCCCGGAGGGCATGGAAGGGCATCCGCCGAATATTCGATAACCCTTCACCTCGTTAACCTTTGGTACCGTTTTTCTGAAAAAACGTTCACGTTCGTACCATCAGGTGCATGGCGCTTAGCTTTGCTATTAGAAATTTATCCTCCTTATAAATTTAGTTTATTATATCCTTTCATCGTTTGTGAGTCAATACCATGATTTACATCTATTTTACGAAAAGTATCTTTTTTATTTTACAAGAAATCCTTATAATGAATCATAGGATATGTATAAAGGGACATTTTTCCCCATAAGATCTACTTATCCTTACACAATATAAAATGAAGAAAGGAACAACTTATGATACGATTAGTAGCATCTGATATGGATGGAACACTTTTAAACCGATTTGGCAAGGTATCACAATGGAATGTCAATGCGATTAAAGCACTGGAAGAAAAAAATATTGGCTTTGTAGTTTGTACAGGCAGACATTACGAGGATGCTTATGCTCCGCTTAAGGAGGCAGGAATTCAATGCGATATTATCTGCATGAATGGTGCTGCAGCATTTAATAAAATGGGGGAGAGACTTAGAAAACAGCCCTTGTTAAACAGCCAGGTTGCAATGATTCTTGATATCTGCCGCCCTTATTTCCCGCTTTTTGATTTCATGACTGAATCAGGAAGCTGTACCACAACCAGCCGGGAGAAACTGAAAAAAAGCTTTGAAAGCAGAGTATTTCTTTCCATGGTAGCCGATGAGTTGACCTATGAGACCATAGAAAGTCGTTTTAAATTTATTACAGAAGATTTTCTCTTAAATGGAGAGACAGATATCTTCAAAATTTCGGTGATCCATGAAGATCCTCAGGTCCTGGATCAGATCCGCAGGCAGCTTAAGAAAGAAGACGGTATTTCAATTGCCTCCTCCGCATCCACCAATCTGGAACTGACTCATGAACTGGCACAAAAAGGCTCTGCACTCATGGAGTATGCCGTAAAATCAAAAGTCCACCCACGGGAGATTCTTGCTCTTGGAGACAGTGAAAATGACTTGTCCATGTTAAGTCTTCCCATCGGTTACACCGTTGCAATGGGAAATGCTTCTGATGCCGTAAAGCGCAGCGCAAGACTTATAACAAGAACCAATGAGGAAGATGGTGTGGCACTTGCCATTGACGCCCTGGTTTTATCGAAAGAAGCTGCCGTTGGTTAATTCCATTCTATCTTAATAAACTCTTAAATCTTTTTCTCTGTATTTTACGGTCCTCTTATGCTATAGTTCTATTTTAGAAGAAAACAACAGGAATGATAGCAGATGAAAATAGGTAAAAACGTTAAAATACAGATGTCAGCAGCCATGATTATGGCTCTTTTGGGAGGTCTTCTCTGCAAATACTCCCAATCTTATATTTCCGCATACGACAAACCAATGATTGATACTACGGAACTTATGGCAAGTGCATTGCCAAAAGTTAATACAAAAGATGAAAAAGCTCGTTCAGATGCAGAAGAGGAGCAGCCAGAAACACCGGCCCCCTATGCTCCATCTCTGACTGCATTTAATCTGGCCTTTCTTTATGGAGAGGGAGATTCCCAGGAAAAAAGTCTGGGTGAAGAAGCTGCAGAAACGCTGTCTAGGAAAGACTCAGCCTGGCTGGCCTCTATTTATCAGGTCGGAGACGAAAGTCCTGAAAAGGTGGCGAAAAAGTTAAATATACCGGATGCTCCCTTAAAAGGATTATCCTTTCAAAAAGTAAATATTTCTTTTTATAATGAAGCTGGAAAACAGATTTCTCCCCAGTCAAATATCCAGGAGATTATGTCCCTGGCCAATACATATTTTTACTATGCAGCGCCAAATGATTACGACGCTTTTTTAAACTATGCAAACCAGCTGTGGGAAAGCTCTCATACCGTTCAATACTCCATCAGTGATATCTATTACTGTGATGGCTCCCTGGAAGGCAATACAGTTACCCTTCCAGAAACTGTTCCTGCAACCCCCTCAGAAGCTCAACCTGCTGTTTCCGAAGCAGAAGAGGAAACAGAAGCATCAAAGGAGATTGGACCGGGTTTTGCCTTAAAAGAAAAAGAAACCGCATCCACAGAAGCAGAAACCATAGAAGAAACCGAAGCTCCGAAACAAAACCCATGCCCTGGACACGTGGACCTTCATGTCAAGGCGGTAATTACCGGACTTTCTAATTCTAAAAAGGGATTATTTTCTCTGGATACTCTGGGTTCTGAGAAAAATGATTCCATACAGTGGCCAGGCTGGACGGAGGAAACGAAAAAATATGCGGCAAGCCTTGCGAAACAGGATTGGGCAGAGTCTTATGGGCTTACACTTACACCAACATTTATTTCAAATCCTCTATCTTACGAAGAGATACAAAACTATATGGACCGGCTTCCGGATACACTTTCTCAGAGCAGGACAAAACTGATTTATTACGCGTTATCTTCCGTTGGGAGAGTGCCTTATTACTGGGGCGGTAAACCTGCCTGCGCCGGCTATGAGAGAAACAATTTCGGTGCACTGGCAGAACCTGATGAAAAGGGCAGAACGCTGAAAGGACTGGACTGCTCCGGATGGATCAGCTGGATTTATTGGTCTGCCATTCAAAAGCGCCTATCCTCCGAGAGCACATCAGGGCTGGCTTCTCTTGGTACACCCATAAAAAGAGAGGATTTACAGCCTGGAGACATCATCCTGAAAACTGGAGATGAGGGGCATGTTGTTATGTTTCTTTGCTGGGAAAGTGACGGAAATATGACTGTTATACACGAATCAAGCGCTTTGGTAGATAATGTGACCGTAACAAAAATGAGCGCAAATTGGCCTTATATCAGAAAATTGATCGACTGATAAAATTAAGAGAAAAGCAAGGACTTACTAATGTTTTTCTGTTAAAATGAAATGAAGTCTGCCTAAGACAAATTGGGAAAGGATTGATATTTCAATCATGGATTATGAAGATGAATTAGACCGAATGCGAGCCCGCAAACGTCATAAAAACGGAACCGGCAGCCGAAGTGAAACTGGACGGCCGGCACCAAAAAAGCACCCTCAGCAAGCTGCAAAAGGGGATCGAGTATATTACAGCGACGGAGATGGGAGAAATCCCAGAGCCCGATATACCGGTGCCTCAAGCAATCCGAAGCGCAACAATCAAAAGAAGAAAAAGCGAAAGCATAAAAAACGTATTGTATTGATAGAAATTGCAGTTCTGATCCTTATTTTATTGGCCGGATTCTTTATGTTTAAGCAAAGAACCCACCAAAAAGGATTTTGGACCATAGCCGTTTTCGGAGTAGACTCCAGAGACGGTAAGCTGGATAAAGGAGCTTTATCCGATGTTATTATGCTTTGTAACATCAATAAAGCTACGGGAGAAATTAAACTGGTATCCGTTTACCGGGATACTTATTTGAAAATCAACAGCAAGGGAACGTATCATAAGATTAACGAAGCCTACTTTAAAGGCGGCCATAAGCAGGCAATAGAAGCCTTAAACGAAAACCTGGATCTAAGCATTGATGATTATGCCACATTTAACTGGAAATCCGTTGCCGATGCCATCAATATTTTAGGCGGCATTGACCTTGAAATTACAGATTCTGAGTTTGCTTACATAAATGGTTTCATCACCGAAACCGTAAATTCTACAGGTGTTGGTTCCCATCAATTAAAGCGTGCCGGCATGAATCACCTGGATGGGGTACAAGCAGTTGCCTATGCCAGACTTCGCCTTATGGATACCGACTATAACAGAACCGAACGCCAGCGTAAGGTTGTAAATCTGGCCATGGAGAAAGCCAAGAATGCTGATTTGGCAACCCGTAGTTCCTTAGTAGCTGCTGTATTCCCACAGGTATCCACCAGCATTGGGGTAAATGACGTTCTCTCTATTGCCAAAGGAATTAACAAATATCACATTGGAGAAACCACTGGCTTCCCATTTTCAAGAACTGCTATGAAGATAGGGAAGATGGACTGTGTCATTGCAACTACTCTGGAAAGCAACGTAATACAGCTTCAGCAGGTTCTTTATGGAGTCACCGATTATAATCCGTCCTTAACAGTGAAGAATATCAGCGGTAAAATCGCCAAGGAAAGCGGCCTGACCCAACCAGGTCAGAATGCTCCTTCAAGCAGCGGCTCCGGTGGAAAGAAGAAAAAATCTTCTTCCACAAAAGAAACAGCTCCTCAGCAGACGGAAGCAGTCGTTGAGACCACAGCTGAAACTACACCGGAAACCACCGAAGAAAATGTAAAAGAAACGACTTCGGCAGAGACAAAAGTAGAGAGCACAGAAGCCCCTACCAACCAGGATGGCAGCTTGATTGGCCCGGGAGCAAAGATTGACGATCCTAATTCAAAGAAAAATGATAAGAAGAAAAACAAAGATAAAAAGGAAACAAAAGAAGAGACAGAACCAATAGATACCCCGGAGCAGCAGAATGAACCGGATCAGCAAGGAGAGTTTGGGCCAGGTATTTAATGAATAGAAGTTTAATCGTGATACTTGAAAGGAAACGCACTGATCGATAGGCAGTGCGTTTCCTTTTTTCTTTTTACATCCTCTTTTGTTAAATTAACAGATGTGAAACTTGAATATTTTATTCATTGTTTGTAATATGAAAAACCATATGTTATGATGTTATAAAATGGATAAATATGGGGGAAATGTATATGAGGAAAAAAGTATCAAACAAGAAATTCAAATTTGTTTCAAAGAAGATGAAAAGAGGAATTTTATTTGTTGCAGCAATATTAATCATTGGAACCATGGAGACAGGCCATTCTGGAGGTGTTATAGTTTCAGAGGCACATTCAGGAAGAACAGATTCCCAGGGCGGCCATCATGATTATGAGAACAAAAGTGGTTTAGGTAGTTATCATTATCATCATGGTTATGAGGCACATTTACATCCAAACGGCGTATGTCCCTATGAAAATGGTAATGGAACATCTACAACAAAGTCTTCAAAGCAGTCAGTTGGGTCAAGTACAACTACAACTTCTGAGAAAAAGACCGAACCCACTCTAAAAATAGAAGATTATAGTCTCATTTTTGAAACAGTCTACTATTATAATAATAATCCGGACTTACAAGCATCTATAGGAAACGGTGGCCAGGACTTACTGGAGCACTTCGTTAATTATGGTATGGCTGAGGGGAGAAGAGGGTCAAGTAATTTTGATGTAAAAACATATAGAGATAATAACAAAGATTTAGAAGCTGCATATGGAGATAATTTAAAAGAATATTATGTGCATTATTTAAATACTGGGCACAAGGAGAACCGAACACATAATTAATATATTATTCTTTATATGGCAATATGGGAACGTAAGAAGCCGCTTATATATTCAAATTCGCATCTATTGACATTATTCTAGCCACATTTAAATATAACGTTCTATTTTTGTCGATTTTAGCCTAAAAAACAGTAGTTTGCAATTGGAAAATTATTGAATTTACAGAAAAATCATGATACTATATTTAAAAAGGAGGGGTATTTATATGAAAAAATTATTAAAAGTCATTTTAACAACAGTTTTACTTGCTTGTATTATGATTTTACCCGCAAGTGCTGCTCAAGAGCAGACTGTTAACTGGGGAGATACTAATTATCAGATAATTGTTCCGGGGTTTATTGGGGGAAAGGATATAACAATTAGTGGTCAGACCACACCAGCAATTGTTATTGAGAAGCCTACAATAAATAGTGAAAACAGGTATCATTTTTTTGATATCGTAACAACAGATACAAATGCAACCTTAATTACTTCGACAGTTAGTACTGCTGATACAGTCGTAGGGGATTATATGGTAGATTTACAGGATGGCCGTGTTAGCTATATTCCGTTTTTTACTGAAGACTTTAATAGTATATCAAATGAACCTATTTATTTTGGATTTTCATATCGGGATAATAACTTTAATGTAATCAAAGAATTTCCGCTTTGGGTTGTGTTCCAAGACAAAGATACAACCACTGGGAATACGAATTAGTTATATTAGCGTAATATAGGACTTTTCTGCTTATATACATTTGTAAGTAGTGGGAGAGTCCTATTTTTAATACAGTTATAGGAATGCTGCAATATATCAACTCAATTGAATCAAAATAGCAGACGCTTACCCATAATCAGATGAATATCATAATGGAAGAAAATGATGGTATGAATAATAATTTAATTGCAGAGCGACCAGTACTTAAAAGTATATCTGAAGCGGATAGAGCGTTTATCTTTTCTGAGTTTTCAGATGCCGAAATTACAAATACTTGTTCGATGAAGAACCTCTGACTGATATAAATAGAGATCATCTACTTATATGATAGCAATAATAACTAGTGAGGTATTAGTTTGAATGACCTATATGAAACAATAAAACCATTCTTAAATAAAACTATATTATCCAAATATAAGTTCGGTTTTGCAGGGGAGGTGTATATTGAGGCAGATAAGTTCGAAGAAGAGTATAACCAATATTTTCTGATTTTAGAGAAATATTTCAGTTTAAAAAAACCGTTTTACTGCAACAGAAATCACACTTATTATTCCACGGATATAAGCGAGACAACAGACTTAATAAAAAATATAGTTATAGATGCGCCAATAATTTTAAGTTTAGAATTATCGTATGATAATAAAAGATATATAATATTCTCACTTACGGAATATATGTTGTCATGTATAGCAAAATTAGTTGGTGTTATATTCTCTTATACGAATTTGGATGATGTTTATTATAAGGAACTTAAAGAATACCTGATAGATTTGACTGACTACATAACTCGAATTATTTTTGATGAGGAATTGAATCAATTTCCACCCTTATCTCTTGGTTTAATTGATAGTATTATAATGGATATGAAGGAACTTAGTATTTCCAATATCCGTGAATATTCAGAGATGGACAATATTCTCATTATGTTTGTCACATATTTTGCATTATGTGATTATATTGGAGAACACGACATTATTATATCACCTTTACAGGGAGCTGCATTAATACCACCATTTTATATATCTATGCAAAAGTATACCAATATGATGAATAAAGGTTCCGGTTTAGCAGGGTATGAATATGTTAGGTTTTCTAAATATGATAATACTCATTATTGCGAATTATCCTTACTTGACCAGGTTCATTTGTTGAGTCATCACTATCCAGAGAGTACAAATATTTTATTGATAGATGATAGTACAGGGACGGCAATTACGCTAAAATCTATTAAAATTGAATTGTTGAAATATTTTAAAAAAATCTCAACTTGCGCATTAGAGTATTATTGGGAGGGTAAAATTTTTAAAGCTGACTACCCGGCGTTTCAACTAGATGACATAGATCTTATAACGCCCCTTTGCTACAGATATTTTAAAATACTGGAGGAACATATAGAATATCTGAAGAATGTACAAGATTATAATTTTCGGTATGATTTAGTTGAGTTTAGTAAAATAAATATGATCTATGATAAAATGGATTATTGCTCATATATAAATAGCAATTGTAAAGAACCTTCAGCAAATATAAGAACATTGAATATTTATGAGAAGATAAAGGAGATTATGTTGATCCTTTCAAGAACTAATGATTAAAACTAATTATTTTATAAAAAGAACGCGTTAACAGAGTTAATATTATTTTTATAATATAGAATTAAGGGAGTTGACTACATGGAAATAGATCACATTTATATATGCACAGAAAAGAACGCTCCTGCAGGAGATTTATTAGTAGAGAAGAACCAATAGAAGACTCCGAAAGTCAGGGATCCCTTATTAATACTGGCCTGGGAGGTTTTTGTCACAGATATACAGAAAACGACAGAACCCTAAAAACGACAAAACAAATTAGTATAGTTTTGTCGTTTTTATATTATAAAAATGTGATGATTGGGCAAAACGGAGAGCAAAAAACATATTGACAAATATCTATATGTTCGCTATATTGATATATATCTATATGCTATATTAATCATAACTAAATGAAAATACTAAATATGAATTCACATAGACAGGAGAGAAAAAATGGAAAATCATAATGAATATGTTGCTGTATTCAAAGCGTTGGGAGATGAAACGCGGTTAAAGATTGTAGAAATGTTGTCATGTGGTGAACTATGTGCTTGTGACATTTTAGAATCATTTCAAATTACACAGCCTACCCTATCTTATCATATGAAAATATTGACTGAGTCTGGTCTTGTTATATCGAGAAAAGAAGGTTCCTGGATGCATTATCGCAACAATTCAAATCTTACAGAAGCAGTAAAAGAGTTTTGGGAAGGTATTACCACACCTTCAGAAGCTTGTATATGTAAAAATAAAAAAGAGATTAATACGTGCCAATAATATATATTACAGTAAGTCAAAAGAAATGTAACATAATGTTTAACTATGCATAGTATATTCCTATATGTGCATATAAACATTAACAAGGAGGAGATAAATAATGGTAGAACTATTTAAAGCGCTGTCAGAAGAAAGCAGACTAAGAATACTTGCTTTGCTTATGGAACGGGATATGTGCGTCTGTGAAATAGAAGCTATTCTTAATATGACACAGTCAAACGCATCCAGACATTTATCGGCACTTAAAAGTAGCGGTATTTTAGTCAGTTATAAAAAAGCACAGTGGACCTATTATCAACTAAGTGACTTTTTTATAGAAAAGAACAAGGAGCTTTGGATCTATTTGCAGGTGAATTTAAAAGAGATTCCAAGTTATCAAGAAGATTATAAGAATAGCTTAGCTGTAAGAGCAAAAAATCTTTGTTCTTGCCAAAGCAATTCGCACTAAGGCTGTTTTGATATGGATTATAATATTTATAAGTGTAGCTTAAAGCAGGAGGAATACTATGAGTAAAGAAAATAAGGGGAGATTATCCTTTCTGGATCAGTTCCTAACACTATGGATTTTTATTACCATGGGAGTTGGAGTCTTAGTAGGATTTATGTTTCCCCAGTTAGGAGAAATATTGGAAGGGATGAGTAGTGGCACTATTTCATGGCCAATCGCAATCGGCTTAATCATTATGATGTATCCTCCTCTGGCTAAAATAAAATACGAAGAATTAGGAAAGGTGGCAAAAAATAAAAAGGTTCTGGTTCTTTCTTTAGTTCAAAATTGGATTGTTGGTCCGTTGCTCATGTTCGCTCTTGCCGTATTACTTCTACCGGATATGCCAAATTACGCAATTGGTTTAATCGTCATTGGTTTGGCTCGTTGCATTGCTATGGTAATTGTCTGGAACACACTTGCAAAAGGTGATAATGAATACTGTGCAGCTTTAGTCGCATTAAATTCTATTTTCCAAATATTTTTATATTCCGTATATATTTACCTGTTTGTCACGTTATTACCAAAATGGCTCGGTTTGTCCTGGGGTGGCCAGGTAGTTGATTTCTCAATCTTGGATGTGGCGAAAAGTGTCTTAATTTACTTAGGAATTCCTTTCGCGTTGGGTTTCCTCACCAGATTTGGGTTGTTAAAAATCAAGAGCAAAGAATGGTATGAAACGAGGTTTCTTCCTAAAATATCACCACTTGCCTTAATTGCACTGTTATATACCATTATGGTGATGTTTGTTCTTAAGGGGCAGTACATTGTCGAATTGCCGTTTCATGTTGTTAGAATCGCAATTCCTCTCTTAGTTTATTTTACAATCATGTTCCTGGTTAGTTTCTATATGTCATATAAGCAGGGAGTAAATTACGAACAGACAGTTACTTTGGCTTTTACAGCAGCAAGCAATAACTTTGAACTTGCAATTGCAGTTACCGTAGCAGTATTTGGAATTGCATCCGATCAGGCATTCGCGGCTGTTATTGGACCTTTAATTGAGGTGCCGGTCATGATTGGTCTAGTGAATCTAGCCTTTGTTTTTAAGGAAAAATACTTTAAACAAATTTGATGTATTAAGGAGAAAACGCATGAGTTTAAATCATACAGTTAATAAGCCAAAGGTAGCCTTTATATGCGTACATAATTCCTGCCGAAGTCAGATGGCAGAAGCATTAGGAAAGCATTTTGCTAGTGATGTATTTGAAAGCTGTTCCGCAGGAACCGAGTTAAAGGACCGTATCAATCAAGATGCAGTACGTTTGATAAAGCAAAAGTACGATATTGATATGGAGGAAACACAGAAAATCAAGTTGTTAGAAGACATTCCAAATCCCGATGTAGTCATTACGATGGGATGCAACGTAAAGTGCCCAGCTCTACCTTGCAAATTAAGGGAAGATTGGGGCTTAGAAGATCCGTCCGAAAAAAACGATGAAGAATTTTTTAAGATAATAAATCAAATTGAACACAACATATTAGAGTTAAAAGAACGCCTGTCAAATGGCTTATAGGTGTTACAAAGTAATATTGCAGTGAGGAAAAACACTTTTTTATATAAATTGATGCGAACTCAATTTATATAAGTATAACTATTGAATTGAATTGGAGGTAATATCATGAACAAGATGCAAATTTTTGAACCTGCAATGTGCTGCTCAACCGGATTATGTGGAGTGGGGGTGGATCCAGAGCTTCTTAGGATTTCGACTATCTTGAATACGCTCAAAAAAAGGGGGATTGTAATTGAACGGTTTAATCTTTCAAATTCACCCCAAGAGTTTATTAAAAATAAAACGGTGAACGAATTTATTAATGTGAATGGGGTAGATGAATTACCAATTATTATATTGAACGGGCAAATAGTAATAGCTGGAAGATATCCGACTAATGATGAGTTTTCAAGTATGCTTGGTATTCCGGCTAATATATTGGGAGGAAGTTCAAAAACTTCAGGTAGCTGCGGATGTTCAGGGGGAAATTGTTGTTAATTAAAATAGATATGTATCTTATTCTTGGTTATAACTGGAGGTTTTATAGTGGAGATTTTCAATCCGCAATTAATTGCGCTTACCAAATATCTGTTTTTCACAGGAAAGGGTGGCGTAGGAAAAACATCTACTGCCTGTGCTACCGCTGTCAATCTTGCAGATAGCGGAAAAAAGGTGCTTTTAATAAGTACTGATCCCGCTTCAAATTTGCAGGATGTATTTAATGCCGAACTTACTAGCAAAGGTGTTGCCATCAAAGATGTGCCGAATCTTTTTGTGGCAAATTTAGATCCAATTCAGGCTGCGGCTGAATACAGAGAGAGTGTCATTGCTCCCTATCGTGGAAAGCTACCAGAGGCTGTAATCAATAATATGGAGGAGCAGCTTTCAGGTTCTTGTACGGTTGAAATTGCGGCATTTAATGAATTTACTAATTTTATTGCCAATGAAACAATCCAGGAAGATTATGATTACGTAATATTTGACACCGCTCCTACAGGGCATACGCTAAGAATGCTACAATTGCCTTCGGCATGGAGTAACTTTATTAGTGAAAGCACTCATGGAGCCTCCTGTCTTGGTCAGCTTTCTGGATTGGAAAGTAAAAAGGAGATCTATAAAAAGGCAGTAGAGACTCTTTCCAATAATAAATTAACTACATTATTACTTGTTACTCGACCAGAATCATCTCCGCTAAAAGAGGCAGAGCGTGCATCGAAAGAACTTGCTGATATTGGCGTAAATAATCAGCTTTTAATAATCAATGGTCTGATTAGTACTTTTGATGATTACATTTCTGAAAGCTTATTTTATAAGCAAAAAAATGCATTAGAGGAGATATCGGAAACATTTAAACAGTTAAATTTTTATCAAATTCCTCTAAGAGCTTATAATATAACTGGAATAGATAATGTTAGAGCATTTCTTACGTCAGATAATTATATACCATCTAATGAAATCGTGAGAGCGGAGAGTATAGCACGGCTAGCAGATATTGTGAATGACCTATATCAAAACCATAAAAGAGTTATATTCACAATGGGCAAAGGAGGTGTAGGAAAAACTACAATTGCTGCGGCAATTGCTATGGGCTTAGCAGAAAAAGGAGAAAAAGTACACCTTGCAACAACTGACCCAGCAGCTCATCTTAAACTGGTTATAGACGAAAACCAGAAAATAACAATGAGTCATATTGATGAGCATGCGGAGCTAAAAAAGTACCAGGAGGAAGTTCTTGACAAAGCAAGAGAGACATTGACTGATGAGGACATAGCCTATGTTGAGGAGGATCTACGTTCACCTTGCACTCAAGAAATTGCAGTTTTTCGTGCTTTTGCTCAAATAGTTGAAAAGGCGGAAAAAGAGATTGTTGTCATTGACACTGCACCAACTGGGCACACCTTATTACTTCTGGATTCTACACAAAACTATCATCGGGAAATAGAGCGATCTCAGGGTGATATTCCAGAATCAGTAAAAAAACTTCTTCCTAAATTACGTAACGATAATGAAACCGAAGTAATTATTGTTACATTAGCTGAAGCAACTCCGGTTTATGAAGCTTTAAGATTGGAAGAAGATTTGAAACGTGCTAACATTGCAACTAAGTGGTGGATAATCAATTCTTCCATTTATCAGACAAAGACATCGAATCAAATGTTAGCTGCCAAAGCAAGCAATGAGGTAGAATGGATTAATAGAGTGGATGAGCATACAAACGGTAAATTTGCTATAATAGACTGGAGTCCTTATGATATCAAAGGAGATAAATTAAAAAATCTCTTTGAATAATTTTCAATATAATCAATTCATATATTTCAATCCAGGCCTCTATATTCAAAGAATAAGTATAGAGGCCTGGATATACAGCAGAAGCGCATGATAATTGTTAGAATCTGAATAGAGATCTAATGGTCAAAAACGACAAAGCAGCAGTAAATTTTTTTTGGTTATCAGCTTTGTGCTGGTGAAAGGCATACTTCCAACTATTCGCGAAAGTCTAGTTTAACGCATAGTTATGGGTATTTAATACATCTTTATGATTCATTCGTAATTTTATTATTTTTTGTTTGTTCTTTTAATGTCTGCTATTGATAATATTTTTACTACTCAACTATTCAATGCACTTCTATATAATACCTCACTTAATTAATCCCATATATATTTTCATATTATACATCCTATAATACACTATATAAATACTTATCTTATACATTATTTAAATTATATGATATAATATTAATTAACCACTTATTTACAAGAATAAATCTCTTAATTTCACGGAGTATTCTTTCTAACAAACTTAAATTTAAATACATAATGAAATGAGGTAAAAATGTGAGCGCCCCACTATCCTATCATCAGCAAAAAGACATCGAAAATGTGAAGCATCTTCGTGAGCTAATCAAAGAGCTTCCCCGCTTCTGTGGAGACTTTTTTCGTGGTATAGAGCCGCGTACGTCCTCCCGGACGAGAATCGCATACGCCTACGATTTAAAGGTATTTTTTGATTTCCTTAAAAAAGAAAATCCGTCACTTTTCAAGTCTGACATTCAAAATATTACTTTGGACCATCTTGATAATCTTAAAGTGGTAGATATTGAAGAATATATGGAATATCTTAAATATCGTTTTAACGATAAAAACCAGGAAATAACCAATAAAGAAAGAGGAATAATGAGAAAAGTCTCATCATTAAAAAGCTTCTATAATTATTATTACCGAAATGAACGTATTCAAAACAATCCGGCTGCTTTAGTACAACTACCTAAACTACACGAAAAAGATATTATCCGGCTAGATGTTGATGAGGTTGCTCTTCTACTTGATGAAGTGGAAAATGGAGAAGCCCTGACAGAGAAGCAGAAATCCTATCATGCCAAAACAAAAATCAGAGATCTTGCTTTGCTAACGCTGTTGCTGGGTACCGGAATTCGTGTATCGGAATGCGTTGGTCTTGATATAGACGATATTGATTTTAAAAATGGGGGCATACGAATTGTTAGAAAAGGCGGAAAAGAAGTTATGGTTTATTTCGGTACTGAGGTAGAGGATGCTCTTTATGAATATATCATAGAACGTAACAGGGTGATTGCTGAGGAAGGCCATGAAAAAGCACTCTTTCTTTCCCTCCAAAAAAAGCGCATCGCCGTTCGAAGTGTCGAGAATCTGGTGAAAAAATATTCTAAATCGGTGACTCCTCTAAAGAAAATTACACCTCATAAACTTCGAAGCACCTATGGAACCAGTCTTTATAAAGAAACTGGTGATATTTATCTTGTGGCGGATGTTCTTGGCCATTCAGACGTTAATACAACAAAAAAGCATTATGCCGCATTGGAGGATGAGCGTCGAAGAAGTGCAAGAAATAAAGTGAAATTAAGGGAGTCTATAGATAAATAACAAATATTCCTAAAAGTTTCAAATGAAAATATCATAAATATATACTTAACTTTAGTTAACAAGAGGAGAGATCTAACACAGACCGCTCCTCTTCTATTACATAAAAATAACAATTACCATCTATATACTCAAAATTTAGAACCTCGTTTTACACTGTTCTTTCTTTTATAATATCTGACTTCATTTTTATAAATTCCAAGAATTTTACTTTCTCCATTTCATCTGTAAAAGCGGTCACTGGAAGAATATATGCCTGTACAGAACTTATGTATATATAAATAGCATTCTCCGTTACAGCAATTTTTTCAACCAATGAGTACTTTATAACACTTTCAGAATTTGGTGTTATTTCTTGCATCTTTTCGTTATCAAACTTAAAGATAGCCTGGTTGCTATACGGGAGTCTCCCTTCTCTTTTCATCTTCAAAATTCTATTATTCATGGATTTAAGAAAAACTTTTTTACTAAACCCGATCCAGATTATGGAAATAATCGTCATCAATATAGACTCTATCAAAATCAGTCCGAAATCAGAGCCTGCAATGCATAATATAATAACAAACATAAAACAAATAAATGGTATAAAAAATCTAATAGACATTAACCCTTTTTTACCTATAGGACTATTTAATAAATGATATTTATTAAATAGTAAATAATCATCATCACTCAAAGTGACATTAAACTCAAACATACATTTCCTCTCATTTAGCAACTACAATGTGTTATAATTCTGATTTATATTTATTAATTGCATATAGTATTGAACCTTCCCATTATTGCAATTTTAAATATCTCATCAGTCCATTAAGTCTTTATTTATTATAACAAACATAAATAGAGATGTATAGAACTATAGGTGATATAAATGTAAGCAAAGTATTTTAAGAGGAGTGATCTGAATTAGACCACTCCTCTTCCATTCTATCAGAAACAAATTAATATCAGCAACTCTCTTCGATGACCTACAGCTGGCATACTTTATGAGGATTTAAAATATTCTTTGGATCAAAAGCCAGTTTAATCCCCCTCATAATTTCAACCGTAGCCGGATCCAGGGCTTTCATAAGATAAGACTTTTTCGCATAACCAATGCCGTGTTCCCCGGATACCTGACCACTTAGTTCTCTGGCTTTCCCATAGATCTTATCCATGGCTGTCTTCATTTTCTCTTCCCATTCTTCTTCACTTAGTTCATCTTTTAAGATATAAGCATGGAGATTGCCATCTCCTGCGTGGCCAAAGCTTTTAATACGGATATTGACTTCTTTGTATAATCCGTGGATATATTCCACCATTTCATTCACGGAACTTCTGGGGACTACGACATCGACTTCATCCATAAAGGAGGTCGAACCTTTGATGGCTTCCAGAAAAGCACCTCTGGCTTTCCATATGGAATCTTCTCTTTCTGTGGTGTCAGACACTAAAATATCAATGGCTCCCTGCTCTATACAGATTTGGGCTACGTTTTCATAGTCTTTTTCTATTTCTTCCGTTGAATTGCCATCAAATTTAAGCAGCAGATAGGCATCTGCACTGTTATCAGGAAACTTTTTGCCCAGGTATTTTTCAGCATCCATGATAACTTCTCTCTGCATGAATTCAATCGCAGTGGGGATGGCTTTGGATTTAATAATTAAAGGCACGGTACCGATTGCCTGCTCCAGAGATGGAAATGGAATCAACAAACTGATTGCTTTCTTTGGCAAAGGAAGAATCTTTAAGGTTGCCTTGGTAATAATACCAAGAGTTCCTTCTGAACCTACCATCAGATCCTTCATGGCATATCCGGTACTGTTCTTTACTACCTTACCTCCAAATTCCACGATTTTACCATTGGGCAGCACAACTTCCAGCCCTCTTACATAATCTCTGGTCACACCGTATTTAACCGCTCTCATACCACCGGCATTGGTACTGATATTTCCTCCGATGGTGGCAGATTTTTCACCTGGGTCAGGAGGATAAAATAAACCTCTCTCCTCAACATAAGCGGCCAGCTCCATAAGCAAAACTCCCGGTTCAACTGTGATGGTAAGATTATCCTCATCGAGTTCCAGAAAGTGGTTCATTAAGCTGGTATCCAGCATGATACCATGATCAATTGCTACAGAGGCTCCTACCAGACCTGTGCCAGAACCTCTGGGAGTAACAGGTATTGTGTTCTCATAGGCATATTTCAAAATAGATGATACTTCTTCCGGAGATTTAACCTTTACCACTAAATCCGGATAACTGATCGTATCGCTTAGCTCATCATGGCTGTATTCTTCGTTAATATTTTCACCCATAAGAATTCTCTCATTATCCTTGATGATACTTTGTATGTAATTAATATCTTCTAATTCCAACTTTTTATAACTCATTATAATAACCCTGCCTTTCTCATAGCTTTAAAATCTTAAGCCACAGGTACAATTTTGTATATCGCCTTTCATGTTTCACGCTAATGTTATTCTGGATTGAACAATACTTAAGCGCTAATGAACTTACCAGCCTTGATCTGGCTGATGATTTCAGGAAGGATTTCGTATAAGTCTCCAATCAGGCAATAATGAGCTGTTTTAAAAATGGGAGCATTCTCATCTTTGTTAATGGCAATGATATAATCGGCATTATTCATACCTGCCGTAAACTGGACGGAACCGGATACCCCACAGGTAATAATCAGCTTCGGTCTTACGGTACGGCCGCTTAAGCCTACCTGACATTTGGCTTCCAGCCACCCTGCTTCCATGACCGGACGTGTACAGGCAAGCTGACCCCCCAGTATATCCGCAAGCTCTCTTAGCATTTCAAGGTCCTCTTCTTTTTTAACACCCCTGCCGGCGACTACCAGCACATCGGCCGCTTCGATAAACTGTTCTTTTTCCTTTGCAATGATATCTAATACCGTTACCTTACTGCCCAGTTCCTTTGAATCAATCACGCAGTTAATAATCTCACCGTATGCCTCCTCTTTTCTTTCAGGTGCATCCATAACCTTATAGCGTACAGTAGCCATCTGAGGTCTGTGATTAGGCGTTAATATCTGAGCCATAATGTTTCCGCCGAAAGCAGGTCTTATTTGAACAAGGTCTGTGTTTTCGTTTATGTCCAGAATCGTACAGTCAGCAGTTAATCCAGTTTTTAATCTGGCTGCCAGCCTTGGCGCCAACTGTCTGCCTACCGGAGTTGCTCCTATTAAGATAGCAGTAGGCTTTATATGTTCAACAAAATCCTCAAATGCTCTGGTATATGGCTCCATCTTGAAGCGGTCCAACTCTTCCTTATCATAAACGAATACTTTATCCACTTCATAATGCAGCAGTTCCTCACACTGTTTCTGTATATGATGTCCCATCATTATGGCATATACCGGGTGATTGATTTTAGCTGCCAGTTCCTTTGCTTTTCCAATCAGCTCATAGGTTACGGGGTGTATTGCTCCATCAATATGATCTACATAAACAGCAATTCCCTTCCATTGATCCTTGTCGATGGATTCAACAGCTTCCTCTACATATTCAACGGCACCTGCCGGGCCTTTTTTTACACAGAGCTTACACATTTTACAAGCTGCGTTGATTTGAATCATGTTGTCTTTCTCTTCAATAGCACCAAAGGGGCAGATACTGATCAGCTCCTGTTTGTTTCCTACCTTTTCCTGGTTTACGATTAACTTAGCCATATCTATCCTCCTTAGGCAAATTTTAATTCCTTTAATTTATGTAATAACTGTTCAGCCAGCTCTTTACCATCTCCATTCCACACTTCTCTATGGTTATTTACCTGGGGCGGAAATATTTTCTGCACTTGTGTGGGGGAACCATTTAAGCCATAGTTTTTCTCTTCCTTATCCTCCATGTCGGCAAGGGTAATAACTTTTATTTCCCTGTCCTTTGTCTCCTGTTTTCTGATATAGGAAGGGAGCCTTGGGATAAATATATCCTTATCCACCGCCAGCAGGCAGGGATATTGTATTTCTGCTACTTCTATGTCATCCGTCATATCCATTTCCACCACTAATGAGCTTTCTTTTTGTTCAACGATCTGGGAAACATTGGACAGACTGGGAATGCCCAGCCATTCTGCCACTTCTGGTCCTACCTGAGCGGTATCTCCATCCGTAGTCTGTTTTCCGCAGAGAATCAGGTCAAATTCTCCACTTTGTTTAATTCCCTGGGAAAGAGTATAGCTGGTTGCCAGTACATCGGCTCCACCAAACTTACGGTCGGATATCAATACTCCGTTATCTGCTCCCATGGCAAAGGCTTCTTTGATGATTCCAACTGCCTGCCCTGGTCCCATGGTAATTACCGTTATACTGCCAGCGGTTTTCTCACGGATTCGAAGCGCAGCTTCTAATGCATACAGATCATAAGGATTCATCTTGGATTCTACTCCATTTCGTTTTAACACGCCGGTAACCGGATCCACTTCCACCTTATTGCTGTCTGGTACCTGCTTAATACATACTAAAATATTCATTTAGAACTCCTTTCTTTCCCCTTTAAGGATTGCTGTGAAGCAATGGTAATATTATATTGGCAGGACATTATGCCAACATTCTTGAACCTGCATATGTAATAACCCCGACTATAATTATAAAAATAACAAAACACTTGATGGTTCCCTTTAATAACATATTTTCCTCGCCCTCAAGACTTACAGCCGCCACTGCAATCGCGATACTCTGAGGTGAAATCATCTTGGCAATTACCGCACCGGCTGTATTAGACGCTGTAATCCAGGCCTGGTTAAGCCCCAATGCTGCAGACGTTTCTGCCTGTAATCCCCCAAATAATACACTGGCAGAGGTTCCGCTCCCGGTCACAAAGGTTCCGATGGCACCTAGGAAAGGTGCAAAAAAGGGATAGAAGGAACCCGTATAAGTTACAAATACCAGTGAGATGGAGGCAATCATACCGCTGTATCCCATCAATTTTGCTGTTGCCATAATGGCAATAATGGTGATGACCGTCTTCATCATCTGAAGAATCGTCTTTTTAAGGATTACAATCAATTCTTTCATGTTCAGACCTTGAATGTTACCTCCGATAAAGGCGGATAATAGAATCCAAAAACCAGGAGTAGCAAGCCAGGAAAAGGTAAATGGGGACCCTCCTCTCCCCTGATAAATACTCACTGAAGTTTTTACAGATTCCAGCGTTCTATTGAAGGGACCTGCCAATTTAGATGTTACTAGGAGAAATACAAAAATCAAGATGAAGGGACTCCAGGCAATCAGAGCTTGATTCACTGTTATTTTGACTTCCTCTCTGCCATCCAGACGGTATTTTTCTTCCACCTCGCCTTTGCCAATGATACGAGCGGCTAAAACCGTGGCAGCCATGGAACAAACCGATCCAATTACGACTGGAAGCTCCGCTCCTAAATATCTTGCCACCAAATATTCAGGAATCAAAAAGGAAATTCCTGAAATGAATGTGATTAAAGTGATTCCTTTTAAAGAGTTCTTTGATTTTCCTGTAAGAAACACTAATACAAACGGTGTTAAGATGATCAGCAGGGCTAACAAAATTACGGTATTGGTGGAAAGATCAATAACATGAATACCTGTTATTTTAGCCAGTGTTGTGGTTGGAATACCAATGGAGCCAAAGGCGGTGGGTGTTGCATTCGCAATCAGGCAGACGATTGCTGCAAATGCTGGAGGAAAGCCAAGACCCACTAACATACTGGCCGGAATAGCAACCGCTGTTCCAAAGCCCGCCATTCCTTCCATAAAACCGCCAAAGCCCCATGCTATAATAAGTACTAGCACCCTTTTGTCTTGCGTTACATTTGCCAGCATTTTTTTAATTACTTCCATTTTTCCGGTAGAAACACAGATGTTGTAAGTAAATACCGCGGCAATTATAACAATGATAATTGGCCATAAAGCAAGTGCGGCCCCTTCCGCAACTGCACCCAGGCTGTCAATCAAAGGCATCTTCCATACAAACACGGAAAGTACGTATGCAATTGCCAAAGCAATGACACATGCTTTAAATCCTGGGATTTTAATAGCTGTCAGAGCAATGATCAGCCAGATAATAGGTAACAATGCCAAAACAAATTCGAAAATTTTCTCCATAGCTTCTCCATTCTGTGGTCTTTTGGGAGCAGCAAAGAATTCTGCCGATTCTCAATGCTCCTGAAATAAAATTTTCAATTGGTAGTACCAATTATCGTAAAAAAATAGATGCTGCAAAACAGATTTGTCTTACTACACCTATTAGCTACCACCCCATAAAATTGGTAGTACCACTTTGCAATTTAATTATAATGACGTATGTTATATAAGTCAACATACGTCATTTTTTTAACAAGTATTTTGTTGATTTTCACTAATTATCGTGCTTTTTGAGCATTGTCAACTCTTTTTCCTTGATTTTTTGGTCAATAATACTAAAATGTTTGTTAATTGATTCATAAGCAAGATTTTTGTCCCTTTTAATTAAACTTTCTAACATTCCATTATGGGCTTGTATCAGAATTTTTCTGCTGTCTTCCTGGCTTAAGATCTCTCTTCGCAGATCTACAATAAATTTATCCAGTATTTCTGATAGAGCCTGAAGGATATTGATAATCAGAGTGTTCTTAGAGGCCAGGGCTATATTATAGTGCATCTTCTTGTCCAATACCACATTATTCGCCTCACTCTCCCTCTCCAACTGAGATACGATCTTTACCAGGGTTTGGATTTCCTCATCGGTGATATGATCGATTGCCAGCATCAGCGCCTCCATTTCAAGCGCTCTCCTAAGTTCACTGACCTGTCTGTAATCGATCTGATTCAGCAGAAACAACATGGACAGTGATTCTACCAGATTATTCTCAAAGTTACCTGTAAGAAAATTGCCTGCACCCTGTTGACTAGAGATTACCCCCATAATATCAAGCGTACGAATCGCTTCTCTCACAGAATTGCGGCTGATCCCCAGTATCTCTGACAATTCTCTTTCCGCAGGCAGCTTTCCTCCTATATTTAACTCACCATTGCGTATTTGTTTTTTAATATAATCTATCACTTTCATGTATGACTTATTCTCTGTTCTATCCTCTTCCATAAATACCTCCTTGTGTTTCTAACATCCAATTTTAATCAAAGCAATTTGCCTTTTTACTATTTATAATTAAAACATATCCGGTTAGTTATTGTTCTTTGTAGACGATATAACCTCTGGCTGTCTATAATTCTATCATAATTTATTTTATTTTCAACTATATGCGGTTCTTTTGAATGGTCTTCTACCAGATATGGATATATTAGAAACACAGAGAAAGGTTTCATTATATTGGAGTTTATGACAGAATGCGCTATCAAATATTTATAGTAAGCGTTTGTAAAAGAATTATCCTGATTACGTAGACAAACCGGCAATAGGAGGCGAATCCTATTGCCGGTTCATTATACTGATTTTTCAGTTTGTAACTTAATTTGTTAACCATGTTTCCTTAACAAGAGATATCAAGTAATGAAACATATTGCTGTCCGCCGTGCATATCCCTCTCGTCGCGGCTTCCCTCAATTGGTATCCGGGGGAGGCTGATCTTTGCCACCTGAATATGTTCCAGACAGAAGATCTGTAGTTCCTCTGGCTTCACCTGAAATGATTTGGCAATAAACTCCCGCTCTCTTTCAAATGCAGCAGTAACGCTTTTTGTATCTTCAACATTATTGCAAAAAGCATCAATGGTAAGCCAAAAAGGACCTGCATTTTTGCTGCGAATGTATTTAACAGTCTTTTCAATTGTACTCATCATGCACCTCCCAAATTAGATATTCTCATAAGAAAAGCGAACCAACTCCAACGGATCCTTAACGGATACTGTATGGTACAATTTGAACTCATAAATTGCGCCTCGTTCCATCTCCGCAGGTGAAAAAATAAAAGCATAAGAAGGCATTTGTTTTCCTTCAAACATATTGTAATGAAGCAGTAACGGATTAAATGCTTTGGTAATTTGAGTTGCCATCTCCTGGGTATCAGCGGTCACTGTCAGCATCATAAGTACCTCATTCGGAACATAACCTTCCGGTACCTCCATTCCCGAAACGCCGTTATATCCATAAGGACGCAGCCAGAAATGATAGCTGTCACTTGAAATACCTGCCTTTTCCAGCTTTTCTATACCGGCTCTGGATACTGCATCCACCCATTTCATAGGGTCCTGCATTACCTTTCTGTCACGAATGCCTGCCATGCTGACCGTCTGATATCCTACAGGACCAGAACCTTCTAACTTCAAGGTATAGGGAAAATACTCGATGGTTGTACCCTCTACCCGTACTTCTGTTTCAGACAATTCTGTATAGATGGAATTTGAAGTATCAATTTGAATTCCCGGCTCTGTTAATTGAATCGGATTGGAATTTTCATAAATCAGATGTGCAGATACAGAATAGGCAGAAACCGTACTGCCTGGCTGCACTGCTTTAATTGTAAAGCCTTTTTCATCTACTTCCATAAATACTCCGCCCTGCAGACCAGCACTGGTACAAACGCCTCCGCACTCAACGGTTTTTGCTGCGTGCCAGCAAGATGCAGGATCACAGCCTTTCATCAGAGGGTATGCTGCGATTACGGCGGTATCGGTTGACCGGCCTCCAATGATGATTTCTGCACCATTTTTAAAAGCCTCCTCATACGCCTCCGCACCAAGCAGCGCTACAATGGTGCTGCACTCATCAAACGTCTTCTCTGAGATTTCAGGCGCTCCATGTAATGCATTTATCATTCCATCACAGTATTTCTGTTTTATTACGTTAGAATCCTGCTGGGAATAAATTTTGGCAATTTTTTTGTGGATTCCAGCTTCCTCACATATTTCCCTGATTAATTCGCAGGCAGTATCAACCCCCTCATCTGAACCGCAGGTTCCTGCAGAACCAATGGTCATGGGAATTCCCAGCTTGTGAGCACCTAATACCATGCGCTTTAAGTCTCGTTTTACGTCACCGATAGAATATTTACCGTGACCAGATCCTAAATAATAAGGCCCTGAATCCGTGGAACCTGCATCACTGGAAATGATGTCCGGCTTCATGGCCAGACCTGCTTCAAATGCTTCTTCCGTACAATTTAAACCAACTGCACCGTATGGAACAAATACTTTTACATTTGCCATTGCTATACCCTCCTGTAAATCCGAAAATATCACTGGACTTTTTCGTAATTCCTATGATTCATACAGTGATTACGATTCATCTTGACTTCATTATAAACACAGATTAAAATAATGTAAAATACCAATAATAGCATTCATACATAACATTGATGTTATACTTTTACTTGCAAACTGCGTGGAGATACAACCATGATAAACGAAAAACAGATTTATTATCTACTGACCGTAGCCGAGGAACGTAATATAACCGCGGCTGCTCAAAAGCTATACATTTCTCAACCTGCACTGAGCCGCCTTATTCTTGATCTGGAGCATACTCTTGGCACCTCATTGTTTATCCGTAATCGGGGTAATCTAAAGCCTACAAAAGCTGGAGAGGTCTATTTACGTGGCTGTAAGGAGGTGCTGGCAATTTCCAGATCTGTTACAAAAGAAATTTCTGATTTAAACAACAGCCTAAGCGGGCGGATTACGTTAGGCCTTACTTCTCTGACCGGGGAATTTATATTTCCAGCTATTTTAGATACCTTCGAGCAGAAATTTCCCAAGGTTGAGTTATTGCTGATTGAGGAACGTATGAGCGCTCTTTTAGAAACAGTTAAAAGCGGAAAAACTGATATGGCTTTTGTCTATCAGACGGATGATCCAGAACTGGAATATCGTCTATTCCTGGAGAATCCTATTTATCTACAAGTTCCACCGTACTTTTTGGAAACAAAAACCTTATGGAAACCAGGGAGTCAAAATCCTTCCATATTGCCAGAATCACTTTCCGGTCAACCTATGATTCTCCTAAAAAAAGGCCGGAGCATGCGTGAAGTGGCAGATCGTTTTTTGATGCAATATCAAATTACTCCTGGTAAGGTTATAGAGACTGAGAATATTCATCTTGCCAGCAGTTTAGTAAGATTGAATAAGGGATTCACCTTTGTTCCCAGCATTGCCATGCATCATTTTTCCAGAAGTAATAACACCAATTACTACTGCCAGATTAAAGATTATCCTATGAAACGCAGCTTATATTGCTGTTATAGAAAACACGGATATTTAACTGCTGGAGAACAATTTTTAATCAATATGATACCAGAAATACTTGGTCATTCCTGATCCAGTTTTCCCCTTTAGAATTTCTTCCATAATTCTTAAGCTATCATTTTGGTGAAAAAGGATTGAAATATATATTTTTATCCAATATAATAGCTATAATAAAAATAAGCATTAGCGTCCTAACTCAAAAGGTTTCGCGCTGATGCTTATTAAATATCTGCCTTTCTGCAGATAATAGTAACAAGCAGAATATTTACATCAGGAAAGGAATTTGAAATGCAGGAATGGATAATTAATACGATGGATCAATACGGATACTTGGGGATAGCATTGCTGATAGCAATAGAAAACGTTTTTCCTCCCATCCCATCTGAATTGATCCTGACATTTGGCGGTTTTATGACAACTTATACATCCATGAATCGATGGATCGTTGTGCTGTTTGCTACCTTGGGTTCTGTCATTGGCGCATGTATCCTTTACGGGGTAGGTCTTTTACTTCCCGTAGAAAAGCTGGAGCTACTGGTAGACAGGTGGGGACATATCCTTGGACTAAAAAGATCTGATATTAAGCGAGCAGAAGGCTGGTTTGAGAAAAAGGGAACCTCAACGATCTTCTTTTGCCGTTTCATCCCTCTTATCCGCAGCCTGATTTCCATACCAGCAGGTATGGCCAAAATGCATATGGGGAAATTTCTCCTCTATACCACCATTGGTACCTTCATATGGAACATTGTGCTCGTGTTCCTGGGAGCATTCGCAGGGTCGAAATGGAACACCATTGTACATTACATGGATCTGTATTCCAATATTTCCGTCGCTATTATGGCGGTCATCGCAGTCGGTGTCCTTATCTGGTTTGTAAAGAAACGAAAAAAGTCCATATAAAACGAAGGCAGAGACTTTATTTATGTCTCTGCCTTCGTTTTATATATCCGTATCTTTTTTATTTAAAAATATGAATGCTACCCTCTTTATCCAGCTTAACCAGAATGGTGGCTATGATCGGCAACATAAACAGTCCCAAAATTCCCATCAGCTGTGCTCCTACGAACATTAATATAAGAGTTACAATGGGGTGAAGTCCTATCTGCTGTCCTATGATTTTGGGTTCCAGTATCTGTCGAACTACTGTAATAAAGATGTATAAAACAATCATTCCAATTCCTACCTTGGTATCACCCATGGAAAAGGCAATGATTGACCAGGGAATCAAAACAGCTCCAGTCCCCAAAATAGGAAGAACATCTATGATTGCAACAAGCAGTCCAATCAGAAATGGAGTAGGAATGCCTATAATAGAAAAGCCAAGAGATAATTCTATAAAAGTGATGGAAATAATCAAGGCATAGGCACGAATGAATTTACCTAATGATCCAATGACATTATCTTTTAAATTCAGCATAATATTTCTGCGCTTGTCTCCAAATTGACGTAACACAAAATTTCCAATCTTGTAATAATCAATGGTGAAAAAGAAGGACGATACAATTGTAAAAATAACCTTTATTAACAAGGTTGGAACCTGACCAGCCAAACCAGTGACCGTTGTCACTACCTTTGAGGATATATTGGAAAGATAGGTGAATATTGATTGTCCAATGTTATTAATAAACTCATCCAAATACACCTTAATGACAGGAAACCTGTTAGACATCTGATCCGTAAAAGCAGAAAGAGCTGGTTGAAGAGTTTCCTTGTAAAGCGAAGGCAGGTTATTAAATAATGAACTGATGAACTGGAAGAACCTGGCACCAATGAGGCTAATGACCAAGAATAAGCAGGCATAAAATAAAATCAGAATTATGATTGAGGAAAAGGTCCGCTTGATACCTAACTTCTTTGTCAGTAAATCAATGGGCTTTCGAAACGTCATGGAGATAATTAATCCAATAACAAAGGGCATTAAAAGTGGAAAAACATATTTAACGCCTGCATATACCATGATTAATAAAATAAATGCAAATACACAGTGAATAATAAAAGCTTTCTGTTTTTCTAAACTCATGAATTACAATACCTTTCTGATGGTCGCATGTAAATATGGTACCTATAATTACCAAATTCCTTGGTTGTATTATAACGTTTATACGGGCGGTGTCAAGCACTACGGCTAATCTTTGTCCGAAATTGTTGAAAAACAGGGGCTACCGAAGGGTATGCATATAATCTTCTGCCTTATTCCAATTCACTACAAAGGAAGTCCCTTTATGGCAGAAAACAGAACAGGATGGGTTCTTAACATCTGCATCCGCGTTGTAATGATAAGAGGCCACCACTTCGTCCTGATTATGACATATGTCATAATGAGAAAAATTCATAGAGATTCCTGCCCGTCCTCCTGTCATCATAAGCAGCTCTTCTCCATAATTCATAAAGGAAGAAACAGGGCCGGTTCCTGTAACAACACATCTACCGCTTCCATCCATGACCGGAGCCTCATACACTCCGTAGCGTCTTGTAATGTCATTTAAGAGCTTTCCAGCCAGGGTGTCGGGAATGGACAGGCTAAACCTGTAATAAGGCTCTAAAAGGAGGTTATCCGCCTTCATCAGCCCCTGCCGGATTGCCCGATATACTGCCTCGCGGAAATCACCGCCTTCTGTATGCTTTATATGAGAAATACCATCAATCAAAACAATCTTAACATCTGTCAGGGAAGAACCGGTTAAGATTCCTTTATGAACAGTCTCAAATACATGGGTACGTATCAGATTCTGATAATTAATCCCAAGCCTGTCAACATGACATTCGCTCTCAAACGTAATGCCCTCCCCTCTGGGCGCCGGCTCTATTCTAAGGGCTACTTCAGCATAATGTCTAAGAGGTTCAAAATGACCATAGCCATATACTGGTTCTTTCACCGTTTCCATGTATACAACCTCCGGATTCCCAAAGGTTACTGGAACCTGATATTTTCTTAAAACCGTTTCTTCTAAGACTTCCAGTTGGATTCTCCCCATAACATTAACCTTAAGCTGCTGTAAGGATTCTTCCCACTCCGCTTTCAGAGATGGATCCTCTTCTTCTAACATATGGAAGATACGTAAAACCGTCTGATCAGGAATGTCCGGTGGATACTGTACTCTGGCCTGAAGGGCTGGATAAAGGTAAGGGTTTTCTCTCGTCTGGCAGGCGCCAAGTCCCTGACCAGCAACGGTACTAATTAATCCGGTTACAGCAACTACATCGCCAGCAGTTGCTTCCGTAGCTGTAGTGAATTTCTCCCCCCGAAACAATCTGATCTGATGTATCTTCTCAGTCTCAGAAACAATATCACGTACCTTTACACTTCCACTTAATACTTTAAGATAAGTCATACGCTCCTGTTGTTCATCATAACGAATCTTAAACACTCTTCCTCTGAAAACGTCAGAGGTCTCGTAACTAGTCTGAGCAAGCTCATAAAATGCGGTAAGGAACTCATAAAGCCCAGCCCCTTTTAATGCACTTCCCCCAAAGCAGGGAAATAAGCGGCGTTTCTTAATCTGTGTTAACAATGAGGGCTTCATATCTTCATAAGACATGGTTCCTTCCAGCCACTCATCGACAAGACCTTCATCCAGTTCAGAAACATTATCTATGAGATCGTCCGTAAAGGTACCTTCCATTCCATTCTTAAAGTTCATGTCCTGGAAATCCAAAATGCGGTCTGATAGCTGGTTTTTAAGTTCTTTTACAATAAGCTCGTAAGAGGCTGTGGGGATATCCAGTTTATTGATAAACAGAAATACAGGAATCTGATATCGTTCCAGCAGCTTCCAAATTGTCTCTGTATGACCCTGTACCCCATCGGAACCATTCACTACAAGGATAGCATAGTCCATAATTTCTAATGTTCTCTCCATCTCAGCTGAAAAATCAACGTGCCCGGGAGTATCTACCAGATAATAAGTATTATCGTTGTGTGTATAGCACGCCATATCAGAAAAAATCGTAATCCCTCTTGTTTTCTCTATCTCATCATGGTCCAGACAGGCCGTCTGAGAATCTACCCGCCCCAAAGTCCTGATCACCTTTTCCTGATATAAAATCTGTTCAGAAAATGTAGTTTTACCAGCATCCACATGAGCCAGAATACCAAATGTGATTTTCATATAGGTTCTAATCCTTTAGTCATTAAAATTGCGCCAATTTACTAATAATAGAGGACGCTTTCTTTATTCTAAATTATTATTCCCATAAAATCAACGCAATTTAAATCTCCTATCCTCTCATAGGAATGAAAAATCAGGGGGTCTCCTCAGAGGTACAGTACATAACGGTCAAATAGTGCCCGCTGTGTATGATATCTTCCTTTAACCCATTCATGTTCTTCAATTCTTTTACATACTGAGCCACTGTCATTCCGCTGTTTTCACTATATTTTCCTGCAATGCTCCAAAGACTGTCTCCCTGCTGGATCTCAATGCTGGTGTAGTACTTGTCTATAGCTGCCTGTTCAAGGGCCTGTGCAGAATCAAGTCCCGGAAAGAAACCAAAGATACGGAATCCAAGAAATGAGAAAAATAACAGCACAATTATTTGTTTCATCATACGGATGCCTCCTAAAAATAATCAGAACACACGTTCTGTTTTGATAAGGCAATCATATCACTCCAAACATATGTTTGTCAATTCGTTTTGGCTTTTTTCGAACAAAGGTTTGCATTTTTTTCGAACATATGTTACTATAGGTTTAATGATAAAGATTTGAGGAGGCTGTGCGATGGCTCAGGAGAAGATCACACCCAAGCAACAGGAAATTTTGGAATATATAAAAGAGACGATATTAAAGAAGGGTTATCCCCCCGCAGTGAGGGAGATATGTGAAGCGGTTCATTTAAAATCAACCTCTTCCGTTCATTCACACCTGGAGACTTTGGAAGAAAAGGGCTACATACGAAGAGACCCGACCAAACCCAGAACCATTGAGATCATTGATGATTGTTTTAATCTGACCCGCAGAGAAGTGGTGAATGTACCTGTTCTTGGAACAGTAGCAGCCGGTCAGCCATTATATGCTGAGGAAAATATTGAGAATTACTATCCTATTCCTTCCGATTTACTTCCCAATGGGGAAACCTTTATGCTTAAGGTACGGGGAAACAGCATGATTAATGCTGGTATACTGGAAGGGGATCAAATTATTGTTGAGCATTGTCCTACTGCTGTTAATGGAGAGATTGTTGTTGCATTGGTAGATGATTCTGCTACAGTAAAACGTTTTTTCAAGGAAGATGGCCATTACCGCCTTCAGCCAGAGAACGATTCCATGGATCCGATTATTGTAGATCAAGTAGAGATTCTTGGAAAAGTAATTGGTCTGTTTCGTCTGGGAATTCATTAAAAGACGGTTTAACACCAGTAGAGATTATAATAGCCCAGCACTAGTTAACATAATTATTTTATGTCAACTAGTGCTGGGCTATTTCTTAATCCATTTAAAGGACTGCAACAAAAAACGGCTAACAGGTCCTGTTAAGCCGTTTTCTACTCTCATCGTATTATGATAAAGTATCTACGTCAATGGTTTTTCCGTCTCTCCAGATTCTTTCCAGATCATAGAATAAACGGTTGTCACGATCAAATACATGAACGATAATATCGCCGTAATCCATGAGGATCCAATTGGCAGAGCGATATCCCTCCATCTGCTTGCAGACATAACCCTTTTTACCCAGTTCTTCTTCCACATTATCAACCATGGCCTGAACCTGGCTTGAATTTGTACCGCTGGCAATAATAAAATAATCTGCCATGACCGATACGTTACGGATATCAATGATAGTAATATCCTCACCCTTCTTATCAGACAACGCATTGTATGCGGTTTTTACCATTTCAACTGACTGATTCATCACAACTCTCCCTTCTTCATTTCATGGATCTTCTTATAATAATCATATGCCTGTACCGACATGGAATCCACAAAATAGCCTTTTCCCTCCAGATATTCCAGAGTGCCTTTCAGGATGATATAAACGCATTCATCCAAATCTATAAAAGCAACAGACCTTACGACAGGCAGATCTGCCGCCTTATCTCGTCTTGGTTCTATATAATCCGCTGTAAATACGATTTTTTCCAGTAAAGACATATCCGGCCTTCCGGTCGTATGCCACCGTATGGCATCTAAGACTTCCTTATCCTCAATGCCATATTTATGCTCTGCGAGCCATGCACCGTATTTCGCATGGAGCACGACTGGAGCCTTTAATTCATCCGATGTTAAAAAGATATTCTGTTTCTCACATTTTTTAATGATATTTCCGTCACCGTAATATTTCGCGCAGTCATGCAGCAGACCTGCTAATTCAGACTGCTCTAAATCAGCACCATACCTCATCGCCAGCGCTGTACAGATAAATGAAACGCTGATTGTATGCTCATACCTCTGAGGGCTAAGTTTTTCCTTTAAGTCATCTCTAAGATTTAAGATTATCTCTTTCATGCTTCTATCTCCTGATAAAGACCATGATCCTGAATATACTTATTAACCACCTCTGGCACATAAGGATCTATGGATTCCCCATTTGACACCATGTTCCGAAGCTCTGCAGAAGAGATATCCATTTCCTTGCAGTGCAGCATTCGAATATCTGCATCATACTTTCGGCAAAGATAATCAATCTGTTCATCCAAAGATCTTTCCTTAACCTCATATTCCCGAGGAGCAGCCAGTATTACTGCCAGCTTTAACACCAGCTCCGGTTCATACCATTTCTCAATCTCATAAAGGGAATCAGCCCCAACAATAAAATAATAGGTATGCTCCGGATATGACTCTAAAAGTAATTTTAAGGTCTGCGCTGTATAAGTATTCCCTTCTCGTACAACTTCAAAATCAGAACACGAAAATCCTGGGTGATACTTTACCGCAGCAGCCGTCATGGCAAGGCGGTGTTTTGGTTCCGTTACCTGACGCCTTTTTTTGTGAGGCGGATGCCCGGACGGCATAAACCAGACTTCATCTAGACGGTATTCATCATACGCCTGTTCCCCAAGCATAAGATGACCATTATGAATCGGATCAAATGTTCCGCCCATAATTCCTATTTTCCCCATAATCTTCGACTCCCTCACTGGAACGTGATGCAGTTTTATTTGGGAAGTGCTATTTTTCGCTTTGCTTCCTCTTTTGCCTGCTTATAAAGGACAATGCGTCTTCCAATTACCTGTACGACCTCGGAATGGGTACGCTCAGAAAGAACCTGAGCAATGCTTGAACCGTCATCCAGGCAATTCTTTAATACTGTAATCTTTATCAGCTCCCTGGCTTCCAGCGCCTCTGCGATTGCATTGGTCAGTTCTGGAGTCAAGCTTGATTTTCCAATCTGGAAAATCGGATCTATATTCATCGCCAATCCTTTTAAATAGGATCTCTGCTTACTTGTCATATTATTCTCCTTACTTACTTGTAATAGTCAAATTCCAGACCATACATACGAACAGTATCACCCTCTTGAATTCCAGCCTGCTCAAGATCTTCTAAAATTCCATTTTCCTTTAAGAAGTTCTGGAAGAATCGGAAGCCTTTTTCTGTCTCTAAATTGGTATAACCCAGCATCTTATCAATTCTTGGGCCTTCCACCACATAAACACCATTCTCATCCACTTCAACCGTATAAGGAAGCTGCTTAATGGTCAGTCCCTTTAAGTCAAATTCTTTTTCGAAAACAATCGGACTTAAGTTCACAGTCTGTATAAGTTCATAAATGGCATATAACAGTTCTTTGACTCCCTTACCGCTTACGGCTGATATGGGGTATACTTTAACACCCTTAGGTTCAAACTCAGCTTTAAGCTTTGCTACAGGATCCTCACCATCATCATAAATAGCATCTGTTTTATTGGCTGCAATGATCTGAGGCCGTTCTAAAAGCTCTGAATTGTATGCGCCTAATTCCTTATTAATGGCATGGATGTCCGCAATGGGATCTCTTCCTTCTGTAGAAGCAGCATCCACTACATGAACAAGAACTCTGGTGCGTTCTATATGACGAAGGAAATCATGTCCAAGACCAACGCCCTCGGAGGCTCCTTCAATGAGTCCAGGAATATCGGCCATTACAAAGCCCTTTCCTCCATCAATATCTACAACTCCAAGATGAGGATTTAAGGTTGTAAAATGATAATTAGCGATCTTAGGCTTGGCATTGCTCACTCTGGATAATAGAGTAGACTTTCCAACGTTAGGGAAACCAACCAGTCCTACATCTGCGATTACCTTAAGTTCCAGCTGTACCCAAAGCTCCTGAAACGCCTGTCCCGGCTGAGCATACTTTGGTGCCTGCATGGTGGGAGTCGCAAAATTCATATTGCCCTTGCCGCCTCTGCCGCCTTTTAAAATCACTTCTCTGCGGTTTTCACCGGACATATCTGCAATTACTTTACCAGACTCAAATTCCTTAATAACAGTTCCTTCCGGAACTTTTATGATAAGGCTTTCCCCGTCTTTTCCGTGGCATCTGCGTTTTCCACCAGATTCCCCGTCTTTTGCTGCATATTTTTGGACTTGGCGGAAATCACTTAATGTATTAAGGCCATCATCCACTACAAATATAATGTCACCGCCCCGGCCGCCATCACCACCGTCAGGTCCACCGCAAGGAACGTAAAGTTCTCTACGGAAACTGACATGGCCATCGCCGCCTTTACCGGATCTGATATATATTTTTGCTCTATCGGCAAACATTCATTCACCTGTTCCCTTTCTGCTTTATTTAAAATCTAAGTTCTACCCCCTTCTAAAGAGGATAAGACTTAAACTGAACATTAGCATCAAACATACTGCCTGTCCTTTCTGACAGACAGAAAATACAGATAAGTAAAAGCATTATCTGTATCGCAAAAAACGGCTCCATACGTCAAGGTATGAAGCCGGTCCAATTATTCATTAATTGCTTTTGGATAAACAGAAACCTGCTTTTTGTCTCTGCCTTTTCTTTCAAATCTAACAACGCCATCCACTAAAGCGAATAATGTATCATCACCGCCGCGGCCTACGTTGATGCCTGGGTGGATATGTGTTCCACGCTGTCTGTAAAGAATATTGCCAGCTAATACGAACTGACCATCAGCTCTCTTGGCACCTAATCTCTTAGACTCGGAATCTCTGCCGTTCTTGGTAGAACCAACACCCTTTTTATGAGCGAACAATTGAAGGTTCATCTTTAACATAACTTACACCTCCTTAAAACAAATTTTGATATATGGTTCTCCATATTCCTCCTCAATATCCTGTAATCCGAATACGAGAGAGTTTATAAGGAGCTGCGACTCTGAACTGATATCTGAGGTAAATCGAAAATGAAAAGCACCTGACTCTTCTTCCTGATCTACTTCAAAAGAATCCTCTGTAAATTGCTCTACACTGTTAGACATATTAATCGCAAGAGCCGATACTGCAGCACAGACAAGTTCTTGCCCCTCCTGAGGAGCGTCTTTCAGACCTGCATGTCCCAACATCTGAATTCCAGTATAATGCTGTTCTGAATCAACAAATACGGTTACACTTACCATAATTAAGCATTGATCTTTTCGATCTTAACCTGTGTATAAGACTGTCTGTGACCATTTTTCTTATGGTATCCAGTTTTTCTCTTATACTTGTAAACAATAACCTTTTTAGCTTTGCCTTCCTTCACAACTGTACCTGTTACGGTAGCACCTGCTACGGTTGGGCTGCCAACGGATAATTCACCATTGTTTACTACAAGAACCTGGTCAAATGTGACAGCTTCGCCAGCGTCAACACCAAGCTTTTCTACCTTAATGATATCGCCTTCCGCTACTTTGTACTGCTTTCCACCTGTTGCAATAATCGCGTACATATGGCACCTCCTATTATCATTACTCGCCAACTTCGGTGTACCGTGAAACACGGAAACTTATCAACCTCATTGTGCGGCATACTTAATTAATATAGCATTCTATAATACTTCTGTCAATATTATTTCTTGACTTTTCCAATTTTTATGCATGTATAGAAAGAAATGGCTCTTTTCTTGAGGAAATGTGTCTTACCCTTGTCTTTCCATGAAACCCTTAGTATAATGAAATGTGTTTTAAATATGACTAAGGAGTTTTGTAATGAAAACAGATAAGTACAATCACATCTTTCTACGCTGCTGTTATGGGTATGCAGTCAGCGGGATGGCAGTTCTTGTTATTGGTGCCATATTGCCATCGATTATTACAGAAGCAGGAATCAGTTTTCTGGCGGCTGGAAGCCTTTTGTCAGGAATGGCAATCGGAAATTTAAGCGCCAGTTTTCTATTTCCGGTGCTGGTATCCTGGCTGGGAAGAAAACGGGCGATCTTTTTTATCACTCTTTGCGCGCCAGTTTGTCTTTTTATATTAAGTATTCTCCCACCATTTCCAATTATGTACAGTGTTATGCTGATTTACGGTCTGGTTCGCGGCAGTATAACGATTTTAAATAATTCTGCTGTCAACGATATCTATGGAAGTAAAGCGACTGGAAAACTGAATCTTCTTCACTGTTTTTTTGCAGTGGGAGCATTCCTGGCACCATTTCTTACTGCTGTTTTAATGAAGCTGGGATTTAACTGGCGACATGTTCTCTACTTAATACTCATTCTCACAGCAGCGACTGCGGCACTTTATGGTACCATGGATGACACTCTTTTAAATGAGACTTCTAATCGCATAAATAAAGATAAAGGTAAGAAGGATTCTCAGGATAGGTCATTCTTAAAGTCATATTCCTTCTATGGAATCGCGTTTATCCTGTTTTTTTATCTGGGACTTGAGAATTGCATCAATGGTTGGTTTGTTACTTACCTCCAAAATACAAATGTTATGAGTGCAACTTATGCCACAGCTCTTGTGTCCTTTACCTGGTTAGTTATTATGGCTGGACGCTTAATCTGTGCTGCGCTTTCAAAGAAACTGGATAAGAGCACCATTATACTGATTCTCTCATTGGGAAGTGCCGCCTGTTTCTTCCTATTGATATCTACGAAAAACCTGACTCTGATTACAGCGGCATTGCTGGGCCTTGGATTCTTTTTATCTGGAATTTATCCTACCTGCATTGCAAATGCCGGCCCAATGATTAAGGGCTCCACCCTTGGGATGTCTGTCTTAACTGCAATTTCAGCCATGGGCGGTATCATTACGCCTCAGATCATCGGTGGTATTGCTGACCGTATCGGTATAGTAGGTTCCATTGGGGTATTGAATATTAATGTATTTATGGTGATTTTCTTATCCTTTCTTAATTTCAGAAATCATCATAAAAAGAAATAAGAGCCTTACGATTAAAAATGAGGATAAGCTGGTATGAAACCTGCTTATCCTCATTTTTATGACAGCTGTGCAATCTGCTCGTGAAGAGGCTTGCGGATTTTTTTTCTTGTGACCTCTACCAAATTTAACTTTGTTATTTCAACTACCGTTGTCTTAACCGGGTCCTTAGAAAGAATCTCATGTAAGCGGTTCACCAACAGCATTCTATCTTCTTCCAATTCCATATCAATGAAATCAATGATTATGATTCCAGATAGATTTCTAAGCCTGAGCTGATGACCAATTTCCAGGGCTGATTCTAAGTTAATCTTCATAATGGTGTCGCGAAGTGCCTTTTTACCAGCATACTTACCGGTATTCACATCAATGACCGTAAGAGCTTCTGTAGGTTCAATAACCAGATATCCCCCTGACTTTAACCAGACCTTTTTCCCCAGGGCTTCATCCATTGATTTCTCAATCCGGTACAGCTTATAAAGGGGGAGTAACGGGTCTTCATAAGAAACCAGAAGGGATAAGTCCTCCGGTTGATTATCACTTAAATAATTTTTTAAGGCTTCATAGATATCAGTCTGATCCGTAATTACAGCTTCAAGAGATGACTTAAGGCTATCTCTGATGCCAGAAAGATAAGATGGAGCACCACTATATAACAGACTGTAGCTGGTTCTGTATTTTGCATCCTCTAAAAGCTTCTTTAAGCTACTATGAAGGGACTGAAATTCGTTCTTAAGCTCTTCTTCCAAGGCTCCAAAGGCATTGGTCCTCACAATGATTCCGAAGTCTTCTTCCTTTAAAGCTTCAAGATATGACTTCATATTAAGCTTCCACGTCTGATCAGTTATCTTAGAAGAAAATCCAATTTGCTTTTTACCAGTTGTAAGAACAAAATACCGTCCGGTAAGATTAATATTTCCGGTCAAAACAGGTGCCTTTGATTTAACGGCATCCCGTTCTACCTGAACGATAATATCATCTCCCTGTTTCAGCCTTCCATCCCACGTCCGGCCATCGGCATAAAGTACCATTCCTTTACTTAAAGATAGATACCCCATCTGACCATTGCCAATATCGACGAAGGCTGCGTTAATATTCTTTACCAGCTTATTAACCTTTCCAATGTAAACATTGCCCAAAGAAAACCCTTGCTGCTCCGCTTCCACGTTAATCTGAAGTACTTCCTTACCAGAATGAAGGAGGGTTACAATCCCTCCATTCCATCTGGTAATAATCAGCTTATTCACAGGCTGCTCCCATCAGGCCAAGCGGCACCAGGTTCCGGTTTTCATCGTCTCCTGTATTGCCGTATACTTCCTCTCTTTGAATATGAAATGCAAATTCAGGAAGTGTAAGGCCAAGGAACTGATAATAGGCCTCCATAACAAGCTCTGGCTTTAAATTATCTGCACTACCGGAAGATACCTTCATAAAAATACGCTCTCCATCTACAGAAAGCTCATAAATTCCAGCCTTAATATCTACTTCCTTTTCCCCTTTTTTTGTTTTCTTGGTTATAAGGATCTCAGATTGCTTCATAAATTCAGAAAGCCCCTGAAAGAAGCCTTCTAAATCAGCCGGTTCCTTTCCTTCCCTGAAGGTAAGTGTGTAATCAGCTGCAGCAACCAGTGACATTGCATTTTTGGCACGTTCGTCCAGTACGTGGCAGTCTGTAACTGAAATACCCTCTACCATCACTGCATTTAACTGATCCATCATGGTCTTTGTATCTGTCATGGAATTTACTTCGATGTCCATATACTCTCCATTGCTTGTAAGCCCTACGCCTAAAGGCGCTGCAAATGACATGACCTGGTGAGGACTGAAGCCTTCACTGTATTTAATATCGATTTCTGCCCTTCTGATTGCTTTCTGGAAATAACGCATAATATCCAAATGCCCGATGAATTTCACTGGGCCGTGCTTTATAAACTTAATTCTTACCTTCATAGCAGATTCCTCCTTTGAAACTCATGGCTCCACAGCCTGTACATTGCTGACGGCAGTTTGGAGTTACTTTTTCGCCGATGGCATTCTGCCACTCTCTCTTTAAAAACTCTTTGGTTACGCCTGCATTAATAAAATCCCATGGAAATACTTCATCAAGATCACGTTCTCTTATGGTATAAAAGTCAGGATCAATGCCACAGGTCTCAAATGCCTTCATCCAGATATCATTTTTAAAATGCTCTGACCAGGAATCATAAATTGCCCCGTTTTTGTAGACCTCCTCAATGAGAGCCGATATCTTTCTATCGCCTCTTGCAAGCACGCCTTCTAAAACGGTTAAATCTGCCTCATGGTAATTGTATTTTAAGCTCTTTCGGTTCAACATTTCACGGAATTTGTCTTTCACGATGTAAGCTCTCTCTAAAAACTCTTCCTTGGTGCACATTTTTGCCCATTGGAATGGGGTAAATGGCTTTGGAACAAAAAAGGAGGAGCTTGCCACGACCTGTACTTTTCCGTTTCGCTGATCTTTTGGAATCTCGTAATAAGCTTCTGCAACCTTTTCAGAAAGCTCCGCAATTCCTTCCATGTCCTCTACCGTCTCTGTTGGCAGACCAAGCATAAAATAAAGCTTGACCCGGTTCCAGCCTCCGCGGAATGCGTCACTGGCTCCCTTTAATATGATTTCCTCTGAAAGTCCTTTGTTAATAACATCACGAAGCCTCTGGGAACCTGCTTCCGGTGCAAAGGTCAGACTGCTCTTTTTAATATCCTGAACTTTACTCATTACATCCAGGGAGAATGCATCAATACGAAGGGATGGAAGGGAAATATTTACCCCTTTTCCCTTAAATTCATCAATCAGAAAATTCACGATTCCTTCTAACTGAGAATAATCACTGGAGCTTAAAGAGCTTAAGGATATCTCTTCATGTCCGGTGCTTTTTAAAAGCTTATGGGCGTAATCTTTCAAATAATCAAGACTGTGTTCTCTGGAAGGACGGTATACATTGCCGGCCTGGCAGAAACGGCATCCACGAATACAGCCTCTTTGTATCTCTAAAACAACCCGGTCCTGGGTGGCTTTGATAAATGGTACCACAGGCTTTTCAATAAAATAAGCATCATCCATGTTGGTGACGATCTGCTTGGTCACCATTTCCTTTGCATGAGGATTGTTGGGTTTCATGCTTTCGATGGTTCCGTCTTCTTTATAAGTAACATCATAAAAGGCAGGAACGTAAATTCCTTCGATTTCTGCAGCCATCTGAAGGAATTCCTTACGGGTTCCGCCATTTTTCTTATTTTCCTTATAGCGGTCCATTAATTCAAAGTAGACCGTTTCTCCTTCTCCGATATAAAACAAATCAAAGAATGGAGCCAGAGGCTCTGGATTATAAGCGCATGGTCCACCACCGATCAGGATAGGGTCTTCCTCTGTCCTGTCCTCGGCATGGAACGGAATCTTGCCTAAGTCGAGAATCTGCAAGATATTAGTATAGCACATCTCATATTGCAAGGTGATTCCGATAAAGTCAAATTCTTTAATAGGGTCCTGTGATTCCAGCGCAAAAAGAGGGATGTTTTCTTCCCTCATAATCTTGTCCAAATCGGTCCATGGAGAATAGATGCGTTCACAGTAAATATCATCTCTGCGGTTAAACATATCGTATAAAATCTGCATTCCAAGATGGGACATACCAATCTCATATACGTCGGGGAAACACATGGCAAAGCGGATATCCACTTCGTTCGGATCCTTCCTGGCCATATTTACCTCGTTACCGATATAACGGGCAGGTTTTTCAATTTTCATTAAAATTTCATCACTTAAAGCTAATTTTCTCATGCCTATTCCTTTTTTACATGTGAATCAATCACATTTTATAATTGATTGTGTTGCATAAAATATTGAAGGTGATTTATGCAATGCATTCTCTGATAGCCATTTGCTTCCATAAATAGCATTCAACACTACGCATAATTATATAGGATTTTTCTGCATTAGGCAACATGATTTAAAAATTGGCAATTAAGCAAATGGACTTTCATAAATTTGCTGTTTTGACACTAAAGAGCGGTATAATCTATTATTCTCCATTAGCTCTCTATGGTATCCGATTCCAGCGGTTTTTCCATCCTTTAAAATAATGATTTGGTCTGAGTTTTCAATAGTTGATAAACGGTGAGCGATTATTATTGTTGTTCGTCCTTTCATCAGCTTGTTTAAAGAGTTCTGAACCAGGTATTCGGAAGTACTGTCAAGATGGGATGTGGCCTCGTCTAAGAGAAGGATTTCTGGTTTTCTTATGAGCGCCCTGGCTATTACAATTCTTTGCCGCTGTCCTCCTGACAGGTTTGTTCCCCGTTCCCCTACTTTTGTATGTATTCCTTTTGGAAGCTTTTCGATAAATTCAAGCAATCCAACATCCAATAAGGCTTTTGTAAGCTCTTCATTGTCATAGTCTTCAATTCCATAAGTTAGATTATCATGAATAGTCCCTTGCATTAATGGGGCCTCTTGAGAGACATATGCGATCTTATTTCTCCACTCATAAAGATCATAGTCCTGAATAGGCACACCCCCATAACAGATATTCCCGGAGGAGGGAAGATAAAACCTTTCTAATAAAAGAAAAAAAGTAGTCTTTCCCACACCACTTTCACCAATAATTGCAGTAACTGATCCTTTTTGAATCCTAAAATCAACAGATTGAAGTATCATTCTGTTATTTTGATACCCAAAGTTCAAACCCTGCACTTCTATATCCTGAGGCGGTAAAAGGCTTGCTGACAGTTTTCCTGAAATCCCAGGTTCTTCTTCCTCTGCAAAAAGCTGGTTAATCCTTCCGGCTGATACAATAAATTTAAGAAGCTTTGCAGAGAAGCTTCCAAAGATAGTGACTGGGCCAGTCAATTCAAAAAGATAGAATATGACAGCCACAAACTGACCGGCTGATAAGCTTCCTTGAGAAACTCTAATACTGCAGTACCCAAAGATAACCAAGAACAATAGCATAAGTAAGATGTTTGCGCAAGGCTGAATCAAGGCAAATATTTTGTTCTCCATACTGCTGAGGCGGAATAAATTTCTGATAATTTTTTGGCCCTGAATACTTTCATACTCCTCTGCCTGGCTGGATTTAATCGTTCTGATTTCATAGAGAACCTGATTAATCCTATTCTGAAATTCTTCCGTTTCTCTTTGTATGGATTGAGATATATCATATTCTCGTCGGGCAATAAAGGAAATCAATAAAAGCGTCGCAGGAATTGCGAAAATAATTAACAATGATATCTTCCAATCAATAATAAAAATAATTGCTCCAATAATCACAAGGTAAATGCTTCCTGAAATAACGGAAAATGTCTCAGTAGTAAAAAAATCTTTAATAACTATAGCATCATTCGTTAACCGGCTCATGGTTTCACCATTGCTGACAGAATCATAAAAGGAAATCGGAAGCCGTAATATTTTTTCCCAGATTTTAAGCCGCAGATTTTTTAACAGACCCGCGGCCAGATTGGAAAGCATGAGATAGTGAAAAGATGAGATAAGCAGTTTTATAAATAAGATCGTAAGAACAGGCAAATACTTGAATATGCTCAAATGAACTTCCATAAGAGGGTTGTCAATTATATCCATGACAGCTACTGGTGTTACAACAGTAGCCACAATTTCAAACAAGGCAGCAAGGATGGCGAATATGACAAGTTTTCTGGATGGTAAGAAGTATCTGATACTCTTAATTGCCATAACGCCTTCCCTAAATCTGATCCAATATTCTTTCAACTGCTACCTCCTTGTATAAACCTGCCTCTGATAAGCTCGTCACTCATCAAATAAATAATGTTCAATTTCTTCCGCTGGCATTCCGATTTTCTCCAGTTGATTCCATAGATCCTCATAACCAGTTAAGGAATAAGTCTTCCACAGCTTTGCGACCAAGGCTGTAATAATATAGTTTGCAACGCTGGAACCAAGAGAAACATTTCCTATCAACCTGTCAGAATCATCATCATAATCAATCCATTCTGGAGTTGCCTTTACTATATTAAAAGTTCTGTCCAATAATATCATATTATAAATAGAAGTAATTCCGATACCTAAAACATTAGAAAAAGAAAATGGATAGCATTCCTTTGTCGTTTCAATATCCCGGGGAGCTATGATAATACAACCTTTTGATACCGCATAGTCACACGCATTCTGCAAATCATCTTTAAAATCCTGTGATAAGGTTGCACCGCCAATGGAAATAACATTTGCACCAGAATCAGCTGCTAAATATATGCCTTTAATCATATTTTCACATCTGCAGTCTCTGCCTGAGAGAGCTCTTACAATAAAAAATTCCGCATCAGGATATATGCTTTCTATGATTCTTACTGCCAGGTTTCCATGTTCTTCATTGGAATAAAAATCATTATCTGTTTTTACACTCCCATTTTCATAAAAAACATGAACTCCACCTATAAGATTTACTTTTCTATTCTGACTTATTCCAGTATCTATAATAGCCACTTTCGTTTGTTTATTTCTTCCCGGGCCATCCTTATTGACCTGATTCAGAAGAAGACAATTTTTTAAGAGTTCTGCTTTACTGCAAACTTCTACTTCATGAAACCTTTTGATTTTATTGATCTGTTCCTTGGTAATTCGGCAGAATATTACACTGTATTCATCTAATGTAATATTTAATTTACCAAGACAGTCAAACTCGGAATAGATATCTGTATCCGCTGGTTCTACTCCTTTCAGACGAATGGTATGGGTATCCCCATTGTAATACATTCCCTGCAAATAATGTTCGACAAAGTCCTGATAAAATAAATGAATTAACTTATCACGATCTGTCTGGGAATCCCTATTAGATCCAGGCGCAGGCAATATAGTGAAAAATTTATCAATATACTTATAAACAGAATTGTATCTAGTCTCCGCTATAAGTAAAATTTCTTGGTCTGGAGTTTCAAAGCAGGAATTTAAATATAAAAAAGCCTGTTCAATAAAGAAAAACATCCTTTTGCTTCCCCGAAATTCATCTGAAATAATCAGAATATCAATATGTACCAGCCAGTCACCAGCCCGTTTCACTCTCTTCCATGTAATCAGTCCTTCTATTTTGTCATCTATAAGCAATACTGCAAGTAAAGAGTTTTTACGAAATAATCTGCTGAATAAATTAAATGTCTGGTTATGATTGTCAAGATGCCGGCGCATGAAATAATAAATAGATTTGGTTTGCTCATTCCATAAGATAAATTCATCCCGATCAAACTCCATAATCTCCACACGCATATTTTCAGATTGCTTCGATATGGTTATCATATATTGACCATGCCTATTTCGTATTCTCTTATTAGCATCCGATATATGGATTCCTTATAATCATCGTTACAGGCAGGAGCACAATAATCCCCTTTTAATGTTTTGTTATAAACACGGCACCCTCCCATACATAGACCACTGACATCGCAGCCCTTACAGAATTCAAACTTGTCCAGGTGGTAGAGATTTCTGGTATTTAATGTCCGCTTTTTGATTACCTCATGCCCGTCTGTGAGAACATTTCCAAGAATTTCTGAGGTAGGTATTCCGCACAAATAGCAGCTGCCATCAGGTGATACGGTTATCTGCTTTCCGATTCCGCATATTTCCCGGAAGGTAATAGGCATAGGCGCAGAATCACAGAGATGATTTTTAATAAGCTGGGTATGTACGTCAAATAATAGTTTTTCAAAATCCGTGTAACTACAGATAAGGCCCTGTTCAGCCAGATCCTTTCCTCTGCCAACAGCTCTGGCGATGGAAAAAGAAAAATGATTTCTATTATTTATTAAGGAGCGGTTTTCGATTAAAAAGGGAATGAAGTTCTCCCTTATGTCTTTTTCATTAATCCTTGTAACTGTGGTATGCATATTAAGGCTGATTCCCTTTTTATTGAGATAATACAAAGTGTTCATAACCTTTTTAAAATTGCCCTTACCTCGAACTTTATCAAAAATTTCTTCTGTAAAGCCATCAAGACTAATCTGAAAATCATTTACATTTTCCAATAAAAAGTTGATTTTAGCCTCATCTTTATCAATCCAGTCACTGAATAAAAATCCATTTGTTAAAAGAGTTATTCCTGCTGTATTAGGCTTAATATAACGGACAAAATCCGTTAATAATTCTGCATTTAACAGCGGTTCGCCACCGGATATTGCCACCTTAGGCTTATGCGGGAAAATATTGAGAAGCTCATCAAAAACCCTGCAGAATGTATTGGTATCTGCGCTCGTCATATCAGGGAAATCAGTAGCAAAACAATGAACGCACTCTGCGTTGCATTTATATGTCATATCAAATTTAATATCAAGGATTTCATCAGCAGTGTCAAAGGGCTCAGTATGTTTATTGGCATGTACAATATCACCAAGAAGTTTTTGATATTTCTGACGAATTTCTTCTTCCGTACAATCAATGAATTGGCTGCTGTAATGTTCAAAGGCTTCACCAATACTCATACCGTCATATAGCTTTTGAAAGCAATCCATTCCTTCATCATCCGTAACAAAATAATTCTTGAATTCAGGAAAAAGAACCAAATTAAAATGATCAATTTTTATAGAACTGTATCTACTGGTAAAATGAATTTGATTATTATATTCTAATAACATATATAGTTTCCTTTCTACAGCAAGCTGCGGCCAATGCATTGAGTATCAAAACATAGCCGCAGCGATATAAGTAATCTAATTCCTGTTAAATGCCTCAGGAATTATTAACAGGTACAATTGCTTTTACCATTGGACCCCCACAAGAAGCCGCCGGGACGGTTGCAATTGGTGCTGCTTTTACTGTTGACCTGAAGCTTAACACGGTTGTCCTCAGGAATGGTAAAACCTTGTTTAACATTAGATTGCTCATGGTTTTTGTTCATATTCACACCACCCTTTCAAAGTTAAATAGTATGTATATATGTTCTCATTCAATCAGATTCACAGTTTTCTATATTCTGATAACACATGTATCTTCCTTTGTACACAAGCTGAGATTATGCGTCAATTGCCATAGCAAAGTCACAGCTGATTTAACAATATCTTTCCTGTTGGGCCAATCAAATAATAATTAACAGGTACATTGGCTCTGACCATTACCTCCCCATAAGAATCCACCAGGACGGTTACAGTTGGTACTGCTTTTACTGTTGACCTGAAGACGAACACGGCGATCCTCAGGAATGATAAAACCTTGCTTTACATTTGTTTGTACTTGATTTTTGTTCATATTTCCACCACCTTTCAATAATAAATGTTGTTTATATTAAACATCTGAAATAAATGTTTAATATCAATATTTTGCAATCTAAATGGATAATAAGCTGAGTTTTGATTATGCTCTATCATATACTGTCGCGAAGCATTGACGAATTATTATCATTATATAATATAAAAGATATTTGAAATGCAATCAATATTTTGGGATATTTGATATATTTCCGGGATATTATGTAATGGCTACTTTAAATTAAAGTTAAAAAATAATGACATTAGAAATAAGCCCTTTATTTTAAAAAGGCTTATTCCTATCATTTCTCATTTTTGTTTGTATACTAAGCACAAAATGAATCTAATAAGAAAAATTCATAAAAGATACGTTAAATGAACTATAGAAATGTGATAGACGGGTAATAATTTAATTTCACTTTTTATGAGGTAGGAATTAATATTTTAATGCAGAAGAATCTTTCTAGTTCGTAGATATCAATATGTCCATGGTATTTATTGATAATATCATTTATCTGTTGAAATCCATATCCATGATCTTTCTTTTGATATTTAGTGGTAATGAGATCAGAATTCACTTCTAATATAGAGGTTTCAATTGTGTTTTTTATAAAATAGGTCTGATAGCCAGCATGATTAAATATCTCAATATGAATCTGTTTTTTTTCTTGCCCTTCTACTGCTTCTATTGCGTTATCAAGAACATTACATAGTAATATACATAAATCAAATTCTTCTAAGCAAGGTTTCTTTAAATCTTCTATCTGAGCAAAAATCTTTATATTTTTTTTATACGCCTGATTGAGTTTATGATTAATGATAAAATTGAGAGAGTTATCGGTAAGCTTTATAAAATTAAAATTTAAACCCGCATTGTTTATTAATTCTACAATATACTCTTTTGCCTTATCATAATTTTTATTATCTAAATTATAAGCAATATAAGTTAAATGGTTTTTAATATCATGATTAATTCGGGCCATTCTGTCAACTTGTTGATTATTTCCTATTAAGTACCGCTCATCTTCATATATCTGCATAAGGAGATTTTTTACATGAGAGAGTCTGCTTTTACTGTTCATTTTAGCATACATATAAAAGAATATAACCTGACTGACCACAATTCCAATAATAAGGAGTAAGAAACCATATGGTTCCTCTAAAATATTATTATTGATTGCATATAAGATAACAACTATAAAAGCAATATTATAAATCGAGTTACTTATCATTGGCTGAATGTTATCATTTTCAGACGTAATATTTCTCTCTTCTAAAAAAATATAAAATCTAATAATTCCCCATTGATAGCTTTTTAAGATCAGACATAGTAAAACAGCAAATACATGAGGAATCTTGAAAAAACCAAGACTTTTATTCATAAGTAACAGAAACAAAACGGAGACCATGGAGTTTGATAGCATTAATGTTCCATAATAAAGAATGCAGGACCAAAGAAGACCAAATTTTGTTCTACCTTCAAATTTCAATATAATCATTAAAAGATAAGAAACAAAAATATTTCCTATGACAGCCAGAACATGAACATTTCTGTCAGAATACCAAATGTTCATTATCAATATTGGAAACAACATTAAAAATTGAGGCTTGTCATTCCATTTATATCCATTATATCGCAGTAAAAAGAAAACCGCGAGTAAAGAGTCAAATATAATAAGGCTGAATTGATATATACTCATGATTAATTTTATCGTAAACTCCTTTTATATTCAGAAATTAAATTGTTTCTACGATTTCTGCTAAGCGGAAGAGAAATTATATTATCATTAAAACTAATTTCTACGGCAGACCCCCTGATAAGATAGATATATTTCAAATTAACCAAAAATCCGCTATGTATTCGAACGAATGTCTTGCCTTCCAATTGTTTTTCAATGAGTTTTAAAGTAGATCTAAATACAAATGAATCTCCATTTAAGACTATTTTTACATTATTATGCAATGATTCGAAATAGATAATATCATGAATCTTCACTTCCTTGTGCGTAACCAGATTAATTGGCACGTTAAAAATATCCAAATTATTCTTTATTATAGATACAGCGCTGCTCAATGCTTCATTTAATTCATTCATATGAGATTTTCTGATAAATCTGAATGGCTGGAGTTTAAATGATTCATATACATACATGTCCATGTTTGTAATGAATAAGACCAGCAACTGATGATTATATATTCTTACTTCCTTAACTACATCTAACCCTTTTATATCAGGCATCTCAATGTCTATCAAAAGCAAATCAATAGGAGTATCCTTTGCCATACTAATAACATGTCTTGGGTCGGTAAATTCATAGCAAGTATATTGAATCAGTGGATCAAGAATGGTACATAACCTTTCTTTAATTAATTTAACAGCGCTTGCCTCATCATCACAAACAACGATATGTATTTTCATATTCATTCCCCTTTATTATAATGAGTGTATATTATGATAATGCAATATTACTTTCATTTTGTATTTTACATTAAATATATTATAATACTATTTTTAATCAAAATAAAGTTTTATTGAGCTAATGACAGTTATATGCAAAATAATATTATTTTCAACATTCAATTCGATATATTCCAACATATTTCGCAATATTAACATAAAATCACTCCCTTGCTAACTTATAAGATTGATTCCACAAATAAATTCTATTTCTGAAAAAACAAAAAACCGTCAAGATAATCTTGACGGCGATTTATATATTTCATATGCAAATAATAGATTTATTAAAGCTTTATTTAATAAAATACTTGTAAAAGAGCTAATTCATCTTAAGGTGAAAGTCAAGAGCCCCATCCTCTAATTCTAATGCAAAGCCTTCTACTCCAAACACCTGGTGTACCCTTTTCTTTTGAAGGACCTCTGACGGCCTGCCTCCGCAAACAACGTTTCCCTGCTTCATTAAATACAGTGTATCGCAATAATGCGCAGCCAGCCTTAAATCGTGTAAGACAATAAGAATGGTCTTTTTACTCTGCTTTAAGATATCTAAAATATAAAGCTGATGTTTGATATCCAGGTGATTTGTTGGTTCATCAAGAATAATCGTATCCACACCCTGAGCAAATGCCCTTGCAATGAAGACCAATTTCCGCTCTCCACCAGATAAATTCTGAATATTCCGGTCCCTTAGGTGTACAATGCCTAACTGCTCCAGTGCATTCATAACGAGAGCTCTTTCCGCCCGTTTATTCAATCTCCCACGGATAGGAACGGCCATGGATACGATTTCATATGCGGTAAAATCAAACATACAGCTGTTTTCCTGACCCACGTAAGCGAAACGCTGGGCCAGCTGCTTGTTGTTTAATCCTGTCAGGGAAGAACCCTCTAATAAAATATCTCCAGCTTTCATGGAATGAAGACCCAGAGTTGTTTTTATGAGAGTTGACTTCCCACAGCCATTTGGGCCTACAATTCCCGTTATATTACCGCTTTCAGCAGTCAGATTTACTCCATATAATATCCTGGTCCTCCCTATAGACACATAAACATCTTGATATTCTATCTTCATAATACTCCTTTTCTTCCTTTACGCTCTAACTCCGTAATGTTTCCGGATCATAAGAAAAAGGAAAAATGGCGCTCCAACAAAAGCAGTTATAATTCCTATCGGAAGTTCTGCCGCCCGGAATGCGCTGCGGGCCAGGCTGTCTGCCCACATCAGATAAATGGCTCCTGACAATGCACTGAGTGGAATCACCAGTTTATTATTGCTGGAGCGAATCATCAGACGAACCACATGTGGAACCACCAGACCCACAAAGCCAATGATGCCGGTAACAGAAACCAGGGATGCAACGATTATCGAGCAGACAATAAACATACCAGCTCTAACATGCTTTACTGACAGACCAAGAGCTGCCGCATCCTCATCTCCCATCATCATCAGATTTAAATTCCCTGACTGAAGGATACAAACGATGAGACCAAGAAAAACGCCAAGAGCTGGAATGGTCAGTGTGGACCACTGAGCAGCTGCCAGGCTTCCCATCTGCCAGTTATACACAGCTGCAATGCTTTCAGAGCTTTTTGCAATAAATACCAAAAAACCTGTGACAGCACTCATTACTGCATTGATTGCAGTTCCGGAAAGCAATAAGGTAACCGGATGAAGCTTACCCCCTCCAGCAAATTTCGCCATGAAGTACACCAGAGCAGAGGATATCAAAGCGCCAGCCATAGCCATGATTGTAGTCTGATACTGGCCTCCGAAGAATGGAATCGGGAGAAGCAGCGCGCAGGCTGCCCCCGAAGATGCACCTGAGGAGATGCCAAGAATATATGGGTCTGCAATGGGATTTAAAACCAGAGCCTGCATCACTGCACCGCATAATCCAAGACCGGCACCGCATAAGATACCAAACAATACTCTGGGAAGCCGGATATTCCAGATGATCTGATAATCCGCCCTTCCCCATAAGCCCTCTTTTAATTCCCGACCTCCATGTAAGACCTGGTCATTTAAGATTCCGTAGACCACAGACATGGAAATATCTGTGGAGCCTTTGGATATCACAAACAGGAGAGAAAGCAGCAAGACTGCAATCAGTACAGGAAACAGCATGATTCCTCTTAAATTCTTACCGTTTCCCTGTCTCATTGTTTAAATTTCTCCGGATAGAAAAACTCTGCAAAGCTTTTGCACGCGCTGGCTGACCGGATATTCTGCATAACCGTTACCAGAGGAACCGTTAAGTAAGCCTTATTTTTAACAGCTGTAACATCAGCAAGTGCTGGATTATTATTCATAAAATCCATTTTTTCCTCCATGGTCTGCTGGCCGTAATCATTAAAGATAATAATATCAGGATTTATTTTCACAAGCGTTTCCACGCTGGTGTTGAACCAACGGGAGTCAGCCATATTTCTGGTTGCGTTAATGCCACCTGCCAGTTCAATTAAGTTGCTTTGCAAGCCAGCTGATGTAGTATATATTTCATTTCCCTTAAAGCTGTCCATGACAAAGACCTTTACTTTGTCCGTTTCCTCAATATCAGAGACAGCGGACTGTATATCGGTGATTTCCTTTTTCATCTTATCAATCAAAGCCGAAGCCCTGTCTTCTACCTTAAATATTTTACCAAGGTTTTCAATGTCGGTATAAACATCCTCTATGGTTTCATCTTTTACAAGGGTGCCGGTAATGGTATAGCAGTTCACGCCTTTGTTGCCGAACATATCGTAGGTTCCCCATTTGCTTTCCTGAAAGGAACTGATTTGTCCAATTACAAGGTCTGCTTCCAGAGCCACAGCGTTCTCATGTGAGACCTCTATTTCAGGTATGGGGGCAAACTCATCCGCCAGCTCCGGCAGAGGGGTTTCTGCCTTACTGGCTGGTACATTTCTTCCTGCTATATAATCTTTTAATCCAAGCATTACCATGTTTTCAGCACTGTATAAATTACAGCAAAGTACTTTCTGGGGCATGGAGGTAAAGGTAATAGTCCTTTCACCATTTTGAATTACTACTACGCCATACGCTTCCTTTTGCTGACCAGCTGTTTCTGCTATGGAACCTGATGTTTCGGCCTGTTTACTGCCTGATGGTGCTGCTGTAGAACACCCTGTCACAGAAAGGACTATGGCGGCTGCAAGTGCAATTAATCTTTTTTTCATCTTTTGTCTCCTCAACCTCTGTTATTTTCTGATTTCATAATTTTCATAGAACTCCGCCTTGATGGTTCCTGCTAAGAACAAGGAGATCACAAAAGAAAAACCCCTGATATCTGCCTTTACGCAAATACTAGGGGTATTTTACCATGAACAACAAACCGCCATCAGGTACACCAATAATGTCCTGTCTGTAACTGACACGATTTTTATAAAGCTGTTCCCATCGTCATCCGCGAGGAAATCACAATAAAATACGGCAGTTCTTCTGACTTAAGCGTTCCGAATCTTTCTTCAGCGGTTTTTTTACCTTCCCAAGATTGCTCTCAGTGGTTGAATGATTCACAAAAAACCTACGCTATCACAGCAGCGGGACTATGCAGGAATCTCACCTGACTTCTCTATTAATCGGCAGAGGGCCGAACCGTATTTCTTCCTATGTAATTTGAAACTCATAGGTATAATATCTTACTTCTACCATAAAGTCAAGACAATCTAATACTTTCCATATGCAGTATCACCGTCTTCATAGAGGTGGCTTTCCGGCTCATGGGTTTCACTCATTCCCTTATTGGTGTTTAAGGAAAGCTTAAATTTAGACAGCTCTCCCCGAAGAATCTGAGCCTGGGCAGTGAGCTCCTCGCTGGAAGCTGAGCTTTCTTCTGCCGTTGCAGCATTATTTTGAACCACAGAGGATACCTGAGATAAGCCCTGATTGATTTGAACGATGGCATTGGTCTGATCCTGTGAATCTGCTTCAATTTCTTTGATTGCCTCATCCACCATAGCCGCTTTTTCCGCAACATCATTTAATAGCTCGAGGGTCTGACTTGCTATTTTTTCTCCCTCTGCAACCTTCCTATTAGACTGTTGAATCAGCTCTGCCGTCTGCTTTGCTGCTTCTGCAGACTTAGCTGCCAGATTTCTCACCTCGTCGGCAACCACTGCAAAGCCTTTTCCCGCTTCCCCTGCCCTTGCTGCTTCTACCGCTGCATTGAGAGCCAGAATGTTTGTCTGGAAGGCAATGTCTTCCACCAGCTTTGTTACCTTGGAAATTTCCTCGGAAGACTGGATGATCTCCTTCATTGCAGCATTCAAGTTCTTCATATGATCGTTGCTTTCATATACACCCTCTCCTGCCTGAGCCACATATTCCGTTGCTTTACGAACAGAGACTGTATTCTTTTCTGCTTTTTCTGTTACGCTCTGAATCGCCGCCGTTAATTCTTCCACAGTGGCAGCCTGCTCTGTAGCCCCGGATGCAAGTGCCTGGGAAGCATCTGCCACCTGACCGGCACCGGAACTCACCTGATCCGCTGATGTTGATATAACCAGCATGGTAGAATTAAGTGCCTCTGTGGTTTTTAAAAGGGACTGCTTGATTACTGCAAAATCACCCATATAGTCGAGATCAATGGAAATACACATATCCCCTCTGGAAAGGCGGGACAATTTATCAATAATGTCCTCAATATATGTAGTGAGTCTGGCATTTGTCTCCCGAATGTTCAACGCCATCCGGCCCAGCTCGTCGTCGCTTTCGTATTGAACCTGTTTATGAAGATTGCCTTTTGCCATTTCTTTGTAGACCTCTTGGATTTCAGTCACAGGAATCAGGATTGCACGGACCAGCACATATATAACACCAATGGTTGCTGCTATGGCGCTGAGTAAAACAATCGCAAGTATGATCCAGGCATTGGATACAATGGTTTTAGCTGTCTTACTCTGAAGGGCTTCCTTCTGATCTCCTACTGCATTCATATCATCCATGATCTTTGCAATCTTATTAAACGTAGGTACAAATTCATTTTGGAACAGCTCATAGGCGGCTTTGGTATCTTTTTTTGAAGGATCCTTAATCATGTCAATGATCTTCATTCTTGCTGCCTCTGCCTCAGTTACATACTGTGTGATCTGCGCAATATTCTCATCGTTGGCTTTGCTTCGCTGATGGGAGGCAAAATACTCCATATTGGTTTTAAACCCATCTACGCTCTCATTGGATAAGTCAAGGGAAGCCTGATAATCTTTCCCGGCAGACTTATCTAAAATCGCCATTAAAAGGTAACGCTGTACAGAGTACATATCAACCTGTGCTGACAGATTGCGGCTGGTCAGGGGATAGGTGAATCTGGAGTACATCTCCACCTGCTTTCCGATGCTGGAAATACTTTTTGCTGAGGTGCCCAGAGATAAGAGCAGGATAACAAACAAAATACCAAATCCCACTGCAAGCTTCCATTTCACCGGCAATCGTTTCATATACACCTTAGCCGCCTTTTTTTCATTCATAATGATACCTCCCATTTGTAAATTATAATGAAACCGTCTCTTTCCTTCCGTAGTAACAACTGGGATCCTGCCATTTTATCAGGTTATTCCTGCTCATTGTCTTTAGTAAAAAAGTAAACGATTTACTTTCAGATTTCAAAAGTAAATGATTATGATAATTCGCGGATCACCATTGGTGCCGCTGTTAAAAACCAGACCGTATACAGATGAGGGCTTGTCACAAGGCTTTTTGACAGCTCATCTACATCTACCCACGCCACATCCATAATTTCCTTTGGATCGGGGGATACCTTGCCTTCGTATTCCCCTAAGAATACATGATCATATTCGTATTCATAGAGATTCTGTTCAAACTGGTGATAATAAATAAACTGACCGATTTCCTTACAGGGACATACGGCTCCCACTTCCTCATTAAGACGCCTTCTAACAGCGTCATCAAGAGCTTCCCCATATCGGGGATGAGAGCAGCATGCATTGGTCCACAGCCCGCCGGAATGATACTTATTCCTGGCACGCTGCTGAAGAAGCAGCTTCCCATCCCGATATAAGAATACAGAAAATGCTCTGTGGAGGAGTCCTTCCTTATGACATATTTCCTTTGTAGCCTTACCAACCGGCTGATCCAGAACATCAACGCATATTAGCTCATCCATATTAACTCCAATCCATTTATAGATATTTTTGAAGAAACACATCTACGCCTTCATCCACATTGGTGCATATCAGCTCAATTTCCTCAGGAGTTGCATTTTCCACATGGATTCCCAGGCTGACAGATACCGGCTCCCCGGATGCGATGCAGATCTTTTTTGCGATTCTCTGAGCGAGCTCCGCATCCTTATGCCCTGGAACGGTAATGGTCCAGAGATCACATTTTGATAAGGTTCTGCCATGCATCTCAATTCCAGGGGAAGCCAGGGCGACCCCTCCCAGATGTGGTTTATCCCCACCTCTTACAAACACAGCAAGTCCGGCCCCATTGGTATCATGGACACTAATATTCACAATGTATTTTCCATTTCCATAGGTTTCAGTTATCATAGTCATACTGCCTTTCTTTATACGATGGTCTTAATGTATTCCGTTCCAGGGAATAAAGCTTTTATGATTGATACCAAACTGCATCAGCGTTTTTCCTATTACATGATTGATCTGGTCATCAAGGGATTGCGGGTTATTGTAAAATGTCAGCATTGGGGGCATAATGGTACAGCCTAAATCAGCTGCTGACTGCATATTGCGAAGATGCAGCTTGCTTAAAGGCATTTCTCTGGTACAAAGTATAACCTTTCTGTTCTCCTTGATACAAACATCCGCAGCACGAATCAGTAAATTGTCCGTATATCCGCTTACAATACCCGCCAGAGTTTTCATACTGCAGGGCATAACGATCATGCCGTCGGTTTGGTAGGAGCCGCTGGAAATGGCGGCTGCCAGATTATGTACATCATAATACTGATCTGCATTGTCTAGCAGAAGCTGAAATGGCAGATCTGTTTCCAGCTCCCAATTTAATTTTGCATAATCGGATACCACAAGGTGTGTTTCACAGCCCTCCACTTCCTTTAAGGCTTTTAGCAGATAATAACTCATGATAACACCGGTAGCACCAGATACTCCAATAATGATTCGCATGGATACAACCTCATTCCTATTTTTTCTTATACAAGGCCAAGTACGGTAAACCACATCACTGCAAAGATAACTGTGAGAAATACGGGAATCAGCAACGGAATTCCCATTTTCATGACTTCCTTTTGGGTATACATTCCGTTTTCTTCCCCTTGTCCCACCAGGATATTAAGATGATGGAACGGCATGATGTAGTGAGTATAGACTGCCAGGTAGATAATGGCCGCAATCACGAAAGGATCAATTCCCAGTGCATTGGTACATACGAGAATAGCCGGAACAGCCACCCCCATTGCCGCAATGACCGAGCCGATGAACATGTGAATTACAATTGCAATCCCACCAATCAATACTGCCAGTATAAAGATGTTCTCCGGCAGCTTGTCAGGCAGCAAGGTAACCGCCAGCCAGTCGTTAAGACCAGTCGCTGCCCCAACCTTTCCGATTGCCATTGCAGCTGTTAAGAATACAAGAACATGAACTGGTACATCTCCCCATTCCTTTGGCGTGAGTACATTGCCAATGACAGGAAGGGAAAGACACATGGCAACAGCCAGAGTTACCCAGCCGATATCCAGCCCAGTGATGCCGTTGGTAACCCATAAGGCAATGGCTATGAGAATCCACACCAATGTCCGTATCTCTTTCTCGCTGATCCTGCCAAGATCGGTCTTGGCTTTCCGTACTTCCTCAAAATCCATGGTGACTTCCCTGGTCGGTTTAAACAGAACAAGAATCAGAAAAAGATTCATTAAACTTAAAAAAACAGCAGGAGGACCAATGATCACAAGCCAGGTGATAAAATTAATATTGCTGGAGGTAGAATAGCTGACCACCAACGGATTTATAATGGAATCACCAGTCATAAAGATCAAAGATACTGGTACAGACGCCGCAAAAACAGTAAAGCCTACTTTAACAGCATCCTCCTTTGGCATCTTTGCAGCCTTTATAATTACTGTCATCACTGACATAATCAGAAAGGCTCTGGACCATGGGTTTGGAATCAGGAGGGATAAAATAAGTGTGAGTACGAAGATTCCAATAATAATACTTCTCCATGATCTAACAAATTTTAAGATGTACATATAAGAGATCCGCTCGCCCAAACCAGATTTTTTTACCGCATTGGCTATCATATAGGCACCGATTACCAGCCAAAGGGTCGAGCCGGTCCAGCTTGCAAAAATAACCTTTGTATCCGCCAGCTTTAAGAGGCATAAACAAACAACATAGAATCCCCCTACATATCCGGACTGGGCCACCTGCGTGGCCCACCAGACAACGGTCATAAGCGTTAATCCAAGAAAAATACGACCTTCCCTTGCCAGTCCCTCTAAAGGTAGAAATAAGACGATGGCAAGAACGAGGATACCGCCGAAAAAACCAAGGATCTGTTTATTCCATTTCATAGCAAACACTCCTTTCTATTCTAAGGCATTGCATAAAGATATTCCCTGTTCGTTTACTTATCCAGGGGCGGAATCGGTGGAATCATAGGCAGATGGTCAATCTGCTCTTTCGTCAATTTAAATTTTTCGTGTACAACCGGAGTCTCTGTGGACCGCCAGGAATAAAAACAATCCATACATTCATAAACCTCCCACACATTCCCTACGGGTGAGGTTGCAATTATTTCGATTTTATTGCCGTCACAGCGTGGACATTTCATAGTTCTTTGCTCCTTCCATTATGGTCTTACATCTTTGCCATCAGTTCGCGAATCAAGGTCTCATATTTTTCATAACCCACAGGAGGCTCCAAAAGCTCTACTTCACGTGGATTGGGTTCCGGATCCTTTGGTGTGGTAGCATCGATAATCAGCTTGGAATGCATACCTGCCGGGAAGGAAGATGGATCAAGAGGCATTCCAGGACAGTTAGGTATGACTACCACATCCTTATCCGGACGTACTCTTGTTGTCATGGCCCACATTACCTGGGGCAGATTAAAGGGATCCACAAATTCATCTACGATGATGATGATCTTACTGTAAGAGCCTCCATGGGGTGTAGAAAGCAGACGGAAGGCGACCTCCTTGCCAAAGCCTCCGAAACGTACCTTGGTAGAGATGATACAGCCAATTCCATGGGTGTACATGGCGTTAACGGCCTGGACTTCTGGGAAATCCCGCTTGATCTGCTGGTATAGGGGAACCGATGTGTTAAGAGCCATAAGGTAATCAATCTCCGTCCAGGGAATACCCAGATACAGATTTTCAAAAATGGGATTGGTCCGGTGAGTTACATGGGTAATGGTAATCACACACTGACGGCGGGAACCGGAATAAGAGCCTGGAAATTCACCAAAAGGTCCTTCGACTTCCCGAACCCGCGGTTCGATATAGCCTTCCAGTACCACCTCTGATCCGGCGGGAACGTATAGATTATCATAAAGATCTGATTTTACAATTTGAGTGGGAACCCCATCTTGAAGTGCGCCGACAAATTCATACTCATTTTGTGTATACATGACTGGTGTGGAAGCCATATAGGTCACAAGAGGACTGTTGCCTACGGTAATACAGATAGGAACTCTCTCATTCTTTCGTTCGGCTGCCTCCAGCTGTATGGCAATATCATGAAAAGCAAGAGCCTGAATTCCCACACGGTTTTTTCCTTTGACCTGGATGCGGTAAGTACCTACGTTCAGTTTGTCAAAATTATCCGGCTCATTGGGATCAGCAGTAATGATGGAAGCTTTTGAGAGGAAGAAACCGCTGTCCTGTTCATTGATCCGGTATAGGGGAAGTATTTCAAAAAGATTGATATCCTCTGGATTATCAATGGTATTCTCCTTGCAGGGCGCCTTATCCCGGTCCAGAATCTCAGGCTTTACAGGAAAGCTCTCCCATCTGCGGTTAATCTCATGAAATTGTTCTTTTGTCGAAGCTGTTTTAGGCATACCAAGCATAAGGGCATGATTGGCCCAGGAACCATGTACATTGGTTACAACGCTGTAGGGATACCCTTTGACTTTTTCAAATAGTACTGCCGGAGCATTCTCGATATTGGCCGCAGCTCTGCCAGCCGCAGCAATGTCAGGTTCTGGATTTACTTCTTCCTTAATACGAACCAATTGACCGTTTTCTTCTAACGTGGAAAGAAAACTTCGCAAATCCTGATAAACGTTTGCCATAACTCATCCTCCTGATCTTTTGTGACCTGTTTGCGGTTTCCAGGTGAAATACCACCAGTTTCTTCGATTATAGCATTTGAAGAAACCATGGCAATTCGAAAAGAAACGGGAGCATATTCCAAAACAGAAAGACGCACTCCATATCGGCTCATTACATTTGGAGGAAATAACAAAAAAATAGGTTGAATTCAAAGAATAACAAATGAATTGTACTAAATTAGGTATAGTTGTATGTCACTGTTTGTCGAATTTAATCACTTGGCCCTATTCTAAAATGTCAGCACAAATTAGTAAAATTGTATTTTCCTTCTGGTGATTCTGTATTATAATATGATCAATGACAAAATATCTTATAAAAAGACAATTTTTCATTATTTTATAACTACAAAAGATGCTTTATAGACCATATGAGGCAAAAGGGGGGGCACCAATCATGATCAGATGGATCGACGATTTTTTGGCATTGGCGGAGCACAAGAGTTTTTCTACAGCAGCTGATAGTATTTATATCTCACAATCAGCGTTATCAAAGCATATTAAAGCGATCGAAAATGAACTTGGTGTAGTATTGTTTGTAAGAAGCAACACAAAGGCAGAGCTAACGGAAGCGGGAAAAATATATTTAGAATACGCTCTTAACATACGGAATTTTTCCCATGAACTCCGGCTCAAACTAAATAAGTTTGGTATCTCTCCATGTATTTACCGCTTAAACATTGGGACAATCCCATGCTTGGCAGAAAGCGGAATCATGGAGCCGCTTCTGGATTTTCAAGAAACATACACCAACTATTCCGTTCAGATCTCGGAATCAGATCAAAGCTACCTGATGAAACAGCTTACACAAAAGGAAATTGACGCTGCGATCTGCCGTACTGATTTATTGCCGGATAAAGGATATGACATCGTACCTCTTGTAACAGATGAGATGGTCCTCATTTGCAATAAGGATACATTTCCCTTTGAACAGGGAAGTGAAATCGATCTGGCTGGTTTTAAACCGGATCACGTATATACCATCTCTAAGAATTCAGATATCTATAGATTAGCTAAAATGCAGTTAGATCAAATTGGATATAAAAAAGAAATATCAGGTACCGTTCCAAGACATATGATGATTTTTCCCATCCTGATTCAAAAGGGAGGCTGCGCCTTGCTGCCAAAGCAGTTGGCTAATCTCTATATGTTTCCCCAGCTTACATACTATCGGATCAGAGGTGCGGTCAAAACAGGCATTGGACTTGTGAAGTTGTCTGCTAACGACGATAATCCCCAGTTATATGAAAAAACAAATGTATTACTGGATTTCTTTAAACAGATGAAAGAGAATAAGAAAGTAATGATGTGATATCAAAAAAACCTTGATTTTCTTTCTATAAAGAAACCAAGGTTTTTTTGATTAAGTATTTTTAACAATGACGCACTCAACAACATCTGCAGCGTGTTCACAAGTGTCGCAGCATTTTTCCAGCTGCTTGTAAACTTCTGACCAGGCGATAACTTCCAGAGGATCGCCGCCCTTTGTGTAAAGGTTACGGAACGCTTTGATGTATAAATCATCGCCGAGCTCTTCTAAATGGTTGATCTCAACAATGTCCTTTAAGATAGTATCTGATTTACGGAAGTTTGAGAATTCTACCACTAAACTGTTCACTTTTTCACAACACTGTCCAACGACTTTAAGCATTTCCATCGCTTCTGGTGTAATGGATTTGATATTATACATGTAGATTTTAATCAGGATATCTTCTATATTATCTGTAATATCATCAAGCTCTCTTCCAAGGGCAATGATATCATCTCTCTCAATTGGAGTAACAAAATCCTTTGCAACTCTCTTCATAAGCTCATGGGTATGACGGTCTCCTTCTGATTCAAGCTCGTGAAGATTGTCAAGCTGTTCCGGCAGCTTGTCCAGATCAAAATTACTCAGTATCTCTGTCAGCATCTTATGAGTCTTTAACGCAACCTCTGACATTTTGACAAACAGCGTAAAATACTCATTGTCACTTCTTTTTGCCATTCCTTTATCTCCCTTCAGAATAACTCACTTTAAAAAATACGCAAAAACAGATGGGTCATCAAAAATCCAACCAATCCACAACCCGGAAACGTAAGAATCCATGCAAGTGCCATCTCTCTTGCAACTCCCCAGTTTACAGCACTGATACGCTTTGAAGCGCCTACTCCCATCATTGCTGTCGTTTTTGTATGGGTGGTACTAACCGGCATTCCGGTCAGAGTGGAAACCATCAAACAGGCAGCCGCCGCAATATCGGCAGAAAATCCCTGATATTTTTCCAATTTAACCATACTCATACCTACTGTTTTGATGATGCGCATACCACCAATGGAGGTTCCAAGTCCCATAACTGCGGCACAAAGAACCATGAGCCAGAAAGGCACTGCAAAGGTACTTTCACCACCATTTCCTCTAGCAAGAAATGTACCCAGCAAAAATACACTCATGAACTTCTGTCCATCCTGTGCTCCGTGCATAAATGCCATGGCCGCAGCACCAGCAATCTGAGCCCCTTTAAAAAATGGCTGAGCAGCTCCTCTGTCTACGTTCCGGCATAAGCGTTCCGTCAGCTTTGTCATGATCCATCCAAGGCTAAAGCCTAATACTGCAGATGCCACCAGTCCGTACAATACTTTCACCCATTCACTTCCGTTTACGCCGGAAAGGCTTCCGTGAAGAGCAATGGCTGAACCGCTAAGACCTGCAATCAGTGCATGACTTTCGCTTGTAGGAATACCAAACTTCCAGGCAAGAACTGCCCAAAGTACGATAGCTGCCAATGCTGCACAAAGTGCGGTCAGCGCATCACCGGCCTGGTTTGCTCCCTGCCCGAAATCTACCATATTATAAATGGTCATGGCAACGGTAGCATTAAAAGAGGTCATAATCAAAATCCCGGCAAAATTCATTATTGCCGCCATTAAAATCGCCGTTCTTGGCCTCATAGAACGGGTGGATATGCATGTCGCTATCGCGTTCGGTGCATCAGTCCAGCCATTAACAAGTATAACACCTAATGTCAGAACAGATACGATAAGGAGTGGCAGATTTTTTGTCAGCTCCACTAAAAACTCACCTAAGGTAACACCCAAGCAATCACCTCCAAATTTTTTGCCGCAAAAGTAAATACTAAATAATCAGCGGTCAACAATATTCTTTGTGGCGTGCCATTTTAACACAAAATTAGCATTCATTTTACAAAAAAATGACAAACCTTAGTAAGTATAGCATAAACCTTAAAACAACACAATCCTTTTTCCGCGCCACAAAGACAGATATTTTTAAGGTTTTTAATGAGAAATATTTAGAATTCCAGATTTTTCGAGGCTTTCACTTAAAAAAATAATAAGAAAATCTACAATAATTTTATCAAAGTATGGTATCATTTTAGTTACATGCCTCCAATGAGGTCTCATAATAATTTGTATCAATAATGTTTTGGTACTTGGTTGTATCTACAACAAACAAAGAGGAAATGTTATGGTATGATAGTACCTACGAAAGATAGTTTGAAAAACATTTACTTATTACCACTTATTACCATCAGAAAGGAAGAAACTATGTCAAATCATTTAAAAGTAACTGATACTATATATGATATAACAGAAAAATACCCGGAGACAATCAATTTCTTTGTGGCTAACGGTTTTGATAAAATGAGCAATCCCATCATGCGAAACACCATTGGTAAGACAGTCACACTGGAAATGGCTCTTTCCATGAGAAAGATGAATGCGGAGGCATTCCTTGCAAAACTTGACGAAGTCATCCATCAGGCACTTCCGGATGCGGGCACAGGACTTGCTCCTATGGTAAAGGAAGATGGCGGTGATATCAGAATTGAAGGAGTCCTTCCCTGTCCCATCCGCCTTCCGCTGATGGAAAAATTCGAATCCTGGCTCAGTGAGCAGTCCGATAAGCTTGGCTATAAAGTGGATTATAATTTGAAATCTGCCAATTTAGGCCTGGATGATGTAAAAGAACGTGTGATTGCTGCAAATGGCAATGCAGATGCACTTTCTGATCTGTATTTATCCGCAGGCTTTGATCTTTTCTTTGATAAGGAAATGATGGGCCGTTACCGGGAAGCTGGAGAATTTGAAGATATCTCCGGTCTGGATCATATTAATCCTGATTTTGATAACGAAAAGATATCCTTAAAGGACCCAAAGGGCCAGTACGCGATTATTGGCGTGGTTCCAGCTATCTTCATGGTAAATACCAATGTTCTTGGAGATCGTCCTATGCCTGAAAGCTGGGCGGATTTAATGAAGCCTGAATTTGAAAACAGCATCAGCCTTCCCATGAAGGATCTTGATATGTTCAATGCATTCTTACTCCATATCTACCGCTACTACGGAGAAGAAGGCGTAGAAAAAATGGGAAAGGCACTTCTGCGCAGCATGCATCCTGCTCAGATGGTGAAAGCACATCTTGCAAAGGGAGAGGGTAAAGTTCCAACCATTACGGTTACCCCTTACTTTTTTGCCAGCATGGCTGATGGAAAAGGACCAATGCATCCTGTATGGCCAAAAGACGGCGCTATTTTAAGCCCAATCTTCCTTCTGGCGAGAGCAAAGAATAAAGATAAGGTGAAGCCTTTCGTAGACCTTCTTTATTCTAAAGAGATCGGCGAGATCCTTTCCTCCAACGGAAAATTCCCATCTACCAATCCTCTGGTTGAAAATAATCTAAAAGAAGACCAGAATTTCATGTGGCTTGGCTGGGACTTTATCCACAATCATGATATCGGCGAACTGATAAAGAACATAGAGCAGAAATTTTATCAGGCGGCAGAAAAGGAGATTTTATGAATCTGATTATATTTTCAGGTCCCCCTTCTTCCGGGAAGACCTCCATTATATTAAAGGTCATCGCTTCTTATAATAGAAGAAACATTAAAGTCGGTGTGGTGAAATTCGACTGTTTGTATACCGATGACGATGCTGCCTATGAAAAAGCAGGCATCCCCGTAAAAAAGGGATTATCCGGCGCTTTATGTCCCGATCATTTCTTTGCCTCTAACATTGAAGAAGTGGTCAGCTGGGGCAATCAGGAGAAACTAGATCTCCTGATTACAGAATCAGCAGGGCTGTGCAACCGCTGTTCTCCTTACTTAAAGGACATTAAGGGCGTTTGCGTCATCGATAACCTATCCGGTATCAATACTCCGAAAAAAATTGGCCCCATGTTAAAGTCCGCAGATTTTGTAGTCATCACCAAGGGAGATATTGTATCCCAGGCAGAACGCGAAGTTTTTGCTTCCTGTGTAAGCTCCGTCAATCCCCGTGCTGTTACCATGCATGTAAATGGCCTGACCGGACAGGGTGCTTATGAACTTGGCAGCTTATTATACGATGAAGACCAGGATATAAAATCGGTTCAGGGAATGAAGCTTCGGTTTCCTATGCCATCTGCGCTCTGCTCCTACTGTCTTGGCGAGACCAGGATCGGAGAAGCTTATCAGATGGGTAATATTAAAAAAATGGATTTGGGGGCTGATAGGAAATGACAAACTGGACAATTTCAAGGATATTAGAAGAATACCCATACTCTATGTCTTACTTTGAGCAGAATAAATTAGATATCACAGGTTTTGAGAATCAGACACTGGAAGAATATTTGGATCATTTTTCCGAAGTGGAATTAGAAGATCAGGCCATTGATAAAGAAAAGGTTTTATCCGATCTTCCGGTATATATCGAACAGATGCAGGCGTTTCTTGGTATTGAAAAGAAGAACCAGGTACTCTCTCTGACCATTCTTGCGGGACATGATAAGTCAGGAGTGACAGAAGGCTTTGAGGAGCTGACCATTCACACCTCTCAGATTATCTCTATTGTAGGCCCTACCGGTTCCGGGAAAAGCCGCCTTCTTGCAGATATCGAGTGGGCAGCGCAAAATGATACACCTACCGGCCGGAGCATCCGCATCAACGGAGATGTACCGGATAATAAGTGGCGTTTTTCCTCCAACAACCGATTGGTCGCTCAGCTCTCTCAGAACATGAATTTTGTTATGGATTTAACGGTTCAAGATTTCTTAAATATGCATGCAGTCAGCCGTCTGGTGGAGGATCCACAGTCAGTGATCAATGAAATTATAAAAGCGGCCAATAATCTGGCTGGCGAGAAGTTTGATCTGACCACGCCCGTAACCAGCTTAAGCGGAGGTCAGTCAAGAGCTCTTATGATTGCAGATACTGCTATTTTAAGCTCCTCTCCCATTGTCCTGATTGATGAAATTGAAAATGCAGGAATTGACCGAAAAAAAGCCCTGGAGCTGTTGGTCACTTCAGACAAAATCGTCTTGATGGCGACCCACGACCCATTGCTTGCACTTATGGCAGATAAGAGAATTGTCATTAAAAACGGTGGAATCAGCAAAGTCATTCATACCAGTGACGAAGAAAAAGAGCTGTTAAAGGAACTGGAAAAGATGGATACCCTCATTCAGCATGCAAGACAGGAACTTAGAAAAGGAAGCAATTTAACTTCTGATCTATTAGGATAATCGAAGAAATAAAAAAGAGCTGTTGGTAAGGCAAAGAAACTATTCTTTTAGCCGTCCAACAGCTCTTTTATTTGAAACAGTAAAAAGCTTACCGCTCTGTAAATTTCTCAACAATCTTTAACAATAACTCTACTACCTTCTCCATGGACTGAACCGGAATAAATTCAAATTTACCATGATAGTTGTAACCACCAGTACAGATATTAGGACAAGGAAGTCCTTCATAAGAAAGACGGGCCCCATCGGTTCCTCCTCTGATTGGTGTTACCAAAGGTTCAATTTCCAGTTCCTCCATGGCTGCTTTCGCAATGTCGATGAGGTACATATGTGGCTCGATTTTTTCTTTCATGTTAAAATAACTGTCTCTTAACAACACCTCGACAGTGCCTGCTCCATAGCGGCTGTTCAAATACTCCTCCACTCTGCGGATGAACTGTTTTTTCTCTTCGAACTTTTCTTTGCTGTGGTCACGGATAATATAATCCATGGCTGCTTCCTCAACGCTTCCCTCCATGGAATCCAGGTGGAAAAAGCCTTCGTAGCCATCTGTATACATAGGATTGTCAAAGGCAGGAAGCATGTTATGGAATTCCATAGCCATTAATAGCGCATTCTTCATCTTTCCTTTGGAAGAGCCTGGATGAATGCTTGTACCATGAATCTTCACCTTAGCAGAGGCTGCATTGAAATTCTCATATTCCAATTCTCCCAGACCACCGCCGTCAACGGTATAGGCAACCTCCGCACCAAATCCCTTGACATCAAAGAAATCAGCTCCTCTTCCAACCTCTTCATCTGGAGTAAAGCCAATACGGATTTTTCCGTGAGGAATTTCAGGATGAGATAACAGGAATTCTGCCATCGTCATAATCTCTGCTACTCCGGCTTTATCATCAGCTCCTAAAAGGGTGGTGCCATCCGTTGTAACAATATCCTGACCTTTATATTTTAATAAATATGGAAAATCACTTACCTTCATGGTGAGTCCTGTTTCCTGATTCAGCAAAATATCATTTCCGTCGTAATTTTTTACAATCTGTGGTTTTACTCCTGCTCCTGAAAATGCCGGAGAGGTATCCATATGAGAAACAAATCCCAGAACTGGTACGGGCTTATCTGTGGTTGCAGGAATCGTTGCGTAAATATAGCCATGATCATCCACGATCACATCTTCTGCCTTCATGGCCCGAAGTTCTAAGGCCAGTTCCTGTGCCAGCACCTTTTGTTTTTCTGTACTTGGAACCGCCTCCACTCCATCTTTTGACTGGGTATCATAGGATATATACTTTAAAAAATGATTTAGTACTTCTGACATAATAATCGCCTCTTTTTCATGATTTTAGTTTTAATAGCTTTCCCTTATCCCAATTGGTTTATTATACCATAGTGATATTATACTGTCTACGCTGTGGTATCCACAAAATTTCAAGTACACAAAAAGGGCATCTAACATAAGCTTTAAAAGCTATGTATAAGATACCCTTAATTCTCTAACGATTAGCCAGTTCCCTGGTTATGTCTTCCCAGGTAACACCTTTTTGAGCCATTAGAACCATCATATGATAAAGAAAATCTGAAATTTCGTATTTTACCTCTTCCGGGTTAGGGTTTTTAGCAGCAATGATAATTTCTGTCGACTCTTCTCCCAGCTTTTTCAGTATTTTATCCAGTCCCTTATCAAAGAGGTAATTGGTATAGGAGCCTTCTTTGGGGTTGATTTTTCTATCGAGAATCACCTGAAAGACGTCTTCGAATACTTTAAGTGGATTGGAGTCCTTGAATTCTTTTTTAATCAGGCTCTGGTGGAAACAGCTTTGCTCTCCTGTATGGCAGGCAGCCCCGATCTGATTGACTTTTGCAAGCAGCGTATCATTATCACAATCAAGAGATAAAGCCTTTACATATTGGAAATGGCCGGAAGTCTCTCCTTTTTTCCAGAGACTTTGACGGCTGCGGCTATAATATGTCATACAGCCGGATTTTAATGTTTCCTTAAAGGCTTCCTCATTCATATACGCCAGCATGAGAACTTCTCCAGTGCGGTATTCCTGAACTACCACCGGAATCAGGCCATCGGAATTTAACTTAAACTGGGAAAAATCCACGCTGCTTTCAAAGGTATCTACTCCAATGCCCTGGGACTTTAATTCCTGTTTTAAATCCATGAATACGGAATCTTCTAACAGACAGGCGATAAAGCCATCCACCAGATCCAGCTTTAAGGAATCTGAAAGCATATTTTCATCAGAACCAGTCAGCAGAAAATGTTCCTCACAAGAGGAAATTGCGAAAAGAATCTCTTCTGTAATGTCTGGATCACCAAGTATCATGACCGAGGCTCCAAGCTGAGCATATTCCCTGGTTCGGTTAAGATAGGAGGAATCTGGTAAATAAGCATAGATTTTATCGTCTCCAAACCGGTCGGCGGCTTCTTTCATAAGATCCACATTATCATCATCTCCAGCATCCAGAAATGCAGCTTTTGATCCTGCATAAAGATATTTTTTTACATCTTCCAGCCGCTTTACTCTGCCTCCGGCAATGACAGGGATATCCGAAAGCCTGACGATCTCTTTGATAAGACCAATGGTTTTTTCATGGTCTTCTTCCGTATCCGATAAATCATAAATAAATAGTTCATCTGCCCCGCTGTCTCCAAAATAACGGGCCAAAGAAAGCAGGTCTTCCTTATAACAGACCTGTAAATCATCAAGCCTGCACGCCTTGCCCTGCCGTATGCCAAAACCTGCAATCAGTTTTTTGCATTCCATCAACTTTTCCTCCCCTGATGGTCCTGTCCTTCAAAAGCAACAATAGCTTCTTTTAAATCAATTCTGTTCTCATACAGAGCTTTTCCGATAATTGCACCACATATGCCTGCATGGTATAGTTCCTCTAAATCTTCCATGGAAGACATTCCACCGGAAGCGATAATGTCAAGACCTGTTTCTTCCGTCAATTTCCTGGTGTATTCCACATTAGGACCTGACAGCATTCCATCTCTGGCGATATCTGTATACACCACATGACGAATTCCGTATTCTTTCATTTGGTTTGCAAGCTGGGATGCGGAAAGATTGCTGATTTTCTCCCAGCCTTCTACAGCAACCATGCCATTTTTTGCATCGATTCCTGCTACAATACGCTCCTGTCCAAATTTATTCACCATTTGCCGAATAAATTCCGGATTTTCTGCAGCTTTTGTTCCGATAATGACACGGCTTACCCCAAGAGACAGAATAAACTCAATATCTTCTTCCTTTCGGATGCCGCCGCCCATCTGAACAGGGATAGAAACTTCCGCCGCAATCTTCTTCACAACCTCTTTGTTCACTGAATGACCAGCCAGAGCACCGTCTAAGTCCACCAGATGGAGAAAGGTAGCTCCCTTTGACTGCCATTTCGCAGCAATCTCTTCTGGTCTGTCAGAATATACTGTTATATCCTTAAATTCGCCCTGTCTTAAGCGGACGCACTGCCCGTTTTTTAAATCAATCGCTGGATAAAGCTGCATACGAATTCTCCTTTATAATGTCCCTTTCGTAGATAACACTCCACGAATCCTATCATCTATCATGGTAGCCTCATCAAGTGCCTTTGCAAATGCTTTAAAGATTCCTTCGATGATATGGTGATTGTTTTCTCCTGCCAGTTTTCTGATATGCAAATTCATCTCGCTGGCATAGGAAACCGCATAGAAGAACTCTTTTACCATCTCAGTCTCGAAATCTCCTACTCGTTCTGATGTAAATGGAACGTCAAAGCTGAAATAAGGTCTTCCGGATAAATCAATGGCACAAAGAATCAGGGTCTCGTCCATGGGAAGAATCATGCTTCCGTAGCGTTTGATGGACTTTTTATCACCAAGGGCTTTTTTAATTGCATTTCCCAGTACAATTCCAGTATCTTCTACCGTATGATGAGTATCTACTTCCAGATCCCCATCTACAGAAAGATTTAAATCAAAAAAACCATGACGGGTAAAACTATTTAGCATATGATTAAAAAAGCCTATGCCTGTGTTTATCACTGCCTCTCCCTGTCCATCCAGATTAAGACACATGTGAATGTTTGTTTCCGCTGTCACTCGTTCAATCTCACAACTTCGTCCCACGTTCCTAATTCCTCCCCTGCGTTATGATTCCTCTTCCTCAAACCGGACCTTCACCGAATTGGCATGAGCGGTTAAATATTCTGCATTTGCAAAAGCCTCAATATCCTGGTGAACCTCATATAAGGCTTCTTTGGAATAATAAACAATGCTTGACTTCTTCACGAAATCATCCACGCTTAAAGCAGAGAAGAAACGGGCAGTCCCATTGGTGGGAAGCACGTGATTGGGACCTGCAAAATAATCACCCAGGGGCTCTGAACTGTATTCTCCGATGAAGATAGCTCCTGCATGTCGGATCTTTGTCATATCCTCAAACGGATTCTTTGTCACGATTTCCAAATGCTCCGGTGCAATTTCATTGACGGTCTCAATGGCTTCCTTCATAGAATCTGCAACCAGAATATAGCCGTATTGATCCAGAGATTTTCGAATAATTTCAGTTCGGGAAAGCTGGTTTGTAAACCGCTCTGCCTCCTCTGATACCTTTTGGGCCAGTTCCATGCTGGTGGTTACTAAAATAGAAGAAGCCAGCTCATCATGCTCTGCCTGAGAAAGAAGATCCGCTGCAACAAAACGGGGATTGGCGCTCTCGTCTGCAAGGACCAGAATCTCACTTGGTCCTGCGATGCTGTCAATGCTCACATGACCGTAGACTGCCTTTTTTGCCAGGGCAACAAAGATATTGCCAGGGCCTACAATTTTATCCACCCGTGGAATGGATTCTGTACCAAATGCCAGGGCTGCGATTGCCTGGGCCCCTCCCACTTTATATACTTCAGTGACTCCTGAAAGACGGGCAGCGGTCAAGGTAACTGGATTGACCTTTCCATCCCTTCCCGGAGGAGTCACCATGACGATGCGATCCACTCCAGCCACTTTTGCAGGAATGATGTTCATTAAAACAGAAGAAGGATAAGCGGCCTTCCCGCCTGGAACGTATACACCGGCACTTTCCAGCGCAGTGACCTTTTGACCCAGAATGGTACCGTTTGGCTTGCTGTCAAACCAACTGTATTGTTTCTGTTTTTCGTGAAATTCCTGAATGTTTTTCAGGGATTTCTTCATTACCTCCAAAAGCTCTGGTTTTACTTCCTTTAGCGCTTCCTCCATCTCCTCTTCTGTTACTCTGATGTTGGAAGGATCGATATACGCATGATCAAATTCTCTGGTATATGCGAAAACGGCCTTGTCCCGGTCCCTTTTTACCGTATCAATGATGTTCTGGACTGCATCTGCATACGTACCATATTGATTGGGATCCCGTTTTAAGAGATCTGCGAGAATGTTTTTTCTGGATGTTTCATCTAATCTTACGATTCTCATTGGTTTTCCTCCTGCAGTAAGGTGCGAAGATCACGGATCAGCTTTGTGATCCTGTCATTTTCCCGTTTTAAGCTTACCTGATTTACCACCATTCGGGCTGATAGGGGACAAATTTCCTCTAATACTGTAAGACCATTTTCCTTTAAGGTTGCTCCTGTTTCCACAATATCTACAATGACCTCGGAAAGTCCAACAATAGGAGCCAGCTCAATGGAACCATTCAACTTAATGATTTCCACAGTCTGGTGCTTCTTGTTGTAAAAATAGTCCTTGGCAATGGCTGGATATTTGGTTGCTACCCGGATTCTTTCATGATGCTTTAAAAGCTCTCTGGCAGACTCGGGACCACAGACGCACATGCGGCAGCTTCCCATGCCAAGATCCATCACTTCGTAAAGCTTACGGCCTTCTTCCAATATGGTATCCTTGCCCACCACGCCGATATCCGCCGCACCGTATTCCACATAGGTGGGAACATCGCTGGCTTTTGCAAGGAAGAATCTGATGCCTAATTCCTCATTCACAAAGATCAATTTTCTGGAGTCTTTATCCTTCATCTCTTCACAGGTAATACCTATTTTTTCAAACATAGAGAGGGATTTGCTGGCCAGACGCCCTTTTGCCAGGGCAAAGGTTAGATATCTCATACATTCCCTCCCGTCATTTTAAATATTCTGAAAGCGGTATTTCATCTTCTCTTCCAAGAGACAGATTTTTAATGGTAACAGCAATTCCCCGGGAATCCAGATACAAAAGATTGGTAAGCTCTCTGCGAAGGGCATAGGCTTCATAATCTTCCATGGAGCGCTTTCCATCCCTTGACTGAAGCTGGACCGACAAACCAGTGCTTCTAAAATGATCTGCCAACAAAATGGCCTGTTCCCTGGATTCCTGTTCATAAAGGATCATGGTATTGGTCACAGGAATCTCTGTTTTGATCTTTTGTCTGGATAAAGCTAAAAGCAGCTCATCCACAGAGATTCCAAATCCCACGGCAGGAGAATCTTTGCCAAACTGCTCTAAAAGCTTATCATATCTTCCGCCATTTACGATATAATCGCCGGTTCCATAGGAGTATGCCTTAAATATAATCCCTGTATAATACTGATACTGGCTCAGCATTCCAAGATCATAGGAAACGTAATCAGAAAGCCCGTAAAAGGAAAGGATTTCATTTACCTCTTCCAGACGTTCAATGGCTTTTAAAGCTCTTTTATTACTTGTTAGTTCTTTGGCTGCCTTAATCTGATCCAGGGAGCCAAAAAGCTCCGGAAGCTTTAAGAACACCTGCTTTAATTCATTGGATATAGGCTGAGAGTTAACAAGCTCCTCCACCCCAAAGTAATTTTTATTTTCAATCAGCTCTCTTAGACGCTCTTCCTGCTCTTCGTCCATGCCTGCTTCTTCTAAAAGTCCTTTAAAGAAATCCACTTCTCCTAATTCCACCTGGATTTCCGTAAGTCCCGCACTCATCAGTGCCCAGATTACCATAGCGAGAATCTCGCCGTCAGAGTCCGCGGAATCATCTCCGATGAGCTCTACGCCGGTCTGACTGGCTTCCTTTAGTCTGCCTTGATAGCTGGAATGATTGATAAAGGTCCGTTCCATATAACAAAGGCGGATGGGCATATCCTCATGAAGGAAATACTTTGCCGCACATCTTGCAATTGCAGGCGTCTCATCGGGCCGAAGTACAAGGGTATGATTGTCACGGTCAAAGAACTTGAACATTTCCTTGGCCTTTACACTGCCTCTTGATTCATTAAAGATGTCAAAGAATTCAAAGGTAGGAGTCTCTATATCCTGATACCCGCACAAATGAAATACCTTTAACATCTTTTCCTGTATGACTGCCTTTCTGGTACACTCTGCTCCGTATATATCCCGGACACCATCCGGAGTATGTAACAGTTTATTTGCCATATAAACCTCCTGACTGCTGAAATCAGTGAAGAAATTCTATTTCATGCATTATCCTTCGAAATTACTTTATTGTAGTAAAGTGATAATTCGATGATGTGCTGTTTATTATAGGTTACAAATCCTGACTTGTCAATCTCTTCCTGTCAAATCTTTTTGAATCATCTCCAAATAGTGGACAAGAATATCACGGCAGCTTCCAATCTTCCATGCCTTATCCACCTCTTCGTAGGTGAAGCTTTTTCTGCCGCCTTCCTCCATTCTCTTCCAGTATTCTTTTAACCGGGCAAATGGAAGATAATAAATCTCGTTTTTCTGGGTGTAGGATAAGATAATAAAGGCAATTCCTCCCTGTTGCTCAAAGGCTTCCATAAAAGCGACCTGGTGAGGATGGATATTCTGTAAGGGAAAGGTATTAGCTCCGCACTCTTTTGCATCAAAACAGATAGGAATTCCCTGTACCGCACCAATATAATCCACCGTACTTTTCTGGTCAAAATACGCCAGTGTAATATGCCGGCTTTCCTTATCGATGGAGATTGGTGTGATTGGAGTCGGTATTTTCTGAATCAATGCAAGTCCCTTTTCCCGATATCCTTCATTGCTTCTGTTAATCAGTTCTTCCAGGGTAGATCCCCTTAACCCCCTAGTTTTCCAGGTTCCCATATCTCCCTCCTATCTCCAGTCCCTGCATATCTTTGAAAATGTTTTGGGAAGAGAGGCTTTATATGATTTACCTGATAAATACTCCAAAGGCTCTCTTAGTTCAGGAAATATCACCTGATAAGAATGGAGCATCTGGGAACTAATATGGTAAAGCTTTTTTGCCTCTTCATTGACCCGGCTGTCCCCATATTTATAATCCCCCACAATGGGGTGTCCAATGGAAGACAGATGAGCCCTGATCTGATGGGTTCGCCCTGTAATCAAGGTGACCTTTAAAAGAGTATATCCTCCGAAATACTGCACAGGCTCATATTCTGTGGTTATCGGCAGGCTTCCAGGTATTGATGTTTTATGAATGGTTACCTGATTGGTCTTTTCATCCTTAATTAAGAAGCCATTAATAGTCTGACGTCCGGATACCTCTCCCTTCACCACACATTGATAAAACTTGTGTATGCTTCTGTCCTTAAAGACTTCTGACATAATTTGAAGCCCGGCAAGAGATTTTCCTCCTACCACAAGACCGCTTGTATTCCGGTCAAGGCGGTTGCAGATGGAAGGGCGGAAGCTTTTTAACTGTTCTGTAGATAACTGGTCACTGGATAATAAATAATCAATGAAGTATTCCACCAGAGACTCATCTGTGTCCTTTGCTTTTTGGGAAAGCATCCCTGCAGGCTTATTTACCAGCGCAATATTATCATCTTCGTAAATAATATCTAATTTGACTTTTTTAACATCCGGTATTTTTACTTCGGAAAATTTTAAGATAGTCTCTTCCGACAGAAACAGCTTGATTTCATCTCCTGATAATAATTTTTCCGAACCGTCACATTTTTTGCCGTTTAATGTGATGTTCTTTTTTCTCATCATCTTATAAAGAAATCCTTTTCCGGCCAGATTTAGATATTTGGTCAGCAGCTTGTCAAGACGCTGGCCTGCTTCATTACTCGATACAATCAAAGACTGCATGTGATATCCTTTCTGTAATCCTCATTAGAGTCTTTCATTTTTACCTTCATTACACCAATTGCTCGAAAAAGGCGTAATATAAAGCTGTGAGGCATTACCTTTGCAGCCAGACGGAGAGTCTTCATCGTTCCTCCGTAAACGGAAACAGGACGGCCCATCATACTTTCCCGAAGTGCCTGGCGAACCACTTTTTTAGGATCGGCCATGACTACCTTTTTGTAAGCAGGAATACGCCCTGTTGTTTCAGCAATATCAAAAAATTCTGTTCTTACAGGCCCAGGGCATACTGCCGTAACGAATATACCCCTATGATTTAATTCTTCATTCAATGCCCGGCTGTAGCTTAAAACAAATGATTTTGTAGCAGCATAAATAGCAAAGCCTGGCTGGGGTAAAAAGGAAGCAGAAGAAGAAAATTGTATGATCCGGCTGTTGGATGAAAGATATGGAATCACCATATGAGTAACAGCAATAAGTCCTCTGCAGTTTAAATCAACCATTCCCATCTCGTCGGAAAGACTCACGCTGCCCACGGTACCGATTTTACCGTAACCGGCTGCGTTGATGAGCATTTTTACCTCTGGTTTCTCTCGTTCAAGAATTTCCTGAAGTTCTCTTAAGGAGCTTTCATCTGTTAGATCTATCGAAAAGGTCCGGAGCTTTACAGGCACCAGGGGAGATAATTCCTCCATGAGCTCCTGCCTTCTGGCAATGGCCCATATTTCACCGATTCCGTTAAAACGATCGGCAATCTGCATGACAAATTCTTTACCCATACCGGAAGATGCACCGGTTACAATTGCAATCTTCATATTAATCCCTTCTTTTCCTGAACTTCTATTCCTATTATTTGGCAGCTTTTTTATGAACGTTACGTATGGTCTTTTTCTTGCGATTCTTTTGTCCTTCCTGGGACGAAGCTTCCGCTTTTCTCATATTACCATTATATTTCCCGTTTTTCCCATCCATATTACTTTTAGGACCACCTGTTTTAGGGCGAATGAGGCATTTTTTATCAAAACCGATGAGATCGGTTCTTCCTGCCTGCTTTAACGCTTCTACCACCAGGTCGTAGTTCTTAGGGTTGCGGTACTGTATGAGAGCTCTCTGCATGGCTTTTTCGTGAGGATTGGTCGGCACGTAGACCTTTTCCATGGTACGGGGATCATGCCCGGTATAATACATACACGTAGAAATGGTGGAAGGAGTTGGATAAAAGTCCTGCACCTGCTCCGGCATATATCCCAGATCTCTTAAATATTCTGCCAGCTCTATGGCCTCATGAAGACCAGAGCCTGGATGAGAAGACATGAGATAGGGAACCAGAAACTGTTTCTTGCCTATTCTCACATTCATCTCGTTATACTCTTTTACGAACTGACGGTATACCTGATTTTGGGGCTTGCCCATCTTGGAAAGAACTTTATCTGCTACGTGCTCCGGTGCGACCTTTAACTGACCGCTGACATGGTGCTCACAAAGCTCCTTTAAGAACTTTTTGCCCGGATCTGCCAGAACATAATCAAATCGGATCCCTGAACGGATAAATACCTTTTTCACCTTAGGCAGATTCCTTAGTTTCCTTAAAAGCTCGATATAATCTGAGTGGTCTGCTCTTAAATTCTTACAAGGTTCCGGAAACAGGCACTGACGGTTGGAACAGGCTCCCTTTGTGGTCTGCTTTTCGCAGGCTGGATACCTGAAATCTGCGGTAGGGCCGCCAACATCGTGAATATAACCTTTAAAATCCGGTTCCTCTGTCAGTTTTTTTGCCTCATCAATGAGGGAATTATGGCTTCTTGCCTGAATGATCCTTCCCTGATGAAAGGTAAGAGCACAGAAACTGCAGGCTCCAAAGCAGCCCCTATTATTAATAAGGCTGAATTTTACCTCCCTGACTGCCGGAATTCCTCCCTGTTCCTCGTAGGAGGGATGGTAGTTGCGCATATAGGGAAGGTCATACGTGAAATCCATCTCTTCCTCAGACAATGGCTTTGACGGAGGATTCTGAACCACAAATAAATTATCCTTATACGGCTCTACCAGGCGTTTTCCGAGAAATGGATCGGTATTGGAATACTGAACATAATAGCTTTTTGCATATTCCAGCTTATCAGCCTTCATGCTGTCATAGGATGGGAGTAATTTATAATCATAAACGGATTCCAGGCTGCTTGCCTTATAAACCGTTCCTTCAATAAATGTAATATCTTTAATATCAATTCCGCTGTTTAAGGCATCTGCAATATCTACAATTGATTTTTCGCCCATTCCATAGGAAATCAAATCTGCCTGGGAATCAATTAAAATGGAGTGTTTTAACCGGTCAGACCAGTAATCATAATGAGCAAACCGACGCAAGCTGGCTTCAATGCCTCCGATGATAACAGGAGTATTCTTATAGACGGAACGGATTAAATTGCAGTAAACTGTGGTTGCATAATCCGGCCGCTTCCCCATGACTCCGCCAGGGGTATAGGCATCCTGCTGTCTCCGTTTCTTTGAAACAGAGTAATGATTTACCATAGAGTCCATATTTCCGCCGGAAACTAAAAATCCAAGTCTCGGCTCCCCAAGGACCTGAATGCTCTTTTTATCCTTCCAGTCTGGCTGTGCGATAATTCCAACTTTATATCCATGGGCCTCCAAAAGACGGCTGATAATGGCATGTCCAAAAGAAGGGTGGTCTACATAGGCATCTCCGACGACGTAAACAAAATCGCATTGTTTCCAGCCTCTGATATTCATATCAGTCCTGCTGATAGGAAGATAATCGTGTATCATTCGTTTGCTCCATTTCTATTAAATATCTGATGATAGTCATGTATAAAATAATCTGCCAGTCTTCTCTTTTCTTCTTCCATATCCTTGGAAAAATCATCGTCTACTGCACAAACTGTCATGCCGGCTCTCTTTCCTGCAAGAATGCCCGCAGGGACGTCTTCAAAGACGAGACAGTGAGCAGGGTCTACAGAAAGCTCACTGGCCACTTTTAAGTAAATATCCGGAGCAGGCTTTCCAGCCGCCACCTCACAGGAGGTCGCCACTACCTGAAAATATTGCCCGATATGAAGGGATTCAAGCACTGCCTCTACCATTTGCCGGCCATTGCTGGTAGCGATACCCGCTTTTAGCCCATTTTCTGCTATATATTTTAGCAGTTTATCTGCACCGGGCTTTAAGGGCACTTCATTTCTATACTTTTCAATGGACATTCCTACCCAGATATCCTTGATCTCATCGAGAGACTCTTCCAGCTTAAACCTCTCCTTAAAGTAAAAGGCAGTTTCTGAAAAACTCATACCTTCTATATCCTTTTGGAGATCGTCTGGGCATTCAATTCCTCTGTCTCCTAAAAAATCTATATCAATGGACTTCCACATCCACATGGAATCCACCAGGGTTCCATCCAGATCAAAAATCACAGCTTTTTTCTCATTTAACATGGTTTGTTCTCTTTTCCTTTCCATGACGCTTCAGTTCTTCTAATTCCTCATTGGTCAGAGGACGGTAATCTCCTGGTTTCAATGTTTCATCCAGTGTAAGGCTTCCCATGGATAGCCTTTTTAAGTATACCACAGGAGTGCCAAATGTTTCAAACATACGTTTTACCTGATGGAATTTTCCTTCTCGTATAGTAAGGAATATTTCAGATATCTCTCCTTCTTTCAAAATCTCAAGCCTGGCCGGAAGAGTAGGCGTTCCATCGGAAAGCAGAATTCCTTCCTCCATCTGCTTTGCCGCATCAGAAGGCAGCACTCCCTCTATCTTAGCATAGTAAACCTTGTCCACATGTTTTTTTGGAGAAAGAAGCTGGTGGGCCAGATCTCCGTCGTTAGTAATCAGAAGGAGTCCTTCGGTATCTATATCAAGTCTTCCCACAGGAAATAAGTCATCCCTCATTCGGTCTCCGATAAGACCGATCACGGTCTCATATCGCTTATCCTCCGTTGCAGAAACAACCCCCTGCGGTTTATTCAGCATATAGTATTCAAAGGCCGCATAGGCAATTCTATGACCGTCTACCGCCACCTCAGTCAGCTCCGGGTCTATTTTTCGTTCTGTCTTTTTCTCCGGGGTGCCGTCTACCGTGATCCTGCCTTTTTTTGCCATTTCCTTAATCTGGCTCCTGGTTCCGATTCCCATTTCACCTAAATATTTATCTAATCTGATTTCTTTCATTACTGCCACCGCCATCCAGGATAGTATTTGTTTTTCAATGTGTTTCCGCTCCCCTTGGCAAAGCCTAATGGATGCCCATCCACACAAATGAGACACCAGCCTTTTTTTTGCCCTTCCTCGTCCGTTAAGAAAATAGTTTCTCCCTTTAAATAGCGGATTACCCTTTCATCCGATTTGTTCCAGGAGATTGTCTGTTTAAATTCCCCCTGCTTTAAAGCCATAGCCAGAGGCTGAGCTGGCTCAAATCTTCCTTTTTTCAATTCTCCTAGCAGTAAGCCAGTTCGCAGATAACGAAGCTTTTTTCCCTGTTTCGGAAAACACTCCGGCAAATAATAGACACAGTCTTCTTTCATATAGATTCTTCTGGTGTCAAATTGTCTTGAAATCAGGGAAAGAAATTCTTTCAATTCCTCGGGAAGCGGTTTTTCCTTCTCTGTCTCTCTACTAATAATATCTTCTCTTTTATGACTTTGTTTTTTTCTTAACAATGCCATAAAATGACCTTCTCCCTTTACCTTGTGCGGAAAAAGTCTAAGGCAGCCGGAAAGACCGATTCCATCCGATGCTCCCTCAAACAGGGGAAGAGGCACAAGTTCCATTTCCTCATATTCTTCTAACATCCAACGGATAATATCCTCATCCTCACATGGGGAAAAGGTACAGGTGGAGTAAAGCATCAGCCCGCCGGGAACCAGCATGTCCACAGCCTGAGCTACGATTTCTTTTTGAATAACAGCATAATACTCCGGTCCATGCTCCTCATAGCTTTTGACCATGTCCGCATCCTTTCGGAACATCCCTTCGCCAGAACATGGTGCATCAATTAAAATCTTATTGAAAAACGGTCCAAAGGTCTCTTTTAGCTTTCCTGGCTCCTCACTGGTAACACAGATGTTTTCAATGCCCCAAAGCTCTAAGTTCTTAAGAAGTGCTTTTGCTCTTGAGTTACTGATATCATTGGATACCAGCATCCCTTTTCCTTGCAGCCTGGCTCCAAGCTCGGTGCTTTTTCCTCCAGGCGCTGCACAAAGATCAAGAACCCTATCCCCCGGAACCACAGGAAGAAGGTCCGCCGGAGTCATGGCACTTGGCTCCTGCAAATAATAGAGGCCAGCATAATAATAGGGATCCTTAGCTGGACGTTCGTCCCCATTGTAGTAAAAACCATTCCTGATCCATGGAACTGGTTTTAGGCTTAAATCCGTTATATTTATAAACTCCTCTGGAGAAATTTTAAGAGTATTAACCCTCAGGCCATACAGCCTTTCCTCTTCAAAACTTCTTACGTAAGCCTCGAATTCTTCTTCTCCAAGTAAGTCTTTCATTCTGTTTAAAAACTCTTTTGAAATTTTCATTTCTTTCACGCGTTTTGCTCCTGTTTCCTGTCTATGTAAGCAATCTTAATATACTAATAGGAATATTTCAACCGGTATTTTTCCAGATATTTAAGAGCCCAATATGGATTGACGCTCATCTCCTCATTATGGTCTGTTTTTAAATAAATCCCCACATGAAGATGAACATCAAAATTCCCAGTCGTCCCCTCAATCTCACTATATCCTGTGTCTCCCATAAATCCTAACAGTTCTCCCGCCTTCACAGGATCCCCTGCTTTCCATTCTTTGCTGTATCCATACAGATGGGCATAATATATATACGCCCCTCCTGGCGCCCGGATTCCAATCCGCCAGCCGCCCTTATTGAGCCAGCCTACCTTTTCCACCACGCCATCACTCATACTTACCACCGGATAGTAACCCCTGGGCTTCTTATTTCCCATAATGTCACACCCTTCGTGTCCTCTGTCACCGCCATAGGTCCTTGGCTGCATCCAACCATTTTCAAAGGTTATTTCAGGAGCATCCCCTTTTGTATTCAATGGTACCGGAAAAAACTTAAGATCCCCCAGCAAAGTGACATAAGCATTTTTAAGCTTTCGGTACTCCTGAGGCTTTATTTTCCGCAGCTGGTTTCCATGGTTGTCCTTGTCCTTCACCTTTGTCAGGTCATACTGATGCTCTACCATAAGAGAGGTCAGCACATCGTAATCAATGGTATCCCAGTCAGCAACCATATTTCCAAGCTTTAAGCTCCTGAAATCCTCGCTTTCCCAAGTATATGCATTTAGCTGATAAAAGGTTGGATTATTATATAAATAATCGATCATGGTCACATGGAATACGGACAGGATCAGAATCAAAAAAAGAATCACCATCATATCGGTCACGCCCCCTCATATAAATATATAAAACAATTTATTCAGGTGCACATGAAAAAATCCTTTTTCCGTCTGCTTTCCGTAGCGGCCCTGCTTTTTCTCTTATTCCGGCCGGCCATTGCTTACGAAGGAGCAAAAAATGGGCTTATTCTGTGGGGCTCAGTGGTGGTACCCACACTTTTGCCATTCATGATCTGTTCTAATGTAATTGTGACCTTAAATGCAATTCATATCCTGATATTTCCGGTAAAAAAACTTTTGCACCGGTTTTTCTGCCTATCTGATGCCGGAAGCTATGCCCTGGTATCCGGACTCCTGTGCGGTTATCCCATGGGCGCAAGGACCTGCAGCGACTTTATGGACAGCGGCCGTATTTCAAATAAGGAAGGGAAATACCTTCTTGCCATCTGCAATCACCCAAGCCCCATGTTTTTACTTGGCTATGCCGCTTCCGCTCTGCCCGCCCAGGTTCCGGTTTCACTACTACTTCTTTCCATTTACCTTCCCATATTCCCGGTCTCGCTGGCTGCAAAGGCACTTTACCAGGTGACAGAACCAGAACGCTCCCAGCCTGTAAGCAAAAAGGCCCAGCGTTCTTTTGATGACAGTCTGATGGATTCCTGCGAGGTCATGGTAAAAATAGGCGGCTACATCATGCTGTTTTCCATTTTAGCTCTTTACATAACAAAGTTTCCCATGGATGCGCCAAAGTACAAGGCAGTGATACTTGGCCTTGTGGAAATCACCACGGGAATCAAAGCCATTTCAGAAGCATTTCCCGGCGCCTTATGCGGATTATGGATTGCAGCCGCTTCTGCTTTCGGGGGATTTTCCGGTATCTTTCAGACAAAGAGTGTCATAAAAAATGCCGGATTATCCATCCGGCACTATGTAGCATGGAAGGCTTTTCACAGCCTCCTAACCATTATCCTGTTTATTCTGCTGTCCTGGGTTCCGGCACTTGTTCCGTTCCCATAACAGCTCCGGTCAGTTCCTGACGGTTTGAGGAAACGATATCATAGCTTGACTGCATGGATGTCATAAAGGCATCAAAACGGCCTTGTGCACCTTCCATTGAGTGGCTGATAATCGTCTGCAGGCTTTTAAGCATATCATCGGTATACTGGACAGAGCTCTGTCTGATTCCGTTTGCATCTGCCACTGCCTTCTCTACGATCTGCTGTCCCTGCAGGCTGGCCTGTTCAATAATTTCATTGGCCTGGGCGTAGGCTTTCTGCATAATTTCGTGTTCATTGACCAGTTCATTGGTCTGAGCATTGGCCTGGGCCAGTATGGAATCCGCCTGCTGGCGTGCTTCGTTCATAATTGCATCCCGGTTGCTGATGATTTTTTGATACTGCTTAATCTCATCCGGAATACGAAGGCGCAGTTCCACTAAAAGCTCCTCCAGCTCGTCCCGGTTTACCACGATCTTACTGTTAGACAGGGGCTGATACTTGCAGCTATCAATATATTCTTCAATTTCACCAATTAACTGCTCAATTCTACTCATCATAAATTCGAACACTCCTTACTTTTATTTCATTCTATCTTCCATTTTCTTCATCACACGTTTCGCTACTTCTTCCGGCACAAACGCGTTTATCTCTCCGCCAAAAGCGGCAATCTCCTTCACAATGCTGGAACTCAAGTAAGAATATTTAAGATTCGTCGTCAAAAACACAGTATCCACTTCCGGTGCTATGACACGGTTGGTCTGTGCAATCTGCAATTCATATTCAAAATCTGTTACAGCGCGAAGCCCACGGACAACCGCATCCGCCTGATTGGCTCGTACAAAATCAACTAAAAGTCCTCCAAACGCTGTTACTTCCACGTTCTTTAAATCCCTGGTTAGACTCTTTAACATATTAACACGTTCTTCTACAGAAAACAACGGCGTTTTTGAATTATTATTTAAAACTCCTATAATTAAATGATCGGACATTCTGGCTGAACGTTCAATGATGTCCAGATGACCAAAGGTCACCGGATCAAAGCTTCCCGGATACACTACTTTTCTCATAAGCTTCTCTTTCCCTCTATTACTTTTTCTCTATAAAAATATGCTTGTTCGTTTTATAAGTCTTATCCTTTACCATCTGATATCCCATATCATCCAGATAATCAAACGAAGTCTCCAAAGATGCCTCTGTAATAATGACGGTATGCTCGTCTATCATCGTTGAATTAACAAGTGCTTCCAAAACTCTTTTTTCCCATTCCAGGTTATAAGGGGGATCCATGAAAACATAGTCAAAAACATATCCCTTTCCTTCCATTCTGGAGATGCCTGTTAAAGCGTCACAGTTCATGACAATTGCATAGTCTTCCAGTTTGGTTGTTTTCAAATTTTCCCGGATACATTCCGCTGCTTTTGGGTTTTGCTCTATCATAACTGCAAATCTTGCTCCGCGGCTTAATGCTTCAATTCCAATGGCACCGCTTCCAGAAAATAAATCCAGAAAACAACAATCAGCCATGTCTGTATTTATCATATTAAAAAGAGTTTCTTTGATTCTGTCTGTGGTAGGTCTGGTATCCTGACCTTCTATTGTTTTTAATAAAAGCCTTCTGGCTTTCCCTGCAATCACTCTCATTACGATTCCTCACTTTATTTATCCAAACTATTATAGTATGAAACCTAAAGATATACAACAAGATTTTGTCCTGAGATTCTTAAATTTATAAGTTGCTCCGTCTTAAAAATTTACAAAGAAAAGGAGCCGCAGCCCCTGTAAATAAATTCTTATTTACCAGGCTGCGGCTCCACTTTTCTTTTTTCTTTTACAGATTATTTACCTGCAAGCTGTCTCTCATAGGATTCGATCATTTTCTTAACCATATAGCCGCCTACAGAACCATTCTGTGCGGAAGTTAAGTTACCGTTGTATCCATTTGTTAACGGAACACCTAATTCGTTAGCTACTTCCATTTTGAAACGATCCATTGCTTCTCTTGCCTCTGGTACATTTGTAGTGTTAGATTTTCCTGACATAATAAAATGCCTCCTTTTCATCTATTTCACCATGTGTTCGTTTGTTTTTTTTACATGGTGTGTTTTGTGCTACACTCCTATTATGGCTGAAACAGAATGAAATACACTAGAAAATTTTAGGAAATTTTTTAACCCTCATAACCATTCTTACGCAATGGATATTTATGATTCAGATGACAGCATTTTTTCAATGTTTGTGCGCATAAGCTGAAATGCCACTTCATTCATTCCGCTGTTAATAATCACATCAGCAAGCGGCTTTGTGGGCTCAACATAAAGATAATGCATGGGCTTTACCGTTGTAAGATACTGCTCTACCACACCTTCTATATCTCTGCCCCGGTCTTTGACATCCCGGATCACACGGCGTAGTATACGCTCATCTGCATCTGCCTCTACAAATATTTTAATATCAAACATATTTCTTAATCGTTCATCCGCAAAGACTAAAATCCCTTCTACTAAAATAACTTTCTTTGGCTCCACTCTTACGACTTCATCGGAGCGGTTATGCATAGAATAATCATAGATAGGACATTCCACTGCTTCTCCTGCCCGCAGCATGGTTAACTGATTCAGCAAAAGCTCTGTTTCAAATGCCTCCGGATGATCGTAATTCATCTTTTTTCTTTCCTCAAAGGGAACTCCATCTTGCTTTTTGTAATAATTATCATGATAAAGGACTGCTATGTTGTCACAAAATGCCTCCTTTAACCGATTCGTAAAGGTTGACTTTCCTGAACCGGTTCCTCCGGCAATACCTATTATTACACTTTTCATCTTTCGCACTCCTTTAAACTCTTTTGGATCGTATTCATTTTTTATCTTACTATGGTAACGTTATCACTTAGTACCCGGTCATTCCCAATGGGATTATCTGTACATACGACCTTTTTTAATTGATTTAAATTTTGTAATGGTTTTAAATCAGATACATAATTTCCACTGATGTTAAGTTCTTCCAGCAACGGAAGAGAAGAAGCAAATTCAATCCCTGTAAGAGTATTATCTGCCAAACTCAGTTTCTTAAGTCCTGGAAATTTCGCAAAAAAATCTTTGTGTTCGTCAAGAACCACCTTATCATAATCTACGGAATAGATTCCGTTACCGCCGGCTACTTTTACGTTCTTATATAACTTTACACCGTCCATTTCCAAAACCTTCAAAGTTTCTGTGGGCTGAATTTTATCAAAATTAAGTTCGCATTCTACTCCGTTTAAATAAAGTTCCTGTATCGATGGAACCTGGAATATATTAGAAACATCTTCATACGTCGACATTCCGCTTACATTGAGATATTCAAGAGACGGTATGGCTGATACAAAATTTAAATTTTGAAAACTACCGGATAACCATCCGCAGGTCAGTTTTTTCAAATTTGTAAGGCTGGCAAAAACATCCGGATTGTTCACCTTACAACGATCCAGATTCAGTTCTTCCAATGAAGTCATAGAACTTAAAAAGCCTACATCAGAGGCCCGAACCAAATTAAGCTTAGTGATTCCAGGGAAGTGTGTCATATCCGGCTGCGGACTAGTGCTTGGTATTTCCAGAAAAAGTTCCTTAAGCCCAGAAAGTCCCTCGATTCCGCTCAAATCCTTTATCTCATCACAATCTGCAATGGTCAGATTCGTCAGACCAGAATGATTTCTAAGTTCGTTAACATCTAAAATCTTAGCATCTTTTAATGAAAAGTTTTTTAAGTTTGTAATGCCTGATAAAAAGCTCAAATCCCGGATCATTTCTGATTCAAGGGAAAGCGTTTCAAGATTAGGAAGTACGGAAAGTACGGAAAAATCGTTGATACTGTCTCCGTTTGTAATCGTTAAGCTCTTTATGGACTTGGCTGTGACCAGCGATTTAATTTCATTTATATTTATACCATTGATAGTAAGACTTTCTAGATTTTTAAATTGGTCCAACCCCTCCAGATTGTAAAGACCTGATACAAATTGTACCTCTCTTAAATTAGATACATCAGGATATATTTCTGCCAGTTTTAAGGGAGAATCCATATTACAGCTGATTCCTTCCAAAGTAAGACCCTTTAAAGATTCTTCACTTACATATCCGCCCATCTCCAGCTTTTTAAGACCAGTAAATCGTGGCACCAGATCATAATCAAATATTCCACTTCCTTTTGGATATGAAAGCCATGTAAGCTGCGCATTTGTATCTTCATAAGGATTATCAAGGCTGTATCCTATTTGAAGATCGTCTATTGTGTATGTAATGTTAAGCCATTTAATCTTAGACAGCTCTTCTTTTGTCAGCTCCTGGGCCGGACGGCCAAGTGCAGCCTCTGCCATCATACCAAGAGGCCCTGATAAGGGTTTTACAGAGGTCTGACTGCTATCAACAGTGGCCTGAACTTCTCTTTCCCCTTTGTTTGCCCCAGATTTGAAAAAGATACCTCTGACTACCACATTAATTATAAATAATACAAGTACCAACAACAAAATCCTGGGTAGTATTCCAGCTCCTGAGTTTACTCTCTCCGCCTGGCCCAATGATCCTGCGTCCTTTTCATGAGAAAAGTGAACATTGTCATCGTGGTCTGATTCTATCGCATACGTTGTATTGCAATACTCGCAGACTGCTATATGAGGGTTTTTTTCATCAATTCTTAATGTACCATTACAGGACTTACATTTTAATTCTGTTATTTTCATCTCAAGCTCCCTAAATGCTGATTTCAAATATTTACCATACATATTCTAGCAGAATCAATGGTTATATTCAATTCTTTTTCCAGACTAATTTGTCACCAAAGAAAGGTTCAATTCCTGAAAGCAAGAACTGAACCTCTCATCATTCTATGTAAACGCAGTATATTCATAGTCTACAGCTGCTTTGGGTTTTAAGGCATTATAATAATTAGCTTTGGTTACTGTTACATACGGATTAACATAAATAGATGCCAGGCCAAATGTAGCAAATAACAACAGGAACCACAAAATGAACGACAGTTCAAGAACAAAATATTCAAATTTATGACCGATCATCATTTCCTTACTCTCCCTGATACACTGCAGAATTCCTTTTTCCGGATTCTCTGACAATATAAATACAGCCTGGGAGTAGCGGTAAGTTGCAATAATACCTGGTACAATAAACACAAAAAGCCACAATACGGTAAAAATAAACATCATTAGATATAAACCAAGGACTTTAAACAGATACCGAATTCCAATGAAAAGATCACTATAGGACATAGAAGAATCCCTGTTGGAAAATTTCAGACAAAGCAGCTGGTATCCAAAATCAAGAATTGAGGAAAACAAAAAATAAATGATAAAAAATCCAAGGCTGATAAGTACATACGATGATAATTGGGATAGATCTTCATATTCTCCCGTCTGAAATAATATCATTCCCCAATCATCGAGAGCCTTTTGAACACCAGATATGATGAACATGATAATACCATAGATAATAGTTACACCATATGGGCTGATTGCCGCAACTCTCATGGCTTCCTTTGCTCCCATCTTTAACTCTCTTCTATCCATTACACTCCTCCTTTCTCACTGTAAATGATTCCATTATAGATTCAGCTTATCATAGCTCTTAGCCAGATACTCTTCCAATCGAATCTTAAGTTCATGATGCTCTTCTTTATGAAGCTCTGGATCACCTTGAAATAGCAGCTTTACTTCCTCAGATACCGTTTTTAAGATATTGGCATCCGTAAAAATATCACCCAGCTTAAATTCCAGATCACCGCTTTGCCGAATACCAAAAATATCACCAGGTCCACGAAGCTTTAAATCTTCAGAAGCAATAAAAAAGCCATCATTTGATTTGTTTAGAATGTCAAGCCGTTCTTTTGTTCCGTCCTGATCAGAACTATTCACCATAATACAATAGGACTGGTGTTTTCCACGGCCAACTCTACCTCTTAGCTGATGAAGCTGAGCCAGACCAAACCGTTCTGCATTTTCAATCATCATTACGGTAGCATTTGGTACATTAACTCCTACTTCAATTACAGTAGTGGATACTAAGACTTTTATCTCCCCGCTGGCAAATCTCTCCATAATCTTATTTTTTTCTTTTGGTTTCATCTTCCCATGGAGATATTCTACTGCAATGTCTGGAAGTTCTCCTTTAAGAACCTTTGTATAATCCACTACATTTTCGGCATCTATCATCTCACTCTCTTCCACCATGGGGCAGATGACATAGGCCTGACGGCCAGCAGCAACTTCCTGGCGAATAAATTCATAGGCTTTCTTCCGATATCCTGTATCTACCACACAGTTTTTAATTGGAAGACGGTTTGCTGGCAATTCATCAATGACTGAAATATCCAGATCCCCATAAATAATAATGGCAAGGGTCCGTGGAATAGGAGTTGCACTCATAACCAGCACGTGAGGCTCTTCTCCTTTTTTTCCAAGCAGCTCTCTTTGCCCGACTCCAAACCGATGCTGTTCGTCCGTAATTACAAGGGCGAGCTTATCATATACCACCTTTTCCTGAATGAGAGCATGGGTGCCTACAATGATATCGGCTTCGTGAGAAGCGATCTTTTCATAAGCAATCCTCTTTTCCTTTGCGGTCATAGATCCGGTAACAAGGATTGGTACCTTCTCAATTCCATGAGCCTCAAAAAGCTCTGTCATGGATTCAAAATGCTGTTTTGCCAATACCTCAGTTGGTACCATAAGAGCTCCCTGATATCCGTTATAAGCAGCTTGCAGAAGTGCCAGAATGGCTATAATGGTTTTACCGGATCCAACATCACCCTGTACCAGACGATTCATTACCTGGCCTCCGGAAATATCTTTATAAACTTCTTTCAGCACATTTTCCTGGGCCTTTGTCAGCGAATAAGGAAGGCGTTCTTTTATCTCTTCCACAGTAGAAGAAAGCTGGAAAGAAAACTTACTTTTTTTATCTTCTCTCTGCTCCTTTAGTCTCCTGACCGCCATTAAAAATAAAAAGAATTCATCAAATACCAGTCTTTTTCTGGCAAACAGCAGTTCTTTCCGGTCTTCCGGAAAATGTATATGTTCAATGGCAAAATTATATTCCGCCAGTTCATGCTTCTTTCTTAAATCGGCAGGCATATAATCCCGAACCATCATACGATTCTCCAAGGCTTGTTTTATAGCTCTGACCAACGTTTTATTGCTGAGTCCCTTGGTTTGTCCGTAAATCGGCTGCATGGAGTGAACGACCTGCTCATAAGCCTCTGGAGTAAATACCTCCGGCTGCTCCATGGTAAGGCGGCCGCTTTTCTTTACGATTCTTCCACGGAAAATTGCCCTCATACCAGCCTTTAGAGTGGAATGTAGATAAGGCATATTATACCAGGTCAAGGCAAGGGTCCCCGTAGCATCCTTTAAAGTCGTTGTAATTACCTGAATATGACTGTAACGTTTTACATCCGGAGTTTTATAAAGCATTCCTGCCACAGTCATGACACGGTCCGGCTTTAAATCTCCAATCAATGACGGCTCCTCATAGGCATCGTAAGCTCTTGGATAATATTCCAGGAGATCTTCCACCGTTTCCACTCCCACTTTATGAAACAATTTTCCGGTTTTATCTCCAATTCCCTTTAAGGTATCAATGGGTTCACGGTTCATGGAACATACACCTCCAGGTTCATTTTAAATAGCAAAAATCCGGGCAGACGAAATCCCGTCTGCCCGGGAAATAATATACCTTATTCCACTGAAATCAGATAATAATAGATGGGCTGCCCACCCGCGTGAAGCTCTACTTCACAGGCAGAGAAAATCTCCTCTGCTTTCTCTTTTAAAACATTGGCATCGTCCTGGTTTACATCTTTTCCATAGTAAATAGTCACAAGCTCAGATTCTTCTTCTACCATTGACTTAAGGGAATGTAGCACAGTAGATTCTATGTCTTTTCCAACTGCCAGAATACCGTCATCACCCAAAGCCATGATATCGCCTTCCTGGATCTCTATGTCGTCAATCACAGTATTGCGCACTGCATAAGTAATCTGTCCGGTTTTTACTCTGGACATTTCTTCAATCATATTTCTTTCATTGTCTTCCGGAGAAAGATCTGCCGCAAAATTGATAATTGCAGTAATTCCCTGAGGAATGGTCTTTGACGGAATCACAACTACCTTTTTATCTTCTACCAGTCCCTTTGCCTGCTCAGCTGCCAGGATGATATTCTTATTGTTAGGAAGAATATAGACCGTATCGGCATTTACACGGTCAATGGCATTTAACATATCTTCGGTACTTGGATTCATGGTCTGGCCGCCTTCGATCAGATAATCGGCTCCAATACCACGGAAAATCTCATCAAGCCCTTCACCTGCAGAAACAGAAATAAATCCATAAGGCTTTCTTGGTTCCGCCTTTTTCTCTCTTTCTGCTTTTTGCTGCTCCGCCAGTTTTTCTGACTCTTTAATTAACTTCTCCTGATGCTCTTCTCTCATGTTATCAATCTTCATACGGGATAAAGAGCCGTAAGTAAGAGCCCGTTGAATGGCAAGCCCAGGATCATTGGTATGAACATGAACCTTTACCATATCATCATCAGAAACGACTACCAGAGAATCGCCAATAGATTCTAAATAGTCTTTGAATTCCAGTTCAGTCTTTTCGTCGTATGGTTTTTCCAGATTAACAATAAACTCGGTACAATAGCCGAATTTAATATCAATATCTCCCAGGTGAGCGGTTTCCGTTCTGGTCTGGAACAGCTGGCTGCTTCCTTCTACTGAAAGGTCAACCTCTTTACCCATAAGGCAGTCAAAGGCTCCCTTTACCACCTGCATGAGGCCCTGTCCGCCGGAATCCACAACGCCTGCCTGCTTTAATACAGGGAGCATCTCAGGAGTCTGACTTAAAACGTAATCTCCGTGTTCAATCACCTTCTGGCAAAATTCGATTACATCTTCTGTCTCAGTCACCAGTTCTGCCGCTTTATCCGCCATACCCTTTGCTACAGTAAGAATGGTACCTTCCTTCGGCTTCATTACTGCTTTGTAAGCAGTCTCCGTAGCTCTTACAAAAGAGTTGGCTAAAACTGTTGTGGTCACCTGCTCTGTTCCGGATATCTCTTTTGTAAAGCCACGGAACAACTGGGATAAAATTACGCCTGAGTTTCCTCTGGCTCCTCTTAAAGAACCGGAAGAAATTGCTTTTGCCAAAGTTTCCATGGTTGGATTTTCAATGGCGGCAACTTCCTTGGCCGCTGACATAATTGTCATGGTCATATTCGTTCCGGTATCTCCATCCGGTACTGGAAACACATTTAATTCATTAATCCATTCTTTCTTGGCTTCCAGCCCTTTTGCACCTGCCAGAAATGCCTTCTGCAGCATTTTGGCGTCTATATACTTCATACCCACAGGTAGTTTCCTCCTTAATCGATCACTCTTACGCCTTCAACGTAGATGTTAATTTTATCTACCGTCATTCCGGTGAATTCTTCTACTTTGTATTTTACATTTTCAATCAGATTATCAGCTACTGCAGAAATACTGATTCCATATGCAACAATTACATGGAAATCAATGATAATATGGTTGTCCTGAATATTCACATTGATTCCGTGAGTCAGGCCCTCCCGCTTTAAAAGCTTTACGAGTCCATCCTTCATGCTGACAGCCGCCATACCGACAATACCGAAGCATTCTACCGCAGTAGTTCCGGCATACATAGCGATAACATCAGGGCTTACCTGGATTTCGCCCAGTTTATTATTGATATAACCCTTCATAGTCTCTACCTCCGTTCTTTCTGTCTGTTTTGATTATACATGATTTTTCCAAAAAAAGAAACAAATTTTTATTTTTCACTTGCAAATCATGGTGTTTTCTGTTATCATACACTTGTTGTGGATTTTTCAACCATAAAAAATCCAAGTAGCTTTTAAGGAGGTGCAATCATGGCTAAATGTACAATTTGTGAAAAAGCTGCTCACTTTGGTAACGCAGTGAGCCATTCCCATAGAAGATCCAATAAGATGTGGAAAGCAAATGTAAAGTCCGTTAAGGTGAAGGTTACAGGCGGCTCTAAGAAGATGTACGTATGTACTTCCTGCTTAAGATCCGGATTAGTTGAAAGAGCTTAATCGAAGGAAACTCCTGGCTGGTTACAGTCAGGGGTATTTTTTTATTATATAGGAAAGTTCTACGAACTCCCCTATATAATAAATTTTTAAAGGGGGACGGTTTCTCATGACCAGTCCCCCTTTTATGATTTATGGCAATGCTCTCTCAACAGCAGAACAGATTATATCCCAATACCAGACATCCAATAATGAACAAGATCGTAACGATTGTCGCCGGGATAAATAGCAGGATCGCCATACCTGCTCCGAAACAGAACAGCATAAGCCCGCATACTCTTCTCATATCATCCCTCAATTCATTCAGCTATATGATATCCTATGCGGCTTATCCCCTGCTTATTCCTCTCCTTTTTCCTTCTCCTGTGAGGCAGCCATTTCTTCTGCTACTTTTAGCGCATCGGAAGAGACCTCTTTTGAGCCTCCGGCAAACTTATTCACAAAATCAGGAACCATGTCAAGAATCTTAGTAACTGCATCCTGCTGTTTGATGTTTACCAGCTTTGTTACTCCATTCTGAATAATCAGAACGGCACTGGGGCTCATCTTCGCGTGCATTCCGCCTGCTCCCCGCTGTTTTGCGTTTTCTGCAAAAGAACCGGCAGCCATGCCACAGGTCACATCAACCAGGGGTAGAATGATTGCATCATCAACCTTAACTGCATCTCCCACTACTGTTTTCGTCGCTACAAAGGCATCCATCCCTTTAAACAGGGCCTCTACCGTAGATGTAAAATTATTCTCTGCCATCGAAAGCAATTCCTCCTTTATCGAAGCCATTTCCTCAACAGAATTCTGAAGTTTTTATCCATCAGCATACGCAGTCCTATCATCAGCACTGTACCCAGCCGAATCCTTCCGCGAAATGTTCCTTCTGCCTGAAACACCGCACTGTCAAAGACCGGATATAAATCCAGATGCTTATGACAAAACGGGTAGACCACACTTGCATACATCAACACCTGACCTGTCAGATAAGGGTCATCAAATCCAAATGTAATACTTCCTTTTCCCCTTAAGGGGAGAACGTGACGGATGAGTTTTTTCCCTTGCCTTAAAAGCAGCTTTACTGTTTTTTTGTTATTCTCATTGTTAATCCAGGAAAAAATTTCATCTTTTTTATCTTTTACTGTCTTCAGTGTATCATATACTCTGTGAAAAAAAAACTTAAGTTTTGCGAAAAACCTAAGGACTCTTCGCTTCACATTCTCCCACCATGTTTTATAAAAGGGAGTTTTTTTTGTTTTCACTTCTTTTTTGGCTGGTGGAATGTGTTCAGGACGTTCCTGTATTTCCTCCTGAACTTCCTCCTTCATCTCTTTGGCATCCTTTACGGGCTCCGGCTCGATTCTTTCCATGGCATGAACCATAATATCTTCTGCTTCTTCCAGTTCTCTGTCCAGTTTTTTTTGCTTTAAAATTCGAAATCCGAATAAACGAACCGTTACCGTCAGGCTCTTATCGTAACGCAGCCGTATGGAAAGGATATGTAGCAACCAGGATATACCGACACTTCCCTTTCCTTCCTCATAATAGGAACCAGAACCACGATACCTGACAGGTACAAAAAGCACGGCCAGAAGAACCGCCAAAACAAGTCCCAGAATGACCAGCAAAAGAAGTCCTAAGATTTTTAATATCATTAAAATTATATGAAGCATGGACACCTCACACCTTACCGGCTTCCTCTTCCAAAAAGGCGGATAGATTGAAGCCACCTGTTATCCGGTACATGTCGTGAACCATTCGCCCGGCCACCTCCAATGCTTCCCAGTAATCGGCTGCAATGCCTAATATAAGAACATCGTCCAGCTTAAAAAATGGGGCAAACAGCTCCGCAGTGGGGTAGATATCAAGTATATTATTCCCATTTGAAGCGGGCATAATCACATAAATATCAGGTTTTGGCTTTGATTTACGAATTCCCTGTATAATTTTGTACCGTTTCTTCTTGGCCTTTTCGCCTACGTACAGACGGTCAAACCAGCTTATTTTCATCATCCATCAGCTCTTCCAATAATTCCTTGCAGGTTTCTTTTTCCGCTTCGTCAAGACAGCTTGTAAGACTTCCTGTGATATACGACTGAATTTCATCCATCGAACCAAAGTACACAGGAAGGTCTGATAAAACCTTCGCCATTATGGCACGCACCACTTGTTTGGAAGACCCGGCAAAAACTTCTTCCAGTTCTTTAAAATACGCACCTGCTTCTTTTTCCAGAGAAATACGGTCTACCAATTCCCCTTCCTCTGTCTTTTCGGATTCTTCCTGAGAAGATAAGTACTTTAATTCTGCAAAACTGCTTCCGGACAGCAGTCGATCTACATTAACTGCTCTTATATAATCCGGATCCCTGTTCCATTCTTCACTCTCCTGGGGAAGCTCAGTCTTTAAATACCGTTCAAAGAACGCTTCCTGTCGGCCTTCCATCTGAGTGAGCTTATGAAAAAGCTCATCGGATCCAAAAGAACCTTCCTCCTTATGAGATTGTTTCAGAACTTCTTTTACAATGGAGGAGTAAAGCTCCTCTTCCTTCACATCCACAACAGCATCTCTTCCAGCCATTAAAAGAACACAAAAATCATTCACAATTTCCTGAATCATCACATAAAAACCAGATTCCTTTGTAAGTCCTTCGGAAGCATCTAAAAGCTTATCCATAGCACTCTCAAAGCCTTCTGCTGTCATATTCTTATAATCGGTTTTTTGAAGCTGCTCCAGAAGCTGAAAGAACTCCTCATATCCCAGGCCCATATCTTTTGGAAGCTGTACCATGGATTCCGTGCGGAGCGTATACATCATATCTTTAAGGCTTTCCATGGAAGAACCGATATATACCGATAACCCCTCCATAACCAGACTGAAAAATTTCTGTTTTGTCAACCGGACTGGTAACTGACCAATTACCTCTTTGATTCTTCCATTCATCACAGCTGTTTCGCTGGATCCAGTAATGTACTCCATCAAATGCTTTGCAAATTCATCATCAGAAAGAGAGCTTTCTGGCATAGAATTAAACTTTCTCTCCATGCGGTTTAATACGTATTCATAGATCTGAAAGCAATCTGCATAGGAAGTCATTACCTCAACCTTACCAGTAATATCTTCTCTAAGCTTCAAAACTTCCTCCAGTACATCCTCACCGGAATAATAATGAGAAAGAAGCTGATTCAGACGTATTCTGCAATCAGAAATTTGGGGAGAAACAAGAAGCTCTTCTTCTAAAGCTTCAAATAGAGTATAGTAATTCAGTGCAAGCCTTACATAGGAATACTGGTAAGCTGCTGTCATCTGTTTTTTCAGTAATCGGGTATCCAAATTATATCTCCTTTCGGAATCTGTCACGTATTGTAATTGGTAAGAATGGACCGCCTTAATAAATCCAGAGCCTTCACAACTGACTGCTCTCTGATTTTCTCACGATTTCCTTTAAAGTGGTATTCTTCCACCTTCACCTTATCTTTCAGATAGCAGGCAATATACACCAGTCCCACAGGCTTCTCTCCTTCGGATACTGGTCCTGCAATTCCTGTCACGGCAATACAAACATCCGCACCTGTAGCAAAGACACCGCCTAACGCCATCTCTTTTGCCGTCTGCTTGCTAACGGCACCGTATTTTTTCAGAGTGCTTTTATTTACATTGAGATGCTTTCTCTTTGCCTTATTGGAGTATGTGACAAACCCTTCCCGAAACACCTGGGAAGCTCCCGACACATTGACGATACAGCCAGAAATCAGACCGCCTGTACAGGATTCTGCCGTTGTCACTGTTAATTCATGTTTTTTCAGAAGACGGACCACTGCCATTTCTAAGGTCTCTTCTTCCTTTGTGGTATAGACATCATTGCCGAAACGACTCTTAATCTCTTTTACAACAGGCTTTAAAAGCTCCTTTGCCTCTTCTTCACTGGAAGCTTTGGCCGTGACCCGTAAATGCACCTCAGCTGTCTTAGCATAGGTAGCAATGGTAGGATTTGACTGGCAACTAATTAAATCAAGCAGCTTGTCTTCCACCTGGCTCTCTCCCTGACCACAAATTTTAATCATCTGGGAACGAATCACTTCCGGCTGATGCTTCTGTAAATAAGGAAATACCTGTTCCTCAAACAAAGGCTTTAATTCACCTGGAGGTCCGGGCAGTAAAATTGCTGTTTTCCCGTCCTTTTCCATAATCAGACCAGGAGCCGTACCATTATGGTTGTCGAGAACCATGGCCCCCTGAGGAGTCATGGCTTGTTTCCAATTGTTGTCCGGTATCTCTTTATAAATACTGTTTTTAAAATACTCGCTGATCCGATCTCTGGTATGGGTATCTTCCGCTAATGAAAATCCCATAACTTCAGCACAGACCTCTTTTGTCAGATCATCCTCCGTTGGTCCAAGACCACCGGTTAAAATTACTACATCTGCACGATTTAAGGCAGTCTCCACCACCTGGGACAAACGTTCCCGGTTGTCACCCACCGTTACCTGATGATACATGGATAATCCCAAAAGAGCACACTTTTGTGCAAGGTACTGAGTGTTCGTATTTACAATATTTCCGAGCAATAGCTCCGTTCCAACTGAAACAAGTTCGACAACCATAATGATTACATGCTCCCTTCTGTAAGAACCTTATAATTTTTTACAATATAATCAACCAGCGATACGATCGTAAGTATGGTTGCAAGCCAGATAAACACGGCTGTAACCGGTGATAGCAGCGGTATATTTACAATAAGAAGAACAGACATGACCATCTGGGAGACTGTTTTAAATTTCCCCCATTGGCTTGCCGCAATCACTACGCCGTTGTCAGAAGCCACCAGACGGAAACCGCTGATAATAAATTCACGGCTTATAATAACGATAACGATCCAGGCTGAAAGCTGATTCAATGCGGTAAAACAAATCAGGCCAGAACAGACCAAAAGCTTATCTGCCAACGGGTCCATAAACTTTCCGAAATTTGTTACCAGTCCATATTTTCTCGCAATCATTCCATCTAACATATCCGTAAAGCTTGCAATCACAAATATGGCCGCCGCAATCCAGCGGTAAGTAACATTCGTGCCACCCTCTAACAGAAGAAATAAAACAAAAAACGGAATCATGATAACCCTTAAAATCGTAAGCTTATTCGGTAAATTCATCTTCCAACTCTCCCATCAAATCATATTCCATAGCTCCGGTAACCCGAACCCTGGCAAAATCACCTGACATCAGTTCTACACCGGTCTGGACAAATATCATACCATCCACACCAGGTCCATCCATATAAGTACGTCCCACATAAGCATTTTCATCTGCCACTTTACCCTCGATCATAACTTCAACGGTCTTTCCAATCATAGACTCTGAATGCTCTAATGAAATTTCCTGCTGAAGCTCCATAATTTCATCACGGCGGTCTTCTTTCACTTCCTGATCTACGTGATCTGGGAAACCAGCCGCTGGTGTATCTTCTTCTGCAGAATATGCAAATACTCCAAGACGTTCAAACTCCATCTCATCTACAAATCCCATGAGTTCTTCATGGTCTTCTTCTGTTTCACCAGGGAAACCAGAAATAAGTGTGGTTCGAAGGGCAATGTCCGGGATTTCTTTTCTAAGCTTTTCCACAATTCCACGAAGCTGATCCTGAGTCGTTCTTCGTCCCATGCGCTTTAAAATACGATCACTGGCATGCTGAATCGGCAGGTCAAGATAATGGCAGATCTTCGCTTCTTCCTTCATGGTCTGAATCAGCTCATCTGTAATTTCCTCTGGATAGCAATACTGAATTCTGATCCACTGAATGCCTGAGATACGGCAAAGTTTCTTCAGCAGTTCAGGAAGAGACTTTTTGCCATAGAGGTCCACGCCGTAAAGTGTGGTTTCCTGTGCAACTAAAATAAGCTCTTTTACTCCTTTTTCAGCCAGTTCTTGAGCTTCCTTTAAAAGTCTCTCCATAGGAACGCTGCGGTAGTTTCCACGAAGGGTAGGGATAATACAGTAAGTACAGTGCTTATCACAGCCTTCCGCAATTTTAAGGAATGCATAATGACCTCCGGTGGTAAGAACTCGTCCAGTCTCCACCTCTGGAATTCCGTCTAAATCGTGGAAACGCTGCACGTGTTCTACGCCGCTTAAAGCTTCCCTTAACACATTGGAAATTTCGTCATAGGTGGAGGTTCCAAGAATTCCATCTACTTCCGGAATCTCATCAATGATCTCCTGCTTATATCGCTGAGCAAGACAACCTGTTACAATAAGTGCCTTGCATTTTGCGTCTACCTTTCTTTGAGCCATCTCCAGTATGGTATTGATGCTTTCCTCCTTTGCATCTCCGATAAAACAGCAGGTGTTAACTACAATAACATCTGCCTCATATTCATCATCCGTAAAGGTATATCCGTCTTTATTTAAAAGGCCCAGCATCATCTCCGTATCAACCAGATTCTTGTCACAGCCCAGTGAAACACATAATAATTTCATCCTAAAACTCCTGTCGTAAATATTCGTATATGAGAAAAGCCATCTACCAAAAGGGAGACGGCCTTCTTCTTAATTATCGTCTTCTTCTGTTGCGTCCGCTTCGCTCAAAATCTTCACTTGGCCTTCATACAGCTCTTCTACGGCAACAGAAAGCGGTTTTTTACCGTATCCCGGTACAGAAGGTTCAGAACCTCCAATGATCTGTCTTGCTCTTTTCGCAGCTGCAATCACGATAGAATAACGGCTCTGGACAACAGGAGCATCTCCTGGTTCAACCTCACTGTTTACTACATTAATCAAATCTGAATAAGATGGATGTAACATCTTTGTTCCCCTTTCTAAGTCAACTATATATTCTTTAATTCTTCCCGAATGTGGGATAAAAATGCCGTATTATTGGATGCCCGGTTATGCTGGACCTGTATCATCTGGTGCATTGCTTCCACGCAGGTTTCAATTTTGTCATTGATGAGGATATAGTCATACGCTTCCATTCCCTCTGCTTCTTCTGCAGCCCGTTTCAGCCTGGCGTTGATTACTTCCATGCTCTCCGTGCCCCTTCCAATCAGCCTGCGCTTTAATTCCTCTGCGTTTGGCGGCATAACAAAAATCAAAATAGTCTCAGGAAAACGTTCTTTGATTTTAAGTGCTCCCTGGATTTCAATTTCCAGAATAACATCCTTGCCCTGTTTCATCTGATTTAAAACATATTCCTTGGGAGTTCCGTAAAAATGTTTTACATACTGGGCATATTCAATCAGGGCATCTTTCTCAATCATGTCCCGAAAGGATTCTTCTGTTACAAAAAAATATTCTCTCCCATCAGCTTCCCCTTCTCTCGGGCTTCTGGTGGTAGCAGATATGGACAGCGCATAATTATCGTATCGTTTCAGGAGTTCCTTCATAAGAGTTCCTTTTCCAGCCCCTGAAAAACCGGATACTACTGCCAACATGCCTTGCTCATTCATGAATCTGTTACACTCCCTATTCAATATTCTGGATCTGCTCTCTAACCTTTTCAATCTCGGTCTTTAACGTAATCGCTTTGTCAGAGATCTCCAGATCATTGGCCTTGGAAAGAATGGTGTTGGCTTCCCGGTTCATCTCCTGTGCGATGAAATCCAGTTTCCTTCCTACACTTCCCCCAGCCTCCAGTTCTGTCCGGGTATTATCAATGTGGCTTCTTAACCGAACGGTTTCTTCATCCACACAAATTTTATCAGCAAATATCGTAACTTCTGTGGCAATCCTTCCTTCATCAATGGAAGCACCAGCCAGCAGTTCTTTTACCTTGTCCTCAAGCTTAGCACGGTATTCCATAAGAATCCTTGGAGAGCGTTCCTCGATAAAGTTAAGAAGGTCGTTCATCAGTCCAAGCTTTTTAAGAAGGTCATTCTTCAAGGTCTCGCCTTCGGTGATTCTGGTTTCCACAAAACGCTTTGCAGCCTCTTCAATGGTTTCAGAAAGGAGCTTCCACATCTGGTCCTCATCTTCAGGAACCTCATCCATGGTAAGAACCTCCGGGCATTTTGCCAGGGCAGATACCTTAATATCGTTCTGGATTCCGAACTCTGCCTCCATCTTTGCGAAATAATCCATATATTCAGCGGCCAGAGCGCTGTTATACTTTAAACACAGCTTATTCTCTGTATAATCCTCGTAGCTGATAAAAACATCAACCTTACCCCGCTGTATATAATTCTTTAACAGATTTCTGATTCCTGCTTCAAAGAAATTAAACTTTTTCGGCATCTTTACGCTTAAATCCAAATACCTGTGATTTACAGCTTTCATCTCGACGGAAATCTTATATTCATCCGTGACGGTCTCGTACCTGCCGAAACCTGTCATGCTCTTAATCATTGCAAATGCCTCTCTTTCGCCATAGATATTAACCATTATAAGTCATAATAAAAAACAAGTCAATTGGTTTTAAATTTTACACAACCGCGTTTTTGTGGTATACTATCCTTATTTTAATCAGACTTTTACCGGAGGAAATAATACAATGGCTTTAGACGGAATTGTTATGGCTAATCTCGCAGCAGAAATGAAAAACCGGCTGGAAGGTGGAAAAATCGCAAAAATCGCCCAGCCCGAAAAAGACGAACTGCTGTTTACGATTAAAAATCAGAAAAATACATGGAGGCTTTTAATCTCCGCCAGCGCCAGTCTTCCACTGGTCTACTTTACAGAATCCAACAAGCAAAGTCCCTTGACCGCGCCTAATTTCTGTATGCTTTTGCGAAAACACATCGGAAATGGCCGTATTTTAAAGATAAGTCAGCCTGGACTGGAACGTATTCTATGTCTGGAGATTGAACATTTAGACGAATTAGGGGACAAGCGTGTAAAAAAACTTATCATTGAAATCATGGGCAAGCACAGCAATATCATCTTCTGCAATGAGGAAGATATGATCTTAGACAGCATCAAGCATATATCCGCCCAGGTAAGCTCTGTACGGGAGGTACTTCCTGGCAGAACCTACTTTATCCCCCAGACCACTGAGAAAAGAGATCCTCTCACCATCACCCAGGAGGAGTTTATTAAGACCATTGGCACAACGCCAGCCCCTATACAAAAAGCCTTGTATTTAAAGCTCACTGGCTTTAGCCCTATTATGGGCCACGAGCTCTGCCACCTGGCGTCTATTGACGGTGACCATTCAGCTAACGAGCTGTCTGAAATGGAGATGATTCATCTATACCGGACCTTCTCTCATCTTATGGAAGATATCAGGCAGGAGAAATTTTCGCCTAATATCATTTACCGCCAGGATGAGCCTGTGGAATTTTCTGCACTTCCTATGACCTGTTATGAAGGTGACGGCTACGAGGCAGTTTCTTTTACATCCATCAGCTCATTGTTAGAAAGCTATTATGCTTCTAAAAATACCATTACAAGAATTCGTCAAAAGTCCGTGGACCTTCGTAAAATTGTTCAGACGGCACTGGAGAGAAACTATAAAAAGTTTGACCTACAGGAAAAACAGCTTAAGGATACAGAGAAAAAAGACAAATACAAGGTATATGGAGAGCTTTTAAACACTTATGGATATGAGCTGTCCGGCGGGGAGAAAAAATTCACCTGTTTAAACTACTATACCAACGAAGAGATTACCATTCCTCTTGACGACCAGCTATCCGCAAAGGAAAATGCACAAAAGTTTTTTGATAAATATAATAAGCTGAAGCGTACCTTTGAGGCTGTTACAGAACAGATCAAGGAAACCAGACAGGAAATTGATCATCTGGAATCCGTGAGCGCAGCTTTGGATATTGCTCTGAAAGAAGAAGATTTGGTTCAGATTAAAGAAGAGCTGATGGAGTACGGTTATGTCAAGCATCGCCGTGCTGGTGATAAAAAGCCGAAGGTGACCAGTAAACCATTTCATTACATCTCATCCGACGGCTTCCATATCTATGTAGGAAAAAACAATTATCAGAACGAAGAACTGACATTCAAGGTGGCAACCGGCAATGACTGGTGGTTTCATGCAAAGGGAATCCCAGGCTCCCATGTTATTGTAAAATCGGAAGGTAAGGATTTGCCGGACCGGGTATACGAAGAAGCTGGAGCTCTGGCCGCTTACTATTCTAAAGGCAGGGACAGCGACAAAGTTGAAGTGGATTATATCCAGAAAAAACAGATTAAAAAGGTGACTGGTGCCGCTCCCGGCTTTGTCATTTACCATACTAATTACTCCATGGTGGCAGAACCAAAGCTTTACTTGGAGGAAATTCAATAAAGAAAGATGAAAAGGGTACCGCTCTCACAGTTGTTTCATAGCCATGAAAGCGGCACCCTTTTCCTTTCGATACGCTCTTTGCAAACTACCTAGCAAACTACTTTGCTACATTTAATAATACTACTGTGTTTTTCCTGTAACCGGAAATGATCGGAAGGAGGAAACGCCATCTACAATAGCAGCTACTTGATAGCGGTACTCCACTCCCTGTGTCAATCCAGAATCCCGGTAAGACCGGGTGCCTTCTCCTACCGTACCAATCTGTCTGAAATCCTGTCCTGGCTCGGCGCGAAATACTGCATAGCCAGTGATCTGGTGCCCGTATTTCCCATCACTTCCTTCAGTCCAGTTTAATTCCAAGGATTGTGAATTAAGTTGTTTTGCAGTCATCTCCGGCACTTTGATTCCGCTGGATAATAAATAGCTTAAATTGGCAGGCTGATTATACGCCGTATTCTGCCAAGCCACACCTTCCCTGTAAGCCCGGTCCGTTAAAAGACAGGGAACCCGATAAGAGGTTTCAATGGGAGTACTGTAAATCCTGATTTTATTCTTGTCCTGCGCGTCACGGACAATCACTTCTTCTCTCCAGTCTCCTATGATATCTGCTACAAGACAAGCGTTTGATTTTGTTCCATTATTCGTAAGAGTACCATTCATCTGGATGAGTACATCTGTTTTCTTGTTTTCATAATCCCACTTTTGAACCTGAGGAATCAACTGTGTGGAATTATTGGAATCAAATAATTCCATAAGCAGATCTCCATCCCAGAATATGGAGAAATTCTGGCTTGGCTTGATTCCTTCCTCATATATCCGTTCTCCTTTGGCATTGTAGGTAATTGCATTAACAGCTGCCCACATTTCCGCACCAGGATATCTTGGATCTATATCAGCAGCTACGCCACGTCCCGTATCCTTGCCATACTGATATCCCCATAGTATCTTTCCTGTTTGGGCATCGTGAAGTTCCACATGATACTGGGCATTTTTCTCTTCATGTACCTGGAACACTTCCAGTCTTCCGTCATCATTCCAGTCACTGACATGCATGGCATCCCCATGACCGAGGCCAGTGGTATATTTAGGTTTTCCGTCATGGTCAAGCGTCAGAGATCCGTAGATGATTTCATCCTTTCCATCACCATCCACATCATTGATAGAAAGATTGTGATTTCCCTGACCTGCATATTTGTCACCTGTAGGCACATCAAACAGCCATTTTCTCGTCAGCTTCCCATTCTTTAGATCCCATGCAGCAATTGCTGTTCTTCCATAATAGCCACGGCAGAATACAGCACTTGGATTCGTTCCATCCAGATATGCCGTAGCCGCCAGAAAACGATCCACCCGGTTTGCATATCCCTGAGGTTCTTTATTTCCCTTGCTGTCCAGCCCCCACATGGAGGTATCCCAGATTCCTGTTTGTGCATTGTAGATTCCTCTGGAAGGAAGATAAGCTGTGGTATCAATGATTTTTCCTGTCCTTCCGTCAAATGCAGTTAAGTACTCGTCGCCCTTTACAATCCGTCCGATTCTTCCGCTGGAGCTGCGAAAATCATATTTTTCGCTGATTTTATTCGTTGGAAGCGCTTTCGCACTGACAGCACCCACGTGCCCGGTTTCCTTTAAACTTCCATTTACATTCTGGTAGGTGGTTGAACCATCGGCAGTCTTTACCATCACCTCTGCACAACCATCGCCGTCATAATCCCAAACCTGGAACTGGGTATAATGAGCTCCAGAACGAATATTAACTCCTAAATCAATTCTCCACATCAGATTAGCGGCGCCTGTGCCCGTATCAATATCATAGGCATCCAAAAAGGTGGTTCCCGTATACCCGTCAATGGAATTGTCCTGAGCGTTATCAGGATACCATTTGACAATAAGCTCCAACCGTCCGTCTCCATTTAAATCTCCCACAGACATATCATTGGCCGTATAATCTGTGACAGAGCCGTCCGGCATGGTCTGAGAATCGGGTGCTTTAAGAGTCAGCTCCAAATATTCCTGCTTCCACGCAGAAGTTGTTAAACCAATACGATTCCTGCCCGAGTTATCTTCTAAACTATATCTGTCTCCTGCCCTTCCCTGCCGGTCAAAATAATTAGTATTGCTCCCACGATACACTTCCAGTCCGTTACGCTTTAGCGTAAATTCCGTTCCACTTCCATCTTCCGGATAATACCGCCAGCTTACCAATACTCCCTGATTGGTCGTAACGGCTGTCAGTGCCCTGTCAGACGTATTTTCCAGTCCTCCATAAGATTGTTTGGAAAACATATTTTCTGCATTGGCAGTCATCCCTGGCGATCCGCTGATTATAATTAAAATACCTGTCAATGCAACAAAGCTTTTTCTTATTCTTCTCTTCAAATACATTCCTTCTCCTCCATCTTCATAATAATCCCCTTACTGTTAATTGAAACAGGAGTATCCCCCCATGATCTGTTCAGCCCTCCTTCCGATATTGTTAATAAAATTCAGGAATCTCCTGAAATAATTCTAACATCAGCATATAATATCTGTAAATAATCATGTTATGACCCAATATTGCCCCCTAAACATCAGGGAATAAATTGCTTGTTATCATAATAAATACCAGCATAACCTCCCTTAAGAAAGAGAGTCAGTTATTCCAGACCATATGATGTGTGACTATTCTTTTGTTAATATACAAAAAGCAGGTCCAAGAAAGAATATTTCATTCTTTCTTGGACCTGCCATATATCGTCCCACACTGTAAGATTTTCTTTTTAATTATCAGAAAGCTCTACTACAGCCTTTCTCCCGGGAACGTTGGTTATCACCTCAATATAATATTTCTCTGGAATCAAAATTTTTCTTCTGCGCTTAGAGAGTACCCTTTTCTCCGCAGAGGCAGCTGACTTTTTTTCATCCAAATTGAGAAACTTCTGAAACAAAGACCTTCTCATGAATACGTTCTCCTAATTCCTTTTACCACATGTACACAAAGCAATTATTCCGTTTATCCAATTCTTTATTAACTCATTTACCCTATTGTCATATCCATTTATAAAATCTCGGACTATAACTACTATTGCACTGAACAACTTATAAAACAATGATTGTATTGACGCCTTGTCAATCAAATCATTATTTCCCCCTTAGTTATTCAGTGCAATTTAATTAATTCATCAAACAGCTACTCAAACTGTTTGAAATAATCTAGCTTTTTCATTATCCCTGGCCTTAGCCTTTTTACATACTCATACCGGACATCTTGCTTATAGTTGCTTTTACCGCTTTTCTAATCTGTCTAAAATCATTATTTTGCATCGCGAGCTTTTAATACTTCTACCGGGATTTTTCTTTCATAAATTCCAGCAGGTATACTTCTCCCCACCGAATTTAAGGACACCTTTACTAAAGCCTTCTGAACTCTTTCAATCAATGTTTTCTTCATCCCTTGTACTCTCCTTTTTATATTTTTTTATTTTGGGGAAGTAATGTCAATACTTCCAAAATAACAGGTACCATAATCAGCTCTCTGATTGACGGAAAGATTGAGGCTAACGCCATCAAAACAATCAATACTACAAAGGAAAATATCTTCTTTTGTAATTTGTCCTGAGAACTGAAATACTCAATATTGATGGTGCGGGGAACACAAAGCAGAATCACCAATGTGGATGCAGCAAATATCAGGGGCAGTACGGAAATATGTATATTAAACCAATTGTCTGCCAACAGAGAAACTGCCCATACCAGGACCATGCTGATTCCACAGCCCAAACCGGTTTTGGCATGAATGCCTCCAGCCTGAAGCCTTAGACCGCAAAAGGATGATAATATAATGAAAGTTTCAAAACCTTTTCCAATAAAAATACCAATTAATTGAATCAAGGCGAACTTTATCATATTATCCAGCAATAATTCCATTCCATATTGAATCACTTTGTTTTCGTCTTGACTTTTTGGACTTATCTTGTTCATCCAATTACAAAATCCGACAGCAATCCCAGATATACTCATCATTATCACCACCACTTATTGCTATATTAGCACAAAATTTTACATGTGAATGTTTTTGCAATTTTCGTTGAATTTTTCTTCTTAAACGTTAGATGTCTATTTTAAAGAAACAATTCTCTTTACTTTCCATATGCAACAAGGTAAAATGGATATACTTACCAACGAGAGGAAACATCATGACTTACTTAATTTACACCTTGACCGGCGGCATATGTATATATTTTTCAAGCATTCATCTGTTGCCGAATAAAATGACGAACGTCAGAAAACTTTGTATCTTTATGTACGCGTTTGGCAGTCTTTTTTTATTTAACAGAATTTACGGACAAGCCAGTACATACATTACCTTTGTAGGGATCTTATTGCTTATTTTTATTTTTGCAAAGGAACCTTATTTTAATATGTCGTGTTATTTATTTGGATACCTTTATACCATCGCTTTTAATTACCTTTTCATGTGGATTGCCGGCTTTCTGCTTCAAATGGATATGCAGGATTTGCTGACACATAACAGGCTGAATATTATATTTTCTATCACTTACAGTGTATACTGCGGAATTACTACGAAACTGCTGGGTTGGTATATCCATAAAAAGCTGAATATATCCCAATACTTAACAAATTCTCATTTATTAAAGGCTATATTTATTGACCTTTTTATTTTGGTATTCTTTTATATCTTTAACTTCTCCTATGGGGAGTATCTGGGGTATAATTATGGGGTGATAGCGTTAAATGGTATTATATTCCTTTTGCTGTTTGGCATTACCGTTTATCTCATGTATTCCATCTATAAAGCCACCATGGGAGAACAGGCTTATAAGCATCGTATGGCCCAATTTGAGAACCTACGCCACTATACAGAGCGGCTGGAAAATTCTTATGGGATCATGCGTAAATTCAAGCATGATTATATGAATATTTTAAGTACCATGTCAGGCTATATGGAAGAAAATAACATGGATGGCCTGATGAAATATTACGGGGATCAGGTTCTTCCTATCAGTCATGCCTTTGCGGAATCAGATACGAAACTGGGAGCCTTGTCAAATGTGAAAAATACCGCTTTAAAAAGCCTCCTTTCCTCTAAATTCATCTATTCCATGGAAATTGGAATTAAAGCAGAAATTGAATTACTGGAGCCCATTGAATCCCTGCCTATGGATTCCCTGGATCTTTCCCGTGTTATTGGAATCTTTCTGGATAATGCCATTGAGGCTGCAACAGAAACAAAGGAAAAACAATTGGCTTTCTGTATGTTCTACAAAGAGCAGGATCTTTATATCATCATCAGAAACTCCTCTCCTGAACTGGATCATCCCATCTCGGAGCTGCGCAATCAGGGAATCTCTTCAAAAGGAGTGAATCGGGGAGTAGGCCTTTATAATGTGGAGGTGATCCTCAATCATTATGAAAATGTCATCTGGAATACTACATACGAAAATCCTTATTTTACACAGGAAATAATCCTTAGGAAAAACAACTTATAAGGAGTAAGAAATGATACATATATATCTTTGTGAAGATAATAACAGACAGTTGACACGTTGGAAAAGCGTTGTGGAAAAATATTTACTGATGAATTCTACAGAATCTCAGCTTTATTGTACTGCTAATAGTCCGGACGAGCTGCTTGAGATCAGAAAAAAATCAACGGTTACTGGCCTGTACTTTTTAGATATTGATTTGCAGTCTGAGAAAAATGGAATTGAACTGGCTCAGGAGATACGAAAATACGATCCAAGGGGATATATTGTATTTGTCACCACACACAGTGAAATGGCAGTTCTCACCTTCCAGTATAAGGTGGAAGCCATGGATTTTATCGTGAAGGATGAAATAGAAACACTTCCTGACCGGATATGTGCCTGTATTAAAAATGCAGAAGTCAAATATAAAACTCAGCTGGACTCTTCCAGCCGTCTTCTCTCGGTAAAGGTAGACAAGACCTCCCTGATTCTTGACCAGGATGATATTGTAGCCATTACTACCTGTGAAGATTATCATAAAATCATGATTCATACGAAACATGGGGTAAGACAGATGTCAGGGTCCTTAAAAGAACTGATAGCAGTTCTAAATCCTGCATTCTGTCAATGCAGCCGTTCTGCCATAGTAAATATGAAGCACGTAGTGAAGTATTCCAGAGAAGAAGCGCTATTAACCATGGATAACAAAGAAACGTATTCTGTCTCCATCCGAATGCTTGGTAAGATTCAAAGGGCTTTAAAACAGCTTTAGACAGTAAGAAAGAGGGGAGTTGCAAAACTAACGTAAGTCGGTTTTGCAGCCCCCCTCTTCTCTTTTTATGTTCGCAGTAGATACGATTGATACAAAGTAGTTTTAGCAGCCATCGCTATATGTGCCCTTGGATTTTACCAGCTTGGGACGATATCCCTGGGAAGTCAGAGCTGCCATGATTGTATTCTTATGATCCGTTCCAAAAGCCTCAAGGGTAATGCGCAGCTCTACCGCTGAGTTTCTGTTGATGCTGATAAACTGGTTATGTTCCAGACGAATGACATTGCCCTGTTCCTTGGCAAGCAAAGCAGACACTTTCGCAAGTTCTCCTGGCTTGTCCGGAAGAAGAATGGAGACAGTAAAGATACGGTCTCTCTGAATTAAGCCCAGCTGAACGATAGAGGCCATGGTAATCACATCCATATTTCCGCCGCTTAAAATAGAGACAATTTTCTTGTTATCCACCTTCATATGCTTTAATGCTGCAACCGTAAGAAGTCCGGAGTTCTCCACTACCATCTTATGATTTTCAACCATATCAAGGAATGCTACGATGAGTTCAGAATCTTCTATGCTGATGATTTCATCCACATTGTCCTGAATATAGGAGAAAAGCTTATCTCCCGGACATTTTACTGCGGTACCGTCTGCAATTGTGTTGACGCTTGGAAGAGAAACCACCTTACCCTGGCGTATGGATTCCTGCATGCAGTTAGCTCCTGCCGGCTCTACCCCTATGATCTTAATCTTTGGATTTAACATCTTGGCAAGCGTGGATACTCCTGTACACAATCCGCCACCGCCGATAGGAACCAGAATATAATCAACGGTTGGAAGCTCCTTAACAATCTCCATGGCGATGCTTCCCTGTCCGGCGGCAATGTCTAAATCATTAAATGGGTGAACAAATGTCAGCCCCCGCTCTTCTGCCACCTTGTAGGCGTGATTACATGCTTCATCAAAAACATCGCCTTCCAGAATTACTTCAGCACCGTACCCTTTTGTTCTGTTTACCTTCATAAGAGGTGTGGTAGTCGGCATAACAATCGTAGCAGGGATACCAGCTAACTTTGCCGCATAGGCGACACCCTGGGCATGATTGCCGGCAGATGCGGTAATCAGACCTCTGGATTTTTCTTCCTCCGATAAAGTACTGATCTTATAATACGCCCCGCGAACCTTGTAGGCTCCGGTATACTGCATATTCTCCGGCTTAAAATACACCTTGTTCCCGGTCTGGGCAGAGAAGTACTCACTGTATACCAGCTTAGTTTCCAGAGTTACCTTACTTACGACTTCTGATGCTTCTTCGAACTTTTCCAATGTCAACATTTTTTTAAGCCTCTACTTTCTCATCTGCGTGAAACAATGCATTCACAAACTCGTTTGCATTGAACTTCTGTAAGTCATCGATTTTCTCCCCAACACCAATATATTTTACAGGAATGCCAAGCTCAGACTGAATGGCTACAGCAATTCCTCCTTTTGCAGTACCGTCGAGCTTTGTCAGGATGATTCCAGTAATATCTGCAACCTCCATAAACTGTTTGGCCTGAACAAGTGCATTCTGTCCGGTGGTTCCATCTAAGACCACCAGTGTTTCCCGATAGGCATCCGGATATTCCTTATCAATGATCCGGTTGATTTTCTTAAGCTCCTCCATAAGATTTTTCTTGTTATGGAGACGCCCTGCCGTATCACAGATTAGAACATCTGCCTGTCTGGACTTTGCAGCTGCCACTGCGTCGTATACAACGGCGGCCGGGTCTGAGCCTTCCTGCTGGGCGATGATATCGACATTCGCTCTTCTGGCCCATTCTGTAAGCTGTTCAATGGCGGCCGCACGGAAGGTATCAGCAGCTGCAACTATGACCTTCTTCCCGTCGTCCTTCATCTGGCCTGCCAGCTTTCCAACGGAAGTGGTTTTACCTACACCATTGACGCCGATGACAAGGAGCACGGATTTGCGGTTCTCAAATTCATATGCATTTTCGCCAAGGTCCATCTGCTCTCTGATACTGTCCATTAGAAGCTCTTTGCATTCGGAAGGATCTTTAATTCCTTTTTCTTTCACTCTCTTTTTTAAATCTTCAACAATAGACATGGTGGTCTGGATTCCCAGATCTCCCATGATGAGAATTTCTTCAATCTCTTCATAAAACTCATCATCAATCGCCGAGAAGCCGCTGAAAATGGAATCCACGCCGGCAATAATGTTATCCCTTGTCTTTTGAAGTCCAGCAACCAGCTTCCCAAAAAATCCCTTTTTCTCACTCATAGTCGGTCTCCTTAACTTTCTAGATCTTCCTCGATCAGATTTACTGATACAAGCGTTGAAACGCCTTTCTCCTGCATGGTAATACCAAACAGGCGGTCCGCAGATACCATAGTACCACGTCTATGTGTAATTACAATGAACTGCGTATATTTCGTCAGCTTATGGAGGTATTTTGCAAAACGGTCTACGTTAGAATCATCCAGTGCCGCCTCAATCTCATCCAAAAGGCAGAATGGGGATGGCTTTAAGTTCTGAATGGCAAACAGTAAGGCAATGGCAGTCAGTGCCTTTTCTCCACCAGAAAGCTGCATCATATTCTGAAGCTTTTTTCCTGGCGGCTGGGAGATAATCTGGATTCCTGCTTCCAGGATGTCTTCATCTTCCACCAGCTCTAAGGTTCCGCGTCCTCCTCCGAACAGCTCTTTAAATACCTTATCAAATTCTGCCCGAATTTCCCGGAATTTTTCCTCAAACTGCTTTCTCATTCCAGAATCCAGCTCATCTATGATCTTTAACAGAGTTCCCTCTGCTAAAACAAGATCATCATGCTGAGTCTTCATAAACTCATATCGTTCTGAAACTTCCTTGTAATCTTCAATGGCATTGACATTTACATTACCAAGCTTTCGAATCTCATCCTTTAACGATGCAATCATCCGCTTAATGTCGGGAAGTGATGTCCACTCATGATTCCTCAATGCCTCAGCGGATGAGAAGGTCAGTTCATATTCGTTCCACATATAGTTTACGTGGCCTTCCATTCGTTCATTCAGCTTTTCTTTCTGGCTTTGTAGACGGAATAATTCTTTATCCAAAAGACCGATACGGCCGGTGAGCTCTTCCCTGGTCCGAAACAGTTCTTTCTGCTCCTTTGACTTTAACTCCTTTTTACCTGCCTTATCCGCTATCGACTGTTCCAATTCTTCCCCACGGGACTTTTCTTTATGGATCTGGTCCTTTAAAAGCTCAATTTCTTTTTCCTTTTCCCCTACAATGAGCTGTGAATCATCGGAACCGTTTGTAAGTCCTGAAAGTTCTTCTTCCAGTCGCCGTATCTCATCTTTGATACGCTTTATATTCTCCTGTTCAAAATCATCCTTTTGTTTTAAACCTGAGGTCTCAAGCTGTACGGCAGATAAATTTCTGTAAAACTGCTCTCTGTCCGACTTCGCCTTTTCCAGACCGGAATTTAACAGCTCCAGTTCCTCACCGGTATCCCGGTTCTGCTTTTCCAGAGTTTCCACTGCGGTAAGAAGCTCTTGCTGACTTCCTCCTATTTCCCGGATCTGTGCCTCCAGCTGAACATTCTCCCGTTCCAGATCTCCGTAGGATTCCCGGATTTCCGTCTTTTTATCTTCGATTCTCTTAAGATTGATACGAACGGTATTCTGCTTTAGATAAAGACTCTGCTTTTCACTCCGGATTCGGTCAAGCTCTTCCTTGCTTTCCGTTAAAAGACCTTCATTCATCACCAGTTCTTTTTCCAGTTGTTCTACATCGGTAAGAGCTTTCGTACAGCGTTCTTCCAGTTCTTCGATCTCTCTTTTCCGGCCAAGAAGATTACTTGTGTTTTTAAATGCACCACCGGTCATGGAACCGCCTGCACTTAAAAGTTCACCTTCCAGGGTAACGATCCGAAGGGAGTACTGGAATTTCTTAGCAAGGGCAATGGCATTGTCAATGGTATCTACCACAACGACGCGGCCCAGAAGATAATTCATCAGGCCTTCGTACTGCTTGTCTGCTTCTACCAGGGTATTGGCAAGGCCAAGTACACCTGGTTCCGAAAGGGCCTTTTCCTGGGAAAAGGAATTCTTATTTGATATGCTTGTAAGAGGTAAAAAAGTAGCCCGTCCAAACCGGTTCTTTTTTAAATATTCAATCAGCTGCTTGGCAGTCTGGTCTGAATCTGTAACAATATTTTGGATGCTTCCTCCCAGAGCGGTCTCAACGGCTATTTCATACTGTTTCGGCACTGTAATTAAATCTGCTACAACGCCATGAATGCCCTTAATCCGGTCTCTGACTTCCATTACCTTACGGATGCTTCCGCCATAACCTTCATACCGTTCTGCAAGGTTTCTTAAGGACTCAAGCTTCGTATAGCTGGTATGATACTCCTGCTGTTTGTCGTTTAAGTTCTTATTCAGCCGTTTCACCTGGGCTTCCAGCTCCTCTGTTCTGCTTTCGCATAGAGACTGGGCCTCATCCCGCTGTGATATCCCTTCATCGATTTCATCTGCTTCTTTTTTCAGATTTAAAAGCAGCTCATCCTGCTCGGATTCATCACTTTTAAATTTTAAAAGCTTCTGACATACTTCGGAACGGCGGACATTGACCTGCTCAAGCATGGCTTCATACCGCTGCTGTCTGGCTGTTAGGGATCCTTTGTCATTTAAAAGATCCATCATACGGCCTTTGCCTTCCTCCAGCTTTTGCTCAAAGGTGCGAATCTTTTCATCCTCTGCAGTAAGAATCCCTTCCGCTTCCTTTAGTTTCTCCAGAGCTGAGTTTACCTGGCTGGCAATATCTGCACGCGCCTGCTGGTAAGAAACCTCCTGTTCCTGCCTGGAAGCGATCTCCGTATGGATGGTTTTAATACGGCCTGCAATATGTTCTGCATTCATACGCTCCGTATTAATCTGCTCCTTCAATACGTTAATTCGGCCTTCCAGACCGCTGATCTCCATATTGGAACTGTTTTTTTCATTCCGCAGGGCAGTAATGGCTTCGTCCAGTTCCGTTAAGTATGTATCAAGGGCATCGTATTGTTCTTTGATTCCCTCGGAAATCGTCTTTGCATCTTCCAAATCTTTGGCTACAATGTTTTCCTTATCTTCACTCTCTTTCATCTGAAGTCTGAGTCCTTCAGTCTCCATTAAGAACTGGTTTACATCATATTTTTTTAATTCCTCTTTCAGTCGGAGGTATTCTTTTGCTGCTTCGGATTGTCTGGCAAGTGGACCAACCTGCTTTTCCAGCTCCGTCAGAATATCATTGACACGGACCAGGTTTTGTTTCTCATCTTCCAGCTTTTTCTGGGCGATTGCCTTACGGCGCTTGAATTTAACAATACCAGCCGCTTCATCGAACAATTCCCGGCGTTCCTCTGGTTTTCCGCTTAGGATTTTATCAATCTGACCCTGTCCGATAATGGAATACCCCTCTTTGCCGATTCCAGTATCATAAAACAGTTCGTAGATATCTTTTAAACGGCAGGCACTGCCGTTGATCATATACTCGCTTTCACCAGAACGATAAACTCTTCTGGATACGGTTACCTGATCATAATCAATGGCAAGATGCTTGTCTGAATTATCCAGGGTAATGGCAACATAAGCAAACCCCTGAGGCTTACGCTGTTCGGTTCCTGAAAAGATTACGTCCTGCATGCTGGAGCTTCGAAGCTGCTTTACCTTCTGCTCTCCAAGTACCCAACGCACCGCATCAGCAACATTGCTTTTTCCGCTCCCATTAGGCCCCACAATGCCGGTAATTCCATTATGGAAATCAAATACGATTTTATTGGCAAATGACTTAAAGCCCTGTATCTCAATACTTTTTAAATACATATTTCACGCCGACAGACTGTTAACGCCTGCCCTTTCTTCGTTTTTTGGACATGAAAACCCGCCATTAACGCGCTTTCTCTTTTTTCAGTGCAAGAATACCATGGTAGGCAGCTACCTGCTCGGCTGCCTTTTTGGTTCTGCCGCTTCCCTGTCCGATGGCCTGATTTCCTATAAGAACCTGGGCTTCAAATAATTTGTTATGATCTGGTCCTTCTTCCCGTAAAAGCTTGTAGGTCAGCGGTTCCTCTGTCTGGCTCTGTACAATCTCCTGCAAGATAGTCTTGCTATCATAAAAGAGCTGTTTGTGTTCCAGGTCATTCATAATAAAACGCAAAATGAACTCTTTTGCATTAGCAAAACCACCGTCCAGATAAATAGCCCCAATCAATGCTTCCATGGCATCAGACACGATGGAAGCCCGTCCTCTTCCTCCGGTCGCTTCTTCTCCCTTACCTAAGAGAAGATATTGCCCAAGCTTTAATTCTTCCGCGCAATATGCCAGTGTAGGCTCACAGACTATACTGGCCCGTACCTTTGTTAAATCACCCTCCGGCTTGTCCGGGTATTTGTGGTAAAGGCAGTCGCTTGAAAATAATTCTAGCACAGAATCTCCCAAAAACTCCAGCCGTTCGTTGCATTCCAGCTTGTTTAAGCGATGCTCGTTGGCATAGGAACTGTGAGTCATTGCCTGCGTCATCAGATGCTTATCCGAAAAACGGTAGCCGATCCGTTCCTCCAGTTCTTTTAAATTTCTACTCATATAATCCCTCTTTCCCTATTATAAAAGAAGGTGCTGCTAAAAGACCCTACGGTTCCAGCAGCACCCACATCTATTAATTTAAAGCATTCTTGATCTGATCTACTGCATCGCTGACACTAACAATGTTTTCTGCCACTTCAGTTGGAATCTCAATATCAAATTCCTCTTCAATGCCCATAATGATCTGGAACACATCAAGGGAGTCAGCTCCAAGATCATCCACAAATGTGGAGTTCAAGTTAACCTCATCCGGCTCAATATTTAATACCTCTGCAATAATATTCTGTAACTTCTCAAATTCCATTTCTTTTCCTTCCTCTCTCCTATTCTTTACTTCCTTCATTCACTGATTTAAGACTTTCTCTTATCTTATCATTAATTCCCTGTTCTTTGAAGGTTACACACTGAAGTATGGAGTTTTTTACTTCTACCGCTTTTGAATTTCCGTGGGTTTTTACAACCAGACCATTAAGTCCCAAAAGCGGTGCTCCGCCGTATTGGGATGCGTCAAATGATTTTAATGTTTCCTTCAAAGCGGGCTTTACTAGTAAAGCTCCTATCTTGCTCCTTAAGCTTCCCATCATACCGCTTTTCACCTTGCCGATCAAGGTTGCGCCCACTCCTTCATAAAGCTTTAGGATTACATTTCCTACAAATGCTTCACAGACTATAACATCTGCTTGGCCGCGGGGAATCTCCCTTGCTTCAATGCTTCCGGTAAAATTGATGTCTTCACATTCTTTTAACAGTGGAAAGGTTTCTTTCACAAGCACGTTTCCCTTTTCTTCTTCTGCGCCGATATTGACTATGGCTACTCTGGGATTTTTAATCCCCATAACGTGCTCCATGTAAATGGAACCCATTCTTGCGAACTGTACCAGATGTGACGATCTGGCATCTACATTGGCTCCGCAGTCAATCAGCAGGGAAACTCCTTTTTCTGTAGGAATTAACGGAGCTAACGGCGGTCTTTCCACGCCCTTAATCCGGCCGACAATTACCTGACCGCCAACTAAGATGGCGCCTGAGCTGCCTGCCGATACAAATGCATCCGCTTCCTTTTGTTTTACCAGATTCATTCCCACAACAATAGAAGAATCTTTCTTCTTTCGTATAGCATTAACCGGAGATTCTTCCGTCTCGATTACCTCTGATGCGTTTACAATCTGTATCTGTTCTTTCTGATACTGATGCTTTGAAAGTTCTTCTGATACAATCTGCTCTTTCCCTACTAAGAGAACCTGGATCCCTTTATTCGCATTCACAGCCGCCACAGCACCTGCTACCATCTCTGCTGGCGCATAGTCTCCACCCATGGCATCTACAGCTACTTTAATCATCATGATTCCCCTTTCAAGTACTTCCTTAGATAATCTATTACATAATATACTAAATATTATTCTATAAATCAATAATAAATTGAGAAATTTAAAAGAGGAACCAAAAAACAAAATTCAGGATTCCAAATCCTAGTATGCCCGCTTTTTACAAATGATTTTAATCTTTTAGGATGTCAAATTCTTTTCTACCTTTTTCATAACAAAAATATAAGCAATGCCGGTAAATACTGCTGCGCTGACCCAGGCCGCCGGATCACCTGCACAGGATAAGGGAAAGCTTAAGAGACGGATTGCAAATACTGCCATGATAAGGCGCGCTATGAGCTCTACCACGCCGCCCATCATGGGCAGAAATCCATACCCACAGCCCTGCATGGTATTTCTGAATATGAAAATTGTACTTAAGGGAATGTAAAATAAAGCGCATAAATAAATATAAGTCTTTGCCCAGGGAAGCATTTCTGATATATCCACATCACCGGAAAAGAACAGAGAAAGGGCGTGTGGAAGCGCGAGGCATACCGCGGCGGAGCATACGATGGCATAGACAAATTCTGTGGAAAGTGCCAGGCGGACTCCTCTCCGGATTCTCTTAATATCCCCCTTTCCGTAATTCTGACCGGTATAAGTTGCCATGGTCTGGCCCATTGCCATCATTCCCTGCATAGCAATGTTTTGAAACTTGCTGGCAGCCGTAAAAGAGGCAACTGCCGTTGAACCAAACAAATTGATTGCAGACTGCATGATCATGGTACCGGAAGCTGTTATTCCAAATTGGAGTGCCATTGGGATACCTACAGACAGCTGATGCCTTGTATCGCTAAAACTTAGCTTCCAGTGATGCGCAAAAGGTGCAAGCACTGGTACTTTCTTAAAAATGTAAATAAGGCATAGAATGGCGGAAATTGCCTGTGATACATTGGTCGCCCAGGCCGAACCTGCAACACCCCACTGAAAAACAATTACAAAAAGCAGATTTAACAAAAGATTTAACAGCGAGGAAAATGCCAGGAAGTAAAGAGGAACTCTGCTGTTTCCCACCGCCCGTAAAAAAGAGGAAAACAGATTATAAAATACGTTTGCAACAATACCTATGCAAATGATTGATATATATGTCAATGCATCATTAAAAATATCAGCCGGAGTGTTCATAAGTCTTAAAAGCGGCCTCATAACTAAAAGGCTGATCAAGGTCATAAACACGATTACAAAAACAGATAATATTGTACCGTTTGCCACGGAATGCTTGGTTCCCTCCCGGTCGCCGGCTCCAAACCTCTGGCTGGTAAGAACCGTAAAGCCAGTGCTCATTCCCTGAGAAAAACCTATCACTAAAAACATGATAGTTCCTGTGGAACCAACTGCTGCAAGTGCACCTGGCCCTACAAAACGGCCCACAATAATGGTATCCACCATATTATAAAGCTGCTGAAAAATATTACCTAGAAAAAGTGGCAGTGTGAATTTTAAGATAATTGGTAGGGGACTGCCTTTTGTCATATCTGTTTCCATTGTTTTTTATCCTTCTTTGCTGATAAGTATCCTGTTTTTAATCAGTGCAAACGTATTCTATCATGTTCCAATGGGCTTGTCACCGATATTTTATAATATAATGAAAAAACAGCCACATCGCTTATGACTTAAGCCTTGTGACTGTAGTTTCAATCCTTATTATTTAGCTTTTTGCAGGTTTTAATTCCTTGTCATAAATATTACGGAACCAGCTTCCAAACTTCTTATTAATAAAATGAATGATATTTCCTATGGTAAAGAATGCAACAACCGTTCCAATCCCAATGCCAATGATGGTTCCAGTGGATATCATGCTGATGACAACAGTGATTGCAAGCATAATGCCGTCATAAAGCACTTTTGCACGTCCAAAAGGCAGCTTTGTAATGGCAGAAAGGGCTTGTACTCCGCCATCAGGAGGATTTGGTACAAAGTCCATATTAACTACCATGCTGATACCAATTGCGATACAAAGAATCGCTGATACCAGGAGCACGATTTTCATCATGATACTTGGATTTGATATGATTATAAATTTATTATAAAAATCCACAATCCAGCCAAAAACAAAGGAAAAAGGAAACTGGAGAAGTACTTTGATTTTTATCTTACGGTAAATGATGCACTGAAATAATACATCTGCCAGATATACTACGGTACAGGCTGTTCCCAGTGTCATTGAGCTGATTTTGCTGATAACAAACGGAACGGAATTTGTTGTGGATACTCCAAGTAAGCATTTTGTGTTTAGTACGACTCCCAGTGCAAGCAGAAGAACCCCAATTACGTATACAGCGATGCGCTGTGCCATTTTAGTATAATTCATATGAATACCCCTTTTTTGTTGGTATGAAATAGAATGAAATGAGACCGTTACTTTATTGCGTTTGTTTGGACTGGCGCAGCGTTCGATGCTCTGCCCATATTGTTTCAAACCAGTCATTTTTCTGGGGAACCGGAGTCACTTCTTCCGTAAGGCTTGTGAAGCGGCCATTTTCCTGCCTTGTAATCAGGCGCAGATTTTTATCATGAGATTTGGTTGGCAGATACCCACCCGTCTCCTCTTTTACCAGGCAGCTTCCCCTGCTGCCAAATAAAGCTGCCGACTGCTCCATAGCCTCTAAAACAGCACACTGGGTCACAATCATATCGTATGTCTTTAATAAGATAGGAAGCGTTCTGATATTAGGAACCCTGACCAGGCTCTTAAAATGAATCCGGTAGTGTTCCACGTTCTCACGCAGTTTAGATAACCCCTTTATATCACGGACCTGGGCCGCCACACAAGACATGGCATTTTGAAGGTCCTCTCTTACCGTAAGGGCGTTATTTTCTTCTCCTATCATGCTTAAAAGACTGTTTCCTATTTCCTTAGCCAGCTTGTCTGGGGATACCTTCCACAACGAAGCATCTGGTGTCTCCTCCTCACTGGTGTAAGAAATGTGCTGAGCGGCCCGCATAGAGCCTACCTGAGTGGAATTTAAAGCGGAACCCCCTGGACGATGGACTCCAAAGGTACCTGCTGCTTCTCCTGCTGCAAACAATCCTTTCATCGAAGTCTCCCAGTTAGCATCCACCAATATGCCCCCATTGTGATGCTGGGCACAAACACTGATTTCAAGCATTTCTTTTTCAATATCAATGCTGTGGCTCTTATACAGGTCAATGGCAAGAGGATTCATATGCTTTAACCGCTCAATGGGAGTGCCAAACAGAGCATTGGATTTTAAAAGATAGGAATGAGCCTCTTTTGACAGGCATTCAAACCCGCCCTCTAAACCAGCTGGATTATTCATGAAATCCAGATACACTCTGCGCCCTTTTATTGCAGTTTCCTCATAGACACATAAATCGATCCGTGAAGAAGCATCTTTTTTACTGGCATCAAAGGGCCATTGATAACCTTTTAGGAACACCAGATTCAGTGCCTCTTCCTTACTCATATAGTCCATAAGGAATTCTCGCTCCACTCCATCCTTATCAATGGATACATACCGTGGCAGTACCTGCTGATAAGTACCTGATACATTCCAGCGAAACTTGATGGAAGCCAGTCCGTACTGCCATTCCTGAAGATTCACCCCCCTGACACCTGCATCAAGGAGTGTCCCTGACATTCCTGTATGACCTGCCGGATAGACCACATTTTTATAACAGGCGCTTGGTCCTCCGGTACACCAGATCACATGATTTGCTGCAACTACTACCAGTTCCAGCTGATTATCGGAAAGCTTGTCTTTATTTAGGCAGATAATTCCCCGGATTTCATTGTCCTCTTCATAAATCTGAAAAGCCAGCAGCTCATTTAAAATTGGTATATTCTTTTTACTTACTGACCTTTCCAGGGCTTCTGTCATGTAGCGGGATGTAAGAGGTCCTGCAGAAGTTGCTCGCTGACGCGGATCATGATCTGTCTTATAGCCTGTGTATACTCCAAACTCATCGGTGGGAAAATCCACTCCCAGATTCGCCAGCTTGTAAAAACAGCGCAGGGAATTGGCTGCCTCTGCCAGGGCAACGCTGCCGTCTACCCCCTCCCCGTCATATAGTGTCTGAGCCATCTCGTACACAGAATCGTTTTCATGAAACCCCACAGAAAGCTTATAGTAGGTCTGCTTATCACTTCCCGTATTCCGGGAGGTTCCCATACGGATTCCTTCTGTCAGCAAGGCAATATTTCTCCGGCCAAGGTCATAGAGCCAATCGACCGCATTATAAGCTGCCGCACCGCTTCCCACTACGACTGTGTCATATTGTAAGAACTTATAACTAACTTTCTCCATTGTGTACCTCTGCTTAAAGTCGTTTGATGTGAAATCCTCCGTCCACATCAATAAAGTTTCCTGTGGTATATGGGAATTTTCCTCCTGCGAACGCGCTTACGGCCAGTGCCACATCTTCTGGCAGTCCCCAGCGGCGAATAGGAAATACGCCATCTTCAATCATCTTTTCGTATTTGGATTGCACAGTACTGGTCATATCCGTTAAGATAACACCCGGTCTGACTTCATAGACCAGAATTCCCTCTGCGGATAACCGATCCGCATAAAGCTTAGTCAACATGCTGACTCCGGCCTTTGAAATACAGTATTCTCCTCGGTTTACAGAGCTTACTTCCGCGGAACAGGACGAAACATTAATAATGATTCCTTTTTCCTCCTGCTTTATCATCTGGTTCGCAACCAGCTGGGTTAAAAACATATTTCCCCGAAGATTAATTGAAAGCACATAATCAAAGCTTTCCTCGCTCATAGTAAGGAGATCTGCTCTTACTTTGGGAGCAACTCCGGCATTATTAACAAGGACGTTTATTTTCCCGTAATGTGCCACGCTTTCCTTTACAATGTGGATTCTGTCTTCATGGTTTGAAATATCACCGGTTACATAGAAATAATCCTTATTATTATCGTCAAACCACTTTAATTGATCTGCATACGCTTCCTTTTTACGGGTTCCGACAATGACAACCTGGAATCCATCTTCTGAAAGCTGCTTTGCAATGGCTAATCCAATACCACGGGTTCCTCCGGTCACTACTGCTGTTTTTGCCATTTGAGACCTCCTGTTATCGTTTCGCTGCTGCCAAAGCTTCTGCCGCTGCTCTTGCTTCTTTGTATTTAGGAACGTATACGGCTGAATCCCGGACTACACAGCCTGTGCTGCCATGATCTCTCATGATCTGGGTACATTTGCTGCAGCAAACACATACCTTTTTAGAATCCATTTCACCATTTGTAAAAATGTCATGGGCTGCGTCCGGATATGCAAAGCTGGAACGGCCAAGACCTACCATGCTGCAGGAATGGGATTTAATATTAGCTGCGGCTGCATTTGGAATATATTTACGAAGCCAGCTGTAACCATTTCCAATAATGGGCACATCACCTGCTGCCTCTTGTGCAATTCTGGTGTATTCAAATATCTTCTCAATGATAGAAAGCTGAGATTCTTCCGGCTCCGGGATACCTAAGCTTGGAATATCGAAGGGACGTCCAAACTGAGGGTAAACAAAGTATGGGTTGCTGGAAGAGAGTGCAAATACATTGACCCCAGACTTTACCAGCATTTTGATTAATGCCACTGGCTCTGTGCTGTCAAATTGATAAATGTCATTTTTATCACATCCAAATCCATATGGGTATGGGTGAACATCGAACACATTTAAGCGGCAGCCGATAATAAAATCATCGCCAACGGCTTTTCGGATGGCTTCCACCGTCTGAACCAGAAAACGACTGCGGTTCTCCAAGCTTTCTCCGCCGTACTTTCCTTCCCTGGTAAATCCACCTAGAAGTTCACTTAAAAGATATTTATGGCATGCCTTGATATCAACTCCGTCAAATCCTGCCTCTTTGGCCAGCAGAGCAGATTCCACATATTTTTCAGTCAGGGAATCCAGATATTCATCGGTAACCACCTGATCATCACGAAATACGCCGCTTCTCTCATCTAAGATTGGATCACGGAATGCCACCATAGGAGCTCTTTCCTCTCCTGGACGGCTATAGCGGCCAGAGTGGGTAAGCTGAAGGATATGAATGAGGGAAACATCATTTGCTTCCTTTCCTGCTTTTCTACTCTCTTTTAAGAATTCCTCAAAAGAACCAACATTCTCTTTAGTCAGCATCAAAGACTGAGGATTTGCTTTTCCTTCTTCTACCACTGCATTAGCTTCCCACCAGATCAGACTGGAACCGCCGGTTGAAAATCTCATATAGCGGCGCCTCGTAAGCTCAGACATGGAGCCGTCTGGATTGCTGTCGCAACCTTCCATTGGAAGAATTGCCATCGCATTTGATGTTGTCAGGTGTCCTACGTTTACCTTGTTTTTAAGGGGGGATAAATCCTCTGTTAAATCAATGTTTACAGCCTGATCCTTGATTTCCTGTCTTAATTCATCCAATGACATATACCGGAACATTTTGTGCTTCGTCATGCTTATAACCTCCAAAGTTGAACTATTAATATGACTTAATTATAAAAAGTTTTATTCATAATAGCTAGGCAATAAATTGTTGCAAAATACACCTTTCTTGTTTTCATGTTGACTTAATACAGATTTACAGTTGACTTCCATAAAAAAATGGTTATAATTTACAAAACAGCTTGTTTTTCTTTTATTTGCTCCATTTGTCTATGATATTGCTGTTATATAGAGCAATAACATTCCCTGTATAAGAGGAGGAGGTTTGGTATGGGAGATAAGATAAATACGGCACAAAATGGGAACTTTCACTCAAAGGATTTCGCTCATGCCTATTATGATGAAAGCAATCATAATGCTGCACTTACAAGACACCATCACACCCAAAATGAAATTATATTTGTAAAGGAAGGTCAATGTACCTTTGACATTTCCGGAGAAGCGTATACCATCAAAAAGAATCAGATTGTGCTCATCAGTGCCCTTGAGAACCACTCCACCCATTCCATGCACACGCCTTATCATCGATACGTGTTTGTATCTTCCATGGACCTGTGTTCTGACTACATTCACGATCCCATCATGGCCTCTGCCTTTGTCAGAAGCAATCATCATCTGGGCGTTATTGACCTGCCCCCTGAAATAGCTGACGAAATGGAGGGCTATTTTAAAACCCTTGTTTCAGAAACAGCAAAGCATGAAGTAAAATGGAAAGAACGATGTGCAACCACCCTTTTTAACATATTAATATTACTTTACCGCAGCAATCCGGAAACATTTGCAATCCAGAAAAACCCCGATGACCTGAATGTTATCTTTGCCATTAAGGATTACATTGACCATAATTACAGCCAGCCCTTAAGTCTTGAGACGGTCGCTCAGAGTTTTTACATCAATAAATATTATCTCTCTCACCAATTTAAGGAAATCATTGGCTATGGATTTAAAAAATACATTCAGCTGATCCGGATAAATAAGGCAAAAATATTATTACAAAACACCAGTCTTACGGTAAATGAAATCTGTACTAAAATCGGTTATGATAATATCAATTACTTTATCCGCTTATTTAAGGAAAAGGAAGAAATGACCCCCTATCAATATCACAAGATGTTTTATCAACATCATTCAGGAAAATAAGAGAACGAAAAAAAAAGCTGGCTGTATCTGCCGGCTTTTTTATTATTTGTTTATTCAGGATAAGACCCACTCTCCTTTTCCGTGCTCTGCCACAAATGTATCAATTTCTTCCCGGTCAGGCATAGACGTTGTGGTCCCCATTTTCTGTACCGATAAAGCAGCAAGGGCATTGGCAAATTGGGCAGCTTCCCACAAATCCTTTCCTTCTGATAAGGCCGCTGTCAGCCCTCCATTAAAGGCATCCCCAGCACCAGTGGTATCCAAAGCATTTACTTTATATGCCGGGAGAAAGCCTCTCTTTTGTGGTGTAGCAAGGAATACTCCACTGCTTCCCATGGTAATCAACACATTCTTAACACCTTTTTTTAAGAAATAATCAGCTACTTTTTGGGCACTTTCCTGATTGTCTACTTTGATACCACTTAATATTCCAGCCTCAACCTCATTGGGCGTAATTAAATCCACCCGGCTTAATAAATCATCACTGATCGGTTGGACTGGAGCTGTGTTTAAAATTATCTTTACTCCCTTTTCAAAAGCCATGGCTACGATTTTCTCTACCGCTGTAACATTGGTTTCAAGCTGGGTCAGCAGATACTCTGACTGATCCAAAAGATCAGAGAGAGATTCCACCTCCTTATCGGTGATATTACCACAGGCACCAAGGACCACAACAATTTCATTTTGTGCTGTATTCTCATCTACCAGAATCAGCGCGCTGCCGGTTTCTGTTTCGCTGGTCTGAAAAATTCGTTCCGTATTCATACCAAGTTTATTCATAGTATTTAAGGCGACGTCTGCAAAGGCGTCACTTCCAAGCTTTGTTACCATGGTGACGTCAGCTCCTGCCTTATAAGCTGCTACCCCCTGGTTAAAGCCCTTTCCTCCAGGCCCCATGCGAAAGACACTCCCTTTTACCGTCTCACCCGGTGCCGGAAGATGAGGACACCGACTCATAAGATCAACTACAAAACTGCCAAAAACTGTTACCTTCTTACCCATACCTTTCTCCTTTACTTAGAGCAGTATCATTCCTGCTAGATTCATGATTCTTTCTCCTTTTGTTATCTCTGTGCTTGTATTATTTCGGACAAATATGTAACCGGTTACATACTTGCCCAAAAAATAAACTGCTACCTGCAGCTTATTTTATCTTTTCGGAGCCGCGCAGTACCACCTGATACGGAACATATATCTTTTTTCCGGTACTTTTGCTTTCTTTTTGGGACAGTTTATCAATGAGCATTGCCATTGCCTCATATCCCTGTTTTTTTGCATCCCTTTCTATGGTAGAAAGCCTGTAATCTATGATTTTAAGGGACTCAATCTGGTCAAAACCCACAATCGAAAGGTCCCTTCCGATCTTCAACTTATTCTCTGTCAGATATTTTAACACGCCCAGGCTGGTCTGGTTATTGGAAGCGAAAATTGCAGTGGGCGGATCTGGCAGCTCCAATAATGCCTTTGTCTGTTCATAGGCTTTCATGCTTTTAAAATCTCCGGAAACTGCATATTCCCTCTTAAGCTCAACTCCATAGTCCCTTAAAGCAGCTTGATAGCCTTTATAGCGTTCCTTTCCTGGCATGGAAGTATTGGGTCCTTTGATCATGGCAATCTTTTTGTGCCCTGCCTTTATGAGTGCCTCTGTTCCCTCGTAGGCAGCCTTCACATTATCTACAAAAACTCCATCCAGATTGGAATCTTTTATATTCCGGTCAACTAATACAACTGGAATTCCCTTATTTTCAAATTGCATCAGTTTGTCACAAGTCTCTGTATCAAGTTCAGATACCGGCGTAATTAATAGCCCGGAAAGTCGCTGACGTTCTGCTATTTGAAGACATTGATGTTCCCTCTCCTGAATCTGTCCAGTATCAAAAAGAACAATGTTATACTGATGAGTGGAAGCCATTTCTCCCATACCGCTGATAATACTAGAAAAAAACTCATTGGCAATATCCGGGACAATCACTCCTATACTGGACGTATCGTTAATACTTAAGCTTCTGGCGATTGCATTGGGCACAAAGTTCGTCTCTGCAATGGCCGCCAGTACTTTCTGCTTCGTTTCCTCTTTCACATATCCAGATTCATTGATCACTCTGGAAACCGTTGCAGAAGATACTCCTGCTTTTTTTGCTATATCCCGTATATTCATGTAGATTCTCCTTTATGTAACCGGTTACATATATAACATTACCATGATTTTCTAGCACTGTAAAGTCATTTTGTGTAAGCTTTCTATGTCATTTCTTCTGGGTTAAGAGAACGCTTCTAAAAGTTCTTCATAACTCCTGGCTGTCTGAAGTTTTTCCATTGTTTTGGCGTTTCCAAGCTTTCCGGCCAGCTCAGAAATCAGACGAAGGTGCTCCGATGCCCCCTGACTGTCAGAAGGGACTGCAAACAGGAAAAACAAATCAGAAGGTTCCCCATCGTAGGACTCCCATTCTACCATTTGTTTGGTCCGCCCAACGGCAATGCCTACCTGGCTTACGGAATCTGACTTACCGTGGGGGATGGCAACGTGACTGCCAATCCCTGTCACTCCTTCCGATTCTCTTAAATATACATCTTTTAAATACGCTTCTTCATCCTCTATATATCCAGCTTTTTTTAAAAGCCCGGATAAATGTCTTAAAACCTCATCCTTATTTCTGGCTTCCATGCTAAGATCAATGACTCTTTTGTCTAGTATTTCTGTTACAGCCATAACATCACTCCTTATCGAATAAAATACTGGTATACTTCCAGCGGGGAATTTAATTTCTTTAAACTTTCCATGTTTTTTTCATTTTCTGTCAGCAGTAAGAAGTCTTTGTAGAACTGTTTTGTCCGTTTGATTTCATATTGGGAAGTCATCTTTACAGAGAGCAGGAACACAACATCCACAAGATCCCCTGCCCACTCAATGGGGCTGTCTAAGATGGCCACTGCTATTCTGGATTCATTCACCTCCATCATGTTTCCGTGGGGAATGGCAATGCCGTGTCCAATACTGGTAGTGGTGGCTTTTTCCCGGTCAAACACACTTTCTAAATATTTCCGGGTCACATCTCCTTTTTCCTCCAGTTTACGAACCATTAGACGGAGCAGCTCCCCTTTCTCTTTTACAGACGGCCGAAAGAATATCAAATCAATTTCAAATAGCTGATGACACAGACTATGAAACTGAAAATCAGAAACTGGAATGCTTTTTCGTATTTCCTTTACCTTCCTGCGAATGACATCTATATTTTCCTCTGACATCCTATCACTGATTCTAACAATTCTGGAATCGGAATCCGACAGGGGAACGGTACTGATAATAAGGTCCATAGTCCCGTACTGGGAGAGCTTAAAATCATGGTGGCTGACCGCCCGGATTTCAGAAATCTCCGGTATACTGTATTTAATCAGTTCCATCATGAGCTGACTGGAAGCCAGCCCCTGCCTGCTGACCATAAGAGCTTTAAATGGACGTTCTCTGTTTAACCGGATCAGAGACGCCTGAATATATAAGGCAATCCCAGCCAGTTCATCCTCTGTCACCTGAACTCCATAATATTCTTCGAACAAGTTGCTGGTAGACCATGTGGCAAGAAAGGTCTGTTTATATTCCTGCTTCACGTATTTACTAATGCTGTCGGAATTAGTTGTGGAATATTTCATGCGGAAAATGGCGGAACGCATATGGCTTAAAAGACTGTCAAACAGAATGTCATCTAAGGACAAATCCACATCCAGCACCGAATCTATGGTTTCAATGACTAGCTTTACAAACTCTCTTAAATCCTCATCGTATTTTTTTGCAGACTCCCCGTCTTCCATGCCGGAAAACCCCTCAATTTTCCTGGCAGACAGTAATAACATGGACAAAAGACTTACGTCATCCGAATGAATGGAAATTCCATATTCCGACTCGATTCTCTGATAAATGGATTGAGCAAAGGAATATTCGTTATAATGCTGTACCTCTTCCTCTTCTCCCGGTGGGAAATGGCCAAGTGCTCCCGAATAGCCTCTGGAAAGAGAAAGGCATATCATGATCCAGACCATATTAAAGGAAACATCCGCCAGCTCAATTCTCCAGGCGTTTTCCGCATTTACAATAATCTTTCGAATTCTGCCGGCATCAATACCTGGTGCATAGGTTCCAAGAAGTGCCTCCATAATATCCGGCATCATATAGAGAATATAGTCCTTTATGGCGACCCGGTAGTTATACTCATCCCCAGCCACACAGATTCCTTTGTTCCGTACGGAAGTAATCTGGAGATGGCGGGTTTCGAACCAGGGAGAAATCTTTTTTAACATAGAGGCAACCGTTGGCGGACTTAAATAAAGACTGTCCGCCAATTGCTGCAGGGTAATGATTTCTCCAGGCTTAAGCTTTAATAGCTTTCCGGTAAGCTGTCGGTTGCGATTTTCAAGATCCGCAGAGAGGTCAACATTTGAATGGTCAGAAAATGTCTCCTTTAAGGCACAAAGCTGTTCCTTGTTACAGTCAAGCCAGATACCCTGCCCCTGCTTTTTTGTAATGCTCCCAAGACCGTTTGACTTCATCCAGTCGTTAAGCTGGTCGGTCTTTGTCCGTATTGTTTTTTCAGATAAGCCCATACCATCAGCCAGCTGCTTTACCGTGTACGTCTTCCCTGAAAAAAGATATGATAATATTTGGTTGTAGTATCGTGTATTTTTGTCCTGCTTCAAATGACCACCTCAATCATTCATATCCAATATGTCTAGTCTCCCCATAAATGTAACGCCCGCTGGAACCAATCACTTTCATATAATCCTTTACAAAAGCTTTCATTCCAGCCTCGGCTGCCATGCATAAGTGCATGTAATCTAAATCTGGCTTCTCCTCCAATGCTATTAACATAGAGCGTTTCCCAGCCTCAAATGCATCGGTGCACACATTGATTTTATTAATCCCGCATGCTACCGCTTTCTTTAAATTTTCTTCTCCAGAGCCTGATCCGCCATGAAGGACCAGAGGCATCCGAAGTGTTTCCTTTAACTTTTTAAGTCTCTCAAAATCAAGTTTTGGTATTTTTCCCTTAGGATATGCACCGTGAGCCGTACCAATGGCAACTGCCAGGGCATCCACTCCGGTTCTCTGTACAAAATCAAGGGCCAGACCAGGATCTGTATAAAGGTCTACATCCGTATCATCGGAATCGATTGCCTGGCCTACGTGTCCCAGTTCTCCTTCCACCGAACAGCCCATTCCATGTGCCAGAGCCGTGATGATTGCAGTTCGGCTCACATTTTCCTCATAGGGTAGGGAAGAACCATCAAACATGACATTGGTAAAGCCACGGTTAATACAGTCTGCGATCACATTAAAGTCTGTACCGTGATCTAAGTTAAGGGCAACAGGAACTCTCACTCTGGAAGAGAGCTCCTTAATCACAGGTAGCATCTCTTCTGCATGTGCATGGTTTTTCATCTGGCCGGGACCAAACTGAATAATGATAGGAGAATGTTCTTCCTCTGCTGCCATAATACCGGCCCTGGCCATCTCCATATTGATGCTGTTCATGGCCATAACGCCGTAATTCATCTTATTTGCGTCGTCAAGAATTGCTTTCATTGATACCAGCATAATCTCACCCTTCCTCTCGTATATCTGGTCATTTACTGGATCTGGATATCAAGATCAAAGTCCTGCTCCTCTTCCTTCTCATCATTTCCTTCCTGACTTGGTCTTTTAATTGCTGCATAGATAAATCCAGTTACCAGAGAACCGATGAGTAAAGCAATGAGGAACCACATAGGGTTTTTCATCATTGGAACTACGAAGATACCTCCATGGCCTGCTGCCGATTCACAGCCCATACCTACGGCTATGGCTCCAGCCACCGCTGATCCTATCATACAGCTGGGAATGACTCTTATCGGGTCTGCAGCTGCAAATGGAAGCACACCTTCCGTAATAAAGCATAAGCCCATGGGGAATGCAGTTTTGGCTGTATCAAATTCTACCTTGGAGAAACTCTTTCTCTTAATCAGTGCTGCTATGAAAATACCGATAGGAGGTGTCATACCGCCAATGATTTTCGCTGCCATAGGACCGTAGATTCCATCGGCGCCAAGTGCGTTTGCTGCCATGGAAGCCGTCTTATTCACAGGTCCCCCTAAGTCAAAGCCCATACAAGCTCCAATCACGCCACCGATGACTGCCTTTGCCCCTCCATTTAAGGAAATGATCCACTGCTGGAACACATTCATCACATAGGCAAGTGGAATGGAGAATACACATAAGAAAATCATTCCGCAGACAAGGGTGGATAAAACCGGGATAAACATAACAGGCTTTAAGCCCTCGCACCACTTTGGCATCTTCCACTTCTTCATCCAGTTGACGAATCCCCCGATGATAAATGCCATAAGCAGTCCCCCCAGGAATCCGGCCTTTGATTGGGACGAACAATAACCGATTACAATACCCGGCACTATTCCCGGCCGCCCTGCAATGGAATAAGCTACTCCAGCCGTCATGACTGCAACTGCAAAGTCCATTGCGATGGAACCAAGCTTATTCACTCCCCACCAGAAGCCCAGCCAGGTAAATGGATTTAAATTCGTAAATGGTGTGGCTCCAGCCTCTATGGCGCTTCCGATATCATATCCCCCAAACCCTTTTGCCAGTGCAGATAAGATCCCCCCACACACTACGATAGGTATCATATAAGAAATCCCCGTCATAACATGCTTTTTGATTTCAAACTTCTGCTTTGCCATTGATATCCCTCCTCGAATACTTCGCTAGTCTCCTGCTATTTCCCCAGCTTTTCGTGAATTTTAGAAATTACACTTTTGGGAGACTTCATGATCATGCTGATTGGTACGTCAACCACTGCCTTTCCGGCAAAACGCTCCTTTCCTACCCTTATGTCAGCTGCAATTAAAATCACATCTGCCTCCTTAATTTCTTCCGGTGTCAGCTCATTTTCCACCCCAATGGACCCCTGAGTTTCAACCTTGATGAAATCTCCCATTTCCCTTGCAGCGTTCTCGATTTTCTCCTTTGCAATGTAAGTATGGGCGATGCCTGCGGTGCAGGCTGTAATGGCCAGAATCTTCATAACTGATACCTCCTTCTCTTTAAGTTACTTAAAGTTTACCATATCATGTACGCTTATGGTAAATATAAAAAGGCATATCGAAACGGTAATTTTTATGAAAAAGATTGTGTAAAATCAAAAAAAGGCTTGTAATTCATACCAAAAAGGTATAGTATTATTATGAAAGGTAAGTTAGCATGTGCTAACCCTGTAATTGCCTGTGATCAGGCAAAAAAAGGAGGTTGAAAATATGAGCAGACCATTGCTTGAAATAGTAGATTTATGTGTATCAGTAGAAGATAAAGTAATTTTAGACGGAGTAAATTTAAAGGTGAATCCTGGTGAACTACATGTCCTCATGGGGCCAAACGGAACTGGAAAATCCACGCTTGTTTCCACCGTCATGGGAGATCCAAGATTTACCATCAGACGGGGAAGCATTCTTTTTGAGGGAAAAGACATTACTGAGGATAAGGCAGATGCAAGGGCCAGGGCAGGACTGTTTCTCTCCTTCCAGGTTCCGGAAGAGATTCCAGGAATTACTCTGGAGAACTTTCTCCGTACAGCCAGAGGAGCCGTCGAAGGGCAACAGCCTAAGATTCTCTCCTTCCGTAAGGAGCTGTTGGAGCAGATGAAGGCACTGGATATGGATTCTTCCTATGCGGAACGTTACTTAAACGTTGGATTTTCCGGCGGCGAAAAGAAAAAGGCAGAGATCTTACAGATGCTTATGTTAAAACCAAAGCTTGCACTGTTAGACGAAACAGATTCCGGCCTTGATGTGGATGCCGTTCGTACCGTAACAAAAGGAATCCGCACCTTCTCAAATAAGAAAAACGGACTTTTTATCATTACTCACAACGCAAAAATTCTGGAGGGACTTGACGTAGATGTGGTCCATATCCTAGAAGGCGGACGCATCATACGTACCGGCGGAAAGGAACTCATCTCCTTAATTACAAACGACGGTTTTACTATACTTGATAAGGAGGAATGAGGCGATGAAAGACTTTAACCAGGAAAAGACCCATATAAGCGAAGTAGACCGAAGCATTTATGACATCAAGGACAAAGTAGATTCTTCCTTTGAAGTGGATTCCGGCCTGACTTCTGCCATTGTTTCAAAGATATCAGAGGAAAAAAACGATCCGGAATGGATGCGCATCTTCCGCTTAAAGGCTTTGGAGACGTATCACAAAACTCCCATGCCTGGCTGGGGACCACCCTTAGACGGACTTGATATTGGAAACATCGTTACTTATGTCCGTCCTAAGACAGACATGCGCACAGACTGGTCTGACGTCCCCGACTACATCAAAAACACCTTCGAGCGGCTGGGAATCCCGGAAGCAGAGAGAAAATCTCTGGCAGGCGTCGGTGCTCAGTATGATTCAGAAGTGGTCTACCACAGCGTAAGAGCTGAGGTGGCTGCCCAGGGCGTGGTTTATACTGACATGGAAAGTGCACTTACCGGTCCTTATGCAGAAATGGTACGAAAGCACTTTATGCGGCTGGTACCGCCCTCTGATCATAAATTTGCAGCTCTTCATGGAGCCGTTTGGTCCGGCGGTTCTTTTGTATACGTTCCAAAAGGCGCTTCCGTAGAGATTCCTTTGCAGTCTTATTTCAGGCTGAATGCACCTGGCGCCGGACAGTTTGAACATACCCTTATCATTGTAGACGAAGGAGCTTATCTTCATTTTATCGAAGGCTGCTCCGCTCCAAAGTATAATGTGGCAAACCTTCATGCCGGATGCGTAGAGCTCTATGTAGGAAAAAATGCCAGACTCCGCTACTCTACCATTGAGAACTGGTCAAAAAATATGTATAACTTAAACACAAAACGTGCGGTTGTGGAAGAAGGAGGAACCATTGAATGGGTATCCGGGTCCTTTGGCTCCCACACCTCTTATTTATATCCCATGAGCATTTTAAAGGGGAAAAATTCCCGAATGGAATTTACGGGAATTACCTTTGCAGGCGAGGGTCAGAACCTAGATACTGGAGCCAAGGTACTTCATTCCGCACCTGATACGACCTCTCATATTACGACCAAGTCCATTTCAAGAGACGGAGGCGTATCCACCTTCCGAAGTGCCATTACCGTTACCCCACAGGCGAAGGGAAGTAAATCCGCCGTATCCTGTGAATCCCTTATGTTAGACAGCATATCACGCTCCGATACCATTCCTGTCATGGATATTCAATGCGATGAAGTGGATATCGGACACGAAGCCAAGATTGGGCGAATCAGTGAATCTGCCATCTTCTATCTCATGAGCCGGGGGCTATCTGAGGAAGATGCAAGGGCCATGATTGTAGGCGGCTTTGCAGAACCCATTGCAAAGGAGCTTCCTTTGGAATATGCGGTTGAAATGAACAATTTAATCCACCTGGAGATGGTGGGAAGTATAGGATGAGAGGAGGAACTGGTATGAACGAAAGAATAAATATACTGCCGGTTCCCACCTGGAACCGTATGGGAGTCAACTGGGCAGAGGCAAAAGCCGATCTGCCAAAAGCATCGTTACCCAAAGGGAAAAAAGAACCATACACTGGCTCCGTTTCCCACGGAATGCAGACCTTAAGAGAACTCCCCACTGAGGTGACCCAGATCCAAAGCGGAATGGGCGCCTATTACGATGAATATGTTATGGATCAAGCGGATAAGACCTGTTATTTACAGGTAAATGATGACGTAAAAGAACCATTTATAATTACAGAACAACTAGATTCCTCCAACCCGGCAAGCCGGACCCATTGGGGCATTGTGGCGGAGGAAGGCAGCCGCCTTACAGTGGTACAGATAAGCAGAGGAGACGCTATGGATGGTGCAGCTATGACCCTGACCCAGATTCATGCCAAGGCAGGCTCCTTTGTACGGCTGATTCAGCTCCAGCTTTTAGGGGATACTAGCCGAAGCTGGGAGGCCGTTGGCGCACGGATTGGAGAAGGTGCCAAGGTAGAGTTAGTCCGGGCCGTGCTTGGGGGCCAGGTGGCTGCCTCCGGCTCTCTTATGAAGCTGGAGGGTGCAAAAAGCGGATATGACTTAAACTCCGCCTATTTCGGTCACAAGGAACAGTATCTTGACTTTAACGATACTGCGGAGCATATGGGAAGGGAATCTTCCTGCGAGATGTACACCTCAGGTGTGCTTGCTGATTACAGTACGAAGATATTACGTGGTACCATTGATTTTCGTAGTGGAGCTGTCCGTGCAGTTGGACATGAAAATGAAACTGTACTCTTACTCAGCCCCACAGCCCGCAACCGTACCACTCCTCTCATACTCTGCGGAGAAGAACAGGTAGAAGGCCAGCATGCTGCTACACTTGGAAAATTTGATGAAAAACAGCTTTATTATCTCTGCTCCAGAGGACTTACCCCCACTCAGGCAAAGCGGATTATGGTAGAAGCCCGTTTCATGCCGGTGCTGGATCTGCTTCCAGAGGAAAACTTACGCACCGAAATACTGGAAGGCATCGAAAGGAGGCTTGACCGCCATGAAAACAATCCAGGATGATTTCCCCATACTATCCGTTTTAGAGAACGGAAAACGGCTGGTGTATCTGGATAATGCCGCCACCACTCAGAAGCCTCTGGCTGTTTTAAATGCGGTGGAGTCATATAACAAACAAGACAATGCAAACCCTCATCGCGGCGTTTATGAACTGGGTGCCCGCGCTACAAAGGCCCATGAGGATTCCAGAAGCATTGTTAGCGGCTTTTTAAATGCTTCGACTGATGAAATTATATTTACTCAGAATACCACAGAAAGCCTGAATCTTGTTGCATACAGCTACGGCATGGAATTTTTAAAGGAAGGGGACGAAATTGTCCTCTCCGTAGCGGAGCATCACAGCAATCTGGTTCCATGGCAAAGAGTCTCCAAAGTAACTGGGGCTAAGCTGGTTTATCTCTATCCCGATGCCTTCGGCCATTTGACAGAGGAAGAACTGGATCAAAAAATCACTTCCAAAACCAGGCTGATTGCAGTTGCCCAGGTATCCAATGTTCTTGGCATAGAAATCCCCGTTGCCTCCATTGTCCGCCGGGCCCGTAAAGCTGGTGCAGTCGTTGTTTTGGATTGTGCCCAGAGTGTCCCTCATATGCCGGTGGATGTAAAAGCCCTGGATGTGGATTTTGCAGCATTCTCCGGCCACAAGCTTTATGCTCCCATGGGAATCGGAGTTCTGTACGGAAAGAAAGAGATTCTTGATAAGATGCCCCCATTTTTAACGGGAGGTGACATGATTGGTAACGTTCATGAGCAAAGCTCCACCTATGCTGAGGTGCCCCGCCGCTTTGAGGCAGGCACTAGAAATGTAGGAGGCGAAGTCGGTCTGGCTGCTGCCATCGGTTATTTGAATTCCCTGGGCTGGGATAACATTCAGAATCATGAACGGGATCTTATGATACGTGCATTAAATGGATTGGCTGAAATTCCTCATATAACCGTATATGGAGACCTCTCCCCGGATAAGCGGCACGGAGTTATCGCCTTTAATGTAGAGGATGTCCACCCTCACGACACCGCTTCTCTTCTGGATTCTGACGGCATTACAATCCGGGCCGGACATCATTGCGCCCAGCCGCTCATGGAGTATTTAAAAATTAACTCCTGTGTCCGTGCCAGCTTTGGAATCTATAATACGCCAGAAGATGTGGATGCCTTAATTAACAGCTTAAAGAATGTAAGGAGGTGGATGGGCTATGGATCTTAAGGCTTTGTATAATCAAATTATTGTAGAAAACAGCCGCGCTTCCCATAACCGCCATAAGGTAGATCATGCAACAGCCGTTTTAGAGGGAATCAATCCAAGCTGCGGCGATGATATTACACTGGAACTAAAGGTTTTAGACGGAAAGATTAAAGAAGCAGGTTTTACCGGAACCGGCTGTGCCATCTCTCAGGCTTCCGCCTCTTTGATGATTGATTTAGTCACAGGAAAAACCGTAGAAGAAGCAAAAGAACTTCTTTCCACCTTTTATGGAATGATTAAGGGAGAGATTACCGATGATGATCAACTGGAAGTCCTTGACGATATCGTTGCCTTAAAGGGAGTATCCCATATGCCAGGAAGAGTAAAATGTGCTGTGCTTGCATGGCACACCCTGGAAGAGGCCCTGGACGGAAGAAACGAATCCACTGGATGTAATGACGGCCATTCCTAATACGGTTCCAATGTTTCTTAAGCAATAGCAAGTATAGGGGAGTTCATAGAACATTCCTATATCATAAAAAATAAGCTCTGATGGTCCAAGGACCAGATCAGGGCTTATTTTTATGAAAAAATTCTATCCAAACAGGGACAGGAGAATACCAGCGGCTACTGCAGAGCCAATGACACCAGCTACATTAGGACCTATGGCATGCATCAGCAGGAAATTGGCTGGATTGGCCTTCTGCCCCTCTATATGGGATACTCTGGCCGCCATGGGAACAGCAGAAACTCCAGCAGACCCAATCAAAGGATTAATTTTGCCTTTCGTAGCCCAAAACATCACCTTTCCAAGGAGTAATCCCCCTATTGTGCTGAAAACAAAAGCCAGGAGTCCCAGTCCAACGATCATAAGAGTCTGAGGACGTAAAAATGTTTCCGCATTGGCAGTGGCTCCCACCGTAACACCTAAAAATATAGTCACAATATTAATCAGGGCATTTTGCGCGGTATCTGACAAACGTTCCACAACTCCGGATTCCCGAAATAAATTTCCAAGCATAAGCATTCCAATGAGAGGAGCCACAGATGGAAGTAAGAGCACACATAAAATAGTAACGATTACAGGAAAGCATATCTTTTCCAGCTTTGATACCACCCGAAGCTGTTCCATCCTTGTCTCCCGCTCCTTTTTCGTCGTCAGCAGTCTCATGATGGGCGGCTGTATCAGAGGAATCAGAGCCATATAGGAATAAGCCGCTACTGCAATGGCTGGCAATAATTCCGGAGCAAGTCTTGACGACAGGAAAATAGCTGTCGGTCCGTCAGCTCCTCCTATGATTGCGATGGAGGCAGCTTCTGATGGCTGAAATCCCAAGGCATTTGCAAGAACAAATGCAACACAGATACCAAACTGGGCACCAGCGCCAAGAAACAGACTGCTGGGCCGGGCAATCAATGGGCCAAAATCAGTCATAGCTCCAATTCCCAGAAATATCAGCGAAGGATAAATTCCCAATTTGACTCCCTGATACAGATAATAAAGAAGTCCTCCAGGCGCTGTGCCAGCACCAGGGCCCGCCATTAAGCCTGTCAGGGGAAGATTAACGAGCATCATCCCAAAGGCAATCGGCAAAAGCAAAAGGGGCTCAAATTTGCGGACAATGGCAAGGTAAATCAAAAAACAGGCCACCATAATCATTATCGCCTGCTGCCAGGTAAGTGCAGCAAACCCTGAGCTTAACCATAAGTTTTTTAATGCATTTATAAACATAGTTTTTCTCCTCTTAATTTTCAGGTTTTTATATTTTTATCCGTTGACGTACTTCCTCTTTGAACCTTTTCCATCACAAAAGAAAACAATCGGATTGAAACGTACAGACAGAACAATACAAAAAACACAACCGCCAGCAAAAACAAGGAAACAGTCATACTTTCAATAAAATTCATCCATTATACCTCCTTTTATTTCTGTCGATTCCGGTCTGAAACACGCAAAAAAGGGCAGGGACTTCCAAAGAAGCCTCCACCCTAAAAGCAACAATTCTTGAAAACAGATACAAAATACAGAAATATCTGTCCAACCGGATCAATCATATTTATTTTTTATATCATATCGTACCACAAAGGATTTGTCAATACGGCGGTGCCTGTTACCCTTTTACTGCCCCTGTGGTCAGACCATCAACAATCTGATTGCTAAAGATACTGTACACGACTATGGTCGGCGCAATGGCTATAATAATGGCAGCAAACATCTGAACGTAATTCGTTGCATAAGGCCCTACGAAATAGGTCAAGGTTACTGGCAGCGTCTTTTTTAAAGGATCGGATATAAATACCATTGCCAGCAAAAGCTCATTCCAGTTCCCTACAAAGGTCATGAGCCCGGCAACAAACATGCCAACCCTGGCTAAAGGCAGACCAATTCTTATAAAGCAGCCGTAAATAGAACATCCATCGATACATGCCGCTTCAAACAGCTCATTGGGCATACTCTTAAAAAATCCCACCATAAGAAAAACAGTGATTGGAAGGGAAAAGGTTATGTAAGGAATGATGAGACCAATTAGATGATTGGTCAGATTCCAGCTTGAGAAACGAACAAACAGAGGAATCAATACGCAGTGAACCGGTACCATCATACCAATTAAAAAATACTGCATAAGATAACGCATGATCTTCAATCTCATTCTTGCAATGGCAAATGCTGCCATAGAACCAATTAGCAGGCTGATAATCAATGCCGCGGCACAGACAATCATGGAATTTAAGGTCGCAATTCCCAGCTTACCATTTACCCAAGAAAATATATAATTCCCTAATTGCAATACCTGGGGTATGGAAAATGGATTCGTCAGTACTTCCCGGTTGGTTTTAAAGGAAACACTGAGCATCCATAGCAAGGGAAGAATATAAATCAGTGCAAGAATAACAAGACCTATATATATAATAACATCGACAATGGTAATTTGTTTCTTCTTCTTTACCAATTCATTTGTTTTCATTCTGCCACCTCCCTTAAGCCTCATAAGTTTCAACTTTTATGCACTTGCTGATTACAACTGTCATGACCATACATAAGATCAGTAAGACAATGGAAATCGAACTGGCATATCCGTATTTAAAAAATTTAAATCCCTGGGTATACAAATGAGATGCCAAAACCTCTGTTGTATGGTTCGGGCCACCTTGTGTCATGTTGTAAACCAAGTCAAAAAATTTCAAGGAACCAATGCAATTTAAAGAAAGGGTGGTAACTAACATAGGCCGGATAAGAGGAAGCGTAATATGCATGAAAGCTCGGGATTTCGATGCTCCGTCAATATAGGAAGCTTCGTAAATATCTCTTGATATTCCACTGATCTGCGCCATATAAAGCATCATTGTCTGCCCTACATACTGCCAGAGTGCTACAAACCCAATGACCCACATAGGAAGTGGAATCAGTCCTTTGGTAGCAAACAACCAGTTTGGTCCCTGAACCCCAATCATACCTAAGAGTTGGTTTAATCCTATCTTAGGATTAAATAAAAATGCCCACAAAAGCCCAAGCGCTGCGGAAGACAGTACGCAAGGAAGATAATAGATATTTTTAAAAAGGTTTCTTCCCCATTTCAGATTTGTTAATATGACAGCAAGAAATAACCCTATTACCTGTTGCGTGATGCCAGAAAAAACCATAAAGAATATGGAGTTTTTCAAAGCGGTTTTCATTGTTTCATCACTGGTGAACAGATCTATATAATTCTTTAGTCCCACGAAATCTGGTTTCGTAAGCCCCGTATAATTACAAAGAGAATAATAGATCACCTGAATGATTGGAACAAATAAAATCAGTGTAAACAAAAGGAATGCCGGTGCAAGAAATATAACTGCTGCTTTTTTATCTTCCAATAACTTGTTCATGTAATATCCCTTTCCTTTCAAAGCGAAGGTATACGAATGTATTTCTGCACCGTATACCTTCTAATATCCTATGATTTATTTCTTCCAAACATTTTTATTATAAAAATCCTGAACCTTTTGGAATGCTTCTTCTGGAGTTGCATTACCAAGATAGATATCTACCATTGCATTATCAAAGAAATCTCCTGCTTCAACGCTAGCTAAAGATTCATTGTAAAAGCCTAAGGTTCCAGTAACATTCTTCATTATATCACTGATATAGGCAAACTGCTTTGGTGCTTTATCAAAATCGATCTTTACAGAAGTTACAGGAATCTTACCTGCTACTTCAGCCGTGTATCTCTGTGCAGTATCATCTGTAAACATCTTCAACAAAGCAAGGGAAGCTTCCTGATGCTTTGTAGATGAACTCATAACCAGGTTATCCGTCTTAACAATCATACGGTTAGGATTTGCTCCGCCTTCAATAGCTGGGAACTGGAAGATACCACATTTTTTTTCAAACTCAGGATTGTTGCCATTGATCTGAGCAATAGCCCAGGATCCCTGTACCAGCATTGCTGCTTCTCCATTGTAGAAGTTAGCAGTTGCCTGATCATTGGAATCTCCAGCAGCAGAGTCCTGGAAATACTGGGACAGCTCTTTTAACTTCGTTCCTGCATCGATAAAGCTTTTATTTGTCCAATCAAGCTTACCTTCATTGACAGCAATCAGATTATCCGGACCGCCTTCTCTATCACAAAGATATCCAGCAATCATGGATAAACACCAGGAAGTACCTGCGGAACAGGAAATTGGTGTGTAGCCTGCTTCTTTAATCTTCTTACAAGCTTCGATTAAATCAGTATAGTCCTTTGGTACCTCAACTCCTGCCTTTTCAAAGATCTCTGTATTATAAAATACACAGGCTGCGGCAAAGTTTGTAGGAACCGCCATAATCTTTCCGTCATATGTAATACGCTCGAAAATACCATCGTTAAATGTCTTATACCATTCAGATTCTTTGTTTTTCAGAATATCTGTTAAATCTGCTGCTACTCCTACATCCACATACTGGTTAAGGTTTGGTCCTGGATCACAGATAAATACATCAGGTGTATTCCCTGCTGCAACCAAAGCATTCAGCTTGGTATAGTAATCATCCAGATTGGTTGTAACAACATTACAGTAGTATTTCCCCTTATACTGCTCGTTGAAGCGGTCAATGACCTGCTTGTACCCCTTACTGATAAGATCTTCTGTTGCATCCAGATTATCCCAGAACATCCAAGTGATCTGTTCTTCTGTACCGGTAGCTTTCACTGCCTCTGCTCCGCTTTCTGTGGAACCGCCTGCCGCCTGGGTAGCCCCTGTATCGGTTGAAACCCCACAACCAGAAAGTGATCCGATAACCAATCCTGCAGCTAAGAAACCTGAAATGAATCTTTTGATCATACCTTTCTCCTCCATGACTCACATTTTTTTCATATTTACTTGATGTTTTAACTTTAACAGAATTCATCAGTGATTTCTTTAAAATTATTGCCTCCAGATTATCAATTATTGCTATCATCCATTATTCGCACTTTTTATTTTTTCATATTATATACAGTATGAAGGCTTACGAATGGATTTTTTTATGCTTTTTCACAATATAACGATTATTTGCTGTTACAATTTTCCTTTTATTATTGTAATTTTCACATATGCATCCTATAATAATTTTATTACAACAAGCAATTATTTATTGCTGATTTATAAGGAGCCGGAAAATGATAGAAAATCTGAGAGGAATTCACGAAACGGTTAATTACAAGGAATACACAAATGTTCGCCTCTATGACAACACTGAGGCAGAAAACTACCCCGCCCACTGGCATACTCCCCTGGAGATCATTATGCCAATTAAGAACAACTATTCTGTTGTCTGTGACACTCATACCTTCGAAATAAGGCCTGGGGAGATCATCTTAATATGTCCTGGCGTCATCCATTCCCTGAAAGCACCTAAGACAGGACGAAGAATTATCTTCCAGGCAGAGCTTCCCATGTTTAACGCAATCAAAGAACTAGAATCCATTCTTACACTCCTAAGTCCGACCTTAATCATCACTCCACAGGCATTCCCTACCATTCACGACAAACTTTATAACTACATGCTGGAGATTACAGAAGAATACAAAAAAGACATCCCATTAACAGAGACAAAGATCTACTCTGCCCTCTTAGACATGTTCGCCCTTATCGGACGAAATCACACAGAGCAGGTAAGCCTTCTGGATTCAGATAATATCAAACAGAAGAAATACACAGAAAAATTTATTTTTATTTGCAATTATATCAGCTGCCATTGTACAGAGGATTTGTCACTGGAGGAGGTGGCCTCACTGGTTGGATTCAGTAAATACCATTTTGCACGCTTATTTAAGCAATTTGCAAACATATCCTTTTACAAATACGTAAATAAAAAGCGGATAGCCACTGCCGAAACGCTGCTAATCAATCCCCAGCTTTCCATTACTGAGGTTGCTCTTCGTTCCGGCTTTTCAAGTCCATCCGCTTTTATCCGTATGTTTAAAATCGTAAAATCCTGTACTCCTACGGAATTTCGCCGTATGTACAACGACAGCTAATCCATAAAGTCAAGATAAAGAGTGCCAAATGATGCCATACGCTCCGATTCTCCCCGCTCCGATGCTGCATAGACTCCAATGGTGCACCCGGTAAAACCTCCTGCCATCTCCGAGCAAAGCTCTTTTAACTCCAGGGAATCGACAAGGACCGTCTGGTCTGCTTCCCCGAGGAGCCGCTGGTCTTCCCCCTTTAGGTATATGGTATGCAGACTGCCGGATATAACAGGGTTCCCCCACTCCGACACTTCATCTCCGGTTCGTTTTATCATAACTGCTTCTAAGCTTCCAGCCCGGTTCTTTATGACTGCTTTTACATAATGATTCTCATCATAGAAATAAATGAGCCCGGCCTCTTCTCCTTCCATCAAATCCGCATCTATCTCCACCCAGGCTTCAAAGCTGCGGGACAGAAGTCTTGTACAGATAAAGGAGGGAACCGACAGATCCTCAATAGTTACAGTCTTAAAAGGAAGATAAAGCTTTCCCTGTTCTATCTTAAGGGGCAGCATGTCTGGATTTCCCCTTAAACCAAGACACCTCATATTAAGAGGAGATGTCCATAGGATATCCCCCCTTGCAGCCGGCTTTGCTCTGTCACAACCAGGTAAGAACTTCATCTTTTGCTGCTCCATGACCGTTCCCACCATTGGGTTTACAACGGGCCAATCTTCTTCCCATTCTACTTTTGCTAAAAATGTTTCCCTGCCAAGCTCCGCACATCCATTCTTCGGCCTCGTTCCCAACATGACCATAAACCAATCCCCGCTTGGGCTCTCCACCAAATCCCCATGACCAATATTTTGTATGGGGTAACCATGGCCCAGATGACGGTGAGTGAGAATCGGATTATGAGGACATGATTCATAAGGACCAAAGACAGACCGGCTTCTGGCAACTGCTACGCTGTGATGGAAGGCCGTTCCTCCCTCTGCCAGCATCAGATAATAAAAATCATCCTTGCGATATACATGAGGCCCTTCCGCCCAGATAGTGTGTTTCATACTTCCATCAAAAACACTTACTGGTTTCCCCAGGAGCTTTCCTTCCCTTAAATCAAGCTCTTGAATCCATATCTCACAGTCTCCATAATAAGCCTCGTTCTCTTTTGCTCTCTGTCCTACATAATAGCAGGTTTCATCATCAAAAAACAAACTGGGGTCAATGCCAGGGGCATTTTCCAAGTATATAGGATCCGACCACGGCCCATTTGCTGTCTCTGCTGTGACATAGAAATTCCCCCCGCCAGACACATTGGTAGTAATCACATAAAACAATCCATTAAAATACCGTATGGTAGGCGCATAAATCCCCTGGGAGACTTTAGCTCCATTCAAGCAAAGCTGCTCCTCCCGTTCCAGCACATGGCCGATCTGTTCCCAATCTCTTAAATTATTGCTTTTAAAAACCGGTATTCCAGGCGCATATGCAAAGGTGGAATGAACCATATAAAACTCTTCCTCCACCCGGCATATGGAAGGGTCCGGGTAAAACCCCTTTTGAATGGGATTTGTAATCGTTATCATCTTTATCACCTCTCTTTGAATACCATTCCTATAAGCACACCACAGAAAACGGTTTTACAGGAAGTAAAGCCTCATTAAACAGGTTCACCTCGCAATATCCCTCTTTTGCAAACTGAATCTCTATGGGATCCTCTGATAAGGATTCAAAGGTAAGTGTAACGCTTGTATCAATACTAAAAGTTTCTATTTCTTTTATCTGTTTCCCTTGCCAAATCTTCAGGCTTTTAATTTCTTCTCCTTTGAGGGTGAGACTCTTACCTGTATCTGAGAAATGAAGAATGAGCTTATTCTCTATTCTCTCAGCCTTTATAAACTCCGGAGATTCACAAAGAATGTCTTCCCCATATATTTTTCCACGTGCCAGAAGGGCAAGCCTTTCCCCAACTTCAATCTTCTCCTTAGGATGGATATCCTCGTACATGCCCAGGTCCATGATAGAAATCATGTAAGCACCTTGAACAAGCTTGGAGACCAGTTCCTGCCGTTCCCTGACAGCTGGGTAGCCGTTGCCATCATTTCCAAGCCACCAGCCAAATGGAGCCAGCTGAACAAAAAGAAATGGCAACTCATCCTTCCAAAGCTTTCTCCAGCAGCGGATCATTGTTTCAAAGGTCTTATCGTATATGTCTGCATGACCTGCATCGGATTCTCCCTGATACCAGAGAACTCCTTTTACTGGAAAAGGTGCAAGCTTTTTGAGCATGGTCTCATAAAGGCCTGATGGGCGATAATGATGGTATGGTCCAAGAGGAACTGCGGGATCACCTGCATTTCTTTCCATCCATTCTTTCTGATCCTCTTCATTCATGCCATACATCATGGCTCTCCAGTCAATCTGATGCTCATAAGAGTCTTCAAATGCCCAGCCCTCCATGCTCTTATTCTTTATCTCTTCTTCTGGCATAGAAGATAAGGCCTGTTGATACTCTTCTTTAAAAACATGTAACGGTTCTTCATCAAAACAGGACCAGTCCATCCAGGCACAGGCAGGTGTCCCGCCCCAGTTACAGCCAATAACACCCACTGGAACGCCAATGACCGGCTGCAAAGATCTGGCAAAGGAATATCCCGGTGCAGAAAAGGTCTCCCACTGAAAATCATGCTCTAAAAACCAGCTCCCGGAATCTGGCAGCTCCCTCTTCTGTCCTTCAAATGCAATTCTCTTACAGTTGAACATATGTATATCATCATTTCTTTCCCACTTCTTTACATCATTCCAGTGAGCGTCGTATCTTAGAAAATACTCCATGTTGGACTGGCCTGCCGCAATATAGATATCTCCTATGCTTATATTGGAAATGGTGACTTCCGGAGCTTCCTCCTCATCCACAAAAATGGACAGAGTAAGTCCCACACCAGCATTCTGTTTTGAAAGCTCGCAGTAAAAGGTAACTCCATGGATCTCTGCCTCCGCCATATCATTGCAAAGGCTTATGCGAAGCCGTTTTGCCCCTGTTACTGTCCCCCATACTTTAATGGTCTTATCCCGTTGAAGCATCATTCCATCTTGAAAGATTTCAGGTAATTCAATTCGTGCCATACACTTCCCCCTAAGTATAAAATATGAAACTATTTTTCTATATTGTAGCATAGATATTTTTTTATCAAAACATAAAACTTGCTCATTTTTTATAATTATAGGCAAACAAGAAAGAGTCTGACTCGTTTGCAGAACTTTCTTATAAAATAAAAAAGCCGTCACCCGCTATCGGGTAACAGCCTTCTTTTCACCATGTTTGTCCAGAAACTACATGAAGCAGTTTCTGGTTACACAAAACTTGAATTAAGCTTCAACGTTGATGATTTCTTTCTTGTTGTAAGAACCGCAAGCCTTGCAAACTCTGTGAGGCATCATCAGCTCACCGCATTTGCTGCACTTCACTAAGTTTGGAGCGCTCATCTTCCAGTTTGCTCTACGTTTGTCTCTTCTAGCTTTAGAAGATTTGTTCTTTGGACAGATAGACATGGTTACACCTCCTTAAACTGTTTAAAAATATCCTGGATGACTGCCATTCTAGGGTCTGTAGGCCTAATATCGCAGTCACAAGTCTCACGATTGAGATTTGTTCCACATCTATTACAAATCCCCTTACAGTCTTCACTGCAGAGAACCTTCATAGGCAGGTTCAGTATGAGTTCATCACAAACCAACTGGTCTACATCCAGATTATAACCACTAACATATGGTTGTTCATCGAGATCTTCTTCACGCTCTTCCTCTGATTCACCTAAGTCAATCGTACGGATGATATCAAAATCCAAATCAATTGGAACAGGTTCCAGGCAGCGGTCACATGGAATAACAAGGGTAAGCTCTGCTTTCCCTTCCACTACCAGCTTTTTGCCTCCCAGATTGATAATCCGCAGCGTAACTGGTTTCTCAGCCGCTACTTTATAATCACCGTTTGGCCCATGATAGACTGTCATCTCGATATCTGGCGTATAAGTTTTCTCTTTCCCTTCCAGGGTAAACAACTCGGTTAAATTAATAAGCATATTAGTCTCCTAATACGCACCTATGTAATTATACATAGATGCGCACTATTTGTCAACAAAATATTTCCATATTTGATGTTACATCACTAGGATGTACCACCCTGTCCAGGATTATACCAGAGCTTTTGTTTCTCTTGCGATTGCAAGCTCTTCGTTGGTAGGAATTACACATACCTTAACCTTGGATTCCGGTGTGGAAATCATGTTATCAAATCCTCTCTTGCTGTTAGCTTCGTCGTCAATTTCAACACCAAGGTATCCTAAATAGGAACAGATTTCTGCTCTGATTGCTCTGTCGTTTTCGCCAACGCCTGCAGTAAATGCAATTGCATCAACACCGTTCATTGCTGCTGTATAAGAACCGATGTATTTAGCTACACGGTATACATAAGCACTGATTGCTGTATCAGCAAGGTGGTTTCCTTCTGCCTGAGCTTTCTGAACATCACGGAAATCGCTGGAGATGCCGCCGGACATACCAAGGATACCGGATTTCTTGTTTAAGATATCGATTACTTCAGTAACAGTCTTTCCTTCTTTGTCACAGATAAACTGTACAACCGCTGGATCAATATCACCACTTCTGGTTCCCATGATAAGTCCCTCTAATGGAGTAAGACCCATGCTGGTATCTACACATTTGCCGCCGATGGAAGCAGAGATGCTTGCACCGTTGCCCAAATGGCATACGATTACTTTGCCCTTGTTCTCATCAAGGCCACAGAACTTTAAGGTTTCCTTAGATACATAGCTGTGGCTTGTACCGTGGAAGCCGTAACGACGAATGCTGTATTTCTCATAGTATTCTGTAGGTATAGCATATAAAGCAGCCTTCTCTGGCATACCCATACCAAATGCTGTATCAAATACAGCTACGTTAGGAACGCCTGGCATAGCAGCTTCACAAGCTTCAATACCCATTAAGTTTGCAGGATTGTGAAGAGGTCCTAAATCGAAACAGTCACGTACTACTTTCTTTACATCTTCTGTTACAACGATAGAATCGCTATAGATGGTTCCGGCATGGAGAACTCTGTGTCCTACTGCGGAGATTTCACTTGTATCTTTGATTACGCCGTATTGAGGATCAACCAACGCATTCATAACGTGCTCAATCGCTAAGGTATGGTTAGGCATATCTTCTTCGATTACCATCTCGCCTTTTCCTTCACCCTTATGAACTAACTTTGAACCAGGGATACCGATTCTCTCACATAAACCTTTTGCTAAAACTCCCTCATTCTCCATATCGATCAGCTGATACTTTAAGGAAGAACTTCCACAGTTGATAACTAAAATTTTCATAAAAATATAATTCTCCTTCGATTATTTAACGATTTCGCCGTACTGCTCTCTACCGCAGCCAGCTGCGTTAGATTCATCGGTGTCAATATGCATAGCCAGAGCATAGGATTCGCTTACACGAACAACTACATCTCCAAAAACAAGGCTTCTGCCATCAGTGTCAATTTTTACAGATACGATCTCGCCGTTCTTTACGCCAAGCTGTTCTGCATCTGCAGGTGTTGCATGAATGTGACGCTTTGCAGCGATAACACCTTCTGCAAGTTCAATCTCACCTGCTGGTCCAACGATCTTGCAGGCACCGCTTCCAGCGATATCACCGGATTCTTTTACTGGAGCTGCAATTCCAACGGAACGAGCGTCGGTCAGGGAAAGTTCTACCTGAGTTGCTTTTCTTACGGGTCCTAAGATAGAAACGCCCTTGAACTCACCTTTGGAGCCAACAACCGCTACTCTCTCTTCACAGGCAAACTGCCCTGGCTGGGATAAATCCTTCTTCTTTGTGAGTTCATATCCCTTACCAAATAAAATCTCAAGATCTTCTTGAGATAAATGTACATGACGTGCTGATGTTTCAACAATAAACTTCATGTTTCGATATTCTCCTGTTCTCTTCCTGAAAGTTTTTAAATTAACTCTCACTCTATTCTATGAGCATTCCTCAAAATTTTCAAGTCTTGTCTTTAAATTATTTGCATTTTTTGCAAAACAATAGCATAATAGAGTATAAAATATCATAAAAAGGACTATTTTCATGGCAAACCATACTCATTGCAGTGCCGTTGGCATCATTGCTGAATACAATCCATTCCACAATGGACATGCATATCATATCAAAAAAGCCAAAGAATTATCAAAAGCAGATTACTGTATTGTTGTTATGAGCGGGGATTTCGTTCAAAGAGGCGCCCCGGCCATATTCGACAAACATACCCGCGCTACCATGGCACTTTCCTGCGGGGCTGATCTTGTAATCGAACTTCCATCTATCTTTGCCACCAGCAGCGCCGAAGACTTTGCTGCCTGCAGCATTGCCCTTCTCAGTAGTCTGGGAGTTGTGGATTCTGTTTGCTTTGGCAGCGAATGCGGAGAGATTCAAACGCTTTCAGACATCGCATCCATTCTGGCCGAAGAACCAGAGGAATATAAGCAAATACTCCGCATGGAATTAAAAAAAGGGCTGAGCTTTCCTCAGGCAAGGAACAAAGCAATCATCTCCTGCGAAAGCTTAGATGAGGAAGATGCCTCGATTCTCCTGACTCCCAATAACATACTTGGCATTGAATACTGTAAGGCGATCCACCGTCAAAACAGCAGCCTGACTCCTCTTACCATCAAGAGAGCAGGAAGCGGCTATCACGATCCTCTGGTAACCCCGGACCAATATAGCTCAGCTACTGGCATCCGAAATCTGCTGAAAGAAAACGAAGGTGGAATTACGGATACGAATTCTCTTTATCTGCAAATTCCTGAATCAGCAAGACAGATAGTAAAAAACAGCCAGCCTGTATTTCCAGATGATTTCAGTCCCCTGTTAAATGCAGCTCTCCTTCGTCTCTCCATGGATGACTCATCTCTGGAAAGGTATGCCGACGTCTCCAGGGAGCTGGCTGCCAGAATAAAAAAGCAACTGCCTGATTTTCTTCCTTTCGAAGAAAAAATAAGCAGTTTAAAGACCAAGCAGTATACCTATACAAGAATCAGCCGGGCGCTGCTCCACATCATATTAGGGATCACAACGGAGCAGATAATGGAAGGAAAAGAATTAGGTTACGCTCCCTATGCCAGAATTTTAGGGTTTCGGAAGGACTCAAAAGACTTATTAGGGCACATAAAAATGAGAGGGAGCATCCCTCTCATTACGAAAACAGCAGGCGCAGAACTCACACTCTCAGAAGCAGCCAGTTCCATGCTCCGGCAGGATTTTTACTGTTCCCACTTATATCAGACCGTACTTCAGAACAAATATCATATTCAGAATAAGAATGAATTCACTCGTTCCGTCGTCATCTTATGACGGCGGAACAAGGAATGCGTGAATGGCATCTTTATATAGAAGAAACCGGGTTTTGGGAACTACAATTCCTTCTTCCCACATGTCTAAAAGTTCTTGAAAGGTTACAAACTTAGCATCAACCACTTCCTCTGGCTGAAGGACCAAATCCTTCCATGCAACCTTCTGGCGGGTAATATAAGTATCTACAAACCGGTCCTTAAACTGGATGGTATGGATCAGTTTTAGTTCATCCTCCCCTACCAGTAATCCCGTTTCTTCCAATAGCTCCCTTACCGCTCCCTGAAGGCTTGTTTCTCCTGCCAGTACAGATCCTCCGCTGCACTCCCACATCAGGCCGTAGGTTTTCTTTGGATGCCTTCTGGTGATTAAAACTCTTCCGGATTCATTGACAACCCAGATATCTGATATAAGATGATAATCCCCCTCCGGCATGGGAACCCCTCTCACATGGGTTTTCCCTGTCTTTTTTCTGCCTTCATCATAAACGTCCCAAAGCTCCATCATCCATTCCTCCTGCCATAAAACTCAATCAGTATGGTTAAAAGTTTGTTCCATTCCAGCCCCAATGTTCTGCTTCTTCATATTTAATATATATCTTATCCTGAGCAATCCCAACCGTATCACGGTAAATCTTGCTGATTTCCTCTGTCAGACGTTCATAATCACGCTCTGCTGCACGTCCGAATATTTTTACTTCGATAAAAGCCATCTTCGTATTGTTCTTCCCTTTAAAATAGAGAGAACAGTTATCCTCAAGGCTTACCATGAGCCAGTTTTCCGATTTTCCCGGAATCAGGCTGATTGCTTGGCCAAGTTTCGTTTTTAATGCTTCTTTTACTTCTTCGGTTAAGGGAACATTCACTTTTGAATTAATAAACGGCATGATATTCCTCCTTCATTTATATAATTTCCTTTCCGTGATTATATCATATAATTAAGGAAATTTCTATCTTTCAAAACATTACACTTCTTTTTCTTCAAATAGTCTTGGCAAGGTCAAATCACAGTGAAGAGATTCCATAATTTCCTTGATCTCTTTTTGATTGTCCTTCTTTCCTCCCTGCTTTACGGCGCGGATCAAGATGTTTTTAGGAGTGTGTTCCATATCAATAAATTCAAGAATCTGGGTCCGGTATCCCTGGTTTTCTAATACTTCTGCACGCAATGCATCCGTATAAAGGGCTGCTGTCCGTTCTTTAATGAGCCCATACTGGTAAATTGGCGCCATAAGATCGTTTTTTAGCTGGCGGTTCATCTCATGCTGACAGCAGGGAACGGATAAAATCACAGATGCCCCCCAGCGGACTGCTTTATAAAGAGCATAATCCGTAGCGGTATCACAGGCATGAAGAGTCACCACCATATCTACATGCTCGACTCCTTCATAGGAGGCAATATCTCCATGATAGAAATTCAGCTTATGGTATCCGTATGCTTCCTTTAGCTGGTTGCATTTATCTATAACGGTCTGCTTTAAATCCAATCCGATGATACGAATGGGATATCCTTTTAACTCATGAAGATAATAATACATGGCAAAGGTGAGATAGGATTTACCACAACCGAAATCTATGATTACATTTTCCCTGTCTGAATGAAGTCTTGGAAGAATATCTTCAATAAATTCTAAAAAACGGTTGATCTGACGAAACTTATCATATCTGGTTCTGACGATTTTGCCTTCCTCTGTCATGACACCTAAATCCACCAGAAACGGAACCGGGATTCCTTCTTGTAAGATATAGCTTTTCTGTCTGTTATGTTCTGGTATGAAAGGGGCAGCCTCCATTTTTGGCTGCTGCCTTTTCTCCTTCATACTTAAGGTTCCTTTTTTACTTACCAGAACCCTTACCTGGCCTTTATTAGAATCAAGCTCCATTTGCCGAAGCTTGTCTTCCAATAAATCAGCCAGATAAGCGGCACACTCTATGACAGAAAGATTTTTGTGGAAAGCCTGGTTTCCCACCAATTCCTCTGCCTGAAATACCAAAGTCCCTTTGAGTAAGAGAGGACGTATCTTTACCTTTGAAACTCCCTCTTTTCCTGATGGATTGCTGACTATAATGCGAAGCAGGGCCTCGTCAAGATATTTCTGGACAGTTTGAATGAAATGTTCTCTTTCCTTTTGTTCCATTGAACTAAGTAATTCCTTTCTCTACAGTTTCATGCCTTCTTCTGGCTGATACAATCGAAACTTAATTTTTAAAGCTATGAATAGGAGCCGGGATTCTTCCGCCTCTGTTTACGAACTTCTCACAGGAGTACTTATTTACCGGCATAACGGGTGCATATCCAAGGAGTCCACCGAATTCTACCGTCTCACCTACGGACTTACCAACAACCGGAATAATACGGACTGCAGTTGTCTTCTGGTTGATCATACCAATGGCAGATTCATCTGCGATGATTCCGGAAATGGTAGAAGCAGGCGTATCTCCAGGAATTGCGATCATATCAAGACCAACGGAGCAGACACAAGTCATTGCTTCCAGCTTTTCTAAGTTAAGGGCTCCCATAGCAACCGCATCGATCATACCCTGATCCTCGCTGACCGGAATAAATGCGCCGCTTAATCCTCCAACATAAGAAGAAGCCATAACGCCGCCTTTTTTTACCTGATCGTTTAAAAGTGCAAGAGCTGCTGTTGTTCCAGGAGCTCCCACTCTCTCCAGACCGATTTCTTCCAGTATCTCAGCCACACTGTCTCCAATGGCAGGAGTCGGAGCAAGAGAAAGATCAATGATACCAAATGGAATATTAAGACGCTTGGACGCTTCCTGAGCTACCAGCTGTCCAACACGTGTAATCTTAAATGCTGTCTTTTTAATGGTTTCGCAAAGTACCTCAAAGTCCTGTCCTCTGGCTGACTCAATGGCAGTCTTTACAACACCAGGGCCGCTGACACCTACATTGATGATGGCATCTGCTTCTGTCACCCCATGGAACGCTCCCGCCATAAATGGATTGTCATCCGGCGCATTGCAAAATACCACCAGCTTGGCGCAGCCAAGAGAGTCGATTTCCTTTGTTTCCTCCGCAGTTTCCAATACAATCTTACCCATAAGAGCTACGGCATCCATGTTAATACCTGTCTTTGTAGAGCCTACATTAATGGAGCTGCACACACGGTCGGTACAGGCAAGTGCCTTTGGTATGGAACGAATCAGGTACTCATCAGCGGTTGTCATTCCCTTGCTTACCAGTGCAGAATATCCGCCGATGAAATTAACGCCCACTTCTTTTGCTGCACGGTCTAATGTCTTTGCAATGGTTACGAAATCTTCCGGTTTTTTGCAGGCAGAACCACCTACCAATGCAATGGGAGTCACTGAAATCCGCTTATTTACAATGGGAATGGCGAAATCTTTCTCGATTTCTTTTCCTACGGAAACAAGGTCCTTGGCTACGGTTGTAATCTTGCGATAGATTTTTTCATTCACTGCATCCAGATTGCTGTCACAGCAGTCAAGAAGGCTGATACCCATGGTAATGGTACGTACATCAAGCAGTTCCTGTTCAATCATCTTATTGGTCTCGTTTACTTCAAACATATTTAACATATCGGGAACCCATCCTTTTCTTAAGCCTTGCAGTTATCATTAGATACGGTGCATTTTAGTAAATATCTCTTCTCTCTGGCATTTTACCTTTACGCCGATCTCGTCACCGATTCCCTCCAGTTCATCAGCAAGCTCTCCAAAAGGCTTTGCAGATTCATCCATATCGACAATCATCATCATATTGAAGTATCCCTGTACGATGGTCTGAGAAATATCCAGGATATTCACCCGGTTGTCTGCCAGGTATGTACAGATTTTTGCGATGATCCCAACGGTGTCTTTTCCAACTACTGTAATAATCGTCTTGTTCATAATGATCTCCTCTTTGATTATATAGTGATAATTTCCGACATCTGGTCTCTTTTCGCTACCGTGATAGAAAAATCAGATGCCCGAAATGGGTTATCGCCTTCTGTAATTTCCAGCTTTACTGTTTCATAAGCCAGCTCCTCATAATTGTTTTCCTTACTTAAATGACCCAGCAAAATCTTCTTTAAATTGTCATGGAGAATACAGCATAACAGCCGGCCTGCATTCTCATTGGACAGATGTCCGTGATCTCCCAGAATTCTGCGTTTTAAATAATAGGGATAAGGTCCTGCCTGCAGCATATTCACATCATGATTGGATTCTAAAAGAAGAGCGTCCAGTCCCTGGAGATGTTCGATGATATACTGGTCATAATGGCCCATGTCCGTAGCTACTGCTACCGATTTGCGTCCGTGCTGCACCCGGTAAGCCACTGGATTTGCCGCGTCGTGATCAATGGAAAACGGCTTTACATCAAGATCTCCTACCTGGAAATCCACGTCCGGGCGTATGGCACAAAATAATTCCTTTGGATATTCTCCCAGATACTTCTGCTTTGATATTTCCTCTAGGGTTTCCTTTGTTCCATAAATGGGAACACCGTACTTTCTGGCAAGTACTCCCAGACCCTTGGTATGATCGGAATGCTCGTGGGTAATTACAATTCCTGTCAGCTCATTTCCCTTGACACCGATTTCATTTAACCCCTGCTCAATCCGTTTGTTGCTTATGCCTGCATCCACCAGGATATGGGTGGTGTCAGAGCCTACGTAGATGCAGTTACCACTGCTTCCGCTTGCTATGCTTACCAGTCTCATGATTCTTTCTGTCCCCTGTTTTTCAATATTTGCGCCAGCTGGTCCCTGATTTCTTCCATGGAACCATCATTTTTGATGACCCGGTCGCAACGGGCCAGATATTCCGACTCGGCTGCCTGGCTTGCCATTATTCGCTTTGAATGTTCCTCTTCATAACCCCTGTTTTCTAAAAGCCGACGGATTCGAACCTCTTCCGATGCATAAACATACCACATTTCATCATAACCGACATCCGCCTTTTCACCCATAATTGCAAATTCTACCACAATAAGCTTCGCTTGGGAAGAAGAAATTTTACCCTTTATGAATTTCCATACAAGAGGATGAATAATTCTATCAACTGCATTCCTGATTGTCTCATCCCGAAAAATGCATTGGGAAAGAATCGTTCGGTCTATGGAGCCATCGGGCTTTAAGATGCTATCTCCCAAAGCCGTGACTATGAGTTCATATCCTTCCTTCCCAGGTTCCATTAATTCCCTGGCCACTTCATCTGCCTTTATCACTTCTGCACCATATTCATTCTCTAATATAGAAAGAACCAGGCTCTTACCTGCGCCTACCCCTCCCGTTAATCCAATTACTCTCATGCGTTGCCACCAGTTCCTTACTTTGCGTCAAACCAGGATTCTCCCACATTGGCTTCCACCTCAAGGGATACCTCTAAGTCAGCCGCATGGATCATCTCATTTGTTAAAAGTTCCTTTACTTTCTCCAGCTCTTCCTGATAGGCTTCAATCAGAAGTTCATCATGAACCTGAAGAACGATTCGGGATTTAAGACCCTGTTTTTTTAGTGCCTGATCTACCCGTATCATAGCTATCTTCATAATATCGGCTGCCGTTCCCTGTATGGGAGAGTTCATAGCTACTCGTTCTCCAAAGGACCGCTGCATAAAATTCGATGATTTCAACTCAGGCACCGGACGCCGTCTTCCAAACATGCTGACGGCATAGCCGCTTTCCTTTGCTTTTGTTACCAACCCATCCAGGAAAGATTTCACTCCTGGATACGTTTCAAAATATTTTTCTATATATTCGGAAGCTTCTTTTCTGGTAATGCTTAAGCCTTCACTTAAGCCAAAGGAGCTGATACCGTATACAATTCCGAAATTTACTGCCTTGGCATTTCTTCTTTGCAGCGACGTCACTTCGTTAAGAGGAATGTGGAACACCTCTGAGGCAGTGATGGCGTGAATATCCTCCGCCTGCTTATAAGCATTGATGAGACGGGTATCTCCTGACATATGTGCAAGCACCCGAAGCTCAATCTGGGAATAGTCAGCATCCACAAACACACAGCCTTCTTTTGGAACAAAGACCTTACGAATCTCTCGCCCAAGCTCCATTCGAACCGGTATGTTCTGGAGATTTGGCTCTGTACTGCTGATTCTTCCCGTTGCGGTGATGGTCTGATTAAATGTTCCATGAATCCGTCCGTCTGGCCCGATATAAGCTGCCAGGCCGTCGGCATAGGTTGAATTTAATTTGGTCAGCTGACGGTAGTCCAGAATAAGTGTGACCACAGGATAATCCTGGGCAAGCTTTTCCAGTACATCGGCGGCTGTGGAATAACCAGTTTTAGTCTTTTTCCCTCCCGGTATTTTCATATGGTCAAAGAGTACCTCACCAAGCTGCTTGGGGGAGTTGATATTAAAGGTCTCTCCTGTCTCCTCATATATCTTCTGTTCCAACTCTTTGATCTGAACCTTTAACCGGTCTCCGTATTCCTTTAACCGTTCCCTCTCCACCTGAATTCCGGCTGTTTCCATGGAGTAAAGGCTATAGATCAAAGGCATCTCTATTTCATGGAAGAGCTTCTCCATCTCCGCTTCTCTTAAAGCTTCTAAAAGACGGTCTCCACAGAGGAAGGCAATATAGGACATATAGCAGATAAAGGAGACACCATTCTCCCGGTTATCAATAAGAGCGCGACTTATGGAGACTTTTCCTATCAGCTCTATTCTGGAAGGAACGGTCATATTAAGGTAAGCCTCTGCAAGATCCTTGTAGCTGTAGGAATCCTTTAATGGGTTTAACAGATATCCCGCTACTCCAGCATCAAACACCGGACTTCCTGCCTCCAGTTTTAAATAGGGAAGCTGGCTCTTTAAATCAAGTACCGTAACATGTCCAGCCTTTTTACAAATTTCCTCTGCCTTGCCAGCCAGATAGTCTCCGCTTAATAAGCCTTCCGAAAGGATACAATAGCAGTCTTTCTCTCCATAACATATAGACAACGCAATTACTGCTTTATCTTCAATGATCAGCTGAAGGCCAAGACGGTCTGCTGAGATACCTTTGCCAAACACTGCTTCCGCTTCTGAAAAATCAGTAATCACATGAAAGCTAGTGGTTGGAGAAGATTCCTTCTCTGATTGATTCTCATCATCCGGAAATTCTGCGGGTACAAAGTCCATATCCATGATTTCCTGAATTTCAGCCTCGGATATTGATTTTGTATCGTCCAGGGTTATATCGCAGTCTTCCTTTAAAAGAATGCGCTTTTCCTCCTCAAGAATCCTGTTTTCAAATGTCTTTAAAATATCTTTGATTCTCTGGGATTCCATGCTTTCCAGATGTTCATAAAGACCGGCGATGTTTTCATACTGTCTGATCAGCCCACAGGCGGTTTTTTCTCCAAGTCCGTCAGCGGCTATAAGAGAAAAGACTTCCTTCAGGCCCGCTGGCTCAAGTCCATACTCTTCCCGGATGGTTTCAGGATGGTAAGACTTTAAAATAAGTCCCTCTTCTCCCATAGCCGGAATCTGGACTGTCACATGCTCTGCTGCCGTCTGCAAAAGTCTTTGATCTTTCGTAATTATGGTAATATCACGCTCTTCGCTGCTGCACTTCTTTGCCAGGGAAGCCAGAATATCCGCAGATTCATATCCTTCTTTTATAAGAACCTCTGCCTTAAGGGATGGTGCTATCCCTTTTAACAGCTCTTCCTGTATCGTTATCTCCTTTTCTATCATGGACTGGCTGGCACCGGTCAAAGAAAAGGCAACGGCCAGATAATCAGCTTCCTTTCGTTCCAGGATTCCTGTCATCAGGCTTTTGACTCCACCTGCGCCATTAGCCGGAAGGCTGTAAAAGGCTTCCTTTACCATACTGCTTCCATCTATTAAAACAATTCGTTTTCTGCTCATCTGTTCTCCTATCATAGTAAGCCCTGCTGCATCCAGATTCTGCATTGCAGGAGGACCGTAATTATCAATGCCATAACACTTAAGGTTGCTACAGAATACCTTGTTATTTTTATGAGCCTTATAGCCTGTATCCTTTGTCTTGACTGCTCAATGGCAGCTTCAAGAGCACCCTTTATATTATAGTTCCCAGTTTCGGAGTCCAGCTGTCTGATTCCCACCTCAACGGTAAAATAAATCTCCAGTTCATCGCGACAGCCGGGACAGGATTCCATATGTTCCAGAAATTCCTTCAGTTCTTCATCCGTAAGTTCATCTCTGATGTATGGCATGACGAGACGCTCTGCTTCTTTGCATGTCAAATTCCCGACACCTCCTTAACAATTTCTTTCATCTATCATACAATATATTTTGCCTATTTTCAATTTAATAATCCAAAAAAACACTTGCCAAATGGAAATTCCTGTGATAAAATAATCATCGTTGCAGACGAGAGCCGATGTGGCGGAACTGGCAGACGCACTGCACTCAAAATGCAGCGGACACTCTCCGTGCCGGTTCGAATCCGGCCATCGGCATTCTAGTATGGGCAAAAGAAATCGGTTTTATATCGGTTTCTTTTTTTATTTCTTCTATAAGTCAATATATATGAAAGAGGCGGAACCATGGGTCCATTTTACCCTGCCGGTGCCGCCTCTTTTATTACTCTTCTTCCTCTTCCTGCTCTAACAGAGCATTGAGCCATAATCCTGCCAAATGAATGGCTCCATGAAATCCAACGAAAGGAGGATCATAAGGACTTAGTCTCCATCTGACATCCGGATTGCTGATTTGAAGTTCCAATCCTTTTCCTGCCCATTTTAAAGCTTCTCCACTTCCCATGAAGATTCCTTTCTTTCGATTTTTCACTGCTTTGGACCATTCCTCCTCTGAGAAGTATGGTATATCCTCATCTCCCATGTCCAGACTATCACACCAGCAGTCTCCCCGGTACAAAGACAGCTCCTTATGACCATATTCCAGAATTCCTTTTACTATATCCGCGTGACCTCCCAGAGAAATCGTAGCTTCAGCCGGGTGGGAACGAATCATATGGTTTAAAACAGGCATTGCAGGTCTTAAATGATTCCTGGCTCTATTGGCTTCCTGGTTCACAAAGTCATGGTCTGCCTCCACCCCCAGGATATTTGATATGTTTGCAATCCACGAAAGAGTTCCTTCTATTCCATAAGGCCTGCCGATCACATAGGGTGTGCCAAATCGCTTTTCTAAATATTTTGCCGCCTTTTCTCCTTCTCTTCTGACCACTATATTGATATGAGCTCCTCCCATATCCATTACCTGGCTTGCCGAGGTATGAGATGTCATCACGCAAACCGGGTCTATTCCAAAGGCTCCTTTAAGAATTCTCACCATTTCTTCTGCATCTGACTGAAAGCGAAACATATCTGCGCAGGACCCAATGATATTAAAGCTGGGCCGGGTCGTTTTTTCCCTTTCTTTTGGAAGCTCCTTCGCCAGTAAAAGAAGGGCTTCTTCCACCCCTTCGTATCCATGGACATGAAAGCCTCCTGCCCCAAATGGGAGTAAAGGAATATCCGGATATTCTGGCTGCAGTTCCTTGCAGATTGCATTTAAATCTGTTCCAATGACGGTTGGAACGGAAGAAGGAAGGAAAAAGATGATTTCCGGCTTATCTTTTTCTACGATTTCAGCAATTGTGCGGTTAAGCCGCTTGGTATCGCCCATGGAAATATCTGTTTCGTCAATGTGCGTCGAGTACAGCCTGCACCCATCTGCCACTCCAGCCTGATTTAAAAACACCCGGCTATACAGCATATGTCCCATACAGCCATATTCAATCAGAGCTGCACCCCGAATGGATCCAAGGGTGCGCAAAGTACCCATTCTTCCGGAAAGAGGCGGCCTGAATCTATGTAATCCCATTTCAATCATCTCCTTACCTGTTGGTTTATTTGAAAGCGTTTATCAGTCTTTTTAATAATAATTCTGTCCGTTCATAACCTGCCTGCCCGTATAGTTCATCTAAGTGGGGGACACAAGGAATCATCCCATTTCCGCCAGGTATCTCTCCAAAAGAAACATCTGGGCTTATCACCTCCAGTATTCTTGCATTGGAGGGTTCATTTACCATATGGCAGAGATAGGGATCCTGTCCTTGTTCCAGAAGAAGATTAGACCATTTTTTATCATCCGGATAATATTCTTCCATGTGAAGCAGCAATGGCTCCATCCCCAGCCTTAACAGATAATGAGCCAGTGGCAGTGTCATTAAGGTGTTACGATGGGTCGAGACAAAGCGGAGCCCTTTTACCATTTCTTTTGCTTCTGCCTCCAAATGGGCAGCTGCCTTTCTTGATTTTAGAAAACCGTCTCCCCACTGAATGCCTAACTTTGAAGCAATGTCATGATATAGATAGTCAATACCATCTACGTCATAGACTTCATGAACGCTGACAAAGGGGACTCCAAAACGATTTTCCATCCGTTTGGCAAGAGGATTCATATAAGGGGAAAGCACGAGATTCAGCGCTCCGTCTGGTGCGGAGACAAAATCTGTGATATCAGATTTAGGTGCCAGATAACGAAGGGTCATTTCTCTGGTTTCCAGTGCCTGTAAAAGCTCTGGCATTGGAATATGGTCCTCTTCTTTGCTTCTGCCCAGAATGTTTACCACATCCGGGCGTTTTTTAATAGGCTTCATCATCTCTCCAAAGGACTCCAGCGTTTTATAGAAACCGGAAGGATAGCTGTTGCATTTAAAATGAGGCATTTGCACATAGTTAAGTCTGGCTTTTGTTTGGGGCTGCAGCTCCCGAATGATTCCTTCCATATCCTCTCCTATAACTTCGGGAACACAGGTGGAAATCAGCATAATCGCCCTTGCTCCAGCTTCATCCATTTCCTTAACAGCCTGCATGACTCCCTTTCTGCATCCAAAGACCACCTCATTGGAATCCAGCACATACATCCAGTGGAAGGTATGATCCTCCGGCTTATTTTTCTCAATAATGCTGCGGCTGTAATTGCCGCATTCTGCCGTTCCGATTAATAGGGTTGACATTCCTTTAATATTGGAACTCAGCGCCAATGCAGTGTGCATGGGGCAATGATTGCCGGGAAAGGCAGCTGGAGTTAGAAATTTAATTCCAGCATTGGATTTAACGGCAGACAACCTCTTTAGATGCTTTAGCTCATTCATCCTCAAGCCCTCCTTCCAGCAACAGCCTTGCTAAAGAACGGTAATGCTCTGCCATATCAGAATCCGGCAAGGCCTCAATCACAGTCTTTCCTTCTGCCTCCGCCTGTTGTACGGCGCCATCTCTTGGCAGACGGTAAAGGATTGGGGCATCGATTTCAGAGGCTGCTTTTTTAACCAGCTCCTCTTCCAGCTCAATATTCTTGGAATTTAATATAAGCCCCCGAAGACTTGCGTAGCCCCGGCTTCCAAAGCTTTTCACCGCATGAGCAATATTCGAAGCCGCATAAAGGGACATCATTTCCCCAGAGGTTACAATACACACCTCATCCGCATAGCCGCCGCGAATGGGCATGGCAAATCCTCCGCAGACCACATCTCCAAGCACGTCATAAAGCACTACATCCGGCCGGTATGTATCATAGGCCTCTAACTCTTCCAATTTTTCAAACGCAGTTATGATTCCTCTGCCAGCACAGCCGATTCCTGGCACGGGACCACCCGCTTCCACGCAAAGCACTCCAGTACTGCTTTTGACCACAAAATCCTCAAGCTCCGCATCTCCCTGGTCTCTTAAAATATCCAGTACGGTGGGAATATTTTTTCCGCCAGTTAAGTTCCTTGTAGAATCCGCCTTTGGGTCACAGCCTATTTGCAGCACGGTTTTCCCCATTTCAGCCATTGCAGCCGATATATTTGAAACTGTGGTGGATTTTCCAATTCCGCCTTTTCCGTAAATTGCGATCTTTTTCATCTTCTTCCTGCCTTTCTTTGCTTCTGCCTTGTTTCAATTCTGTTTTCATCTCAGAATATATCTTGTCGATTGTAGACTCTATGTCCATATTTCTTATTTCATATTTCACTCAGTTTCTGCGCTTCCTTAACAGATATAAAAAGTAAGGTGCTCCAATAACGGCTGTTACCAGACCGGCCGGCAGCTCAGAGGGCTGAACAATGGTTTTTCCTACGGTATCCGCTGCCAGGACCAGTACTGACCCTGTCAGGGCACATACGGGCAAAAGGATCTGGTGACGCGATCCTACCAGTTTCGCTGCCAGGTGGGGTGCAATTAGTCCCACAAAGCCAATGCCACCGCCAACAGCCACGCAAGAACCAGCCAGCGCTACTGCTGACGAAAGAAGAAAGATTCTCTGACGCGAAACCGAAATCCCCAGTCCGCCAGCCACTTCTTCTCCCAGACTTAACACATCAAGAACAAGTGCCTTTGACCAAACATAGAATCCAAGTATAAAAATCCATGGCAGCAAAGCCATGACGTAGTTCCAATTTGCCCCCCATATGGTCCCTGCCTGCCAGGCAGCCACAAAATTGTATTGGGTTTCGTCAAGCCTGACCACAGTTACCGTCGTCAGGGCAGTTAAGCCTGCCTGTAAAGCCACCCCCACTAAAATCAGACGAACCGAGGAGGCTTCCCTTCGTCTGGCATACACCAGAATATATATGAAAAAGGACGTTACTCCTCCCCCAGCCATGGCAATAAAGGGCATGGTAAAGACCGTCAAAAAGGACTGTGTCCCAAGAAACAGCACATACATAGTAACTGCAAAGCCAGCCCCCGCATGAATACCCAGAAGCCCCGGATCTGCAAGGGAATTTCCCAGTACCGCCTGTATAATGCGGCCTGAAATAGAAAGACCTGCCCCCACCAATATGGAAATCACGATGCGAGGAAGACGAAACTGAAATAAAACCAGATTTTCTTTCCCGCTGCCGCCTCCAAAAAGAGTGCGGAGCGTATCAAATGGAGATAGCCTTATTTGACCTGTATTCATACTGACCAGCAGAGTAAAGAGAAGTATTCCACATAAAATCACCACCACTCCATGGTTTCGAGAAAGACGCCTGCCCCTGTCAGTCCTAACTAACTCTCTCACGGGATTCATACGTTACGCCTCCTTTGGCTGCATGCCAGATACAGAAAAAACGGGCCTCCAAGCAAAGCAACCACAGCACCTAAGGGTGTTTCAAAGGGTGGATTAACCAGCCCGGCGCCGAAATCCGCTGCAACAACCAACGCTGCCCCAAAGATGGCGGAGACAGGAAGAATGCTTCGATAATCCACACCAACAAAATAACGGACGATATGAGGGACCATAAGCCCTACAAATCCAATTCCGCCAGCCATGGATACCGCTGCACCTGCAAGTATAAACACCAAACAGGAGCAGATTGCATTTACTGCCCCGGTATTCACACCAAGTCCTTTTGCGGTTTCCTGACCAAGACTGAGCAGTGATATTGACCTGGCCAGAAGAAAAGCACCAATAAGTCCTGCTGCAATCCAGGGAGATATCCCCTTAATCTGCTGCCAGTTTGCGCCTGCTGTCCCTCCTGTTGTCCAGAACATCACCTTCTGGGAGACATTATAATGCAAGGCAATTCCCTGGCTGAATGCAGTAAGTAGCGCACTGACCGCAGCTCCTGCCAGTACAATTCTCCCAGGCTCATTTGTTCCTCCTCTCATGCCAGAGGCCCCGATAACTAAGCCTGCTCCCAGGGCTGCTCCAGCAAATGCCGCCCACATCATCACCTGATAACGCAGACCGGGAAAGAAGGCAAAGCAGACCGAAAGAGAGAAGACTGCCCCGGCATTAAGGCCCATAAGCCCGGAATCTGCCAAAGGATTCTTCGTCATTGCCTGCATCATTGCCCCGGCTACAGCAAGGGAAGCTCCAACCATTGCCCCAGTGACCACCCTGGGGAGCCGCAAATCCATAATAATTAAATGCTGGGACTGTCCGGCATCATACTGTGTCACTGCCTCCCACAAGGTTTTAACAGGTATATCTGACGCCCCGCCCATCACGGAAACTGTCATGGCGAAAAGAAGTAATAAGAGACCTCCTAAAAGAGCCAGACACGTCCTCCTCAGAAGATTTTTTTGGTAACCGGTTTGTTCTGTAAAAATGCTCGGTTTCATTGAACCCTCCTAAATTAAGTATACAAAAAACCGGGCAACTCACTGTCTTAATGTCGCCCGGCAAATCCTATGATAAATCCGTTACCTTACCAATGCTTCCGTCAGTCCCTTTGCTGCTGCCTGTATGGCAAGAGGACTAGTGGTATTCAAAGAGCCATCCAGATAAACGACTTGCTGGTTCCTGACCGCCGTTAAATTATTCCATACAGCAGACGCTTCCAGGGACGTTACAAGGCCTTTGGCATCGGAGATAAAGTCCTGAAAAATAATATAATCCGGATCCAGCTCAGACAGAGTCTCTAAAGAAATTACGCCCCATTCCTCAGGATATCCATCTGGTATGGAGAGTCCAAAGCCGGAGGTTTTATCATAATAGTAAGGATATCGGGAGGTTCCAAGGGCAAATACTCCACCCTTTCCATCGGAACGAACAAAAACCGCCGTCTTATCGCCTATGCCTGCAAGCTTTTCTCCTGCTTCCGACATGATTTTTTCTGTTTCCCTGATTCGCTGCTCTGCTAAGTTTTCCTTACCTGCAATCTTGGCACAATCACGTATGGAATCCTGCCAGCTTGCTGTATAATCCAGCATAACTACCGGAGCTATTTGTGTCAGCTGGTCATATATTTCATTTACTCCCCCATGTCCGTTAAAGGTAACGATGACATCTGGCTCTGCTGCAAGAATTGCTTCCAAGTTAAGCTGACGTGCACTTCCTAAGTCAATAATATCCGCGGTTCCCTTAAAGGGGCGAAGCGTTTCAAATTCTTCCAGCGCTTTCATGGCTGTTCCTGTATTGGCACCAGCGGAAGCAATTGGGGGCGTATCCAGTGCAAAGAAATACTCCAGATACATGGAATGCAGGATTGCGATTCTCTCCGGCTGCTTCTCTAAAACCACCTCATGCCCTGCCGTGTCTTTAAAACTTCTTGGCCACTGGGAACCAGTGACTGCCGTCTCTTTGGGCGCTTTGGTACAACCACTGATCAGGCAGGAGAAAACTGCAATGGAAAGAAGTATTCTCATCATTTTTTTCATGTCATATCCTCCAGGTACTGAATGATGTGTTCCGTATTCAACTCATACAGTATAACAATGGAAGCATTTGATTGGAATGGAATAATCCTAAGAAGGACATGGATTATTCCTGAATTTCTCGCGAAAGCCGCTGGGCGTTATTCCAAACTGCTTTTTAAATAACCTGCTAAAATACAGTGGATCGTCGTAACCAACTCCCCGGGCAACGTCACTGATTAAAGCATCACTTGTAATGAGAATTTCCTTTGCTCGATTTAAGCGGTACCGGAGAAGATAATCTCCCGGCCCCATTCCGGCATAGCTTCGAAATACATAAAATAAACGGTTTGCAGTCACTCCATTTTGTTCCGCCAGTCCTCCTACCGTCAGCCCCTCCATATAATAATCATGAATATAGGAACGGACAGATTTAAAAAGCATATGGGAGCTGTCACTTGTCTGGCTCGCAGCACTGATAAACATTTCCTCCAAAATACAGCGAAACAACACTTCTGACTGAAAGGAAGAAAGGGCCCCTGGTTCTGAAAAAACTCTGCGAAGACGCCATAAAAGACCGTTCAGCCTGGGGCTATGCCCAACCGTCAGTTCAAAATGGGTATCAGGAAGAAACTCTCCCTCCGGCTTCTTCCCTGTTATGTCATAAAAAACAGATATGTATTCCCACCTTCTATTTCCCAGAACAAGCTTGTCTAACATCATATCCGGCACACCATGAATGACTTTCCGGGAATCTGTGGTATAGAGAGTTCCATCAAAGGCATACTGCGCCCTTCCGCTGATGGGAAATATAAATCCACGAAATGGGGCCGTTTTCTGTCTGCCGGAAGATCCAGGCTCTATTGCATAGTGATAAACCCCTTGTACACATATAGAGGCATTGGAGTAGCTTTTTATAAACTGTTCTAATTCTGCATCCATAGTTCCATCTCTTTTCTTATCTTTTTAAGTTAGTTGTGTCTAACTATCAAATTATACTATTTCTCCTGGTTTCCCGCAAGCAAAGGTGGAAAAATGACGCAGAAATACAATCATTTCCACATTCTTTTCCCCATATTTTCATACTTTATGATATACTGAACTTGAATGTGAACAAAAAGAAAGGTGGTAGTTCTAATATGTTCCGCAAACAGCTTCTCTTTTTATCTGCTCTCTGTGTTCTAATTTTATCCGGGTGCAATCAGAAGAATTATATTAAAACCGTTTCCCCGGAAGCTTCCAAGGTGGAAAGCCAGGCAAGCACCATTGTAATCAGAGATTATTCGGAAAAACCAGTCACCCACCCAGGCATCACTACATCAATAAAAACGTATAAAGACAAAAATGTCTCCATTCAATATCCTGCTATTTCTAATTTAGAAGACAAGAAAAAAGAAGAAAACGTCAATCAGCTGCTGAAAGACAATGCCCTCAGCTTTCTAAGCATTGCTTCCGTTGATCCCTTAAAGGACACAGTGATTGTTGATGCTGAAATTATTTCTGCTGATACCAAACGGATTACAGCCGTTTACACCGGTACTTTTTACGCAGAGGGAGCCGCACATCCTATTAATCTCTTTTACACAAATACAATTGATATCAACCAGGTGAAGGATCTTGGCCTGACAGATTTTGCAAGTCCGGAGGCTCTGGCAGAGTACGTTCTTTCCGATCAGGTGAAATTCTACAATGCTTCCCCGGAACTTACAGAAGCACTTATGGATGCAAGAACGCAGATGGACCTTTCTTCGTATGTCAAATTATTCCAGGAAGCTGACTTTCCCATTAAGACAAAGCTGCCGGATGGAACCCCAGCATTCCCGGATTCCTTTAGTTATGAAGACAAGGGAAACATCATTTTCTCCATTCCAGTGCCCCATGCTTTAGGCGATTCTGCCCTGGTTTCTTACACTCCTGTGACAAAATAGGAAAAATAGTTGCCATTTACTCCTTTCTCTGTTAAAATAGGACGGAAAATAAATAGAAATGGAGTCGAAAAATGAGTAATAAAGAAAAACTCACCACGCGAGATTATCTGCTCAGTATCCAGCATCTGTTCGCTATGTTTGGCGCAACCGTACTGGTTCCTTTGCTGACTGGTCTCAACCCATCGCTGGCATTATTTTCTGCAGGCGTTGGTACCTTAATATTCCACTGCTGTACTAAATTTAAGGTTCCTGTGTTTCTTGGTTCTTCCTTCGCATTTCTGGCAGCCGTTACTACTATCGTCCGCCCGGAAGGAACCGTGATTCCAGAGAACGTACCTTTAGCACAGGGTGGAATTATTTTTGCCGGTTTTGTCTATCTTCTCTTTGCCCTTATTGTTTTTATCGTAGGTTCGGACAAGATTAAGAGGATATTCCCTCCGGTAGTAACAGGTCCTGTCATCGTAGTAATCGGAATTAACCTTGCAAGCACGGCAATCAATGATGCTACCGGCAACCTAAGCCTTGCCGACGGATTGACTCCAGCCATAGCGTTAAACCTGGGAATTGCCTTATTTACCCTGCTTGTAGTAATCCTATGCTCTATCTTCGCACACGGATTCTTTAAGCTTGTCCCCATTCTTATCGGAATTGCGGCAGGTTATTTGTTGTGCATAATTTTAGGAAGCTTAGGCATATTTCACATGGATTATTCCGCCATTACATCTGCATCCTGGATCAACATTCCTTATGTAACCAAAGATCTAAATGGAGTAGCTTTTATGACAGTTCCAAAATTCAGCCTGGGAGCCATTCTTTCCATCGCACCAATTGCTTGTGTTACTTTTATGGAACACATCGGTGATATTACTACCAATGGTACAGTTGTAGGAAAAGACTTCTTAAAAGATCCCGGACTCCACCGCACTCTTATGGGTGATGGTATTGCAACTCTTTTTGCCGGTTTCACAGGCGGTCCAGCTAATACTACTTATGCGGAAAACACTGGAGTGCTTGCGACTACAAAGAACTATAACCCAAGACTTCTACGTATTACCGCAGTGTTTGCAATCATTTTAGGTCTATTTGGAAAAATGGGCGCAATTCTTCAGACCATACCCGGTCCTGTAAAAGGCGGCGTTGAAATCATGCTCTTTGGTATGATTGCTGCCGTAGGTATCCGTTCTCTTGCCGAATCAGATTTGGATTTTACACATAGCAGAAATTTATCCATTGTTGGACTTATTCTGGTGTTTGGTCTTGGATTTGGCCAGATCGGCGGTCTTAATGCAGAGATCGGTTCTGTTACTTTAAACATTTCAGGCCTTTTCATCGCAGTTGTGGTTGGTGTCATTATGAACCTGATTCTGCCGGAAACCCCTGATACAACAAGAGATTCAAGAAAGGACAAATAACATTATGGATTTTTCAATGGACAATGTAACCGTTTTTACCCACCCCCTGATTCAGCACAAAATTTCTATCTTAAGAGATAAAAGAACAGGCACCAATGAATTCCGTGCTCTTATTGAAGAAATTGCTATGCTGATGGGCTTTGAAGCCTTAAGAGATCTCCCTTTACAGGATGTAGAGGTAGAGACTCCAATCGAAACCTGCATGACTCCAATGATTGCCGGCAAGAAAATGGCAATCGTACCGATTCTCCGCGCAGGACTGGGTATGGTAAATGGTATTTTGGCTCTGGTTCCTTCTGCAAAAGTAGGACACATCGGCTTATACCGCGACGAAGTGACTCACGAGCCTCACGAGTATTACTGTAAGCTTCCAAGCCCAATCGAACAGAGAACCATCGTTGTCACAGATCCTATGGTAGCGACCGGCGGTTCTGCAGTTGAAGCAATCAATTTCATCAAGCAGTACGGCGGAAAACACATTAAATTCATGTGTATCATTGCTGCTCCAGAAGGCTTAAAGAAGCTTCAGGAAGCTCATCCTGATATTCAGATTTATGTAGGACATTTAGACCGTGGATTAAATGAGAATGCCTATATCTGTCCAGGACTTGGCGATGCAGGCGATCGTATTTTCGGAACAAAATAGAGATTTAATAGATAGAAACAGGGGTACAAAACTCGAATGAAGTCTTGTACCCCTGTTTTTATGTTGTAAGATGATTGTATACACGCTCCTTCCGGCACAATACCAGTAAAGCCCCGGTGATTAAAACCACTCCCATTAAGGCTGGTGATACATGGCCCAGCAATACATAGAGCTGGCCCCCAATGACCGGTCCTGCGATCCTTGCCAGGGATTGTATGGCCTGGCTCCCTCCCTGCACTCTCCCCTGTTCGCTTGATTCCACCGACTTAGAAATCATACCATTAAAGGATGGTCCAAAAATGGAATCACCAAATCCAAAGACAAACATACCTAAAATGAAAAAGGGATAGAAGGAAAACAAGGCGGATACTGCAATCAAACAATACCCTAATATCTCAGAACTCATCCCAAGAATTACAATTTGCATATCGCTGCACTTTTTTAGAAGCCTTGGCATGATAAAACCTTGGGATATAATATCCTGTATCCCAATAATGGAAAACATGAGTCCTATGATTACTGGCTGCCAATGGAAGGTATCTATGATGAATTGTGAAAAAACCGCCTGTAGTGATCCATTGGGTATCCAAAGTAAAAAAGCAGAGATCAAAAGCCGTTTCAATCTTTTCATAGACAATACATTCATAAGCTGCTTAAGTGGATTTAAGCTTGCAAGAGAAATTATTTCAGATCTGAGACCTCTCTGAAGACTTTCAGGCATAAAAAAGATTCCAAATCCAAAGTTCAACAAGGTAATGGCAGCTCCAAAGAACATAGGTACTGAATAACCAAACCTGGCGAGCAATCCTCCTATGGCAGGCCCTATGGCAAAACCAGTTCCAGTGACCGCACTTACCCACCCAAAGTATTTAGTTCTTTGCTCTCTGGGAGTGATGTCTGCAAAATAAGCAAAAATAGTACTTATGCTGCCACCTGTTATCCCTTCAATGATGCGCCCGACAAATAATACCCACATTGCGCCTCCTATACCAAAAACTATATAACCGGCTGCCGATCCTAAAAGGCAAGCTAACAGCAAAGGCCTGCGCCCATACCTGTCGCTTAAAGCTCCTAAGCCCGGAGCAGCCAGAAAAACACAAGCGGCATAAACGGAAGTTAAAAGTGTGACCATAATTGCCTGTTCTTCCGGGGTTTTGACATATGGTGCTACTAGAAACGGAATTACAGGGGTTATAATACTAAACCCTAATCCACAAAGAAATACCATCATAAGGCCAAAGATCAAAGCCTTTCTATCTATTGCTGCTTCATGATTTTCTTCTTTTCGCAATTTAAATGTAAACATAACAATTCTCCTCTCATTGTTTTATTGTTTCCTTGGAAACATATTTATCATAGCCTATTTTTGTTTCCTTGTCAACAATAATCAAAACAAGATAAAGAGTCTGCCTTGCCAGATTCCGGCGCTGACGTGCCGTCACTTTAGTGACCCCTTCCTCTTAAGCGTCATGTACCTCCTGCAGGTCGTGCTTTTTATTATATAGGGGAGTTCGTAGAACTTTACTATATAATAAAAAAGCGGCCTCACGTTGTCCGTTGGCCGCCTGTTCTATGAATATATGATTAATTTTTTTCTGAATAAATATCAGAATCAAGTTTCTTTATTTCTTCATCCAAATGACTGCTGTACCGCTCTATAAAGCGGAGCATACCGTCAAACTGTTCATCCGTAATTTGCTCAAAAACAGCCTTGTCACGTTCCCTGAATTCTTTGTGAAGGCGCTCATGGATGTCATATAGTTCTTTTCCTTTATTGGTAAGCTTGAAATAGATTTCCTTCTTGTTATCAGGCTTTTGATAACTTTCAATAAAACCTTTTTCCATCAGTTTTTTTGTTATTTTACTCATGGCACTTCTGGTCATATAGAAGGACTCTGAGAGTTTTGTCACGTTAGAATCTGAATTTCTCCCAATGTATTCAATGCAATGCACTTCGGAAGGCTTATAGTCCTTAAGTACGTCTTCCATCTTAATTTTATTCAGCCAAGACATCTTATTTAACAAATCCCTTAATCCCATAATGACATGTTCTTCTTTATCCATTGCCAGCCCTCCCACTCTCAAGAAACAATTTACACGATAAATAATTCTCTTATTACATACGAAACTATTTTAAAAAGAGGCCATCTCTCACCGAGACAGCCCCTCTCTTGCACGTTGTTCTTTCTCTTATCTGAGATTACAATTCATTACTCTTCTGTTGCAGTCTTCTCTACAACTTCACCCTGATTTTTGTAGATAGAGTTTGCATCTACACAGCTTCTTACAGAAGAAAGAGGATAAATGCTGGATTTTGGTCCGATTACAGTTCCTGGATTTAAAACTGCACCGCAGCCTACTTCTGCATAATCACCAAGGATGGCACCAAACTTCTTAAGACCAGTTTCGATATCTCCATCCTCTGCGTGTACAGTAACCAGAGATTTGTCTGATTTCACATTGGAAGCGATGGAAGAAGCACCCATATGAGACTTATATCCTAAAATGGAGTCTCCTACATAGTTAAAGTGAGGAACCTGAACGCCGTCAAAAAGAATGGAGTTCTTTACTTCAGAGGAGTTTCCAACCACAGCAAATTCACCAATGATGGCATTGCCTCTGATAAATGCACAATGACGGATCTGAGCTCCCTTACAGATAATTACGTGCTCACCCATACATGCTGTTGGCGGAAGATTTACAGATTTATGAATCCATACGGCCTTTCCTACATGTACAAACTCATCTTTAGGAAGACGTTCTCCTAAAGAAACAATGAACTCACTGATTTTAGGAAGAACTTCCCAAGGATATGTTGTCTGCTCAAATAATAATTTTGCAACAGTATAGTTTGTATCAAATAGATCTTGGTTTGTCATATCTTCTTTTTTCATGTTTGTAATCTCCTATTTTTCTTTAATATAATTAGCTGCCGCTGCATCAAATACACTGCGAAGATCGTAGTGGTTATTGAGCCTGAGCACCCCAGAGGTGCGTCCGGCAACAAAATTCTCTAATTTCTGAATATATTCTTCGGAGGTAATGGACCCCTCAGAAACATAAGTAAGACCCTTTTCCCAGCTTGCAGTAAGCTCTGGATTCAATAGCTGCTTGATGGAAGCATTCACCACATCATAAATCAGCTCTCCAAGTAGTGTCGGGGTAATAACCTGTGTTTTCGTATTCAGGGTAAGATATTTGATGTTAAACAGCTTTTTCAAAATCTCCGCCCTGGTAGCACTGGTTCCAATGCCGCTTCCCTTGATCTGAGCTCTTAATTCCTCGTCCTCTATCAATTGTCCCGCATTTTCCATAGCAAGAATGATAGAACCGGAGGTATAACGTTTTGGTGGGGATGTTTCCCCTTCCTTTATGGTAAATTCCTTAATGGAAAGAGCCATTCCCTTTTTTAAGGTGCCAAGCATAGCAATGAATGCCGGGTTATCCATATTCTTTTGAGGTGCATCTGTATTGTTATCATCTGAATTTTCCTCAGACGATGATTTTCCCCCGTCTTTATCCTCTTGAGCTTTCTTTTTCATGCCTGACACGTCTGCAATTTTTAAATATCCCGCTTCCAGCATGACCTTGAAACTGGAATAGAAATGCTCCTTGTCCACCACCAGCTCCAGCGAATATTTCTGATACACAGCCGGCGGATAAAAAATGCTTAAAAATCTCCTGGTAATAACTTCGTAGACTTTATAAGTCAAAGGAGAAAGGCCCCTCATTGCTCCCAGGCCCTGCCCGGTAGGTATGATTGCATAATGATCTGTGATCTGCTTGTCATTGACATATCTGGTCTTTTCTATATTACGGTAAGAACCTTTTTCCAAAACCTCAGCTGCTGCATCTTTTAACAGCTCAAAGCCTTTCAGCCCACCGATATTTTTATGGATTTCCTTTGCAACTGCACTGGAAAGCACTCTGGCATCGGTTCTGGGATATGTGACCATCTTCTTTTCGTAAAGCTCCTGCACTACCTTTAGGGTTTCATCAGGACTGATTTTAAACATCTTGGAGCAATCATTTTGAAGCTCCGCTAGGTTATAAAGAAGAGGCGGATTCTTCGTTTCTTTTTTCTTTTCAATAGAAGCAACGGTTCCTTCCAGGGGCGTGACAGAAGTCAGGATTGAAATCAGCTCTTCTGCATGCTTTCGCTCCTTAAAACCATTCTCCTTATAAAGGTAAGGGGACTCAAAATATTTAGACCCTGGAGCGCTTCTCCACTCACCTTCAAAGTCCAGCTCGTCCTTTAAAAATGTACTGACAACCCGGTAGAAGGGAGTTTTTACAAAGCCTCTGACTTCCCGTTCTTTACGGATTACCATTCCCATGACACAGGTCATGACACGGCCAACCGATATGACTGTATTTTTCCCACTTCGCATGTAGTTGGAAATATGCTGTCCATACCTTAGTGTAAGCAATCGGGAAAAATTAATTCCCATGAGATAATCTTCTTTTGCCCGTAAATATGCGGAAGCTGAGAGATTGTCATATTCAGATGAATCCTTTGCCTCACGGATTCCTCTTAAAATCTCATCTTCTGTCTGGGAGTCGATCCATACCCTTTTTTGGCATTTGTCTTTGACTCCCGCCATCTGGGCAACCAGGCGGTATATGTATTCTCCTTCTCGTCCGGAGTCAGTACAGATATAAATGACATCTACATCCGAACGGTTCAGCAGGCTGCTTACAATCTTAAATTGTTTTTCAGCGCTGGGAATTACCTCGTATTTAAACTCTTTTGGAAGAAACGGAAGGGTAGATAAGCTCCACCGCTTAAACTTCGGATCATAGCTTTCCGGATAACTCATGGTCACCAGATGGCCTACGCACCAGGTAATAATTGCCTCATCAGACTCAATATAACCATCACTGCGCCTTCCCTTTACTTTCAGAGCATTGGCAAATTCCTGCGCTACACTTGGTTTTTCTGCAATGTATAACGATTTTGACATATAACTCCCTACTGCTCTTTTTTAGTAACCTGACTATTATACCATGTAAGCCTTGGAATAGCAAATATTTGACCGTTTAAAACTTATTATACCATTGAAAAAAAGGAATATCAATGGTACAATGGTTTACAATTTTATTAAAAGGAGTGTTGAACCATGTCAGTACAAAAGGTAAAAGAGTATTTAAAAGACTTTGGCAGAGACTGCCAGGTAAAGGAATTTCCGGTATCCAGTGCCACGGTCTTACTGGCCGCCAAAGCCCTTGATGTATCTCCCGCCCGCATTGCCAAAACCCTGTCCTTTCGTAAAGAAGGTTCAGACAGCTGCATTTTGGTGGTTACTGCGGGAGACACAAAAATTGATAACGCAAAGTTTAAAAAGACATTTGGCTACAAGGCAAAAATGCTGGCAGCTGAGGAGGTTTCCTTACTAACCGGCCATGAAATAGGCGGCGTCTGCCCCTTTGCTAACCCGGAACAGGTATCTACCTACTTAGATACCTCCATGCAAAGATTTGAAACCGTTTTCCCGGCAGCCGGAAGCTCCAATTCTGCCATTGAATTGACCTGTGAAGAGCTTTTCATGCTATCAGGTGCTTTGGAATGGATCGATGTGTGTAAAATAACAGATGCATCCTGATTTATCACACCGATCATGCTTTCTTCTTTCTCTGATATTCTGACAGAATTACAGAAGAGAACAATAAGATACATCCTGCCATGAGTTTAGGGGTTACCTCTTCTCCCAGGAATATGACTGAAAATACCAGGCCAAATACTGCTTCAAAGGACAGTATAATAGAAGTAGTATTTGGGCTTAGGTGCTTCTGTCCCACATTCTGAAGGAGAAAGCAGATCATGGTACTGAATATACCAAGATACAACAAACCAATGAGCATGGATCCATTAATAACGGTAAAATCCTGCGTTCCTTCCATGATCGGTGCCAGAACCCAGCTAAGAATTGCCGCTGCCACCATCTGAATCACGGTCAGCCTAACCGGGTCATGATGATCCGTATACCGGTCAACAAATACGATATGGAACGCAAAAAACAGACCACAGAAAAGTGTCAGTAAATCACCTATATTAATAGAAAGATCGCCTTCCAGTGAAATAAGGGCCAGTCCGAATACAGCAATGACGGCTGCGCCAATATTGTTCACAGAAGGCCTTTTTTTATTAAAGAACCAGTGCAGAAAAGGTACTATAATCACGTATAACGTGGTGATAAATGCATTTTTGCTGGCAGTGGTATACTTCACCCCATACGTCTGAAGCAGATAGCTGACAAACAAAAACACGCCCAGAAGGCTGCCGCATAGTATTTCTGTTTTATTCACCAGCTTAAGGCGCTTAAAAAATACTGCGACCAGTGCGATAGAAGCAATGGTAAAGCGCAGAGCCAGTAAATAGGTGGGAGAAATAATATCGACTGAATTTTTCATCACCACAAATGCACTTCCCCATATTATGGTGGTCACTATAAGACCAAGGGCTGACAGTGCCTTAATTCCTTTTCCGTCCTGTATATTCATATGTATAGCAAAGTCCTTTCACATAAGTACAGGGGCGCAGCACCCTGCGTCCCTGGTTATTTTCTATGTATGATATTATTCTGCGATAGAAAATTTATAAATCGTTACGGTCTGATATTCCTCACCTGCTTTTAATAAAGGAGATGGAAACTCAGGCTTATTGATGGCATCGGGATAATACTGGGTCTCAAAACAGTAACAGCAGCGTTTTTCATAAACAGCCCCCCCTTTTCCTGTCATCCCGTCCTTTAAAAAATTAGCGGTGTAAAACTGCATTCCTGGTAAATCGGTGTATACCTCCATACGGATGCCTGTTTTATCAGATTCTGCTGCTGCACATAAGGAAACTTCCCCCTCTGGATGATTAAGCACCCAGTTGTGGTCAAAGCCGCCGCCAAAGATCAACGCTTCGTAATCCTCATTAATATCCTGCTCAATTGGCTTCATCTGGGTGAAATCCATTGGAGTTCCCTTTACAGGTGTAATCTCGCCGGTTGGAATGGAGCCTTCATCTGCTCTGGTATAAGAATCTGCATCGATCCAGACACGCTGTTTCATTGCATTTTTGCCATCATGACCATCAAGGTTAAAATAGCTGTGGTTGGTAAAGTTAGCTACTGTATCCTGGTCACATACCATATGATAGGAAAGAATCAGGCTGTTATCCTGAGTCAGAGTATATGCTGCTGTAATGGTCGCATTTCCAGGAAATCCCTGATCTCCGTCAGGTGAGAAAAGAGAAAAGCTGATTTTAGTCCCCTCCTCTGCTTCCTCAACTTCAGCCTCCCACAGCCGGGAGTGATAAAGATCAGAACCGCTATGTAGATTGTTGACACCATTATTGGCTTCCAATTGATACTCTTTGCCATTGATTTCAAATGCTGCATTTGCGATCCGGTTGGCATTTCTACCAATGGGTGCTCCAAAATGAGGGGGATTTTCCAGGTACTGGGCTACGGTATCATACCCTAACACCACATCCTTCTTATTCCCTTCCCGGTCCGGCACCAACATACTGACCCACACGGCTCCTAAATCTGTAAATGAAGCTGAAACTCCATTTCCATTTTCCAGTGTATACAAATACACTTCTTTGCCATCCGGCATGTTTCCCCAAAGTTCTTTTTTGTATGCCATTTTGCTTCCTCCATATACCTTTTCCTAAAGCCCCTTATAAAAGGGGCTTCATGGTTTTATTATTTCCCAGCCGATATATATTCCTTGGCTGTTAAAAGCTCTGCACAAAGAACGGCTCCGCCTGCTGCTCCACGGACGGTGTTGTGGGACATTCCCACAAATTTATAATCGTAAACCGTATCTTCACGTAAACGGCCCACGGAAATTCCCATGCCGTTTTCATAATCCACATCAAGTGTAATCTGTGGACGGTTATCTTCTTCCATATATTGAATGAACTGCTTTGGCGCGCTTGGAAGCTTAAGCTCCTGTGGAAGGCCACTGAACTGGCGGATGCGGTCAATCAGTTCTTCTTTGGTTGGCTTTTTACGGAATTTAACAAACACAGCAGCTGTATGTCCATTTAAAACGGGAATACGGATACACTGACATGTAATAGCCGGTTCACTGGCTTTTACGATCTGTCCGTCTACGATCTCACCCCAGAGGCGCAGAGGCTCCTGCTCGCTTTTTTCTTCCTCGCCGCCGATAAATGGAATCACATTGCCTACCATCTCCGGCCAATCCTTAAAGTTCTTACCTGCACCGGAAATCGCCTGATAAGTGGTAGCCACTACTTCATAAGGCTCAAACTCTCTCCATGCGGTAAGTACGGGAGCATAGCTTTGAATGGAACAGTTTGGTTTCACTGCAATAAAGCCTTTTTTAGTGCCCAGACGGTTTCTCTGATCCTTGATCACTTCAAAATGCTCTGGATTGATCTCAGGAATTACCATCGGTACATCCGGAGTCCATCTATGGGCACTGTTGTTGGATACAACAGGTACTTCTGCTTTTGCATAAGCTTCTTCAATGGCTTTAATCTCGTCTTTTGACATATCTACTGCGCTGAATACAAAATCAACGCCTGCAGCCACTGCTTCCACTTCGTTCACATTCATAACCGTTAACTTTTTCACAGATTCTGGCATTGGTGATGTCATTTTCCAACGGTCACCTACCGCTTCCTCATATGTTTTTCCGGCAGAGCGTGGACTTGCTGCTACTGTCACTACCTCAAACCAGGGATGATTTTCAAGCAGAGAAATGAATCTCTGTCCTACCATACCGGTTGCTCCCAAGATGCCAACTTGCAATTTCTTTTCCATCGCTTTCTCCTCACTTCTTTCCAAATTGTAATATCCTAATACGCTAAATTCTTAACTATCCTATAACAAAGTGAAAGAAAAATCAATATTTATTCGCGATAAAAATACATTTGTTCGTGTCACAAAGACATTTCTTTAAAATGTATTTCGTGGTAACGTACTAAAGGCGAACTTTGCTGCCTTTTCCATCTCGCTTACCTGCTTTTAGCCGGTTTAAGTGAACCTCTTTTTCTTTGTAACGAATCACAGGATCTTCTCCCAGAAGATAAACAGCTTCCAGTTCCTCTCCCGGAGACAGCTTAATCCCCCGGACACCCCTGGCATTCTTTTTCATCTCAGATATTTCTTCCACACGGAAGCGCAGGAAAATTCCTGCTGATGTCTGGAGCACCACATCCTGCTGTTCATTTAACAGCTGAATGCTGATAACGGAATCGTCGTCCTGAAGCTTTGTTGCAGCCACCATTCGATTATTGGTCTCAAACTCTTCTCCCGGAACCAGCTTAATAAGAGCCTGTTTCGTTGCAAACAGGAATTTGTGCCCTTTTAATCCTTCCGCATGACATAAGTATATGATTTGTTCCCTTGTCCCGTCAAACTTGCTTAAATTCTCAATGGGAGTTCCTTTATCTCTCAGCTTTCCAGCCGGTATATCAAGAACTTTCACCTGATGTAAGTTTCCTGTGTTGGTGAAAATACAGATCTTATCCGTATTGAAACAGTTTACCACATACTGACTCTCGGTTTCAATGGTTTCTTTATTCCTGTCATAGGTATTCTTTTCTAATACTTTGCAATAGCCAAACCGGTCCATAACAAAGGTCACTTCTGAAACAGCGATGGCAGATTCATCGTAAACCGCTTCCTTGCCGTCCTCAATCACGGTTCTTCTTGGAGTCGCATACTCTTCCTTAATGGCTTTTAAATCATCTTTAATTACTTCATCCATATTTTTTCTGCTGGAAAGAATTTTTTCATATAATGCAATTTTTTCAAGAGTTTCCTTAAATTCCTTCTCCAACTGAAGAATCTCCAGTCCGATCAGCTTATAAAGACGCATTTCCAAAATGGCACTGGCCTGCTTTTCCGTAAAGCAAAGCTTTTTCGCATCCTCTTCAAATCCACTGACCCGGAATTTAATATTGGACACATCACCGGTCATAAGGCAGTTTTTTGCATCCTTTAGGTTCTTGGAACCTCTTAAAACTGCTATGATAAGGTCAATGATATCGCAGGCCTTAATAAGACCTTCCTTGATTTCCTTTTTCTCCAGCTCCTTGTCTAACAGTGCCTGGTATTTCTTCGTGGCATTTTCATACTGGAAGTCCAGGAAATTCTTTAATATCCCTTTTAAATTCAGAGTTTCCGGTCTGCCGCCAGCTATGGCCAGCATATTAACTCCAAAGGTGTCTTCCAGCTTTGTTTTCTTATATAATATGTTGCGGATTTTCTCTACATCAGCATCCTTACGAAGTTCGAGAACGATACGGATCCCGTCTTTATTGGACTGATTGGAGATATCCACTACATCTGTAAGCTTTTTGCTTTCCACAAGGTCTACGATATCAACCAGGAATTTATTAATTCCCGCACCTATCATGGTATATGGAATTTCCGTAATCAAAAGCTTGTCCTTATCTGCCTTTCTTTTTCCAAGCTCCACTTCAATGCGGCCGCGAAGCTTGATTTTACCTACACCGGTTTCATAAATGGCAGGCAGATCGCTTTTATTTGCAATAATACCCCCAGTCGGAAAATCTGGCCCTGGCATATATTCCATCAGCTCCTGAATGGAAATGTCTGAATTATCAATGTAAGCCATGACAGCATCAATGACTTCTCCCAGGTTGTGGGAAGGGATGCTGGTGCTCATTCCAACGGCAATACCTTCGGCACCGTTAATTAAAAGATTAGGCACTCTTACCGGAAGTACTTCCGGCTCCTTTTCCGTTTCATCGTAGTTAGGAACGAAATTAACCGTTTTATCTAAATCCTTTAAATAAACTTCCTCAGCAAATTTCTCAAGTCTGGCTTCCGTATAACGCATCGCCGCCGCGCCATCCCCTTCAATGGAACCAAAGTTTCCATGTCCATTGACCAAAGGCATCCCTTTTTTAAATATTTGGGACATCACTACCAGAGTCTCATAAATGGAGCTGTCACCATGGGGATGGTATTTACCCATGGTATCACCCACGATACGCGCCGATTTTCTGTGCGGCTTATCGTGGTTTAGACGTAACTCGCTCATATCATATAAAACACGCCGTTGTACCGGCTTTAATCCATCTCTTGCATCCGGGATTGCTCTGGCTGTGATTACACTCATGGAGTAATTCATGTAGCTTTTCTGCATTTCCTCGGAATACTCTGTTCTAATTATTTTTTCTGCCATGTTTCCTCTCTTTTCGTCCATCTTTTCAGGACACCTCGGTATCCCTGGTAGGGACCTCTAACTATTTATGCATCAATCTCCGCTTCATCCGCATGTTCATAAATAAACTGCCGTCTTGGAGCCACTTCGCTTCCCATAAGCATTTCTGTTATCTCAGAAGCCATACGGGCATCCTCAATTTCCACCAGCTTAAGCACGCGCCGCTCCGGGTCAAGTGTTGTTTCCCAAAGCTGTTCTGCATCCATTTCTCCAAGACCTTTATAACGCTGGAGGGTAAAATCACCGGAATGAGTCCTGCGGTAACGCTCCAGCTCTTTCTCATCATAGAGATACTGTTCCGCACCACGCTTTGGAATAACTTTAAACAAAGGAGGCATAGCGATATATACATGTCCATCATAAATAAGCTCCGGCATAAACCGGTATAAAAAGGTCAAAAGGAGGGTGTCAATATGACTTCCATCCACATCGGCATCGGTCATCAGAATGATTTTATCATAACGCAGCTTTGTAATATCAAAATCATTGCCATAGCCTTCGGAAAAGCCACACCCAAAGGTATTGATCATTGTCTTAATTTCTGCATTGGCTAAAACCTTGTCAATAGAAGCCTTTTCCACATTTAAAATTTTACCTCGGATAGGTAAAATGGCTTGATACTGACGATTACGAGCTGTTTTCGCAGAACCACCCGCAGAATCTCCCTCTACGATGAAGATTTCGCACTTTTCGGCATCTCTGCTCTCACAGTTTGCAAGCTTTCCATTGCTGTCAAAGGAAAACTTGGATTTGGACAGCATGTTGGTCTTTGCCTTTTCCTCAGCTTTTCGTATCTTAGCAGACTTTTCCGCACAGCTTATGACTGCCTTTAAAACTTCCAGGTTACGGTCAAAATAACGTTCCAGCTCATCTCCCGCCACAGTAAATACAGCTTTTGTGGCATCCGCGCTGGCAAGTTTAGTCTTTGTCTGTCCTTCAAAAATGGGGTCTGGATGCTTTACTGCAACCACGGCCGTCAGACCATTTCTCGTATCTGCTCCCGTAAAGTTGGTATCCTTTTCTTTTAAGATTCCAAGCTCTCTCGCATAGCTGTTAATCATCTGGGTAAAACGAGTCTTAAAGCCAGCTAAATGGGTGCCGCCTTCCTGAGTGAAAATATTATTACAAAATCCAAGAATATTCTCCTCAAAGGTATCCACGAACTGAATGGCTGCTTCCACTTCAACTTTATCAACGACCCCTTTAAAATAGATAGGGTCGTGCATCTTTTCTTTCCCTGCATTTAATTCTTTTACATAGGCAACGATTCCTTCCGGTTCATGGTAAATCACCGTTTCCTCTTCGCCCTGTCTTTTATTCATATAAGTAATTCTCAGGTTTGGATTTAAATAGGCTGTTTCATGGAGACGGCTTCTAAGCCAATCTGCCTTAAAACGTATCTTTTCAAAAATCTCCACATCCGGAAGAAAGTTAATCTCAGTACCTGTCTCTTTTGTCTTTCCCAACGTAGGAAGCAGGCCATCCATCAGTTCTACCGTTGGTATGCCCCGCTCATATGCGTCGTAATGAATCAGACCGTTCTTATATATTTTAATTTTCATGTGGGCAGACAGCGCATTGACGACTGAGGAACCTACTCCATGAAGACCGCCGCTGGTTTTATAGGCATCATTATCAAATTTACCGCCTGCATGAAGGGTAGATAGAACCACTCGTTCTGCTGAAACACCTTTTTTGTGCATCTCTACCGGGATTCCTCGGCCTGAATCCTTTACGGTACAGGAACCATCCGATTCCAGCGTCACCCATATCTGATCACAATAACCAGCCAGATGCTCGTCCACCGCGTTATCTACAATCTCGTAAATTAAATGATTTAATCCCTTTGTCCCTACACTTCCAATGTACATTCCAGGACGTTTTCGTACCGCCTCAAGGCCTTCCAATACGGTAATACTATCCGCATTATACTGCGTTTTTGCCATGATACTCCTCCACATTTCGTATAATCAGCTTTCATTATACAATGCTTTTTCCATTTTTGGCAAGTTACTAAGATTCTTTTTCCATTTTTTGTAAAAATGGATTGAATTCCACTAACCGGGTGTGATATAATATTTATTAGTTAAAATCAGTAAGCAGATATAGTTCATCGGTAGAATATCAGCTTCCCAAGCTGAGGAGGCGGGTTCGATTCCCGTTATCTGCTGTTTAAAAACCCTAGTATATGCAAGAGTTCCTTGTAAACACTAGGGTTTTTCATTGTTTGCTTTCATAACACCTACTGATAAATTGTCAATTTTTATATTAATTTATAAAGAAATACAACACGCTATACAACACGTTTTTAGGGTTCATTCGAGGCCGATAAATCGTACTATTTCCATAGCAATTTTGAACTCTCCTGTAACAAAAAACTACCAGTTCAGTATACTGATAGCTGGTAGTTTTATTTTCGTATTTACATTTATCGGGCTAATACTATGATTATTACCGGTTAGATTAATACCCCAATTCCTGATCCACAAAGATAATTTCGCACTTCATACCCAATGGTACACGTTCAATGATCGAAATAATACGACAAATCCGGCTCGGACTGTTACAATCATAACATTTATCTCCCCTAACCGCACATGGCGTCTTTGCTCCTAAACGTTTTGCATTCAAGGGGGCGGCTACATTTTTACACCGGGAATAAGCTTCGCTAATATTAGCTGTAATTTTATTTCTGCCTATAATGTAATAATAGGATTGAGGTCCAAAAGCAGTCATTGCAACACGATTTCCTGTTGCGTCAATGTTTACAATCTCTCCCGTCTCAGTTATTGCGTTTGCACTGGATATATAAACATTTGCACAATTAGCAAGTTTACGCACTTCCATGCCCGGAATCTTATTGTGCCATACAACAGCATTTTTTTGTTGTAGAGCTTCAAACAATCCCATTTCCTTTAAAGTTTCACTTCCACCAAATCCGATCGTTTGATTTTGTAACATATCGGTAAGGTAACAACAGGCATCTTCCTTTGTGGAAAAAACTTGTGTTGTAAATCCATGTCCCTCAAAATTCTTTTTTATCTGCGAATAATCCATAAACTCATCTCCAAATCCTATTTCATTTTTAAATATAATATAACTTTTTATTCAGCTAAATCTATTCATATTTATGAAAAGGATATCATCAAACCTACTAACAATCAATATTAAATTTAAATATACACTAATACGTTAAATTCTATTTTTATATGTAACGTATTTTCTTGTTATTGTATATTCATTATGTGAGAATGATTCGCTTTTGCTGAAAGGAGCTTCCTATGTTTAAAAAAAGGTTCTATATTGATTTGGAAGATTCATTAACATATCCATGCGTAAACGTAATTTGTTCGTACATAGAAGATTATGCACAATCCTCTGGTGAAAAGTTGGAGTTAATTAGTACTCAAATGCCTATTACTTTTCGCTTAGATAGTATGCTTTATATTGCTGAAATTTCTATGCTGCGCGGAGGTTACTCTATTCACTGTAAAGAAAGTTAGTAGTACTTTTAATCAATGGAATATTATAAGCCATTTTGATTGCTTTCAACACGATATGACACACGGCGCCCAATAAATCATATATGAAGACTGCTGCCTTTTACATGCGATGGCCTTTTACCTGGAATGGAATCAATAGATAATAATAATTTTTTATGCAGTATCTTGATATCAGCGCCCTGCAAAACACATATATTATTATAAAATGCGAGAAATGGTGACGAAACAAATGTCAGATTTGTACGACTTAAATGTAACTCCAGTTACAGATGCACTCCCGACTTTCCCCTATGATTTTGGACCCAACCCTTTTGTGATTGATTTAAACAAAGCTGCGCAGCAAAATGGAAATTACCGTTCAACTCTATGGACAGGGTCCCAGTTACAGGCTGTACTTATGGATATTCCAGTCCATGAGCTTATCGGTATGGAGGTACATCCGGATAACGACCAGATGATTCGGATCGAGGATGGAGTAGGACTCATTCAGTTTGGAGCAGATAAATTTTCGTTTTATGATCAATATCTGGCTTTCCCAAACTATGTAATCTTCGTACCTGCGGGAACATGGCATAATATTATTAACATAGGTGATAAGCCACTTAAAATATCATCGATCTATACTCCGCCAAATTATCCATGGAATACCGTTCAGGAGACAAAAATGTCAGAGCCAGTATCAGCTAACAATTAATTATGTTTTACTTATATCAGAAAAGCCGGAAGGACATTAACCTTTCCGGCTTTTCTGGCGCTTGATGGTAAGACTACTTTATTATGCATTGTCTCCTTACCTGATATGAAATCCATTCTCCTCTATTACTGAAATAAGCTCCCATTGCATGTCCTTAATTACAATAAATCGGTCATTGTTTATTTCCTGCAATAATCTCTCTATTCCGCTATCCGTCCCCTGAAGCTCCATTTCCACTCGGCCATCACCCAGGTTCTTTACCAGGCCCGTAATACCAAATCCAGGAGCAAGATACTTCACCTTGTATCGAAAACCTACGCCCTGCACTCTTCCGTCCACGTAAATTCGTTTTCGGATGATATCATCCATGATCTGCACCGCCTATTCTCCTGCATCTGCAGGTACCAGATATACATTTTCCTTTTCATGCAGCATTAATTCAAATGCCTCAACACTCATGGCTTTGGCAAACACGTAGCCCTGAATCACATCGCATCCGGCAGCCTTTAAGAATTCAACTGTTTCTACATATTCTACACCTTCTGCAATGGTCTTAATCTTTAGCTCTTTTGCCATATTTATAATATTTGAAATAACAATACGCTCCCGGCTGATATCGTTGCTCTTTCTAAAGAACATGATATCCAGTTTCAAAACATCAATTTTTAGATTCTTTAACAGATTAAGTGAAGAGTAGCCGGAGCCAAAATCATCAAGAGAGCAGATAAATCCTTTTTCATTCAGTCTTGTCACCAAACGGTTAAACATAGCGTCATCATTAAGAAGAACTGTTTCTGTAAATTCAAGTTCCAAAAGCCCGTCTGGTATTTGATATTTATTCTTGACTTCTCCATAGAAATCTACAAAATCTTCCCTCAGCATTCCTATTTTAGATACATTAACAGCAATACTGACTGGAGGTCTTCCTGATTTTATATAATTGCTAAGCCATTCACATGATTTTTCAAACATATAACGGTCAAGAAGCACGATCTTGCCATCACGCTCCATGAGAGGAATGAACTGTCCCGGTGGTATGGTTCCTTTTCTGGGATTCTCCCACCTTACAAGGACCTCTCCCCCCACAATCTGATTTCCAGTCTGAATTGATATCTTTGGCTGAACAAATATTTTAAATTCCTGGCTTCGAAGGGCAAGGTCTATTTCTGATTCCAGTTCAGATTCAAATAAGACGCGGTTTCTGATTTCCTTGTTATAGAATCCAAATGGATTTCCTGGCAGACCCTTTATGTTTTTTTGTGCAATATTCGCCCGGTCCACAATTTGGTCAATGGAAAGCTGTTCTACATCCGTTTCTTCAATACAATAGACTCCCATGCTTATTTCCATGGGAATTTTCTTGTTAAATGGCAGATAGCGGCTTTGAAACACGTCAACCAGCTTCTGGAACCACTCCTCCATGTCTTCTCTTGTTTTATATTTGTAGAGCCCCGCAAAATTATCGGCTGATATCCTGCAATAGAGTGTATCCGGACCACCATAATCACGAAACAGATTGGCCAGGGAAATCAAAACTCTGTCCCCTTCCTCATAGCCCAATATATCATTCATGAATTTGAATTTTTTTATATCACAATACCAGACTGCATACGTTTCTTTTTTCTCTTTACGCAGCCGTTTTTCCATCTCCTGCTTAAAGGAAGCATAATTTCTGGTTCCTGTAATGCTGTCTCGATATGCCAGTTTTGCCAGAGTCTCCTGATTTTTATTAATGGTCAAAAATTGCCGGTACAAATAGCAAAGGAACAGGCCGCAGGATATTAATATCATGATTCCTGCCCCAATGGCCATCTCCAGATATCTGGTGTGTAAATTAGGCTCCGGCAAAACATTAAGAAGATACCAGCCATTGATCCCAAGAGGCGTCATTACCACCATCTGATTCTTATTCTGTGTCTTAATTTGAAAGCAGGTTTCCTCTCTGGTGCTTATAGCTTGTGACACCTGAGTTCTTAACTTTGTCTCACCTTCAACCAATTCATAGATGTGCTGTGAACCACCAATCTTTTTTCCAGTATGATCAAGTATTACATAAAGGCCCTCAGCCAGTGCCATGGTGCTGGTAATGTTACTAAGTATCTCATTGTAATTATTCGCATATAAGGTTCCAATGGGTTCGTTGTTATGATCTCGCACCGTTACTTTAAAATAATCTTCCAGGCTCTTCGTGGCACTCTTACCAGCCACACCTATGAAACCTATATCCATGGAGGGATCTTCCCTGTTGATTGTATGGATGATTTGATTGATACGCTCCTCACTGTATATTCCACCAGAGCCAAAACTCACAGCGAGTCCGTTTAGAATCGTAAGCTCCTCTTCCAGCCTGCCTTTCATGATCAACTGATTCTGCTTCGCCGCACTAAAAAAATAGGCAACTTTCTCCTGTTCATTTTTTCCCATCATGTAAATCAGGATTGAAAAACAACCAATGATAAATGACAGGCAGAGAAGTACCGGAATAAGCATATTTTTCTGTTTTCTATCCCACTCTTCCATCTTTTGCATGTATGCTGACTCCTCAAATTAAACAACCGTCTCGCAAATCTCTAGTTTCATTATAGCTTTTTATGGCAGTTTTGGCAATCGCTATGTAATTTTACTTTTTTTAGGAGAAAGGGTTGATTTTTCAATGATTTGTTGTTATAATATCAAAGGTTTTGATGCAGTACTTAATAGCCGGATTGCTTCCGTAGCGCAGTTGGTAGCGCAACGCATTCGTAATGCGTGGGTCGGGGGTTCGAGTCCCCCCGGAAGCTTTTATCATTTATAATCTATACATAGGAAAAGGTCCCTTTCGAATGAAATCGAATGGGGCCTTTTCCTATGTTTCAGTAAACTTATAATCTCAATAAAATCAAGTATTGACAATGGGAAAAAATAATTGTATCATTGTATTAAACCACTAATACAATAATATAAAAAGGAGGCTGCATTATGAACTGGAAACTGACAGAAGACCGACCAATTTGGATACAGCTTGTTGAACAGCTCACCACGCTCATTGTATCAGGCATATATGCATCCGGCTCAGCGGTGCCTGCGGTTCGTACCCTTGCAACCGAAGCAGGCGTGAACCCAAATACCATGCAGCGTGCACTTGCTGAACTGGAAAACCGCGGGCTTGTTGAGACACGCCGCACCTCGGGCCGGGTCGTTACAGAAGATTTAACGCTCATACAAGGGATCCGAAGACAGTTAGCTTATCAGCGTATGGACGAATTTTTTGAAACCATGCATTCACTGGGCTATTCAGAAGAACAAACACGAGAGTTGCTTGCGGCTTGGAATAAAAAGGAGGAATCAGTATGAATCAGGAACTTATTACCGCAAATAGCCTGACAAAGAGCTACGGTACAAAAATTGCACTGGACCACATTGACTTATCTGTCGGACACGGCCGCATTGTTGGCCTCTTAGGACCCAATGGTTCTGGAAAGACTACTTTTATCAAGCTTCTTTGTGGACTTTTACACCCTACTTCTGGTACGCTTAAGATTGAGGGGCTCGCTCCAGGTGTAGAAACAAAAGCAGTCATATCTTACCTGCCTGACCGCATGTATTTTGCTGACTGGATGAGAACCTCAGATCTGGCGGATTTCTTCACAGACTTTTATACCGATTTTGATCGAACAAAAGCCCTGGAGATGTTTAAAGCACTTGGAATCAGTCAAAACGAGCGTATTAAGACCATGTCAAAGGGAACAAAAGAAAAGGCTCAGCTGGCACTGATCATGAGCCGGAAGGCACAGCTCTATCTTCTTGATGAGCCTATTGGAGGCGTAGATCCTGCTGCCAGGGATTTTATCTTAAACACCATTTTAACCAACTATAATGAGAATGGAACAGTCATGCTCTCTACCCACCTGATTTCTGATATTGAGCGGGTGTTAGATGAGGCCATTTTCCTGCAAAATGGTAAGGTTGTCCGTCATGATACTGTAGATAACATACGTGAACAGGAAGGCAAGTCCGTAGACCAGCTCTTCCGCGAAATATTCACATATAGCCGCTAAGGAAAGGGGGCGAAATAATATGTTTCTTAAACTTTGTAAATACGAATTCAAGTCGATTGCTCGTACACTGCTGCCCATATATCTGGCCGTAATTGCTGTTTCTTTTATCAACATGTTTATGGGAATAGGCTCACTGACAAACGGCTACTATGAAAATATTATGCGAAACATAAGCTTTGGTCAGGATATCCTTAAACTATTTCAGACTGTCTCTATGCTTGCTTATTTTGGAGTAATGGTTGCTATGAGCGTTCTGACATTCATTATCATTATCCAAAGATTTTATAAGGGATTGCTTTGTGATGAAGGATATCTTATGTTTACCCTTCCGGTTAAGCCCTGGCTGCTGATCACTGCCAAAGGAACAGCTGCCCTTGTAATGTCACTTGCCAGCAGTCTGGCTGCAGGAATCTCCATATTAATCTTAATAGTCGGCGCATTTGGCCCTGTTAAATTTATGGCTGCGGTGACCTCTCCAGAGATATGGGCGAAAATATTCCAAATTTTTAATGAAGTCCCATCCTGGCCTCTTTTACTGGTGGAGTTTATTGTTTTAATCATACTCAGCGGTTTTTCAAAGCTTTTCCACTTGTACTTCTCCATGGCACTTGGTCATTTGGCTAACAAACATCGTATCCTGATGTCAGTGGTTGCATATATCGCAATTTCCATGATCCTCAGCTTTGCCAGCGGATTTGTTATGATTGTGGCAGGAAATGTACCTTTCTTTCAAACATTGGTCGATTCCATCGATTTTATGCCAGGGCTTAGAGGTATTAGTACTTTTATGAACTATATGTTTCTCTTTTCGATTATGATTAGTATCGTTCAAATAGGCGTATTCTTCTTTGGTACAGAACGCATTCTATCCGAACATCTTAATCTGGAGTAAACTAAAACCTGGTTGCTTAGGTAATTAAGATTTTTGAATCAACCATAAAAGGGCATCTTTAAACATTTTTATCTGTTTAAAGATGCCCTTTTTATTATGCCCCCGCTCGTCTCCCGCCAACACTGACTGGAATGGTTATCATTCTTTGTACTGGTTTCCATACCATACAGGCAATGGAGAAATCAATCATGCTGTGAATTATGGTCCCCACTCCTACCAGCAAAATAACAGAAGTCAGATACCCCTTATCATAATATACGCTTGACATATGATTTCCCCAATAGAACAGGGTAACTACCGTCACTTCACTGATGGAATGAATTACAGCCATCAAAAGACCGAACAGTACAGATCCTTTCATGGTACTTAGTAATTTAGGATTCCTTTTAAGCATAAAGGAACCTATAACAACAAATACGATGTGAGACAGAGCTCTAAGTACAACAGCAATCGGATAGATACCGGCCAATAAAAAACCCAAAGCAGATATGAGTGCAACAGATATTGCCACATAAGGAGATATAAACATAGCAATAAATACAGGTACATGGCTTGCAAGCGTATAGGAAGCAGGCTCTAGGATTAATTTAGGGGCAAACATGGGTATCACGATTCCTATTGCTGACAGCGCCGCCGCTATCGTCATTTTTTGAATTGAATTCTTACTGTTCATCTGATTTCCTCCCTGCTATCTCTTTGAGCATCGTACATTGACACACCACATGTATTATCAACTGTCTTGTCAGTCATTTAAGATGTATTATATAGAACTTCAGATGCAATGTCAAGTGAGTGGGACAAAAAAAGCATCACCAAACCATGAGCAGTTTGATGATGCTTTTATCTTGATTGATTACTTTGTTTATGATTCTTCCTCATACTCCTTAATGGGTGCATTAATGCCAATGGCTTTGTTGACCGGCATTACAAAGCAGACTCCATGAAGCGGGGATTTCCAGCCAGCTTTTTCCTTGATCTGGCACATAATTTTCTTAGCTGTTGCTGCGTCTACGAGAGTCAGTATGATCTCTTTTTCTGAATCAATGGTTATCCCCATAAAGGATTCATGATTCACGCCTTCTCCTCGTGCATTTATAACCGTAGCACCGCCTGCCCCTTCTGCCCTTACAATATCCATAATTGTATCGGTATAACCGGCATTCACCACAATAAAAAGGGCTTTGATTTGGTCGGAACATTCCATTTGATTTATTTTCCTCCTAAAAATTTAAAATGACATTCCCGAAATAGGCATCGTAAAGGCGATTCCAGTATTGGGGTTTCCAAAATCAAATTCATTTAACAACATATCAAAAATAACTTCAGTTTTTTCTTTCGGTAATACCGAAGTTAATATAACTTTATTCTCTTCCGGAACCAGCCCAAGCATGTCTAACAGATAATTGGATTTAATCGTTCCTTTTCCATAAATGGTATTGACAATCCGATTATCAATGCTGCACATTCGGCTTAATAAGGCATCTTTTTGCTTTCTTCCGGTAATTATAAATAAATATTCAATATTATCCACTGGCACCCTCCTCTAAGTCAACAATCGGTTCCATCTCATATTCAGTTTCCTTAAGTGTATCCTGGGAAGAGAGCTCCATAGAACTGGATTCCTCTTCCTCCAGCTGTGCCGCATAAAAGGACAATTCCTCGTATTTTTCCTGCTCGAATTTTTCGTTCAGTTCCTGAGCCTGCTTTAACTTCCGATTATACAGAAGACCCAGAGACTGTACGGCAATCAAAGGCGTTACAGAAATAAATGCGATAATACCGAACCCATTGGTAAGAACGGATTGGGCTTCACTACCCGCTGACAAAGCGACTGCCTGTGCTGTTCCAAGAGTCAGCGGTGTTAAGAAAGCAGAAGTCAATGCTCCCCCAGTTACGCCGCCGGAATCAAAAGCCAGGCCTACAAACAAAGAAGACGTCTTTGTCATCATAATAAGTGATATGGCATAAAGCGGTACAAGAAACCAAAGTATATTAATCTGGGTCAAAATCTTAAGCATGGAAAAAAGAGAGGCAAAGCCAATCCCAATAGCCAGGGTCATTCGTATAGTCATCTTCTGAATATGACCGTTTGTTATCTCTTCCAGCTGCTCTCCTAACACCGTAACAGCTGGTTCAGACAGCGTAATTGCTGCACCCAGAACAAACCCCAAAGGCAGAAGAATCCATTTAAACCACTGTGGCCGGCCGGCGCTTAAAAACACTTCCCCTATATACTTTCCAGCAAATGCAAAACCATAATCAATACCCGAAAGGAATATAAGCAATCCCAGATACACCGGTACAACACCAAGTATTGTCCTGATAAACTGTTTTCTGGGAAGCTTTACCAAACGGAACTGAAATGGTAAAAACACGATAATAATAGGAAATAACGCAAGGGCAACCCCTGTTATATTCGAAACAATAATCCCAAGAAAGCTTTCGGCTCCGCCTGGATCATAAATACCGGCAGGCGGCAGATTTCCACCGTAACTGATTTTTAAAATGATACCGTAAAGGAACACTGCGATAATTGGACCAACCGATGCGATTCCTATAATACCAAAGGTATCATCATTTGTTTTACGCTTTGACATGGTGGCAGAAATACCCATGCCCAGTGCGAGTATAAAGGGAACCGAGATATCACCCGTAGTCGCACCACTTCCATCAAAGGCTAGTGCCACAAATTCATCCGGTACAAAAATCACAATGAAAAAAGTCATGATATAAAGAATCAAAAATACAATCTTTATGTTCATATCCTTAATGACCCGGTACAAGGCTAAACCTACGAATATACCTACACCAGAACTTAATATCCATACAAAAACAGTTTCATTGACCTCATTCATCGTCATGTGGGTCTGCCTTGCAAGTACTGCAAGAGCTGGCTCCGCCACGGTTGCCAGAATCCCAAACAAAATTCCGAACAAGATAATAAAGATACTTTTATTGAACTTTATCAAAGAACTTCCAACCATTTTTCCAATGGGCAGAATGCTGGAATCTAATCCCACCAAAAAGAATGCCTGCCCAAAAACAACGCTTAGGTAACCAATGACCAGTTTAACATAATCAGATGATTTTTCCATAGGCGCCATAAAGACACAAACAGTGATTATTATAAAAACAAGCGGAAGTGAAGATAAAAAAACCTCTTTTAAAGTACGTAATGTTTTCATATTTTAATTATATAAGAAATAAATAAAAATGCAACTTTAATTTCCCGTCCTGGTAATTTATTTATGACTTATATACCTTTCCCTTTGTTATGATCCATAGTGGTATTTGCGTTTCTTTGCCAGATACATTTCTTTGTCTGCTTCCCTAATGAGTTCTGTTGCCGTTATGGGAGTATCCTCCATAGTCCGGATACCGAATGTAAGGGAAAGCCTGATGTTTTCTTTGTCTGTACTGATTCCGATCTTTCCAACATCATTTTGTATTTTCAGCATGATCTGTTCCGCTTTATCTGCCCTCATTCCGCCAAGGCAGATTAGAAATTCGTCTCCTCCATACCTGGCTGCCCAGGTCTTTCTTCCATCTATATAGTTAAGAATTACTTCCCCTACTGATCTGATGGCTTGATCTCCAGCTTCATGTCCATAGGAATCATTAATAGCTTTAAAATTATCAAGATCTACGAAAGAGACGGATAAGGGGTTGCCGGTAAGGGTAGCTTCCACAATATCAGCAGGAAGCCGTTCATTAATATACCTGCGGTTAAAAAGCAGTGTCAGGGGATCTTTTATGATTGCATTATTGATTTCCGTGGCATACTTTGTAAGCATCTCATTTTTGCTATAATCACCATCGCCTATGAACATCGTATCTGTCACATTTTTTAATAACTCCAGTACAGCCGGAAATTCAACATTGGTAATGGGAATTGCGGTCACCAGAATAACGGATTCTTTGAATTTTTCCATCTTTACCAGACTTCTGTCTTCCTGATAGGACCGAATGGAGATGCAATTATCACAGATTCTATTATCCCCCCAGTAGTCATAACATATTACTTTTGTTGAAATCAAACCAGAATCCCGATATTCCAATACTTTCTTATGCAGAGGATCGATGAGACGTACGGCATCATACATTTTATGGAAAAAATCCAATTTATCTTTTATCTCATTAAGAGTAATTCGGTCCATGTATCCTCCTAAAACTTTTACTAATGTATCAAAAAAAACAATTATAAAAACAGAATCCAAAACTTTTTTCTATATTACCATATATTATCTTAATTTAACAACAAGAAATTCCATTTTGTTTAAATAAACAATTTATTAGTTATGTAGTAAGTCCGGCATCAACCCTTTTTCTTCTCATACTAAATTACTATAAGAGAAATTTTATAATACAAAAAAACCTCCAGGTTTTATCCTGAAGGTTAATTATTATGACCTATCCGAGAATCGAACTCGGGTTTCCGCCGTGAGAGGGCGGCGTCTTGACCGCTTGACCAATAGGCCATTACTAATAAAAAGTACTGAATCGAGGCGACAAGATTCGAACTTGCGACCTCTGCGTCCCGAACGCAGCGCTCTACCAAACTGAGCCACGCCTCGATTACGTTAGGTAGTATAATATAAATCCTAACGTATGTCAACCTTATTTTCAAAATATTTTAATTTTTATAAAATACTGGAAAAATATATTCAAAATTCTTACACTCTCCCATTAAAGCAGAAACGAACTGTCCCAATGAGAGAATGTTTTTTGTTAATATGTTATGCCAAATCGAATAAAGAAAGCTGGTTTGATTCCGGAAGTTCCCCTAAAAGACCTAAGTCTCCCATGAGGTCACATACGGTCTTGCTGACCTTTGTACGGTTTCTAAAATCTTCCCGTGACAGGAATTTACCATCTTTGACGGCATCCACCACTGCATCGGCAGCCTTCTCTCCCAATCCATCAATACTGCTTAAGGATGGCATCAGCTTTCCGTCTATAATCTGGAAGTGTCTGGCTTTAGCCCGGTAAATATCAATGGGCATAAACTCATAGCCCCTGGCATACATCTCCTGAACGATTCTCATATCCCTCAGGGTATCCAGCTCTTTCTTCGACAGGGTATCCATTCTCTTTCGGTAATCTGCCAGGAAATGCTCCAATTTATCCCTTCCCTGACACATAAGCTCATAGCTGAAGCCATTGGCACGAATACTGAAAAAGGAAGCATAGTAAGCCAGAGGATAAAACACCTTACAGTAGGCAATACGCCACGCCATCATTACATAGGCCGCCGCATGTGCCTTTGGGAACATGTATTTGATTTTTTTACAGGACCATATGTACCAGTCAGGTACTCCGTGAGCTATCATCTCTGTTTCCCAGTCAGGCTTTAATCCTTTCCCCTTACGAACACTCTCCATAATGGAGAAAGAGAGTCCCTCTTCTATTCCCATGGAAATAAGATAGATCATGATATCATCTCGGGTACAGATAGCAGTCTGAATGGTCGCCTTTCCTTCCTGAATGAGAGCCTGAGCATTGCCCAGCCAAACATCAGTACCATGGGCAAGTCCTGCGATACGAACCAGATCTGAGAAATATTTTGGCTTTGTATCAATTAACATCTGCATGGCGAAATCCGTACCGAACTCCGGTACCCCCAAAGCTCCAAGCTTACATCCACCGATATCTTCCGGCAAAATCCCAAGGGCTGAGGTATCCTGAAACAGGGACATGACCTCAGGACTGTCAAGGGGAATATCCTTAACCGGATCAAAACCGATTAAATCCTGAAGCATTCGTATCATGGTAGGATCGTCGTGTCCCAGTATATCGAGTTTTAACAGATTGTGGTCAATGGAATGGTAGTCAAAATGAGTGGTAACCGTCATAGTCGTCATATCATTGGCCGGACGCTGCACCGGCGTGAAGGAATAGATCTCTTCTCCATGAGGCAATACAATAATGCCGCCTGGATGCTGTCCAGTCGTTCTTCTGACCCCTACGCACCCCTGAACGATACGGTTAATCTCGCAGTTACGTTTTCTTACGCCATGCTCTTCATAATAATTTTTCACATATCCAAAGGCAGTTTTATCCGCCAGCGTACCAATGGTACCAGCACGGTAAGTCTGCCCTTTTCCGAAAATTACTTCGGTATAGTCATGAGCCTTACTTTGATATTCTCCGGAGAAATTAAGATCGATATCCGGCTCCTTATCTCCTTTAAATCCAAGGAATGTCTCAAAAGGAATATCAAATCCGTCCTTTTCCAGAGGGTGTCCACAAACAGGACACACCTTATCAGGCATATCACATCCTGCCATACCAGAGAACTTCTTTACTTCTTCTGAATCAAAATCATAATAATGGCATTCTGTACAATAGTAATGTGGACTTAAAGAATTTACCTCTGTGATACCTGACATATAGGCCACAAAGGAGGAACCTACAGACCCACGGGATCCAACCAGATAACCATCCTCATTGGATTTCCAAACCAGTTTCTGGGCGATAATGTACATTACCGCAAATCCATTGGATATAATGGAGTTCAGTTCTCGCTCCAGACGCTCTGTAACGATTGTAGGGAGATTTTCCCCATAAATGGCATGTGCCTTATCATAACAGATGGTCCTTAAATCTTCATCGGAGTTTTCGATCACAGGAGCGCATTTATCCGGGCGAACCGGAGAGATCCTTTCGCACATGTCAGCGATCTTTCTGGTGTTTTTAATGACTACCTCTTCTGCTTTATTGGGACCAAGATACTCAAATTCCTTAAGCATCTCTTCTGTTGTCCGTAAATACAGGGGAGCCTGTTCATCAGAATCTTTAAAGCCCTGGCCTGCCATGATGATTCTTCGGTAAACCTCATCCTCGGGGTCAAGAAAATGTACATCGCAGGTGGCACAGACCGGCTTTCCAAACTGTTCTCCCAGAGATACGATTCTTTTATTAATATCAATTAAGTCCTGCTCTGTCTTTACTACACTTTTTTCATCCCTAAGCATAAAACCATTGTTACCTAAGGGCTGTATTTCCAGGTAATCGTAATAATTTACAAGTTTTGTAATATCAGCATCAGATGCACCTCGTAACAGTGCCTGATACAGCTCACCAGCTTCGCAGGCGGAACCTATGATCAACCCTTCTCTGTTTTCATTTAGAACACTTTTGGGGATTCTAGGCCTTCTGGCATAAAAATCAATATGAGACCTGGAAATGAGACGGTACAAGTTCACCCGGCCCACATCATTGGCGGCCAGGATAATTACGTGGTGAGTAGGAAGCTTCTTGATCATATCTGCCGTCATGGTACTTAACTGGTTAAGGCTATCCAGATCTTCCACGCCCCGGTCTCTAAGCATCTTTACAAATGCCACAAATATAAGTGCCGTACAGCCTGCATCATCCACCGCACGGTGATGATTTTGTAAAGAGATATTGAGAGCCTTCGCAACGGTATCCAGCTTGTAGCGGTTAAGGCTTGGCAACAGAAGTCTTGCCAGGGCTACGGTATCAATCACCGTAGGGCTGAACTCAATTCCAAGACGATTGGCATTGTAAGCAATAAAGCTGATATCAAAAGACGCATTGTGAGCCACCAGCACTGCGTCTGAACAAAAATCCAGAAACTGTGGAAGGATTTCATCAATCTTTGGATATGGCAGCACCATATTGTCATTGATTCCCGTCAGTTTTTCTATTTCAAATGGAATGGGTACCTCAGGATTAACAAAAGAACTATAACGGTCAATCACCACACCATCCTGTACTTTTACTGCACCGATTTCTATAATCCGGTTTTTCGAAGAGCTGAATCCGGTGGTCTCAATATCAAACACAACATATGTATCAGATAGCTTCTGGTTTCTGGAATTTCCTACAAGCTCCTTTAGGTCATCTACCAGGTATCCTTCCACTCCATAAATTATTTTAAAGTCATCTCCCTTATCCAGGGCATGATTGGCATCCGGGAAGGACTGGACACATCCGTGGTCCGTGATTGCGATGGCAGGCATTCCCCACTTTTTCGCACGTTTCACAATATCTTTTACTTCGGATACCCCATCCATATCGCTCATCTTCGTATGACAATGAAGTTCCACTCTCTTTTGCAGGCTGTTGTCGCTTCTTTTTCCGGTAAAATCTTCTGATTTCTTAATTCCCACAACAGAACCAAGGGTGAGCTCACCATCGAATTTATCAATAGTTGTTACACCTTTAATCCGGATAAAGCTTCCTTTCACCACTGCAGCATTTAAATCTTCCAGCTGCTCTTCCTTTGCAAACATCTTTACAGTAAGAGTGTCTGTAAAGTCAGTTACATCAAAGATCATAATGGTTTTACCGCTTCGTAACTCTCTGCTGTCTACAGTTAAAATCTTTCCACGTATGGTTATTTCACCTATTTCACCATCAATCTTCTCAATTTCAATAATTTCGCCTTCAAAATCACGACCATAGAGTACATCCGGGTTGTCGGACCTTTTTACATAAGAGTTTCCGCTCTTCTTATAGTCCTTCCATTCCTTCTTAGCTGTATCTTTTTTACCGGATTCAGCTCCGCCGGTTTTTCCGCCTTCCTTGTTGCCTCCCATACGAAGAGCTGGAGTCTGACCATCCTGCTGGAAAGGTATTTCCTGCATATATGAATTGGCCATGGCCTCCAGATTACCCCCATCCGCCATAGAAGGAGGGGGTTCATCCATGCCCTCTGACATACGCACGGATGCGAGGGATGTACGGCTTACAATCTCTTCTACCTCACGCTGCATCTGTAATTCTTTTTGCTTTGCCAGTTCATTCACTTTAGGAGCCACATATTCATACTGTATCTCTACCGGCAGGCCGCATCGCTCGAAGAATATTTTTTCCAGAACTCGTTTCAGTTCCCCTGCCTTTTCCCTGAAAACGATGGTATCTTCCACCGTCAATGTTAAAAGATCCTGTTTGGGAAAATCAAATTTTGCTTTCCGGAACATGTTATATTCAATAATGCTGTAATTTTTCAGTTCTATTAAAAGACTGTCTCGATATGCCTTTAATAGCTTTTGTGGCGTATATTGCTCTGAAAGCTTAAACCGTTCAATTATTTTCACACTAAGCTGCTTTGACGGAAAAAGCTGTTCTTTTATTCCCTTTTCCAAGCCATAGATATTCTGCTTGTGTATCAATCGCTGACTCATCAGATAAACACGAATAGAGCTTCTATCCCTGGTGGAAGTGACCTTTTCCACTTCCACCAGTTTTAAAAGCTCTCGCAGTTCTTCTGTGATATGTAAATTTGGAAATACATCCAAAAATTTTTTCGTCATTCTATCACCTATTACATGTTCATAAGTTCTTCCTGAAGTGCCATAAGCAGCTGATCCTCGGGAACCTTACGGATCACTTCTCCTTTTTTAATAAGAAGTCCTTCCCCAATGCCTCCTGCAATTCCTATATCAGCCTCTCTCGCCTCTCCCGGCCCATTGACAACACAGCCCATGACAGCCACTTTCACATCAAGGTGGTCAAATTTAGATACCATCTCCTCCACCTGGTTCGCCAGGGAAATAAGATCGATCCGGGTCCTACCACAGGTAGGGCAGGATACCACCTCAACTCCGCCTCTTCTTAAGCCAAGTGATTTTAAAATTAGTCTGGCAGCCTTTATTTCCTCTAGTGGATCTCCTGTCAGGGAAACACGAATGGTATCGCCGATTCCTTCATAGAGAATCACACCTAATCCTACGGAAGATTTAATGGTACCAGATACCAGCGTTCCTGACTCTGTAATTCCCACATGAAGAGGATAATCAGTTTGCTCTGATATTAACTCATGTGCTTTGATACACATCATCACATCTGAGGACTTAATACTGATTACAAGATTGTCATAACCTAACTCTTCAATCATACGAACCTTTTGAAGGGCACTGTCTACAATTCCCTGGGCTGTTACACCACCATATTTTTCAATCAGGTTTTTCTCCAGAGAACCGCTGTTCACTCCCACACGAATGGGAATATTATATTCCTTCGCTTTTTCCACAACCGCCCGGACCCTGTCTTCAGATCCGATATTGCCTGGATTGATTCGTATTTTATCCGCTCCCGCTTCAATGGAAGCTATGGCAAGACGATAATCAAAATGAATGTCTGCCACAAGTGGAATAGCAATTTGCTTTTTTATCTCTTTTAATGCTTTCGCTGCCTCCATATCAGGAACAGCGACCCGTATAATATCGCAGCCAGCAATTGTAAGAGCTTTAATCTGAGCAACGGTTGCTTCTATATCCTGGGTCTTGGTATTGCACATGGACTGGATCAGGACCGGGTTACCACCTCCGATTACCCGGTCACCGATCCTGATTACTCTTGTATGCTCACGATTCATGTCTTCCTCCAATCTGAGTCCATACCCGCTTACGTAAATCGGTTAATATCGTTAAACACCACAAAGATCATAAGAGCAAATAAGGCGGCCATACTGATCATATTTACCAGACCTTCTTTGTTGGGGTCCATACGTTTGCCTCTGATTGCTTCAATAATCAGAAACAGAAGACGGCCTCCATCAAGGGCTGGAATGGGAAGAAGGTTCATAACTCCCAAGTTGGCACTGAGTAGAATACACATGCTGAGTACATTCATAAAAGCAGCTGCTAGACTAACTGTCAGGCCTGCCTTTACAGAATCATCAATCATAACAACAATTCCCACGGGACCACTTAAGTCATTGACGCTTGCTTTGCCGGAAAAAAGCATACCAAGGCTTTTCACTGTCAGCTTCACATCATATTCCATTTCCTTATAACCGTATTTCACCAGCTCCCCAACAGAAGCTACTTTTATATTTTGTGGTGCTATGGTAATTCCAATTAAATATTTACCAGTTTCCTTGGATAGCTCAGGAGTGACAGAAGCTGTTTTAATACTGCTTTCTCCTGTGCTTGAATCCACTCTTAAAAATTCCACCTGATTCATCTTCTCATCCGGCTTTAAGAGTTTGTAAAGAATGTATTCCCGGTACATGGATACACTTTCTCCATTGATCTTAAGAAGTTTATCACCGGGCTGCATCCCCGCTGCATATGCAGGGGAGTCTTTTGTTACTTCTTTTACATATGTTGTATCGTATCCACTCATCCCCACTAAAATAAGGGAAAGAAGAAATGCAAGAATAAAGTTAAAAATAGGACCTGCCGCTATGACAGACATACGGGCTGGAATGGATTTATTCTGGAATGCACCTTCATCCGCATTCTCTTCATCCTCACCCAGCATCATACAGGAACCACCTAGAGGCAATGCCTTAATGGAATAAATCGTTTCTCCCTTTTTGAAATGCACCAGTCTTGGACCCATACCAATGGAAAATTCTACTACTGTGATCCCATTCTTTTTTGCGAACAAAAAGTGACCCAGTTCATGAATTAATACAATCAGTCCGAATACCAGAATTGCTACGATAACACTGGACAATCTACCACCTGCTTTCTATATATTCATAAGCCGCATTTTCTGCTTCAAGAATCTCATCCACTGTTGGATTCTCTTTTACAGTATGCCCGTTCATAGCTCCCTCTATCATATCTGTAATGGAAAGATATGAGATTTCTCTGTTTAAAAATTTTTCAACGGCGCGCTCATTGGCTGCGTTGAATACAGTAGGAAGGGTTCCGCCTCTTCTTCCGGCCTGGTATGCCAGGGAAAGCCCCGGGAAATTTACCATATCCGGTTTTTCAAAAACAATCTCTTTAAGGCTCCAAAAATCAAGACGTTCACCGGGAATAAATCTTCTCTCCGGATAATAAAGGGCATACTGAATGGGGAGTTTCATATCTGGCGTACCAAGCTGTGCCATAACTGCCCCATCTTCAAATTCTACCATAGAATGAATAATACTTTTAGGCTGTACCACTACTTCAACCTGATCCATGGAAACATCAAACAGCCATTTTGCCTCCATGACCTCTAGTCCTTTGTTTACCATCGTTGAGGAATCAATGGTAATTTTTCTGCCCATAGACCAATTGGGATGCTTTAAGGCATCCTCTACCTGAACCGACTTTAATTCTTCTCTGGTTTTTCCACGGAAAGGGCCACCAGAGGCTGTCAGCAGGACCTTATGTATGGTTTTCTTATTTTCACCGTTTAGACATTGAAAAATTGCACTGTGTTCGCTGTCAACCGGCAGAATGTTAACTCCACATTTTTTTGCCAGCGGCATGATGATGTGACCAGCAGTCACTAAAGTTTCCTTATTTGCAAGAGCAATATCTTTTCCAGCCTCCATGGCTGCTATGGTTGGACGTATTCCTATCATTCCTACCACTGCGGTCACTACAATGTCAGCGGAAGGTTCTGTAGAGACTTCAATCAGCCCTTCCATACCGGAAACAACACGAACCGGCAGGTCTCCCACCGAAACAGCCAGTTCTTTTGCTTTTTCCTCATTCCAAACGCACACAAGTTTAGGCATGAACTTTCTGATCTGTTCTTCTAATAGTCTGATATTGTTCCCCGCGGCCAATGCGGTAACTTCCATATCCCCTTGGTTTTCAACCACCTCCAGGGTTTGAGTTCCGATGGAACCTGTAGAACCCAGAATTGCTATTTTCTTCATCTTATGCTGCTAACTCCTTTTCTTTTACAAAATTCCAGTCATCAATCATGCTAACGTAAAAAAGTAATTGCCAAATAAATAGCAGGTGCTGTAAAAAGCATGCTGTCGAAACGATCTAAAATTCCCCCATGACCTGGAATCAGCTTTCCATAATCCTTCACTTGATGGTTTCTCTTGATTGCAGATGCAGCCAGATCACCGATCTGTGAAATAAGGGCTGCCACAGCACAAGCCAGCATACAGGTGAATATCGGAGTACTAAGCCCTATCATGGATTCGCCAAAGACACCGGCATACAAGGAGCCTAATAGTGCAGCTCCCACCACGCCTCCGATAGCGCCCTCAATGGATTTATGAGGACTGAGGACCGGGGCTAAACGGTGTTTTCCAATCAAACTCCCCACACAGTAAGCACAGGTATCACTCCCCCAAGAGCTTAAAAATACCAACCACACCAGGTACTTTCCATCTTCCATAGATCTGACCTGATATAAATAAGAAAGCATCACAGCGACATAGAATAAACCTAAAAAGGCTACCGACACCTCTTCCAGCTGAAATTTAGGGAAAGCAAACACATAGATGCTCATAAGAATCATCAAAAATCCTACCGATAATAAAAGCATCTTGTCTTCCATATGAAACCACAGCAATCCATAATAAGCGATTACTGCCAAATATCCCATATACCCCAATAAGTTTCGTTGTATCCTCATCACGCGATACAATTCAAACAAACCGATGAGAGAAATGGAAACGGTCGTTACAAACAGCAAAATCCCTCCGCTGCCCACTGTTAAAAGAGCAATCAGCACAAGTATTATACCGCTTATGAGTCTGATCGTAAACATCGCGTTACCTCCCCCTGAATCACTTTACTCCCCCGAATCTTCGTTCCCTGTTATTGTACGCCGCAATTGCCTTTTTCATTTCTTCCATATTAAAATCAGGCCAATAGCAATCAGTAACATAGAGCTCCGTATAAGCAAGCTGCCATAACAGATAATTAGACAGCCTTAATTCCCCGCTGGTACGAATTAACAAATCAGGATCTGGTATCTCAGCGGTATCCAGATAAGACTGAAACAGCTTCTCATCCATATCTTCCGGCAAAATCTTTCCATCTCTCACATCTTTCATAACTTTTTTAGCTGCGCGGACGATCTCGTCACGGCCGCCGTAATTTACTGCTATCACAAAAGTCAGGCCAGTATTGTCTTTTGTCTCCCTCTCCAGCTTGTTAAGACCTTCCACAATATCCTGATCAAATCGTTCCCGATCACCAATCATCTTAACACGAACATTATTGGATTTTGCAACCTTTAACAGTCTCACCATGTAGTATCGAAAAAGCTGCATCAGTGCTCCCACCTCATCGGAAGAACGCTTCCAGTTCTCAGTGGAAAAACCATATACCGTTAAATATTTAATTCCAAGTCTGGCTGCATCCTCAACTGTTTTCTCTACAGTCACACAGCCTTCTTTATGTCCCAAACTTCTGGGAAGTCCTCTTTTCTTGGCCCACCTGCCATTCCCATCTAATATGATAGCAACATGCTCTGGTATCACCATTCCCTGTATCTTATCTTCCATTTTAAATCGCTCCTTATAAAACACAAAACAGGACAGGCAAAAAGCCTGCCCCCCTGTTCAAAATTTTATACCGTAAGAAGATCTTTAGACTTCTCATCAATCGCTTTATCGATCTGCGCGATCATCTTATCTGTTAACTTCTGGATTTTATCTTCTGCATCAGCCTGCTCGTCCTCAGATATCTCCTCTGCCTTTAACTGCTTCTTAAACGCATCATTGGCATCGCGGCGAATATTGCGGATAGCGATCTTTGCATTCTCACCCTTCTTTTTCACATCCTTCACCAGCTCTTTTCTGCGTTCCTCAGTAAGCTCTGGGAATACAAGGCGAATTACGTTTCCGTCATTTGTTGGATTAATGCCTAAGTCAGAAGTAAGAATCGCTTTCTCAATGGCCTTTAACAAGCTCTTTTCCCATGGCTGGATTATAATCATGCGTGCTTCTGGAATGGTAACGTTACCAACCTGCTGAAGGGGAGTTGGCGTACCGTAGTAATCAACTCTGATTTTGTCCAACACATGAGGATTGGCACGTCCAGCACGAATGGCCATAAAATCATTCTCCAGTGCTTTTAATGTCTTATTCATCTTCTCGTCGTAAACCTGTAAAATTTCCTGCATATCGTCCTCCTGGTTATGCGGTAACAATCGTACCGTTTATTTTTCCCTGCATGGCATTGGCAATGCCATCTTTTTCATTCAAGCTGAATACCGCAAGCGGCATCTTATTTTCCATACACATAATGGAAGCAGTCAGATCAATCACTCCAAGCTGCTTATCTATTACTTCCTGAATTGTAATCTTATCATACTTTACAGCCTTGGGATTAATCTTTGGATCGCTGTCATATACACCATCTATGGCCTTAGCCAGAAGAATACAGTCTGCATCCATCTCAATCGCACGCAGTGCAATTCCAGTATCCGTAGAGAAATAAGGATGACCGGTCCCGCCGGCAAAGAATACTACCTTACCTTCTGCAAAATACTTATTGGCTCTGTCTTTGGAAAAAAGCTCTGTCATGGAACCACATGAAAAAGGTGTCAAGATCTCAGCGCCCATCCCTTCATTCCGGAAAATCTCCGAAACATAAATACAGTTCATGATAGTAGCCAGCATTCCGATCTGGTCCGCCTTCGTTCTGTCAATGGCATTACTGGTTCTTCCTCTCCAGAAGTTCCCTCCGCCGATAACAATGCCCACCTGGACACCTGCATCAACGGATATCTTAACCTGCCGTGCAACTTCTTTCACCGTAGACTCATCATAGCCGGTCTTCTCTGCTCCGGCAAGAGCCTCACCGCTGAGTTTTAATAATACACGTCTTGGATTCATAACCTTAACTCTCCTGTACTTTTGTATTGTCTTAAAAGATTATAGCATACTTTTAGAAGGTTGGAAAGAGGTATTTCCCCGCAAAAAACCCGGGAAATAAATTCCCGGGTATCTCATATCAAATTTTTCCCTTTATTCCATGGTGGCATACTGGAAGAACCAGTAACCAAATGGAGAATACCATGTTCCTTTTAACTTTGTATTCTGTAACCAGAATTCATTTCTATAGTTAAGGGGAGCAATCGCTGCATCTTCAAGAATCATGTTCTCTGCTTCATGAAGTTTTGTATAATGCTCTTTTACATCGAGAGTAGCATTGGCTTCATCAAGCAGCTTATCAAGTTCTGGGTTCTTATATTGAGCATTGTTATTGCCACTTGTTGATTTAAATAAGTTCAGCAGATTAGAAGGATCATCATAATCAAGACTCCATGCATCCCGTGCTGTGAGATAATCTCCTGCACGGCGGGTTGGTGCAAAGGTTCCCCATTCCACGATTTTAATGTCCATGTTAACGCCAAGTTCCTTCCAGCAGCTCTGTAAATACTCTGCCACTGCTTTGTTATGACCTGCGTCATTGGTCATATATTCAACTACCGGAAATCCCTTTCCGTCAGGATATCCAGCTTTTGCAAGAAGCTCCTTAGCTTTTTTTAAATCTTCTTCATGATTTTTAATATTAAAGAAATCTCCGCCGTTATTTTTCCTGGTTACATCCTCAAAATAAGTTCCGCTTTCAGCATCACTGACACCCTGAGGTACAAAGTTTCCTGCAGGAGCTCCGATTCCCTGCATGACTGTATTTGATACATAATCCCGGTCAATAGCCAGACTCAGGGCTTTACGGACATCTGGATTGGTAAAAGGCTCCTTTTGATTATTAAAATCTAAATAGGAAACTCCAACGTTGGGCGCTACATGAAATTCTTCATTGCCCTGAAGAGAAGGGATTTCCTCTGTAGGAACATCCTTAATCATAGCCACTTCTCCAGTCCGGTATGCACTGTAAGCTGCGTTAGCATCTTCCATTAAAACAAATTTCAAAGTATTAATCGTAACTTTATCTGCATTCCAGTAATTATCATTCTTAGCAAAAGTGACATGGGAACCTGGAACCCACTCAATCATCTTTAAGGGACCATTGGAAATATAAGTTTCAGGCTTTAAGCTCCACTGCTCCCCATTGGCCTCTACAGACGTCTTCTGCACAGGAACCATGGTTGCATGAGTTACAATCTTTATAAAATATACGCAGGGAACAGATAACTCTACAACAAAGGTCTTATCATCCGGCGCGGAAACGCCAAGAGCGTCAATATCTCCAGCTGCGGCCTCCTTATAACCTTTTACATATCCTAACATATCTTCTCCATATGGAGCTGCAACATTAGGATCCGAAAGCCTTTTCCAGGAGAAAACGAAGTCGTTTGCCGTTAAGGGAGTACCATCACTCCACTTTAAACCATCACGTAAATGAAAGGTATATGTAAGCCCATCATCTGACACTTCATAAGATTCTGCTTGTCCCGGCACAATCTTATTATCTTTGTCTACAATCAACAATGTCTCAAACGCATGCATAATCATGTTAGCACTGTCAGCTGCACTGTTTAAGGCAGGATCAATGGTTTCAGGGTCAGGTCCAACCTGTACTGCAAGATCAAGACCTGCAGTTCCGTTAGCTGGAGCAGTCGTCTCCCCGTTTGCCGCTGAAGTTGCGCCCTTTGATGGTTCAGCCGCTTTATTCCCACCGCAGGCAGAAAGAATCAGGCTGGATACCATTACCGCAACTAAAAAAAGTGATTTCTTTTTCATAGCTCATCCTCCTATAAATATCATATTATTGGCAACCCATAATATAGCTAAATGTTTTACCAATTTTTTACAGGATATCATAGAAGAACAATTAAATCAATAATATATAGTTTTTATTGTTCAATTATTACTAAAATATTGATTAATCCTAAAATTTGAGACACAAAAAAGCAGCCAGGAAATACTTCCTGACTGCTTTTTTGTAAGATTTTATTCTTAGTCCATAGTAGCATACTGGAAGAACCAGTAGCCGTATGGAGAATGCCATGTTCCTTTTAACTTCGGATTCTGTAACCAGAAATCAGTGTAATAAGCAACTGGAGCAATTGCTGCATCTTTCAGAATGATGTTCTCAGCTTCGTGAAGCTTTGCGTAATGTTCTTTCTCATCTGCAGTTGTGTTTGCTTCGTCTAACAGCTTATCAAGTTCTGGATTGTTGTACTTCGCATTGTTGTTACCGCTTGATGCCATCATTAAGTTCAGCATATTGGAAGGATCATCATAATCGTAAACCCAACCATCACGAGCTACCTGATAATCACCAGCACGACGGGTTGGTGTGAAGGTTGCCCACTCAACAACTTTGATATCTACGTTAATGTTAAGTACCTCTTTCCAGCAGCTCTGTAAATACTCAGCAACTGGTTTGTGGTAACCAGAGTCATTAATCATATATTCAATTGTTGGGAAGCCCTGACCATCTGGATAACCAGCTTTTGCAAGAAGTTCTTTTGCTTTTGCTACATCAGCATCATGATTCTCTAAATCAAAGAAATTTTTGCCGTTAAGCTTTTTGGTTTCATCTTCAAAGAAGCTTCCTGGCTCTGCATCAGAAATACCAGGTCCAACAAAGTTAGTAGCAGGCATATAAGTTCCCTGCATTACTGTGTTAGCAACGTATTCTCTATCGATTGCAAGGCTTAATGCCATACGAACGTCAGGATTGTTAAATGGCTCTTTCTGGTTCTGGAAATCAAGGTAGTAGGTACCCATGATAGGCTCTACATGGAAATCTTCTTTTCCTTTCAGACCTGGAACTTCTTCTGTAGGAACAGTCTTGATCATGGAAACTTCGCCTGTCTGATAAGCACTGTAAGCAGCGTTTCCGTCTTCCATAAGAACGAATTTAAGAGTATTTAAGGTTACCTTATCTGCATCCCAGTAATTCTCATTCTTAGCGAATGTAATGTGAGATCCTGGAACCCATTCGATCATTTTTAAAGGACCGTTAGAAACATAAGTTTCTGGCTTTAAAGTCCACTGATCACCATTAGCTTCTACAGTAGCCTTTTCAACAGGAACCATGGAGCCATGTGTTACAAGCTTAGAGAAATAAACACAAGGAGCAGATAATTCTACTACAAATGTATTTTCATCTGGTGCGGAAAGACCAAGAGCATCAAGATTTCCAGCTGCTGCTTCATCATATCCCTTTACATATCCAAGCATATCCCCTGCATATGGTGCTGCTGTCTTAGGATCAGCCAGTCTCTTCCATGAGTAAACAAAATCATTTGCTGTTAAAGGTGTGCCATCGCTCCACTTTAACCCTTTACGAAGGTGGAAGGTATAAGTTAATCCATCTTCAGATACATCAAAAGACTCTGCCTGACCTGGTACGATCTTGTTCTCAGAATCAACAGACAGCAATGTCTCGAATGCATGAAGAATCATATTTCCACCATCAACCGCACTATTTAAAGCAGGATCGATTGTCTCCGGATCTGGTCCAATCTGAACTGCAAGATCAAGCCCTTTGGAATTCCCTTCTGCTGGTGCGGTGGTTTCTCCGTTTGCTGCGCTGGTAGCTGCACCAGTTGTTGGCTGAGTAGATTTACTTCCGCCGCAAGCGGTAAGAATCATGCCTGTTGCCATAACGGCAGCCAATACAAGTGACATTTTTTTCATAGTTTTTCCTCCTATAAAAGTATTCATTATCAGCGCAGTAACACTTTACTCGGCTACTGCGCTGATTTATGTTCTAGCATATCATAACTATGGGAAAATAGCAATGAATTTTTAGTTCACTTTATCTAAATGATGACAAGCCGCATAATGACCGGATGTAACCTCTTTCCACTCTGGTTCCTGAGCCGCACAAAGTTCATCTGCATAAGGGCAGCGTGTTCTGAATCGACATCCAGATGGAGGATTTACAGGGCTTGGCACATCTCCTTCCAATACAATTCGATTGGATTTTCTGCTGAGCTCAGGATCGGCAATAGGAATTGCAGAAATTAAGCTCTTTGTATACGGATGAAGGCTGTGGAATGTAAGCTCATAGCTGTCCGCAAGCTCTACCATCTTTCCAAGATACATAACGCCGATCCGGTTAGAGATATGCTTAACGATAGAAAGATCATGGGCAATGAATAAATAAGTAAGTCCACGCTCCTCCTGAAGCTGCTCAAACATGTTTACTACCTGAGCCTGAATGGAAACGTCCAAAGCTGATACCGGCTCATCACAGACGATAAACTGAGGATCTACTGCCAGGGCTCTTGCAATACCAACACGCTGACGCTGTCCGCCGGAAAATTCGTGAGGATAACGGTTCGCATGCTCTGAGTTAAGGCCTACGGTAGAGAGAACAGAGATAATCTGTTCCTGACGGTCTTTTTTATTGGCAGCCAGACGATGAATATCAATGGCTTCACCAATAATATCGCCAACTGTCATACGGGGATCCAGACTGGCATAAGGATCCTGGAAAACGATCTGCATCTTCCGGCGGTAAGGAAGCATATTTACTTTTGTTATGTCCTTTCCGTCAAAAAGAATCTTTCCGGATGTTGGCTCATGAAGACGAAGCAGGGTACGGCCAGTGGTGGTCTTACCACAACCAGACTCACCTACAAGTCCAAGTGTTTCTCCCTTTTTAATTCCAAAGGATACGTTATCAACAGCTTTTACAACTTTTTTCTCAAACATTTTGCCACCGGCAACCGGGAAATACTGCTGTAAATTCTGAACTTCTACAAGATTCTTATTGTCCATCATGCATCTCCCTTCTGAGCCTGTTGTTTTTCAAACTCCTGCTTCTGCAGAAGCCAGCAGGCACTGTAATGTATATCTGAAACATCCGTATATGGCGGCATCTCACGCAGACAGATCTTCATACAAGCTCTGCATCTTGGCGCGAAAGGACAGCCAGCTGGCGGATTTAACATATCCACAGGGCTTCCTTCAATAGGTACAAGCTTGCTGTGCTCTTTTTCTGTCAGCTTAGGAATGCTTCGAATCAAACCTTTTGTATATTCGTGGCTCGGATTATAGAAAATATCGTTGGCATCGCCATACTCTATTACTTTTCCAGCATACATAACCGCAATACGGTCACACATATTAGCAACCACACCAAGATCATGGGTAATCATAATGATAGCCATACCAAGCTTTTCTTTTAATTCCATCATAAGTTCCAGAATCTGAGCCTGAATGGTTACGTCAAGAGCAGTTGTCGGCTCATCTGCAATCAAAAGCTTTGGTTCGCAGGCCAGGGCAATGGCAATCATAACACGCTGACGCATACCACCGGATAATTCGTGTGGATACTGCTTTAAACGTTTTTCCGGTTCATTAATACCAACCAGAGTCAATAATTCCTTTGCACGTTCATTGGCCTGAGTTTTATTCTTATCTGTATGAAGCATAATTACTTCACAGATCTGATTTCCTATGGTATATACAGGATTTAAGCTGGTCATCGGATCCTGGAAAATGATAGAGATCTCATTACCTCTGATTTTTCTCATTTCCTTCTCTGTCATCTGGTCAATCTGATGACCGTTAAACTGAAGAGATCCTCCAATCAGACGTCCTGGATAAGCAGTAAGTCCCATTAAGCTATATGCGGTTACAGATTTACCAGAACCTGACTCACCTACGATGCCAAGAACTTCTCCTTCACGTAAATGAAGGGACACATTATTTAAAGCCTTAACTTCCCCTGCCGGAGTAAAGAAAGAAAGACGTTCATTTTCAATATTAACTAAATACTCACTCATCAGTTCTCTCCTCCTTTAATCTTTCAGTTTCGGGTCAAATGCATCACGAAGGCCATCACCTAAGAGATTGAAACTTAAAATAATGACTGAAATCATGATTGCTGGCGCAAATAAGCGGTGAGGATAGCTCTGAAGACCGTTTAAAGCGGCACTTGCAAGACTTCCCAGAGATGGCATAGGCGCAGCAACGCCAAGACCAAGGAAGCTTAAAAAGCTTTCCGTAAAAATAGAAGACGGAATCTGCAGAGTTGTTGTAACGATCAAAGTACCGATACAGTTGGTAAGAAGGTGCTTTTTAATGATATGACCGCTGGAAGCTCCGAGAGCTCTTGCTGCCGTTACATACTCCTGCTCCTTTAAAATAAGAATCTGGCTTCTTACAATACGTGCCATACCTACCCAGTAAAGAAGTGCGAAAACCACAAAGATACTGATTAAGTTTACACCAATGACCTGAATCCACTGAAATCCCGGTTTTTGTGCCAAAGCCTTTAAGGGTTGGTCAAAGGCAACCGATAGAAGTACAATGATTAATATATCTGGAACTGTATAAATCATATCAACAATACGCATCATAATCATATCCACCCAGCCTCCAAAGAAACCGGCGATGGAGCCGTAAAGAGATCCAATCAAAAGGATAATACAGGAAGCAACCAAACCTACAATCAGAGAAACACGGCTCCCCATCATAACGCGGACCGCATAATCTCTACCAAGATTATCGGTTCCCAAAATGTGAGGGAATACACTTTCTCCTGCATCGATTGCCTGTAATTCTTTCTGGGAATACTGCATAGGGGCAAGATTCTCACTTCCCCTTATCTGCTGCTCATAGCTGTATGGATAAAACTGTGGTACAGCAAATGACAGGATAAATACTAATAGAATAACAAAAACACTGACCATAGCGATTTTATTCTTTTTTAAACGTCTGATTCCATCCTTCCAGAATCCGACACTTTTCCGCATGACTGTTAAGCTTTCTTTTTCCGCATCGCTTGCAGGGAGAAAGTCTTCCACATTAAGCTGTAATGACATTTTATTCTTTGGCATCCTCTTTCTCCTTTCTCTTATTTCAGATTGATACGTGGGTCAATGAATTTATAAGCAACGTCGACCAGCACGTTCATGATAACCATCAAAGTAGCAAGGAAAATAGTGGTACCCATAATAAGAGGATAATCACGACCAGTAATCGAACCAATAAACTCAGATCCTAAGCCAGGGATGGTAAATATTTTCTCAACAATGAAACTTCCTGTTACGGTATAGGCCAAAAGTGGTCCTAAATATGTAACAACCGGAAGAATCGCATTACGAAGTGCATGCTTAAAGATGCTGACCAGCTGGGAAAGACCTTTTGCACGGGCAGTTCTCATATAATCCTGTCCCATGACATCAAGCATGGAGGAACGCATGAGGCGAGCAATATAGGATGACGGATAAAAGGACAGAGCCATTACCGGCATGATATAGTTTTTCCACGAGGTCAATCCAAACGTGGGCAAAAGCCCCAGTTTTAAACTTAGTACATACATGAGAACGGTACAAACCACGAAGCTAGGAACGGCAATGCCGCAGGTACTGAATATAATGATTACATTATCGACAGGAGTTCCACGCTTAAAAGCTGCAATACTTCCAAGAGGAACACCAATAAGAACAGCGGTCAGAATAGCCATACCGCCAATTTTAGCAGATACCGGGAACTTTGTTGCGATGATCATATTAACAGTACGTCCACGCTGCTTTACGCTTAATCCCAAATCTCCATGCAGAAGATCTGACATATAGGTGATATACTGTTCACTTAACGGTTTATCAAGGCCATATTTTTCATTTAATGCGGCCTGAGCCTGTGGGCTGATTGCTTTCTCAGACATGAAGGGACCGCCTGGGACCATATTCATGACAAAGAATGTAACCGTTGCAACTGCAAAGATTGTTACAATCGCCATAGCGATTCGCTTAATAATATACTTAGCCACTTTCGTCAACTCCTTTGGTATTGTGATGTCCGTACAATATGGAAACATTTGTTAATGGTAAACGGACACTGTTTTAATAGAAAAATCCCATGGATACCCATGGGATTCCCCCCTGAATCCTGTTAAGGTTACTGCATCTGTCTCGCAACTTCTTCAGCGAAATTGTCTTCTTTCTTTTCAAGACCCTCACCAGTTTCAAAACGTACGAACTTCTTCACATCTACCTTGCCGCCAACTTCTTTAGAAACCTGCTCTAAATATTTAGCAACAGTTAAATCTCCATCTTTTACATAAGCCTGATCAACCAGACAGAACTCTTTTAATTCTTTATTCAGACGTCCAACAATCATCTTATCAATAATGCTGTCTGGCTTGTCTGGATTTTCATTCTTAGCCTGAACTTTTAATATTTCAGTTTCATGATCGATGAATTCCTGTGAAATCTCATCTCTTCTAACATACTTTGGAGTTAATGCTGCAATCTGCATTGCAATATTCTTTAAAGCTTCTTTTACGGTATCGTTAACAACTTCTGCACTTGCCTCGATTAAAACGCCGATTCTTCCGCCGCCATGGATATAATCAACAACAACGCCATCCGTTGTGATTTTCTCAAATCTTCTGATGTTCATGTTCTCGCCGATAACTGCGATCTGGCTGGATAACATCTGCTCTACTGTTAAAGAAGTATCTTTTGCCCATGTTTCAGCAAGGAATGCTTCCATATCTTTGGATTCAGAAGCCAGTGCCTGTGCTGCAACATCAGCAACATATGTCTGGAACTGAGCATTCTTAGCAACGAAGTCTGTCTCGCTGTTTACTTCAACGATTGCTGCAGATTTTCCATCTTCACTTACAATCGTAGCAACGATACCTTCTGCTGCAATTCTGCCAGCTTTCTTAGAAGCTGCTGCAAGTCCTTTTTCTCTTAAGAACTCAACTGCCTTGTCCATGTTGCCATCAGTTTCTGCAAGAGCCTTCTTGCAATCCATCATACCTGCACCGGTCATCTCTCTTAATTCTTTTACCATTCCAGCTGTAATTGCTGCCATTTATTCGCCCTCCATATATATATCAATATATCATTTCATGATTAATAGTCCACATTAAATTACTGGGTTTTTTTCCAGTAAAAAATGCTCCGACCCGCTTCTCAAAGCAGGTCGAAGCATTCAATCGCCTGAATTATTAAGCTTCCACAGTCTCTTCCATATCCTGAGCCGCTTCTGCTTCCTCAGCTACTGCCTCGCCCTGGTTTGCTTCGATTACTGCGTCAGCCATCTTAGACACAATTAACTTAACAGCTCTGATCGCATCATCGTTACCTGGGATCACGAAATCGAGTTCCTCAGGATCACAGTTTGTATCAGCGATACCGATTAATGGAATACCCAGTGTATGAGCTTCCTGTACGCAGATTCTTTCCTTCTTAGGATCAACGACAAAAATCGCATCCGGAATCTTCTTCATGTCTTTGATTCCGCCTAAGTTCTTCTCTAATTTCTCCCACTCTTTCTTAAGAGCGATAACTTCTTTCTTAGGAAGTACTTCAAATGTACCGTCCTGAGACATAGTCTCAATTTCTTTTAATCTGGCAACTCTGGACTGAATTGTCTTGAAGTTTGTCAGCATACCGCCAAGCCATCTCTCGTTAACAAAGTACATTCCGCAACGCTCTGCCTCAGATTTGATTGCATCCTGAGCCTGCTTCTTTGTACCAACGAAAAGAATCTTACCGCCTTCGTTAGCAATATCAGAGATTGCTTTGTAAGCTTCATCTACTTTAACTACAGATTTCTGTAAGTCGATAATGTAGATACCATTTCTCTCTGTGTAAATGTAAGGAGCCATCTTAGGGTTCCATCTTCTGGTCTGATGACCAAAGTGTACGCCAGCTTCTAAAAGCTGCTTCATTGAAATAACGCTCATGTTATTACCTCCATTGGTTTTACTTCCGTCCGTTTCTCATGCTCCCTGGGAGACCCTTATCAGGCACCTTCCACAGAAATCCGCAGACGTGTTTTTTATTAAGCTTAGCCAGTATAGCATAATTTTCTACACGATGCAAGTAGTTTTTTGTACTTAACGCCTGAAAAAGAGAGCTGTGCTGGCTAATTCAGAAAAAAAGAGCAGATTTTTGTCCGCTCCTTTTTTCTAAATATTTTTATAAATCTTTTAATTCTCTGCGCTCTGTCATACTCTTAACGGTTCCTGCTTTAATCGCTCTTAGCTCTTCAAAAACCACGTCATTTAAAACTTTGATGTAAGTTCCCTTCATACCAGATGATCTGGATTCAATAACGCCGGCACTTTCAAACTTGCGAAGGGCATTAACGATAACGGAACGGGTAATTCCTACACGGTCAGCAATTTTACTTGCAACAAGTATTCCTTCGTTCCCATCCAATTCCTCAAAAATATGGGTAATTGCTTCCAGTTCAGAAAAGGATAATGTACTGATAGCAGATTTTACAATCTGTACTTTTCTGGTCTCTTCTGCATTTTCTTCATTGACGGACCGCATCATCTCAAGGCCTACCACCGTAGTGCCGTACTCACTTAAAATGATATCATCAATGTCATACTGAGAATCCTTTTTGTAAATGAAAAGAGTTCCAAGTCTTTCACCTGCAATATCAATCGGTGTTATAATCGCCTGATATTTTCTAATATTATCGCCAGTAAATCCCAGCGTCTCCAAATTAACATTTTCTTTTGTTGACAGAATGCTGAGAAGGCGCTCATTCAGCATAATATCTACATAACCGCCGACCTGATCTGCAATCAGTTCCTGAATCTCATCGATGTCCGGTGACAGGCCTACGCCAAGCACCTTTCCCTTCTTGCTGATTACAAGAATATTCGAATTCAGGATCTCGGTCAGCACTTCACAGATATCGTTAAATACTACCTTATGCGAATTGTTGTTATGCAATAATTTGTTAATTTTTCTAGTTTTGTCCAACAACTGTACGCTCATAGCCGAAAACCTCCTTATGAATTTGTGTGAAAATCCAAAATATATCTCTAATGTATAAATATTAACATTATTATGCTCAAATAACAATAGTTTTTTGAAGATTTTCGATTTTCTTAATAATTTTCCATTTTTGCTATTTATCCGTGCTAAATCCACACTGCTCATTGGAACAAAGCAATTTATTTCCTTTTTCAACCATGTAAGCTCCACACTTTGGACATTTCTGCGTGGAAGGTTTTTGCCATGACATGAAATCACAATCGGGATTGGCTTCACAGCCATAGAAGACTCTGCCTTTTTTCGTCTTCTTGATTACGACTTCCTTACCGCATTTAGGGCATGGAACTCCAACCTTCTCCAGATATGGCTTAGTGTTCTTACACTCCGGAAATCCAGGACAGGCAAGGAACTTACCATGAGGACCGTATTTGATGACCATATTACGGCCGCACAGCTCACAAATTTCCTCTGTCACTTCATCTGCAATGGTCACAGATTCCAGCTCCACAAGAGCTTTGTCTACCGCTTCCTTTAAATCCGGATAAAAATTCTTTACAACCGTCTTCCACTGGACCGAACCATCTCCCACTTTATCAAGGAGATATTCCAGATTCGCGGTGAATGTAATATCTACAATACTGGGGAAACTTTGCTTCATCATACTATTAACAACTTCCCCTAACTCTGTTACATAAAGATTCTTATTCTCCTTAGCCACATACCGTCTCGCAATGATTGTGGTGATGGTAGGTGCATAGGTACTTGGACGGCCTATTCCCTGTTCTTCCATTGCCTTTACTAAAGAAGCCTCAGTAAAATGCGCAGGCGGCTGGGTAAAATGCTGTCCATGCTCAAGATTTTCAAGCTTTAAAATACTTCCCTTTTCCAGATTCCCTAATAAGACATTGGCATCCTCTTTATCATCTTCCTGTACATACACAGACATGAATCCATCAAAAGAAAGCTTGGATGCAGAAAGTGTAAACAAATACTCTCCGGCTCCTACTTTCACAGAAGTTGTCTGGTAAACAGCCGGCTGCATACGGCTGGCCGCAAAGCGCTTCCAGATCAGCTGGTAAAGCCGGAACAAGTCTCTCTGCAACGATTCCTTTACCATAACTGGTGTAAGTGCAATGTCAGTTGGACGGATTGCCTCGTGAGCATCCTGGATCTTTGCGTTTGTTTTCTTGCTCTGCTCTCCCTGTGCCACATACTGGCTGCCATACTGCTTTTCAATGTACTCTCTTGCTGCTGTATCCGCTTCTTCTGCGATTCTGGTAGAATCTGTTCGAAGATAAGTAATAAGACCTACGGTTCCATGACCAGCTATCTCAACACCTTCATAAAGCTGCTGTGCAAGACGCATGGTTTTTTGAGTAGAAAAATTAAGTACCTTGGAAGCTTCCTGCTGAAGCGTACTGGTTGTAAAGGGAATGGGAGCTTTTTTAACTCTTTCTCCATTCTTTACCTCTTCCACTTCATAGGTCTGATTCTCAAGTCCCTTAAGAATCACATCCAATTCCTTTTTATTACGAATGGGAAGCTTTCCGCTCTTATCGCCGTAAAATTTCGCAGTCAGCATCTTCTTGCTTCCGTCCTGCTTTAACTGGGCATCCAGATTCCAATACTCTTCGGGAATAAATGCATTGATTTCTTCCTCCCGGTCACAGATGAGCCGCAGTGCCACGGACTGTACACGACCGGCACTTAAGCCTCTCTTAACCTTTGCCCATAATAAGGGGCTTATCATATATCCAACCATACGGTCAAGGACTCTTCTGGCCTGCTGGGCATCCACCAGATTCATATCAATGGCTCTTGGGGTCTTTAAGGAGGCTTTTACTGCATTCTTTGTAATCTCATTAAAGCTGATTCGAAATACCTGCTTTTCTTTCAGCTCATCAAGCTTTAAAGCCTTTAATAAATGCCAGGAAATCGCTTCTCCCTCACGGTCAGGGTCAGTCGCCAGATAAATCTTATCTGCCTTCTTTACTTCCTTCCTGAGCTTTGCCAGAATATCCCCTTTTCCTCTGATTGTTATATATTTTGGATCAAAATCATTCTCAACGTCAATTCCCATCTGACTTTTCGGGAGATCTCTTACATGACCGTTGGATGCATCCACTTCATAGTTCGTCCCCAAGAACTTTTTTATTGTTTTTACTTTCGCCGGTGACTCCACAATTACTAAACAGTTCGCCATACCAAACTCCTCGCCTATAGTTTCTTACCATAATATTGATGGGATGTCTGCAAAATGAGGCCGTTAAATTCTAGCTCCAAAAGGGCTCCCATACATTCACTGACAGACAATCCGCTTAAAGATACAATCTCTTCCAGATTCTTTGGTTGTAAATCTAGGCAACTATACACCATTTTTTCTTTTTTGGCAAGCCCGTTCTTATTTTTTTCATGAACTCTTAATATTTTACCATTTTGTAAATCAAAATATTCCAGAACAGAATCAGGACTTAAAATCACACCGGCACCCTCAGAAATCAACCGGTTACAGCCTGCACTTAATGGATCTGTGACTCTCCCTGGAAGAGCAAAAATTTCCTTCCCCTGATCCAGTCCCAGGTTTGCTGTAATGAGAGAACCGCTCTTTTCTCTGGCTTCAATCACAAGGATTGCATCAGACAGACCACTGATAATCCGGTTTCTCATCGGAAAATTACAGGGCCTGGGGGCTTCATCTGGGACAAACTCTGTAAGAATGCCTCCTCTTTCTTTCATCTGTTCAAACAATCCATAATTCTCTTTGGGATAACAGATATTGATTCCGCAGCCTAATACACCATAAGTGTCTCCCTTTCCTTCCAGCGCACCCAGATGACCTGCCCCGTCGATTCCACTGGCAAGTCCGCTTATAATCTGAACGCCGCAGGAGGCCAGTTCCTTGGAAAGATAAGAAGCCATCTGCCTTCCATAATTCGTGCAGTTTCTGGCTCCAATCACCGCGACTGTGGGACGAGCTTCATCTGGAAGTTTTCCCTTGTAAAAGATACCCATAGGATAATCATATATTTGAAAGAGACGTGCCGGAAACCCGGCATCATGTGATGTGACAAACTCTATCCCTTGTTCTTTTAAACCATAAAGTTCCTTATCACACCTTGTCTTCCTTTTTTTACTATCTTCAAATGCAGATACAGCAGACGACTTAAGCAGTCCCAGCCTCTGTAACTCTTTTCCTTCTATATTATATATCTCTTTATAGCTTCCCATGTAATCATAAAGCCGCTTTATGGTCACAGCCCCTAACATAGGGACATGGCAAAGCCAGTATAAATATTCTCTCTCCTCATGACTGACCATAGATTCCTCCCCAGTATTTTCCTTCCAGACTGCGCAGGCCGGCAGCCTCAGCCAAATGTGCTCTCCGAATTTCACAAGAACCTTCCAGATCCGCAATGGTTCTGGATATTTTAAGCAGCTTTTCATATCCCCTTGCACTAAGCCTCTGAGATTCATAGATTTGCTTTAAGAATTCCCTGTCAGACTTCTCCAATATACAGAACTGTTCAAGCTCCCCTTTTCTCATAGAACTGTTAAAGTATATTTTCTGCCCCTTAAACCGCTTTGCCTGTATCTTTCTGGCTGCTTCTATCCGGCTTCGTATGGAGTCTGAGGACTCTCCTCGCTCCTTTTGCTCCAATTCCTCATATGTAATCATTCTGGATTCGACGCAGATGTCAATGCGGTCTAAAAGAGGCTTTGATATCCTGCTTAAGTATTTATATACCTGTTGTTCTGTGCACCTGCATTTGGTTCTGTCAGGATAAAAGCCACAGGCACAAGGGTTCATGGAAGCAGCCAGCATGAAATTTGCAGGAAATTCATAAGAACCATGCACCCTGGAAATTGTTATCTTTCCTTCCTCCAATGGCTGTCTTAAGATCTCAATGGTGCTTTTTTGAAATTCAGGAAATTCATCCAGAAACAGAACGCCTTCAGATGCCAGAGAGATTTCTCCTGGTTTGGGAATTCGCCCACCTCCAGAAAGAGCCTGAGGGCTGATGGTATGATGCGGACTTCGAAAGGGCCGCCTTGCCATTAATGGCATCTCAGGGGAAAGCAGTCCGCTGACGCTGTAGATTTTTGATATCTCTATGGTCTCCTCTAAGGATAACGACGGCATTATGGTCGGAATTCGATTTGCCAACATAGATTTGCCGGTTCCTGCCGGACCTATATAGAGAATATTGTGCATTCCAGCGACTGCAACCTCCGTAGCTCTTCGAAGAAGAGGCATTCCTCCTATTTCAGAAAAATCCACTTCATAGGAACAAGACTCAGCTTGTCTCCAATCTCCCGGCATCTCTCCCTTTTGCTGAGCACCTGGGAAATTCAATTCATCCACCAGCTCCTTTAGCTTACTTACCCCAATTATATTGATTCCTTCAATTACCAGGCCTTCCTGCACATTCTCCCTGGGAAGAAAGCATACGGACTTTCCGTCCTTTCTTGCAGCTGCTGTAATGGAGAGTGCTCCATGAACGGGTTTGATCCTTCCGTCTAACCCCAGTTCACCGGAAATCACACAATCCTCCAAGGCAGAAGATTTGATATGGCCGGAAGCGGATAACATGGAAATTGCAATAGGCAGATCAAAGGCCGTGCCTTCTTTTCGTATATCAGCAGGGGAAAGATTTATAGTAACTTTTTTGGCTGGAAGACGAAAGCCGGAATTTTTTAATGCCGTTCTAACCCGGTCCTGTGCTTCCCTGACCTGGGAAGAAAGATATCCTACCATGGAAAAGCCCGGAAGTCCATCACTGACATCCGCCTCTACCAAAATAGGAACTCCTTCCACCCCTGTAATACCAATGCTATGAACTTTGCTGTACAAAAACGCCTCATCCTTTCCTTATTCAGTTTTATAATTTCTTACATGGATAAACGTGCAGAAACGCACATGGAATGTTCCTGAACCGGAACGTGTTTCCATCATACCTCAAACGGTTGAAAAAGGCAAGATTTGATTCATTATGTGTCCCGTAACCCATGGGAAAATTCTGGCATATAGGGTCGGTAACGCAAAGGCATATGGTTTTGCTGGCAAACAGGATTTTCCCGTTCTTTGATGGAAATGCTTTTCCGAAAGCATTTAAAAAGTTCCTCGTATTCATCTTCCTCGGAGGCCTTTTTTAACTTACTCTCCCACTCCGGTGAAATAAGATCCAAAAGATACCAAGGACGATTGGCAGGATGAAGTACTGCCTTTTTACGATTCTCGTCATAAATCACCCAGTTTTCTCCTGACAAACGATCTGCAAAGTGAGGCGCCAAAAGAACAACCACATCATTCTTCGGGCCAATGCGGCTTACCAAAAGCTCTCCTTCCATCTCAATAAATCGCACAAACCCCGTCAGAAGATGGGTTTCGTTGTCGATGTGGCGGCACATTTGAAAAATTTCATAAACCTCCGGAAGCTGCAGCATGTCAATGATACTGGAGCCAATATGAAATCCGTAGATAAGAAAACGGTAAATCTTATCAGCCCGGTCGGGGTCTTTGCTCAGGGCAGACTTATAGACGAGAGAATATGCTTCTTTTGAAATCTTCTCTTTCATCGCCTTTATCACCTTTCCTGCTTTCACCGAATCAATTTTCACTTCTTCGTATTGGCAGAACAGCTCCATGGTATCTTCCGTTCCCATGATCTTCAATTTTACGTTATCATGACCTTTTCTACTGGTCCATGCAGTGTATACACCACTTAAGATTCCTTCTACACTATTCTCGCATAAATAGACTGTTTTCATCTTCTATAAACCTCCTGACACCGTTAATGACGGGGCATTCATGTCATCAAACAGAGAAATCTGACGGTAGGAACCGAAAGAGCCTATCTCCCACACCTTTCTTTTTTCATCTCCAATCAAATGGCTGGAAATATAATCCTCGTCAATTTTCACCGGATACATCATCCTGCCAGAGCAGGTAATAAAATAGATTGCTCTTTTTAATACGACACCAATCTTTTTCAGCGCATCAAAATCAAGCGGTCCGTTTTTCCTGGCCGCTACGATGCGTTGTGCTGATTTGACTCCCATTCCGGGTACCCGCAAAAGGGTATAATAGTCCGCCCGGTTCACCTCAACAGGAAATAACTCCAGATGCCTTAAAGCCCAGTCGCACTTTGGATCTAGCAGCACATTAAAGTTGGGGCGTTCCTCTGAGAGCAGTTCTCCTGCCTGAAATCCATAAAAACGCATCAACCAGTCCGCCTGATACAGTCTGTGTTCCCTTAAAAGAGGTGGACCACCAGGCAAAGAAGGAAGATTAATATCCTGATTCACCGGTACAAATGCAGAATAAAACACTCTTTTTAAATCATACTTCTGATAAAGTGCCTCAGCCACCATCATCATCTGAAAATCATTCTCTGGCGTGGCACCTACGATCATCTGGGTACTCTGTCCGGCAGGAACAAAGGCCGGCGCCTTTTTATATTCCATCAGCTCAAACCGATTGGCAGTTATACCATTTTGAATCTGCTTCATAGGTGTGAGTATCTTACTTCTGCTTTTTCCCGGTGCCAGTTTCTTTAAGCCATCAGCCGTCGGCAATTCCAGATTGATGCTCATACGGTCTGCCAAAAAGCCTGTCTTCTCAATCAAAACAGGATCTGCACCAGGAATGGCTTTTACATGAATATAACCGTGAAAGTGGTATTCTTCTCTTAGTTTTTTCAAGGTCTGATAAATTAAGTCCATGGTATAATCAGGACTGTGCAAAATACCTGAGCTCAAAAACAAACCTTCTATATAATTGCGCCGGTAAAACTGTATGGTCAGCTGGCATACTTCCTCTGGAGTAAATGCCGTACGGGGCACATCATTAGAGCTACGATTGATGCAGTACTTGCAATCGTAGACACATTGATTGGTAAATAAAATCTTTAGCAGAGAAATACATCTGCCATCCGCAGAAAAGCTGTGGCAGATTCCTGCTTTGGCCGCATTTCCCAAAGTTCCTGCTTTTCCTTTCCGGTCAACACCGCTGGATGTGCAGGCAACATCATACTTTGCAGCATCTGATAAAATTTCAAGTTTTTCCTGAACACTTAATTCTTCCTGTATCAGCATCTTCTCACCTCGAACGCACGTTCTTTTACTAAGATCATATCATAAATCAACAATATAATCAAGCATTTTCGAATGTATGTTCTTATCTGGGAGAAGATACCATTTACTTCTTATTAGTATTGATTCACTTATAAGGAAAGCGGGAAATTCGGAATATATTTATATAGGAAGAGATACCTTCATTATGGCGTATTTTTTCATATTAATGAGAAATTTAAGATATCAAAAAAAGACCATAATTGGTACATTATGGAGTCTGGCATGCGGTGACGAAAAAAAGAGAGACGTGAGTAACTGCAAACTTTTAAAATTATATCGTTCTATTATAACAAATACCGCCAGCCGTCTTTATACGGAGGCGGTATCTATTCGTATATAATATTATTTTACATATCCTTCTGGATTATTTTTCTGCCAGTTCCAGGAATCGCGGCACATATCTTTTAAGCTCCGCTCTGCTTTCCAGCCAAGTTCTTTCTCTGCCTTGGAAGGATCGGCATAGCATTTGGCGATGTCTCCTGGTCTTCTCTCTTTCATTACATAAGGAATCTTTAAATCATTGGCTTCTTCAAATGCATGAATTACGTCCAGAACGCTGTAGCCGATGCCGGTACCAAGATTATAGACCCAAACGCCGCCCTGACTTTTAGCCACTTTATTTAATGCTTTCACATGGCCTACTGCAAGATCCACGACATGGATATAATCCCGAACACAGGTACCGTCTTCCGTTTGGTAATCGCCTCCGAACAAACCAAGGCAATCTAATTTCCCCACTGCCACCTGAGTGATGTAGGGAAGAAGATTGTTTGGTATTCCTTTTGGGTTTTCTCCGATACGTCCGGATTTGTGTGCACCGATTGGATTAAAGTAACGAAGTAGCATTACCTTCCATTCAGGATCCGCCGTATGTAAATCCGTTAAGATCTGCTCCAGCATTGCCTTTGTCCGTCCATATGGATTGGTAATCTCTCCTTTTGGACATTCTTCGGTAATCGGAACAAAGGCGGGATCTCCATATACGGTTGCAGAGGAACTGAACACAATGCTCTTTACTCCGTGAGCTTTCATCACTTCGCAAAGAACTAAGGTTCCTGTAATGTTATTATGATAATATTCAAGCGGCTTTCCTACCGACTCTCCTACCGCCTTCAATCCGGCAAAATGAATCACCGACTCTATGTTTTCTTTTTCAAATATCTCTAAAAGTGCCCCCCGGTCCAGTAAGTCTGCTTCATAAAAAGTCAGGCTCTTACCCGTGATATCCATCACACGTTCCAGAGATTCTTTACTGGCATTGCAAAGATTATCAACTACCACTACTTCATATCCTGCATCCAGCAGCTCTATGCAGGTGTGGCTCCCAATGTAGCCTGCACCTCCGGTAACCAAAATAGCCATTTTGTTTCCTCCTTCAAAAATGTACATCTTTCCTTATTATAAGCATAAAGGAGCAAAATGACAATGCAGAATTCTTAGAAAAACCTATAGTTTTTTTTCGTTTATCCCTTTACACTGCCTGCTGTAACTCCTCCTATGATGAATTTAGACAGACATAAGTATATAATAGCCACTGGAATAATGGCAATGGTTATCAGCATGTAAACCTGCCCCATATCAAACTTTAAAAAATCTGCACTACGCAGCTGGGCGATAAGGATAGGGAGTGTCTTCCTGCTATTTGATTTTAATACCAGGGATGGAACAAAATAATTATTCCAGGAGGCTACAAATCCAAAGATTCCCTGAACAGCCAATGCTGGTTTCACAATAGGCAATACAATGAAGTTAAAGGTGTAAAATTCATTGGATCCATCAATTCTTGCTGATTCCACAATCTCCAGCGGAAGGTTGCTTTCAAAATAAGACACCATAAAGTAGAAAACAACAGGAGCTGCCATAGACGGTAAAATCAAAGGAATAAAATTATCCATAAGGTTCATTGCATTGATCAGTCTTAAGAATCCAAGGGTAGTTACCTGTGTGGGAATCATCATAATTAAAATAATGAATAAGTAAATCGTCTTACGGAACTTGAATTCATAAGCATGGATTCCATAGGCAGTCATGGCGGAAACGTATACAGAAAGGAGGGCCGAGCTGCCTGCTATGATCAAGCTGTTTAAGATTCCCTGAACAACTGGGAGATTCTTATTGTTAAGTACGTTATGAAGATTGGCACCAAAGGATTTGCCGGGAATAAATGAAAATCCTTTTGAAATCTCTGGATGAGATCTTGTTGCATTGATCACCAGGCAGTAAAAGAAGAAGAGACATAAAAATACCAGCAGGGACAGTACAACGTAAGCCACGGCTTTTTTCAATTTTTCTGCTTTGCCCATGATTAACGTCCTCCTTTCTTATCGCCGGAATTAGTCAGTATGAAAAATACAAACAGACTTAGGACTGCTGTGATGATGAACAGTATGACAGATAAGGCACCTGCCATTCCGTAATTCTTACTGTAAAGGTGATTGTTTAAAAACATAATCAAAGTCATACTGGTTCTGTCAGGTGTACCCTGGGCGTTAGTAAGTACCTGTGGCACATCAAACATCTGAAGGCCACCAATCATGGATGTAATAAGTACATAGACGAAAATGGGTCTGATGATAGGCATGGTAACCTTAGTGAAAATCTGCAAGGATTTCGCTCCGTCAATGGAAGCAGCCTCAAAAAGGGAAGCATCAACTCCCATAATAGCTGCCATTAAAAGAATGGTCGTATTTCCAAACCACATCATGAAATTCATAAGACCAATTAGTCCCCTGGTCCCCCAAACCGTAGCCAGAAAGCGAATCGGTTCATCGCTCATTCCTGCTTTCATCAACAGGTTATTCATTGGACCATTATCAGAAAATAACGCAAAAATCAGCATGGCAAAGGATGCCGCCATTATGACATTAGGCATATAAATAATTGTCTTAAAAAACGCGCTTCCTCTAAGCTTCATCCGAAAATCAGCAAACCAGACAGCCAGAATCAAGGAGATAATGATCTGAGGTATAAACCCTATAACCCATAAAATCATGGTATTTCCAAAGTATTTAAGCAGATCACTTTGAAAAATAGAGATATAATTTTGAAATCCTACAAAATTAGGACCGATATGGGTTAATCCGGAACGGTAATTTTCAAACAAGCTGTTATAAAATGTATTGATCAGCGGGATCAGTGAGAATATAGAATATGTGGCAAAAAATGGTATCAGAAAAATATATCCCCATTTTGCATAGCTGACTTTTTTTCTGGTCTTTGCCTTTTTTTCTTTTACCATAGCAAAACCTCCTGCTTTTTTCAGGGCGGGGTGTCCCCGCCCTGCTATTTACAGCTACTCGGTTTTTAATTCCGGGTATTTTTCTTTGATAGATGTATAGAAGTTCTTCATCGCTGTGTCTTTGTCAACAGTTCCGTTAAAGTAATCGTGCATAGCGGTCTGAATGCTCTCATTAAGACCCTGATCGTATGGAGAGATCTTGCTCATATCGATCTTTTCAGCTGCATCACAGTACATCTGAAGAGGATTCTGTCCGCCAAGGAACTGGGACTTATAATCGCTCTTTGCAAGTGCTTCCATAACTGTCTTGTTGTTTACAAAGTCATTCTTCTCTTCTACAATCTTCTTCATTGTTGCATCATCGGTACAAATAGTCTTCATAATATCAGCTACGATATCAGCATTGTCGGTTCCAGCCGCTGCACACAGCCAGGTTCCGCCCCAGTTATAGGATTCTGGTCCAATGGTTGCTGCCCAGTCACCAAATGTACCATTGCCTGCCTCCTGCTTTCCGCCATCAGCTTCTGCTTTTGCAAGAGAGTTCTTTGCCATAACGAAATCAACACCCCATGCTGGCATGAAATAACCAAATACTTTGGAATCAGGTCCCTGTCCGGAAGCCCATTCCGCTGCCCAGAGAACTGTTTTCTGATTGTAGCCCTTGTCTGTGTAGTTCTTTGTCTGCTCAATCCATTTCTCGATCTTAGGATCGATGACAACCTTATCACCATTTACCCAAGGAGAAGAAACGTTATTGGAGAATGTACGGTATGTATCATCAAATCCAGATACCATATAATATCCTTTATCCTTCATCTTTGCTGCTGTCTTATCAAAGGAATCCCAGTCGTTGATTGCTTTTTGAACTTCAGCCGGATCATCGGTTCCAAGAACATCCTTTGCAATGGAACGGCGATAAATATAAAGTCCAGGACAGCCCTGCCATGAAATACCCTTCTGAACGCCCTTGGTATCCTGAGCGATGACCTTGGTATAATCATACTGCTTTGATATATCCTGATCCGTAATACCGATTTCCTTTAAATCAAGGGTACTGTCGGAATTTACATACTTCAATATATAATCAGCCTCTACAAGGAACATATCTACTTTATCATCTGCCTTCGCATCTGCCTGATTTAACAGCGCTTCATCAAGGGCGTTCTGATACGCATTATTCTCACTTGGAGTAGTAACGAAATTCACTGTATACCCTGCCGGCAGCTTTGAAGCATAATAGTCTTCATATCTTGCCTTGAATTCGTCATTCCACACGTAAATGTTAATGACTTTTCCCTCTTTACCTGGTTCTTCTTTTTTTGCCTCTGCTTCCTTGCTTGTTGTTTCTGTTGTGCCGCCCTTTGTTGTTTCCTGGGTCTGGGTACTCTTTGCACCACAGCCGGCAGTCAATGATGCAACCATGACTGCACACAACAATCCACTTACTACCTTCTTCTTCATATTACCTCTCCTTTTCTTAAAAACTATTTTAATTCATATGCATATCCAACCGATTCCCCAACAAGCAGATCTCCCTCCACAATGATCTGTTCCGTAAATGTAGTTTTAGGTTTCTCGATGGTGCTTATCAATTTCTCTGCTGCCCGCCTTCCAATTGCTGCCGTATCCTGCCGAATGGTTGTCAGCCTTGGGTTTAAAAACTGAGAAACCCGGCTTCCATCGTAACCGGCAATGGAAATATCCTCCGGAACTCTCATATCCCTTGCTCTAATCTCATTTAAACCGCCAATCAAAGCGGTGTCATCCGGATAAAGAATGCAGGTAGGCGGATCTTTTCGATCCAACAGCTTTTTCGTTGCTTCTGACGCCTGGCTGACATCCAGATAATTAGCTTCCACTGCATAATCATCCGGCACCTCCAGATGGTGATTCTCTATAAATCTGTAATAACTGGTGACTCTGGTTTTTGTAACGGCTGTACTTGACTGGCCATGAATATAGGCGATTTTTCTGTGCCCCTTTTCATAGACATGCTCCAAAAGTGTAGTAATTCCTGTTGCATTATCAGATAAGACAGAGGAACAGTTCTCATGAATGTGATCCACAGTTACAACTGGAATATCACCTGCCAGGAGTTCTGCTACTTCAGGACTGTCAAAGTTTACGCAGGCAATGACAACACCGTCTACATTCCGGTATTTGCAATGCTCGTAGTAAGAAACTTTTTTCTTACCAATCTGGCTGTTAATAAAGGTGATATCATACCCCTGTTTTTCAGCTTCCACCTTAAATCCTTCCAATACGGCTGCAAAGTATTCATGAGTAAGGCCACTGTTAGCCTCATCTACAAATAGAACACCAATGTTATAGCTTTTATTGGTTTTTAAAGACCTTGCTGCTGCATTTGGAAAATATCCCAGTTTTTCCGCTGCCTTTTTAACTCTTAATTTTGTGCTCTCACCAATATCGCTTTGATCGTTGAGTGCTTTACTTACTGTGGCAACAGATACCCCGCAATGCTGCGCCAGTTCTTTCATAGAAATCATATGTCTCATCCTTTTAACTTAATCGTTTTCGTAATTCCACTATACCCCTATTTCTGGAAAAAATCAATAGTTTTTTAGAATTTCATCTAATTTATATAGATTATACGTTAACATTTTATGCATTATAACGGTTGATATAGAAAGAAAATCCAAGTACCTCATAAATTTCTCTTGTATTTCTAAAACAAATGAGCTATTATTGCAGTATGGCTCCAATTATTTTTACTTAATCGTTTTCGAAAAATGTCATTTTTAGTAAAATATATCTTTCAGCCGAAAGGAGTTATCCTATATGAAATATGGTTATTTCGATGATCAGGAAAAGGAATACATCATAACTACACCGGACACTCCGCTACCCTGGATCAATTACCTGGGCAGCGAAAATTTCTTTTCCCTGATGTCTAATACCGGAGGCGGCTATAGCTTTTATAAAGACGCAAAGCTTCTTAGACTGACCCGGTATCGTTATAACAACGTTCCTTTAGACAGCAATGGTCACTACTATTATATCAATGACAACGGAACTGTATGGAATCCGGGCTGGCAGCCTTCTCAGACTCCTCTGGATTCTTATGAATGCCGTCACGGCCTTGGCTATACCTGCTACAGCGGTACGAAAAACAAAGTCAAAGCAAGCGTTACTGCCTTTGTTCCCCTCCATGATTCATGCGAGATTCATAAAGTGACCTTGGAGAACGCATCCGATGCTCCAAAGGATTTTTCCCTATATTCCTATGTAGAATTCTGTTTATGGAACGCCATGGATGATATGACAAACTTTCAACGTAATCTAAGCACCGGTGAAATTGAGGTGGAAGGTTCTGTCATCTACCACAAAACCGAATACAGGGAACGCCGCAATCACTATGCTTATTATGCTGTTAATGCAGAAATCGACGGCTTCGATACAGACAGGAATACCTTTGTGGGAACGTATGGCTCCAACAAAGAGCCGGTTATGGTCGGGAAGAACTCATCCGGTAACTCCATGGCAAGCGGCTGGTCTCCCATTGGTTCCCATCGTCTTTCCATCCATTTGGAACCAGGAGAAGCAAAGGAACTGATCTTTGTACTTGGTTATGCCGAAAATCCCGACGACAAAAAGTGGAGCGCTCCAAACATCATAAACAAAGAGCCTTCAAAGTCTGTTTTAGACAAATACAGTACAAGTGCTCAGGTAAATGAAGCCATTCTTTCATTAAAGAAACACTGGGAACGGCTTCTATCAACCTATTCTGTTTCAATGTCAGATGAAAAAGCGGCCCGTATGGTCAACATCTGGAACCAGTATCAATGTATGGTGACCTTTAACATGTCCCGCTCCGCTTCCTACTATGAATCAGGTACAGGAAGAGGCATGGGATTTCGGGATTCCTGCCAGGATCTTCTGGGCTTTGTACATATGATACCAGAACGGGCAAGAGAACGTATTATCGACATTGCCTCCACTCAGTTTGAAGATGGAAGCGCTTATCATCAGTATCAGCCTCTGACGAAAAAGGGCAACCTGGATATCGGAAGCGGTTTTAACGATGATCCTCTTTGGCTCATTGCAGGAGTTTCTGCCTATATCAGAGAAACAGGTGACTGGGATATTCTAAAGGAATCTGTTCCCTTTGACAATGACGAGACGAAGAGCCAGTCTCTGATGGAACACCTTAGGCGTTCCTTTGGCTTTACAAAAAATAATCTGGGACCTCATGGACTTCCCTTAATTGGAAGAGCGGACTGGAATGACTGTCTGAACTTAAACTGCTTCTCCACAGAGCCTGGAGAATCCTTTCAGACAACAGGTCCATCGGAAGGTCCAGTTGCCGAATCCATTATGATCGCAGGAATGTATGTAAAATACGGGAAAGAATATGCGACCATTTGCCGTATGACCGGGCTGGAGGAAGAGGCTCTGAAAGCAGAGGAATCTGTAAAAGAAGTTTACGATGCCGTACTGAAGTCAGGTTGGGATGGCAAATGGTTCTTAAGAGCCTACGATGCATTTGGAGAAAAGGTAGGTTCCAAGGAGTGCGAAGAAGGACAGATTTTTATAGAGCCTCAGGGATTTTGCGTAATGGGAGGCATTGGAATTTCAGAAGGCCTTGCCGAGAAAGCTCTTGACAGTGTGAAGGAACATCTTGACACACCATACGGCATTGTAATCCTTCAGCCGGCCTATTCAACATATCAGAAGCATCTGGGAGAGATTACCTCTTACCCGCCAGGTTATAAAGAAAATGCAGGTATCTTCTGCCACAACAACCCATGGATTACCATTGCTGAAACCATGATCGGCAGAGGTAACCGGGCATTTGAAGTATACCGGCGCACCTGTCCTGCTTATATCGAAGAAATCAGTGAGATTCACAAGACTGAACCTTATGTATATTCCCAGATGATAGCAGGTAAGGATGCCAAAAACTTTGGAGAGGCAAAAAACAGCTGGCTGACTGGTACAGCAGCATGGACCTTTGTCAGCATCTCCCAATACATTCTTGGAATCCGCCCTGGCTTTCATGGGCTCATTGTAGATCCATGTCTTCCTGATTCTATTGAAGAATTCACCGCCATCCGTAAATTCAGAGGCGCCGACTATCATATTCAGGTCAGAAAAAGCAAACATGGCGAACCAAAAGCGTTCCTGGTTGACGGTATGTCTATGGAAGGAAATGAAGTTCCATTTGAAGAAGGTAAGAAAGAATATCATATTACGGTGGTTTTACCGTAAGTCTCAGGGCAAGGTCATTACGGCTTTGCCCTTTTTTAAGTTTCATGATATAATAACTAGAAAAATCAGTAAGGAGAGGAAAGAATGGATTTCTTAGAACTGGTCAAAGAACGTTACTCTGTAAGAAAATTCAGCAACAAAAAAATTGAAAAGGAAACCCTCGATTTAATACTGGAAGCAGGAAGACTTGCTCCTACTGCTGTTAATTTTCAACCTCAAAGAATTCTTGTCATTGATAGCGAAGAAAATCTGGAACAATTAAAATCATGTACGATTTACCATTTTCATGCTCCCATGGCTCTTCTCGTTTGCTACGATAAGACGGTGAGCTGGAAGCGGTCTTATGATAAGGAAGATATGGGAGTGGTGGATGCCAGCATTGTAACCACTCAGATGATGCTCCAGGCTGCCGCTCTGGGACTTGGCACTACCTGGGTAGGACATTTTGATCCGGAGGCGATTCGGTCTGCTTTCCAAATCCCTGATTATCTTATTCCCGTGGCACTGCTTCCCCTGGGATATCCCAGAGAAGACTGTGTCCCTCATCAGCTCCATGGTACCAGGTATGAGATGGAGCACACTGTTTTCTATAACTCCTTTGAGGGTATTCAGGAAGGAAAATCCTCTAACAAATAATTCAAAAAGAACCCCCTTACGTTTCGGCTTTTTCTGATTAAACCAAAGCATAAGGGGGACTTTAATTATTTACCTTCTCCATCAAAGGCTTTTAATGCGATGGGAAGAGAATGTATCACTGTATTGCCAACGGCCGGAAGCCCAACCAGTACACTGCTTATGATCTCTTCTCTCGTGGCGCCGTGGGCTTTTGCCATCTGCACGTGGAAGGGGATACCGCTATCCAGCTTTACAGCTGCCATTACTGCGATATAGGCTAATTCCTCTGTCTTTTTGTCCAGAGCGCTTGCTACATCTAATTTCTGAATGGTCTCCATCCATGCTTTATGAACCTCTGGTGCCTCCTCTTGAAATGTCTGAAATGCATTACTTACCTGCATATTAATTCTCCTTTCTATGATCTTCTGCCCCTAAAAAAAGTGCTTCCAGGCTGGCAGCTTTTTCATGCCATTTAACGCAATCTCAATTGCTGCAGATTCATCAAATCCCTGTGTTTTCATTATAAAACCAACTGTACTTGCTTTTTTCTCTTCAAATGACTGCATGGACCCATCTGGCCTTGCACAATGAATACAATAATCCTTTTCCATATCGCCTCCCGGAAAATCAGAAGCATTTTCCATAGGCATTCCACAAGCGATGCATATCTTCATCCTATTTCCTCCTGTCAACATCTTATCAGCGTTAGAAAGGTATCTTTTAATTCCCTGGAGTAACGGCTGATTACCGGACCTTGGGGCGCAAAAAAATCTTTATTCCATAAATAATATTGAATCATTCCAAGCCATGTGGAATATAGCATATGGACGGGAATATTCTTTATGGTCCCTTTGTTTATTTCCTCCTCAAAAATACGGCCAAAATGATGTGCAATGGTAGTCTGGGTATTGGCAAACGTATACTGCACTTCTTTTGGAAGCAGACTTCTTTCTGTCATCAGCCGGGTATAAAAGCCCTCATGGCGGCTTAAAATTTCCAGATGCATCTTAAGAAGCTCTTCCACACTCCCGCTTTCCTCTGCAAGCCTTCGAATCTCCAAGGCAAGAGATGTGCCAAAGCTTTCGATCAGGCATTCCAGCAGTTCATTCAACGACTGAAAGTGGGAAAATACAGAACCATGAGAAATCCCAGCTTCTCTTGCTATCTCAGCAGTCGGTGCGCCAAACCCCTGCTCCATATACACCCGATATGCCGTATCCAGTATCTTCTGCCTTGTATTCTCTTTTTGTATCTGTCTTTTTGATTTCATATATTGACCAACCATTCATTGAGTGTGTACTCATTATAATTCCAATTGATGAAAAAAGCAATCATTATTTTAAATTCCTGCACATTTTTTCGTTTCATCTCTTATAATATCAGTTTTATGCAAACCGCACAGACCGTCTGCATAGTATATACATATACTTTGCCTTGTAAGGCACAGGAGGCAATTCATGCAAAAAATTTTGGACAATGAATATTATGATTTAATCATAAGCAATGCCCTGATTCCCGAATCGGTTGACAAAGGCAATGTAACGATGATTAACGAAAAACACTCTCTTCTCCACTTGCATAGAAGCCAAATGAATGCCTGTGACCTTGGAATTTATCCTTACAGTAGTTTCCCCTCTCTGTTTACTCTGGCTTCTAAGGTGAGTGTAGAAAAATCTGGAGTTGGAAGCATACAAAGAGAACCTGGCCTTAATTTATTTGGTCTGGGCATTATCATTGGAATTATTGATACAGGGATTGATTATCAGCACCCTGCCTTTCGCAACCGCGATGGGTCCAGCCGGATTCTCTCTATCTGGGATCAGTCCGATCAAAACGGAAAACCTCCAAAAGGCTTTGAATTCGGTTCCGTCTATACAAAGACCAACATTGATACTGCTTTAATGTCTACCGCTCCCTTAAGCATTGTTCCAAGCGTTGACACTCATGGTCATGGAACGGCAATCGCCAGCATTATTTCCGGCACCCCCAGTCAGGATAACTCCTTTATGGGAGTAGCGCCCCAGACAAAATTGGCTGTTGTAAAGCTGAAAGAGGCAAAAAAAAGCTTAAAGGATATCTTTGCAGTACCAGAAGATGCCTTATGCTATCAAGAATCTGATATCATGCTGGGAATCCGTTTTATACTTTCTCTTGCCCAGCAATTAAGCCGTCCAGTTATAATTTGTATTGCTCTTGGCAGCAGTCAGGGAGGTCATTGCGGAAGGAGTGCCCTGGCTCGTTATATAGACAGCATTGTAAATCTGCAAAGAATTAATGTAACTGTAGCTGCAGGCAATGAAGCGGATAAACGCCGCCATTACTACCACAACATCACTTCCTCTCCCTATGAAAATGAATTTTATTTAAATGTAGGAGAACAGGATAAGAGATTTTCTATGGAAATATGGCCGTTCCCGCCGGGAAGAATTACTCTGGATATAGTTTCACCTAACGGAGAATTTCTGGAAGGAAGGCCCCCCTCCCTTAACCGATGCGAAAAATATCAGCTTACCGTGGGCAATTCATCCGTCTGGGTCAATAACATAGATATGGATGGAGAGACCGGGGATCAAGTGATTTTAGTTCGCTTTGATAATCCTTTACCAGGACCATGGCTGTTAAAAATCCACAGCATGGAAAACGAACCCTTTTTTGTCCACTCCTGGCTTCCCTCCGGTAATCTCATAACCAATGAAACCTACTTTCAGATTTCAACGCCTAATACCACAATCACTTCACCTGGAAACGCAAAAAATCCTCTTACGGTAGCAGCTTACAATCAGTTTTTTGACTTGATTCTGGAAGAATCGGGAAGAGGCTATTCCAGATTTGGCGATGTCGTTCCAGATATAGCTGCTCCTGGCTACCGAATCCCCTGCGCCATTCCAGGTAATCAGTATGGCACCTTGACCGGTTCAGGCGCTGCCTGTGCTCATGCCACCGGCGTTGCCGCCATGGTCATGGAATGGGGTTTTGCCCGGGGAAATTATACAGAAATGACTGGTCTGCAGGTTAATCGTATGATTATCCGAGGTGCAAGAAGAAATGATCTTTATCAATTTCCAAACAACATATGGGGATATGGCCAGGTGGATATTTACCATATATTTGAACGGCTGTCAGTTATTTAAAGTCAGTGACCGTGCCGGGCTGTTGCTTAATAGCTCTTTCCAATATCAAGCAATAAAAATACGTCTTGACCAGCTTCCAGCGTAGTGCCATTTTATTCATGGCACACCACACTGAATACTGTTCAAGACGTATTTTTCAGTAAGAGGTATTATATTTTTGCACTATTGCTCATTACAGATTTGTATCGTTATAGCTTCTTAACGATTTTTTTCAGCTCTGCTTTTATTGATATAATATACCGCAGATACGATAGTGCCTATGAGAGAAATTCCTGCCAGCACTAAATAACCGCAATGGATACTAAAAGCAGAGGCCAGGGCTCCCGTAAAGATTGGAAATGTAGTCATACCTATGGCATAGACTGCCTGGAAAAGACCCATGGCTGTGGAACGCTTTTCTAATGGAATTCCGCACATTGCTTCAGAATTAAGATAAGAAAACAAAATACCGGTAGACATTCCAGGAAGTATCTGCAGGAATAAAAGCTGTGATATTTTATTTGCTGACGGTACCAGGATACAGTATACAGATACAATGACAAAGACGGTAGGTATCCAGAATCTGGGACCTTTCCTGCAACAGAGAAAGGTGGAAGCAAAAGCTGCAAATCCTACTGCTGAAACCATATATATGATAGAAGATAATCCAACAAGCCCATTAGAAGCTCCAAGGTCTTTTAGAATCTGATTTGTAAATGACATTACAGTCGTAAGCTGAATGCCCTGTTGAATGAGAGCAAGTATGGCAAATAACCATAACCGTTTTAACTTACATACGGAGAGAAGGTCTTTTATATCAGCCTCTCCAGTCTTTTTGCATGGTTCTTTTATTTGAAGTGAAAGAATAAATGCAAGCAGTCCGGCACTCACACTGAGAATGCAGATTCCCACCATCCCGATTCTGCTGTAGCCAATGGTACTTAACAGAAAACCAACGAGCATGCCAAGGTTATTAAACATTACAATCCTGCTGGTGGCTTCCTGCTGGTTTTTGTTTGAAAAGTGATTGGTGTAAAACACCATAAAAGATATCCACATGGCCGAAGCAAGGCCTGAAAAGAGATTTGCTGCTAAAAATCCCATTCCATTGCCCCAGAATATCCGAAACAAGGAGGCAAGACCGGAAAAACAAGTTCCTGCCATAATGAAACATTTATGCCTTCCAATGGAATCCGCACAGAGTCCTATGGGAAGCCGAAATACCAGCTGGGTAATCCCATAGGCGCCTAAGACCATTCCGGTAAATGTACTGCTGACACCTAAAAAAGTCAGATAAGTCGTTTGATAGGGAATGTATATGTACTGCGCAAACCAAAAGAGGGAAACCATGGCAAGAAAACGGATTTCCTGTTTGCGAGTAAAAGTTTGTTCGTTCAATTTGTGTCCCTTCATTTCCTGTTCTGCTGAGAGTATTCCTCCAAAATCCGATGAATATGGACCGTTAAGTACATTTCTTCCTGTCTGGACAGTCTGGAATCAAATTTTTCCTGAATAAAGATCCCAATTTTTTTCACACAGTCGTACTCCCTTTCACAGCTTTCAATGACATGAGTATAAAAAGAATCCTCATAATCATATAAATCCTGACTGCCATTGACAAGCCGTTGTGCAAAAAGCCGCAAGTGAGTGACGAAACGGGTATAACCGATCCCCTCTTCATTGTAAATAATGGAGAAGTTGTATTTCACAATATCTAAAATTCCTTGAACGGTTTCAAAAATGGTCTGGTTGTCAGTACTATCAGAGTTATTTGTTTGGGCATTGATAAAATGAAAGGCAATGTTGCCGGCCTCATCCTGGGGTAAGTCCACATGCAGCTGCTCCCTCACAAGCTGCAGGGCATATAATCCGACCTGGAATTCTTTCGGATTAAAGCGCTTTAATGTCTGTGTATAAAAATTCTGTATTAAAATCCCCTCATGATATCTTTTTACAGCAAAAGAAAGATGGTCCGTAAGCCCCAGATAAATGTGCTCCATTAAAACCATCCCATATACTTCTATGGCATGGTCTATCACCTGCTTTGCCAGTTCAAAATAAGTACTGTCAATCTCAGATGCAAGACGGATGATATTCTTTGAAATGGACCGGTCCTTTAAGACGAACACTTTCTCAATGTCTTCACTTTTTAAATGGTGGCCAATGGATTTATTAAATCCAATTCCCTTTCCCATCAAGATCACTTCTCTGCCGCTGTCGTCAAGCGCCAGCAGCAGAGAATTATTCATTACCTTAACAACCCTCATAACCAAACCCCATTTCTGTTATTTAGAGTTCTTCCCCGTTCGTTTCAATTACCCGCTGATACCAGTAAAAGCTGTCTTTTTTAATGCGGCTCATATCTTTTAAGTCATGATCGTCACGATTGACATAAATGAAACCATAACGTTTCTTAAATCCCTCGTGAGAGCTAAGGAGATCCATAAAGGTCCAAGGGGAATATCCCAGCATCTCAACTCCGTCTTCTATTGCCTGGCTGCAAGCCAGAATATGAGCCCTCAAGTAATCGATTCTATAATCGTCATGGACCTTTCCGTCTTCTGTTAAGGTGTCAGCGGTACCCAGTCCATTTTCTGTAACGATTAGAGGAAGATGATATTTTTGATGATAATTATTTAATACGGTACGAAGGCCTAGCGGGTCAATCTGTGCTCCGTATTCACTGGATGCAAGATGCTCATTTTTCAGATGATGGAAATATCCATACTGGTCAAAATCAACCTGATTGATCGGGAAAGCTCTCTCTCCTACAGGATGAGTTTCATCCGCCGGCAGATACTTAACGCAAAGAGTGCGATAATAATTAAGAGCAATAAAATCCATCTTTGCATCCTTTAATATTTCCTCATCCTCCGGCATCATAACGGGAACGATGTTTCTTTCCTCCAGGTAACGCATGTAATAACCTGGATAGCGGCCATAGTAATGCATGTCCAGACAGTAATCTGTCTTAAACCAGTCATTTAACCTGGCTGCCCAAACATCTTCCGGACGGTTGCTCTCCGGGTACGTACAGGTGGAAGAAACTGCCGGACCAATCTTGCCTTCCGGAATGATAGAATGGCATGCCTTCACTGCCAGTGCATGAGCGAGGAACATGTGGTAATCCATCTGTGCTCTCTGACGGTCAGCCTCCCAGCTGTCTTCTGCGGTAATATTCACTCGTTCATCCACACGGACCATGAGGTTTTGTTCGTTATGAACCTGCCAATAGGTCACCCTGTCACCAAATGTTTGAAAACAGACCTTTGCATAGCGCTCAAATGCTTTTACGCATTCTCTGGATTCCCAGCCATTGTATTTTTCAACCAGTGCATAGGGAAGATCAAAGTGATATAAAGTAATAAAGGGCTGAATATCATTGTCTAACAGGCAGTTAATGACATCATTATAAAAATCGATTCCTGCCTGATTAATTTCCCCGTCGCCATCTGGTATGATTCTTGCCCAGGCAATGGAAAAACGGTAAATATTAAGTCCCATCTCTTTCATTAAAGCGATGTCCTCTTTCCAGTGATGGAAGAAATCGCTGGCAACCTTACTGTCAGCCTGTAAATGAGAACGTTTAAAGGAGTTTATATCCGCAACCGTAGGCCCTTTTCCGCCTTCATCCCAGCCACCTTCAATCTGAAATGCAGATGAGGATGCTCCCCATAAAAAGTGATCAGGAAACTTCGTTTTTATTTTGTTCATGTCAAAACTCCTTTACTGATTTTTTTTGATGGCAATGACCGACTTCTCAAGAGTAGCCCCTTTTCCTGTAATCCCGGAAACCTGCTGAAATACCGGAGTATTGCTTACGATAATCGGAACAATGGTATCATAGCCTTCTTTTTTTAATGCATCAATATCAAAGGACAGAATTTTAGTTCCCTTTTTAATATGACTGCCTTCTTCTACAAACTTCTCAAAATGCTTTCCTTCTAACTGAACGGTGTTAATTCCAACATGGATAATCATCTCTACCCCATTATCCAGCATAAGACCAAGTGCATGAAGGGTTGGATAGATTAAGGTCACAGTACAGTCTTCCGGAGCCACTACCTCTCCTTTTTCCGGAATAATAGCAATTCCATTTCCTAATGCCATAGAGGAAAATACTTCATCATTTACTTTCGTCATGGAAACAGCTTCCCCTTCAATGGGTGAATATATGAATAAATCAGCTTCTGATGGATCGAATTCCGTATTCTTTGTTTCGACTGTTGTCTTTGATTCTGGTGTCTGGGCCACTGCTGTTGCTTCTGTTTTCTTTTTCTTATCTCCCATTTCATCAAAGCCAAACAGGTAAGTAAGTATCATGGCGCCAAAGAAGGATACGCCTACTCCGACCAGATAATAAACAAATGGTTTCATACCAAAGGCCGCATACGTTGCAAAGGTAAGAATTCCGTTATTTGCAAAGGAATCGCCATATACACCGCCAACGCCCATGATAGCTCCGCCAATGGCACCGCAAATGATAGCATAAATCATCGGTCTTTTTAAACGAAGGTTACAACCATAAATGGCAGGTTCCGTAATACCACATACGGAAGCAGATATTGCTGCTGATGCTGCTACCGTCTTTAAATCTTTATTCCTTGTTTTTAACATAACACCCAGAGCTGCTCCACCTTGTGAGAAGTTGGCTGCGCCTGCGAAAGCAAGAAGGTTCTGGTGACCGAACTGAGCTACATCGTTAATACCAATTGGAAGAAGTGCTCTATGCGCACCGAATATAACAAACACGCACCACATACCGCCGATAAAGGCACCGCAGATGGCCGGGCTTAAATTCATCATACCAGTATAAACAAAGGTGATTGCGTTACCGATGTAGATACCAATGGGACCAAATACCATAAAGGTTGCCGGAAGCATCACAAGGAGTGACAGACCAGGAACCAGAATGATTTTTAAGACTTCTGGAATTACTTTTTCTAAAAATTTCTGCACATAGGAAAGAATGAAAACTCCAATGATAATCGGAATAACAGAGGAAGCATAGCTTGCTTTGGTGATGGTAACACCAAACATGCTCACTACATCTTTCCCAGTCATCAGCGCTACGACTGACGGATAACACATGGTACCACCAAGTGCCATTGCAATAAATTCATTTGCCTTAAATACCTTGGCACTGGTATATGCTAAAATAACAGGCATGAAATAGAATAAGGCATCCGTACCAGCCATAATCAGCGTGTATGTCTGATTTACCGTAATATCCACACCTTGTTTCGCTGCCAGAATCTTTGCAATGGTAAGGAATCCCTTTAAAAGACCGGAAGCTGCAATCGCAGGAACCATAGGGGTAAACATAGCAGAAACTGCAATCAGAATGCGGTTCCAGATGGATACCTTCTCTTCGCTGATCTCTGTTGTTTCATCTATGGATATCATAGGAACCATGGCATCATAAACCTGGTTTACCTTGGTTCCCAGCACTACCTGGAACTGTCCTCCGCTCTCTACAACAGAGATGACACCTTCCAGATGTTCGATGGTTTCTTTATTTGCTCTTTTTGAATCCTTTAATTGAAATCTTAATCTTGTAAAGCAATGGGTCAGTCCTTTTACGTTACCAGAACCGCCAACATTTGTTAAGATATCTTTCGCTATTTGATTATAATTCATATACAAAACCCCTTTCAAGTATTTTCTTATCTCCTCATCCGGCCGGAATGACAAAATAAAAAGACCCAATTAAACGAACTCTTCATAAGACAAAATACCCCATCCGTCTTATAACCATTCGTCTAATCCGATCTTGCCTGCATTACCAGTAACACGTCTTCATATTCATTTATTTAGTTGTTCTCAACTTAAGCATAATATATCACTATTTTTTTAATCGCGCAATATCCTTTTTTGTTTTTCTGCATTTAATGCAATCTTACTATGTATTTTTTGTCGAAAGTAGACAAAAGACAGGAATCTGTTTCACATTCCTGTGGGAATGCCTAAATGCACTCCCACAGTCTGCTTTATTTATCAACCTCCTGGTTACTTGCCATTTTCTTTTTTATATTCATCCATATCTTTTTGGAACGCTGATTTCACTTTGTCGTATCCTGCATCCTTAATCTTTCTCCTCATTTCATCAATGGCTTCCCGGGGATTGTCATATTTTCCATAGGCAAGCTGAGGAAGATATTCTGATAAAACATTGGCAATGGCGGCCTGTTCCGCTTCCACCTCATGTTTGTTCAGGATTAAGTTCTCAAATTCATAGGTATAAGCAATTTCATTGAGATTCTCAATCATTTCCTTTGTACCGCTCCAATTGAAGCTGTTTTCCAGCTCCAGGTCATCGTTTCGTCCGCACCAGAAATTAGAATCCAGTTTATCCGTACTCTGGTCCCAGCCTTCCGGGTAAGCAAGCTTATTATCTGAAGTAATGATATAATCTGTCCCCTCGATTCCGTAATTGATATACCGGTAACAGGTTTCATCATTGCGAAGAAGATCATATACCATAAGGGCTCTTTCAGGGTGTTTGGAATTAGCACTAATGGCCGCTGCTCCGTGAGTTTTTAATGGCTTTGCTATGTTTTTATTTTCCTGGCCCCAGGGATACATCTTTGCATCAGAACCCGGCTGCTTCTTATCCATATTAGGCTTTATCTGTGAGTAATAGGTCTGGCTGTGATGCTGATCACTTCCACTGGTTCCTGCATACATCTCTTCTCTGGAATCCCCGTCAAAATTAAGGACATCCTCTCGCCAGACACCGATTTCATTCCATTGTTTCATCAGCTCGGCTGCTTCATAGATAACATTTGACTCCATATACGGGGAATAGATGGTATAGGGATCCGAAGCGCTGGTAAACCAGAATTCATAGTTACCCGCGTTACAGCCTACCATGACCCGGCTGTCTGTATTGGACTGTATGAACCCTCCGAGTACACCTCCGGAGTTATTTTTCCCAGCCACATCCCAGGGAATTACACCTTCTTTATTTTCTTTAACATACTGAAAATAGGTGGTCAGATCATTAAATTTAGTCACAGTTCCATTTAAAAGACCTGCCTCTTTGGCCCAGTCTCCGCGGTAGAACATCCCGTGATTGGTATACTGTGTGTAATGATCTTCCGGGATAAAATAAATCTCACCCTTATATTTGCAAATATTCCAGTTACCAGAAGCATCAACCTGACTCCAGGTCTTAGGCGCATAAGTTTTTAACATTTCTTCGGATAAGGGAAGAAATGCTCCCTTCTCCACATTTTCCCAGCCGTACAGCCAGTCAGTAGCCGTCGTGATAATATCCATGGAGCTGTCCCCGCTTAGGAGCTGGACATTGTACTGGGTCTGCCAGTCTGCCCATTCTACATAGGTAAGCTTTAATTCTGCATTGACCTTTTCCGTAAGAACCTGATTTAATTCCTTAAGCATTGCCTCACACCTGCCATTGCTTGGCTTATCTCCAAGTACCAGCATGTTGATTACCTCGTGACTGGAGGTATCTACACTTCCGTCCCCCTTTTTCGGCGATGTGTTTTTTGAGACTCCCTCCCCCTTACAGCCTGCAAGACCTACGGCCATAACAGCAGACAGTATGACTGCCATTGCAGACGCTACAAAACCATGTTTTCTCATGACACTCCTCCATTTCATACTTTTTATATAGGAATCTTAAGAAAGAAACTCCCTCTCACCCCTTAACTGCTCCAATGGCAATACCCGATATAAAATACCGTTGGACAAACGGATACATAAATATAATAGGACCTGTTGCAATAACGGCCGTCGCCATTTTCAGTGTATTAGAGGGCAATGCTGTTATGGAAACATTGGCTCCGGCCACTGAGGATTTTAATGCATTTGCCATGTTTATTACGTTATACAGATAATACTGCAGGGGCTTATAGGTGACGGAGGACCCCAGATAAAGGGAGGATAAGTACCATTCATTCCAATAACCAAGGGCGAGAAACAGACCTACCGTAGCAAGCGCCGGCTTTAACATGGGAAATATAAGGGTGGCAAAGATCGTAAAATCACCAGCACCATCTATTTTTCCAGACTCCGTGATTTCATAGGGCACGGATTTGGCAAAGTTTTTCATGAGAATTATGAGCCAGGGAGTCATAAGAAGCTGCAGGAATACAGCAAGGTAACTTCCCTTTAAATTCAGATATCTGGAAACCCAGATATAGGTGGGGGCCATTCCTGCGGAAAACAAGGTTGTAAAATAGATAAAGAAGGAAAGTATATTGCGAAACGGGAAATCCTGCCGCTGCAGGGCGTACCCGGTCATGGCTATAAGAAACAGGCCAAGCATGGTTCCGCAGACTGTCATGAGGATGGTAACGCCATAGGAACCAAGTATCATTTTAGGATACCGGAATACCCACTGGTATGCAGTCAGTGTAAGTCCTCTGGGAAGCAGACCAAACCCCTGCCTGCTGATTACGCTTTCCGTGCTTAAAGATGCAGAGAGAATTAGTATAAAAGGGAGAAGGCATACCATGGTAAATAACACCACGACCGCATAGGAAATTCCCTTTATGAAAAGATTTGTTTTACATTCTTTTATTTTCCTTTTCTTCATTTCTTTCCCCCCTCTAAAACAGAGCGTAATCCGGATCAATCTTCTTTACAACCCAGTTGCTGAACATGACCAGAGCAAATCCAAACAGTGACTGATATAACCCCACTGCTGATGAAGTGGAGAAATTGTTCTGTGACATCATCATCCGGTATACTGCTGTTTCAATGATGTCCGTGGTGGGAAACAGCTGTGAATTCGCCCCCACCAGGTTCCAGAAGAGGCCAAAATTCCCCTTCATAATTCCTCCCAGTGCAAACAGCAGTAAGATAATAAACGTAGGTTTCAGGCTGGGAAGAATGATGTAGCGGATTTTCTGCCAGCTGTTAGCCCCATCCACTTGGGCAGCTTCTACGATCCCAGCCTCTATTCCGCAAATAGCCGCAAAATAAACCACAGACCCATATCCGGTCTGCTGCCACATCTGGCAGAAAACTACAATAAACGGCCATATTCCTGCCATACTGTAGATTTTGACCGGATTTCCTCCAGTCTCCCGCAAGAGTGTATTAAGGGCACCTGTATCATAATTTAAGATGTTAAACATGATCGCCCCAATAAGAACAACCGAGATAAAATAAGGCAGAAACATAATTGTCTGAGATACTTTTCTGAACCATCTGCTGTTAATTTCGTTGAGCATAATGGCCAGGGTAATCTGAAGTACATTTCCAAGAAGTATAAAAACAAGATTATAGAGGATGGTGTTTCTGGTAAGCAGACTTAGCTGGCCTGATTTTATAAGGAATTCAAAGTTTTTCAATCCAACAAATGGACTGCCGAAGATGCCATCCCTGAAATTGTAGTTGGTAAACGCTATGTACACACCAGGAAGAGGACAATAATTAAATACGATAAAAAAAGCCACTGCCGGAAGACACATTAACAGCAATGTCCGGTTATTCCTCACCTTTCTGCGAAAACTCCCTATCCCATGATGGGTTGATACTGCTTTACGTTCCGTATCCATACACATCCTCCTTTCCAATACTGGTTGCAAAATGAACCGTTTTTACGTTACAGCCCTTTCTCATGAAACCGTCTTACTCCCATGTATATTCAGGAACGGCCTGTGAAATGCGTTTGTCCACCCTTTTTCACAATCACTGATACTCCTTCTATTCTATAAAAATCTGTAGTATACTAGAAAAAGGTTGCAAAATATGACACTTTTAACATGTAACGAGGAAATGGGGAATTTATGAATAAATCAGAACGTTTAAGCGATATGATTATGTTTTTAAAAGACAAAAGCGCCTTTCGTCTAAAGGATATTATGGAACGCTTTGAAATATCCAAAAGTACCGCACTCAGGGACGTGCAATCTTTAGAGAGAATGGGATTGCCCATCTATTCCAAGCAAGGCAGAAATGGTCATTATGGAATCCTTAAAAATCGGCTGCTGTCTCCCATTTTATTCACAATGGACGAGGTTTTCGCTTTATATTTCTCCATGCTAACATTAGAAGCCTATGAAAGCACTCCTTTTCATTTAAGCGTAGAGCAGTTAAAAACAAAATTCGAAACATGTATATCTTCTGATAACATCTCATTGCTGCACCGCATGGAACAGGTTTTTTGTTTGGGTTCCATCAGACATTTTAATCATTGCCATTTTTTAAAGGATATTCTTCAATATGCTATAGAGGAAAAAGTTTGTGAAGTGGTTTACAGAAAGAAAGATATGGATCGCAGCTATGTGGTACAGTTTTTTGATATTACCTCAGCCTATGGTCAATGGTATGCCACAGGGTACAACTTTGGGACCCATGCACCTCAGGTATTTCGATGTGACAAGGTTACAGAATTAAAAGAAAGTTTTTTATATCAGGCTAAACCTTTGGAGGAATTTCAAAGAAAGGCAGATCATTTATATAAGAAACCAGGTGCAATCGAATTCGAGGTAGCTATTTCTAATAAGGGAGCAGACTTATTTTACAAGGAACATTATCCATCTATGGAGCTGTTCCTGGAAAATGGTCAATATATGATCCGGGGGTTTTATAATCCTGGAGAAGAATCCTTTATTGCTCATTATCTCACGTCCTATGGAGAGAACATTGAATCTATAAAACCTGATGCCCTTAAGAAACTGATGGTAGAGCAATTGGAATCTTTGATCCGACACTTGCATTAACTGACTTTTTCATGATGACCATTCATTTAAAGAACGCCGGCATAGAAATCATCCTTATGCCGGCGCTCATCCTGCAGTTAGTAAGAAGCAGAATTTGTTTGTATTTATTTTTTCTTAATGGGAATCCACAATTCGCAAAAAAGTTCTGGTTCCTTCTGGCCATAGTAAACTTCAAAATCTGTATCGTCCGTATGGGTATAACCGGATTGAGGCAGAAACTCTTTAAAGAAGCGGCTCCAGGTCTCACTGATACAATTACCGCTGTCTCCGTAACATTTAAATACCACATATTCCGTGGGTTCTACATCCCAAAGCTTAAAGCCCTGTTTTTTTAAGGCTATCTCATCTCCAATCACAGTTTCACTGTCAATTAATACTCCTATGCCATAATCAAAGGTTGCTTCCTGCTCTTTGGTAGGACTGCAAAGTCCATATAAATCCTTTTTTCCCGCTGGCCGCATTCCAATGAGCTGGTTTATGATTCCATCTTTACGGCATTCTCCCCAAAACAGTGGAATATCCTGATTGCTCTCCTCATTAATGATCTCATTTCGAAACGCCTTCACCTTTGTGATAAATGTTCTCTTACCCACTTCTTCTACTCTGTAATCCATCGTTCTACCACCTTCCAATATAATCTTAATAACTAAGGCCTGAAACAAGGAAAGCTGAGTCCCTTTTACTTTAGCAAGCTTTGGAGAAACTCCATGAAACCTGGAAAATGCTTTGGAAAAGCTCTCCGGCGTTTCATAGCCGTATTTATAGGCAGCATCAATGATTTTTATATCCGTTAGCTGCAGCTCCTGTCCTGCCAGAGATAACCTTCGATTTCGTATATATTCGTTTGCTGTAATTCCTGCCATCAGGCTGAACGTCCTGTGAAAATTATAACAAGACATGTGCACCTGTTTGGCTGCATCTTCATAATTGATGTTCTCCAAAAGATGTTCTTCCATATAGTCAATTGCTGTTTGTAAAAGAGTTACCCATTCCATGTTCACTGCCCTCCTTGTATGGAATATTATAGATGATTTCAATCACACTTTCCTGTTGCGGCTTGCTTTCTTCTGTCCGTTTTCATGGATTACAGGTTCTGTTATTGATATGCTTCTTATTATACCATGCTCAATACTGCATGAAAATAATAGTTTTCCAATCGCTCATATGATAAACTGGAATCAAATTAGCAAGAATAGTCGAGAAGTTTTCTTTTGCTGCTGTTATGATTGTTACTGTTAGGAGGGGGAATATGGAGGAACAGATTTCAGCGGTCAGCCGAATGCAGGATTATATTGAACGCCATTTGAAAGAGAACATTACACTTGCCGACTTGGCAAATGCATCACACTTTTCTCCTTGGCATTCTCACAGATTATTTTCTCAGTATATCAATATGACACCTGCTGATTATATAAGGCGTCTTCGGCTGTCTAAGTCAGCGCTTAAACTAAGAGACGAATCATGTAAAATTATTGACGTTGCCCTGGAGCTTGGATTTGGCAGTACCGATGGCTATCAGCGTGCATTTTTACGGGAATTTGGCTGTAATCCAAGGGAATATGCAAAATCGCCCATACCTCTATACCTTTTCACTCCATACAAAGTTAACGATCAAATGGTTCGAAAGGAGATTAAAATGGAACGGACTAAAACAGTATTTCTTCAATTGGTTGAAAAACCTGCCAGAAAAGTGATTATCAAACGAGGGGTAAAAGCAGCGGAATATTTTACCTACTGCGAAGAAGTTGGATGTGACGTGTGGGGACTGCTCACCAGTATAAAATCCATTAGCAATGAGCCAGTTTGCCTTTGGCTCCCAAATGTTTACCGAAAGCCAAACACATCAGAATATGTTCAGGGTGTTGAGGTGCCAGTAGACTATGATGGAATGATTCCCGGTGGATTTGATACGATTTTACTGCCAGAAGCAAAATATCTGATGTTTAGGGGGGAGCCCTTTGATGAAAATGATTTTTGCGAAGCGATTAAGGAAGTTCAGGAATCCATGAATCAATATGATCCGTCCTTTATTGGATATGTATGGGATGATGAAAATCCCCGTATTCAATTAGAACCACTTGGGGAACGAGGATATATTGAGCTAAGGGCTGTAAAAGATAAATAATGACGCCATAAGTGGCACGAGCCTGTCCCTTTGTTATAAAATACTTAGGCTGAGTTCTTTCTAATTAGACTCAGCCTATATCCCATCTATTAAAAGCATCTGTTCTGGTGTAAATGATGTTTTATAATATTACAAGAATATCATTTGGCGCTTCTTTGCATAGAAGCCTTAATAATTCCCGGAAAATTGATTCACAATTCCATCTGTCATCATATCTGCCATTTCCAACGCCTGAGTTTCAATTTGGTCATAAGTAGTAATGCTTTTCTCATATTTCCCAGTCAGCATCTCAACAGCTTCATCTTTTGTCATTGCAAGATGGTCAAAGAGCATCGTTTTCCAAGCTTCCTGAGACCAGTAAGGATTAATACTTGCAAGAAAAGAAGCGATTTCCTCTGCATTTGTATACCATTTCTTCTCTGCTTCTTCCGCAGCCTTGCTATCACCAGCTTTTGCTGCCTTTATTAGATCTGCAGCGATTACAAGATGGCTGGTAAACAGCTGTTCAAACCTGGAAGCCGCTATTTCTCCATAGAGGGGCTTAAGTAGTGCTTCAAAATCCTTCGGGTTCTGAAGCAAACGGTTGGTAACCAGATCCACGTCTGGTAAGCCAAAGACCATACTTAAGATGGTCAACCGAGTCCATGTAATGTGCTGTTCCCACAGCATTCGAATATAATTACTTAAATCTACTTGTGCTTTACTTATGTCTTCAGATGCCTGGGTGATACATGGCGGTAAATCAAGAGTATTGGGCTGCAAGCATATGACTTGCCCGATATAAAGATTGCCTGGATCTATTCCTGGATTAGCCGCTAAGATTTCATCCGTACTGGTATTAAACTTTAGAGCAATTAAAAATATGGAGTCTCCAGGACAGACTTTGTAACAAATTGAGCCGTTGGGACATTGTAACATAATAATCACGACCTTAATGATATACTTATTACTATTATAATGACCATGAAAATAAATCGTACCTATCAAACACCATAAATATAAGCTTTTTTGCTATAAATAAGAGCCGGCATTTAGCCAGCTCTATTTATATTAAATCTGTTTACTTTGAACATATCCGCTGTATCAGTTTTGTAATTTCTACAAGAATCAAAGGCAGCAGGGAAAATCCCAGGGTTATCAGCCACTGATGGAAGGAAAGCGTTGTCAGACTGAAAAAGCTTCTCAATTGAGGAATGATCATAATCAGTGCAATGATCACTCCAGAGGCTGCCATCGTTCCAAACAGCGCTTTATTATGTTGGTTTCCACGGGTAAAGATGGAATCAATATTGGAACGCTGATTTAGGGCGTGGAACATCTGGGAAATGGCCAGAACAAGAAATGTCATAGTCATTCCTACGGTATGCCCCTGAGCCGTTAGACCATATCGGTATGCCCAAACCGTGGCTATGGTAATAAAAATACCGTGGAGAATCACGCGGATCACCAATCCTGATTCAAATAAGGTTCCTGACTTCACCGGTTTATGCTTCATAATATTTTTGCTGGCAGGATCAATTCCCAATGCAATGGCCGGAAGAGAATCCGTCACCAGGTTAATCAACAATATGTGCACTGCAAGAATCGGCGCATCCCAGTTAAGTAAGGTCGCGATAAAGAGAGTCAATATTTCTGCGATGTTTCCTGCCAGAAGGAACTGAATCACCTTTTGAATGTTTCTGTATATACGACGCCCTTCCCGGATTGCATACTCAATGGTAGTGAAGTTATCATCAAGAAGCAGCATATCGGCCGCTTCCTTTGCCACATCGGTTCCGCTTTTTCCCATGGCAACACCGATATCCGCAGCTTTTAATGCAGGGGCATCATTTACCCCGTCGCCAGTCATGGCTGCAATTTCGCCAGTACGCTGAAGGGATTCTATGATACGAAGCTTGTCGCTTGGGGTCACACGGGCGAAAACAGTTGTTGTTCCAATTGATTTATCAAGCTCATCATCAGACATCTTATGGAGCTCATCACCGGATACAACGGTATTTCCTTCGCAGAAAATTTTTAACTGCTGTGCAATTGCTACCGCAGTTACCTTATGATCTCCTGTAATCATGATGGTACGGATTCCAGCAGCCTTACAGGTCTCCACTGCCTGAATTACCTCCTTACGAGGTGGGTCGATCATGCCGACCGCTCCAAGAAAGGTAAGATCACATTCCAGGTCAGCCTCATCATCTTCCGGTATTTCTGAAACAACGCGCTTTGCAAATCCTAAGACACGAAGTGCATCTGATGACATGGTCAAGCATAATTCCCGGATCTCTTTACGGTCTTTCTCTGTAATGGATCGTATTCCGCTTGATGTCAATATATAGTTACAAAGAGGAAGCATTTCATCCACAGCACCTTTTGTAAAGGCAGTAAAACCGTCCTTCATTTGGTGAACTGTAGTCATTCGCTTACGATCAGAGTCAAAAGGCTGTTCAAATAAGCGGGGGTGTTCCTCTTCTAATTCATTCTGATTAAGTCCAAAAGCATCACCCAGAAAAATCAAGGCTCCCTCTGTTGGATCACCAAGAATTTCTCCTGGCCGGTCTGGGTCAAGGCTTGCATTGTTACAAAGCAAAGCCGCGTGAACCAACTCCAGATAAATCTCCTGTCTTTCCGATGCTCTTCCTACTTCCGTGGTATGACCGGATTCAAAATCTCCATTCATAGCCACCTTAGTAACTGTCATTCTGTTTTGAGTTAATGTACCCGTTTTGTCACAGCAGATGACCGTAGCTCCACCTAAAGTTTCTACCGCCGGCAATTTACGTACCAGAGCATTTTTCTGAGCCATTCTCTGTACGCCAAGAGCCATTACAATCGTGGCAGTGGCTGGCAAACCTTCTGGAATTACTGAGATAGCCAGGGATATGGCGGTCATTAACAATGGTATCCAGGGTCTTCCGTACAGGGAACCAATCACAAAAATCACAATACAGACAAGAAGTCCGAAGATACTTAGAATCTTGCCTACGGAGCTTAACTTTTGCTTTAAAGGGGTGTCGTATTCATCCTGCTGATCCAAAAGACCTGCGATCTGACCTACTTCTGTTCGCATTCCGGTTTCCACTACAATACCGGTTCCGTTTCCGTACATGACCACAGATGAACTATAAGCCATATTGCTGCGATCTCCCAATGGAGATTCCTCTGAAAACAGAGCTGTATCTTCTTTGTCCACAGGAACAGATTCTCCGGTTAAGGAAGCCTCCTGGATTTTTAAATTGTTGGTATTGATTAATCGGATATCCGCCGGAACGATACTGCCATCCTCTAAATAGATAATGTCTCCAACTACCAGTTCCTTTGCAGGAATCATACTTTCTTCCCCTTCTCGCAGTACACGGGCAAAAGGTGCTCCCATATTCTTTAAGGCTTCCAGGGCATTTGCTGCTTTTCGTTCCTGAATAATACTTACAGTTGCATTTAATGCTACAATTACTAAAATTACAATCGCTTCTGTCCATTCATGAAGCAGGACAGATAACCCCGCAGCTCCAATCAAAATTAAGATCATGACATCGGTAAGCTGCTCTTTCAGCATGATTAAAATGCTTTTCTTACTTTTCTGACGCAGTTCGTTAAACCCGTCTCTTTGTAGTCTTAGTGCCGCCTCGGCATCGCTTAGGCCATCCTCTGATGTTTCAAGCATTGCTTGCACATCTTCTACTGATTTTGCGTGCCAAGGCTTAGGTAAGTGGTCATCCATTAATGTAAATCTCCTTTATAAAATTTATTAAAAGTCAGAATAGCACAAAAAGGCATGCCTTGCCATGTAACACGCAAAGCACACCTTTGTATTATTCTGAAACCTTTTCTATTTAAATACGGTTGAGTACAGTTATTGTTATTGCTACTGTCACTGTCATCCATTGAGTGAATTATCTCCTTAAAATATTTACAAAATATTATATCCAATGAATTATATTTTGTCAATAACCAATTTTGACCTGGCAATCCTACGGACTGCCAGGTCAAATATGTTACTTTATTTTAACTGCTTTCCTGGTCTCGCTTTTAAAAAGGATACCAAATATCATACGTATCAGAGGACCTACAAAGAATATCTGGGAAAAAAGAGCCATAGGAAAATTAAATACTACGGTATTAATCCATACAGATACTATCTCAGTTCCAGGGTTTCTAAATAAGATTACAGCAATCAGACTCATGATAGGGCACATAACACATACCGTCATGGTCGATATCAATAATATCATAAAAATCGGCTGCTCCATAACCGGCGTAACGATTCGTTTCACTAACTTCATGGTTAATCTTTCACCAATCAGTAATTCAATCAAAATGGCAGCCGGCCACATAATGATCATCTCGTGAAAAGCCAGTAAAAAAATCTGATTCTTCATGCTTCCCATTTCTAAAGCTATGTTATAACAAATCATAACATACACCATAAAAAAGGTCATTAACAGAGTAAAGATAATGGTTTGAAATTTGTTTCTTGGCATTTGATGCTCCTCCTGGTAGTAAATTTAAGTAAAGTATCTGTGTTGTTCATGCCAGGCAGCAACGTTTCCAATAAAACCAAATTCTTTTACTCTAAAGCTCAAGTAGTATACAACATTTCTGTGTAACAATCAAGTAAATTATAAATATCTTTCAATCTAAATCTGTCATCTTACAACGTTTACGATACTCCTCCATGATATGTCTGAATATCTCACCATTGCTTGGAGGGGTATATGTAATGGCATTTGCTCCTGCTTCTATTACAGCTTCAATGGTTTCATTGTTTGGACCACCGGTTGCTATAATTGGAAATGTTTTATCAATCCTGCGCAGTTCTTTTATGATCTCAACGGTATTGCGGCCGCCGGATACGTTAATGATGTTAGCACCGGATTCCAGCATACGTTCTTCCAGATTTTCATGAATGGAGATAATGGATAATACAATGGGAATATCAATATAATCTGACAAAGCTTTCACAAAATCTGTTTTAGTAGGCGCATTGAGGACGACTCCAATAGCTCCATGAAGTTCGGCATCAAGTGCGATTTCCCGAACTCTCGCACCAGAGGTAGTACCCCCGCCCACACCCGCAAAAACAGGTTTCTGCGATACATCAATAATTGCATTTGTGACCTGCAATGTAGGAGTGAATGGGTATACGGCAATGACAGCATCTGCGTTACAATTAGCTATAATGGCTACATCCGTAGAGAATAAGATTGATCTTATCTTCTGCCCGTTAATAATAATTCCTGATGCCTGATTTATGGATTCTGGAACAATTACTGTATGGGTGCGCAAATTCGTATTAATTCTCGGCACAATTTTATCATTCATATGTTTGTTCCCCTTTTCATTTTAGTTATTTCGTATTTTAAATTATATCATATCTTAAAACACAAAAAAACGAGTATTTATTTCAATTTACTCGTTTTTTTTATAACCTGTAGATAGATTACGCTTCTGTTTCATTATTCTTCTTTGACTCAAGCTTTTCTTTTGATATTCGTCATGACAAATCCGCTTTCAGGCAAGGTGGGAATTCTGGAGAGACGAAAGCTCAAATCCTGCTCTGGGACTTTAAATTCAATTTTATTCACCAGGAAATTAAGGCTTGCTTTCATTATCTCAATCGTAATACCTTCTCCGGGGCACCGATGTCCCTTGGCTGGATCACCGCCTCCCTGAGGAATAAAGCTGTATGTTCTATCCTTTTCTTCCAAAAAACGATTTGGTTCGAATTGCTCAGGATTCTTCCAGATATGAGGATCATGATCCATCCCGTATACATCCAGTAATACCAACACTCCTTTTTTAAATCCATATCCATTCCACTCAAAATCTCTATGAACCCTTGCTCCAAGAAATGGGGTAAATGGATAAAACCTGCGAACTTCCTGCACAAACATTTCATAATATTTATCTTCATTGCAAAGTAATTCATCCTGGCAATGGGGGTGTTCATAGACTGCTAAAGCAGTAAATGTAATATAAGTTGAAATTGCCACAATAGGTCGAATTACGTTAATCAGTTCTTTTGCAGCCATTGGAAGATCCATCTGATTTCCATCAAGATCCCTGTGAAAAGCCATTGATTTCAGGGGGGAGTCCTCTTCCATTTTCAGCTTTCCCTGTCTTACATCCTCAATTATTCCTTGAATCCATTCCTCCGTTTTATTACGCCCTGACTTACCCTTCCAGTATCTTGGCCCAACGCCTCCTATTCCATCAATCATGGAACAAAAATCATCTGCTCTGTCTTCTATTTCATTCTCTTTTACAGGGACGCCTGTCCACTTACACGCTACTTTGCATATAATATTTTTAACTTCATGAAAAAGTACAATTTCTTTCTTTTCCATCCATTTAGCTACAGACGCCTCCAATTCTTTCTCAAAAAGCTGTGTCAGCTCATTTTGACGCTCCTCTGTCATCAGAGACATAAAAAATAATTTACGCTCCGTGTGGGGTTTTTTATCCATTCCCTGAATCGCATTAACACCAAATAGTGTTTTTTGAACTCTCATTGGCATTGCGCCTTTTCGTTGAAACAGTTCTTCATTGTAAAAAATCTTACAGGCCTCTTCTCCGCTTAAGCAAATTGCTTTTTCGCCCATGATATGAGTTTCAAACATATCACATTGATAGCGATCCATTCTATTTTTAATAAACAGGTATCCTTCTTCTAATATGTTAAGCGTATGATCTAAGCCTTTTTCCTGTACGATTCTCTCTTTTACTTCCATTTTTTCTCCCTTATATCAAAAATTATATTGTTTAAAGTAAAATACTTATCGTTTTAGTATCGCTCGATGACTAATAATTATTCGTTAGAGGAGAGCCAATATACAGTTTCTTAATCATGAATCGTACTGACTGATATGTAACAATATAAGTTAGAAAAAACATAAGTTTTTCAAGTATTTCATATATTTATTTACACTTATATATCACAAAGGCAGGTTCAAAATATAGAAAACCTGCCTTTAAATATTAATTGCATTCGTCGCAATTATCAAAGTTATCGTTATAATTATTGTCAAAATTATTCTGGTAGTTATAGTCATAATTATTATCATAATTATTATCATAATTACGACTGAAATCATCATAAGAGTTATTGCTAAATTCCTCAGATCTCCACCGACACTTTCTGCATCCATCTCTAAAGCCCTGCCAGTAAGCCTCTCTAATTTCTCTTCTGCACCGTTCATTATTACCATTGTTTCCATTATTATTGCCATTGTTGTTCCAGTTGCAATGGCGTCTGCAGCAACCACAGTTAAAGCAGCCCATTCATCTCACCTCCTTTCCTATCACCATACTTTATTGTATGTTATCAAAAGACAAGTTGTGAAAATGAACCTTTCTTCCAATCTATGATGAAAGGATTTTAGCTTCTAACTATAGTGCCGTCAAAAAGAGAGAGGCGATTATCTCCTCCCTCTCATGTCACATTGTTTTTATTCTTATACATAAGAATATACATGTTGATATCTTCGTTTCTGCCACTTATATATCCAGGTAAATATTAATTACTTTACAATTCTCTATTACCCAGGAACGGTAGAATTGAAGGTAAGATTATGGTTTCAGCCTTCCATATCCCGTAATAAATTTACCATTTCAATTGCACCTACTGCACAATCAAAGCCCTTGTTTCCAGCCTTTGTACCGGCACGTTCAATTGCCTGTTCAATATTTTCAGTTGTGAGAACTCCAAACATCACTGGAATATCACTGTCTAAAGATACATGGGCTATTCCCTTAGAAACTTCACTGCATACATAGTCATAATGGGTGGTGCTGCCACGAATTACAGCACCCAGGCAGATGATTGCATCATATTTTCTGCTTTTTGCCATCTTGGAGGCAATGAGCGGAATTTCAAATGCGCCGGGAACCCATGCTATGTCAATGTCATCCTCGCTGACTTCGTGACGTTTTAGCCCATCAAGTGCTCCCCCAAGCAGTTTACTTGTAATAAATTCATTAAATCTTGCAGCAACAATACCAATCCGTATGTCTCTGGATACTAAATTTCCCTCAAAAGTTTTCAATGTCTTAATCTCCTTTTTTATTAATAATGTAGGATATGACCCATTTTTTTCTGTTTGGTTTTCAGATAGTATAAGTCGTGATCTGTGGCCTCCATCTCAATCGGAACCCGCTGTGTGATTTCCATACCAAATCCGGAAAGTTGATATACTTTATCCGGATTGTTGGTTAGCAGACGGAGGGTCTTGACTCCAAGGTCCCTTAAAATCTGTGCGCCAATGAAGTACTCCCGCATGTCTCCAGGAAAGCCAAGAGAAAGATTGGCTTCCAGGGTATCCAGCCCCTGATCCTGAAGTGCATAGGCGCGGAGTTTATTAATCAGACCTATTCCTCGCCCTTCCTGACGCATGTAAAGAAGAATTCCCCTTCCTTCTTTTTCAATTTGCATCATGGCTGCTGCATACTGCTGTCCGCAGTCACATCGCATGGAACCGAACGCATCTCCAGTCAGGCATTCGGAATGAACCCGGCATAACAGATTATCTCCATCACCAATATCACCCTTTACCAGTGCTACATGGTGCTCCCCATTAAGCTTGCTGATATATCCATAAGCCTTGAAATCACCATACTTTGTAGGCATAGATGTGCAGGTTACCTGCTCCACCAGGGTCTCATTTCTCTTGCGGTAATCCTGTAAGGCTTTGATTGTAACCATCTTAATGCCCCATTTCTCTGCCAGCTCCATAAGCTGTGGTGTACGCATCATCGTTCCGTCATCTCTCATAATCTCGCAGCAAAGACCACATTCCTTTAAACCAGCCAATCGCATAAAATCCACCGTAGCTTCAGTATGTCCGTTTCTCTCCAGTACGCCGTTTTTCTTTGCAAGGAGTGGAAACATATGGCCGGGACGGCGAAAATCCTCGGGTCTGCTATCCTCTGCAACGCATTGTAAGGCGGTGATGCTCCGCTCTGCTGCTGAAATGCCAGTGACGGTGGTCACATGATCAACGGATACAGTAAATGCGGTCTTATGATTATCCTGGTTATCCTCTACCATTTGAGGGAATTGGAGTTTTTGACAAAGTGCTTCGCTCATTGGCATACAAATCAGGCCTTTGCCATGTACCGCCATGAAATTTACATTTTCAGTTGTGGCAAACTCTGCTGCACAGATAAAGTCTCCTTCGTTTTCTCTGTCCTCATCGTCCGTAACCAGAATAATTTTACCAAGGCGAAGGTCCTTAAGCGCCTCTTCGATTGTGTTAAATTCAACCATCTTTATTCCTCCTAAAAGCCGTATTTGGCAAGAAATTCGGCTGTGATATTGTTGTTTTTCGTTTCGCTTCCCATAAGATGTTCCACGTATTTACCAACACAGTCATTCTCTAAATTGACCAGATCCCCTACACGCCGTTTGTCTAGTGTTGTGAATTGAGCCGTGTGAGGTATGATGGATACATGAAAGCTGTCTTTAGACACCTTGGCAACGGTGAGACTGATTCCGTCAATGGCAATGGAGCCCTTCTCAATGATATAACGAAGAACGGAAAGGGGCGTTTTGATTTTATACCAGACAGCGTTATCATCTCTTTGTATGTTAAGAATGGTGCCGGTTCCATCGATATGACCGGAAACGATATGTCCGCCAAATCTTCCATTTACAGGCATAGCCCGCTCCAGATTAACGGAACTTCCGATACGAAGATTCCCAAGTGATGAGCGGTTCATGGTCTCATGCATCACATCAGACTCAAAGCCAGTGGAAGAAATCCTAGTCACGGTAAGACAGACACCATTTACAGCAATGCTGTCTCCCAAATGAATGTCATCCATGATCTTCAATGCCTGAATCCTTAGGACAGCAGAGCTTGCTCCTTTTTTCATACCTTCTATCGTTCCTATTTCTTCTATGATTCCTGTAAACATGGGATTACCTCACTTTCTACCAAAATATCCTCCCCAACCTGTGTGATTACTGGCTTATTCAGCAGGAATGCTCCATCGGGGTGAGTCACACCAAGGCCCTCCACCGGAGACTTTCCTCTGCCGCCAAACATCTTCGGAGCGATATATGCCTGTATCTTATTTACAATTCCGCTTTTAAGTGCTGACCAATTCAGTGTGCTGCCTCCCTCCAGCAAAAGACTGTCAATCTGCCTTTCACCCAGCTTTCTCATCAGGCCGTTTAAGTCAATATGATTATCTTTTTGTGGAAGCACCATGATCTCACAGCCCGCATCCAGGTACGGCTTATGCCGTTCCGCCTCTGTGACTGCCGTGGCAATAAGTGTGGAAGCTATATTACTTGTAGTAACAATTTTTGCATCCAGTGGTGTTCTTAAATGGGTATCACAAACAATGCGCAGCGGATTTTTACTGTTTTCCAGCCGGCAGGTCAGCAAAGGATGGTCTGCGAGAACAGTACCAACTCCAACCATAATGGCAGTATAACGATGGCGGTCCTCATGAACCCGATGGCGAGCCTCTGGGCCAGTGATCCATTGGGACTTTCCTGTAAGGGTGGCGATTTTTCCATCCATGGTCATGGCATATTTCATAATTACATAGGGGGTTTTGCTTTGAATGTAATGGAAAAAGCTTTCGTTAAGTTTGTCACATTCATCCTTTGCAGTATTCTCAATTACCTCAATGCCGTGAGACCGTAACATCTCAATTCCCTTCCCCGCAACCAGCGGATTAGGATCAGCGGACCCAACTACCACTCGCGTAATACCACTTTCTATGATTGCTTCGGTACAGGGTGGTGTTCTTCCGTGATGACAGCAGGGTTCCAATGTCACATAGAGCGTTGCCCCCTCTGCCGATGTCCCACAGCTTGCCAGTGCTATCCTCTCAGCATGGAGTTCCCCGTATTTTTTGTGATAGCCCTGCCCAATGATATTTCCCTCCTTTACAATAACCGCCCCAACCATTGGATTTGGATTTACCCAGCCGCATCCCTGTTTTGCAAGTTGAATTGCAAGACGCATATAACTGATATCTTCCATATTGCACCTCCTTCAAAATTTAAAGAGTCTGCTTTGCCGGACTCAGGCATTGACGCTCTGCATGTTAGTGACCAGGGTACAATTACATAAAAAATACCCCGAACAAAACGTTCGGGGCTAAAAATATATGCAGCGCTTTCTTCCACGTAAACCAGAATCCTTGCTGCAAAAATACCTTGAACACGAACATGTTCAAGGCATTTTTAGTAAGCGAATTATGGTTACGGTGCATGGAAATAAAAATAAAAGCTCTGAAATGGCAATTCATTTCAGAGCATAATCTTAAATATCCACGCAAAAACGTAAATCATTCTTTATCTTCTACTATCAGACTTTACTGTCGGCTTCGGAATTTAACCGAATCAACCTTGCGGTTCGTGGGCTATACCACCGGTCGGGAATTTCACCCTGCCCCGAAGATTTTATTCAATTGGCGTCATTATACTACTGTCTGCGCATCATGTCAATAAAAATCTTTTGTCAGCTGTTCTGTCTTAATCCTCATATTCATATGGCTTTACCTGACGCACTACATCAAGGATTGTTCCATCACGAGCTTCCACAATAGCAACTACCTTATCTTCCCATTCCAGCAAATCCGGCTCCCCAACAAGGCTGTACGCTTTTTCCTGCAGGGATTCAATTGTGACATGCTTAATACCAGCTTTGTCCAGACACTCAATGATATCCTGACGTACCGGATTAACGGCAATACCATAATCTGTTACCAAAACATCTACACATTCTCCTGGTGTTGTTACGGTTACTACATCCTTGCAGACTGTCGCCATTCGGCCGCGGGTAAGAGGTGTAACAATAATGCAGCATTTGGAACCTGCGGCAGTATCGGGATGTCCACCTGGAGCTCCACGTAGTACACCATCGGATCCAGTAATTACATTTACGTTAAATTTCGTGTCGATTTCAAGGGCAGAAAGAACTACATAATCCAGTTTATTTACATATGCACCTTTATTAGCCGCATTTGCATATTCACTTAAATCAATTTCAATGTGATGTGGATTGCTGAATAAATGAGCTGCTGCACCCTGATCAAAGTCCTGGGTATCCAGAATGTAATCCACATAACCTTTATCCTGTAATGCACAGATTGCAGAGCTGGTACCTCCAAGAGCGAAGCTCATTTTAATCCCTGCTTTTTCCATATGCTCTTCCAGAAAACGGTTTACCGCCAGGGAAGGGCCGCCGACTCCTGTCTGAAAAGAAAATCCATCTTTAAAATAAGGAGTCGCTACAATGACATTTGCAACATTCTGAGCCATCATAAGTTCACGTGGATTGTCTGTCAAACGTGCTTCCTTTGTAGCAATTTTATTGGGATCACCAATTGCATCCACAACACAAACCGCATCTACATCAATACAAGAAATGGATGACGGAAGGTTGGGGAATGGAACCAGTGTGTCAGTGATAATAACTGTGTGATCCGCATAGCGTGCATCATGGTTTGCAAATCCCATCGAGCCACAGTTGTTTTTTCCTCCCTGTCCCTTGGCGTTGCCACAGTTGTCAGAGGTTGCTGCTGCCAGAAATGCAATATCAATATGCACTTCTCCTGCTTCCACTGCCCGGGGACGTCCGCCATGGCTTCTGATGATTACAGGCTCTTTTAGTTTTCCTGCGGAAATCACTTCGCCGACACGTCCACGAACCCCTGAGGTCTGCGCCTCTACAATAATTCCCCGCTCCATATAATCTGCAAAAATATCCTGCGCAGAACCAAGAGAGGTAGCTGCAACGTTCAGATCCTTCAGTCCCATTTCTTCTACCAGCACTTTACAGACCATTGCAGCTACATAATCACCATCACGAAACTCCGTATGAAAAGAAAATGTCATTCCGTCATGTGCTCCACACCGTTCACAAGCTTCACGAATTGTCTCGCAGATTTTGCTCTCCATTGGTTTTTCACCGCGCTTTACGGTAGGAGAAGCCTTTTTGATATACTGTCCATCTTTATAATTTCTTCCCTGATATACCTCACGGCCATCTGTTAACAGATAATCCGGGATATCTCTTCCAACTGCGTTAATCATATCCTATTCTCCCTTTCTTACAGATCGCCGTGATAAACACCACATGCCTTTGCCAGTGCGATGATACGCTTTGCATCCTCAAAGAACGGAATATCAACCATTTTTCCGTCGACTGTATATACACCGATCCCTGCATCTGCCTGTGCCTGACAACCTCGTACCAACTTTTCAGCATAGACAATTTCTTTTTCTGTGGGTGCGAATGTTTCATGTACAAAAGCAATCTGCTTCGGATTTACGATACTCTTACCATCGAAGCCCATCTGATGATTCTGAATAACCTCAGCCTGAAATCCTTCCATATCATCAATGTTTGGAAACATGGTATCAAAGCATTGTACACCTGCCGCACGGGCTGCCAACAGCATCTGTCCACGGGCAACCATCATTTCTACACCACCTCGCTGAATCTGCACATGCATGCTCTTACGGAAATCACCTCCGGAAATCGCGCAGCCAAGCATACGGTCAGATGCGGTAACAATTTCATATGCATTCATGATTCCCACAGGGCTTTCCAGTGCCGCCATCAGAAGTGTTCTTCCTTCCTCAACACCGAACTCCCGCTCTGCTGCTAATACGGCCGCCTCTACCTGACGGACCATTTCTGCATTTTCACATTTTGCTATACGGATTCCGTCTGCTCCTCCGGCAACACATACACGTACATCCTCCTGCCAGTGTGGCGTATCAAGGCCATTGATACGAACAAGGACCTCCGTATCTCCATAATCAATATTCTTTAATGCGTGATACAGACTAAAACGTGCTGCATCCTTCTGATTTTCAGCCACAGCATCTTCCAGATCCAGGATAATACTGTCACTTCCATAAATATAGGCATCTTTAATAAGACCTGGCTTCTGTGAATTCATGAACATCATTGTGCGGCGCAGACGCTTTTTATCTGGCTTTGGTCGTTGAATCATTTGATAATACCTCCCCATGGAATATTGGAAGCGGACTGATCGCAGCTACGATATACGGCGCATTCCACACGTGCTTTTAGTGTACAATCAAGTGCTCCCTTGTCAATAACAGTTACCTTTGCATTCGTTACTTCCAGCCGATTCAGAGTTTCCAATACAGCGGCCTTAATCTGGCGGCCATACTGATTTAATACACTGCTCTGAATATTCAGTTCCAAACCGTTTCCAGGTTCTATTGTGACCTGTGCATCACTGGATTCCAGTGTGCCGGCTACAGCACTATTTTTAATTAGCATTGAGATTTCTCCTTTTTTCATTTACGTTGAATAAAATTTAAGTATATTTACCTGCTGAGTTTATTGTATCCTTGTTCAATCATTGTGTAAAATTCATAATATTTCTCATATTCCATTCCATTTTGGAATTCTTTTCTCTTTCCTGTCCTTTTCCAGATTGCTTTATAAACTTTACACAAAAAGCCCTTTTGTAATTTGTATATCATGCATATACATTCCATTTTTGAATGTTATATAATGAATTATAATCATATAACTCCCTCTATCCAAAAAAAGGTTTTTGATGTAGCATAAACATATGGAATGGAAACGTTTAAGACAGGAGTAAAAAATGGACGAAAAGGATTTTGAAATGCTAAGCATTCTGAATGAAACGAGAAACATCACACGTGCAGCGGAACGGCTTTATATTACGCAGTCTGCTCTGTCGAAAAGAATAAAAGCCATTGAAAAAGAGTTGGACATGGAAATACTAATTCGCTCCCGCCAGGGAATCCGCTTCACTCCTGCTGGTGAGAAAGTACTGGAGCACAGCACAACGGCCGCCAGAGAAATGAAACTGTTGCGTACCCATCTGGAAACTATGAATGAGGAAATATGCGGAACTCTTAACTTGGGGGTTTCCATTAACTTCGCCCTGTATAAATTACCAGATATCCTGGGGGAATATCATGAGAAATACCCAAAAGTTAATTTGCAGATTACCACAGGACAAAGCCGTGATCTTTACCGGCAGATGCTGGACGGCTCCCTGGATATTGCCATAATTCGTGGAGAATATTCCTGGGACGGAATCCAGTATCTCGTGTCTCAGGAAAACATATGCCTGGTATTTAATGAGGAATATGAAACCACTCCTCTTTCTGACTACCCATATATCAGTCACAAAACAGATATGACCCAGTCAGCTATGATTACACGCTGGATTCATGATCAAAACTTAAATCCCCGGACAAATGGTATTTGTGTAGACAGTGTTACTGCCTGTGTGGAAATGGTAAAGCGGGGATTAGGCTGGGGGCTCTTACCGGAAATTGCCTTAGAGCATTTCCATGGCTACCAAAAGCCTTGTACCTTTGCAAACGGCGAACCGTTTATAAGGCGAACCTATATTTACTGTCAGCGGGAGGCCCAAAAACTACCACAAATAGAAGCATTTATGGAAATTTTAAGAAATAATCGTTTCTAGTACTAACGCGTTATCTCGTTTAGATTACCTTCCTTAAACCAATCAAGTGCATACTGCCTAACAGAGTATTAAAAAGGAGCTGCTCCGGCAGCCCCTTTTTAATGTTCTTTATTTTATTTATATAAGAAAATTATTCTGATTTTATGCCCCATATGCATGTATTGTTATTTCCCACAGTGGTAAATGTCATTGTTGGCTTTGCAGTGCCATTTTCGTCTTGCTGTTTGAAGAATACTCCCTGATATTCCGTACCATTTATATTCAGTGTAATATAATCATACTTGTTTCCTTTGGTCTTTTTCCAGGTTCCCGCTTTGTCTCCCTGAACCTTTCCGTTTTCAAGAAGGGTAATCGTTTCTTTCTTCACCATGTCAGAGGTGGTTTTCTGACCATGATCGTATAAATCATATTTGCCATGTATCTCCTTGGAGTCATAATGATTGATAGGATCATTTTTGTTTTCAAATACAGCAGTTACTGGCCAACCCTTTTGGTTTAAAAATTGCTGATGAATCCGAACCTCATGGTTTTCCGTTCCGTTATCAAATCTTTGATGATAAACCAGATAACGGTTTTTATTCCCGTCAATGATGGCACTGTTATGCCCTGCTGCCTTATATCCTGTGCTTCTATTTCCCAGCTTATAATTGCCCATAAGTTTTATTCCGTACTGCTCATTATTGCTATTATTACCGGCCGCATTTTTTCCTGATGCATCAAGATAGGGGCCGGTGACCTCCTTGGAACGGAACAGACGCATGTTGTATCCACCATTGGCGGTCAGTCCACCATAGGTTTCATAAAGATAATAATAGCCGCTTTCCTCGTCATATATGATATAGGGTCCTTCTCCTGATTGATGATTTCCTCCAGCCAGATGGACACCAAAATAGCGGTCCACGTAATTTCCACTCACTCCATCTACAGAATCCGTTCCAGGGTACTTCACTGCTCCTGTCTCCCGGTCCAGTTCACATAAGTAGATTCCTCCCGACCAGGAGCCATAAACCATATAAAGCTTATTTCCTGTTTTATCAAAAAACAAGGTGGGATCAATGGCATTGGGACCATAATTGTGATTCCATTCATTTCCCTTAAACCATTGATTGCTGATTCCATTCTTTAATACACCGGAATCCGTCAGTTTTTTTATATTCAGGTACTTATTATCCCACCTTGTATTCCTCCTGCTGTTTCCATCTGTCTTTCCATCTTTTGTAAAACCGGAATAAATCACAGTGTCCACATAGGTGTAGGGACCATCTATATTTTTAGAAATGCCGTAACCAATACAGGACCTGCGCCAGGTTGAAGATGCGCTGTAGTAAATCATATAGGCACCTTTGCTTCCGTCTTTATTCCGGTAATAGGGATTCCAAATAACATCCGGTGCCCAGACAGCATACTTTCCCCCGGAACAATCCCCGTCATCATAGCCTGCCCATAGAAATGACTCTTTTAAATTTTCTCTTACGTTTCCATAGAGCCAGTTATTTGTTACATTGTCATAATCAGTTCCAAGAGATGTCCAGTTGACCAGATCCTTTGATTTCGCACCAGCAAGGTGAGAACCAAAGATATAATATTCCCCGTCCTTTGCCTGAACGATTGATGGATCGTGGACTGATACCCGCTTTGGTGCAGCCTGATTGTTTTGTGGGGACTCACTGCTTTCTTCTGCCTGCGCCTGAAACATAAATGCAATTACAAAAACGAAAAGAACCCCTACGACTGCCAGATACTTTCTAAAAGTTCTGCTCCTGACCACTCCACTCATAAAATACCTTCCCCCTTTAATCCCAGCTTTCTTATTCTCCTTGCTCTTCCAGAATCCATGGCATAGTAAATCAGCCTTGCAGCATTTTTAATTCATTTGATACAATGCCATTTCTCAAAAGACAAGAAGAACGCTACCTTATAGCCTATTGTGTTGTTTCACAAAATATCACTTATTCCCAGGTGCAGAGCAACCAATGCATTTATAATATCATTGATAGCAAAAAAGCCTGCCAAAATATCTTCATTCCAGCAGGCTATCTCTCCTGAATTGTTCTTCGTTACCCCCAAAGTGCATTGGCATCGGTGGCACTTCGATTCAGTCGGGAAAAATCGGTCTTAACAAAGGATATCGTTGAAAGAAGCAAGAACACCAAACCAATGACCAGGATAACACCAAACGTCATAATCGGAGTAATTGCAAAACCATTGATTTGTACCACCAATCCTTCTTTAATCAGTTCGGAAACAGGAAGATTCCCTTTTTCCAGGACAATCATTCTAAAAAATGCTGTGGCATAAGTCATGGGATTAAAGTAAGCTACAAACTTCAAAGAGCCTGGCAGCATGGACAACGGAACATAGGCACCGGACAGAAACGTCAGGGGCATTGTTACTGCTGTTTTGACAATCTGAAATGTTTGTCCGTTGCGTACCTTCGTAGCTAAGAACAGACCAACACCAGAGAATACGATGCCGATAAAGATCATGGAAACAAGCACCAATAGAGGCGTTTTCCAGCTTGTAAACTTTATGCCGATAAATAAACCAATTACCAGGATCAAGATACCCTGTAAGGTGGCTACCGTTGCTGCGGACAGTAATTGTCCCATTGCAACGTAAACTCTTTTTGCCGGGGAGACCAAAACTTCTTTCATAAAACCACTGACCATGTCATCAACCGTTGAAGACGCAAGATTTAATGCACTTTCAAATACAGTGGTGATAATAACACCCGAAAGCATGTACGCGATAGGGTTTTCAATGAAATCATTTTTAAATATCGCGCCAAACACATACACAAAGAAAAAGGGAAACACAAGTGAAAATATTAACCCGGTCTTATTTCGTACAAATGCTTTTAGTCCTCTTTTCCATAAAGCGAATACTGTATTCATATTTATCCCTCCTCCCTGATCTTTTTCCCTGTTATCTCTAGAAACACATCATTAAAGGTTCCTTTTTTTATTTCTATATTGGTAATGTGCTCCTTATGAACGCTTAATACCTCAAGCAAACGGTCCAGATACTCTGCTTCTACCTTGTAAAAACCGTCTTTTTTTGAATAGTTTAATTGGTGCTCCCCTAGCAGGCGTTCAAATCCTTCTTCATCGTTTGTATTGATATAAGCCTTGTCCTTTGTATACTTTTTCTTCAACGCGTAAGGGGTATCATGTGCGACAATTACCCCTCCATCCATAATCGCTATCTTATTACAGATTTCGGCTTCTTCCATATAGTGGGTGGTTAGAAAGATTGTTATGTTCCTCTCTTTTTGAAGCTTCATAATATATTCCCATATATGTGCCCTGGTCTGGGGATCCAGCCCGGTTGTTGGTTCATCAAGGAATAAGACCTTTGGATAATGCACCAGGCCTCTGGCAATCTCAACACGCCGTTTCATTCCTCCTGATAAAGCGGAAACCATTTTCTTTCTTTCATTTGTTAAATCCACAAGGTTTAGAACAAAGGAAATTCGTTCTTCTACTTCCTTGTTTGGAATGTTATAAAATACACAGTGCATTTTCAAGTTCTCTTCAATGGTCATTTTCGCATCAAGAGTGGAATCCTGAAATACAACTCCAATGGAAGACCTTACCTCACTTTTTTGTCTGCTCACATCTTTTCCATCGTTGGCCCAAGAAATGCAAATACACTGCCTTCTTCCACATCAAAAGATATATCATTTACTGCGACAAAGTCACCATATTTTTTTGTGAAGTTTTTAACCTGAATGATTGGATTCATAGTTTTATCTCCTTATTGCTGATTGTAGTAAAGTATAGTTTGATGTAACTAATTATGACGAAGCAATCACAGCGTTATCATCAACGAAAAGCCCATAATTTATGCGGTGCTCCAGCGTCACCTAAGTGTTATATGAAAAATTCAAGCTGTATTCACTATGAAACACAGCAAGAATACTGCTATATTATCACAATAAAATATCATTTACAACAGAGAACATGTACCATGCAAAACACCAGTATTATGTTGACCAATTAAAAAAGCGGTACTCTGCCTTTGATTGTTCCAACAAATGGCATAATACCGTTTTCCCTTAACCTTATATATATATTTTGTATCCCAACGCTTCCAGAGGCTCTTTATCACCCGCGGAAGAAAGAATCATATTTTTCTCTCCTCTATTCCATTCCTGATCCATATCTGAAACATTCAGACTTACAAATAATCTTCCCTTTCTTCCGTCTCTCACAAAAGTCAACCGTTTTTCATTGGTCTCTTCCCATAATACTTCATAGGAAGTGTCCTCCTCTATAAATTCCTTTCTTATCTCTATGATTTTCTGAACAAATCCACATAGTTGTGTATTCTGGCTCCACACCATGGGATTCCTGTATTCATTTTCCTTCATCCCGCAAATTGCCTGTTCATCACCATAAAATAAACTGGGGACTCCCGGAAACAGCATAAGAAGGATACAAGCTAATTTCCACTTCCGCAGGTCGCCCCTGCAAAGAGATAAAAATCTGGGCACATCATGGCTATCCAACAGATTCAGCTGTCCGTTTACAAGATTGGTAGGGTAACGGAGCCTCATCTGTTCCAGCTGTTTGGCAGCAGTTAATGCATTTTTATTATCTCCAATGATGTGATCACGGCAAATTCGTCTAAACTCGTAATTCATGGTTGAATCAAAGATATCTCCCCGAAGCCAGCTTTCTGCATTCTCCCACACCTCGCCAATGAGGATTGCTTCCTTATTTTCTTTTTTTACTGCTTCCCTGAACTTTCTCCAAAAATTCCGGTCTATTTCATTTGCTACATCTAGTCGCCATCCGTCTATTTCATACTCACGAATCCAATAAGTACCTACATTGGCAAAATACTTTTGCACCTCTTCATTCGAAGTATTTAGTTTGGGCATCTTAGGCTCATAAGCAAAGCAGGCATAACCAGGTTTTTCTTTTTCCGACTGCGGCCGGCGAACCGGGAACTTTAAGTCATAAAACCAATCAATATATTTTGAATTTTCTCCCTTGTCCATTACATCTTCAAAGGCAGAAAATTCCCAGCTGCAATGATTAAAAACACCATCTATAATGATCTTCATCTCTCGTTTGTGAATCTCTTCCACTAAATGTTTAAATTCCTCATTGGTTCCCAAACACGGATCAATGTGATAATAATCAATGGTATCATATTTGTGGTATTCTCCTGCTGCAAATATAGGATTGAAATAAATGCAGTTAACGCCAAGTGCCTGGATATAATCCAGATTTTTGATAACTTCTTTCAGCGTTCCTCCTAATCTTGATCTGCAGACCTTTCCATTTTCTAATATCACTTCCCTTGGCTGTGTGGGCGAACCAGATTTCTCACCGACAAAGCTATCTGGAAATATATTATAAACGACTGCCTTCTTAAACCAGGCTGGCACATCTGGTATTTCAGTTCTTAATATGTAGGGGTACTGATAATACTCGCTTCTTTCTTCCATAATGTTACGCTCAAAATAAAGAATTGCAAGTTCATTAGAAAAACGTTCTGAGTAATAATAGGTCCACTCTCCTTCATTTTGCAGCTTAAAATAATAGCATACACGGGTATATGGTGTTTCAAACGTTGCTTCATAATAGTCAAAAAGTTCATCCCTTGCTTTTATCTCCATCTGAATTTCTTCAAAAACAACGGGTGTGGAAGGACAAGCCCGATCACCATAGTATAAGGTACACGCGGAGACATTGTCTTTTTGTGTTCGTATTCTTATGGTCAATTTATGTTCCGAATTGGCAAATGCATAATTGGATAACGGTATATGCAAAACCGCCTCACGATTTATTTTCATGTTGTTTTTCATTATCCTTTCACTCCTCCTGTAGTCAGTCCTGATACCATATATTTTTGTATGGAAAAAAACAGGATCAAAATAGGTACTGAAACTAAAATTGCGGCCGCTGAAAATAAGGACCAGCTTCTGCTATAATCATTGGCCTGAAGCTGATAAAGCCCGCCTGCAAGGTTATAGTTCTCCTCTTTCATTAAAAATGTAGTTGCAAACAGATACTCATTCCATACAAAAATTAATACCATGACCGCAGTCACAATAATGGAAGGTCTGGCAAGGGGTAGTATGATCTTCCATATGATCTGTCCCGAACTTCCTCCATCAATTCTTGCAGATTCTTCAATTTCAATAGGAATGGTATCGAAGTAACCTTTCATATTCCAGATACTGAATATACACATGCTTCCTGCATAAATCAGGATTAAACCGATGTAATTATTCAATAAATTCATATTTTTAAATAATCTAAATATAGCAAACATCGATAAGATTTGTGGAAACGCATTCAGAATTAACAATAGCTTTAACATCTCATTTCTTCCCCGAAACCGAAAACGGGAAAATGCATACGATGCTGTCACCGAAGTCCCCATTGCAAGTATCATGGTTCCAAGACTGAGAACGACTGAATTTTTAAGCCATATAAGAAATGGCTCCTCCACCAGGATTGCTTTATAATTTTTCAAGGTAGGACTCTGTGGAAATAAGAATCCATTTCCGAATGCAGAACTATCACTGCTTACGGAAAGCAAAAATGCATATAAAATAGGTATTAAAGTGATAAAACATAACAGTACAAAAAATACATTTAAGATACTTAGACGAGCCATGCGTTTTGCTGTTTTTATCCTCATACGTGTTCCTCCCGAATGCCTCGATTGACAAATAAAGAAAAGAGAATGATAAATCCAAATATCACAATGGATACAGCAGAAGAAAGCCCATAATTATTAGATACAAAGGCATTTTGGTGCGCATATGTAATAACAGTCTGAAGAGTTGCTCCTGTAAGAGACCCCTTTTGCATCGTTAATAAATAGATAATGTCAAACTGCTTGAAGGTGGTAAATGTCGTCATAATAATGGAAGGAGCTAATATGGGCTTAATGGATGGTATTGTTATATATAAATTTTGTGCCCACCATCCACCTCCATCTAATCTTGCACTTTCATAATAGCTGATATCCACACTCTGCAACGCTCCATCCATCATCATAATGAGAAATGGCAGTGCCATCCATAAGTTTAATACCATACAGGAGATGAATGCCGGAATGTTTTCAGATAAAAAGTCCATGTTGGAAAACCCCAGCGCAGAACGTATTTTATTTAACAAACCGTACTGCGGATTATAAATACCTACTCTCCATAATAAAATAGATATATAAGCCGGCATGGCCCAAGGAAACATCAGGAGTGTCTTGTATAGTCTTGCCAGCTTTAGCCCTTCTGCATTCAATCCCAGTGCAATCAAATAGGCAGCCAAAATCTGTATGACCATATTTAAAACGGTCCAAATGATTGTAGTTAATAATGCAGACATAAAACCTGAATCCAGTTTCGTTAATGCACGTCTATAATTGTCAAAAGCTATAAATTCATAGTCTGTCCAATGATACAGATTCATATTTGTAAACGAAATATATATGGTATAAATAATCGGAAATACAACAATTAATCCGATTAATATGATTGAGGGAAAACTATATTCCCATGGAAGAATTTTATTTCTCTTGTTCATAAATTGCCTACTCCTATATCCCCAATCTGCAGCAAGCTATCCTATAAAAAGGACAGGTAAGATGTCTCTACATAATCGTAAGACAAGTTTTCTTCTGTATGACCGGTTAACGATTTAAAACAAGTTAACCGGTCATACACTTTTATTGCATATCTGCGATTGCAATCTCTGCCTGTTTTTGATATTCATCCGCTACGTTGTTTAAATCTTTGCCCGATTTATTGACTGCCGCAAGAAGTGATTCTGTCGGTCCCCACATTACGCTCATTTGGGGAATGTTTGGCATCGGCTGTGCAATATCAGCAGTCTTTCTCATGGCAGCTATCATTTCATCCTTTGACACCGTTGGATTTTCATAGGATTTTTGATTCGCAGGAGCGCATCTGGAGTTTTCTGCCAGATCAATTCCAAGCTGGGGATCAGCAATTTCTTTCAGCACCTTTTCCACTGCTTCTTTTTTCGTTTCCGCTGCATGCTTCATAACACCAATTCCCTGCACACCCGAATATGGCACAAGTGCATGACCGTTTGGCAGCTTGAAATCACATAAGGATTTTATTCCATAATTGATATTAGCTTCTCTCACACCTGATATCAGCCATGGTCCGCCAATAATTGCTGCGGCTTTTCCGTCTTTAAATAAGGCATTTACCGTATTATAGTCCCCGTCCGCTTCTAATTTGGCAAACTTTTTATTATATTCGATTGCCTCCATGGTCTTTTTGTCATTTAGTCCTGACTTCGCCTGCTCATTGATAATATATCCGCCAAATCCGTTTATAAAGGGAGCTACATTATAAGCAGTTGAATGTTGGTTCACTAAAGCATAAGTTCCAGCAGTGGCATCTGTATGGTTTTTCATGTAGGAATAAAGTTCTTCTGTGGTGGAGGGCACTTCTCCCTCCCACAAATCCTTATTATAAATAAAAAGCAGTGTTTCAAAGTAGACAGGCATCATGTATTGAGCATCCTTATAATTTCCTGCTTTCAGGGTCATGGGAAGCATATCCGCATAAACGGCTTTGTCAATCACATCCGTGATTGGCGCCAAAGCTCCCATTTCCACGAACATTCCAAGAGAATCATGGGCATACATATAAAGATCCGGTCCATTCACCTCATCGCTTCCATATAGCTTAATCTGATCTGTTAACCCGCTCTTTTGCTCGAATTTTACAGTGATTCCATCATCACTTAAAGCCTCATTTAGATGATCTTCCATCAACTGTATCATTGCCTTGTCTCCATCATGCCAAATACGAATGGTATTGAGTGCTTCCTTATTCCCCTGCTTTGCTGCAACGCTGTCCGTATTTTTACTACATCCGGTAACCATTGCAGCAGTCATTGCAATACACAAAACCAATGCCATCTTCTTCACTTCTCATGCCCTCCATTCAAAATTTAGAAACTATGTTATAAAAGACTTACCAGTCTATGGTTACTGTCCCGGCCCCCGATGCAGGTACCGTATAGCTGTGATTATCTCCACTTTGCCAAATGACACTTCCTGCCGCATTCTTCTTAATCGCTTTAAACTCAATTTTCTGGCCTGCCGGAATATATACGGTCAAATTCCACTCCGGATAATTAGGACAGGCTGCAGGCCCTGCTGCTTTGTTTGGATCCCAGTTACCGAGTTCCGCGCAGTTCCCTAAAATATAAACATTCTGTCCCCAGTCCGTAGACGCATTCCGAATATGAATGGTCACTGGAATGGTATCACCTGCATTTTCATCAACAACATATATTTTGGAAGTGTCTCCGGTAAGGGTTATTGTTACCTTCTTATCTTGGGAAACGGTTATTTTATCATTGGGATTCATTACATTTACTAACGTAGTCCCTGCCTTTATGGAACTTTCGGCACGTATTGACATCGTTTCAGTATCGGTACCTTTGGAATTATGAAACGCACAAATTAATTCCTGTCCCGCATTTTTTCCGCTGTCCATTCTTCTTGAAAACGCATAGGTATGCATGGAAGTCCACATCTCACGTTGTGTTCCAAAGCTTAAAGCTTCATATTTTCCCCGAAGATCGTTCAAGGTCCGGATAAGCTTATAGGTATTGGTGGAGGTGTTAAAATAATCTTTTATTACATTGCCGTTTTGATCCTTTGTTACCATGGACCAACGATTCCAGGTATCTGCAATTCCATTGATCCCCTGACCATTGGCATTTCCTCTGTTTTGCTCTGTTCCCTGGAATACCACTGGGGTTCCCCTTGCTGTAAATATAAACGTTAACGCATTGTGGAGTTTATCAACATCGCCCCCAGCTTCTGTCAGAAAACGATTTCTGTCGTGATTGTCAATAAATGTAACCATATCATTCAGATGAGTACCATAGAGATAATCCTGCGCCAAAATGGATTGAAGTGAGATTTCCGATGTGTTGTTAAAATTCTTTCCATATGCAAAATCATTTACAATAGCCTGAAACAAGGGAAAATCAAGCATACCTGTTTCAGCGTTATCTCCCACCCAATCCTTAATAAATTCCACATGCATATCAAAGTTCTCACCAAAGGTTGCAACTCCCAAATATTCCTGTAATTCATGAATATCAGATGGCTTCATACATTTTGCCGCATCCACCCTGGCCGCATCTGCCCCCGTATAGGTAAACCAGTTCTTTATAGAGTCGAACATGGCACCCTTGGCATCCTTATGATCAAAGTCAATATCATCCAGACCACTCAGGTCATGATCTTCAAGCATCTGGGTGCTTGCTACTGTATGAGGATGCTCTATGTTAAAATCGATATCTCCTTTGTTGTGATACCATGAGACATTATTAAACGGCGCTGCAGGCTGCAGCTGAGTACCCTCTTTTAATCCTGTACCGCTAGTATAATGCGCATTGCTTCCGATTCCCTGCAGATAATCTCCCACATGATTGGGAACTACATCAAAAATGACCTTAATTCCATTTTCATGGCAAACATCTACCATTTCCTTTAGCTTATCCTTGCTGGTCTGAGGATCTCTTGAACCGAAATAGCGATTAGCTCGATTGGGATCAAATACATTATAGCCATGATAGGCAGATGGCCACTGTTTTCCACTGGAATCCGGTATTCCCCATAGCTGTGGGTCAGACACCGGTGAAATCCAGATTGCGGTATATCCCATTTCCTTAATGTAAGAGATCTTATCTATGATTCCCTGCCAATCACCGCCGTGCATATAACGATAATCTTCTTCTGAGTTCTCTGCATATCGAAAAGCTTCTCCAGTTGCATTATTCGTTTTATCCCCATCATAAAAACGATCAACCATGATCTGATAAATGGACTCTCCCCGAAGACTTTCGGCTGCATTTACCTCCATTGAAGGCAACAGTGGCATTGTCATAATAAAACAAAGTACAAAGCTTACAATACGTTTTAACATCTTTTTCACTACTTTTTCCCCTTCCTTCTCCATTCTTGATATGTTGTTTCCTATTTTATAAAATACCGGTATTTATAAGCAAATTATAACAATACCACTCCTAATTACAAAGTTTTTTTATACATATTGCTTGATTTTTTTAGGTAAACGATATACTATTCTAATGGAGTTTAAGAAAGGGGTGTCCAATGGCTGTAACAATAAAAGATGTTGCCAGGGAAGCCGGAGTATCCACGGCTACGGTATCTAAAATACTGAACAACAAGCCTTATATTTCAGAGAGTACGACTCAGCGTGTCATGGAAGTAATGAAACGTCTCAATTATCATCCCAATGCACAAGCCAGTAATTTCAAATGCAAACGTACTGGTAACATTATCTTTCTTGCTGTTACGGAAATACATACTGCCTTTCATAATCCTCACATGTTTGAAATTCTATGCGGTGCACAAAATGTAATCCGGGACAAAAACTATAATCTGTCTTTCTTGGGCGTATCTGACAAACAAGATGCTTTTGATTCAGCTAATAAAATAGTGGGTTGTAGCACGGCTGATGGTATTTTGGTCCATGGCTCTGCTACATCAAGGGCATTGATTGACTTTTTATCTAAAAACAACTTTCCGCACATTATTATCGGGAGACCCCCATTTGCCAGTCCCTCTTCCTGGATCGATACCAACAATCGTGTTTCTGGTCAAATGGCAATGGAATATTTGGAGAAATGCGGTTATTCTCAAATCGCTTTTATCGGAGGACCTAAAAGCGATGAAATATCAAGGCACCGCCTGCAAGGTTTTGTATCGTATATGAATATTAATGGGCTCACCATACAAGATGATTTTATAAAATACGGTACCTATACAAAAGAAAGCGGATTTTTAATGATGGAGGAACTCCTAAGTCAACCCACTCTCCCCGATGCCGTTATATGTGAAAATAATCAGATTGCAATGGGTGCCGTTGGGGCAATAGAAAAACATCAATTAGCCATCCCAAAGGATATGGGTCTCATTACCTTTGACGATTATCCTCTCTCACAGCTCATTGATCCTCCTCTTACTGTGATTGATATAGATGTCCATGAAATGGGGAAACAGGCGGCTTCTATCTTATTGAGGAAGATAAAAAATCCGGGACTTCAGGTTCAATCCTTTGTGACTCTTCCGAATCTGATTGTCCGATCATCAACCAGAAAACAAAAATAAGTGGGATGAAGCCTCATTTAAAACCAATTGACAAAGTTTGCTTATGTTGAGTTATTATTTAGAGAAATCAAGCGTCTTACGACATAAAAATGCATCTTGAATCAGCTTTTAAAGGCTTCTCAAGATGCATTTATTATGTGCCAGTTTGAAACTGACATATCTCTCGCTATTATTAAGACTCACTGTGGGTATGCTTTATATCCTGTTGTTATTCGTCACACCTTTTCTTACCGCTTGCCATTCCAACGCTAAGCAACAACCACATCATGGGAGTTACAATCACTACACTTATATTTACTACCGCTTGAGTCATATAACATATCACAGCAAAACAACAGCCTATGATATATGGCTTTGTCTTCACATTTTTACACATACAGTAAATTGCTGAGCCAAGAAAAACAACGTAAGCAATCAAACCAGTCAGCCCAATGGTCATGAAGTACTGCAAATACTCATTATGGGCATTTTCAAAGCGTTGTGGCATTTCATCACCGATTTTTGTTACAGTCAGGATTCCAAAGGTATCCGGTCCATGCCCAAATAATTTATGCATTGGAGTAAATTCCTTATATAATTCCATCGACTTTCTCCAAATATACCCCCGACCAGTTCCCCAGCTATCATTAAATACGAGATAATTCCCCAAAGAGCCATACCTTGCTGCATTTCCAGCCACATTTGCATCAAAAAGCAAAAATCCAAGAACCAATACGGAAAGTATCAGCAGTCCAGCCCAGCCATACATGACCACCGGTCCAACTTCATCATTCTTATTCCGGCTTTTTTTAATCAGGATATAAACTGCAGCGTATATTGCCCACAGCCCTGCTACCACGTATAGGAAGCCATTAAACTCAGCCAATGTCTGAAACAAACTATCAAGCCCAATCACCGTATCCCCGTAGGCCTGGTTCATTTGGATAATGCATAGCACCACGGTACCAAATGTAGCAAGCATCAGCAAATATCGCTTCACCCCGGTTTTACTTCTGAATAATAGAAAGGGCAGAAATCCAAACAAAGCGGCCAATGCCAAATATGCATTGTCGCTGCGTCCCAGGATAATTGCAAAAAAGCTAACTACCATACAGAGATAACACCAGATGACTCTTATCCTACTCTTAGCAATGGCAAACCACGCCGCTGAAGCACCTAAAATCAGTGCAACATAACCGGTGTACATATTAATATTTCCTATGGTGGAGGTAAATATATCCCATTCTTCATACGCAATGTATTTATGAAGATTAAGGACATCCATCCTAAAATAATCTGTGATTCCAACAAAGCATACCATCATACCACTGACCAGAAAAACATCCAGTACCCATTCCTTTGCCTTCCAAAACCGGCTAATCATCAGATAGGATGCAACATAGAGTGTCATTAAAAATAATCCTGAATATCGTCCTTCGTTCCCCCAGAATGACTCATAAAAATAATCGGACTGAAAAGTTGAAATAACGAGAATGATCCAAAATATGATAGCCCAACAATCAGCTGCACGAAATGTTTTTCTCCAGTTTTTTGGGCTCAGCCTGGTAAAAAATATCTTTGTATGCTCCCCTTTATACTTCTTGTAGTCGATTACCAGCATTATTAGAGAAAGAATAAGGCAAAGTGATAACATAGCCACAACGCTGCCCCAATAGAATTGATATTTGAACACTAAAATATCTATATAAGAATTATGATATATGATAGGAAACACAAAGACTAACAAAACAATAAAAAAGCTTATTACTCCATTGATGATGGATGAACAAGCTTCTGCAAAGGTGTCCTTGTGTACTTTTATATTATTACTCTTTGAGTCCAAATCAAAGCCTCCATTCTCTTCCCTTAATATTAAATAAAGTATAACATTTAATTGACTTAACTACAATTTAAGATTTGATTAATATAAAAAGTCATTTTCTATAAGCTTGATTTTATATAATAGATGATAAGATTGGACTTATTATAAGCTTAATCGTACAATTTACTTAATAATTTGATTTATATAAGAGTTAAATCAATAATTGACGAAACTGTTTTTTTATTTTTTCCACTCTTTTAATAATGAATATTTGTTTAAGTGAAGTAATCTTTTTATATGGAGGTTAGCATATTGTTAAAAGACTATAATACATTAATACGTAGATTTGCATTGGTAACAATAGGAATTATTTTAATCAGTTTTGGAATATCCTTATTTATGAAACCCGATATTTTGGAATTTATTAATTGGGCAGATAGCAAAACTTCAGAAACGAATAAGACACAAATGGGAAAGTTTTTTCAATATGTAGTCAATAATGGGATTAAAGTCCCATTTCAAATGCTTATTTTATCTCTTATTCCTATTCCGTTTGTCTACTACTTACCAGTTGCATTAACAGCAATTGCTACAGGGGTGGTTCTTTATCTTCCATTCACACCCCAATTACAAGATAAGATGAGTTTTTTCAAAGTGTTTTTAGGTGTTTTTCCACATGCTACCATTGAATTGTTTTCTTTTTTTATTGTATTGGCCGTGCTATTTGAATTTAATAAAGCAATTCGAAGTCATTTGTTTAAAAAGTCCAATTCTAAATTTGGAGTTGTTTATGCTTTTGAGAAAATAGTTACTGTTTATTGTTTTGTAGCATTTCCCTTACTTGTCGTGGCAGCTTTTATAGAAGCATTTATTACACCAATGATTACTTGAATAACATCCTTCTTGATTTCAAGTAAACTCTGCATGATACTATTATTAAAACAGCTCTAACCTTTTATCCAGAGTTGTTTTTTTATAATGTGTAATGGACAGGAGCACCTTAATATAACAATATTAATCTGAAATATATCTAATATCTTTGATTTTCAAAATCTCTTTTGCAACCTTTTTAATAGAAAATGAGAAAAATTGGATATCAGGAGGCCCGTTATAATAATAAGCCCTCCGCCCCATTGTAATGCTGTCAGTTTCTCCTTCAATACGATCTGTGCTGTAATAAGACCCGCTATCGGAACCAAGAGCGATAAAGGAGCCACTTCTCCTGCGGAGTATTTTGCCAGTAATGTGCTCCATATACCATACCCAATCAGAGTTGCGCACAATGCCAGATATACGATAGAAAAGATGGCTGTTCCATTGATATCGGTCAGCTGATTCCATACCTGTAAAGGCTTATTGATGATGATTGCAGCTGTCATCATAGGGATTGGTGGAATCAGACTTGACCATACAACCATGCTAAACATATTTAATTTCTTTCCATGTGCCTCTGCTTCTTTTGACGCATATCTAACTACAAGATTGGAAATTCCCCAAAAAAGAGCGGCTAATATCGTTAGAAAGAATGCCGCTCCCGGTATAGCCGTTCCGCCATTGCCTCCAATGCTGCCGCTTATAAAATAAAGTCCGATTCCAGCAATGATAAGTCCCACCATTTGGCCTTTTCTGATTTTTTCTTTAAACAAAACGCCAGCAAATAGAATCGTAAAAAATGCCTGTGACTGCAAGACCACTGATGCAACACCAGCGGGCATCCCTATATTTGCTGCATAAAAAAGGCATGAAAACTGTCCTACACCAACGGTCATTCCATATATGACGATATATTTCCAACTGGTATCTGGCCGCTTTACAAATAGTATTGCAGGCAGAGCAGCAACCGTATATCTTAATGCCACCAATAAAAATGGCGACATTTCATTGACTCCTAATTTAATTACTGTAAAGTTAATCCCCCATAATAGCACAACAAATATGGCAAGTAATTTATCCCATGTTTTCATAAATTATATCCTTATCCCTCCTAAAAAAATGTTTCATCTGGTAAAAGACTATTTTAGCCTCCTTATTATACTGACTTCCAATCCCTACAATTATTATAGGCACGAAGCTTCTTTACTTAAGATACTAAAAAACTTATTATTAACTGTTATCTTTTTAAGTCGCTAATGAATTTGATTATATCTTATCATGGAAATAAAAGAAAGATATAATAAAGATCTATACTGGTTATCTACTGCCCTTCCTTCATACACTCTCTGGTGTATTTATAAAAAATATTCTGATTCGAGATGAGTATGTACAGGTTGTTCATGATTTCAACAGTGCAGAACATACACAAGCATACTTAACAATTACGATACCAACGTAACGATTTGCGGCGTAACATAAGTAACATTAAAGATCCCCATGCAACTAATTATCTGCACGGGGAACATGATTAGAGTAATATCTTTTCCATGAGTAATCTTTTACTCTTCTTGTTTTTGCTCAATCAGCCAATTTCCAACAACTTTTCTGTTATGCTGGCTTATAGGTAATATTCTTTTATTAACCATTTCTATGTAATTATATTGATAAGAGACTATATACGAATAATTTACAATGTAAGATTTATGGATTTGGAGAAAATTTTCACCCGGAAGCTGCTGCATTGCTTCTTCAAGCTTTCCATAAAATTCATATTCTCCATCCTTTTCTACTATTTTAACTTTTTTTCGATTACTCTCCAAATAAATAATGTCCTTAAAAGGTATTCTTTTATGAGTTCGGTTTATTTTAAACTCAAAATATTGATTTTCATGATCAATCAACATAATGGCTGTTTTTAAAACCTTCTTTATTTTCTCTTTTTTTAAAGGCTTTACTAGAAAGTTCAATGGACGAATATCAAATAATTTGATAGCATAACTTTCTTTTACCGAGACATATACAATTTGTGTTATATTATCATTTCTTTCTTCTCTTATCTTACGTCCAATTTCTATGCCATTAATAGTCTCGAATTCAATTCCAAGAAATATCAGATGATAAAAATTTTCTTTTATAATATACTTATATAATTCTTCACCTGAATAAAAAACATCCACCTCAAATTCTCTTCTCATACTATTTTGAAATACTATTATGACTTCTTCCAGTTGAGTACAAGTTACAGGATCATCATCACATATTGCAATATGTAGCAAGTCAATTCCCCCCATGCTTCATAAGTTTATTTCTTAATTAAATAAGGTTATTTGTATAATTAATTAAAAGTATTATCTATGAGCCTACTTTTACCTCTTTTCAATATGATTATAATAATAAGTACAATAAACATATTATTCACGATATAAGTGACATCCGGTCCTATTATACTGGAAATAAAACCGGAATAAAGAATTCCTAACGGAACAAACAGGCTAGAGCTAAATGTTAATAAAGCAAAAAACCGGCCTTGAAACTGCAGTGGAGTATGAATTTGAAAATAAGAATTTAATGGCACATTTACACATGTAGTAAAGAAGCCAATTAATAACTGTATTATTAGAAATAGAAAAAAATATAAAGTTTTTAAAGGATACAATATGATAGATAATCCACCAGTAATAATCATCAATCCACTATTAATCAAAATAAAATGATACATATAGTTTTGTAATTTAATTTTACGGTTTTTAAAGATGATGAACCCCGCAATTATCGTTCCTAAAATTGCTGTTGTAGACGTAAATCCAAATAATACATCAGATATTTTATATTTTTGAATTAAAATTCCTGGATTCATTATTTCTTCACTACCACCAACAAAAAAATTCAAAGACATAACTAAAATAAACAGATATAAAATATCCTTATGATCCCGAACAAATTGAATTCCTTCTGTGAGCTCTTTAATCCAATTGGATTTTACAGAAACATCAGATTTACACGACGTGTATTGTATAAAATATTCTAATATGGCAGACGTAACATATAAAATCACCATAATTAATAAAATTATTTTAAATCCCCATAACCCAAAAGTAAGTGTTCCTAATACAGGAGCAATAAGTGATGCAGCATTATCACCAAAACTTTTTATACCATTATATCTTTCTATGGTTTCCAAAGAAACAATTTCTGAAAAAAATACTTTAGATGCTATCTCAAAAATATTAGAGACAATGTTTATTATTATAGTAACGGTTAATAAAACCCCCAAATAATCATTAAAATTGTAGGTGACAAATAATACAAAATATAAGAATCCTGTAAACAGATCACACAAAATAATAATATTTTTCCTATTAAACCTATCCACGAATAATCCTAATAATGGTGTCACAATTATTGCCGGTACTGTAGACAATGTAAAAAAAACACCTGACCAAGCTAAACTTCCCGAGCTTTTTAAAATAAATAATGGTAAAACGATAAGGTAAAAAGCCACTCCGAACTTAGAAGTCACTCTTCCCATAATTAACAAAATAATATTCTTTTTATAGTTCCTATCTCCCCCCATACGCTTACTCCTTGATCCAATATTCAGAGCAAGAATCCGTTCTTTCTAAAAAACCATATTCAATTAATAACCGCCGAATATATGGAAAATCGCTGTAAATCTTTTTTAACACATTATTTACTTCAATTTCACTATAATGGATACCTGGTGAAAAGTTACTTGCAATTTCCCTTAGTATTACGATTTTTCCCTTTTCTTTAGCAGGAAACTGTTTGATGCAGCCATTTTGATCTATATATCTTGCGATCATTTTTTTCTTTTCCTCCACAGTGACATTGTAACGATCATCAATCATTGTAGCGGTTTTATGGGCATCATAAAATTGAGATGATGGTTCTTCCGATTTCATAAAGTCCTCCTTTTTTTTGAATAAATCCATAGCAGCCAAAAATAATTTAGCTTGTTTCTCATACTCATGTAGCTTATACCGGTGATTTCTCACAGTAGAGCAGGAGATACCCTTTACTTCACTAATTTCTTTATCAGATTTCCCCTCTGCCATTAATTTTAGTATAGATTGCTGTGTAGATGAAATCCCTAAAAAATTCGGATTCATATTCAGTAGATAATCTAACATGGAGCCATGCTTTTCCTCATTATGAATTTTCATCATTTTATACGCATCATAGAAATGATTATTATGCTGAAATATCTCTCCTTTCGTAAAGGTTTCATTGCATATCAGACAATATACAAAATTATCATTTTCGTAAAAGCCGTTTGTTAACTCATCTTGTGTCACTTGCCATAACGACTTTCTTTCATCGTGGTCTCTCATCTTATCCTGGCCCCTTTTTAGCAATTTTTCATTTCTACTTTTTTCTGCACTTATAAATACTACTATACTACCTATTACATTTATGAACTCATATGTGATTATATACCTTTTATCCATTTATGTCTATATATATGCAAACAAATATATCATTTGTTTGCATATTATAAACTCAAAACTACATTTAGTAATAAAGCATAAGCTGTAATTCGTATTTTATTGTGTCTATATAAAAAGGAGTTGTTGCTAACGTAGATGATTGATCCACTTTTGCAACAACTCTTTTTTAAAAACCATTGTTAAAATTTTTGTACCTTAAAGAAATGCTCAAAACATCAAGTTGCATACTTCATTACATAATCCTGATTTTCTAAACTCTCGGCAATTATTTCTTTTTCTTCAAGCTCTTTTAGTTTTTCAAGTAACTGCTTGTCCATAAATTCACCTCCACTCTCTTAATTTATTCTAAAGGTATTAAGATCTTTGAATCAAGCATGATTGAAAATAGATTTCTCAGATCTTTGCCTTTAAAACCAAAATCATTTTTCTTTAACTCTGCCTTTAAGCATTCCAGCGAATGTCTCTTCTTGAAATAATCCAATAATAAAAAGGAGAGTTTGTTGATTTTACACATATCGTATGTAATTAGATTTAATAGATAAATGCCACCAGCGTCATTAGCTTCTTTAACAACAAATTGATCATTTAATATACAATCAGTACTTTCATAATCTATCAAGTACTGATCTTTATGACTCTTATTGCTGATATTAAGGAAATTGAAATATATCATTTTATTAATTTCATCCAACAGTTCCCCCTGTGAACCAGTTAATAGCTCCTGTACGGATATTCCCTCACTCAATTGTTCTAGTATAGTTTGATATTTATCATCCAGATAAAAAATTTGGTGATTCATACTATTGTATAACACAAACCTCTTGTCTAACGCCAAATCATAATGATTGATTTCTTGAAAACTAACATGTTCATTTAATTTAATATACAAATCTTTACTTTCATTACGTATATCATACATTAATTTCGTCTTTACACTATGATATTCGGTCTTGTTTACAGAATCCAGTATCCATTTTACTTCTGATACATGCAATCTTTCTGGTAAAAGCATATACTGGGTAAATAATTTATCAGATTGATGCTCGAATTGATGTTTGCTTACTAATTTTATGCTTTCTTCTGTTGATAGACCTTCTAAAATATCAAAGGGAACATTGGTAGATAAATCACCTCGGCCATCACGGTATATTTTATTAATGCTATATTTTTCAGGATAATACCATACATCAGAGCCTATATCTAAACCAAACTCTTGAAAGCCCCTAGATGAGTAGGGAACTTTATACTTATTTTTTGATTCATTCAAAATCATAGTAGTATAATTGATTGAATTCAAAGCTTCCGCTTCTGTTTCCGTAGGAAAGCCAACCATAAAGAATAGATGTACTGGTATACCACTCTTTAAACAATTACGTATGTTCATATCAATCCATTGGATTTTTACATTCTTCTTCATCTTATCGAGCACGCGTTGATTGTATGATTCCAGGCCAAATTGAATTTGTCTACAACCGCTTTTATATATCGCATTACAATTTTCTTCTGTCAATGTTGGACTAAATCGCGTCTCACCATGCCAATAGAAATCCAACTGCTCTTCATTTATCATTTCTGCCAGTTCAACCATTCTACTTGCTTCAAACGTTTCATCGACAAAAGAAAAAATACGTGAATGATATTTTGAATTAAGCTCTTTCATATTTTGTAGGACCTTCACCACGGGTATGGTACGATATCTCCCACTGGTTGCACTTGGAATTGTACAAAAAGCACATTTGTTAAAACATTGTCTGCTAGTATATATTGGCAGCACTAATTCCGGCATTAAATACTTATCCAATTGAAATCCGTCAAAATCAGGCACTGTATCATTGACAATAGACGTTGCCACTATATTATTCTTACAGATTTCATTTTGCTCACGGATATAATATAAATTATTGATACCCTCTAAGGTATCACCGTTCTCAACCGCATTTATTAATTGTGGAAGAACTGCCTCTCCATCGTATAGCATAATAGAATCAAAATATTTATAAAAAGGATGACGATTCGTAAAATTATGTATTGCCAACCTGGTTATGTAATTACCTCCAAGTGATATATGCTTGACGCTATTACAGCTTTTTTTAATCAGCAAACATAACGTTAACGCCGAAATGAGTTGATACGACCCACTAATTGAAATTCCAATGAATTCAATTTTTTCTTTGTTAATTCTCTCAATGATCCCTTTTTTATAAAACTCAATAAAAGGATTGATATCACTGTTATCAATTACTTGCATAATATCATTGGTTTGCTTATAACCATATTTCAAATCTATTTTATTTAAGTCAATGGTACATCCGTCTATGGACTTGCTAATTAAAAACAAGCTGTTTTTTATTATATTTTCAGCATAAAATTCAATATTTAAATCGACAATGCTTACATCTATATCTTCTCGCTCTTTTAGGTATGATTTTAAGATAGGTAATGCTAAGTAAGGCCCTACAGGTGTCCAGCCAGGAGGAAAAATAAGCAGTTTTTTCATTTTAACTTTGTATGATTGTATTTAAAATGGTAATCATACTCTCCTTTCCCTTATTAATATAGAAATCAAAGAATAAGTATGTAAAAGTACATGAAGTGAAGTTTTCTGAAATTATGGACAGCATTATCAGCTACATTGATATAATTCTATTTATTATTTATACAGATATTTTCATAAGATTTTATCAGAAAAATGAACCTTTTTTCATTTATGGAAAAAATGATATATACTTTTGCCATAATTAAAATTTCGGGGCATTGGGTTAGTAAAACAACGCTCTATTCAAAAAGCAAAATAAAACAGACGCAATTGTCTCTAGCGGACATTCGCATCTGTTATATTGGTCACTGCTGCTGGGTTCTCAGCCTATTATCTATTTAGAGAAATTCTCATACACTAACTCTTTATCCTCCGTATTGACAACTAATAAAAGTGTTTCTTCCAAATTCAGGCTGAAAATTCCCATGATAGACTTTGCAGCCATTTTCCCTCTCCATTCCTTAACTTTTAAAAGAAAATCCACATCTTCATTCATAATCTCAAATTTAATAAAGGTTCCCCCTAATCAATTACATGATATTTCATGTAGCCTATTAAATCCTTCGAATTTACTATTTATTAATTATCAGTACCAAAAGAAGTATAAAACGCTTTTATGCACTGCTCATACTCCGATTTTTTAAATTTAAATGGACCTATGCCATCAAACCATTTCTGATTTTTACCAATATATTGGGGAAACATATCCTCTTCAGGCTCAAATTCTGTACAATCTATGCCAAACCTGTTCCAATGCACGAATTCTCCCTTATCTGTTACCTCCACAATTACGACTGTACAACTAAAATCAAAATCATCCGGACATAGTAACACAGGTAATACTCTTGTATCATGACATAATTGAGTTTGCTCCCAGACATATTCCTTTTCTCTTCTACTTGGGGCATAACTGTCATCATAATAGTCCAACCATGCGGGAATTAGCCCAAGGTACTCTTTACCAATCCGTTCAACCAGATATTCATCCAATCTTTTTTCGTTAACATATATTGCTAAATGTTCTATACTACCCATATGAGGTGATAAACCTTTTCTTACGCAAATTCTATCCACAATATTATCCTTTCATAGAATAATCCCTACATTTATAGCCAATTCGTAACTATGTGAACTAATTTTTCTGGTTCTAAAAAATTTACCCCAGGGTAAAATAAGTTTCCGTGGACTAATCAGATAAACCAAAGACACACGTCCATCTTCTTTCATAAATGACAGAAACCTTTGATTTACTGGGTTTTCCGTGACAGCAGACAAACCGTCTCAACGTTCGCTGTTGAAGGAAACATGTCCACACAACAAACCTTCTCCACCTTATAACCACTCTCCTGTAACACCACCAAATCCCTCACAAGGCTGGTAGGCTTACAAGAAACATAAACCAGCTTATCCACTCCAAAATCAATAATCTTGCCTAATGCTTTTGGATGAATCCCATCCCTTGGCGGATCAAGCACAATCAAGTCAGGCTTGTCCTGTAACTCATCAATAACCTTTAATACATCACCAGCAATAAATTCACAGTTCTCAAGCCCGTTACGCTTCGCATTCTCCCTCGCTGCCTCTACAGCCTCTTCAACGATCTCCACGCCCACTACCTTCTTAGCCACAGGAGCCAGAATCTGAGCAATAGTACCAGTTCCGCTGTATAAGTCAAATACCACCTTATCCTTTGTCTCCCCAACGTAGCCTCTTGTAGTTTCATATAATACTTCTGCACCAAGAGAGTTCGTCTGGAAGAAGGAAAACGGTGAAATTTTAAATTTCAGTCCCAAAAGCTCCTCAAAAAAGAAATCCTGTCCATATAAAATATCAGTCCGGTCATTCTTTACCACATCAGCAAGACTATCATTAAATGTATGAAGAATTCCAACAATTGTACCATTTAAAGACAAACCAAGCAAAAGATCCGTTAATGGCTGTAAGTCCATCTCTTCCTGACTTGTCGTTACCAGGTCAATTAAAATCTCGCCCGTCTTAATGGCACGTCGCACCAGAAGGTGGCGTAAATATCCGGTATGCTGCATTTTCTTATAAAATCCAGTTCCTTTTTCCTCAAAATATCCCTTTACAGCCTTTAAAATATCCGTAAAATCAGAATTAACGATCTGGCAGTTACCTGTTGTTACCACATCGTAAAAGCTTCCCCTCTTATGCATGCCAAGGGCCAAAGGACCATCCTTAAACTCATCTCCAAAGGAAAACTCCATCTTATTCCGATATCCATCTTCTATAGGACTGCCCTTGATTCCTTCAAATACATAATCCTCACAAACACTGTCAATCAGATCTTTAACCTGTTTCTCTTTAATCTTCAACTGCTCCTCATAAGGAAGTGTCTGGTACGTACATCCGCCGCATATCCCAAAATGAGGACAAGGATTCTCTGCGGTCTCAAGCTTAGAAGGCTCTAAAACTTCAAGAACCCGGCCCTCTACCTTTCCACCTCGTTTTTTATTGATCATCACACGAACCTTTTGTCCTGGCAATGTGTGCTTTATTCCTATTTTACCTTCCGGCAGTTCTATATAACCCTTATCCGGGAAATCGAACCGGCCTATAATACCTTCGTATATCTCACCCTTTTTCACTCTTCTGACTCCTATCCTTTTTTATTCCTGACCGAGCAAAAAGCGTGTCTCACTGACTGAGGCACGCTCCTTCTCTATAATAATGCCAATCTTATTGTTCCGTAGCTTCGACAGCCTGATCGTCTTCAAAAAAATCATCGTCGAAATCATCATCAAAATCATCTTCAAAATCTTCCAGATAATCCGGTGTGAAGAAGCGGTAAACGGTATAGGCGATGCCTGCCACCGCTGCCACAGCTCCTACTATAGCCAGTATCCAGAGAATACAATTTTTCTTCTTTTCTTCCTGTTCTCTTTTATGAAGCAATTCATTCACTCTGCTTGAGTTCATAAGATCTTCCAGTTTGCTCATAGCCTCTTTGCTCATTGCATCAAATCTGTTCATGTCTCCACGTCCTTTCTGAGAGCCTTGCTTTTTAAATCCTGGCAAAGGTTTGTCTCTCTGCCTATCGCAGTTATTATACCATTATATTGGGTCTTTTACTATCATTTTCACAATTTTTTTGAATTTTATGTATTGATTATTGTTTTTATAAAAGTTTTAGTTTTGCGAAGGATGCAAACATCTTTTTAACCCCTGCTTTATCAAACTGGACTGTGACCTCAAAGTCTCTTCCGCCGTCCTTAATTTCCATGACAAGTCCTTCTCCAAACTTGATGTGGCTGACCCTGTCGCCTTCCTTATAGTTTAAGGAAGATGGCTTTTCTACAGTAAATGCTTTTCCAAAGCCAGGAGATGAGGCGGGTTTTGCAGTTTTAGATGCATATGCATTGTTTCCAGGTCCAAAGCTGCTGACACCGGCAGATCGTCCTGCCTTTCCCCATGGCAATGCACTGTCATCAAAATCAGCTCCCGTGCGGATTTTTGAAATTCTTGGCTCCAGCCTGCTGGAATCCAGAAGATGATCCGGAATCTCTTCGATAAAGCGGCTTACCTTACTGTACCTGGTCTCTCCATTTACCATACGCTGTCTTGCTGAAGTCATCATTAAAAAGTTCTGAGCTCTCGTGATTCCCACATAACAAAGTCTCCGCTCTTCTTCCACCTCTTCCTTATCGTCAGAGGAAATAGACATCATGCTGGGGAAGAGACCATCTTCCATTCCGGTTAAATACACCCGGGGGAATTCAAGTCCTTTGGCGCTGTGAAGCGTCATGAGAGTCACTCTGTTTTCCGAGTCATCCATACGGTCTACATCAGCCACCAGAGCCACTTCTTCCAGGAATTCATTGAGATCCGGATGCTCATGGTCTCCTTCAAAGCTTACAGCCTTGTTAATCAACTCTTCTATATTTTCAAGACGGGTCTGGTACTCGATTTCCCCTTCTGCTTCCAGCTCTTTTAAGTATCCAGTCTCATCAAGTACATCTTCAATCAGTTCGTGAATGGTGTAAGCCTCTTCTGACATTCTGTTACGGAAATCTTCAATCAGCTCAGTAAATACAAGGACCTTATCAGCTGCTTTTCCGAGTCCCGGGACCGCTTTTGCCCGGCAAAAGGCATCGTAAATGTCAAAGCCCCGTTCTGATGCAAACGCCTGAATCTTACCAAGGCTGGTGGCACCGATTCCACGCTTGGGGACATTGATAACTCTTAAGGCAGAAAGGTCATCCTTACCATTGGCAATGGTCTTTAAATAAGCCAGGATATCCTTAATTTCTCTTCTCTGATAGAAATTGACGCCTCCTACCATGCGATAGGGAACATTGTGCTGAAGACATTTTTCTTCAATGAGACGGGACTGAGCATTGGTCCGATAAAGTACGGCACAATCCTGATAATCGGACGGGCTGTTTAAAATATCCCGGACAATGGCATCCGCTTCCTCAGAAGCATTATCAAACTGCTTAAACTGCACCAAAGGGCCTTCGTCATTGGCTGTCCAAAGGGTTTTGTCCTTACGGCCTCTGTTGTGGCGTATGACCTCATTGGCTGCATTTAAGATGCTCTGGCTGGAACGGTAATTTTGCTCCAGCTTAATGACCACGGCTCCTGGGTATGATTTTTCAAAGTTCAATATATTTTCAATGTTTGCGCCTCGAAACTTATAGATGGACTGGTCATCATCACCTACTACGCACAGATTTTTATATTTACCAGCCAACAGACTGACAAGCTTAAACTGGGCTGTATTGGTATCCTGGTACTCATCCACCAATATGTATTTAAAACGCTCCTGGTAATAATTTAAGATCTCCGGGCTGCCTTCAAAAAGCTGCACTGTTTTCATGATAAGATCATCAAAATCAAGGGCATTGTTCTTTTTTAACTGGCTTTGGTACTCTTTATAAACCTGAGCCACCTTTTTCTGCCTGAAATCACCGGAGGCGTTCAGTTCAAACTCTACAGCTGAAATCAGCTCATTTTTAGCGGTGGAGATTACGGATAGCATGGCACGGTCCTTATAAAGCTTTGGATCCATTTCCAGGCCTTTTAAAACGTTGCGCATGAGAGTTTTCTGATCATCCGTATCATATATGGTGAAATTTGTGGTGTATCCCAGGCTTTCTATGTGTCTTCTTAAAATACGTACGCAAGAGGAATGAAAGGTAGAAACCCATATGCTGTCGGCTCCAAAGCCCACCAGCTTGTCCACACGTTCCCTCATCTCTCCTGCTGCCTTATTGGTAAAGGTAATAGCAAGAATGTTCCACGGGTTGATTCCCTTTTCTTCTATAAGATAGGCAATTCGGTGTGTAAGTACTCTGGTCTTTCCTGACCCGGCTCCTGCCAGCACAAGAAGCGGTCCCTCCGTATGGAGAACCGCCTCCTTCTGCATTGGATTTAATGTATCGTAAATACTCATAAATTATACCGTCTCTTCCTTTCCTTCCTCTTCTATCCCCAAATACCGCTTCAAATTATCTAAATTGGCCTCAGCAAGCCTTCTTCCGTCTTCATAGAGGGATTCCAGCTTCCGCTTATCCTGTTCCGTTCTTTGCACGGTTACATGCTTATCCGGGCGTATGACAAATATCCGGCCTTCTGCATCCAGCTGATCAATCTCTTCCTGCATCCGGTTATACCGTTCCGGCACATCCTGAAGAGCCTTTAAAAGCTTTGGCAGCGGTCCAAAATACCGCTCATATCCCTTTTTCGTCCATTTATCAAGAAGAGGCTTCCGATACCCCTTCTCTCTGGTAAGAATCACCACAACCTTTTCATATCCAAGGTCTATGGCTCTTTGATAGGCAACTGGCATAGAACAGCCTCCATCCAGATACTTCTTCCCATTCACAGAAATCATACTGGACAGAACCGGAATACTGCTTGAAGCTTTTACCGCACTGATAAAATCCTCACTGGTGCTTTTTTCAAAGTACTCCGGCTTTCCAGTCTTACATCTGGTGGCGACCACCTCAAAAATCTGCCTGGAATTGTTAAATGTATCATAATCAAAGGGAACCAGGGTATCGCTTAATTCCCCGAATAAAAAGTCAAAGTTAAATATGGAACGGTTTCTTACCATGTTGCGGAAGCTTAAAAACCGTTTGTCTCTCACGTAATCCAGATTGACTCTGATGGTCCGGCCCGATTGTTTGCTGATGTAGCTCATACCCGACATGGAGCCGGCAGAAACGCCGTTTACATAGGATAATTCTATCTCCTGTTCAATCAATACGTCTAAGACTCCGGCTGTAAAAACGCCGCGAAGGGATCCTCCCTCCAAAACCAATGCTCCTTCTGTCATCTTTTATCACCTCGACTTCTATTCTATTGCATTTCTCCCATCCGGTCAATCCCTTTTAAAGTCTAGGCAAACTGACTCTGGTACAGATTGTAGTAAGCACCCTTTAAGGTTAAAAGCTCTTCATGGCTTCCTGCCTCCATAATATTTCCCTGGTCAATAACGAAAATCCGGTCTGCTTTCCGTATGGTTGATAAGCGGTGTGCGATGATAAATGAAGTTCTACCTTTCAGTAATGCATCGATTCCCTTCTGTACCAAAAGCTCGGTATGAGTATCAATGCTTGAGGTCGCCTCATCAAGAATCAGGATTCCCGGCTTTGAGACCATGGTTCTTGCAAATGCAAGAAGCTGCCTCTGGCCGATGGAAAGACCTGCCCCTCTTTCGCTGATGACCGTATCATATCCCTCATCAAGCTTCATGATAAATTCATGGGCACTGACTGCCTTGGCTGCCTCAATAATTTCCTCTTCCGTGGCATCAAGACGGCCGTACCGGATATTATCGCGGATGGTACCGGAAAAGAGAAAATTGTCCTGGGTCATGATGCCCATCTGGCTTCGTAAGCTGTTTAAGGTCACATCCTTAATTTCATGCCCATCAATGAGGATTTTGCCTTCTGTGGCTTCGTAAAAGCGGCTGATTAAGTTAACAATCGTAGTTTTACCCGCTCCTGTAGGCCCTACCAGTGCAATGGTTTCCCCTGGTTTTATAAGAAAATTCACATCGCTTAAAATCAGACGGTCAGGTTCATCGCTGTATGCAAAGGAAACGTTTTTAAATTCTACTTCTCCATTTAATTCCGGAAGATCTTTCGCTCCCTCCTGGTCTACGATTTCTGCCTCTGTATCGATGATATCAAAGATACGTTCTGCCGCAGTGATGTTGGTGGTCAGCTTATTGTAAAAGTTGGCCAGATTACGGATAGGACTCCAGAACATGGCTATATAGGTGGAAAATGCAAGAAAGGTACCAATTCCCACTTGTTCCACGCCGATGATCTTAATTCCGATGAAGTAAAGCAGGAAGCCACCAAGTCCCCAGGTGATCTCAACCAGTGGTCCAAAAGCATCTGCTACAAGTACCGCATCCATAAAAGATTTGTAGTGCTGGTTCACCAGATCATGGAACACATTTTTTGTTTCCTTCTCCGCTGCATAGCTTTGTATAATGCGGATTCCAGACAGATCTTCATGAACGTATGCATTTAAGTTAGACGTCTTTTTTCGATAAATCTGCCATCTCCTGTGTACGGTTGTTTGAATCAGAAATAGTCCGATTGCAAGGATTGGAAGCGTAAGAAGGGCAGCCATAGCCAGCCGGTAATTCTTAATCAGCATGATAACTGCTACACAGATGACTGTTAATAAATCAGGTATGAGCTGGGTCACACTGTCTGATAATACATCCTTTAAGGAATTCACATCTCCAATAATTCTTGCCAGTATTTTCCCGGTCGGGCGGCTGTCGAAAAAGCCGAATCCAAGGGTCTGGATATGCTGGTATAATTCTTCCCTGATCGTTAAAAGCACTTTATTGGATACTTCTGCCATAAGACGCATCCGGATCTTGGTTCCTGCAAGAAACAATAGGAACAAAATCAGTGCTCCACCTCCAAGCCTTAAAAGCCCTTTCATATCCTTTTGGGCTACACAGACATTGATGGCATATTCCATAATCAGGGGGGCCATCATGCTTATGGCAATGGTTCCTGCCATAATAAATAAAACGATGGTAATCTGCTTTTTATAATCCAGTAAATACTTAAACATCCGAAGCATGGTGTCTTTTTTTAGGACTGCCTTCTGTTCTTCATCTATTCTGCTGGAATTGACTGCCATGTTACTTTCTCCTCTCCGTATTGAACCTGATATGTTTTATAATACTGTCCCCTCATGTTCATCAGCTCTTCATGGGTTCCTCGCTCTATAATCCTTCCTTCAGAAAGAATCAGGATTTCATCTGCATTCCGTACTGCAGAAATCCGGTGAGCAATGATAATTTTAGAGCTTTTATTCAGCTTTGACAGATGAGCTTCAATCTCTCTCTCTGTTTCCATATCAAGAGCTGAGGTGGAGTCATCAAGAATCAGCAGAGGACTTTTCTTTGCAATTGCCCTTGCAATGCTGATACGCTGCTTCTGGCCTCCGGAAAGGCCTACTCCTCGTTCTCCAATTACGGTATCATACTGCTCCGAAAGCTTAGATATAAAGTTGTGGGCTTCTGCTGATATGGAAGCCTGCTGGACAATCTCCCATTCCGTGGCATCCTTATTTCCTGTTTTAATGTTTTCCGTAATGCTGTCGGAAAAGAGAAATACATCCTGCATAACCACAGAAATCTGACCTCTCAACAGGGACAGAGGCAGCTCCCTCACATCCACTCCGTCAAGCAATATCTTACCGTCCGTAACATCGTAAAACCGCTGAATCAGATTGACGATGGAGCTTTTTCCAGAACCGGTAACTCCCATGATTCCAAGAGTCTTTCCCTTGGTTAAAGAAAAGGCAATATCCTCAAGAATTTTCTTTCCATCAAGTTCAAAGCTTACATGGTCAAAAACAAGATCACCATTAATATGTTCCGGCCACACGGGCTCTTCGGCATCCTTGATTACCGGCTTTTCATCCATGATTGCCTTGATCTTTTTGTTGGAGGCCATGGCTGCGGCTAAATCGTTGCTCAGCCAGCCTACCATTTCCATGGGCCAGATAATGTTATTGGCATATTCGGAAAATGCACCTAATTCACCGATGGTCATTTTCTCATAAATAACAAGGATTCCTCCGATTACAATTACGGATATCATAAGGATTTTAGACAAAAATGAGATATTCGGCTGATAGCGAATGAGAAGCTTTGCCTGTTTCATGTTTAAGTCATAATATTTCTTATTGTGCTTTCTAAACTTGCCGATTTCATATTCTTCTCTGGCAAAAGCCTTTACCGTACGAACCCCGGCAAGATTTTCCTGAGCTACGGTATTTAATTCTGCCGTCTGTTCACTGATCTTATCATACACTTCTCCAAGACCGTTCTCCATCTTAATGGCATACCAGGCTATGAGCGGCATGATAGCCAATGGTACTAATGTAAGCACCGGACTGATGCGATACATGCAGACAAGCACAATAATCGTATGTATGGTACATTCCAGAACCAGCATTCCCACGAAACCGAATGCGTTCCAGATTCGTTCTGCGTCATCTTTGATTCTAGCCATCAATTCCCCGGTGTTGTGGCCATCAAAGTAATCCATAGATAAGGTCTGTATATGATCGAATAAATCCTTTCTCAGACCGCTTCCTATCCCCGCCGCAGCATAGTCAAAAATAAATTCCTTGGTGTACTGGAAAATCGCTCTTCCAAATCCGATTCCGATAAGTCCTAACAGCAGGTTCATCAGAATCTGCATATTACCGCCCACGATCACATCATCAATAATATGCTTCGTGATCTGGGGAGACATTGCATCGAGAAAAACGCTGATGAACATCGCGGTGATTGCAAGGACATACAGGAAACAATACTTCTTTAAATACTTCCACAGATTTTTCATACTTCCTCCTTTAAACATTTTTAAACTTGTTAATTTCTGCCCAAATATAGAAAAAAACCGAAAAAAACAGCGCAAAGCGGTCTTTTTCGGTAAATTCTCAAAAAAATAACCGCAGCCCATACAGACTGCGGTTCATACACATAAAGATACTCCTGTTAAGAGTCTATGATCCCTTGCTTATTACATGCAGAGATCTTCTATGTTCGATGAGGCAGACTGAATGAATTTCATATTAACTACAACATTGCCGATTCCTTTAAATTTAATTCCGTTGTTCATGTTTCTCATAACTTCTGCCTCCTTTTCTTAATTTAATAAATATTATCAATCACTAGAATACTGCCAATATTTTCATTTGTCAAGTTATTTATGAACATTTAGATAATTTAATCTAAACCAGATACAGTTTCTTCTTTGCCCTTATGGCTTCCTTCCATTTGAAGCAGTCGTTGATATGAAGCATCATATGGCGTGTGGGAGGCATTAAAAGGAGTCCGGCCACATCTTTACCGCCCCAGTAGTCAAGAAGCCACTTTGAGTCCTCTTCATCCGTTACTCCGCCCTCCAGCCTTATTTTTTCTATAGCCTGAGGGGTAACCTTCCTAACCATATCTCCTGGTTGTAAGTCTGATACAATCTGTCTCGTTCTCATTCCAACGGCTGACCGGTAACGTAGTAATTCTTCTATTACCAGGTTTTTGCTTAGATTCATAATACCATCGTCATCTAAGGCGTTGCCAGAGTCTGTAATGGGAGCTTTCATTCTTTGCTTCCAATCCTCGTTAAACAGCTGTTCTCCTTCTGCCACCAGGATTCCCATGGTCAGATCTTCAATTCTTGCAATATGCCAGACCACCCATGCTATGGTTTCATCCTTGCTGGTAGGCATTACAGAATATTCCCATGTCTCTAAGTCAGCGAACAATTGGTCGACTTCATTTTCCCCTTCTTTTGATATATTCGAAAGGTGCAGCTTTTTATGTATGTCCAGAAAAAGAGTTTTTGCCTCCTCTATCTTGTCCTTCTTTCGAATGATAGGATTTAATTCCTTATGACTTTCACTCAAACCTTCTCCAAAATACTTCATAAGCTCCTCCTCAATTACTGCACTGGAACAACTGCAAAAAATATAAGGTCCTTATCACCAGTATTAATTAAGCTGTGGGTATGTCCCTTAGGGCAATAGTGGCAAACCCCTGGAGATACGGCTTCCTCTCCCCCGTCATATATAACGGTTCCTTCTCCTTCCAGTATGTAAAAGATCTCACTGCTGGTATCGTGGGTATGCATTCCAATGGATGCACCTGGGACCAGTCTCCCCTTTTGTATCTTGTTAAGCTCATCCAAATACATCCTGGTGTTGAATTCCTTTTCTCCCCCGTTAAAATGAGGAAGTACTTTTTCTTCTGTCTCATCAAAATGAATGATCATGCCTTCTCCTCGCTCTCTCCTTGTATCCCGTGCTTGCCGGGTGATCGCATATTTCTTCTAACAAATTACCACGCAGGCAAAAGAAAAACAACCCCTTTACAGGATTTTTAATAAAAGAAAGCAGGCAACGTGTTTTTTTGTAAAACAACGTTGCCTGCCCATTCATAGTTATCTTTTTTCGATGATAAATTCTGTAATAAGTTCTTCTTCACCGCTGATGCAGTATTCCGGATGAACTGGTGCTCCCCAGCTGTCATCACCGCCTACACCTCTCATGGCGCCTAAGATGTTTACCACGGTATAACGCACTGCCGGAAGGTCTTCTCTGTGAGTCGCTGATTCCAATTCTTCCGCCGTATATGGCAGAACAGAGGCATCGAAAGGCTTATTTACTGCCCGGAAGCCAATGGAATGGCCTTCCATATCGGATACCTTCAGCCAGCGGACCTCCGTTCTGTTGCCGCATTCCTGGGGCACCAGATACCGGGATATATTGTTTTCCGGGGTATCCTTATAGATTCCAAGCCTTGCGCCCCTGTTACGGTCACTGTAATTTTCCTCCGGTCCTTTGCCGTACCAGGCAAATTTCTTTACTGCTTCCGGAGTAATCAGTCTCAAACCAAAGGCAGGAAGCTGAGGAAGCCCTTTTTGTCCCTGGTATACGGCCTTAACCTGAATGGCACCGCTTCCATCTACGAGATAAGTGACCTTTGTCGAGGATTTGGGAACAGTGGATAATTCATAGAGATAAGATACTTTTATGAAACCATCTCCCTCCTCCACTTCACAGTTCTTATTATCGTAGCGATAAAACCGTCCTGCGCCATACCAAACAGAACTGTTTACAGAGAATTTATTACCTTTATCATTGTCCGTAGTAGCTCTCCAGTATACCGGCATCACAGGTCTTCCAACCCATTCCTTACCATCATAGACCAGGGAAACAATGCTTCCTTCCTGTCTGGAGAATAATACCCGAAAGCCTTCTCCAAAGACTCCGATGTTGACGTCACCATAAATCACCTTCAATGGCTCTTTGAAAGAGTTTTCTGTCTTCCCTTCTACCAGATAAACATTCTCTCCAAAGGAAATCTCAAATCCGGCATCAGCCCATAAGGTATCCTGTTTTAACAGGGCGGAGACCTGACGTACATATTCTCCTGGCTCTGTAAACTCCGGAACTTCCACATGAATCAATTGTGTTTGCAGGGGATCGACTTCTGCAAAGAAGCTCTTCTGGAATACAAGCTCTCCATCCTTTAACACGGTGTATACAAACTCCAAATCAGAAGTGTCTGTAAACATTCTTCTGTTTTCTATGGTTGCGCCCTTAGGATCAGGAGTGAGGCGGATATCCTGATACAGGTATTTAACCTCCTGGGCCTTGGGTGATTCGGTTCGGTCTGCATATACAATACCATTGCCACAGAAGCTGTAATCCGTGGGCCGGTCTCCAAAATCGCCGCCGTATGTCATGTGCTCTTTTCCATAGGCGTCCTTCTTCATCAGAGACTGATCCATGTAATCCCAGATAAAGCCGCCCTGGTACATGTCATACTGATCTTCTAATTCTGTATACTTGTGCATTCCGCCCAGAGAATTCCCCATGGCATGCATATATTCACAAAGGATAAATGGCTTCTCCGGATCGCCTTTTAAGTATTCTGAAACGTCAGATGCGGTTGCATACATACGACTTTCCATATCACTGATCCTGTCATATTCCCGGTTGTGGAAAACGCCTTCATAGTGAACCAGTCTTCCCGGATCCCGCTCTCTAAAGAAATCAGCCATTGCAAGAATGTCTTCTCCCGCATAGGACTCATTTCCACATGACCAGATCAGTACGCTTGGGTGGTTCTTATCCCGTTCCAGCACGGACTTTGCACGGTCCACAACGCATTCCTTCCATTCCGGAAGATTGCCCGGTACATTCCAGGAAGGTTCCACGGCACCCATCTTCTGCCAGGAGCCGTGACTTTCTAAATTCGCTTCATCAATGAGATAGATTCCATATTCATCACAAAGCTCATACCATAGACTCTGATCAGGATAGTGGCATGTACGCACGGCGTTGATATTGTGGCGTTTTAAGAAGCGGATATCCCACATCATATCTTCTTTGGTAATGCTCCGCCCTCTTCTCACATTAAACTCATGACGGTTGATGCCTCTAAATACAATTCGTTTTCCGTTTAGATGCATGATACGGTCTTTCATCTCGAAGCGCCGGAACCCTATTTTCTGGGGGATGACTTCCCTTACGCTGCCCTGATCGTCGGTAAGCACGATTGTCAGTTCATAACGATAAGGATCTTCTCCGGACCATAGACGGGCTTTTTTTACGCAGGTAGTAAATTCTACATCCCTTTTTGCTGGGACAGCGTCCCATTTGGTAACTTCTAACCCTTCCCCATCCCTCAAAATGGCAGAAATGGTTCCGCTTATTCCTCCAGTGAGTTTAAGCTCTGCCCGTAACAGGCCATCCTCGTAATCATCGGAAACATCTCCGTGAATAAAGATATCTTCTACATGGCATTCCGGTATTGCATACACATAAACATCACGGAAAATACCGGAAAACCGGAAGAAGTCCTGGTCCTCAATCCAACTGGCGCTGCTTCTTTTATATACCTCCACGGCAAGACGGTTGGTACCTTCTTTTAATGCATGTGTGATTTCAAACTCAGATGGGGTGAAGGAATCTTCTCCATAACCGATAAAAATTCCGTTTATCCATACATAAAAAGCGGTCTCTACTCCCTGAAAGGATATAAACTGACGTTTTCCCTTAAGTGGCGCTTCCAGCTCAAAATCTCTTAGATAACTGCCCACCGGGTTGTTGCTTTTATCTGTAAACGGCGGACGGATATCTGCCAGTCCATCCCATGGGTACATGGTGTTAATATACTGGCATTGACCGTATCCGTTTAATTCTATATGGCCTGGCACCTCAATGGTACCAAATTGGTCCGCTGAAAAATCGGCTTTATAAAAGTGCTCTACCCTCTCTCCTGGATTGTCTGCATAGGAAAATTTCCATGTGCCATTTAACGACTGACGAAGCCTCATTTCCCCAAATTCCGCTTCTTCTGCAGATTCATAATAACAATGATCGGAATGGGCCGGGATTCGATTTACCGCAAAAACCTGCGGATCCTCCAGCCATTCCAGCTTTGCTGTTTTCAGTTCCATAAAGAACCCCTCCTTTGATTCAAACTGTGGTTCCATTATAATCCACATAAGGAAAAGACGCTACCTTATTTTCAAATTTAAGTGTACCGATTCATGGATTACATATAGGTTTCTACTCTGGTCTCCAGACGTATGGGTTCCCCTTTTTTTATCCGGTAAACCACTGCCGGAATGGACGCGTTAGGATAAAGCACATTTGTGTTTGGATCTGCTTCAATGACAATGCCTTTTGCCTCCGGACCTTTCCCGGAAACGTGGCAGCCCTGCTTGTTATAAGACACAGAGGATTCCGTTCCTTCTGCCCTTTGCTCATAGCCTTCCGTGAACTTTTCAACGGAAAAGCCGCAGTCATATGCCATGCAATCGTACTGGCTTTCTATCTCATGGATTCTTTCATGACCATATTCTTTGGGAACAATGGTGGTCGTTACTGTTATGCCCGGAAACGGATGCCAGCGACTAATCACACGATCTTCCAATACCTCATAGAAATCACTATATTTTCTCACAAAAACATAATCATCTCCGTCAATGACAAAGGCAAGGGATGAATCCGGTGCATTTTCATGAAGTATGATCTGGCTTCTTGCAACAGAGAATCCAAATCTGGTGGAATAGGCAAATTTAGAGTATTTTTCTGGTACATGACCGTGACCGTACTTCTCACAAACGCCTGCCGGATAGGAAATAACATCACTGCCGTGACGATGCATCAGCATATCCGCCTGCTTTAACAGCTTTATTTCAGAAAGGGGAGGAAGTTCCTTTGCTTCGGCCTTCCAGAAGGGGTGATCATCAGGAAGGGCGAGACATAAGAGTATCTTCATTCCCCAGTAGGGAGAACCTGGCGCATTGTACCGTTCCGCCATTATAAGGTTTGGGTAGCTGTAGCCAATGGTTAAAACTCCATCCCGGTCAAACATCTTTTGATCCATCCACCAGCTTATATGGCGGCTGATGATTCCTTTTACAACACCTAAGGGTATATCATCAAGTCCTGCAAAAACGTAGGCCGACCAGAAAGCTGCTTCCCCAAAACGATAGGAAAGACTTCTTCCGTATGGAAGCGCGGCACCATTTTCATCAAACCAGTAAAGGAAGTCTCTGGCAAATAAAACAGCCCGTTCTTTAAAACGAAGACACCGGTCAGGGTCATCCTCTTCCATGGCCTTAGCATAAATCAGCCCATAGTAATGAAGGGCAAAGGAAATATAATAATCCTTTTGGCTGGAACCGCCATCCCGGTACCATCCTTCTCCAGTATAATAGCTTTCGATTTTCGAAAGGCCAGACTCCAGCCGTTCCTCGTTATAGCGGCGGCCAAGTTTCTTTAAGGCTACATTGACTAATATCATGAAAAACTGCCAGTTGCAGTCTGGGATTATATGTTCATTGATTCCGTAAAGCCAGTTTGCCAGGTTTTCTTTTCCCGTTTCACCCAAAGGCTCCCATACTTTTTCAGGGGTAAAGATAAGACCGCATGCAATAGCCGCCATCTCCACAAATCTCTGGTCATAATCCCCGAATCCTCCCCAATATTCCGGATGATCTGGGTCTGTACCATTCTTAAGTCCTTTTTGGTATATCTCTTCAAATCCCGTTCCGCCACCAAGCCAGAAAGGCACCAATGCCCATAAGGGACGGGAAAATGCTTCCATCTCTATACTGGTCTTTGGATAGGTAACACCGCTGTCTCCCAGGTGAAGCCTTGCACAGCCATGGCTGTACAATGGCTTCAATGGGTCTAAGACCTGGAACATCCACTGAGAAAACTCCTGCTTTGTATCAAGTTTCATATACATTCGCCTCTTTTCAGATTATTTTAATCATTACCAATATGGATTCCAGTCCCCAGACAGACGGGTAAGAGCTTCCATATAGAAGTAATCGCCCCAGATATTACACTCATCAACACCTTCCGGTGTGCAGGTATTGTACGGAGACTTTTTGGAATAGGTGCTGTGAAGAACAAGGCCATTGGATTCTTTAAGATTTTTAACTGCATAATTTTTCACCACAGATGCCATTATTTTTCTAGCCAAAGAGGTGTAGGTAGCAGCATCCTTCTCATCTAAATATTTTGCCATCTCAAGCATTCCACAGGCAGCGATGGAGGCGGAGGAAGAATCCCTTGGCTCCTTTGATCCTTCGCCAAATTCCAGATCCCAGTAAGGAACCAGATCAGACGGAAGGTGCTCCAGGAAATAATCGGTCACATGCTTAAAATCTTCAATGTATTCCGGACGCTTCGTATAACGGTATGCCATGGCACAGCCGTAGACTCCCCATGCCTGGCCTCTTGCCCAGGCGGAACCATCCCGGTATCCCTGGCAGGTCGCGCCATGACTAGGTTCTCCTGTTTCCATGTTCATGAAAAAGGTATGCCAGGTAGAGTAATCCTCTCTAATGACATTGGCAATGGCTGTGTGAATATGCTTTTCAGCAATTTCCCGGTATTTCTCATCACCCGTCTCCTCGGTTGCCCAGTATAAGAGAGGCAGGTTTAACAGACAGTCAATAATAAAACGGTAATTTTCCGGCTGGTTCATGGGACCCCAGGCCTGGATAAATCCGCCCACTGGTTGAAAGCGGCTGATAAGCTGATCCGCTGCCTTAATAGCTGCTTCTTTTCCCTTTTCATCTCCAGCCAGCTTATATCCTGCAACACAGGATGGAGAATACAAAAATCCCATATCGTGATGGTCAACCTCTATCTTCTGGTCGATCCGGTCTAAAAAGCTTTCAATCTGTATCTTTCCAGCCTTTTCAAACGCCTCATCCTTGCTCCATTCATAGGCAAGCCAGATTTGTCCGGTCCAGAAGCCGGTAGTCCAGTTTACATTGGCAGTCGGCTGATAAAAGCCATCCTCGCTGAATGCTCTCTTAAAGGAATGGGTAAATTCCTTTAAGTTCTCTCTTACCTGCAAGATAGCAAAATCCATTGCTTTGGTGCATTCCATTTCCGTAAGTTCTGTTTTATTTTCAAATAAGGTTTCAATCTTTTTGCTCATTCTTTCTTACCTCCTCATAGAATTTTTTCATGACTGAAAACGCAGGCTTTTCCCTTTTCCGGTCAGCCGTTACCAATCCTTTGATGTTATACCCCTTCTGATAAGCTCCCAGGCGCTTTGGTGTCCGGTAATCGAATAAGATCCATGGCACGGTCCCTTGAATATAACTGGTCTTTTTAAAGAGCTCTACCTGCATCTCATAAATTTCTTTCTGCTCCTCTTCTGAGCCTCTTACCTTTTTCATATTTTCACTGGTAGCAGCAAACCCATCGGCACCAAATTCACTGATAACAACTGGCTTTTCCGGCTTAGATTCTTCCAATATGGTAATCAGTTTTTGGTAATCCGGATCATACCAGCCATAATATTCATTAAACCCAATGATATCAAGGTGCTCTTCCAGCCGGTCCGATATCTTTAAGTTCACTGCATCCACCAGGCATGCGGCTGAAATCAAACGGCTTTTATCCAATCCCCTCGCTGTCTCTGCCAGTTCACGCATAAAATGATATCTCTCGTCCGTATCTGGATTTTCATTGCCAACAGACCAGATTATGACGCTGGCCCTATTATAATCCCTCTTAATCAGCTCTGTCAGCTGGTTCTTTGCATCTGTAAGAGTCTTTGGATTGGAGAAATCGATCCACCAGTATACCGGTATCTCCTCCCATAGCAGGAGGCCTTCTTCATCTGCCAGTTGCGATACCCATTCGGTATGGGGATAATGGGCAAGACGCAGGAAATTGCAGTTCATCTCTTTTGCCTTTAGGAAGGCCTTGCGGATGTCTTCTTTGGTTACTGCCTTTCCGTGCTCTTCTGTCTCTTCATGAAGACATACGCCTCTTAAAAACACAGGCTTACCGTTTAGTAAGATTTCCTTTCCCCTTGTCTCTATTGTCCGGAAACCAATCCGGTCTCTGACCACATCTATGACCGTTCCATCTTTTAAGTATGTCAGCTGAACCTCATAAAGCTTTGGACTTTCTACGCTCCATAGAGAAAGCGCCTCTGCCACAAATGTTAATTCTGCTGTTCCACCAGGTCCCAGTAAAACGGATTCTTTAAGCTGAAGCTCTGGTATGGAAAAAACAGCCTCTCCCCCTTCATAATGGCTTGCACCACCTAAGGATATGGAAACAGAGACTTGTTTTTTTCTCCAGTCTTCTAAATGTACATTCATGCTTTTAATATAAGTATCAGGAACAGAAAAAAGGGATACACCTCGGTAAATCCCTCCATATAAGAACCAGTCCGTGTTCTCACTGGGTATCTGATCCTGACGTCTGGTGTTATCTGCCACCACTATAAGACGGTTTTCCTCTTTTAGATATGGGGTAACTTCCACGCAAAAAGGAGTGGAACCACCAAGATGAAGTCCAAGAAATTCACCATTTAAGAAGATTCTTGCCTCATAGGCTGCTGCACCGAACCGAAGAAACACATGGCCGTCTGTTTTCCCGTCAAAAAGAAACCGGCGGCTATATACCGCCGGTCCCTCATAATAAAAATATTCCGGTTTCACAAGGTTCCATACTGCTGGTACCGGGATCTCTTCCCAGTCATCAAATCCGTAATCCAGAGGGACCTTTCGCCCCTCTGAATTGGTTTCTTCCTCCAGGAACCATTTGGCCCTCAGACAATTATCGTACATATCTACAGAGAAATTCCAGGAGCCGTTTAAGGACTCTTCCCTTCTACCGCCTGTAAACACATAAGATTCTGCATCCAGGACAGGAGCGAGATAATAATCCTTATAAGCTTCGTTATGGATATTGTCTACGAAATTTTTTATCATTTTTATATCCTTACCCTTTCACACCGGTTGCAGCAACACCCTCAACGAAATGCTTTTGCAGAGATAGGAACACGATAAGTACCGGAATTAAGGAAAGAACCGAAGCTGCCATAATGAGTCCATATTCTGAACTATACTGACTGATAAACATTTTAAGTCCTAACTGCAATGTCTTTTTCGCTTCTGTCTTTAAATAAATGAGTGGTCCTAAGAAGTCATTCCAGGTATTTACAAAGGTAAATATGGTGAGCGTGGATAGTGCCGGCTTTGACAGGGGCAGCATGATTCTTGCATAAATCTGGTACTCATTCATACCATCAATTCTAGCTGCTTCACAAAGCTCATCGGGAATTCCCTGATAAAACTGGCGCATCATGAACACACCAAAGGCAGAGAATGCCTGGAGGAAAATTATGGCTAAGTGGGAATCATTTAACCCGAAATTTCTCATCATCATGAACTGAGGCACCATATATACCTGCCATGGAACCGCAATGGTAGCGATGTAGGCCATAAATAAAGTATCTTTATACCTGAACTTTAATTTTGCAAATGCGTAAGCCGCAAAGCTGCTGGTGAGGAGCTGTAAAAAAGTTACGATTAGAGTAATTTTCACCGTATTCGTTACAAAGGTGAGAAGTGGAATCTTGGTCCAGATATCCAGATAATTCTGCCACCTGGGGTTTTCAGGAATCCAGCGGATCGGAAAGATAAATACGTCTTTATCCAGTTTTAAGGAAGCAGAGAGCATCCATACAAAGGGTACCAGCATAGCAGCGGTCAGAAGGAGCAAAACCACATACAGGAGGCATCTGCTGATTTTATAATTTGTGCTTTTTACTTTCATTTTAGAATCCTCCTTTTCTTAGTTTGCATATTTCTTCTCACCACGGAACTGAACCAGTGTGATGACAAGTACCATTAAGAACAATATCATAGCAACTGCGCTTGCATAACCAAGATTCCAGTTACGGAACGCTTCTTCATAGATGTGGTAAACCAGGACCATGGCCTGGGAGCTTACAATACCATTGGAACCTCCTGCCAGCATGTATACGATGTCATAAACCTTAAAGCAGTTAATAGTCAGGATAATGGTTACGAAGAAGGTAGTAGGTTGAAGCTGAGGCCAGGTAATATAGCGGAATCTCTGCCATGCATTACAGCCATCAAGTCCTGCTGCCTCATAAAGCTCTCCGTTGATTCCCTGAAGGCCGGCAAGATAGATAACCATGTAATAGCCCATATTTTTCCAAACGCTGAATAAAACGATGGTAAACATAACCCAATGAGGATCCGCAGACCACTTGGGAAGGCTTTTTGCATGAACGCCCAGGTTATAAAGAATCATATTGACAGGGCCGCTCTTCATGGGGCTAAAGAGCATATTCCATACAGCGGCTACTGCTACTAAGGAAGCTACGTAAGGGAAGAAGCCAACGGTACGGAAGAAGTTTCTTCCTTTGATCTTCTGGTTTAAGACGACCGCAAGACCAAGGGCACTGGCCAGTGTTAAGGGCACCGTTGCCAGACAGTAGACAATGGTATTTACAAAGGACGCCCGGAATCTGGCATTGGCAAACATATCTATAAAATTCTTCAGTCCTGTAAACTGCATGGGACTGTTCCCATCCCATTTCATAAATGCCAGGACAAAAGCAAAAATAATCGGTCCCAGGGTGAAAACAGCAAAGCCGATAAAATTAGGAGCAATAAAGGAATATGCAATCAGATTCCTCTTTTCCTGCCTTGTAAACCGCTCTCCTGTCCTTACTTTTTTAATCTGTTCATCTATTTTTTCGATTTTCGCAATCAGCCCATCACGTTTTCCTGCACCGTCGGCACTTCTAAGCTTAAGACTTAGAGCATCCCGCTTTTTTTGCAAAGCTGTGATTTTTTCCTGCTTTTGCGACTCTGTTGTTGTCTTTGCCATATATGGGTCTCCTCCTTTTATTTCTATCATCAAATCAGAAGTTTTCTTTAAATGAGGCGGGCTTTATCGCCCGCCTCTCTTTGTATCTTAGAATTTACTTGCCTAAAATCGCTCCAATTTTTTCATTCATCTGAGCAATACCGTCATCTACGGACATGCTGCCTGTCATGATTGCATCATGAGCTTCATTTAAAACTGTTTCAATTTCAGAACTCTTCTCGTTAACTGGCATTTCAAGATAGAGCTTAGAGGTATTAAGAGCGTCTACGCTTGTTGTATCATCCTTAGGGAAGCCTTCTGTTCCGGAAACAAGATCAGCAACTGTACTGTTCATAACTGCCGGGATGGTTCCTGTAGATGCAAGGATCTCTGCGCCGTCTTTGCCGCTTACAAAATTAATGAATTCCCATGCAAGATCCTTATGAGGTGCATTTGCTGGAATTGCAAGGGATGTGATAGTTGCAAGAGTAGAACCTGGCTCTACACCTTCTGCGTGAGGATATTTTGCAATTCCCCAATTGGTAACGTCGGTATATTCACCTGTACGGATTTTCTCCATTAAAGTAGAAATAAACCATGTACCCATGTTCATCATAGCTACGTTACCCTGTGCAAATGCGCCGGAGTAATGAAGTCCACTTGTCTTTAAGGTTGCATAATCCTGAGCAATGCCATCTTCCTGCTCTTTTAATACCATCTCATAATATGGTTTTAAGAATTCATATTTGCCGTCTAAAATAGTATGCTTTCCATCAAGTACACCGAAAAGCTGTACTGCGGATCTCCAGGTATGGTAATGAGCACCATATACTTCCTGTCCTGGTGTGTCAACTGCAAGACTTCTTGCAAGAGCATCGTACTGTTCAAATGTCATATCATTGGTTGGATAAGATACGCCTGCTTTGTCAAAGATATCTTTGTTATAGAACACTACCCAGAAATCGTTACGGAAAGGAAGTTCATATAACTTTTTATCAACGGTAATCTGATCGGTAAGTCCTTTAAATTGAGTCATGTCAACATTAGAAGACTGGATATAGCTGTCTAAAGGCTCTAATACTCCTTTGTTTACAAGGGTCATATAGCCTGGTACATCTTTTACTGTTACTACGTCAAAGTTGGAACCACTACCTGTTAACTCGGTCGCAAGAACTGTTTGATAATCTGTGGAACCTAAATCCACCATTTCGATTTTTACATCTGGATGAGCTTTCTCAAATGCATCAATCAGCGGCTGATAGTAAGTGGTTTTACTAATATCCCAAACGGACCATTTTAATGTAGTCTTACCATCTGCTGTTTTTGCTGTCTCTGACTGTTTTGTCTCTGCTGCGCTTTCGGAAGAAGCCTTTGTGGCATCTTTTGGTGCACCGGCACATCCAGCAAGGCTGGCTGCCACCATTGCACAGGCAAGAGTAATGCTAAGCATTCTTTTTTTCATTGTATACCCTCCTGATTTGAATAATTAAACAGCAACTTCTTAGTCTTAAGAATTTACCATACCTGAATTATATATGAATGATCCCATTTTAAGAATGGAAATTCTCTAAGAAAAGATTCACTATTTATTCCAGAACTTATGAAATATCGATGAAACATGCAATATTTTATGATTAGCAGTAATATTTCTCTTTTGCATACATATTGACCTGTATCCTTAAAAAACAGGCCGGGTTTTTCATTGACATTTTACAAAAAATACGCTAACTTTGTAGATGTTACCGTAAGACAACACTGCAAAAACAGAGAGGAGACACCGTTTTATCATGCGGAAAAAGCTCATTCCCAAAACAATACGCGGAAAGCTCATGACACTTACCGCCTCTGTCACCCTGCTTATTACCATCCTGACGACTTCGGTCTGCTTTTCGGTTTTTCAGTCTTTTTTAAGAAAGAACCAGATTCAGTCAACCGAATTCAACATACAGGCTGTAAACAACAATATTGCAGCTGATATGAAGGACATTATTTATTTCAGTAAATGGTGCTGTTCCAACGGTGCTATTATAGATTATCTGGAAGCCTTAAAGGGCCAGCCAAAGCTTCCTACGGCACAAAAAGACATAGCGAACCTGCGGCCGCTGGCTCTCTCTACACACAACCGGTTAAAGGAAGAATACTATAACACCCGTTCCAACGAATACATGTCACGGGTCATCGTTTCCTCCATCGACGAGAACAATTTTCTTCAGATGGCTGCTTCTGCTAATTACACCTCCTCTTATGCCGCCATGATTATCCGGAAGCAAAGCTTTTTTAAAACGCTGTATGAATCTCCGGACTTTCGTTGGATTGGCCTTGTAAAGGATCCTTTTTCAGATATTAGCCAGGAAACCTTCCTTCCAATCGTCCGGCCCGTTTACAATGAATTCAATTCAGAGATCCTTGGCTGGACCTATGTGGAAATTTCCTCACGCATTTTTACAGATTATCTTTCCTCATATCCTTTGCCTGAAGACAGCAATCTATTCTTGTCTATAGGAGAAAAAAATTATGTATTTAACAAGGGTAACTGGAAGGAAACAAATTATCCTTTTAAAGAGAAAGAGCGGCTGTCAGAATCCGACTCCTTGTCCCAGGGAACACAGGTGCTTTCTGTCACCACGGATGAAGGAGAAAAACGGATAGTCGTGGAGCGCCCCATTGAAGGCATTGAAGGAATCGAAGATTTCCGTTTATACCAGGTGCTGTCAGAGCAGCAGTTTAAGCAGCAGAAGAACCTCTACATGCTGATTCTTCTTGGTATCTGCCTCTTCATTCTGTCTCTTGGAATCTTATTGATATTTTTCTTAAACAGGATTATTATGGACCCCATTCGTAAAGTGAGCAGTAAAATATCAAGAATTTCTGACGGGGATTTCTCCAAAGACCCTGCCATTGAATGGGACCACGAGCTTGGACAGGTTGGCAGAGGAATTAACAGCATGTCAGAAAATATTATGACACTGCTCGATAAAAAGGTTTCCGATGAAAAGCAGAAAAAAGATCTGGAATATCAGATCCTTCAAAGCCAGATCAACCCCCACTTTTTATACAACACTCTTAATTCCATTAAATGGATGGCCACCATACAGAATGCAAACGGCATCGCCGATATGACAACAGCTCTTGCAAGGCTGTTAAAGAACGTTTCCAAAGGAACCGCTTCCTTTATCACCTTAAAGGAAGAACTGGACCTGGTAAAGGATTATTTTCTCATTCAGCAGTACCGTTATGGAGGCAGCGTAACCATTGATTATCAAATTGAGTCTGAAGATCTCTATCAATGCCGGATTCACCGTTTTTCCCTTCAGCCAATCATAGAAAATGCCTTGTTCCATGGAATTGAACCAGCTAAAACAACGGGTCATATCATTGTCTCCGCCCAGACAGAGCTTGAGGAGGATAAAAAGATTCTAAAAATCGATATCACTGACAACGGAATTGGCATGACTCAGGAGATGATAAATAAGGTGATGCAAAATGATACGGACGGCGTTAACAACACCGAGTTCTTCCGTCATATCGGCATCAGCAATGTAAACAAACGGATACAGCACGATTTTGGCCCGGAATATGGATTCACCATCACCAGTGAGCCTTTAGAATTTACTACCATGAGCATACGAATCCCCTACCAACTCTTCGGGGACAACCAGGGAGCAGAAAGGTAAGATTATGAAGAAATTATTGATTGCAGACGACGAACCTTTGGTTCAAATTGGAATAAAATCCATGTTAAACTGGGCGGATTATGGAATTGAAATCTGCGGCACTGCTGTGAACGGGCAAAATGCCCTTGAGATGATTGAAGAATACTCTCCTGAAATTGTTATATCTGACATCCGTATGCCAATCATGAACGGCTTGGAGCTGGCTAAAGCAAGCCGGGAGACTTATGGAAGAATTCCTCTTTTTATCTTTCTTACCAGCTACGAGGAATTTCAGCTGATTAAAGAAGCCATGTCATATGAAGCCATCGATTATCTCATTAAACTGGAGTTAAATGCCGACTCCCTTTCAGAAGCCGTAAAAAAGGCCCTCTCCCGCCTGGATACCCTACAGGTCTCTATGGAATACAAGGAATCGGGCCGTCCCCTGCTCCAGAGTTATTATGAAAAATTCTTTATGAGACTTCTTCATAATCTCTTTGACAGCGAGGAGCAATTTTTGCTTCAGGCCAAAGATCTGAAACTGGATTTTGAAGAAAAATGCTATTTCGCGGCTTTTTGCGAAATCAGGGAAGATAGTCATAAGGATATGGATTATACAAAACTAATGAACCTGTATAACAGCACCCTCCAGATGGCAAAGGAAATCATATGTAAGCATCTTCCTGCTTATGTGTTTTCCCTGGATATGAAACACTTTGCTGTGGTATTTCATCTTCCTGGGACCGATGACTTTAAAGAAAGTGTGGTCTCACAATGCTTTATCCATACGGCGGAAATGGTAAATAACTATTTTAACGTCTCCCTGTTTACCGGAGTGGGGACCCCTGTCAGCCATCCTTTAAAAATCAGCGAATCTTATCAGGAGGCCCGTCAGGCTTTTGTAAGGTCCTCTGAGACTGAACCAGCCGTTATTTTTACTTTATCGGATACTGCCTCCATGCGAAATGCCTTTAATATTTCTGTATTTAAAAGCGAAATAACAAAAGCGTTTAATGAGTTTGATACGGATGTGCTTTATAAGACATTGACAGAAATCATTGAACTGTTTGAATCTCACCCCATGCGATTTTCCCAGGCGGCAGACGGAGCCTGCAACATTCTTTATCTGGCACTCTCCCTGCTCCCAGATGGAGAAACGAACATGGCTGAAATTTTTTCTTCCTATCGTGATGGCTACCGTTCTATCTACCGTTTTACCTCAGTGACACAGGTCTCAGAATGGATGGTAACCTTCAGGGATGGCTTATGCGAAGTCCTTAGATCTAAGAGAAAAACTTACAAAGCTCATGTGATAACAAATGTACAAAAGTATATCAACAATCATATTACAGAGAAGCTGAGCTTAAATGAAGTTGCAGGAATCTTTGGCTTAAGTCCCAACTATCTAAGTATATTATTTAAGAAGAACTGCCAGCTGGGTTTTTCAGAATATATTGCCCAGGCTAAGATAAACAAAGCCAAATCCCTTCTTCTTGAACAGGATATGAAGATCTACGAGGCAGCTGACCAGCTGGGCTTTGAGAGCGCTTTCTATTTCAGCAAAGTATTTAAGAAGGTAACAGGCTTGTCACCCAGAGAATTTATCCAGCAAAATACCATACGTGAATACGATGAAGAATAAGGAGAAGGAATTGTGATTGCTGAGCTTATAAAAAACATAAAAAAACCATTATCCTGTTTTCAACCATATCCCCAGGCTTCCAAACGAGACCAGTGGGAGGCACTTCCTGAAGATATCAAAGAGCAGCTTATAAGAAACGGGGAAGCTTATCTAAATTTTGATTACCCCGCTCTCACTGCCGTGGATTTTATGGAGTTCACCAGGACCGGGAACCGAAGCCGTTATGAAGACAAGCAGTTCTTAAGACGGAATGCTCTGGACAATCTGGTCTTGGCGGAATGCGTGGAGCATAAGGGACGCTTTCTTGACGATATCATCAATGGCATATATGTGATATGCGAAGAACATGCATGGCAGCTGCCTGCACATAATTCCTATATCCGTGACACGCCTCAGTTGATTCTTCCCGATATCACACGGCCTGTCATTGATCTTTTTTCCGCAGAGACTGCTTCCGTTCTCTCTATGGCAGAATATCTGTTACGACAGGAGCTTAAAAACGTAAGTCCCTTTTTGTCAGTTATGATCAATAAAAACCTGGAAGAACGTATTTTCATTCCCTATTTGAAGGAACATTTTTGGTGGATGGGGGATGGTGAGAGCCAGATGAACAACTGGACCATCTGGTGTACTCAGAATATCCTTCTCTCTGCATTCAGCCGTGATTTGCCAGAAATACAAAAGGAAGAGATTTTAAAGAAAGCAGTGAAAAGCATGGACTATTTTCTTCAAGAATACGGAGAAGACGGTTGCTGTGACGAAGGAGCTCAGTACTTCCGTCATGCCGGACTATGTCTATTCAACTGTCTGTTCTTATTAAATGAGATAACCGAAGACGCATTTTCCTCTGCTTATGAATGGGATAAAATAAAAAACATAGCGTCCTATATTTTAAATGTACACATCAATGATATTTATTACGTAAATTTTGCAGACTGCTCTCCCGTTGCTGGGCGATGCGGGGCGAGGGAATTTCTTTTTGGCAAAATGACAAAAAACAAGGAGCTTATGGCCTTTGCCGCCTCTGATTACCAAAGCAGCGAAGATCCCTTGACTTTGGAAGAACATAATCTTTTCTACCGATTACAAACCATTTTTACTCATAAGGAAATGATGTCCTGGGATAAGACCCTTAACATTACTCATAAAGACATCTGGTATGAAAGCGTGGGAATCTTCCTATCAAGAGACGAGCATTATTGTCTTGCAGTAAAGGCTGGGGATAATAATGACAGCCACAACCACAACGATACAGGAAGCTTTACCATATACAAAGATGGATTTCCTCTCCTGATTGATGTAGGAGTAGAAACCTATAGTAAGAAAACCTTTTCTCCTGAACGATATGAGATATGGACTATGCAGTCCTGTTATCACAACCTTCCTACCTTCTTTGATGGCGGAATGCCGATTCTTCAAAAAGATGGGGAAGTATATCGGGCAACGGAGGTATCCTACCAGTTTGGTCCAGCCGAAAACCGAATATCCCTGGAGCTTAAGTCTGCTTATCCTGATGAACGAATACGCTCCTATATACGCAGTGCTGTTCATAAAAAAGGAAAGGAAATTGTGATTGAGGACCATTACGAGGGCAGCCTTATGTCTCCGGTCCTGTCCCTGATGTTTTATGAAGAACCCACGGTTACGGGGGATGTTATATCCATCGGTAATCTTGGAAAATTGTCTGTAACAGGTGCAGCAAACATTAAGAAGGAACGAATTCCTATTACAGATTTACGCTTAAAGACTGCCTGGAAACACGATATCTATCGGCTTCTAATCACGATGGATCATCAGGATATAAAACTGATTATTCGATAAGTAAAGCCGTTTCTTTTAAGATCATGTCTTTTTCATAGACATGTATAACAAACCCATCCATTCATGAAACAGCGGCATGAAGATACCTCTACAAGCCGCTGTTTTTTCTTATGAAATGTTCCGGAAGTAACTCCTTGTACATGCCTATGATACGTCAGGATTGTCCTATGAAGAGCTGTCCTCTTCTTTTATTTCCCCATCTTTTCCCATAAATTTCCCTTCATTTTAGATGAAAAACATAAATTATGAGATTCGAATCCATATTTTTGGATCAAGTTTATTTTGTCTCTATCAAACTTAAGACTTCATACATATGATATGTTATAAAGGAAAGTAAAACCTTTATGAACAATACTCATCTACAAAAACATTTACAAGAATATATTTCGCCTTGACAGGAGGGAGTTATAATGAATAATTGTAGAGATTGGGACGGAAATCGCCATGGTTGTGGTTGCGGTGGCGGTGGCGGTGGTTGTGGTTGCTGTGTAGGACCACAAGGGCCAAGAGGATGCCCCGGACCACAAGGGCCTACCGGACCTCAGGGACCTAGAGGCTTCCAGGGACCTACCGGACCTACCGGACCTCAGGGAATTCCTGGGCCTGATGGCCCAACAGGACCACAAGGACCTCAGGGACCCGTAGGACCTCAGGGACCACAGGGTATCCAAGGACCTACCGGGCCTACTGGACCTACTGGTGCTACCGGCGCTCAGGGACCAGTTGGACCTACTGGTGCTACTGGTGCTACCGGCGCTACTGGCGCTACTGGACCTACTGGACCTACTGGTGCTACTGGTGCTACTGGTGCTACTGGTGCTACCGGACCTGCCGGACCTACCGGACCTACTGGTGCTACCGGCGCTACCGGTGCTACTGGACCTACCGGACCTACTGGTGCTACTGGTGCTACCGGCGCTACCGGCGCTACTGGACCTACTGGACCTACTGGTGCTACCGGCGCTACCGGCGCTACCGGACCTACCGGACCTACTGGTGCTACCGGCGCTACCGGTGCTACTGGACCTACCGGACCTACTGGTGCTACTGGCGCTACCGGCGCTACTGGACCTACTGGACCTACTGGTGCTACTGGCGCTACCGGCGATACAGGACCTACTGGACCTGCCGGCGCTACTGGACCTACTGGACCTACCGGACCTGCCGGACCTCCAGCACAGTTTAGAGGTCTTCAGGCTCAATTAACAGTGGAAGGCGGATCAGTTGCAAATGGAGCACCCGTACTTTTCAATACTGTTTTAAACGATCAGAGTCTTAATATTTCTTACAACCCAGCTACAGGTGTCGCCACAATCGTTGCAGAAGGTAATTACTTCGTAACGTGGTGGATAGCTACAGACGGTGCAGGACCTTCTACGTTTGTAGACTTTACGCTTCAAATCAATGGCAGCGGTGGAGTATCAGCAAGTTCACCAATCGTTACAGGTCAGTTGAATGGATCAGCATTAGTTACAGTAGGAGCAATTCCTGCTACCTTACAGCTGGTTAATACAACTGGTCAGACTGTTTTCTACGCAACAACTCCAGTCGTTGCAAACATTGTTATTTTGGAAGTTGCAGCACCGTAATGATATACCAATAAAAAATGCGTCGGAAGTTATACTTCCGGCGCATTTTCCGTTAAAGGCTTTACATCAAAGGGGCGAACAACCTAAGAGCACGGCCTGCAAATCTCTCGTACCAGGGGTCTTTATTTAAGTCTTCCATGCTGACACTTCTGCACTGTGCTAAGGTTTCCTTAAAATCCCTGTCAATATCCCTTATTACCTCATTACAATAGAGGTAAGCGGCGCATTCAAAATGAAGATAAAGACTCCTAAAGTCCATGTTAATGGTACCCACCACCGCTTTTATGCCATCACTGCTGAATACCTTGGCATGAATAAAGCCCGGCTTGTATTCAAATATCTGAACACCTGCCCGGATTAATTCTTTATAATGGGATCTGGCAAGAAGAAATGCATACTTTTTATCCGGTATTCTAGGCATGATAATAATCGTCTCAACGCCACGTTTGGCCGCAAAAGTAAGAGCTCTTACCATTTCATAATCTAAAATCAAATAAGGCGTCATGATCTGTACATACTGCCTGGCAGAATTAATGATATCCAGATATACCTGTTTTCCAACGGTTTCCCCATCCAAAGGACTGTCCCCATATGGAATCACAAATCCTTCCCGGCTAAGCTCTAAGGGGTAGAAATATTCCGGATCCCTTAGATATCTGCCGTATTCTTCCGGTTCCTTTTCAGAAATGTTCCACATTTCCAGAAACATCATGGTAAAGCTGGTTGCTGCATCCCCCTTTAACATGATTCCAGTGTCCTTCCAGTGGCCAAACCGAACCCGACGGTTGATGTATTCGTCCGCCAGATTGACACCGCCTGTAAATGCAGTATGTCCATCCACTACAAGAATCTTCCGGTGATCCCGGTTATTCTGATAGGTGGTAAGTACAGGCTTTATGGGGGAAAATTCCTTTGCATTGATCCCTTTTTCCTTTAGCTCCTCCACATAGCCGCTTGGCAAAAGAGCAATGGTACACATTCCGTCGTACATGAAACGGATCTCCACACCTTCTTTTGCTTTTCTCTCTAAAATTTCAAGGATTTCATCCCACATTTCCCCACGCTCAACAATAAAAAATTCCATAAAGATAAATCTTTTCGCGGCTTCCAGCTCCTTTTTCATAGCCGAAAACATCGTCTCACCCACAGAATAATACTGAACATTAGTATTACCATAAGCAGGATAATGACCGGTATTTTTAATGTATCTGGCGAGATTTGCATCCTGCTTACTAATTCTTGCCAGCTGGTCCATCACCTTTTGATTTTGCACCAGATATGGTTCCGTCTGTTTCATATTGTCACGCAGCTTTTTATCCATCAGTTTTCCAATGATTTGAAGCTCTGCAAACAAATAAAACAGGATTCCAAAAACCGGAACCGCAGCAATAGGAATCATCCAGGATAGCTTAAAGCTGGGGTTCTCCTCTTTATTGAGTATGTAAATAATGACCAATGCACTTAACAGTGTAAAACCGCCATAAAAATAGACGATATAACGGCTCAAAAAGCGGTAAATCCAAAAAAATATGGCTACCTGAGCTATAAGAGACACAACTCCAAATGTAGTCCGGCCAAAAATGACCCTCAGCATTCCCCTGATTTGTTTCATCCTCTTAACCTCCATATGCCAGTCCCGATAACTTTAATATGATTCTCCTAGTTTATCACAAATGCAATTGGAAATAAAGTACCAAATCAATTCTTGAATTCCCTATTCATCTACAGTATAATGAAAAGATAATAAAATTTATCAAAAGGAGACCGGTCATGGAGAAATCAAAGGTTTATTACACAAACTTTCATACCACGTTTCGAGAGAACCTGCCACAAAAGCTCAAGCGACTGATAACAAAGGCTGGAATGATGGAGCAGATTGATTTCCATAACAAATATACAGCAGTCAAGATCCATTTTGGAGAGCTGGGTAATCTGTCCTATCTGCGCCCCAATTACGCAAAGGTAGTTATTGATCTGATCAAAGATCAGGGCGGCAGACCATTTTTAACGGACTGCAATACTTTATATGTAGGAAGCCGGAAGAATGCTTTGGATCATCTGGATACTGCATACGAGAATGGCTTCTCTCCTTTTTCAACGGGGTGTCACGTAATCATTGCGGACGGTTTAAAGGGAACGGATGAAAGCCTGGTTCCCATCAATGGAGAATACATAAAGGAAGCTAAAATTGGACGAGCCATTATGGACGCTGATATTTTTATTTCCCTATCTCATTTTAAGGGACACGAAAGCACTGGTTTTGGAGGTGCATTAAAGAACATTGGAATGGGCTGTGGATCAAGAGCTGGTAAGATGGAGATGCACAACTCCGGAAAGCCGCATGTAGCGGAAGAACTCTGTATTGGCTGTCATGCCTGCGAGAAGAACTGTGCCCACAGCGCCATCTCTTTTGAAGAAAAGAAAGCATCTATTGATCATGAATACTGCGTAGGCTGCGGCCGCTGTATCGGTGTCTGTCCTGTAGATGCGGTAGAAACCAACTTTGATGAATCCAATGATATTTTAAACTATAAGATTGCAGAATACACCCAGGCAGTTTTAAAGGACCGCCCTCATTTTCATATCAGCCTGGTAATGGATGTTTCTCCTTACTGTGACTGTCATTCAGAGAATGATATTCCCATCATTCCAGATGTAGGAATGTTCGCCTCCTTTGATCCTGTCGCCTTAGACATGGCTTGTGCAGATGCGGTAAACCGTCAGCCCGTCATGGCAGGCAGCATTTTAGAAAAGCATGGCAGCCATCACCATGACCATTTTAAGGATACTCACCCCACTACCAACTGGCAGTCTTCCATTGAGCATGCAGTAAAAATCGGCCTTGGAAGTGACGAATACGAAATCATCACCATCTAATGCAAAGAGAGCACCGGATCCATAAAATCCATGTGCTCTCTTTTTTAACTTCCTGTTTGAAAATGATACGTTCCAGCTTCACTTAAAGGAACCTTATCCCTGCCTATCTGCCAAACGGATATCTCCGAATCTATGGCCTTACGTTCAGGGATATCCTTTGCTATGATTAACTGAGGCCATACATACGTGGTTTCTGCTGCTTTTCCGTCAAAGCAGATTTTAGAGTATGGGGTAAAATTATTGCCATAAATCAATACATTGGAATCGTTATAGACCACCTTATCTATGGTGATGTTATCCACACCCATCTTTAGGTTTGAACTCTCATAAGGATTCTCTCCTCCATAGACCTCATGGTTTCCATAGAGAATATCGTATTCCAGTGTTTTCATATCGCGAAGATAACCTTCACTGTCTGCACTCTTATCATTTAAAAACTTTTGATGGAATCTCATCATGGTTCCTTCATGAATGTTCAGCATATCAAGTACGTGTGCTGCCAGCTGATACGCCTCTACATCTTTTTTTACCACAGGAAGATTCATGTTATTCCAGATAACATATTCTGTCTGAAAAAGAGAATTATTCTTCATCTCATTTTCCGTCCAGCTAAACCCAGGCAAATGATCTCCGTACATAACTAAAACCGTAGGCTCTTCCCTTGTCCGAAGGGTGTTTACAAGAGAACGAATAAACTCATCCATCTCTCCGATCTGCTGACAGTAATATTCAAAGCTCGGATACTTTCCATGCCCCTGTACCGATATGGTATAAATATAATCAGGCCCTGGTGTTGAATCCAGAGTTTTAATAATCTCACCGGTCAGAATCTTATCCTTGCACCAGCCAGTAGGATTCCGTTCAAAATTGTTCATATACTCTATGGGAGTAAAGGTATCAAAGCCAAGCTGTGAAAACACACGGTTCCTATCATAAAAGGTTGCCTCATTGTTATGTATCGCATGGGCACTGTAACCTATATTTTTTAAATCAAACGCAACACTTTCTGCCGACGTTCTCTTTAAAACCGTTTTATATGGATATTCTCCTGGCCCGAAAAAATCCAGATTCATTCCGGTTATGGATTCAAATTCTGTATTTGCAGTACCCGCTCCCACCACCGGAACATTTAAATATCCGCTTGGATAATTCTTTTCCAGCTGGTGGAAAAATGGAATGGGATCGTGTTTTACTGGATTGTTTTTCCATAAGGTAGGATCAAAGAAGGATTCCAATTGAATCATAATAACGTTTGGTTTGGTCCCCTCTGATAAGGCATACGTATTTTCCTGAACTAATTCTTCATCCTTTATGGCCTCCATAGCCTTATCGCTATATCCCTCTGGTTTTGATATCCCTGTATTAAAAATGGAGTTAGAAAAACAGTAAGGAAAGCCATAGGTTCGAAACCCGTCTCCAATATTACCAAAATGAACGGCTACCAGGCCTGTCCTCATGGATAAACTGGTGGCCCCAAGAACAGTTACTATACAGGCCAATATGGTAACAGAACCAAGTCCATATCTAATTTTTTCACAGGAAACCGGAGCTTTTTTCCATACAAATAAAAGCAGTGTTGCTGCAAACCCAAATCCAATTACCATAAGTATAATCTGCATCCAGGTAAAGTAGACGGTAGCAAGACTGATGGCATACTTAACCAGCCGGAAATCTGCTGCTGTAAATGGAGTGGTACGGAAAATGAGAAGAATTCCGTTTGTTATTCCCATAAAGAGCCACATGACGGATACAGCAATACAGCAAAAAACCTTCCTTCTTGTAATAAATACCAACGTAAAAGGCAGCAGAATGATTATGGTATTGAGCAGATAAATCAAAAATCCATCCCGCATATAGGTATAAAGGCCTGTCAGAGATTTTCTGGCCGCCAGTTCGATCAATATATTGATAAGGGCGGAAAGGAAAATAAGCTTTCCCAGCCACCTGACATTTGCTTTCATATTATACCTCTTTGTATCTTCAATCATTTGTGAGTCGGCTCTAGTCTATCACATTTTACCGAAAATTTACATACCTTTTTTGAAAAAGCAAAAATTGACAAAAACAGGGACCGGCCATATTGCCGATCCCTGTATTATTAATTCTGTTCTTCTGTAGGCTCAAAAGCCTCTTCACTCACTTTATTGATCCCAGAAGCCGTAGTTTCATCCTCCTGTAATGGAGCTTCTTCTGGTTCCTCAATTATCTCTTCATTCGTTACCGGACTTTGGGCGGCTTCCTTTACATGTGCACCGCACTTTCCGCAATAAATGGAATCCTTTAAAATCTTTGCACCGCACTCTGCACAAATACGGGTTCCCTCGCTTTGGGTCAGTTCAATCTCCAGAGCGGCAATTCTTTCCCGGCTGGCCCTGATGGCTTCGTATGCCTTTGCATACGATTCCTCTGGTTCTCTATTCGCTTCATAGAATTGTTTACCGATGACTGCATAAGCTTCTTCCAGCTTCGTTTTTTCAGCACTGATCTGTGTCTTTAACTGAATGGTCTCAGTCAACGCTTTTGCCTTGGTAGCGACTTCTTTGCCGGTGTCGCTGAGTGTCTTTCCCAGCTCTTCAAAAAATGCCATCCGTGACTCCTCCTTTGACTTATACTTCTCCTATTTTAACTTTATTGGAAGAAAAAGTCAATGAAAGACTGCTTCCTTATCCCTAATTATATCTTGCAGCTCATTTTTAAGAAAATCCGGCAGTTTGTTTCTTGGAATCGTGTACTGTATCTCAATCCTGTTCCCCCCTGAAAACGTAACAGCAGAAAAGATATAAGAAGCATACTCAGAATCAGTAAATGGATTCATACTGGAGTACTCTTCCAGGGTAGAAGCATTCATAACTTGTTTAATTTCTTCAGGATCAGTAATTGTTAAATACGTGGAGTCCTTCTCTTCTGTTGTTGTCTCAATTTTATTGAACTGAATTTTATCAATATTAATTTCTTTAATCTGACTTAAGTCATTCCAGCTGTCTACATCTATATTATATTCTCGTAATAGATCAAGAGTCTTTACAAAGGATGGATAAATAGGATAATACCCTTTTTCAATGATATAATTGTATTCCCATTTGTTATTGGAATCTGACTTTAATTTTGTCAATTCAGCCTGCTGCTTTGTTATAAACTGAATGGAAGCAATTGGATTTTCTTTTTGCATGGTATCGACCTTCAGATTCATAAGCTCTTCCTGATAGGTCAGCAGTAATTTATCAGTCATCGCCTTATCTGTACCGTTTCTGTCCAGGCTTACTATGCTCATTTGACCACCTCTGCCAACTTTAACGCCAGCAGTGTTATCGATTGTCTGAGTCAGTATGGGATAAACGGCCTGACGGAATTCAGGATTCTCATATATTTGTACAACTTCCTGACTTAATAAAGCTCTCGGTATATCATAAGTACGATAGATCGTCTTTCCATTCTTCAAAGTATACTTGACCGAAAAGCTATAAAATCTTGTATATTGCCCTCCATCTTCCATGGGCTGTAATTCACGGTCGAAACGAGGATTCTCTTTCATTGCCTTTATTGATTCTTCCACCAGCGTAAGAACCGGTTCAATATCCTTAAGCTCCATGTGGTTAAAGAGATAATCATCAGAGGACATGTATTTCCACTCAAAATCACTCAAATCATCCTCAGGTGCTATTATCTCTCCGTAGTTGATCCAGTCATTGGTGTTTCTAAAGGATATACCAACATGCTTTATAGAGTCTTTTGCCGGAACGTAACGATCATAACCAAAAATATCATAGCGGAAACTTGAAAATACAGCGGCCGCCAGAACTCCGCATAGTATCATCTGCTTCCAATTACAAAAGAGCTTACGGAAATCAAAATGATAAATGATCTCTATGGCGCAATGGGACAGTAAAAGTCCGCAGATAAGTCCAAACACTGCCCAGCCCAGTGTAGAATGAACCAGCCAGAAAAACAGGCTTCCGCTAAGTGATGCAAGAATTACAATGGGAATCCGTATGATTGGCATGCTTATGTGAAAAGCCATAGCCTTTCCAGCCGCTTCTGATCCTCTCTTTTTATAGAGCAAGAAAGAAAGAAGAGCCAAAATCACCGTAATGACACAAACGACTACAATTCGAAGAGCGACCCCTTCTACAGATCTTCCAGGTCTCATTTCCTCTACATTTGCCATAAAAAGAAATAAAGGTGATGTTTTATTAAGCATCAACGTGAATAAGGATTTGCTTCCACTGTAGCTGGTATTGAAAAAATGCTGATAACATAATTCCAAAACAGCAAAGACACTGCTTCCGTAGAATTCAAATACAAGGGTTCCAAGAATTCCAACCAGAATATTTCCTGTCAACATCATTGCAACCACTGTTACCGTATACAGAAGGAAATAATGGAGCATAAAAAGACAAAAACTTTTAATTCCAATTCCTGCGATTTCTGGTGTCAGAATTCCATTGACAGCTGCAACTCCATAGGAAAATATTAAATTGATTGCATAAGATGCTATCACAATAAAAATGCCGTTGAAATAATTAGCCCAGAACAAATTCTTTCTATTGACTGGTATACTGTGGTAAAAATCAACTTTTTGTCTGGAATGAAGATAGGAAAAGCTGGTCACTGCCATAATCAAAGACAAAAGTATAATAATTGCTACCAGATAGCCGTTCTGAAAGCTCATCCATTTCTCAACACTTGCCAATAGATTTCTTCTGCTCAGCTCATCGTTGAATTTATCTCCCACCGTTAAGGCTACTCCTACCGGTAACGCAAAGAAAAATAATATGAAAGTAAGAGCTACAGACCAAAGGCGCTGTTTTACATCCTCTTTTAACAAATTAAAAAATAAGCTTCTTGATGTCATAACCGGCCACCTCCGTTTCACTAATAAATATTTCTTCCAAAGATAATGGAATCATCTCATAGAATATTGGCTGATAGGATTCCACCAATCCTTCTATTTCTTCTTTGCTCCCCCGTACAGTTATGGTGTAGAGCTTTCCTCTTTTTTCTGTCTTGATACGGTTTAGAGCAGTGAGATCGCTTTCTTCCATTCCCTCTTTTAACACACATTGTACTTTATGGATGTTAAGCTTCATATCATCTAAATCTCTGGATAGCAGGATTCCGCCCCTGTGGAGAAGGCCCACGTGGTCACAGATATCCTCAAGCTCTCTTAGGTTATGGGAGGCGATAATGGGTGTTAAATTCCGTTCTGCCATGTCATTGGCAAAAAGGCTTTTTACTGCCTGTCGCATCACCGGATCCAGGCCATCAAAGGTCTCATCACAGAAAAGATAATCTGTATTGGCACAGATTCCGCATATGACGGAAAGCTGTTTCTTCATTCCTTTAGAGAAGGTCTGAATCTTTCGTCTGGTATCCAGGCCAAATTTCTCCATGAGGCTTTGAAAACGTGCCTTATCAAATGCCGGATAGACTTTCGCGTAAAACGACATCATATCGGCTGGTGTTGCATTATTAAAATAATATTGGTCGTCAGAAATATAAAAGAAACGCTCTTTTACTGCCTCATTTTCAAATACTGGCTTTCCATCAATGGTTACATTTCCTTCATCGGGCTTTAATATCCCGCTGAGCATCCGAAGAAATGTACTCTTTCCTGCACCATTAGTACCAATCAGACCAAATACGCTTCCATCCCGTATCTCAGCGCTTACGTGATCAACGGCAACAATCGTATCAAACTTTTTTGTAAGGTTCTCCGCTTTAATCATTCTATCTCTCCTCCCCTTGCAGAAATTCTTGTTTAATCCACCCTTCTGCGATCCAGGTGTGGGCTTTATCTTCTGTAAGACCTGATCTTTTTGCCTCATCAATCCAGTTTCCAAGCTTAATCCTAAGCTCACCGTTCTTTAATGCCTGTATGGAACTGGTATCCGCTACAAAGCTTCCTCTTCCTTTTACGGAATAGATGAATCCTCTTCGCTCCAGCTCCGCGTATGCTCTTTGAATGGTATTGGGATTGATAGATAAGTCAGTGGCCAGGGTCCGGACGGACGGTAGCTGGCTATCCTGTTCCAGTACACCACATATCATTAAGTCTTTTAATTTTTCTACAATCTGTTCGTATATCGGCCTGCGGTCTTTGTAGTCTAACAATATCATATTCCACCTCCTATATCTGTATTAATACATCTAATACACTAAGGATAGCAAGAAACCTCTGATTTGTCAACCAGAGGTTTCAATTCTTTTTATTTTTTCAATTTCTTCTATCTTCCACAATAAGTATACGAATGGCATTCTGAGTCAGACTCCAGTTAAACACATACATGGTGTAGGAGACATTGCCTCTGATGTAAATGTTAGACGTCAGGATAAGATTTCCGCTGTACACGCTGCTGCTGGAAACAGAGACCATGTAATAACCGGTCGTAGCATATTGAAAATTGGTTACCTGCTTATAATCCACATCCCGAAATATAATATTGGCTCCATTTAGCATAACATTAATCTTCCGGTTAGTGATGGAAAGGTTACAGACTCTAAAACATCCGGTATTGATTCCACCGTTACATAAATAATCGTCAACTACCATGATATCGAGACCAGAATCTGTGTTATAAAGTGCAATTGTGATTGCACTATTCACAGGTACCTGCACCTGTTTTTTTAGATACACATAATTATTATCATCTGTAACCGTAATGGTCTGATCCCCGGCAGATACTCTTCCATATTGACTCATATCTCCATTGTCAAGTCCCTCAACTGCCACCTGATCATTAATGTAAACCCAAAATGGCGGATAGTTTGCCGCAGCATTTAATAGCCGCACAAGGCCCACCTGATCGGTGTTACAGGAATAGCAGGGAATAATAGGCTTTGGAAACATCGTAATGATCGAACTCCATGTGCCGCTAGCTTCTCCTTCTTCCGGAGAAGGAGGATTAAGTTCAGGCCATTCAACCTGAGGATTTGGTTCCAATATGTTAGACTGCTCTCCTTCCGGCGAAACAGGACCTGTTTCATTGGATGTATTTTGATTACCAACGTCAGCGGTTGGCCCGTATTCCCCTGCATTAGAACTATTTTGCATATAGATTATAGTACCCATGGAAAACCTCATATATAATCGTTATATAGTAAGTTTATTCTAACAATATTAGCCAGTGCCTGGCCAACTGCTTTTGTTTGTCTTAACTTTGTTATATTTCCAGACTTTTATGGGATAAATATAAAATGCTACTGTTTGTATCCCTATTATTATATTTGACTTAATAGTATATAATAATATACAAATTACAATAAATATCATTATAATATCATTTTTATGTATAATATGACGTTTTTTAATTAATTTGCATTTTTTTATTTAAATTGACAATATTTTCCTGTATAATGAATATGTATATTACAAAAGAAAGGAAGGTCTCAATTTATTATGAATGAATATTTATCTATGTGGAAGAATTTCTTCAATTTTAAGGACCGTACTACTGTGAAAGGATATTGGATGGCGATCCTTATCAATGCAATCGCTTTATTTATTTTAGGTTTTCTTGGCGCGACTGTAGATTTCTTTATGATTATATATCTGATTTATGTAGTCGCACTCATTATTCCAGGTATTGCCCTTCAAATTCGCCGTATGCATGATATCAACAAATCCGGTTTCTGGATCCTGTTACCATTTATTCCGATTGTGGGAACTATAATCTTCATCGTTTTTCTCTGCAAAGGCAGCGTAAACGAAGACAATCAGTATGGAACAACACAGGTATAATTAGCTATACCATATTTTTATGCTACATAACAATGAATGAATTAGTAATGCTCCTCTAATAGTGGCCGTTTTCCTTATACGGCTTGCCAGAAGAGGAGCATTTTTACATTATGAAACACATTTCATCAATACTCTTTTGCTATCATTGACAGAAATAAAGCTTGGCTCTGTTAGCCGTTGGGTTTATAATACTATTAATAAATTAGTTTGAAAGGAGAACATTTGTGATAGGAACTTTTGTAAATGCCGGCACGATTCTGGCAGGCAGTGTGGCTGGCAGCTTAATAAAAAAGGGATTAAAAGAAAAATATCAGAACATTCTATATGATGCCATGGGACTGGCCGCAACGGGCCTCGGATTGCATGCTGTGGTGAAAAATTTATCTGACAGCACGTATCCCGTATTGTTTATTATAAGTCTTTCTTTAGGAGGCATCATAGGTACTGCTATCGATATAGACAGTAGATTCCAAAAGCTGGTACAAAGATATTCTAAAACAAATCTGGGACAAGGCTTATCTACTGCAATTTTACTATTCTGCATTGGCACCTTATCCATTCTAGGACCAATAGAAAGTGCCCTGAATCATAATAATACATATTTGTTCACCAATGCGACCCTGGACCTGGTCACATCACTTGTATTAGCTTCCAGTTATGGTATTGGCATAGCCATCTCCGCTTTGATATTGTTTGTCTGGCAAGGGAGTATTTATCTTCTTGCTCATCAGGTCTCCCCTTTTCTAACACCTGAATTCATGACCGAAATTTCCATTGTTGGGGGCTTTCTTATTTTAGCTTCCGGGTTATCTATTTTAAAGATTAAAACGTTTCAGACATTAAATTTATTGCCAGCCTTATTGGTACCTGTTGTGTGGTTTCTCATTCTTCATATCCGCTTATAGCAAAAGAACGCCAGCCCCAAAAGGACTGGCGTTCTTTATTTACCACTGCTTAAATCGCATATCTGGCTTTTACGTCAATTATTCATTTCCGTATAAAGTAACCAGTTTCTGCAGATATTCGTATCTTGCCTTTGCATCTGCTTCATTCTGTTCGAATAATTCAGCTGCTCTCTCAGGATTCTTCATTGCTAAGGAAGAGTAACGAACCTCACCCTTTAAGAATTCCTGATATCCCTCTAATACAGGAGGCTTGCTGTCTAAGGTGAATCTCTTCTCTGCAGATGGATTGTAACGGAAGTTGTTCCAGTATCCGCATTCTACAGCCAGCTTCTCTTCTGTCTGTGCCTTTGACATACCCTTCTTGATACCATGGCTAATACATGGAGCATAAGCAATGATTAGAGATGGTCCTGGATAAGCCTCAGCCTCTGTAATGGCCTTAACGGTCTGATTATAGTCAGCACCCATAGCGATCTGTGCAACGTATACATAACCGTAGCTCATTGCAATGCTTGCTAAGTCTTTCTTCTTGGTATCCTTACCGCCGGCAGCGAACTGAGCTACTGCACCAGTCTTTGTTGCCTTGGAGGACTGACCACCTGTATTGGAATAGATTTCTGTATCGAATACCAGGATGTTGATGTCTTTACCGCTGGCAAGAACGTGATCAACACCGCCGAAACCGATATCATAAGCCCAGCCGTCACCACCGAAGATCCACTGTGATTTTTTGCCAAGGAAATCTTTGCTCTTTAAAATATCTTTGCCTAACTCACAATCACAGCCTTCTAATGCTGCAATCAGTTTGTTAGAAGCAGAACCATTGGTTGCACCAACGGTATAGGTGTCAAGGTATTCCTGGCATGCTGCCTTTACAGACTCGGAAGCTTTGTCAGAGTTTAAGATCTCTTCAACCTTAGATCTTAATCCGCCTCTGATTGCGTTCTGAGCTAAAAGCATACCGTAACCGAACTCTGCATTATCTTCGAATAAAGAGTTGGACCATGCCGGACCCTGTCCGTTAGCATTTACAGTATAAGGTGTAGATGGTGAGGAGTTACCCCAGATGGAAGAACATCCAGTTGCATTGGCAATGTACATTCTGTCACCGTATAACTGAGTCACTAATTTAGCATAAGGAGTCTCGCCACAACCAGCACATGCTCCTGAGTACTCAAGAAGAGGCTTCTTGAACTGGCTTCCCTTAACGGTAGTTTCTTTGAATTTATCAATTACTTCCTGCTTGATTGGAAGTGTCTGACCGAAGTCAAATACCTTCTGTGTTACATCGCAGTGAGCTTCCATATTTACCATAGTAAGAGCCTTCTCGCCCTTCTTTCCTGGACATACGTTTGCACAGGAACCACAACCAGTACAGTCAAATGCTGATACAGTGATTGCAAACTGATATCCTGGCATACCTGTCATTGGAAGAGTTGTCATCTCTTCTGGTCTGCCAGAAGCTTCGTCTTCTGTCAGTGCAACCGGACGGATTACAGCGTGAGGACATACATAAGAACAGAAGTTACACTGGATACAGTTTTCTGGGTTCCAGCTAGGAATATTAACCGCAATACCACGCTTCTCAAATGCTGAGGAACCAGATGGTGTGGAACCATTGGCGTAATCAACAAAAGCGGATACTGGTAATGTATCACCTTCCTGAGCGCTTACCTTTGTCTGAATGTTATTTACAAAGTCAACAACATCCTGTCTTCCTTCGCTAATTACCTTATAGTCAAGACCTTCATCTGCAGCGTTCTTCCAGCTTTCCGGTACCTCAACCTTAACAACACCCTTAGCACCTGCATCAATCGCTGCCCAGTTCTTCTGAACAATCTCTTCGCCCTTACGTCCGTAAGTAGCTTTTGCAGCAGCCTTCATCAGTTCATTTGCTTTTTCAGCAGGAATAATTCCTGTCAGTTCAAAGAATGCAGACTGAAGAATGGTGTTAATACGTGTTGGTCCCATGCCAGTTTCAATACCGATCTTAACACCGTCGATGGTGTAGAACTTAATATTGTGATCTGCAATGAATTTCTTAACCTGTCCTGGTAAATGCTTCTCAAGACCTTCTGCATCCCATGGGCAGTTTAATAAGAATACACCGCCGTCAACCAGCTCCTGAACCATGTTGTACTTACGTACATAGGAAGGATTGTGGCATGCTACGAAGTTTGCCTTACGGATTAAATAAGTGGATTTAATCGGCTTATGTCCGAAACGTAAATGGGACATAGTAACACCGCCGGACTTCTTGGAATCATAGTCAAAGTAAGCCTGAGCATACATATCGGTGTTATCACCAATGATCTTAATGGAGTTCTTGTTAGCACCAACAGTACCGTCAGCACCAAGACCCCAGAATTTACAGTTAGTTGTTCCTTCTGGTGTTGTGATGATTGGTGTACCGCTTTCAAGAGAAAGGTGGGTTACATCATCCACAATACCGATTGTAAATGGAGTTTTTGTCTTGTTCTCATATACAGCTGCGATCTGAGCCGGAGTTGTATCCTTGGAACCTAAACCATAACGGCCAGTTAAGATCTTAATCTGATCAAACTTTGAGCCCTTAAGAGCAGCTACAACGTCTAAGTATAATGGCTCGCCTAAAGAACCTGGTTCTTTTGTTCTGTCTAAAACAGAAATTGTCTTAACAGAATCTGGAATTGCATCAATCAGTCCCTGTGCTACGAATGGTCTGTAAAGACGAACCTTTACAACACCAACCTTGTGTCCTGCTTTTACCAGATAATCAATGGTCTCTTCAATGGTTTCATTTACAGAACCCATGGAAATGATTACATGATCTGCATCTGCAGCTCCGTAGTAGTTGAATAATTTATAATCGGTACCGATCTTAGCATTAACCTTGTCCATGTACTTCTGTACAATGCCTGGAAGAGCATCGTAATATGGATTGCAGGCTTCTCTTGCCTGGAAGAAGATATCAGGGTTCTGAGCGGAACCTCTAAGGTTTGGATGGTTTGGATTTAAAGCATTGCGACGGAATTCATCAACAGAATCCATGTTTACCATCTCTTTTAAATCCTCGTAATCCCATGTTTCCACCTTCTGAATCTCATGTGAGGTACGGAAACCGTCGAAGAAGTTGATAAATGGTACTTTACCCTCAAGAGCAGCCATATGAGCTACTGGAGTCAAGTCCATAACTTCCTGTACACTGGATTCACATAACATAGCACAGCCTGTCTGGCGACATGCATATACGTCAGAGTGATCACCAAAGATAGATAATGCATGGGTTGCAATCGCACGTGCTGATACATTGATAACGGCTGGCAACTGCTCACCTGCAATTTTATATAAGTTCGGAATCATAAGTAACAGACCCTGGGAAGCGGTATAGGTAGTAGTCAGTGCACCTGCTGCTAAGGAACCGTGAACTGCACCTGCTGCACCTGCCTCAGACTGCATCTCTGTAATCTGCACTGTCTGACCGAAGATGTTTGTCCTTCCGTCTGTTGACCACTCATCTGTGGCCTCTGCCATAGGTGAAGATGGGGTAATCGGATAAATAGCCGCAACATCAGTAAATGCGTAAGACGCATGCGCTGCTGCGTGGTTACCATCCATGGTTTTCATTTTTCTTGCCATTTTAGATTTCCTCCTGCAAATGTGAATATAAATAAATGGTTCCCTTTTAGGGAAAGTGACCTGACATTATTATAACAATTATTTATCAAAAAGCAAATATTAAAACTGGAAATTTAAGTATTATTTTTGGAACAATCGGAAAACAGGACCGAACAGCATAAACTGTCCGGTCCTGTCTGCATTTGTCACCATTATTAATTAAGAGGATTTGGTGGAATAATGTTTTCCGTGGCCGAGGAGGCCTCTCCCCCATTATCAGCTGGTCCCTGGGCTTTTGTAGGCTGTGTCTCAGGAGTGGTGGGCTTTTCCGGCTGCGTTTCTGTATTCGCTGTGCTTCCAGGTCCTTCACTTCCATGAGCTGCCGTAGTCTCTCCGCCACTTTGAGAACCTGCACCACCTCCAGTTTCAGATGGATTGGTGGCCGGAACTACAACGCCTGACGTATTTCTTTTAATGGTCGCTGGTTTTCCACGATATGTGCTGTTGTGGAAAAATTCATCGCTTGTGACCGTTCCGTTTTTCTTTGTTACCAGATTGGTCACCCAGCGGCTTCCCTTGGTCTCCGCTTTCACAATCTTCTGCTCATTGGGCTGAAGTGTCTGATCCTCCTCATAAACAGGTGCGGGTGCATCGAGCTCCGCTGTCTTTTTGGAAGTCATGGAAAGGGTCACGCCTTCTTCTAATATAGGAATGCCAACGATGGATATCTTAAGCTTCTGCTTGGAGAAGCTGGTTCTGATGGCGATAGCGCTGGAAGAATTATTTACAAATTTCATATCAGGTCCGCCAAAGCTTACCATGGCATCTTCACCAGGAGTAACATAGGAAGGCTCATAGCTGTGGGCGTGACGCTCTGTTGTGGTAAGTCCTGAAAAAACAACTGCATTATATAAAGTAGAGGATACCTGGCATACACCACCGCCTGGTTCTTCCACCAATACGCCGTTTAGATATGCACCTGCCGGGCGATATCCCTTGGCAGAGGATCTTTCTCCTGTTGTTTTATTAAAAGAGAATTCTTCCCCTGGTTTTAGGATCATTCCATCCAGTGCCGCAGAGGCCAGTTCTATGTTTTTATTTCTGTCACTGTTTGATGTGGTTGTGGTTGTATAGGTTCCAATCACCTTATAAAGCTGCTTCGCCTGAGCTTCTGTGATCTTAGGCGCTACTTCCTTGCCAGTGGCAGGAATGTCAGCCTTGAAATTCTTTGTCTTAAGCTGTGTAAGTATGTCAGATGTCAGCTTATCCTGATCAATGACAACTCCATTCTGCTCTCCGGCATAGACAAATTCTCCGCTTTTCTTGTCGAATCCGGATATGGAGCCGTTTTTCGCCGCTACATCCCATTTTTCAGCAATAGCCTTAACCTCTGCTTTTACCTCTTCATCCATTCCTTCAAGGCTTAATGTATAGCTTTCTTTTGGTTCCTTCGTGTATATCTCTTCCAGCAGGGTTTCAACCTTGCTGTCTAAAAGATTCTTTAATTGATACTCTTCTTCTTTATAAGTAACCTTCATCTGCCACGGATACTTTTTTTCTATAGCCTCACGAGCCTCTTCCCTGGACATACCGGTGATTGAAATATCATCCACTTTTACGTCCTTTTTCAGTTCCGTTTCAGAAACCGTTGATGAGATTACCTCTGTATCCTTGGTCTTTTGTCCGACCACCTTAACAGCTGCCATAACCCCCATCACTGAGGCAACCGCAATAATAATCCCCAACAGCACTTTTGTAACGCCGTATTGGGGCCCTCTTCTTCTTTTCTTTCCACGTCTCGGCTGATAAGAACTGTTCTGCCGGTAGGACTGACCGGTTCTGCGGCTTGTCCCCTGCGTGTTTCTTCTGCCTTCGTTCTGGGAGGAACTGGTTCTTCCCCCGCCTCTTTGTCTGTTATCCACCTGACTCATTAATTTCACCTTTTTACATGATTATGTATCTTTACATTGAGTAGTATACCATACTTTGTGGGAAATGCTATTACGATTTTATGAATTTTCTTAATTAGTTTTCGTGTTTTTTCTACATTTTACAGAACGTAAAAAACATGTTACTATAGTGTTACCAAACTATTTCATTTTGGAGGTTTCTATGAATCTTGTCGATTTACACGTTCATTCCAATGCCTCGGATGGCACCTTAACTCCCACCGAGGTGGTGTCACTTGCCGTCAAAAAAAAGCTGAGTGCCATCGCTCTCACAGATCACGATACCATTGACGGTCTTTTGGAGGCAATGGAAGCTTCTCACGGACAGCCTGTTGAGATTATTCCAGGCATCGAGCTTTCCTGCGTCTATAAGGGACAGGAAATTCATATTCTGGGACTTTTTGTAGATTTTTCTGATCCAGATTTTACGTTAAAGATTCATGGGCTTAAAAATATCCGGGACAAAAGGAACCAGGAAATGATCCGCCGCTTTCAGGATTCTGATATGATGATCACGTTAGAAGAAGTGACCGCCGGGAATCCAGAGACAGTCATAACCCGTGCTCATTTTGCCCGGGTGCTCTATGAAAAAGGATACGTAACATCTATGGATCAGGCATTTAAAAAATATCTGACCTACGGCAGCCGCTTCTGCCCCAAAAAGGAAGATATCACTCCAGAGCATGCCATGAAGATTTTGACGGATAATCATGCCTTTCCGGTTCTGGCCCACCCTTACCAATACCATCTGGGAGATAAAAAAACAGAGGAGCTGGTAAGCGATTTAAAAAACCTGGGGCTTCTTGGCCTGGAGGTCTACCACTCTTCCAATAATACCTACGAAAGCAGCAAATTAAAAAAGCTTTCAAAGCAATACGGTCTCTTTCCTACCGGCGGTTCTGATTTTCACGGCACCAACAAGCCGGACATTGACTTAGGCTGTGGACGTGGAGGACTTCGTATCTCTCACCTTTTGCTGGAAGACATCAAAAAATACCGTCTGGAGAGCATGGGGCTTTAATCAGCCGATTTTTCCTTCATCCATATAATGAGCCAGCTCCATAGCAAAATAGGTAATTAAAATATCTGCGCCTGCCCGGAAGATGCTGACAGCAGATTCACAGATTATCTTTTCTTCGTCAATAAAGCCTGCCTTGGAAGCTGCCTTAATCATGGCATATTCACCGCTGACACTGTAGGCAGCTACTGGTACTTCATGACGGTCTGATACTTCTCTTATAATATCCAGGTAAGAAAGGGCTGGCTTTACCATGATAATGTCAGCTCCTTCTGAAACATCAAGATCCGTTTCCCTTAAGGCTTCTTTCCGGTTATGGTAATCCATCTGGTAGCTCTTCCGGTCTCCAAAGGAGGGAGCCGATCCGGCAGCATCACGGAATGGTCCGTAAAAAGCCGAAGCGTATTTGGCTGAATAGGCCATGATTGGCACATTGGAAAATCCGGCTTCATCAAGAGCCTCTCTCATGGAACCAATCCTTCCATCCATCATATCCGATGGGGCAACCATATGGGCTCCTGCCGCCGCATGAGAGACTGCAATGCGGTTTAAGTACTCCAGAGTCTTATCGTTATCCACACTCTCTCCGCAGAGAATCCCGCAGTGGCCATGAGACGTATATTCGCACATGCAGACATCCGTAACGATGTATACGGAAGGATAATTATCTCTGATCGTGCGAATCGCTCTCTGGACAATTCCCTGATCATCAAACGCCTGGCTTCCGCATGCATCCTTCTTTGCCGGAATACCAAACAGCATCAGCTTTTCCACACCAGCTGAAACCAGCTGATCCATAATGAGGGGAAGTTTGTCCACACTATAGCGGAACTGTCCTTCCATAGAGGATATCTCCTCTGCAATTCCTTCACCATCTATCACGAACAGAGGATATATCAGAGACTGTTTGGAAACTCTGGTTTCCCTGACCATTCTTCTCAAAGTATCAGATGTCCGCAGCCTTCTTGGCCTGTATAATAAATCCATTTATCTTACCTCCCTTTTATTCCTGTCCTATTATACACCCTCTTTTAGAAGATTCAAGTAATTCTTGCAGTCATATGAAAAATTGCTTATAATGGTATTTGTATAATACGAATCAGAAATGAGGTACCATTATGGAAGAATTTTATCAGGCGATTGAAGATACGATCCGCATGACAGGTTATAACGGCCCGGTAAACGGGGAAGAGATTTACAATGAGATCAGCGATGAAATAGAGGATAAGGAACCTGGCGCTTATGTATTCATGTCCAAAAAAACAGATGATGTGTTTTATGAATACAAAATACAGATATTTGAAGACCAGTTCAACTTAAGCGCAGTTGATATTCATACACCCACCCAGGTTTATCACGCAGACTTTGATTAAGACCTTTCTAACAGCAACTTCATATTGTACTTTTTGGAAAACATTGGTATAATGAAAGCGTAATAACATTAAGATTTTACCCCTAGCCCAAGGAGGGATCTATATGAAAGTTCATAATATTAAAGATGTTGAAAAGTTTTTCAGTGTCATTGAGCAGTGCAAGGGAACAGTAGAATTGGTTTCCGCGGAAGGGGACCGAATCAATTTAAAATCCAAACTAAGCCAGTATCTTTCTATGGCTACTATTTTTTCCAACGGCTTCATTGATGAGCTTGAACTGGTTGCTCATGAACCTGAGGATGTGGAACGGTTAATTAAATACATGTATCAAGGAATCTAACAATAAGAATCCCTGGAGCTTTTGAGGCTAAGCCGCCAAAGCTCCAGGGATTCTTTTATGGTTTTATGAGTTTTTTCGTTATAGTCTGATTTCCTTTGCTTAATCTGTGATTCACAGCTTCCCGCAAAAGAGTATACACAACAGAAGTTATAGGAATAAATATGAGCATTCCCACGATTCCCATGGTGCTGCCTCCAATGGTTACTGCGACCAGCACCCAAATAGATGGAAGTCCCACAGAATTTCCCACAACATGAGGATAAATTAAGTTTCCTTCGATCTGTTGAAGAACGAAAAATATAATGACAAAAACAAGTGCATTGATTGGCTGAACCATCAGCATAAGGAATGCTCCGATTACACAACCAATAAAGGCGCCAAACATAGGGATCAGAGCCGTAAATGCAATTAATACGCCAATCAAAAGGGCATATGGAAGCCGGAAAATGGATAATGTCAAAAAGAACATACTTCCAAGAATCACAGCCTCCAGGCACTGTCCCGCAAAAAAGTTGGCAAAGGTCGTATGAACCAAATCCAAAATTTCCAGGGTACGCACTGTCAATGCTTCCGGCAGATAGGCCTTCATCAGCTTTTTAAACTGGCGTGATAGATTTTCCTTCTGAAGAAGAATATAAATAGCAAAAACAAAACCAATGAAGAATGTGGTCACACCGCTGATAATTGAGATCGCAGCTGAAAAGGTAGAGGACAGAACCGTTCCTGCTCCATTGGACAAGAAACCAACAATTTGTTCTATAAAAGTTTTCCAGTCGATTTGTATATTGTTAATGTAATCAGCAATCTGCGGGAACTGTACAAACAGGCTTTCAGCCTCAGTCTTGATACCTGTTAAAAACGATGGCAGGCTATTTTGCAGAATCACAAGTGTATCAATCAGCTGCGGCATCACAACAAAGGTAACAAGAACTACGATTCCTACCACAAATACGATTGATATGATGAGACTTAATGGCCTTAAGAGCTTACTGTCTCTCTTAAGAGGAATTACCCCTTCAATCGTCCGCATGGGAAGGTTAATGATAAACGCCATTACGCCACCCAGTAAAAAAGGTGTGAAAAATCGAAAGATTCTGACAGCGAAACTGAAAACGCTCCGATAGTTAAATCCTATGACAACGGCTGCCACTGCAAAAACGATCAGCCAGCGAAGCTTCTTGATAGTACTATCATTTAATTCCATCCTTGTCTCCTTTTAATTCATTCTCAAATATTTCCCGGATGTCAGTAAGAGAGGCCTGAAAGGTCCCCTGGGCCATAAGAGCATTTCCTCCACCCCGTCCGTTGCATTTATGATTCATTGTTTTTGAAAGGGAGCGCATATCCCTGCAGCTGCTTCCTGCTGCATACTGATATGCATCATCGTCTCCAGAACACAAAAGAACTACACTTCCTTTTTTCTCTTCATACAGCATGGTACATAGCTGCCTGAGCTGAATCGGGGTCAAGCCCTTTTCATAAACAAAAAGCGGCTCATCAGATTCCGGGTATTCCAACACCTTCTTTTCAAAAAGCTCTTTAAAGAGTCGGCCGATGGTACCCTCCTTTTTCATGCTCTCTTCTTTCAGCTTGTCCACAGCTTCTATAATTTCATCAGGCTTAGTGGATAAAAGAACAGAGATACCGGATACGGATTTCATTTTATTACGGTAATCAAGAAGAGCCAGCTTTCCGCATCGCAGTGTCATTCTTACTCCGCCTTTGTAATTCATAAGACCTGTCACCTTAATGACCCCGATCTCTCCTGTGTACATAACATGAGTTCCACAGCAGGCACAAACATCTCCCTCTTGTATTTCTATGATACGAACCTGACCGCTTAATTCTTTTTTACTGCGGTAATCCAAAGAGGCCAGCTCATCCTTTGATGGATAGGTTTCCACCACTGGTATGTTTCTCCAGATTAAGTCATTGGCTTCCTCTTCTATGGCTTCTGCCTGTTCCCAGGTAAGGACTCCGTTAAAATCTACGGTTATCTCATCCTTCCCCATATGGAATCCTACATTATCATAGCCATAATGCTTATGTACAATGCCGGACAGGATATGCTCCCCGGTATGATTCTGCATATGGCAGAATCTCCGCTCCCAGTCTATGGTTCCTGTTACGTCACTTCCCGGTAATAACTGCATATCTGTAATATGAACGATACCTTCCGCTCTCTCCCGTACATCAAGTACCTTTGCCTCACCAAGTGTTCCTGTATCCGCTGGCTGTCCGCCGCCTTCCGGATAGAAGGCTGTCCGGTTCAGTACTATTTCATACGTTTTGTCCTTTCCTGGTTTACAGTCCAGGACTCTGGCTTCAAATATCTTTACATATGGGGTTTCATAAAACAATTTTTCCATCTTCTGCACCTCATTTTCCTGTTGTTACTAATTATACACAACAATGGGATAAGTTCAATCATATGAAATATAAATTTTTTCGAAAAATGTGGAAACAGTGGCAAGCTAATATTCATACACTTACATTGTAAACAAAATATTTGGAGGAACCAATATGAGTGATCTGGCAGCAACTAACTGTGGATGCGGATGCGACAACGGAGGATGTAATAGTGGATGTGGCTTTAATATTATTTGGCTTATCCTGATCCTTTGCTGCTGCGGCGGCAACAACAACGGTTGTGGTAATGGTTGCGGTGGTAACGATGGATGTGGTAGTTGGATTTGGATCATCCTTCTCCTTTGCTGCTGCGGCGGTAATGGTTTTGGTGGCGGCAATAACTTCTGCTGCTAAAAACGAACATAAAACATGGGCCCGATTCTTTATGGATCGGGCCCTGTTTTCATCCTTTAGCGGCTTTGGCTGTTTTCCTGGCCTGGCCTCATATACGGGCCCTGGTTGCCGCTTCCCTTTACGGGATTACGTGTCTGTTTTCTCTTCATACACTCATCATCAATTTCGTATACCGAATTACCATCTATAATTAATCGGCTTCTCATATCTACATCACTCTCCTGTAATACTAATATATGCAGCTGCATATATTGTCAACAAGAAAATCAAGGATCTTATGCTATGAACAACGAACAAAATATGCGCGCTAATGATCTGGACTCCCGCATCGAAAATAATCATCTTCAAATGATGAAGGCTGCCCTTCCTTTCATGAATGTTCCACAACAGCGTTTCATCTCTTACTTTGTTAAATTTAATGAGCTGCAGCGTACCATTAACTTATTTGAAGATGAGGAAGTCGCTACCATGGGAATCTGCTCTGCAGGAGACCGTCAATCACCGGACTCTCCCATTGAAATGTTAAATACGATAAAGCCCTTTGCAAGCCAGAGTGAGCAAGACCAAATTGACCTGATCTTAAACTTTTTCCAGGGATTTCGAATTGCAGGGGCTTACCAGGATTTTGTCCCCACTTCCAGCGTCCCGGTACAGGCACAGGCGCAGTCACAGACACCAAACCAATCCGATGGACAAAACAAGAACCAGAATCCCAGACGACAGAACAACAATCCATTAGGCAGAATGTCTTTCGATCAGCTAAAGAATTTTATTCCTCCAGAACAGCAATCCAGGTTTGAAACCATGCAGCTGATGATGTCCGCCATGCAGCAGATGAATTAACCGTTACCAGATAAACCGATATATCCACACAGAAAGGAAGAATGCAATCCATGAACGCAAACTGGAAACAGGACCCAAGGCTTAAAAAGATGAATCCCCAGAAAATAGCTTTACTAAATGAATTTGCCAACCGGGTAGAAAAAACTCCAAAGGACCAGCTTATGACAACCCTTCTGTCATTGAATGCAGAAGCCAGCCAGAGAGGCATTCAGTTTAATGATGAGGAGACAGATCTTCTTATCTCTATTATGAGTGCCAACATGACCCCCAATGAACGGAGCCGCATGGAAACTCTGCGCATGCTTTCAAAAAATTTAATGAACCGGAATAAAAAATAAAACAAAGGACATTATGCATGATTATAACCTCAGGCATGATGTCCTTAATTTCCTTTATTCTTCTACCTTCGTCTCTTTGATCCGTTTTTTTAGGAACAGAAGGAATGCCGCTCCGCATACACAAAGTACACCTGCACCAATGATAGAGGTCGCAAATCCCAGTTTATGTACGATTGCTTCCCAGTTGTTTCCTGCCGCCGCTCCCAGATTTACCAAAATCAGATTCCAGATGAGGGAACCTATGAAGGTAAATGCAATGAATACCGGCAGGTTCATTTTAGATGTACCGGCTGGCAGTGAGATCAGGCATCTTAAGACCGGAACGCATCTGCAAAACAACACGGAATACTTCCCCTTTTTCTGAAACCATTCAGAGGATTTATAAATATCATCTTTTTTAAATCCAAGAAACCTTCCTACTCTGGTATCTACCAGAGCAGCCAGCCTATCTTCTGAGATAAAGCGGCCGATGCCATAAAGCCCAAGGGAACCTACCACAGACAGGATCGTAGCGTCTAAAATGACACCAGGTACTGTCATGGCTGACTGAGTCGTCATAAGCCCTGCAAAGGTAAGCACAAGTTCCGAAGGAACAAAAGGGAAAATGTTTTCCAGTACTACAAAAACCATGATCGCAAGATATCCATAATGATTCATGGCCTGAACAATAAATTGATCCATTTGAATGCCTTTCTATGAATAAGGACATTATCAGCCATATTTCTATGACATAATGTCCTTATTGAATGTTATTTGATGAAATGCAAGTAAACATTTCAAACGATATTCCAAGTATATGCTACCGGGAATCAATAGTCAAGGCTTAATGGATCGATATGGCAATGATACACTATCCCTTAATTCTCATTTAACAGGCCAAACAGCTCCTTCTCATCGCAATACATACCGCTTCTGGAAAAATCATCAACCAATTTATTTATCATATAAAGCTGAGCTTCTTTATCCCATTTGCTAAGTTCATTTCTTATCATGTCAAGTCCGCCTTGCTTTGCTCTGTAACGATCCTTCAGACACTCAAAATAGTATTCGTATTGATTGACAAAATATTTATTACTTACATCCTTCATCTTCTCCAAGTCCTGTAATGTTTTCATTCGTACCCTCCCACATGTTTACATATTAAATGAAATCAAACGTATGTTATCCGGATTTTAATGCAATCCTTGACAGCCAGTTCAATTATACTTCCTATCTTATTTTCATGCAATAATTTCCTAAAAAATGCCAAAATTTTTACGGTACCCCTTGAGACTCAAAGAAAAATAAGGCAAAAAAACAAGGACATCTTAAGCCATATGCTTACAGCTTAAAATGTCCTTATCTCATAAATGACGTTCTATCTCTGATGATTATTTACAAACAATATTGATGATTCTGCCTGGAACGTAAATTTCTTTCACAATGGTTCCTGTCATCTTATCAGCGATTAATTCCTTGCCTGCTAAAATTGCATCTTCCTTTGATACGTCAGCCGGAAGCGTTACTAAGGCTCTTGTCTTACCATTTACCTGTACTGCGATTTCAACTTCATCATCTTTCATGGCTTCCTGGTCACATTCCGGCCACTGAGCATGGAAAACAGAATCGGTTCCGCCAAGCTGTCTCCATAATTCTTCTCCGATATGAGGTGCAAATGGAGCAAGAAGAACCACAAAGGTCTTAAGAGACTCTTTATCAATGCCACCCGTTTTCTTCGCAAGCTCGATAAATTTGTTGTTGTATTCCATAAATCCGGATATGACTGTATTTAAGTTAAACTGGTTAAATCTCTGGTCAATATCAAAAATCAGCTTATTGCGAAGGCGGATCATCTCTCTGGTTGGCTCTACATCCTTTGTGCTGCTTTCAGAAACCAGATTCCAGAAACGATTTAAGAAACGGCTCACACCCTCGATACCTCTGTCATCCCATTCTGCATCAAGCTCCGGCGGACCAACGAAAAGCTCATACATACGAAGGGAGTCACAGCCATAATCACGAACCAGCTCATCAGGAGAAACCACATTTCCCTTTGACTTGCTCATCTTAATGCCGTTCTTACCAGTAATCATACCCTGGTTGAACAGCTTTACAAACGGCTCATCAAAATCTACCACTCCGATGTCATTTAAGAATTTAGTGTAGAAACGGGAATACAGAAGATGAAGCACAGCATGCTCCACTCCACCAATATACATATCTACTGGAAGGTATTTGTCTGCTCTTTCTCTGGATACCAGCTCCTTGTCGTTGTGGCTGTCTACGTAGCGAAGGAAATACCAGGAAGAACCAGCCCACTGAGGCATGGTATTGGTCTCTCTTTTTGCTGCGCCGCCGCACTGAGGACAAGTGGTATTTACCCACTCCTCAATATCTGCCAGAGGTGATTCACCAGTTCCGGTAGGCTGATAGCTTTCTACCTCTGGTAAGGTAAGGGGAAGCTGATCTTCCGGTACCGGCACATTGCCGCAGTGCGGGCAGTGAATGATGGGAATTGGCTCGCCCCAGTAACGCTGTCTGGAGAATACCCAGTCACGAAGCTTGAAGTTTACGGTTTTCTTGCCAAGGCCTCTTTTTTCGATCATGGCAGGAGCTTCTTTTTTAAGAACAGAAGATTCCATTCCATTCCACTCTCCGGAATTGATCATGATTCCGCTGGCATCGGTATAAGCTTCTGTCATGTTTTCGATTTCTTCACCGTCTTTTGCAATGACCTGAACAATAGGAATCTCAAATTTCTTTGCAAATTCAAAATCTCTGTCATCATGAGCCGGTACACACATAATAGCGCCGGTACCATAATCAGCAAGAACGTAATCAGAAAGCCAGATTGGCACCTTGGCACCGTTTAAAGGATTGATGGCATAGCTGCCTGTAAAGACGCCTGTCTTTTCTTTATCCTGAAGACGGTCTACGTTGGATTTCATGGAAGAATCATAAATATATGCTTCTACCGCTTCTTTATTCTCTGGAGTGGCAAGGGAAGCGGCAAGTGCATGCTCTGGTGCCAATACCATAAAGGTAGCGCCAAATAAGGTATCAGGTCTTGTGGTATATACGGTAATGGCTTCCTCTTTTCCCTCTACCTTGAAATCGATTTCAGCACCATAGGATTTGCCGATCCAGTCAGACTGCATCTTTTTAACCTTATCAGGCCAGTCAAGCTTATCCAAGTCATTTAACAATCTGTCTGCATAAGCAGTGATCTTTAACATCCACTGTCTTAAGTTCTTCTTCGTTACAGCCGTTCCGCATCGTTCACAGCTGCCGTTTACTACTTCTTCGTTGGCAAGACCTGTCTTACAGGAAGGACACCAGTTGATCGGGAATTCCTTTTCATAAGCCAGTCCTTTTTTAAACATCTGAACAAAGATCCACTGGGTCCACTTATAGAATCCCGGATCCGTCGTATTCACTTCCATATCCCAGTCATACACCGCTGCAATTTCATTGATCTGGCGTTTGATATTGGAAACGTTTTCTGCTGTAGACTTTGCTGGATGGACTCCCATCTTAATCGCATAATTTTCCGCAGGAAGACCAAAGGCATCCCAACCCATGGGATGAATGACATAATGTCCTTTTAAAATCTGATAACGGCTCCACACATCAGAGATTACATATCCTCTCCAGTGACCTACGTGAAGGCCGCTGCCTGACGGATACGGAAACATATCCAGACAATAATATTTCGGTTTTTTTCCATCATTCACATTGATAGGGGCTTTTGCCCAGTTTTCCCGCCATTTCTTTTCAATGGCGCTATGGTTGTAAGATGCTGCCATAACATTTCCTCCTTTTAACAAGGGATAACCCTTTCATCTGATGCCTGGGGAACCAATAAAAAAAAGCGCCTCAGGCCATCTAAAAATCAGCCATAGAGACGCAGGTTCATCCGCGTGGTACCACTCTATTTCATACAATACTCGTATGCTCTCAAACGGATATGAGCTTCATATCCTCCCGCTATAACGGTCGGGTGTCCGGCAATACCTACACAAAAAATGTTTTTCCTTCAGTATGCTACTCAAAGGCGAGTTCAGCTGTCCTCCCCAACCGGCTCTCACCTGCCGCCGGCTCTCTGCATGTTTCAGACTGCTTACTATTCCTAATCACTGTATTTATGCTAACTGTAAATGTAACATAATTGGAGAATTGTGTCAACCGAATTTTACCGTTACCGTGATATCTGCGAAAGAACGAAGGTTACAGTAGAAATCAGAAAAAAGAAAATCATTCCAAAATTTAAGAATAAGATTCGAACGCTCCCCTTCCCCCAGGTCTCGTAAGGTCCTGACTGAAAGATAAGATTTTTACGGTTCTGGAAGAATACTACGATTCCGGCAGCTACTGCCATAAGCATGATAAGAGAATAAAAAGCAATCAGCCATGGAACCTCCTGAACCTTTAACCCAACGATGGAACCAATAAAATTGATTGCCATATGAAAAAGGATTGTATAACGGAGTCTTCCCGTCCGTATATAAATATATGCAAATACAATGCCAAGAAAAAATGCATAAAAGAACTGATAAAAATTGCCATGGCTCAGTCCAAAGATAAACGCTGATACGAGTATGGCTGCTTTGTCACCATATAACCGAATCCGGTCAATTAAAATCTTACGGAACAGAATTTCTTCAAATACAGGTGCCATCACTACCATAACGGCAAAAATAGCCCAGCCGCTTAAACCGTTTAAGATCTCCTCCACAGGATTTATCATGGGCCTTCCCTGCAGAACTGAAATAACCTTCATCAATGCCAGCCCAATGAGATTCCCAAGATATAATGCGCTTATACAGATCAAAAAGCCTGCAAGCAGCATTTTCCCGCTGGCTCTTTCTGAATTCGCTCTTTGAGCCACAGGCATATCCCGGATGATCAGGTACGATATGGCACCTCCCACCACATAATTAGCCAAAGAACTAAAGAATACGTACCAGTTACCCAAGGGAATTTTAATTCCAAATATTTGCAATACCCCTACGACGGTTCCAAAACCAAGCTGTAACAAAAGAGTTGTGGCTATGAATGCTCCGTACCCAATGCCGATTCTGGAAAATGCTTTTACTATCATTTTTTTGTTTTCCAATTTTGCTTCTACCTCCTGCTAATTAAAAATAGTTTATCACAGCCAAGGAAAAAGCGCAATTCTGCAGAGGAATCAAAATCTATAAAGTACAGCAGGAGGCGGCATAAATATGCCGCCTCCCAATTAAATAATTCTTAGGATTTTATTGATTTATACCGTTCCCTTATCAACCTTTGCTGCCCGCTCTTCCACCTCTTTCTTCTGGATATCACCAGGCGCAAGTTCGTAACGGCTGAATTCATATTCGAAGGTACCCATTCCGCCGGTCATGGACCGAAGGTCTGTATTATAACCAAACATCTCGGAAACCGGTATATCCGCTTCGATGATCTGTTTTCCGTGATGATCGGAATTCATGCCAAGCACACGGCCTCTTCTGCGGTTTAAATCTCCCATAACGTCTCCTGTAAATTTATCAGGAACTCTTACTTTCAGGGAAGCGATGGGTTCTAACAGAACAGGATTTGCATCCATAAAGCCTTTTTTAAAGGCCATGGTTGCCGCCATCTTAAAGGCCAGCTCTGAGGAGTCTACAGGATGATAGGAACCATCAAGAAGCGTTGCCTTGATGCCAACCACCGGATACGCTGCCAGCGGGCCTTTTTGCACGCATTCTGCCACGCCCTTTTCAACAGCCGGGAAATAGTTTCTCGGCACCGCTCCGCCAAAGACTGTCTCTTCAAAGATATATGGCTTTTCCAGATCACCGGAGGGTTCAAAGGACATCTTAACATCTCCATACTGTCCATGTCCTCCGGACTGCTTTTTATATTTCCCCTGAACTTCCACTTTTTTACGTATGGTCTCCCGGTACGCAAATTTAGGCTTGCTCAGTTCAATCTCTACTTTATAACGGTTTAACAGCTTGCTTACTGCTACTTCAAGCTGCTGGTCTCCGATGGCATATATAAGGGACTGACGGTTCTCTGTATCATTAACCACCTTTAAGGTCCAGTCTTCCTCTGTGAGCTTTGATAGGGCGTTGGATACCTTATCATCATCACCCTTTGTTTTCGTCTTGTAACGCATATAAGTATAAGGAGTTGAAATCTCTGGCTTATGGTATACAATAGGCGCAGAACGAAGTGCTATGGTATCTCCTGTCTGAGTCACATTAAGCTTAGAAACGGCTCCGATGTCTCCTGCTTTTAACTCAGAAACTTCAATGGCTTCCTTTCCTCTTAACACATACAGTTTTCCGATCTTCTCCTCAGAATCCTTGTTGACGTTAAATATAACGGAATCAGGTTTTAATGTGCCGGTACAGATTTTAAGAAGAGAGTATTTACCGATAAAAGGATCCACAATGGTCTTAAATACCCGTGCCGATAAGGATACGTTGTCATTGTACTTGGCCGTGAACCGTTCTCCTGTGGAAATATCCACGCCAATGCATTCGTAGTGATCCGGCGATGGGAAGTATTTGTCAATTGCCTGAAGCACCATCTTGGCTCCCTGGGCGTAAAGACCTGATCCTAACATGACCGGAACAATATTACCTTCTGTCACATGCTCTCTCAATGCAGATGAAATCTCATCCAGTGTGAATTCATCTCCTGTAAAATAACGCTCCATGTATTCTTCGCTTGTTTCAGCCACCGCTTCCATAAGAGCTTCACGGGCTATTCCCAAGTTCTTCTGACTGTATTCCGGAATCTCACATTCCACATAGTCACTGTTGGTCGTGAACCGTCTTCCGGCCATTTTTACCACATTGACAAAACCTATGAACTTTTCATTTTCACGAATGGGAAGATGGAACGGTGCTATCTTCCTTCCAAATTCCTTTTCCAGCTTTAGTAACAGTTCCCTGAAACTCGCCTGGTCGTCATCCATATTGGTTACAAAGAAAAGCCTTGGAAGCTTGTACTTCTCACACATCTCCCATGCCTTATATGTACCAACTTCGATTCCTGCTTTGCAGTTTACTACAATCACGGCTGCATCCGCCACACTGATGGCCTCTTCAACCTCTCCAACAAAATCAAAATACCCGGGAGTATCAAGTAAGTTGACCTTTATTGGCCCATCTTCTCCTTCATACTCCAAAGGAATCAGAGAAGTGGAGATAGAAAACTGTCTCTTTGTCTCTTCTTTGTCATAATCGCTGATGGTATTACCGTCGACGATTTTACCCATTCTGCCGATGGCTCCGGTCACGAACGCCATTGCTTCTGCCAGGGTGGTTTTACCGGCTCCCCCGTGCCCGAGTAAGGCGACGTTACGGATCTGTTTGGTTCCATACACGTTCATAAACATTCCTCCTGTTCCGTATTTAAGTCTATGATAATATTTTACTAAAAATGTCGTATAATTGCAAGCATGTCATGCAATTTGTACAATTATTTTTCGACATTTTTCTTTTTATACAAAAGAAAAGAGGGCTCAGCCCTCTTTCTCCGTCAATCCTATTCATAAAAGCTTTTATCCAGCTTTCCACTTGATTCAAAATAATAGTATGTCTGCCCTACATAAGCTGGGCCTGTGACCATATGGCCGTCCTTCTCAAAATAATACCAGTCATTGCCCACCTGCTGCCACCCGGTTACCATATAACCGTCCTGATCAAAATAATACCATATATTATCCACTGCACTAAAACAACCTTTTGCATAGGAACCGTCACTGTTTTTAAGTTTCCAGCCGTCCTGTTCCTGCTGCCACTCACACCACGAAACTACAGAGTCTGTCTGAGCCATTGCCTCAATCTGTACAGGGGACCCAGGAATCCATATCATGGCTCCAATAAAGAGCGCACAGCATGTCCCGTAGGCGGCCAGTCTTTTCCATCGTGTTCTCATATCTTCCCTCCACCTGTTTTTTCTATTATACCAGACAAGCCTCTTATGTTTCAAGTATACTTTGTATTTTTCCCTTTGCTTTTGCAAACCATATATCATCAGGATTGATATAGAGAAGATACTGGATCTTTCCAAGAAGGGAACGAAGATACCGGCGCTCACTTTCCTCATCCGGTTCCTCTCTTCCTGTCACTGCAATATGGGATTTGGCTCCATATTTTAAGCAGTAAAATACTTCCTGGCGCAGTTTTCTCCGGTATTCCGGAGAGACCTTAGGTTTTCGATTGACTACAATACCAGTAACCGTCTGCCTCCTTCCCCAGGAAATAATTCTTGTCTTTCCCTGATTTAAGGAAAAGCCCATATCATTTAAAAAACCAGATACCTTCCGTATCACCGGACCTGGCTGAAAATCTCCTGAGAATGTCATATCATCACAGTATCTGGTATAAGAAATATTCCTTTTTTCGCACCACACCTTCATATAATCATCAAACGGTCTCATAACAAGATTGGATATTGCAGGGGAAGAAGGTGCCCCCTGTGGCAGATAATCCCGATAACAGCACAGAGCTGTAAGCATAGTTCCCACGGCTGGTGGAAAATACCGGCCTGAAAATGCACTGTTTAAAACCATGGGGAAGGTAATGCTTCCAAAAAAGTCTTCAATATCCATTTTTAGCACCAATTTCTTTCCTGTATGGACTGATGCATTGGTAAGAACTGAAGTGCCCTTTCGGTACGCAGCCGCACAGGAAGACACTTCAAATTCGGATAGCACATGTTTTGTTATGTTTCTCTGAATCATTTTTAATAGATCATCTGGTACGAGAAGCTTGCGCTTTGTTCCATCGCTTTTTGGTATCAGTACGGTATGATAATGACGCTCCGTATGATTGCTTATGGCATAGAGGCAGCCAATCGCCTTTTCATCCGGCCAATCCTCGCTAAGAAGTTTAAAAGACAATAGCATGTCCCGGCAATGCTCCGGCGTACTATATTTCCAAAGTTCTGTCCCATACATAGACCAATTCCTCCGCTTCGTCAGTCAACCAGAAGTATATCAGCAGAAGCAATACTAAAATGATACCGTAAGATGCGAAGACGTACGCACGCATGTGTCCCGCACATGCGCATGCACATGCAATGTGCGGTGGTACTTCGCAGCAGCTTGCGGTCTATTATGATCCTATGATGATCCGGACAGCGACTCGCTGCCCGGCCGAATGCTTAATCCGGAAAAACTATTGCTTCTGCTGTTATGTGAAATATTTTATCACAGGATAAAATTTTAATCCATCCTTTTCATGGTAAATGCCCATAAAACGCCAGTATACGTTAAAGTGTTAAACTTTAAAGTATAAAAGCGTTGACAACAAGAACCCTATCGGATACAATGGGGATTAAATATTTGAAAAAAGGGAGAACATAGTTTATGATAATCATTATGAAGCCTAATGCTTCCGAGGAAGCTGTACTTAAAATCAAGCAAATCATTGAGGAAAATGGCCTTCAGGCACATTTGTCCAAAGGGACTCAGGTTACCATCGTAGGTGTTGTTGGTGACAAATCAAAGCTGCAAAGTGCAAATATTGAACTGATAGAAGGTGTTGATAAAATCGTATCAGTGACAGAAACTTACAAACTAGTAAACAAAAAGTTCCATCCCGACGATTCCGTGATTTCTGTTGGTACAGCAAAAATCGGACCGGGACATTTTACCATGATGGCAGGACCATGTGCCATTGAAAACCATGACATGCTCATGGAGACTGCTTTCGCTGTAAAAAAAGCTGGCGCCCAGTTTTTAAGAGGCGGTGCATACAAGCCAAGAACCTCACCTTACGCATTCCAGGGCCTGGAAGAAGAAGGCTTAAAGTTCATGAAGGAAGCAAGGGAAGCGACGGGACTTAATATTATTTGCGAAGCTACCAGTTTACGTGCACTGGAAACTGCAGTAAAATATGTTGATATGGTACAAATTGGAGCACGGAACATGCAGAACTTTGAGCTTTTAAAAGAAGCAGGCAAGGCCGGTGTTCCTGTTCTTTTAAAAAGAGGATTATGTGCCACCATCGATGAATGGCTGAATGCAGCGGAGTACATTGCTTCTGAGGGAAATCCTAATATCGTTCTCTGCGAACGAGGCATCCGTACTTATGAGACTGCTACCAGAAACACGCTGGACATCAGTGCAGTACCAGTCATAAGGTCCAAGAGCCATTTACCAGTTATTATCGATCCAAGCCATGCCACAGGCGTACGTGCTTACATTGAGCCTATTTCAAAGGCATCACTGGCAGTTGGTGCTGACGGACTTATCGTAGAGGTTCATCCTTGCCCAGCCTGCGCATTGTCAGACGGTCCTCAGTCTCTGACCTTTGAACAGTTCGATCATCTTATGGATGAGCTTAAGCCTTACGCAGAGCTTTCCGGGAGGAATATGAAATGAGTGAAGCTTCCATTGCCTTTATCGGGCTTGGTCTGATTGGTGGCTCCATTGCCAGGGGGATCAAGCGTGTGAATCCTGATACTAAAATCATGGCATATATGCGATCCAAATCCAGGCTTTTAAAGGCCAGAGAAGAAGGAATCGTAGATGTCATCTTAGATGGAATCGGGGAAGAACTGAATGAATGTGATTTGATTTTTCTTTGTGCTCCTGTGGAATTCAATGCAGATTACTTAGATAAGATTAAGCCCTTTCTTAAGCCAGGGGCCATTATAACCGATGTTGGCAGCACCAAGACGGATATTCACGAAGCGGTTATTCGTCTTGGCCTGGAGCACTGCTTCATCGGAGGGCACCCAATGGCAGGCTCTGAAAAGACAGGATTTGAAAATTCCTCCGTCCATCTTCTTGAAAATGCCTATTATATCATTACTCCTACTGCCTTCTCCACAGAAGATCAGATCAATCGAATGGTGGATATCGGGAATGCCATCGGTTCCATTCCACTGGTACTGGATTATAAGGAGCACGACTTTGTGGTGGCGGCCATCAGCCATCTGCCTCATATTGTAGCTTCCAGTCTGGTCAATCTGGTGAAGGATTCCGATAACAGCCAGGAGCTGATGAAGCGCCTTTCTGCCGGCGGTTTCAAGGATATTACCCGAATCGCATCTTCTTCCCCAGAGATGTGGGAGCAGATCTGCATGACCAACAGTGGGAACCTTTCCCTCATCCTGAAACGCTACATTGATTCTCTAAATGATATCGTAAAGGTGCTGGAGGATAAGGATAATCAGTATATCCATCGGCTGTTTGAGACTTCCAGAGATTACAGGGATTCCTTTTCAGAAAAAGCCAGAGGTCTTATTGAACCTGATTATACCTTTACAGTCAACATGGCGGATGAGGTGGGAGCTATTTCCACACTTGCCGTTATTTTAGCAGCTAAGGGCATCAGCATAAGGAACATCGGCATTAACCATAACAGAGAGCACGGAGAAGGCACTCTAAGAATTGCATTTTACGATAAAGAAGCCATGGACAACGCTTGGAAGCAGTTGGAACGATATCATTATGACTTAATACCGAACTAAGAGAGGTTACTTTATGAAATTTACAAAAGCCTCCCCATTAAAGGGAGAAATAACCATTCCAGGAGATAAATCCATATCTCACCGCAGCGTTATGTTTGGCTCCATTGCAAAAGGAACCACAGAAATCACCCATTTTCTATCTGGCGCTGATTGTCTCTCCACCATCTCCTGCTTTCAAAAAATGGGTGTTTCCATAGAGATAAGCGGAGATTCCGTGATTGTAACAGGAAGGGGCCTCAGAGGGTTAAGAAAGCCTTCCGACACTCTTGACTGCGGCAACAGCGGTACCACTACCCGTCTCATTTCCGGCATTCTGGCTGCCCAGGATTTTGATGTTACACTGACCGGAGACGAATCCATAAGGAAACGGCCTATGAAGCGGATTATGGAGCCCCTTTCTCTCATGGGAGCCCATATAACAAGTATTAATAATAATGGTTGTGCCCCTCTTTCCATAAGCGGAACGAAGCTTCACGGCATTCACTATACCAGCCAGGTGGCTTCTGCTCAGATAAAATCATCTATTTTATTAGCCGGCTTATATGCAGAAGGAGAAACAAAGGTTACGGAGCCTTATATTTCCAGAAACCATTCCGAAATCATGTTAAAATACTTCGGTGCAGATGTGAGAACAGAAGGAACCACAGCCTGTATTGCTCCGCCTGAGGAATTATTCGGAAATAAAATCAATGTGCCGGGTGACATCTCTTCTGCTGCTTTCTTTATTGCAGCAGGACTTATGGTTCCAGGCTCTGAAATCCTCATCCGAAATACAGGCATCAATCCCACCAGAGACGGCATCCTTTCTGTATGTCGGGATATGGGCGCAGACATCACGCTGTTAAATGAAAACACGGATTCCGGCGAACCAACTGCCGATATTCTTGTTAAATACTCTTCTCTTCATGGCACAACTATTGAAGGAGCTATCATACCAAGGCTTATCGATGAGCTGCCTATGATCGCTGCCATGGCTTGCTTTGCAGAGGGAGAAACCATTATAAAGGATGCCGCAGAATTAAAAGTAAAGGAATCCAACCGGATTGAAGTCATGGTCAGGAATCTTACTGCCATGGGAGCTGATGTTACCGAGACAGAGGATGGCATGATCATACGTGGCGGCAAGCCCCTCCACGGGGCCGTCATCGACAGCCAGCTGGATCACAGGATTGCCATGACCTTTGCAGTTACCGGATTATGTGCAGACGGTGAAACAGAGATTCTGGGGTCAGAATGCGTTAATATATCATATCCTGGCTTTTATAATGATCTGGAAATGCTGAGACGTTAAAACACAACCTAGGAATGTAATATTGCGATACCTCTACTATGATAACAAACAAAACCAATGGTGCTTAATAAATAAGATACGCATGGATTTGAGTTTACCCTATTGGAAACTCAAATCCATGCGTATCTTTCTTTGCCAATATTTAACTAGGGTGTGTTTTAAAAATGCACGTAATCAGACTACCTCTATGTGACATACCTTCATAGCATTTAACGCATTCTCATGGCTTTGCGGGGTCACTCCTGCGCAACAGGAGGAATCCACACGAATAGGGGTCTCCGGTGAAAATGCCTTAAGGAGAAGCGCATTGGAAATGACACAAATATCGGTACAAAGCCCCACAAGCTCTATGGATTCATAATTCCTGCCTTTGATATATGCGCTTAATTCGTCACTCCCGAACGTTCTTTTTTCAAATCGCTTTCCTTCATAATCCTTCAGAGAGCTATGAAGTTCCCATCCTTCGCTTCCCCTGATGCAGTGAAGAACCGGCAGTTTTTTCCCTTCCTGTGTATCTAAGTAGTTTTCTTCATGAGTATCCAGGGTAAAAACCACATCGTCAGCCGCCGCCATATATTCTTCTATTTTTTCCTTTACCCTGGGGACAATGGACAAAGCTTCCCGGGTACCTAGAGAACCATCGATAAAATCCTTTTGCATATCCACTACAACCAGCAATCGTTTCATAAGCAAAAACCTCCAGTCACAATTTATATTTCTTTATCTTAAGCATGAAACATTCCATGTTATGTGCGTATATTATAACAAATTCCTTATGTATCATGCAAGTCTTCTAAGGGCTTCCATATATGGAAAATTACTTATTGAGGTTTTTTCAAATACATATTGACAAAATGACTTTAACGCATTAAGATAGTGACTAATAAAACAAACCGTTGAAAAAGAGAAGTAAGCTTTCCCTGCGATATTTCAGAGAGCCGCCGTTGGTGCGAGTGCGGTATAAAGCGGATAGCCGAATGGACTTTTGAGGGCGGCCCTGAACCTAATTGTTTGTAGGGGCTGACGGATTCCACAACCGTTATTACTGGTGGCATATATGTTAGTATATGAAAAGTGGGCTTTTTTTAAAGTCAATTTGAGTGGCACCGCGGATTGTATAATTCGTCTCAAGTATGTAGAACTACGTACTTGGGGCTTTTTTTATTTCCAGGAAACTTAATATTCATTGACTCTCTCAACGTAAATCAATTTAGGAGGACATATTTTATGAAAAAATCTGTTAAACTGTTAGTAATCACAGCAATTGCTGCCGCTGCACTCTCTGCCTGTTCCAAGGCTCCTGCAAAAGACTCAGCCTCTTCTAACGAAGGAAACTATACCATTGGTATCGCTCAGTTTGCAGAGCACGGTTCTCTTGATAACTGCCGGGAAGGCTTTATCCAGGGCTTAAAGGAAGAAGGAATCGAGGACGGCAAAAACCTTACCATTATGTACGAAAATGCTCAGGCAGATGGAGGTACAGGAAGCCAGATCATCAATAACTTTATTGCAAAGAAAACAGATCTTATCTGTGCCATTGCAACTCCTATGGCACAGGCTGCTTACAGCGGTGCAAAAAAGACTGACATTCCAGTCATCTACACTGCTGTCACTGATCCAGTTGCCGCAGCACTGGCGAAGGAAGACGGAAGCTCTGTGGGAGAAGTAACAGGAACCAGCGATAAGCTTCCAGTGGAAAAACAGCTTGAGATGATCCGCAAAATTCTTCCTGACGCAAAGACCATTGGTATTCTTTACAGCACGAGCGAAGTAAACTCAGAGGCTGCCATTGCAGAATACAAGAAGGCTGCTTCCAATTACGGCTTTGAAATTGTGGAAGGACCAGTCTCTGCTACTGCTGACATTCCTCTTGCAACAGATAATCTTTTAGGAAAAGTTGACTGCTTAAATAATTTAACAGATAATACAGTAGTAAGCTCCCTTCCTCTTATTTTAGACAAAGCAGGTAAGAAAAACATTCCTGTTTTTGGAAGTGAAATTGAACAGGTTAAAATCGGCTGTATCGCTGCCATGGGCCTTGATTATGTGGATTTAGGAAAACAGACTGGTAAAATGGCTGCAAAAGTATTAAAAGGCGAAGCAAAAGCTAGCGAATTAAAGTATGAAGTGATCAAAGACGCAGCATTCTATGGAAATACAAAAGTAGCAGAAAACCTGGGAATCACCTTACCGTCTGAACTTACAGATTCCGCAGCTGAGCTTTTTAAAGAAATCAAATAAGAAGATTGATGAATAGGAACATATTGGAGGAAGTTATATCATGTCAATTATACTTGGCGTTTTAGAAGAAGGCCTGGTCTATGCCATTATGGCACTGGGCGTATACATTACCTATAAGATCCTGGATTTTCCGGATCTGTCCGTAGATGGCACCTTTCCCTTAGGAGGCGCACTCACTGCAGTTTTAGTTCTGGCTGGTGTCAGTCCTTTAACCGCTCTGCTCCTTGCGTTTGTTGCAGGTGCCCTGGCCGGGTGTATTACGGGTATCATCCATGTCAAATTAAAGGTAAGAGATCTTTTATCCGGTATTATTGTCATGACAGCACTTTACTCCGTTAATTTAAGGCTGGCAGGAAAGTCCAACGTCCCGTTTTTTAACAATGATACTATTTTTGAGAATTCTTTTATTAACAACGTGATTCCACAGGGACTTTCTGATGTAAGCGTCATTGTCATACTGGCTGTTATCGTACTGATCGTAAAGGTTCTCCTTGATCTGTATTTAAAGACCAGATCCGGCTATCTGTTAAGAGCTGTGGGTGATAACGAGACCCTTGTCACCTCTCTTGCCAAAGACAAGGGAACCGTTAAGATTCTTGGCCTTGCCATTGCTAACGGCCTTGCTGCTCTTGCTGGTTCTGTATATTGTCAGCAAAAGGGATTTTTTGAAATCAGTATGGGTACTGGTACCATCGTCATCGGCCTTGCCAATGTTATCATTGGTACAAAGCTTCTGAAACGGTTTGGAGCTATTAAAGCAACCACTGCTGTTATTATCGGCTCCATCGTATACAAGGCCTGTGTATCCATAGCAATCTTTTTTGGAATGGAAGCTTCCGACTTAAAGATCATTACTTCTGCTCTGTTTTTAGGAATCCTGGTAATAAGCAACGGAAGAGAAAAGAAGGTGAAAAAACATGCTTGAGCTTCGTGACATTAACAAATACTACAATCAGGGAACCGTCAATGAGATGTGCCTGTTTCAGAATTTTAATCTGACGATTCAGGATCAGCAATTTGTGTCTGTGGTCGGGAGCAATGGTTCCGGAAAGACTTCTCTGTTAAATATTATTTGCGGAAGCATTCCATTAGACAGCGGTTCCATTGAAATCAACGGCTCAGACATTACCAATATGGCCGAGCACAAGCGTCTCCGCCGGATTGGAAGAGTCTACCAGAATCCTTCCATGGGAACCTGCCCCAATATGACTATCCTTGAAAATATGGCAATTGCCGATACCAAGGGAAAGCCCTTTAATCTTCTTCCGGGCACCAGTAAGAACCGAATTGATTTTTATAGAGATCAGCTCCGTACCCTGGGGCTTGGCCTTGAAGACAAGCTGCATGTTAAGGTAGGCGTATTATCCGGAGGACAAAGACAGGCCATGGCCCTTTTAATGTCCACTATGACCCCCATTGAATTCCTCATTTTAGATGAACATACCGCAGCTCTGGATCCTAAAACAGCTGAAATCATCATGGAACTGACGGACCAGATTGTTAAGGAAAAGCAGCTGACTACTATCATGGTTACTCACAACCTGCGTTATGCAGTGGAGTATGGAAACCGTCTCCTCATGATGCACCAGGGCAATGCCGTGGTGGATAAGGCCAATGAGGAGAAAAGCAGCTTAAATATCGAATTCATTTTAGATAAGTTCAATGAAATAAGCATTGAATGCGGAAATTAATCAAATAGAAAAAGCCTGAACCATGTATCTGAACTGGCCTCCATTCACTAGACGAATCAGTCTAACATATGGAGGGCCAGTTCATTTTTTGATTCAGCCTTTTCCTTGATTCTTTTATTTCTTTTAATCCTTTTCTCTCATCCAGACAATCATCTCTCCTTCGCCCCGGTTATTCCAGGAGGAGTAAGGGATTGCTTTAAATTCTGATTCCTTATAGACAGGCCTCTCCGCCTCATAAAGGGAGCTTCCTGTTTTCTCATAGTCAATACGTGCCCCTTTTATTCTGGCGCATAAAGTCCCCTTTAAGAGCTGATGATCAAACTCTTCCTTTGGCTCTATCCTGGTATCAATGACTGCGGTTGAAAGATAATCCCCGTTATCGGCCTCTTCCAGGCAATAGACCACCGGCCCTTTCATCAGGCTGATTCTTCCAATATTATGACGTACCCTGGGATTGGATCTTACGTAACGGAAGGGAACCTTCAGTTCAATCACTACCTCCTCTTCCTTTTTCCACAGCCGTCTTATATGTACATATCCTTTTTCTGGCTGCGGGGATTCTTCTTTTCCATTGATTCTCAGAACGGCCTCCTTACAGTAGGTTGGAATTCGTATTGCAAGAGTAAATTCGCTGCCCTCTTCCTGAGGCTTTACAAAGAGAGTTACCTTTCCACTTTCAGGATAGTTGGACTCCTGCCTTACATTTACGTTTCTACCTGAAAGCTGGCAGTCAATGCTGCTCTGTATGAAAAGATTGACATAGATGGTATGTTCGTCCGCCGCGTATATGTAATTTCCAAGGGAAGCAAGGGTTCTTGCAATGTTGGGAGGACAGCAGGCCACACCAAACCATAACTGTCTGGTTGTTTTTACGTGGCGATAGGTGGGATTTTTCTTTACTGTCTCCGGCACCATTTCCAAAGGATTTACGTAAAAGAAATGCTTTCCATCCATTGCAATTCCAGAAAGGAGGGTGTTATATAAGGCTTTTTCTACGATATCCATGTACTTTCCATCTCTGGTGAGATGAAACATTCGGTTGGAAAACATGGCAAGACCTACCGTTGCACAGGATTCTGAGTAATTCGTATCATTGGGCAGGTCGTAATCACCAGTGAAGCGCTCTCCATAAGACGCGGACCCAATGCTGCCGGTTATATACATCCTCTTGTTTACAATATTATCCCAGAGCGTTTCACACTGACGAAGAAGAGCTTCATCCTGGTATTCATAGGCCAGATCAGCCATTGCGCTGTATAAGTAAACAGCTCGGACTCCATGGCCTTCCGCAGTCATTTGTTCACTTAACGGCATATGCGACTGATTATAATCCAGGTCGAAATCTTTAAATTCAGGGAAAATGTAATTGCCATTTTTGATACAATCCTCATTTAGAAAATAACAGGGTCTTATCCCTCTTGTTCTTACAAAATAATCCGCCAGACAAAGATAGTTGTTATTTCCTGTAATCCGGTATAGCTTTACCAGGGCAAGCTCCACTTCAGGGTGACCGGGATAACCATGAATCTTCCCTTCCTCCGGTCCAAAGACCTGGCAGATATAATCAGCAAGCTTGCATACAACATCCAGAAACTTTCTTTTCCCGGTTGCCTGATAATAGGCCACTGCTGCCTCAATCATATGGCCTGCGGTATAAAGCTCATGTCCTTCAAATAAATTTGACCATCTTTGATTGCCGGTAATGGTATAATACGTGTTTAAATACCCATCTTCACATTGAGCTTCTGCAATCAGATCAATGGTTTGATCTGCTGCCTCCTCCAGCCTGGAATTTCTATTTTTATTTAAAGAATAAGCAACTGCCTCCAGCCACTTTGCAGCATCTGTATCCTGAAACACCATGCCCTTATGCTCTCCGGTTTCTTTCCCAGCTGCAATACGGAAATTCCTGATACAATAGCTTTTTTCTGCACCTTCCACTCTGTCATTAATAAGTTCCCACTGAAATGGCAAAATCACCTCATCCACCAGATTGATATATTTTCCCCAAAATGAATCTTTTATTTCAATATGTTTTAAATCCACACTTGTCAGTTTATTTCCCTCCATACCTTACCCTCTCTCTGCTATCTTTTTTCCTTAATTCAGTTTTCTTACAGACTCTCCTTCAATCAGAGCACAAGGAAGCGTTATGCTCACTTCCCCCACACTGGCCCCGCTTATGCTCTCAAGCAAAAGCTCCATGGAGCGGTACCCCATCTCCTGCAAAGGTCTTTCCACCGTTGTGATTCGTGGCGTTACGTATTGAATGATATCTGCGTTATCAAAACCGGTAACAGATACATCATCCGGAATCTTAAGCCCCAGCTCTTTTGCCGCATCACAGACACCAACTGCCATATCATCATTCATGGCTACAATTGCGGTGGGGTGATTGTCCTTATCCAGGAGTTTCTTCGCTGCTTCTTTTCCTTCCCGGTAGTTCCAGTTTCCACAGGTTATATTCTCCTCTTTCAGGGTGATACCAGCTTCGTTAAGGGCTTTTAGAAGGCCACGATATCTAAGTGCAGCTGGTTCTGACTCCTTTAATCCGTTAATCACCCCAAACTCTCTGTGACCATGTTCGATCAGCATCTGCGTCATTTGATAAATAGTCTTTTCATTGCTGTAGCGAACCGATGACCCTTCTCCGTCTGTATAACAGTAGCAGTAAACCACTGGTTTTTTAACATTTCGCAGAATATGGCTCATCTTCCGGTCGTGCATCCCTACGTAAATAATGCCATCAACCTGCATTCCGACCATGACATCCAGTGCTTTATCAATATCCTTTTGATAATTGGAAATGTGGTCGAATTGAGATTCAATTTTATTTAACAGCCTTAAATTGCTCAGTACGGTGTTGTATCCTCTTGCCTCTGCAATTTCGTTAATTCCGTCAATAATATAAGCGGTATGCCATACCGTTACATCCTCTACAATGACACCTACCAAAAAGGATTCATTCCTTCTTAAACTCTTTGCTAGGATATTGGAACGGTATCCAGTTTCCTTAATGATTTTCTCTACCTTTTTTCTGGTCTCATCGCTCACCTGTGCCGTATTATTCAGTACATACGAAACAGTTGCTACTGACACACCGGCCAAGGATGCAATTTCTTTTAATGTCATGGGGCTCCCTACTCTCTCTTTCCTTTTCTCCTGTTTATCCCTTCAAACCTGACGTTTTAATGCCTTCCACTAAGAATCTGGACCCAAATAAATAAAGAAACATAGGTGGCAGAATCATTAATGTAGAGGCAGCCATAATGGAAGGCCAGTTGATTACAAATGCATTACCAGAAGTATACATAAATGTGGTCATAAGTGCAATGGTCAGAGTCCTCCATTTATCACTGTTTATATAAAAAACCGGCTGAGTCAGTTCATTCCACCAGAACACACAGGACAACACACCAATGGTGGTAAAAGTGGATTTAGACAGCGGAATCAGTATACGAAAAAAAATCCCGATTCTGCTGCATCCATCCATAGTAGCAGCCTCATCCAGTTCCCTTGGAATGGAACGGAAAAACTGACGGAATAAAAATACGTTATATGGATAGGCAAAAAATGCCGGAACAATCATGGGAAGCAGAGAATCCAGCCAGCCCACCTTACCAAACATAATATACTGAGGAACAATCAAAGCGATATTAGGAATCATCATAGTTCCTACAATAAGAGAAAATATGAGATTTTTCCCTGGAAACTCCATTCTCGCAAGAGGATAAGCCACCAGCGAGGAGGATAATAACGTTCCCAGAGTGGTTCCTGCCATCAGAAGCACTGTATTTCTAATATAGAGCAAATAATTAGAATGATAGAAAATATATTTAAAATTTTCCAGCGTTCCCTTTTGGGGTAAGAGCTCTGAAGATGTGGTAAATTCAGTTAAGGTTTTAAAGGAACCCGTGCTTACCCATATAATTGGAGAAAACATTATAATTCCAACCAGAAGTTTCAAAGTGAAAATCAAAATCCGGTCAGCTCTTTTTCTTGTTTTTGCTGATTTCATGCCCTCTCCTCCTTAAGTTTCGTAATATACAATCTTCTTTGAGATTGCAAATATACCAATTCCAAAACAACAGGCAATCAGGAACAGTATGACTGACATGGCGCAGGCATAGCCCACCTTCATATTGCTGAAGGCTTCCTTGTAAATTAAAAGGCTCAGCACCTGAGACATTCCATTGGGATCACCATTTTCTCCGGTCAGAGGGTACAAAAGAGCAAAGGAGCCATTTAATGCGCTGATACAGCCCATAACTGCATTAAAAAGCACAATCGGTGATATCATGGGCAAGGTAATCTTAAAAAACTTCTGTAACGGATTGGCTCCGTCTATATCGCATGCCTCATAAAGTTCTCTGGGCACATCATTCAATCCAGAACGAAATATGAGCATCATCTGGCCGGTATTATATGTAAATAATGTGATGAAAAACAGTGCCACATAGACCGTACGGCTGTCATACAACCAATTGACCATAACATTTTTACCTGTCATTGCAGAGATAATTCCATTTAAAAGCCCTGCTTCTTTTCCAAATATGGTACGAAACGTATAGGCAAGTGCTACCGTCGGAATTACCGACGGTAGAAAATAGCAAAATTGAAACAAACCATTGAGCTTTTGCTTGTAATTAAGGAGCAGTGCCATAACCACTGCCCAAATGGTAGTTACAACCATCATAACTATTGTAAAAAACAAGGTAACCCATAGGGAATTCCAGAAGGTACTGCTTTGAAACATATTGATATAATTTGCAAGACCTATGTATTTTGAAACACCATTGAGCTTCCGGTTGGTCAGGCTGACAGCAAATAAAAAAATGATTGGAAACAGGGTAAAACATACAAAACCAATCATCCACGGAGCGCAAAAAGCATAAGCTGTCAAATGATTGGCAAGCCTTTTCTTTGCCGCCTTACTGCTTACTTTTTCCATGTTCTATCACTTACCTCCCATACTAGTAACCAATGGTTTCCCGTGCATAGGCATCCGCTTTTTTTACTGCCTCTTCTGGAGTTTTCTGTCCCAGAACTGCTGCATTAAATTCACTGATTGCATTATTGGTTACTCCAGACGGAAGACAGGTATATCCAAATACTCCAGCCTCTAAAGAATCGGTCATGGCTTCCCAGTTTTTTACAGAGGAAGCGCTCTCCACCTTCCAAGCCCCCTTTTCTGCAATGGACTTGATGGCAGAAGGATTGCCGCTGGCCTTTGAGTTAATGGTCTGTCCCTCTTCCCCCATAAGATATTCAATCACCCGGAATGCTGCATCCTTGTTTTTGCTCTTTGAATTAATGCTGTAAAAGCCGGTATGAAGAGTATTGTATTTTACCTGATCCGTTGGTATGGTTGCAATATCCCACTGAAAGGAAAGGCTGCTGCCATAGGTTCCTATATTCCAGCTTCCCTGCCAGCTCATAGCGGCTTTCCCTGAGGCAAATATATCTGCTGTATCAGAAGAAGGTTCTGGCATGATTCCGTTCTTTGTCATAGCCGCCACGTCTGTGACAAAGGAGACTGCTCCGTCTCCAATTACCATCTCTCCCTTGGAAGGATCGTATACCTTATCTCCTGCCCCTCCGATTCCGGCCCACCAGGTCTGTGTATTGGGAAGTGCAGAGCCATATTGCTCTGTGGTGCCGTCAGCCTTCTTTTTCGTCAGTTTTTCTGCTGCGGACTTATAATCTTCATAGGACCAGTCATTTCCCGGGTATGGAATCCCGGCTGCATCAAACATATCTTTGTTATAGAAAAGAAGCTCTGTTGCCGCACACCATGGCAGACCGTAGGTTCCCCCAAGCCCCGCTGATAAGGAAGATACCGCATCAATAAAATCTCCGGTCTGAATCGAAGAGCTCTTTAAGTAATCGTCCATGGGAATGATGCCTCCTGCCTTGGCAAAATTGGCAATATCATTCTCCCAGATTACATAGATATCAGCGGAATCATCGCCTGTGGAAACCATCTGGTTTAACTTAGAAGAATAATCACTTTCCGGAATCACCGTCACTTCCACCTTAATTCCAGTTGCTTTTTCCGCCTGCGCATACATATTCAGCGCCTCATCCTTATTCGGTTCATTCCATACTGCTATGGTAACCTTCTGTCCTTCCTCTTTTTTCGTTTTTTCTACTGATGATGCCCCAGTCGTTTCCCCTACTTTTGAGCTGCATCCGGCCAATACCCCCACGATTGCCGCTGCCAGAAAAATACGTCCCCATAATTTCTTCCTTCTCATTCATCTGTCCTCCAAAAATTAATTTTTATTTAATCGTTTAAACTGACAGGTTTTAAATTCGCCGAAAGAGAATTGTGATTCTTTCAGCGGATTTTTATAGTTTAAACGTTTAAATTGATATTTATATGATATTTGTTGAACATTTTATCTAGTATCACTATATTATATTATCCATATTTTGTCAATTATGTATTATTATTTGATCGCAAATCTTTTCAATTATACCTTATTAATTTAAAGGTTTAAATAGCACAGGCAAAATCAATAAGTCCATAGTCTCACTTGCCCTTATAAAACACGTCCTTTCATGAAACAATTATTCTGAATACCACAAAACAGGCGGGTAAGAGTCTAAAAACTCTTCTCCGCCTGTTTCATGGTATTACTATCTTATCGGCTCATTTCGCTCTGAGGCCCTTTATCATTGTGTTCCCGGATAACCGTATTTACTTCGCTTAAATCTGAGGTAGGCAGATCACCTGGTATGGTATTCTTTAAGGCTGCTGTGGCATTGCCATACTGAACTGCCTTCATACAGTCTCCACCACTGCTTAAAAGGCCATATAAAGCTCCTGCAATATAAGCATCTCCGCTTCCAATTCGGTCAACTACATCAATGTTGTGGTATGGTTCCTCTTCATAGTATTCATCTCTCGAAGCATCATATATAACAGACCCAAAGGTATGACTCTTGGGGCTATGTACGATTCTTTGAGTAGATGCTACAATGGAAATAGGATAATCCTTTGTAAAGCTCTTCATCATCTCTTTGACCGTTCCCTCTTTTTTAAAGGTCAGTCTTGCCGTATCTTCCGAGCAGAAGAATATATCCACATAAGGGAGAATCTCCTCTATGCAGGCTTTCGCCTCCTCACCGGTCCATAAATTTCCACGGAAATTTACATCAAAGGAAATGATTGTTCCTGATTCCTTAAATTTACGGATCATATCAATGGCAGTCTTCCTGGTATTCTCACAAAGGGCAAGGGTAATGCCCGTAGTATGAAAGCAGGTAGTTGCCTTATACATTTCGTCAGGAAATGAATCCTCATTAATATAGACAAAGGAACTGTTTTTTCTGTCATAAACAACCTTTGGTTTTCTTGGATAAGCCCCATACTCATAATAATAAAGCCCCAGCCTTGCGTTGGAACTCTGATCATATACAAAATAATCATCACTGATTCCATAGGAACGGACTTTATTCTTTGCAAACTTTCCCATATCATGAGCTGGAAGCTGGGTAACCAATCCGGTATGAAGTCCTAAAAGAGCAGCACCTACTGCAACGTTCAACTCCGCTCCCCCAACCTGTTTCTGAAAGGAATCGCCTCTGACAAGCCTCTCCACGCCTGCCGGAGACAGACGCAAAAGCAATTCACCAAGGGTTAATAAATCAAATGGTCTGTCGCTCATACTGATATTTCCTCCATAAGTTTTAAAAAAGGGGGTCATTCTACATGACCCCCGATGTCTTTTATCCCTTTTTAATGGCAGGAATCCGTTCCGATCATTATCTCTGAACGCGTCCTGATCCGTCTCCGCCTGCCAGAGTCTCAACATCTTCTCTTGTAACCAGGTTAAAGTCTCCAGGAATTGTGTGCTTTAATGCAGAAGCTGCTACTGCATATTCAAGAGCACCCTTGAAGTCTTTTTTATCTACCATTCCGCAGATTACGCCTGCTGCGAAGGAATCTCCGCCGCCTACACGGTCTACGATTGGTGTTACATGATATTTTCTGGAGTGATAGAACTCACGAGTTGCACCATCCATGATACAAGCTGACCATCCATTGTCAGATGCAGAGCGGCTCTCACGTAAGGAGCTTACTACATACTTAAAGCCGAACTTGTCGATCATCTGATTGAAGATATCTACATAGCCCTGTAACTCAAGCTCTCCGCTGGTTACATCAGTGTTGCCTGGCTTAAATCCAAGAACCTTTTCCGCATCCTCTTCATTACCGATACAAACATCAACGTACTGCATTAAGTTTGTCATAACCTTCTGAGCTTTTTCAGAAGACCATAATTTCTTACGGAAGTTTAAGTCAACAGAAACTGTTACGCCGTGAGCCTTAGCTGCCTTTAAGGCAGCCTCAGTAAGCTCTGCTGCGCCGTCACTTACTGCTGGTGTAATTCCGGTAAAGTGAAACCAGTCAGCGCCTTCAAAGATCTCATCAAAGTTGAAATCAGAAGCTTTTGCAGTAGAAATAGAGGAATGTGCTCTATCATAAACAACAGTAGAAGCTCTCATAGCAGAACCTGTCTCTAAGAAATAGATACCAAGTCTTTCTCCGCCTCTTGCAATGTGCTTTGTTCCTACATTATATTTTCTAAGCGCTGCAACTGCACACTCACCGATTGGATTTTTCGGTACAGCAGATACAAACTCAGCTTCATGTCCGTAATTTGCTAAAGAAACTGCTACGTTAGCTTCTCCGCCGCCGTAGTTTACATCAAACTCATCTGCCTGAATAAATTTTTCATTGTTCGGGGTAGATAATCTTAACATGATCTCGCCCATGGTTACGATCTTTGCCATTTTGTACTCTCCTTAATTCTTAAGTTAGTTTTAATTATTTGCGTGCTGCTGCTACTGCTTCAACAAATTCTTTTGCCTTAGCGGTAATTGCTGCGAAATCGCCTGTTTTAGCGCCCTGTGTTAAACTGCTGCCTGTACCAACTGCATATGCGCCAGCTTTGATCCATTTGTCAACGTTATCAACATCAACACCACCGGATGGCATGAAATCACCCTGTGGAAGAGGTCCTTTGAAGGAACTGATTGCAGATGGTCCCATGATATTGCCTGGGAAGATCTTGATGATGTCACAACCAGCTTCTAATGCTGTGATTGCTTCGGTTGGTGTCATAACGCCTGGAAGCATTGGTACTCTGTAACGGTTGCAAAGTTTGATTGTATCTACGTTTAAGCCAGGGCTTACTACGTAGTTTGCACCTGCAAGGATTGCTGCTCTTGCTGTCTCAGGATCAAGTACAGTACCTGCGCCAATGACAACATCCTCATTACTCTTATATTTTTCAGACATTTTTGCGATGAATTCGATTGGATTTCCTTCATCCATAGTCATAGTGATCTCAATAAAGTTAATACCGCCTGCGATGATTGCGTCAACTACTTTTTCACCCTGCTCCAAGTTCTTAGCACGAACAACAGCTACGAGGCAGTCTTTTTTCATCTTAGATAAAACCTGTTCTTTTTTCATGATTCTTGCTCTCTCCTTCTCTTAATTCGTATATACGAAACAACTTCATATTTACGATTCTTATACTTGAATATTAATCGTTTCTACTGATTTTGTCAACAGGTATTCCTCATATTTTTCCAAGATATCCTAATAACCTGGAAACCTCCATTGCCTTTTGGGAAATCAGTTTTCCAAGTGCTTCATAATCCTCCACAGGCTTATAAAGGGTGGACATACTAATCGCTCCCAGCACATTGCCGTCCCTGTCAAAAACCGGAGCGCCAACGCACTGCATATGCTCTTCCATCTCTCTTGCGTCAAAGGCATATCCCCTCTCCCTCACTTCTTCAAGTTCTTTAAGGAGCTGGTCTCTGTCCTTTATGGTGCGCTCAGTAAATTGGGTGAATTTAATCCGGCTGATCATCTGTTCCCTTTTTTCATCCTCGCTGTAAGCAAGAATGACTTTTCCAAGAGAGGTACAGTACATAGGATTCTTTGATCCCACAGTTGCTGTGGTGATGATCGGATTTTCCGGCTCAAATTTACATATGTACACGACATGATGATCGGAAGGTACTCCGAAGAAGACTGTTTTCCCCACTTCTTTTGCAAATGCCTTAAGAATCGGTTCAATGGTGCCTATAAAATTAAGATTATTCGTATAATTGACTCCAATCCGGTAAGACATTAAGCCTATGGTGTAATTCTGCTTCTGCCCCCGCTTTACATTTACCATACCCATCTCTGCTAAGGTAGTAACAATATCATAGGCGCTTGTTTTTGGCAGATCCAGCTTTTCACAGAGATCATCTAATGTGGCACCTTCCGGTGACCGGGAAATAAGTTTTAAAATATCCACTGTTCTTTGAGTGGTCCGATTGAGTTTCATGGCTTGCCTCCGTTTCTACTTCTTAGTATACTCCTGAAAAACAAAAAAATGCAAGTCAATTTTCGTATATACGAAGATTTTGAAAGCATTTACATTATAGTCCACTTTTATTGAGATATTTCTACAAAAAAATAAATCAGGGATTGTATTATTTATCATAATTAGGTATAATAAGTGAGGTATGTAAATACTTACAATTACGGAGGTGCTGCTTTTGAATATCTATGATGTTTCCAAACATGCCCACGTTTCGATCGCCACCGTTTCCCGAGTTATCAACGGAAATCCCAATGTCAGTGAAAAGACCAGAATGCGGGTACTTGCTGTTATGGATGAGCTGGGATATACCCCTAATGTATTCGCCAGGAGCCTGGGGCTTAATACCATGAAGACCATTGGAATCATGTGTTCTGACTCTTCTGACCCATGGCTTGCAGAGGCCATCTCCTACTTAGAAAAGGAGCTTAGAAAGAACGGATACGATTCCATTCTCTGCTGCAGCGGCTATTTGCCTGAAACAAAGAAGAAATACTTAGAACTGCTATGTTCCAAGCGGGTGGATGCCATTATACTCACTGGTTCCCATTATATAGAAGCAAAAGCAAAGGACAATGCCTATCTTTTAGAGGCTGCCAAAGATATTCCGATTATGCTGGTCAACGGACATCTTGACGGGGAACAGATTTACAGTACTGTCTGTGACGACCAGGCTGCTGTATACGATGCTGTCTCAAAACTGATTAAGGCAGGACGTTCCTCCATACTTTATCTTTATTCCGGAAACTCTTACAGCAATTTATTAAAGCTTTCCGGTTACCGTAAGGCATTGACTGATTCCGGTCTGCCCATTCGTGATGAACTTCTGGTTATTTCTCCAAAGGATATTGATTCCGCCATGGAGCATCTTAAGCTCCTCTCTTTAAAAGGTATCCATTTTGACGCTGTCTTTGCAGCCGAAGATATTCTGGCCGTGGGTGCTGTCAAATATGGAGAGCAGGCCGGACTTAAAATACCTGAGGATATTAATATTATTGGTTATAATAACTCCATTCTTTCAAGATGTACGACTCCAGAGCTCACCTCTGTGGACAATAAAGTGGAGTCCATCTGCACCACCACTGTCCATACCCTGATGAAGGTGTTGAACAATGGAAACGTACCGGCAAAGACAACTATAACTTCGGAGTTAATCAAACGAGGTACTACTAATTTTTAATCATATATACAAGGAGGACTCACTAACATGAAACAATTTATGGACCAGGATTTCTTACTGTCTACCGATTCCGCAAAATCACTTTACCACACCTATGCAAAGAATATGCCCATCGTAGACTACCATTGCCACATCAATCCTCAGGAGATTTTTGAAGACCGCAAGTTCGACAACATCACTCAGGTTTGGTTAGGCGGCGACCATTATAAATGGCGTCAGATGCGCTCTAACGGTGTGGATGAAAAATATATAACCGGTGATGCTTCCGATCGTGAGAAATTTCAGAAATGGGCAGAGACACTTTCTAAGCTCATTGGTAACCCGCTCTATCACTGGAGTCATCTGGAACTTCAGAGATACTTTGGCTATACCGGCTATTTAAATGGCGATACTGCTGAAGAAGTATGGAATCTCTGCAACGAAAAGCTTCATGAGGCTTCCATGAGCGCACGTAATATCATTAAGCAGTCCAACGTTACTCTGATCTGCACCACCGACGATCCAGCTGATTCCTTGGAATGGCATCAGAAGATCGCAGCAGATACTTCTTTTGACGTAAAGGTGCTTCCTGCCTGGAGACCGGACAAGGCAATGAACGTAGAAAAGCCTGATTTCGCTTCCTACATCGGAAAATTATCAGAGGTCAGCGGAATGGAAATTAAAGATTTCTCTTCCTTAAAGGCTGCTCTTAAAAACCGTATGGAATTCTTTAAAAACCAGGGTTGTTCTGTATCTGACCATGCTCTTGAATATGTGATGTACGTTCCGGCAGACGACGCTGAGCTGGAAGCAATCTTTGCAAAAGGACTTGCTGGAAAAGCCATTTCCAAAGAAGAAGAACTGAAATTTAAAACTGCATTTATGTTATTCGTAGCAAAGGAATACAATCGTATGGGTTGGGTGATGCAGCTTCATTATGGCTGTAAGCGTGATAATAACGCTATGATGTTTGAAAAACTTGGTGCTGATACCGGCTTTGACTGCATCAACAACTATGCTCCATCCGCTCAGATGGCTGACTTTTTAAATGCATTAAGTGCTACCAACGAGATTCCGAAAACCATTCTTTATTCCTTAAACCCTAACGACAATGCTTCCATCGGAACCATTCTTGGCTGCTTCCAGAGCGAGTATCCTGGAAAAATTCAGCAGGGTTCTGCCTGGTGGTTTAACGATCACAAGGTAGGAATGACCGAGCAGATGACCTCACTTGCAAACCTTGGCTGCCTTGGCAATTTCATTGGTATGCTTACTGACTCCAGAAGCTTCTTATCTTACACAAGACACGAATACTTCCGCAGAATCCTTTGCGAATTAATCGGAGGCTGGGTAGATAACGGAGAATATCCAGATGACCAGAAGGCATTAAAGGAAATCATCGAAGGAATTTCTTATAACAACGCAATCAAATACTTTAATTTCTAATAGTAAAAACCCCCTGGTATGCGGTTAGCCGCACCAGGGGGTTTTATGTTTAATTTTGATTCATAATTTCACGGATTTTATCCGCTGTCTTATCCCTGCCTACAGGACAGCCCGTAACAGGGGCACTGCCTTCTGCAATGGCCTTCGCCAGTGCATCACAGCCTGCATAGCCGCACCGTCCGCAGTTGATTCCGGGCAGTGCGCCTCTAACCAAGATTTCTATTTTATCAGTCTCTACTTTGAATTTCTCACTGGCAACCCCAAGGAATAGACCAACTAAAATACCCGTTCCTCCTAAAACAGCAGCCGCAGATAACATTCCAATTATCATGAGCAATCTTCTTCCTTTCTATATAAGCCCTGCAAACCCAAAAAAAGCAATTGCCATAAGTCCCGCAGTAATTAAAATAATCGGAGAACCTTTGAAGGATTCTGGGATATCATTATATTTAATCCTTTCCCGGATTCCAGCCAGCATAACAATTGCAATGGTAAATCCCGCGGAGATACCGATTCCATTTACAACGCTTTGTAAGATTCCATAGCTTTTGGAAACATTGGTAAGAGCAGCTCCAAGCACGGCACAGTTGGTGGTGATCAGGGGCAGGTAAATACCCATGGTCTTATGAAGAGGCGGCATGCTTTTTTTCATAAATAGTTCGACAAATTGAACCAGAGCCGCTATTACCAGAATAAATACCATGGTCTGGAGATATTCTAGGTGAAGATTAACCAAAATCCCATTATAAATCATACTGGTAACCAGAGAAGAAATGGTGATAACAAAGACCACTGCACCACCCATCCCCGCAGCCGTTTTTACATTCTTTGACACCCCAAGAAAGGGGCATAAGCCTAGAAACTGGCTGAGTACCACGTTATTTACCAGGGCAGCGCCCACGGCAATTAACAACAGTTCTTTCATCCTTTAACCTCCTATTCTTTTCCTTGTCCTTGTTTTCCTTTTCCACTTTTAGGCACTTTATGGTTGGAAAGCTCTCCACAAGAGCCACAGCCAGCACCGCAGGCACCAGAAGCACCATTCGTCGCAGATGGAGCCTTGAATTTATTTTGTAAGGCAGTCAGTACAGCAAGGGCAAAGAACGCACCAGGAGCCAGTACAAACGCAGTAATGTGATATCTCTCTGGTATCACCATCATGCCAAGGACAGATCCTGCACCTAGTATTTCACGGACAAAACCGATTAAGGACAGAGCAATGGTAAAACCGATTCCCATTCCCAGTCCATCAAATGCAGATACTACAATACCATTTTTAGATGCAAAGGACTCGGCTCTTCCTAAAATGATACAGTTTACCACAATGAGGGGAATATAGATTCCCAGTGCTGTGTAAAGGGAAGGGACATACGCCTGCAACAGCATCTGAACGGTTGTTACAAGAGCGGCAACGATAACGATATAAGCCGGGATCCGGATATTATCTGAAATAATCTTGCGAAGAAGGGAAATTAGGATATTGGAAAATATCAATACCAGAGCTGTTGAAATTCCCATTGCAAAACCGTTGATTACAGAAGTGGTAACAGCCAGTGTGGGACACATTCCAAGCATCATTACAAAGGTTGGATTCTCCTTCCAGATGCCGTTCCATATTCGTTCCATATTATGATTCTTCATCTCTTCACCTCCTATTGGTCAACGTTTTGATACATAAGGTATAGTGCAGCATTCACTGCATTGGTAACTGCACGGGAGGTAATGGTGGCTCCGCTTATGGCATTAATTTCACCCTCACCTGCATTGCCAGACTTTGTTACGGTCAGACTTTCTCCTGACTTACCTGCAAACTGGCCCTTAAACTCCGGCTCCTCTGCTCTTTGACCAAGACCAGGAGTATCATTTAGTTCCAGCATTTCAATTCCTTTAATCGTCTTATCAGCATTGATTCCAACCAGGATCTGTACCAGTCCATCATAGCTGTCATTGGAATGAGAAGTAACTACATACCCGAGAACTGATCCGCTTTTATCCACAGCCTGCAATGCCTGATCTAAGCCAACATTACCGTAATCCTGTGATGGAAGCTCTTCATTGCTCTTTTTTAATGCATCCGTAAGTTTATCATCAGCTTTGAAATCAACCGCATCAGGAAATACCGTTTTGTAGGCTTCCAGATGAGCTGCAATCGCTGACTTATTAATCGTATCTCTGGTCAGCTCATGAATACCACCAAGAATCAAACCGGATATTACAGTAATTGCAAATAAAATTAAAGCATCTTTTAAAATTTGTCCATATTTCATCTTATCTTTTCTCCCTTCCTAATGGAATCGGGAAAGAAATTTCCTCAATTAACGGTACCAATAGGTTACTAAGGATAATAGCATAAGATACTCCTTCCGGAGATCCTCCAAATAACCGGAATAAGCCGGTTAAAATTCCCAGAAGTATTCCAAATAGTATCTGCCCTTTACTTGTGATTGGACTAGAGGAATAATCTGTTGCCATAAAAAATGCACCAAAGATGACTCCGCCCCCACATAAATGGGCAAGAACATAGCTTATATCCTGCTGTCCGAAAATAAATACAAACAAGGCAAAGGTAATGAGATAAGCTGCTGGAATTCTTAAGGTAATTACCTTGCGAATCAACATATAAACAGCACCGATCAACAGGGCAATTACAGATACTTCCCCCATGGATCCAGGTATTTTTCCAATGAACATGGCGGTTAAATCAACCGATTGTCCCGCTTTTAAAGCAGCAAGTGGAGTTGGGCTTACAACCGCGTCATGGTATGTAAACGTAGTCATCTCCCCTGCAAAAGATATCAGTAGAAAACATCTGGCTGCCAGGGCCGGATTCATAAAATTCTGACCGATGCCGCCGTAAAGCTGCTTTACAACAATTATCGCAAATATACCGCCTAAAAATGGAATCCATAAGGATATGGACGGCGGCATATTAAGTCCAAGAATCATACCCGTGACCAGAGCGCTTCCGTCACTTACCGTAACTGGCCTGTCCATCAGGGATTGATAGACATATTCACTGAGCACACAGGAGATTACACTGATAAATAAAATAAGTGCTGCTTTTATACCAAACTGGTAAACGCCATATGCAGATGCAGGAATCAAGGCAATTGCAACATCAAACATAATGTTTGGAGTCGTTACCTGGGACCTAGTATGTGGTGATGATGATATCGTTAATGATTGAGTCATTTTTTCTTCCTCCTGACCGCTGTTTCTGCCTCAGACAGCCTTCGATTCATGTTTATGAAGGTCTCAGTAAGCGGGATTCTGGCCGGGCAGATATAGGAACAGCTTCCGCATTCACAGCAATCTGTTCCTTTTAATTTTAAATACCGTTCGGTGTCTGAGTGGACCGCAGCAATTACCATTTGCTGAGGGACGATTCGGCCTGGACAGACACTTACACATCTGGCACAGCGAATACAAGACGTTACAGGATCAAGGGTTCCCTCATCATCTGCCATACAAACTAGTGATGACGTTACCTTCGTAACGGGGATATCTATATCCTCCAGAGCCTTTCCTGTCATCGGGCCACCAGAAATCAGCTTTTTAGGCTCCATTTTAAATCCACCCGAAGCTTCAACCAGCTGTTCATAGCTGCTTCCAATTCTTACATTATAGTTTTGGGGATTTTCAATCGCGTCTCCGGTAACAGTTATGATTCTCCGAATCAGAGGCGTGCTTTCTGCCACCGCGTTGTAAATGGAAATCACGGTGTCAACATTGTCTACAATACAGCCAACCTCCGCAGGAAGCATGTCTGCGCTTACTCTTCTTCCGGTCACACTCTGGATAAGAGTTCGCTCCCAGCCCTGGGGATACTTAGTCGACAACGGACATACGGTGATTCCAGGCTCGTCCTGAACCAGCTCTTTCAGTCTTTTGATTGCTTCCGGCTTGTTATTTTCAATGGCGATGACGCCCTTTGCATGTTCAAACAAAAGAAGAATGATACGAAGCCCTTCTATAAGCTTCTCCGGTTCTTCCATCAGCATACGGTAATCCGAAGTGAGGTATGGCTCACATTCTGCTCCATTTACAATGACCGTATCAATTTTGGCGTCATCTCTTGGTGTTAGTTTTACATAGGTAGGAAATCCTGCCCCTCCAAGACCCACAATACCAGATTCTTTTATAATATTCCGGATCTCTTCCTTTGATAAGGCTTCAGGATCCCTTTTTATGCCGAAGGATTCCACAGACTTGTCCTCACCATCATTTTCAATAATGATGGACGGAACCATGGAACCACCTGCTGTTTTTCTTGGTTCAATGCCTTTTACAGTTCCTGATACAGAACTAATAATACAGGCTGAAATAGCGCCATCCATTTCACCAATCTTCTGACCCATTAAAACCTTATCCCCTGTTTCTACCAAAGGTTTTGCGGGAGCACCGATATGCTGGGACAAAGGAAATACCATCTCTCCCTTTGGTTGAAGCAAGACCACCGGTTTATTTTCAGACAATTCTTTTCCTTCATAAGGATGAACGCCGCCTTTAAATGTAGGCAAACCCATCTAACTACCCCTTTCTCTGCAAACACTTTTAATTTCACCAGTATACCATAATTTGTCATTCGAAACAACGAAAAATCTAACGTCAAAAAATGACACTATTGTTCCTATCTTACCATTATATTTTATTTCATACTTATTTTTCTATTCCTTTTTTCTCAAAAACACTTATTTTCTTTAAAAATTGCGAGCCTGGCATGACGTGAATCATCATTAATTTGTTGATGGGTTATTGATAATTTTTCCTTATTTATGTCCTGTGCTTCCTAACTGGTAAGATTTTTTATGTAACATGACCCAATTTCCATTAAAACAAAAAATCAGGAGCATGGTAAAATTATCTCCATGCTCCTGATGTCAGACAGTCATAACTGTATTAATCCAGTTCTACTGCTCCTGTATAAAGTTGGTAATAACGGCCTTTTTGAGCCAATAAATCCTCATGATCTCCCCGCTCAATGATCTCACCATTTTCCAGCACCATAATGGCATCGGAATTTCGAACGGTTGACAAACGGTGAGCTATGATAAAGGTGGTCCGATCGGCCATCAACCGGTCCATTCCTGTTTCAATATGCTTTTCTGTTCTGGTATCTACAGAACTGGTAGCTTCGTCAAGGATAAGAATCGGTGCCTTTGAAATAGCAGCCCTTGCTATGTTTAAAAGCTGCCTCTGTCCCTGGCTTAAATTTGCTCCATCTCCCTCTAGCACCGTGTCGAAACCGGAGGGAAGCCGCATGATAAAGGAATAAGCGGAAGCTGTTTTTGCAGCTTCGATGACTTCTTCATCGGTGGCATCCAGTCTTCCGTAGCGGATATTTTCCATAACAGTTCCGGTAAATAAATGAGTGTCCTGGAGAACCATGGCAATATTCTGTCGCAGATTCTCCTTTTTTAAATGACGGATATTCTTGCCGTCAATGGTGATTTCACCACCCTGAATATCGTAAAATCGGTTAACCAGATTGGTGATGGTAGTTTTTCCAGCTCCCGTCGATCCTACAAAGGCAATCTTCTGGCCGGGTTTTGCATAAAGACTGATGTCTTTTAGTATCACCTTATCCGGGTTATATCCGAAGGTAACGTTCTTTAACTCTACAAAACCTTTCATTGGCTCCAGAACCTCAGCATCCTTATCATCTTCTGGTTCCGGCTCTTCATCCATGATGGCAAACACACGCTCTGCTCCTGCAAGTGCAGAGAAAACATTGCTGAGCTGCATGGATATTTCATTGATTGGACGGCTGAATTGTCTGGAGAAGGATAAAAATACGGTGAGACCACCCACATCAAAGCCACGGAGCACGCATAAGAGTCCGCCTACGCATGCAGTCAGGGTATAGTTAAGCTGGCTTAAATTTCCCATAACAGGCATAATGACTCCGCCGAAAAACTGAGCATGTATCATATTATTTCTTAAATCTTCGTTTAAAATTTCAAATTCTTCTTCCGCCACATCCTCATGACAGAACACCTTTACTACCTTCTGGCCGCTGATTGTCTCTTCAATATATCCATTTACAGCTCCTAAAGAAGCCTGCTGGGCTGAGAAGTATTTCTGGCTCCTCATTGCGATTGCCTTACCCGCATTGATCATAATGGGAACAAGAACAACCGTTACAAGGGTCAGCCAGATATTGGTGTATATCATAAGAAGCAGAGTTCCTACAATACTAAGCGCTCCTGAAAAAAGCTGAACCAGGGTAGAGCTTAACATCTGTCCGATGGTATCCACATCGTTGCTGAAACGGCTGATGAGATCACCATTGTTATTGGTGTCATAAAACCGTACCGGCAATGTCTGCATTTTACCAAAAAGATCTTCTCTTATTTTCTGCAATGCATTCTGGGCAACGGTCAGCATAAGCCTGGCCTGTACATAGTTTGCCGCTACACCGATCAGCATCACTGCTGCCATTAACAGAATTCCTCTTAACAGACCTGGTACATCACCTGGGCTTCCATCGGTTGGTGCAATGAACTGATTAATAATAGGCCTTAGCATGTAGGCTCCTGAAAGCTGTGCCAGGGTTCCAACTACAACGGCAAAAAGAGCCGCACCCATTCTAATTTTGAATTCATTTAAATAGGACAGGAGTCGTTTGATGGTTGCTTTTGTATTCTTAGGCGTTCCAGTCTTCATCATTTTTTTCCCGCCCATACCGCCTTTATGTTTTGTAGGAGGCAGAGAACGTCCATAACGCCGTTTTAAACTTTCAACTCTTTGTGCATTATCCATTTATGCGCCCACCTCCTTTTTCCGGTCTCTCTGGGAAAAGTAAATCTCCTGATATGCCTCACAAGACTTCATTAAGTCATCGTGTGAACCCATGCCAACGATTTCCCCTTCATCTAACACAATTATCTTATCTGCTTTTTCTACGGAACCAATTCTTTGAGCTATAATAAACTTTGTCGTATCCTTTAAAGTAGTCTGAAAGCATTCGCGTATTTTAGCTTCTGTTGCCGTGTCCACTGCAGAGGTGCTGTCATCTAAAATGAGTATTTTAGGTCTTTTTAACAGGGCTCTGGCAATACAAAGCCTTTGTTTTTGTCCGCCGGATACATTGGAGCCGCCTTGCCCAAGATCGGTCTCATAACCATCTTTAAAGTTTGTAATAAACCCGTTGGCCTGAGCGCTTTCAGCCATCTCTATAATATCTTCCATGGTGGCACTCTCGTCTCCCCACCTTAAGTTCTCTTCTATGGTACCTGAGAATAAGACATTCTGCTGTAAAACCATGGCAACACTTTCTCTTAGATTTCTAAGAGAATAATCCTTCACATCGATGCCATCCACCAGTACTTTACCCTCATCAGCGTCATAAAGCCTTGGAATCATCTGCACCAGAGATGTTTTACCGCTTCCTGTGGACCCGATAATACCAATAGTCTCCCCCGGTTCTGCAGTAAAACTTATTTTCTTTAAGACCATATCTTCCTTACCTTTAAGATACTGGAAGCTCACATCCCTAAATTCGACTCTGCCCTCTGTTACGGTAGCAGCTTTATATGCTGCGTCTTCATCAGATAAATCAATCTCTGTACTTAGAACTTCATTGACACGTTTTAAGGATGCCATGGCGCGTGAAGCCTGTAAAAATACCATGGACAGCATCATAAGGGACATTAATATCTGTACAATATAAATTGTAAATGCAGTTAAATCACCTACCGGCATCTTACCTGCAATAATTAAATTTCCCCCATACCAAACAACGGCGATGGTCGTGATATTCATAGCCAGCATCATGACCGGAAAAGCTGTAATTACAACCTGCATGGCTGCAAGGCTGCCTTCCTTTAAATCCCGGTTGGTATCGCTGAATTTTTCTTTTTCAAAATCTTCCCGAACAAATGATTTGATGACCCGGACATTGGTAAGGGCTTCCTGTACACCAGAATTTAACCGGTCGATTTTCTTTTGCATTGCCTGGAAGCGGGGATATGCCACTGTTAATATAATGGCAATCGCAATCAAAAGAAGGGGAATTACCACAAGCAGTATCATCACCAGCTGACGGTTCATTAAATATGCCATAATCAGACCGCCGATCAGCATACCAGGTGCACGAAACAAAAGACGAAGGCTCATCATGATTACATTCTGTATCTGCTGAATGTCATTGGTCAACCTGGTAATCAGTGATCCTGTGCTGAAATCATCAATATTCTTAAAGGAAAACTGCTGGACCTTATGAAAGATGTCCCTTCTCAAATCCGTACTAAAGCTAATGGAAGCCTTAGCAGAAAAATAAGCTCCTCCGATTCCTCCCAAAGCCATCACTGCCGCAATACCTACCATGATGGCTCCTGCCCGCATGATATAACCGATATCCCTGCCGGCAACCCCATTGTTGATGATCATAGAAGTGAGCTTAGGAAGTATAATTTCTCCCAAGACCTCTGTAAGCATCAAGATGGGAGCCAGTATAAATGCCGCAAGATAGGGTTTTATATATTTCCAATATTTCTTCAAGCAATCAATCCTCTCTTTCTGTCATATCCTTATCCATAGGAATTTCAGTTAAATTTTTGTAAATTCGATTCATAAATTGTTCCATGACAGTCAATTCATCTTCTGAAAAATCATGAAACATCTGGGACTCTACGTTCTTAAAAAATTCTCTGCTGATCTTGACCATATGCCTGCCTTCTTCTGTCAGGCAAAGTTTGTTGATACGATTATCATTCTGATCAACAATCCGGGTAATATATCCTCCCTTTTCCAACTTCTTTACTGTCACCGCTATGGTGGCAGTTGATACATACAGGCGCTCGGCCAGCTCCTTTTGTGATAGATTGGTATGGTCTGCCAGTATCATTAATATCTGATGCTGGCTGCGATATACACCGGTATATTTTAAACGCATCTCCAGAATGCAGCGGTGCAGTTTCATGATCTTCATATAGCTGTGCATTACACTTCTCCGCTTGGAATGAGGGTTTTCGATGTGTTCGTCCTCAGTTCCGCCTACTGGTTTCATTTGATCCTCCCCTTTCCGTTAGCTGATTAATAATTAGCTAATTAACTATATCAGAGTATAGCACTGTCTATATTTATTTGCAACTGTTTATTTACTGGAAAATAAATGAAAATTTTTATCAGTTTTTGTCACTATTACCTATATAGAGTCATTCTGACTTGCCATAGATCTATCATTCCCAGAATTTTAAAGTATGATGTTATTAAGTCATTTGGATGTTTTAAGAATTTCCTATAAAGACATGATTTTGGAACATTTGAAAGAACAAATGATATGTATGCCTTGTCCTGCATATTTATAGAATCACAAATATAAAAGGGGAATGTACGGTCATCCTGAAAGATAAACATACTATTCCCCTTTTAATAGTTTTAATGCCTCTATTTCTGTAATCACTTCATAGCAGTCGAATTCCGGAGCATCCGGATAAAAGTATCCAAGGGAGAGGCCGCGTCTAACCCATGAGCCTTGCTCATAACCAAAGAACTGCCTTCCTTCCTGCTTAATTACAGTTCCCTGGTTTTCATAATCGGTCAATTTCAAAAATCTGATTTCATTCATGAGTTTTCACCTTTTCTATGCCCTTCGGAATTTCCATAGAATCAGAGAGTTCAAACATCTTGTCACCCAATTCTATGTACTCTTTACTGCTTACATCTCTCATAGGCCTTTGTTTTTCGTATAGTTCATGCATCTTCCCATTTTTTATCTCAAAACTCTCAGGAGTGTGGTACTGGAGTTCAAAGGTCAGTCCATCAGGGGACCGCATAATGGTATTGATTCCATTGTAGGGATTCTGCCTGTCAAGCCAGTAGTTTTTAATCTCAACCGTATTATAACCTGAATCTGTGTACAGCTCAATCACTTTTGAGATTTTTTCTACCAGTTCTTCTCCGGAGGCGGTATAGGTATATCTTAAGATATCCTTTACCTCATATCTGCTTGCCTTTGGTCCGCTTTTTCTCCGAATTTTCTTTAGATAAGATTTTCTTGATTTGATCCTGCATTCAGTCCCTGCCATGCTCATCCCAGCTTCTCTGGCTGCTTTTGAGACTTGCTTTGTGATTTCAGGCTCCTTTTTAATGGTTCGGTTGTAATATAAGATTCCTTTCATTTGGGCTGCAATACTCCCTCTTTCCTTTGATGATTCTCTGTAATGGCTACACATCATGATATCCAGTGAACATTTATGCAACTTTTTTTCTCTTCGCATTGCTTTGTAATTCCTTTGGCATTTTTATCATATGATTCAGAATATGCAGGAATTTCGAAAATGTGAAAAGTATTTTAAATTTATAGTAACAAAGGCCTTAGGGTATAGATTCTTTCAATATAAAAAACCGCAAGCGAATTATGATATGTCCGCTTACGGTTTTTTGTACATCCTATCTTTTAAATATCTTCTTTTATTTTATTTTCATTATAATGTTTCCTGCAAAGAGAAACATACTTATCATTTGCCCCCAGAAGTATCTGTTCCCCATTTCTAAGAATGTTTCCATCCTGATCAAGCCTGGCGTTCATAATTGCATTATTACCGCACCAGCAGGCAGTCTTTAATTCCTCCACCTCATCGGCCAGCTCTAAGAGGCGAGTGGATCCAGGAAAGAGATGGGAAGTAAAATCAGTTCTAAGCCCATAACAAAATACGGTGATATTATAATTGTCAACAATGTATGCTAAAAAATCAATGTCTGATTCCATAAGAAATTGAGCTTCATCTACTATAATTACATCATATCCCTTTATTACTTCCGGTTCAAAGCCCTTAAGCTGGGAAAATAAGATGCACTCAGCCTCAAGTCCTACTCTTGACTTGATCTTTTTAATGTCATCACGGGTTTCGATGTCTGGCTTTATCAGTAATGCCTTTTTCCCCTTTTCTATGAAATTGTATCTGGTCATCAGCGCATTGGCCGTCTTTGAACTTCCCATTGCACCATATTTAAAATATAATTTTGCCACCTTTTCCTCCTTATGCCATCTCTTTTGAAGTAAAATTCTACGTTTTATCCCCTAATATCTTCTTATGTAGTTTAACGCCTGAGCCTAGCCGAATTTTCTAACAGCCTGGCGATTCTGGATTTACTGAAATTGACTTTCACCAATCGCCTCATAAATTCAAAAAGGGGGTAAGACAATCTGACGTAGTAATAATTAATATATTCTAAAATGGAAAAGATGTAAACAGCTATGCCAAATATTAACCTCTTTTCCGTAACTTCTGCACCAATGAGGACTACAATGTATGCGATTAAGATACCTCCGTCAATGATGCGAAATAAGCGGTATATGTTTGCTATCGGCTCCATATTAAGGGCTCGTCCATTGATTCTCCATAGAGTGATACCCCAAAATATACTTCCCTGTATCAGTATGATGCTGCAGCATAAAATAGGATAAAAGGCCACCATTGAAAATGAGAGTTGAAATTTTCCAATCCAGATCACATACAAAATCAAAAAAGAGATTCCAGAAAAGCCTTCTAAAATAATAAGTTCCTTTAACTCATTTTTTACGTTCAACGAATAAACCTCCTTTCAATCAAAGATTATACCATGAATACCATAGAATCGTAAGCATCTGACTCATTTTATATAATTCCACTTGCAATTACATACTTTCTCTTTAATCGCACATACTTAAATTGCGAGGTGATGATATGAAAATTATGTATCTCTTACAAATTATATTTCGTTGTTTTTTACTTGCTTTAGCCGTATATCATGGGGCAAAACGAGAAGCCAGATTCATGAAATCGGCTCTTCTTGTGTTTGCCATGACCTTTCTGCCTGCACTGATTCATGTTATCTTACGTGTGGAAATAGATTCGTTCAGCATACTTATTTATCTGGTCATCCTGTTTATGACTTTATATCTTGGCGGCTTCTTAGGTTATTATGACAGATACAGCTGGTGGGACCGCATCACTCATTTTTTGTCCGGAGCAGCATTCGTAGGCTTTGGAATCGCCACGATTCGAGCAGGGTCTGATATAACAAAAATACTTGTCATTCTATTTGGATTTAATTTTTCCATCACACTTCACGTCTTTTGGGAAGTGTTGGAATACGTAAGCGATTGTGTCCTCCACGGAAATGCTCAACGATGGCAGAAATTTCATATTAATAAAAACCATGTATCTAATATTCACTTATCAGAGAAGGCAATTCAGCCTGCCGGACTGGTGGATACGATGAACGATTTTAACTGTTGTATTGTTGGCGCTGTATTGGCCTCGGCGGTCTGGTGGTTTTTCTTATAAATAACCGATTGACTTTTATTGTGCATTATGATATAATCCATTTGTATTTTAAATAAAGTTTTGATTTCGCATATATTTGTAAGTCATTATTTATTGATGATTTACAAGTATATGCGATTTTTTTATCTTCGCAGAAATACATTATAATTTTAAGGAGGTATCTTTTATGAAAAAAGGTACAGTTAAATGGTTTAACGCACAAAAGGGATTCGGCTTTATCTGTGATGAAGAAGGAAACGATGTATTCGTTCATTTCTCTGGTCTCGCTATGGAAGGTTTTAAGTCTTTAGAAGATGGTCAGTCAGTTGTATTTGAAACTACCCAGGGCAATCGTGGCCTTCAGGCTGTTAATGTTCACATCGCATAATCTCTCACCTATTTTAATTCATCACATCTAACTTATTTATCTTGTTCAAAATACCAAATTGATAAGTGAATATGTTTCAAGACTGATTATTAAATAGTCAGAGCAATGTTAATAATTACAGCTAAGTCAGCAGGGTTTATATCCATATTCCTTGCTGACTCAACCTAAAAATAACATATGAATGGTATCATAATATAAACTATGGGCTAACATATTAGCTGGTAGTCTTTTTGCGTCCTTCTATTTGTTGGTACATGTTAAGAAATATTGAATCATAGGGCCAACTTTTTCTTTTTTCTCTATCTTAAAATAATCCCGGATGTATTGCTCAAATTCTTCTGGTGATAAATCATACTTATCTTCTCTACCTAAATACGCTTCAATCTTCTTGGTAATTGAGAATTCAGGAGACCCTAAGTCTGGAACGTCAATAACGAACTTTCCGTCACGCTTTATAATCCTGTGCGCCTCCAAAATCACTTTCTCCACAAAATCTTTTTCAAAGTACTCCAGGGAACCAATACACGCTCCAATATCAAAAAAGCTTGTTTCAAATGGAGTTTGATGCATGCTGCAGCATTGAAAGGAACCTACTGATAACTGTTTTTTTTCAGTGAGCTCTTGCAATAATTCAATGGTCTTACTGCTTATATCTACCCCATGATACATGGAGGGCCAATCTTTATATCCGCCATACAAAAAATTCAAGCAACAGCCAAGGTCAATAAAATTCATTTTGCTGGACGGAGATAAAAAATCAACGATTTCCGTACGGCTGCTGTCTGAGAGGCCTACTTCTTGTCTCATTTTTAGAAACAGCTCATATTCAGGATCTTTTGTTATGTATTCCGGAAAATTCTCATAAGAGTCAATGCCTTTTCTCCCCAGTTCAATGCCTTTATCATAAGATGCCGCCACTAATTCTAACTGCTTGTTCACTATATTTTCCCCCTTATTACATTTTGTTTTATGATTGATTTAGAATACCATATTTCCCCAGACAGTCAAATTTCCATATCTAAAAATATTTACTATAAGAATCCGAGGGAAAAGGAGTTTCCAGCCCCAGTACTCTTGGCCATAGCTTGGCATCATCTATTACAAATCCCATTATCATTCCCATATGTGTATGAAGATGACGGTGCTGCGCTAATATTAATGTAAATCTATTATATTCACAATTCGGCGGATATTCTAATAATTGGTCATCTGACAATTGATCTAAATATTTGCGGATTCTTACTTCTGATTCCTCATAAAAGGAATCAATATCGAATCTCGAAAGCTGTGTCGTGGATACAACATCCAGATTATTAAGATCTTTTACGTGAAACTCCGGTGGTCGGAACGATTTATCCCGTGGATTCATGAACCATCGGCTTAAGGAAAAAATCATATGGTATATGTGCTTCCAACAGGGCATGTTACAATAACATTTATTCCATAATTCATCCGGAACGCAATTAATCACATTTTTCACTTCCCACAACGCCCTGTATGTCTGTTCTTTTATAATTGATACAAAAGAATCTTGTTCCATATGCTTCCTCCCTCAGGATTATTTGTTGATGGTTACGCTTAATCGTCTTGTGTACAGGTAGTGTTAGCAATGTATAAAAACCATGTAATACATGTGGTTAACAATGCCAGTGATAGAATCGCTGTAAGAATACTATATGTCTGCCAGACAAGTATCATCGACCACCTATTTCCGATTAGCAGAGGAATAACCCAAATCAATACTGTAACTACCAGACAACTGGCGGTTGTTATTATGCCATTTTGGGTCATTTTCTGATGATAGTACTTATTCTTTCTATACAATCCTAAAAAGAAGAACAGGCCGGCAAACAGACAGCATATAATTGTGGCTGATGACAAAGCGATATCAAGTAACTGCGAGCTGCTGATTTTATAGGTTTGAGACTGTTTCCCCTCTAATATTTCTTCTACTTGCATCACAAGATTGGTGTTCGTATTTACACCATTGGTCAACAGGCATACGGCGATGTTTTTCTTTGGCAAGAGTAACACTTTCGTGGAGAAATTGGGGTTGCCTCCCGGGTGCTCCAAATAAGATTGGTCGGAATTTACATACCAGCCCGCCCCATAAAACATACCGTTATCATCCGTGACTGACAGATTTCCTTGATGGGATTTTTTGATTACCTTATGAAATACTTCAGGTATATCCTCCACCGCTCCCATCTGTATGTTCATCCAGCGTGCCATATCTTTGGTGCAGGAAATGATATAACCCGCTGGCTTATTTCCTGCAAAATCCGGCGCATCGTATGGAACTGTAATGAAGAATGACGAACGGTAGCCCTGTGCCAATTCTCCGGTGGCTTCGGCCTCTGTCTTATAAACATATGTTTGATGTAAACCTAATGGTTGAAGCACTTGTTCTTTCATGTAATCTTCGTAGCTCTGACCCGAAACGGTTTCCATAACCAGTCCCAACACGTCATAATTAACAGTTCCATATCGACACTGCTCGCCAGGAGAAAATGACAACTCAGCTCCTGAAAGCATTTCCACTGTCTTACGCAGCATATCCGGCGTGTTCCCTTGTGGAATGTATTGACTGTGACCGCTATTCGTTAAACCGCTGGTATGGTGCAGAAAGTCATTGAGTGTAATATTTTGCATATCAATGGGCTTCCCCTGATACTTTAACGTAAACCAAGGTAAATACTTCTGAATGGAATCGCTCATTGACAGCATCCCTTTTTCTTCCATCAGTAAAATCCCCATACCAGTAAAGGCTTTACTGACCGAAGCAAGCTCATAGAGAGTATTTTCACTGGCAAACAATCTCTTTTCACGGTCCGCGTACCCGGATGAAAAATAGAATACCTCATCATTTTCCAGTATTGTCATTGACATTCCCGGAACTCCGGATATACGACAGGCATCATTAAGCAATGTTTGTATGGAATCCGATTCAGAGTCCGACAATGCGTAACTTGTCATTGGGAATTTAGAGATAAGAATAAGTGCTGTCATTATAAGAATAATAATTTTTTTCATAGACTCTCCATTTTAGAAAATTAACATTTAATCCAGTATCGATGTGTGATTTTCCCATTGTAAGGAACTTCATTTTCCAATATTGCTCCATTCTTTTTCATTGTTGCAATGGAGGCTAAGTTATCACTATCGACGGTTAAAAGAACTTTGTCCAATCCGATTTTTCTGGCTTCTAGCAATGCCAGCCTTAACATTTCAGCGGCATAACCTTTTTTTCGTTCTGATTTTCGGACACAATATCCGATATTTCCATAATATAGATACATCTCTTTTTTTAGATTATACCTAACATTAATCATTCCAATTAACTTTCCATCACACTCTCTTATAGCCATGAACTCATAAGAAGGGGCTTTTCCTGGTTCTACTGTTTCTTCCCTTTGATTATTATGTACTTTTAAAAGCCATTCCTCAATATTACTCATTGACTGTAAGTTCTCTGTGCCGTATAAGGTATCACCGCTTTTACAAAACTCTTCTTTGAATTCCAGTATCTTATCCTTATATTCTTCGGACGGCAACACCAGAAATAGTTCAGATTGATTCATATGATTCTTTACCTCCAATACGCCCATCTCCATTCTAATTATTATCTTTATTATAGATTTGGCAGAGTAATTTTACAAGTTAATTAAACAGCAAAAAATAATCCGAATATTTTTTTCAAATTCAATACTAAGTTACATTATCTCTAACTATATTTATATCTTTTTTTACTTATCATATTGCTACTACTTTATAAAGAAAACACCTATCGACCATAAATCGACAGGTGTTTTCTTTAGCATTGTATATGCTTATAATATTTAATCAGGAATAAGAAACCAAATTATTTTGCTGCCCATATTTCAATTTCTAATTTTATCTCTTCTAATCCTAAGGCATTAACATAAGCAACAGTCATAGAAGGATAAGGCGTACCAAAAAAATCATCATAAACCTTATAAAAATAATTCCAGTCTATTGCTTCAGTTGACCATATATTGACCTTGACCACATGATCTGGAATGAGATCTATACTCTTTAATAAATTGGATATATTTAAAAATGTATTATTTACTTGCTGATTAAACTCATCAGGAAAGTTACCATCTAAATCCGCTCCGACTTGTCCGGAAAAAGTGTAAAATGTTGCATTTGGCTCAATTTTTGTTATATGAGTATAATTCCCTACTGCTTTACTCACTCCTGAGGAATCTAGTCTACTAACTACATTATTGTTCACTTTAATAATCCTTTCTGTTTAGGGATAAAATAATTTCTACCATTATATATTGCACATACTATATAATTATCCGTTGATAGAAATTTATTTATCAAAAACAGAGATGGAATTTTTATGATGTTCAATACTTCTTGAACATAAGAATTGTATCATTCCGCCACCTCCCACGCCCCCATTGTATCGATTAATAAGGGCTTTGTCAAGTTGTGTTCTAGAACCAGTAATAGGTTAATTTTTATATCTTAGGTTTTGCAGCTTCTAATTGCTTTTGTTTGATTTCATGCCGGATGTCATTATCGATCTCGTTCAAATCTTTGACCGTTGAACTTGTATAACCCTGATAGTCAAACTGTAAAGCTCTATATTCTTCGCCTTGTAAAATAAAAAAAGTTAAACTAAAACTGGATTCCGTAAAATCATATTTATAACCATCAGACGTAGAAGATGCCTTGGAGAATACATAATATCGATATCCATCGTGATCAATTTTACAAATTTTTGATAAATCCTTATTCAATTGATTTTTGTCATTTGATATTTTTCCATAAACAAATAAATCTTCATCAAACCCAAGTAAGGCTTCATCATCCATTTCACTAATATTAACCTTAGCAATTACGTAAGGTGTATAAGTATCATTATCATCTGATTTTTCCTGATACAGTTCACATGATAAATACGGAAGAGTATACTTCTTGTATTCCATGTCATATGGAAAACTTCTCAAAGTAAATGTGACTCTCTTATCTTCCTCGTAAAACGTAGCTTCGCCCATGGATTCAGCTATAATTTGTGATACCTTGCCATCTTTTGAACAGCCTGTGATACAAATAACACCTAGAGTCAGTGCCATTGTTAAAAGGTACTTTTTCATCGTACGCCCCCTAATAATAAATTTCCCGTGTGATATCACGTGACACTTATAAGTCTTATTATGCTCTATTTGGTAAATTGTTTCAACTAATAAAAAAAGAGCCCCTGGAAATAGGAGCATTTTCAAATGATACAACACGAAAATAAAAAAGCCTAGCATATACTAGACTTTTTTTAGTGGAGCAGACGGGAGTTGAACCCGTGTCCAAAAACCAATTCCCTGTTCTTCTACTATCATAGTCAGTCTATTGACATTCCCTCCGCTGCACGGGAACTGACACCCTTACAGCTTCAGTAGCTTCATAATACGTCCGTGTACTCAAAGCTTTGTACACGTCGTTTCTCACATAGTCGATGCCGGGATCTTAAAGTGTGAGTGCCTTAAGGCCGACAAGCAGCTTACGCTGCTAAAGCTAATTTATTATTGTTAGCGTTTATATTTAGGTTTGCCATTTGACGCATCGCATACGGATAGCTTCACCAGCTGCATAGCCCCTGTCGAAACCAGTACTGCCCCTGACTGGTACTCTCTACAGAGTATTATCATATTATCACGAAAAAAAATGTTTGTCAAGGTCAGTACTTTTGCTGGATTCAATCTCCTGTTATAAGTCATCGATGAGCGCACTGCTCTTTGCGTATGCGGTACTTCTGGCTTCGAAGAAGTCTGTTTTAATCAGATTGGCGTTGCTGTACTGGCTGACCCAGGACATGCTTTCCGGCTCTCTTTCATGGCCTTCATATACGGGGTCCCAGCCGAGGCTATGGCATCGTAAATTCCCAAGATACTTGATATAATCCGTAATCATCTGAGATGTCAGGCCAGGCACCTCATCTCCAATGGCATAACAACCCCATTCGATTTCCTGCTCGCAGCCCTCACGAATCATGTTTCGGTAGATTTCCACACATTCCTTGGTAAAAAGCTGGGGTTCTTCTTTTTTCAGTTCCAGTATCATACTGCGAAACAGCCACAAATGAGTATTCTCATCCCGGTTGATATAACGGATTTCCTGAGAAGAGCCTGTCATCTTTTGATTTCTTCCTAAATTATAAAAGAACATGAAACCGCTGTAGAAATAGATTCCCTCCAGTATAAAATTGGCAATCACTACCTTTAAAAAAGCAAAAGGACTTTTGTCATTTTGAAATTCGTTATAAAGATTCCCGATAAAAGTATTGCGTTTCAGCAGATAGGGATCGCTTTTCCACTGGTATAACACTTCATTTCTTGTCTGTGGCTCACAGATGGTATCAAGCATGTAGCTGTAGCTTTGACTGTGAACCGCCTCCTGAAAGGTCTGAATGGATAGGCAGAGGTTGATTTCATTTGCAGTCACATACTCTCCGATGGCCGGTAGATTCGCCGTCTGTATGCTGTCTAAAAACACCAGAAATGACAATATCTTATCGTAAGCTCTCCGCTCTGACTTACTAAGCAGGGGATAGTCCTTGGTATCTCTGCCTAAATTGATTTCTTCGGGTATCCAGAAATTATTCATGGCCTGTCGGTACCAGTCACTTACCCAGGAGTATTTCATATTGTTAAAATCATTGAGATTTGTGGTATTGCCGTTAATCATTCGGCGGTTCCTTACATCAATATCACCGTCCGGATTAAACAAAGGTCGTTTCTTTAATTGTTCCATAAAGGTTTTACCAACTCCTTTTCCTTTTTCTTTGTCTGCTTAGATTGATACATTAACTGGAGCAGGCTTCACATTCCTCTACTTCCAGACTCTTGGATCTTACATAATAGATGGTCTTTACCCCGGATTCCCAGGCCAGAATGTAAAGATTTAACACCTGGCGCAGGGTGTAATCGTTGGTAATGTAAAGATTCATGCTTTGGGCCTGGTCCACATGCCTCTGACGGACACCAGCGGCCCGAATGGACCATTTCTGATCGATTAAGTGGGCATTTTTATATCTCCAAAATGTTTCAGGTGTCAAGTCAGGGGCCACACGGGGAACAAGTCCATGTTTCTTTTCTTCCAGATAGTAACGGCTCATAACAGGATCAAGGCCTGCTGTCGTACCGGCGATCATGCTGGTACTGCTGGTGGGCGCAATCGCCATTAACCAGCCATTTCTCATACCAGAGGAAGCAACCTTTTTACGCAGGCGTTCCCATTCTGGTGAATCATAGCGGCGTTTGGAAAAATAGGCTCCTGTCTGCCAGTCACTGCCATCAAACCCTTCATAGCTGCCCTTCTCCGCCGCAAAATCACTGCTGGCTTCAATCGCAGCAAAATTAATGGTCTCAAAAATGCGGTCTGCAAACTTAAGATGGTCTTCTGACTCCCATGCAATCTGATTCTTTGCCAGCATGTGGTGATATCCGCTTACCCCAAGGCCAATGGGACGATAACGAAGATTGTTAAGCTTTGCATAAGGCACTGGAAAGAAATTTAAATCAATGACATTGTCAAGGGCTCTCACTGCACTTCTGGTAAGCTGAGTCAGCTCTTGCGGGTCACTTAGATCAATATTACCAAGGGAGAGGCTGGCCAGGTTACATACCACAAAATCTCCAGGTTTTGTAACCGTAACCACTACCGTTTCTCCGTTGATGGTCTCGTAGCGCTGCTCAATTTCTTCTACTCCACTCATATTTTGAGCAATTTCCGTACAGAGGTTGCTGCAATAAATGATTCCGCTGTGTCCATTTGGATTGGCTTCATTTACAATATCCCGGTTAAAGGCAAATGGAGTTCCTGTCTCTACCGCACTTTTCAATATAAGGCGGATTATATCTTTGATAGGAATGACCCGTTTCTGAATGCGGCTGTCACTTATACAGTCCAAGTACCGTTCCTCCCAAAGAGCGCCATAGGAGTCCTCCAGTGACCAGCCCTTTACAGATAGAATCTCGTGGGGGCACATAAGATGCCAGTCCCCTTCTATATTCTCCTTTGCCATCTTCCAGAAGAGATTGGGATAGCAGACAGCTGGAAAAACATCATGGGCCTTCATACGGTCATCTCCATTGTTGGTCCTGATGGCCAGAAACTCCGGCAGATCTTTATGCCAGGCATCCAGATATACGGCTACCGCTCCCTGACGTACCCCTAACTGATCTACCGCTACCGCAGTGTCATTGGCAAGCTTGATCCAGCGAATCACCCCGCCTGCTGCTCCCTTAAACCCACGAATGGTACTTCCTGCCGCACGAACCTTACCGAAATAAAGGCCCATGCCACCTCCAAATTTACTTACTTTAGCAAAGCTGTCTATACTCCGGTATATTCCGTCAAGGCTGTCCGGTACTGTGTCAATAAAACAGGAGGAAAGCTGATGATAAGGCTTTCTGGCGTTGGATAGTGTTGGAGTTGCCATGGTCACTTTTAAAGAGCTGAGCATATCGTAAAAGCGTTTTACCCAAGCCTCCCGGTCACTCTTCTCTTCCATAGCCAGATGCATGGCAATGCCCATAAACATCTCCTGGGGCGTTTCCATGGGAACATTCTGGCGGCTTCTGATTACATACCGGCTAAGCAGAAGCTCCAGCCCAGAGTAATTAAGGCAATGATTTCTTGACGGATCTATGTACGCCTCATAGCGGTCAATTTCTTCCTTCGAGTAATGTTTTAGTATATAATCCCCGTAAAGCTCTTCCTTTGTTAGAACACATATCTTCTGGTAGAAGCTTTCAATCTTCTGCAGCTTCAGCTCTTTTTTCAGACCCAGCTCGAATTGTAGCATTAATAGCCTGGCACTAATGTATTCCCAGTCGGGTGCTTCCTGTGTGGTCAGCTCCACGGCTGCCTGAATAAGCACTTTAAACCGGTCAGAAATGGTTTCCTCCCCTTTATAAAATGCCATAAATTTATCATATAAATGAACAAGGCCATAGGATGGGTCCTGCCACTTTTCCTCGATGCCCTTTAGCACTGCTAAAAGCTCCGGCGCATCTTGAAATAATTGTAAAAGCTCTTTGTTTTTGTCTCTTATATCCATAGATCATTCCCGCCATTCTGTCATATATAAATTAATACCAATAACTGTTATCAGATGTACTATAAGAATATACCACAAGATATAGTTTAATTCAACTATCCAATCACAAAATGTTCCATTTTAATTCCAATTCTTCAAACAGGGATTCTACTGCATTTTTATAATCCAGCAGGTTCTGGGACTTACGGATCTTTTTAGCATGCTTATCCCCTTCTAAAAAAATCTGTATCATATAGGCCCAAAGCTCCTTCATTTTAAACAGGACATTTCTATCCCCGGAAATGATTTCTACATACCCGGACAACACCTCATCATGGAAGGCCTTTAATTGTTTTTTATCTGGCTTGTCCCCACGTTTAAAGTCTCCTACCAGTCCAGGATTCACAATCAATCCTCTTCCCATCATGACCCGGTCAATGGAAGGGAAGTCCCTGATAAACGTTTCATATTCTCTGGTCTCAGATAAATTGCCATTATAACAAAGGGGATTTTTACTGGAAATGAGAGCTTCTTTAAATACTAAGAGGTTCGGCTCATTTCTATAAAAATCTTTTTGGACTCTGGGATGAATAATCAGCTCGCTTAAGGGATATTTATTAAAGATTTCCATTAAATGAGAAAACTCATCGGGATGGTCTTTTCCAATTCTTGTTTTGATGGAAATTTTTATATCAAGAGCTGCAAAAATCTCTTCCAGAAAATGATCCAGTTTATCCGGCTCACCAAGAAAACCGGAGCCTTTGCCTTTTGACACAACCGTTGCAGACGGACAGCCTAAGTTTAAATTAACCTCCTGGTAGCCGTACTGTTTCAGTTCTCCTGCTGCCCATACAAAGTCTTCCCACTTATTCGTTAGAATCTGAGGAATGACTTCCAGACCCTGATTGTGCTCCGGCAGAAAATCATTTTTCTCTCTGGAAGAGAACACCCGGTGCTGGGTCGGCACGATAAAAGGGGTAAAATATACATCTATGTCCTTAAAATACTTACGGTGGGCATTCCGGTAAATATAACCGGTAATCCCCTCCATAGGTGCGAAATAATATTTCATTTTATAAGCCTCTCTCTCCTGCTTTTTTTCAACGATTCCATTTTATCATAACAGGGAAAGAAATCAAAGAAGGCCATTTACAAATTCTTTCCAGTAGTGCTATAATATGAGATAAAATGCTAATATTCGGGAGGATCTGTCATGATCAATTTTAAAAACGTATTAACGGCCTCTGCCAGTGCCTTATTACTGGCAACTATTATTTCCACTGCCGCCATTACTACCGCATATGCGGAAGAAGAAACAGGGCCAGCGTTTGCTCCTCCAATAACAAAAATAAGCGGACCGGAAATCGGGCCAGGCGCTAACCGTTCATCGAAGCTGGTGGTAGTTTTAGATCCAGGCCACGGCAAAGTTGACGGACATTATTCCGGTTGCAATTTTGAATATAACGGAACCAAGTATTACGAAGATGAAATCAATATGAAAATTTCTACCTATACAAAAAAATACTTAGAAGAGAATACGGACTATGCAGTCTATTTAACAAAGGATAGCGTGGAGAAAACCGTTCCGTTAGAGCAAAGAGCTGCATTTGCGGCTTCTGTCCATGCGGATCTCTTTGTCAGTCAGCATGTGGATTCAGCTCCGGGCAATGGAGTAACTAAAAATGCCTATGGAGTAAGCTCCATGGCACCTAAAACAGGCCGCTTCAACAACGAACTTGCCCTTCAGTCCCAGGAAGCCGCCAATACCATTTTAGGACAGCTCAGCTCTATAGGGCTTCATAACAGAGGTCTGATCCTTAGAGATTCTCAAAATGGAACCATGTTTCCGGACGGAAGCCTGGCGGATTACTATGCAATTCCTCGTTACTCCCAGATGTATGGCATCAGAGGATTTATCATTGAGCACGGATTTATTAATCACACCAGCGATTTGACCTTGTATCTCTCCACGGAAGAGTCTTATAAAGCCCTTGGAGAAGCAGATGCCAAGGGAATTATAGAATATTTAAAGAAAGCCGGTAAGTCAACCTTTACCCCAACGACAGAAGCTGCACAAGTACCTCCAGTTGAGGGAGCACCCGCAAGCGTACCTGCAGGACCAGCTGCTTAAGCACCATAAACAGACAACCAAAACTCATAATCTAGGCCCCTCTGCATAATATATAGCATATACTTTGCTAAATTGGCAGGGGGGTTGATTTTGTCCAAAATTCTAGATAATGGTTACTACGACTTAATGATCACTACAGCTCTGGCTCCCACTTATGATACGGGTGACAACATTACATATTTGAACCGTCAAAACTCGCTGCTCCATATTCCCATTGGAACCCCAAACCCCTGTGATTTAGGACGGCATTCATCCAGCAGTTTCCCGGCTTTGTATACCCAAACTTCCACGGTCAGCCTTGAAAAATCCGGTGTTACTACAGTTCAGAACAATCCTGACCTTGCTCTTTTTGGAAGCGGAGTGTTAGTGGCCGTTATTGATACGGGCATTGATTACAGGCACAAAGCATTTAGAAACAGCGATGGAACCACACGAATTGTTTCCATCTGGGATCAGACCATACAGACCGGCACCATTCCTGAAGAATTTACTTTTGGATCTGAATATAGCAGAGAAGTGATTAATACTGCCTTAAGTTCAGAAGATCCTCTTTCCATTGTTCCAACAACAGATACCAATGGGCATGGAACAGCGATCGCAAGCATTCTGGCTGGAAGCCCTGATGAAGAGCAGGACTTTAGGGGAGTTGCTCCGCAGGCGGAATATATTATCATAAAGCTTAAGGAAGCGAAGGAAAGCCTAAAAACTATCTTCTTTGTGCCTCAGGATAAGAAATGTTATCAGGAGTCTGATCTTATTCTTGGCACTCGCTATGCTGTAACTGTTGCGGCTCGCTACAATCGCCCCGTTGTCATATGCATTGCCATGGGCAGCAGCCAGGGAGGGCATACAGGCAGAGGGCCAATCAGTGATTATCTGGACCACCTTACACTTCTTCCAGGCACTGGTGTCTCTGTATCTGCTGGGAATGAAGGAAATGATCAGAGGCATTATTTTAATTCCACTGCCGCTCCTCCGTTCTATAATGATGTGGAACTTAGAATCGGAGAGAATGACACCATGTTCTCCATGGAAATCTGGTCCTTTTCTCCAGCCAGGCTTACCATTGATATATCTTCTCCAAACCGCGAATCCACACAGCCCATTTTTCCCACGTTGAACCAATGCAGGAGATTTACCTTCATATTCAACCAAACTGCAATCTATGTAAATAACACGATCTTTGAAGAAAAAACCGGAGATCAAATGATTCTACTTCGTTTCAGTAACCCTCTTCCCGGCATCTGGTATCTACGCATTCAGGCAACTGATAATGAGCCCTTTTCGTTTCATTCCTGGCTCCCTGCCGGAGACCTTATATCAAACGGAACCTTTTTCTTAAACTCTAACCCGGATACGACCATTACTTCGCCTGGAAATACAAGACACACCTTGGCGGTCACTGCCTATAATCAAAATAACGATAGCATTCTTCCTACCTCCAGCAGAGGTTATACAAGAACCGGCCAGATCAAGCCAGATATTGCAGCACCAGGGTATCAGCTTACATGTGCTGTACCAGGAAATCTATACGGCACAGCCACAGGTACAGGCGCTGCTGCTGCCCATGCTGCAGGAATTCTTGCCATGGTCTTTGAATGGGCTATTGTAAGAGGAAATTATTTAAGAATGACCGGAAATGATGCCAATCGTCTTATGATAAGCGGAGCGGTCCGCAATCCTGCCTACTCATATCCCAATAATATCTGGGGATACGGTCAGGTAGAGGTAAATCGTCTGTTTGAACGGCTTTTAGCCCCCTAATTAATACAAAAAATAAAACCTTCAAGTCAGCTGACTGCTCATCAACTGCTTGAAGGTTTTATCTTTATTCTTCTACTACGAACATATCTTTACCTACACCACAAACTGGGCAAACCCAATCATCTGGAATATCCTCAAATGCTGTACCTGGCTCGATTCCGGAATCTGGATCACCGATTTCAGGATCATATACATATCCGCATGGCTCACAAACATACTTTGCCATTCTAGTCACCTCCTTTATTCACAATGTGTATCATTTATAGCATATTATACCATTTTTATCAATAGGTTTATACATTTTTTCATGGACACACTGTTTATAAGAAGTCTTCCCTCATAGGAGTGAAAATATCAACCAGGATTCCTTTTTCTAAACAAACGCAGCCATGGACGATGCCATCCTGCTTTAACAGGGTGTCTCCGGCCTTTACAACTTTTGTCTCTTCCCCAATGGTAAACTCAAAAACTCCGCTTGCCACATAAGTGATCTGAGTGTGGGGGTGATGATGAAGCTTACCAATGGCACCCGTTTCAAAGTGATTTTCCACGCACATCATCTCATCGCAATATGCCAGTAACTTTCGCTCCACACCTTCTGAAGCCTGCTCGCCCCTGATTTCCTCATTAAATACCCATTTCTGTCCCTTTTCCGGTTTTCTCATTACGATCTCCTTATTCCCAGCCCTTCCAAATCTCTGGTTGATACCCCACGGTTGCCATCTTTCCATTCCTTACAATAGGGGTTTTTAAAACCTGCTGGTTTTCCAGAATCTTTTCGTCCTTGTCTTCCTCCGCGGTGTACTTAATGAGAAGAAGGGTATCCTGATCCCGGCAATCGGTGCAAAGCAAGGCATCCCTGCCTCCTACTGCCTGTCTCACACTTTGATATTCCCCTTTGCTCAAACCCTTTTCCTTTAAGTCTATGAACTGGTATTTGACGCCCCGCTCTTTAAAATACCGCTCCGCCTTTTTGGTGTCAAAGCATTTTCTGGTTCCAAAGATTTGTATATTCATGGTCTGTCTGCCTTTCAAACATGTTCTGATTCATGTCCTATTTTAGCACAGAGAATCATCAAATTCAATGAGAGGACTCTAAATATTCATGCAGCGTCCGACGCACTGCACCTGGTCCGGCAATCATCTTATGAAGCATTGTTTCTATTTTATCGGAAAGCCCAGCGTTTACAAGGTCGGTGCCAAAAAGTACGGGATTTGAAAGGACTCCTTGTAATCCATCTTTCATGGAATCTGGCTCCCCAAATTTTATATCCTTTAACTGCTCTTTCAGCTCAGGAAGCATAGGATCGCTGCTGATTTCCATGGTATTTCCTTCGTCATCCACTTCCAGAAGATAGCGAAGCCAGCCGGCAATGGCAAGAGGAATGGCTGTTAAATCATCCACATTCAACGTCTCATCCTCCATATAGGCTTTAATGGTCTCACCAAAGCGGATGGGGATCTTCTGGCTGGTATCCGTAGCAATTCTCTGAGGAGTATCTGGAATAAATGGATTGGGAAGTCGATACTCAATGACCTCTTTTAAGAAATCCACTGGCTTTAAGATACCAGGATTAGTCACTACCGGCATACCCTCCACATATCCAATCCGCTCAACAAGGGCTTTTAAGTCCTCATCCTTCATCTCTGCTGCAATGCTGTTGTATCCAAGAAGACAGCCGTATACAGCTAATGCCGTATGAAGTGGATTTAAACAGGTAGTAACCTTCATTCGCTCTGTTTTGTTCACCGTATCCCGGTCAGTCATATAGACCCCAGCCTTTTCAAGGGCAGGTCTGCCAGCTGGAAAACGGTCTTCTACTACAAGATACTGTGGAACCTCTGCATTCACGAAAGGAGCAATATAGGTGTTCTTGCTGGTGATAACAGGTGCCATATCCTCAATTCCGTCTGCTTTCAGTGCCTTTTCTACTACTTCAGCCGGTCTTGGTGTGATTTTATCAATCATGGACCATGGATAGGATACTTTGGATTCATCCTCTGCCCATGCCTTAAACTCTGTTGGTGCAAAGCCTGCTTTTACCCATGCTTCTGCAATCGTTACCACGCTGGATTTCAGTTTTTCACCATTATGGCTGCAATTATCCATGCTCACAAGGGCAAGGGGATAGCCGCCTGCCTGATAACGTTTTAAAAGAAGGGCTGTTACTACGCTCATGGCGTGAGATGCTTTTTCCGGTCCTTCCTCCATATCCTTTTTCACAAATGGGAAAAATTCGCCTTTAAAGTCAGTAAGGGCATAGCCTTTTTCTGTTATGGTAAAGCTTACCATCTGAAGAGACGGCTTTTCAAAGGCTTTGACCAGATAACCAAAATCTTCTGAATTTTTAGTATCCGCTTTCACCCCTTTTGCAATGCTGGCGATTACCTCCCGCTCCATGGTGCCATCGGGCTTTAAACGCACCATCATGGTCATGTTGTCGTAAGGGTGGTATATTTTATCAATGATATCAAAATCAAAGGTATCTGCTGCAATGATACCGGTCTCTTCCAGTCCTTCTTCTAAAAGACGCTGCTGCAGTTCTGCAATAAAACCTCTGAAAATATTACCTGCACCAAAATGGATCCATCTTGGCGCCTCCTCCGTAGCCTGTACCATACGATCCCAATCGTACTCAGGGAGCTTTACGGAAATCTGTTCAAAGGCTTCCCGGTTCTTTAGACATGAACGATTCAGCTTCATAATATATTCCTCCTATCTTTTGTTTTTATGGGATTTGTCAATGGCTTCCCATAATCCCAGCAGGTAATTTGCTCCGATCGCCCGGTCATAAAGGCCATAGCCTGGACGGGCCTGCTCTCCCCAAATCATTCGTCCATGATCAGGCCGGATATATCCCTCAAATCCAGATTCATAAAGAGCGTTTACAATCTCATACATATCCAGATCGCCGCAGGAAGAAAGATGTGCCGCTTCGTCAAAATCCTTTTCGGAAATATGCTTTACATTGCGAAGATGGGCAAAATGAATCCGCTTCATTCCGCCGAATTCTCTCATCATTGCCGGCAAATCATTGCTTAGATCGCTTCCCAAGCTTCCTGTACATAAGGTGAGTCCGTTATATGGGCTTTCATTTAATGAAAGGAAGGTGCGGATGTTCTCTGCATTTGTTATGACTTTTGGAAGTCCGTACAGCGGCCAGGGCGGATCGTCGGGATGAATGGCCATCTTAATATCGTATTTCTCCGCATAAGGAATGACTGCATCCAGAAAATACTTCATATTATCCCAATACTGCTCTCTTGTCATGCTCTGATAGAATTCAATGTCCTGGGCCATGGCATGAAGACGTTCCGGTTCCCAGCCCGGCAGAGAATAGCCTCTTGCTTTTCCTTCCATGGCTTTTGCCATCTTTTCCGGATTCATCTGAAGCACTTCTTCATGGCGGTAGGCCATGACGCTGCTTCCGTCTTCCGTCACATAGGATAAATCACTTCTAGCCCAGTCCATGACCGGCATGAAGTTATAGCAAAGGCATTTCACCCCTACATCTCTTAGATGCTCCAGGGTCTTTTGATAGGCTTCAATGTACTTATCCCTGGTGGGCAGGCCCTTTTTAATATCTTCATGGATGTTTACACTTTCAATTACCTCCATCTCAAGACCAGCCTCATGAATCTCATCTCTCAAGGACTTAATTACCTCAAGCGGCCAGACCTCTCCTACCGGTATCTTTGGAAGGCAGGTGGCTACACCCGAAACACCTGGGGTCTGACGGATCTGGGCCAGAGTAACGCTGTCATCCCCAAAAGGGAACCAACGCATGATCATTTTCATGGTCTATATCCTCCATTTCTAACATAGATTTTATAACTTGTCTTAAGTATATAACTTGTATACTAGTATTTCAATCTTTATTTTAAATAAATTTTAAAATAATTTTTATCTAACCTGCACAAATTGGAATGGGTACAAAAAACGGTAATAGAAGGAATGTTCCTTTTATTACCGCATTCATTTTTAGTATGGGAAAAATTACTTAAAATATCCAGGATACTCGTTTCGCAATGCTTCTTCATCAAATTTATATCTGGACAGATGCTTTTCCATTAAGCGTTTTGCCTCTTCTCCATTTTTCGCAGCGATCGCCTCTACGATTTCCCAGTGGTCAGAGATTGTCTTTAGATCCTTAACTGCTGACAGGGACATACTGCGCACCCGGTCAAAGTGTATGGTGATGCTGTCCATGAGATGGTAGACCTGATCCTTGCTGGTGATATGAAACAGCATTTGGTGGAATTTATTATCCAGCTCCAAAAGCTTCTGGGGAAAACGGTTTTCCATATAAAACTCCTGAAGCCTTACGTTCTCGGTAAGAGCAGCGATATCCTGCTCCGTCGCCATACGACAGGCCAGCTCGACCACAGCCCCCTCCAGTACATCCCGCATAAACCGCGCTTCTTCAACCAGCTCATAATCTATAAAAGCAACCGCACTACCCTTTTGCGGATACACCTCGACGATTTTCACTCGGGAAAGCTCAATCAAAGCTTCCCGTACTGGAGTCCGGGATAAATTCATCTCAGCAGATAATTCATTCTCACTTAACATGCTGCCTGGGATCAGATCCAGGTTAATGATATTCTCCTTTAACATACGAAGAGCGTACTCCCGCCCAGTTTCCTTTACGTTTCGTTCTGTTAGCCTCATTGTCAGCCCCCTTTTTTTCATCTATTTTAGCATAAGCGAAATGAGGACGGCTGTCAAGCACTGGTATACCAGCTGTTCAAAAGAAAAAGTGCTTCAGGAGCCTGGCTCTCATGCAGCACTTTCTTACGTTTTTATTTACCAGATTTCTTTTGAAATCTCTTTTACCAGTCTTAACTTATTCCACTGATCTTCCTCTGTTAATATATTGCCCTCCTCGGTAGATGCAAAGCCACACTGAGGACTTAAGGCAAGACGCTCAAGAGGAACGTATTTGGAGGCCTTTCTGATCTTTGCAATGATCTCTTGTTTTTCCTCCAGCTTTGGAGATTTTGAAGTAATGAGGCCAAGAACTACCTGCTTGTCACCATCTACATACTTTAAGGGCTCAAAGTCGCCAGAGCGGTCATCGTCATATTCCAAATAATATGCAGATACATGCTCCTCTCCAAATAAGTGGGGCGCAATGGGAGCATATCCGCCGGAAGAAGCCCAGGTAGAGTGATAATTCCCTCTGCACACATGGGTGTTGATGACCAGATCTTTTGGCTGGCCCTCTATGGCAAGATTATTGACTCTGACATACTTTTTAGCTTCCTCTTCCACAGATTTTTTTCCGCTCTGTCTGGCCTCCCAGTATTTTGTATCGCAGAACATTCCCCAGGTGCAATCATCAAACTGTACATTTCTGCATCCTGCCTCATAGAGATCAGCAAGGACAGTCCGGTAAGCTGCCGCAATATCCTGAATCAGACTTTCCTCGTCTTCATAAATGGCTTTGGTTCTTTCCAGATTGTCTCCCCTTTCTAGCTCTGCCAAAAACTGAGCCGGAGCAGGTATGGTCTGCCTGGCTGTTACATTATCATCTTCAAACAGCTTTACAAACTTGAAATGCTCCACAAAGGGATGATTTTCTCCAGAAATTTTTCCTAAAAGGCCTGCGGACTCTCCTCTCGTCACCTCATCGTGAAATGTATAACCATGGGACAGTTCCAGCTTTTCTACGCCTTTAAGCCCCCACATAAAATCAAGATGCCACCAGCTTCTTCGAAATTCTCCATCTGTAATTACGGGAAGTCCAACTTCCTTCTGCTTTTCAATCAGTTCCTTAATGGCTTTGTCTTCCGTTGCTCTTAATTCCTCTGCAGTAACAGTTCCATTTTTAAAACCTTCTCTTGCTTCTTTTAAATACTCCGGTCTTAAGAAGCTTCCAACAATATCAAATTTAAAAGGGGCTCTATTTTTTATCTGACTCATATTTTAATCCTCCATGTTTTCTTCTCTTTCCTAAATAATATCTTATGATGGAGAATCTGTAAAATTCTATTAAATTATAGCCTGATATAGTTTTAAACTATAGCGATCTGTGGTAAACTACAAAAAACCCCAAAAGGAAAGGACCCCCCATGACCTTACAACAGCTTCGCTACATCATAACCATTGTCAACTGCGGTTCCATATCAGAAGCAGCCAAACAACTGTATATCACTCAGCCCAGCCTTTCAAATGCTGTGAAGGAGCTGGAACAGGAGTATGGTATCTCTATCTTTAACAGAACCTCCAAGGGCATTTCTTTATCCTCCGATGGGACGGAATTTCTTTCCTATGCCAGACAGGTGCTGGAACAGACGGATTTAATGGAGCAGCATTACTTACACAAAAAACCTTTGAAACGAATCTGTTCTATTTCCACTCAGCATTATGCCTTTGCCGTAAATGCGTTTGTAAATCTGGTGTCCAGGCAGGATCATGAGGAATACGAATTTACCCTTCGGGAAGCCAGGACTTATGAAATCATTGAAGATGTGAAAAATTTCAGAAGTGAGCTTGGAATCTTATATCTGAACGATTTCAATGAAAAGGTTTTAAGTAAATTGTTTAAAGAAAGCGGAATTTTATTTCATCCTTTATTTGACGCATCTCCTCATGTATTTATAAGCTCTTCTCATCCTCTCTCTTCCAGGGAGTTTGTTACAATGAATGATTTGGATCCATTCCCATTTCTGGCCTTTGAACAGGGAGAAAAGAACTCCTTTTATTTTTCTGAAGAAATACTTAGTACGGTTCCCCGTAAAAAAATCATCTATGTCAGCGACCGTGCCACCCTCTTTAACCTGCTCATTGGCTTAAACGGCTATACCATATGCAGCGGAATCTTAAACAGCAATTTAAACGGAGATAACATCATTGCCACTCCATTAAAGACCACTGAATATATGAGGATTGGCTGGATTGAAAATCCCAGAGTTCATTTAAGCATCTTTGCGGAAAATTATCTGGAAGAACTGAAACGCCTGATTATGAGTGACGGCCTTCAACTGTGTAATGAGGAATGATACGATAAAAAGCAGCATTGCCTTTTTTGACAATGCTGCTTTTTTAACGCTCCGTTACCGGGCAGGTCTTGTATTTAAGTTCTTCTTTAAAGTAAGTTACAATTTCTTCCACAGCCGTTTTAACTTCAATCCGGGGGCCGGTAAGTATTAAAGTTCCACTGAACCGATCCAGGAAGCCAATGGTAACATCTGCACTTTTCACCCCGATATCTGCCCCTATCACAGCGGATTCCGGAGGTGTTATATTAATGGTCCCTATGGACATACCAGTAAAATCAACATCAGCATTGGTTCCGATGTCAAGTCCCAGATTCCTATATACCGACGCCTCGGAAACACCAATTACATGGGCCAGAGAAATCTCCCGTCCTGCCACAGTCATATTAACCACGCGCCGCCGTCTGGTACTTGCAGATCCATTTCCCTGTGCAAAGACACTTAGTACGTCCATTTCAGTTTCTATCTTATCTGACATCTTATCACACTTTCATCCTTGATGTTTTACTGCTTATAAATCCCACTCCCGAAGGCCTTTTTCCTGGGCCTCCATAATTTCTTCCCAGGTCAGTGCTTCTTTTTCTTCCTTTAAGAAGGAAAGGAGATCATCCATTCCCTCCCCCGTTATGCTGCTCACAGGAAATATCTTCTCACAGCCAGCTTCCTCCAGCCACTGCCGGACCATAGGAACCTTAGCATCCTTGCAGTCGATTTTTGTAATAATGCCGATGACCGGCCGGTTGCAGGCATTGGAAACACCGGGAGGAAATAGGTTAAAAGGTTCATTGGCGCTGCAAAGAAGACCTATGACGTCTGATTCATAGGTAAAACAACAAAGGCCCTGGAGGGCCAGATTTTTATTTTCCACGTATTCGCCTGGCGTATCTATGGTAATATCCCAATGATTGACGTACTGAGTCTTATGATAGACCACCGGCTCTCCTTTTAATGCCTGAGTGAGGGATGTTTTACCGGCTTCACTCCTGCCGCACAAAAATAATTTCTTCATAGCATCACCGCTTTGTAATCGGACAGGTCACGTATCCTAAGGAATTGTGAAAATAATCCACAATTTCCGTGATTGCAGCCATTACATCTGCGATTTCCCCTGTGATGATAAGAGTTCCGCTGAATCTGTCTGCAAAGCCAAGATAAATATCTCCGCTCTTTACTGCAATATCAGAAGCTATGACTGCGGATTCCGGAGGCGTCATGTTCATAATTCCAATTGCAGAGGAACGGTAATCAATCTCCGGATTAAGGCCCAGTTTGCGGTATACAATTGGCAACGGACCTCCAATGATATGTGCCAGCGTAATCTCTCTTCCGGCTACGGTTTCCTGTACGATGCGGATCTGCTCTCCGTTTTCTTTTTCCATTACAACCACCTCATTTTTTCTAAAAAGTATATCTATGGATTAATTATAACCATTGACCATGAGGGCAATGTCAATGGCATAATGCATAAATTCATCCCGTTTTTATTGTAATTTACTTATTTTCCTATGCTGAAAACGAAAATATTATAAATAATACCGGAAATCATTTTGACTTCCTCTATCCGTTTTTCTCTCCTGGGTAACAAGCTTCTCAAACAAGCAAAAAACCTTCCCCATAGAAGGAAGGTTCTTTGTTTCTAACTATTTAATATCTCATAGGAATTACATTCATGTAATCTTCTACGGTAGCTCCGTTATAGAACATCTCAATAATTTGTCTTCCCAGAGGATTTAATTCTTCTGTGTTAAACTGCTCAAGTTCCTGCTTAAAGAAATCTGTCAGTATCTTTGCACCGGCATCGTAGCCTTCCAGACCAACTTCCGGCTGGGTTTCAGGTCTTAAGAATGCTCTGCTGATATACTGTCCGTCAATCTTTAAGGATTCCAGACCAAAGCCTAATAAAGGACAACGGCATTCCACCAGATGCTCTGGCTTAAACTTCGCGCTTCCACGGCGTGCAATGTATTCTCTGGATACCCACTGAGGCATAAAGCTTACTTCATAAGCTCCAATATGCTGGTTAGGGATTAATACATACCGGGTATTGCTGGAATTCACGATCTGATCCAGAAGAAGATTTGCCTGGGTTACTCTCTTACCAGTTGCGAATGGCCAGTAGGATCCAACACCTTCGCTTGTCATCTCCAGGGAGTCGATAATGCTTGGGTTATTATAACCACGGGGTGCAACCAGACGCCACAGCCATGCCAGTGCAGGAGGCAGGACCTGGAAGATTCCCATGATACCATAGGATGGATTCTCCTTGGTACATGCAGGAGTTCGAACACCAAAGCTTCTCACATCTACTTCAACAGTTCCCTGATAAGCTTTCTCGATCATCTTTCTCGGTAGGATAACTCTTGGGTTAGGACATGGCTTTCCATTGGAATCCAGCGTATGCTCCCATGGAAGGCTGGTTGCACCAGGAATTGCCTTCATATTTAGATAGACAAGTGGTTCTTTCGTCTGAATCAGTAATTTTTCATACTGTGGAGAAGATCCATAGCTCTTGATATTATCAAGACGGATAAACCAGGATGACTCTGCATCAGCTACAACCAGTTTCTTGCTTTCATTCTGGATATTCGGAGGGCATAAAGCCATATCGTCAGTTACCGGAATCAAATCACAGGTCTCGCTGAGTACAAGATAATTCTTTTCTCCAGTGACCGTGTTGGTTCCAAATACAGTTCTTCCATCCATCTCTCTGTGGATATCCTCGATCATCTCACTTTTTCCACCACCAGAAGCACCTTCATGCATGATTACGATCTCATTGTCGTAAGGAGTAATCACCTTAACCGTTGAGGCATGTGCTGTTACCCAGCCTTCCGTCTCTCCGATATTTAACAATACGCCGTAGATACCTTTCTTTGCACTTGGTCCTGGATAAAGGTTGTAAGAATAAACCTCGTGAATACCGTCAAGACGGTTATGGATGACTGCCTGCTTTCCATTAAAATGCGTATGACGGAACGGAGGTGCCAGATAAACAATTGCTTTTAAATCAAAATCAGTGATGTCATCAATATTTTCAAATCCCTGAAGGTCTGCTAATCCAGCAGCAAAAAAGCCTGCATTTAACGGAGAGATGAGTACAGAATCATAACCGTATTCTACCCCGCCTGATTTAAACGGGAAGAAAATCAGCTCCTGTTCTTTCAGCCATTCAAAGGTTTCTGTTCTTAAGGAATCAAAATTGCTATGAAAAACCTCCTCATATCTTGGTTTATCGGTAGGTTTGTTATCTGCAATGTACATACAGTTTGGATCACGTCTTCTCATGTAATCTTCTACATAATTAACTACGATACCATTGGTACAGCGGGTTGCAGTTGCTTCCAGTACCCTGCCTTTGCCCTTAACATCATATTCGATCTCATACTCGTTATTTGTCCCATTTCCCATGGCAAGCTCGATAAGCTCTTCCCTCGTCTTTGGAACAATAACCCCTTTGGAATGGTTCAATATTTCCTGTACATACTCCGGCAAATTCAATTTACGTAAACATTCAAGCATTTTTTCCTCCAATCCTGCGCATATCTATGCACATCTTACACTTAAACCGAAGGTTCCTCCGATCAAAGCCAGTAGTTAATTACCCAATTTCCCAAGTATTACTAATCCCCTTTTAAAGCGGAAACATATAGTTAATAATTTTTCCTGAAATCCTTTCCTGTCTTTCTTAGAATCCATTTTCTCAAACCAGTTCCTTACTTACTATGAACCATTGATCAGCCTCCTTTACGGCTAAAATTATAAAAAGCCGATATCCAAAACTTGGATATCGGCTTACCTACAACTTAGAACAATCCCTACTTTGTGATGTCTTCCGGTACTATTTAACTGTATTAGGCGTTTCTTAATATCTATTCACAGTTATAAGAATAACCATTCACCTGTTTTGGTTTTATATCAGAGTGGGTACTTGTGATTACAACATCCATGATATCCGTTACTATTTTCAAATGTCTTCGTTTGTTAAAATAAGTAAAATCCTGTATATAAAAAACCGTTTGTAAAGGCTCCGCCATTCTGATACAATTGCGAAAAAACGCCTGTATCACTGACAATTATGCGATTATGAACCAGCTGGTACCTATAGAATTACAGCATCCGACTCATGATAAAAAATGTAGATTTCCAGAATTTGTCCATGATATGACATACACCTTTTATATGCTCCATATACATCACGCATTAGAAATAACATATCATGAAATAGGCATCATGTCAACGATTTTTTAACAAACCAGGCCATTTTTATTAATATTTATTAAGATATTATAAATTTCATTCAGACATCATCAATTGCTTTTCCAATATCATTTCTCATGTATTTATTTTCAAAAGAAACCCACTGGGCAGCTTCATAGGCATGCTTTCTCGCTTCTTTTAGGTCCGAACCAAGAGCAGTGATACCAAGAACCCTGCCTCCATTTGTGACAGGTTCCCCCTTTTCATTGAAACAGCTGCCAGCATGGAAGGCATAATAGCCGTCTTTTTTTCGAAAGCTTGAAAGTCCTTTTATGGGGAAGCCCTTCTCGTAGTGCTCCGGATAGCCATTGGATGCCAGAACCACACAGACCGCTGCATTTTCTTCAAACCGCAGATCAATCTGATCCAGGGTTCCGTCAATACAGGCTTCAAATACTTCCACTATATCATTTTTCATACGGGGAAGCACTACCTGAGTCTCAGGGTCACCGAATCTGGCATTGTATTCAAGGACCTTAGGCCCGTCTTCTGTCAGCATGAGCCCAAAGAATATGATGCCCTTAAACTCAATCCCTTCAGACCTTAATGCCCGAACGGTTGGCTCATAAATATGCTTTTGGCAATAGTCATCTATTTCCGTCGTATAAAATGGGCTTGGAGAAAAAGTACCCATTCCTCCTGTGTTAAGTCCCTCATCCCCATCCTTCGCCCTTTTATGATCCTGGGCAGAGGTCATGATCTTAATGGTATTTCCATCAACAAAAGAAAGAACGGATACTTCCCGACCGGTCATAAATTCCTCGGCCACAATCCGGTCACCGGAAGAACCAAACTGCTTATCAAGCATAAGAGCTTTTACTCCCTCTTTGGCCTCTTCTCTCGTATTGCAGATGAGAACTCCTTTTCCAAGTGCCAGTCCGTCTGCCTTCAGTACAATGGGCATCCTGGCGGTTTCTAAGTAGCTTAAAGCCTCCTCTGGAGAATCAAAGGTTTCATATCCAGCAGTGGGAATCCCATATTTTTTCATCAGATCCTTAGAAAAGGATTTAGAACCCTCCAAACGGGCAGCGTCTTTATTCGGTCCAAAAACACGAAGACCAGCTTTTATAAATGCATCTGCTGCGCCAGCAACCAAAGGATCGTCAGGGCCTACTATGGTCAAGTCAATCTCATGCTCCCTGGCAAAAGCCACCTGTCTGTCAAAATCCAGAACAGAAATATCCACACACTCTGCAAATTCTGCAATCCCAGCATTTCCAGGTGCGCAATAAATCGTTTCAACCTTTGGGCTTTGAGCTATTTTCCAAGCAATGGCATGCTCTCTTCCGCCGCCTCCTATGATCAGAACTTTCATCCTATCTCCTCCTGTCCATTTGCAATCATATGAATGGCCTTGGGCAAAATGACCCATTCTGCCTCTTCCATCACTCTTTGTTGGAGTTCCTTCGGAGTATCTCCTTTATGCACCTCTACTGCTTTTTGAAGAATAATTGGTCCGGTATCCGTTCCCTCATCTACATAATGTACAGTTGCTCCCGTTATCTTCACGCCCCGCTCCAAGGCAGCCTCATGGACCTTCAGCCCATAGTATCCCACGCCGCAGAATGCTGGTATGAGAGACGGGTGTACGTTAATAATCCGATTGCGGTATTTTTTAATCATGGCCTCTGGTATGGCAACAAGGAAACCGGCAAGAACAATAAGATCAAGCCGGTATTCATCGGTTTTTTCAAGCAGGGCGTGATAAAACTCTTCTCTGCTATCAAAGTCTTTGGGGGAAATACAAACCGCATCAATTCCACGCTCTCCGGCCCGTTTCAGTGCATAAGCATTCTTATTGTTGCTTATGACTACATTCACTTCTGCGTTTGTAATGGCTCCTTGATCAATGGCATCTAACACGGCCTGAAGATTGGTGCCTCCCCCGGAAACAAGTACGCCGATCCTTAGCATAGAGTCACACCCTTTTCGCCCTCAGCTGTGCGTCCGATAACATAAGCAGTCTCTCCAGCCTTACCAATGGCTTCCATGGCTGCGTCCACATCCGTTTCATCCACTGCCAGAATCATTCCAATTCCCATGTTGTAGGTGTTATACATCATCTCTTCTGCAATGTCACCCTTCTTTGCCATAAGCTTAAAAATCGCCGGCACTTCATAGCTGTTCTTTTCCACTATTGCAGTGATACCATCTGGAAGCATCCTGGGAATATTCTCATAAAAACCACCGCCGGTAATATGGCTGCAAGCCTTGATTACCACACCGCTTTCCTTTACACTCTTAAGAGCTTTTACATAAATCTTTGTAGGAACTATGAGGGCTTCTCCAAGTGTTTTACCAAGCTCCTCATAATAAGTGCCAAGGCTTTCTTTGGAAACATCAAACACTTTGCGGACCAGAGAAAAACCGTTGCTGTGAACACCGGAGGATGCAATTCCTATGAGTACGTCTCCAGCCTTTAAGGAAGCTCCCGTAATTAAATCCTTTTCATCCACTACACCAACCGCGAATCCTGCAAGGTCATATTCATCTTCCGGGTAAAAGCCTGGCATCTCGGCAGTCTCTCCACCGATCAAAGCTGCACCAGCCTGCTTACAGCCTTCTGCAACTCCGCCTACAATCTCAGCGATTTTTTCCGGGAAATTCTTTCCGCAGGCAATGTAATCAAGGAAAAATAAGGGCTCACCGCCTGCGCAGGCAATGTCGTTGACACACATAGCCACACAGTCAATGCCTACGGTATCATGCTTGTCCATAAGAAATGCCAGCTTAAGCTTAGTCCCAACCCCATCGGTACCAGAAACCAGAGTGGGTTTTTCCATATTTTTAAATGCTGACATGGAAAATGCGCCTGAGAATCCTCCAAGGCCTCCAAGTACTTCTGGTCTCATGGTTTCCTTTACATGCTTTTTCATCAATTCCACTGACCGGTATCCGGCCTCTATGTCAACTCCGGCATTCTTATAATCCATACCTTTTTTCCTCCGCTTCTGATATTTTACTTTTTCATCTGGGCTACATATTCCTTATAACCGATCTGGTCCAGCTTTTCGGCCTTCTTCACCACATCGTTCTTTAAATTCTCAGAATAGTCCTTTAATCTCTTTAAAAGCTCTTCATCACTGGCAGCCAGAATTTTAGCAGCCAGAATACCTGCATTGGTTCCTCCATTAATGGCAACGGTAGCTACCGGTATGCCGGATGGCATCTGAACGATGGAATAAAGAGAATCCACTCCGCCAAGATCAGAAGTTTTCATGGGTATTCCGATGACTGGCATTGGAAAGAGAGCTGCACACATGCCTGGAAGATGAGCAGCTTTACCGGCACCGGCAATGATTACCTTTACTCCTCTTGCCTCTGCTGTCTTTGCATATTCAAAAAATATATCAGGCTCTCTGTGGGCTGAAATTACAGTCATCTCGAACTCCACACCAAGCTTCTCTAAAATCTCTGCCGCCTGAGCCATAATAGGCATATCAGAATCGCTTCCCATAACAATTGATACCTTTGCCATAGTAAATTCTCCTTTTCGCTTTGTATGATATGATAATTCATTATTAACGGTTATATCATTAATTAGTTTAATTAATATATTATACTTATAAATCAATCACTACTTATTAATTATAATACTAGTTTTTCTCTCCTTCGTCAATGGTTTTCTTTTTATTTTTAAGTATATCCAAAATGGCAAAAACAATGGCGCATGACAGGAAGTTAATCCTTCCGCCATGCGCCTCACTATGTAATATTAATATTTGCTGCCACCATAAGAAGACGTATCTTCAAAATATACCGGATCAATTTCTATCTGTGGAAGCTCAGCTTCTTCCTCATATTGTGTAATCTGAGGCAAAGGCTCTTCTTTGGCAGTAACACTTTCACTTCCATCGTAGAGTCTAAACTGCTGTACCAGCCCCTTCATAATCTGGGCCTGGCCCGACAGCTCTTCGCTGGCTGCCGCACTCTGTTCTGCCGTTGCAGAATTTGTCTGTACCACGCTGGAAATCTGGTCGATTCCCTGGGTAACCTGATTGACAGCAATTGCCTGCATATCGGAAGCTTCTGCAACATTCTCAATAATCGTGTTGATGCGCTTTGTTCCTTCTACCACCTGCTGCATGGATTTTGCTGTCTCCGTGGAGATTCTGGTGCCGTTTTCTACTGCATGCATGCTCTCTTCAATGAGTAATGTGGTATTCTTTGCTGCTTCCCCAGACTTGCTGGCAAGATTACGTACCTCATCAGCAACGACTGCAAAACCTTTCCCTGCCTCACCTGCCCTGGCTGCCTCTACAGCAGCGTTAAGGGCCAGAATATTGGTCTGGAATGCAATATCTTCGATGGTCTTAATAATCTTACCAATTTCATTGGACTTATCGCTGATCTGCATCATGGCCTGATTCATCTCTACCATCTTCTCATTGCTGGCCATTACATTCTGCTCTGCTTTCTCAGCTTCCATTCGGGCTTCTTTGGCATTCTGAGCATTGCTGTTGATCTGGTTTGAGATATCGTTAATCGTAGCCGCAAGCTCCTGAATGGAAGACGCCTGCTCTGTTGCTCCCTGAGACAGGGCCTGGGCACCAGAAGAGACCTGCTCCGAACCACTAGCGACCTGATCAGCTGATTCATTGATGCGGAAAAGAGCATCGCTTAAATTATTACGGATATTACGAAGTGCTTCCATAATTGGCTCATAATCATAGACATACTGCTCTCTGCACTTAGACCCCACCTGGAAATCCCCAGAAGCCATTGCGCCTAACAGATACGTAATATCATCAATGATATTGCCTATATTTGATATCGTCTTTCTCATGCTGTCTGCAAGACTTCCAAGCTCATCCTTTGACTCGTAGTTTAAATCCACATGCAGACTTCCCTTTGACATCTCTCCGGCTGCCTTTTCAATCTCACGTACCGGCTTTACAATACTCCTTGTAATGGTAGTTGCAAGCACTATAGTTGCAACCGCTGCTAAGATCTGAAATAGAACAATGATGATCTCAGACACCATCATAAGGGACTGGGACTGTTTATAGTCCTGATCCGCGCTGGCCTGGGCGGTATCGCTGATCTTCACAAGATCATCCTGCATTTTGTTGAACAGCGGTTCCAGCTTATCAAAAAAAAGATTGGAAGCCTGACGGTTTTTATTCTCCTTTGACTGATTATACACCTCTTCCTTAAATGGCTCTGCCTCTTTTAAGGTATTGGCAATATCATCAACAAGAGCCTGATCCCCTTTGAAGTTCTCCCTTAAATACTGAATTCCTTCGTCAAGCTTTTTAAAATCACCTTCTGCGGTCTCAATGTACTTATTCGTTGTATTAATATCAAGACTCATGGTCGCATAGCTTACGTTCTTGGCGGAAGACTGTAAATCTCGTCTCATATCAGCAGCCAGCAGGGTAATCTCATGACCATTATTATAAAACTTTACAAATTTACTGTTATTTGTTATTAAGCCATACAAAGAAGTACAAGAAACAATCAAAAACAAAGCAAAAACAATTCCAAACGCAATTGTAATTCTTTTACCAATCTTTAAATTTTTCATCTAGTTCCCTCCATGAGATATCATCTTTCTTTGTATCTTCTATGCCATTATCGGCATCTTAGTGGAATTCTTAAGTATTTTCACATTTTTTCTGGCAATCATTGTATTTTTTGTTCAGTTTGTATTATTTATGACTGAGAAACCTCTAATAACGGAAGATTTAACTCCTCAATTCCGTCTAACACAAACTTACCGTCCTTAATAATCGCAACCCTTTTGCCATCTTTCGCTACGGTTTCAATGGTATCCAGCTCTGCATAAGGAATGGTAATATCCGTGTGACAGCTATAATACGCCTTTGTTAAATCAAGCTTTCTAAGCTCTGACACTTCGTTATCCCTGGCAATCACTTCTTTTCCATTGGGATTATACACAGGACTGTCCTCTGACCAGCTGTAACACGTATCTCCCACTGCAAAATGAGGTCCCATCTTCTCAACAATTAAAATAGGAAGCTTATCCAGAATACCAAACTTTCTTGCCATCTTATAGGCCGTGGTATTGGTTCCAATGGCAAACTCTCCCATAGGAAGGGTTTCGTGATTCTTTAATATCACCTGCTTTATCAAAGCTTTTCCCTGGCTTGGATCTTCAAAATTGCTACAGGAATAATCCTTAATCATACCGTTTTCAAAGGTCATCATAAGGTCTTTAAACTGAAAATCACCAATGTATACTGTACTTACAAACAGCGTACCTTCTGTACCGGCAAGCACTGGGGACGTGAACACTTCTCCCAGAGGGATATTCACATCAGCCACACAGTTCTCAAAATTGGTTTCTTTTTCCCTGTTATTAAGGGCGTGAAGAGCCACCCGTAAGTTAGTCTTATTATCCCCGCTTCCGGTCACCTCCACATACTCCGCTTCGTCAAGGGCATCAATGATAATCTGCTGAAGGTCTTTATACTTTTCATAATCCAGAGTATTGATGGCAATGGTCTCATCAAAAATCTCTTCAAACCGTTCTCCGATTTCAGGAACAGGGAACGCAATAATGGTAAAACTGATTTCATCTCCGCGGACAAACTGGTTTACGATTCTTGAAGATTCGTTGGCCATCTCTGCCGCCAGTTTTTCCTGCTTTGCATCAAGGATATTTGCCTCGGCTTTATTCACTGGCTTAAAGCCTTCTTTTCCAAAGGTCTCCATAACTGCAGGTCCTGCGAACTCAGAAGCAAGGTCCTTATAAGTTTCATAGGCCACCTTCATCACAGCAGCTCTGCGGTCCTTAAATGCTTTATTTAAATAGATAGCATTGTCATAGCGGTGATCGTAATCATACTGCCGGTTGGCAGACGTTCCAAAAAATCCGCCTCTGCGTCCCACGTTTACATTTACAGACCAAACGGCTGCACGGCAGAGAATAATTTTAAGGCCCATCTTTTCAAAATTTTCCATGGCGTATTTAATCATACGTTCAAATCCAAGCTCGTAACGGATCTGTACCGATTTTTTCTTTGATAAATCCCTGCCCATGACCTCAAATCCCTTGCGATAACCCTCGGTGTAAGTGTCTGCCATGAGGCGGACTTTTTCCTCTGGAAGTGAATTTAAGTAAGCGGCTATCTTAAGTTCCGAATCGGAAATATAATCTCCAAAGTAATAGAGATAACGAAGGTCATTAAGATCATTCTCCTTAATAATATCCGCTGCATAGGATAAGGAGGGATCAAGGCTTTCCCTGATCCGATATGAAACCGTATGGTCAGTATAATCACTGACAAACCAGTAGAGAACTTCCTTAATGGCAGAAACCTCCGGAGCCTCTTCTTCAAACATATTATAAATTTCTATAAAGGCTTCATTTAAGATGGTGATATCTGTAAGCCTGTATTCGTGTACAAAAATAATGTCGCCCCGTATTTCCTTATACAAATAGGAAAGGAGCTTTCCATATTCTTCTCCCAGCTTGACTGCCGCATAGGCTGGGTCTGCATAGCTGTGCTCATAATTTCCCGGGAAAATATCCTCATACAGCTTATGATTCCAGGTCTTTAACTCCTCAATGGAAGCGGCCTTTTGCTTTCCTTCTTCCAAAAACTGATAGTATTCTCCTATCATCTGAATGAATGAAGCTGTCTTTTTAAAATAATCCAGATATGGTTCCTTCACCGTATCTTCTAAAACAATTTCCTTAATTCTGTCCATTGACAGTTCAAAACGTTCCATCACAGTTTCATTGTCCTGTTGAAACATCTTGCGATAATCCATAGTACTACCCCCTTATTCCTATTATAATGAGTACCACCCAGAGAATGACAAGGACAGCACTGACTGCTATGCCAATCTGGGCCAGTATATATTTCTTTTCCTTTTCAAAAAAGGAAAGGACGCCGTAACCAATGGAAAAAAAAGAGATCAACAAACTGCAAAAGCAGACAGCCGCAACATTAAGCTGCGCCTGCCCTGCCGCCATTACAGAGCTTGTGATTCCAATGATTCCCAATACCAGCGCTCCCACAGAAAGTCCCAGGGACAGAAAGCTCTTTTTCGCAAAGGGCTTTCTAATGTAGGATACTTTTTTCTGCTTTTTCACGCCTTTTCCTCCTTACTCTTATGCGCTGCACAATCTTATACAGAATATAACCGAGGATACCTCCGGCCGTGTTTAAAATCATGTCGTCCACATCAAAGCTGCCAACTTTAAACACAAGCTGAATGGTCTCAATACTTAAGCTGAAAAGAAAGCTTAAAAGTACCGTATTAAAAAAACGGCGGCTCCTGCGGCTAATGACAGGAAGGAAAAAACCAAACGGCATAAATCCTGCTATATTTCCTACGATATTAAGAAGAAAAGACTCCAGTCCAACCACTTTTCGGTAAACAATAAAACGCCGTATCTCCTTGAATGGGACCAGGTTGTAGGCGTAATTTTCCCGGATATGACTTCCTCTTCCGAAATAATCAGAAAAAAACAGAAAGTAGACCAAAAAGATTACGTATACTAAAAAGATTACCCAGCCCATCTTCTGCCGCTTTGTCGCATTTTTAATCATAACAGCTCCATCTTTATAAAAAGAGAAAGGCTGCTGGAAAACTATTGTTTCCTACAGCTTCCTCTAAACTTAATAACATTAGAATGTGATTTCAGATTTTCTTTTCAGTAGAAATGCTCCATTGATGATGGATATAATTCCTGCAGCAAGGCCAATTACAGTTACAACAATACCAACTCCAAGGCTTAACGCTCCTACATTTCTCATAGTCTTGTAAACTCTTTCCATATCAGGCTCTCCTTATCTCACTCCATAGATTTCATAATAAGTATCAATCGCAGCTTTCAGAGCATCATCAATGATGATTTTACCGTCATATTCTCTATTGTATAAATGTTCGATGACCTCTGCCATAGAAACGATGGCTGACGCCTTAAATCCATACTTTTCCTGGATTTCATCAAGGGCGCTTTTATCACCCTTTCCTTTTTCCATTCGGTTTAGGGAAACCATAAGTCCTAATATTTCTACATCTCCCTGTGCCTTAATAATAGGAAATGTTTCTTCAATGGATTTACCAGAGGTGGTCACATCTTCAATAATTACCACACGGTCCCCATCCTTTATAGGACTTCCAAGAAGAATTCCTGTATCGCCATGATCCTTTTCTTCTTTCCGGTTGGAACAATATTTAATTTCCTTGCCATAGAGTTCATGAAAGGCAATGGTCGTAGCAACACTTAAGGGAATTCCTTTATAGGCAGGCCCGAATAATACGTCAAAATCATCGCCAAAGGTTTCGTGTATGGCCTTTGCATAATATTCTCCCAGTTTTTTTAACTGGGCTCCTGTTACATAAGAACCTGCATTCATAAAAAATGGCGATTTTCTTCCGCTTTTCAGTGTAAAGTCGCCGAATTTAAGAACATTGCTGTCCACCATAAATTCTATAAATTCCTGTTTATACTGTTCCATTTTTATCATTTTCTCCTTATTTTATGCGCTTTACAGTGTTACTATCTATATTGATTTTACTCTATTACACCATTTTTACACCATTTATAATTTACGCACGTTTTTGTTCCATTTTCTCCATCTCTGCAAATAGAGTATCCTCCGTCACATGACAGTATAAGTCCATTGTCATCTTCAGCGTACCATGTCCAAGTATGTGTTGTAGTGTTTTTGGCTGCATTCCATTCTCAATAGCTCTAGTAGCAAATGTATGCCTGAATGTATGCGGTGTAAAATGTTTAAAGTGAACATCTTCTTTCTGAATATTCTTTATAATCAAACCCAAACTCTCTTTGATAAGAAAAAGCTGAGTGGGTTGATTATTTTTTGTAACAAACACTAAATTTTCATAACCCTCTAATGCTTCTTTTTTATCAAAGATTATTTCTTGTTTTTGAGTTTTCTGCTTCTTTAATGCCATTACAGCTTTTGTTGTTAGTGGAATAATTCTTTTACCATTGCTGGTCTTGGTGTCGTGCATCTCAAATAAATATTTCCCATCTTTACTAAAATAACAGAGCGTATGTTGTACATTGATAGTTTTGTTCTTTAAGTCAACATCAGACCATTGCAGGCCACATAACTCACCAATACGCATACCTGTTTCAAGAGCTAGTACAAACAAATTATAATAAAATCGTCCATCTGCCATAGACATAAATTTTTCCACTTCGTCTCTTGCTAACACTCGTTTTTCCCTTTTTACATCTTTAGTTACTACAGTATTAATTTGTTTCGCTACATTCTTGGTAATTAAATCACTATCTAAAGCTTTATTAAGCATGTCAACCAATATCTTCTTTGTATTGCTACGTTCATTATCCGAATTTAGTTTATTTATGGCTTCTTGCATATTGATCAGATTTAGTGACGTTAATTTTCTCCACCCTAAATCCTCTTTTATCCGTTTATAGTGAGTAGCATAAGCCTCTTTTGACGAATTTCTGCAATTCTTCTTGCAAGTCGCCAACCATATATGATACCAGTCATCGAGCGTAACATCTTTTTTTATAACGTTGATTTGTTTTTCATCCTCATACTGCTCTGAACGTAGTTTTTGGGTTATATCGGTATATGTTTTTCCATAAATAGTCTGTCTTTTACCAAATCTATTTGTAAATCTTGCTTGATACAAACCATCTTTTCTTTGAGAAATTCCTTTACCAAGCTCTTTCCCTTTTATCGATTTTCCCATTACTGCCTCCTTTCGGCAAAAATCGAGGGATCTGTCTCTACTAGAACATTCACCCTCGATTTTACCATAATAACCCTATATTTTCAATCAATAATCACTATAGAATTTGGTTTAACAACCATGAATCTAATTTCCCCTTATGGGCATAGAGCCTATTGCCAATTTTGACGGTAAAACCATTGTACGGATTGTGCAATAACTCTCTTGCTTTAGTGGGTTTTATTGATAAATAATCACAAAAACTGTTTAAATCCAATAATCCTTTCTCCTGTTTGGATTTTATAATAATCCCTCCTCTGATTAATAACAATAAGTATGCCATTTAGTCTTCAAATAAACTCCGTTACCTTGTTTGTCTTTTGACTGCCAAATCACGTAATCGGGTAAAATACTCCCATTCTCCAATATCCACTTAGCATTAGCCCAATTGCTTTCGGTGGGTTCTCTAAAGTAAGTTCGCTTTGGTATGCAAGCATATTGCCCCCTCTCAAACACTACATCTTTAATAGAATTAGCAAATCCAGGGTGCTTTACTCTGTTTAGAACAACAGACGCAACATATCTCTGTTCTGCGTCATCACACGGTTGAGCTTCACCAGCTATAAGATGAGCCATAACATACAAATCTTCCTCTGTATATTTAATCTCCGTATCCGATAAAAATTCTGATTTGATAAAAGCACGATTATTCTCACAATCTTCAGCATATATCATTGACCAACCACCTATCTCAATAATTACATCAACTGTAGTATTGAGCAGTGTCTGACCATAAATCTCTGAACCCGTATTTGGCTCTTTTCGAATATTCACGTTAGCCATAGTATACTTCGGTGTCATATCGGTTACATAAGGTAATTCTTTCTCAAACTGTGCCGTTGCAACGGTTTCTTCTATATTATTCGCCCATGTTGCCACGGGCATGGTAAGTGCAAGGCATAATGATAAAGTGCCTACTGTTAATAATTTTCTCATAAGTTTCCTCCAAATTTTGTTTTAGAGGATATCGATATCCGGTTAAATCTATGTAAACTGTGTTTGCGCAGACACAGAGTTTTTAGTGGTATTTATTTGGTTCCAGTTGAGCCATGACCTCCACGGTCACCATTGCCTAGAATTTCCACTTCTTCAAACATTGTTTCTGGTTGATGCTTAGCGATACGGAATTGACAAATTCTATCGTTGATATCAATTTTGGTGTCTCGGAGTGCATATGCAGGAAAGAACCAGAAATCACCATCTCCGTTGTACGATTCATCAATAATTCCCATGCTGTTAGTCTGAATAACACCAAAGTTCTTGAATGTACTACTGCGTGGGACTACATGTGCTTCGTATCCTTTTGGTAATTCCATAGCAACTCCAAGTGGAATTAATTTAAATTCTCCTGCTTTCATTTCAACTGTTTCGGCGGCACGTAGATCCACCCAGTCACCCATGCTAATTTTCTTAACTCTTTCTAAAATCTGATTGCTGTATTTGATTCTAATTTTCTCCAAATTTTAATCTCCCTTATTAATTCTTTTTTTGTACTAAACAGTAAATTACCTATTCGCAATATAATACGGCACTACGGGATTCAAACGACTTCTTGATGTCTATTGCCCTCTGGTTTTTACTACCACGCCATTTAAGCGATAAATCTTTTTGTTCATCGATGAATCTGCCGTCAACCAAAATATCACATTGAGACACAATTAACGCTCTATCAGACCATCTTGAATATCCATTACCAAGATCTTCAAATTGATTATCAATTATTTCTTCCCATGTGTAGCCCGTATAAAGCCAAATAGTCTTAGTGTCTCCGTATAAGTGACGTATTCTATATATAAGTGAAAGTACTCCAGAGAGGTTTTCGTCTGTCAATGGTTCTCCACCAAGAATGCTGATTCGTCTTATATATGGTTTATCAGCCAACTTTAGAAACTCATCTTCTTTTTCTTTTGTCCACTTTTCACCACCTTTAAAATCCCACGTGGATTCATTAAAACAGTTTCTACACTGAAAGCGACACCCCTGTACGAACAATGAAATTCCGACTCCCTCTCCATTACTGATATCCATAGAGCGAATACTCGCATATCGCATCAAGAATCACTTCCTTCTAATTCTATATCATCTAAGTGCATAACTCTGTCATGAATGTCTCCCAGTCTACCCTGATTCCAACCATTCCTCGCAGTACCCTTATATCCGCAAGTTCTTCTAGTGATATCCATAGTTCTAACATCTCTATTCTTACAATTTGGGCATTCCCAGATTAATTTACCTTCTTCATCAATTAACTTGATTTCTTTGTCATATCCACAAGCTTGGCAGTGATCACTTTTAGTATTTATCTCTGCGTATACATTGTTATCGTATATAAATTTAATTACTTCTAGTACGGCAGGAATATTATTATCAAGATTAGGTGTTTCAATATAAGAAATTGCCCCACCCGGACTCCATTTTTGGAATTTTGCTTCTTTACCAAGCTTCTCAAACGCATCAATTTCTTCGAACACCGGGATATGATAAGAATTGGTGATATAATTTCTATCTGTGATTCCCTTAACTACTCCAAATCTATCCCGTAGGCATTTTGAGAACTTATATGTAGTTGATTCAAGCGGAGTGCCATATAAACTATAATCAATATTTTCTAAGGATTTCCACTGATTACATTTATCGTTTAGAGCCTTCATAACCGATAATCCAAAGTCTTCTCCTAAATCTTCGTCGCTGTGAGAACGTCCAGTCATATATTTTACACATTCGTATAGACCAGCATAACCAAGCGACAAGGTCGAATATCCACCATGAAGCAATTTATCTATCGTTTCTCCCTTTTTAAGTCTTGCTAATGCTCCATGTTGCCACAAGATAGGGGCTACGTCAGATGGCGTACCTTCAAGTCTTTCATGTCTGCATTGTAATGCTCTATGACATAATTCAGTTCTTTCCTCGAATAATTCCCAGAACTTAACGAACTCACCTTTTGATGACAGAGCTAAATCTACAAGATTCAGTGTTACAACGCCCTGATTGAATCTGCCGTAAAACTTTGGATCTCCGTTTTCATCTTTCCAGACGGTTAATGCGGATCTACACCCCATTACAGGATAGCAATTACCATCTTTCATTTCTTTCATGATCTTTTCGGATATGTAGTCTGGCGTAAGCCGTTTAACGGAACACTTAGCTGCTAATTTTGTTAGGTACCAATACTTGCTATGCTCATGAATGTTATCCTCTTCCAAAACATAAATAACTTTGGGGAATGCTGGTGTAATCCATGAACCTTCTTCATTTTTTACTCCCTGATGGCTTTGAATGAGTACCTCTTCTATTAATAAAGCAAGGTCAGACTTTTCCTGTTCATTTTTAGTCTCTCCCAAATACATGAACAAGGTCAAAAATGGTGCTTGGCCGTTTGTCGTCATTAGTGTCACTATCTGATATTGAATAGTTTGAACACCACTCTTAATTTCTTTTGCAAGCCTCATTCTGACAATCTTGTCAATCTTTTCATCATTAAGGTCTTCACCTGTTGCGGTACGTTCTTTTACCACATCATTTCTGATAGATTTCCTACTGATGTCAACGAATGGTGCTAAGTGTGCAAGAGAAATACTTTGACCGCCGTATTGAGAACTTGCTACCTGCGCAATAATTTGAGTTGCTATATTACATGCTGTAGAAAAACTATGTGGTTTCTCAATCAATGTCTCAGAAATTACTGTTCCGTTTTGAAGCATATCTTCTAAATTTACAAGATCACAGTTATGCATGCGCTGCATATAATAATCTTCATCGTGAAAATGAATAACACCGTCATTGTGAGCTTCTACGATATCCTTGGGAAGCAAAATTCTTTCAGTTAAGTCTTTACTAACAACTCCTGCTGTATAATCCCTAATTGTCGTATTTAATCTAGCGTTCTTATTAGAATTCTCAGTATTCCAATATTCACTATTTCCATCTATTAATTCTAATATGCTCTTGTCAGTTGTATTGCTTTCTCTAATAAGACTTCTTTTGAGTCTATATTGAATGTATGTCCTAGCCACATCTTTTCTGTTGCTTGACATCAGCTTTTCTTCAACGATATCCTGAATTTCTTCCACTGACATTTCCCTTTTTAATGATTCTATATGATTAGCAACATCTCTTGCCTTTTCTCTTGCATAAGGGCTTTCTTCCCCATCAACATCTATAAAAGCTTTAAGAATTGCTTTCTTAATCTTACTCTTATCAAAATCAACCTCTGAGCGATCCCTTTTGAATACTTTTGACAATATCCCTCTCCTCCTTTTTAGTAGTTCAACAGTAACAATACAAACGTCAATGGATAATACACATAATCCAAAACTACATTAAATAAGAAGTACCATCTATAAAACCGGAAATCACCTATGTACAAACTAACGGGATTCACATTTCTATTCAACCGCATAGTTGCCACTACCGTACATATCTGGATAAAAGATAATAAGTTCACGTATGCAGAATTAGCCGAATTACCAATGGCGGCATAAATTAAAACCAATGCAGCCGAATAAAAATATGCTGCTATTTTAGTAAACCTCTCAATACGTTTGACATTTTCGTATGATAGTTTATTTAAGAAGTTCTCATTATTTTTAATGACCTCCCGTACTTTATCGTAGTATCTTTTTTCATTTAGCATAGATGGAGTCTCTTTAATTCTGGACATGAGAAGCATCACAATACAAACTAATAAAATTGATGTCATTTGCTCCTCCTATTCTCCGTAATATTTATCTATGTATTCTAAAGCATCAAGCCTTGCATCAAACCCCGCTTCAATTCTTCCACAATATTCGTACACCCACGGGTGAATTTCCTTTCTTAGTGCCTCTTCTACCTTTTTACAATTGTGAAAATCTAAAAAGGTATCATCTTCAATAAATCCTACAATTGGCTTTTTCAATGAATAACCCCACGCCAATTCAGACACACTGCCTACCGACTTTCTAATATCCTTCAGATTGACAAGAATTACGTCTGCCTGTTCAACGTGCTTATCACAGAATCTAATAATTTCAAGGTCAGTTTTATGCAAATGCTGATTGTAATTATAATAATTGTTTGGATTCCAAGCCTTAAAATACTCAGAATTATTTTCAAACCACTTAGCACAATCTTCACGCCATTTATTGCCATTTTCAAAACTAACTTTTTCAGATGCTCCACATAGCCATACATGTTTCATTCAGTTCCTCCTTAAAACTCCCAAAAATGTTGTATACTCTTCTCGTTCGTATATGGGATTTTTTCTTTTACAAAATCATGATTAATTGTTGTATCGTGATATACAGATAATTCACAGCCATGTTCCTTTTGCTCAACTATAACTGCGTAAATATGTCCCTTGGTAAAACCCATGGGATTATTTTCTCCCTTATATGTGGCTAAACAATTTTGCTCAAATACCATACCTTACCTCACTTCCATTGAAAACCATCTTTCATCTCCTTAATCTGCTAATAATCTCCTCTGCAATTTCTTTCGGACTCTTTTCATAACCTGGATTGCATATCACCAAATCAACCTCATCACCAATTCCATCAAACTGACCAACGTCAGAAAGAGATCTACGATATGCTTCTTCAATATTGTCACCTCGCTGTAAGATTTTGACGAGTCTATCTCTTCTCGGTACATTAATATAGAAAGCATCAAGAGTAAGATCAACAATTTTTTTCATCTGCCTCAGTCCGTGGGGTGTAAGTACGACTACTTTATTATTAGTACAATCAGCTTTCGCAGTTGCATAGTGCCAACCATTGTATTCTGCCGTTTCACAAAACTCTCCTTTTCTGCTCATTTCTTCAAATGTATCTTCTGAAATAAAATGATAATCTACTCCGTTTTCTTCGCCTTTCCTTGGACTTCTTGTTGTGTACGTAATTAGTCTTACATATCCATAATTCTTACATAAGATATCCTGCACTGTAGATTTACCACTAGCACTCTCTCCTAAAATTACGATCAATTATTTTCACCTCCTAATACTAATTCTCCAAACTTCGGCAAAGTTTCTACCCATTTACAAAACTCTCGCCACTCTGGGAGACGATGATTTTTGCGCTGCCAATAGATGGTTTTTAATTGCTGATAGTTTGTAGTGAAACCAGCAGTTAATTCAAACCCAGACGGAACATTGTATAAAATCCTCAAATATAAGTCCTTTGCAAAATCAGTCCCCTTATCCATTAATCCGTTATAGACATCAATCATTTCCTGAACAACATCAATAATTCTCTGATCCACATACTCGTTACATTGCTCTTTAAGCTTGAATTTTGTAATTCGATGCATTGTGGATTGACTAGAAATAAAATCAATAAAGTGGTATCTTTCGAGTTCGACGGACATTTTATTAGAGAATCTCATGTCAAACTGAACCACTATCCCCTTAAGGAAGTTATCGTGACCCGTGCCTGATTTACAGGAGCCTAATCTTGTAGTAGTTTTCGTTAATTCTTTTGTACAATCTTCCGCATTAACCGCCATTGGAAACTTACTAGCTCTAATGGCATTTTCAAATCCATAAATATTTACATTGCTAATATGCATTTGTTTCCTCCTATCTGTAATATTTTAATTCTCCATTGTCATCGTAATTTTCTACATTCAAGACAACGGTATTCCCATCTCTCAAATATACATTCTCTATTTTTCTGTCATTTCTATATGAATCTGACCCAATTTTGCCAGCACAAACCAAAGCCCTGGGATATTTTAATAATTCCATAGCTAAATCTTCAGCATAAATAATTCCTTTAATCGTTTTTGCCTCCTATATTTAATTGTAAAATTGTTGGGATTTTTCTTGATATGATATAAGTAGAAACATTGTATTTATCTTAATTGGTTCAAATTGATTCTGGTAAGTCACACCACGCAACCACTAAGTGACTTAACCTTTTCCACTTTTTACACTTTGCTTGAAAGTGGATTACTTCGAACCACACGTGCTTATAATTCACAAATTGCACTAAATATGGCTTGCTTTTCGTTGGTAATCTATCTTTGACTGAAATTAATTCCATATATTCCTCCTTTAAAGTTCAATTCTAATTAATCATATATATTATTTTATTTATCTTTTCCACGAGTTCTTTTGCTTCATGTCCCAAAGGACAATCAATATTTACACACGCAAAATTTCTTCCATATTTATGTACATAAATGTCTTTACCGCACATAGGGCAAATCTGGTTCCTCACTTTATCATTAAATTTACCATACCCGATGTTCATAAATCGCCTCCTACTCAACAATCAATTTGTAGTGATAACTGAAGCTGTATCTTGAACTAGAATGGTTTTCTACTTCGTTCTCCATAGGAAAATGCAAATCAGCCTTTCTTACAAAATCCGTAAGCTTCTTACCACCCTTCAATACTGCAATCGAATGATTCCCATGATATGTACCAATACTCAAAATAGCTTTTTTAATCGCTTCGTCTGTATAGCTTTCACAGACAAATACAAAACAATGACCTTCCTGCACAACTTCCTTTTTCTGATGATAATTTAAATTTTTCAGCGTTACTTTCCGTTTACCAAGATACACGTAGTGACTTCCATTTGTGCACTTGTAAATTCCGCCCACTTCAAGTTTGGATAATGGAATGGTATTCATAGAGTCTCGTTCCTGTCGTTCATTTTCAATCTTCTGAAGAGATAATTCAATTTCTCTTTTGATTACCAACTCTTCTTCTGTAGGATTAGCTACAAGGAATACGTCTCCCATGGAACGCTTATTACCGCCTTTGAAAGCAATTGATTTACCTGACCATATTCCAATGTCCATTCCCCTTACATTCCTACCTGTTCCCTTACCTACACAAATATCTCCATCGTGAAGTTCTCTTCCTAAAATATCTGTATAACTCAATGGTTCCCTCCTTTAATTTGGCTTATAATCCAGAAAATTTTTTCATCATACAAACTCTTGATATTTAAAAATTCCTTATCATATTGTTCTTTTGCTTTCATTAGTTGATTCCCATAACACCTCTGACACTCTGACTCGGATTCGAATATATTAACACTTACTCCAGATCGTCCACGATAACCCGTATTGTCACATGGAGCAATTTCAGAACTCAAAATTTTATCGCCTTTAATTTCTTTAAAGTAAATTGGCGAATGATAAATATTCTTTCGAGATGTTTCCGCATTAAATACTTTTACTTTTATTGGTGAAATACTTCTAATTGGTTTCTTGAATATATCTTCACCACATCGGTAATCACAAATCCACACCTCTTTACCCAATACATTTTCCAGATTTCCATATGTAGTTGAACTAAAATCATGTTCAATAGTTATTTTATTACTTGTTAAATACTCTCTTAATTGCAAGCATAAACTCCTTTCTTTAATTCACAATAAAAACCCTTCACTGCCATTGCCACAGGTATAAGTCTTTCTTCTTCTGCAAATCCCCAAGAGTGCGGATTGTAATAACCTTTTCGTAATATTGCCAATTCAATGCTAATAGCATTATCAGTCGGAAAATCATTCAAAGCTTCTTCAAACATTTTCTTGCGTTACTTATTGGATAATTAACTATTTAATGTCATAGCGAGTGTCATGTTCAATGCTGCAATAATAAAATTAATTATACCTGAACCAATATAGCCAGAAACAAAACAAACGATTGATGCAAAAAGGCATAAGATTGCAGTCAATATATTAATAACTTTAATCAATTTTTTTCCTCCAAATAAAATCCCGTGACTATTCTATTCTCCTATATACGCTTCTGGCATTGGTTTCCACGCAATTACATTAAAAGTATCCATTACCCCAAAATTAGACCACTTTCCATTCACGATTACATCGTCACTAACAAAAAGTTCATCTTTTTCATTATCTTTTACCGTAACCAATACTAAATCAGAAGCAGAAAAGTTCTCTGTATCGACTAACGCTAATGATTCCACATCATATATGTCTCTAACCTCCTCATGTTCATCTGGCAATCTTTCATTTACAGGAATCCACCTTTCATTTCCCCCCTGTTCTAATAATGATATTGACATATCTAATGCCTCTCTGAGCATAGAATAACTACTCGGAGGATAGTTACATTTGATTGCATTAACGGCTTCTTTATTTGTCACTTTAGCTGTTCACCTCTAATCCATTATATTTTGTTTTAATGTTTCCAATTAATTCAGACAACCAAGTATCCGCATATTTCAATTTTCTAAAGATCTACACCAATATAACCGGTCACGTTCTCATCTGAAATTTCAAATCCATATTTTCCCTTCCCATATTTAAAGATGCCCTTTTTACTTTTGGTTATTTTACATGATACTCCCCTTATATTCTTAGCAAACCATGTAGTATTCCCTCTCATTGTACCGAAAAATACGGTGACATCTTCGTTTAGTCCAGCCTTGTTCACTCCTGTAGTATTAAATTCTTTTCTCTCCATTGAATCTTCTCCTTGTTTTTCGATTTTTATATATAAAACTTCCGATTTATTTATCTATACAATATTCTTCCAGGAAAATATCTATTAAACGTACTCAAAACATTTAAATCGTTTTTTACAGATATAGGCTCATCATAATCATTAGAGTATCTTTTTAACAAATCAGAAAATTCTTTATAAGATTTTATTACTTCTTCTTGGCGTCTATTTTTTTCTGCTACCAACTTCTCTCTTTTGAATTTTTCTTCGTTCAAAACCTTTTCATGATCTAAACATTCTTGTTCTGAATCAAATACCTTGTTATCATCCGAAATATATCTCATATAATTTTCTCCTTTTAAATTACTGCTTCATACCATTAAAGTTTAGCGACTTCTCACAGAACGATTTGATATCAGTAATACTTTTCCCTTCATTACACATATTCAACACGGCCCCAAGGATACCCGTTGCTCCAGCTCTCATACCATCTAATCTAACCTTTTTAACAATATCATCTGCCGTTTTTTGAAACTGTTTTTCTGTGTTCTTATTACTCATTTCACATTCTCCTTTTGAATTGTTGATTTTATCTTGCCGATAATTTTTATTTAACTTTCTCTTCTTCATCTGACAATGTTAAAGCTGCTACATTCATATTAATCAGACTCGACAATACCATTTCAGCATTATCTACATAACAAGATTCAGTTCGACCTCCTCTTTGATCGCCGTTTTGATATCTGCTACTGATAAAGGCTGTGGAATATTTAGCTCTAGTCTTTGAGCCTCATCAATCAACAATCTCTTCTGCATTTCTGTTGCTACTAAAATAGGAATCCTCGTTGTGTCACTGCTATATAATAATTGGGTTGTTTTACCCCTTCCTCTTGGCTTGTAAATTATTTTCATCACTATTTTCCTTTCTTGACGAACACCAAATACAATCATATTCACGCTTAAAATCAGGCGAATCCTTTACCATGAATGATTCCAATACTTCATCTAATTTTTCGTCACTAATTCCATGACTCTCAAAGTCATAAAGCCATGGACTTATTTTTGCTCGTTTCCCACGAATCGGTTTATCCTCTGAATTTAAGGTTTCTATCGGGCTTCCGTTTTCTAATTCAATTTTCACAGCCACACTCCCGTCCATCTCAGGCTTCGATTCTAAATCTTTAATCATGCTTAAGATCCAGTGTTATACAGTTTCCGTTACCCTTTATGTATTTAATGGTGTATGTACTTAAATTCCCGTTAGCATTAATCATTATCTGATCTCCCAACTGATAATACTGTTTATACTTACTCCACTTAACAAAGTGCTCCTCGAATATCTTATCTGGAATAAATAACAGAACACCCTTATATTCAATTGAAGAAAAGCCGTGTGGCACAGAATAGTAATCTTTAATTGTAAATTCAGTTCCTATCTCTTTGAGATCTAAAGCTCCCAATTTTAACTCTTTAATTTGAACCCACTTTTCACCGACATTTCCGTATATATTAATCACCTCTTTTCTATTTGAATGGTTTGTTTTAAGGTAATTCCATTATCAAACACTGGAACTTATTTGCATATCTTATCCCGCATATAGCCTCAAGCAATGCCATGTAACCAATTGCTTCTTCAGTATGATTGCCACGTGAATCAACAGTCCAATCTACACATTTATAAATTTCCTTTACTTGATATGCTATTTTTAAATAATCCTTGGTTTTGTCATCATAAGTAATATGATACCTTCTCAGCATATTAATAATATACTGTGGAGCTGTATCACTACACTGGTTAACAACATGCTTTTCTAGTAATTCATCAGCTAATAACTCACTTAGCATCGGTAAAAACTCTTCCAGTACGAACACCTCCAATCTGCCAATCAAAGTATTATTTCAACTTATTATGCTTCTCTTGCTCGTTCATTGTTTTGCAAAACTCACGATATTTTCTTGTGTACTCATAACTTTTCCCAAATATGTAATTTACTGCTGTGTATAGTCTTGGCTCGTATTTCTGAATCACTTCCAACTCAAATTCAAAATCTCTACCAAATGGGCAACCGGCACAACCAGTTCTCTTCAATCCATATTTTGTATAACAATCACTGTGGCAAATATTGAAATGATTTTCGTATACTGTTTTTGTTTCATTCTTATAAAAAAACAATGGCCTATAGTTATCGCAAGAATCATAGTTTTCATCAAAACAGTTCTTATAAGCAGTAGACCTCGTTCCCCCTTCTGCTTTCCTAATGCCAAAAATGTTCAGATCGTAATTTCCTTCTTTTAGAATTTTGTGTATAATATCCTTTTTGGCCCCTTTACAACATTTATCAGATATTTTTATTTCTATTGGTGGATTCAATATTAAAAACTCCTTAAGCCACTTGTTTTGGTATATACTCATACGCTTTGATTTTGTGGTTCCACACCACCAATTAAGAGCTGAGAAACACCCTCTCCAATATTTACCTTTATATTCTGCTATTTTCTTCTTTAGCTTTCCATTTTTAATAGCTTCATTTGCAGGTATTTCTTTGCAATACTCAATGAGTAAATCATCAAATGGTCTATCCTCCCATTTAAATCCATGCTTTTGCAATCTTTCTATGTAATTGCTTACACGCTTTGAAATAAACGGTTGTCCATATTTCTTACAAGAAACTGGAATCGGTTTAATTGCCTTAATCTTTTTTATCTTTATATCGTATGTAGCTTCAAGGCGTTTTAAGTGCTCCTTAGTGGCCTCATACTCCAGACCCGTATTGAACCAAACATAATCAATCTTTTTACTTATGTCGCATCTATAGCAAATATCCAACATGTCATCACTATCTGATCCTCCAGAAATAGAACAAACTATCTTTTCATAATCTGGGTTATTTATTATTTTCCATGCCTTAATAAAGTTATTTACAATTATTTCGTCCTGGGGCAATTTATCCAAAACCTTGTTAATGTCTAATGTCAATATGTATTCTCCTCATAAAAGTCAATTTCGCTTTTTATGAGGTAAAGCCATACTTAGTGAGTGTCTTTTTACGTCACTATCACATCCCTTTTTCGATTACTTAGAATCAACGATCCATTCTTATAATCTTGTGACAACCTTTAATAAATAAAGGTTTAAAATACGATTGACATCCATTAACAACCAATTGGTAGCACAGCGTCACAGATATATTCCACGTTCATAATGCTCAAATTTTTCATTTGCTTATTTGTGTGATTATTGTTGTAATCTCTGCAATAAATATCTGCCCACATGTCAGCAAATTCTTCTTCAAGCTTACTATCCATTACCATATACCTTTCAACCGTTTTATGATTGTCGTTTTCGGTATCGTAGTCCAAAATAACCTTGTATACTGGCAATGTTATTTTACTTTTTAGAAAATTTAAAGGATGGATACTTTGCAGTTTTGATCTTAAATCTTCGTCAAATATTTCAAAAACATCTAATCCTGTTTTACAAAATGCCTCTTTAAAAAAACTGTTCGGATGCACCACTCGTCACCTCCTTTCTCAATAAATCGTTACTTTCATCCCATATAATTAATCGCATAGTAGATAACATAAAACCAACTAAATATTCCGTGTAGTATCGCCCACCATATGCTGTGCCATGTTGTCCATGATAAAACTATCGCCAAAGCGCTACCAAATCCTATACCTGATACAGTTCTACTTTCCATAAATAAATCCTCTCTTTCATTTACTTAATTGCCTAATACGCAGGTTATATTGAAGCATTATATCGTTCATAATATTGACAACTCGATAATAATAGTTTATCTTATGTAACATAATAACTAATACGGAGGCCTATATGTTCATAGACGATATTTTTGAAGCAATTACTGACAAAATTGGTGACATAAAATATGCGATTGAATTTACGGTTGATCAGGCTAAATTTGAGCAAGAACAGCGCCGTGATAAACACCGCAAAATGCTTAATGATGCACGGTCAATGACCGAATTTCTTTCTGAAGACACAATATTTGAACCAATTGTAAAATCGGTTAACTTATTATGTGATAAAGCAGAAAATATTAATGAAACTATTGGTAACGCTTCACACCTGTATTCAGGTACAAAAATTATTGACTCCTCCAAATTAACAGAAGGAGATCATCTTTTTATTAATAAGGGCTTATACAGTCATCACGGACTATATCTTGGCGGAGACGAAGTTATGCATTTCTCCAAAAACGATTTCGACATAATGATTCACCGCACTTCTCTCGAAAACTTTAAAAATGGATATGTTTTATATCGTTTGTCCTCATCGGATAGTCCGATTATTTATGAAATTTGCGAAGTTGTTACCAGAGCGTATTTAAAAGAAGGACTTTCTGGTTACGATTTGTTCTCTAATAACTGTGAAAATTTTGTTCGTTGGTGCAGAAATGGAAGCAACATTTAAATCTTTACTCACTATTTGAAATCGTCATTTCATCCTAAACTGCTTTTACTCTCATTTCTCCAACGCTACAATAAGGCTCTTCTTCAGTATTCATCAATTCTACATTTATGTATTTCAATCCATAACCGTCATTTTTATTGAGTTCTTCACAAGCCACAGCATGAGTACAGCTTCCAGCGGTAATATCAATGGTTGCGCCGTTAATCGGAGTAAGTAATTTAATCAACCATTTGATTAATGCTACTGGTTTAGGTGTAACATGTGGATTGCGATCACCGTTAGGAAGTTTTCTTTCTGAAGGAGAAATCTTCGGTTCATATTTGATGACGGTAAAATATTAGCTTCCATCTTCTATCTGATCATTTAAAAATTCAGCCACATACTCGTCAACCACAATGTTTGATGGAAACCTACCTGATTCATTAGGAGGCATGGCCTTATCTTCTGCGTATTTGCCATATATGCGGTCATCTCTATCAGAATAATTAGTCGTTGGAACCTTAGACGCTTTGGCATTTAGCATATCAATGTCTTCCTTTGATATAGGAACTCTACACGCATCAATATTCATTCCGCCACAGCTGTGTTTCTCAATATTTTGGACATATGTTCCTTCTAATGGTTTCTGAAATATTGTGATTGGTTCGTGCGCTGGTTTAAGCCCAGATGTTTTCCAACCATTCCACTTCTTTGCTAATTCATCTATTTTAACCTTGTTAAAGAGCTTGCCTATATCCTGATTCTTAGGCATTCCAGTAAGATAGATCCAATCAATTTCTTCAACAATTTTAAATCCTGAATCTTCAAATGCACATTTCATCCTATGATTAGTTTTGGGGTGCCCAAATATTGCAACGTATCCACCAGGTTTAATCACTTTAATTAATTTTGTTGCTCTCTCCTTATTCCAATCATAGAAGTTCCCAGTATTGTCCCACTTCTTGCCCATAAACGATAAATCATATGGAAAATCTGAGATACAATTGTCAACTGAATTTATTTCTAATGTTTCTAACAACTCTATGTTTTCACCATTTATAATTTTTCCACTATTGGTATGTAAAATTGTTTCTATAATAATTAATCACTCCTTTATTTAGGTTGACAAATCGAAAAATATGAAATATAATATAAGATACTATTTATTAATAGTAAACATTAACTAGTAACCATTAACTACATGCTGTCTATGTAGTTAGAAAACTTATAATAATTTACGATAAATACGCAATTTACGAAAAATACGAATAATTTTAAGCATGTAGGAAATTTATAAATTTACGAGCATAAAGTTTTTCAACTACATACAGCTCCTTTTCTAAGGAGGGTAAATTGAAAATTAAGGTAATTATCTTTTTAAGTCTTACAGTGTTTTTCACTTTAGTTTTTACAACGAACGTATATTAAATATATTGAGCTGTCAGAGGAATCTTTGGATTCCTCTTTTTTAATGTCTTTGAATCTTTAATTTTATGTATTTTTATTCTCCGTCACCAAACACAAGCATTTCATTTTTGGCTCTGGTAAAGAAGTTTCTGTCAATCTCGAATCCATAAGCGGATCTACCTAATTCGTGAGCTGCCCTCAAAGTTGCACCGGAACCACAACATGGATCAATAACAACATCTCCCGGATCAGTAAATGTTTCAATTAATTTTTTCAATACATTTACAGGCTTTTGCGCCGGGTGAATTTTGGGAACGTTCTTCCCATCTTTCTCCCATGTGAACCAATTGAAAACCATGCGGCCTGTTCCACGGATGTTCTTACCATTTTCATCAATCCGTAATCCGTTTCTAAATTTCGGAAGTTTGTTACGGTAGAACAATAGGGCATATTCTGTTGCCCCTACAACACGCATATTTGCTTTCAAAACCTGTGGACTATAATTTTTCACAAAAATCAAAGGTATATAATTCACAAACCCGTGTTTCTTAGCAGCATCAATTAATGTCTGAATCTGTTCAAATGCACAAAACACAATCATACATGGACTATTTGAACTTCTTCCTCTTGGAACAGGTTTACTATCATCCTTCTTCAACATTTTGGAGCAAAAGTGGAAGTACTCATAAAGATTGAAATTAAAATCAGAGCTAAAAGCCGCTTTTCCCGCAAGCTTACTTTCTCCGTTTGAACTGTCTCCGTTCTTATACCACATAGGATTCGAACCATAAAAGTTATTTCCCACATTATAAGGAACATCTGCAATAATTAACTGAGCAGGTCTAATTCCATACTTTTTGTAATTCTGCATTGAATCACGATATATTTCACATTTTACTGGCTTTATTATATTCTCTCTATTATTGTTTTCCATTTATGACTTAGGGTACAGTACTGTTGCCTCGCGAGAAACCTCTACCCTTTCTATATTTTCACATGTTGCAATCATGTACTTGTTAGTATAAATTCTCTATTTGATACTAATGCTCTATGTAATCTCTTAGTAATACTCTAAATATTTCTTCAAAAATAGGAACCACTATACTATTTCCTGCCTGTTTATATAAAGCTCTATTTACAATTACTTTTTTCTTTTTAGGATTTACTCTTTCAGCGGCGTAATAATCTTCATCTGAATATCCAAATAGTCTCCAGCATTCAAGCTCAGTAAGAAACCTATATTTCCCATTGCCGCAATCAATAATTTGCGCTGGGCATCTATCTTGCCTTTCCGTAATTGTATAAGCAAAATCCTTGATCACCGTTGCTCTCTTAACTCCTGAATTACCGATAGCCTTTAATATGCTAGGTTGAGTTACCAAGTAACGATCCGACACTTCCTTTTGAAGAAAACTACTCAGAGGTCTCATGGCAGTAGATTTTAGCCTATTAAATTTAAACTCTTTCCCATCTAGACAGGATATTGTAAATACTCTTTCTCTTGCTTGCGGGATTCCAAAATCTCTTGCATCAAGACATTTATAACTATTTGTATAACCAAGTCTAACCATTTCATCTAAATATCTCTGAAAGTTCTTCTTCATCCCTTTAAAGTTGACACCTTTGACATTTTCCCAAATAACAACTTGAGGTTTCCATTCTCTCATTTGTTCAATTATGCGTATAGTTTCCCACATAAGAGATGATTCAGTTCCAGAACCTTCTTCTGCCCCTTTGGGCTTACCTGCGGGACTTATCCAACCACAAATTGAGACTTGCTGACATGGACTGCCATGAATCAAAATATCTGGTCTTAAATTCCAACCAACGACAGATTGAGTTTTATATGCCAGCTCATTTTCAAACATTGCATTGTAGCTCTGGACAGCCTTCTCGTCTATTTCTACATAATCTATAGCCCTTGTCGGCACGCCAAGGTTTCTTAATGCTACCCTTGGAGATCCTATGCCGCCAAATAGCTCTAATATTTGTACTATTTAATCATCTCCTTAAATTGTATATTACTCTTTACTGACACTTACAAATCAGATAAATGCGGAGTTTCAATGCTGTTTTTAAATTTTTGCTGATTTTTATGGTATTTACATTTACTTACGATCTGCTAATCGTTGTTGATTATATTAAATATACCAACGCTTACTTTTAATCTTTATAAATCTTCCTTTAGATGTGAAGTAGCATTGCTTTGTCTCTTCTTGCCTTAATTCTTCATATCTTAGTACTACGCTTAACCCGTAGTCTTCTAAAATTGTTAATCCATCTGATAGTTTAATCGGAGTCTCTTTTATAAGTTGTTTTATACACCCACCACAGTATTTTAAACTTTCGTGTGATTCATATATTAAATCATGAGCACCTAATGATTTATCACAACCAATGCAAAACAACTCTGCACTCCTCCAATTTTCAACAGCTTTAAATTTTCTTTTTGCTTTAGTTAGTTTATCTATTATGTAGCTGCTTGTTATTATTCTCCCCTCCTTATGAAATACAGACATTATCGACTATTTATCATAGTTTTAACAATTTTCATCGCTGTGCCAGATGCAAGTTTTCCAAATGTTTTTCCAACTAATTCAACCGTATCAGGTTCTTCTTTCATGCAATCGGAATAAACTTCTTTTCCAATAGTTTTTGCGATAGCAGCCATGTTATTTTCATCCCAATTAATCGGAATTAAATCTTCATCGACCATTTTATGTAATAATTTTCTTACTCTGGCTTCAGTTACAACCGAGTTCACTAATTCTTGATTTTTGCTTCTTTGTTCTAATTTGCTATCATCAAACTTTTTAATTGATTTCTTTTCTGAAAAATAATCACCCACAATTTTTGTATAGAATGGAAGCCTTGTGTTTGGATCATTAAGTCTTGTCATGTTTTTAACAACGATTCCTTCCCCTTGAGATCCGCCTAAGCCTGTTCTACCAACAAATTCTCTTAAATGATCCCATGAAATAAATTCACCATTATAGAATACTGGTACATAAGTCAACCCTAATTTATTAACAATATCAAAGACTTCCACCTGTGATAAATATCTGCCATTCTCACTGTCCCATACATCATAAAAATAAGCATTTTGATATCTACAATCTGGGTATACAATTGTGTGTGATACTAGCCATTCACCAAACAACACCAGATCATTTCCAAGAATGTTTTTAACAAGGGTATTATCTATTTTCTGCGACCATTCCCATGCACCTCGCAAGTTATTGCCAAATTCTAATTCTCTTTTGCGACTAAACGCTTTAATAGAATCTTTCTCTTCATCATATCTAAAAGAGAAATTTGCTCCATCAATTTTTTCCTGTACTACAATGTGATCACCAACTTGAAAGCCATCGGCATACTTCTCCTTAAGTCTTTCAATATCCATATACTTTTTCTGTTCCACATGCTTACCGTCGTAAGTAGGTGCACCTTTACCCTATAGGAACTATTGATTTATCCTTTCTTTTTAATGTCAATTTATTTTTCTGATTGAAACTCGTATTTCATCTATAACTTCTGCCCGCAATATGGACAATACGCAATTCCGTTTGCAGTATTGCTTTTATCATTCCACTGAACCCAATACCACGAACCATCACTATATTTTTGAATTGCAATATGTGTCTTATGTAATCTGTTATTATATTTTTCTAATACTTCACATTCATGTTCACTTATTACTTCTAACGGTTTACTCATTTTAGGCCTCCTCTTTTTTATCTCCGTACCATCGACTCATTATCCCACTATGTAAATATTCAAACTGATATCTTGTTTCTGGCATTTTAAATTCATAATCTTTGTATTTTTCATGAATATCAACCATTTTGCATCGATGCTTTGCTAGTTTGTTTTTGAGGTATAATTCTCTGTCTGTGGCCCATATGATTCTTAAAAATATCAAGAACTCTTTAATCACTTATCCCCTCCCCTTTCTTACTTAAAATTCATGTTTTATTGCTTTGTTTTTTTCATTATCTTCAGCGAACCCCCAATCGTGAGGATTGTAATATCCCTTTCTCATTATCGCTAGTTCACGGATCATGTCTTCTGTTGAAATCGGGCTATCTTGTGGTGATTCATTTAGTGATTCTTCAAATTTTTTCTTTCGTTCACTTACTGGATAATCATATATGTTTCCCATATTGTTTTACCTCTACAGTTTATTTACATAAAATCTATCTTCCAAACCTAGCTTCAATTATTTTTCTATTAATCGTAGAAACTCTTCTTCTATAATAATAGGCACATCCAGTTCTTTTGCCTTTTTATTCTTTGATGAGTTACTCAAACTGTCATTATTAATAAGATAATTTGTCTTGGAACTCACGCTTCCTGATACCTTACCACCTAGACTTTCAATCTCTGCAACAAGCTCATTTCTATTTGAATAACGCTCCAAGCTTCCAGTAATCACAAACACATTTCCAGTCAAATCAGCCTTACCGTTAGCGCCAGATTCTAACTCTGGAATATCAAAATCCAACAAAATAGGAATGTAAGCATCTTCTGTTTCACTGTATTTTCTGTACCAATCCCAAATACTTTTGTTCATGGTATACCCGAAATCCTCTAACTGACTAAAATCAAAGTAGTCTTCCAACGCTTCAATAAATTTTGAATAATCGCCCTTAAAATATTTGCTAATAGTCTTACTGGCCGTTCTGCCGATCAGTGGAATAGAAAGTCCATATAAATATCTTTCCAGAGTTGTTGTCTTGGATTTTTCAATGGCAGCTAATAATTTCTCTGTCGATTTCTTTCCAAAGCCATCAAGAACCATCATCTCATTTTTGTGGTTATGAAGATTATAAATATCAGACAATCTTAACAACCAACCTAACTCCATAAACTTTTCTATCGTGGCCTCTGAAAATCCATCAATATTTAAAGCGTTCTTACTAACATAATGAGTAAGTCTTGATAATAATTTTGCCTGGCAATCATCATTACAACAATGGAGTGTCTTACTTCCATTTTCATTGTGTATTTCTACATTTCCTCCACAACAGGGGCATTCATCAGGAAGTTTCCATGTATTACTCTTAGTTAAATTTTCATGAACTTTGGGAATTACCATATTTGCCCGATACACCATAATAGAATCACCGATTCCAAGTTGCAAATCTTCTATATAAGATACGTTGTGTAATGTTGCTCTTGTGGTAATAGCTCCATCAAGGTCTACGGGTTCAAAAATAGCAACGGGATTAATTAAGCCTGTCTTAGACGTGTTCCACTCAATGTCTGTCAATGTCGTCTCATATAACTGATCCTGCCATTTTAAAGCCAACATATTAAGTGGGTGATGTGATGTGGTTCCAAGTGATTTTCCATATTCAGAATCATCATAGCGGTAAATCAGACCATCGACGGGAAGTCTGAAATTCTCTGGATTAAATTTATCGAAATCTTCTTCCAAAACTCTAACTATACAATGTTCTACAACCGGCATGTCCAGACCTGAAGCATAAGCGTAGTCCCCTATGAGATTTCCACAATCAAAACCGTCCACGACATCAAACACGTAATATTCTAATTTTCGCTCTATAGCAATATTAGCGTCAAGTTGCCTAAGTGTCCCGGCTGCAAGATTACGTGGGTGCGAATAAGGTTCCTCTAATTCAGAATTAATTCTCTTAAATGTATCCCATGGAATCACGCACTCACCACGGAAAGTTATATCTACGGGTTTTCTTAGTCTGATTGGAAGATTTACACAGTGCTTGAATGTATGGGTAACATCTTCTCCTACCATACCATTCCCTCTAGTGACTGCTCTGTAAAGTAGTCCCCTTCTATATTCGGCAACCACTGTCAGTCCATCAAGTTTCCATGACTGAGCTACAATTTTACCGCCAATGAATTTAAGAACAATATCTAGATCCTTTGTCTTATTGGAAGAAAGCATTGGGTATTTATGATTAACCTTTTCAAGATAATCAGCAACATCTCCTTGAACTTTCTGTGTTGGAGATCCAGTCAATATGTAACCAGTCTCTTTTTCGAGACTGTACAATTCATCATACAAATCATCATATTGTTTATCTGATATGATTGGCCTATCAATTTTATAATAAGCAATAGATGCCATGTTAAGCTGATTAATTAGTTCCTTAATTCTATTAACTCTATCCAAAAATTACCTCCCATTTAAATTACTCTTATTATTTGTCCAATTCTGTAAATAATTATTGTGTATTTCCTCTTGTATAAATTCACTTTTGCTTGCGAAATCGTTGAGAGTAATTCCTTCAATGTCTCTGAGATATTTTTCAAATGTATCATCCTCACTGTTGTTGTCCATGTAAATCCTCCTTTAACCATTTGTCAATATATTCTTCCACATTTCATATAAAATACTCGTTTCATGATATCTTTAAACATTCAGTTCCGTTTATATCATGTGTGTACACGTCTTTACGATACTTTTCGTAATCAAACGCATCTAAAAACTCTTTACTCTCAATTCTAAATTTGTTTATTGAAATATCTGCTCCACATACTATTTCTTCATTCAGTTCAAAATTTCCTGATTTTGAAATTAAAGGAGTATTATTATCCATGCTTTCAATAAACGCCTTGAGTTCTCCTACTGTTTCAATGTACATTTATTCTCCTTTCACCCGAAGATATCGGGCTTTTATTTGTTAATTTAAACTGTTCGTTATACTACTGTTCAATTGTGTTATAAAAATTGACATCAATAAAATTTTGGTATATAATGGTAATTACCAGTGTTGTATAGCAGATTTACTCCCATTTGGTTCGTTATAGTTGACGAATGGTACTCCAGATGTTTTGGAGTAATATTAAAAGGGGCACTCACGGCATACAGAGAGCGTCGTGATTCTCCTTTAGAACACCAAGAATAGTGAGGTAGCACGGCGAAGCATCATGTACTGGATACATAAGCTTTATTAAGCAGTGCAGGTGTAGTTGAGATATGTTCGCTTTCCTTCATTTTTTTGGGAGAAAAATTGTGCTGGTGTGAAAAGATGCACGCTATAGTATCTCTTTGTTATTAATGGAATTGGGAGACTCCATTTTGGAGCCAATAATAACAAGGAGGTGATAATTATGAAAAGGAAAACGGATGAACCTAGTAATGTCACTGTAAATATCAATATCTTTAGCAACATTACGCTTGATGGAAAGTCTTTAACCTGTATCATTGTAGCTTTAATTTCTTTTGCACTGGTTGCGTCTATTTGTAATCCCGTTGTTCGTGCTGAATTTATCCGTTTATTAATCAGCATGGCAAGTGATTGCTAATCACCAGCATTTATTTGAAAAGAGTGAAATTTATGATATATATAACAAACCCAAATCTTTATAGACAGTCATCAAAGTCCTATGTTATTAAACTGCTTAAAATCCCCACTAAAGACTATTTAAAACAAAACTATATAGCTCAAAATATCAGTCCGTATATTGCGACTAAACCGAAACCTCGTTTAATTGAAGCTCCTTCGTATTCTCTGAAACTTATTCAAAGAATTATTAAAAAGGAGCTTAGTAAAATTGAGGTTCCTTATAATATATTCTCTGGTATAAAGGGTAAATCATATATTGATAATGCGAAAATACATAAAGATAATCAATATCTTTTTAAAATAGATTTGTCATCATTTTTCCCATGCATTACCCGTGAAACTGTCTTTGACTTTTTTAATAATGATTTGATGATGACACCAGACGTTGCCAAAATTTTCACTAACTTCACAACCATCGATTTAACACTATGTAAAATAAAAGATATTCAGTCTGTTGAGCACTTTCTACAATTTAAAGGAATTAAAACATCAAACCACCTAATTTCTGGAGCTCCTACTAGCCAGATATTATCCTACCTTGTCAATCACAACATGTTTGATGAAATACAATATTTCTGCGATTGCAATGGAATAACCATGTCTGTATACGTCGATGACATGACATTTTCTTCATGTAATAGAATTTCTCATAAACAAAAAGAAATAATTTATAATATTATTTCAAAATATAATTACAAAATATCACGCAACAAGACAAAATATTACACAAGTAGTTCTCCTAAGTCCGTTACCGGTGCTATTATCACACCTGAAGGCAGAATACGAATCCCCAATCATCTTAGCTTAAAGGTAATTAATGAGTTAAATTACTATAAAAGAAAACCAGAAGATATTGATTCATTAAAGCGCCTTAGGGGCCTTGTAATAGCTGCCAGGCAGTGTGAGCCTAAAAAGTTTGAGGGCGTTAACACTCTTATTTATGCCTCCAGAAAACATATAGATTGTACTAATTTCCAGTAAAACCACTGTTCTATTTACTCATCGTTCTGAGAGTTTGTAATAATCCACTCTGCCACAACACATTTTCTTGGCAATCTTGATAATATATTACAAGCATCATTAATTGCATTATCATCTGGAAAACTAATTCCATATTTGCTTTTCAAATAAATCATCTCTTCAATAACATCACCAATATTCATTTCTTTGCTCCTTAAGTTTAATGGCTTATAAAACGGAAGCCCATTTTTTCATTCGGGCTTCATTTTGACAATTCTAAAACAAAAGATTTCAATGGTTCCTTTAATGTCATATTATCTCTCATCCACTCTAAATAATCCTTATGATCCTTTGCTACTTCCGTAATCAACTGTCCTTTATATTTACCAAAAGCAAAGGTGTACGTATTGATATCTGGTTTTGTTGCTTCCATATTGGAATCGAATAAGATTTCGATATCTTTCCTTGATGCTAAGTAATCACAAAGATGAACGATCTTTTGCATCGGAGTCGTTGGCTTCTGCAAGACGACCTTACTTCGTTTGTTTTCATTCCACTGTCCCATATGAGAAGCGACAACATCAGCAATCATATATCTATAATCCATGCTGAAGCTATCGAAGATAGTATTTGTTAAAATCCATTCTGCACAAATTTGAGGGTGTTCATGCACAGTAAACTTACTTCCACCATTTCCTTCCTTATGTCCGTCATGTAGAATGGTTCCAGCAATCATACAATCACGCTCTTCCTGAGTAAACTCATTCTGTGTCTGTTCCAGCTGACATATGTAATTCGCAATTAGCGCCGCAGCTTTTGTGTGCCTAACAAGCCCACCTTCTCCAAGAGCATATGACGGATGATACTTTCCGGTAGTGGAAGCGGCCATTGAAAAGAAATAGTCTGGCAAATTCTCCAAACCAACTTCGACCAATTTTCTTACTTCTTCTGTTGCAATATATCCTAATTCTTTCTCAAATATTTCTTTCTTCAAATTTTATCCTCCTATTTTAAAATGCTATTATCTAAACAGTTTTTGCAAATCTCATAAATGAATTTTCCCATGTTTTCACGATTAACAAAATTCAGATAGAAATTGCTCCGCTTTTGCCATGTTAGTAACGTTCTCAAAAACGAATCTTCATTATATTTGGAATCGTAATTGTGTTCCATGATATCGTCCAGTCTATCGTTTTCTACCACAAGATAAACGTTTGAGACATTAATCATTCTGTTTAATTCCTTCATAAATCGGTCATCATCTTGATTATTCGACAAATTACCAGCTAGTTCCTTTAATCCATTTTTACGCTCTATCACCAATTCATCGGTAAAATACGTGTCTACAAGAAAACCCAACTCCGGGCAAGCCTCTACCATAATTGAATAATCGCCTGTTTTAAGAGAACGCTTTTTATAAGCAATACCATTTCCATCAAAATATTCGATTATATTTTCATTGCTCTTTTCTTTCGTGTCACAGAGTATGACCATGTGAGATAAAAGTTCCTTATATTTCTTATCCGTGTAATAATTCTTAATGTGTTTCACCATCCTATGCCATTTTTATATAATCTTTAATCCACCACTCGTAAACATCGGGGACTATTTGCCACTCATCATTCACTTTTTGTTTCTTTGGCTGTTTTTTTACATCCTTTATGTAAATTATATCTCCATCTTGAACCGGTATCTCATTAAAGCTCATCTTAATTGCCTTGTCTCGTTTATTGATGGACTTATGTATTTTCATCTCTGTTGTCTTGCCTTTACCTATGCTATAAGCATTGAATTTAGGCGAATATGTTGTATTGATATCAGTGATTACCACATACCTCCAATCAAGAGAATCGTCAACATAGTCAACATATCCTAATACTTCATATTGAAATTTCACAAGCTGAATTACTCCAAACTCATCATTCTCAACATGGTAAGATAATTCCTTACACAATCCAATCCAGTCTAAATTGCTATACTGTGAATCACTGGTCTTTCCAGATGCCAATTTATCTGTCGCATATTTTTTTACAATCTCTTCAGCTATGTGAAGATCTGGGATTTCTGCTTTTTTAACAGTCTTTCTTCCGGTTCCTTGGCTTCCTCTCCAGTAATCTACAATTCCAGTGATTGTAAGAAGTTTCTTTATAGAGCCAAACTTCCTAAAATATCCTATCTTCACCAAATCCTTAAACACCGATGAATTGATATTCGTACCTTTAATGGACGTATAGATTTCAACAAAATCATCAATTCCTTGTTCATATATATCCATAATGGCACGAACGGCTTTTTCTCCAATCCCCTTAACGCTAGATAGATTGGGATAAATGATCTTGTTTTCATCATCGATAGTGAATTTAGTATTGTCTTTCCCGTACTCATAGGTTCCCATCGTGTAGCCGAACATCGTCATTGCTTCTTTTGTTAGTGCAGCAACCTTATTTTTATCTCCTTTATCCTGATAATGGTTTAACGTCACCTCATAGAATTTGGAAAGATAATGGGCTTTCGGCCATGCTTCATAGAGAGAATCATTTGCCATTGCTAGAGCATGAGGAGCATTAAAACTATATCTAGCGCTGTCTTTGATGACCTTATATACTGGTTCAAAGTTATCTAAATTGCCGATATTTTGCAACCAATGTTCTTTTAGACTAGACTCTACCTTTGCAAGAGCTTCGCCTTTTAACTTCTTTTTACTTATCTTTTTGATTGTATCGTAGCTATCTTTCATAGGGATACCTAGATAGGAGAAAATTTTCATTACCGCTTCCTGATACAACATGTAGTGGAAGCAATCCGCCAAGAGTTTATCAATAGCTTTTTCTCCATTACTGTAGTCAATCCTATTCAAGAATCCATCAATTAGAGATTTGAAACCTGGGCGAATACCTGCAATAAAGGCAGCCAACTCTTTGATATTCTTCGGCTTGAATTTCATAACCTTTTTTGTGGTACTTGGTTTCTCGCACTGATTAAGGCAACATGTGGCTCCCATCTCATACAGTTTCCAAACTTTTTCATCGCCAGATACCATTTTTCTTAGTTCGGCAACGGTAGGAACTTTCATATCAATGCTTTCGTATAGCTTATGAATGATCCCTACGACATCTACAATAAGAAAATCATCTTTTACATAACCATAAGAATCAAGCAATCCTCCCTCGATATTGGCAACAACCGTGGATTTTCCAGTGCTTTCAGAATGGCATCTTATCAATCCAATCTCATAGCGAATATCTCCATATCCAATAACATCTTTTTCTTCGACGTTCCCATTAAACAAGAAGAATCCACAAGCATGAACTTTGGCCTGTTCAATAATACCTTGATATGGCTTACTATCATTAAATATTTTTAAATGCTCTTTATTTGTTATATAATCCTCTATATGGATATCCTTTTTATCCTCTTCGTCATCAACCTGTTTCAGTGCTTCATTATACTGGTCAATAGAAGAAGTGATCTCATTTGCGACACTTGGCTCAAGTCCTTTTATATCCGCATACAGTTTGAATCCTGACTTTTCTCCTAATTTGCCAACTGCCAATAGGGGATAGCAACCATGTTCTCCAACCAACTCTCTCCCTGCTAGAACAAATGGTTCCTGATTTGAAACATTAAAATCTATATCAGGCATCTGGTGAGAAGATAAAATCCTATCCTTTGTAATAAAACGCTCTGGATATATAGGAACTTCTGACTCAAACCTATCCATGGTAGTAAACCCTAGTAATTTACTCGAATAATATGAACTAGCGCTTCCTCTTGAGGTAGTAGTTAGCTGTCCGCGGTGCTTATTAACAGCCAACTTTACTAACTCAAAGTTAGTTAAAAAGTAATCGGTAGTCCCGCTTGCTTCAATTTCCCCATGTTCATACAGCATGCCTTCTTCTCTATCCTTGGTTCTATGATCTAAATCTTCTTCTCTATATTTTTCATATAAAATACCTTTAAGTATTTTAACCCGTTCATTGTAGTCATATTGTTCGTACATGGGAGCTATAGGTATTTTAAAATTTGTCTTGTATGTGAGTTCTTCGCACCCATCAATGAAAACATGTGTATTCATCATCGAATAAATGATTTCTTCTGAGGGTAAAACTGCCTGTTCAACTAATCTTTCATATGTTTTCTTGCCTGTAGGAAAGTCCATATACCAGCCATTTTCATCGTCATAATGTAGGCCTTTTCTCTGGAGAAGATTTTCTCTTTTTATTCTATCCTCTTCATTTATATAATGGGTATCAAGCCCGACAATGGTCTGTATACCGTATTTTTGAGACATTTTGTAGATTCTATCATTTAATAACTTTTGAGCCATAGTATTATGAGTTTGGTATTCAAGAAAGAAGTTGTTTCCAAAATGCTCCCATATCTTTAACCAAATATCTTCAGCATTTTCGTATTTCCAACCTGCAATACACGCAGAAGTAATGTAAACATCATCTTTATCAAGTTCAAATAACATATTTAAATCAATTCTTGGTTTTGAATAGAAACCTTCGTTATGAGCACACGTTATTATGTAATTCAGCTTCCTCATTGCTTGATAAGTACGAGCAACAATTACCATGTGGCAATTAGTTTTATCTCTTTTCTCTCTTACCTGAGATTTGCCTTTTTTATCAACATGCTCCTCGCGAATCACTTCATTTATGTCTTTTACCCAATACACTTCCGCAGAGTATCTAAACTTAATTTCTTTTGATAACTTATGCTTCTTACGATAATCAGCATCTTGAGAATTTTTGCATACGTCATATACATATAGCCATTCTCCAGGATAACCATGCTCGCCCGAAAAGTAGCATTGGCAGCCATATGAATTAGAATGTTCCATAAACTCATGAATATCAGTAGCCGAATCAATCTGAATTAAATCAGACCATGTAGTATGCTTGTGATAATTTTCCATGAGCATATTCATATCATTGAGCCAAGTTTCTATATTATATGGGAAGCTAAAATTCAGTCTTGAAGCAGCCTTTTTCGAATCCTCTAGTAAAGACAATTATTCGCCTCCCATTAACTTATAATCGCAGGAGTTTCTAAAACCGCATAAATTATTGCAGTAGAAATAATCCATCGATGGCACAAAATTTTCTTCCAGATACATTGAATCAATTATTTTTATCGCCCACTCCTTTGCATCTTTGAATTCATCATATATAAATGGAAGTTCCAACCATTTCTTGTCTTTAAAGTAGTTCCAAACTATTTTAGATGGGTAGACTCCATATTCTTTAAATACTTGTTCACAATACATGTAAAGCTGAATTTTATATCTCTCATAATCTAAAAGCTTCTTTTTTAATACCTGTCCTTTTTTACCTAGTGGATACTCGCTAGATTTATGATCAATCACAATAATCTCTTTAGATTTCTTATGCCTTAGTAAAAGGTCTATGTAACCAATAAAACGGCGACCATTAATGGTGAATTCACACTTTTTTTCCACACCTAGCACTTCATATTCATCTAACCAAGTTAAATCGAGAGTAGCGAAGTAATCTAATCCCAAATAGAAATACTTCTCTCTAGTCGACTCCGGGACATCATAACATTGAACTTCTTCTTCAAAATTAACCTTGTAATAATCAACTGAATTTTCAACATTCATCTCTTCAGTAAAAATCCGTTCTAAAATAGCGTGACAAAATGATCCAAATGCAGCATAGAAATTCTGCTCATTATCATAAACACGTTTACCATTTTCATCTTTGAGTAGATAATTTAGATACCATTCATATTTACAACCTTCAAATGAGTTGCAGCGACTAAATGAAAACTCCATTTCATCTATCTGTTTTTTATATTCTCCCAATCATATCCTCCTTTATTTGATTTTTACTCTTGTTTGATATAACGATTCCCAAACTTCTTTTCCCAAATCTACGGGGGAATTTTTCCCTTCCACTCCTCCGAGTAGATTTTTTTTATCAATAATCACATACACGTTTACAAAGCGCTTCAATAAATCAATATTCTCTTTAACTTTTCGTTCCTGATAAGAAACATCAGAATCATAACAAAACACCACACTCTTGATTTCTTGCGTTGATATCAGAATTTTTATTTGCTCCAGCGTTAGAGTGTGTTTTTCAGCAGAAGCACTATCCTTAATTCCCCATGTAAAAAGTTTCATAACGCTCTTTATGCTTTCAAAGATCTTTATTTCTCCAGATGCCTTAATGTATTGCAAGGTAATGTTCATACCTTGAAAATAATCCACCACTCCAACTGGATAATAATTTATGTACTTCTGAATGCCAAAAAACTTAAACTCTTTACATAGGGTTCTTCCTTTAATATTAATCAGATTGCCTACCATGTCATAAACAGGATATACGATTCTATTCCCCCGGTTATCAAGTCTAATTCCAAATATCTTTAAAACACTAGGAGATATCCCCTCTTCTACCCACTCAGGAATTTCAACATCTTTATATTTAAGTAATTCTTTGGAACTTAAAATCTCGCGAGTAGATGATTCACTTGGATTGTTGTTATGAAACTTTCGTATGACTTTATTCAATTTAACTGTTTCCGACTGACACATAGCCTTTAGATCTACATCAGCCAAACGAGAAGCTTTTTTAATTGCCTCATCATAACCTAATTTCTCATAAAGAATAAGGTATTGAATAATTCCGCCACCTGCTCCACAACTAAAACAAAAGAACTTATTCTTAGATGGTGTAACGGAAAATGAAGAGGTGCGGTCTATATGTAGAGAACAATGTCCAAAATAATCTTTACCTCGTTGTTTTAACTCCATCGTAGATCCAATATAATCAAGCAGATCAACGTTGCTATTAATTTCTTCTAGCATGTCATCATCATATAGAGCCACAAGATTCACCTCCTAACTAAATGGTGTGCTTTCAGTGTGTTGTTTGGCCTCTCTAATTCCGACTTTTTCGGAGGTAAACATCATATCAATATAATCTCCACTCCCCGAATGTGGCTTTCCTAGTCTATTTAATTTGACTGTAAACTTATGGGTTCCACATTCTTTGCCATCAGCAACCAACTCTTCATTCGTTTTTTCTTCCCATTTACAAGCTACTGAACAATATTTTTCTATACCATCTGATTCTGCAACCTCGTTTTGACGACTTAATTGGCAGAATGCTAAAACGGACATTTTCAAATCACCAGCAATAATGTTTTTTAACCAGTTTGTAATACCTGCCATATATGCACTTCTTTCGGCAGAATTAAGAATAGAATCATCGCACTTGATATAGTCCCATACAACAAATTTCAAATCCATCTCACTTTTCTTTTGTGCGCAAATAGAGTAAAATTTCTCTTTTGTAATATATGGATCAAAATTATGAAACAAAGGTAGTGACTCAATATAGTTGTTGGTTTCTTCTACCTTTAATTCTTCTTCCTCTGTTAAAATAGAATTCTTAATCCGATAGACTGATATACCACTTAAGTAAGACAAGACCCTTACGTACCAGTTCTCGTCGCTCATCTCACTATCCTGGACAAAGGTAGGGACTCCGTTCATGGCCTTGTGCAACGCTTCAATCATCGCCAACCAGCTCTTACCCTTTTTCATCCTTGCTTCTATTACAACTAATTCAGTTTCCTCATAAGTAAAAAATTCATTTATACTTGAAAAAAATGAAGGTAATCCATATGATTCCCCACGTTCCTTCTTTTCTTTTATCTTCTGCCAAATATCCTTAATCTTTGAACCAAAAGTTGTAATCTCTCCATCGGTCACAAAACTTGTTGTTAGTTCATTTAGTTCTTTATAGACAGCGTTGCTCATGTCGTTTAGATGAATCTCTTCACTGAGGCACATTCTTTGCCAATCGCTTGCTTTCTTATAAAAAGAACGTTTAAATGCCAGTTCAACCACACGATTGACAAGAAGAAGATATTCCTCAACACTATCTCTCTTTGTGTTAAAACAAAGGTCAATGTACTCTTGGATACTTGGCAAATTGTACTCCTGGACTTTTTTTCTTACAGCCTTATTAGAATCAAGCATCTGTTCAATATTCAAGGCCGTTATGTTTGTTATCTTTTTTGCAAAAAGCTCATTAATTGCCCAATAAATACAGGCGTTATCAACGTTGTAAAAATACTTTTCATGTAGATAGTTACTATGTAAAATAAATTCCGGGTGATACACTAAGGTCGATATCACACCGGCTTCTGCTTTATAGTCAGAAATTTCGCTTAAATCCACTAATTCCCTCCCTTCAAAATACCTCCAAATCCAACATTGTTAGATGAACTATAATTAAATCCAATGGACTTAACTGGCTCCATCTCAGCAGAATTAGCATCTTTCTTTATCTCGTTTGCGATTTCCGTAGCTTTTTTCTTCTTAAACAAATCCTTAATTCTCTGATTATCTATTAAATAATGAAGCCCATAAGGACTTTTTACAGGTATTTTTGCAGATACAGAATGAGTCAGTGCAAACAACAAATATTCAGAATCAATATCTTTTGTAAATAAGAGATTGTTAATAACACTCACCAACTGTTTCATGACAACTGTTTTACTGATATTTTCATAATAGAAATCTCTTATCTCTGTAATGTTTTTACTAGTCTTGGCACAATCTGAATGCATGTATCTATTCCCAACTTTAATAGCTTTGTCCTGCGGTATTTCGCAGGACTCATGCTTGCAATGCTTAAATGCACACTTATATGTTTTATCTGACATAAATTACACCTCTATTGAACTTGGGTATTGCGTCCAGATACGATCTTTAAATCCTCGATGTAAACATAGCTATTCTGTCCATCATCAAAAACTACCTCAAAATCATTTGCCTTGCGTTTACCAGTAGCTATCCCCGTCTTATTCAAATAGCTAAGGCGTTTAATTCTTTCTGAGTTTTGAAATACCTCGACCCTATCTCCACATTTTAAATTGTCCATGTTTTCCTTTCCTAGTTAAATGGAAGTCCCTCATCTTCTACGCCATCTGGAATATTCATAAATCCATTTCCGCTTGCTGGAGTTGAATTTGAAGAATTATTCTGGCTGTTATCGAACGCATAAATCACATAATTTACAAATTCCTTTCCCTTGTCTTTGTCATATTTACTTGTCACTTCACAAGATTCAATCTTAACCGAATCTCCAGACTTTAATGACTCAGCTTGTTTTGCCGCCGTCCCCACAAGACGTACAAATTTATTTGACCAATCTGTTTCATATTTTGCTTTGCCGTTCTCCTGAATCTCGTTGCCGTCTCTATCTTTCATTTTTTTGCTGGTTGACATGTCTGCCACATAATAGTTACCCTTGCCTTTTTCGATGCTCCAAATTTTTGAATACGCGCCACTTCTGAATCCCATATGTCAATCTCCTCCTATTTTCTAATTCCCATAAGCTGTGTTTTAAGTGTCTTTAATGTTTCAATGTCTTCCATGATTCTAGGATCGCCGTTTGCTTTTTCGTCAGCGGATTTACAGAACTCAGCCACTTTATTTTTTGCCGCTTCAGATAATTTAGCTCTTTCTGTGACCAATTTATAGCATTCAGTTCTAAGTTTTTCTAATTCCTTGCTCTCTTCTGGGAGATCTTCACCTTCATATATGTACAATCCCAACCCATGCCGCGCACATGCCTTAGTTAATGATCTCTGAATTGCTTTGTTTGCTTCCGAAGACTTAATATTATCTGCCGAAATGGAACTATTTTTAAAATCCATTACTGGTAATTCCTCAATATGTTCAATACCATTGATCGTAACTCCTGTCTTTACCCAGCCTGTTCTCCCATCGTCAAACCATGGACGAGTTTTCATAGGTGTTGATCCATCTGGAGCATAAGTAAGAACTTCTTCATAAATCCGATATGTGGCATCAGGGTGAAGCTTTTTCACCTCTGCCCAACATGCAGCCCATGACAAATAATTCAACCCATTTTTCTGCTTTACTTTTTCCTTAACATCGACGTTATAAAGTTCCTTAAAATAATTTTCTGACATTCTTTTCCTCCTTATTATGCAAATGGTAATTCTGAATCATCTTTTGTTTTCTTGCCTAAAAACTTGACTCCATTATCAAAGTCACCTTTTACAACGGGGATTCCTCTGATAATAGAAATCCCTTCTTCTCCATCTCTGGCTATATGTAAAATATCTAATAATCTAAAGTCATTTCTTCCAACTAAGATCACTTCCGGATTATGGTCACTAATATTGTTGATAATATCTGTCTGTACACTAATGGCTGTTTGTAAAATTGGCTTCAATACTTCCAGAGCTAAATATCCCCAATCATTATCTCCACATAAATGCAACCATTGATTATCATTTCCAAGTAAAGATAAAACCATATTTCGGCTGTTGCCATACCCGTTGTATGGTCTTACATTATCTCCATCAGATTTAACTTTCATTATTTTAATTCCAAATTCTCCTCCTATGATTAGCACCTCTTTCTTTATTGTTTTCTCTATGTAAACACCAACTCATCACTGGCGATAACATGAAATTTGCTCTATATAAACTATGTAAAACAGCTATTTATGGGCAAACTCTCCCAAGGGTGAGCTGTTTAAGCACCCGTACAGATATTCTCTATTCAGTTTTAGGTTGTTAATTGGGGATTTGTTGATGTAATTTATGTATGTGTTTTATACTATCTCACCAGTCGCCAAACTGAGGGGATAGGTGTTACTTAATAATTCTCCTTTGAAACAGGAATTTCAAGGCTTAAAGTTACCTTTTGCGTTTACCTACTACATATCCTAGTAAGTAACAACAAGCCAGACTTAAAATAAATATACCAATATTTAATACTATCATCTCATCACCTACTCGATACTTTTGAACGAGATATCTGTTCTTCTGTTCATAGCCCTATGTTCTTCACTATCGTTTTCCACGACTGGTTTACTTGATCCGTTTCCAACGACAATGATCCTATCCGCCGAAATACCATTTAGAACGAAATACTGTTTAACAGTTTCTGCTCTCTGCTGGGACAACATCTTATTTGCTACATCTTCTGGATCAGATGATGGATTAGGATCTGTATTTCCAGCAATCTCAATAATTGTTCCATCAAGTACTTTTGAAATCTCGATAAAATCATTCAATGTCTTTGTGGCTTCAGCAGAATCTATAAATTTTGCAGTATTGATTATAAAGTTAACAGAGGTAGATTTCTGTAATAATGCAACTGTATCAAGTACCTCTTGCTTATTCTCCTCAGTAACAACAACCTTGGCATCTGTTGATGTGATGTCACCTGAATCGTACTTGTCAGCTAATTTGCTGATATACTTATTATCAAAAACCGTATCAAACAGTTCCTTATTTACTGTTTCTCCAATTGATTCCCAAACATTGCACATATCTGAATAGATTGTTTTAGCAGTACCATTAAGAAGATTCATATTATCTGCATATGTAGTTAGTTTTGCAGACATGCAGTTATCTAAAATATCCTGATCAGATGCAGTAGAAAACATGGGCATAACAGTTTTAATAGTTGTCGTGTCTGTGTCGTATAATTTTGAAGCCTGTAAAGCACCATCAATGAAAGTTGAAACCACATCTGGATATTTCTCAGCGAATGCTTTATTGAACAAAATTCCATCCATAATTAAACTCGAAGAACTAGCTGTACTGAATAAGATGTGTGCACCGGACATATTTTGTGCCTGAGTTAAATACGGTTCCCATGTAGCTGCTACATCAATCTGCCCCGCAAAAAATGCTTTAGCTGCTTCATCTGGTGTTTCAAATAAAATCAAATTGCTTATAATCTTACTCTTGTCAGACTCGGATAAATCAGACTGATTAACAAACCATACTACAAGAGAATGAGCTTCTGAAAACTGTGGAACTCCAATCTTTGCATTAACCAAATCTCCAACTGATTTGATCTCAGATTTTGCAATGATACCATCTCCGCCATTTGAGAAATTAGTTACATAAGGCATAATTACATTGATCCCAGCGTCAGAAAACTTCTTGGATAAAAATGCTGTTCTGTTAATGGTGTAACCGGCAGCGTCAATTTTTCCACTAACCATTGCGTTGCTAGATTGTGTTGCGTCATTAATAATGCTGATATTTACATTGATACCAAGTTTACTGTAGATAGATCCATCTTTAGTAGAAAGTCCACCATTAGCATCAATAATACTTTTCCAACCGATCCACTCATCAAGAGATAAGTTGATTGTCTTATTATCATTTTTTTCTGTATTGATAACATTGCCGTCCTTATCAGACGATACATTAACCGATTCTTTTTTTACTTTCTCTATGCTCGCAATATTGTCTTTACCTGACGAAGTTTTAATTAATCCGCTATTAATCCCAAAGAAAATCCCTCCACCGATTAATGCCATTACTACCACAAGTAACAAAAACTTTGCTGCCTTTGTTGGTCTAAAACGTCTTGCACTCATATAAATTCTCCTTATTTATTATATTTTTTCTTTAAACTTTCTAAGTAATCATCACTTTGTAGCTTCTTTGCTTCTTTCTCGGCTTTTTGTAATTTAGTAGACATCTTATTGTCATGGACTACCTTTGATCCTTCAACAATAGCATCTAAATCCTTGTTCTTATCTCTAACGGAGCTAAGAAGCTTGTCGGTTGCGGAAACGTTTTTAAGTTCATCCATATCGTCATAGACTTCTTTTAGCTGTTTTTTAACTTTCATATTCTCTACTACTTCTTTACTTTCACGCTTTAACTTGCGAAGATTTCTCTCGCACATTTCTTGTGCTTCTTTTGCAGTATTGGTTGCAACCTCATACGCTTTAATGAGTTCTGTATATCTCTTAATGTCAGATAAAACATCTTCCCTTTCTTCTGATTTTAACTGTGCCATCTCATTCTTACTTGATTTTACAAGAGCTTCACATTCAGATTCTATTTTAACAAGTTTATTCTTTAAGCCCTCCATATCTCTTTTGGCATTACTTAATTTACCAGATGCAACTTTTAATGCATTATCTGACTTATTGTATGCCTCCTGGGCTTCATCAATTTTTTCACCATAAATAGCTTCTGCCCCCTCTGGCGTAGTTGCCATATCCTTTATAAATAATCTAGTTATTCCCTTAAATAGTACTCTTGCCTCTGGAAACAAAATGAGTATAAGAACAAACAATGCAGCCGCAATAATAATAATTAGTTTCGTTAACTCCATTACTCTGCTCCTCCAATAAATTTAATTAATTCCGAAATTCTTGCAATTTCTGCATTTATGTTTGTTTCTGACACTTTCATCTCATTCTGTTTATCCGATATCATTTTTTCTAAATTGGCAATTGCTTTTTTGTGGGTTTCAATTTCAGTCTCATTATCATTGATTTCACCCTTGCCATCTGATATGATTTTGGATAAAACTCCATTCAAAACACTGACTCTATTTTCTCCGTCCAGCCCTACATCGGTTGTTGTAAGACCAAAGCTTCCCAGGATCGCTAGCACACTTGCTTTCTTTGTTTCAGTCACCATTTCTTTAGGAAGTGAATTAATTAACTCTTCTACCTTAAAAATAGATTTCTTTCTATCAAACAACTCATTCTGCAAATAGATATCCTCGATCAAGGTATCTGTGTTTACTTCTTCAAGTTCAACATCAGGCACCGTAGAGATTTCATATGTATCGACACCTGATTCACAATACTCCTCTTCCTGTGGGATCTCCTCCATAAACAACTTTTTTAACAAGCTCATTTAATATCCTCCTTCATAAATTTATAATCACGTCACATACATTTTTAGCTTCCTCTTTGCTATGAGTGACCATAATTATTGTGTTGTTTGTCTCTCTGTGTGTTCTCATAATCAAATTCTGCATTTCTGTTCTTGTTTTCTGATCCAGAGCCGATAAAGGCTCATCCATCAATATAATTTCTGGTTTCATAAATAAAGTTCTAGCAAGAGCCAACCGTTGTCTTTGACCACCTGATAATTGTTTGGGATACTTTGTCTCATTATCAGATAATCCAACCTGTTTAATCATTTCTTTTGCTCTTAATATATCTTTCTCCAAAACTTTCCCTTTTACCTTTTTTGCGATTAACACATTATCCAAACATGTTAACCAATCAAAGGAAGTATAATTTTGATGAATCATGTATACCTTGTTTTTGTATGCTTTGCTACAAGATACTCCATCAATTACTAGTTCTCCACTTATAGGCTTCATTAACCCAGAGATTGTTCTAAGTAAGGTCGTTTTACCACAACCAGATTCACCCAAAATTCCATACACTTTGTTATCAAACCGATAATTGAATCTTTTTAGTAATGGCTTGTCTCTGCTATATCCGGTATAAACATTATTTAATTCAATCACCTAAATACCTCCATTTAAAAATCATTTTAACAAGTCTCTTCGATATAGAATCAAATAGAACACTTATTGCCATGATTACAATTATTGACATAAACACCATGTCTGTTCTTCCTCTCGAAGAGGACTGCTGAATGATCCAACCAAGTCCATACTTTGCATTTACAGTTTCCGCTACAGCTATGTAAGTGAATCCAATTCCATACATCATAATGAAGCTATTTAGTATGCTGGGCAATGAAGCTGGTAACTGAATTTTATAAATAGTCTGAAACTTGTTCATCCCTATAGTAATACCCGTATCAATTAAATCAGAGTTGATTTCATTTAAACATAAAATTACTGATGGCATCATATACACAAAAGTTGCAAGAAACAAAAAGACTATTTTCATCATTTCATCAATTCCAAACCACATAATCAGCAATGGATAAAATGCCGTAACAGGCAAGTATCTCATTATATTAATTATTGGATCTAGGATATCCTTTGCAACTTTTACATTAAATACAAGAAGAGCTATAGGAATTGCAACGAGAGCCGACATTGTTGCTGCTATTGTTACTCGTAAAAATGAATATCTTATTGCAATAAATATTTCTCCGTTTTTCATCAACAGAATCAGATTATTAAACACTGATCGAGGTTTCGGTATAAATATTGGATTCATATATTTTGAACAAATATGCCAGATAAACAATATGCTAATTAGAAGTGCTATTCTTTTAAAAATAATTCTCAATTTTCTACTTTCTCCTCAATTTTTTTAGTGTTTTATCCCTCTAGAGAGAAACATTTCACGTTAGACTGTTGTTGATCTCTTAGAAGCTTTACTACTACTAGAAGATATCTGCTTAATGTTTTTCATTAGCTGAATATTGTCGTTAATCATCAGAGCTTTTCTCCATATTGATTCATTCTCCTTTTTCTTTACAGTTTTTCATATGTCAAATCTGGATTTTTCTCTACCTTGTAAATTTCTTTTATATGCTCTTTATAATCATCTAAATCTCTCTGATTTGTAATTTCGCACTCAGAATCACAATCCATACAGCATACCGAAATGCAATAAACCCCATTCTCGTATAATTCATCAAGTTCTTTATCTTGCTCATCTGTTAAAGAGCTACCTATCTCAGTCAATTGGAACACTCTTTTATACTTCTCCAAATCACTTTCAGAAATTGTGATACACGGATCTCCACAAACCTTACATTTGAAACTGTATTTCTTTTCTACAATACCAATAGACTTCAAAAGTTCTAAATCTTGAATGGACAACTTATATTCGAGCTTATCGAGATTATCCTCATTCATGTAAAATCTGGTATTCATATAGGCTGCCCTGTCCAGCCTTAATTTCTCATCGCTGGAAATGTTTAGTGTGTCAATTTCTGGATAATATGTAGGCTTTAATAATTGTGGATACTTCAAAATCTTCTTGGTAACAATTATGTTAGATAATTTTTTCCTCCTCTCATCATCAATTAAATATTGAACTTGATTATACAAGCCCTTCATTGTTTCATAGTCGCAATTTTCTAAAGCATCAAGGTCTAAATTATTGGCAGCCTCTTTTAATTCAATACCAACAGTCTCCAACAGAATCTGCAATTTCTCTTTTTTCTCAATAAGTTTTAATACGTCTTGAATCATAATTCATTTCACCTCCATTTATATATTCTCCATTGAAAGACGTGTTTTAACTGATAATTTTATAACTTGGCATAAGCTCCAATTTAAACTTATTTTTTAAATGCATATTGTCAATTCTGACCTTTACATCTTGATCGTCAATTTCCCCTGTACGAATATATCTGTCTAAAGCATCGTAAGTAAAACCAAGATTATCTTCATCTGATTTACCACAAAGACCATCACTAGGAGTTTTTTCAATAAGGCTAGTTGGAAGACCAAGTTCATATCCAATAGCTTTTACTTCAGAAACTGTTAATCCAGACAATGGGCTAAAGTCTCCAGCCGCATCTCCATAACGGGTTGCGTAACCGACCCAATCTTCAGAAAGATTGCAAGTATTAGCTACACGTCCATTAACGGTTTGAGATACTGCGTATAATGTAGCCATTCTAATTCTAGCTGGTAAGTTCGTTGATGACTGTATGCTCCAATGATCATTAAGACTAGATTTCACTTCATATTTTATGGCCTTAACTGCATCGTGGATATTTACAATGTGGTATTTAATATCTAAAGTATTCACTAGAAGTTTTGCCATATCAATATCATTCTGCTCCCCGTTTGGCATTAATACTCCAATAACCCGTTCTTTTCCAAGGGCTTCTACGCACAATGCAGCAACGACACTTGAATCTTTACCGCCTGAAATTCCAACAACAGCGTTACAGCCATTGCCATTCTTTTCAAAGAACTTTTTAATCCACTCTACTATCTCATTTTTTATTTTCTTTGCATCAAACATTAAAATTTTCCTCCATTCAAAATATCTCGAATTTCTTTAAGTGAATACTCTTTAATAAGTTCGCCATCTTTAAAGACTGTCTGCAATAAATTACCTTCTGGGATACTTTCAGTTGTATATTCATCCTTATACACTAATTCTCCATCTTCATTTAAATGTACATGGCATATTCCTTTTTGACTTTTTTTAAATCCGCCATCTTTCGGGTCTTTAAACACTGGATAGCACTTACCGTCTACCTCTGCATAACAAGCTTTAATACATGAACTAAACGTGTCTCTTGTAAAAGGTTTTAATATATTATTTTCTTCAATGCAGTGCATAGAGAAAGATCCTACTCCTAAAACCACATTGCTACAAGCAAATCCATTCTCCATAAGAATCTTATATATTTCTTCGCACCTCTGAATCGTAATGCTATCCCCATAAATTGCTTTGACATGAGGATCAAGCACTTTATATCCTTTTTTGTTTAAAGTCCCTCCAAACAGATTCCAAAGTTTAAATACCGTTTTTGTAACTACATCAACACAATCACCAGAATCTCCGCGCATCATCATACAACCATCATGATCCATAATTTCATCATATAATTGTGGAAGTATATTATCTATCACATTCCAGTAATCATAACTATCAAGAACACAAGAAAAACTAGTATGTGGATACAACTCTGTTAGTAACCGCTTTAGGAACGTAATTTCATCACCGTCAATCGCATAGTTACTACACATCACAAAATGTTCTGTACTAACTGACCCAAATGCGACAGGTTCACTCGTGCAATCGCAATTAAACATATCCTCTAAATATGGAATGACAGGAACTGTAGCCGTATTTAAGAATGACATGCACCAACCTGCACCAGCTTTTAATGCAGCATCTACACACATATCACCTCTAAAATCAAATGCTCCCAATGCTTTTGCCCTTGGAATATTATCATCACAAGTCAGACTATAATACTTATTGACAATATCTCGGTACGTCTTGCCAACAGTAGCAGTAATTTGCGGATACCACATCTCAGCTGAAATCAAGCTCTCTAAGGCTTGTGGAAGCCATGCAAAGCCCGGATGAGTATTAGTTATTCCGAACATTGGAACATGAATTGGCACCAATGTTCCTTCTGGTAAAGCAACAATTTCGATAGGTAAATACCCTAACTTATGTATCTCTCTAATTTTAATTGAATCGTAAATTCCTTTACCGAGAGAAGCGTCCAATACTCTTTCATATTCAGATATAACTTCTTCCCTGTTTAGATAGAAGAAATTATCATTAAAATAATCAACAAGCCATGTTTTGCAAAACATTTGCAGTCCAAACATTACTACTTTATCCCACCTATCTACTCTGCTCATTCTTGGAGTATAATATGACACTGATTTGGTCATCTTGGGGTTAATCATATCACTATGAACTGCCTTATAGAAATCTATCAATAACATAGGGTTGATTTTATTGTTCATAATTCATTACCTCTATCTTTTCATGATTTTCTGTAAAAATGCTATTTGTTGTATATACTTTCTCAATCAAGCCACTAGTTAATACATCTCCTTCAAGAATAGTATTTTCGCAATGAGATACATACAAGTAGACTTCTTTTGCGCCTAATTCTTTTAGTTTCTTTGCACTGTAATAGAAAGTACCTCCACGACTTGAAATATCATCTACAATTAAAACTTTTCTTCCTTTTATAAACTCCAACATTCCAGATACGTCTAATCCATTGATTTTACCTGTTTCCCAATCTCGCTTCTTAATACCAAAAGCATAAGGTATATCAAACAATGTTGAATATCTTTTCATAGCTCCCTCGTCAGGATAGAACATTGTTAAATTATCTTCACCTATTTTTGAAATTACTTTAGAGATTAATTTTTCTGGTGAGTTGACAATAATATTATTAATTAAAGCTTCGCTTACGTTTGAATGAGGATCAAGAACAGTTACAGAATCAAAATCCAGATAATTAATAATCTCTACAAAGTATTTTAGTGTAAATACATCTTCTGTATTTTTTACCCTATCCTGCCTAGCATTAGGAATATATGGCATCTTAAGGTATAAACTATTCAGGCCATGTGATTTTAGATGCTTTACAAGATAAATAAGGACAATCAATTCTTCGTTGTTTTCAAAAAGCCACTCAAGAGTTGCCTCCCTATAATCCCGAAAATCAATTGGAATATCCTCCTTGAACAGTAATGTCCCATCTGGAAACTTCTTAACATCTACAATGCAGCTTTCTATTTTTATCATGTTATTCTCCAATCACATTAATCTGACACATTTTCATGGTTTCTAATGCGGCTTTATGGGTTTCCGGTGTGGCTCCTGCACAGCAACTTGCATCTACTGTAATTTCAATATTAGGGAATGACGCTTTAAGAATTAAAGCGTTAGAGACTACGCAAATATCAGTACATAGACCAATTAGTTCTACCTGATCGAATTTCATGTTATTCCAGAAACACCATCCGAACGTAGATTTATCAACATATTTACAGTTTGGAACTTCTAATCCATCTGCAATAAACCAACCCTTTTCTCCAAAAATACAATGTTCAATTGGAAGATGCTTTCCTTCATTAGTATGTAAATAATTAGAAAGGTGAGTGTCTCTTGTAAAAATTATTTCATCTCCACGATTTTGATATTCCGTAATCTTATCTTTTACTTTTTTCACGATAGACTGTGCTTCAATAGTTCCTAAAGAGCCATCAATAAAATCATTTTGCATGTCTACTACAATAAGCGTCTTCTTCATTTTTCTCCTTTTCATTTAAAATCAGCATTGACAGGATTCATTTACTAATTTATTTGTTGTTTCCTGATCTTTAATTATTGTTACTGGTAATTAAATTTAATGCTTATCCCACTTCTAGTTGAGTTTTCTCAAATACTTTTAAAACTTTCACATTCTCTCCTTTACACATTCCGTTTATTGTGTTTATCGCAAGATGTTGCGAAGTACTTCATCATTAAAAACAACCTTTTAATGGTAAACCAAATCTCAGTTTGACTGAACGAGCAACTCGTAAATAATCTGCTCCCCCATAGCGGTTGTGGTTGTCGAGTTATTATGCTTCTGTGCTTCAACCATGATTGCCGTCAGATCTCTAAGTTCTTCGACTTTTCCAGAATACATTCCTCTGGAAACTGCTCGTTTCATAGGGTTTATCATATTATTGATACTTCCAAAACCACACCAGGTGCCTGTTTCTTTTCATAGTCATCTTTTAATGCTTCCATTTCTTGAATTCCAGATATAATTGATTGATAAAATTTTTCGTCCATACTGTCACCTTTCTCATTTTTATTACTAATAAAATACTAATTTAATTACCCAATCCATATAACAATGGCCTTTATAAATTCTGATGCCGATACTTTTCTGTCAATCATTTCTCTATATTCTTCATCTGATAAATTTTTATATTCTTCTTCGTCACTTAAATCATCTGTTAATTTTTCTGCATAGTCTTCTTCTGTCAACCATGTATCACCATATAATATAAGACTCTCAATTTCCCCTTTACTAGCATTGACTTGTTCATACGCATGTTCTCCACTCCACGAATCTTCCCCACAAAAAATAATTAACGGAAGTTCTGGGTTTTCTAAAATCAATTCCCTTAATAATTTTACATCACTTAATGAACAATCCTTCTTTGCACTCATGATTATCGCTCTCCTTCCTTCTAAGAATTAAAAGACGTGATTATGCTCTGGATAGTATTTTCATTGTAATAAAATTCTCATCAGTTCCTTAATTCCTCTAACACTTTCTAATCCTCTGATTTTTCCTGTTCCTGCCCAAAATTGATATAACTTACCATCGCTCTTTCTATGACAATGAAAATGGCCTATCTCTTTATTGAGTAGATTATATTCTATCCCATTATCTTCAAACTGCTTAATACAATACTCTATCCTTTCTGGCGTCTTTGCCATCCGCTCTCGGTGATTCTCCTTTGACATCTTATTTAATAATTCCCAAACCTCTACGTCGCTCATAATAACCTCCAAGTTTTTTATGATTAGTCTGACCAATAATTAGGAAATTACTCCAACATATATGTTAGAATAATGGTCTTTTTACAGCAAACTCGACGTTGCAATATCTACCATTTCTTTTACTGTTATTACCATAATATTTTTATAGATTATGCTCATAATAATCTTGTGTTCAAAAGACACATCATACAAAGGTGTCAGGATGGCAATGCGGAAATAACAATAGGTTGTTAATGAAGTATTTTGTTGGCTGTTAAACCTTTGATTGAAAAATGTCCTCATATTAACCTTGGGGACATTTTTCTTTACGTTGTAATTAATTTTCAGATTTAAGAGAACATATATAATCCATTAAATATCAGTTTAATTCTTACTTGTTTTATATTTTATCTGGACTTCACATGAACAACGAAAATCTTTTCCGCATCTCTCACAGGTGATAGAACGCTCACTACCAGTGTGATTTATTTATCCGCTTGTCCCTATTGCTTTGTTCTTACTATGGTCTTTCTTGCAAAAAGGACAGATAACATAATCTTTACTTATCATATTTTATCTCCGTAAAATCCTAATCAACTTTAAGCTTCTTAACATGTGAAGTTCGAAACAAAAAGCTTATGCATACCTTAGAGTTCTTATTTTAGTAACAAAATACCTATTAATTGGTATATACAGATTTGCGTCATTCTTAAACATCTCATCATGTGTTTTTCTGAGACAACCTTGGATAACTTCGCCATCAAAAAAATGCACTTCTACTAATTCACCTAAACATTTTTCCAAATCCGACCGCTTCATGTTTCCTCCTTAAAATTCTAATTTACATGAAATTTCCTCTTTAAAATCCCTCTTTCATCTTCTGAAATTAACTTGGGGAGTCTGACCTCCCCAAATCACATTACCCTAATTCATTTAACATCTTCTGTAAATCTTCCATTGATGCATTCCGTAAAGCTTCGTCCTGTTTATTATCCATAATCTGCATGATTTTTTGCTTCTTTTCCTTTTTCTCTATTGCATCCTCTCTTGCTGCCTTTTCCGTTAATTTTACAGAAACAATGTACTTTACAATTTCTATCTGATTTTCTAACACTTCATCTTCTTTAGATTTTGTACTTAGAAGACTTTCTTCCTTTGACTGCTTGACCTGTGCATTCAGGATTTTAAATACAGAATCCAATGCTGTTAAAGGAAGATCCCATAAATCTTCAACCGAGACACTACCTCTGTATGGGAATCTCATCTTATTTTTTGTTGCTACCTCAAATAAATTTACGTTACTCATAATCACATTCTCCTTTTTATTAAAATTTAATCTTCATGATTCTCTCAGTTGCGCCTTTAACTTTTACAACTAATTCTGCACGTTTTGTCATGCTAAATCCGATACCCGAAAGCTGATCCTCCATATCTTCTACGTGGCACTTTGCACCTAGAGCCTCAAAGACTCTCTTGTGCTCAGCAAGTTCGTTCTTTAGAAACTCATTATAGTAGCCATTGGGTTCTTCGCCATTTTTACAATCTTTCAACATTAAGAATAGATGACGATGACCAATTCCCTCCTGTTCATCAAAATAGTTTGGACTATAACAGATAACAGAAACAGGAACAAACTGATTTGTGTTAATTCCCCAAATAACTTTGCTTGAAATTGTTGAACTTCCAATTAATTTTTCTTTAATAGTAAATTCTCCATTTGAACTAAGTACAATGTCTGCAACAGACACATTCTCGCCACTTCTCATTGATCTGTCATAATTAAATGTGTAAATTTCTCCATTAAACTCAATCTCAGCACGGAACCCATTTCTTACACTACCAGAAAATTGATTTACAAAGAATCTATATGTACCTGGTTGCATTCTATTTTTATCTCCCCAAGTAACGTTCTCTACTGCAACTTTTCCATTTGGATCTATGATATCTACATCTAATTGACCACCTAGCCTAGAAATACCCGGCTTTCTATCATTTCCATAATAAATTTCATTACCATTCGGTTCGTAACAGTGAGCATCTAAATCACAATTATCCCTTCCATCTTCATTCCATTGGATAGAAAATCTAAGAACTCCATCTACGTTGCCTCCAGCCGCTTTCACGTTCTGTTTCATGTCGCTGTCTGTGATATTGCCTGTATATGCCCAGCTCATTCCGTTATTCCACTTAAACATTGTCTTGCCTTCAGGGTTAATTGGAGCGATTAAAGACACAAAGTTTTTATCGTGTTTATTTTCTACAAAAGTTTCAATCTCTTTCGCGGTTGGGAGAACTCTATCAATAAAGTCTTTCACGGAAATTTCTTCAACCCTTGAGAATCGCTTTGGACTCACAGCTACATCTTTTGCCATATCTCCAAAAATATCATCAACTCCGCCAATTCGTTTTGCAGAATCTTTATTAGAAAAGAGAATGTTATTTACTGTAATATCATCTAGGTTTGCAAATCTTCTCTGTAAAGACTCCATATATCCAAGCTCTGTAATAGTCCTCTGCGCATCTTCAAGCATTTTCTTCGTAAAAATAGCCTTTGGTCTTTTATAATTCGACGGTGCTACAATCTGCTCATATTTCTTAACTGCCAAATCTAAATTCATTCCTTCACTAACATTTAAAAGAAGCGTACCAATACTATGGTTGCGAATTCTTCCTATTGCCATACCCGCTTTTACCGACTTCTCCCAAGCAAATAACTCTCTCTCTGTTTCTGTTCTCAGATTGTCATATTCCTTTTTATATTTCCGGAATTCAACCAAAGCAGTTTTCCATTCTTCTCCCTTGTAAAGCGTATTAGAGTCAATAAGTTCTAAAACTGTATCTAGAGAGTCCATGGAGATTTCATCTAATGAACGCTTAAAAACGTTTCTGGTATCTCTAAATCCGCCTTTAATGTCACCTTCAGACCTAGAACTTCCGTCATAGAACTTGTCCGGGAGTTCCAAGAAGAAATGATCCCATTTATGTGTCTTACCATTCATATCTTCATAGTTGAAGTCAGTACCAATCTTTTTAAATTTGCTTACATAGACGTCATTTACCATATGCGATTTAACAAGGTTCGATAAAGCATCACATACTGGCTGATATGTTTTATCTCCGAGATTTAATTCCCAAATCGTTTGAACCTCATTATTTTTGATGACGACTGCATTACCAATATTCTTGATAAACTGACGGCAGCAACTGCAATCATATTCTCTTCTTTCTCTGAAAATTTTGTTTGTTCCAACCGGAAAACTATCAAGATACGTGTTCCATAATTCATCTTTATCCACGTTTACCTCAAATAAATGTATTGAATCCTTGCTTATCTCTGCAAATCTCTTTTGTAATCCTCTTTAAATTTAATAAATTCCATAATCTTATTCTCCTTCATATGATTTTAATTTTTCTTTGAAAACTTATATCATTTTCTCATAAAGCGATTTACTCTCTCAGACGTACTATTAAATCTTTTTTTAGCAATAATACTGCTAACGATAGAGACAATTGCAAGAGCCACGCCTATTCCAAAAACAATATAAATCGCCGTATCAGGTACAATAAACCACGCATTTGCTTTCACAATTTCTAAAGCTACTCCTACCAAAATCACAATAACTGCTAACATATAATCACTCTCCTTTGCTTATTGTTTTAAATGCTCTACGTGCTTTTTAGTTTACATTTATTACATGCGCCTTTTCTCTATTGACTCATTCCTTACCTATATCTGAAAACCGCTTATATAGCTTCCCCTCAACGTAATAATCATTGTAATCACATTGTTCTATGTAATGCCATTTCATACCGTGATACCGTTTAAGATAATCGTGCATATGAAATTCTTCTTCAAAGTTTCCATTCACAAGCTGTCTAAAACTCAGTTCATCAATATCACGACTCCTTTGCACGTAGTTGTAAATGTACTCAATATCTGATTTAGTCATCCATGTTTCAATAACATAGACTACCCTAACAATCTCTTTTTCCAGTTTAGTGACTTCATCTAACTGATCGAGTGTCAGTAAATGATAAACCACTCTTCTACATTTCTCATATGGGAACTTAGATTCTAAATAGCTAGTGTGCATCTCAAGTGGCACATTCATGTTGTTCAGCATAGCAAACAATTCTGTGTACCAATATTTATGTTCCTTGTACTTATGTAATGGATCTCCACCTCCGGAAACAGATATAATATTTGCTCCCGTTTCTTCAATGGCACTTTTTAAATTGCCAAGTCCAAATAATGTCGTTTCTGGAACTTTAATCCCATTCTCTCTGACGACACAATATGGGCATCTACCATGACAACCAAAATTTGTAATAATACTTAAATATTTATCCATCTCTCCTCCTTATACTCAAATGAATGAACCATTTTAATAATTATCTAGCTGTATAGTTCTTTCTCCATTTTTCATACTGATAGCATACTGTCCATTAAAAAGATACTTTATATCTGAATTACAATATTTACATCTACCACTTCTCACTTTGCTTTCATCTTTAAATTTAGACATGACCATTTTTTCTGCTTCACAATTATTGCATTTATATGTATGGTGGTATTTTTTATCGTAATGGATTGGAATTGTAAATGGAGTGTATCTTTGAATTTGAAGCCCAAGTTTGTCTGATATGTCATTAGCGATTTTCATCCAATTCTCTCCATGTCCCTCTAAATACCTATCAATGCTCCCATTCAACATATGATCTATGTTATGGGACAACTCATGTATTATAGTGGTTATGTTTTGGTCTTTACTGGCTAAGTTAAACACCTTCTCGTTTATTTCAATACTAAAATCATCTTCATAATATAATCCATATGTACTGCTCAATCTATTGTTAAAAGTTATACTTGATACATTTGTTTCATATCCTATTGAAGATAATAAATTAACACACTCTTTATATAATACTTGTAAATCCACAACTACCTCCTTCTTATTTATCATGTAAGATTCATTTCAACAATTCATTTTCAAGTTCATCTGCTATTTTTCTTAATTTTTCCATTTTAACTCTGATGAGCTGGTTGTAAATCTCTACGCTCTCTTCATAAGTTCTCGCAAAATGTCTTGATTCGGTAGAAACCACCCCAGACCGCCTAGTCGTCCCATCTCTTTTTAAAAGATAAAATCGTCCATATGAAGAGATATATTCAGGTTTTTTAACCATACCTTTGACAGGTTTGCATATGTTATGTACTACCTGTCCTCCATACCAACTATGCCTATCAAAATCAATATTAAATGCACAACCATAAACTATTTCTCTGTTCTTGATATCTTCTACTTGTAACTCTGCCATCTTTTACCCTCCAACAAAATTCCGTTTCTTATATGTAATTATTAGACTGCATGGCTGTTCATTAACTGTGTGAATTCTTCATAATCAGTTAACATATGTAAGTAATTCTGTTTCTGGTCTGACATAAATGTCTCATTTTTCTTAAAGTACTCAATAATCCAATCATCTAAATTGACATCGTTTACACAAGAATAGGCTATTATAGCAATAAGAGAAGGCTCATTTTTCCAACTTAGCAATGCAGACTTCTTGTCCAGCTTGTAGCTGTCTAGCATATCGTAATAATCATCTATATCTTCTTCTAATACTTCGGAGTTTATGTTATCTCTAACAAAATCGATTACTGACAAAGCTTCAACAGTAGTATTGATATCTTTTGCTTCTATATGCAAATAATCATTCATTAACTTTTCCAAATGATTAATCTTACTAATGACAACATTCTTATCTTTAGTGGATTTACCATTAAGATCATCAAAGGTCACGCCATCAACTTCTTTGCTATGTAAGGACTGAGAGAACTCAGCCATAAATTCTATAAACTTCTCGTCATTTAATCCAGAATTTACAAATCGTGCGAATAATCCAAAATAGATAAAGGAATCCTTGGAGTCAAACATATTGAAAACATCTTCAGTTCCAACATTTGTTATTCTACCGACCATATCTTCAAAATCTTCAAAGCATTCAGTGGTAGCATTTTCCTTCATATACTCACACATATCTTCCTGCTTCTTTTTCCAATCTTCTAAGAAATTAGCTGCCATTACAGATTCAATAACCACACGATTTACAGTTCCGTTATTACCTTCTGAAACCTTATATCCACCAAGATCTTTAAAGAACGGCATACCTGATATACTCTTTACTATGGAAGCAAACTCTTCACCAAGCCTTGTGATACCCTTCTGAGAAGCCGACATGGGCTTGCCTTCGTTATAGCGCGCGATATGATAAGCAATATCCTCACTTGAACAGTTTAAATACTGCACAATTTCAAAGTTATATTCATTAAACTTGTCCTGCAATTCTTCCGGTAAGTCAGTAAACCGTTTACCCCTTATATCAAATTCTCTCTTTTCACTCGTAGGAAAGCCACTCTCATCTAGCACCGGTCTACCATCATTTACGATTTGAGCTTGGTAAATTATATTCCACCGCCTGATGTTCTTGGAGATTTTATAATTACCATTAATAAACGAATGAGCATTTGTGCACCGCTGTTTACCATCTAAATCCCAAATCATTGCCAAACCATTGATAATCTGTTCTGCAAAAACGAGGGGAGGTATTGGATTTCCTTGCAAAATATCTGATATTAAATTTCCCTTCATGGCTGGACTCCATTGCTCAGATGCTCTTTGAAGAGGATGATCAAATCTGATTGTGCGATTATCTATTTTCTTCATAATAGATGATATGCTCAGCCGGTTTGATTTACTTTTCTCTAGTGTCTGTGTGAAGCTATCGTTCATTGATATTTCCTCCTCGATTTGAACAAAATTATTTTGTTTTAATATTGTAGCCTTTTCAAATGTCTTCATATCTTTTAAATTACTTATGTATTGATTCTCTGTAAGTCCCAATTTTTCTTTGATTTCTAGTGGTTTATAACCCTCCATTATCATTTCTGCAATTTGCCTTTGTCTTGTTGTGAGTAATTCCAGATATTTATTTGTGTTTTCGGAGGTTGAGAGTTCCATTTTGTCAATAGTGGATAATTCTAAATCAAAATCAGATGCTAATAGATCCCCTAAAGTTATTCCTTCCTCCCCTATAGGAGTATCTAGAGATGAAGCTATCCTGTCTGCTTTACGTTTTTCTCTATTTAAGCCCGTCATTTCCGTCATAAACTTTCTTTTAAGACATCCTAATAGATATGCCTCAAAAGGTACTCCATTTTCTTCATCAAAGACTTCAGTTGCCTTCCACAATTCCATGTTGGCTTTACTATAAAAATCATCGTGATCCTTTTCAGATATTCCTCCAAATTTTATAAATAATGGATACGATATCTTACGTAGCTTTGCCATATCATTGGAAGCATACGTTTCTAAAATTTGCTGTTTTTGCTCTTCTTCCACTTAAAATCCTCCCTATATTTCTGTTGATGAGCGACTTTAACTAAGGTCTTGCATTTTTTGCCGACCAAAATACCACCTCATACTGGCATCGAACCAGTGAGTCCAGGAGTCAAAATCCTGTGCCTTACCACTTGGCTAATGAGGTATAATATATAATTCTCTTTTTCTAATTGGATACATTTAGCAGAAACGCTGATTATATGAAAATACTTGACTATTACTAATAAATTATGTAAAATAAAATCAAGTATAGCTTTCTGCTATATCTCTTAAATTCATTTCGCCAAAAATGAATTTATGTATTGTGTTTAATTATGTAAATTGCAGCCTGTTTAGAGGAGGTGCGCCAACACCTATGATCCTTAATAGGCTGCAATTTTTATGTCAGGAAATAACTGCCATCTAAACTGTTTTGATTATACATCGAACATATGTGCTAGTCAAGTAAAAGTTGACTTTTTTCGAACATATATTTGTTTTTTACCTAAATTATTCTTTTAACAATATTGTACTCAATTTTCCTCGTGGTACAATATTCCTTATATCTGATTGCTTTTCAGTGAAAACTCTCAATTGATTAATAAAATCATCATATACTCTTGCAATTGTTTCAGCTTCATTTATGATATTCACACATTCATCTTTATTTCGTTTTGTAAATTCTACTACATCATCTTTTTCTAAATCCTGTACAGCTACTAATACCGTTTTCCCTTTTGTCCCTTTATAGTATTCATTAGCTTCTTCTATGGTCATTTCAACATAATGCATTTAACCACCTATTCTCCGAAATTTGCGGCATACACACGCTTAATTTCGTTCCTTTCATTAATGTCGGTTATTGTGCCAAGGTATTCTTGTATTCTTTTCTGATCTATCTGTCTAATAGCCTCACCTAATACCATAGAATCCTCAACCAACCCTTTATGCTTTCCTTTAGCAATAAGAGTATGCGTCGGTTGATTGAGGCGTTTGAGTTGAGTAGTAAATGGAAAGACAATGGTGGTACCGCTATGTAGATTGCCCATGTCATTTTGAATAATAACCGCTGGTCTAACTCCCCCCTGCTCTGAACCAATTGTTTCTTTTCCAAAATCCACAAGTACAACATCGTATCGTTTTAAATCTTGTGTCATAGTAATCCGCATTCTCCTTTCCTTAAATTTCCAATTTCTATGATACACATTATATAATATATTTTATATAAAGTCAATTATATATAGTAAATATATTTTATATTTATTTTCTTATCTATATATGCTATATTATATATAAAGTGAGGTGTATATAATGCGACTGCATATTAAAGAGAAACTCGCCGAAAAAGGGATGACCAGATATGAACTTGCGAAGCGGATCGGAGTCACATACCCTACAATAACTGCAATTTACAATGGAGATTCTACAAGTATAAAATTAGAGACATTGGAGGCATTGTGCAAAGAACTGGAATGTACCCCAAATGAAATTATTGTTCCAGACGACCCAACGCTTAAACGATTGTTTGCCTATTATAATAAGCTAAGCCAATATCATGACGAGATAAAAAAAGACGATAGTAAATAACCTATCGCCTTTTTTACATTGAAACAGTTCTTTTATTTTTAGGCTTGTTCCCATAAATCTAATGCTTCTTGCTGATTAAATTTTTTATCCAATTTATTTAATTTATCAATAGTGTCATGTAAAGGCGATATACTCTCAGAATATTTTTTTATTTCATGATCTATATGTTCAGGTATATAAAAGCCGTGATTTGATCCAAAAACTATTTCTGAATTAACTGATGTTTGCCACCTAGAAGTGCGATCCGAACCAGTCTTATCATAACCATAATCTACAAGTATCTCTCCTGCTTTTCCAAAGACAATCTTTATGCCTTCTATAATTTTATTAGTTGCTGTCTTTTTATTGTTATATCTTTGACCAAAACTATCTCTTTCTTCGATAATTTTATAGTTTACATGAATCCAAAACTGATTATCTGAAAATGTTTTATTAACTAATGAGTCGGAAGAAACCAATAAATTATTTAATCTTTTTTTCATGTCACTTAATTTTTCTATTCCCAATGATTTAGTGTGGCTGGGATTCTTCTTAACTTCTTCCTCTATAATTTTCTGCAATTCAGTGCTTATAAATGGCTTTAAAATATTAATCAAGGTATTTTTTTGCGTGTCTAAATCAGCAATCAAAGATTCCTTAGTAGCAACTAGGTCTGCAATTTCCTGTTTGACAGATTCCACATCCATAGTATTTCCTCCATTATTATACAATCTATTAGGACTTAAAGATTAAAAACCCTCCTTTTATTAATTCATAGTACTGGATCATTAAATCAGTTTCTTCTTGAGTAATTTCTCTACCTGCTTTAGTCAATGAACTTACATTGTTGCGTCCACTTTGTATATCTTCAAGTAATTTTTTTGCTCCTTTAGATAATTGATTATAATCAAGTAAAGCATTTTCCCTATCGTCTATTTCATTTTTACGCTCAAGAAAGGCACTCACCTTCTCCGACTCTCTTGTAACATCTATTATACGAATATGTTTTGATTGAAAATCTTCTTTTGAATTATGATTACTATAATATTCTTTTGCAGTGTCACAAATTACTCTTGTTAAATGTCGAATATCTATTGTCATATATTGATCTTTAACGACAGTCTCAACGTAAATCCCCTCATCTTGCGGATGAGATATTATAAGCCTAAACTCAATAAAGCTATCCCCTTTTCTCTGATTAAGCTCTAAGTTGCCTGAATGTAAATAAGCACATCGTAATTTATAACAAATTTCTGGGCTAATAACTCTTTGTTCACTATCTGGAATATTTTCAGTAAAAGGAATATGAGAGTGACAGCCTTGATTAAATAAGTATTTTTCACACCAACCAGTATATCTTTTCCCAACATCTTTTTGAGTAGGAAATTCTATTTGACCACAAATATCTGGCAAAGTTAGAGCCATTCCTAGCGCACATCGCAAGTTGTCACTTAACAACGCAGTTTCTATATCGTCAATTAAATCCAACATGTACAACTCCTCCTTTCTATATTGCCGCAATTACTTATTTTCCTCTATTTTACCACACTTCAAGCCTCTATTCCATTATAAATCCCAATATTCTCCAAGTTCCATACTACTTTTAATCTGCTCGTCTCTCGTAATACCAAGATACCTAGCCGTATCGCTGCTATTCCTATGATTTAGATCCTTCTGTACCTTAACTAGAGAGAGAGGATCATTATTCCGCACATACATCATATACTTGTGATAAGCATAGGTTTTCCTAAGACTATGAGTGTTGTAGGTTCCTGTGATGCCACAAGCCCCTGTTACTTCCTTAATCATTTTCTCAACGGCTGCATCCGAAATCTGCGAATATCCCCCGTCTTTATTCTTTCTCCCAGACAGGAACACGTACTTGTCAGCTTTTGGTTCAACGTCAGAGAAATACAAATACTCTTTGACTACTTTCTTCATATATTCGTTTGGACAGATTAATTTCATTTTACCAGTTTTCTGTTCTTCTTTATTTCTTCCATCGACAAAAGTTTTCATGTCAGCCTCAAAAATATTATCCCATTTAAGCCGAGTCAAATCTGACACACGTAATCCAACATTGATTCCAACGACAAAAAGAAACCAATCACGATATGCAGCTCTTTGTGTGTCCAACCTGGTTGCTGACAATGCTTTCTCATGTAAATAATCAATACACTTTTTAACATCTGATTTTTCTCTAATGGGGTATACCCAACGATCTACAGAATTATTATTAGGAGTCTGCTTTTCTGCTCCGTCTGTCTTCAGCTTTGGATTCTGTTTTGACTTCTTAACTACCTCTAATTGAATGTAAGCGCAACATAATCTACCGTCGTGCTAATTGACTTTTTTTGCTGTAAAATAAGGACAGTTGGAGTAATTCACTCTAAGTTCTGTTCTTGAACAACAAAGGTTGTAGCATTTCACTGCTATTTTACTTCAAACTTTTGTATCATTTTACTCCATATTTTCTTGGAGGATTTTAAAATATGACAAAAGCTCAAAAAGATGAATACTGGATGGATTGCATCCAGCAGTGCCGCGTAAGCGGCTTATCTGATTACGCCTGGTGCAGTCAGAATGGTATACCTACCAGCTCTTTTTATTACAATATAAAGCGGCTGAGGAAGAAAGCCTCTATGATTCCTGACTCTGTTCCAAAAGTTCTAGAGAAAACAGAAGTTGTACCAATTCACTACAACGAACTGCAAGAAACAAAAGCAGTTCTTCCTAAAAAACAAACGGATCGGATTGCAATCCATCTGGAATACAATGGCTTTGTTTTGGCTATCAGTAACAATGCAGATGCCGCCATTATTACAGCAACATTAAATGCGTTGCGACAACTGTGCTAGGTGATCTCTCCGGCGTGGCAAAGATATTTCTTGTGGCCGGCTACACCGATATGAGGCGTAGCATAGACGGTCTTATGGCAATTGTCCGGGATACCTATGAGTTAGATCCTTTCAGTAATTCCCTTTTTCTTTTCTGCGGAAAAAGATGCGACAGACTGAAGGCACTGCATTTTGACAAAGATGGTTTTGTGTTACTTTATAAACGGTTAGATTCCGGCCGTTTCCAGTGGCCACGTAATTCAGAAGATGTTAGAAATTTGACCAGACAGGAATTCCGTTGGCTTATGGAAGGTCTTTCTATTGAGCAGCCAAAGGCAATTAAACCCGTTGCCAAAAAGCCCTTTTAAGCATCTGATAAAGTACACGCAGAACCGCTTATTTACTGGCTTTGCGGTCTCCTTTGTGGTATAATAAGTATATCATTCAAGGAGGTACATGGTCATGAAAAAGTCTGTTGAAACCGAAGATCTTAACATGAATCTGCTGGTCAGTAATCTGCTCAAACAGCTGGAAGCAAAAGATCATCAGATGGAACAATTAAACCAGACCATTGCAAACCTCACGGAAACAATTAATGAACTGAAACGAAAAATCTTTGGTATTTCCAGTGAGAAATCATCGAACTTACCTTACATTGACGGACAACTCAGCTTGTTCGATCAGTTGGGAATTGATGAACACGTTCACGAACCGGAAATGATCAATGTGACAGCGCATGAGAAGAAAAAATCCCGTGCTACGCATGATGAACTTACAAAAAATGTACCGATAAGGACCATTGAGCTTTTACTGGAAGGTGATTCTCGTAACTGCCCTTACTGTAATACTAAAATGGAAGATATCGGCTCCAAAGTTGTTCGTGAAGAGATTCATATCACTCCAGCAAAAGTGGAACGTGTCCAATACGTACAGCATAGCTATGCATGTCCACAGTGCCGTGAAGATGGTGATTCAACCATTGAGAAGGCACCTGTGCCAAAGCCACTCATCAATCACAGTATGGCTTCTGCTACAGCGGTCTCTTACATCATGTATCAGAAGTGTACGAACTATCTTCCGTTTTATCGTCAGGAGCAGGATTGGGCACAGCTGGGAGTCAAGCTGAATCGTGGAACCATTGCCAGCTGGTTCAATACATGCGCAGAAGAATATCTGGAACCCGTTTATGAGAGATATCATGAGTATCTTCTTAGGCAGTCCGTCATTCATGTAGACGAGACGACATGCCAGGTTTTGAATGAAGATGGCAAGACTCCAGAATCAAAGTCTTACATATGGTTGTACACCAGCGGTGCATTTGAAGAGCACCGGATTGTGCTTTACGAGTATCAACCATCAAGGGGCGGCTATCATGCAGCAAAGTTCCTTGCTGATTATCACGGGTTTGTCCATACGGACGGCTTCAGCGGATACAACCGTTTGAGTGACATTACCCGATGCGGGTGCTGGGCACATCTTCGAAGATATATGTTCGAAGCGATTCCCAAGAAGAAGGGATCATGCTCCGAAAAATCTGAAGCCTACACAGGCTATTCCTACTGCAACCAACTCTTTCAGATAGAGAAAGAACTGAAAGACTTAGAACCAGAAGAGCGACAGAAAAAGCGTCTTGAACTGGAGCGACCTGTACTGGATGCATTCTGGAAGTGGGTGAATGGGATAAATGCCCTTGGCGGATCAAAGCTTGCCAAGGCAATTAACTATGCCCAAAACCAAAAATCGTATATGGAGAATTACCTCCTTGATGGAAGATGCTCCATTAGTAATAACGCAGCTGAAAGAGCCGTGAAATCATATGTTATGGGAAGAAAAAACTTCCTCTTTCATGACACTGTAAAAGGTGCCAAAGCAAGTGCAATTGTTTACACGCTTGCAGAAACAGCCAAAGCAAATGGATTAAACATCCGTCTTTATCTGGAAACAGTTATGACTAAGATGCTGGACTACAAAAATGAGCCCGATAGTATCCTGGAAGAACTGATGCCTTGGTCAGAAGCAATGCAAAAATCCTGTGGCTTGAATAAAGGTACTATTTGATTTTTCGAGAGGTGAAAAATCCAGAAAGATCAATACACTTCTTTATGTAGCGCTTACAATTGAATCACATTACTCTGTGCGTTTTCTATTGATTGTGTTTGCATAATATTTACTTCCTTTCCTGATCACTAATTTATAGATACTATAAAAGGCACTGGATAATAATTCTCCAATGCCTTCTAACTATTTACAAACCCTACTAAACCAACATTTTCAACCCACAAGACGCTAATGTCTTGACAAGTGTTTATTTCTAATCTCGTAAAACGATGATTTTATTGAATTAGGTACGTCAGAGAAACAAAATTCTGAGCCTTTAATATTTCATCCATTAATTCATTTGCGTTATCAAAAAAGTGGATTCCACAAGTACCATTTTCTAAATTATTGTATATTGAAGATAAGTAAAAAAACGACTTACCCACCGCTGAATTTTTAACAATTAAATAATCTTTACCATCAATTCTTGCGCAAGAAGGCCCACAATATTGATCAGCAATTTCCTTAATTTTAATTTCCATGTCATTTTCACTTCTAGTAATTTTAAAACTGTTATCCCCACTTACTACCCACCTAAGATTTTGAGAATCTTGTTTATAAGTCAAAATTATCCACATCATTTCAAAAAATAACAAAGAGATATCATTTTTCTCACTACTAACAATCCTATGTATAGTATCGGCCTTATTGAACAACTTTTCTTGTGTTCTCATATCAATATTATCAAGTAAACTTGCTAGGACCTCCATTACTTCATATAATTCTGAGTTAACATAGAATTTACTAAAATAAGATAAATATTTTTCTGCATAATTTAAATTAGTCTTGCCTATATCTAAGTTTAATTTGAAATCTATAAATTTTTTAAGATATCTATTGACGTTGGTATTTTGCCCATAAATTTGTTTGATTGTATTATCCAATTGATCACCATCAACTGCTATTATCACTATAACATTTTTAATATCAAAAAAAGTATGATGCAATCGCTCGAGTATTTTAATCGCATATACTGGCAAGCATCTGTCGATTTCATCAACTATAATAATAATAGTATGATTATTTGCTAATCTCTGCAATTGTTTTTTTATAGTATCAAGAGTTAATTTAAAAGAAAACATATTATCAAATTCGTGTCTACTATTTGTTACCTCCTTATATTCCTTTTTTACATCACCTATAAACTTATATGGATCAAATCCTATTTTGCTTTTACAAAACTCTCCAGCTATAGTTTCCAAGCTATTCTTTACAGTATTCCAAGTCGCTTTCATTGTTTTATCATATGTTGTACTAAGAAACTTTAACTTTTCTTCTGCCATTTCAAACATCGCTGCTATAATTGCGATTAATGGTTCTTCATAATAATCATATTTCCAACAATCATAATAAAATACTAAATATTTCTCCGACACCGTATCTTCTGATTGAATATTTTCAATATCTTCTATAAAGCGTTTTAGTACGAACGATTTACCACTTCCCCATTCACCGTTAATTGCAAACGTGCTACTTTTTCTTTCATTAGATAGCATCTCCACTATTTTTTTTAGGTTTTCCAGAAAAACTTGTCTATTCAGAATATCGTCAGTTGTATCCATGCTTCCCCCATAATATTAAATCAATTATTTATATTCATATTCTAATAAAAGCCTACAATTTATATATTTATTGTCCATGGAAATGATTTTGAGCCTTGATCCACACTGCAAAACTACTTCATAGTATTTCTGTTCGTAGTTCACATTTCCCAAATAAATTGCCTGTGCCCCCTCTGGTACGTAGATTCTCAAGTGGTATTGTGACTTGATTTCATGTCCTTTTACAAGAGATGTTTGTAAAAATGCTTTTTCATAAAAATCAGCATTGTCTATATGTTGTGCATTTTCACACATCTTACGAAAGACAGCTTCACATACGCCCCGATAAAGTACGACGGGAATTTTAGTTCTATGGTTAGCAATCATATCAGCAATCTGTAAATCAATCGGATCTGGCCTGTCACGACGATATCTTTCATTGATTCTTTCCCCCGAATGTGCAAGACAATATTCTAAAGAGTAGTGAATTCCATCAGCAGCCATTCGATTTGGTTCTGGATTTATATTTGTGTGAGCAAACTCAATAGCGTTTTTTTCTGAAGGAGATAATTTATCCCATTTCTCCCCAATATGCCAGAATTTTTCAATGGTGCGGTAGTAATTAAGTAATTTCACAGATAATCCCCTCTTTTTAAATAAATCCCTAGTTTCATTATGATTATTCAACAGTAACTTCACCATTAGAGGAAACCCAATAAACTCTAATCGTCAGAACATCAATAACCTTCCGTATTCTTTTCAAAGCCTTTATGTGTTCATCGTTTTTAGGTATTGCAATACCAACTTCACATTCCGGATCAGAGGTTATGGCTTTACCAACCGCATAAAGTGCCATAGCAATATGATGTCTAACTTGTTTACTATCAAAATCCTTCCCAAAACGATTTGTTCCAGGCTTTGAACTTGTACCACCCTTGGCTTCAATAATTAGCTTTTTACCGTCTTTGCTAAATGCGACAATGTCATAACCCCTTTCATAGGTATTTCGATGCTCATCAACAGTATATTTATTGTCCTCTAAATATTTACAGATATAGTCAACAACTTGATTTTCGTTTATCAAAATTACACCTCTTATATTAAAACTTCATCTTGCCTTTGCAAAATCACATATCCTTTTGCTGAGTATACATCACAATTAGACACCGGTATATTTCCTATCCAATTATAATAGGATCTTTCGTTAGTGTCTAAATCCGCCTTAAAATTTTATGAAAACAACGCCTTAAATCTTAGATTTTAATCTTCCATCTTATACATCTTCTTCTATACCCATTTCTCTTTCATCAGCCTCATGTGCTATTATCATTTCATTAAAATCTCTTTCTACTTCTTCGTATGATGAATCTTCATTAGTCTTAGTTTCCCAGAAATCTTCTTTCATCTTTTCTAACATTAAAATTTTATCTTGTTCCTTTTCAAAGCTATTCACTTGGTTTCCTCCTTGAATCTCAATTTTCATTTAACAACTCTAATAGTTTATCATACCCAGACTGCATATCCATCTCTCTCAATTCTTCAATCAGCTTTGTTAATATAACAAATTGAGACTCATTATCCCATTTTGACAATTCTGATTTTACAATTGCAAATCCGCTCAGTTTAGACACGTAGCAATGTGATAAGTATGCGATAAAATAATCATAATAATTTTCATAAGAATCGTGCCCTTTGTTCTTCATCTCTTCTAAATCACATAACGTTTTCATCTTACTGTTTCCCCTATTCTATTTTTATTTCAGTAACATTACCATTTATTCTGTTAAACAATTCCTCAGCAACTGAACCTAAGTCATCAAAATAGTAATCAAAACTATCGCACTGGAATCCATTTACGGTATCATTGATATAATATGTCTCATCAACATCTGCATCTATCACAAGTACAATACTGTCAAACCCCTGTTCAACCGCATTTTTATACGTAGCTATGATTTTTTCAATAAAATCTCCTATAAGATTTTTATATCTATATCGCGACAACTTCCAATTTCGATAGATTCAATCACTTTGTCTCCATCTGCAATCAGATCTTTTGCAACTTCTTGAAGCTCTTCTTCAGTCTCGCACCAAAAGTAGCTAACCACAGAATTATTGTTTTCGCTTAATAACAAAAATGGTCTATCTGGTTTAGTAAAAATATTATCACTCACTGATAGCCTCCTATAAATCTATTATTTTATGTGTTCTAAGCATCTTCTTCAAAAAACACTGCTTCATATTTTCTTAATGGCAACCAATCCTTAATGTTGTCATAGACCATTCTATACATTCTATCATAACCAGGTTCGAAATCTTCATTTTCTATCTTTTCTTTTAACCAGTTCACAATATCGGAGAATACATCACTCGGTATATAGTTGTATTCTTCCCATACCCATCTTAAATCTTCTCTATCGTTGTGGAACCTTCTCAATATGGGATCATAACTATTTATATCAGATATTGTAGCCCTTTCCATTTCTTCGTAATATATCTTCAGACCATCAAGAGTGCTTAACTTCCTTTTGTCGGCTTTAATCAAATACATATCGTAACCTATGGTAATCCCTCCAATCAAATAATCATTTCAACTCCAACGTTTTAATAATACATCTAAGTTGATCCAATGAATATTTTCCTTCATTCCCCCAATCGGAGAATCCATTTTTTATTTTGCGATACAAATTCTCACACTCTTGATCTTCTAAAATTGATTCCTTGGTTAAATAGAGTTTATAATTTTGCCCAACATCATGACGATGAGTAGAAATGTTTTGGATATGAAATTTTTCCTCCCCGCCTCTATTTTCATTATCAATAGCCACCGTTAGAAACTTACTTCCAATTTTTATTACAACCCGTTCTTTAATCCATTCATCTGGATTGGATTTATCTATATACCTTGAGGCATTGCTTCCTGGTATAACTTTTAAGTATACAGTTTGACCTATATTAAAGTCTTTTTTATCCATTTTTCCTCCCTTTTTATTTATCAATTATTTTTCTAGTAAATCTACAATATATCTTATTTCCCAATCTCAGCCCACCTGGTGCAAACGTAGGCACTTCATATAATCCATGAGAGTATCCACGCTTTTTAAATTCTAGAATCGTCTCGACTGCGCTAGTGCTTTCCGTTTCGGTATAAAGTACATTTAATTTATGTTCATCTGCGTACTTAAGACATTCCACATAAAAAGGAGTATCTAATAATAAAGTTTCATTATTTCCATTCTCAAATTTAGGTATAAAATTCATAAAAATCTCCTTTCTATCTTTCTCCCTTTTTCTTCAAGATTTGTTTAACGATCTTAGCATCTATACAAAACACTGAGGCCGTTCTTTTTATATCACTAAATCTTTTATACTCCTTAACTACGTCCTCATCTGTAAATACATAATCTACTGGTTCATTCATATATCTTTTCATAGAGTATCTCCTTAAATTTCTTACACTACTTTGTACCTCTCTATACCCTCCATTATACTATTTCACCATCATAAAAGCCACCAGATTTATCCAGTGGCTTTCTATTGTTTTTCTCTTACGGCATCAAATAAAAATTTGCCGGTTTGTTTATAATAACCCATCATAATTTCTCTGCTTACCCCGCCATTCTTACTATACCATTCTTCTATAGTGCTAAGCTCTATATCTGTTAACCTAGGCATATCAGGAGTATCAGAAAAAATGCATTTAGTTCTAATAACCTCATTCGATGAATTGCAGCCTATGAGCAGCCTATGACCAGCTGCTTGAGCTTTTGCATCAAATTCTATATCTTTATAAGCCGTATGAGCCCCTTTACCAAATAATCCTGCAAGCAATAGTCCAAACATTTTATCCCCTTTTATCTATATCAAAGAATCATTTTACCGTTCTTTTCCCACGTAATATCTCATAGCCATTTCATAATAAATTTCCTTCTCAACCGTTGAAATAGAAGGTTCAGTAGTTGAATAAAAATCTTTATATACTCCCATCAACCTTCTTACTTCTCCACCAGGTTTTAATATTCCCAAACTTTGCGAGTCTTGTAGTTCTCCAAATGCATCTATTAATTGTTGATCTGACAATTTTTGCATATATTCTCTGAACATAATTATCTTCCCTTCATCAAATATAGTTTCTACTCACATTTTAACTCATAAAATGCGACGCATTCTGATTTTTTATTGAGCTGTCTATCCTCAGTTACCTTTTCTTTGTATACGTATAATTTGTCGTCATAATTAATAATCTTTAACCTAATAAATTCGCCACCAGGAGAATCAGAATAATATCGCTCGTACTCTCCGCTATCATCTACTATTTCACCTTGTTCCAGTATTGCACTTATCGAAAAATTACTTTCCTATCCTTATTGCGTAAGTCTATAAAATCTAACATTTACCGTGAGCACTAAATATCAATCCATCTAAAAATTGTTCACAAAACAAGTTTTTATCCTCAGTCGCAAACTTTAATACTTCTTTGTACAAATCTTTTGTAACCATAATACTTTTAGGCATGCCATCAAAACTCATCGGAAACACAAATTCTTTATTTAGTTCTACCTCGACCGTCCGCCTTTTATTTGAGCGTGGATCTTCTACCCACTCTATAATTGACTTTGCTTCGTTACTCAAATCTTTCCACTCCATATAACCACTCCTTTACTTAATTTGCATATCAGGCATATCTTTGTATAGCTCATTATAACGCTTAACAAAATCAATATTCCTTTTTGATGATGGGACTTCCCTTTGGTATTTGTCCCAGATCAAATAAATAATCCAAGCTATAATTATTATAAATACTGGCATTTTATTTACCACCCTTTTCATTTTCTTCCTATTATATCATGACGCATTAGAGTTACGCCACTAATTGTTGCACTTATCTCTGACTTCCGGTGATACATGCTCCGGGATCTGTTCTGTAAAATTATTCATGTATTTTACCTCCTGTTCATCAAATACAACATTGATAAACTCTTATTTATCCATGTGACACTCGAATCTCCAATATGGAAATCCGTTGCTTGCATTTTCTTGCTGTTCAACATAAATCAGTTTCAAATTGCGGTTTGGATAATATAGATTTAGGAACTTTTCAATATTTGCAAAATCATAATTACAAAACATTTCTTTATGGCACTTATTATATTTTTCCCAATCCCACTGATAAAGTCTGTCGCTGTAAAATGTAGTATTTGGGTTTATATCGTCTCTATAATAATACTTTGTGATGAAAATTATATCTCCATATTCATTCATCAACATCTGTACCTCCCCTTTTCACAGTCAAATGTGAGTTTTACGCCCTATTAATCTATTGGGGATATTTTTATCAATAATCCAGATTGTACAGGCGCTTGCTCTAAGCACCATGTCACTTTATCAACGTTATATTCCTTTCTCTTGACTAGTACTGTGTCTCCTAGTGTGGGTTTTGTGTCTGTTTCTACTCCCAACATTAAATTTTCCTTTTCACACTTAAACCATATTAGCATAAATTCTCTCCTTCAATTTCTCAAATAATATGAGTAACACCATCTTGGAAAACCTGAATAACATTGCGTCAAACCTATAGATACTCTATTTAATACATTGGAATGGTATAGTTCACTTAGATACTTTCCAAGTTCCGGAACGGTATGAGCACCATATGGCTGCACTATTACTTTTTTAGGTTGGCAGCAATCAATATAGGTTTCTACAAATTCTTCATCAAAAATGTCCACATGTTTTAATTTTGACATTTTAACATACTGCACTATCCAATCTTGCTTTTCATGTTTTTTCAAATATATCACCTCGACGTTCATATGTTACTGTTTAAAATTCCAGATTCATTTGCTATTATGATTAAAGATAAAATCTTTATCGTTAATGTCCACCGCAATTAATTCTCCACTATTATCGACAACATCAAGCATGGGGGTTTCATATCTCACATACGCATTTGTGCATTGATACTCTGCTCCACACCCTGTAAAATGCTTATCTGATCTCCAACTTATTGCTTTATTCATATTATATTATGTCTCCGCTTTTATTCTCTATATTTGCAAGAAAATAGCCAGCAACATTTGACCGTTGCTAGCCATATTATTATTTAACTATCTATTTATATTTCTTCTTTGGTTTGAACAGCGCACTATATGCCTTAACATCAACGTCATTCATTAACCAACCATACTTTTGTAAAAATAATAATTTTTTGGCACTGGTATCAAACAATTCTTTCACAACTTTTCCAGCCACTCGCACATTTTCTTTATTGTTAAAAAACTTACTGTCTGCACCCCGACGGATAATTTGAGGTATTCCATCTTTTATGATTTTTTGAAAACCGACCTTTGCGTGATCTCCTGTGATAAACTCATTTCCAATCATTCCATCAAGCAACCCCTTGCTTAATTTTTCAAGAATAACCTTTTCTAACTCCGCAATCTCCATACCGACACCCCTTTCATAACTGGTTATTATAATAAAGATACTCCTAATGTAAACAAATATCAACACTTAATTATGAAACACTTATTTTGTTGGTATTTTATCTGCCAACTTTGTAAAATCATCAGCCAATTTTTCAAGCATCATTTTCATATCTTGTATATCATCACATTGATTAATATAGCTATTCATAACGGATTGTTTGATTTTTAATCTTCTCTTAATTTGTTCCAAATCCATCTTTTCACCTCAAAATCCTGATTTCATTTGCCAGTGCCATAATAATCAAATATATTTGCTTCCGGATGATTTTCTAAAATGTAATCAACCATTTCTCTAATCTCCTTTTCTTTTTCTTCTAACATGTCGGCAACAATACCATCTAATCCTGAAATTTTATCAAATTCTTTATTAATTCTCATAATACTTGATGTCGTTCTACTCATTACATTCTCCTTTTTTCTTTGAAATTGTGCATTTATTATTAAAAATTAAAAACTTCTTTTGTCTACAAAAAAAACTAGCATCACTTGAATGCTGCTAGTTTTTATTTAACATTATTAATTTTATTATTTATTTCCTGTTACTGTTCCACTAAAGTCTGATGGTGCGGGGAATTCTAGAAAATAATATGTACTACTACTTAGATTCTTAAAAGATGAGATTGTTGTTTTTTTACCCGATAATGTTATTGTCTCTATTCCATAAACGCAATTTCCTAAGCTCGTGTATTTACCTAACTTTACTTTTTGAGAACTCGAACGATTATTGGTAATGGAAAAGTCGATAGATGTTACACCCTTAAAGCATTTACTAGTGTATAGGCTGTCATGAGTAGCTGAGCCTTCAACATCGTTACTTTTTCCATTTTTATAAATCTGATCTTGATCAGGTACAGATGTACTATCAGGCTTAATTACACCAATTTCACTATTAGCTGGCACCGTAGTTGAGACGCCATTATTTTTAGTCGCAGCATATGCTGATGACGAAAAACACAACGTCGCTATTAAAACCAAAGTAATAACACTTTTTCTCTTCTTCATTTTATCTCTCCTTATTAAGATTATATTTGAAATACGGCCGTAATTTCAAATATATTATAATACACATTTGCGTTTACAACAACATATTTATTAACATATTTTTCGACAATTCAGCTCTTATTTTTACGTTCAAAGACATATTTACCCAAATTATACTCTCTTATAAAATATCTCTTTTATCTACTCTGTTTTCCCAATTCTCTACCACAGTAAGGACAAAATTTTATAGGAATATAAATTTTTGCTATACCTTCCGTTCCAATTACATCAGGGAAGAATCTATGAGAAGATATAATCAATTCTGGATTAGCCGTCTGGTAAACATGAATCACTGCCTTAAACTCTAACTCTTCAACAATATTCCCACGTAGGTTCTCAAGCTCTGGTTGCTGCCAACCTAACCCAACATCTCTTCTACGCTCACAAAACTTACACATATTTAATTAACCTCATTTTATACAGACATAGGGTACAGTGTATAACAAAACGCCATGATTTCATCTATCGGATTAATACAACATAATAGAAAGTCCTTCCATTCCATTGGCATTTAAGCACGTCATTAGGTTTTGTAGAAATATTTACACGTACAACGCTATCCCCTATTCCGTATTTCTGCCCTGTATCAATGCCTATGAGCTGTTTAATCTCAGCGTCGTCACCATCTTTTTGAATCCACACCATATCCTCGTCTCTTAGAGTCTTTATATAATCCATCTTATAATCAGCCATACCTCTTTCTCCTTTCAATTTACGCCTCATTCAGCTCAACGGCCGCGCCTTCACAATTTCTAAATCTTAATGTACCCTCTTGAATCATTTCGTACATTGCTGTTTTGAAGCCAGAGTCTTCTCTTATAATTTGAATATTTAATGGAAGAAAATCTTCTTCTAATATAAGACGGATTACTTCATTTCTCTTATTATCGAAATATTTCTCCACCTCTTCTTCAACAATATTTCTTGTTTCTGCACTGTAAAGCGCCTTATTTACTACACTCCATTTTCCGCTCTCATTTGAGAGAAGAATGGTATCATCTGCAAATCTATCTTTTAAATCGCCAACCATGTAAGAAAATGATTCATCTAAGGCTCTATAATATTCAAATCTCAAAAAATTTTCCATTTCAATTCCTCCCATCAAATCACGCTTTTATCTACCGATACCAAGAGCCTTGCATATATTTATCTGTGCTCTTCTATACCCATCTTCATGCGCTTTTTTAGATTTTACCGTAAAAGCTTCATACAAATCTTCCGTGCTTAACCAAGGTATTAATAATTCCAATGCTTTTTCATAAACAGATTGTTTGTTTCTATTTGTGTCTATATCTAACCATTTTTTAAGATCTTCTCCTTCATTAGAATTTTTATCAACATACAAGATAATGTTTTCAAACAGATCATTTTCGAGTATGTAAAATATAGAGTTTTCTGAAATTGGAGCCCATTCCCATAAAGTCATACTGTTAAAATTTGGTTGTTTATCAGAACCTATTACTATTTCTTTCATTTTTTCTCTCCTTTTCTCAATAAAAGACTTCATTCAACTACACATCACTATAAAATCTTCTGTGCTCATTGTCCCCGTATACCAACACACAATAGCCGGGTGTTCTTCTGATTGCTTATTCAGATACTCCTCTAATTGATTTTGATAATATCTTAAAGTTCTGTGCCCAAAAGCCTGTTTAATCTTAATAAAATCTTTGCATTCTTCTAATACACCATATTTCATATTAATTTCTCCTTTTTAATTTATTTTGAATTGCCAGAAATGCCTTGATTGCCATTGAAGGCTACGGCTTTTACAATCCGATTGGATAACCGACAAGGCCGCGTCTCAAGTAATCGCCATAATTAGAGTAAAAATCTCGTCAAAACTTTTATATTTACCCAGGTACATATCTCCACGGTACACTTTTATTTGTTTATCATTATCTAGTACATATCTAAACTTCACTTTTAATTCCTCCCAATGTAAAATAATGCAACCGCCAAAATTAACATACAGGCCGTCAATGTCCAATTACCGCTCTGATCTGGCAGTTTATAGAGCACAAAAAAAGAAAGCAGAAATAAAATGCTTCCCATAATCCTGCGAAACTTATTTAATTGACTTGTTTTTCGCTTATGTATAACTGATCCGTAACTATACGAATCATCGTAGCTTTTGACTGTGTTTACCATGACTATTCCTTTCTCATAGATTTCCTTACGTCTTCAAGTGCCTCTGCAAAGCTACTGTGCCACGTATAGTGGCCTTCTGTGTCGTATATGTATATATCCTTTCCATTGTTGCTTTTACTGCTGTTACCGTCCATATTATCACCTTTTCTCCTCATAAAATGTGCTTTTTATACGACTCTCTTAATTATTCCATTATATAAAAGATATACCTCATCATTTTCAATCTGACCAATATCGTGTATCTGTGTTACTGGAAGTATTTCAACCTCGCCAAGAAAACTAGATCCATATCGTTGGACTTTTCTACTGATCATTTTAAAGTCGTATAAAGTCATTATTCCAATAAAATCATTCAAAATTTCATCCCAGTTCTTATAATAGCTATCAAGATTAAAGCCACGATTTTCTATTTCTCGTTTATCTCCATTAAATTCGGGAGATACGTATAGCTTACCTGTATTTTTATCTTTAAATATAATATTTCTTCTTGTCACAACTCTCTCCTATCTTATTTTATCCATTACAATCACATAAAACCTGTTTTTTATCTACGCTCATAAAATTCTAATAGTGCCGTCCGACAACCACTCCCATTTAAATCACAAGATCCAGAATAATATCTACAGGTACAGCAATTATTTTCTTCGTCCTCTTCATTAAATGGTTCAAATGACTTACAATCACTTTCATTTTCTGGATTTGGAGTTATTTCTCCAGTTCCTCCGTAAAGACATTTATTATCGTTCCAGAAATCACACTCGTTGTTATTACAACAAATTGGTTTAAAATTATTCATTATATTTTCCTCCATTAAAATCTATTTTCTATCTACATATACTCTATCCGTTTTAATAAGTTTTCCATTATCGAGTTTTACGTTGAGTTTTTTATTTCCATCAAACAAAAAACTCTCAAGAGTTCCTGAAACAAATTTTTCTTTTTGTTTTATAAATACTCTATTTCCTAAAATTCTTTCATAATTTCCAATAAATAAATCAATCATATTTACTCCTTTCAGAATCAAATTACAATTTGATTACCCCTATTGAATGTCATAAGAACAACAATCATCATTGATAATAATACCTGATTCATACGCCGATTTCCAAAATCGCTCCTTCGCATGTTCTTCTGTTTCATTCTCCAACATAGAAAAATATAAAACTCCCTCTATTCTCAATTCTCTGCGGCTTGGCACATCTCCTGCCCCTCTATCTGCTTTGCAAACCTTTGAATTTAGCGTCTGTAATGCTTTCATGTAATCATCAATGCTATTCTGTGAAGCAGCATCAATAACAAGCCCCTTTGCCTTTCCAGCGTTTGCGATCAAGCATAATAATCCATTACTGATAATTTCCAATTCTTTATTTGTAAATGCGTCCACTTTTAATCCTCCTTGAATAAAATTTTCCTTTCATTAACTTCCCATTGTTTCTTCAACAAACCTTCTGATACATTCCTCAATTTGTTCTCTTGTTATACTATAGTGTTCTTCGATCCATTTGTATTTTTTACCATATTTAAACCAATCACGTATTTCGTTTAATGGTATATCATTATGATTCAATCAACATTACCTCCTAATTCTTCCTTTCTGTTTAAATTATCCTATGTTAACACATAAAATTCGTCTTTCAACTGACTTTAACAATTTCCATATAGCAGCCATTCATATTTTTATCGTACTGCCTCATATCATAAAGCCATTCAAAAGGTACCTTGACTGATCCATTATTTTTTAATTCGCTTAAAACATTGCCAATACAAAAATAACCTTGCATCCACCCGTAGCCTGACAAGTATTGTGTTCTATCAAATTTGCACAGCCTATCATGATACGTTATTTCATTCTTTTTTAAGAATGCAATATATTTATCAGATAAATGATAATTCTCTTCTTTGTTTTTCTCTTCGTCGTATTCAGAAGAAAGAAAGGAATTTCCATGAAATAATTCTAATTGCCACATAACCTCTTTCATGCTGTTTAGCATTCTTGTAACACCATTAATAGCAAGCATATAATCGTTTCTTGTTCCTGGTTCCCAATTCTTTTTACTACATCTTCTACAAACATATCTGTCTGTATTAATTATCATTTTATATTTGGCCATTTTATTTTCCTCCGCTTTCTAAATGAAACTTACTTTTCATCCGCTTATACTGTTATATCTTCTTATAAATAATTATTAATCCAAGTAGTTTTATCCATAATATCAACCATTTTTGTATAATATTTCCCTTTATACCTAGCATACTGGTTTGTATAGGTTCCCGTATACATTTCAGACATACAAAACATTTCCACTCCGTCTATTGCGCACCATTTTAAAGGAGGAAGTACATTCAAAGCATTTTCATAACATTCCTCTGTAGTTTCTTCTAGTGGTTGGTTAATATAAGAATCTCTTTGCAGCTGTTCAAATTCGCTCCATGTCATAACCCTGTATTCCTTGTTAAATGCTTCTTTTAAATACTGATCAAATCGTTCGCATGGATAATCTTTGCAATTTTTATTCCATGAATCAATATTGTTTTGTCTATAGTCATTGGCACGTTTTAAAAGTTCTTCCTCTGTTTCTCCGTCCTGAAGAAAATCATATGTTGATAAATGTTTAATATCTACCGCCAAAATATCCATGTTCATAATATTGCCCCATTTCTTTCTATAATCTTAATGTTAATGTTTATTATTAAATTTCACTACTTCTCTAACTGCTCTGTATACTGTTTCATCTAAATCAAAAAATGTCAAACCGGCATTTATAATGCTTATAGCATTTATATTATCTATTTTGAAATGGTCTAAATCCTGCTGTAAGATTTTCATATATAAAACGCTTCCGCTATAAAAACACTCTCTATCTTTTATACTCCCAAAAGAAACTTTTGTTTTTTCTTCTATATATTTAATGATAGTTTGCATGTGTTATTTACCTCCTTAAACTAATAGTAGTGCTTCTCTTCTGTTTGCGTCTCTAAGATTATGACGATTAGATTTCATATTGCCCATATAAGTTGAACCAATTGGGGCCGTACGATAACCCAAATCAATCCATCCCTCTGGCATTTCTGTCATAACTTCAATATTTCTTTCTTTCGCAAATTCTTTTACTTTTCTAACCTTTTCTTCTGTAGCTGTTTCACCTTTTACTGATGAAAATAACCTATACACTTCATCAAATAACCTTTCTTTATTATCTTCTGTGGCATCAAACATCCAATCAAAATTTATTACCATTCCTTTACCATCTTCTCTTAATTTATGCTGTGGATTATAGCGACCATAACAAGCGCCCTCTGTGTCTCTTACATACGTTGATATACTCCAGTATGTCTCTAAAACTCTATCTATATATCCATGCTGTTTCCATAAAACCGGAAGCGCATGACTTCCGCCACTATTAGTGCATAAGGACATTTCGATTGTAAGTGTTTCGCCCTTTGCGTTTGGCTCTGTGAATCTATAAAACCATCTTGTTTCAGCCATCTGTTCTATCGTATATTCTTTTCTCATAATATAATCCTCCATATATTTTCATTTATTCCCACTATAAAAGCCACCGGAACGCTGTCCAATGGCTTCAAACTGGGGATAAAATTATTCGTTTATTAAAATTTTAAATTGATAACTTTCTTAACTTTTTCATATCCCAGTCGGTAAGGATCGCCAAAAATACACAACCCCGTAAATCCTCTTGTTATATTATTACGGCATACTGTTCTTATGTTTCCGTCATTGCACAAAATCGTGTCACCTATTCTTATGTCTTCCTTGTCGGTTAATTGTATATCATAACTCATCTTTATAACCTCCTTTGAAAGTACTATTCTATTCAGATATCAATCCTATCTCTTGAATATTCAAGCTTTTATACGGATATAGTACATTCCATTCATTAAATCGGTATAGTACATTATTTTTCATAAATAAACGATTAAATTCAATTCCTTCCCATTGAATATCTTTATAATTTTCTATGTCTAAGACATCGACTTTTTGATATCCATTGTTTTTAATTACATCATCTGCAATGATTCCGTATCCAAATAATTCTTTTATTTTTCCATTTCCTTTTCTATATGCTATCATTATATTCCTTCTTTCTATCTTGTCTATATAGATTTAAAATCCTCAATTCATTTATCATAGTTATTGATCCAACATTCAGCTGCTTCTACCGTATCGAATTCCATGTCAGAGTCTGAAGGGCTGCACATATAAGCATATTCCATATTATCCGGGTGTAAGACTGTTATATTGAATCTGTGTTCTTCTATCTCCTTATTATTGTTCTGGTAAATTCCCCAGCCTTTAAGCTTCTTAATTCTCTTCACTGTGTCACCTCTTGCCTTGGAAGTGTTTAAACTTTTTCTATTAAAAAAGAGATATACCGTAATAAAATACCTCTTTCTACTGTTCTATAGCAATTCGCTTGCCTTTTTCATTAAGCACTTTTTGTAGCTTATTTGAAATAGTAGTCAAATTTTCGCATTTAAGTTCTAATAAGCCTTTTTCTATGGTGCTCATTTTTTGAAAGCGACTTAGGTCATTTGTAATACTTGATACACTTTTATCTATTTCGCCAATAATCCATGTTAATTCTGTTCTTGTTAATTTAACCATTTTGATTACCTCCAAATTTTCAAAAGAAAGAATAATTTTATGAGATTTCTTCTGCCACCAGAATTCCACAATATGGGCAATTCTCAACCTCAGAACTAAGAAATATTTTTCCGCAAGTCTTACAAATGTTCATTTCTTCTTCTTTAAACTGTTCATCTAAATATGTTTCCGGGTGTTGCCAGTCAACGGATTCAAATAACACATTTGCTATATCTTCTTGATTATTACACATTCGTAGAAAATCCTCCCTTGTATACACTGTGTCAGATAATTCTGGCACATAACACGGGATCTTTTCTTCGTATCGAAATGCGTGTTCATCCTTAAAAATCATTCCTTGACCGTAAAACTCGCGTTCTAGTTCAATAATATCTCCATCAGAATTGACGATACATTTTCCAATTTTCAATTCTTGCAGCATATTGTTTTCTCCTCATAAAATAATCGATTGATTGTATTCTGTTTTAGTTAATTCATCATTTCTGCAATTCTATCTGCGGTCTGCTTAATCTTGTTCTCAATAGCAATTAAGCTTTCTACCAACTGCCAGTCATATCCGTTTCCAAGTTCCTTACAGATATTTTCTCTTTTATCTTTCATTCTCTGTAAATCTGTAATTAAATAATCAACTGGTTTCATCTTTCTACCTCCCTATGAAATGGATATTTTATCTTTAATGAATCATTGGCAAAGTGTCTAGTATTTCATATCCATTATCAATTAAACACTGTTTCATACTCTCCACCATGAAGTATTGAACGACAGTTTCGTCTTGAACGCCGTCAACGAAATTGCTCGCTGAAACATATCCTTGAATATCATTTTCATCTGTATTAATATAGTTGTATCCTGCAACTAATATTAAGTTGATTGTGAGATATGATGTGGAGTCGTACATTTCGATTGATTCGGTTTTATAAATAAGATTGCTAGGTGTCTTCACATATAATCCATTGTCTAAATATACTTTACTCATTGTAATTCCCCTACCTTTCCCAATAGTAGCCAGACCCGTCTACAAGAGTGATCTGTGCGCCTTTTGCGTCTCCTTGGATATTTGTTACTCTATTCATGTCTATGGTGTTCATGTTACCAAAACGTCCAAATAAAAAAGCACTTATGACAAGTGCTATAATTAATAGTTTCCTTTTCATGAAAACCTCCCTATTTTATGGTATCAAAAAGGACTCATAACATTTGACCGCTATAAGTCCTAATTTTAAGCTTCTACTTCCTCGAAAATTTTTAAATCGTGAAACATTTCGCTTGGTTCCAACTCATAATATTCACATAGTGCAGAGAATGCTTTGACAACGCATTGCCATTCTTTTTCAGTTACATGTTGTACCCAGGGCTTTTTACCTCTACTCGGTAAATCAATATGATACTTATTTTTCAGCTGTTTGTACAGTTCGTTCCACGCCTGACCCGTTGTGATTCTAGCAAAAATAGCCATCTTACGGACTGCAAAATTAATACGGCTTCTATCTTCCCATTCCAGAATACCATTAGCAAGGGCCTTCTTTGACTCTTCTAATTTGGCGATATGACGGTTTTTATAGTCCATCATTTTAGTGGTTGCAATCATAATAGCCGTAGGATCACCGCTTGCATAGGCCATACCAACGGAAAGCGCAAGAGTCTGCTCCTCTGTAATATCTGCCGTTTTGACTTCCGGTGTTGCCTTTTCTTCTATATTAAGAAGCTGTGTGCGGATTTCCTTTGCAATCTCTGAATCTCTAAGCAGCATACCTATACGAAGGATAGCTCGACGAGGGAATAAAGTGTTGCCTCTGTTACTAAAACGCATACCGTCCGCTTCAAACCCACCGCGAAAGTTAGAAGGTTGCAAGTTGCAACTTTCTAAAAAGCCTTTGGTTTCCTTGCCTGTCATTGATGAAATACCATCTTTTTCTAATTCATCACGACTTCTATATACTAATGATTTTATTGCCTCCTCTCCTACCTCGTAATAATTTGCCACTTGTCTGACTGTTGCCAATTCTGTGCCTGGAATAAGAAGCAACTTCTTTACCTTCTCCAAAACTTCCACTTTAACGACTAGTCTTTCTCTGTACTCTTTGTTTTCTAATAGATCAGTTTCTTTTATCATATTGTTTATATCCTCCTACATTAATTTATTATCTTTATCAGATATTCATACAAACGAGAAAGCAAGCTGTTATTTCATACTTACGTACTACTTAAACAACTTGCTTCTATACGGTATTACAGACAGGGAAAGCATATCTATTTTGATTCTGTCTACTACTTGCTAATCAGGTACAAGCTTTTCACTTTTGCCCGACTTCATCAAAACCCTTTTGCTATATACTGCAATGGTGTATTTTCGTTTGCATTGTAAAACTGATAAAAATGTATTACTTTTCGCTTACATCACATTCTTTTTTTATTTGCTATTGACTGCAATTCTATAATTAAGCCTTACGGCTTTGATTCTATATTATCGCTTATTTATTTATATACCGCTTTGTTTCTGCCTCTATAGGTAGTTGCTTCCGTCTTGCCTATAGTCTTTTAGCGGTTTGTTTCATCCTGCCTAACGTCTTCTGGTTTCTTCCTGCTATCCTTTGAGGTATAGCGTGTACATATTTCATACGTTGCGGATTTATCCTATTTTCAATGTTCCTTATAGCCTTTCGGCCTATCTGTGCCACATCAGCCAGACGATTCATAAATTGGGTTCTATCTAAGAAATGTTATAGATAAGCGGTCGACTGCTTGTAGCTTTGTCAATCGGTAATGATGCTACTAAATTGTAATTCTCTATTTATTTGGGAAAACTCTCTGTCAGAATTGACAGAATGCTAGAAATGTGTTAATCTCAACTTGTTGGAGTGAGACACATATCTATGTGTTTTCCTTTGCAGGTGTGCGTTTCGTAGACGCGCACCTTTTTTTGTTTACTCTTTGCTTCCCACAAACCAATTTGATAGGCTCATGGTGAAAAGAAAGAGAGAAACAATACTTTGTGAAATTAGTAAAAAAATGATTGACGATACAATGAATACTAGGTTTACTTTTTTCATATCATGTTTTATAATGGAGATGTGGCGGTGGGTAATTATCCCACAAACCACAAAGGAGTCTAGTGTCTCAAACTCATTAGCTGTATGATAAAGTCGAATATTACTTTTAGTAGGCTTGCCGTTGCTGTAACAACGCTTGCATATGCTATTAGTAGTTTAACCTTATCGCTTTTGAGTTTGAGCTTTTTGTTACCCTTACCCATTATGTAGGTTTCTCCTTTCCTATGATTTAAGATATTGGTTTGTTTCCTTACCTTTATCTTATATCTTATTATAACTCATTTTCGAGTTGCCGTCAACACATTTTTGATTTATTTTAAATCTTTTGCGATTTATTTCATCATGTTTTTGAGTATGTACGAATCATAATTGATTTGACAATATCGCACTGATAGAATAATATTATATTTAAAAGGAGTGATCGTTATGGACGCAAAGAAAGTATTAAAACAAGTCTTTGAGGAAAGAAACATGGACATTAATGGTCTAGCCGCAAAGTTGAATATACAACCACAATCACTTAGAAACAAGATTAATCGTGGGACTTATAGCTTAGCTGATTTTATAGAGTGGATGGATTTACTTGACTGTGATTTACAAATTGTGACCAGAGATACGCACAAGACATTTTATTGATGTGAATAAGAATAGTTTTGTAATATAAATATCAATACTGAACGTATCGTATATTATATATTTTCGTTAAGTGATTACTTGATGAAAATCGAACATATCAATTGTGTACGCAATACAACTATCACTTGTTACCACAACGTATACGATGACACAGTCACGTCCATTCACGTCCTAGGCTGATTCATAATTTAATTGGTTAATTGTACATTAACCAATTAAACCTTAATTTACAGCACATTTTAGCTATAGGGGGTAGGTTTACATTTTGAAAATGGTTTTCATTTTCGATTATCCCCCTATCAGTTCCATCCACACATTATGTTAAAATTTACATTACAATTGTATTTTTTACACACACAATTCATCAAAACACTTCGGTGCACACTTCGAGCAAAATCCCGATTCTCTCTATAATATAATGCAAAATAATTATCAGATAATTTATATTATTCTCAAATCTATAAATATCATCACGCAAATCTTAGAAATCCCCTATAAATCCAAGCCTTTCCCGAATTCAGCTCAATTTTGGCTGAATCACCATCTCTGATCACCCATCTCCTATTTACACAAATTACACATATCTCAAGTAAATCAATATGAATCCCATATTTAGCAGCACAAAAAATACCACTCTCTCGAAGTGGTAACATACAGCTCAATAATAATTCATTTTTAAATAGTACCGATTTGTCAGATTATCTACTTTTCCTTATCCTCACTTTAAACAAACCGAACATTCCTTAATATGTAGGCATAGATCATCATGCCTATTTTTTATTGGCTAAAATTCAATTCTAAATCTTCAATTCTTACCTATAGAAGCACATAAGCTTACGACTACAGAGGGGCATACTTTTACATTTAAATAGATAAATACATATTGCACTACAAGCCTCACCATTAATCTAGAGATATATTATTAGTTTTTTCAATAGAAACAACATTCCTGGATGACATGCGTAGCATGGAAGCCAAGCAACTGAAACAATCGGAACGATTGTGTAAGGCGGTAGTATCTTTGTTAAATTTGTAAAGATTTATATTTTCATAAGAGAACTAAGTATTAGACACTCAATCAAAAAAATATCTATAAGGAGGACAACCATTTTGATGATTTACACTAGAGAGCTGCCACAACAGCAATATCATTATCAATCATCTAATCTCAACTTACCAAAGTACACAACTCCAAAGCCAGGTGACACATTCTATGACCATTGCTTTGATTACCACATTGATAGAGTTACATACACTAAAGATGGATCAATTGTATATTCCACTAAAACTGGATTACAGAATTACAGTAATATCTAATACAGAGAGAAGAAATATTTAAACAGAGAATATAACCATGTACCTAAATTCCACTCTCCAAACAATCTAAATAGAGAGACGCCTTATAATCATTTACTAATTAATATTCAGTAACTAATTAATACACTGCAAATTTCGGTCACTTTTGGCTAATTTTTTTTCAAACGTCTATGGACTTAGATTTTCAAAATTGACTGTTTTTTGCACCCTGATAAGTTTAAATCCTTATTTTATAAGGAGAAAGGAGTTTCTATCCCATTTTGAACCAAGATGACAATAAAGATAAATATCTGTTCATACCGGACTATATTTCTAACTCACCAGCTATATCCAATTATGCGATAGGAGTCTATTGTGCTTTGCAAGCACTAAACTCACCTACATTTAAGAAACATTGTATAACGCCGCAACAAATTTACTATTACCTGTTTGAAGATGTTAAGCCAACCAAATATAAAGTGAATTTTATAAGGTGTGGATTAGACGAGCTAATTAAAGAATCAATTGTTAGTCAAATAGGAGAAATAAACAAGTGTTACATATTAGACTGCTCTCCACTTTGGATTGAATTTAAAAATTCAAAGTATACAATGATCACCTTTGATGAAGTGCGTAAAATATTTCATGTTGAAAATACCAATAACTTTCTTCTATTAAAATATTTCATATTTATCATAAGTACAATCAGCTCAAAAATTGAGGTTTGGCTAGACCCGTATATATCGAAGAATCATGTCGTTGGAAATTTCACGATTGACTACATATCACAAATATCAGGAATATCAGAACGATCTATAGTCGAGTATAACAAAATTCTTGAAGACATCGGACTCCTCTATGTCAATAGGCAAAATGATTTTGTGATTACCGATGATAAAAAAATACGTCAACTATCAAATGCGTATGGTAGACCGTGCGATAGAGAATACATAGATAGTTTCGTATTACAAGGCCAAAAATACAAAGAGTCTTATAAATATGTTAAAAGGAACATCAATACGGTTAATAATAATCGTCGCCTAGCTCAAATGTATGTCCAATTATTAAAAGGAAACGACAAAAAATATTCAAAGCATGAGATTAAAACCATATATGACTATGTAGTTTCAGAGAATAAGAAATATGAAATGTTATATGAAAAAGATGGTTACGACGATTATTTAGAAAAAATACGAGATGTAAATGTTTTTGAGAAATACGACTTTATAAGTACATGAAACAGAGAATAACCAATCATAGTTATATCAATCACTGATCACCAGAAAGGCGGTCAATGATGAAAGAAACAATAACAAAAAACTAAATATAAAAGGAGAATTACAAATTACATGACAGGAACAAATACATATACAAACAGAAATCACAGAACATATGGAGGTGTTATTAATGTAGAAAGCTTTAATACAGAGTATCGAGGTTTCTCAACAATGAGTGATATTGCAGGACGGATTATTTCTGATATGAAATTTGATATACAGTGTATTAAAAATTATGAAAATAGAGATAGACTAAAAAATGGAGGTGAAATAAATGCTTAGATATGTAACGGAGGCAAACGTAATAATTTCAATAGATTTACAGAACGGGTATACAGTTATCGCTATGGCAAGGTGGGATAAAGAGAAGAAAAAATATTATACTACTCTCCGACTGCGCGATAATACAGTTGAGAAATGGGACCTGATTGAAGAAGCAGCTAACGTTATAATGGAATCTGATATGAAGTCTATTAAGCGAGATATGGCAAAATATGTAACGGATCTCCTAACTGATGGGTTCTTCAAGAAATACATAGACAGGTATGAATACGAGCTTAATTGTTTTGAAAAGGGATTAGAGATTACTGAATCAGAAGACGAAGAAATAAGCGACATAGATGATTTTATAAAAAATTGGACTACTTGTAAGTTTGCAGAAGAAAATTGTGACAAAATTCCATCTTGCAGACATTGCGATAATCACGATGAATGTTTAAATAAAGCAAATGATGCCGCTTGCGGTTACGAGATGTTTTGTGATTGCATAGTTGGTTGTGGATATGATTCAATGGAAGACTTTTGGGAATGCAATGGTATTTAATGGAGGAAAAAATTGCTAGATAAACAATGTAACATTTATTCTGTCGATACTGGTCATTTTTATAGTAATCACGAGAAATATTTACACGATATGAACTGTAAGTATCGTAGAGAACGTAATTATTTAAATAATAAACTTGCTGATTTAGAAAAACGGTTGAACGAATATGGATATACTAAAAAAGATATTAAATTATTAAAGTCAAACAAATCTGAAGAAGTTGAAACTGAGATATTACCAGAACATATGGAAACTATAAAAGAATATGTAAAATGGAATAAACTTATAATTCATAAAAGAAAGAAAGCGAATGAATCAAAGGAAAAATTGCTTTCTCTCCTATCTAATAAGATCTATCAAAATGAAATAACAAATGGGAAAGACCATATACGAGAAATAAGGGATAATTGCTTAACCGATAACAATGTGATTTCTGTTTTCGATTCTGCACTTACCAGAACGATTGGAATAAAGCAAGATGAGCTTACCGATGCACTAATGGTTATACAGGTATATTATTTTGATGTATTTAAAGATCTATCTTATTATGGATTTACATATAAAGGTGAAAAATATAAGTATTTTACTTCATCGGCTGGTCAGATTCGTAAGAAAAAGGCAGTTTTTATAAAAGATTCTATCTGGAACCGTATTGAAAAAACTGTAATGTGTGGATTAACTATTGATAAAATCAACTCCAAAGGTGGAAACAATGTTAATAAACACCTTGCATATATGGCTCTCACTAATTCTGCAACAGATCTATGGGAAGAATTTGACATTGATAAATCAATTGTAATTGATGATTTTGAAACGAATGTATATGGCACTTTTGATTTTATAGACGAATCTGATTATTCCATTACCAGAAAAACAGATTATGTCCCAATTCCTCATACTGACGGTGCAGGTATGATGTTACCAAGCGTAAGCAAAAAGAATTTTATGTTTCGTGCACCATGGGTTAAAGGCTTACTAGGGGTATTTGATTTTAGAAGATTTGTTGAAATTAACCATTGCCCTTCAACTATTAAAGATATTTATGGAAAAGAACACGATATAATCAAAGAAGATATACAAGTAATCTTTACAAAAAGCCAATTTAAAATGCAAAAATATTATGATTCGTGGGATGAGTATAAAACCTTTTATAAAAAATATAATTGTACAGCCGGTATTTGTAATGTTGAAGAAGATAGAGTTAAGAATGCAAAAATTAATTATCAAATGCTTCAAACTCTAACGAACATAAGTGATTCTGAAATAGATACGTTGGTACAAAAATCTGCTAAAAAAATAGAGAGTGTATGTACGTCAAAAGATACTATGTTAAATATATTGGGGGTTACTCCATACAACACAAAAATGACTCCATTTCAAAAAGCCATCAAGATATATCCTTCTCTTTTATCAGACACATATGCAAAAGATGTGATTCGTGAGGTTAAAGATAGTCTTTTAAAGAAATATCGTAGTGGTAAGCTTGAGGTGGTTGGCAAGTATACTTTTTTACTTCCAGATTTTTATGCGGCATGTGAATATTGGTTTGAAGGTATAGAGCAACCTAATGGTTTGTTATCAAACAAAGAAGTTTTTTGTAATCTCTTCAAAAAAAGTGATAAATTGGATTGCTTAAGAAGTCCACATTTATACAAAGAACATGCTATAAGGTTTAATGTTGCGAGCGACGGTTATGGGGATCGAGTATTGAAAACTGAAGAATGGTTTACCACTAATGCTATTTATACCAGTGTTCACGATTTAATAAGTAAAATTCTCCAGTTTGATGTTGACGGTGATAAAAGTTTGGTTGTAGCAGATTCTAGCTTTATAGCAATTGCAGAACGTAATATGAATGGGGTTGTACCGCTTTACTATAATATGCGTAAAGCAGAACCCATGCAATTAAATAGCAAAAACATTTACTCTGGACTCAATGCGGCCTTTACCGGAGGCAACATTGGCATATATAGTAATAATATTTCTAAAATATGGAATGATGATGTGTTTATTCATGGCACAGAAACAGAAAAACAACATGCCGTCGATTGTGTTAAACGACTATGTTGTCAAAACAACTTTGTAATTGATTACGCAAAAACTCTATATAAGCCCGAATTCCCAAAACATATAAATGAGGAGATTCAAGAATTCACCAAAAAGAAACTACCTGGCTTTTTTAAGTATGCTAAGGATAAAGAAAAGGAACAGGTTGAATTAAGAAATCAGAGCTTTGTTAATAAGATCTTTGATAGAATTCCCAATAAAACTATTAACACAAAAGGCTTAAATCTCGGTTCTATTGATTATCATTTGTTAATGGGTAATGTAAATACTATTTGTAGTGAAGAAGTTGCCAATCTACATGACGAACTAAATAGAAAATATCGTTATATGATAAATATGAAAGATGAGTATGTAGACAACTTAAGGTATGTAGCTTGCAAAATTAGGGATAGGTTTTGCAAAACAGGTTATTCGGAAGATACCATTACAGATATGTTAGTGGAATATTTATATGGACACGAAAAACGATACAAGCAACTGCTCTGGTTTTGCTATGGACAGAACATTGTAAATAATTTGGAAAAAAATATTCAGATTAAGAAAACTAAGTTTATTCAATGTATTGATTGTGGGGAATATATAGAGATAGACATAAAAGACACAAATACTGAGAGATGCGAGAATTGTTACATAAAACATCGAAAACGAAAAATAGCTGATAATGTTAAAAGATACAGAAATAAAAAAATGTAATCAGCTCAAAGTAGTAAAAATAAACCCATTAATAGTGGACTACTTTATTTTTGACTATTTAAAATAGTCCACTTGTAGTGGACTATGAAATGTGTGTATATGGAGAACACATATCGCACAAATAACTTAATCAACTAAAGGAGATTATACAATGTTATTTATTACAAATCAAGATATGTCTTCAGAAAATCGAATTCGTTCAGATGGGAGGATAATATTTGTTAGTTACACAAGAAGATATTATTAAGCAGGTTGCTAAGAGAGAAGATATAAAAGTGTCAACAGTTCGGAATGTATTTAAAACGACAGAGAATATTATTTTTGATTACTTATCTTCTACAACTCCTACTGAGAATATAATTATTAAAGTTTTAGATGGATTAAGTTTGGAATGTACTTATATTCCAGAAAAAGAAATTCATACATATGATGATATTAAATGTGAATCAAGAATACGGGTAAAACCTAAGATTACTAGATATTATAATAGAAAGCTGAACGGTTATTTTGATAAAGACGTTAACTAACTTTTCATTTACTTCATATTATTCAGTTCATTCTTTTCCTTTCAAACCAATGGCAACAATACCGTTCTGGTGGTGGTGTCATTGGTATTTTATTGACCAATAGCTCAGTTGGTAGAGCATTTGCCTGTTAAGCAAAGTGTCGTGGGTTCAATTCCTACTTGGCCAGTTACCGTACTATACGGAAATACATATTAGAAAGAAGGTTTTATCAATAGTTCAGATTACAAAATCAGAAAGTGTTGAGTTGCAGAAGTTAGGCTATTCATTTGGATATGAAGGCGATTTGCATCATACTTATAGCCGTTACAAAAAGTATTACTTCACTGAATCCAGAAAAGGTATATCCGATTTAAACAGGATTAGAAAATCTAATATTGTCAAGCAGGTAATGTAATTCTTTTGGAGAGTAAAAGGTACTCTTCTATTTTTATGTAAAAATTCGAGAATGAAAGGAATGAAACAATGGGAAAAAGCAAATTAACATTCAAGAGAAATATCGTAGATAAGTTATCAGTTAAAGGTGTTTTGTCTGAAGACGGAACCGTTATTACATATGTTGACGAAAACGACATTGAGCAAGAAGTAAAAATTGCTGATTTACTTAATGCGTTTAAAAATCAGAGTATCGAATTTGGAGTTCAGTTAAAATCCGATGAGGACCTGGAATTAATTGAATCTGAAAACGATGAAGAATAAGAAAGGTGGGCTGACGTATAAATAGTAAGGCATTAAGACAGCCAAACGAAGAACCAAAGGCTTACCGGATAAGATTGTATAAGAATAAAGATCTCTACGGGCTAAGTAATCCTGAGATTGGGAGATTGTGTAACGAAGCTTTTGGAGTGTGCTATGACGAATCTGCTCACCGGAAACATATGAAGAGTTATCTGGAGGGGTATGGAGATGCAAAATCTGAATCTTGTGACTCTGATAAACATATGAAAGAACTACAGATTCAGAGACAGGAACTCCAAAAGGAAAAACAAAAGCTCTATGATGAGCGTACCAGTCTTAATAAAATATTACGAGAACAAAGCAGACGAGAGGAATTATTTAATATAGTAAAAAGGGCAATTGAAAAATATGAGCCAGTTATATTTGAATACTCGCCCTCTCCTGTTATTGATAGTGATACGGATATGATCATTCATCTCACTGACGTTCATGTGGGGGTTGATATTGTAAGTCCACTCAATACATTTAATTTTGAAGTTTTGCAGGCACGATTAAAGAAATACCTTGATGAAATATTCGATATTAGGGCTACCTACAATTCCCAAAATGCCTATGTTATATTGGGTGGCGATATGATTCATGGACTTATTCATACTAATGCAAGGCTTGAATCTAAAGAAAATATTATTGAACAGATAAAAATGGTATCTGATGTCATCGGACACTTCATCGACGAATTGCGATATGCCTTTTCTAATGTATTTGTATATACAACACCAGGAAATCATTCAAGATCAACGGCTAATAAAGAAGAATCGGCTCGTGGGGAAAATTTTGACTTACTAATTCCATATGTACTTCTCAAAGATTTTAAGAATGTTAAGAATGTGCTTATTGAAAATAACACGTTAGATGTTAATATTGCAACATTTAACGTAAGAGGTTGGAATGTTTATGCAAGTCACGGCGATAAAGATAGCGCTAAAACTGTAGTTTACAATATGACTAAATTAGCAAGAAGATCTAAATATCCTTTGCCAGATTTATGCTTTCTGGGACACAGGCATACAAATGGATTAACTACCGTTGACGAAGTAAAAGTGATTCAATCTGGTTGTTGCGATGGTATGGACTCTTATGCAATTGATGGGCGCTTTGTAGGCGCACCAGAGCAAACAGTCACTGTCGTCACTGAAAATAAAAAAATAAAGGCTTTGTGCGATATTCAATTAGATTAGATACTTATTAAATCAGTTGCACAACACTTGAACCGGAAGAGTACTTATTACTCTTCTATTTTATTTGCTAAAAATTAAAATTATAAGGAGATTTATTTTATGAACAAGACAGACGTATTAAAGAATATTGCAGAAACTACCGAATTATCTCAGAAAAATGTTGATGATGTTTTAGCAGCATATGCAAATGTGGTAAAAGAAACTTTAACTTCTGATAAAGATGAAAAAGTTACATTACCAGGACTTGGAGCATTTTCTGTTAAGCATGTTAGCGAAAGAACCGGAATTGTACAGCTTGGAGATAAAAAGGGATCTACCTGGACTACACCTGAACATGATGAAATCCGCTTTAAGGTTTCAAGTAATGTAAAAGAAATCTAATAGGTGGTGAAAAAAATGTATAATATTGCAACAAAGACCATCGATCTTACGGACGATGAGATTTCAATTTTGAAAGAGGCACTGGAAGCATGCCAAGATAAATGCGTATCTATCGGTGAAGTGATGACTATTGAAACATTGTTAGAAAAGCTAGATTGATTATATGAAGGTTCGTATCTGTCAAAGGATACGGGCTTATTTTTATTAATAAAGAGGGGAAGTGATGAATGTATGGAAACCAAAATTGCAAAAAGAAGTGACGACGTAACCGACGAGATGTGGAAAGAGGTAAATGAATTTAACAGAGAAATGGTAAAGGAGTATCTGGAAAATCAAGCCGAATTGTCGGTAAAATCAAAAATCGGGTATGAATCAGCACTTAAAATATTCTTTTATTGGGTTAAAGATAATCTTAAAAATAAAAGTTGCTTGGATATTAAGAAAAAGGAATTTGTTAGATATCTGAACTGGTTGACAAACCGAGGGTTATCCGATTCTGCAATCAAATTTAAGAAATCAGCGGTGAGCAATATATGTAACTACATAATGATGATGTATGAAGAAGAATATCCTACATTCAGATCTTTCGTCACAAAAGAGATGAAGGTGGTCAAGACTGGTTACGTGCACCCAAAGGAGCCACTAACACCTGACGAATATATCAACCTCTGTGAAGAACTTGAGAAACGTGAAGAATGGGAGAAATTAGCTTATCTTATGTTTTCATATTCCACAGGTTGCCGTAGAGCTGAAGCAAGGCAGCTTTTAAAGGAAGTTGTGAATTATCCTGCAACAGAAAAAGAAATTACTGTAATTGATGAGGATGGTAATGAGCAAAAGGCTATATCTAAAAGATATTTAACTCATACTATACGTTGTAAAGGAGCCTCTGTTATTGGGAAGCCTAGAAAATTAAAATTCGGACAAGAAGTGATGGAAGTTTTCAATAAATGGCTCGAAATACGCGGAGACGACAACAATCCATATATGTTTGTTATTAAGGTGAAGAAAACAGGAACAGTTAGGCAAGTATCTGAATCTACATTTAATGGGTGGTGTTCAGATTTATTTGCCGAGATTGTTGGTCGCCGGGTGCATCCTCATTTATTTAGAGAGTCAAGAGCTACAAATTTAGTGGTTTACGAGCATAAATCAGCAGAGGTAGCGCAGAAATTATTAGGTCATAATGATGTAACGACCACAAAAAATCACTATATCATAAAAAACGATGAGTCTGACGAATCAGACGAAGCATTTATATAGAATCCGCCTTTCATTGATTACCCAATAAATAAAAAGGAGTACATAAGTGAAAAAACGTAAAGAACCATTAAATTTCGCATGTAAAGAGTGCGGGAAAAAATTTACTGGAAACAAAGAGCAAAGCAATAAAAATTGGTGTGTATGCACCAAAGATGATATATGCGAATGTGGTGGCGAATACGAATTAGTATTTAACGATTAAATTCCTATCAGATTCAATTTAAGTCGGTATAGAGACTTAAACCTATGCCATAGGAACGGAAAATCCTAAACCAATTAAAGAAGAGCAAACAACTCTCCTATCTTATTGAAAGGAGTAAAATAAACATGAATATAAATCGAAATCCAAATTTCGGAACACACAATACATCTGTGCGCCCTGGAAAAATTGAATACATAGTTATACATTACGTCGGTGCCACTGGTGACGCCAAGGCAAACATAAATTACTATAATCAGAGGACAACAACAGATGCTTCTGCTGATTTTTTTGTAGGATTCTCCGGAGATGTCTGGCTGTATAATCCAGATCCTATCGCAAGATACTGTTGGGCTGTTGGAGGTTCAAAATTATCTACTGGAGGTGGATCACTGTACGGAATTGCTAAAAATGCAAACTGTATTAACATTGAAATGTGCGTAAGAAATAGTAATTCTAAAGCAGCCGATTCTAGGGACTGGTACTTTGAAGATTCCACCATTGAATCAACCATTGAGCTGACCAGATATTTAATGAACCTATATAATATCCCAATTGATCGTGTAATTAGACATTACGACGTTACCGGGAAAATTTGTCCTAATCCATATGTTTACAATCACACACAGAATACATGGAGTAATTTTAGATCGGCTTTAATTAATGCTCCCTCAAAGAAATTCAGTTGGCAGCAAGAAGGTGACAACTGGAGATATTATAATGGTGATACTGGGCTACCTGTCTGTAATGATTGGGTAAAAGCAGATGGAAAATGGTACTGGTTTGATGGTGCCGGTAACATGATTAAAAATACATGGTATAAACATAAGGGTGCATGGTATTATTTAGGCCCAGATGGAGCTTTGTGCACATCTCAGTTAGTAGAAAACTCTGGCAAAATCTATGCCGTAGACGCTGAGGGCAAGATGGTGACTGGTGAAATTGTACTTTCAACTTTGAAGGACGGAGCCCTAGATTATAAAGGGTTATCAGACGGGAGCACAACATGACATACAAAATTATGACATCTACGTCAAATGGAGCATATGAATATTGGTCTTTTGTAAAGGTCGATGAAACTTCTACTACCGACTTCTCTTCTACTGTTCTTGATGATGTTGAGACAAAATTAAAAGAATTAATGAAAACAATTCCAATCACAAAACTTAAAGTTGTTACAGAGATTGCTTTTACTAGCGATCTCGTTTTTAATTAAGGAGATTTATGGCAGGAACATTATTAAGATTTGGCGATAAACCAAATGTAAGCCTATGTGAATTTGTTATAGACACAGAGGAGGAAATTGAATATCTTCCAACAACTAAACGTAAAGCTAGTGGACCATTTAGTGGAGATCCACACTTTGACGTATATCCTCCTATGGGTAGCACCTGTTGCGTAGGAAATGAAAATGAAAACGTCCTAATTTATATGCTATTTTCTTTTGGATGGAAGAAAATCTAAGTAAATATTACATTGTGAGTGGTATACTTTCTAACCTCTCCTGTTTTATGGTTGAGTCTGCACTTTCATTTGAAAATCAAATATAGGAACTATAACAAGCACTACTGCTCTCGCGGTGAGTGCTTATTTTAATACAAACAGCAAAGGAGGTATTGTAAATGGCAAGAAAACCCAAAGTTGCTGACTTGACTGATAACTTTGACGATTCTCACGTTTATACGTGCCTACGTTGCGGAAAAAGTTATGAGAATCCGGTTGGTAAATTTTATAAATCTCCATGGTCGGAGTCTTTTACAAAAAACTCAAAATTTACACACATCTGCAAAGACTGTGTAAATGAACTTTTTTCATATTACGAGAAAAAATACGACACTAAGTCAGCATGTATATTCATGTGTTATAAACTTGATATTCCATACTATTACTCTCTTTTTGATAGTATTATAAAAGCCAATAACAACTTTAGTATGGGACTTTATATGCGTCAGATTAACGGACGGCAATATCAATACCAAGACTTTTCACAATCAATTTTAGCAGGTGAAATAGCTAAAACTTCCATTGAACTTGATCAAGACAAAGAAGTTAAATGGTCTAAGCAAGATAAGCAAAATAGAGATTACGCCATTGAACTTATTGGATACGATCCATTTGAAGATTATCCAGAAGAAGACAGACGCTTCTTATTTAATCAGCTTGCACCATATTTAGAAGATGAGGACTCCGCTGAAGATGCTTACAAACTTTCTCAAATATTGCAAATCGTCAATAACAATAAACAGATTCATGTTTGTGATAAGCGAATTGCAAATTTAGATCCTGTTAAAGATGCTAACGATATCAAGACTCTTAATATTATAAAAAAAGATCTTGTTGCTAGCAATGATAAAATCGCAAAAGAAAATGAGATTTCTGTAAAAAACAGATCTAATAAAGATGTGGGCAAATCGACATTGACATATTTAATGCGCGATTTACGAGAAAAGCATTTCGACAAAGCAGAAGCTGATTATTATGATCAACTAAGCGGGGATGGAACACAGTGGGCAATTTCAGTATCTCAAAAGGCACTTTTGGATCATTGTCTATTTGATGAAAACGACAAAAAAGAGGTATACGAGATACAAATAAAACTCATAGACGATTTATATAAAGAATTAGACGACAAAAAAGAACAAGTGCGTCAATTACTTATACAGGTTGACGAGCTAAAATCGCAATTGTCCACTGTAGAGGACGGTGTCGACGATGGCTTATCATAAATTAATATCAGAGAGAAAAAAGCGTATCTGTGAGTTAGACGCTAAAAGTATTGCTTATTATAGACGAAACCCCTGTATTGCATGTGAAGATTTGCTCGGTATAAAACTCATAGATAGCCAGAAGTACATACTGCAAGCAAGTTGGAATAAACCACATGTTTTGTGGTGTTGTAGCCGAAACTTTGGAAAATCATTTTTGGGTGCTATTTTTATGGTTCTCAAAGCGATTTTGTATGAAAATCAAGCAATTTATATTGTAAGCTCCGTTGGTGATCAGTCAAAAGAAACATTTTCAAAAATTGAAGAGATTGTTCTTCGTATAGGTAAAACAGCGGCATCTATTGATTCTCTCAAAGATATTGTTGAAAAGGAAACCAAAAAGTCAGGTAATAATAAGACTGGTTTTGGACATGCCCAGTCAGGATTCCATGTAGAATTTTACAATGGTAGCGAAATATTTACATTAAATGGAAACCCTGATAATAACAGATCACGTCGAGCAACCTTGGTATTCTTTGATGAAGCGGCATTCTCTTCAGATGAACTTATTGCAGTTTGTGAAGCTTTTGCGACACAGAATACGGAATTCAAGACCTCCACTGCCAAAGGATTTAATCCTGACACCTTGAAAAGAAAATGCCCAACGCAGTTGGTCTATGCTTCGTCACAAGATGACATGAGTAAAATTTTCTATCAGCATTATAAGAACTTCACCAAGCGAATGATAGCTGGCGACAGAGATTACATAGTTGTGGATATGATATGTGATACGGCCATTAAGACATTTATGGATGGAAAACCATATACGGCCCTACTAACGCAGGACAAGGTTGATGCAGCCATGAAAGCCAACAGAGAAAAAGCATTAAGGGAATACTATAATCAGCCCACTCGTGATGGTGGAGTCAACCAAATTATTAAATGGGGTACGGTACGACGTAATGAATGCTTTTATCTTCCACAATTATCATACAAACCAAACACTTCTATATGTCTTGCTTTAGATCCCGCCAGAACACTAGACAATTCAATTCTTGGAGCTATGAATATTGTCAACGATCCAAATTACGGGTACATTGGAGAAATTGTAAACTGTGCAAATTTATTTGATAAAGCCAGTAAAAAAGGCTATAAATTAGATTCAAACAGGCAGTTAGCGGAAGTCAGAAAATATCTTGCTCTTTATAACGGGCAATATAATGATTATCAAAATATCGATTGCTTATTAATCGACCAAGGAGCTGGAGGCGGTGGTGTTTCAACGTATGCTGACGGTCTACTTAATGATTGGACTGGTGATGATGGGCGGCATCATAGGGGATTAATTGATGCTTCTCATGATATATATACTGGATATAAGGAACTTTACCCTAATGCTATCGACAAGTTGAAACTGATTAGTCCTAAAAAATATAGGACACAGATGGTTGATGAATTTATAGAGCTGATGGATTTAGGTGTAATAAAGTTCCCATACGAATTCAAACAAGAATTTATATCGATGGCTAAAAAACAAGAGGATTCAGATGAGGAGGTAATTGAGAAATATGAACTATCTGATAAAGAAATTTCTGCTTTAGCAAACATTGATTTAATGAAGCTTGAAACCACGTCAATATATAAATATGAGAATGCTGACAAAACAACAAAGACTTATGCTTTGGCAAAAGACAAAGAGGGTTCTATGCATGATGATCGGTTCTATGTACTAATTATGTTGGCTCATCGGTTGTATGAACTAAGACGAGGACAAATAATTACTCAAGATGAACAACCTACTGATTACTCTTCTGCCCCTCTCTGCTCTTCTTCAATATCTTATGATTAGAAAGGACGGTGAAAAATGTCAGAAAATTTAAATAAAGAAGATTACGAAGTAATTATTCGTTCTACATCTAATGATGGTACGGAGATTATTACTTCTTCAGAATCTATTACAGACAAATGGCTTGCCAGTGCGGTTGCTAAGTATGATCCATCAAACCAAAAATATTCTGTCTATTTAAAAGATGGTAATTCATCGTCCGAAAAACTGACACCAGAATATATAGATGAGTTAGCCGATGGAACGCAGAATGATTTAAAAAAAATACAGATTATAAATTCTATTGTACGGAAAGAAATAAATAAAGACGGTATTATTGGAAAAACACATGAATGTATAACCACTAATATTAACACAAAAACAAAATTGTCTTATGATATGGATATATCTGGAAGAAATAAATCCGAACAACTTCAGCGAGTCAAGAATTTTATCACAGAGTTTAATAAAACAATTAATATCAAAAGATTTATTCGTAATTCTATCCCCACTACCTTTGACGAAGGTACTTATATCTGCTATTTAAGACATGAAGACAATAAATATAAAATTGATTATTATCCTCTCAGTGTTTGTGTATTTGGAGACTATGATATAGATGGAGACCCCGTAGTTCTTTTAAATATAAGAGAACTACGGTCTAGACTTCAAAAAATATATAAAAAGACTAAGAAAAACAAACCATTATTTTTCGAAAATATGGAAGAAGAGGTAAAAGCAAACTACCCTATTGAAGTATACGATGCTTTTATAGCAAAAGAAGACTTTGCAAAGTTAAATCATAAGTATACTGGGGTGATTAGAATTAATAATATGAATCGAAGTTACGGTCTTACTCCAATCTTTCGTACTCTTAAAGATCTACTTATGCTTGATACTTTCGACAATGCTGATAGGGTAAATAGCAAGGCTAAAGCCAAAAAGATAATTCATCAAAAACTTCGTAGGGAAGTAATGGGACCTGAGTTTAATAAAAAGGGATTTGAGGAAATGAGTTACGCACACGAAAATTTTATGGCAGCTTGGAAACAGCCCACAGTGGTAGTTACTACTCCACCAACAGTTGAAGAAATATTATATGTAGAACCCAAAATAGAACTTACTGATACAAAAACTGTCAATAATTATCGTTCTCGTGTTCTGGCTGCTCTTGGTATCAGTTTTCTAATGGATTCAGGTAGTCAATCTGTAAGTACCTCTGATATCTCCGTAACACAGCTTATGAGAACAATAAATATGATTTCTGAACAAGTCGAGGATATCTTGCAAAAATGGTATAAACAGGTGCTTGTAGATAATAATCTCCCTGTTGAATTCTGCCCCACTATTAAAGTTATTGACAGTGAAGCACTTAGCTTTGAAATGCGAAAAGATTTAGCTTCTACTCTTTATACTATATTTAATGGTTCTCTAGCATCAAGCTTAGAATTACTTGGTATAGATGTAAATGACGAAAAAGCAAAGCGATCCAAAGAGAACGACGAGGGATTTGAGAAAATTTTCAAATGTAGGCAGACCGCATATACATCTAGTGGACGAGGTGAGATAACTGAACCACAGGGCAATAAGGGTGGGCGACCTACTGACAGCAAAAATAAAGCAAAACAAAAATACGATCAGACCAGGCAGGATTCATTATGATAGTAGAAATTATTTGTCCCTGTTGCAATAAAAAGTTACTAGTCACTTTACCTGTCAGTGATATTGCTAAGAAAAATGATTTTAATTATGATCAGGCCATTTTAGAGCAAGAATTGTTAAAAAAACACAATATTCTTCTTGGTTAGGAAGGTGGTGAAAAAATGAATACAGAAAATATTTTTATTGCGAGTGAAATTATAGAAATATCTGAAAGCAACACTTATTTGGAACTTACAAGTAGAATTTGCTACTACGATGACACTAATGCAAATGGTGTACTCCTCCCATCTGACGGAGCTGAACAGAAAGCAGAGACCTTGGTTAATATGCCAGTTCAAGCAAAATATAGAACTAATATTGTGGGCCTACCAACATTCTCCGGACATGAAATGTCAAAAGATCAGAATGGTAATATTTCTTTTGGTACTCAGTCTATAGGTACACATACAGAAGTATATATAGAAAATGCCGACGTAGATGTTCGCGGAGTTATTAAAAATTTACCTTGTCTTTATGCTAAATACAGAATATGGAAAAGATATGAAAATGTTGTAGCTGCCGTAAGGCGGCTTTTTTCAATTGGGAAACTCTTTGGTAGTTGGGAAATCGTCATCTCTTCATACGAATATAAAGATGGTGTTAAAAGAGTGGCTGATTATGAGTTTTTAGCTAATACGCTACTTGGGTATGAATATGCAAAACCATCGTATGGAGTAGATGCAAAAGCATTATCCCTTTCTACAGATATGAGTAATGGATTGTTTGTTGCAGAGGCACTATCCCAAGACATTATATGTCATGGTTTAGATAATGAAAAAAAAGCAAAGGAGGATAATGATTTGCTGAAAAAGAATGTAACGCAGGTTGCTGAAAATAAAGCAGAAGGAGCGATTGAAGAAACTCCTGTTGCAACCTCAAATAATGATACAACTGAAATTTCTCAGCTTACTGAATATGATTTAAGAAAAAAGATTCGAGAGGCTTGTAGAGCAAAATTAGACAAGTGGTGCTGGATCTCCTTTCATTTTCCAATAGATAAAGAGGTTTGGTTGGAGGTAGATGGCAGGGAATCGGAATTAGACTTTGTGCGCATGACCTACGAAGTAAACAACGATACTATTACTGTTTCTGATCCGGAAAATGTAAAATTGACAGTTAGCATTTCTGAAATCAATACAAAGGTAGCAGAATTAGAATCAGAAATCTCAACTAAAGATGATGCTATTATTAAATCAGGAGAAGAAATTTCAAAACTTAAAGCAGAAGTAAGTACTCTTACTCCGTTTAAGGAGAAATTTGAGAAAGCGGAACAGGAAAAGGTAGCCGCTGAGTTGCAGGAAAAGAAAAATACTCTAGTGTCTTCTATTACGAAATCAGGTTTAATTACGAAAGAAGAGATTGAAAGTTCAGAAGAATTAAAGGAGTATGTTGATACTCTAGATGATAAATCACTAAAGGCAATTTTAGCTGAGAGATATATGGAATCCTTAAATGGTCAGGAGACTTTAATATCAGAAAATCTACATAATGATGAGATTAAAACATCTACTGCTTCTGTAAATCTGAATAATTTAGAGGATGATCAACTAGATGTGAAATCTATAATGAAAAGCTATTTAGGTAAATAAAAGGAGGAATAAAATAATGTTAAGAGAATTACAGACAAATACTGGTAAGGTGTATGATTCTACAAATATTACTACTGTTGATTTGGTTGTGGGTATGGGTGTTGTAAAAGATTATACGAAGGACAGGGAAGTAGGATTTCCAGATGCTCCTACGGATAAAGGAGTGTTTTTTGTAACAAAGGAAAAGCGTGCTGATGGAATTTACGCTGGACTTGGAGAATTTTCTGACTATGAAGAAATGTTTATGCAAATCAAGACAGGTAATGGTGTAAAACTTGTACCTCCGGAATTTCCTGAGAGATATGCGACAGATCAGTTTTCTACTGGAGCAATTAAAGGAGATTATTTAGCACTTGGTATTGATGGCAAATTTGCAAAGTCTGCTGATGCCACAAAGTTTGTATATCGTGGAACCAAAGTTGTTGATACTCATACTCTTCATGTTATTGAAGTAATTGGCTAATTTAAAATATTTTTAATGTGACGGCATATGGGTGCCGTTATTTTTATGCTCAAAAACCGAATGGAGGAATTAAGATGTTAAAAACAGAAATTGCTGAATTAATGAATAAAGATGGGCAGGTTTTCAATATTGCCCAGAAGCTTACATATAATAGAAATCTTTCCGCAGAAGAAAAAGAGGTATCTGAAATTTGTGATGCATGGGTAAGAGAAATTGCGTCCAATGGTAATGATAGGGATTGCGAAATTGGAGCTTTTATTAAAAGAACTGTAACTGATGAAGTGTACAATGCCCCAGACGAGTTACTGGACAAATTATTTGACAGAGGTACGGTAGGGGAATTTGATGATTACAGTGTAGATAAAACTCCAAAGAATACAATGGAAGCACACGATGCCGTAATTGGTGGTAATGTAGATAAGTCATATATTGACTTTGCTTCTTTAAAACCCACTTGGAAAACTGCCCAGGTTGAATTTGAACTCCCTTACATTGAAATGAGACGTAATGGATTTAAGTCTGTTGCACTTCTTACCAACTATGCCGTAGAAGCACTAAGAAATAAGCAGTTTTATGATATCTTTACCACTATAGACACAGCCATTGCGGGTGGAGAACAGGCTATTGCCGAAACTGAAGCGGCTCCTTCTCTCACTTCATGGGACAAATTTGGTTTGTACCTTTTAGATAGAGATTCATCTCCTGTAGCAGTAACTCTTTCTAAGTATGCACAGGCACTGGGAAGAATGTCTGGACGTGCGCAGTATTTATCTGATGATATGAAAAATAACTTCAATAGATATGGACTAGTAAGTTTTAACGACGGTATTAATATTGCTTCAATTTCCGGTGCGAAGAAACTTGTTTCTGGTGCTTATCTCCTCCCAGATAAAAAGATTTTTGGTGTTGCTGGTAAGATTGGTACTCTTGACCAGAAGGGTGATATTAGGGTTTATGAAACAATGGATAATAACGAGGAAAAAGTCAATGTGAAACTGGCAGGCTTTGAGTATGGTTATTGCATTACTGATATTGAAAAATTAGCTAAAATTACAATGGCAAAATAAATAAACAAATACGGGAGAGGGATAAACCTCTCCTATTTTAAAAGGATGATTTGAATATGATTAAAGATATGAAAACGATTAACCTACTTAATTACAATGAAAATATCGTTGTTGTATCTACAAAGCATGATAGTTATGCTATTGAACCAGCTGTAGATAGTGAAACACCAACCATTCTCCCGCTTAATTTAGAAGAAATCCTTTATATTAATGGAAACTCCGCCGCTTTTAAAAGCGGAATTCTAAGATTTCCAGAAGAGATTGAACAAGAAATGTATGAGGATTATTTAAGAATTCCAAATTGGAAAGACTTGCTTACGATTAAGGAGATGGAAAACATTATTTTATCTCCGAGCATGGATAAGCTTCTAAAATTAGTTAGAATTAAGGACATTGGAACATTCGATAGGCTTCGCGGAGTATTCATTCGCTTAAAGAATTCAACAGACAACGATATTTCTATGCGAATAGAAAGTATCATTAAGACTAGATCAGATGAGCTACGCAGGGGTATTCGTAATACTGAAATTGTTATTAAGCCAAAAGATGTTACAACATCAATACAGTCTGAAGAAGTAGATGCTTTAAAAGAACAGAATATTGCTCTACAAAAACAGATGACTAAAATGCAGGAAATGATGGAAAAAATGCTTGCATTACCCTCCATTAATGCTGATACCATTAACGAGATTAACAATGATATTGCAGAAGTAAAAGAAGAACCAGTTAAGAAACCTGGAAGACCCAAGAAGAATTAAGGGGGCGAGCATAATTGTCAACACCATTTGATTCTTTAATACAAAAATTTTTTTATAAAATAGAAAAGGATAGAGACTTTTTTTCTTATTATAATGTCTCATTAGAAGAAGCTTTAATTTTAGCAAGGAGTCAGGCGGTAAATTATTTGTATGAAGCAATCGAAAGATTAGTTGATGAATGTACTCCTGATGTGGACTTCTTTGACTATAGTGAAGATATAGCAGAGTTTAATTTTGATCTAACAAAAAAAGAACAGGGTATTATATCCGACTTAATGAGAGAAGTTTATTTTGAGAGAGATTTATCTTTACTTAAAGCATTTAAAATATCAATGACTCCTAGTGATCTAAATCAATTTTCTCCAGCTTCAGAAAGAAAGACATTTACCGATATGTTGAGAGAAATCAAAAATGAAAACGTAGTTAAGATTTCACAATATGCATCTGTAAACAGGTTGACTGGAAAGAAAAAATTAATTGACTATAGTCAATGCTTAGAGTAGGTGGTGTTTTATGAATATTACATATTTTCAGAAAATAAACAACACCTACAAGTCTTCGAGTAAACAGGAAACAGATTTATACTTACTTAATAAACATGTAGATGAACATTTTGCTGATACTATTGATTATCATGTTGTTAGTAGAAATGGTCTGCCATATGAATTGATTATAATCAAAGATACAGAGGGAAATACTTTTAAGAAGAAAATAAAAGCCAAACATTCTGATCCATTTAATTTAGGTGACTATATAGAATGGAATAATCAACACTGGCTAGTAATGCTAATTGATTCAGATGAAAAAGCTTACCATTCAGGCTATATGTACTTATGCACTGTACCTTTAAGGTGGCAGAACTCAAAAGGTGGAATAGTTGAGCGCTGGGCATATTCAGAGGATTTCACCAAATACTCCTCTGGAATTTCAGGCAATAATACAATTGCTATTGGTGACAACCAGTATGGACTTACAGTACCAATTGATGAAGAAACCAAACAGCTTAAAAGAGATATGCGTTTTCCTATTGATTTAGATGATGCTAAAGAGCCAGACATTTATAAATTAACAAACCGTAAAGTCAATTTAAATAATTACCAGTATTTTGGACGTGGTAGCAATATGACACTTACATTATCATTTGATGCCTACAATAAAGACACTGATAAGCGAGTCTTGCTTATAGACGGTACTGAGGTTTGGATTGCAAGTTATATTTCGTCTTCTACTCCCCCACCGGCCCCAGATCCACCCGATGAAACAGCGAATTTATCTGCACATATCAACTATGTAGGATCTAGTACTATTCGCATTGGAGGTAGTAAAAAGAAGTTTGTCGCTACTTTAACCGATAAAGATGGTAATTATTTGGATATGACTCCCATCTGGACTATTGAACCGGTAGGCTTAGTAGAAATGGTTATTGTGAATAACGAATTGCACATCTCATGTAATGATGAAAATATGGATCAATCAAATTTAACAATCTCGGTTAAAGATGAACACAGTGGGTTTTCAACATCGACCAATGTTTTAATAAGTGCATTTTAGGAGGTGTTGAATGACTTTAAAAGATGTAGGAATTTATAAATCAAGGCTAATATCATTTATAACGCAATCAGATGATATATGTGAACTACTACTGGGTAAGGATTATAATCAAGAGACTGTTTATGATGATTTATTATATAAATATGTATTTCCATATTTATATGTAAACGATACGCAAGTAGAAACTAAATCTTATATATGTATGGAAGTTGATGTTCCTAGAGTGGCAAATTTTTCAGTAAAGGATATGAAGATTATAATTTGGTGCTACTGCCACAAAGATAAAGATTACATGAGATATTCGAAAAAAGGCTACTTAGGAACAAGAGCTGATATTCTAACAGATATGTTAGATCGAAAGCTACAGAGTTCAAGAGAATTTGGCATTGGACAGCTTCACCTAAATTCTGCTACATATCTAACTATTGGAGATAAATATTACGGCAAACAGCTTATATATAGCTGCTCTGAATTCAACTTAAAAAACAAACTATAAGGTGGTGTCTTTTGAATAAATATGATCTAGAACATAAATTACAGAGAGGCAGCATTTTATATTTTGATAATATCCCAACATATAAGGTGACACTGGGGGAAATGGCCGATTTTGGCTTTACTAAGGCACAAAATATCATCTCTTTGTTATGTATGGATGATGATAAAGCTAAAGAATACTTATCTAATGCAGAACAATCATCAACTTTCCTGTATGTTGTATTAAATCTCCTTCAAGAATACAAAGCATTAGAAAGTGGCGAAATACTGTCAAGCACTGACTTAATGTGTGAACTAGTCCCCTCTTTTTTGAGTCTATTCTTTAAAAATAAGGTGACTTTTGATGCGAATTATGGATTTATTATTGGGGAGGAAAGTAAATACCTCTTAAATAGTATAAACTATGATAAATTCAGACAGATACTTAAAAGCCGTAATTGCCTAATTGATATTAATTATATGGAATATGTAGATAATCCAGATAACGATATGGCTAAAAGTCTATTGGAGAAACGTCGGAAGCTTAGAGAAAAGGTCAATAAATTAAAACGCATTGGAGATGACGATGATGATTTAACAATGGCTGATTTGATAAGTATCTTTGCTGAGGCTGAACATATGCCTTTACAAAATGTCTATGATTTATACGATATATATCAATTTAACAATCAGTTTAATCGTCTAAAAATAATGGACGATTTCCACGTAAATATACAAGCGTTACTTGCTGGTGCAAAAAGTGATGAAGTAAATCTTCAGCATTGGCTTTCAAAAATAAAACAAAAAGAAAACTAGATCAGTAAATTACTGGTCTTTTTTATTGCAAAAAATTAAGGAGGTAACAAAATGGGTGCTAATACAAAATTTGGTGCTAAAGAGGTTATGGATGTAATCTTATATGATATGTCTACAAATAAACCATCTATTTTCTTTGATACATTAAAAACATCTAGTATTGAGGTAACATCGGAAAAAGTTTACGCGCGAGGAGGTAAGGGTAATGCTAAATTAATTACCTGGGAGTTAAATAAGGAAGGTAAACTTACAATTGAAGATGCTCTCCTCTCTCCAAAATCATTGGAATTAATCTCAGGCGTGGCTACAGTAACCGGTGCTCAGACTGTATATATGAGACAGGCTACAGCATACGATACCACAGGAACTACACCTGTTGATAAGGGTGAATTATACCCACTTACCGCATCTCCGTCTGGCGTAATCGAATTAGCTTATGTACCAAAAGAGGCGGCTTCTGGAATTCTTGTTTATGAAGTTGAGAATGACTGCGGAACTCCTATTGTTATGACTAACGCTACATTAACTGGCAAAACATTGACAGTACCGGCAGCTGCGGATAAGAAGCTTGTGGTCTACTACACGTTTTCGAGTGCTGCGTCCACTGAGACATATGTTATCGATTCTTCTCACTTTAGTGGTACATATAAACTTGTGGGCAATACGGTTATTAGAAACAGAGAAACTGGAAAAGATGAAGCATTTCAGGTTGTAATTCCGAATTTAAAATGGTCAAGTAACCTGAAATTAGACTTTTCTGCCGAAGGTGACCCTCAGCCCACATCATTTGAATGTGAAATCATGAAAGCTGCTAACAGCTCTACTATGATTCAGATGACAAGATGGGCTTAAATCCCATCTTTAAGGAGGGCTATTAGTGAAACTAAAAGTAAAAGAAGTAATTAGCGACTATGATTACGACTGTATTGTTGTAGATATTGATAAAATCTCAACACAGATTGTATTTAACAAATCTGATCATGTTGAACGGTATCTCGGTAAAACAGTCGATTTAAATTGTGATAATGGAAAATATACGATTAAGGAAGCTTCTGCTCCTGAAAAATGATTGAATAGATTAGTGTAGAAATAAGGGATACATAGCAATCTATTCTTAGAAAACTATATATCCCTATTTTTTACTCCTGAAAGGAATGAAGAACAATTTACGAAACAAAATTCGATAAAGAGTATCAAAGTCAATATCTGGCTGAGATTAACTATCTGACCGAAATTGGTATCAGATATACATTTGTAAAAAAAATCAACGGTCTAATTACCTATAAATATGAAAAGAATAAAGAATTATTTAGAGCATTAGCCGAATTTTATTCTTAAAGAAAGAGACACTATAAATGGGTTGCTCAAGACAATGGGCGTAAAAGTGGATAACATACCTGTGAGGAAATTTCCAATAGCCAGGATAGGTTTGCCATTTATCCTTATAAAATGGGAGAAAACTACATGAATGAAGTATTACAGAATATAAACATTTCAGAAGTTTTATCAACTATCTGGACACTTGTTTTAGTACCCATCTTGGGTTATGCGTGGAAACAGACTTATGCTTGGCTAGAAACTAAAAAGCTGGATAAATATGCCTCCATCTTATATGAAGAAGTCGTCAAGTCAGTGAAATCGGTTTATGAAGTAGAGGTAAAAGATATTAAAAAAACCGGCGACTGGACTCCAGAAAAGCAGAATGAGGTAAAAGAACTGGCTAAAACTAAAGTATGCCAAGCGTTATCTACTTCTATTTATAGATGTTTAAAATTAGCCAATTCAGACTTTGAAGAGTATTTAGATTCCCTGGTTGGCACTGCTCTATTTGATATCAAAAATAAGGCATTATATTACGAAAGGCATGGTATATAATGGTTGAACGAAATAGCAGAATTACAAAAAATTGATATTATATCATGGTTGGTGACTGGCTTTCTCATTCTATCGGCAATAAATGCAAGTGCAACTATCATAGGAAAGTTTTCAGAAACAATAGGTAAACCTGTAAAATGGGTACGAAAAAAAAATGAGGAAAGGCAGCTCATTGTTCAGACATCACAGAGTCTTGATGAATTGTGGAAGCAAAGGGGCGTTGATGTTGAGCAGTCAATCAAACATGATGAAAGACTAAAAAACGATTTGCATGATGTGTCCAATAAAATAGATACATTGAGCAGGCAAATTACATCTATGCAACGAAAAATAGATGAAACAGAAATGGCGAAATTGAAAGATACCATAATTACTTACTATAAGAAATACAAAGACATTGGTGAATGGAGCAAACTGGAAAAAGAAGCCTTTTGGGATTTATTTGAGAGTTATGAATCCCATGGTGGCAATGGATTCATGCACAGTATCGTTGAGCCAGTTATGCGAGAATTAAATGTTATAGATTGACAGAAAGAGCGATTTCTAAGTCGCTCTTTTATTATTTATAAAGGAAGTGATTAATATACAAAAACTAAAATTAGTAATTGACAACTCTACTCTATCGGAGTACGAAAAATATTATTTCAAACTACATTCAAGAGCAAGTAAAAGGCCCATTGATGCGCCCTATCACCCTACAATAAATACTTGGATGATAATGAAGCGACCTATGATGAATGCATTAAAGCAAAAATGGAAAGATTTCATAAAATGGTTTATTGAAAACCAAGGTTATTCTAACCTACACATAGAAAAATGCGAAATGAAATTTATTACATACTATGAAACTAATCGCAGACACGATATAGATAATGGTTGTCCTAAATTCATCTTAGATGGATTATCCGAAAGTGGTTTTATTGTTGATGATGACAATAAACATATTACATCTTTAACATTGGAGTGTTATGTTGATAAAGAAAACCCACGTACTGAAATAATCGTAAACTTAAATCAGTAAAAATAAAACAGCTATAAATCAACGCTTAGGAAGAAAAACACAACGCTCAAGACAGCTTCCACATATGGAAATGGAAATATGTTACAATTCTCTTGTACCTATATATCGGTTAAAATGTAAGAAAATCTTATTACAACAGGAGTTTCTTACGTGAAAATCAATTTGCGCAAATTAAGAATTGAAAGTGGCTTGACCATTGAACAATTATCTGATAGGTCACATGTGGGGGTTGGCACAATTAGTAGGATAGAGAACTACGAAACAAATCCTAAAATAACAACAATATGTAAACTATGCTCTGCATTAAAAGTTTCTATGGATAAAATGATAGAATGTGAGGGACGTTATTATGACGATGAGTGGTGAAACTATGTATTTTAATTTAATTTGCGAAGAAATGTGTTTGACTGGAGGGAAAATTATACATATTGATGAAAACAAACAAAGTCTTGAGGCTGTTCATAATGTAGTAAAAGAAAATTTGCTAAGGTATCCCAACGCTAAATGGGAATTGCATTTAATGGGTTATAAATTATAAATATGAAATTATATATATTATAGGAGCTGTCGTTAATGATGGCTCCTTTTATTATGGAGGAAAATAATAATGATTAGAAATTGGTTAAAAATGAAGAGACAAGAAGTTCAGTTGAAATTGACATTTTATACATACATCAATGAATTTATCAAAAACAAAAAGAGTCTATGTGATTTAACCTATAAGCTTTATATCTCGTTAAAAGATGAACCAATTGAAGAATTAAAAGATAAATTTATTGAATCTTTGGCTAAAATTATTCACGAATCAACTCTAAAGGACGAATAAAATGCCTGTCAAAATAGCTACTAATCTAAACGTCTTAGATGATTACCTCCAAGAAGCATGTGATGTGGCAATTGAAAAAGTAGCAAAAATAGTCAGGGATAAATTAGAGGAATTTATCTTAGAGGATTTTTACAACACTTACTCTCCTCTTTTCTATGCAAGGACTTATGCTTTTCTAAAATCTCCTAAGTATAGTATTTTAGGAAATACCACGGCTGAGGTTTTTATCGACACTGATGTAATGCAATACTTAGGTATTTCTGGTGAAGATGTTGCAAATTTAGCCAGTTTTGGATTTCATGGTAGCATCGAGATATTTAGAGAAGGCTTCTATTGGAGTGATTTTATTAATTGGTGTAACGAAAATGTACCAAGGTTATTAAAGATAGAATTAAAGAAACAAGGTATTAACACTTTGTAATTTGAACGGTAACTCCGTTCTTTTTTTATGCATTGAAAGGAGAAACGTAATGGCAAATACTGATTTTAAAGTTCTATTACAGACAGTATTAGACAAATCAGGTATAAATACAGAATTGAAGGAAGTCCAAAATATTATCAATAAATATTCAATTGATATTATTCCTGAATTAAAAACCGCTTCTCTCCGCAATCAATTGAAAGCAGTATCTCAAGAGATAGCAAGTGATTTTAATAAAACATTTGGTACAAAGTTAAATGGAAACGACATATTTAAAGCTTATGAAGATCAAGCAAAGAAAGTTGTTAAAAAAAATAAGATTGTTGAACAATCTTTTGCAGACTTAAGAAAAAGTACATATCAGTCAATTGGGTCAAAATCATCAGAGCTACAGCAAATGGCTGATATGTATAGACGCGAATCTATAGAAGCAGATAAGGCAGCTGCTTCAGCATCGAAAATTTCCCAGGCAATAGATGTTGGAAAGAACGAGTCAAAAATATCAACAATGACTGCATCTTTTCGGCAGCTCGGTTTATCGGCAGATCAAATACAAAAAGAATTACTAAATGTTAATCTTGCATTCGAGAAACTAAAAGCAAACCCCGACAGTAGTTCTTTAATTGCTAATGCAAAAAGTCTAGATGTAGAGTATTCAAAAGTAAATAATCGACTCAAAGACCTAACAGCTAATTTTAAAGGTTTTGCTTCCGAAACACAACGTCTAACAAAAGCTGGCAACATAGTTACGTGGATGGAAAACAATTCTAAAGCTAGTAAGAAGTACGGCTCTGATATAAATCAGTTGGTAGAAAAACTAAAATCAGCAGACGATTTGACGGTACCAGAATTGAAAAAGATCGAAGCTGAATTTATGAGAATTCAAATCTCCGCAAGAGAGGCCGGGCTGTTAGGGAAATCATTTACGGACTCAATTAAAGATGCAGGATCTAAGTTCACCTCATGGTTGTCTATAACATCCGTCATTATGGCTGGAGCAAACTCTTTCCATAAGATGTATCAGTCAGTTTACGAAGTAGATACAGCGATGACTAATCTTTATAAAGTTACGGACGAGACAGATTACAAATACGCCCAATTCTTAAATGGTGCAAAGAAAAACGCCAAAGACTTAGGCAGAACTATATCTGGATTAGTAGAGCAGACGGCTGATTGGGCAAAATTAGGATATGACATAGATGAATCGTCTGAACTAGCTAAAATATCATCTATATATGCGAATGTTGGAGAAGTTGATGACAAAACGGCTGTCTCCGATTTAGTAACCGCAATGAAAGCTTTTAATATTGAAGCTTCAAATAGTATTAATATTGTTGACTCGCTTAATGCTTTAGGAAACAAATTTGCAGTTGATTCCGCAGGTTTAGGTACCGGTTTAAAAAACTCCGCTTCTGCTCTTCAATCGGCTGGAAATGATATTAATCAGACATTAGCCATGCTAACTGGTGGCTCAGAGATTATACAAGACGCTTCTGAAATGGGAAATACTTTAAAAGTATTAAGTATGCGTGTTCGTGGGATGAAAGGTAACCTAGAGGAGTTAGGGGAAGAATACGAAAACGTTGAGTCTATATCAAAAATACAGACTCAAATCTTAAATCGTACTGATGGAGCAGTTAATATTTTCGATGACAAAGGTAATTTTAAGTCTACATATGAAATTATTAAAGGAATTTCAGAAGTATGGGATCATATTAGTCAAACTAAACAAGCAGACTTGCTGGAAATTATAGCAGGAAAACAGCGCGGTAACCAAGTTATGGCGCTTTTACAGTCGTTTCAATCTGGACAAGTTGGAAAGGCTCTCCAGGAATCATTAAACTCTGCTGGGAGTGCTCAGCAAGAACAAGAAAGATGGATGGAATCATTAGATGCAAAGACCAAGCAATTTGAAGCCTCATTCCAATCACTTTCTTTAACTGTCTTAAACTCTGATTTCTTAAAAATCCTTGTTGATTCTAGCACTGCACTATCCAGTGGCTTAGATGGAGTTATAAAGAATTTTGGAGTGCTGTCAACGCTTTTAACTGGTGCAGGTATCACATCATTTGTAAAAAACTACGGTTAACTCTGTAAAACGAGTTACTTAAATTTCCGAGGATTTAAGTCGGCCTATCTAGGGGAAGGAAATGTCATAATGGCGACACAACAATTCCTAGAGATGAAAGTTTTAAAATAAAAAGAGGATTAATTGCTTGAAAGTGTAATACTCACTACTCTCCTATTTGGAGAAGCCGAAAAATAAGGCAAATAAGTCAAACGGTTAACACACCGGAGTGAGTTTTCTAGGGATAAAACATAATTCCCGACAGATTTACAATCACTAACGAAGCAGCTAACCCTATCTACGTACAGTCATGACAGATAATCCAATAGTAGCAATTGCGTAAGCAATGTTGGGGTAAAGTCATTAATGATAGGGAATGTTCAGAGAGCACCATTCCTCGCAGTACATGAAAGCCATATTTCATATGCTGTTAATGCATGTTCCAACGTGTATAAGATATGAAGACTAACTTACCTTTAAAATATCATAAACCAGAAAGATATAGGTGAAACATAATAAATGGGAATTGATTTAACAACTCTAGCCGCGGGTAAGAGTTATACAGACAAAGTTGCTGAGGAAATTATCACCTCAGATCAAAAAGAAAATATTCAAAAGCTTACTTCTGATGGCGAAGGAAACAAAGCGTTATTTGACGATGGAACTTATAAAACTGTTTCTGGAAGCGCAAGTGATTACGAATCTCTTTATAACAGGCCGGTAATCAATGGAGTGGAATTGGTAGGGAATATAACATCCAAACAGTTAGGATTTTCTGATGCTGCTTCCACAGGAAGCTATAATGATTTAAAGGACAAACCAAAAATACCTACACTAATTTCTCAATTAACTAACGATTCAGATTTTATTACAATATCTGCTTCAAACTTAATGAACTATTATAGTAAGATGGAATCTTATACAAAGACCGAGATTAATTCATTAATTGCAAATTTAAATTCAATGACTATTGAGGTAATAGAGATTCTTCCATCAGAAAATATCTCAGCAACAACTATGTACTTACAAAAGGAAATCGATAAAAATTCGTACAACCAGTGGCTTTACATAAACAACGAATGGGCAAATATAGGTACCACAGATATTGATTTAACCAATTATTACTCAAAAGTAGAAACAGACTCATTTTTAAATAATAAAGTAGATAAAGTTTCAGGATATGGATTATCTCAAAATAATTTTTCTACTGACGAAAAGTCGAAACTTGCCGGATTAAATAACTACACCCTTCCAAGTGCTTCTCCTAATGTACTTGGTGGTGTTAAGCCTGATAATTCAACCACATTTGTAGATAGTAATGGTGTGTTGAGTGCCGTTGGAGGCACTTCTGAAGTTATAGATGATAGCGTAACTTCATTATCAAAAACATGGAGCAGTACTAAAATATCATATGATATAGCTGTAGTTGAGGAACTTACTAATGGTATTAGCATAGCGCAAAAAACGGTAAATACGAAAGGCACTAAAGAACTATTGAGTCAAGAATATTCGTTTAATCTAACTCCAGCTTTAACCATGGGGACGGCCAATCTTACAGCAATAAATCAGACAATTACGCTTAAAGATAGTATTCTTAATTATGATATGATTAACATTCAACTAAAAGTAAACACCAATACTGTTAAAATTTCTTATCCTATTTATACATTTAAAACATCTAGTATAGTTTTTAATAATTCTGAGGTTTTAAATTTTACTAATGGTTCTGCCATGAATGTTAATAAAATACAAGGAACTACAACAGCAGGAGCATGGGGCAGCTTTAGTGCGTCTTTTAGTTTCTGGTTTAAAGATGCAACTCATTTATTTTTATTTAATGCAAGCACTCCATCTACAGCAACAGATTGGGCTAATGTTGTGCTATCATCTGTGCAAGGAGTTAATATTGAAAACGTCACCATTGATCCTGTAAATTATGTGAATACCACACAAGGCATAGAGGACACTCCAGTTGGCAGTATTCTACCACAGATGGGCAAAACTTCACCTAAGCATTACCTCACTTGTGATGGTCAATCTTATAATATCACAGATTACCCATATCTTTCTCAACATATTAAAGACCAATTTGGAACATTCAATTTTTTTGGAGGAGATGGTACTAACACATTTGCTGTACCAGATTTAAGAGATGAATTTCTTCGTGGTTATCATGGAGATAAAACCGAACCGTTATCTGGAGAAATTGGAATTCATCAAAGCGGAACTCAACATATAAATTTTTTAGTTGATGGGAATTCTAGAATATATATGGATGGAGAATATGGAAAATATTTGTCTACTCAAAATCCAGACAATTTAATTAAATCCACTGTGGTTAGAGGATGGTCTAATAATGGATCTGTGTCTAACTGGGCTGGTGGAGGTAATAAACTATATACATCTCGTCCTACGAACACTGCTGTACTTTATTGTATTAAATATGAACCTACATACTTTATGAATATTAATGGTTTAGTGGATGAGGTTGTGTTATGGGAAGGTAACGTCGGAACCACCAAGGCAACAGCTGTATCGAATTCAATTAGCTTAAAAGACTCTTTTACAAATTATGATAAATTAGGTTTTCTCTTCACTTGTACAAGATCAGATGGTTCTTTACGTCCACAATATAAGGAGATATACCCTAGTCAAATCATTGAATGCCAAAATAGTACAAATATAAATCATTCTATTTCGCTAGTTTGGGGATACTCTAATGTAATTGATTATACAGATATACAAAAAACTTCTACCAGCCATAGATTAGATTTAAATCAATATCAATCTCGGTTAGATAAAGTTATTGGAATTAGATACCGATCAACTTCTTCAACAGGTGGAGGAGACGATACCACATATACCGATTCAGAAATCAAAGAATTTGTGGAGGGTATATTAAATGGGAATTAGTAAAACAAATTTAGGTATTTCGATTGAAAGCATTAAAAGCTTTATTACAGGTAAAATTCCCAGCGTTCATAACGCGATTACCGGGAGAGATGATATCGATGCTCATCCTATATCAGCTATTACCGGATTGCAAAACGAAATAAATAAGGTTAATGATATTAATGTTGCACAGAGAACTGTAAATCAAAAGCTTTCTCAATGTTTATCAAGTGTTACAGATGCATTAGATTATACTCCTGTAGTGAATTTATTAATACCATTTATTCCAATAGTAAATAATGGTATTGATTATGATCAAACTACTAAATTATATACATTAAAGGCCAATGTCACTTACAATATAGAAGCCCTGGTAAGACTAATATCTTACCAAGGCTATATGTATTATTGTTTATATGATTATACAAATTCTAAAGTAATTGGTAAAGCAGGAGTTTGTGAATGTGCTAATGGTATAAATCGTAAGCGCTACATAAAGAAGTGTATTGATCTTTCTGGATTTTTCACCTCTCGAAAAATCAAATAGTACCTTTATTCAAGCCACAGGATTTTTGCATTGCTTCTGACCAAGGCATCAGTTCTTCCAGGATACTATCGGGCTCATTTTTGTAGTCCAGCATCTTAGTCATAACTGTTTCCAGATAAAGACGGATGTTTAATCCATTTGCTTTGGCTGTTTCTGCAAGCGTGTAAACAATTGCACTTGCTTTGGCACCTTTTACAGTGTCATGAAAGAGGAAGTTTTTTCTTCCCATAACATATGATTTCACGGCTCTTTCAGCTGCGTTATTACTAATGGAGCATCTTCCATCAAGGAGGTAATTCTCCATATACGATTTTTGGTTTTGGGCATAGTTAATTGCCTTGGCAAGCTTTGATCCGCCAAGGGCATTTATCCCATTCACCCACTTCCAGAATGCATCCAGTACAGGTCGCTCCAGTTCAAGACGCTTTTTCTGTCGCTCTTCTGGTTCTAAGTCTTTCAGTTCTTTCTCTATCTGAAAGAGTTGGTTGCAGTAGGAATAGCCTGTGTAGGCTTCAGATTTTTCGGAGCATGATCCCTTCTTCTTGGGAATCGCTTCGAACATATATCTTCGAAGATGTGCCCAGCACCCGCATCGGGTAATGTCACTCAAACGGTTGTATCCGCTGAAGCCGTCCGTATGGACAAACCCGTGATAATCAGCAAGGAACTTTGCTGCATGATAGCCGCCCCTTGATGGTTGATACTCGTAAAGCACAATCCGGTGCTCTTCAAATGCACCGCTGGTGTACAACCATATGTAAGACTTTGATTCTGGAGTCTTGCCATCTTCATTCAAAACCTGGCATGTCGTCTCGTCTACATGAATGACGGACTGCCTAAGAAGATACTCATGATATCTCTCATAAACGGGTTCCAGATATTCTTCTGCGCATGTATTGAACCAGCTGGCAATGGTTCCACGATTCAGCTTGACTCCCAGCTGTGCCCAATCCTGCTCCTGACGATAAAACGGAAGATAGTTCGTACACTTCTGATACATGATGTAAGAGACCGCTGTAGCAGAAGCCATACTGTGATTGATGAGTGGCTTTGGCACAGGTGCCTTCTCAATGGTTGAATCACCATCTTCACGGCACTGTGGACATGCATAGCTATGCTGTACGTATTGGACACGTTCCACTTTTGCTGGAGTGATATGAATCTCTTCACGAACAACTTTGGAGCCGATATCTTCCATTTTAGTATTACAGTAAGGGCAGTTACGAGAATCACCTTCCAGTAAAAGCTCAATGGTCCTTATCGGTACATTTTTTGTAAGTTCATCATGCGTAGCACGGGATTTTTTCTTCTCATGCGCTGTCACATTGATCATTTCCGGTTCGTGAACGTGTTCATCAATTCCCAACTGATCGAACAAGCTGAGTTGTCCGTCAATGTAAGGTAAGTTCGATGATTTCTCACTGGAAATACCAAAGATTTTTCGTTTCAGTTCATTAATTGTTTCCGTGAGGTTTGCAATGGTCTGGTTTAATTGTTCCATCTGATGATCTTTTGCTTCCAGCTGTTTGAGCAGATTACTGACCAGCAGATTCATGTTAAGATCTTCGGTTTCAACAGACTTTTTCATGACCATGTACCTCCTTGAATGATATACTTATTATACCACAAAGGAGACCGCAAAGCCAGTAAATAAGCGGTTCTGCGTGTACTTTATCAGATGCTTAAAAGGGCTTTTTGGCAACGGGTTTAATTGCCTTTGGCTGCTCAATAGAAAGACCTTCCATAAGCCAACGGAATTCCTGTCTGGTCAAATTTCTAACATCTTCTGAATTACGTGGCCACTGGAAACGGCCGGAATCTAACCGTTTATAAAGTAACACAAAACCATCTTTGTCAAAATGCAGTGCCTTCAGTCTGTCGCATCTTTTTCCGCAGAAAAGAAAAAGGGAATTACTGAAAGGATCTAACTCATAGGTATCCCGGACAATTGCCATAAGACCGTCTATGCTACGCCTCATATCGGTGTAGCCGGCCACAAGAAATATCTTTGCCACGCCGGAGAGATCACCTAGCACAGTTGTCGCAACGCATTTAATGTTGCTGTAATAATGGCGGCATCTGCATTGTTACTGATAGCCAAAACAAAGCCATTGTATTCCAGATGGATTGCAATCCGATCCGTTTGTTTTTTAGGAAGAACTGCTTTTGTTTCTTGCAGTTCGTTGTAGTGAATTGGTACAACTTCTGTTTTCTCTAGAACTTTTGGAACAGAGTCAGGAATCATAGAGGCTTTCTTCCTCAGCCGCTTTATATTGTAATAAAAAGAGCTGGTAGGTATACCATTCTGACTGCACCAGGCGTAATCAGATAAGCCGCTTACGCGGCACTGCTGGATGCAATCCATCCAGTATTCATCTTTTTGAGCTTTTGTCATATTTTAAAATCCTCCAAGAAAATATGGAGTAAAATGATACAAAAGTTTGAAGTAAAATAGCAGTGAAATGCTACAACCTTTGTTGTTCAAGAACAGAACTTAGAGTGAATTACTCCAACTGTCCTTATTTTACAGCAAAAAAAGTCAATTAGCACGACGGTAGATTATGTTGCGCTTACTATAAATCAAGCAATATTACCATCTTTTTGCGTTATTACACCAAAAACAGATATTAAAGTTGGTATAAAAGTAACAGTTATAGGAGGAACTCAAACAGGAGCAAAACTTCAAAATACATCATATCTGAATATATTAGAAATGGAAAAAACAATAGTAGATCCAGTTGAATACGTAAATTCCGATAAGGGCATAGAAGATGCACCTGTAGGACATATACTTTCATATATGGGTACGACCCCTCCATCTCACTATCTCACATGTGATGGGGCTATTTATAATATAACAGATTATCCATTTTTAGCTCAACATATTAAAATTGAATTTGGAAGCTTTAATTACTTTGGTGGTGACGGTACTTCTACCTTTGCAGTACCTGATTTAAGAAATGAGTTTTTACGTGGATATCATGCAAGTAAAACTGAGAAATTATCTGGTGAGATTGGCATTCATCAAAATCCTACTGAAAATATTTTTTTATATACAGGTAACTCTAAAGTCGCTTTTACCTCAAATTATAATTCCGCAGATCAATTTCCAAGCAATATGGATTCGATAATACAAGGAACAAATAATACAGGGTGGCTTGTAAACTCCTCAGCTCAGAATTGGTCTTCAACCGGAATTGGTAAATACACAGCCAGGCCAACCAACATAGCGGTATTGTATTGTATTAAATACGAACCTACATATTTTATGTCTATACAAGGTCTTATAGAAGATACTATTCTATGGGAGGGACTTGTGGGAACAAACGGTACAACTCAAGTATCGCGGTCTATAAGTTTAACCACTTCTGTTTTGGAATATGATGAAATAGGTTTTTATTATCAAGCTTCTATAGGTACGGCAGTAAGACTTGATTATAATTCTTTTCCATCAAAAAGATTTAAAGATTTAATAGAATCATTGCAACCTGATACCCATCTAACTCTTAACTGGGGGCAAAGTCCGCATATCAGTTTTGCGGATATAGAAAAAACTTCTAGTTATTCAAACTTAAATTTCTTAATGTATCAATCATATGTAACTAAAATAACAGGTATTAAATATAAAACTTTTCAAAACTAAGGAGGTGAGTTAAATAGGAATCAATAAAACAAATTTAGGTGTTACAGTTGATAGTGTTAAAAAATTTGTTAAAACTATAGCAGGTACTCATAATTCTATTCCTGGAAGAGATGCTGAGGATTCACATCCAATATCAGCTATTACTGGATTACAAGATGCAGTAAAAACTATGGATGATATAAGTATAGCACAGAAAACTGTAAATACGAGAGGAATCAAGGAATTATTGAGTTCTACATTTACTTTTCCTGTTACAATTCCAGCAAATAACGGTTCTCCTGTCTTTACATCAATTAATATAGATATTCCATTAAAAGAAAGCATAGAAAACTATAATATAATTAGTGTTCAATTTGCTGTAGATTCCACTTATAAATTTAAGTCAGAATTAAATATGCTCAATGTTACTGAAATAGTTTACAATAATACAAATACATATTCTCCGTCAGATGGGTCAGTTCTTTTTTTAATGGATAACGTTACAACAAGTGTTACTAACTCTTGGGGTGGAGCACATATGAGTATAAGAGCGTGGTTTAAGTCTCCTACTGTAATACATATAGACGGGGTCAATAATCCTTTTAGTATCTCACAGGTAGACAAGGTATCCATAACTTCTATTAAAGGAATAAACATAGAAAGCGTTACTATCGACCCAGTAAATTATATTAACACTACCCAAGGCATTGAGGATACCCCAGTTGGTAATATTATATCTGTAATGGGTAAGACAGCACCGAGCCACTATCTCGTTTGCGATGGTTCTGTTCACAATATTACAGACTATCCACACCTATCTCAATATATAAAGGATCAGTTTGGCACTTTTAACTTCTTTGGCGGAGATGGAACCGCGACCTTTGCTTTGCCAGATTTGAGAAATGAGTTTATACGGGGCTACCATGGAGATAAAGTAGAAAAATTATCTGAGGAGATCGGTGTACATCAAAGTGGTACAATATATCCTTATCTTTATACTTCAACAAATGCCAATCTTAATGATTTTTGGATTGGATCAAATTTAACTACAGGAGGAGCTGCACCTAGTAATATTGATAATACAATTAACAGCTCTAAAGGTATATATATTTCCCAAATAGGCGGATCAAACAGATGGATAACCACTAGCGGGTTTATAAATCAACCAACAGTATACACCTCCAGACCCACGAATACTGCTGTTTTATTTTGTATAAAGTATGAACCTACATATTTCATGTCTATTCAAGGCTTAATAGAAGAAACAGTATTATTTGAAGGCAATATAGGAACAGATGGTACTACGGCAGTTTCTAATACAATTAATTTATTAGATTCTATAAACAATTATGATAAGTTGGGAGTTTATTTTTATAGTATAAATAATGTATCGGCAAAACATTATGATTATAAGGAAATTTCTAAAGATGAGATAATACCACTTATAGATTTAAAGCCAACTAATACTTATATATCATGTCTTTTTGGGTATCAGACTTCTCCTGCTTATACTAACATTCTTCCTGTTACCTCAACACATACCAGTCTCTCTATCAGTCAAACCCAATCTCATATAACAAAAGTCGTAGGTATCAAATATAAAACGTATCAATCATAGGAGGATTTTAACATGAAAGTTCAGATAGATAGCAATAATTATTTAACAGGTAATTATTGTTTAGTTGGTGATCTTGATAATTCGATCCCAATGGAAAATTTACCAGAAGGTGAACAGATTTATTACACTGCATATAAGATTGTATCAGAAGTAATTGAGAACAAAATAACAGTCAATGAAGAGGTCAAAAAACAAAGAGAAATTAAAATTCCCATTTTAGATGAGTCAGAAATTGAAACTGGTGAATTCAACACAGAAATGGTTGATTATATCGATATAGAGCCAGTAGATAAAATTACTTATGAAACCAAATATCACTATGAGTTAGATGATACTAAAAAGATGGAAATTGATGAATTAATTTCAAAGTTTCCTTCTAATGATGGTTTAAAACCTATCACTATTAGCGAAGTAAGTGATCGAGTCACGAATGTCCAAGTAGCTTTATGTGAATTATATGAGCGTTTAGAGTTATCATAGTTTAAATCCAATACTTAAATTTCTCTTTTTATAGAATTAATACTCTCTCCATGTTATAATACATAAAACAGCTTACAGGAGGGATTTGTATGAGAAAGTTACTTGTGTTACTAATGTCAGCGACTATTGCTATAAGCAGTACGATTGTATCATTTGCTGGAGAATGGAAACAGGATGGTGTGGGTTGGTGGTATCAGAATGATGATGGTAGTTATGTTAAGAACGATTGGTTAACCATTGGCGAAGAAAAATATCACTTCGATTCTAATGGATATATGCAAACCGGACTTATTGAGGTTAATGGCATAAAGCATTACTTATACACTGATGGTAGCTTAACCTATAATTGGACAACTCCAGAGGGATACAGAGTTGACGCAGATGGACGAGTACTTGAAGATAATACACCTGGTCTAAATTTTAGTGTTGTGTGGGCCACTGGATCAAAAGAAAAAACTAGTGATTTAATACTGTGTAGATTTATAAATGAAGGGAAAGAGGATATTGTTATAGATCCAGTTGTTGAAGTAAACACTGACGGAATGATAAAAAAATTGCTCATGTATGATACGAATACCTTTACACCTTGCGATTATGGTATAGTTCCAGCAAACAGCCAAGGTACTGACTTCATATTTATGGTAGGTAAATATCAGCAATTTTCCGTCAATGAAAATACAACCTTAAACTTCACAGTTAGCTGCGATTCTTTCGTTAATTCATACTATCGGATAATCCCGGCTAAGAAATTGTATCGTTTTCACATAGAGGAATAATTGAACGCCAGAGAGTAGATCCTATTAAATGAAAGAGATAAAGGAGTAAATTACATGAAAAAGATACTAACTAGCTTTATTTTTATGTTATTTATTTTTAATTGTACAATAGTTTCTTATGCAACAGTATATATGGGGGCTTGGGCAACAGATAATGTTGGAACATGGTATAGATATAACGATGGAACGTACCCAACTTGTAGTTTTTTCATAAAGGAAGGGAAATTATATTACACTAACCAAGATGGATACTTATTGCCTAATACACAGTTATTTAACGGGTATCAAACTGATTCCGACGGAGCAATCATGGGACACAGTTTAAATAATGATATGTACTCTTCTATTTATAATTCTGACGGCTGGAGACAAGATGAAAATGGTTGGTGGTATCAGTATGCAGATGGCTCATACCCGAAAAATACAGATCTTAAAGTCAATGGAAAATGGTACTGGGTAGGTACAGATGGATATATGCTACGTAATTGCTATGCTAAGGACAGCGCTTATTATGGTGATGACGGAGCAAGGGTTAACAAGACAAATAATATACCTAAGTATAAGGTATACATGAACACCAAAACTAACCCCAATGCCAAATACATAGTAATGGAATATAAAAATAATAGTGACAATGATGTAATTATATACAGTGAATTCGCCAAATTATATAATCATGATTATAGTAATTTAAATCGCGATTTAAAACTTGTAGAAGCAGGATCAACATCGGTAATAAATTTAGACTCCATAACTATCAGTCCTGGCGAAAGAAAAATGTTGAGTTTTGCTGTGGAAGGAAATAGTACATACTATGATAAGAAAACCATCATAAGCTTCATATTAATGACTAACAATCAAGCATATCATTGTATGTCGTCCGCTGATGGAAGCTCAGAAATGGTTAGATCGGAGACATTTGATAATTTAAATAGTGAAATCGAATAAAATATTATAAAACAAAAAAAGGTCTTAAATAAGGCCTTTTTTGTTTTATAACTTAACTTTAGATAAAAATATAAATAAACTACAAAATGAAATAGATGAATTAAGCAAAGTTAATTTACTTCAGATAGATTGAATTATCATATAAATTAAAAATCTGATTTACAACTATTACAATGCCATTGCTTGCTTACTTTACCCATGGCAAAAACACCCCACAAAGCTACACTACCAGCTTTAGATAGACCAGAAATTTTCTTCAAATTGGTAGAACTACAATATGGACATTTGGGAAGATTTTGTTCCATTTGTCTCTGTGCTGCCCAATTAGCTTCTGCTTCTGGAGAAGCAACACCCATTGTTCTGTTACACTTTGGGCAAGTGTATACGTTTTGATCTCTTGAAAAACTCATTAGTATCTTTTCTTTATCAAGTAATTCACAATGTGGGCAATACTCAACAAAACTCTTTATATCATACCCACAATTAGGACAAGCGTTTGCAGTATCACTAACCTGCTTTCCACATTCAGGACATTCAATTAGCGCCATATTTTTCTCCTCCAAGAATTTTTTATATTGAATATATTATACTTACTAATTAATTTAATTGCAACTTAAAGACCTCGGAAATCTTTCAAATGTGTTAGGCAAATTAAATAGTGGTAGTAATATAGCGAGTTATTTTAATTCATTGGATTTAAGTATGCAGAAATGCGTATTGTCTAGCGGAAAGTTAAAACAATCACAGTTAGAATTGATACTATCTGGGACAATATTCGAGAAAAATGCAAATGGTGTAAAAACTACAGTTTCTGGTTTAAGTAAGGCAGAACTTGAAGCTGCAATTAATACATCATCATTGTCTACTGCTCAAAAGGGCGCAAGCTTCTCTACCGCTGGTTTTACATCTGCATTAAAAGGTCTCTGGGCTACAATGATGGCAAACCCGTTACTTCTAATTGGAATGGCCGTAACTGCTGGTATTGGTATATGGAGTAAGTATAAACAATCTGTTGAAGAAGCTCGACAAGCAACTGCCGAAGCAGCGCAAGCATATGGCGAAGTTTCAAGTTCTATAGATGATTATGCAAATAGATATTCAAAATTACATGATGAATTAACAAATGCCAATACGTCAGAAGAAGAACAACATAAAATAAAGAGTGATCTCCTCTCCCTTCAGCAAGAACTCAATGAGAAATATGGAGACGAATATGGTCGGCTTAATCTTGTGACAGATGCATATAAAGATCAAACAGAGGCAATCAGGCAACTAAATAAAATTGCTGCCCAAAAGTATTTAAATGAGAATGTAGATACAATTGATAAAGCTCAAAAGAAAATGACTAAAAAGAAAACCTACATGGTGGCTCAGGATATTGGTATGTTCTCCGGTTCAGGAAAAGCAATCTTTGACTATGCCAGATCACACAAGGATGAATTAAATTTAGAAAATCCCGATGTATATGCACCTACTGGCACCTTTTCTTTGAGACTTAGTGCTGACCCCACTGAAGCTAATAAGGCAATCAATGATTTTATGACCTACGTTGACAGCTTAAAAGAAAAATATGGTGAAAAAGATCCTATCATAAAATCTGTTCTTGGCATATCAAGTTCGTCTCTCAATCAAACCAAAGACTTAATTGCTGATTATGGAGACACTTATAATAAAGCATTGGTGGCACAAATAGCTACGAGCGACAAATTATCGGTAGGGTATAGTGATGCTACAAGCGCTGTTAAAAAATATAATGATGCCATTGCTTCTGGAGATGAAAAGAAGATTTTATCTGCAAGAGATGATCTTAATAAAGTTAAAGATACTATAGATTTAACCAGTTCCGACTGGAAGAAATATGCCAGTGTTATGAATGAAGTATTTAATCAGGCTGACACAGGTATATATGATTTTGCAGACGACCTTAATTCTAATAAAGATAATCTCATGACCATAGTAGGATCTTTACGAGGAAAATCTAAAGAAGATATACTAGCTATGGATGATGCTGAAAATAATGATGTATTTAATAAATTAAAAGCTGCCGCAGATAAGTATGGTTTATCAGTTGATCAAGTCATAGATCAATTAATAAAATTAAATATTGTACAAGGTGATGTTGGCGACTCAGGTCAAAAATCTTTAGCTATATCTAAAGAAGAAGTAATATCAAATGTAAATTCTCTTTCAGAAGGTTTTGAGTCCTTGGATAAAATAATGAGTAGTATGAAGGGCAAGAATCCATTTGACTTCGCCTTATTAGATGATAAAAATTTCAAGGACAGCTTTGGTGAACTAGGTGAATCATATACCAATTTTATCGAAACGATATCTGACTCTCCCAAGGACATAAAGGGTGCACAATCAGCTTTTGATGATTTGACTACTGCATGGATTGATAGTAAACTCGCACTAAACGATTATACAGAAGAAAACACTAATTTAATTTCCTCAATGCTAAAAAATATGGGTGTTGCTAACGCCGAAGAGGTTGTGGCATCTAGACTTGCTTTCACACAAGAACAGTTAGCAGCACAAAAGGCGTATACAGCAGAAATGAGTGACACACTTGCTAATGCTACAGCAAGCGAAATACCAGGGCTAATTGATGAAGCAACTCAAAGTGATATTGCAAAAGTAGCACTTGCTGGTCTTGCGTTGGAAAAAGCTAATGCAAACGGTACAATCTTAGATACGAGTGGTGACATTGAGAATGCAATAGCACTAATTAATACGATTGGTTCAGCGACTAGTGCTCTTGTAGCTTATAATAAAGCCAAAGCTGGCGATATTTTTGACGCTAACACACAAAAAGCCAATTTAGATAACCTTCTATCCCAGAGAACCGGACTTGGAATGTCTATGGCAATTGATAATCAGTTAAATGCATATCAAGAAAAGATGGACAAACTTAAAGCTGACGCTGATAAACAAGTACAAGATGCCATAAATACATCTCGTAATTACCAAGGTAAAGGTGCCAGCGCAAACTACGCAGGAGCTAATAAATCTAATAAAGCTGGTTCAGGTTCAGATAAAAAGAAAAAAGAAGACTCTCAAAATGAAGTTGACTGGATTGCTCGCAAAACTAAATTAATGCAAGATGAGTATTCTAAGCTTGAGGAACTGGCTAATAAGGATACTGTTGCATACCTTGGGTTAACACAAGAGCAATTTGATAAAGCAAAATCAATTTTTGATAATGGTCTTGGTAATACATTCGAAGGTCTGTCTGAGTTACAAAGTTATGCTGATAAAGCAGGATTAAGTCTTGGCGAATTATACACAATGATTCAATCTGGTGCTCCCGGCGCATCAAAAGAAAATGCATTACAAGGTATGCTTAAAATGCAGACAGAGACATTGCTACCACAATATCAGCAAGAAGTCGAAGCGTATTCAAAAGCTTATGCAGATGCTCTAAAGGCTATCCCATCTGAGTACAAAGATAAGATTGAAAATGGTGGAATTGAAATTGAATCTTTACCAAGCGATTTAGGAAAAAAAGTCCAAACGGCAATCGACGCAAATGAAAAATTGAAAGCATCTCAAAAGCAATTGGCTGACGGCGAAACAGAACATATTAAAACTATTAAGGATCTCCATGAGAATAGAATCAGCGCAATTAATACTGAAAACGAAAAGCTAGAGCAATCCAATAAGATTATCAAGTCACAAATGGAACTTATGGAAGCGCGCGGAGAAATTATTGATGCAGATTTCTATAAGCAACAAAAAAATAATAATAAGGGTTTGATATCTGGTAACGAACAAGATATTGCTGAATGGGAATCTGAAATGGCTGATCTTAGGGCAGCAAAGGTTTCTGTCAAATCAAAAGACTACAAGGAATTACAGGCAAAAGTAAAAGCTGCAAAGAATGAAATACAAGGACTGAGAATTGAGCAGGAAGAAATCAATCAGGCATTAGAGCAAATGCCTATTGATAATCTAAATACTATAGTTTCTATGTACAAAGATATTTCTTCTGCAATTGAAAAATGGGGTGATGTGGCTTCAGCAACAGGTGGTAAACTTAGCGCTGATTATTACCAGACTTTGATTTCTAACGGTGCTACTACTATTGATCAGTATCAGGATTTGGCTTCTGAAATTAAGAATGTAATGGATGAGCAAGAAAAAGGTTCCACTCGGTGGAATGAATTATATGGTCAGTTACAGTCTGTTAATTCTGAGATGTCATCTATGGTACAAAATCTCAAAAAGTGGAATGAAGAGTTATTAAAGATGCCACTTGACAATATCAACAATTATTCTTCTGAGCTACAGAAAGTTACTGATGGACTGAGTGGAGTTAAAGAAGAATACGATACGGTTATTAGTGCCGTAACCGGAGCCATCAAAGAGCAGATCGATGCCATTAACGAGCAGAAAGATGCTGTAAATGAGGAATATAATGCTCAGAAAAAAGCCTTGCAAGATAAGCTAGACTTAATGAATAAGCAAAATAAAGAGCTACAGTTACAGCTAAAATACGAACAGGCCCTTTACAATCTCCAAAAAGCAAATCAACAGGCAACTGAAAAAGTAATCCGCGATGGACAGGTTGTCTATGAACAGAATGCAGACAAACTTCGAGATGCCCAAGAAGCAGTTCAAAGTGCAAAATTTGATATGGAAACCGATAAAATCCAGACTCAGATTGATGAATTACAGGAAACTCTTGATGGATTAAATGATAAATACCAGGATCAGATTGACTCTTTACAAAAAATATCTGATAAGTGGTCTGAAATTAGCGAAAAAATAACTCAGGCACAGAATGAAGCAAAAGCCAATGATTTACTTGGAGTTGGTTGGAAGGATAAAGTTCTATCTGGAAAAGATGTGGAGCTATTTAATAACTTCTCTGGTATGTACGCAAATACGGCAGAACAATTGAGGCAGTATCAAGAGCAGATTAATAATACCAACAATATCTATTCTCTATTGGAGGATTATATCAGCTCTTACAAAGAAGGTACACTCTCCTACGATCAGGCTTTAACCGGCATAAATAATCTATTGGCTCAAATGAATCAAACCATGTCAGCTGAAGGTAATTTGCAGAACATCTATGATTATCTAGGTGCAATGAATGGTACGGCTGCCAATGCAGAAAATGTTCTTTCTGGTATAAAGCAAGGGCTTGCTAATACAGCTACTGAACTTATAGACTCATTTAAACAGTATAATCAAAATGCCGGAATAATATCTGAGTACACTTCAAGCTGGCAGCAACTTACAGACAATGTAGCGTCTATGCTTGATGTTCTGGAAGAGGTAAGGGATAATCTCGAAAACGCAAGTGAAGACGATGACGACGATGAAGATGGTGCTCCGTTTCGTAAAGATAGTTCAGGATACGTAAATAGTGGCCCAGGTGTAGGTGGCAAAGCATATAAAAACGGCATAGAGAATGGGTTGGTTGGTACATCGTCCACCTCTGACCGTGAAGCAAAGATGAAGTTACTTGGCCTAAAGAAGATGGATCAAGATGAAATTTCTGCGATCCTTCATAGAAATGAGGCAGTGTTTAATCCAGAACAGCAAGATACTCTACTTAAAAACTTAGCTACTGCTTGGAAAATCACTCCGTCTAAAACAGACTACTCTACTTTCTCTCCAAATCGTCCTAATATTACTACACAAGAGTTTAAATTTGGTAACATTAACATACAAGAGTGTAACGATACTGAGGGCTTGGCAAATGGAATATTAAGCGGAGGATTAAAGAGAGCAATAATTCAACAGTCAGGAATAAGATAATTGGGGACTCTAATAAGAGTCCCTTAAAAGGATGGTGAACAATTGAATTTTCAAGATGTATATAAAAAAATTGCCGAAGATCTTAATTATTTATTCAGCATAAAAGCAGACTCATTAAAGTATGACAAAACATTTCGCGCTAAGGTTATTGATAATTTATCAACCAAGAAGTGTAAGGTGTTATACAAGGGCAAAGATTATGTTGTAAAGTGTGATGGTAATGTTAATATCGAAGATATGGTCTGGGTATGTGCTCCAGGTAATGATTGGAATGAGTTGTACATACAATCCAATACATACACAAAAGATAACTTACCAACGTCTGGTGTTACTGGAGTAAAAGGAAATTCAGAAACAACTTATAGAAATGGAAATGTTAATATTACTGCTGAAAATATTGGTTTAGAGAAAGTTAACAATACATCAGATCAAGATAAGCCTATTTCAATTAAGCAACAAACAGCCCTAAACGATAAGATCTCATCTTCCGTGTTTGACTTACATAAAAAAGCAGATTCGAAAGATCACGATTCCCGTTATTATACAAAAAACGTATCTAATAACTATTTTAAGAAATTTGAAATATACCAAGTCAACGATAATGTAGATACTATTGAACCAGGATCATATACTGAAGAATCATACATTTGTAATATTAGTGGAATAGGTAACAATGCTATATTTATACCTATTGGTTGCGATACAGCTAACGTTACAATTGATATTACTAAGATTGACGGAATTGAATTTAGAGTAAGGTGGTTCAACCATAATGATTATTCTTGCGGCGGTTTGTTTTCGGCAATGTTCCTTGTAATATATACACCTACAGATCTTGTATAAGGAGATATAAATGTATGCGATAATACACCCCATAGAACCATTTGATTCGACTATTGGAACAGAAATCAAATTTACATGGCAAGGCAATCAGGTTTATAAAGTTCGATGCATTGTAAAGGATAATGCATCTGGTGAAACTATATATGACCATATTAATGATTCGATGAAACAATCTTTTGTTATTCCGTCAAATTCTGGTTTGGAGAATGGCGGATATTATATAGCTTATATAACAGTTTTTGACGTTAATGATATAGAATCAAGTATACAGGGTATTGGTACCCCCTTTTACTGTCTTTCAACTCCCACATTCAGAATATCTGTGGAGGAAAGTGATATTCTCAAATCTTCTGCTTGTAGAGTAGGACTAAATTACTACCAAGCGGAAGATGAACCTCTAAACTCATTTCGTATAACACTATATACCTACCAAAAAACAGAATTACAATCATCTGGAAATATATATGATACCTCAGATATGTCATATACGATTACTGGTCTCGAAAATGCAAAGCAATATTATTTAAGAGCTACGGGAAAGACATTACACAACAAGATTTTAGACACAGGTTATATATTATTAACCGTCTCCTATCAAATCGCTCAAATCTTTAGTCCTCTTGAGTTAAACAACAAATCTGAACATGGTTGTATTGAGATAAAAAGCAACATCGTATCTTCAGTTGGCATTCCAGAAAAAGATGTTATATATATTGATAATGAGTACGTAGATTTAAGAGATAATAAAGTCACTTATGATGTAGGTTTTAAAACAGAGGGAAACTTTACTAAAGTATTTGTTTTTTATGAGCCTAAACAAAATAATAGAATCATACACCTAGAAGATGGGAAGAACTTCAACGTAGATATCTTCTATCGCAAAGGCAGCTTTTCAGATTCTAATGGAGAAAAAGCATTTTTTGAATTAAATGCAATCTCAAGCGGATTTAACTATGTACTTTTTAGTAATTACATAGATTTGCCAAATAATGAAGCTCAACAGTTTGCCTTATGTGTAAATCGTATAGGTAGTTACTATGATTTAAAAGTTATATATGTAAATAAAAAGTGAGGTGATAATAAATGTTTATAGGAGGTTGTTTTTCCGGGAGCATTGGTGCATTATCATCTTCGCCCGTGTTACCACAAGAAGTGGAAATTCTGAGTATTGAAAATGCTATCTTCGATGAAATATATTCTTCAAACGATTTGATTGAGGTAAATAATTTTGATGGTACTATTCCATCTAGGTGGGAATTTGAAACAAGATTACATGCATTATTCCAAAATAATCTATACGGAGGTAATGTTAATTTCACCGAGAGTATTGTTGAATCCGTTCGTATAAAACGAAGATTGAAAAACGAAGCTAAATTCAGAACAATATTTGAAAAGCAGATTATCAGTAATGGTGATTTTGCAATAGAAATCATGGATTATTTTGAGCCTATCGGTATAATCGAATATGCTTATGTGCCAATTATTTCAGGAGGCGAGGGAGATTACATTATAAATGAGGTAGAGTCAAAGTTTGACTCTTACTTTATTTGTGAAAAAGATATCTCATATCCTATGATTTTAGATACCACATTTAATAGAAAAATGATACATAGAACATCATTAGTAGAATTACAGGGTAGAGCTAAACCTGTAATTATAAAAGGTGGTAAAATAAATTATTTTACTGGTGATATCTCATGTACCTTTATCGAATTAAAAAATGGCTTATGGCAAAAAAACACATCATGGAAATACCGTAATACCGTATACGACTTCTTAACAAATGGAAACACAAAAATCTTAAAAGACTTTTTAGGAAATATGTATATGGTAGGCGTGACTAGTAATGAAATAAGTGAAGAATCAGATTATTATGAACATGTTACAACTAAATTTAGCGTTGCTGAATGTGGAGATGCATATAGTAATGGCGATTTATTTGATAATGGTTTTATAGATACTGATTTAGATAGGTAGGTAGGTATGGAACGCGAAATATCACAGACTGACTTATCACTATTAAGACAGGGCACTCAGGAGATATATTTAAAAGTGGAGCTTTTGAATTCTAATATGAAAATATTAGACTCTCTTGACGGCCAAATTATAAATGATAATTACAGCCAAGATAATGAATCAATACAGCGTCGAAGCTATAATTTTGATCTTATTGTTTTAAGCTCTTCCTTTATTATAGGGAAAGATAAAAAGATATGGCTGGATAAACGTATTAGAGTTTTCTACGGTATAAAATCTATTAGAACAAAGGAAATTATTTGGTATCAACTAGGGGTGTTTTGCTATGTCAGTATGAAGTATACATTTTCCAGTACCGAAAAGAAGCTATCTGTTGCATGTGCTGACCTTATGGCTCTATATGATGGTACTCTAAATGGACAAATTCATGGTTATGGCTCCTCTAATAATTCTCCAGACTACGCGATCAAGAATCTCACCATACCAGCCGGGGAGGATATCCGGTCTTCTGTCATTGCAATACTTAAAGATGCAGATATAGACAGATATATTGTAGAAGACATTGGTAAACCAATCCCTTATGATCTAACCTTTGAAACGGGAAGTACATATGCTGACATCTGGACAAAAATCCGGGATCTATATGATTCCTGGGAATTTTATTTTGATGCAGACGGAACCTTTATCTGGCGTCAAATTCCCACCTGCTTAGAAGACCCAGTCATTTTAAACGATACGGTTATGCAAGATATTGTCGTTAGCGAAAGTGCAGATACTAAATTTGATGGTATCTACAATGTTACAGAAATATGGGGAAAAGTATTAGAATTAGAAAGTGATGACCGTTACGCCGAAACCTCTACATATATTGATAACACATATCGTATAACTTTTGATATGTATACGTCTTGGGATAGTATAGATAATTTAACACAACTTGCATTCAAGGTAAATGGCGACAATCTTGTTGCTCCAAAATTTACAATCAACAACTTCTCTTCCGCCATTCCTATTTATGACGGTGATGGGAATCCATTAAAACAAGGGGTACTAAAGAAGGATAATATTTACGTCTTCCGTTACCGACGTCTTACACCTGACCAAACTGCCTTGTTCCTGTTAGGTCAATTCCAGTGCTATGGAAGATACGTAGAGGAATCTCCAGATTGCCCATTTTCAACGACCAATCTAGGCTATGAGATATCTCAATCATTAGATTATTCCAGTTTAAGTGATAATGCCGCCTGTTATAATCAGGCTGAATACCTTACTTACAAATCGACAGCTATGATGGATACTATAAACTTAACTACATTGGTAGTACCTTGGTTGGAAGTTAACACAAAAATAGAATTCACTCCAAAGTACAACAATTTAACCAACCAATATATTGTAAAAAATTTAAGTTGGTCAACAGGTAATGGAACTATGTCAGTAACTCTCTATAAATTCTTAGAGAGTTTTTCTTATGTTTACAATCGAAAATAAATGAAAGGAGTTGATGTCATGAGTTATCCAGAATACCCACATAGTAAATTCCCAGAAGCAATATGCGACCTCCCAAATATGCAAGATGCTACTTCTACTCTCCGTCCCATTATTGATCAATATAATGAGGCTTGGCTTAATAATGATACAGATAAAATGATTGAGATAAAAGAGCAATACCCCAACTTAATGAAATCATTATTTAATGCTGAAAAGTTCAATGTACTTTTAGACGGAGTCAAAGCAACACAGAAGTTTTTTATGGAAGAAGTAGACACAATGGTACATACCGTTGCTCAGAATACTGTCGGCATTAATGATTCGGCAACAGGTGAAGATAAAAGAACAAATGCATACTCTGCCCTAAAAACAGACTATTTAACCGGAGTGACCATTGCAACCGATATTGAGATACCAGTTAGTGAATGGGATGAGAATTTAACATTTACATATTCCTCAGACAAAATATTGGAGAACGATAGGATAAATGTCTATTTTGGCTCTGATAGTATGTTGTTTGCAGCTAAAGCCTTTATCGTAGTAAAGGAAAATACCGGTGCTGGAAATGTGGTCTTAAAAGCAAACAAGCGACCAAAAAGTGACTTAGTGATAAGAGAAATCGAGGTGGTGAGAAAAGATGGCTAAATGCGGTGTAACGAACGTTGCTGGCGGAGGTGGAATCGGTTCTGATGAAGTTTCCGTTACAAAAGAATACGTACTTGACGGTAAGACTTATGTCGGTGCAGACACAGACGATGAAATAGGAACAGGTAAAATGGCGAACAATGGAACCACTGCAAATCAAAGTTTGAATGCAGGTGGTTCTTTTTATATAAAAAAAGGCTATCATGCACAGGATTTTACTGTAATAGCAAATAGTCTAGCCAGTCAGACCTCTGGTACGGCAATACCCACTCATGTTTTAAATGGAGAAACATATTGGACAAATGGTAATAAAGTTACAGGAACAATGAACGTACAAAGTATATTGTCTTTTAGTTGCGCCCCCTACTCCTTTTCGCAGATTATATTTACTTGGCAGAATCCTTCTTATGGCCCATTTTCAGGAGTAATAATTGTAGGAAAAACAGGGGGCTATCCTGCAAATATAAACGATGGAACAAGATTTTATAAAGGTTTTGGTAACAATACAAACGCTTGGGGAGTTTCTAATGCTATAGTTGGAGGATTTAGTACAAGTATTAATTATTACTTTAGAGCTTTTAGTTACGCGACTATTAATGGGCAAGAATGGTTAGGTAGCTCAAGTTATACTAAAAATGTATATATAAACCTTGTAACTCAAGTCTTTACTACAAGTACGACATGGACTGTTCCTAATGGAATAAACCAAGTTGAAGTTTTTTGTGTAGGTGGCGGCGGTGGAGGCGGTGATGGTTCATGGGATACAAACGAATCTGCTACTGGATCTGGTGGTGGCGGCGGATATACGACTACTCAAACGATAAATGTCACATCAGGACAACAAATACCAATAATCATAGGTTTGGGAGGAGAAGGTTACTTAGGAAGTTCGTATAGTCTTCAACGAAATGGAAGCTCAACATCTTTTGGCTCTATTGTAGCTAAAGGAGGCTACGGCGGATATGGAGACATATTGAAACATTATACTCCAACAGGAAAAGAAACTCCTAAACAACTAGAAAGCGCATATTATACATATGGGAATGGTGGCTCCGGTGGCGGTGGCGGTGGTGGATTCGAACCAGATACTAGAGATCATTTATATAGTACGCCATGGGGCGCAAATGGTGGATCAAATGGTAATAATGGCGGGCAATCGGCGTTATACAGTATTATAAAAACCGGTGAGCATCGTGACAACGACGGCGACGAACATGATGAATATGGATATAGTAATCAAGTAAGGGCGTGGAAACAAGAAGGTGGTCGAGGACAAGGTTTTTCAACTCAAGCCTTTGGTACCGGAACAGTTTACTCTGGCGGTGGCGGTGGCGGTGGCGGTGGTCATTGGACATTCTCCAAGAATGGTTCTCATCAAACATATGATGGTGGTGGTGGTCAAGGAGGATATTATGGAGGAGGTCCTGGAGGCACAGCTAGCACTTCAAACAATGGGCAAGATGCAACACCTAATTCTGGCGGTGGTGGCGGTGGCGGTGGCGGTCGGCAATCTTCAGGTGCAAAGAGGTATAGCGGCGCTGGTGGCTCTGGAATCTGTATTATTAGATATATTGGGTAAAGGAGATTTGAATGAATGAATTAAGATATGCACTTATATACGATGGATTTGTAAAAAATAGATTTGAATGCGAAAATTATGAACTTGCAAATCTACTAGCAAGAGCATCGTTTGGTGAAAAAGCATTTGCTGTGGAGTCCACAAGATATGCTACTAATATCGGAGATAAGTATGAGGATGGTATTTTTTATCATATTTTAGAAGATGGTTCTTTGGAAGAAGTAATGTATATCCCCACTGAAAGGGAGAATATTGCTGATCTACAGTCAAAATTAATACAATCTCAACTAGTTATAACTGAAACATACGAAAACAAAATAACACTCGAAGAAAAAATTATAACACTACAGCAGATCATAGCTGATCTATATGAAAAAATGGAGGGAAATAAATAATGACAACACCTATTTCTTATGTATACGCTGACTTAATTGAAGCAAGCTTAAAGACAGGAATTACATACAAGACATTTGAACAAGTACCTGAAAAAATCAAAAAAGAAGTTAAAGAAATTTTAGTTACTAAGGGAATTGAAGTATAAAAACTATTTAGGGAATATGAGGGGTCTACTCTTATATTCCCTATTTTTTACGTGATACTCTGTTCTAATTATAGGTGTTAAGTATTTTTTTATTAATTACGTAAATACTATTTCTATTCGAAAGGAGTAAGAAGAATGATTAATTATATTAAATATGAAGGACCTCTAAAAAAAGTTGCGCAACCGAATATCTTCGTAGAAGCTAATAATACCAAAATCGAAATATTACAAGACAATACTACTGAACATGTTGATAATGATATATTTAATTCGCAACCTAATAATTCAACAAGAAATCTTATGATAACAGAAATTTATAACAAATCAATATTTTCATTGGGCTTCGGAACAGGTAAAATATTAAATACATTTACTTTATTACCTGGGGAAGAAACTGAAATAACTATATCATCTTCTATGACAACAAGTTTAGAATATGAATCAATACTTGATTCATACTCCGATAACAGTAAAAAATCATTTGAAACAACTGTTAACGAGCAAGAAACTGACGAAAGCAAAAATGTAGAAATAGAAACTATGAATGGTGCGGCGAAAGCACGTGCAAATTGGGGTTTAGGTAACGCAAAAGGATCTGGATCATTCAATTATAGTATGCAAGCGTCAAGGGATAATTTTTCCGAAAAAATGAAAAATTCCATAAAAAAACATGCATCTACGGCCTCTGCCAGTCGTGTAGTAAAAGTTGATATGAAAAATGAAAGAGTTATAACTAATACCTCTGAAACCGTGTTAAGAAAAATTAAAAACCCTAATATTAATTGCACATTGAATTTTACTTTTCACCAACTTACGCAACATTTTTTAATTATAGAACATCTTATAGACGTTAAACTTTGCATCTGGGATTTAGATAATTCTGACCACACAAAAGGTAAACTATATGAATATTCATTACAACAATTAGATAATTTACTAAAGGATTTTATAAAAGAAGAAAAAAAAGAAAAAGTTAAAGATACTTTATTAGCACAGCTACATTTTTATGATTATCTTAATGAATCTAAGCAAATATATGAAATTGTTGTTTTGCCTAATGGTATTTATCGGAGATTCCTTAAAACTAACACGGATTATATACATGTAAATCCGGATGGCAGTCAAGAAACTATAACTGTACCTGGATATATATTAAGTGCAGATACAATTACTATGGGTGCAAATGGTATTGTTGCAGAGACCGTATTAGGGAACAATCCTGCTTTAGAAGATTATTTACTAAAAACTAGAGATGAAGATATTAGATTAAAACAATTAGAAAATAACCAGATAGAGCTATTGAATGATAGAGAAAGGCTAGTTCAAGATTTAGCCCAAGATGTAATTAACAGCTCAAAAATTGATATATTAACAAAAGCTGAATTTTTACAAAAAATGTTTTGTTGTAATTGCAAATGCTTAAATGATGAAAATAAAATATCCAATAACGAACCTTCAGAAACATAAATTAACCATTACCTAATGATGATTAACCCTTCTTCTTTATGCAATAAAATAAAACCTCCAGACTAAGTAATTTTATTTTACATCAGTATGAAGGTTTACATAAACTTATTGATTCGGAAATTACGCAATGTAAGAGCAATTTCATTGCCTATATTTTGCATTCTATTGCTGATTTATCGTCGCGAATTCCTTTGAATACCGGTTGACGAAAACTGTCTTTTTCAGTGGGCATGGACTCAACAATGCAAACCAACTCTGGTTTCAACCATACAGCGTCATTATTGCCTTCTGGCACATATCCGAAAGGAGAGTAATCAATCACCTTGTATTTATGCTGGTTTAATATTCTGAGGCTGGCCCCCAGTGTCACATGCCCCCGATATATTAGAGTATCCCCGTCATATTGACCTAATACAAGGCTTGTCATATTATTAGCCTTTAAAATATAACCGCAAATTATACAATCCTCAGTAGACATCACCTTGCATTTAATCCAGTCTTTTGTTTTCTTGCCCTGCCAATATAAGCTATCTTTTCTTTTAGCAACTATCCCCTCAAGTGACTTGGCTTTTACCAGTTCAAACAATTTAATCCCATCATTTTCAATGTATCTAGATACAGATATTAAATTATTTTCTTGTACAACGTCTTCTAGATATTTTTTCCGTTCCATAAGTGGAAGCATTGTTATTTCCTTATCTTTATAATATAAGATATCATATGCTATAATACATGCAGGATACCGATCTGCCGCTAACTGGATCTTAAAGGAGTTAGTCATTAACGACCTCTTTTGCACTTCATAAAAATCTGGTACTCCATTTTTCAATACAAGTAATTCATGATCAAGTATACATTTGGTCTTTACTTGCTTATGCAAGTTTTCTAATTCAGGAAAAATGGGTGTCATAAGCTTATTTCGCTTATTGCGCATATCTGTTTGATCACTTAGAAAAGATACACATCTAATCCCGTCCCATTTTATTTCATAAATATAATCGGGCGAGTCAAAGGGATCTTGCATTTCAGATATTAGCATAGGGCTAATTGTCTTTGTATCAAATATATCCATTATGCTAGTCCTTTATTTCCTTTTACCATTTCAACGGTTTTCGTCATTGCTTCCATAATGTCAATGATATTATTTTGCACTCCAGTATCAGCGCTTACCATTTCTTTACCTGCAATTTTACTTTCGACTGCCTGACGTACTCGTCCTTGGTAATTATCGTGATAGATAGAAGGATCAAAAGTCTCAGTCATAGTATCGATCATAGTTTTTGCCATATCCACTTCTGGTTTAGTTACATCAGCTTTTGCTACTGCAACTGGTAAGGCCTGTATCTCTGCTTGGTAAAATAGTGTCTTGGCAATAATCCCATCTTTAGTTGGATATAAAACCATTAGTTTTTCGGTAGTACCAATTACGGTTTTTGCTATACCCACCTTTTTTTGCAATAACATAGCTTGCCTTAATAATTCACATGCTTTTTCAGCTCCTGGCTCTGGCACAATGTAGTAATTCTTTTCATAATAAATCTGATCTACATCTGTCATCTTTGCAAAATGTTCAATGTGTATTGTTTTATCTTTCTTAGTTTTAATTTTTTCTAGTTCGTCTTCAGTAAAGGTGACATATTTTCCAGTTTCATATTCATATCCCTTAATGATATCTTCACTGCTAACTTCTTTGTTACACGATGGACAAATTTTCTTATATTTAACACGCTCGTGAGTATCTTTACAAAGTTGATTAAAACTCACAGATATATCTTTGGTGGTTTTATATAATCCCACAGGAATGTATAGCATACCAACACTTATTGCACTTTTATGCGCTATCGCCATAATATAGCCTCCTTTTTTAATTAGTGTTGTGATAAATTGTTTTTATTATGCATTATAAAGTGTTTTTTGGAGACCATTATTATTATTAAAATGGAGGTTCGGCCGCTTATGAAAGTAAAAAATGAGATAGTAATATCCTTTGACAGGAACGATAAGCATTACATTTTGCTAGAGGTAGCACCACACATCGAAGTAAAATATGATGATATATATTTTGATATCGAGAAAAATAACTTCTCTAGTACTCGAATCCCTCAAATGGAGGATTTTAGATTCGATGCACATATAAAGAATCAGACGGTGTACTTTAATATAATATACAAGAGCTATAGAGATCATATAGAACTTGATCTGAATTCTTGCAAATCATTTCGCGATCTACCACTGTTCTTGCCTGAAAAAGATATGGAATACACTATATATTTAAAAGATATATTTATATGTGCTAAAAATGGAACACTCGATTATAGTTTGCAATTAAACGTAAAATGTGGAGATATAGATTTAAAGATTGGAGATACAGTTAACTCCATAAAATATTAAGTGTTTAATCTGTCATCTTAATTATATAAAAAACAAGCCGTATACCTCCATGCGGCTTGTTTCTAATTGCTACCACTTATTTCCCCATGCCTACATGCAGAATTATACTAATTAGCATTATAACACCAAAACCCATTTACAAGCCTCTAAATAGAATATGAGTTTAAAATTATGACATTTTCCTTCAATAATGGTTTCACATTTATATTCTTTTGTAGCAACTCCTGCATACCTCTTATCTTCTGTAGTTTTGACCGATAATTTTACAACACTTTGAATTGTCCCATCTTCGGCTTCATATTTAAAGCTTAAAGGTATTGGATTGCAATTAGAAGTGAACCAAGTCTTACAGGCAACATTATACATTTTCCCTTTTATCTGACCACTATCTATATCCTTAACATTAATACCTATACCAAAACTCCCCATATTATAACTCCTTATAAAACAGTTTGCTTACTATAATCTACAGTTCTTTTTTCTCTGCTTATACCACCGTTCATATGGTCAATTGATTCGGCGCTTATAAAACTTGCCCTTTTCACAGAATCAAGTCCGAAACGCTTTCTTATGTCGTCTACTGCTCTATCCATTTTCTGCAATTTAACATAGTCAACCGCATCAAATAAGTTCATTTGCCTAAAGTCTTCATTTGTAACGTGACTTGTATGGATTCCCAGGTGTCTTATCGGTATCTTGTTCCACATTTCATCAAATACTTCACATGCAGCATAATATATTTCTGTAGTTATATTTGTTGGCGTCTTAAGCGTTTTTTGGTGGCTGTAATATTCTAGGTTATAGTCCCTGACGCCTACTGATATAACACCAATTTTAACATCATCGGCGCGTAGTCTTGCGGATACAGTTTCTGCCAGAGATAAAAGTACTAATTTAGCCGTATTGGTATCGGTAACATCAAAGGAAATGGTAGTACTATTCCCATATCCCTTGTTAGGTGGAGGTACTGGTTCAACAGCGGAGAAATCGATCCCATTGGCAAAAGACCAGATAACCTCTCCATGTTTACCAAAATGAGATTTTAATATTGCAAGATCTGTTTTAGCTAATTCACCTATTGTCTTAATACCTATATTTCTTAGTTTGTTGTTAGTAGCTCTACCGACAAAAAACAGATCTGAAACAGGCAGAGTCCACATTTTTGTAGCTATTTCATTAGGCCATAAAGTGTGTACAAGGTTAGGCTTTTTAAAATCTGATGCCATTTTTGCAAGCACTTTGCTAGATGAGACACCTATATTAACTGTAAAACCCAACTCGTTATATACACGCTCTCGTATTTCATTTGCTACATCTTCAGCTTCTCCAAATAATGAGACTGTACTAGTCATGTCTACAAAACATTCATCAATGGAGTATTGTTCTACCTCGGAGCTATATTCTTTTAAAATTCTCACAAACGCTTCTGAGGATTTCTGATAGAGATTATAATTTGGAGGTACTAAAATTAAGTGTGGACATTTTCTTAATGCATCGGGAACCGGTTCTCCAGTCTGAATCTTATACTTCTTTGCTGGAATGCTTTTAGCCAATATGATACCATGTCTTTTTGATTTATCACCACCAACGGCAGATGGTACTTCTCTTAAATCCAACGATCCACCTAAATGATGGAGACGGTACACGGCCTCCCAGCTTAAAAAAGCTGAATTTGCATCTATGTGAAAAATTACTCTTTTCATATCATCACCTCTATTATATTATATTCGAATGTATGTTCGTTTAATAGTGGAAATGAAAGGAAGCACATTTGCTTCCTTGTTTAACTTCTGTTTATAATAAAATATTAGCAGATGAAATCGTGATTTTATTTCTATAAATATCATGAATATCTTCACTAATTATCATATGCTTAGTCCCTGTCTTTCAGAACATATGTTCTTATTGAATCAAAAATTAAAACCACATACATAGCGTGGTCTTAATCAGCGTATATCTAATCTAAAAACTCCGATTATCTTACCTAAAATCTTCACGTGGTCTACAATTATTGGCTCCATAATATCATTCTCAGGTTGCAAACGATAATGGCCCTTATCCTTAAAATAGCGCCTTACCATAACTGCAGCATCTAATAATATTAAAACTATATCTCCGTCTTCCGCTGTAGGCTCAACATTAACAATGATCATATCGCCCTCTAATATATGAGCATTAATCATACTATTGTCTTTTACTTGAAATAAAAAAATCTCTTTAAAATCAATTATATTAGTTGGTATGGGCAAATATCCTTTTATATTACGATTAGAAAAAAGAGAATCACTGTCTATGATATCTAGTATAGGGGCATTTATAACTGTAACAGCCTTTATATCCTCATTAACTATTTCGAGTGTCCTTGGTTTGGCAGGATCACGCTTAAGATATCCCGCTTCCTCCAACTTACGAAGACGAGCTTGCGTCGCACTGCTAGAAATTCCAAGTTTGTTTGATAATTCTCGTACTGTAGGCGGATACCCATAGGTCTTAATAGATTCCTTAATACAATCATAAACGAGTCGCTGTTTCTCCGTAATTTCATGCATTGATATCACGCCCCTTCCTAATGGTGGTAATTAATTATATCATATATTATCGCAAAATGCAAACATATGTTCTTACAATAAAAAAAGACCAGAAATCTCAACGAGACTCTGGCCGGTTAGTCTTATTCATCAGAGGGACTTACTTCTGTTGCATTTAAAAATTCTTTTAACTCTGCAACTGTCATATTTTTCTCTTCAAGGATAGCGGATACTTCTTTCATCTCTTCCATCTGTATGTTGATTTTTAACTGTTTTACTTTATCTTCTTGGGTCTTTATTGCAGCTTTATATTGTGCAATAGCATCTAGTGTGTTCTGTAACTCTTCTTTTAATTTCTCCACTTGTGATTTGCGAACTCCTCTTGGCATTTTAACTGCCTCCTTAATATATTTTAGCTCATATAGATTATATCACTTGAATAACAATGTATACAATAAAGAAGATTCTTTGTTAATTAATTTCAATTAACAAAGAATCTTTTCGAATGTTCTAATCTTACTAAATCCCTGATTTACTACACCATTTATTACACCATTTTTACATCAAATACCAATAGTTTGCGATAAGTTACGATAGTTCAAGATCTTAACAGAATATCTATAAGATGCAGTAAAATCCAGTGTTTACAAGGTTTTCGAGATGTTTGGAACTATCATATACAATGAATTCTATAAATTCCTGTTTATACTGTTCCATTTTTATCCTCTCTATTCAAAAAGTTCTTGCTTAAATTCCTGTCATCTACCTTACAGCACCGATCAGTTCCTTAATATCTTTCACACCGTATCGCTCCATATAAGCCTCAATGCCTTTAACCACCTCTTCGGCTGCATATGGATTTCTGAAATTGACGGTTCCTACAGATACCGCAGTTGCTCCTGCCAGAATAAATTCGATGGCATCATTCGCATCCATAATACCACCCATACCGATGACTGGAATCTTCACTGCATTGGCTGCCTGGTATACCATACGGACTGCAATGGGTTTAATCGCGGGACCGGAAAGTCCGCCTGTTTTATTGGCAACAGAAAAGGTACGGCGGTTAATATCGATCTTCATTCCAGTCAATGTGTTAATAAGGGAAATAACATCAGCACCGCCAGCTTCTGCCGCTTTTGCCATGACTCCAATATCAGTCACGTTGGGACTTAATTTCATGATAACCGGCTGCTTCGCATACTTTTTTACGTCACGGGTAATGGCTTCCACTGCTTTTGGATCCTGTCCGAAGGCGATTCCGCCCTCCTTCACATTGGGACAGGAGATATTTATCTCCAGCATATCCACCGGCTCCTCAGAAAGCCGCTCCACTACTGCAAGATAATCTTCTGTTGTCTTTCCGCAGACATTGACGATTATCTTTGTATCATACTTCTTTAAAAACGGAATGTCTCTTTGAGCAAAAACCTCCATACCAGGATTTTGAAGTCCAATGGCATTGAGCATACCGCCATATGTTTCCGCGATTCTTGGCGTAGGATTGCCCGGCCAGGGCACATTTGCAACGCCTTTTGTGACGACAGCACCAAGATGACTTAAATCAAACATCTCACTGTACTCTTCCCCTGAGCCAAAGGTTCCAGAAGCTGTCATAACAGGATTTTTCAGTTCAATTCCAGCCAGATTTACTTTTGTATTCATCTAAAAGTCTACCTCCTCTGCCCGGAATACCGGGCCGTCTTTGCAGACCCGCTTATTATGAACCATGGAATGCTCATCCACCTCACTGCTTTTGCAGACACAGGCCAGACACGCACCGATACCACATGCCATACGTTCCTCCAAAGAGAGATAGCACTCAATTTCGTTCTCCATGGCATATGCCTTTATCGCTTTTAACATGGGGGTTGGCCCACAGGCAAAAATTACATCTGCGCTCAGGCCATGCTCTCTCACTGCGTCCAGTACATTCCCTTTTGTTCCCTGACTGCCATCTTCTGTGGCTACAAAGGTGGTACCATAAGGAGTGAATTCATCTTCCAGGAACATGGTGTCCCGGTAACCAAGAATAATCTGTTTTTCACAGGCAAGATGCTTAGACAGCTCCAGCATAGGAGGGATTCCAATTCCTCCGCCTATGATGAATGCCCGTTTTCCTGCTGCCCCGGGTTCCAGAGGGAAACCATTGCCCAGGGGGCCAAGGATCTCTGCATAATCCCCTTCTTTATAATAGGAGAATTCCTCTGTACCACTGCCTAACACCCGGTATACAATTCGGATCAGGCCCTTTTCCCTGTCAATCTCACAAATACTGATGGGACGGGGCAGAAGTTTGGAATTATCCTTTGTATACAAAGAAATAAACTGGCCTGGTACTGCTTCTTTTGCAAACTTCTCTGTTTCAATCCACATGCTGTATACGCCATCAGCCAGCTTATCCTGACTGGCGACTCTTGCTGATTCCATTACTTTCGCCATGATGTCCCCCTATAATACCCGGTTGATGTCTGTTACCATATCGATGACTGCCTGCCTTGAGGCCTCACCAAAGTGCTCTGCACCATATTTCTTATATTTATCCTGCTTATATGCAGCGATGATTCCTCTGGAGGAATTTACCACAGCGCCTAATCCATCTTCATTAAAACAAGGTTTTAAATCCTCAGCAGTTCCGCCCTGGGCACCATAGCCTGGAACCAGAAAATAAGTATTGGGCATAAGCTTACGGAGAATTCTGCTCATCTCGGGATAAGTGGCTCCTACCACTGCGCCTACGTTGCTGTAGGTTCCGTCCATGGACTGGGCACCCCATTCTACTACCTTTTCGGCTACCATCTCATACAAAGGACGTCCATCAATCAGCCGGTCCTGAAATTCTCCACTGGAGGGATTGGAGGTCTTAACAAGAACAAAAAGTCCCTTGTCCTCTTCCTTACATACGTCCACAAAAGGTTTCACGCCATCAGTTCCCAGATACGGATTGATGGTAAGAAAATCTGTCCCAAATGCGGTGAAACGATTGCTTCCTACCTGTACTTTACCAATATGAGCCGTAGCATAAGCAGATGAAGTAGAACCGATATCGCCTCGTTTTGCATCGCCAATCACAAGAAGGCCTTTTTCCTGACAATAATTTACTGTTTTTACATAAGCCTGCAATCCTTCAATGCCAAACTGTTCATACATGGCAATCTGAGGCTTTACGGAGGGGATTAAATCGTATACATGATCTATAATTTCTTTATTATACTGCCAGATTGCTTCTGCAGCACCTTCCAGAGTCTCACCAAACTCTTCCAATGCCTTACTTAAGACATGTTCCGGTATATAGTCAAGCATGGGGTCAAGTCCTACACAGATTGGTGCCTTTGTCTTCTGGATTTTTTCAATTAATTGCCTGATCATTGTCTCCTCCTGGGTTCCATTTATTCTTATTATTCTCTATTCTTACCAATTCTATCATAAGAAGGTACTCGCTTCAAGCCTTCTTTCAAACTGACTATAAAAATCCTGTTCCATTTGATAGGGTATCAAATAAAAGTTTTTTAACACATACATGCTCACCTGATTAGCAAAGGATGGGTCATTTTCTGTCTTGATGCGTTTTTCTAAATGTTTCAAATAATGATACCATTTTAGCACAAAGGCTTCGTACTGTTTTACATCAGATGTATCCAGCCACTTTTTTACCTTGACCTTTGTCCGCTCTTCCATTCTGCACTCATGCAATTGGAGAATATACTTCATTTCCTGTTCCCCGTAAACCCTGCCTAAGGGAAACAGACGGCAGATTCCAGGACGGAAGCTATGGATGCTGCATCTTCCCTCATGATTTAGGAAACTGCATCGTTCATCCTCACCTGCCATTTTTAGATTGGGAAGTACGATTCCATCAACTACATTTAATTCAAGCTTATCCTGAAGCAATGCTTCCATGGTACAGGATAGATTCTCACACAAACGGTAACAATCAAGAGGATCCAGGGTGACAGATTGTCCCATCCCCTGACAGCAGTCAGAACAGCCCCTGCAATCCTTGCAGTCTGCCTTTACCATATCATTTATGCCATATAATTTCCCATCGGAAATCTCATTTAAGTCAACTTCCCGTTTCATGGATCCCATTCCTCACTTTAAAATATTTCAAACATGGTTATTTTATCATTTTCTATTCATACTAGCAACGTAGTTTCAATGAAAAATATTAGCACTCACCTGTTGACAGTGCTAATAATGTGTGTTATATTACATATATAACAAATAGAAAACACCAATGAGTGGTGCTGCATCTATCGAATGAAAAGGAGGAACTGATATGTTATTATCCAGAAGAAACAATTTATTTGATGACTTTTTCAATGATCCGTTTTTTACAGATGCATACTTCAACAAGCAATCCTTAATGAAAACCGATATTGAAGACGGCGGTGACCATTATGTTATAGATATGGAACTGCCTGGCTTTCAGAAGGAAATGGTAAAGGCAGAGCTAAAAGATGGGTATCTCACCATCCTTGCTGAAAACAATTCAGAAAATAACTCCGACGAAGAAAAGAACTATATCCGCAGAGAACGGTATCACAGTTCTTTAAAAAGAAGCTTTTACGTAGGAACCAAAATCAGACAGGAAGATATCAAGGCATCGTTTGAAAACGGAATCTTAAAGCTTATGCTTCCCAAGGAAGCTCCTAAGGAAATTGAAGAAAACCGATATATTCCAATTGAATAAGCATGCAAAAGGAGAAGGTCCATACCATCGGACCTTCTCCTTTTTATACGAGATAACATATAATCAGCAGTTGAATTCTTTGACATACGCAGTCGTAACATAAGTCCCGCTTTTAAAGGACTTTTTAAGCATTGTCTCTTCGGCTTCCAGCTTGATGTTCATCCACATCTCTTCCGCGGCAATGGTTAGATGGGACAGCATAATCCCGATACTGATATCACGCATGGAAACTAAGGGCGCAGAAGGCAGAAATTCTCTGCAGGCAAAGATATAAATCCTGTCGTGGTATACAATAAACCGCCAGGGCTGGTTATTCATAGCCGACGGAGACAGCCTTGCTGCTTTTAAAATATTTTTCATTGGCTCACCGATTTCTTCCTTAAATACACAAAGTTCCTTTAATGGTAAGCGCTTTGCCGTAGCCGGATCCCGGTACAGAAGTGTTTTTGGATAGCCAAAAGCAACTGCAACGACCTGCTTAACCCCTTCCATCTCATGACCAGTGATTCTGGTATTCCCCAGATAGCAGGATCCAATGCCTTTCCCTGTCATATATAAGAGAATCGGCTCCAGAATATATCCTGCGTTTGTCAGATACCCTTCTTTCTCCTCGGAATAAAATACCAGATAATAGGGAGCCTCTACTTTCCATAAGCCTTTTACCGGAAGATGGCCATCCAGGTTGTCGCATATTTCCATTTTCACTGAAATGTCCGCATGAAGCTTCAATACACAGTTTCCGAAATAAAGTATATCCTTTAAAAGCTGTTCCGGAATCTGTTCCTTTTTAAATTTTCTGATGGATCTTCTTTTAAATATCATCTGATAAAGATTCATACCTGCTCCCCTCTTTCCCAACCAGCAATTGGACCTAAATCAGCCCTCTCATTTCTTTTAATAGCCCGGCAAATACCAAAAGCGCATCCTTTACCGGCTCTGCTGTGGACATATCCACCCCGCAAAGCTTTAATAAGTCTATGGGAGTCATGGAATTTCCGCCGCTTAAAAATTTAAAATAACCCTCAATTACTTCCTGATCCCCGGAAAGGATCTTGCTGCTGATGGCTACAGCAGCAGAAAAGCCTGTAGCATACTGATATACATAAAATGGCGTATAGAAATGAGGAATTCTGGACCATTCGTAATCAATCTCGGGATCAACCACCATATCCGGACCAAAATAAAATTCATTGAGCTTATGGTATGTCTGACCAAGAAGATCCGCCGTCAGTATCTGCCCCTCTTTTACAAGGCGATGGGTCTCAGCCTCAAACTCCGCAAACATTGCCTGACGGTAAAGGGTTCCACGGAAGCTATCCATAAAATGATTTACCAGATAAGCACGCTCACTCTTATCTTTCGTTGTATCTAAAAGGTGGCGGATTAAGAGAGCTTCATTACAGGTGGAAGCCACCTCTGCAACAAAAATCTTATAACCTGCATCCACATAGGACTGATTTTTATCCGAAAACCAGCTATGAAGTGCATGCCCCATCTCATGAGCCAGGGTAAATACGCTGTCTAAGGTTCCATTAAAATTAAGGAGAACATAAGGATGGATTCCATAAACTCCCCAGGAATAAGCTCCGCTTCTCTTTCCTTCATTCTCATACACATCGATCCATCGGTTATCAAATCCTTCTTTTAAAAGAGCCAGATATTCCTCTCCCAAAGGCTTTAGTCCCTCCAGAACCATGGTTTTCGCTTCGTCAAAGGATATTTTCTTTTCTTCCAAAGATACCATGGGCACGTATAAATCATACATATGAAGTTCATCTACTCCGAGAGCTTCCTTACGAATGGAGACGTACTCATGAAGATAGGAAATCCCTTCCCTTACAGCCTTAATCAAATTGTCATAGACTTCTTCCGGTATTTCATTCTCGGATAGGGAATGTGCCCTTGACGATGAGTAATTTCTTGCAGATGCATAAAAAGCTGCCTTTTTTACATTGGAAAAAAAGGTAGACGCAAGTGTATTTCCAAACTGCCTATAAACACTGTAAAGCGCCTCAAATGCTGACTTTCGCACGCTTCTGTCCTGTTTTTCCATAAGGGCGATATAGTTACCGTGGGTAATTTTAACCGGTTCCTGGTTCTCATCAAGAATCTCAGGGAATTTGGCATCTGCATTATTGAACATATTGAAAATATCAGATGCCCCTGACGTCGCTTCCAGGGATTTTGCAAGAAGGGCCTCTTCCGCAGCGGATAAGGTATGCTCCTTCTTTTTCATAATAATTTCCAGGGTTCTTTTATAACGCTTTAGCTCCGGTATATTCTCCTGGTATTCCCGAAGGGTATTTTCTGGAATTGTCAATATCTCAGGTACTAGAAAAGCAGAAAGACTGGCCGCCTGATAGGATAAGGCTCTTGCTTTTGCTGCAAATTCCTGATATCTTGCATTCCCTGTATCTTCATCTGACTTCTGCTTTCCATATACGAACAGAGTCTCTATCTTTAAGGATACCTCCTCGTCAAATTTCAGACAGGAAAAAAGCATCTCGCCGGAATCTGCAAGATGTCCTTCATATTTTTTATAACCTGCAATTGCCTGCTCTGTTTCACGGAATAAATCCTCCCAGGCTGTTTCAGACGGCAATATATCCGCCAGGTTCCAGGTGTCGCTTACCGGTATTTCATCTCTCTTTTTCAATGATATCCCTCCAACTGCTTTACTTGTGTTTATTCTATCACCCATATTTCAAAGAAACAACTGGAAATATGGAAATATTTCATTGAATTTTCATGTTTTTTTGTATTATACTATAGGAAAACAAATCAGGAGCCATGATATGAATGTAATCCGCACCAATGCCCCCAGTCAAACACAAAAAAATGATGCAATCACGCTACAGGAAGTTTGCAGAAGCCATGATCATATTTCTCTGACACTTCCAATGGAAGAAGATTGTATTTACTTCTTATTATACGACGAAGAAACCCTCTTATCCGTCCTCTGTGCATTTTTTACCGAAAATATGGATTATGAATGCAGTGGATTCACTCACCCCGGACACAGACAAAAAGGATATTTTACCAAGCTGATCGAAACGCTTTTAGATGAAACAGGAGACAGTGATTTGATTTTCCCCGTAGATGAATCCTGTAAGGATACCATCCACGCATTACAAGCCATGGATGCTTCCTTTTGGTATCAGGAACACATCATGGAACTACCGCTGACCCAATCCATAAAGACAAGCCGTCTAAAAGAGGGGTCTTCTTTTGATGCCCTCTCCCTCTCCATTGCCTCTTCTCCGGAAGAGACCCCGATTCAGTGCGTCTTTTTGCTTGATGGAAAGCAGGTGGGTTCCTGCTGTCTCGACGCTCTGGAACATGGAGCTTATTTTTATGGTTTTGAAATATCAGAACCTTATAGAAACCAGGGGCTGGGAAGTGCCTGCCTTTCTCTTTTTTTAGATACGTATTTTGCCCATCCCAATGCAAGACGATACAAAAAGTTGTTTCTCCAGGTTTCCGGTCTTAACAAGCCAGCCATTTCACTCTATAAAAAAGCAGGATTTCAGATCACTGAAAGCCTGTCCTATTATGTATATTAAACTCAATTATGATAACGAATCAAGCAATACTGTTTTAAGTTAAATTGCTTTTCAACTACTTCATATAGTTCAAAGCCAAAATGCTGATAATAAGAAACATTCCCCTCGTTATGGGTTTCCAGGGTGATTATTAGCTTGTTCTTATCCGCATATTCCATCGTTTCCTTTAACAGAAAGGCAGAAATGCCATGATGCTGCATGGTAGGTCTCACCGCAAGATATATGATATGCAGCCTGTTTTGGGTATGGAGCTTTTCTGTCCATTTGGAGTTTAAATAATCCCTGAACTGAAAGAAATTCCACAAGGTTTTAAGAGATGGGTCCTCCTTAATCAGATACCCTTTTGTCTTTACATATGCCAGGGCCTCCGAGACATAACGTTTTAAGGAATGAAAGGATTCTGATTCATCCTCCACTACGATAATGCCATGAATTTCTTCGCTGTCTGCATAAATCTCACAGGTAAGAAGAAATTCTTCCATATCGCAGGCGAACAGCTCCGGCAGTAAGCGGTCTCTTGTCTCCTTATCAGGAATAAGCCTGCTATAGAGAGGATCGGATCCAAAGCATTCCGTAAGCAGTTCCTTTAATTTGTCCACATCAACTTTTTTTACCCGGTACAATCGGTCACTGTCCATAGTCTTACGCCTCTTTTTCTTCTTTTTACTACTTTTGACACGGTCGATTGCAGCACAATCGTTTGCCTTGTTCCATGGGTTTTTACAAACTATATTCCATCTTCCTTACTTGTATTTACTCTACTAATATTATATAATAATATTTACAATCGTTTCCAATTCTTATAGGAGAAGGCGGGGAATACATATGATAGACTTAAGAAAATTTATTGATCTTGATGCGCTTCAAAAAATCCAGGATCAGTTTTCCGAGGCCACGGGTCTGGCAGCCATCGCAGTGGATGGAGAAGGCAAATACCTAACCAAGGGAAGTAATTTCACAGATTTTTGCATGAAGCATACCAGAAAGAATGAAGAAGGGGCAAAGCGGTGTCAGAAATGTGACGCAGAAGGAAGCGGCACTTATTACTGCCATGCAGGGCTGATGGATTTTTCCACAGATATCATCGTTCATGGAGAGAAAGCTGGAGCCATTATCGGGGGACAAGTTTTACCAGGAGTTCCAGATGAAAACAAATTCAGGGATATTGCCAGAGAGCTTGGCATACCAGAAAACGATTACCTGGCTGCTTTAAAAAAGGTTCCGGTTCGTTCGGAATCCATGATTCGGGCATCTGCAGAGATGCTTGGCAATGTAGTAAATCAGCTGGTCAACTTAGAATACATGAAAACAGTAACGCAAAAAAGAAACGATATTCTCGATGTGGAAATTGAACATATTCAAAAATCATTGGATGAAGTCACAGAAAAGACCCGGGATCTGCAAAAGGTTGCCTCCATGGAAAATATACTATCCATAAACGCCTCCATTGAAGCCGCAAGAGCCGGGGAGGCTGGAGTAGGATTTGCTGTGGTCGCAAGGGAGTTTGGTGAAATCTCAAAAAACTCAGGAGGTGTCTACCAGAGAATTCATGAGCTGGTTGGATCCATAAACACGTCTGTTAGTAAGTTAACTGGTACCATATAGGAAAGAGCGGGAAAACTTTGTTTTCCCGCTCCTTCTATTCTTATTTATTCGTCCCAGTTATGATAGGTCGCCTGTACATCATCTTCCGCATCAAGAAGGTCTAAAATTCGGTTCATCTTCTTAATGGAATCTTCATCGGTAAGCTCGGCCCAGGTCTGAGGAATCATGGTGATATCTGCTTCAACCATAGGAATTTTCGCTGCCTCCAGCGCTTCTCTAACCGCACTGAACTCTTCTGGTGCAGTTACTACTTCAAAGCTGTCCTCTTCCTCAGAGAAGTCTTCGGCGCCAGCATCCAGAGCGATCATCATAAGCTCATCCGGATCCATATCACATTCTTCTTTATCTATAATAATCTGACCTTTTTTATCAAACATAAAGGAAACACAACCTGGTGTTCCTACATTACCGCCGCCCTTAGTAAATGCATTCTTTACATTTGCCGCCGTACGGTTTTTATTGTCTGTCAATGTATCTACGATAATTGCGACTCCATTGGGGCCGTAACCTTCGTATGTAATGGTTTCATAGTTGACAGTACCAGCATCACCAGCCGCTTTTTTGATTCCGCGGTCAATGGTATCATTCGGCATATTGTTAGCCTTGGCCTTTGCAATCACGTCACGGAGCCTACTATTGTTTGCAGGGTCTGGTCCGCCTTCTTTTACTGCAACTGCAATCTCCCTGCCGATGACAGTAAAGATCTTACCTTTTGCAGAATCGTTTCTCTCTTTTTTGTGTTTGATATTTGCGAACTTTGAATGTCCTGACATTGTTTAAAGCACTCCTTTTCTTTCTCTATTTCGTCCTTTATTTTTCAGAAAATACATCTTTTCTATTTTAGCACTTATTATTTCATCTGGCAAGAAAAAATAATGCACAGTCTCCGGGAGTTCCTGCATAACAGCGGGAATTCTCTGGAGACTGTGCAAGTATTAAGTCAGAGCTTCGGAATGTTCCTTCTCTGTTTCCATCTTATTTAACGAATCCTCTTCTGCCTTAGGCTCATCGGTTTCTTCTTTCCGGACCAGAATTGACTGAATGATTTTATTTTTCACCTGGAGAATCTTAAACCGGTATCCAAGAATTGATACCTCCGTCTGTTCTCCCTCCTGAGGGATTCGGTCCAGCTTTGAAATCAAAAGGCCGCTTATGGTATCGTAGGAATCAAAATCCTCTTCCTCAAATTCAATATCCAATGCCTTTTCCACATCTTCCAGAAGCGTCATACCATTCATGATATAGGAACCATCCTCGGAAGGAATAATATACTCCTCATCCAAATCATATTCATCTAAAATATTGCCTACAATTTCTTCCAGAATATCTTCCATGGTAACGATACCTGCCGTCTGGCCATACTCATCTACCACAATTACCATATGAATTTTCTCGGACTGCATCTCTTTAAACAGTTCGTTGATATTTCTGGTTTCCGGAATAAAGACAGCCTCTCGCAAAAGACCTTCTATCTCCCACAGCTTCCGGGACACATTCTTTCTGTGCTCCACGGCAATTAGGGCATCTTTCATATGAAGGATACCAATGATGTCATCCACATCTTTTCTGTAGATGGGATAACGGGAATTAAGCCCTTCCTTGAGAATAAAATCAACTGCTTCCCGAAGGGGCATATCTCCATCCAAAGCCACAAGGCTTTTTCTATGAGTCATGATATCACCGGCCTCTTTGTCGTTTAGCTCAAAGATGTTGGTAATCATCTCCGCTTCCCTGGCCTCTAACACGCCTTGCTCATGACCCTCGTTAACCATAGACATGATGTCCTCTTCTGTAACGTTCTCATTATCATTTGCCATACCGATTCCAAGCAGTTTCAAGACAAAAAATGCTACCAGGTTTGCAAGCCAGGCCACTGGCCTGACCGGAATCATAAGGATGCTTACTACCGGCAAAAGACCAAATCCCCACTTTTCTGGATTCTTTGCTGCACAGCGTTTCGGTATAATGATGCCAAAGCTGATGAGCATTACAATCAGTGCCAATGCCACTACAAAAAGACTTAAAAGAGAGATCCACTTTCCAGGAAATGCATGATTTCCAATTAAAATATTCTCTAAGTTAGCTCCCAGCTCTTCCAGTACAAAGGCTCCGGTAATCATACCGATTAAATTAGTAGTAATCTGAATGGTATTTACGAAAGGCGTTGGTCTGTTAACAATATGTAACAGCTTCCTGGCCTTTTCACTCCCATTCTCCATCTGGTGCTCCAGTTCGCTTGAATTCACATTTTGGATTGCTGCTCCAAAACCATAAAATATTGCGTCTAATACGATAAAAGCAATAAAAATAATCACGCGTATAAGCGGATTGCCATCGTCCATTCTAACTATCGACTCCTTTTGTTCATTATCATTCGTATTTTTCATGCAACTAATTAAAAATATACCATTTTATCAGCATTCCGTCAATAATGAACTATGTACCCAGTTCCAGGCTGACCCTCAATGCACAGTCCACTTCCTGCTGAAGTTCTTCATCGATATGGCAAATCTTCTCTTTCAGCCTCTGCTTGTCAATGGTGCGCAGCTGCTCTAGAAGAATTACCGAATCTTTAATCATGTCGCATTTTTTTGTATCGAGCTCCACATGGGTGGGGAGCTTAGCCTTGTTCATTCTGGAAGTAATCGCTGCACAGATCACCGTTGGGCTGTGCTTATTCCCTATGTCATTCTGTATAATAAGAACTGGGCGAATACCGCCTTGTTCAGAACCTACCACCGGTCTTAGATCGGCATAATAGATGTCTCCACGTCTGATTATCACATTCTCACACTCCGTCAATTTATTTAAGTCTATTATTGACCTTCTTTGACTCGTGTATACACTTAAGTTTTTCCACCGCATACCTTATGATATGTTTTGGACATGGAGTTTGTTATCACACCTTTTGAAACCCTTTATAAATATCATCAAAATAATCCTTGGTACCTACGACCTCGCCTCCCTGAATATAGACTCTCGGGACCCGTTTGCCGATATCACATAAAATTTCGTAATGAAATCCACCGCAGGCTTCTGCTATGTCCTCTACGGTAATCTCATTCTCTCCGTGTTTCCCAATCAAAACAGCTTCGTCATCTTCCTCCACGCCTTCAATGTCTGTGACATCAACCATGAACTGATCCATGCACACCCTTCCAAGAATTCTGGCTCTCTGCTCCCGGATCAGTACCTCACCTTTACCGGAAAGATTCCTGGGATACCCGTCCCCATATCCAACGGGTATGGTGGCTATCACCATTTCTTTATCCGCAACAAAGGTGCCTCCATAGCTTACGGCTGTACCTGGTGCAATTGTTTTTATGTAAGTAACGACGCTTTTTAACCCCATGACAGGTCTAAGCTTTACGGTCTCTTTGTCAACCTCATGGGAAGGATAAAGGCCATAAATAGAGATGCCGGCCCGGACCGCATGGAAATTAGCAGCTGGTAGATCCAGGATGCCTGCACTGTTGGAACAGTGAAGGATGGGAATTTCAACCCCTCTTTCCAAAAGAAGGTCTGTAAATTTCCGGTACGATTCCATCTGCCTGTTGGTAGCCGTTTTATCTGTCTCATCTGCCTTTGCAAAATGAGTGAACAATCCTTCCACTTCAATCCCTGAAAGACTTTTTATCTTCACCGCCTCGTCGGCAGCTTCCTCCGTTACAGGAAGTCCGATCCGGCTCATACCAGTATCCACCACTAAATGAATGACAGCTTTTTTCCCTGCCCTCAGAGCTGCTTCTGAAAGGAGGCTGGCTCTTTTATATTGAAACACTGCCGATGCAATTTTGTACTCAACCAAAAGGTCGTAGCCGTCAGCAGGAACGACACCAAGCACCAGAATGGGCTTTTCAATGCCGTGCTTTCTTAGAATAACCCCTTCCTCTACGGTAGCGACTGCATATCCCCACACATAAGGGTCGATTGCCATGGCAACAGGAACCGATCCGTGTCCATAACCATCTGACTTCACAACGCCGATCATCTTCGTTCCTTCTGTCAGATTTGCTCTCATGGCCTCCATATTGTGCCTGACTGCATCCAAATCCACCGTTTCAAAAACCCTGCCATATAATCTCATCTTCCTGTTACCTCGTTTGCTCCTGCAATATTGTATAAATTTCTTCTGTCAGCTGACTTGCTAAAAGACTGTAACTTCCGTATTTTTCCCGCACGGCATCTCCGGCCCGCCCATGAAGCCAGACCCCCAAAGCTGCCCCATCGGATTCCTCAAGCCCAAGAGCTAAAAGCCCGGCTATGATCCCTGTTAAAACATCACCGGATCCTGCTTTTGCCATGGCACTGTTTCCAGAGGAATTTACATAGGTCCTCTGATCCTTTAACGCGCCTATGGTCACGGCATCCTTTAATACACAGGTGATGCCAAAACGGTCTGCATATTCCCTGGCTGCTGCGATTAGATTCTTCTTTATGGCCTCCACCGAGCTTCCGGTCAGTCTTGCCATCTCCCCAAGGTGGGGCGTCACTATAATATTTTCAGTGAAATATCCGGTCAGATCCGGATGATCGGCAATGGCACCCAGTCCATCTGCATCCAGGATAATCGGGACATAGGCGTTTGTAAGCACCTCTTCCACCAGATTCTTTACATAAGGCTCACGCCCAAGTCCAGGCCCAAGAACGATGACACTGGCCCACTCACACTGTTTTTTCAATAGTTCCTTAAAAGAGGCCGTATCTGCCTCTGCTTCCTCCGGGTCATACGTTGCAATAATCGCCTCCGGAAGCCCCGACTGAAGAATTGTACGGTTTTCTTCTATTGTAAATATCTTCACAAGGCCCGCCCCGGTCCGGTAAGCTGCAAGGGCGCTTAAGTAGGCTGCACCGCTCATATTACGCCCTCCCGCTACGACCAGGACCTTGCCGAAGCTGCCTTTGTTGGAATAGGCAGGACGCAAAGGAATTTCCTTTGTATCCCCAGATTCAAAGGTAAAAAAACTTGGCCTTATGGCGGAAAGACTTTGAGCAGGAAAACCGATGTCCGCTACCACAACCCTGCCACTGTAGCCTTTTCCTGGATATAGCATGGTTCCAAGCTTCTCAAAACCAAAGGTGACCGTCACATCAGCCCGTAACGCTGTCCCCATAATCTGTCCTGAATCTGAATGTATACCGGAGGGAATATCCACTGCTACCGTAATTTCAGGTCCGTAAGTGATGACCTTTTCCATAATTTCCTTATAGGTACCAAGTACCTCCCGGTTAAGACCAACGCCAAACAGTGCATCTACAAAAAGATTGCACTCTCCAGGGGGAAATTCCGGGAAGTTTACCAATTGGACCCCAATCTTTTCGGCTATGTCAAGCTGCGCCAGCCATTCTCTGCTACCACTCTCCCTCGTTCCAGCCAGGATTGCCCAGATCTTGTATCCTTTTAAATGAAGGAGCCTTGCAACGGCAATGCCATCTCCGCCATTATTTCCATTGCCGCATAGAACCCAGATATTGCTTTTCTTATTAACCAGTGCTTCTATCTCACTGACAACGGCCAAAGCCGCCCGCTCCATAAGAACCAGAGAAGGGATTCCAATGGTTTCTATGGTATAGCGATCCACTTCTTTCATCTGATCTCCTGTCACCAGATTTCTCAAAATGCATTCACCTTTCTTTCATATAGAAAACAGCCGGCAGCCAAGAGTTCTTCCTCTTTGTCTGCCGGCAGGCTCATTCACTATTTATCCAAATTATCTGTCCTCCAGATCAGCAGTACCATCCTGCATGCTGCATACTCGGTAAGACAGACGCATAAGACTTTCTGATAAATGTACATTCTCTACTACAACATCATCAGGTACCGTTAAATCTGTATGGGCAAAATTCCAGATAGCCTTGATTCCTGCCTGAACAAGGCGGTCTGCAATTTCCGGCGCCTTGGTCTTTGGTATGGTCAGGGCTGCAATCTGGACGTCATTCTCTCTCACAAAGGTTTCCAGATCGTCCACGCTTCTAATTTCAATTCCACGGACAACAAGCCCGATCAGACGCGGATTGATATCGAACATTCCTTTAATCAGAAAACCACGCTTTTCAAAATTGGCATAATTGGCAATGGCCTGACCTAAGTTTCCAGCACCAATAATGACAAGATTATGCTGCCTGTCGATTCCCAGTATCTTAGCTATCTCTGTATATAAATATTTCACATTATAGCCATAGCCCTGTTGACCGAACCCACCGAAGTTATTCAAATCCTGACGGATCTGAGAAGCGGTCACCTTCATTCGTATGCTTAAATCATTGGAGGAAATCCGTTCCACTCCTTCTTCCAGCAGCTCTCCAAGATATCGGTAATATCTAGGAAGCCTGGCAATCACTGCTTTTGAAATTTCTTTATCTGCCACATCTTCACCTTCTTTTACTCAGAATAAACTATCATTATTATAACTTCACGTCAAAATAATGTCAAACTAGTTTTTCTATTGAATCCTTGAAAAAACAAAAGACCTATATTATACTAATCCTATTGTCTTACACTTATTCGGGAGGAAATAAAAACATGATTTTGTCATGCAGTAACATAAGCAAAGCATTTGGAAGCAATGAAGTCATAAAGCACGCTTCCTTTCATATAGAGGAGCACGAAAAAGCAGCAATTGTTGGAATCAACGGCGCTGGAAAATCTACTCTATTAAAAATCATCATTGGAGAGATGCCTTCCGATGAAGGAGAGGTTGTCATCTCCAAAGGGAAAACCATGGGATACTTATCCCAGCATCAGGACCTTTCTGGTGAGCGCACTGTTTTTGAAGAGGTCCTTGAAATCAAACGGCCCATTATTGAGATGGAAGCCAAAATCCGCCAGATGGAACTGGATATGAAACATCTTACAGGTGATGCGCTTAATGATATGCTATCCTCCTACAGCCGGCTGAATCATGAATTTGAACAGCAAAACGGTTACGCCTATCAAAGTGAGGTTACCGGTGTATTAAAGGGACTTGGATTTGCCGAGGAAGATTTCAAAAAACCTGTCAGTGCTTTATCTGGTGGACAAAAGACCCGTGTTGCTTTAGGACGTCTTCTTCTGTCTAAGCCGGATATCATACTCCTTGACGAGCCCACCAACCATCTGGATATGGAATCCATTGCCTGGCTGGAGGGCTATCTCATCAACTATGACGGCAGCGTAATCATCGTTGCCCATGACCGTTACTTCTTAGACCGTGTGGTTACAAAAATTGTTGAGCTTGATAATGGCATTATGAGTGTTTATCAGGGAAACTATACGGATTACAGCGGCAAAAGAGCCATGATCCGGGAAGCAAAGATGAAAGCCTATCTCAATCAGCAGCAGGAAATCAAACATCAGGAAGAAGTAATCACCAAATTAAAATCCTTTAACAGGGAAAAATCCATCCGCCGTGCAGAAAGCCGGGAAAAGATGCTGGATAAAATAGAACGCCTGGATAAGCCCAGCGAAGTAAATGATGAGATGAAAATCAGGCTGGAGCCCAATATCATCAGCGGAAATGATGTTTTGACCGTACGGGATCTAAAAAAAGCCTTTGACCAGAATCTCCTGTTCGATCACGTGGATTTTGAGATCAAGCGTGGAGAACGGGTTGCCATCATCGGCGGCAACGGCACAGGAAAAACAACTATTTTAAAGATGCTCAATGGCATTCTGGGCGCAGACCAGGGTGAAATTGTATTAGGCTCCAAGGTACATATCGGGTACTATGACCAGGAGCACCAGGTTCTTCATATGGATAAAACTCTATTTGATGAGCTTCAGGATACGTATCCTTCCATGAATAATACCCAGATCAGAAACATACTGGCTGCCTTCTTATTTACCGGTGACGATGTGTATAAGCGGGTCAAGGACTTAAGCGGAGGAGAACGGGGACGAGTCTCTCTTGCAAAGCTTATGCTTTCTGAGGCCAACTTCCTCATCCTTGATGAGCCTACCAACCATCTGGATATTACCTCAAAGGAGATTCTTGAGGAAGCACTGAACAATTATACAGGAACTGTACTTTACGTATCCCATGACCGTTATTTCATTAACCGGACCGCTACAAGGATCCTCGACTTAACCAACCAGACTATGGTAAATTATATCGGTAATTACGATTATTATCTGGAAAAAAGAGAACTGATGACAAGCCTTTATGCGGCATCCCCTGTAACAGCTGATGATACCAGGGAAGATACCTCTGAAACAAAGCTGGACTGGAAGGCTCAAAAAGAAGAACAGGCCCGCTTAAGAAAGCGCCAGAACGAGCTTAAGAAGATTGAGGAAGAGATTCACAAGCTGGAGACCAGGGATGGAGAAATCGACCAGCTTCTTGTTAAAGAAGAAATTTTTACTGATGTACCAAAGCTTATGGAACTGAATCAGGAAAAAGATGCCATCGGAAAACAGCTGGAGTCGTTATATCAGCAGTGGGAGGAACTGGCGGAATAAAACATCAGGCAGCCGAAGATTCGGCTGCCTGTATTTATGTTCTATTTATCATTCAAAAATTTCTGTTTCTTCAAAGTCGGATACACCTCTGGATAGTATATGCTCTGGTAAATACTGGAGGTGAACTTGCTCCAGTTCCCTTCCTGCTCCCGGCCTATCTCTTTTAAGTAGTCTTCCATATTTTTATCATACTGTTCCATGGACTCTAAAAGACCACTGGTATGATAGAATTCCTCGTGCTTAAAGGTATCAAAGGGAAGCCTTGGCTTCTTATGAGAATGATCCTTCGGATATCCTAAAGCAAGACCAACGGCAGGATATGTGTATTCCGGAAGCTTTAATAATTCAATCAGCTCTGCTGGATTCTTTCGCACCCCACCAATGGGAACGATTCCAAGTCCCAGAGATTCTGCCGAAATAATAGCAGCTCCCATCTGGAGTCCTGCATCAAAGGTTCCAACCATGGTTCCCTCTACACTTTCATGGATCGCTTGTGTAAGACCATTCTTCTCAGCAGCTAATTTTGTCTTGTAAAAATCAATAAGAAACAGTAAAAATACAGGAGCATTCTCAATCCAGGTCTGGTTTCCTGTATACTCAGCTATTTTTTTCTTGGTATCTTTGTCTTTTATTACAATGACAGAAGTCTGCTGCCCATTGATGGAATTTGGCATAGCCTGAGCTGATCTTAAAATTTCATCAATTACTGCATCGTCAACCTCCTTGTCAAGAAAGCTTCTTATGGATCTGTGGTCCTGAATTAATTTGATTGTCTCGTTCATGTTTTCTCTCTCCTACTTTTTTATTTTCCTCATTACGGGATTAATAAAACTCCTAATAGTACCAAAAGTGCCGGCAGTGCCTGTTTGAAAAAGATTGACTTTGAGGAAGTCAGAGCACCGTAGCTTCCGGCAATGACGACGCATAACAGGAAAAATACTGCGATGTTCGACGCCCATACGGGATCCCCAATGAATAAGGACCAAATAAGGCCGGCAGACAAAAATCCATTATACAATCCCTGATTTGCCGCAAGACCCTTTGTCTTTTCAAAAAGCGTATGGTCTATAGAGGTAAATATACGCTTACCGGTTGTTGTCCATGCAAACATTTCTACCCAAAGAATGTACAAATGCTCTGCTGCAATGACAGCTATTAATGCTTTTGTTAACAATGCCATCGTTTCACTTCCTTTTAATTTCATTAAATTTAATTGCATAAAATCTATGTATTGATAATATACCATCTACTGCCATATGTCAATCATAATTTCACTTATTTATACGACAAAAGCGGCCCCGGTTCGCCCAAAGCCGCTTATCAATCTATTTTCTGCTGATACAAAATGTCTTTTAATATGCGAATTGCCTCCGGAGCTGCCGCCTCCATCTCCGATCTTGTGTAAGGGGATTCCACATAGGCGCCTAACAGCTTACCAAAATAAAATGTCATATCATCGGAATAGTAATCCGGTACGTAAACAAAATCCTCCAATAGATCACGATACATCATAAGATCCGTGCCTGATTTGCTGTTACTTTTATAACAGCCAGAAGCATAACCGATATACTCACCGAATGCCTCGGAAAGCTCACCCGGGTTGCAGATCTTAATCTTTTTATAATTGATATCCAGCTTATGACCTACGTAATAGATGCCGTTTCCTGTCATTGGCGCTTCAAAATACTGCTTATCCGGATAATAAAGAATCTGCCAGCCCTGGTCAACAAACTTCTTGACCCACTGTCTTGGAACGTTTTTAGAGGATTCTGTAAATGCCTCTTTTACATCGGCAGGCAGACTATAAGAGCTTTTCTTCGCCTTTACAATGATATCCAGCTCCCGGTTTCGTATCCCCTTCTCATCCATATAGGCAAGTCCTACATACTGATTGGCAGCCATTTGCCCGTTATCGAAAAAATAGTAACGATTTCCAGATATGTTCTTATAACCGGAGGAAGCCATCTCTCCTTTTGTAGAGAACCAATACCAGCTGCCGTCGTCATCCTCAAACCAGCCTTTTTGCGCCTTCCCATCCTTACCGTAATAATGCCACTTTTCATCATCTTCATTGTAGCACCAGCCAATCTCCTGCTCCCCGGTTTCAGCAAAGCAGTACTCCACTCCCTTGATCTTCAGCCAGTCCGTAGCCATATAACCATCGTTGTCAAAATAATACCAGCTGCCGTTTATACTTTCCCAGGTATTCCTTTTAAAGCCTCCCTGGCTATCTACGTATTTCCAACCATCAAAATCCTTATGCCAGTTCCACTCTGTTTCCGGAGCCAAAGATTGGTCGCTTAATGGTATAGAATCTGTTTCCTCTGCGGCAGATACCGTGACACAACCCAGGCTTATGAGGATACAGACAGACATCGTTATCCATGTTTTCTTCAAGGATTGTAACACCCCTTCCAAGCAGTACCTGTTATTTAATAGAAATTCTACTATAATTTAGGTAAAAAGTACAGGTGGGAAGCCATAACTTTTTATTAAGATTCTGTAAGGGCTTCTTTCCATTTTCCATTTTATGAGATATAATAGAGACAATACTCAGGTTCAGAAAGCGAGGTACCTTACCTATGAAATGGAAACGCCCTCTGGCCGTGATTGGAATCATCTTAATCATGTCCATGTATATCATTGCATTGTTCGCTGCATTTTCCCGGCATCCGGATTCAAAGAACTGGCTGTTGGCTGCTATATTCTCAACGGTTGCTGTTCCTGTCTTTCTATATGTCGTGCAGCTGGTAGCCCGCATCTTAAAGCCGGAGAAACGAGATATAAAAAGCAACCGGGATGACAAAGAAGCTTAAAATTTCTATAGGGAATGTTGGGAGATGTTTCAAAGAGCACTTCCAGCATTTTTTGTTGCAATAAAATACATCTATAAGAATTCCTCCCTCATGAGTCATGCCAAAGCCTCATATTTAGCGGTTGGAAACCTATAGATGTATTCTAATGATAACAAGACATTTCTGTTTAGAATAGTGCTGCCATAGAATGGATAAATTTTGGTACTGCACCAGCTAAAGCATATATGGTCACAAATAAATAGAATATGTAGCTGATAGTCATACAGATCTGTAGTGCCCTTGGTTCTTTAATCCCACGGTTAATATCCTTTCTCCAGATCATCCTTGTAATAAATAATCCTGCAACAGGTGTTGCTACCCCAGTGGCAACATTGGATAAATAGATCAATTGTACCGGAGATTTTCCATAGCTGAAACAAATGGCCGTACCAATGGCAAGAACAATCATGGAACCAATTTTAATGTTTTTTCCATCCAATGCCGTTGGCTGATTCACACCTGCACTAAACAGCACAACTCCTCTTGCAGTATTTCCTAAAATAGCGGAGAACGCTGCGGAAAGGAGGGCAATCCCCATAACAAACGGAGCTGCATTTCCCAGTACCGGAATCAGCATAGCGGCCAGATCAGCCGGAGCGTTAATGGTGGCTCCCGTGGGATTCATGACGATGGCGCCAACCAGGATAATTGCAATACTGATAACGACAACTCCAAAAATATGTGCCATAAATTCCAGTGGTTAACGAGGCACTGGAACCAATGAATCCAATGATCACCGGAAGACTCCCCGCTGGGAACTTCCACTGAATAAGTCCTCTGGCTGTTTCTCTGGTATCAGGCCCCCCAGACATTACTAAAACAACCAGAAAAGCAATTGTCATAGCACATAGTGCGACCATAATTCCTTTTTCTATCTTGTTATAAACATTCTTGGAAAAATAGCAGAATATTACAGCGGCCATGATAATAACAGCACCCAGCTTCCAGTTGATTCCGAAAATCAAATTCATTCCGGCTCCGATGCCAGAGATGTTTCCTATTGTAAAAAACATGCAGGCTAAGAATGTAGCAATGCCAACAAATCCACAGCCATGAAAATGGGAAGTAAGGCGGTTCAGCTTTTAATCGGGGAAATGGAGTCAGAACAGGAAATCGTGCCGGCATACCAGCACATTATATTCCACGCTTCTTTAGCAGAACGGGAAACAACATAAACATAATCGCTTGAAACGTAATCTCTATCATATAAAATAAAACGGAGAACAGGACCGGGCATATGCCCTTATCCTTGTTCTCCGTTTTATTTAAAACGTTTATTTTACTTACGGTAGATAATCTCATCTCTTCCAGGACCATTTGAAACCATAGTAATTGGTGTCTCCAGTTCCTTTTCAATGAATTCGATGTATTTTCTACAGTTTTCCGGAAGCTCTTCATATTTTGTAATTCCACGAATCTCACATTTCCAGCCAGGAAGTGTGGTGTATACTGGCTTCGCTTTGTTAAGCTTAGAGGTTGTTGGGAAATCCTTTGTGATTTCACCGTCAATCTCATATCCGATACATACTGGAAGCTCATCAAGATAACCCAATACATCGAGTACTGTTAAAGCAACCTCTGTAGCTCCCTGAATCCGGCATCCATATCTGGAAGCAACGGCATCAAACCAGCCCATACGTCTTGGGCGTCCTGTGGTCGCGCCAAATTCGCCGCCATCTCCGCCTCTTTTTCTCAGTTCATCCGCTTCCTCACCAAAAATCTCACTGACAAATGCACCTGCACCAACCGCACTGGAATATGCCTTAACAACGGTAGTGATATTTTTGATTTCATATGGAGGAATTCCGGCACCAATGGCACCATAAGCTGCAAGGGTGGAGGATGAGGTTACCATCGGATAGATTCCATGATCCGTATCCTTTAATGAGCCCAGCTGGCCTTCCAAAAGAATGCTCTTTCCTTCCTTAATTGCATCATGAAGATACTTGGATACATCGCATACGAACGGTTCTACCATCTCGCGGTACTCTAAAAGAGTCGCGAGCAATTCGTCTGGATTAATCAATGGCTTATGATATAAATGCTCTAAAAGAATATTTTTTGTTTCACATACACGAACTACTTTTTCTTTTAACGCTTCCTCATCAAACAACTCGCTTACCTGAAAACCGATCTTTGCGTATTTATCTGAATAAAATGGAGCAATTCCTGATTTCGTAGAACCAAAAGACTGTTTACCAAGACGCTCTTCTTCATACTGATCAAAGAGAATGTGGTATGGCATCAGAATCTGTGCGCGGTCAGATACAAGTACCTGTGGTCTTGGAACGCCCTTGCTTACCAGATCACCCACTTCCTTTACAAGAAACGGAATGTTTAATGCAACACCATTGCCAATGATGCTTGTTGTATGATTGTAGAATACGCCGGAAGGCAGAAGGTGTAGCGCGAACTTGCCATAATTGTTGATAATTGTATGACCAGCGTTGCTACCTCCCTGGTAACGTACAATAATATCAGATTCCTTTGCCAGCATGTCTGTAATCTTGCCTTTTCCTTCGTCGCCCCAGTTGGCGCCTACGATTGCTCTTACCATTTGATTGTTCCTCCTTCGAGTGAAAAATACCTTTTACTTCTATATGATATCGTAAAGAGCCACATAAGTAAAATCAATATTATTTATATTTGTCATAATCTTAGCTTATATCATCATTCATGAGCTGCAATAGCCCCTTGCCAGCCGGTGACACAGGCGTTTTTTTATCTGTAATAATGGAAAAATGACGCTTGGGCATTTCCTCCTGAAACTTTAATTGTATCAGATTTCCCCGTTCCAGCTCCACCTTTGCAAATCCCGACATCACACAACCAATCCCAAGGTTTCGCATGGCAAACTGTACGATCATATCACTGGTGGACAGTTCAAATTCCGGTTCCAGCTCCACACCTCTCTCCGCCAGGAATCCATCCATAAACGCTCTTGTACTCGTATTTTTCTCCAGAAAAATACAAGGAAGTTCTTTTAAGTCTTCATAGTTAAGCTTTTTCCCTTCCAAATACCGAAACTTATCTCCAGCTACAAAAACATTCTCTATTTCCTTTACTGGGGTGGAAATGACCTCAGGTCTTGCATCAAAAGGAGTACTCACCACTCCAAAATCAATTTTTCCCTCATAAAGAAAGCGAAGGGTTTCCGAGGTTGGTCCATTGGATACCGTTACCTTAATCCCAGGATGAAGCTCATGGAACTTTTCCAGATAAGGAAGCAGATAAAATTGCAAAGTCATATCACTCGCCCCGATCCGAACCTCTCCAGTATCCAGCCCCTTCATACGGCTAAGCATATTCTCCCCATGCCAGATGCTGTCCAAACCGGTTTTTACATAATCATAGAAAAATTCTCCTTCTCTGGTCAGCCGGACACCTTTAGAGGTCCTTAAAAAAAGCTGACTGTCTAAGGCCTGCTCCAATTGTCTCACCGCCTGACTTACCGCTGGCTGTGAAATGCACAGCTTTTCTGCTGCCAATGTGATACTTCCCAGTTGAGCCACATAATAAAACACTTTATAGTATTCCAGATTAATGCTCATGAATTCCTCCTGATAACGACAAAACGCAGGCAGACTAAAATAATTTCAGTCTGCCCGCACTATGACTACACGTTAATTTCTGCTGTCATACCAAGAATCTCTTTATTCTTCTCAAGAAGAGGATTTATTACCTCTTCCAGATAGTTGGATACCTGGTATGGGGCACAGCCAACGTATTTTTTCATCTCCATGCTCTTATTTAAATCTTCAAGAGTCAGATTAAAGGTAGGATCTTCTGCAATCAGCTCCAAAAGATTATTGTCAAGACCACGTTCTTTTACATTACGTCCCGCTTCCATGGATAACTCACGGATTCTCTCATGAAGCTCCTGGCGGTCTCCTCCAGCCTTTACAGCGTCCATCATAATGTTTTCTGTTGCCATAAATGGAAGCTCTGCCATCATATGCTTTTCAATTACCTTTGGATAAACAACAAGTCCATCCACAACATTTAAGTAAAGATCCAAAATTCCGTCAATGGCCAAAAATCCTTCTGGAATGCTAAGGCGTTTGTTGGCAGAATCGTCAAGAGTACGTTCAAACCACTGAGTGGAAGAAACAAGCATTGGGTTCATCACATCTGCCATTACATAGTTGGAAAGGGATGCAATTCTCTCGCTTCTCATTGGGTTTCTTTTATATGCCATGGCAGAAGAACCGATCTGGCTCTTCTCAAAAGGCTCCTCAATTTCCTTTAGATGCTGTAACAGACGGATGTCATTGGAAAATTTATGGGCGCTCTGGGCAATGCCTGCTAAGACATTGACCACACGGCTGTCCACTTTTCTGGAATAGGTCTGTCCGGAAACCGGATAGCAGCCGGCATATCCCATCTTCTCCGCAATGAGAATGTCCACCATCTTTACCTTTTCCATATCTCCGTCAAACAGCTCTAAAAAGCTTGCCTGAGTTCCTGTCGTTCCTTTGGAACCAAGAAGACGGATGGAATCCAGAAGAAAATCTAAGTCTTCTAAATCCATGGTCAAATCATGGATCCAAAGAGTGGCACGCTTTCCTACTGTGGTTGGCTGTGCCGGCTGGAAATGAGTAAATGCAAGGGTAGGCAGTTCTTTGTATTCGTCTGCGAATTTTGCTAACTCTCCAATTACATTAATCAGCTTTGTTCTCACAAGCTTAAGAGCCTCTGTCATTACAATAATATCCGTATTATCCCCAACGTAGCAGGATGTTGCTCCTAAATGAATGATGCCCTTTGCTTTCGGACACTGAACACCATATGCGTAAACATGGGACATAACATCATGACGGACCTCTTTTTCCCTTTGTCTGGCCACATCATAATTAATCTCATCCTGGTGCGCCTTTAACTCTTCTATCTGTTCTTCCGTTACTGGAAGACCCAGTTCTTTTTCTGCTTCCGCAAGTGCAATCCAGAGCTTTCTCCATGTCTTAAATTTCTTATCCGGTGAAAAAATGTACTGCATCTCTTTGCTGGCATATCGCTCAGACAGCGGGCTTTGGTAACGATCTGTCATGTTTCCTATATTCCTCCTTGGGTGATGTTAATGTAATGGTATCATATTTTTAAACATTTGGGAAGAGGAAGGGAAACCGCTATTATTTGTTGTATTCTCCCCTGATATCCTCTTTTGGCGGTTCAATGGGATAATTGCCGCTAAAGCATGCGGTACAGATAGGCAGTCCTTCTGCCATGCCTGCAAGCCGCTCAATCTTCAAATAAGAAAGAGAATCCGCTCCCAAAAGCTCCCTGATCTCATCAACGGTCCGGTTATGGGCAATGAGCTGGTCCTGGTCTGGAATGTCGGTTCCAAAGTAACATGGGTGTAGAAACGGAGGAGCACTGATCCGAACATGTACTTCTTTTGCTCCTGCTTCCCGAAGCATATTGACAATAAGTGCACTGGTGGTACCTCTTACAATGGAATCGTCAATCATTATGACACGTTTCCCTGCCACCGCCTCTTTTAAAACATTTAACTTGATTCTTACGGAGGATTCCCGGTTGCTCTGCTTTGGCTTAATAAAGGTTCTGCCCACGTAAGAGTTCTTTACAAATGCAGTTCCATAGGGAATTCCTGACTGAAGGGAATAGCCAAGAGCTGCTGCATTGCCGGATTCAGGCACTCCTACTACAAGATCCGCATCGATAGGCGAATCCATAGCCAGGGCACGTCCTGCACTGATTCTGGCATGATAAACACTGACTCCGTCAAACACACTGTCAGGTCTTGCGAAATAAATATATTCAAAGACGCATCTTGCTTCTTTTGATTTATCCTTTGAACAAAGGCTGGTATCCGATTTAATGCCTTCTTTTGTAATGGTAACAATCTCTCCTGGCCTTACGTCCCTTACAAACTCAGCTCCAATGGTATCAAGAGCACAGCTTTCCGATACGATAATATAAGCATTGTCTCTCTTTCCAATACATAATGGTTTGAAACCATAAGGATCTCTGGCCCCGATCAGTTTACGTGGGCTCATTACCACGAGAGAATAAGCTCCCACAATCTTTTTCATGGCATTGGCCACAGCTGCCTCAACAGAAGGTGTTTTTACACGCTCCCTGGCGATGTGATAAGCAATTACTTCGGAATCTATGGTGGTCTGGAAGATAGCTCCGTCATACTCAAGCTCTCTGCGCAGCTCCGGTGCATTCACCAGATTACCGTTATGAGCCATGGCAAGAGTACCCTTTACATAATTAAGAACAAGAGGCTGTGCATTCTCTCTGGTACTGCTTCCTGCTGTGGAATAACGAACATGACCTACTCCGATATTGCCATGAAGGCCTTCTACTATCTCTGGAGTAAATACCTCATTACATAACCCCATCCCTTTATGGGCACTTACTTTCCCTTTGGGACCTTCTGTATCGCTGACGGCAATTCCGCAGCTCTCCTGGCCTCTGTGCTGTAAAGCAAATAATCCGTAATAAATGGTAGATGCAACGTCAGCGCCGTCAAAATCATACATACCGAAGACGCCGCATTCCTCATGCAGCTCTTCCTCAATGTTGAAGTTCAATTCGTTACTCATCTAATAATTTTCCCTCTCTGTGCGTTTACTGAATTCCAAGACGGCGGAAAACTTCCTCGTATGCGCCTTCCACATCTCCCATATCTCTGCGGAAACGGTCTTTGTCCAGTTTTTCATGGGTATCCTTATCCCATAATCTACAGGTGTCCGGAGAAATCTCATCAGCCAGAATGATGCTTCCATGATATCGGCCGAATTCTATCTTAAAATCAATGAGATCAATATTTAAAGCGTCAAAATATTCAATCAGCACTTCATTTACCTTAAATGCATACTTTGAAATGGCATCAATTTCTTCCTGAGTTGCGAGGTTTAGGGCAAGTGCGTAGTAATCGTTGATAAAGGGGTCTCCCAGATCATCGTTTTTATAGCTGAATTCAAGAGTCGGACAAGAAAACTTTATGCCTTCTTCCATTCCCATCTTTTTGGCGAAGCTGCCGGCGGAGAAATTTCTGATAATTACTTCAAGAGGTACGATCTCCACTTTTTTTACCGCTGTTTCACGGTCATTTAATTCTTCTACCAGATGCGTAGGAACACCTTTGGCCTCTAACTTTTTGAAGATAAAATTGGTCATTCTGTTGTTAATCGCACCTTTTCCAACGATAGTGCCTTTTTTCTGACCATTAAACGCTGTAGCATCATCTTTATATGAAACAATTAATACGTCCGGATCTTCCGTCGTATAAACCTTCTTTGCTTTTCCTTCATACAGCATTTCTTTTTTCTCCATGGCATCCACCTGTCCTTTTCTGAATTAATTTATAAGTTTTTCAAATAAAACTCTGGTGTTTCAGTAGAAATTATAATACAGTAAAAATAGGAATGCAACTGATTTTCTTATTATAAATACTAATGACCAACCCATGGTTCTGTTTCTCAATCAGGTTTTAAGAACGCTGAACGCTCTACCTTCTTCCAAAGTTTCACCTTTCCTTCCTTTAGATCCAGGAAAAATCCACTTTCCTTACTTTCGCCTTCCCTGCCAGAGTTTAAACCATTGTCTTTTGTCTCAAGCTCCAGCTCCTGATTCATAGAAAACAAAAATCTGGAATAATAAAGGATGTCTTTTTTGTATTTCGGAAAAAGGAGGAAGGATTCTAAAAATAAAAGCAAAATTAAGCAGATTCTGGCAGAATATAATAAGCCCTTTCCTTTGTCAGCAGTCAGATGAACATTTCTCCAGGGCTTTCTTCTATGGTTATAACAATAAACTCTATACTTTTTAAATCTCTCTGTCATAAAAAACGACTCCTGAAAAAGCAATTGATTGAGGGGAACAATGATATGGGAAAGGTTGATAAGTAAAGAAACAGCCTAAAATGAGGCGAGATATGTTGCACTTAATTATACCTTATAACAAAAAAAGCTTCAAGCACAAAATTTTGCCTGAAGCTCTTTCCATTATAATCCAGTTTATTTCGCTACTGTAGTCTCAGTGGTTGGCTGGCCATTGCTTTCGCCTGTAATTTTGTCCACACCTTTTTCTACATCATTGACAACACCATTCACAACTCCAGTGCTTTCAGTTCCTGCTCCAGCGGCTCCTGATGTAGTTTCCTTTGCTGTTGAAGATTCCATTTTAGTAGCTGCTGCTGTGGTTGTTGTTGCTCCAGTGGTAGCTGCGGAAGTACCGCCGTTTTTCTTTGTTGTTCCGCAAGCGGAAAGAGACAAAACTGTAATAATTACAAGAAGGGCAATAACATATGGTTTTATTCTTTTCATAATACATTCTCCTTTCATTTTCTACGATTAGTATGTGTAAAGGCAGAATGAATTATAGTGGAAAATTTTGGAAAATTTAGGATTCGATTACATCTTTCATGGTATATAATCCCGGTCCTTTTCCTGCCAGGAATTTTGCAGCAGATACGGCTCCCTGTGCAAAAATCGCCTTGGAATAAGCAGTGTGATTGAAGGTAACCACTTCGTCTTTTCCTGCAAAAATCACATCATGCTCTCCTACGATCGTACCACCGCGTACCGCCTGAATTCCGATCTCTTTCCGATCTCTGGCTTTTCTTACCTGACTTCTGTCATAAACGTAATGGTATTCCTGGTCCATTGCTTCATTAATAGAATCTGCCAGCGCCAGCGCAGTCCCGCTTGGAGCATCCAGCTTCTTATTATGATGCTTTTCTAAAATTTCAATATCAAATCCAGCAACAGCAAGTACTTCTGCAGCTTCCTTAACCAGCTTCATAAGCAGATTTACACCCAGAGACATATTGGCCGACCGAAGTACTGCAACATGATTAGAAGTCTCTTCTATCTTTTTGATCTGTTCTTCCGACAGACCAGTGGTACAAACCACTACAGGAATCTTATGGTCCCTGCTATAGTCAAGAAGTCCATCCACTGCTTTGGCAGAAGCGAAGTCAACAATCACATCAGCTGGAACATCACATTCTTCCAGGGAAGAGAATACGGGATAGGAATCATTCTTCCTGTCCTGTGGATCGATTCCTGCCACAATCGTAATATTCTTTTCTTCTGCTGCAAGCCCGGTAATGACCTGTCCCATTGCCCCGTTGCAGCCGTGCATTATCATCTTAATCATGTTTTCCTCCTAAGTATATCTTTTACCGATTATAAAATTCCATACTCTATCATGGTTTTTTTCAAACACTCCTGATTCTTCGGTTCCATCTCTGTAAGAGGCAGTCGAAGCGGTCCTGCATTCTTACCCATTAAATTTAAGGCAGCCTTAACTGGAATTGGATTCACTTCACAAAAGAGAGCATTGATCAGAGGAATGGCATCAAGCTGTAATTTGGCACTTCGCTTTACATCACCGTCAAAATAAGCCTGGCAAATCTCATGAGTCTGGGAAGGCGCCACATTGGAAAGGACTGAGATCACACCTTTTCCGCCAAGGGATAAGATAGGTACGATCTGATTGTCGTTGCCGGAATATACGTCAGCCTTTCCGTCAGTTAAGTACATTAAGTCTGCGATAGCACAGAAATTGCCGCTTGCTTCCTTTACGCCTAAAATATTCGGCACATTCAGGCATAAATCAGCTATGGTCTCTGCTTTAATATCCACACCGGTTCTGGAAGGAACATTGTATAATAAAATAGGAATCTTTACCTGATCAGCAATGGTTTTAAAATGAATTTTCAAACCCTTTTGAGTTGCTTTATTATAGTAAGGAGACACTAAAAGAAGTCCGTCAGCACCATATTTTTCAGCCTCCTGGGACAGATAAACTGCGGTATCGGTACAATTAGAGCCTGTTCCGGCAATTACTGGAATTCTCTTTTTGGTTACCTCACATACGAATTTGATCACATCCACATGCTCCTCATGAGTCATAGTAGAAGCTTCTCCTGTAGTCCCACAGGCTATGATGGAATCCGTTCCTCCTGCAATCTGTTCCTCGACCAGCTCTTCCAGCTTTTCGTAGTTTACTTCTCCGTTTTCCTTAAATGGTGTTACCAGCGCAACACCGGCGCCTTCAAAAATTGCCATGATCTCATCCTCCTGATCCATTTTCATCATACATAGTAAACCTTCATCCGGCAAAAAAGCCTTCTTACTGTTTTCCTGTAGGCAGTCTCCAAAAGCCACCAGGTGTATTGGCTGGCGCATTTGAATGGCTGTAAACGAAAAAACAGAGCTGACAGCAGGGTCAGCTCTTAAAGTGCAGAATTTGGTAATATCATCTCTCTTTAAGTAGCTCCCCATCCAACTTGGATGACAGTCATATGGCTCTTAACCATATGCCCAGAACGGATACGCTCAGGACGTACCGAACTTCGGCGTCTCTTCCTTCCCTCTGCCCTCATCTGTACCTGATACATCGGACAGAGTACTAATAAGCAACGCAACCTCTACTCTATTATGTATGTTACCATACTATCATTATTGTTTTGTGTTGTCAACTTTAACATGATTGATTTCCAAAATGCTGTCAACATAAGGTTCCATCTCTTTGGAAAATACCTTACCGGTCAATATGACCTCCATGTCATCAACCTTTGACTGTAACAGGCGGATCAGCTCCTCAGCCTCTACAATGTTTTGGTCCAGTATTCCAAGAATCTCATCGAGGATCAGTAAATCGCATTCCCCTGTGGAGAGGACTTTTCTGGCGAAATTAAGACCATTGCGGATGTTCATCCGCTCCTCTTCCTGCTCTTCCTTTGACAGATTTTCAAAGAAACCATCACTTTTTTCGAAACGGAATATCTTCATCTCCGGTTCCAGGCGCTTGATAATATCAAGGGAACCCCTTCCGGTACAGCCTTTTAAAAACTGTATAATGATAACACTCCTGTTTTTCATAAGAGCTTCGATTCCCATACCAAATGCAGCTGTGGTCTTTCCTTTTCCTTCGCCGCATATTACTTGTATCGTACCTCTATTCATCCTTTCGCACCTCATAACAGCTAAAATGCAATAACATACATATTACGTTAGAACCTGCTTATAGTATCATAATTTTAAAACTTTTGCAAGTTTTCTTACCATTTTCTTAATATATGAGTCACAGTTTTTACTCTGTACATTCCAGTTTGCTAACGGAGACTTCATAAGCAATGCGCTTTTCACATTCTGTCTCACTTAATTTTTTGGTATACTCCCTGCTTTGAACCCTGCCCCATACCTTAACTCTGGTGCCTACGTTAAAACCGGAAGCATATCTGGCATTTCTTCCCCATGCAATACAGGGTATGTAATCGGATTTTCCATAGGGCCGGTTCACTGCCAGCAGCAAATCAGCGATTTCCCTTCCAAGGGGAGTCTTTCTATAGATGGGAGCTTTACATATGTATCCATCCAGTAAAATCTGATTGGTCTTTGTATAATCGGTAAATTCTTCCATAAAATGGATCTCTCTTACAAACACAGAAAGCACCAGGCGGTTTTTCGTTCCTTCATGGCGATTGTATGAACGGAACTGTCCAACTGCCTCGATTGTACATCCAGAGTAATCTCCATTGACATCAATCAGGCGTTCTGAAATCATGAGAGGTATGACATCAGCTTGATCGCTTAAACGGTTTACTGCCAGATCCACCATATAGAATCCTTCTCCAAACACCTCATGGCTAAAGGTGAAGCCGGAGACAATCTCCCCGATAACGCTTACTTTGTTGTTTTCAATCATTTTTTCTGACATTGTATTTCTCCTCTTCTTTCACTTATTTGCTAATACGCTTCACAGCTATTATTAAATTTATGAGGCAGAACACACAAAAATGATATAAAACAATCCAAAAATATCGACAGGACCAGGCATAATGCACAAAAAATAATGGGGAATGCTGGTCCAACACCGTTTTCTCGGCGATGAACGTCAGCATTCCCCATGATATTACAGATTAACCTAAAGATTTTTTATTTGCAGTTGTTCTTTTTCTTACGGTCGGGTCAAGAATCTTTTTTCTGATACGAAGGCTTACAGGAGTGATCTCTAAAAGCTCATCGGTATCAATGAAATCAAGACACTGCTCTAAGCTCATATCTCTTGGAGGAGTCAGCTTAAGAGCATCGTCTGCACCAGAAGAACGAGTGTTGGTCAGCTTTTTGGATTTGCAGACATTGATTTCCATGTCTTCTGCCTTTGGATTCTGTCCGATAACCATACCAGAGTAAACCTTTACACCTGCGCCAATGAAAAGAGTACCTCTTTCCTGAGCATTGTAAAGACCATAGGTAATGGATTCTCCTGATTCATAAGCGATTAAGGAACCGGTCTTTCTGTAAGAGATTTCTCCCTTAAATGGTGCATAACCGTCAAAAGCAGTATTCATAATACCATTTCCCTTAGTATCTGTCATGAATTCCCCACGGTAACCAATAAGACCTCTGGAAGGAATGGAGATTTCCAGTCTTGTATAGCCGCCGTTGGCAGGACTCATGCCCTGAAGCTCACCCTTACGGCTGGTAAGCTTTTGAATAACAGCTCCGGTAAATTCTTCGGGAACATCGATGTAAGCGATTTCCATAGGCTCAAGCTTCTGATTTCTCTCATCATAATGATAGAGAACCTCTGCCTTACTAACTGCGAATTCAAAGCCTTCTCTTCTCATGTTTTCGATTAAAACAGATAAGTGAAGCTCTCCTCTACCGGATACCTTAAAGCTGTCCGGAGAATCTGTCTCTTCTACACGAAGGCTGACGTCTGTATTTAATTCTCTGAACAGACGCTCTCTGATATGACGGGAGGTTACGAATTTTCCTTCCTGTCCAGCGAGAGGGCTGTCATTGATAATAAAGTTCATAGCAATGGTAGGCTCAGAAATCTTCTGGAATGGGATAGCTTCCGGATTCTCTGTCGAGCAGAGGGTGTCACCGATATGGATATCAGCAATACCAGAGATGGCTACGATTGCACCGATGGAGGCTTCCTGTACTTCTACTTTATTTAAGCCTTCATACTCATAAAGCTTACCTACTTTAACCTTGCGGAATTTGTCAGGTTCATGATGATTTACGATAACACAGTCCTGATTGACACGAATTTTGCCGTTATCCACTTTACCTACACCAATACGGCCTACATACTCATTGTAATCGATAGTACTGATTAATAGCTGAGTAGAAGCATCCGGATCACCTTCTGGTGCTGGAATCTGGTCGATAATGGTCTGGAATAAAGGAGCCATATCCTCTGATGGGTCATCCAGAGTCTTTTTCGCAAATCCTGATTTCGCAGATGCGTAAACAAATGGGCAGTCAAGCTGCTCTTCAGTCGCATCAAGATCCATAAGAAGCTCTAAGATTTCTTCCTCAACTTCTTCTGCTCTTGCTTCCGGACGGTCAATTTTATTGATACAGGTAACGACGGAAAGTCCCAGCTCTAACGCTTTTCTAAGTACAAACTTTGTCTGAGGCATAACACCTTCATAAGCATCAACGACTAGAACAACACCGTTAACAAGCTTTAAAACTCGTTCTACTTCTCCACCGAAATCGGCATGTCCAGGTGTATCAATGATGTTGATTTTGGTATCTTTGTAGTGAACTGCTGTATTTTTTGACAGAATCGTGATTCCACGCTCTCGTTCAATATCATTGGAGTCCATGACGCGCTCCATAACTTCCTGATTTTCACGGAAAATACCGCTTTGCTTTAACAAGGCATCTACTAATGTGGTTTTACCGTGGTCGACGTGGGCAATAATTGCCACATTTCTTACGTCTTCTCTTTTCATCTTCATAAAATGTACTCTTCTTTCTCTTCTTTCAACAAAGAATGCCCCCCAGCCGTCAAAAAGCACAGTGCCAGAGAACCTTTTTATAATACAGGTTCTGCTATCCTATATCATAAAAAACTAAGGACATTTTTGCCCTTAGTTCCATTAACATTATCACAATTAGCAAGTATAACATCCAGCTTTTCATATTGCAAGATTTTTTTCTTGTTTTTTTATAGGAACGTTCCTATTCCTCAAACAGAATCACTTCCTTATTCAGTATGCTGTAATAGACTTCAAATAATTCAGTCATCACAGCTTTTCCGCTGGTAGCCTCTGTAATTTCGGCATTTAATTTGCCAAGCTTCTCATCCGGCACAAGTACAATGAGTTCCACCCGGTCCGTATAATTACTTTCCAGCGTTTTCATATCCAACTGGCCAAGAATGTACTGTATTTTACCAATTCCATTATAATCTGTCAGGATGGAAACTTTTTTTGCCGGTTCGATGGTAAGCACCGTACAGGCATTCAGTCCTTCCTTTACAGCACTGGAATAAGCTCTTACAAGGCCGCCTGTCCCTAAGAGAGTTCCTCCGAAATAACGGGTCACCACCACACAGATATTGACGATATTCTCTCGTTCCAGAACATCTAACATGGGCTTTCCCGCCGTCTGGCTGGGTTCTCCGTCATCACTGGAACGTTTTTCTTCCCCGTTCTTTCCTATGATCCAGGCATAGCAGTTATGGCTGGCATCCCAATATTTCTTCCTAAGCTCATCAATGAAAGCCGCTGCTTCCTCTTCTGTTTTTACCGGCCGGAACGTTGCAATAAAACGGGATTTTTTCTCTGTAATCTCTCCCACTGCTCCTTCATATAAAATCCGGTAAGCGTTTCTCATAAGCATCCTCATTTCTTCCTTATTTCCTGATCTCGGAAATTTTCTCTCATTATAACTAAAATTGTGTCACCAATCAAGCCTGCATGTATATTTCCCCATTTTTTCTCCGAAAATGGTAAGTGTTGAATTGCTATACAATTTTTGGTATAATGAACCGGTAAAGGAGGTTTCCTATGAATTACGGCAAACACGCGACAGAGAAGAAAATTCGATCTGCCAATTCAAAAGCAAGGAAATATACCACCAAGGTTTTTCTGGCTTTTATAAAAAGTCTATTTGTACTATGCTTATTCGGCGGTATTGTAGCTGCCAGTGTGGGAATCGGCATGGTAAAAGGAATCATAGACAATACTCCTAATGTAGATATCTCTACAATCGTACCTAATGAATACGCTTCCACCGTCTATGACAGCGCAGGCAATGTAACAGAAACCCTGGTTACAGCTGGTTCTAACAGAGAGGAAGCTACTTATGAGGAACTTCCAAAGAATTTAATAAATGCATTCGTAGCCTATGAAGATTCCAGGTACTGGGAGCACAACGGCATTGACTTACGGTCCATACTCCGGGCCATAAGAGGTGTTCTGACTGGCGATTCTTCCGCAGGTGGAGGCAGCACCATCACCCAGCAGCTGATTAAGAACAGTGTATTTGGCGGCGGCATGGAAAAAAGCTTCGGAGAGCGGCTGGAACGTAAGTTTCAGGAATGGTATTTAGCGGTCAAGCTTGACGGTGCCATGTCAAAGGAACAGATTATTACCAATTATTTAAACACCATTAATCTGGGCAATAACACCCTGGGCGTAAAGGTAGCCGCAAAGAGATATTTTAATAAGGATGTAAAGGATTTATCCCTGTCAGAATGTGCTGTTTTGGCTGGAATTACACAGAATCCTTCTAAATTTAACCCAATTTCAGAACAAAAGGCCAACGCTGCCAAGCGGAAGGTAATTCTTCAATATATGAATGACCAAGGCTATATTTCAAACGATGAGGAAGAAAAGGCTTTGGCCGATGATGTCTATTCCAGAATCCAAAATGTGGACACGGCTGCCAAGGAAACTTCCACTCCCTATAGCTACTTTACCGATGAGCTTGTAGAGCAGGTCATTCAGGCCATGAAATCAGAGCTTGGATATACGGAAACACAGGCCCACAACATGCTCTACAGCGGTGGACTTTCCATTTATACCACCCAGGACCCTAATATTCAGTCCATTGTGGATGAAGAAATCAACAATCCGGAGAATTATTCGGCTGCCCGCTATTCCATTGAATACCGTCTTTCCGTTACTCATAAGGATGGCACCACCAAGCATTATTCTGACAAAAACGTCTTAAGCTTTCATAAGGAGATTAAGAATCAACAATTTGACGGCCTTTATAATAATGAGGATGAAATCAATGCGGATATCAATGATTACAAGGCAGAAGTAGTCAAAGACGGGGATACCATTATCGGGGAACGGCTCCATAAGACCCTGGAACCTCAGGCTTCCTTTGTCCTTATGGACCAACATACCGGTGAAGTAAAGGCAATCAGCGGAGGAAGAGGTCCAAAGGTCGCCAGCCTCACTTTAAACCGGGCCACCGGCACGTTTCGTCAGCCTGGTTCTACCTTTAAGATTCTTACTTCGTTTGCGCCTGCTATGGATACAAGCGGTGCAACGTTAGGAACCGTTTACTACGATTCACTTTATAAGGTAGGTAATAAAACATTTTCCAACTGGTATAGCTCTGGCTATCAGGGATATTCAAGCATAAGGGATGGTATCGTCTACTCCATGAATATTGTTGCAGTCCGCTGCTTGATGGAGACCGTTACGCCTCAGCTTGGAGTGGAATATGCCAAAAACTTTGGAATTACGTCCCTTACGGATACAGATTTTAATCCGGCCCTTGCACTTGGAGGTATTACAAAGGGCGTTTCTAACCTGGAGCTGACCGGAGCTTTTGCTACTGTGGCAAACGGCGGCGTTTATACAAAGCCTGTATTTTTCACAAAGATTCTGGATCACGACGGAAAGATCCTGATTGAAAACAAGCCGGAAACCCACCGGGTGTTAAAGGACTCTACTGCGTTTCTCCTGACAGATGCTATGGCAGACTCCATGAAAAGCAGCAGGAAGTTTTCAAGCAACGGCCCGTCTTCAACCAGTACGGCTGCCAGCATACCTGGTATGTCTGCGGCTGGAAAAAGCGGAACTACGTCAGCGAATAATGATATCTGGTTCGTGGGATACTCTCCCTACTATACTGCTGGTATCTGGGGCGGATGTGATGACAATCAAAAGCTTACCAAACAAAATGGTGGTACCTCGTTTCATAAGGCAATCTGGCGCAAAATAATGACCCGGGTTCACGAGGGCATGTCAGATCCCGGCTTTCCAGTCCCGGACAGTGTTGAAACGGCCCAGATTTGCAGAAAATCAGGAAAACTTGCTGTTACAGGTGTCTGTACCGATGATCCCAGAGGCAATGCCGTATATACAGAATATTTTGCAAAAGGGACAGTTCCTACGGAAGTATGCAACAATCATGTAAGGGCAACGGTTTGCTCTGTTTCCCACAAGCTTCCAACTCCTTACTGCCCAGTACGGACCACCGCAGTATTTATCGCACTCCCTTCCGGAGATGAAACAGCTACTGATGATTCGAAATATGCAATGCCTGGCTATTGTACCATCCATTCCGCAAATTCCTTTATCATACCACCGGGCAATGATACGGAAGTTCCTGAAGCAGGAGAAGACAGGCCCAGTCAGTCCCCGCCAGGATATGTACCCCAGACTCCAGGTGGAGTGTTTGGACCATGGGGATTTTAATTGAAAGATAAGATATATAAATGTAAAGAGGAACGCTACTATTTCAGCGTTCCTCTTGCTTTTTTTATTAACTCTTCATCTTCGGCTTAAATATGACAGAGCCAAGATATCCAAAAATCAATGCACCTGATATGCCTACTGCGCTGGCAGTAAATCCGCCTTTAAATATTCCAAGGAACCCATCTTCCCCCATGCTCTTCCATACGCCCTTCCAAAGGCTGTTACCAAAGCCAAGAAGTGGAACCGTGGCTCCGGCTCCTGCCCATTCTGCAAAGGGCTGGTAAATTCCTATGGCACCTAATATACTTCCGGTGACCACCAGGAGCACCATAATGCGCCCAGGCATAAGTTTCGTGTTGTCCATCAAAATCTGAATCAGTGCACAGATCAGACCCCCTACAACAAATGCTTTCACGTAGTCCATAGCGTTCTCCTTTCTTCTTTTGATTAGCTGCCTATATGCTCTATTACCACACCGTGTGCAATTCCTGGAATCGACTCTCCCTCATTGAAGCTGACCGTGGATAAAAGTGCGCCGGTGGGTACAAATAAAACCCGCTTCCACTCTCCGCTGTGCACCTTGGGAAGAATGTAGGAGCACAGTGTGGAAGCTGCACAGCCGCAGCCGCTTCCTCCATTATGAGTATCCTGAGTTTCACTGTCAAAAATCTCAATTCCACAATCCGTATGAACGCTTTCCAGATTATGGCCTTTATTTTTCATGAAATCCAGTAAAATGGTTCGTCCAACGCTTCCTAAATCTCCTGTTATTATCTTATCATAGTAGGACTCATCTACATTAAAATCTTCAAAGTTCTGCTGGATGGTATGAAAGGCCGAAGGTGCCATGGCAGCTCCCATATTCATGGAGTCTTTAATGCCCATATCCACCATACGACCGGTTGTAATTCCTGATATTGCTGCGATGCCTTCATTTTTATTTTTTCCAAGAATCACAGAACCACAGCCCGTTACGGTCCATGAAGATGAAAATGGTCTCTGATTTCCATAGCTTAATGGAAAACGAAACTGTTTTTCCGCCGTAGCAAAATGACTGGAGGCCATAGCCATAACTTTATCTGCAAAGCCACCTGCAACCGCCATGGCTCCTAGATTTAACGCCTCTCCCATGGTGGAACAGGCACCGAACAAACCAAACAACGGAATCTCAAGATCTACGGTTCCAAATGAGGTTGCAATCAGCTGTCCCAGCAAATCTCCGGCAAACAGATAACGTATATCCTTTCTTCTTATATCTCTTTTTTCAATGGCCAGATCAGCTGTCTGCTTCTGGAGCGCACTTTCTGCTTTTTCCCAGGTATCGGCTCCAAACATATCATCCTGCTCTACCATATCAAACAATTTACCAAGGGGACCATCCCCTTCCTTTTTGCCTACAATGGAAGCCATGCTTTCAATGATCGGCGGTTCCTCAAATTTGATACTTGCTTTTCCTAGCTGCATATTCTCTCTCCATTTCTCTGATTGTTCATTCCTACAGTATGCCAAAAGCCTTTAATACATAGGCGATGACTCCAAGAATCCAGGAGCTTAAAATCCCATATAAAATAACAGGTCCGGCTATGGTGAAAATCTTACAGCCAATACCAAATATCTGTCCTTCTGACTTAAACTCAACGGCAGGTGCTACCACTGAATTAGCAAAGCCTGTAATTGGCACCAATGCACCAGCTCCTCCGAATTTTACAATTTTGGGATAAATATTAAAACCGGTCAAAATCACACTGGCTGCAATCAATAGTAAGGTAGTCCATGCGGAAGCAGCCTCTTTCTCCAGCCCTCCGTTCATAAACATGTTTGTACTGAACTGACCGATGGTACAGATGATTCCTCCCACCAGAAAAGCTTTTACGATGTTTGGCCACTTTTTATTTACTGGCGTTACTTCTTTTACATAAGCTTCATAAGCTTTTTTGTTAATTTCCATTTTTTCCTCCATTCTGTATGATCGTTCCCGTTTATTTTCCGAACCGTTCGGCAAAAAATACTAGAGACCCTAGCAGCTTGCCGATTCCTATGGAAAGAATAATGTACTGCAAGCCTACTCCAAGATTAATTCTTCGGCAAAAAATAGGCAGCGCCTTTAATGTTTCTGCTAAAGACATGACTAAACACCCTATGAAAACGCCTACGGATAAACCGTAGATTCCCAGCACCAGATTTCCTCCATAACCGATCGGAAATTTATAAAGATCCAGGACATTTCCAGTGATTCCGCCTAAAATAATGCATGTTTCAAAAAGAATAATGTGATTACTTGTCTTCGTTGCACTGATAATTCTGGGAAATATTCCAATCATTACCAAAAATGCAAAAACGCCGGCTGCGATAATGCCGCCAGCGCTTAACCCGATCAGACAAAGAAATACTTCATTAAGAGATATCAATGTCCTGCTCCTTTCTTCCATCGTTCTGGATTAAGGTTTTGCTGACGTTGTCCTCGTAAAGCCGCATTTCAACCTCTATAGGTGTCGGATCGGAAGTAATCTTAAACTTTGCAAAATGATTAAAAAAGCCTATAATTCCAAGGGCCAGACCTACAGAATAGCTGACTTCCAGTATTGTAAATCCACTGGACTCCTTCCTCATAATGATTTGATAGATTTCCTTAAAAACATCTCCTACGCTGACGTCATTGTTAAATGTCATAATTGCAAATGAAGCTCCACAAAAGGAAATAATGCATACTACAATGGTTTTAATCCATTGCCAGACCCAGTTGGGCTTTTTCTTTTTGTGGTAATCAATGATGTAATTAACTTCTCCCACATTATTTACAGAGATAGAAGGATCCATCTCCACCAGCTTTTTGATAACGTCAAGAGTGCTTTCAATATAACGTTCATTCTTATCCAGGTGAATGGTCTTAATGCGCAGAGCTTTGCATTTATTCATAACAGCCGTATCATCACAGTAAACATCTGCTACGTCCTTTAACTGGATCTCCTTATGATGAACCTCTGTGATCTCGCTGATATTTAAGTAAACGGTTTTGCTCATAACATCATCATCCCCAATCCTGGAAATGCCTTTACAAGAGTACCTTCCTTTTCAAGCCCATCCGGCATAACTGCAATCATATACCAGATAGCAACCGCAATTGCAATCAGGCACAAAACAAGTAACGCCATGACCAGCTTATGTTTTACGGATTCCATACGTGCTCACATCCTTTTCTCTGGTTTTTCATGTTTAGTATGAGCCGTAGGATTTTTTTTATTCTATAATTTTTCTCGCATTTGCTTTAAAATCTTTTTTTCCAGTCTTGAAACCTGAACCTGGGAAATGCCAAGTTTTGTCGCGATTTGACTTTGTGTTTCATTGTAATAATAGCGTCTGATGATGATCTCTCTGTCTTTATCCGAAAGCTGAGAAAGCAGATCCCGAAGCACCATGCGATTTAAAAGTTCTTCCTGGGCTGAGCTTTCCTCTTCGATCTTATCAATGAGCAAAATGCTGTTTTCATCATTTTTATTGACAGAACGGTATAGAGACTCTACCTCTGCTCCTGCTTCAATGGAGGCCGCAACTTCTTCTTTACTGGCCCCGATTTCTCCGGCGATCTCCTCCACCGTAGGTTCTCTTCCAAAACGAAATATGAGTTCTTCCCGGACGCGCTTTACCTTAAGAGCCGTTTCCTTGATGGAACGGCTGACCTTTATGATTCCATCGTCTCTTAAAAAACGTTTGATTTCACCTGTTATCATAGGCACTGCGTACGTAGAGAATTTTACATCATAGGATAAATCGAACTTATCAATTGCTTTCATCAGTCCGATAGATCCAATTTGAAATAAATCCTCTGGTTCGTAGCCGCGCCCCGTAAATCTGCGCACAATACTCCAGATCAAGCCGAAATTGTCGGTTACAAGCTGATCTCTTGCCGCTTTATCTCCTTCGTGAGCCATTTCTATCAATCTCATGGTCTCATCCATAAGGCTCACCCGCTGATCTTCTTTTTCATGGTCACGGCAGTTCCTTCTCCTGGCGCCGATAGTACCTCCACCTGATCCATAAATGCTTCCATGAAGGAAAATCCCATTCCTGAGCGTTCTCCATCCGGATCCGTGGTATACATCGGCTCCATTGCCTGCTTAATATCTGGTATCCCTACCCCTGTGTCCCGGATAGTGATAGAGATTTCCTGATCAATAACCGCTACCTCCAGGTAGATGATTCCTCCTTCTCCCCGATATCCATGAATGACTGCATTGGTAACTGCCTCCGACACGGCTGTTTTCACATCATCCACCTCTTCCAGAGTCGGATTGAGTCTTGCCATAAAGACTACAACTGCGACTCTGGCAAACTCCTCATTTTTCGATAAGGCTTCTAATTCCATTTTTAGAATTTCTGGTTTATTCTGTTCAGACATATGTTCCTCCTCAACCTGTGACTGCAGCTTCTTTTGAGTCATATAGTTTCATTAATTTTAAAATGCCTCCCATTTTAAGAATGCGGAGAGCCTGGGCTCCTGCACCATAGATCGCAACGGTTCCCCCGCTTAAAGCCATTTGTTTATAACGATTCAGCAAAATTCCTAAACCCGAAGAATCCATAAATCTGGTTTTTGAGAAGTCAAACAAGATGCGTTTGATATAGTTCTCAGACAGGATTAAATCGGTTTCATATTTAAGCCCTGAGCAGTTATGATGATCCAGCTCCTCCGGCAGATGTACGATCAGGGTATGACCTTCTGCCTCATATGTAAAGTGCGGTTGATTCATATGCAATCTCCTCCATTCCTAATTTTCTGCCCGTAATAGAAAAAAAAGACACTACAAAAAAAGTGTTTTCTTCTGTAGTGTCTTTCTTTAATACTGCATCTTAAAAACCGCGTTCGGTTTTTGCCTTAGTTGTTAATTCTGGGTCCTTGCTGTTATTGATAACATCGGAGAACAGTCCATTGGCCTGATCCTTTTGTCCCATTCCTTTGTAGATAACTGCTGCCTTATATTTAGCCTGCCAGCTTGCTGGCTTTAGCTCAAAGCACTTTGAGTAGTAGACAAGAGCAGTAGGGCTATCTCCTGCTACCATGGATTTGTCTCCAAGGCCTTCCAGGATGGTAACGCCATTTTCTGCCATATCTTTTCTGATTTCCCCTATCACAGCCTGTACCCCTTCTGCCGTTATCAGAGTCGGATCCAAACCGGCATACAGCTTAACTGCGGTTGGAAAATCATTCTTTTTGTAAGCATTGAGAATGCCGATGACTGCCTGATACTGGGCAAGAATGTTATCTGCATTGTTGGTCAGAGAGGCAAGGGAATCCTCTGCTGCCTGTTTCTCTGTTTTTAAAGTCTCAATCTGATCATTCAAGCTATCGGACTTTTTATTGGCCTGACTTAATTGCTCGCTGTATTTTGAAATTTCCTTATTGTGGTTTTCGTTGATTGACTTTGTCTGGGCCGGCATGACCAGAAAAAAGATGACCGCTGCTCCTAAGACAAGTCCTGCCAAAATATTTAATACCGCCTGATCCTTGGTATTCTCCCGGTAGCTGGGTGGAATGATTACATCATCATCTTCCATCTGCCTGTGGGATACGGCATTTTTAAACTTCCGCTTTTCCGGCTCTCGTTCTGGTTTTACCGCCACTCCAGTGGTCTTTAACAGCGACTTATAATAAAGGGCCTTCGGATTGTTGCAGTCCATCTGAAGGACCTTATTGATGGCCTTTGATGCCTTATGGTAATCTTCTCTTGCAATGCTTAAAAGAGCGAATAACAGCTGAGCTTTTATATAGCCTGGCTTTCCTTCCACAACCTTGTTAAGCTGTAAAATCGCCAGATCTTCGCTGCCATTTTGCGCATAGACCAATGCCTGGTTAAACCTTCGCACCGTGCGGCGCTCATTATCCATGGTTCCTTTTTTTCGCTGTATCTCTCCCAGATAATAATCTGCCCGGTTGTCTTCGGGCTGTAGGTTCATACTGATTACCCACTGTACAAGAGCATCGCCCACCTCTCCGACCTCATAATAAATGAGTCCCAGAAGGTTCCTGGCATCTGTCATATACTTATTGAAATGCAGGCTTTTTTTCAGACATTCTGCTGCTCCGGTCAAATCCCGCAGCCTTGCTCGTTCCAGTCCCATGTTGTAATAGCTGTTTGCAATCACACGGGTTTTTCTTTCATAATCCATATTTTAACCGCCTATTCCTTGCTGACTTCTTTTATAAGACCCATCATGATATCATTCATATCTGCAAGATCACTTTTCACAATGGCATCTTCCACTGCATCTACCTCAAGGCTTGGCCTGTATTCATTCATTTCAGCTTCAAAATCTATCATAGTTGTTCCTCCTTAAAACCGCTTTTATCTCACCCATCAGATAGAGGGATCCTACACAGAAAACCAGGCAGTCTTCATCCTTTTCATGAAGCAGAGCTTTCAGAGCTTCTTCCACAGAAGAATATCCCTTTACCTCTCTTTTACAGACCTCCTGAAACTCATTGAGCAGAATATCTGTATCAAGTCCTCTTTCTGAATCCATATGCGCCACTGCCACCTTGTTTATTGGCAGCGATTCTGCAATTTTTTTTATCATAAGACCGTGAGCCTTATCAGCAACTGCGGAAAACAGAAGATCTGCTTTCTTTTGCCTTGTTTGGCACAGGCTTACTGCTGCTTCTATAAACGCTTCAATCCCAGCCGGATTATGGGCTCCGTCTAAAAACACCCCTGGCATGACTTCTTCCATTCTGGCCGGCCACCGCATATTGGAGAAGCCTTCTTTGATTCCTTTTATGTCTCCTATCCCGGCTGCTAATAAAGCACGGAAGGAAAGAAGGGCATTCATCACCTGATACTCTGCGTGGGAAGGAATGAATAATTCATGGTAATCTCCATTGATGTCTGAAAGTCTGACACCATATCCCTCATCCCTTTGCTCTATAATCCGGTATCCCTGCTTGTCCACCGGATAGAAGGATACCCCCAGCTCTTTTGCCCTGTTTCGGATCACGAACGATGCCTTTGTATCATTATCGTCGAAAACGACCGGTACACCTTTTTTTATAATTCCAGCTTTTTCTCCGGCTATCTTTTCTATGGTATCTCCTAAATATTCTGTATGGTCCAGACTAATAGAGGTAACTACCGAAACAATGGGGTTCCTTACGACGTTGGTCGTATCAAGTCTCCCTCCCATACCTGTCTCCAGGATAACGTAATCCACTTCAGCCTCACGGAACAAATCCATAGCCATATAAAAAAGAAATTCAAAATAAGTGGGATGGCAAAATCCCTTTTCCATCATCCCCTCAGAAAGCTCTTTGATCCGCTCACAGCTTTTAGAAAAAGCAGCTTCCGGAACCATCTCTCCATTGATACAAAAACGCTCTCTGATATCAACCAGATGGGGAGATGTAAACGTTCCCACCTTAAAACCTGAGCTTAGCAAAGCAGACTGGAGAAATGCACAGACCGAACCTTTTCCGTTGGTTCCAGCCACGTGAAAGATTCTCATGTTCTCATCCGGATCTCCCATTTCGTTTATGAACCTGCGGATGTCTAAAAGGGAATTCTTCTTTTTTGCCCACATTGGAATCCGGTCTAAGTATTCTTCTGCTGTTTCGTTCACATTCATCGTAAGAGTACCAACTTCCATTATTAAATTAATCCTAATTTTCTTCCTAAAGGTAAAAACTTCCCCTCGATTCGTAATAGAATCTATCGAACTTCCTCAATTTATTATAATATAAGTCCGTCAATATGCAACCCATTTCTTTCGCAAAAAGCCCTTAATTTCTACAAGCAGCCCCGATTTTACTCTTGGAAGCGGAATATTTAAAAAGGGGAGCACCGCATCCTTACCTGCTGTACTCCCTTTCATCTTTCAGTTATGTTTGATTCTATCAGGCTTTTTATTCTCCCAAATAAGCAACTGCTTCAATTTCAATCAGTGAATCTTTTGGAAGAGCAGCTACCTCAAACGCAGCTCTGGCAGGATATGCACCTTCGAAAAATTCAGCATACACCTCATTCATAGCACTAAAATCACTGATGTTTTTTAATAATACTGTTGTTTTTACGATATTAGCCATGGTAAGACCATCACTTTCCAGGATAGCTCTGATATTTGTCAAAGCTTGTCTTGTCTGAGAAGCAATATCTTCACCTGCAAATGCTCCAGTCGCAGGATTAATGGGAAGCTGTCCTGAAATAAATACCATATCACCGCAGCGCATTCCCTGAGAGTATGGTCCAATCGCTGCCGGAGCCTTTTCCGTCGCAAGTACTTTTTTCATAATTGTGTATCTCCTCTCCTAAGCTAAATGAATAGTTCTAGATTATCATACATTCTTTAAAAGTCAAGAATATCTTATTTATCACCTTTTACCTCTTGTCATCTGGTATTGAATACTATATAATATGACAAAGGGCATCATCCCTTATGTGTGGCATTCTGCACACAGAACGGAGGAACATATGAAAACAAACGACGAAAGAATGCAGGATATTTTAGAGCATCTGAAATCTCTTCAGCATATAAAGCCGGAAACTATCCCTAACATTGATTTATATATGGATCAGGTCACGACATTCATGGATGAGCATTTAAAAGATACCAAACGCTATCCTAATGATAAGGTTCTTACAAAGACCATGATCAACAACTATGCAAAGAACAATCTTCTCCCGGCTCCTAATAAGAAGAAATATACGAGAGAGCACATTCTTTTACTGATATTTATCTATTATTTTAAGAATCTTCTTTCCTTCCATGATATTGAACAGCTTTTTAAACCAATTACGGATAAGCATTTTAATACACCCGAAGATCTGCCTTTGGAAGAAATCTACAAGGAGATCTTTTCTCAGGAAGAATCTGAGCTTAGCCGTATTAAAGAAGATATTATGGATAAATTCGAAAAATCAAAGACTGCATTTTCAGATAAGAACTTAGACCCTGAGGATCAGGAATATCTTCAGCTATTCTCCTGGATCTGCGGGCTCTCCTTTGATGTATATCTAAAAAAGCAGGTCATTGAAAAGCTTATTGACGGTTTATCCGATACGGATTCTTTAAAGAAGAAAAAATAAAACATAACAGGGGACAGCCAGATTAGGCTTGTCCCCTGTTTTTTAATCCTGTCTTCTTTCCTCTAAACGTTTAAAGACCATGTCATATCCGTCATTTCCGTAGTTTAATGACCGGTTGACACGGCTTATGGTTGCAGTAGAAGCACCTGTCTTTTCTGCAATCTCCAGATAAGTACGGCCCTCTCTCAGCATTTTAGCCACTTCATATCTCTGGGATAAGCTTAAAAGCTCATTCACCGTACAGACATCTTCAAAGAAAATATAACACTCTTCTGGTGTCTTTAAGGATAGTATGGCCTCAAACAGATGGTCCACCGCATCTGTCTTAATTTTTTTATTCATAGTATTATTCAATCCCCTTTTTTTAACTTTTACTCTTAGGTACATTTTAACATATTAAAGTTTTAAAATCCACCCCTGGACTGTCAGGATAGCATAAATTTTTCTATCACATGAGCAATTCCATCGTCATTATTTGAGTAAGTCACATAATCAGCTGCTTTCTTTACGGGAAGAACTGCATTATCCATGGCTACCCCAAGTCCGGCATATTCAATCATGGACAAATCATTATACCCATCTCCGCAGGCAATCATCTCATCCTTACTCATGGAAAGGCGGGATAACAACCTTTCTAGGCTTGCTGCCTTATCGATTCCTTTAGGCAGTATCTCCAGAAAAAATGGTTCAGAACGGTAAACGCTGTAATCACGGCCTAAAAATGCCTTTACCTTTGGCTCCACCATCTGGAGAATCTCTCCCTCTTCCAGCATCATGAACTTAACCACCGGAAAGTTGGCATAATTTTCCATATCCTGGACTTCTTTTACCTTCAGCTTATTAATGAAGGCCTCCTTTTGAACGTATTCATCAGAAGCATTGGGAGTAATGATAACATCATCTTCATAGGTAAGAACATTCACCCCATGGTCTTTGGAAAGTTTTATAATCTTCTCATTTGATTCTACAGGCAGTTCTTTTGCAAAAACTGTTTCACCTGTTTTTACATCAATGATCCGGCCACCATTAAAGGATAAGACATATCCACCTGTCTCATGAAGCTCAAGCTCTCTGGCAAGAGGCATGATGCCATAGGTGGGGCGCCCGGAGGCCAGAACAATAATACCGCCCTGTCGTTTTAATTCAAAAAGTGCCTCTTTGGTCCTGGGTGTAATCTCTTTGTTCCGATTGGTAAGAGTCCCATCCAAATCCAGCACGATCATCCGATAGTCCATTGTATTTCTCCTGCTTTTGTTAATTTACCATAGCAGTATACCACAATTTGTCTTCTTATTCCAATGTATTTTATAAATTTAATAATTAAGGGAACATAGGCAAAATCGCCTTCATACAATGGTACCAGAACGAAGAAAAAGGGGGATCCATGTGAATCGGCTTATTGTTTATATCCTGGCTGCTTTCATGGTTGCCGCTGCCTTAACAAGCTGCAGGCACTCCTACAGAAAGCAGATTCGTCCTCTTTTCTCTCAAATTTCCTGTGAGAATGTAAACTTATAATTTTTTATAAGACAAGGTACCATTTCAGACCTTTTTAATACTATGTAGTATTAGATTCCCTAAGGAGGATTGTATGAGAAAGGTTCTACACTTTTTTCTGACCGCCATGTTCACCGGAGCTGCCATCGTAAGCCTGGCAGGCTGCGGTTCCAAAGGAACGTCATCCGATTTAACTCCGGTAACCTTAAATGAAGTCGCCCATTCCATCTTCTATGCACCTCAATATGCAGCCATTGAGCTTGGATATTTTAAAGACGAGGGCATTGATTTGACCCTTGTGAACGGAGCAGGTGCAGATAAGGTCATGACCGCCCTGATTTCTGGAGACGCTGATATTGGATTTATGGGATCGGAATCCAGCATTTATACTTATGCCAACGGTGCTGATGATTACGCTGTGAACTTTGCCCAGCTGACTCAGCGTGCAGGAAACTTCCTTGTCGGAAGAAGCAGCCAGCCTGATTTTAAATGGGCGGACTTAAAAGGCAAAAAAGTACTTGGAGGAAGGGCCGGGGGAATGCCTCAGATGGTATTTGAGTATATATTAAAGAAAAACGGCATGGATCCAGCCACAGATCTTTCCATTGACCAGAGCATTCAGTTTGGTCTGACCGCCGCTGCTTTTACAAGCAACGATGCCGATTATACCGTTGAATTTGAACCATTTGCCACTGGCCTTGAAAAGGAAGGAAGTGGCTATGTCGTTGCTTCCCTTGGCGTTGATTCCGGATACGTTCCTTATACCGCCTACAGCGCAAAGAAAAGCTATATAAAGAAGCATCCTGAGACTGTACAGAAATTTACCAATGCCATTCAAAAGGGAATGGAATTTGTAAATACTCATTCCTCTGATGAAATTGCAAAGGTAATTCAGCCTCAGTTCAAGGAAACCGATGTTAAGACCATTGCTGTCATAGTAGAACGCTATAAAGCACAGGATTCCTGGAAAAAGGATACTGTGTTTGAAAAAGACAGTTTTGAGCTTCTGGAAAATATCTTAGAAGAAGCTGGTCAGCTGAAGGCACGGGTTCCCTATGAGGACTTAGTTACCACTGAGTTTTCTGAGAAAGCAGCAAAATAAGCAAAAATAATTAAGGGGACATTGCCAAAAGCAAATGTCCCCTAAGTGTTCCCTATCGCCAATCGAAAAAGTACTCCTGTTTGTTATATTAGGAGAAAAATTCCAATACATTGCAATTATAGTGATATTATGAGGTATAATCTATGGATATTCCATTAAATCAGGTATTGAATCCAACCAATGAACAACGACAGGACATGATTAAAAATTCTTTGGAAGCGGCTGGCCGGCCGGAAGATTACGAATACATTACCCGCTTACTGAGTCCTCCTTTGGATATTACAAATTACGCACAGCCAGGAGAATTGAAGGGTGTAAAAATAGGCGTCATAGGAGGTGGCCTTGCCGGTTTATCCGCCGCCTTTGAGCTTCGCAAGCTGGGAGCCGATATTACCATTCTGGATTCCAATGACAGGCGAATCGGGGGAAGAGTTTATACTTATTATTTTGATGCAGATGGTAAATATTATAACGAATTCGGCGCACAAAGAATACCGGCTACCCATGAGACCACCTGGCACTATATTAATTTATTTGGTCTAAATACACGTCCTCTGTCTGTCAGGCGGCGCAACAATTTTTTATACGTACATAATACCCGTTTAAGGACCACTGATTCCATTGAACAGATTCTTTATCCCTTATACGATTTGACTCCCCAGGAAAGAAACACTCCCTGGGCAGAGCTTACTGACTATGCCTTCTTATATATGATGATGCAGCTTCCGCCTGATATCCGGGCTCAGCTTATACAGATTTTACCGGAATATTCCCCGGAATATCTGACGTTTACAAACTATACCGTCCGGCAGACTCTGGAAAACCTGGGATTAAGCCAGGGAGCCATCAGCTTGATCTCAGGAGTGGATCCAGGAACCGGAGCTCTGTTTGATATCAGTTACGCCGAAAACGTTCACGAAGAATATACCCTGGATTACCGCAACACCTATAACATAGAAGGCGGAATGGTAAACCTGCCCTACGCCTTTGTAAAGTCCTTCTTTACTGACAATTTAACACAATACGAAAATATCCCCGTCTCACAACTAGGCACGGTCACCTACCGGCCGGGGCAGACAGTCACAGGTATTTATGAGCTGCAAAACAGCAATCAAATTGTCCTGGCGCATCGAAATGTCCGGGATTTAAGCAGAAGCGAAGATGCTTTTGATTACGTAGTATGTGCGATTCCTTACTCCACATTGAGAGAAGTGGATATTAAGCCTCGATTCAGCAATCCAAAAATGCAGGCCATATTAGAATTTAATTATACCAATTCTCAAAAAACTGCCTTTTTGTGCAAAGAACGATTTTGGGAACAGGATACCGATTATGGCCGGATGGTGGGAGGATTTTCCCAGACAGATCTGCCGATTCAATATATCTTCTATCCTGGAGATCACCTTCTATGTCCTGATGTCTCCTCCTGCTCCCCAAATGAGCCGGGAGTACTGACAGCTTCCTATAATTATCATCTAAATGCAACAAGAGTGGGAAATATGGAACCAGCTCTTCGATATGAACTGATTAAAGAGAACGTAGAGGAAGTTCATGGATTGCCAGGAGGATTCTTAGATTCCATTGTAAAAGACCATAAGACAGTGGTTTGGGATAATGAACCTTTTATCCGGGGTGCTTTTGCACAGGCACTTCCAGGTCAGAAAGAATTGTTTTCTTATGAGATGTTAAAGCCTGAATTTAATCAAAGGATTTTCTTTGCCGGAGAACATCTGTCCACAAAACATGGCTGGATGCAGGGGGCGCTGTATACAGGTATGGAGGCAGGGAATCAGCTGGCGAAGGCTTTTCACAGTCAGTCTTATTAATATGCTATTAAAAAATATAAAACCCAGAACATCCACCTGTTTATAAGTTGGATATTCTGGGTTTTCCAGTTTATTTTGTATTTTTACGTAATGCCCGGTAAACAAACGTCAGCACCAATCCAAGAACTGAGAATAACATTGCAAACAGAAATGCATTCTGGTAGGAACCGCTGGCATTGTAGATGTAGTTTAAAATAATCGGTCCAATCGTACCGGCAAAAGCAAAGCCAATAAACATAATACCATAGTTCACACTGTTGTTCTTTGGACCAAACTGATCCGCAGTAAAGCCTGGGAACACACCCATAAAAGCACCAAAGCAGATACCGATGAGACAGATTGCAATATAAAAGGTTACAACGGATCCTTCTCCGGATATATACATGAGAATAAGGGCAATGATAGAGAATATACAAGCTAATCTTAAGGTATTAATTCGTCCAATCTTATCGGATATGGTACCAGCTAAAACTCTGCCCAATACATTAAATAAAGCCAGTACAGATACTGCAGCGGTTGCAGCTGCTGCTGACATACCGATCATCTTCTGCGCAATAGGTGATGCCAATGGTATAAACATCAAAGCGGCAAAAGCACCACATGTTAATAATATAATCATAACGTAAAAAATTGGAGTCTTAAGCATACCTTTCCAATCCATGTTAACAGGAGCTTTTGCATTTCCTTTAAGAGCTGGCGGTGTCCAGCCATCGGGTATAAAATCAGCCGGGCATTTTTCAATAAAGAATGCACTGCCGCATACAATCACAGCAAATACCACACCGATAATCTTAAAAGCGGTGGTTGGACCAGTCGCACTCATAATCGCTGCTGCGATTGGTGGAATAATCACCGAGCTGATTCCAAAGGTTGCTGTTGTAAGTCCTCCTACAAGACCCCTTTTGTCTGGAAAGAATTTAATAGAGGTGCTGATGGTTGCGCCGTATACCATTCCAAGTCCAAGACCAAGCAGTAATGAGTATGAAAAAATCAGGAACCCTACACTATTTGCAAATCCAGAAAGAAACATTCCACCGCCAAACATGAGCCCACCAATTAAAACAACAAGCTTGGGCCCTAAAGTATCATTAATCTTACCTCCACCAATCATAGTGATAGGACCTACCGCATTGGCAATTACAAATACAATAGACAAATCTCTAGCTGTCAGCTTTACCCCATTTAACTGACTTAAGTACTCCGCCATTGGACCTGCTAATACGCTCCACGCATACAAGGAACCGATGCATAAATTGATAAAACAACTTGCAACTAAAATAATCCAACGTTTTTTCGTGAAGTTCATTTAATACCCTCCCATATTGTTATTTTTATAACAATATTTATAACATATATTGTTCCATATGTAAATGTATACATGCCTGGCAATTTATATTCATGGGTACCAAATTACCAGGATTTGTCTATCTCCTCTTTTTTAATTCATTTCACAGTGGTATAATTTAACAAGCAGGGCCTGATTATCCTAGGTCCCGAAATTTATCATATGATCGGAGTAACGCTTATGAATATCGTACTGCTGGAATCACTTGGGATTCCAAACAACCTGTTAATGGAATGTGCAAGACCGCTGATGGAGGCCGGACACAGTTTTACTGCCTATGAAAAAGATACAAATCCACAGGTTCAGATAGAACGTGCCAAAGATGCTGATGTGATTATGATTGCTAATATGCCTCTCTCCAAAGAGGTGATTTCTTCCTGCAAACAGCTTAAATTCATAGATGTAGCCTTTACGGGTGTAGATCACGTAGATTTAGAAACGGCTGAAAAAAAGGGAATCAAGGTGAGCAATGCGGCTGGATACTCCACAGAAGCTGTTGCAGAGCTGTCAGTATGTATGATGCTTTCTCTTCTTAGAAATGTTCCTCAGGTGGAAGCCCGCTGCCGGGAAGGAAAAACAAAAGAAGGATTGGTCGGAAGTGAAATCATGGGGAAAACCGTTGGCATCATTGGCATGGGCGCAATTGGTACAAGAACGGCTGAGCTTCTAAATGTATTTGGCTGCAAGATATTAGGCTTTAAACGCCATGTGACAGGAAAAGAGCCATCCTTTATAAAATTCGTTTCATTCGATGAGCTGCTCTCCCACTCTGACATCGTCAGCCTCCATTGCCCTCTAAACGAAGAGTCCCGCCATCTAATCAACAGAGGAACCATTGAGAAAATGAAACAGGGCGCTTATTTAATCAATGCAGCACGTGGACCTGTAGTAGATTCTCAGGCCCTGGCTGATGCCTTAAATTCCGGTTATCTTGCTGGAGCAGGGATTGATGTGTTTGAATCAGAGCCTCCTCTGGATACCAGTCATCCACTGCTTCACAGCAAAAACACCATTGTGACTCCCCATGTAGCATTTGCATCGGCGGAATCCATGGAAGCAAGGGCAAAGATTGTTTTTGATAATATTGCTAAATGGATGGACGGAAATCAGACGAATATAGTTTTATAGAAAGCACAAAAAACTTCAAACTTAGCCCCGTTACTTCCATATAATAAACAGCCAAAACACCGGAACTCCAATGAAAAAGGAATTCCGGTGTTTTTGTTCTGCGTAGCAAATCCTTGAGGAAATTATTGTATTTAAAATCTAGAATGTAGTAAATTTTTATGAATTTATACGAATTACCCTCTATTTCTTGTACTTACTGATTTTTCATGGTATTATAAGGGGCGTAGTTGGAAAAATCAGGTAATGTAACCAGATTTGTAACAGATATAGTTTGTTTCACTTTAATTAATTTAGCCAAAGGCTTTTTTAATAAATACAAGAAAAGAGGAAACGAGTATGGATACCCAAAACACAAACAACCAAATTACGCCCCCAGAGGCACCAGAAAAAACGCCATTTTATCAGACAACATGGTTTATTCTGCTAACAACATTTTGTTTATGCCTCCCAGTAGGTCTGTTTTTAATGTGGAAATATAAAAAGTTCCATGTAGGCGTACGCATTGCACTTACAGCATTCTTCTCATTATATTCAATTGTATGGATTGTTGCGGCTGTCCTTCTAGCGGTACAAGCACCAACAAGCAAGGCATCCAGCTCCGCCTATTCAAAGTATAATATGGAAACAACTGAAGAGATACCGCTTGAATCAGAGAAGGAAACAACTGCAGAATCTTTTGAGTATAAGACGGAAGAAACTACGCGTGCAGCCTTAGAAGAGACAACAACCGCAGCTGCAATGTCTGAACCTACGACTTCTGCTGGTGATATTTACGATGTTTCAGCCAATGATATGATTAATGATTATTCCACAGATAGTGATAAAGCGGACTTGCTTTACAAGGGGAAAACTTTGCGCATAACAGCCACCGTCTATAACTTGGAGAATGACCGCTCAGACATAGCCGTTATCAATTTTAGCCGTACTGACAAGTTTAGTGCTTATTTTGTAAGATGTGAATTTACTGACCCTGCAGAAATCGCAAAAGTAAAAAACTTACAAAAAGACGATACCGTTACTGTTGTAGGTGTCAGCGACGGCTACTTTGTTGATCCTATATTAATCGATTGTAAAATTCAATAACTTTATAACAACAGCAGTCACTGAGCATAGATTATGCAGACAGTGGCTGCTTTTTTTACATCTTTGCAAATTTAAAACACAATGTGGTATACTTCTACTAAGTCACAAAGCAAGGAGGAATTCCATGAAAATTACAGTAGTTACCGGTACGGAGCAAAAAGGCTGCACATACCGGATCAAAGAAACTTTCTTAGGTGCATTGGGCCCAGGCCATGATATCACCGAATTTTATCTGCCCAGGGATCTTCCTCACTTCTGCTCCGGCTGTAAAGTCTGCTTTTTTAAGTATGAAGCGCTCTGTCCTCATGCAGATTACGTGGTTCCCATCTGGAATTCCATGCTGGATTCGGAACTGCTCGTCTTCGCTTCCCCGGTTTATGCTCTAAGAACAACAGCCCAGATGAAAGCTCTGTTAGATCATTTATGTGTCCATTGGATGGTGCACAGACCAGATGAGAGAATGTTCCATAAAAGAGCTGCTATTCTTACCAATGCGGTAGGTGCCATTCAAAAAGGGGCGCAAAGGGACATTCAAACCAGTCTTACGTGGCTTGGTGTTTCTCAGATTCGGACCTTGGGCATCGGACTGATGGAAGGTATTATCTTTAACCAGTTATCTGAGAAACGGCAAAAGGAGATCCTAAGAAAAGTAGTGAAATTTGCTGAGAAGTTTAAGAACCAGGCTCCTCCAAGGCAGGGATTAAAGGTCAGAGGACTCTTTGCCATCTGTAAGATGATGCATCAGCAGGCGGCCAGAAAAGAGACTGTTTTATCTGCTGATAATGAATACTGGGCTAAGAAGGGCTGGATAAAAACTCCATAAAATTACATGGATAAACCATGGCGGTCGCTCATATTAAATTCCTGTCTGCATAATATAGAACAAATGCTTCTATCGAATCAGGCTGGGGGGCTAATTTGGAAAAAATTATAGATAATAACTATTATGATCTTATTATCAATAACGTCTCGATTCCCACGTATGATTCGGGCGATAACATTACCACGATTAATTTTAGACACTCTCTGCTTAATATTCCTGTTGCAGAATTTAATCCCTGCATCCTTGGCTCCTTTCCTTACCATAACTTTCCTACCTTATACACTCCTACCTCTACCATCAGCATTGAAAAATCGGGAATTGGAACGGTTCAACGTAACCCTTTTCTTAATCTTTTTGGAAGAGGCGTTATCATCGGTATCGTTGATACGGGAATCGATTATCCCCATCCTGCCTTTTTATATAATGATAATACTACCAGGATACTATCTATTTGGGATCAGACAGTGCAAGATGGCAGTCCTCCCCAAGGCTTTACCTTTGGAACAGAGTACAACCGGGATATCATTAACCTGGCCTTAAGATCAGAAAATCCCTTAACCATTGTCCCGACGAATGATACCAACGGACATGGAACTTCCATTGCAAGTATCATTGCAGGAAGGCCCAATGAGGAGAACGCATTTTCAGGAGTTGTACCGGAATCGGAAATGGTAGTGGTAAAGCTAAAAGAAGCAAAGCCAGTGACCAAACAAATAATGTTCGTTCCAGAAGATAAGCTTTGTTATCAGGAATCTGATATTATGCTGGCATTAAGGTACTTGGAAAGCTACGCTTCCGCCGCCAGCAGACCCATTGTCATCTGCATTGCCCTTGGCAGCAGCATGGGCTCACACGATGGCAGCAGTGCTTTAAGCAATTATGTAAATTATCTTGCCAGAATACCCGGAATCGGCCTATCCGTATCCGCCGGCAATGAAGGGAGCAGCCGCAGGCATTATTTTAACAGCACCACGAATGCCCCCTTTTATAACGATTTTGAATTAAGAATTGGAGAGAATGACAAGCTGTTTTCCATGGAGATCTGGCCTTATGCATTGGGCCGGTTATCGGTTGATATTTCCTCTCCCAACAGAGAATCTACTCAACAGGTCTACCCAGCCATCAGTGACTGCAGAATGTTCGATTTTATATTTACTCCCAGTAAACTATGGGTCAATAATTTTCTATTTGAGGAAGAAACCGGCGATCAGCTGATACTGGTACGCTTCCAGGATGCTCTGCCCGGGGTCTGGAGAATCCGCATTCAAAGCCTGGATAATTCCCCTCTGTCCTTTCATGTATGGCTGCCGTCAGGAAATTTAATCTCCAATGATACCTTTTTCCTGAATCCCAATCCTGATACTACCATTACCTCTCCCGGAAATGGTATCAGCCAGATGACGGTTACCGCTTATAACCAGTTTGATGAAAGTATACTGCTAGAATCTAGCAGAGGGTATACCAGAAACGGTCTTGTCGCACCGGATATCGCTTCTCCAGGCTATCAGATTCCCTGTGCACTGCCTGGAAACCAATACGGGACTCTCACCGGAACCGGCGCTGCCTCCGCTCATGCCGCAGGTGCGATGGCTATGCTCATGGAATGGGGGATTACAAGAGGAAATTATACACTAATGAGTGGATACGATGCAAACCGCTTAATCATAAGAGGTGCCAGACGTGACGAATCTCTCATTTATCCTAACAACATATGGGGATATGGAAAGCTTGATGTTAACAGTCTATTTGAGCGTCTTACAAATATCTGATAGATTTACACATAGGATGACCGCTCATAAAGGGCATTGCCTCGCATAATATATAGTATACGCATCATCAGGATAGTCAGGAGGCTGGATTTTGAGCAAAATTTTAGACAATGATTACTTCGATCTTATCATTAGCAACATATCTGTCCCGGCCTTTGATACAGGCGATAATATTACATTTCTCACTGATCGCAGTTCTTTGGTTCATATTTTGAGAAGTGAGATGGATCCCTGCATTCTGGGCAGCCAGCCATACAATACGTTTCCTGCGCTCTTTACCCTTGAATCCATTATCAGCATTGAAAAATCAGGGATCGGAACGGTACAACGTAATCCTTTTTTAAGTTTGTACGGACGGGGTATTATAATTGGTGTTATAGACACTGGCATTGACTACCTGCATGAGGCATTTCGAAATAATGACGGCACTACCCGCATCCAATCCATATGGGATCAGACCGTACAGACCGGAACGATGCCGGAAGGATTTACCTTCGGAAGCGAATACACCCGGGATACCATTAACGAGGCATTGCGTTCGGAAGACCCTCTTTCCATTGTTCCTACGGTAGATACCAATGGCCATGGCACTGCAATTACAAGCATCATTGCAGGAAAGCCGAACGAGGATGAGTCATTTTCCGGTATTGTAACGGAAGCTGATATTGTGGTTGTAAAATTAAAGGAGGCAAAAAATAATTTGAAGGAATTATTTTTTGTCAAACCGGAGGCTTACTGCTTTCAGGAATCAGATCTCCTTCTGGGAGTCAGGTATCTTCAATCTATAGCACAAAAAATTGGCCGTCCCATCGTAATCTGCGTTGCCTTAGGAAGCAATCAGGGAGGACATGACGGCCGTGGAGTCTTTAGCAGTTACTTAACCTACCTTGTGCAGCTGCCTGGATTTGGTGTGTCTGTGTCTGCAGGTAATGAAGGAAATAAAAGGAGACATTATTTTAACAGTACTACGACTGCTCCCTATTATCATGACTTTGAATTAAGAGTCGGAGAAAATGAGCCCGAATTCTGGATGGAGATATGGCCTTATGCACCAGAACGAATTTCCATCGATATTTCTTCTCCCAATCGGGAATCCACCCAAAGGGTCTTTCCTACCATCAATGACTGCAGGGAATTCAATTTTATTTTTACCCAGAGTCTTATATGGGTCAATAATATTGTATTAGAGGAAGAAACCGGTGACCAGCTGATACTGATTCGTTTTCGAAATCCTGCTTCCGGCATATGGTATTTTCGTGCCCAGAGTGTGGGCAACGAACCTTTTTCCTTTCACTGCTGGCTTCCCAGCGGGGATTTGATTTCCAATGAAACCTTTTTCTTAAATCCTAACCCGGATACTACCATTACTTCTCCCGGAAATGGTACCAATCAGCTGACTGTTACTGCCTACAATCAGCTGACAGACAGTATACTGGGAGAATCCAGCAGAGGCTATGCAAGAAATGGTCTGGTAAAACCTGATATCGCAGCACCAGGCTTTGAGATCCCTTGTGCTGTTCCAGGCGGCAATCTATATGGAACCATTACCGGAACAGGAGCCGCCAGTGCTCATGCAGCTGGTATTATAGCAATGGTAATGGAATGGGCGGTACCAAGAGGAAATTACCCATCCATGACCGGCAATGACATCAACCGTCTTATTATACGCGGTGCCAGGCGGAGCACGACAGAAATTTATCCCAATAATGTATGGGGATATGGTCAGATTGATATTAATAACTTATTCCAGAGTCTTACAAACATCTAACAAAAAAGGAGGAAAGGCATATCAAAAAATACGTTGTAATAATCGGAATTATATTTGTATGGGTCATAGGGACCCTGTTTCACTTTGCCTATGAATGGTCAGGAGAAAATCCGGTGGTTGGACTTATATCTCCTGTCAACGAATCGGTTTGGGAACATATGAAGCTAATCTTCTTTCCCATGGTGATATTTGGCCTGCTGAAAAAAGATAAGGAAACCAATACCTGCCAGACATCAGCCTATTATGCAGGCATGTTAACAGGCACGTTCCTGATACCAGTGGTTTTTTATATTTATACAGCAATTCTTGGAAAAAGCAGCCTTATTTTTGATATATTATTGTTCTACGTCTCTGTTTTTATTGCTTTTGCAATCAGCCTTTATTTTTCAAAGAACTGTCTTCTTCAAAAATATAATAAATGGTTATTTGCTGCTGTTTTATTATTAATGGCTCTATTTTTTGTTTTCACTTATGCTCCGCCTTCGCTTCCCATTTTCATGACCTCATAAAACCTATTTGTAATGTTGTCTATTTTTTACTGTGATTTTTGTGCAAAATTTTATGGAAGCTTCCTATTTTTCCACACATACTAATTTTAGAAAAATAGGAGGTATGCCATGTTTCCGGATAAGATATATTACGAGCCTGACTCATTAAATTATGAGCTGGGCCAGACGTTAAAAGAAAAATACAGTGATGTTCCCTGGGTTCCCATCGAGAGTCATAATAAAATAGACGAATTAAGGACAAGACCTAATAAAGATTTTCCAGCCCTAAAACGGATTATAGTCATTGGTGTCCGCAAGACCCATAACTACGTTCCCAACCATAAAGTCTCAGATTTTCTTGTTCCTTACACCTCTTCCGGCTGTACTGCCATGTGTCACTACTGCTATCTGGTCTGCAATTATAATAAATGTGCTTATCTTCGCCTGTTTGTGAACCGGGATCAGATGCTTAAGAAAATTATGGATCACGGCATTCGCTATCAAAAAGATTTCACCTACGAAATCGGCAGCAATAGTGATTTAGTCCTTGAAAACACCATAACCGGTAATCTATCCTGGACAATTGAAAATTTCAGCATGAGTCAATATGGCTTTCTCACCTTTCCTACAAAGTTTAATCAGGTGGAACCTCTTTTGGGATTAAACCACAGAGGCCGTGTCATCATGCGGATGAGTGTGAATCCTCAATCCATTATCAGCCGTTTTGAACCTGGCACCTCCAGCCTTACTGCAAGAATCACAGCCATAAACCGCATGTGCGACGCCGGCTACCAGGTGGGATTGTTAATAGCTCCTGTTATCTTAACCGAAGACTGGAAAACCTTGTACGGAGAATTAATAGACACTCTATCCCAGCTTCTGTCGGATAAGGTGAAAAAACAGGCTCTCATAGAAATTATCTTTATGACCTACAGCTACGTTCACAATGCGATTAATACAGAAGCCTTCCCTGATTCCGATCAGCTTTATTCCAAGGAAATGATGACTGGCCGGGGCAGAGGAAAATACTGTTATCGTAACGATTTAAGAGCGGATGGCGAGATCTTTATGAGGCAGCAGATTGAAGAAAAATTAAAAGAAATGACAATCTTATATGTCGTTTAATCCTAAGAGAATGCCCGGAAATTATCCGGGTATTCTTGTTGTTTACGAATAATTAGTGATAAAAAACCGTTACAATTTGTAGATTACTCTTATGTATGCATAATTATAGTAACTTTTTTTCATTTTTCCTATTATTTTATTGTCGATTCATGTCGAATATATTGATGTTGAACAGACTTTATCTGAATAAAAAAAAGAAAGGAGGTTATTCTCTTATATTTATACAAAATTTTTACTGCAACCCGTGCAGTATATTTTTTGTCCAGTGATTGGTATATTTTTCCAATTATTTGATTAAGGGAGCATAACACTTATGAAAAACAAGAAAAAATTGAAATTCAACGATTTTAAGCTTGCAACAAAAATGTCTATTATAACGGGCGTAATTCTTGCAGTGAGTTTGACTCTGCTGATCGCTATTTCTGCAATGCAGACAAGTATCTCATTGTCAAAGGCAATCAACGGAGAATTTAGCGGGATTGCCGCTAAAAACGGACTTATGGTACAATCCATGGTCAGCGGCGCTGCCGGTACCGCAAAAGAATTACAGGAATACTTAAACAATGTATACAGCGGAAATAAAACCGCTGCCGGAGTATTTAACGGGGAAAGTATTCAAAGCCATATTTACAATGCACAGCTGACAGAATCCAATTATGCAATTGAGACCTATGTGATGAACTCCGCATGGGCGGCCCTTAACAATAGTGCTGATCTTTACGGTATTGGTGCCTTTTTTGAGCCTGGCCAGTTTGACTCTTCAGTCAAAGATTACTCTGTGTACATGGACAGGAATGACGCAAAGAATAAAACAGCACAGTCTCTAGGCGCATACAGTGAGTATTCAAAGAATGATTATTACAAAATTGCCAAGGAGACAAAAGCTCCCTATATCACTGACCCATTTGATTACAAAGGAACCATGATGAGTACAGTTGCTTATCCCATCATGAAAGGGGATAATGTAATTGGAGTTGTTCTTGCCGATATCAGCCTTGCTAACTTCTCAAAAATCAAGACAACAGATGCGAAATATCCTACCATGTATGTAGATATTTACACAGAGGGCAATATCATCTCTTTTGACAGTAAATCAAATGACAATATTGGTAAGAAGCTGGAAGATATGCTGCCCGCTTCCCAGTACAATAAAATTACGGAAGCCCAGAAGTCAAAGCAAGAGTTCCATGTTGATACAAGAAGAGACGACGGCACCTTTGAATCCAGACATTACTACCCCATTACCTGTGAGTCACAGACCTGGTGGGCCTCAAGCACTCTGGAAAGGAATGATTTAAATAAAGATGTCTACTTAATCGTTGCAATCATGATTGTATTGGCTGCTATTGCCACAGCTATTATTATTACTGTAATTACGATTGTAATGAAGCGAACTCTCCGTCCGATTGATGGAGTCGTATCCGCAGCTTCTGATATTGCTGCCGGTAATCTTGATATCCACCTGGATATTAAATCCCAGGATGAGATTGGAGTCCTCTCTAAGAACTTCCTTTCTATGGCAGATAACTTAAAGCTGATTATCCAGGATATCAATTACGTGCTGGGTGAAATGAGCAATGGTAATTTCAGAGTGACAACCTCAAAAGAGGAGCAATACGTTGGTTCTTACAAAAACATTTTAGAAGCAATGCACAACATACGTTTAACCTTAAGCAATGCACTATTAGAGATTGACCATGCATCTGAGCAGGTTTCCACCGGTGCTTCTCAGGTATCTGATGCTGCTCAGGCCTTAAGCCAGGGTGCAACAGAGCAGGCCTCCAGCATTGAAGAGTTATCTGCTACCATTACAGATATATCCAATCGAATTAAGGAAAATGCTGCCAACGCCTCTGAGGCCAATACACTGTCTCAGGAAGCCAGTGAAGGCGTATTAAGCGGTAATCAGAAGATGGCTGATATGATTGCAGCTATGAATGACATTGCCAGCACCTCCAATGAAATCGGTAAAATTATAAGGACCATTGATGATATCGCATTCCAGACCAATATTCTGGCACTTAACGCGGCTGTGGAAGCTGCAAGAGCCGGTTCTGCGGGCAAGGGATTTGCAGTGGTTGCAGATGAAGTCCGCAACTTAGCTGGAAAATCTGCGGAAGCTGCAAAGAATACGACGCTCCTCATTGAAAATGCAATTGCAGCCATTGGAAATGGTACTAAGATTGCAGGAGAAACTGCGGAAGCTCTTCGTCTTGTTGTGGAGAAGTCAAATGTCTCCGCCGTCCGTATTTCTGAAATTGCAGAGGCCTCCACGGCGCAGGCTGAGGCTGTTATGCAGGTCACAACCGGTATTGACCAGATTTCAGCTGTGGTACAGACTACTTCAGCAACATCAGAAGAAAGCGCTGCTACCTCTGAGGAATTGTCTGCTCAGGCAGTTACCTTAAAATCTCTGGTAGGAAAATTCAAACTGATGGACTCTCACTCCAATGGCTACATGGAAGCACCAAATGAAACCATTTTGCCAGAGGAATCTTTAGAAGAAGAACATCAGAATCATTCCTTTGGAAAATATTAATCCATTAGTTTTAGAAAGAACAGGCGTCTTCGATATCAGAAATGATATGGAGGACGCCTGTTCTTTCCAGTTATACAATCAAATACATGTGGAGTTTTCATTTTTACCATAGATAAATCGGATTGACAATAAAACAGGCCGGTATTAAAGTATCATTGGAGGTAACAAATATGAATCTAAAAAATATTTTGAATACAAAAGAACATCACCCCACCTTTGGCTTAAAAGAGTTATTAGGATATATTGGCCCCGGACTCCTTGTGACCGTTGGATTTATTGATCCTGGTAATTGGGCCTCTAACATTGCAGCAGGATCTGAATATGGATATAAGCTTCTGTGGATGGTAACCCTATCAACCATTATGCTGATACTTCTTCAACATAATGTAGCCCATCTTGGTATCGTAACTGGTGATTGTCTTTCAGAAGCAGCCAACAAGCATCTAAAACCCTGGCTGTCTAAAACCATTCTTTCTACCGGTCTTTTAGCGGCAGTATCCACTGCTATGGCAGAGATTCTGGGAGGTGCCATCGCACTGAACCTGCTATTTAAGATGCCGATTAAATTTGGTTCAGTTATCATATTAATAGTAATTATATTTTTTCTATTTACAAATTCATATAAAAAATTGGAAAAGGTCATCATGGGCTTTGTATCCATCATCGGCATATCTTTTTTATACGAGCTAAGCGTCGTTCATGTGAGCTGGCGGGAAGCTTTCGTCGGCTGGACCACCGTTTCGTTTCCTGCCGGCTCTCTTCCAATTATTATGTCTGTGTTAGGAGCTGTTGTCATGCCTCATAACTTATTCCTTCATTCGGAGATCATACAGAGCCGTCAGTGGAATCTGGAGGATGATGCGGTCATTGATAAACAGTTAAAGTATGAATTTCTTGACACATTATTTTCCATGATCATAGGCTGGGCCATTAACAGTGCCATGATAATCCTCGCGGCCACCACCTTCTTTACTCAGGCGGTAAAGGTAGAGGAGTTAGGTCAGGCACAACAGATGCTGACTCCACTGGTTGGTCCCTTTGCAGCGATTATCTTTGGCGTCGCACTGCTTTTTGCCGGTATCTCCTCCACCATGACAGCCGGGATGGCAGCAGGAACCATTTTTGCCGGAATGTTTGGAGAGCCATACGATATTAAGGACAGACATACGAAAATCGGTGTTGTTGGAATTCTTGTCATTGCAACCTTACTTATATTCTTTATAACAGATCCCTTTAAGGGTCTGGTTTACAGTCAAATGTTACTTAGCGTGCAGCTTCCTATCACCGTATTTTTACAAATTTATTTAACCTCATCCAAAAAGGTCATGGGAAAATACAAAAACAGTCTGCTAAATAATATCGTTCTCTGGTCCATTGCAATCATACTTACCGTATTGAACATAATGCTTTTCTCCAGTTACTTGTGATTCTTTACTTTTTTAACTACTTATGTTAAAGTAAATCATATCTGAAACTTACGAAGAATAAGGAGAAACCAATGCTCACAGATGATTACGCAACAAGGATGACCAATAGTGTGGTCGGTACGTTATTAAAGCTGATATTTCATATAGAATTAGGGAAGAACGAAGATACTGCATGGAAGGATGAATCGTACTTTGAGACATATCACCAGCTGACAAAGATGATTGATGAGGGTCAGATCAATGAGGCGGAAAACCGTTTGTTTGATTTGTTAGACCCAAGCAATACAGAGATTTTTAAGATGTCTCTTATGTTCTATTATTACATGAACGATAAGGACGGCGACTTCCTTGAAAAGAACAATTATACAAAAACAGAGATTACCGATGGTCTAAGGCATGTTTCAACCCTTTACGGCTACGAAAGCATGGCAGAAGCCCTTCTCGGACAGGCATCGGAATAAAAAATAAACTGCACGGATACAAAGATTATTTCTTTGCACCCATGCAGTTTTTCATTTTTTATGTCTTACTTTGACATATGGCTATTCAGTTTTTCCACAAGCGCATCGACCGGAACGCCATGTACCATGCAAGCCTCTTCCAGGCTCTCCATGGTTGAGGACGGGCATCCTAAGCAATGCATTCCCATTTCAAAAAAGAAGGGTGCTGTGGTCTGGTCCTCTCTTAAGATTTCACCAATTAATGTTTCTTTCGTCACTGTCATTAAATTACCTCTCTTCTTAAATTAGTTTTACCAGAATCAAATGCCTCTAACAAACGTCCGCTTCCTTCCTTTTGCATAAGTACCTGCTCCAGTCTTGGAAGGGAAATACCAAGCGTCTCCTTCAGCACATCCTCTACAGTTTCTACTGCAATAACGGTCAGGTCTTTCTTGACCTCATCAGGCACATCCTTTAAATCCACCAGGTTATCTTTTGGAATCAGAACCTTTTTTATACCTGCCCGCTGTGCACCTAAAAGCTTTTCTTTTAATCCGCCGATAGGAAGTACGGCACCACGCAAGGTAATTTCTCCTGTCATCGCCAGCTTTGAATCCACCTTATGGCCTGTGACCAGAGATGCCAACGCTGTAAATAGTGCGATTCCTGCGGAAGGTCCGTCTTTTGGTACTGCTCCAGACGGCACGTGGATATGAAGATCCTTTTCCTTAAAATTAAAGGTGTTCATAGGAAGTCTTGATTTTAACAGACTCAGGGAGATTCTGGCAGATTCCTTCATGACATCACCAAGCTTTCCGGTTAAGATCACATTGCCATTCCCTGGCATATCTGTTGCTTCAATAAAGAGAATCTCTCCTCCCACCGGTGTCCAGGCAAGACCTGTGACCACTCCTGGCGGATTATCATTCTGGGCCTTTTCATGGCGGGAAACCTTTCTTCCAAGAAGCTCTTCTAAATCCTCTTCCTCAATGGTAAATGGTCCGTCGCTCTTCTTTGAAACAATTCTCTCGCCAGCAATCCTTGCCAGAGAGGCAAGCTGCTTTTTAAGACCTCTGACTCCGGCCTCTAAGGTATAATCACCGATGATTCTTTTTAAGACAGAATCCTCTAATACAAGCTGATCCCTTTCAATTCCATGGTCTTCCAGCACTGCCGGAAGAAGATGATCTTTCCCGATATGGAATTTCTCCTCTACGGTATAGCTGGAAATCGGAATCACTTCCATACGGTCTAAAAGAGGAGCTGGTATGCTCTCTAAGGAATTGGCTGTTGCAATAAAGAACACATCTGACAAATCATAGGGAAGGTCCATGTAGTGATCGGTAAAGGTGGAGTTCTGCTCTGGATCAAGTACCTCTAAAAGAGCACTGGAAGGATCTCCGTGGAATCCGCCGGACATCAGCTTATCCACTTCGTCCAGCACCATGACCGGATTGGTATGCCCTGCTTTTTTGATGCTCTGTATGATTCTTCCTGGCATGGCACCCACGTAGGTTCTCCTGTGGCCCCGTATTTCGGACTCATCCCGGACACCGCCAAGGCTTAACCGGATATATTCTCTTCCAAGTGCTTCTGCGATGCTCTTTCCAAGACTTGTCTTTCCGGTTCCAGGAGGGCCGACCAGCAAGAGGATAGAACCCTTTTTCTTTTTATTCAGCTGCATAACAGCCAGATGCTGTATGATTCTGTCCTTGACCTTCTGAAGGCCATAATGCTGCTGGTCTAAGATGCGTCTGGCTTCCTCAAGGTCAACTGCCTTTGCCTCTTCCTTCTTCCAGGGAAGGGCTAACAAAAGCTCCAGATAGTTTTTAATTACATTGTAATCCATCTTATTGGGTCCCTGGTCATCCAGCTTATTATATTCCTCAAGAGCTGCTTCCTTTATCTCTGGGGGCATTCCTGCCTCCTCGATCCGGCTTAAATAATCTGGTTCCTTTTTGCCCCCTGGTTCTTTTCCTTCGTTTAACTCCTCCTGAATTGCCTTAAGCTGCTCTCTCAGTACAGTTTCACGATAGTAACGATTGGTACGCTCGGAGAACTTTTCTGATATCTCCATCTGGAACTGAATCATCTCTTTATTCTTTAACAAATGATCCAGGAAACGAAGACCTCTTTCTTTTTCTGACTGCATTTCCAATAGCTCATACCGCTCAATGGCTGGAATCTGAAGGAACTGGGATAAGTATACGATCAGGGAGTTTAAATCATCAAAGCCTTCTACGATTTTCTGATACTGCTCTCCTCCTGTGAACCTGGAGCTGATCTCACCGCTGACCTTCTTAATGTAACCTACCATTTCCTTTTTGTTTTTCTCATCAAGATCTTTATGATCCGGGGAAATCTCATAGGACGCAAGCATGATATCGTCTTCTTCATGCAATTCTTTAATCTCTACCCGATCCAGTAATTTAACGGAAAGCCGTACCCCTTTTTCACTTCGTTCCAGGCTGATTACTTCAAAGGTGACACCGGTACGGTAAAAGTCCTCTTCTACCTTCTTGGTCTTACCAAAGTTCTGCTTTAAGGGCAATGCTATTTTAACCGCCTCTTCGTTCTCCAGATACTCTGCCAGTCCATCATCCAAAAGTTCCATATGAATCGAAGTTACGACATTAGGCAATAAAACTTTATATGAGACTGGAAAAACAATTCCTAATTGATTATTTAAGTAATTTTTCATAGTTTTATCCTTTCTGTGCGTAGTCTAAAGTGAATGTTCATTTATGATTGAATATTTTTTTGCGAGATTTTCTGCAATTTCACTTGCAAAACAATCCCGCCTTAATACTAACGCAATAATATATACTGTATCATCTCTATCATCTCTTCCAGCAGCTCTTCCTTCTGGTCTCTGGTCTTTCTGCTGTCAACTGCTATGGCCTTTACAGGCTGGAACATAATCGCCAGAATATTATCTTCTCTGTAGTCTTTGATCATATTCTGCTTTTTCATATCCTCCACAAGACTGTAGATGTTACAGATGCCCTTCTTCCCGGTACACTTGCCACCAAGAGATGGGCAATTGGAGAATTGCTCTACAAAACTGAATATCTCTTTATTCTCTAAAATATAGCTGTAATAGCTGCGAATGAGGACTTCAATCTGCTTCTGCCCTTCCATCTTTCTGTCTATGGAATCCAGTAGATATCCATATATTTCTTCTGAATATTCCATGTAGATGTCGTGAAGCATAACATCCTTATTCTCAAAATAAATATATACCGTTGCCGGCGAAACCCCTGCCATCTTAGCGATTTTAGAGACAGAAGTGCCATGAAAGCCCTCCTGAAGGATCAGCTTAATAACTGCTTCTTTAATGCTTCTCACTTTTTCGTCGTCTTTCTTTCTCATGTCATCACCTCTATGATTTTATAATAAATGATCATTCACTTATTGTCAAGTTTTTTTTATCTCCATGTAGTTGCTTTTAACTTGGAACAGGCAGACTACCCCCAAAATAAAGAAATCCCCGGCATGCCGTACTCGCATCCCGGAGACTTCTAAATTCATTTCCAAACCTGTTGCTCTATGATAACACTCCCCTTGCTATTACTCACAACAGTTTTTTTCTATACTGCTTCCTTCAATTCTTCCATATAAGCAGCGAGGGCATCCATACCACCCATTTGGTAACGCTTTATAAACTCAGTTCCTATAATGGCACCATCTGCGCCATTCCTCATCACTTCTTTTATATCCTTAGAGGACTTAATCCCAAAGCCTACAAACGTCGGTACAGCCGATAAGGACTTCACCCGTTTGACCACCTCAATATATTCCGTTGGGAGAGATTCGAAGGAACCTGTTTTCCCCTCTCCCGATACCACATAGGCAAATAACTGGTTATGCTCAAGGGCTGTAGAAAGTGAATGATCGTCACAGGATTTACTTAATACGGAGATTTGATTAGGAAAGGTTTCCGGCGGATAATCTCCATCTACACACAAGAAACCATGGTACAGCTCCTTTGGTATCTCCTTCAGGCGAAAATGCTCCACGCCTTCTTTATAAGTCATGAGTACTACTTTAAACCGAAAACGTCTTTTGATTTCTTCTAATGTGTCTACCACATCTTCTGGGGTGATGTTTCGGGTCAGTATTTCCTTTTGAATATCTTTGATGACAGCACCATCCATAAAGGGATCAAAAACCGGTATTCCAAGTTCAAGATATCCGGCCTCTTCCTGATCCAGGAGCTCCAGTATCCGGAAGAAGTTTTCCTTATCCGGATAATAAAGCGGAAGGTAAAACACTAAATTCTTCATTACATACCTCCAAACAATTTAAGCAATAATCCTAAAATCGGGCCATAGAAGGAGTAATCTGTTTCACTTAAGATACGCATGATCGGTGCATAGCTTCCAATCATCGGAAGAAGCAGGGCCTGTCCGAATATAAGAATCAGACCATTGACAAAGGAACCAATAATAGCTCCTCTTCGTCCGCCGTGAGCGTTACCAAAGATAGCTGTAATCGCACCGGTAAAGAAGGTAGGAATCAGTGCCGGGAAAACAACGACCGGATAATTGATAAAGCCAAGGATCAGCATACCGATCAGGCCTGCTACTAAACTGGTGAGGAAGCCTAAAATAACGGAATTTGGATAGTTAGGGAACAACAGAGGGATATCAAGTCCAGGTACAGAGTTAGGAATAATTTTATTGGCAATTCCGTGGAATGCTGCAATAATCTCGGAAAGCATCATTCTTACACCTGTAATGATAACGGTTATCCACATACCAAAGGATACTCCGCGCAGGATGCTGAATACTATAATATCCTGACCACTTGTTACATTTTCACGAACCCATGCTGGTCCTGCAATAAGGCTTAAAACAAAGAACAGTATTGTCATTACAATGGTCAGTGAAATGGTCATTTCTCTTAAGAAGTTAAGTTTTTTTGGTACTTTAAGATTCTCAAGATCATGTTCCTTGTTTCCAAATGCTTTTCCGAGAAGAGAGGAAATAAGGATACCTACGGAACTGGAATGGGCCAGTGTAAAGCCCTCTCCTCCTTTTACTTCCTTCATGAACAGGGAAACGTATGCACAGGAAAATGTCATATAAACACCAAGAATCAAGGAACCGATTAAAACAAGGGGAACAAAGGAAAGGCTTGTTCCAAATTTTAAAAGTGCTGCAATTAATCCTGCGTAAAAGAAGGATACGTGTGCAGATAAGTGTACGAATTTAAAACGGGTAAATCTTGCAAGAAGAAGATTCACAAGAAAACCTAAGGCAAAGATGAGTGCCATCTCTGTACCAATTCCAGATAAACTCTCACTGGATGCTGCTCCGATGTCAGCAGAAGCTGCCGGAACGTTAAAAATCTTGGAAATCAGGCCCTGGAGAGGCAAAAGTGCCATACCAAGCGTCTGCCCTCCTACATTAATCATGGTAAAGCCGATCATTGTTTTGATTACACTTGGAAGAATCTGATCCCAGGTCTTCTTCTGAGCAGCCATACCAACGATTACAACGATACCAATAATAAATACGGCCTGGCTGAATACATTATTAATCAGATACATGAATACTCCCATATTTATCTCCCTTCTAAGGCTTATCTAAGCCCCTTTCAGTAAATTACTTCTTATTAATTGCCTCCAAAAGCTGTTCTTTTAAATACTGCTTGTCCATCATATTGTCGATTCGGATGATGTGAGCTTTGGAATCTCTCAGTACATCTGCGAAATCAGATGTTGTAATTAAAATGTCATAAAAATCAGGGCTGACAGATCCAATGTCAGACGCATCAACGGTTGCTTCAATCTTTTCTGCATCAAGAATCTGCTGAGTGAATAAACGAAGCATCATAGAGCTTCCTACACCTGCGCCGCAAACTGTTACAATCTTAATCATAATGAACCCTCCTTAATAATTTCTAATATTTGTTCTGCATTTTCAGCCATGGTAAGGCGTTCTACCTTACTTTCATCCATTAGTATATCCGCTAGTTCTGTAAGAGCCTTTAGATGAGACTGATGGTCAATGGCACATAAGCCAACTACGATCCTTACTGGATCATTCTTTGGGTGACCGAATGGAATCGGCTCTTTTAAGGTTACAATGCTAAGTCCTATATCCAGTGCACCTTCTTCTGGTCTTGCATGGGGCATTGCGATTCCTGGGGCAATTACAATATAAGTGCCGTTTACCTCCACATTTTTTATCATGGCTCTGATATAAGACTCGTCTGCCAGACCTTTGTCTACCAGAAGTCTGCCGCTTTCTGTTACGGCTTCATCCCGGCTGGCGGCTTCAAATTTTGCTGAGATCAGCTCAGTGGTTAAGATTTCTTTTAACATAGGTTGGTAAATTCCTTTCTTTAATTGTGAATTTTCTGTAATTCCCAAATATATACTCAACTCATTTTTTAATGGGGTCAGCTGGTTCTCCTCAACCTTTACATATTTGTGAATAATGTTCATCACGTCGGATATATGAATCTTTGCAGTGAGAAAGGACAATTGATTCTGTATTTCCTTGATATCATAGTCAGAAAGATAGGGGGTGACCTTTAAGACCGGGATATCTCTAAATTGAAATGGCACCGTTGAAATGATGAAATCCGGATAATGCTCCTTTAACCACAGTGCCGCATTCCTGACACTAAAGGTTCCAAGTATGTTTACATGGAACATGGATTGCAGCCTGCTTTTTAATATTTCGGAGGTACTGATTCCGGCATTGCACACGATGATTACATTGGGTGTTCTCCGGACCTGTTTTTCATTTCGTTCGATGACCGAAGCAAAAAACAGGGTAAAATAAGATATTTCATGCTCATTGAACGTTACCTTCAACTTGTCCTCTAACACCCTGACTCCCTGTTCCACTGCCTTGTTAAGTCTTGAAAAATGATCCAGAACGTATTGGAGCAATGGATTTTCTGCCCAGTCAGAGGATAATGCTCTCTTATAAGCAGGACGCAGGTGATTGAGAAGTCCCTCATAAAGTTTGGAATCCGTTAAAAACGCTTCAAAGCCATATTCCTTTTCCACTGCCTCGATGAACTCGTTGGTCACCAGATGAAAAGGCAGCCATTTTTCTGACAAAAGCTCCTCGTATTTGACTACCGAGGCTTCTCCCAGCTTATTGGCCAGGTAAAAGCAGTCATCAACCGGGACCTCTCTCTGAAAAAGCTCTTCCAGCTCTTTCTTTCGTTCTACAAAGGTAATCTCTTCTCTGGTAAGGGGTTCCCTGGGACCTTCCGGAAATCGCTTTCCAATGGAAAGTCTGGCATAGGTGACCCAAAAAGTTACCAGCATCCGCTGAAAAGATACATCACTTAGTTCCACATTGAGCCGCTTTGCCACATCATCCAGAAACGCCTCGCAGGAGTATAAAAACCGGGAGCTTCTCTTTTCTAATTTATCTTCGAAGAACAATGGGTCCTCGCTGGTGGTCAGTATGAGAAGGTTTCGGATGCTTCGCTCATTTCCGGTAATTTGATAGCCCTTAAATGGCGTCGCTTCCATTCCAATGGTATGATAACGGAATATTTCCTTTATTTCCTTTAAATCTCCTAACAGGGTGTTTCTTGAGATATCCAGCTCCTTTAGAAGATCTTCTACGGTAAATTGGTCCCCGGATAATAAAATGGCTTCCATCACACGCAGACGGCGAAATCTTTGATTGGATAAAACAAAATCAGAAGTGGAACCGATCAGCTCTTCAAATTCAATCATCAAAGGTTCCTCATAAATCAATCTTCCTTTATCTGCTTTGATGACCGGATATCCGGCGGCCTCCAGCATTTCATTTAATTTTTTTATATCGCTGTATATGGTCCTGGTACTTACAGCCATCTGCTGCGCCAGCTCCCGGACGGTAAATTCACGTTTGTTTTGGCAAACCAGCAGGAATATGTTTGGAAGTCTGTTTTCCATTGGTTCCTCCTTTATGATGAAAGTATAACATTTGTGCAAAACCATCAACAAATCCATTTTGCTTCACTGATTTTGAACAGATATGTATATGGTGTATTATTGTCTGTTTTTCTATCTTAAAATATTAGATAACTTTACTTTTTCTCTTTTTTCTTTGGATTCTCAGGAAACCAGCCTTTTTCCACTCTCTGCTTCTGCTCAAAAAGCTCGTTGATACTCCACAGAAGAGAAAACCCCATAACAGCCGATAAGCAGGAGGCCGCAATGTTGGTCAAAAAAAGTGACAGGCCAATAAAAGCGATTCCTGTAATCAAAAATAAAGGCCATACCTTTGTGCCAAAGTAATACTCCGATTTAATTACCACCGGATGTAAAAGTCCGATGATCAAAAATGTTCCGATTCCAGTGATTAATCCCTGATAGTTCATAAGCTCCTCCATATAGATTTACCCTTATTACTGGGTCAATCTTTTTCGTTTTTATTTTATCTTATTTACCATTGGATGGAATTATACAATATACAACTGCTTATGGATAGGCATAAAAAAAGCAAACTGTCCCCTAACAGTGAAACACAGGCTCTTTTTCTGTGCTTACTATTAGGGGACAGCTTACCCCTTTTGCGCTGCTATATAGGAAATTTTAATAAAATCAAAGATTCTATGATTCTAAGTCAGGGGCTTCAGGATGATTACCACGAGTTTTTTCAGGCATCGCTGCCTTAATGGCATCAGCCTCTGTTTGTGTAATAATACCCTCATTCACCATTTCTGTAAACAGATCAATCCTTTCTTTCTTGTTATCAGAAGAAAAATATTCCTTTTTTTCTGCTTCGGTCATAGCTTCCAATTTGGCTCTCTCGGCTTCTCTTTCGGATTCAAGATTGTTTAAATAAGCTATAATCTTGTCAGATGCCTCCTGATTTATGGTTCCGGCAGATACAAGACTGGCAAGATTGTTTTCAAGGGAGCCGAAGCCTCGCTTTCTTTCTCCATCTTCCTTCTTGTGTTCCGGCATAGCTGCCTTTATTGCGTCTGCCTGGGTCTGGGTAATGATTCCCTCACTCACTAAATTTGAGAATGTATTACCTTTCTTTTCTTCCTTCTTTGCGGAGAAGTATTCTTTTCTTTCCTCCTTTGTCATAGCATCCGTCTTGGTTTTTTCCTCTTCCCGGATTGCTTCCTGGGCTTTCAAATACGCAATCACCTTATCGGCAGTTGCCTGATCTATGGTTCCGTTTGCTACAAAGCTTTCCAGACCGCTCTGGTCTAATCCAAAGCCACCCTTATGATCACGTCTGCCAGCTTTTCCTTCGGCTGCAGTTGAATCCGTCTGTGAGGAACCTGCAGATGATGCCGTCGTATTTGCATATACGATAGCGCTGCTTCCAATTGTTATAGATGCTAATGCAAAAGCTAATAATGAATAATTTTTAATGTTTTTCCTCATGTAATCATCTCCTTACATATAATAATCAACAGTTGCTTTTAACTTTTATTGATACTGCCTCCTTTCGTTTACTCTTCCCAAATCATACCAGTTAAATTTGACGGACTTATGTTCGCAATCTGATTTTCCTCTGAATTTTAAGGCAACTTCCTGTCCTTTTGTTCCAGATAAAAATTTCAGTCTATTTTCAGGTAGAAGACAAAATAACGCCATTTCTATGTTATATAATAAACCGATGCTGTTAAAAAGAGGAGTTGAGTATATGGCAAAAATATTACTATGTGACGACGAGGCTGCACTGCGTGCCGTCCTTAAGCGTTATGCTATTTTTGAGAAACATGATGTGGTGGAGGCAGCAAATGGAATGGAAGCAATTTCGCTGTGCCAAAAAGAGTCCTTTGATATTATTATTATGGATGTTATGATGCCGGTGCTGGACGGCTTTTCTGCCGTGAAAGAAATACGCAAAACTAGTCAGACCCCAGTCATCATGCTTTCCGCAAGGGGCGAGGAATATGACAAGATACTTGGTTTTGAAATGGGAATCGATGATTATGTAGTAAAACCTTTTTCCTCAAAAGAAATTATGCTGCGGGTAAACGCTATTTTACGCCGCACCTCCATAAGCACTACCACTGTACTCGAAGATAGGAACCATATTATATATGAAAAGGAAGGACTTCGGGTTGATATCACTGCCTACAAGGTATTTATTGATGATAATCTTGCAGAGATGGCTCCTAAGGAATATGATCTTCTCTTCTTTCTTATACACAATAAAAATATTGCTGTTCCGAGAGAGCGCATTCTGTCAAAAGTATGGGGGTATGATTACTTTGGTGATGACCGGACCTTGGATACTCATATGAAATTATTGAGAAAATCACTTGGTCCTTACGCCAGATTCATCACTACCTTGAGGGGGTTTGGGTACCGGTTTGATGGATAAGATAAAATTACAATGGAGAATGTTTGCGTTTTTGCTGGGTTTTTGTGCTCTTCTACTGGTGGTGCTTTGGTTAATGCAAACCGTTTTATTAAACAGCATGTACAAAATGGTCCGAAGATTAGAAATGGAACAGGCAATAAAAACGGTGGAACGCAGTATAAACAGTCCTGATCTGCAAAACGTACTTGTTACACTGAAGGATACAAAAGAAATTACCGTATCCCTTGCCGATGAGAAAACTCCACGGCCAAAGAGAAGGCCTGAAAGTAAGCATAGAATGGAAATAACTCAGGTGAGAAATTTTACCCTGGAAGACGGGAAGACCATATCGTTATTGTTTAATGCAGTGATCACCCCTGTAAATGCAACCCTGACTACCCTGAAGCTGCAGCTTTATATCGTTACAGGTATTATGATCATCCTATCTGTATTTCTTGCTCTGCGAATCGCTAAAAAGGTTTCAGCCCCCATAGCCGAGACCAACAAGAGTGCTAAGGCTCTGGCCTCCGGCAATTACAACGTCAGCTTTAAAGGCCATGGGTTCCTGGAAATTAAGGAGCTTTCTGATACACTAAATACCGCAGCGGCAGAGCTTCGCAAAACGGAAAACCTCCGGCGGGAATTAATGGCCAACATTTCCCATGATCTGCGGACTCCTCTTGCACTGATTTACAGCTACGCCGAAGTGATGCATGATTTCCCTGATGAAATATCTCAAGATCAAACTCAGATTATTATGGATGAAACGAAGCGGCTAAGCTCTCTGGTCAATGACATAATGGATGTATCACGTCTGGAAACCGGGACTATGGAAATTAACAAAAGGACTTATTCCATCACCAAAAGCATAAGCCAGACCATGGAACGGGTCGCTGAGCTTGTCCGTAAGGATGGGTATAAGCTTTCTTTTGATTACCAGGAAGAGGTCTATGTCAACGCTGATGAGATAAAAATCACACAAGCTATTTATAATCTCCTGATCAATGCCATTCACTATAGCGTACTTGAAAAGGATATCGTGATACGCCAGATTTCTTACAAAGGCTTTATCCGGATTGAGATTGAAGACCACGGTTGCGGAATCGCACCTGAGGACCTTCCCTATATCTGGGACCGCTATTATAAAGTAGATAAAATACATAAACGAGGCATCACAGGGAGTGGTTTGGGACTTTCCATTGTAAAAAAAGTCATCGATCTCCACGAGGGTACCTGCGGCACAAAATCCAGTCAGGATAAAGGGAGTGTGTTCTGGTTTCAGTTAAAGTCAGGGTAAAAATCCATACAAAAGGATTTCTACCCTGACTTTTCTTTGCCATAAACCTATTTAAATAAAGCTTTGAATCAACTCGTCTAGCACATGTGGCTCTCTTTCCTGGTCAAGGAGCGGTTTTCCGTCTCTTAAGAGAGCATGCTTTTTGTGGAAATCTGCCTTATCCTCTCTATAGATAATTCCAGTTGGAATCTTATCATCAAGGCCCATTGCAATTCTCATTGCCTCCAGCTTATCGGAAGGGTCATAATCCTCCGGTAGAGGCATAACAGCATTTTTATAATATGCGAATGTATTGATCTTATTAAAGGTAATACATGGCTGCATAATATCCACATATGCGTAGCCTGGATACTCAATGGCTGCTTTCATAAGGGCTGTCAGCTGCTTGGCATCACCGCTGAAGCCTCTGGCTACAAAGCCGGCTCCTGATGCCAGGGCCAATAGCATTGGGTTTAAGGGAGGATTAATGTTGCCCTCAGTCTGTACCCCTGTCACATGACCTTCCGCTGTGGTTGGAGATGCCTGCCCTTTGGTCAGACCATAAATCTGGTTGTCATGGACAAAATGGGTGATATTGACGTTTCTTCTGATGTTATGGATAAAATGGTTTCCTCCTTCTCCATAAGAATCCCCGTCACCGGAATTGACGATTACGGTAAGCTTTTCATTGGCTATCTTAGCTGCCACTGCCGCCGGCAGTGCTCTGCCGTGGAGGCCGCAGAAGCTGTTGGCACTGATGTACTGAGGTGTTTTCGCTGCCTGCCCGATTCCTCCAAGCATCAGCACCTCATAAGGATGCTTTCCCAACTCCTCCAAGGCTGTTTTTAAACTGTTTAATATGGAAAAATTACCGCAGCCAGGACACCAGGCTGTTTCATATGTTTTGAATTCACTCATGACTTTTTACCTCCTTCCAGTAATTGTTTCACGATTTCTTCTCCTGTGATCTGACGTCCGTCATATTTTAAGATGCTGTCGTCACAGGCAATTCCTGTTTCTCCGCGAATCAGGGAAGCCAGCTGACCGGTGGCATTCTGTTCTACATTAATCAGCTTTCTGCCGCTGGCATATTTCTTTAACCGTTCCTGGGGAAGGGGATAAATGTCTCCGAATACTAAAGCTCCATAGCTGCCGCCATTCTTATTCAGGGTCTGAACTGCTTCCTTTATGGGTCCGTAAACAGAGCCCCAGCCAAGGAGAAGGGTGGAGCAATTTTCATCACCAATAAATTCAGGCTCTAAAAGTTCTTCGCATAGGCCCTTTAATTTCCTCATGCGCTTTTCCACCATCTGGTTTCTTACAAGGGCAGATTCTGTGATCCAGCCTCTTTCATCGTGCTCGTCACTGTCAGCTGCCACCAGATGCTCTGTCTTTCCAGGCACCAGTCTAGGAGAGATTCCATCTTCTGTAATCCGATAGCGTAAGTACTCCCCTTCTGCCTCAGTGGCATGGTCTGAGAAGGATATCCGGGAGAAGTCGTAAGGCTTTACACAGGCCGTTCCATCGCCAAGATACTGGTCACTCAAAAGAATGACTGGTATCTGGTATTTTTCCGCCAGATTCAAGGCTCTGGCTGTCTGATAAAAGGCATCTTCCTGGGTCCGCAAAGCAATGACCATTCGGGGAAATTCTCCCTGAGAAGCAGAAATAACAAACTTTAAATCACTTTGTTCTGTTCTGGTGGGAAGACCTGTGGCAGGTCCCGGCCTCTGTACATCTACCACCACAAGGGGGATTTCTGCAATTCCGGAAAAGCCCAGGGCCTCTACCTTAAGACAGAAACCGCCTCCGCTGGTTCCAGTCATGGCTCTTGCGCCTGCAAAGGAAGCACCAATTGCCATATTGACAGCTGCAATCTCATCCTCTGCCTGCTCCACCAGTACTCCAGCAGAATTTCCTACAGATGCCAGATACTCAAGAACGGCTGTTGACGGTGACATTGGATAGGCGGAATAAAACTTAAGGCCGCCGGCTACTGCTCCTAACCCTAAGGCTTCACTTCCTGAAATGAGCATATAATCCTGAAAGCCTCCGTCAAGATGCTCAAACAACGGTTCTACCTTTCCATAGCCTGCCTCCGCTGCTTTTACATTCACCTCCAGAATCTGGTTCTTCATCAGACTCTTCATCACCTCTTCCACATAGGTGAACGGCTCTCCAAATAATTTTAATACTGCGCCGATTGCAACGCTTCCTGATGCCCGCGCATTCCCAAGTTCTTTTGCAATCTGAGTCATGGGAAGCTTAATAATATTTAATTCCGGATCTGAATAATCCAGACTGATGTCACATAATATAAAACCTTTTCCTTTTAATTTGTCTTTATGTAATACAATGGTTTCCTCATTAAGTGCTATGATTCCATCCAAAATATCGCTGTGAGAAGTAATCTCTTCTGTTCCAAAACGCAGGAGGGAAAAGTTATGGCCTCCCCGAACCCGTGACATGAAATCTCTCGTTGTAAAAATATAGTAACCGGAACGCTTTAACAGCTTTTCCAGAATAGATACTGTGGTGTCAATGCCCTGTCCGGCAGCACCGCCAATCAGAATATTATACATAAGCTTACCTCCTTGTATTTTTCACTAATTATAACTTAATTCGACAATATTTTCAATATTATATATATTATCTTTAAAAGTTTTATTATTTGTTTATTATTTGTTTATTTTCATTGCATTTTTCCGAGAAATTACCTGATGTTATCTCTTCAAATAATAAAACTGAGATTCCTCCTCCTGTGAAACGCTTTGTATTTTCACGCCAAACGTTTCGCCAATTCGTTCATGAAGTCCCTGATCGGCTGCAGAATTAAAGCTGACAATCCTTCCCTGATCCATTAAAATCACCTGATCGGCATAATTTAGTGCCAGATTCATATCGTGAAGGACCATGACTACCGTCTTTCCCATCTTTTCATTCAGCTCCCGTATCAGCTCCATCATATCGTAGGAGACGTTGATATCCAGATAAGCAGTGGGCTCATCTAATAATATTACAGGGGTATCCTGAGCCAGTATCATGGCAAGGAATACCCTCTGCCGTTCACCCCCGGACAGCTGACACATAGGTTTTTCTCTAAACCAATTACAATCCGCCATTGCTATCGCCTGTTCTGTTATGAGCTGATCCTCATGAGAGGCCGGTTCTAAAAAAGACTGATAAGGGTACCTGCCAGAACGAACCGCCTGTTCCACCGTCATATCCGGTATGTGGCTGCTTTGCAGCAACACGGAGATTTCTCTTGCAAATAGCTTTCGCCTGATGGAGCTGATATCCTGGCCTTTTAAAATTATTCTTCCCCGGCTGGGCTTTAACAGACGGGCTAAAAGCTTGATGACCGTACTTTTTCCGCTGCCGTTGGGGCCTATGATAGCCGTTATCCTTCCCTTTTCAAAGCTTATGTTCATATCTTCAATAAAGGGAATCTTGTCGTAGGAATAAGCCACGTGCTCAAACCGGATCATAGACTCCTCCTTTTCTAACCACTGATACGGTTCTTCCTGCTTTTTAAAATCAGATATAGAAAGCAGGGACTCCCAATCAACGACATAAAGATTCCTACCGGCAGCTCATAGGGCAGAAACATGGTTCTTGAGAGCAGATCGCAGACAATGACAAACCAGCCCCCTGTCAGGGCACTGGCAGGAATTACAAACCGGTTATCCGTGCCAATGAGCAGCTTTACACCATGGGGAACCAATAGTCCTACAAAGCCGATCAGCCCACAAAAGCTTACCGCCGCACCGGCCAGGATGGAAGCCACAGCCAGATACAGGCATCGGCTTACGGGGACATTCATCCCAAGGGTTCTGGCATAATCACTTCCAAGACTTAAAAGATTTAATCCTTTGGAAGAAAGAACGGAAAGTATCAGGCCAAGAAAAATAAGAACAGAGGGACAGGCCAGAGCTTTAGTGGTCACAGAAGAGAGGCCTCCCGCCAGGAAATTGCCTGATCCTACATAGGCATCGGGATATAAAATCATGATTGTATTCATTCCGGCGCTGAATATACTGTTTACTACAAATCCGATCAGCACCAGCATAAGCTGTGACATCTGTCCCAAAGCTCCAAAAAGAAGTACCAGCAGGCAGGCAAACATAGCACCGAAAAATGCAGCTGCCGGAAGCAGATAAAGAGAAGGAGGCAATAGAGCGGACGTCAGTAACACAAAGAATCCGGCTCCGGCATTGACTCCTATAATATTTGGGCTTGCCAGAGGATTATTGAGCACGGACTGAATGATGGTTCCGGACACAGCAAGGCCGCTTCCAGCTAAAAGTGCACCTAACACTCTGGGAAATCGTACTGTCATTATGATACGATATATAGAATCGTCAGGGTCCCCTTGTCTTAAAGTTTTTATAAGCATTGATACTCCTATGGGATTGGCTCCCAGACAGAGGCCCGCCATCAGTCCTAAAAGCAGACCTGCTGCTGACAAAAAAAGAAAGACCCATGCTTTACTTCTTTTCTCCTGAAAGAATGTTTGAAAGGTACTCATAGCTTTCCCCCCATTTTGCATCTGGTTTATATAAAAACATTTCTTTCGGCAAGATGATATAATGATTGTTTTTGACTGCTCGGAGGCCATTCCAGGCCGGATTTTTCTCCACCGTTTCCTTTCGGTTTTTATCTGCCAGTTCATCACTGTTTCCCATGGGTACGACAAAAATATAATCCGGGTCTTCCTGTATGATGGACTCCATGCTGAATTCCTTTAACAGGCTCTTGTTTTTATCTGCAATGTTATTACAGCCTAAATCCTTTAGCATTTTACCAGTCATGCACTGAGAATTTTTTACTATGGCACCTCCGGAATAAGTCACGAGAAAGAGAATCGATGGAGAGGGCAAACTGCTTTTTTTCGATAGAATGGAACCAATCTTCTGTTTGATTTCCACACCATTTTTTTCATAAAGATCCTTTCGCCCTGTAATATCTGTGCAGGTTTTCAGCATATCTAAATAATCCTCAAAATAAGTCACCTGAAAGTAAGCCGTCGTAATTCCCGCCTGATTCAGTGTATCCTTAAGTGCCACGTGTTCTTTTGTTTCGGAAGAAAGAATCACCAGATCCGGGGAGCATTCCATGATTTTTTCAAGGTTCGGACTGTTATAGGTACCAACTGTCACCATATCTTTTGGCAGGGAAAGTCCTCTTTCTTCGAAAGCATCATCGGTAACTCCAACAAGCTCTCCTCCTGCATTCAGCCAGGTCTCTGCAAAGCTTCCCATAAGGGCGACCACACGCTTTGGATTCCTGACGGTGACCTCCTGGCCTAAAGCATCCGCAAACCGATATCCTTCTAATGTGGGGGCCGGCTCCTCACTTTTATGGCCGCATCCATTCACCAATCCGGCAATCAGCATACAGAGCGTTGCAGCAATGATGTATTTGTATTTCATCTTCAAGCCCATGTCCCTCCTGCCTCAAAGCCTTTTCCGTAAGCACAATAGCTGTCCTCTCCCATATAATCCCCCTCATGATAGTACCCTGCCCTTGCCCGGCAGCCTCCGCATTCCTCTTCATAAGCACAGCCATGACATGTCCCTTTGTAATGCCGGGTGCGAAGATGATTTAATAAGCTGCTGTTTCTCCATATCTGGTCAAAGGGCTCCTGTCGGACATTGCCAGCTTCCTCTACCATATAAGCACAGGGTCTTACGGTTCCCGTTGGGTCAATGATGCAATAGGACAGTCCCGCAAGACAGCCTTTTTGAAACCGGGTCTTTACATCCATCTGTTTTGCCACTCGGATAAACTGGGGCGCACAGGTAGGCTTTATATCAATGGGCACCTGCTTTTGCTTTTCCATAATGGTTTTTAGCAGATTCTCATATTCCAGTACCTCAAGGGTGGTTCTTTCCAGGAACTTACCTCTGCCCACAGGAATGAGAAAAAACAGATAGCAGGCAATGGCGCCTGTTCTTACACTGAAATCAATGATGTCACATACCTCGTTCTGATTCCAATCCATAATGGTGGTATGAATCTGAAAGGGCAGGCCGGCCTTTTTACAGTTCTCAATGCCTTCCATGGTCAGCTGATATGCATCCTCTTTTCCACGGAAATAGTTGTGTTTCTCCTGGTCCAGGCTGTCAATGCTGATTCCCATTGCTTTTGCGCCGCATTCTTTCAGCTTTTTTGCAGTATCCTCTGTAATCAGAGTTCCATTGGTACCAAAGACCGGGCGAAGGCCCTGAGCGCTGGCATATGACACCAGCTCATAGATGTCCGGGCGCATGAGAGGCTCTCCTCCACTGAATATCATAATTTTAAAACCTGCGGCTTTGATCTCTTCTATCATTTTTTTTGCTTCTTCTGTGTTCAGTTCTTTGTCACGCCTGCTTCCGGCATCCTGATAGCAATGCCTGCATTTTAAATTGCATTGATTGGTGGTCAGCCATGATACAATCATTCTTTTTCTCCTTCCATTTCCGTCCATACATTTTGCAGCAAAGCGAAAAAGTATATGCTATTATATGTGAGGTGCCTGACCCATAGAATCAAGGCGACGGTTAAAATCATGGCCTTCGTATTTACTTTTTCTTGTGGAATGGTATAATGGAGTAGATGATTTAGATACCTGATATATTTTATATACCGAAAAGAGGTGATGTTTTGTCTACAAAAGTAATCTGCAGCAAACCAATGCATGAAGAATGCTATATGAAAGGGCAATGTTTGAAATACAACGTCTGTCCCATGGCCATGGTCCAGGAGCTTGTTTCCGGTAAATGGAAGATCCTGATTCTCTGGTATTTAAGCAGCAATACCTTACGATTCAGCGAAATCAAGAAACGGCTTCCCCAGATAACCCAGAAGATGCTCACCTCCCAGCTTCGCAGTTTGGAAGAAGATAAACTGGTAAAACGAAAGGTCTATCCGGTGGTACCTTCCCGGGTGGAATACAGCTTAACAGAGCTGGGCGAAAAAATCATTCCCATTCTGGAACTGATGCACTCCTTTGGCAGCCAGTACTTAAACGCGGAGCTTGATACGGAATACGATCAGGAAGAACGCGCCGCAGAAAACTAAAAGCCTCAGGAAGCATGAGACCCGCTTACGGTCCCATGCTTCCTGAGGCTTTTTCCTATGATAGAACTTTTAATATTTAATTATTTGACAGATTGATTACCGTTACCTTTGGTCTTGACATGGACTCAATGGAATAGCGGATTCCCTGAGTACCGATTCCGGAAGCCTTTACACCTAAGAATGGGAAATGATCCGGTCCTCTTTCTGTTTTGTTGTTGACCTGGACAGTACCTACCTCCAGCTTATCTGCCACATAAAAGGCATTGTTAATATTCTGGGTAAATACTGCGGACTGGAGACCATATTCTGACTCATTGGCAAGCTTTATGGCTTCATCCTTATCTTTTACCCGAATGATGGGAAGTACCGGGCCAAAAGGCTCTTCCCAGGCAAGCCGCATATCTGTGGTCACACAATCAAACAGCGTAGGCTGAATTAAGTTTCCGTCCCGATTTCCACCTGCCAAAAGCTTTGCTCCCTTTGCCTTGGCGTCATCCATCAGCTCGCAGACAAAATCCGCTGCTTTGGTGCTGATGAGGGGTACAATATCCACATCTTTTTCAACAGGATTTCCCATGGTAAGCTTCTCTAACTTAGGCAAAATCTTTTCAATCAGCTGGTCAGCCACTTCTTCCACCACCAAAATCCTCTTTACTGCGGTACATCTCTGACCGGAATAGGAATAACCGCCTGCAACGATATTGCTTGCTGTCAGTTCCAGATCTGCATCCTCTAATACGATAGCAGCATCCTTACCTCCAAGCTCCATTAGGAGCGGCACCATGCTGGTGATACTGGATATGTGAGCGCCAACCTCAGTGCTTCCTGTAAAGTTAATAAAATCTATGCCCTTATGAGTGGTGATATAATCTCCGATCTCACTGCCCTTTCCGGTTACCGTATTTAATACACCTGCGGGTACGCCTGCCTCTTCAAAGGCTCTTGCCAGATAAAGGCCGCATAAGCTGCCCTGAGACGCTGGCTTTAATATAACAGAATTTCCTGCCATCAGGCCTGGTGCGATTTTAGAGGCTGCAAGGTTAACGGGATAATTAAAAGGTGAAATAGCTAATACAACACCAAGAGGCTCTCTTCTTACGATGGATACCTTATTGTTCTTTCCACCTGGGAAGCTGTCTCCTGGTATGCTCTCGCCGGAGATATTTTTTGCAGTATCCGCAGTAAAACGAATAAAGTCAGCCGTTCTTTCTACCTCAGACCAGCAGCTCTTTCTGTCCTTTGATATTTCCCGGATCATTAAATCTGCCAGTTCTTCCTTATATTTTAAAAGAATATCTGCTGCCCGATATAAAATTTCCGCCTTTTCATCAATGGTAACATTTCTCCACAGCTTCTGTGCTTCTCTCGCTGTTTCTATCGCCAGATCCACCTCCTCCTTTGACATGGCCGGCACCGTCCCTAAGACTGTGTTGTCTATGGGGGACTTTATTTCAATATAAGTATCACTTTTGCTTCCGACCCATTGGCCATTTAGCAGATTCCTGTATCTGTTGTTTTCATCTCTGATAGCTGTTATCATGAAACCACACTCCTATCCTTTTATTGATATCACTCATGCCTGTCAGCCAGGCTGTGTCTTTTGATTCATGTTTTTTTGATTCTTCAGACAGTACTTGTGTCTTTATCCTTAATATTATAACATTTGTATTCTTTTATCCAGTAGGCACTATTTTGACACACAGTATCAAAAAAGTAACTATGAGTCAAAATAAGATTTTCTGGTGGTTTTATCTCATATATAGCTAAATTTTTTCAAATTTAGTCCTGTAATTGTAACATAAAGGGGATGCATTGGAAACGTTTTTAAATTACAATGAAATCAAGCTTATTTTATCCCATGTAAGTAAGCGCTTTTTGTATAGTATAAACAAAAAAATCATATCATATCAAAATCAGACGCCCTAATACAAAGGAAAATGCAAATAACTGCTCCCAGGCTATTTACATTTTTAATAGGAAATAATACAATTATTTATGAGAAAATAAAACCTGTTTCCGGTTCCGCATTTTGGGGATCCGCTTTCCTGATATTCGGTCAGGAAGGCCGTGTTAAAGGTTATCAGCAAAGGAGCAAATTATGAGTGAATATTCAATTTCTAAAGTTTCCCCCGATGATAAAAGGAGCAACCAGCTCATAGACCAGCTTCTTTTGGGAGAAGGAATCCGAAGAGACAAGAACCTGGATTATACATGTGCTATGTTTGACGAGGATTTTAACGTCGTTGCCACAGGAAGCTGCTATGGCAATACCTTACGTTGTCTGGCTGTCAGCAGCGATCATCAGGGTGAGGGTCTGATGAATCAGATTATGTCCCATCTGACCGAGTATCAGTTCTCAAAGGGCAACTCCCACATCTTCCTCTACACAAAATCAACTGCCTCTAAATTCTTTTCTGATCTTGGATTTTATGAGATTGTAAGAATTGAAGGCAAAGTAGTATTTATGGAGAACAAAAGACGGGGCTTTCAGGATTATTTAAGCCGTCTTGGTGAGAATAAAAAAGAAGGTAAGAATGTTGCTGCCATCGTAATGAATGCCAATCCCTTTACCCTGGGTCATCTTACCCTGGTGGAAAAGGCTGCTGCAGAAAATGACGTGGTTCACCTTTTTATCGTCAGCGAGGATGTAAGCCTTATTCCCTTTCCTGTGAGAAAACGCCTGATCATGGAGGGGACAGCCCATTTAAACAACATATGCTACCACGACAGCGGCCCTTACATCATAAGCAATGCCACGTTCCCAAGCTACTTTCAAAAGGACGAAACATCCGTAATCGAAAGCCATGCCCTTTTAGACCTTGGAATCTTCATTAAGATTTCAGAGTCTCTGGGAATTAACAGAAGGTACGTAGGAGAAGAGCCTACCAGCCAGGTCACTGCCATCTATAATGAGATCATGAAGGAACGGCTTCCCGAAGCAGGAATTGATTGCATTATTATCCCCAGAAAGGAAGCAGAGGGAACAGTAATCAGTGCATCGACCGTAAGAAAGCTGATTAAGGAAGGTGATTTCTCTCATCTAACTGCCTTACTTCCGGAAACTACCATACGCTTTTTTGAAAGCCCGGAGGCAGAGCCTATTATTAAGAAAATCAAAGAAGCAGAGCAAGTCATTCATTATTAAAACATTTAACGGCGGTCCCAGAAGGAACCGCCGCCATTTATTAATTCTGTTAGAATGTTTCAGCTATTTTCACAGCCTTTTCAATATCCTCTGCCACCTTTTTCTCCACGTCAACACCAATCACATCAAGCTGGTCAGCAGCTATGGTGGTAAAATCAGTAACTCCTAAGAAGGCTATGATGGTTCTTAGATATTTATCACCTAATTCAAATTCTTTTGCGATATCAGAGCTGTAATCTCCGCCTCTCGTGGTAATATTAATGGCTTTTTTGCCTTTGCAAAGACCAACAGGGCCTTCTGCTGTGTACTGGAAGGTGATAGAGGAAACACAGATATAATCGATATATGCTTTTAAAATAGCCGGAATTCCAAGGTTCCATAAAGGCTCTGCAAAAATGTATTTGTCAGCCTCCAAAAACTGATAAGCGTATTTTAAAATCGGATGATCCTTTCCCACTCCAGGAGCTGGATTGTGATATTCAAGATCCTTTTCCTCTAAAAAATGAATTCCCATCTTATATAAATCCAAAACTACTACTTCGTCGTCTGGATGATGTTTTTTATACGCTTCCACAAATGCATCTGATATCTGAAATGTTCTTGATGTTCCTTCTGGTTTTGAATTTGCTTTAATATAAAGAACTCTGCTCATAATTAAAATCTCCTTTATGTTATTTTCTTCACAAATTGATGGTTGACTTCGCTCCATTGCCATCTATTGATTAACTTCATTATAGCATTCCCCAAAAATTATGCAAGTAGGCACATTTTAGTGGTGTGGTTACTAAAAAGATACTTCCTAAAATACATATGCTCCTCTTATCTTCATTCGAATCTTCTACGGTATCCTTAAGTTACTAAGTAACTTATTGGTGCCTACTTTACGGCAGACTTCCACAGTATTATAATAACATTAAATCAATGAGCCATGTTTGTGGCTTTCATTTTAAGCTTATGGTTAGATTGACCTAACTCAAAAACGAAAAAAGATTTTGGTACATATCCAGGGAGGTGTTTGTTATGTTAGCTACTATAGTGATTAGTGCACTAATTGCAGCTTATGCAGGCTTTATTATTGTGAGAAGAATCAAAAAAGCGAAGCAGGGCGAATCCGGCTGTGGCTGCGGCTGTTCCAGCTGTTCCTGCACCAGCGACTTACAGGATTGAAGCATTGACAAAAATAAAAAAACGGATCTGGGATGGTGAAACCTACGCATCTCCCTGATCCGCTTTTCTTATTTCATGAATCGGTAACCCTTACTGTCGCCGTCTCCAATATAGAGAACCTCATCAAATGCAGGTACTTTCAATCTACCAGATTCGGTTAAGTAGGATTCTGCCACAAGACGGCCTTTGATCTTTGCCAGAATGTTGGTGATTCCCATGTGATTCTCACTTTCAATCACATCAGTCAGTCTGCATTCAATGGAAATTGGGCATTCTTCAATGATTGGAGCACTGACAACCTTAGATGGTACTGGAGTCAGATTGATGCTGTCAAACTTTTTACACTCCGCTCCTGTATTCTTTCCGCAGAAATTAATTGCTTCGATCTGGCTGCTGTCTGCAATATTGACTACAAAATCAGATACTTCCTTAATCCGGTTCAGGGCATAGCCTTTTGTACTGAAGCCAAGTGCCATCATGTCCCTTAAGGTATAGGAAGAGGATATGGTGGTTACATTTGGTGTGCCGTCCGTATCATAATAACTGACAAGAATGATCGGGAAGCCGTAATACAGTTTGTCATAAAATACATTTACCTTTTTCATCATTACCTCCATAAACTGAAACTATCTAAAAGTTATTGTAAGCCAGCACTTACACCACTATACTATCAAAAAAAGCTGGTGATGGATGTTGCCTGCGCAACGTCCATCACCAGCCAAAACAGACTGATTATGCGTTCATGAATAATTCCATATCTGCATCTACGCTTCCCATTCCAGCGATACCAAAGGTATCTACAAGAACCTTAGCAACATTTGGAGATAAGAATCCTGGTAATGTCGGTCCTAAGTGAATGTTCTTTACGCCTAAGTGAAGAAGTGCAAGAAGTACGATAACGGCCTTCTGCTCATACCAAGCGATGTTATAAGCGATTGGAAGATCATTTACATCATTTAACTCGAATACTTCTTTCAGCTTAAGTGCGATTAAAGCTAAAGAGTAAGAGTCATTACACTGTCCTGCATCTAATACTCTTGGAATACCGCCGATATCGCCAAGCTGAAGCTTATTGTATCTGTACTTTGCACAGCCGGCAGTTAAGATTACAGTATCCTTTGGAAGCTTCTCAGCAAACTCTGTATAGTAGTCTCTGGATTTCATTCTTCCGTCACAGCCTGCCATAACAAAGAATTTCTTGATTGCGCCGGATTTCACAGCGTCAACAACCTTATCAGCAAGTGCGAATACCTGATTGTGAGCAAATCCACCAACGATAGTTCCAGTTTCAATCTCATCCGGGCTCTGAAGAGTCTTAGCAAGTGCGATGATTTCAGAGAAATCTTTCTTACCATTCTCATCTGCTTCGATGTGCTTGCAGCCTGGGAAACCGGTAGCCCCTGTGGTATAGATTCTGGCAGCAACTTCTGGATTCTTTGGAGGAACGATACAGTTTGTTGTAAACAGGATCGGTCCGCGGAAGGACTCGAACTCTGTTACCTGTTTCCACCAGGCATTTCCATAGTTACCTGCAAAGTTGTCATATTTCTTAAATGCTGGATAGTAGTGAGCTGGAAGCATCTCGCCGTGTGTATAAACATCAACGCCTGTTCCCTGTGTCTGCTCTAACAGCTGCTCCATATCAACTAAGTCATGACCGGAGATAAGGATAGCTGGATTCTTTCTAACGCCGATGTTAACTGTTGTGATTTCTGGATTTCCGTAACGGGATGTATTTGCCTCATCAAGAAGCGCCATTGCACTTACTCCAAGCTCACCTGTCTTTAAGGTTAAAGCAACCAGATCATCTGCAGAGAGAGAATCATTTAAGGTTGCTGCAAGAGCTTCATAAGTAAACGCATAAATATCGTTGTTTTCTTTTCCAATGTTTAAAGCGTGCTCTACGTAAGCTGCCATTCCCTTTACACCGTAAATGATCAGCTCTCTTAAAGAACGAACATCTTCGTTTTCAGTCGCAAGAACACCTACGCTGGCAGCCTTTTTAAGCATATCTTCTCTTGAGCTTACAGAAAATACAGCCGCATCGTTATTTCCCTGATAGGAAGCGTCTTTTGCTAACTGATCTCTTAATCCAAGTACATTAACGATCTGAGCTTCAATGGCATCTGCATCAAAGTTTGCATTTGTGATCGTAATAAAAAGGCTCTTGATTACTTCATGATTGATCTTAGCGATGTCAGCAACGTTGGTATTCGTCTTTACTACGATTTCAGAAATACCCTTTACTGCATAGATAAGAAGATCCTGTAAATTTGCAACCTCTTCTGTCTTACCGCATACGCCCATGACTGTACAACCTGTGTTCTTTGCCGTTTCCTGGCACTGATAACAAAACATGCTCATATTCATTACCTCCTAAAGTAAATTATTATGCACAGCACCTTTTTTATTTGGTGCACATACTTGCCAACATTATTGTTGATTGATATAGGGTAGAGGTTCTTAAGGCACTTGCCCTGCCCTCATTCCTTGTACAGGATAACATCATCTAGGATACATGTCTGTTGTTATTACAACGTAGCACAATCTTTTTCAATTTTTTATTTCAAAATGGTTCAAAAGCATGGAATACAGGATTTCGCTGTGGGATCTTCTCTTCTTTGTTTCTGTTCCAATCAGGCAGATAGCAGAATAGGTTTCATAATTGGTTTTAAAATGAGAAAGGATATCCCTCTCCTTCATTAAGACCTGATATCCGTTCTCATACTGCTCCCATGAAGTCCAATGCTTAAGATATGGATTTAGAAGCTCATCTGTAGGGGCCAGGGCCAGATCATGGACATATGCGGCACCAGTAATGGTTCTCACAAAATACTCTAGATCTCTTTTTTTCGTAAAGCCGCACAGCTGGGAGTCATTCTTTTGCCTGATATCAAGTACCAGATCTACCTTAAATTGTTTTAGACTTTCAAAAAAATTTTCAGCGCTGGTCTCGTAGGCACTGAGTACATATAAGTTTTTCATTGGTACCTCCATTCTTATTGTATTTTCATGGTTTCGAATAACTTTGTCAATATCTGAAATAATAATACAAAAAACAAAAGCGAGGTTTCCTCATGAAACATAAAACAAAAGGTCTTTCTGCAGGCCGCTTAACGATGATGGCTCTGGGAACTGTTATCGGCGGTTCCTTTTTTTTAGGCTCATCGGTTGCCATACAGGCTGCCGGTCCGGCAATTATTCTTTCCTATCTCATTTGTGCGGTTATGGTCTACTTTATTCTGTTTGCACTTTCAGAAATGACGGTATCCAATCCTGATTCCGCTTCCTTTCGGACATTTGCATCTCAGTATATCAATAAAGGCACAGGCTTTGTCGTAGGCTGGGTCTATTGGACTGGTATGGTCATCTCTATGTCCAGTGAGGCTACTGCTGTTTCTTTACTCTTTCGGACCTGGTTTCCAACCGTCTCAATTCCTCTCCTTGGAACTGGTCTGATCGTGGGAGTTACCCTTTTGAATCTTTTAGGAGCAAAGCAGCTAAGCCATTTGGAAAGTGTTCTTTCTGCTATTAAGATTGTGGCTATTATTGGATTTATTCTGTTAGGCGGGCTGATTGTTCTTGGTGCTTTGCCAGGCATTCGTCCACTGGGAAACAGCATATTGCGCTCAGAACCGTTTCTCCCAGGCGGCTTAAAAAGTCTGGCCGGAAGTATGCTCATCGTTCTATTCACCTATGCTGGCTTTGAAATCATAGGACTGGCTGCCAGTGAGACCGATAATAAGGAAAAGAATGTGCCTCGAGCCATTCATTTGACTGTGTTCTGGCTGGTGACCCTGTATATTCTTTGTATATCCGTCCTCCTGCTTCTGGTTCCCACCAATTCCTTAAGCGAAGACGTCAGTCCAATGGTCACGGCCTTAAACCGGTATCAAATGTCCTGGGCCGGAACTGCCATGACAATCATATTAATCAGCGCAATCTTATCTACCATGCTGGCTGCCATGTTTGGTATTGGCAGAATGCTCCGCTCTCTTGTGGAGGAAGGGCTTGGTCCTGGGTTTTTAAGGGATAAGACGGATGTTCCTTATCGGGGTATCCTTTTTTCAGGACTTAGCATGATGATGTTTCTCTATGTAGGACTCTTTTTGCCTGAGTTTTATCTGTTTTTAATCAGCTCCGGTGGATTTGCCCTGCTTTTTACCTATATCGTACTCATGTTTACCCACATCCGTTTCCGAAAAAAGAACGGGAAGCCAGAAGGGAGCTGTAGGCTTTGCGGATTCCCCTATAGTTCTCTGTTTACCATGGCAGGACTCCTTATCGCTATATTCAGTATGCCATTTTTAAAAGGGCAGACCCTGGGGTTTCTGGCAGGAATAGCCCTGGTAGCTTTTTTTACCGCATGTTATGGGATATTAAAAGCCGTAAACAAAAGAAAAGCGATGCAGGGAGAAGAGCTGCCAAAAGGAACTCTCAAGCATCGCCGTATCTTAACAGAATTTTCAGAGGAACTACACCCCGATGAAGAAAAGAAACAATAAATAAATCTTTAAAGCATTTGAACCGCATTCAAATAGGAATCCATGTGTATTTGAAATGCAGATAACGCCTGCTCCAGCGAGCCGCTGCGGCAGGCTTCTATAATATTTTTATGCTCTTCGTACTTCTCCTTAGCAGAACCTAAGGTGGAAGTATCCTTATTCATAGCGGTAAGCAATTGGAAGTACTGGTTTTGCAAAATATCAGCCCTCCTGAAACTTTCTGATTTCTTCCAGAAAAACTCATGAAAGGCCAGGTCACAGGAATTGAATACAAAATTTTTCTCCTTCTCATCTGACGTATTGTCTTTCCCTAACATAATCATCTCCTGGTTCAGTGCAGATAGATACTCTAAGTCCTTCTCATTTAGAAGTTTCTTTTCAAATATAATTGTCAGCACCTGCATTTCCAATGGAATTCTAATCGAAAAGATTTCTGCAATATCCCCCATATCCAGATTGAGAATCTGGCTGCCTTTTTTGGGCGAAAATGAAAGAAATCCTCTCATATGAAGTTCTCTTAATGCTTCCCTGATGGGCGCTCTGCTTATCTGAAGTTCTTCCGACATATCAGTTTCAACCAAACGGTCTCCACTTTTTAGCTCTCCCGTAAGAATCTTATTTTTCACATAAGTGACTACAATCTCACTAAGATTGGATTTGGAATATGTGATCATGTTATTTATTTCATATGAATGAAATAGCATTTGTCCACCTCTCAATGTATTTTATGCCTCAAAAGAACATTATACTATAGATGGAAGGCAAATCAAATTAAGATTTAATCTTTTCATAATAATTCTTTGCATAATTGATGAATAGTTCCTGGGCTGGTGTTAAAACCATATCTTTTTTTAGAACGTAAAAGATATCTCTGCTCAATTCTTCCGAGTCTATTTCTACCATATTTACTAAATTCAAACGCTTATAGATGGTTGCTGCCGCCTTGGATACAAAGGAAATACCCAGACCCTTGGATACCGCTTCCACGATTCCCTGAGTACTGCTAAAATAAGCAACGACTTTCATATCCTTTTCGTGAATATTATTATTGCTAAGAAACATCTCCAGCTTTGTTCTGGTACCAGACCCGGCTTCCCGCATAATAAAGTTCTTTTTCGAGATAAAAGAGATGATTTCAGAAACCGTACGGCCCCCCGTATATCTCATGCTCTTTGGCAGGATTAAGACAATCTCATCCTTACAGAAAGCTGTCAGCTTGTATCGGCAGCTTTCTGTTTCCGTTCCAACAAAGCCAATATCATACTGATATTGGCTTAACTCTTTAAATACACCTCCACTGTCTCTTTGATATAAGTGAAAGACAATGTTTTCATATTCCTTATTAAAATCAGAAATCAATTGCGGCAGTAAATACTGGGCCGGAACGCTTGAGGCCAGAATATTTATTTCTCCTGCACATTCTTTTGTAAACTTACCCATTTCAAATAAAGACTGATCGCGCAATGCCAGCATATTCTTGGCATGTTCATAAAACTTTACCCCTGCCTTAGTCGGATACACTTTCTTTGTGGAACGAACAAACAACTGAGTGCCAATCTCTTTTTCCAATGTATTAATCTGATTGCTTAATGTTGGCTGAGTTAAGTATAAGGCTTCAGATGCTTTTGAAAAACTCTGCAGTTTGGAAATTTGTACAAATGCTTCTAATTGTTTAAAATCCATACGTTTCTCCGCTTCTCTAAAGGTTGAATTTAGTGCGCTTGATTAGTCTTTTGTATCTTCCGATTTTAATGCTTTTAACAGACAAAAACAGGCAAGCAGCATGATAATTGCCAATGGGAATGCTGCGATGATAGAAGAATTCTTTAAAGCTGCTAATCCACCTGACATCAGTAAAACAAGAGTCAGCAATGCCAAAAGAGCTCCCCAAAGAATCTTTTTCCCATTTCCAGGATTCATATCCCCGCTTGACGAGAACATGGATAATGCAAAGATTCCTGAATTTGATGATGTAATGGAAAACGTAATTAACAGGCAGATAGCAATGAAAGAAAATACCATTCCAAGTGGATATTCCCGCAAAACTACAAATAACACGGTTTCTGTTGATTCCACTGCCTTTGCTATCATTTGTTTGTCCAGGTTCAAACCAAGACTGCCAAAGATGGAGAACCACAAAAAGGATACGATGGATGGAGCAAATATTACTCCTATTACAAACTCCCGAATGGTCCTGCCTCTTGATATCCTGGCTATAAAGGTGCCCACAAATGGTCCCCAGGCAATCCACCAGGCCCAATAAAATATCGTCCAGGACCCAAGCCATGTTTTGTCTCCAAATGGATTGGAAGAAAAGCTGTCTGCCACAAAACTGTTAATATAGCTTCCAAGTGAATTGATAAAAACATTAATCGAAAGAAGCTTAGGACCGATTAAAAAGACACCAAGCATAATAGTAAATGCCAATACGAAATTAATATCGGATAAAAATTTCACTCCTTTATCAATTCCTTTTACTGCTGTACAAGTATAAATCACCATTAAAGTAAAAATAATAATAACTTTTACCATGTCTGTCTTTGGCACCTGAAAAAGGAAATTAAGGCCGGAATTGATCTGCATGGTTCCTTGGCCTAAGGAGGTGGCAAAACCAGCCACTGTGGCAAAAACCGCACATACATCAATTAATTTCCCAATGGGTCCCTTTACCCCTTTTTCTCCCAGTAGAGGAAGAAAGATACTGCTGATCAGACCTGGTGCATTCTTTCTGTACTGAAAATATCCAAGTGACATCCCTATAATGGCATAGGCTGCCCATGGGTGGAATCCCCAGTGCATAAATACTTTTTTCATCGCCAGATTGGCGGCCCCTTCATCTCCCCCAAAGCTCATATAATGAGTGAGTGGCTCTGCGGTTCCCCAGAAAACAAGGCCGATTCCCATACCAGCAGCAAAAAGCATTGCAAACCAGGAACGATTGCTGTATTCAGGTACCGAATCATCCGGCCCTAATTTAATCTTTCCATATTTGCTAAATGCAATGCCCAATGAAAAAACAACAAATACAAACATACAAAATAAGTAAAACCACCCGAAATAAGTAACAAGAAAATCCTTTGCCGCAATGGTCGCTGCTGTAAATACATCATTTGCTAAGAGGCCAAGGGCGATAAATACAGCAGTTATAAATAGCGATATGTAAAAAACAAGGTTTTTCTTCATTTAGGAACCTCCTCCTGAAAGATAAAATTTACACAGAGTTCTACAAACTTTTATTTAAGTGATAGAAAACACTTTGCTCCCGTGTGGAGAAAGTGTTTTCTATTACTTGTTACTTCTGAACTAAATTTTAACTTTAAAGACCTGAGGTTCTTCAATATCACTGGTTAAGGCATCTAATGCGACACCGACTCTGTGGTAACGAAGCTTGAACTGTTCTTCCCTGGTTGTCGCCGGATCTCCCAGCGGATAAGGGATAGAGATGGTTGGAACCAAACGGTTTACTCCAACGGTTTTTGCTACTGGGATTAAGTTCGCCATCTGAACGATGGTAATTCCTTCTCTTTCAATTTCTCTTGTCATTGTTGCACCGCAACGTGTACAAGTCCCTCATGTAGAGGTCAGAATTGCAGCTCTGATCCCATCCTTTTTTAATACTCTTGCAATTTCTTTTCCCATTCTGGAGGCTTCAGCCTGAGTGGTTCCTGTTCCTACCGTAGAGAAAAAGTATTTATAAACTCCACCAATTTTACCTTCTTTTTGATATTTTCTCATGGCATCCAAAGGCACGATTACATCTGAATCGTTATTGGCAGCCGCAGGATCAAAACCGGCATGAATGGTCATGTATTCCCCTTTGACTAAGTCATCGGTCTGGGAAATATCGTATTTGCCCCATTTGGTTGCAGAGGCAGACTGGATCCGGTCCGGATTTCCTACCGGAACAATTCCGCCAGAGGTAAGGAGTGCTACCTCCATAGTGCTTAATTCCTCTGGGGTAATGGCTGGAGCGATGGCAACACGGTCTGACTTTGGTATGGGCAGCTCTGTCTCGTAGGGCTCCCCCTTTACCTTTTTTAGCAGCATGTCAATCACACGGTCTGCTGCTGTAACCGGTGGGTCAAGCCAGATTTGTTCTCTGATTCCTCTTCCAAAGTATCCCTCTTCTGCTGCTGGAAGTAAGGTTTCTCCCTTTAACAGCTTAAGAGCAAATTTAGCCATAGCACTGACGTCTTTTTTCATGCTTGCAGCACTGGCTCCGCCCTTAAATACATACATTTCCTTACGGAACATTTCAACGCCTGGATTTTCATCATTCATTGAAGTGAGTACCGGAACGTTAAATTCCTGCTTAACAGCCTTGCAGATATGGCCGCAGGCAGAGCCGTAACGGCCGGCTCGAAAGGCCGGACCAGCAAAGAAAACATCTATTTCTTTGCCTTTCAGCATAGAGATAATGGATTTCACTGCTTCTTCGGTATTGGATCCAATAAAGTTATCTCCGCAAATAATGGTATGGGTTATCTCAACTTCTTTTCCCAATGCCTGCTGCAGAGCCATTGCAGGACCCACAAGACCTTCTCTAATCTCAGGCTTAAAATCAGCATGTTCTTCTCCGCCGATCTGGCCAAAGAACTGATTTAAGTATAAAATACCCTTCATCTTTTTCCCTCCTTTAAAATTCTGCCATTGTCTTTGTTGACCAGCCAACGACCTGATCTCCGCAGAACATCGCATTATTCTCCATGATAATAGAACCATCCTCTTTTACGGAGGCTCCCAGGATTTCATCGTTGGACCAGCCTCCTGACATTCCATCTCTTGCCAGGGCCTCCAGTTCACCTAATACGGTCTCCATCCTTGGCAGACGGATGAGCGTGGAAACATTTCCGCAGGATACAATTGCATTCTCTTTTTCATCTAAAGATACGAGAGGCTGGCTGGCCCCGTCTCGACCGGTACATTCATTGGTAAGACCTACGGTCTTTACATTGGCATTTTCCAAAGCTACAATACAGCCTGTAAAGTCTGCATCCGGGTTGCCATAGCCTTCTTCTGCTACAATTGCAGAATCTGCTCCCAGGGATTTTGCCATCTGAGCCACAAATAAGGCAGCTCTGTCTTTCTGGTCAAGAGCCACATTTAAGTTTGACATAATGACTCCAAGGAAATTAATTGTTTTTCCATGCTCTCTGTAAAGCCTGCGGATCATGGGGAGATTCTGAAAATCATAGGTAGACCACTTGGAGGAGCATGGCATAAAGGAACCGCTGATCATCGCTCCGTCTAACACCTCATTGGGGTGCATAAAGGTGGGTAGCATCCGGTTGGTATCCCAGCCGTAATTCAAATCGTTATAACCGCCCTCTTCCATCTGGGACTGAGGCTGAAGCACTAAAACAACGCTTGGAAGCTCATTTACTTCCTTGCTTCTTTTCGTCACCGGTTCCAGTTCAAAGGTTTCTACCTCATCCGGCGTTAAGTCCTTTGTGACTGCACCAATGTATTCAGCCAGGCGCATACCTGCCCACCGCAAGGCACGGTTCTTTTTCTGCTGCTCTCTCTGTTCAAAGGTTTCATCGCTGTCAGCAACCAGGACCAGGTTCTTTAACTGGGAGTAGTATGTGTATTTGGCACCCTCTCCGCCCATATCAATGAGCCCATCCTGGAATCCGCCGTAGTGTTTTCCAACCACTAAGACGCTCATATCCTTTAAAGCGTATGTGGTACCATCACCGGCCTGCATAAGATCTCCGGTCACACCTGGGAAAACAGGACCTCCTCCAACGCGGTACCGTGGCTCGATTGCCTCCTTTACCGGAACGAGACGGACCATGTCCCCAGGTGATACAATATAAAGGTCTGCTTCTGTAATATGCTCATCTTCCTTTATGACCGAAAGAGCCTCCTCTTTGTTCACCGTAAGAATCCCATCTTTTAAAGAAGTTTTATCACCAAAGCAAATATCTTTTACATAAAAATTGCCTAATTCCAACTTCATTGGGTGTCTCCTTTCAAATTCTAAGACAAACTTGCATTCTTTTCATGCAGATTAAGTCCTTATAATTGATTTAAAAAATCTGCTGCTGTCTGAATGTCTTCTTCGCTCATGGTTCGTACATCAAACAGCACTTTGTTTTTATATATCCTTGTTACAATGGGGATGGAATTCTCTCTGAGCATACGTTCCAGCATTCCTTCTGAAATTTCTGTTCGGTATACACTGACAGCATAAGAATCAAGGCAGACTCCCGGCATAGACCCTCCGCCAATCTGACTCTGGGTTTTTACCACTTCATATTCTGCTTCCTGACACGGATTCAGTAACTTTAAAAACAACCGGGCCTTCTCCTCCAGACGTTCCAATGGCTCCATGATCATATGTAAGGTTGGTATCGTTTTCATTGCTTTCTCTTCGTCTAAGTACTCTCTTAACGTAAGCTCCAGGGCGGTTAACGTAAGCTTATCAATTCTCAGCGCCCGAAGAAGATGGTTTTTCTTCATTTTGCCGATGTATTCCTTACTTCCAACTATGATTCCAGCCTGGGGACCTCCAAGCAGCTTATCTCCGCTAAAGCAGACCACATCGGCACCATCGAAAAGACACTGTTTTACCGTTGGCTCTTCTCCGATTCCATGAGCTTTTAAATCCATCATCAGACCGGAGCCCATATCATATATAACTGGAAGCTGATGCCTGGCACCGATTGCTTTCAGCCCTTCGATTGAAACCTCTTTCGTAAAACCAATGATCTTATAGTTACTGGTATGGACTTTTAAGAGCGCACCTGTATGTTCACTGATACCATTCACATAATCGGATTCGTGAGTCTTATTGGTAGTTCCCACCTCTACCAGAGTACAGCCGCTGGCCTTCATAATTTCAGGTACCCGAAAAGAGCCGCCGATTTCTACCAGTTCCCCTCTTGAGACAATTACCTCTTTTTCCCTTACCAGAGAATTTAGGATTAAAAATACGGCAGCTGCATTGTTATTTACGACCAAAGCCGCCTCAGCACCGGTTAAAAAAGTAAGAAGCTGTTCCACATGGGCATACCTTGACCCTCTTTCCCCAGCTTCCAGATCATACTCCAGATTGGAATAATAACCGCCAATTTCTTTCATTTGATCAGAAACTTCCTGGGCAAGCTTTGCTCTTCCCAGATTTGTATGAAGCACGATTCCAGTGGCATTGATCACCCTTTTTAAATGAGGCTGATTCTGCCTTTTGATCTCATCTTCAATCCGGTCCAGCAAAACGTCACGAGTGCACCCGGTGGATTCTCCCGTTACTATTTTTTCTCTTTCTGAATCTATCTCTTTTTTAACAGCCAGCTTTATCAAAACTTCCGGTGCTTTTACGGCTCGCTCTATGATCATACAACGTATTATTTCATCTACCTTTGGCAGTTGTCTCATAAGACTGTTTTTATCGGTCATTCCATCATCCTTTAAAGAAATGTATCTCAGCCAATAAATTTTTTCTGGCTTAGAATTGTTCTTGCCTGTTCCAGATTGTGTTCCCCAACAAGCACCACAGGTCCTGTACAGCCCATACCGCTCTCTGCATAGATACCCGCTCCCCACAAGCAGGTAACCGCATCTTCAAGGTCCATAATTTCAATGCCCAGAATCTCTTCTGTTACGACTTCCTTTGGTGGTGCCTTTATGGCATCGGCTGACTCTTCCCGTTTTCCTGATTTAAGCTCAAGCAGGATATCATCCAGTCCTGCCTTTCTTGCTTTTTTAAATTCTTCTGATAATACCTTCTGATACTCTCCTAAGAGCATCTCTCTGGCAAATTCAACAGCACCTTCAATCACAGGAACTCCCGATGCTCTGGATACGATCATGATCAGCTTCTCAAAACCCTCTCCAATGCCAGGGCCATAGCCGTAGCCAAGAGATTCATATTTCCCTCCTGTGGTGTAGGCAGACAAAAGCTTAGACAGTACGTTGCCGGTTAAGGAATCCATAACCATGACATCGGCAGAGGCTGTCAATAAATCATTTCCACGCATAATCATACCGCCATCGCTTCTTCCAGAGGAAGCAAAACGGATATCGTATCCATTTTCTTTCAGTTTCTGAAGAGCAATTTCTGTCTGACGAGCCCCATCCACATTTAAGATTCCAACCAAAGGCTCACTCACTCCGCAGGCTTTGGCCGTAACGATACCGTAAATGGCATTTTTTATCATTCCCTCTACCCGGTTGACCGATGAGGTTCCTGTTGTCGTCGCCAGATACATCTTTCTTCCAGCTGCCGGTGTAATCACCCGGCCAACCGTTGATACTCCGATTGGAAATGGATAATGCATGGTAACTGCCCCATAGACTTCTTTGTTTGAGAGCATTTCATCCATTTTTTTATGTCCCTCCTCTTCGGAAGAAACGAGAACGGACTCTAAATTCTCTGCTTTTACGTCTCTGGTTCCAATCACCTTTACAGTAATTCCTTTTTTAGCAGCTTCCAGGGCTGCGCTGTAAATAGTCTCTTCCCCATGCTCACTGCCAATGGCCGTAACTGCTATGGGTATCTTTTTACCTGACTGTCCGGTTTCCAGCATATGTGCCAGATCAAGAAAGGTCTCAGCGACTATTTTTTTCATTTTCTTATCAGACATAGGTTCACCCCTCATCACCCTGAAGGTGCTTTGCAAAGTCCTTTAAGGAATCAGCAATCAGCTTTCTGACGCTGGCTTCTGAAACAGACTCGTCTTCTCCGGCACCACTGTTTTGTTGAAGGATAAAAGATACTCCATCAAATAAGTTGGTCATTCTGCCAAGAAACAGACTGCCTTTTCCGATCATCATGACTCTGTTAAGCTTTTTATCCATCAGTTCCTGTCTGGCAAATCCAAGGTAGGGAACACCTGATGGGATATGTCCCTGAGTAGGTGCCCAGCCAACCAGTCCATGATCGGTAACAAAATCTGCAAGCTGTGACTTTTCAATTTCTTTTCGCATGGCTGCAAGTGCCCCAATCATTTTATAATTGGCTTCCGGTACATTGCCTGCTCCAGCGGGCTTTGTAATATCCGGGTTCTGCATTTCCACGGAGTACTTATCAATATCTGATAATTTAAGACCTACCTTTTCCAGAGGAATCGCGGTCAGGGATGAGATGACATTTTGAGGAGAGGAACCGGTTCCTACCGTATGCCTTCCTACAATATCACTGTTGATTTCCGGACTCACGCCATCGTTAGTACTAACTAACACAGCAAACCCGGCAACGCAATCTTCCAGTATGGGCATATTTTTGTTTACATGATCTTTTCCGTTCATGCCAAGCTTAGCGGTAGAACCGCCAGCGGCAACAACCACATGTTTAAAGGTTCCGGATTTCACAAGGGCAGCGGCATGTAAAAGCGCATGGGCCGGGCCTGCGCAGAAACCTCTTACATCAGAGCCGGTTGCATTCACAAGACCTGCTATTTCGGAAGCAGCTTTTGCAAAGTTACCTCCGCCTCTCTGATTCATATCACCGCATGCTTCTTCCGAGCACTCAATAACGTAATCAATCTCTTCTGCATTTACTCCTGTTTTGCTGATGAGATGTAATAAGGATAAAACACATGATGCTTTTGAAACAAGATTCTCAAAAATGACGTGGGCAGAAAGCGATTGGTCAATATCATGGGCAGCTTTTATACAGCCAACTATTTTGCCTTCAAAATACAAGGTTTCTGCATGGGTATCCTGAATTAACTGTAAAACCTCAGGCAATGCAATTCCTTTTTCAAGGGCTTTTAATAGGGCTGGATTCATAAGGCTGTGTGATTCCAATTTAGACCTTACAGAATTGGCAAAATCCAATTCTAATTTTACCAGGTCAAATACGTCACATATGGCAATCAGGCCGATGAACTCATCTTCCGGCATGATTTCTCCGAATTTACCTTCTCTTTCTGTGTGTTCAGACTTCTGCAAAAACCATGGCTGCTCGTATCCTGCCAGCTCCTGTGGCGTCATGTTTCCAATATAGGTCTGATTGGGTAGATACGCCTTACACTCTTCATAGGTGCGCAGGCTCTTATCCAGGTTTTTTAAATATTCAGATTCCGGATCAATGGTTCTTTGCGTAGTTTGTGTCGTGCCATTGTGAATGACCATATCCGGCGTATGAGCAAGAATATAACTTGCTCCCTTTAAGACACTGTACATATTTGCCTCCTAATAATAAATCAATTCCTGTAAAATGTTGTTCCTTATACCATTTCACAAGAATTGATCTGTAAAGAGAAGATACTAGTATTTACAATACTCGTCTCTTATTGTCGACATTTCCTTTATGATATCATCTACATCTAAAACCATTTCCATCATACTGATCTGCTCGTCATAAACACTGCTGTCTACTTCGTCTTTTACTTCTGGCTCACAGGCATGATATACTTTTAGTCCCAACTGGACTCCTGCTAAAGGTCCTGCATAAGTAGGGTCTCCTGCAGTAACAGTCTCAGCAGCAAGGCCAGCAGCCTCACCTTCTGCGGCACCTAAAATAACAATAATATTTTCAGGTCCATACTGTTCTGCTAATGCTTTTACCCTCTTTTGATTCTCAAGATCCATAGCACCCGCGGCCGTTCAGACAAAGCATTCTGTTGATGAGAATACTACTTCTGCGCCAGCTGTTTTTACACACTCTTCAATGGCTGGGCCGGGAATGCCGTCTCTGTCACCGATAATGATGGCTTTTTTGTCTCTAAGCATCATAATTCCTCCTTATATTTTTTATATTAACGAAAGATCACCTGGGGAAGCTCCATGCATAGCAAACAGCCCACTCAGGGATCTTGCGCTATTACCAATGTTTGCTTTTCCAGCCGTTATTCAGCTAAAGCGTATTTTTTAACCATTTCTTCTATGGTGTCTGGAGTCGCATCTTCTTTGACCAGCTCCTCCACCTTTTCCCCGCCTTTGTAAATTGCCATAACAGGAAGGCCAAGTATCTTTTGTGAGATAGCAAGTCTTCTGGCCTTTGTGGTATTTAGCTTTGTAAATTTAAGCTTATCTCCATATTCCTCTGCCAGCTTTTCCACATGAGGCAAAAGAGCCTTACACGGCTCACAGCCATCTCCAAAAAAATCCACAAAAACAAAGCCGTCTGCTTCTAAGACCTCTGGTCCAAATGTGTCCTTATCAACGATTAACATAGTAACTCCTCCTTCTATTCTGAAACATATTTTTCAGCCATGACTGCTGCAATTGCACCATCCGCACAGGCTGTAACAACCTGCCTCAACTCTTTTACTCTGATATCTCCCACTGCATACACACCTGGGATGTTGGTTTCCATATTTTCGTTGGTCTTTATGTAGCCGTACTCCAGATCCAATATTCCTTCAAAGCACTTTGACTGGGGTAGATAACCAATAAATCCAAACACACCAAAGGTGCCGTCCTCTTCATCGGCTACGATTTCTTTTTTCTCCCCGCTTTTTAAGTTCTCAACTGTCATGCTTTGAACCATACCGTCGCCGCCTATCTCTTTTACCACGGTATCCCACATAAATTCTATCTTCTTATTTTTGAATGCCTTTTCCTGTATGGATTTTGCAGCTCTTAATTCGTCTCTTCTATGGATAATGGTGACTTTACGTCCAAACTTGGTGAGATAGATTGCTTCTTCCACTGCGGTATCTCCCCCGCCCACCACATAAATTTCAAAATCTTCAAAGAAATTTCCATCACAGGTGGCGCAGTAGGATACACCTTTTCCTATGTAATCTTTTTCACCCTCACAGCCGATGGGTCTTGGAAATGCTCCGGTTGCTATAATGACTGTCTTGGCGTAATAATCACTTTTTTTGCCGTGCAGTACTTTTACATCCTTTGTAAAATCTACAGATTCCACACAGTCTGCAGCTCTCTCAATTCCAAATGTCTCTACCTGCTTTGACATTCTCTTTACCAGGGAGCTTCCTGATTCCTCTGGAAGACATCCTGGGTAATTTTCGATCTCAGATGTGATGACAATCTGTCCTCCATCCTTTTCTTTTTCAATGAGCAAAGCATTCAGCCTTGCTCTGCCTGCATAAAGACCGGCTGAAAGTCCGGCTGGTCCCCCACCAATGATTACAACATCATAAATTTTCACTTGATACCCCCATTTGTTTGAATTTGTATTTTAGACGATGATTCGATCTTCTCCCTGGCGTTTGGTATACTTTTCCTGGTCAAACCGTTCCAATAGTATTAACGCAAACTTTCGGCTGGTTCCAACCATATCCCTAAAATCCGAAAGCTTTATAATACCCTTCTCATCGAATAGATCCTTGGCTTTCCCTCTTACTCCCTCATATTGACCTCGGTCCAGTATGTATTGACCTGGGAACAGGAGTAATTCTTCCTTTAACATAAATTCAAGCACTTGCTGCCTATCTTTATTATTCTCCGTAAGCTCTGAGATGGTCATAAGCGAGTAACCGCTTAAGTGTATCCTGCCTAACAAATCTTCCTTTATTTTTTGCTGATTTTGTGTCAGCTCAGGCTTAAAATAGAACAAGGATACGAGATTTTGCTCCAGCTTTAACCGTTTTACTTCCGTCAGGTACTGCAGTAGAATCTCTCCCTGTTTTTTGTTTGGTAAATGAAACTTATCAAGGAGCTCTGCCTTTGGCATCCCGCTTCTAAGTGGATTGCTTTCATGATAGTCCATCAATATGGACTCGGCCCCGGATTGGAACCGAATCAGGAATTCTTTATGTAAATACTGCTTTCCAATCTGTATGACAGTTCCTTCTTCTATCAGATGACTAAGCTCTTTTTCCACCGTTTCTCCATTGATAAATGAAGCGATTTCTTCCAGAACCGAAAAAGGATGTCCTTTTAGGTATTCTTCCATAATTTCATCTACAGAAGAGGAATCCTTTAAACTGACAGACCTTATTAATTCTTCTGTAAATTTCTTATATCGCTGAGGCTTGGGATCAATGATCATGCCGCCTCCTATGGTGGTTACCGGGGTTATGGTTCGTAAGACGAACCGGTCTCCTTTTAATACAACAATATCGTGATCCAAAATGATCTGGGCATAGCCCTCATCTTTTGATTTCACTGTTTTGTGTGTAATCGGAACGATTTTAGCAAGTACTTCCGATGAGCCTACATAAAGCTTCAAACGGGAAAATCTCTTTAGTTCGAACTTGGTATCCTGGACGATGCGAAACTTTACATCGATGATATTTGTTACATATACACTGTCTTTTGCAGCCACCGTGTTTCCTCGTTTTAATTCTTCTAAGGAAACCCCGGATAAGTTAATGGCTGTTCTCTGACCCGCATACGCTTCTTCCACACTGTGGTCATGAACCTGAAGGTTTCGCACTTTTGCAGAAAATCCCTGGGGATAAACAGTGAGCTCATCATTCACCTTAATGACTCCCTCCATAAGAGTTCCTGTTACCACCGTCCCGTACCCCTTTATGGAAAAAACTCTGTCTACATTCATGCGAGGTTTTTTCGTAAAGCTTCGTTCCTGTATATCAGAAGTCAAACGCTCCAGTTCCCCAATGAGGGTATGAAATCCCTTACGACTGATAGAATCAACCTCAACAATCCTGGTACCAGTAAGAAACGTTCCTTTTATAAAGTCTCTGATGTCTTCTATTACCAATTCCTTAAATTCTTCATCCACCATATCGACTTTGGTAAGCACAATCAAATATTTCTGAATTCCCAAGTATCCAAGAATTTCTATGTGCTCCCTTGTCTGTGGCATAATACCTTCTGTTGCCGCTATGACAATCAGTGCGAGATCAATTCCGGTTGCTCCTGCCAGCATATTTTTAATAAATTTCTCATGGCCCGGAACATCCACAATTCCAAGATTCCGTCCATTAGGCAGCCGAAAGCTGGCAAAGCCAAGATTGATTGAAATTCCTCGTTTCTTCTCTTCTGCCAGCGTATCCGTATCACAGCCGGTAAGTGCTTTTACCAAGGCTGTCTTTCCGTGGTCAATATGACCTGCTGTCCCCACAATAATGCTATCCATGGAATCCCCCGTAAATCTATATGTAAATGTGAATTATTTTTGGCGGAAACATATGGGAATCGAACCCACCCACGGCAGTTAATACCGCAACACGGTTTTGAAGACCGGTAGGCACACCAGTTACCTCTCTGTTTCCATTCTTAGTTTGAATTGTAGATTGTCTACAATTCATATGGTAATTATATCATTCTAAAAATCATTATCAACAAAGTAATGGCTATATATTTATGCAACTTTATTGATTTTTTTTATAATTGGAATGTTACCATTGGCATATTTGTATATCCCCCTGATATTTTTTTATACACGCCCCGGGGGGTGATTCCGCCCTGATCCAACACTTGAAAGGCGAATCCACTATCTGACTCCTGTATTCGCAGACAAAGCCCGCATCCAGCCGTAATTGCTTCTGGCATAGGCATAACCTTAACAGGTATCTTTGCATCAAGTAACATCTGCTCAGCCATGATTGAATGATGAGTATTATAAAAAGTAAACAATATTTCTTCCATAAGACATTCTCCCACACGTGAATGATTAAAACGACTTTAGATGTTAATGACAGAACCTGCTGATGCCATCTGTTCCGTAATCGCCATCATGTTCACGATTTGTCCGACCCCCAGGGTCGATTTCACAGAATAGTAATCTGCACACGTTCCGCAGATTTTAATCTGGGTTCCAGCCTTCTCAAGCTCTAAAAGATCATCTAATGTATTGGCCCCCTCCACCGTAAGAAGAACGCCTGAATTAAAAAACAATACTGCCTTTGGCGGAGTCTCTAGCTGGGTGAGTGAGAACAGAAATCCTTTTATCAGAATTTTGCCAAGCTCCTCACTTCCCTGTCCCATGTAATTTTTACTAACAACAACCACTAACCCGCTATCCTTTTTCCGAATAGGAATCCCCTCTTTAACAGACTGGATCATGAGCTGCTCCTGTGCCTTGGCCGGAACCTTTATGGTAACCCGATAGCTTCCAGAATGAAGCATTTCTTCCTCGGCTGTATAGCCGTTTCCTTCTGCCATATTTTTCAAATTATCACATGCAGGCTGATTGTCTACAAGAACCTGTATTTCTCCACCCTCCAGCGCAAGTTCTGCGGCTGCTTTTTTGGCTAATACCACTGGTACCGGGCAGGCTTTTCCCATCGCATCGATTATTTTCATATCGGTTAACTCCTTTTGGATTAAGTTAAGTCGCGTAACGCTTTTATAGCAAATTCCACTTCTTCTAAGGTATTCATATGGAAGAAGGAAAAGCGGACCGCTCCCTTATCCTTCGTTCCCAGGGCCTCATGCATAAGCGGAGCACAATGTGCTCCGGCACGTACGCTGATATCATATCTTTCATTCAACTCATATGCCAGCTCGCTGCTGCCAATATCAGCTGCATTAATCGATACCACTGGAGTCCGTGAAACAGAATTAAAATCACCGTAAACGGTAATGGAGTGCATCTTCTTTAATTCCGTCACAAAATAATCTGCAAGCTCCAAAGCCTGGTTCAAAAACAGTTCTCTTTTATCACTTACATAACGAACGCCTGCCAAAAGGCCTGCAATGCCATGGCAGTTTTGGGTCCCTGCCTCCAAACGCTCCGGCATCTCTTCCGGCCCTGTTTTTGAATAGGTATTACTTCCACTTCCTCCCGTATAAAGGGGTGATATGGAAAATTCCGGCTTTACGCATATACAGCCGGTTCCCTGAGGACCATACAGAGATTTATGTCCGCTGAAACAAAGTGCAGTTATGTTCATGGCTTTCATATCAATTGGCAAAAGCCCTACCGATTGGGATGCATCCACAATAAAAAAGATGCCTTTTCTCTTACAGAGTTCTCCAACTGCTGAAATGTCATATCCATTCCCAGTTACATTTGACGCATGAGTCATTACAATTGCATCGGTATCCGGACGAATGGCACCTTCCAGCTCCATCAAATCAAGCCTTCCTTTTTCATCCACAGGAACAATCGTAAAATCTCCTCTTCGATAAATGGGTCTGAGTACGCTATTATGTTCCGCAGCAGTCGTAACAATGTGTCTCTGTATAGACCCGATCGTCTGGTTCAACGCCATGGTGGCGTTTTGACAGAATGCAACGTGTATCTCGTTTTCTCCCCCCACAAAGCGGGCAATTTCCTGCCTTGCGCTTGTTATACATCGAAGTCCTTCCATGGAAGACTTATTCACCCCTCTGGAGGAATTACCGTAGGAAAGCATTGCAGTTGTAACCGCATCAATCACGCATTGCGGCTTGGGCATTGAAGTAGCAGCACTATCAAAATACATAACTAAATCCTTTCTGATATCAGCCCTGGTCTGATATTCCTATTTTATATAGAATCTAAATTTCGTTACTGCAGTTCTTTATAATAATTAAGAAGATATGTGTGAAATAATTTTTGCACTGGCTGTAATATCATTTCTTTTTTCGATAATAAATAGAAATTCCTTTTAAACGTAAAATCTTTTAATTCAATGGTCTTTATCAATCCCATTTGGGTATACATGGCAGTCGAAGCCCGGGATACAAATGAAATACCGATGCCGCTTGAAACTGCCTGTAAAACACCATGTGTATTGTTAAAGGAACAGGCGGTGATTAATTGATCAATTGTTAAATCCAAAGAGAGCAGGATTTTTTCCAGCTCCTTTCTGGTTCCTGATCCGTCTTCTCTCATAATAAAAGGTTGAGTACGAAGGAGCTTTATCAACACCTCCGGTGATATATTCTCCGGGGTTTTAAAACCAGAAGGAACAGCAAGCACCAATGTATCGTGGTAGAATGGAGTTTGTACAAACCTGTTGCCGGAAAGCTTTGTTCCTGTGATACCAAAATCAAAAATACAGTTAGAAAGCAGCTTTCCTACTTGTTCACTGTCACTTTGCCTGACTTTAAAAAAGATATCGGGATAGCTTTTTTGAAATACAGCAATCAGGGACGGCAGCAGATATTGAGCGGGAACACTGGAAGCCAAAAGAGAGATTTCTCCTCTTATGCTGCTTCCTCCCTGGGATACCGTATGAATGGCTTCATCACGAAGAGCCAGCATGTTTTGCGCATAAACAAAAAAATCCAATCCGCTTTTTGTAGGGTAAACTTCCTTTGTAGAGCGTATCAACAGCTGTGTACCCAATTCTTTTTCCAAAGAATTAATATGGGAACTGATCGTAGGCTGAGATAAATAAATGGTATCAGCCGCTTTTGAGAAACTGTTCAGCTTCGCCACATAAACAAATGCTTCAAGTTGCTTTAAATCCATAGTGACACAACCTTTCAACCAAAAGATTCCTTCCAATATGTAATGTATTACCCTGATATAATCAGGTTTTTATCTTGACGTGTTATCACAGAGGCAACGTAAGAGCTTACGATTCCCATGTCACCCAGGTCTTTTAATAGAGCCTCAGTATCTCTGGAATCAACACTGAACAAAAGACCGCCTGACGTCTGAGGATCAAACAATATTTCCTGCATTGGCTGGGAAACATGCTCAAACCGCAGTTTATCTTTTAGATATTTTCTGTTTTTCTGACCTCCGCCTGTGATCAAATATTCCTCCGCCAGTCTATAAGCTTCTTCTATATAATGTATCTTAGAGCAGTCTACTAAAATGGTATATTCCTCTGTAACCATTTCATTTAAATGTCCTAAAAAGCCAAATCCGGTCACATCAGTGCTTGCATGTACCCGGTATTTTTTACTTGCCTCTGCTCCGTACTTGTTCAATGTCTGCATGCTGTCAACCGCTTGTTCGAAGCTTTTTATAGAAGCCTCTCCCGCTTTATAAGAAGAGGTCACCAGGCCCACCCCAAGGGGCTTGGTAAGTATAATATCATCACCAATGGAGCAATTATTATTTCTCATAATTCTTTGAGGATTTACAATGCCGGTGACTGAAAGTCCATACTTTGGTTCCTTATCTGCAATGGAATGGCCTCCGCAGAGTACTCCTCCTGCTTCTTTTACTTTTTCTGCCCCGCCCCTTAATATCTCACCTAGAATAGCAGGGTCTTCATCCTCTGGAAAACATACCATGTTAAGAGCAACCTTAACTTCTCCCCCCATTGCGTATATATCACTTAATGCATTAGCTGCCGCAATTTTCCCAAATAAATAGGGGTCTTCCACCATAGGCGGGAAGAAATCAAGGGTTTGAATGATAGCCAATTCATCCGTTAACCGATAGACAGCCCCATCATCCGATGTATCAAATCCTACAATAAGATTCTTGTCATCAAAAAGAGGTATATTTAACAATGCTTCTTTTAACATTCCCTGAGGCAGTTTGGCAATGCACCCTCCACAAGAGGTAAACTTGTTGATTTTTCGAACATCCATAACTTCTCCTTAAACCAATCTGATTTGTAAAATTGTTCCCAAATTTCCCATAAAAAATAGAAACACTGCCCCCTCCCCCGTTAGCCTGATAAACAATTATGATTGTAATGTAGATTGTCTACAATCTACATTACAATCATAATTGAACAAGTTATCTTTTACAAGCGATTAATAGTTATATAACCGGCTCAACTTATTAAAATTATCTATAATACAACACTTTTTAAGATATATTATGTGTATTTTCAACAACTAAAATGTTGTAACAAAGAGAAACAAAACAAAAAAAACGCACAATTACCTATCAGTAGTTGTGCATTTTACATTCGCTTTTTTAATATCTAAAGCTGATATTAAGCTTTTAAAGCAGCTCCAATGGCTCCAGCATAACGGGAATAATGGGAAACGTTAACAGGGTACCCCGTCTGCTGCTCCAGCACGTTTCTAAGTCCTTCCAATTGTGCCAATCCACCGGTTAAAAGAATGGGGGACTCGATTCCAATTCTTCCGGCCAGCGCCATCACTCTTGTGACCACGGATTGAACAATCCCTCCGGCGATCTCTTCCCGGCTTTTTCCCGCCGCCAGCAAGGATACAATTTCAGAATCGGCAAATACCGCGCACATACTGCTTAGGGAACAGCATTTCCCCTCTTCTAACAGCTTTGGAAAATCAGATAAATCAATCCCCATACGGTGGGCAGACATCTCAAGAAATCTTCCGGTGCCAGCCGCGCATTTATCATTCATCTGAAATGAAACTACCTTTCCATTCTCTACGGATATGACCTTGGAATCCTGTCCCCCAATGTCAATAATAGTACGAACCTCTGGCAGGAGGTAATCTGCCCCTGCTGCATGACAGGTAATTTCAGTTATTTTCTTATGAGCAAAGTCAATTCCCACTCTTCCATAACCAGTTGCTGCCACACGTATGTCTTCATCCGTTCTATTCTCCTGCTGCAATAGATCTTTAAGCACCGCTCTTGCAGTTTCTTTTGGATTCCAGCCTGTTGGCTTTACACAAGACGCGGCAATCCTGCCGCCTTTTAAAAGGATTCCCTTACAGGCGGCAGAACCGCAGTCAATTCCTACTGTTATCTGTTCCATTCTTTATAACATCTCCACAAATGCTCCGGCTCTTGTTGACAGCTGTCCGATATCAGCCGTACTATAATCAGTTTCTAATTGAAGATAGGGTATGTTTCTTTCTTTTAAAAACGTTTTTACGGTACTTGACTCTACCGCATAAGTATGACATGCCTGAAGGGTCATTTCCACCACTCCGTCTACCTTAAACTGCTCACACAGTCTTCCCAGGAGTTCAAACCGGTTGGGGTTGGGAGTCATAATGGAACAGCCAATCTGTAGGTAGTGATCTGCAATATTGGCAATAGGATCTCCCTCTTCGGAGCACTGACGGTCCATCTGCTTTGCACCGGTACAGTTTTCATATGCGACCACAACAGCACCTGCTTCCTCAATGACCTTTACGACTTTTTCCGTTACTCCTCCCATGGGACAGCCTGTAATAAGGATACGGGGAGCATCTTTCGATACTGGCCGTTCACCTGCCTCATAGGCAGCTTTTATATTATGGATGGCATTCTGGATTTCTTCTGTTTTCTCCTTCCAGTCAAATTTAAACTGAGAGCCAAATAAAATCTGGAGCTGGCGCAGACCAGTAATCGGCGGAGGACATAAGGTGCTAAGCTCATACAGCTCTTTTAACAGCCTACGTTCCTCATTGCGTTTTTGAATGGCATCTCTTAACATCTCATCGGTGATGGTCACACCAAAATCTTTTTCTACCCGCTCCTTTAGGCGAAGGACTTCAGACCTCCAAAGAGCTTTTGACTCTGGAGTGAACTGATTGCGGGGAAGCTGAAGAACATGCAGGTTTTTCTTTTTTGCAAGGAGCTCATACATCTTCACCTTGCCGTCGCAGGTTGTTTCACCAACCACTAAATCTGCAAAATACATATAAGGACATTTATCCGTTACTGCAAATCCATAGCTTGATTTAATCAGGGGACATAAATTGCCTGGCAGCTCTTTTTCCGCATCTGGAATCGTTTCATCACTGGTGGAACAAAGGCTTACCGATACCAGGCCAGCCGCCATAAAAATCTCAAGAGGTGTATAGGTACAAAACTGTCCAACGACTCCCTTACCGGAATCTTTTATTTTCTTAACTGCCAGAAATCCGTTTTTTCTTGCCTCTGCAAAACTTTCAAATACCTGAGGCAGTTCTCTTTTCATCTCAATCATGGTTTGACTCCTTTCAAATATGACCCTGTGATTTGTATATTAGAACAGTAATTATTTTAAATTGTAGTCCAGAAAGCGTTTCAGTCTCTCATCTTTAGGATTATCCAGTATTTCTTCTGGTTCCCCATCCCCCACAATGGTTCCATCTGCCATAAATAATATTCTAGTAGCAATCCTGCGCGCAAACATAATCTCATGGGTGACAAGTATCATGGTAGATCCGTCTTCTGCCACCTGTTGAATGGTGTTTAAAACCTCCCCCACCAGTTCCGGGTCAAGGGCAGAGGTCGGTTCGTCAAACAATAGGACCTCCGGACTCACTGCCAGAGCTCTGGCTATGCCAATCCGCTGCTGCTGTCCGCCGGAAAGCTTAGAGGGATAATAGTCCTTCCGTTCCAGCATTCCAACCTTTTTAAGAAGCTTTAACCCCAATTCCTGGGCTTCCTTCCTGCTTTTTCCGGCCACAATCATCAGCGCTTCCATAATATTTTCCAACGCTGTTTTATTCTTAAACAAGTTGTAATTTTGGAAAACCATGGCGGAATGCCCCCGCAGCTCCATAATATCTTTATTCCTATGATTCTTTGCATCTATGGTTGTAGATCCAATACGGATGCTTCCAGCCGTTGGCTTTGTCAGATAATTCAAACATCTGAGCAATGTGGATTTTCCAGTTCCGGAAGAACCAAGAATGGCAACAATCTCACCTTTTTTAATGGAGACATTTATATCCTTTAAAATATCTGTTTGTCCGTCAAAGGACTTCCATAAATGACTGATTTCAACCACTTTTTTACCTCTTCCTCCACTTAGTCATGAATCATTTGAGTCATATCGGAATACATCCATTTTGTAATTATCTTTGAAGTGGTTCCATCTTCCATCATCTTATCCAAGACCTGATTTACTTCTTCACAAAGCTCTTTTCCCTTCTCATTTTGCTGGAAGTAATATGCTACATTATTTGCAAGAAGCCTGGTCTCCAGAATATGAAACTTCATGTTTTGCGTCTTCTCATATTTATGGACAAGGCTGTCTGTTGTCGCCATGGCATCAATTCTTTTCAAATGAAGATCCTGATATCCCGTATCACTTGTTTCATAAACGACTACATTCCAGCCATATGTTTCTGCCATCTTCTCTACGGATACCTGGGAAGCCTGCCCCTGGGTAACTCCGATGGTAACGCCTTTCAATGCCTCAAAGGTATTGATGTCTGCTTTGTCTTCGTTCACAATCACACACTGGGCATCTCCGTAATAGGGGTGAGAAGTCAAATATTTATCCATTCTCGCTTTTGTTGTCGCAAAGCAATTTGCGGCAACGTCAACCCGTCCGGCATCCAGTTCGCCAAACAAGGATGAGAATTCCGCCTGCTTCACTTCAATATCCCAACCGGTACGTTTTGCAATCTCACTCCACATCTCTGAATCAATTCCAGTCCATTCCTTTCCATCACTGCTAAGGAGGCTGTAGGGTTCTCCTGTGCCGCCTGTGGCAATTATGACTTTACGTTTTTCGGCTGAACTTTGCTCTGATCCATTTTCTGATTTTGTGCTCTCTGCCGTTGTTTTCTCTGCATCTGCTGCTTTGGCTGAAGTATTGCTGCTGCATCCTGCAAGCGTCATTGCTGCCATTAGCAGGAGAATTGGTAATCCTTTTTTCATTTTTTTCCTCCCAATATTTGATGGTTGTCAGTACATTTCCATACATTTTCTATCCATAATCTTATGAAGATGAGAAAATCCCAAAACTAAAAGCCAGTAAATAATCATAACAGCAAGGTAGATTTCAAAGTAGCGAAAGGACTGCGCGCCTTCACTCTTTGCCTGTCCCATAATATCTCTGACACCAAGCATGAATGCCAGTGATGTTGCCTTTAAAAGATTAATCAGATCGTTAAATAAGGCCGGCAATGACACGCGAAACGCCTGTGGCAATACAATCCGTCTAATGGTCTGAAGCTCTGTCATTCCAAGCATGGCGGCAGCTTCCTTTTGCCCAGAGTCAACCGACAGAAGGGCTCCACGAATGCTTTCAGACATAAAGGCTCCGGTATTTAAGCTCAATACCAAGGCCACCGCAGTCAGCGGCTTCATATTAAGCACAATCTCACTGACTCTTGCCAGCCCATAATAAAAAAAATACAACTGAGCCACCAGAGGGGTTCCCCTTAATATGGACAAATAAAAACGGGTAAGGGGATAAAGAATCTTTATTTTATAATATCCGATAACGGCTACGGTGACACCGATGAGAATGGAGAACATTGCCGCCGTCAAGGTCAGCGTTAGCGTCACCTGTAATTTAGATGCAATCGTTGGAAACACATTTAGAAAATAAGTGAAGTCAAACAAGTTCTATACTCCTTTAGGTATGATAAATTCTAAAATAATTATATCATTGGGGTATATTGGAAACAAATTCAAAATATATATCAATCTTTCTCTCATCTATACATTTAACCAATATATAAAAAAAGATAAAAAAGAAATCCAGCCAATTTACTGAAAAATAATGGCTGGATTTCTGTAACACTTTGATTCATTTAATATATATTAGTCTCAGGAAACTTTTTTAGCCTGAGCTAACTTTTTTAATGATAAAGATAATCACTCCTATTTTTGTGATACATCTTGCACTTCTTCATTTTTAGGCATATAATATAATTAATTTAGGTATACCTAAAAATGGAGGCGATGATATGACACCAAATAAAGAAGATTATTTAAAAGAACTATATAAACTGGGCGGCTCAGAGCATCTTATCAACAACAAACAGCTATCTCAGGCTTTAAAAATAGCACCGGCTTCTGTATCTGAGATGCTTGCAAAGCTAAGTCAGGAAGCACTGCTTGTCACGGAGCCATATAAAGGAGCAAAGCTGACAAAGGAAGGAATTGAAATTGCTGTTTCACTTTTGCGTGGACACCGCTTGTGGGAGGTATTCCTTATCCGGCATCTGGGATATTCCTGGAGTGAAGCACATGAAGATGCTGAATTATTAGAGCACGTATCTCCTGTCCGGCTTACGAACCGGCTGGAGGGTTTCTTGAATTATCCGGAGTACTGCCCCCATGGCAATGCAATACCGAACCAGATGGGACAGATAAAGGAAGGGGCCTTAACACTTCTTTCCACACTTACAGCTGGTAAAACAGCCATTATAAAAAAGGTGCAGGAAGAAAAAGAACTTCTTGATTACCTGCAGACACAGGGAATTGAAATAGGAAGCCAGATAACAGTCCTTTCGGTGGATGATTATGAAGGTCCCTTTACCCTGACACTTGGAGATAAAAAAATACGGATCAGCCATAAAGCCGCCTGTCAGATTTATGTAGCTGCCAGGAGTGAAACTAAAAACAAAGAATAGAATGGAGGATATTTATGATGAAAAAATGTATGGTTTTGTTAAGTTTCTGCCTTATGACAGTAATGATGATAACAGGATGCCAAAAAGCAGAACAGAAGAAAACCAGTGATACCTTAAACATTGTAGCCACCACCACTATGCTTGCTGACTTATCCAGAGTCATTGGTGGAGAACATGTAAATGTAGATGGGCTTATGGGGCCTGGAATTGATCCCCATTTATACCAGGCAAGTGCCGGAGATGTTACATTGATGCAAAATGCTGATGTCGTTGTTTACAATGGCTTGCATCTGGAAGGAAAGATGGGTGAGATTTTTCAGTCCCTCACAGATCGCGGCAGTACCGTAATCTGTATTGAAGATGGCCTTCCAAAAGATCAATTATTATCCTGGGAGGACGACAGCTCTGTCCATGATCCACATATCTGGTTTCAGGTTTCCCTGTGGAAATCAGCAGCAAAAACGGTAGCAGACCGTCTGTCAGAAGCAGATCCCAGTCATGCCCAGGCTTATAAGAAAAACTTAGAAGCCTATACCTTAGAGCTGGAAAAACTGGATACCTACATAAGGGACAGAATCAATGAAATACCAAAAGATCAGAGAGTTCTCATCACAGCACATGATGCGTTTCAATATTTTGGCAAGGCATATGGTCTTGAAGTAAGAGGACTACAGGGAATCAGTACGGATGCGGAGGCAGGAACTGCCGATGTAAGCACCCTGGCAGATTTTATTACCAAGCGTAAGATAAAAGCCGTTTTTGTGGAATCTTCTGTTCCGCCTAAAACCATAGAGGCCCTTCAGGCGGCAGTTAAATCAAAGGGGTTTGATGTTGCCATAGGCGGAGAGCTTTACTCAGATTCCCTGGGAGGCAAAAATTCCGGCGCTGAAACCTACCTTCTCACAGTAAAAGCCAATGTTGACACTATCGTAGGAGCTTTAAAATAGTTATTTCAGTAAGGAGGAAACCATATGAAATCAAAGAAATTAGATTATGCCGTTCATATAGAAGATTTAACCGTGGCCTATGATTCCAAGCCAGTTCTGTGGGATATTGACCTTGATATCCCACAGGGTAAACTGATGGCAGTGGTCGGCCCCAACGGCGCAGGAAAAACCACACTTTTAAAAGCCATGCTGGGTCTACTGGTTCCGGTTACAGGCACAGTAAATTTTTTCAATGAAAAAGAAAATAACCTTCGCAAATTAAAAAATAAGGTTGCTTATGTGCCTCAAAGCGGAAGCGTTGACTGGGATTTCCCTGCTACTGTACTGGATATTGTACTAATGGGCTGTTACGGGAGACTGGGATTTATCAGACGTCCAGGAAAAAAAGAGAAAGAAATGGCTATGGAATGCTTACAAAAGGTAGGCATGGAAGCATTTCATAACCGTCAGATCAGTCAGTTGTCCGGCGGTCAGCAGCAGCGTGTATTCTTAGCCAGGGCTCTCATGCAGACAGCAGATATATACTTTATGGATGAACCTTTTAAAGGCGTTGACATTCAAACGGAAAAGGCAATTGTACAGCTGTTAAAGGAGTTAAGGGAATCGGGCAAAACAGTTGTGGTAGTGCACCACGATCTGCAGACAGTTAAAGAATACTTTGATTGGGTCACACTGATTAATATTAAGGTCATTGCAAGCGGCCCCGTAGAGGAAGTTTTCCATGAAAGCAACTTAAAAAAGGCCTACCGAAGCTCTGTAAATCTATTGCAGGGTGCTATGTAAGGAGGTGCATAAATATGGAACAGGTATTTACCCTTTTTAAAGACTACACGTTTCAGACCGTGGCCCTTGGCTCAGCCATTTTAGGCTTATTAAGCGGTATATTAGGAAGCTTCGCAGTCCTTCGTAAGCAAAGTCTTTTAGGTGACGGTGTGTCCCATGCCGCTTTGCCTGGTGTCATACTGGCGTTCATACTAACCGGCTCCAAGCACACGGAAGTGCTTCTTCTTGGAGCCTTGGTCTCAGGCTTAATGGCCACTTTATTTATCATCAGCATTGTAAAACATACCAGAATCAAATTTGACAGCGCACTCGCCCTTGTCATGTCTGTATTCTTTGGATTTGGGCTGGTACTCCTCACCTTTGTTCAGAAAATACCAAACTCCAATCAGGCCGGATTAAAACGCTTTATCTTCGGGCAGGCTTCTACCCTGCTGCAAAGAGACGTGATCTTTATGAGCCTGTGCGGAGTCATACTTCTTATCCTGGTACTCCTGTTCTGGAAAGAATTTAAGCTATTTATCTTTGATATGGAATATGCCAGGAGCCTTGGTCTTCCAGCCAATAAAATTAATCTTCTGCTGTCATTTATGATTGTTATGGCAATTATTATTGGCCTGCAGACCGTAGGTGTCATATTAATGAGCGCCATGCTGATCGCTCCCGCAGTTGCTGCCAGGCAATGGACCGACCGCTTATGGGTCATGGTCATGCTGTCTGCCGTCTTTGGTGCTGTATCTGGAATCCTTGGAACCATTGCCAGCTCTCTGACTGCAAAACTGCCAACAGGACCTGCCATTGTTGTGTTTATCAGCTGCATTGTCATATTCAGTATCCTGTTTGCTCCGGGAAGAGGTATCTTACAAAAGATGATTCATAGAAGGAACTTAAAACAGATGATAAAAAGAAGAGGAGGGAATGAAGATGTCTCCACAATTTGAAATTCAACTGATTGCGGTCATCGTGGCCGTTGCCTGCTCCCTGCCTGGAGTATTTCTTGTATTAAGGAAAATGTCAATGATGTCTGATTCCATTACTCATACCATTCTTCTAGGTATTGTCCTTGCCTTTTTCCTGACCCACGACTTATCTTCCCCGCTTCTGATTGCAGGAGCTGCCTTTATGGGCCTTGCAACCGTATGGCTGACAGAAACATTAAACCGTACAAAGCTCCTTTCTGAGGATGCTTCCATTGGGATTGTATTTCCCCTGTTATTTTCCATAGCCATCATACTGATTACCAGATACGCAGGTTCTGTGCATCTGGATACGGATTCCGTTTTGTTAGGTGAGCTTGCATTTGCTCCATTTAACCGAATGATCTTGTTTGGCTATGACATTGGTGCGAAAGCAATTTACAGCACACTGACCTTGCTCCTTATTAATCTGATTTGTATCATAGTATTTTTTAAGGAATTAAAAGTAGTTACCTTTGATCCTATCCTGTCCGCGGTACTGGGAATCTCTCCGACTCTCATTCATTATGGGTTGATGTTGCTGGTTTCCATGACAACCGTAGGAGCTTTTGAAGCAGTTGGTTCTGTACTGGTGGTTGCCTTTATGATTGGACCGCCTGCTACGGCTTATCTTTTGACCGATGACTTAAAGCATATGCTGATGCTCAGTACAGGAATCGGTGCTGTCAATGGCATCTCAGGCTTTTATCTGGCTTCCTGGCTGGATGCTTCTATCTCAGGCAGTATGGCTGTTATGACTGGATTTGTATTCTTTCTTGTATTTATTACGGCACCAAAAAAGGGCTTTATAAGCTCCATCCGAAGACACAAAAGGCAAAAACTGGATTTCAGCATGAAAACATTGCTCTTTCATCTATACCAACACGAAGGAAGCGAGGCAGAAAGCCAGGAAGCCGGCCTTCATACTCTTTCCGCCCATTTTCATTGGGATGAAGCGTTTACAAATAAAATTGTAAAATACTTATTAAAAGAAGGTAATGTGAGTATTGAAAATGAGGTCATAAAACTTACTACGAAAGGAAGAGAGTTGAGTGACCAGGAATATAAGGCTATATTTTCAGAATAAGTTAAGCCAGCCGTTCTTAAGTAAGAAGGGCTGGCTTTCCAATATCATTATTTTTATTTCTCTTTCACTTTAATATCTAAAATATCCAGCAAGAACATAAAAAGCGGAATCCCGAACAGCAATCCCCATACCCCGATATAATGCTCGCTGACTAACAAGATTAAAAACACCAGAAATACTGGAATCTTTGTTTTAGCTGACATTAACTTAGGATTTAGGACGTAGGTCTCCAGAGAATGAAGCACCACGATCATAACAATGACCTCAATAATCTTAATGGCACCACCGATGTTAAATGCAATAATAGTAAGCGGAATCAGTGAAATAATCACACCAGCTACAGGAATCAGTCCCAGAATGAAAATCATGGCTCCCAGTCCCAAGGTCTGAGGAAATCCCATTAGAGTCAGAGCAAGTACAGATAATACGGAGTTAATAAAAGCAATGACAATCTGTAATTCAATGACTTTACCAAAGGAATTTAAAAACTTCTTTCCATAGTAAACAGAATATTCAAAAAGAAAAGATACCTTACTATTCTCCATGTGCTTTAAAAAGCCAATAATCTCATCTCTCTCCAATAAAAAGAGGAAGCTGATTAAAAAGGAAAGAACCAGATTAATGCTGAATGTACCAGCCGTTGCAACAAAGCTGAGAAGATGACTTTCTGCCATTCGGATATATCCGTCAATCTGCTCCTTGGGAATGCTGCTAATGAGATTGATGTTAATCTCCGACTGCAACTGGTTCAAATCAAATTTCGATATCAAATTGACGATATCAAACAGCTGCTGGGTCACTTTAGGAATGTATACAATACCACTGATGGTAAAAATAAGAAGAATCACTGCATACATCATTATGGTGATCAGTTTACGGCTTACTTTTATCCTGGCATTTACCTTATCATAGATATATTTTTGCAGCTGACCGAAGATAAAGGTAATAATAAAAATAAGGAGAAGCTGATTGAACATACCCCGGAACAAATACATGAACAAAGCGAGGAGTAAAATACTAAAAACCTTTTTAACAACCGTATTACTAAAAATATCACCGAATCGATCCATCTAGAATGCCTTTCTATCCCCCAAAATACGGGTTTTATCCATTATGTACCATTTATCGTCAAATTAAGCACACTGACTTAATTATAATATAAAAAAGCAATTATGAGAATCCCCCGATTATTATAATTTTTATTTTGTTTCCTTAAGGTTTTCTTATGACTCCATGGTCCAAAAGAAACTCTGTCCAGATTTTATAGTAAGCTGCCTTTAGATGGACGTTATCAAACGTATAATCAGAAGGAATCCCACCTGTACCATCCATAATCACCTGATTTACATCAATATAGAATAAAGACGTATCATCTGCCAGAGACTGAATTGCGGCATTTCTCTCCTGTATATTTCTGTTATTGAAGATCGGATCGGAATCTGACTTCTTTTTTGATACTCCCATGATTCCTTCTATAAATATAATGGCATCGGGCTGAAGCTCCTTAATTCTTCCAATTACTTCACTATACTTCTTTGCAAAAGTCTCTGTCGTTCCTCTTCCAAGTTCATTGATTCCAAGCATGATATAGATTTTTCCAAACTTCTGCCTTTTTAGAGCCTGGTCTATGGTCATGGTCTCCCCATTTACCGTTGCAACCTTTTTATCAAATACGGAATAAACCGTAAGACCTACGTCTGCATAATATGCAGGATTTTTCCAATTGGAATACTGGGATAAGCCCACAGTCCTTGAGTCTCCGATAAATAGTGCATCATCAAAATAGCTCTCATCTACTCTTGTAAAAGGACTCTTGTTTGGGACTTCAGATGGAGGGGACTTCTCTTCTTCTACAGACGCTTCTGTCTGTTCCGGTTCCACAGCCTGGTTTTCCTGGCTATTATCCTCTGATTCCTTCAAGGCTTCTGACTCTTTCATGGCCTCTGTTTCTTTTGTGCCTTCTGTCTCTTTTGTAATCCCTGTCTCTCCTATGAGTCCAGGATCTTCAGATACTTCCGCCGGTCTCACTCCATGGGTCAGGATATCCCACGGATATCTGCCCTGTTTTAAACCTTCCAACACCACCATTAGCTGAGGGGCTTTTAATATATCCACGGTATCATCTGCGTAAACCGTATTTTTCCCTGCGAATCCTATCAAAGATAATGCCAGGGAGCTGAGCAAAACCAGGGCAAGCAGACGGTATCGTTTAAAGTCTCCTAAATGTTTCATACGCTTCCTTTCGTATTATATGTACTCCTAAAATTTAAAATATAGGAAGGGATTATTTGCCCCATTGGAAATGAAGTAAACAGAATACCAGAATATTGCCAGCAAGAATAAAGTACATGCCCAGCTGTTCTGAAATCGGTTAAATATACGTTTTCCATAAGGAAAGCAAAGAAAACCTCCAATGAGAAATATCCATTTATACTGACTGAAATACCGAACGTAGTCGTTTGGATTTACATTGACCCCCTGGTATATGCCAAACATCCTGCCCAAGTAAATCATGAGGTCTTTCAAATGATTGACCGCAAAGATAATCCAGGTAACAGGTATTACAAAAAGCATATAAAGTCTCGCCAGAATCTTTGACCGGTCAAGAAGTGGTTTATAAAAAAGCTTTTCCAGAAGAATTAACAGGAACAAAAGAATTCCCCACAAGACAAAATTCCAGCTGGCACCATGCCATAAGCCGGTAAGAATCCATACTGCAAAAAGATTGGCGGCAAGGCGTTTTAAGCCATACCGGTTTCCTCCCAGCGGTATATATACATAGCTGCGAAACCACATGCCAAGGGTCATATGCCACCTGCGCCAGAATTCCGTAATGGATTTTGACATATAGGGGTGGTTAAAGTTGGCCGGGAGGTGAAAGCCCAGCATTCTTCCCACACCGATTGCCATAAGGGAATAGCCCTGAAAATCCAGATAAATCTGGAGACTGTATGCCAGAGAACCCAGCCATGCCAGAGGAGTGGAAATACTCTGAAAGCCTATGGTCTGAATGTCGTTCCATAACAGCCCGATGCGGTCTGCCACCAACACCTTCATGCCCAAGCCAAGAATAAAATACCTTAGTCCGATCTCTAACTTAAAGATGTTATATTTTCTGACGGACAGCTCCTCTGAAATTTCTCCATAGGAAGTAATTGGCCCGGATAATATTTTAGGAAACATGGTGACATACGTAGCAAAATTTAAGAACGTAAGCTCTTCACCGATTTCCTTACGATATACATCGATCACACAGGAAATCACCTGAAAGGTATAAAAGCTGATCCCCAGGGGGAGTGAAAGATTTAACACGGGCAATTCTTTCTCCCAGTGAAACACCTGCGCTATGGCATTTATATTTTCAATTAAGAAATTTGAATATTTAAAGAAAAACAAGGTCCCTATATTATATACCAGGGATAAAAGAAGCCAGATCTTTTCATGATCCCGATGACGGATCATCTGTCTGACAATGAGATAATTGATTCCAACTGATGCTAAAATCAGAGGAAGATACCGGAAATCTCCCAGGGCATAAAAACAAAGACTTCCTATAAGAAGGACTTTGTTTCGATGCTTATAAGGCGCAACATAATAGAGTGCCAGAAATGCCGGAAAAAAACGAAAAATAAATTCTAAACTACTGAATGCCACTCTTTTGTCCTCCTCATGCTGTACGTTTGTGGCGTTTTAGATTGACCAAACAGGAACCACAAAGACCTATTATATACTTTTATTTTTAGAATGCCATTAAGTAAGCATTAATTAATTTTAAGTTTTTTTGTATATGTTTACAAAATTATAACAATTAAAAAATCCCCGCCAACCAGCCCGGTTGACGAGGATATTAAGTATATTATTTTCTTTATTTTATTTCGCTGTCATATGGCTTTCCAGCTTCCCAGTCTTTTGTCAGCTTGATGACAACTCCACCAAGTAATAGGAGAGACAGTATATTAGGTATCACCATCAGACCATTGAAAAGGTCGGCAAGATTCCAGACCAGATCTACTTTCAGCGCACAGCCCACACCTACGAAAATGGATACCATGACCGCATAAAATGGAATGGCCTTTTTACCAAAGAGATACTTCACATTGGCAAGGCCGAAAAAGTACCAGCCCATGATGGTAGCAAATGCAAAGAAGAACACACAGATAGCAATGACCACATAGCCAAAATGGCCAAAGACCTGAGCAAACGCAGACTGGGTCAGTTCGATTCCCGTTACAAACTCTCCTTTTACATCTCTGGAGCCCAGGACTCCGGAGGTTAAGATAGCAAGAACTGTTAATGGTAAAAGTACAATGGTATCCACAAAGACTCCCATCATGGCAACCAGTCCCTGTTCACACGGATTTTTTACGCGGGCAAGGGCATGGGCATGAGGTGTGGATCCCATACCGGCTTCATGGGTGAATAAGCCTCTGGCGATTCCAAAACGAATGGATTTCTGTACAGATACTCCAAGTACCCCGCCTAAAACTGCCTGCGGATTAAATGCACCGACAAAAATATCATAAAAAGCAGGAATGATGCTGCGAAAATTTACTACCATGATAATTAAGGAAGATAGAGTAAAGAACACTGCCATAAAAGGAACTACCTTTTCTGCCACAGCAACGATTCGTTTGACTCCGCCTAAAAATACAAGCAGGGATAAGATAGCCAGGGCGACTCCCACGTACTCAGAACGAACCCCAAACGCTGCTTCCATGGCTCCTCCTACGGAATTTGCCTGAACCATATTTCCCATAAATCCAAGGGCAATGATAATGAGCACAGAAAATGTAGCCGCTACTACTTTACCAGCCGGCCCTTTGATAGCCGCCCGGATATAATAGACAGGCCCACCTACCAGTTCTCCGTTTACCACAGTCTTATAACGCTGAGCCAGAGTTGCCTCCGAGTAAATAGTCGCCATACCTAAAATTGCACTGACCCACATCCAGAACACGGAACCAGGTCCTCCCGAAACCATTGCGGTTGCCACACCTGCAAGATTTCCCGTACCGATCTGTGCGGATATTGAGGTAAGCAGTGACTGAAAAGAAGTCATACCCTCTTTTTCACTGGCATCCTTTCCTCTTAAGGTAATGGAGCCAAAGGTCATACGAAAGCTTTGCTTAAACCTGCGAAACTGAATTCCTCTCGTTCTTATGGTAAAGTAAAGACCTACACCGCAAAGAACAACAATCAAAAACACATTCCATAACACTTTGTTAATACTGACAACCAAAGCCGAAAACCATTCCATACTCGTAACACTCCTTATTATTTTTGCATGGATATTCTGAAGCTGTAAATCAGAATGTCCTGAATGCATCAACAAATAAAAAAGCCAAACCAAAAATATGGTTTGACTCCGGATATGCACAAAAAGACCCCAAAAATAAATTTATAAAGGTTCTCTGTCCTTTTGCCTGAGAGATTAAAGCGGATAAATCCGCCCCTTACACCTTCGGCACCCAATCAAGGGATTCTCCAGAGTTACATCCATTTATAGTCCACACCTGGTTTTCCAGGCACCTGAGAGTGTTACTCCTTCGGTAGGCTATAGCCATTTTCCTACAAACTTCACTTGTTGATGATACTTCATTTTCTATACTATCACATTAATTTAATAAAGTCAAACCACGGTTTTCATTTCTTTGTACCTTTTAAGATTCACCCGGCCTGGAGGAAATGATCACCTCTAAAAAGTCTGATATCTGCTCCCGGTCCACCTTCATATGAATCAGGTACTGATCTGCCAGTGCTGTTTTTAACCTTAACAGATCTTCTACCGCTCCCGGAATCTGAGGAACTGGAGTATATTCAATCAGAAAAACCGTCCTTGCAACGTCATAGAAATAATCTCCTGCACATACATTCATAAAATCAATGACAACCGGGTTTTCAATGCTTAAAATTACATTGCCTGGATGAAAATCCCCATGGCAAAAGGTATCCCCATCTGGAAGTTTTTGAAGCTGCCCAAAAAGACCCTCAAATTTCTCTTCAGAGTTTCTTGCTGCCCGTTCCAGATTCCGGTATAGAAAATCTTTGTAACTGGGAGCAGATGTAACCTTATGGGCCAGCATCCTTTTATGAAGCTGAGCCAGTATCTCTCCTCCCCGTTCTAAATCTTTTGTTCTTAACAGCCAGTCCAGTAAAGACTCTCCCATTACGCTGTCATAAATAATACCCAATCTTCCCTCCACCTCAATGACATCATATGCCATAGGCTTTGGAAAATCCATCTTACTGACAATTGCTACATTTGAGAATTCCCTCATAACGCTGTCTTTTGGATATCCGGAATGAAACAACTTAATAACGGTCTTACCTTCCCAATGATAGACGTCTGCTGTATTACCAATCCCCACTCGATGACCTAATTTCACGATCTGTCTCCCTTTCTTAGCCCGTTCTTCCCATTTAGTATGAATGACTTTTATGCTGGATTAACACTTTCTACGTATTTTATGATTTAAGTATGGAAAAACGGTGCAAACAAAGTCCTGATTCAGAAACTTATTTACACCGATTTTCCTAATTTCTGTTACTTCATCAATAGATCCGGTAAGTGTCAAGCTCCCCATTATCCCACTTGATATCCACTGTTTTACCGTTCTTAATTCTGAGCCCCTTCACATATCCACTGTCAAACTGGGAAGGCATTGCGGGTAAAATCTTAATTTCACCGTTTCGATCCTGCACCAGCATATTTGCCAGGCCAGCAGCTCCTCCAAAGTTTCCATCAATCTGGAACGGCGGATGGGCGGACCAGAGATTTTCATAGGTGGAGCGGGTCAGCAGGGTATTTAGAAAATGGTATGCATTTTCTCCATCTCCTAACACGGCAAATAAGTTAATGATCCACGCACAGCTCCAGCCCGTATGTCCGCTGCCACTGCTCAAACGAAGGGACAAGGATTTTTTGCAGGCCTCGGTAAGCACTTTATCGCCTTCAAATAGCTCACCCGGGAACATACCGTATAGATGAGACAGATGACGATGGCCAGGCTCGCATTCTTCAAATTCCTTATTCCATTCAAGAAGCTGTCCTTTGCTTCCCACTTTAAAAGGTGTAAGCTTTGAAAGCCGTTCGGATATCTCTTCTAATATCTCATCATCCAGCTTTAAAATCTCACAGGTCCTCTTAAAGTTCCCGAACACCTCCCGAATGATAGCAAGATCCATGGCGGATGACATGGCAACAGCACAGGAGTCTCCGGTTGGAGTCTTAAACATGTTCTCCGGAGACGTTGACGGACAGGTAACATAGCTTCCTTCATATTCGTAAAGCCAGTCGATTAAGAACAGGGCAGCTTCCTTTAGAACCGGATAAACTGTGTTCTTTAAAAATTCCGCATTGGGATTATATTCGTAATGCCGGAACAGCTCACTGGTCAGCCAGGCACCACCCATCGGCCACATGGACCAGGTAACGGCTTCTTTCTCTCCATGATCTTCTCCATATGGCATGCCCATAGGATTTGTGTTGCACCAATAATCCGCGTTGTGATGGTGAACAAAGCCTCTGCAGTTATAATGAATTTTTGCTGTCTTTTTCCCTTCCTCACAAAGCTTTTTCACCAGCTCAAAATAAGGAGGCAGACATTCCTTTAAGTTACAGCTTTGAGCCAGCCAGTAATTCATCTGGGCATTGATGTTGGTGGTCCAGTTACAGCTCCATGGCGCACGGAACTGCCAGCTCCAGATTCCCTGAAGATTGGCTGGGAGGCTCCCCTCTCTGGAAGAACTGATAAGAAGATATCTTCCATACTGGAAAAACAGAGCATATAAATCATTGTCCTTCTCTCCTTTTCTCAGCCGTTCCAGCCGTTCATCTGTAGGAAGATTGATTTCTTCCCCCAGATACAGCTCCACCTTCTCATATAAGCTTCTGTAATCTTTAATATGTATCTCCTTGATCTCATCATAAGACATGGCAGGATTAAATTCTGGTTCTTTCACCGCTGAAAATACCAAAGTCACAACCGATGCCTTAGAGATGCTTATGCACTGTTCTTCCTCTTCTATGGTTCCGTCACAATGAAGAACGTTACATTCGGCATGGAACTTCATGCCTTTATCCCCCTGAATGATGGGATTTTTATGGATATCTATGTAGGATGGGTCCACATGTTCGGGACAAGTCCCTTTTATGTTTAAACCGACTGAAGTATATTCTGTTTTACAGACCATCTGCGACTCAAAGGAAATCTTGAAATCTAAGGCTGGACTGTCACATTGAAGCTTAATAAAGATAGCTTTTCCAGGATAGCTTGAAAAGTATTCCCTTGTATAGCTATGCCCTCCGGTCTGGTAGCTGACTTCTGAAACAGAGTGATCTAAATCAAGGGTTCGCTTATAATTTGTAATGTCTTCGGTATGATTAAAGGTGAAATAAAGATTGCCAAGAGGCATATAGGATTCATTATATTCCCCCAGCATGGTCTCACGAATGACTTTCTCCGCCTTTTCATACTCTTCCTGTTCTACCAGCCTGCGGCACTCTTCCAAATGCTTTGACGCCTTATGGTTATTCTTGTCACGGTAATAACCAGACCAAAGGCTCTCCTCATTGAGTCCCAGACATTCTCTCTTTGTTTCCCCCCATATCATGGCACCAAGACTGCCATTTCCAATGGGTAAGGTTTCTTCCCATTTCGCTGCCGGTTTGGTATAAAATAACTTCATCTCGCTTTACCCCTATATTCATTATTAGTTTTGACAAAGCTGATTTAGAATCTTTCATCGTATCCAGTCGTTCCCGCCTGCTGCCCTTTTGATGGTCAGAGATTACATAAAAATAAGGCAGGGACGAGGATGGATGCGAAAGGATCCACCCATCCCTGCCATTATGGGTCTATATATCGGCTAAATCTCCCCCATTAGATTCAATTACCTTTTTGTACCAGTAGAACGACTTCTTCTTAAATCGCTCCATGGTGCCGTTCCCTTCGTCGTCTTTATCCACATAAATAAATCCGTACCGCTTTTTCATCTCTCCTGTACCAGAGCTTACAATGTCAAGAGCAGACCAGACCGTATATCCGAACAAATCAACTTTATTGTGAATGGCTTTTTCCATTTCACATATATGCTGTCTTAGATAGTTTATCCTATAATCGTCGTGAATGCAACCGTTTTCATCCCTTACATCCACCGCTCCAAGTCCGTTCTCAACAATGAAAATGGGCACCTGATACCGGTCATGGATTTTATTCAGCGTATAGAGAAGCCCCTTAGGATCAACCTGCCAGCCCCACTGGGTCGCTTCCAGGTAAGGATTCTTCACTCCGCCCAGGAGATTCCCCAAAGTGGTAGTATGACCTTCCTCTGTGGTGACACAGTTACTCATATAATAGGAAAAGGAATAAAAGTCAACACAGCCCTTTTCTAATACAGCCTCATCTCCTGGTTCAAAGGTAAGATTCACACCCTTTTCTTCCAGATAGCGCAATGCATAGCCGGGATAACGGCCCTTTACCTGAACGTCTGCACAAAAGTCATTGATGATATGATCCAGTTCCTGCAACAAAAGCATATCTTCCGGCCTGCAGGTCAATGGATACATGGTAATATGAGCGATCATACAGCCTACCTTAAAATCAGGATTGATTTCCTTTGCAGCGATGACGGCCCTGGCACTGGCCAGAAACACATGGTGCAGTGCCTGAAAGCGCAGATTGATATCATCCAGGGGATTTGCCACTTCATCGTTCTCCCGGTTCATAATCCCAAGTACTTCAAGATTTCCCATAGGCATGGTGGCAAAATTAATTTCATTAAAGGTCAGCCAATATTTTACCTTGTCTTTGTACCTTGTCATGACACATCTCACATACCGTTCAAAGCAATCAATCACCTTTCGGTCTGAAAAGCCCTGATACTCTTTTACCAGGTGATAAGGTATTTCAAAATGGCTTAAGGTAACCATTGGTTCGATGCCATATTTCAGGCATTCGTCAAAGACCCGGTCGTAAAACTTAAGACCTTCCTCATTGGGAATTTCATCATCTCCGTTGGGGAATATTCTGCTCCATGCAATGGACAGCCGAAAAACTTTAAATCCCATTTCTGCAAATAATGCAATATCTTCTTTGTAACGGTGGTAAAAATCTACTGCAACATGGCTGGGATAGCTCTCATCCGGCAGGATCTTAGAAGTAAATACTCTGTTTTTCGCCCGGGACCCTGCCGTTAGATGATCACAGATACTCTCCTTTTTGCCATCAGCCTCCCAGGCTCCCTCACACTGGTTGGCTGCAACTGCACCGCCCCATAAAAAATTATCTGGAAACAATTTCATTCCTCCTGTCTGTTATAATAAGGTTATTACTTCATCGCCGCAATGGACTTTAGAACCACAGCGGTTCATCGCAACGACCTCCATATAATCCTTTGTATTTGTGACCAAAACCGGAGTATCCAAAGAATACCCTTCTCTTTCAATGGCATCCTTATCAAAAGTAATAAGAAGGTCTCCCTTTTTCACCTTATCTCCTTCGTTTACGTGTGCCTCAAAATATTTTCCATTTAACTGTACAGTATCCATGCCAATATGAATGATTACCTCACAGCCATTGTCAGACATAAGTCCAACGGCATGCCTGGTAGGAAACAGCATCATGACTGTACCGTCAAATGGAGCAGTGACCTTTCCTTCTGTTGGTGAAACCGCCATTCCCTGTCCCAAAGTTCCATTGGCAAATGCAGCATCCTTTACCTGATCAAGTGCCATGACCGTACCGGAAAGAGGACATGCAATCACTTCTTTTCTGCATTTATCTGAAAGTTCCCCTTCTTTTGTCTCAGAAGGCGCCTCATCTTTAAAGGTAATAAAGGTTACAGCAAATCCTACAATAAGTGATATGGCTGCCGCAATCAGGGCATGCACCAGGCTTTTTCCAGGCTGGGTGGGATCCAGAAGAGCTGGTATCTCAAAGAGTCCCATACCTGCCATGGTGTGATACTTTAATCCTAACGCTGCGGTTGCTGCACCTGCAACGGCACCGCAAAGACAGGAAAGAACGAAATGCTTCATTCTTGGTAACAAGATACCGTAAATCGCTGGCTCGGTCACTCCAAAAAATCCGGAAATCCAGGCTGGAAGTGCAATCTGCTTTAAGGTCTTGTCTTTGGTTTTCAGCCACATGGCAAATATCATACCGGTGGTGGTAAAGGTCACGAACGTAGTAAAAGCAAGAATTGGGTCTGGTGTACCTGATATAATATTGGTGATACATAAAACCACCAGCACAATATGAACACCAAATACAATCATGACCTGCCATAATCCGCCCACCAGAAAACCTGCAAATATCGGGCTTAGCTTATATATGGATAACACTCCCTGTGAAATTCCATTGGAAATGAGATTCGCAATGGGTCCAATCACCACAAAACCAACGGGAAGTGCGATAAGGAGCACCAGCATCGGTGTGATAAAGGTCTTTACCATATCAGGGATCACCCGGTTAAAAAAGCTCTCCAGGGGCTTAGCCAGTGCCACAATAAGAATTACCGGAAGCAATGTAGACGTATAGGTTACATTAATCATATGACCAAATAAAGGTACATCGGTGCCGTTGATCGTAGGATAGCACAGTGCCGCACCGATAATAAGACCCAGGAAGGGATTCATATCAAGTTTCTTTGCCGTGTTAAAACCGATGACAACAGGAAAGAAGAAAAAGATGGAATCTCCTATAGCGTTAAGCAAGATATAGATTCCATCGGCATCAGAGTAAAGCCCAAGGTATAAAAGAATGGAATTGAGTCCTTTTAACATACCGCAGGCGCACAGGATTCCGATGGCTGGCATCATGATTCCTGAAATAAGATCCAGAGATTTTTCCCGGAAGCTCATCTTCTTTTTTTCAGTTGCTGTTTCTGATGAAATATTAGCCAGCCTGCAGACATCTGTAAATACCTGGGGTACATGGTTTCCGATGACCACCTGATACTGTCCGGAGCTGTGCATGACTGTTATGACACCTTCCATTTGTTTGAGTGCTTCATCATCTGCAAGGCTTTCGTCTTTTAAGTTGAAACGCAGACGGGTGACACAGTGGACAAGGCTTATGATATTATCCTTGCCGCCGACTTTTTTAATAATGTCTTTTGCCAACAGGTCATATTTTCCCATTGTTAAATCCTCCATTTTTCTTTTTATTTGAAATATGAAAGTTTAGCCAACTTAATGTAACCATCTCGTCATAAAACAGTCTTATAAACAACTCGTTCGATGTGCAGGGTGAGGTAAAGCTTTTCATCATTGGAAACGTTATAGTTATATTTCTTTTTAAGAAACTCACATATCTTTTCCGCACACTCATAGGCATTCACATATTTTTTCTTTATAATAAGGAGAAGATCATCCTGTTCATCATCAAGGTAGGTCTTTCCCTCTAAAAGTCTCTGGGCGAAAAATTTAAGATGAGTGATGAACCGGAAATAGTATAAGGAATCTTCATTAAAAAATATGTGAAAATGGTACGATACAATGCTGGTGATTTCAGAGATGATTTCAGCCACCTGGTGGATATCCTGAGCACCCTTTCTGGTAACCGCTTCCACAAGGTGAATGGCAATGAATCCTGCTTCGTCTTCTGGCAATCGAAGGCAAAATCGTTTTTCTATCATCTCCAGTGCTTTCAACCCGATGTCAAATTCCTTTTTGTAAAACTTTTTTATGTCCCAGAGAATGGCGTTTTTTATCCCAATGCCTTCCTGGAATCGTTTCACAGCAGAATACAGGTGGTCGATGAGGGACAAGTAGATGGTATCATTTAAATCCACCTCCAGAATCGATGCCGCATATTCAATAATCTCTTCCCCAAGCTCCACATAATCAATGGGAATGCTTGCGACAAGCTCCTGAAACCGGTTGTTAATAAGGGGATCGGACAGGACAAAGATCTTATCAATCTTACTTTCATCCAGCTCATCTCCGTTCTTCTTTTTAAAGGCAAGACCGCAGCCCATAACAACCTTTTCCACTCCGTTTTCATCTTTTATTACGACTGCATTGTTATTGAAAATTTTGTAAATGATCATGGCCATCACCCCTGTCTAAAGTAATAAATCCTCTTGAATTTTGTATTTTTAGCGAAAAAAAACCTGTTTACCATGCTATTATAGGCAAAAAAAGCCAAAATAACATAATAAACAGGTATAGCTTGCTAGCGCAATCACCATCCACTGACTACAGTATAGTGGAAGATTACATTTTTAGCAACATATTTTTTTGAATTTCAAATAATTACTATTCACTATTACTAATTTCCAGTTTTAATTTGTAACGGAAGGCAAGCTGCTTAAATTATTGCTCTCACTGCCATCTGGAAGAGATTTTAAATACTCATTCCCATTTCTGGAAGAGACTCCCACTCCCTCTATACCGCCTTGTTTGGCAAGCTCCACACCTTCTTCTTTGTTAAGGACTCTTCCATCGGAAAGCTTGTATCCGGTAACCCGTCCGCTTTCCTTTACCAGCGCAACTATCTGCTTTGCATCTGCGTTTGGGACTGGAATATCGCTAAGTGCCATCATGGGAAGATCGTTTGCTGTACCACTGAATTTGTTGTCCTCCATTATATTTCCCTCCTGTCTTTTTTCTTACTTTCTTTACATTTTAGTGTTTCAAATCCAGCTTGAATTATTCAGGTACAATTTTGCTAATAAAATACTTGACGGTGGATTATGCATGTGTTATACCTATTTTGTTAGTTATGACTAACACTAATCCGCAGCGTATAACTGCAACATCCTAAAGGAGAAAATAAATCAATGATATTTTTAACTGCACTATTGGAAGCATTTGTTTTCGTGTATTTCTGCAAAGGTGCAATCAAAAAACACCCAGGAGTTTTTTACGTTCTTTCCGTAGCAATCATAGCATTTTGTGCCTGCTACAAGATCATGAATCTTTACACCGTTTTTCCTGAATGGACTTATACCTACATCATTTCTGTATTCTGGAGAGGTGCCTTTGCTACTGCTTTATTTGTGATTGTTATGTACATTGGCGCTTTGGATCGAAAAAGTAAAATCGTTAAGGCTTTGATGCCCATTAGAGGGTATTTATCCATCATCGCCTGTCTCATTACCTTAGCTCATTCCTTTGCCTATGGAGCTTATTACATACCAACTATGATCAAAAATCCTCAGGAACTGGATCTTAGAGGAATCATAGCTCTGATCATCACCCTCCCTTTATTTACGATTATGATTATATTGATGGTTACGTCTTTTATAAAGGTGCGAAGAAAGATGAAACCTAAGGTATGGAAGAATGTCCAGAGGCTTGCCTATCCCTGGTTTGCCCTTCTTTACATATATCTAATGGTCCTCTTTATTCCCACGGTCATGGAATCTTTTGATCCTGCCTCAGAACTTAGTATGTTTTATAAGGTGAATTACATTCTGTCTGTTGTGATTTATACCCTTGTTTTTGTAGGTTATTTTATTTTGAGAATCAGAAAATATCGTCTGGACAAAGTAAGAACGTAGACCCTTTCACAATCTCTTCACACTTTTATCAAAATCCTGTCACATTTTCCAGATATAGTAAATATCACAAGAGGCGACGAACCTTTTCGTAATATACTTTTTCATACTTCAGCCGGCAGGATCCAAAGGGTTCTGCCGGTCCCTCCATGTCCATATCTTGCTTATTAATATAACTGATAAAAAGAAAAGCGGCTAAGTGTCAGCCGCTTTTCTTTATTTCTTTTTTATTTGCCGTCGTGCTTATTTCCCATTTTATAATCGTCTCTAGCCCAGTTGGGGGCATTAATGGGGCCGGCTTTTTCATTTCCATTTTTTGCAGCTCCCTGAATCTCTGGCACCTTAGCCTGTTCATTTTGGGGACGGTGCATTTTTTCATGATTCTCTGTTCCATGATTGTTGGAATCATAGGGACTTGGTCTTCTCATTCCTGCTTTTGCCATGATAATACCTCCTGTCTTTCCATAGTCTCTGTATTTTCAAGGAAAGTATGCTGGGGAGATAATCCAATGTTAGAAATGATGACCCACTAAATCATTGGCATGTTTTAAAAACGTTTGTATCAGTTCCAGTTCATCTGAATTTAAGCTGTCAAGGTAATCAAACAATGGGCTGTCATACTTTTTATGATACTCCTGATGGAGCTGATACGCTTCTTTTCCTTTGTCTGTTAAATAGAGGCAAAGTCTTTTTTTATCATTTTCATCTTCTACTTTTTGAATCAAGCCTTTTTCTTCCAGCTTATGAATGGTCTTGGCTACCACTGCCCGGGTTATACTGAAATTTCTGGCCATTTCTGAAATAAAGATACCAGGATAATCTCCCACCATCTTAATCATATGAATTTCTCCCCGGTAAAAGGTCATATCCTCTGACCCGAAATTTAAAACATTCATTTTTCCATTGGCGACCCGCTCCGTCAAACGGATAAAATCATTGACCACCAAAGTTTTTTTATCAATCATCCTGGTGTTCCTCTTCCTTTATTACCTGATAGAACTTCCCCGGCAAGCCTTTAAACATACCACCGACATCACGCTTTTCCATGCAATGGAAGCCATGCTTCATAAGGGCCTGTTCTATGGTATTCTTTGTCAAAAGAAGATCAAGACCATCTAAATGACTGGACAGCCATCCAAGGATGCTTTCTGGCGGATTTTGATAATCTTCACTCACCTCATGGGTGACGATATATAAGTAGCCATTGGCCGAAAGCGCATGTTTTAACTTTTCAAGAAAAGAATCCAGATGATCCTTTGCAAAATCCAGTACACCGGATGCTATAATTAAATCATAGTCTTCACCAATTCCATCCTTATTAAAATCCCCCTCCATGACTTCAATCCGGGAGCTCAGGCCCCGTTCCGTTATGAGACGTCTGGGTAAAGCTGTCACCTTGGGGTGTTCAAATACCACGCCTTTGCTCTCAGGAAATGCAGCAACCAGTTCCATTGCAAATACTCCGCTTCCGCCTCCCAAATCAAGAATCTTACCTGGCTGCCGGTCTATGAACAATTCTTTCACAGCGGCAAGGAGAGACTGAACTCTGCCGGTGTACATCTCAGGAACTGTCACCCGTGCCATTTCGCAAAAATCGTATACCTCCGCTCCAACATTTTGATGAAGTGTCTGGATGTCAGGACCGTTTTTCACCTTTTCGTCAATACTATGAAGTGACATCATATTCTCCCGGAACAAGAGGCATTCCCCCAGATAATGGGGACTGGTTTCATTTAGAAATTCATTGCTCTCTGGGGTATTGCAAAAGCGTGTCCCATCCTTTTCGAGCATTCCGATGCTGGCAAGGGCATTCAAGAACAGGGAGACATTGCGCTCGTTAAGGCCTGTTCTCGCTGCCACGGAAGCTGGAGTTTCCCATCCTTCTAATTCTGTAAATATGTGAAGGCGCAGACCAGATAAAAAAAGCTCTGTGACTCTTTTTTGATGAAGCAATTTGTAATATTGACCGGGACTTAATTGTGGTTTCACCATTTTTCCACTCCTTTATTATGTGCATTTATATGACCCAAAACACTTCCGACATCTGTTTTTTATAGGTAACGAATATCTTTTTGTTAGTTTTGACTAACCTAATTGTATGCCAAGTATACAATAGAAAGAGTTGTATGTCAAGCATACATATGACCAATTGGAAAAATGATTGTCCTTTATAATATTCCAAAAAAAATATAAAACCGATGTTACTCGGTTTTATATTTTTTTACATCAACTTCTCTCCAACAGACTTATACAGAATATATTACAAACCAATCATATGAATCTGATTATAAGGAGCTAAAACCGCTGGCCCATGTGACTGCTTTCTGGCAGTTTTCCTCAGACTTTCTCTTCGGCTCCACAAAATCTATTTGACCGAGGAACTCATTTCCAGGAAGGGCTTTCTTTAGCTTATCAAAGCATTTTGCAGCGCCTCCCCCGCCATGGCAGGCAAATATTCCGATCCTCTTTCCTGCTATATGATATTGGCTGATCAGACTTTTAATAGGCGGTGCAAATGATCCTGCCCAAACTGGGGTGCCGATGATAACGGTATCATACTGACCCATATCAATAGGTGGGTTTATCAGCTCCGGTTCTTCCCCGAAAAGAACACTTTTTCCACCCCAAAAGAATTTCCCCACGCCTTCCTTTGGATATACCTTGCTGGTCTTTAGTTCTACCAGATCGCCTTTGATTGCTTCAGAAATCTTTTCAGCAACTAATTTCGTATTGCCTTCAAATGAAAAATACACCACCAGAGCTTTCATTCTAATTCTCCTTCTTTCTAAGAATGGTTTCTTGTTCTAACAAATGACTTTGCTTTTGAGAAATTCCAAAACCGATGGCATGCTTCGGACAGATATCAACACATGCCAGACAACTAATGCACTCCGTGGAATCCGTGTTCCCGGACTTTACCATCCGGGAAATGTCTAATCCCATAGGACATTCTTTTGTACACTTTCCGCAGGAAACACAAGCATCGGGCTTTGGTTTTAGCCGGAACCTTGGGATGTGGAGAAAATCGGATACGGTTTCTCCTATCACCATAAATGGAGCCATCCAGCAAAGACTGTGGCACATTCCCCGCCGTCCCGTACTAATTGCAAACAGGTAAATAATCGTCATAACAATGGTATATATCATGATATAATGCCCATCGAACTTATATAAGAACAGAAAATCTCCCTTTAAGGGAAGATGTTTCAGCCAGAGTAATAGAATGAGTGACAACCATACCGCCCAGATAATATATTTTGATACGTTTTTCCCTTTGCTATTCCAGTTTCTTTTGTTAGCTCCAGAGATCATATCCTGGACTGCTCCGCCAGGGCAGAGCCAGCCACAATAGATGCGGCTGAATAAAAAAGAGAACAGAAAAAGGGAACCAAAAACCATGGCACTGCCATTGATTACCCCTGTGGAGGCAGACAAAATAATGACATAGGGCGATAACAGGAAAAAGGTAAGGGGAAACATTAACATGGAAAATGCAAGTATGCCTTTACGGATTCTTTGTCTCATGGTCTTTTTCCCCTTTCGCGGCAATGATGTCCTTTGCTTCTATGGCCCAGGCTTTCATAGCAGTATAGATATGAATTCCGCAAAGTGCTGTCAGCTTGCTGTAGGAGCAGTCAAAATCCAGCCCGCTGGCTCCTTCAATCTCTTCTATGTAACCATTCATATCCTTAATGAGTTTCTCATTCCTTTGAATAAATTCATCCAGATGACCGAGAAGCACATCTTTCGTGGTATTGTCGCCAAAAGAAATTTTAAGCAGTATTTCATATCTTAGCTTCTCGATCTCGGGCTCTTTTGAAAGCCAGTCAGAAAGCTCTTTTTTACCCGCGTCTGTAATGGTATATAAAATCTGGCCTCTGCCGTTTCTCCGTTCTGAACTTTCAGAGCTGACTGCAAGCCCCTCTTCCACAATCTTTTTAAGGGTGGGGTAAATCTGCCCATAGCTTTCCTGCCAGAAATGACTGTACTCATTCTCCAGCCATTTCTTAATCATATAACCAGTCAAAGGCATGCGGGCAAGCATTCCCAGCATTACATATTTGGATTTTCCTGTGTTTTCTCTCATTATTATACCTCACTCTTTATATATCATCATAATATATTATAATGATATATCTGTCAAGCAAAATGAATGAGTTGAATATTCCAGCTGCCAGCCAAAGATACCTCACGTTAATCACTTGTAAAATAATCTAAGTCTCCTTACATAAATCATAAGTGCAGCTAATAAAAAGCTGATACCAAATAATACTTACAGCAGAAAAAAAACTGATTTTTTTCTTATTTATTTTTATATTTTTACCCAAAATACAGACGATTTCCGAAATAGACTTGCTTTTATTTTATATATATGGTATACTAAGAACAATTGGATATAAAAGAACCGTCTGTTGAAGAAGGGCTTTTGTTCGTTTCATTTTATGATGAGACAATGAAGGCCCTTCTTTTTCAGTAACAGGCCTTTTATACCATACAATTCACAAGGAGGATCACAATGGACATTATTACTGTAGAGAAACGTAATGATCAATTAAAGGCAAAGCAATTGCGAAGAAAAGGCATTGTACCTTGCTGTGTATATGGAGGCGGTCTCACTGATTCTATCTCAATCCAGATGGAACAAAGAACTGCCGACAAACTGCTTCGAAAATTACGACTGGGAAGCAAGGTTCAACTTAATTTAGAGGACCAGAACATAATCACACAGATCAAGGATAAATACTTTGCCAATGGTAAAGTAGAGCATATTGATTTTCAGGCATTGGACCCACAGACAAAAGTTAACAGTGTGGCACACATCATTTTGGAAAACAGTGATGTTGTTACTGGTATCCTGGATAAAATGCTAATGGAAATCCCATACGCCTCTTTACCAAAGGATATGATTGATACAGTTACAATAAGTTTAGAAGGTAAGGCTGTTGGAACAACGATAACAGTCGCAGATATACCCGAATTCATGAATGACAGCATTGATCTGCAGGTGGATGCAGACAGCATTATATTAAGAATATCGGAAAAGAGATCTTCCGCTGTAAAGGAAGAAGCAGAAGCAGCTGGATAATGAATACTTAGAAATGATGGATTCCATAGGAGCCTTGATTGTCGATTTGCCATAAGACATGAGAGGCTCTGTGTTTTATTTCAGAAAGAAGGAGGAGTCATATGCAAGCAGCAATTCAAACAAAACAACCCGATACCTATACAGACGATTCTATTAAAATGTATTTATTGCAAGCAGGTAAATCCCCTTTGCTGACACAGCAGGAAGAACTAAAGCTCGCCAAACTTTCCGCCCAGGGAAATAAGGAAGCGAAAAACCGACTTGTCAGCTCTAATCTCAGGCTTGTCATCAGCATTGCAAAAAAACATGAGGCCTATGTACAATCCTTGACCTTACTTGACTTAATTCAGGAAGGAAACATCGGCCTTATGAAAGCGGTGGAACGGTATGATTATTCCCTGGGATATCGTTTTTCCACCTACGCTACCTGGTGGATTCGGCAGGCAATCACTCGGGGAATCGCAGACCAGGACCGTACCATTCGTTTACCGGTACATTACAAAGATGACGTGAACCTGGTCCAACTCGCTCTGCGTCAGCTGGATCATGAGCAAGGATTCTTTACCACCCAGGATGTGTCTGATCTGACAGGATTTTCTGTAGAAAAGATAGACAAGATTATGTTAAATTCTGCATCCATTGTCTCACTTGATACTCCCATTGGTGATGATAATTCAGCCTTTTTAGGTGATTTAATTGAAGATAAAACCATTACATCTCCCGAAGAATGTGTAACTGATGTTATGCTGAAAGAAGAAATCAATAAGCAATTATCGTCTTTAAATCCGAGGGAGCAGATCGTATTAAATATGAGATTTGGACTCAATGGACATATCCCTCATACTTTGGAGGAAGTAGGAAACCATATTGGTGTAACAAGAGAACGTATCAGGCAGATTGAGACCAGGGCCTTAGGCAGGCTTCGCGTGGCAAAACGCAGCAAATACCTGGTGGATTTTTTATAAATTTTCCTTATGAAAGTTCTGTTCATGGTCCAGAAGCCATTGTTTCCGCTCCCGTCCTCCGCCATAGCCACCGATCTCTCCACTGGTCTGAATCACCCTGTGACAAGGTATTATAATTGCCAGCTGATTGGCTCCATTTGCATTACCTACGGCTCTCACACCATCAGGAGTGCCGATTTCAGATGCTATTTTTTTATAGGTGGATACCTCTCCTGCCGGAATTTTAAGTAATGCATTCCATACTTTCTTTTGAAAATCAGATCCTAAAAAAAAGACAGGGGTCTGAAAATGAATCAGCTTATTCTCAAAGTACAGGGACAGCTCCTCCTCTATCTGCCTTGATATCTTAGTTTCTCCGGGTAATATAGTGGCCTTTCGCCTGTTTCTTAAACGTTCAATCTCCCGCTCCAATCCGCGCCGGTCAACAAATTCAAGCAGATATAGAAACTCTTCATCAGAAATACTCAGCATGGGACCAAGCTTTGTGTTGATCCATTTGGCGTACAGCACGTTAATCTCTCCTTTTTTAATTGGTGGATTTCCCATAATTTTTGAAAAGGCATCGTTAAATCCACTGGCTGAATCATAACCAGCATTAAGCTGAGCATCGATGACCTTTTCCCCTAAACGGATGGATTGCAGGGCAAGCCCCATTCGTCTGGCCCTGGCATATTGGACAAAGGTCATACCATAGGCCTGTTTAAATTGCCGCCTTGCAGTGGCGGGGTGTGCCCCCAGCACTTTAAAGTCTTCATCCTTCCACCGCTTTTCTGGATTTTGTTCCACCATGGATACGATCTCTTTCACAAGAGGGGATAACTCATGGGGATAGGAAAGAGGGTTACAGCGTTTACATGGCCTAAAACCAGCCAGTAAAGCGGACTGAGCATCCTGAAAAAAGAGGCAATTCTCATATTTGGGCTTTTTTGCCGGGCAGGTGGCATGGCAGAATACGCCTGTTGTTTTAATGGCTGCGAAAAATATACCGTCATAATTGGCATCTTTATTTACCAATGCATCATAATATTTCTTTTTGATTTTCTCATCTTCTATCATCGTTCATCCTCTTAAAAGTTCAAAAGCAGAATATAATCTGCAGTCCAGTTTATCATATCATTACTATTGTTAATTGTTTCTTGTAATTATAATTCACATTATAAAGACCTTTTCTTCCTTTTGCATACGAAAAATGAACATCTATTTTTAGAAAAGAACTGCCGGCTAAATAATAGTCGGCAGTTCTTTTCTTCACCCAAAGCCTTATAAAAATTTTTGAAGAAAGTTAAGGATTTCGCTTTTCCTTACAGGTTCACTGTGACCTACCACTGCAAGCTCAAACGGTATCGCACTAAGTTCCTCATAAAGCAGTTTTGTTTTCTCCAAATCCCTGTAATGATTCTGATAAAAATCATCATTGTAGACATCCCCAAGGAATATAATGTTTTCTTCTGGTACTAATATTGCCACGGAATCTTCGCTATGAGCTGACGTTAAATGCATGCATTCACAGGTAACTCCGCCTAAGTCGATTACAATTTTTTGAGCAAAGGTCAAAACGGCAGGTGCTACTTTAATCTCATCTAAATTTTCATATTCCGCCCTTATATGCTCATCGGCAAATGGAATCTCTTCTCCGGTTCGCAGCCGCTCCTTCATCTTTAAATCATTCCAGACCCAGGAAGACATTCTTGCCAACTCATCACTTGTTTTAAAGTGTGCAATTGTTTCTGCTTCCAGAGCATGCATACCAAAGGTATGATCCCAATGCCAATGTGTAATAATGCAGTACTTCGGTTTTTTAAGTCCATGATTTTCAATCAGAGAATTGTACTCTCTCACATGGTTTGCTGAATTCCCCGCGTCAATCATAACAGAAAACTTTTCCCCATTAATATATCCTAATACAGGACGATCGCTGCTGGAATCGCATTCCGTATATAAAATATGTTCTGTTAACTTTTTCAGTCTCATACCCTTATCTCCTATTCTCCGAAACCGTTTTTTGCAAATCCTTCAATTGCCCGGATTGCTTTCTCCTCATCTTCTCCACAAGCTTCAAAGGTCAGTTCATCCCCCATAGATGCATTTAGATCCATTACGGAAAGGACGCTTTTCGCATTGATCTTCCCGGAAGAGTCTCCATTCTTATAGACCATAATATCGCTTGCAAAGTCTTTGATAAATATTGACAAAAGGCTGGCTGGCCTTGCATGCAGACCAAATGGGTTTGTTACAGTTACAGTAACTATCTCCATATTTTTTCTCCTTTTACCTGTAATGACAGCTGCTTCAATAGAAACACCTCTGGTTTCAATATTAAAAGTATAATATAGAAATAGTGTATCTGTAAAGTCCACCTTATGCTTTTATGATACTTAATGTATATGTTTTCGTATTTCCATCTTCTGCAACAACTTTAAGTTCGAATACAGTTGTATCTGAGGTCAAAGTGACCCGTCTGACTGCCGTATCATCAATTAAAATATTATTCACATAGACGAGAGCATGACTGCGTTCCGGCGTGAATTTTAAATCCGCGTATTCCACATCTCTATTTACATAGCTTTTATAGGAGTCTTCTGATAAACCAGCTTCTGTTCCATTTACTGTAATGCTTTTTAAGCTGGCATTGCTGTTATAATCCTTTAGAATGGATAACGTATCAAATACACCTCCAACATAGCTGTTTCCCCGGTTGGAGAACTTCACTGTGATTTTGGATTTACCATTCAGCCAATCTTTAGGAATCTGATAGCGGACGTCATAAAAGCCTGTGGGGGTTTTCGCCTGTATCGTTTCCTGCACCAACAGACGATTATCCACGAATACATTAAAGGTTCTTCCTGCATCACCGCTATAATACTTTGCACTGATATAGTTGGTCACCGAGGGATTGACGCTCATATCATAGCTAAACCAGCCCTGCCCATCGGCTGTTCCATGGACATGGCGGTAATTATATCCGCCAAAGGAACCGCCAGAGGAATTGCCCTGTAAATTATGGACCAATTCATGCTGATCGTTGGTGACTTGAACTTCATCAATGGTCGCTTCCAGTTTTTTGGCTGCGTTCTTGCTGTTTTTGATACTCTCCTGAAATTCCGGAGAATCAATGGCTGACAATATAAAATAAATCCCATACCGGTCAGTATACCTTTTATAATGGGGGGTGAATTTTAACCGGTTGTCTTCATCTGTATTTCTTAAGGTAAATTCAAACTTTCCTGGCTTTTGTACCAGATTGTTTTTTAAGCCTGCAATCCATGCATCTACAGATGTATCCTTTATTAAAATATAGTCTTTTATCATAACGCCATCAGGTATGGTTGCCTTTGCAGATGCCATATGAGATGCAGATACCATCTTTTCGGTTCCAAGGCCTGCACTTAAAACGACTGGTCCATATTGGAAAGCAACTGCCTGTTTATTATCAGGAAGTCTTGATGCCTTAATCTCCATGGGAAGATTGAGTTCAATCTGATCTCCAGACCGAAAGACTCTGCTGATATCCACATACCCATCCTTTTTTACCCCATAGAACACCGTATTATTTATCTTAATGGTAATGTTTTTACCCTCTGCAATCCAGGAGGGCACCCTGAATTTAATGGTAACTGCGGACCCTGGTGCTGTATTTATAGTAAATACTGCCTTCTCAGATTGTGGAATATCGGAAGTCTGGATAAGTGAGAAGTTTTTCCCGATCCAATTCAGTTCTGAGCTTATATACATATTTACGTATAGATCATTGCCACTATAAAAATAAAGACTGTCATTTAATTTCGTATAATTCTCCATCCCGCTGCCGGTACAGCACCAGAATGAATTTGTTTCCGTTCCAAATAACTTAAAATATCCGGTTCCCATGGGTTTAAAATAAGTTGTCATTCCTGTTTCCGGATTGATGGCTGACATGACTTCATTGATAAATGCATTCTCATAATAATCCGCATATTTTACATCCCCGGTGACCTTAAATAATTCTCTTGCAAGCTTTAACATGTTGTAGGTATTACAGGATTCATTGTTAATGTTATTTCTTGTGGCGTCCAGCTTTAAAGGTGCCCGGAAGCGTTCATTCTCGCTGTTTCCTCCGGTCACATAGGTATGGTCTCTTACTACAGTAGCAAAAAACTGAGCGGCTGCATTCAAATAAAAGCTTTCACTTCCTCCCAGGGTACGATAACGGTTCAATGCACCAACAAATTTCGGAATCTGAGTATTGGCATGGAGGTTTTCCAATACATTCCGGCCGTTTCCAATGGGCGTAAATAAAGAATCTTCATCGAATTTATGAGCGGCTGCCAAATGATTTGGATTCTTCGTGTATTTATAAAGCTCATATAAGCAGTCGTTCATTCCGCCATATTCCACATTCAATACTTTCTTCTGAAGAGAACTGTCCCAGGCAGAAGTTCTTTTATATGCCCAGTCTCCCAGCCTTCCTGCAACCGATAAGGCGGTAGCATTTCCTACATATCTATAAACATCTACAAGACCTGCAATCAGCTTATGCATGGTATACCATGGAACCCAGTTATCTCCTGTTGCTTTTCCCTCAATAATATCAAAGTGCACTTCAAAGGATGCAAACAGATAACCATTGCTGCTCTTATCCTGAAACTTTTTTAATTGGCTTATGGCATAATCCAGCTTCTGTTTTATCTGCGCATTCCGGGTCGGGTCATTGCTTCGTGTCTGTTTAAAGGCCTGGGCCATAGCAGTCAGATAATGCCCCAGAGTATGTCCCCTTAATAAGCTCCAGCCGCCTTCCCAGCCCCCGTATAAATTAAGACCTGATGTGTTTTTGGGATCCTTTCCTTCCGAAACAGCCTGAAAGCCTGCCAGGAGCCGGTTAACATCCAGAGAGAGAATGTAATTTAAGTCTTTTTCAAGGGCATTTACATAATAGGAATCAGTCAGCTTCACCTGCTCCATATCAAACTCTTTTAAACCGGAACCTTCTGATAATAATGAACTGTTTACTTCTTCAAACAACATAGTTTCCTCCCACCATAATAATTTTAGATTACCTTTATATGATAAAACACCCGGCGTTTTATCGCCGGGTGATTTATTATCAAAATCCGGACCTTTTCAGGCCTGTCCTGTTATCACTTGTAATTTCTGATAACTCCTAAATCCCAGATGATCTGCTGATAAGGCCCTGACAGGCTGTTCGTACCTTGAATCAAAAACTCAACTCGGTCTATATTGTTTATTTCCATCTTCTGATTATAGCCTGCACGGATAATTTCACCGTGGGATACATTGGTGGTCCATCTGTCTGCTTTGTAGCTTAAATTACCTCTCCACGCCCACTTCTCAGCAACCTTATTCCATGGTCCTCCTGCACTATTGGATGTCCATAATTCATAGTAACGTCCATCCTTTTGATCCTCAATCGTCAGGTAATACTTACCATCTGCTAAGGATTTATAGACGTTTGCGCCTTCAAAGGTATCCCCCAGTGCAACGGATGGAGCTCCCCAGCCGTTAGGGAAATTAGCGAGTGAAGTTCTTCTTACATACAATTTTCCAGAACCATCACTTGGTGTATTATACATATATGCATAGGAGTTATCACAAATAACATAATAATCCCAACCCATATTTCCTGACATACCTAAGGATTTTGGTCCTGACCAGGATTTAGGATCTGCAATATTTGATGTTGTGGCATACGCTGCACCAAATGTGCCATCCTGATAAATCAGATACCATAATTTCTTTGGTTCGAAATAAAATACCTGAGGTGCGCAAAAATAGCTCTCATTAATGGAACTCATAAAGGTGCGGGGAGCATTCTTAAGGCCTGAAAGGGTGGATGCTGACGTATAAAGCATCTGCCAGCCACCGCCCTGATTGGCACCAGTATAAAATACATGATACTTACCTCCATAATACACGATGGTAGGATCTTTTGCACCATAATAATCATAAGGTCTTGCCTGGCCATGGAAAATAACTCTCTCATCTACATACCATGTTGGGTTTGCTATCGCTGTTGCACTCATTGATTTTTTCATAAAAATACGATCTCCCTTTAATTCAGTTTTCTGCCCGGAAACATTCCATCTTTCTTTAGACAGTGAATTATTGTTCTTGTTAATCTCTGATTAACCACCTCCCCCTACCAGTTTATGCAGCCACTTCAAAAGGGCTCCATTTTACCCTCTGAACGAAAAATGAACAAATTAATATAGTATGCCGCTATGAAAAAAAGATTCAGTTAACAAAAAAGCGGCTGCACCTTAGTCGTAAACTAAAGTGGTCCCTATAAGATAGACAGTTAAAAAAAGCGTAAATTGCTTATATTTTAACTTACTCTACCTTGTAGGGTCTATTTTTGTTATACTCATAGCATAAATTAAGGAGCGTACTTTATGGGGAAAAATTATTTTACACAGAAACAACAGGAACAGCTTCGTAATAATCCATATATTGAACGCGTTTCTGAGAAAGCAATTACATATACAACTGAGTTTAGAAGAAAATTTGCCACAGAATATGAGACCGGGAGATTGCCTTCTTCTATTTTACGTGCTATGGGTATTGACCCACAACTGCTTGGTAAACGTAGAATCGATACAATTACAAGACGCATAAAGAAATTCAGTCTTCGAGCAGAAGGGTTTGAAGACACACGTAAAAATAATTCGGGACGCCCTTCAACTAAACAATTATCTGAACAGGAACGTATTGCACATCTAGAACATCAAGTAAAATATTTAAAACAGGAAAATGAGTTTTTAAAAAAAATCAATTTTATAGACAAAAAAGCCGAATGGACAGAAAAACGGAAGCAACATCAGAAGAAAAATTCAGACTCATTCAAGAAATGATTTCACGGGATAATAATGAACTAAACATCAGCTGGCTCTGTGACTCGGCAAGTGTATCCAGAAGTGGTTATTATAACTGGTTAAATTCTAAGGATAAACGAAATGAAAAAGATGCTAGAGATAAAGCTGATTTTGATTTGATTCTTAAAGCATATCTGTATCGTGGTTATGATAAAGGAAGGCGTAGTATCTACATGCGCTTGCTTCATATGGGAGTACGTATGAATCAAAAGAAAATCAGTCGTTTAATGAAGAAATTCAACTTGTTTTGCCCTATACGTAAAGCTAATCCATATCGAAGAATGGCAAAAGCTTTAAAAACAGATGCTGTATCTGATAATCTTGTACAACGCGAGTTTTCAGAACATGGTGCAGGAAAAATCCTTCTCACCGATATTACATATCTATTTTACAACCATGGGTGCAAAGCATATTTATCTGTAATAAAGGATGCCTATAGGAAACAGGTATTAGCCTATGTTCTTAGCGAATCCCTTGAAGTTGATTTTGTACTCGATACAATAAATATGTTAATCAAAAATCATAAAAAAGCCCTTCAGACCGATGCAATATTACACTCAGATCAAGGCTGCCATTATACAAGTATTTCATTCAGACAGCTACTGAAAGATAAAGAACTAAGACAGTCAATGTCCAGACGTGGTAACTGCTGGGATAATGCTCCACAGGAATCTTTTTTCGGACATATGAAAGACGAAATCCATCTTGCCGGATGTACTACTTATGAGGAACTATATACAGAAATCAATGATTACATGGATTACTACAATAATGAACGTTATCAATGGGAACTGGCAAAGCTTTCTCCTAACCAATATGCAGAATATTTGAAAACAGGTTATTATCCTATAGAGGTATAGCAAAAGCGTCACAACTACAATTACTAGCTGTGACGCTTTATCATACTCTTTTTTTTAAATGTCCTTGACATGGGGACCACTTTAAACCGCCTGAAAGTGCAACCGCTTTTTCTGTTTTAAATATGATTAACGTTTTGTTTGTTTCGTTTTAGGATCTTATTATTTATTGATATTGCAATGAGATATATAAGACTGTTTTGTAAAATTACCATTCATGGAAAGCATTCCAATTGCAATGAGCCCCATGTTATCAGAAATATAATGGTATAGTCTATCTTTAAGTTTGTTTTTAGAAATAACGTTTTTATTTTCGGCCATATCCGGCACCTCCTTTGGAGAACTCAACTTTTATATGCTTTTTATTATAACCATATTTAAATTTTAGCATCATCTGGTTGTTTCCACAATTAGGAGGATCTAGTTTCTCTCTTTTTTAGGAAAGAGAATTTTTAGTGGCTCAGTAAGCCGTCTTTTTTCTAATTTTCCCTCTGATTTGAGGATTGTTTTTATACAACATTCCTCCGCAAAGTCATTGAAAAAGGAATCTTCTTTGTATATATTTTATGCGGCTTTCTTTATGATTCAAATGAGATGGATTTTCCTGTCCTTGCAGATTCCCTGACTGCATCCATAACACAGAGAACTTTTCTTACCTGCTCCGGCTTTATCATTATTTCCTCTTTCTGATAATAGGCGCGGATAAAATGCAGAAAATAATCTCTATGAGAGACATTGACCTGAGGCAACGGCTCTTCCACTAACAGCCCTGGTGCAGCGGGTCCGAAGCTTCTGGTGGGACCAGCCGCTGTCATTGTAATTTTACCTGGAACATTTTGAAGCAAATGAGAGGTGCGTACAATCTTTCCCTCTCCGGCGAAACCGTCAATCATGGCAGAGCCTTTATTTCCCCCGATGAACCATGCTCTCTTCGGTGTCAGGTAATAAGTCCCCAGTTCGATCTCAGCTGTGACTCCATTTGTAAACCGGATCATGATATTAAAATAATCATCCACATTCTCATTAATCACATGTTTCAAATCCGCATAGAGGGACTCCATGGGAGCATTTACCATGTTTAAGATCTGGTCAATTAAGTGTACGCCCCAGTCGTAGAGCATTCCGCCGCCTAATTCTGGGAACACGTGCCAATCGTGCATGTAACCATTGAAGCCATAGAGCTGGGATTTGATCACATAGACATCACCAACCATATTTTTATCATAGACCTCTTTCATAATGCAGTAATCCGTATCCCATCGCCTCTGTTGGTGCACGGTAAAATGGACATTGTTCTCCCTTGTCACAGCAGTCATCTGATCAAATTCTTTTACTGACATTGCGGCAGGCTTTTCACAGATAATTGCTTTTTTCGCTTTTGCAGCCATCTCCACCATTTCCAGATGTGAGATATTGGGAGTCGATATAATGACTGCGTCCATATCGGCTCCTTTTAGCATCTCCTCCATGCTGTTAAATACCTTAACTCCAGCCGGAGCATCCTTTAACTGCTCCGGATTAATATCTGCAACTGCCGTCAGTTCTATCTCTTCTATGGTTTTTAAGGTATCTGCATGACAATGCCCCATAAAACCAAAGCCTGCGATTCCAATTTTTATTTTCTCCATTCATTTCCTCCTATATCACAAATTGTTCCATATATTTTTTGCTTAGCTCAAGGCTTTTTAGGATCATTTCCTTTGTTCCTTCAAACGCCTTATCTTCAATTTCAATACAAGTACAGCCTTCAAAACCAATGTCATAGAGAGCGCTCACATATCTGCCCCAATTTACATCACCAAGGCCAGGAAGCTTCGGTGACATGAAGTCCAGAGGGTACGCCATAATTCCAACCTGATTAAGCTTATCTTTATAAACTTTTATGTCCTTATAATGTACATGAAAGATTTTATCTGCAAATTCATACATGGGCTTTATGTAATCAATCATCAGCCAGACGAAGTGAGAAGGATCATAGTTAAGGCCAAGATGGTCGCTTGGAAGCAGTTCAAACACTTTTTTCCAGATGGAGGGCGTTGTCATTAAATTCTGTCCTCCAGGCCATTGATCTCTTCCAAACAGCATAGGACAATTTTCAATTGCAATCTTTATATTCTCTTCCTCTGCCAGTGTTAGAATCGGCGGCCAGACTTCTTTTATCAGCTCCAGATTTTCCTCTATACTCTTATTCTGATCTCTACCAATGAATGTGGTCACCATGCCCACGGAGAGAATTCTGCTGGCCTTTATCATTGTCTCTAAGTGTTCTACAGCCGCCTCTCCTTTCTTTCTATCTCCATCGAGAGGATTAGGATAATAAGCCAGTGAGGAGATGGTAATTCCTTTTTTCTTTGCGTAAGCTTTGATATAGCTGGCGTAGTCTGGTTCCTTTACGACACGGTCCACATCAATATGGGATACTCCTGCGTACCGTCTTTGGGCTTTTTCCTTCGGCCAGCAGGCTACCTCCACACATTCAAAGCCAAGACTGGAGGCAAGATCCATCATCTCCTCAAAGCTGCTGCCATCCAGTATTGCGCTGACAAATCCAAGTTTCATTATGCCCCTCCTTTTACTCTGCAATAACCTTGTCAAAGTCCTTATATTTTTGTAAATGCTCTTCCAGCCATTCCTTATTTTCCATGATTTTCGGAATGCAGACCTTTTTCATATTTTCAATTTCCCAGTAATGATCATAGAGGCCTTCCATGGAGGTCCTTGATATCTTTTTATCCTCGGGAGCAAAATGAATCTTCATGGAGCCATCCTTAAAGTCCATGGTTCCTTTCACCCCGCAGGTCACACAGTAAATGTCAGGCGCCTGATCCAGCATAAAGGATTTTCCATGACAAACGGGACAAACCCCTTCTTCTCCATACCATTCAATTTCATCGTACTCTTTTCCATAAGCCTCAGCCACTCTCTTTCCAAGCTCCCGGCACTGGCTCATAAGCTTATCATCAAACAACGGATTGGCTCTCTGACCCTGTCCATACGCATCCAGCTGACCAACTACCTTCATATGGATGGAAGTGCCGAACTCAGCCATGGTAGGCAAGCCTAAGGCTACCCAGTGAGGAGTATCTGCACCGCCTATGGACATATATGCAACATACCGTTTCTTAAAATAACGGGGATCTAACAGCTCCTCGCCGCTTTTTCCCTCTTCGATTCTCTTTTTCTGGATCTCATCAAGGGCGGCCCGGTCATGGGAAGCGCCAAAGCGGTCTATGAAATTTTTGATCTGACCGGTTGGACCTACAGAAAATACAGGTGCTGCAACAATAATTCCATCTGCATCCAGAACCTTTTCCACCAGCTTATCGTAATCATCCTTAATAATGCAATGTACATTGTCTCCCTGATCCCGCTTCTGGCTGCAAACACCGCAACCAAGACATGGGTCAATCCGAATCCCGATGGTACGAACAAATTCCACCTCTGCACCCGCTTCTTTTGCTGCAAATAACGCTTCCTTCACCATAATTTCTCCGCATTTCATGGCACGCCCGCCAAAATTAATTCCTAATACTTTCATTCTCTTATTCTCCTTTATCATCAATTAATATCGTTTAAATCGTCCTACCCGTGTCAGGCGGTCCGGTATGGAAGGAATTTTGCCAGTCGTGGAAAAAATCACTTGCTGGGGACAGGCTTTTGCACACCTTAAGCATTTGGTACATTTTAATCCTTCGATCATATGAATGTACCCTGGCAGCCCCTCGATGCAATCCTCCGGGCATTCTTTGATACAGCTTCCACATCCAACACATCCATCGGGTGCAATATAGATATTGGTGAAGGCAGAGCAGATACCTTCTGCACATGTGTGCTTTTTTATATGCTCCACATATTCCTGTTCAAAAAGCCGGAATGTGTCCAGTAAAAAATCCGCTCCGGTATTGCCAACAGAGCACTGAGAGCTGTAAGACATGGCCTCCGCCAGTTCTTTCATGATTTCCATACTGATCCATTCCCCGTTTTTCGAGGTAATGTCATGAACCCTGGTATGGAGCTGCAATAAGCCCTCCCGACAGAAGGTACATTTGCCACAGCATTCCCTGCGCCCTCCATACAGGTTTTCTTCTGCTTCATGAATCATACAGCAGCTCTCATCGAATACGGTGATTACGCCCGTATCCAGGTTCCATACCTCTGATTCAGCAACCGATTCCTCCAGTATGTCTGGTAAATACAGATGAGTTCCAAGCTGAATTGCCTTGATTCTCTTTGGGTCCATCTCAATCATTTCGTTGAATGGCGTACCTGACTTCACCCATTGTGGGGTTCCGTACCATTCCTCTTTTCCTCTTTTGTATTTTGTACACAGATAATATTCCGGTTCATATGTTTCTTCTACCGTTTCGTATAACCCTTTCAGCATAATAAAACTGCAATAAAGACCTGAATAAAGAATATCTGCCGGAATCTTACCCGTCTCCACCCTCACTTCAATCTCAAGCTCAGCGGCCTTTTCCTCTAAAAGCTCCTTAAGCTCCGCTTTCTCTTCTGGAACATAACATAGAAGTTCTGTAGCCTTCATAATAAAACCGGCTATTGCAAGTCCCTGCAAAACCACCTCCGGGTCTTGTTCCAGGATACGAAGAAGCACATGCTCTCTGTCGTGATTTTTAAGGCCGGTCACAATGGTAACGGTGTTCTTCCCAGTCGTCAAGCCAAAAGGAATTTCATTCATTTTTACCCGTTCTATCAAGGCTTCCCGCCCTGCTTCCTTCGCTTTTTGAAACGTATTCATTGAACTTCCTCCTCCCGGTCAAAGCTGCCCCAAAGTCTTGGAGGCGTGATCTTAAGCCTTAGATCGCACTGCAGGCACCTGTTTGCTTCTTTGCAGATATCCTCACCGCAGATACCTCCATGATATGGCTGAAAGCTGCTTACCCGCTCATCTGCAGAGACGATTTGTTCTTTTGCCCTCGTTTTATCCCCAAAGCCCTCTATTTTCCCGATGAAGTCCTCTCTCTCTGTAACAGGGGCGAGTATCTCACTTATATCACCATCACCACCCAGATACCGGTCGATGGAGGCAGCGGCTTTTCGTCCGGAGGCAATAGCTTCTATGACAGACCTGGTTCCATAGATCACATCTCCTGCTGCAAAGATTCCATCAATTCCGGTTCTCAGTGTATTTTCATCCACTGCTATGTAACCACCCGGAGTGAGGGGCAGACCGTTTTCTTTCCTTAGCTCCGGACGCTGTCCAACTGCAAAAATTACGGTATCAGCCTGTATAGAGGATTTCGAGTTTTCCTTTTTTGTAACCACCGGACGGCCATTCTTATCAAATGCAAAGGTCAGGACCTCCATAAACTCAACTCCATTTGCCTGGGTCTCTCCCGTAATGCGTTCAAAGGTCCGTCCAGGATGTATCAGGATTCCTTCTTCCGTTGCCTGTGTAATTTCCTCTTCATCCGCAGGCATGTTTTCTCTGCGTTCCAAACAGGCCAGATGAACCTCTATGGCACCAAGGCGCTTTGCTGTTCTTGCACAATCGAAGGCTACATTGCCTCCCCCAAGAACAACCACCCGTTCTCCCATTCCACTCTCCCTTTTTTCTGAGACAGCTTTGAGAAACTCAGTATTTACAAACACCCCTCTAAGCTCAGAGCCTTCTATGGGAAGCCGCACGCCTTTATGAGTTCCCATCGCTAAAAGCACCGCATCGTATTCCTCTTTCAGGGCAATGGGATCTTCCACCCTTTTATTGCATTCCACTTTTACACCGGCGTCCATCATTACCTGTAATTCTTCCTCAATAATATTTCCCGGAAGACGATACTCAGGAATTCCATAGCGAAGCATTCCTCCTGCCTTTTCGTTCGCTTCCAGTACTGTCACCTCATGCCCCTGCTTTCTTAAGTAATAGGCAGCCGTCATACCAGCCGGTCCCGCCCCTGCAATACAGACCTTCTTTCCTGTAAGGGGAAGCTGTTTTCCTTTTCCTCTCCAAAAGGTACCGGTATCTGCTTCTGCTGCAAACCGCTTGATTTCCCGAATGGACATGGCCTCATTGACCTCACTTCGCTTGCACTGCATTTCGCATACATGATTGCAGATGTAGCCAAGAACCTTTGGAAATGGTACCTTTTCCCGAATCACAGCGGCGGCTTCCCCATATCTCCCCTCCTTTACCAGATAGATATAGCGGGGAACGTCCGTATGGGCTGGACAAGCGGCCCGGCAGGGTACAATCATCTCTTCCCTTGTTTTATCCGCTTCCATAGGAGAACGCTTGTCACGAATGGTTCCGGTTGGACAAACCTCGGCACAGGCCTGACAAAAGCGGCAGTCTTCCTCCTTTAGAAGCTTATCATGAAGCGTACCTATGTAGGTTTCCATGTTTTCTGTGGAATATTTTAAAATTCCCACCCCTCGTAAATCCTTGCAGGCCCTGACACAGCGGCCGCATAAGACACACCGGTTCATATCGTGAGCCAGAAGGGGATTCTCTTCTATGGAACGGAAGCCTTTTACCCGGTGCTTCATCCGTGAACTGGCTCCGCCTAAATACTGAATCAGTGTCTGAAGCTCGCAGTTCCCATACTTTGGACAGGTGGAACAGTCTTCCGGGTGACCCGCTAAAAGAAGATCTAGTGCCAGGGACCGAAGCCTGTTAATCCTTTCACTTTTCGTTTGAATTACCATACCGTCCCTTGGCTTTAAGGTACAGGAGGTCACCACCTGGTCCTCTCCTTCTACCTCTACAATGCACAGCCGGCAGGAGTTGTGTTCCAAAAGATCGGGATGGTGGCACAGATGAGGAATGTAAACTCCTGCCTTTAACGCCCCTTCCAGCACACAGGAATCTTCCGGTACCTGAATTTTTATACCATCGATTGTTATTACTGGCATAATACCCTCCCATTCTTACCTTCTTTTCTTATGTATTCTACCGCACTGAGGGCTGCAATGCGTCCTGTATTTACCGCATAGCCCATGGAATTTCCAGGCAGCAGAAACATATAGCTGTCATCGTAAATGTTACAGGAATCTGCACCGGCACAGTAAAGTCCAGGCACTGGCTGATACTCCTTATCGCAGGCTTCACAGTTTTCGTTGATCCGAATGCCTCCTACGGTTCCATAGCCGCCAGGATGTATAGCTGCCGCATAATAAGGAGCTTTAAACAGAGGCCTTAGATATTTTGGATCCTTATAAAATTCAAGATCTCTGCTGTCACAGAAGTAGTTATAATTATCAATGGTCTCCTTTAAATTAGCTTCATCAATTCCTGCTTTTTGTGCCAGCTCCTCTATGGTATCCGCTACAAAATAATGCCTGCTTCCATTTTTCTTAAGCATTTCTATGCCTTCATAAAAATCAGATACATCAGAATTTGGAGTAACCAGACTTGTCACATCCACGCCATGGCTGACGTAGTAATTCACGATGGAGCTGTCCACAATGGAAAAGCAGACCTTATTCTTTTGATGATTTGCTACATTGGACAGGTATGTGGTGTTCTGCATATAATCCTCATTCATGACCCTTTTACCAAAGGCATTCACCAGCAGATTGGGCTGCTTCATAATATTGGTGACCCCTCCGGTCGTGGGCTCTCCCCCACCCAAATCACTGGCCATCTCTATTCTCATCTGGGTCTGATCTGCCCCTGCTTCCCAGGCCATTCTAAGTCCATCCCCCATTAATCCGGGTATGGCAAAATGAAAGACATCCTTTCCATGCTCCAGACCAGTCAGTTCCTTAATCATATCCTTATTGGCCCCGGCTCCTCCGGTACAGATAATTGCTGCATGGCAGCTGACTCTAACTTCCTGCCCGTCAGGAGCCGTTCCTATGATCCCCGTCACTTTACCATGTTCCTTTATAATTTTCTTGGCAGAGTGCTCCAGCAGTATTGTTACCCCAAGCTCCAGCGCCTTCTCATACATGGCGCGATTCATAAAGGAAGCTGCCCTCGGCCCGATACCCGTATCTGTTTTCACAACGTGCCAGGTTGCTTCTGACTGGGGAAAGTAGCGGAATGCGCCCTCAAACTCAACGCCCATATCCTCAAGCCACTGTATGGTCTCTCCGGACTGGGCAAAATACCGCTTTACCAGCCTGGCATCCACGTTGTAATGGGTGTAATCCATAAACATGTTAAACGCTTTTTCTACACTGATATCAATCATCTGTCTTTTCTGATATGAGGTCCCGATTCCCAAAGGACCCATTCCCATATTGGCAGCGCCGCCGACTGCGGCTGACTTTTCAAGCACCACCACACTTGCCCCCAGCTGGGCCGCCTGAACAGCAGCCGCCAGTCCGGAAGGACCTGCCGCAATGACTCCAACCTGTGCTTCATATTCTTTCATATATGTAACTTCCTTTCCGAACAATCCGTTTGACAAGTATCATTATATAATTCTATTTAGAAACCTTCTCGGCATTTTCATATTTATAAGGAATAATATCCAAGTATTTTTAATCCATTTCATTTATTCAAATTATTCCAAAATCATAACATTCATCATTTTATGTTTTTATTAATATTTATCTCTCATTTATATCATTACGATAAAAATACCGGAGAACCAAAGTACTGATACACTTTGATTCCTCCGGTACTTTTCACCCCTATTCCTCTATGGCTCTTCTCAGTGCCTCCTGCTGACGCCTTACCTGTTCTATGCTGTCAACCTCCAGGACATCATTTAACATCCGGTTTCCTTCGTATTCAGAGGAAAGATAACCGTTATATCCAGCTTTTTTATAAGCCTCGACCACTTCCTTTATGGGAATAGAGGTCTCTTCATAAGCTTCATTCATGTGATAGAACTTAGCATGGGTATGGTAGGTATACTGGATATTATCAATAATGTCTTTCGGGTCGCACCAGGTATAATCAAAGGTGGAACCTGCATAGGCCAGTTCCGCTGGTGTGGCATGGATCTTCTCCAGTGCCTCCATCAATTTAGGATATCCATTGGCCTTCATATACTCTCCGTGGGCTCTTCCCAGATTTAAATCATATTTAATCTTCATAAAACCTTTGCTTACACGCTCCTGGAAGGCATCCTCCACGATTTTTATCACTTCTTCTCTACAGCCATTCCGAACAGCCTGAGCCGTCAGTATATCTGGAATCTGGCGGCAGAATATTCCAAAATCAGGCATAAAACCAAAATGCTTGGTCCCGGTCTTATGTATCATTTCCATATAGCCGTCAGCCCAGCCAGAATTAAGGGAGAAAGGAGAATGGACCTCAATGCAGATTTTAATATTCTTTTCTTCTGCAAATGGGATACTCCCTTCAATCACATCCATGGGAGTGGAAACCAGGGTTCTTAAGGTTTGAAAACCAAGCTGGCTGGCATTATCTATATCCCGCTTCATCATCTGAATCTGCTCCCGTAAAGTACAAACGCGGTTATCATAGATTCGGTTTTCCAGAAACGCATCGTAACAGGTTGGTTCTGTTCCATACTTTTTCATCCAGCCAAACCACGTTTCTTTAAACTCCGGGGTGATTATCGGAAAATCATCTACCATTTGTTCTGCCAGCAGCTCAATGCCTGTGGCTCCTGTTTTGGCTGTTTCACGGATACAGCCCTCCAGATTAAGCTTTCCTTCGTAATATTCCTGCTGGTAGCTATACAGGGATACACTTCTTTTTATCTTGTTATCCATCACATTTCCTCCCATTTTCAAAGATCAAAATCATACTCTCCTGCATGAACCAGAATATGGGGCATGTAGGAAGGTGCGATTGTCTGGGTACATGTTATATGATGGCTGCCAGGGGTAAGCCCCCCCTCTGTCAGGACTGTGACCGTTCCATACTGGCCAAACAGCCAGCGGTTGCTTATGACAGTTCTCATCTCATCCAGGGTAAAGGTCTCTCCATTCACGGTAAACCGTATGGATTCTCTGGGATACTCTGTGCCATCAACAAGGACCTCTATATTTCGTAAAATGGAAAGGGTAATTCCCCGGTAATACTGAATCTTCATTTCAAAGCAGAACCCTGTAATCCTGCCGTCTTCCTCAATGTTCTTAAAACCAAGAGGATGGAACATCTGTTTTGGAAACATAATGATCAGGCTCCTTTCACTATTTTAGTTTAGAAAAAAACTTCCTTCCCGGTTTCGGCAGACTGATAGATACCCTCTAAAATCTGCGTTACTACAAACGCCTGCTCTGGTTTTACAAGAGGATCCTTATCCTCTAAGATTGCAGTCAGCCACTGCTTCTGCTCCCTGACGCCTTCTGCTGAAGCACCTCCCTCAAAGAAATCCACCACTCCGGCAGGAGAAATGGTCTTCTCCATGAGCGTGTTGTGTTCTACGGTATTATAGATCAGCTCATCCTTTGGATAGCTTCCGCCGTGATGAATCTCTGCGCCCCCTTTTGTTCCGCAAAGGGTGGTGGATGCCTCCATGGATTTTAAGACATTCAGTGCCCAGGATGCTTCCAGATAGATGGTAGCTCCATTTTTCATCTTTACGAGTCCAAACGCGGAATCCTCCACCTCAAACGTTTCCGGGTCCCATGGCCCAAACACATTGCCATCCGGTCCATCAGCCTGGCGTCCCAGCTTATAATATACCTGGCCGGAAACCGATAACGGCTCATAGTTATCCATCATCCAAAGGGTAATATCCAGTGCATGGGTTCCAATATCAATCAGGGGACCCCCGCCCTGGAGTGATTTATCCGGGAATACTCCCCAGGTTGGTACAGCTCTTCTTCTTAAGGCATGGGCTTTTGCAAAATAGATTTCTCCCAGCTCATTGGCTGCACAAGAACCATGTAAGGTCTGGGTATCGTCCCGCAGACGATTCTGATAACCGATGGTGAATTTTTTTCCTGACTTTTTCCAGGCCTCCAGCATTTTTTCTGCATCCTCTGTAGTGTGTGCCATTGGTTTTTCGCACATAACATGCTTTCCCGCCGAAAAAGCAGCAACGGTTATGGGACAGTGAGCCACATTAGGTGTACAGACATGAACCACATCCACATCGGGGGAATTTACCAGGTCCATATAGTTGGTGTACACCTTTGCATCAGGAGTGCCGTATTCTCTGGCTGCTTTCACAGCCCTCTCTTCCACGATATCACAGAATGCAACGATCTCGTTTATCTCTCCATTTGCTTTTAAAGAAGGCATATGCTTCTGATTTGCAATTCCACCGCAGCCAACAATACCAATTCTTAATTTCTTCATATTTGTTTCTTCCTTTCCTATTTCAATCGTTCTAAATCTCTTTGTTCATTTCTAATGCGAAGCTTTTCCCTGATTTCAGTCATATCGCTCTCTTTTAAGCTGTAACAGGCAATGGGAATCAGGGAGAGCACATAGATAATTGCAGGCATAACATTGGTGGCAATGATAATACCTGTTTTCACCTGATCTGTAATTTCTTCACCAGCTACATAACCAAACCAGCCAATAATTGCAATTCCAAGAGCACCTCCAAGGGCGGTACCGATCAAGCCGCCTAATCCATTTAAAGAAAATGCAGTACCATCGGTTCGGACTCCTGTTTTCAAATCTGCATCGTCTACTGCATCAACGATCATACACGATCCGCAAGGACCGGCAATATAACCAAGACCATATACAATGTGGCATAAGAACAGATAGGGAATGTTCATATAAGGACCAAATACCATCATAATAAGACCCAGTGCCTGGACGAGACCAGAGAAATAAATGGTCTTCTTTTTCCCGAAGCGTTCCATGACTTTAGGAGAAAATGGCATAATGAGTGCCCCTACCAGCATCTGCATCATCATAAAAATGGTGATAAACGTATAATTTCTTACCACGTATAAATAGAAATAAACCGCCACTCCGATTCGGCCAAGCATACCCGCCATATTCAAAATGGTATAGATCACAATCAGAATTAAGTTTTTGTTCTTTACAATCAGCTTTGCTGATTCTTTTAAGGAAACCTGATCTTCTTTATGTACTTGTACCGTTTCCTTGCATTTCCACGCGCACATCCAGAAGATGGGAAGAGCGATTAATGCAAATACACTGGCTGTTCTCTGATACCCAGCTCCCATATCACCACCGCCAAAGAGATTTACTAACGGCAGGGTTACGAGATTTAACAAAATCATCCCGAATACCATCCCCATCATCTGAGCGGTATTTAAGCGGTTGATCTTCTTGCTGTCTGTCGTCATAACCGCTGGCAATGCCAGATATGGTACATTGGCAATGGTATAAGACATGCCAAGACCGATGTATGTAATATAAGCATAAATAAGCTTTCCTTTCCCTCCAAATCCCGGTACCGTAAAGGTCAATACGGTAAACAAGACAAGCAGAGGGGCGCCGATGACGATATAAGGACGGAACCGTCCGAATCTGGTATGGGTACGCTCCATCAATGCACCCATTAAGGGATCACTTATTCCGCTCCATACTTTTGCTATCAGAAAAAGTACCGCTACCGAACCAGCGGTTAATCCAAAAACATCTGTGTAAAATACTGCCAGGTAAGTCGTTACCATGGTCCAGGAAAGTTGGGAGGCAAAATTCCCCATGCCATAGGTAGCGTACTCCATCGGTCCTATCTTACTGCTTTTAGTCCCCATTTCTATTCTCCTTTTCATTGTTTGTGTCATGCGCGCATTTGAAATCCAGCTGTTCCCATACGATTTCTTGCTCTAATTATAGCAAAGGAGGCTATTCCTAACGTTTCTCTATTCCGCTTTTTTCTCTTCTTTTCCGTGCTTTTTTAACCATTTATTTTTCATAAGCCATTTAATTATTTTTTAAGATTAAAGAACATCACAATTAGTTAATATCTGTGATATAATGAAAAAAATGTAATCTATGGGAGGAGTTATGAATCCGATATCTGAAATTCAATCTTTTATACAATCAGCCAATCTCTATCTCCTGAATAAAACGCAAACACTTCCGGTTCATGGATTGGATTTCATTACAGTCCTGCGGGGGACCACGACAATCGAACTGCCCACCATCTGCTGTGGCCCAAAAGACTGCCTGATACTTGCGCCCGGCAGTACCATAAACGTAACATCTGAAGACGAATGCTTGATATTAAAGGTTTCTCTCCACCCAGAATGTATACTGGATACATTACTACATGAGTCATTGCTGGATACACCTGTTCATATCCTGTCTGACTCTGAGCTGATGCATCCTGTTCTTGTTGAATATGCAAAGGTATCTTTAAGCGGCCAGGCCATGAACCAATATCGTCTGTCAGCTCTTACCTTGCAGCTTCTTGATATTCTCACCAGAGATTCCTATGTGAAGACAAGTACGCCTCCCCAATCCATACGAAAAGAGAGATCGAAGCAAGAGCTTTTAGTGGAGCGGGTTACCACTTATTTAGAGGAAAATTACAAGGACAATCCAGGCCTGTCTAAAACAGCGTCTTTCTTTTCCATTACACCTCAATATCTGTCCAGTCTGTTTCAGAAGTATTTTAATCAGACCTTTCAGAATTATCTAAAAGAAGTACAGTGCAGGCAGGGAGCTCTTTACTACAGATATACAGATTTAGAGCTTTCTAAGATATGCGAAAAGGTAGGACTGACAATCCATGACAGCCTTAAGGAGTATATTGATTTAGAGGGCATAGAAAGACTGAACAATTCCCCTCTTTCTCTATCTCCTTTTATGAAGCCTCTTTCCTCTGAAAGCAGTCTTCTTTATTTAAGACAGATAAAGAGCGGGCAAACACCGCCAAAGGAAAAAACGGTTCGTATTTACGAGATGATTGAAACTGAGGTCAGAAAAGGTCACCAGGTACCGGACTTTTGGAACCGTCTCATTAATCTGGGATATGCTCAGGATTTTTCCAATGTTAAGATATTTGACCAGCTAAAGAATACCCAGAGAGAAATCGGATTTACATACGGGAGGATATGCAGACTTTTTGATCTTGTTTCCCAGTATTCCATCAGTGGGAAAACCATTTATGAATACAATCAGATCTTTCAGATCTTAGACAATATAATCGAAAACCGGATGCTCCCATTTCTTGAGCTCAGTAATAAGCTCTTTCGCATTCAGCTTTCTGCCAAAGAAAATATAGCAAAGAATCTGATTGGCAGTACAGTTACTTATTTTGACCAGCTTTTAGAGATTCTTCCCAACTTTATGCGGTCCTGCATTAACCGCTATGGGCAAGAGTCCGTAAATTCCTGGCGCTTTGAAATCAGCTATACCATTTATGACTTTATTGAGCTGTCTGAGATCTTCCCTCTGCCAAAATACATCCGGTATTTTAAACGGCTGAAAGAGATTATTAAGACCTATGCCCCAGGGTGTCAGGTGGGCGGCCCAGGCTTTAATCAGTGGAACAATCCTCAGCTTCTCATTAAAATGTATGAAATGATGCAAACGATATCCGCTGTGCCTGATTTTCTAACGGCATATATATATCCGCTGACCAGTGACGGTGCTGATGCCTCCATTTCCCCGGATGAAGATCTTGCCATAAAAAGAATCCATGAAATCAGCGATATAGGAAAGAGCTTATCCCCTGCTTGCGGCCTTTGGATTACAGAGTTCAACTCTAATATCTCCTCCCGCAACCTGCTTAACGATTCCAGCTTTCAATCGGAATTCCTTGCAAAGAGCTTATCTCAGTCCCTGGAACTCGATATCGAAGCCCTGGGGTATTACATGCTGTCTGATGTTCCTCTTCGCCATTCTGACTCCATGGATATGCTGTTTGGAGGGTGGGGACTCTTTACAGACAGCGGGATTCCAAAGCCGTCTTACCATGCTTACCGTATGTTTTCTATGTTGGGAAAAAACCTGTTATATGCCCATAAGAAATTTCTGCTTACTGCAGACTCCAATTCCTGCTTTCGCTTTTTATTTTTCCACTATGAGCATATTAATCCCTCTTATACCAGCAGAAATGTCCAGATCGAAGACTTTGAAACAGATGGAGCCCTTTTTATCTCAACGGATCCCGATCACTGGGAAATCAAAATTCGTAATGCGGCAGAAGGAACTTATCTGGTCAAGGAATATGTCATCTCGGACAGCAGAAGCAATCTTTTATTTCTCTGGAAGCAAATGAACCTTTTGACCGTATCACGACCGGAAAATATATCGGTCTTAAAGCAAAATTCCGCCATGCTTCCAAAGCTGACTACTTTAGAGGTGGACCACAGCGGACAGCTTAACTATCCCATCAGTCTAAGGCGCCGGGAAGTCAAGCTCGTGACCCTTGACTTACATACTACACCAACAGCGATTTTAAGGAGGCCCACAGATGAATTGGTATCAAAATCTCCCTTCTAATCTTCCTATTATATTTTTTCACAGCATGGAAATACGGGAACCGCTTACCTTTCAGCATGAGTCCTATGACTTCATTTATGTGGTATCCGGAAAGCTGACCATTGGCCTGTCGGAGCAGGAGGCCCAGTATTTTATCAGTGATATCTGCCTTGTAAGTCCCATGAAGAGGGCCACGCTGATTCCAGGGGAAAGCTGCAATATCTTCCACCTGGGAATTCACCCGTATTTTGTGGAACAGTGCCTTGGAAACTACGGAACCCTGATTTGCGACTCTGTGCTGGAACCAGGCAATAACTATACAGCGCTGAAAGAAGCCTTAATAAACATTGGAACAAGGTATCTGGAAGGACCATCCGAGAATCACTTAAACATCTTAAGTCTTATGTTTCAGCTTATGGATCACTTAAAAAAAGACAATTATTTCAAGCCTGTACTATATGAAAAAATTCCGGAAAAGCATGGGGCCCGCATCAATAAAATCATTGATTATATTGATCACCATTATAACGAGCCAATAACCCTTACATCACTCTCAGAAGCCCTTTATTTAACGCCTCAGTACTTGTCTAAATTCTTTCACAAGTATTTACATCAGAATTTTAAAACCTATCTTCTGGAAAAACGGCTGTTCCATGCTTACCGGGATGTTTCCTATACCGATGACCCTATTACAGAAATCGCTATCCGTAATGGTTTTTCCGATGTGACCGCGTTTAGCAAAGCATTCCGGGCCAGCTACAAGATGACTCCCAGCAGCTTCCGGAAAAGCAAACACGTCCATATGCTCGCAGAGGAATACAAGCAGCTGGATGAGTATAGCAACTCGGTCTTGGTTTCTGAAAACAGCTGTCTTTATAGCAGTCAGATTGATGTGAATATCCATGAAACGGAAGGCTTAAGAAATAACTTCTCCACGTTACTCAATGTAAGCTCAGCAAAGAACCTGCTTTCAGAAAATTACAGTAGACTTCTTCTGGAGTCGAGAAAATCTCTTGGTTTTCAATACCTTCGCATTCAGGGAATCCTTAGCTCCTCTTTTATCCCCAGGGTATTGCCTGATTATAATTACTATTTTCTTGATCTGGATGATATCATGCATTTTATGCTGGATCACGACCTGATTCCATTCATCGATCTGACCCGGTTAAGCCATACATTTTATGAACCCGGCGGGTCCTTACAGGATTCTCTGGTTTCTTTAAAAAACAACCGTTTCTTTGAACTAATAAAGGCTTTTTTAGTCTTCTGCTCTCAAAGCTACCCAAAAGAATGGACTTCACAATGGATATTCGAATTATGGAAATCACCAAGGGAAACGCCGCAGCAATACGCCTCTGATTTCAGACTGATTCAGGATATGATCCATTCATATCTTCCTGGTGTCTCCCTTGGCGGGCCTGGCTTTGATTCCAGAGAAGATTTAAAAGATTTAGAGGAAATTTTAAGGTGTCTGTACAAAGGGGATGGGAAGCCCTCCTTTATCTCCGCTCATCTTTCCCTGATGAGAAAGCCGCAGTCTTCCAAGGCAATTGTTAGTATGGATGAGAATCTTCCTCTTAACCTGGCACAGAAAATCAGAAAGATAATCTCCAAATATGACGTACACACTCCGTTTTACATCACAGAATGGAATTCTATATCATTGTCCGAGCTGCCCATACAGTATTCCTGTTATCAGTCGGCCTATATATGTAAGACATGTCTGGATTTAAATTCCATAAGTGATCTCATGGGCTATTGGCTGTTTAGTGATACCACCACACAATCAAGTCCCATGAAACAAAAAGCATTTTACTTTTGGGGCTCCGGGCTCATTAACAAGGATAACATCGCCATGCCAGCCTTCTATGCCTTTCAAATGCTGGGGCGGCTGGGCATTGAGATTATTAAGCGTGGGGAGAATTTTTGCATTACCAGAAAGGGGCCTGACCACTATCAGATCATGTGCTTTCATTATGCTCATCCCAGGTCTTCCTGTCTCTATGAAAACGGGAAATACTCCTCATTTTCCAATGTTTACAAGCTGTTTGAAGAGGTTCCTGGGGTTAGCTTCCGTTTTCTTTTACACGGTATCACCCCAGGCAAATACCGGATATCCCGATTTCTATTAGACCGCTCCCATGGAAGTATTCTGGATATCTGGATCGGAGGTTTTGTCAGAAGCAACATAAGTGAAACAGAATATTTAATGGATATTAAACTGCCCTCAGCCTCCCAGTTGAATTATCTTTTAAAAGCCTGTATTCCAGAAGAGAGGAACATTTACTTACATGCAGACGATTGCCTGGAGGTGGAATCATCAATTCTTGCACACAATGTATGTGTATGGGACATCATAAGGCAGGTTTAGAAAAAAGATAAAAAGACCATCAGAAACCATAGTTTCGTTTCTGACGGTCTTTTTATCTTTTTAAGCTTTTCCTTCCTTTGATATCATAATTACTGTAATAAACGCTGTAATCCCCATTCCTATGGAGGATATTATATACACATTGGAAGTCGTTACTTCCCCAAAGATAAATGTTGAAACCGTATTTAAAATAGCTGGGGACAGCAGCTGTCCAAGGTAGACTGCAACGTTAAAGCAAGCAGTCGCCATGGCTACGGCCGTTGGTCTGACTGCATTTGAAATTATAACCAAAGCCGTCGGTACAAAGAGCCCCTGGGAAAAACCGCAGAACATGGCTCCAATCATCAAAAGAGCCGCCTGGGAGGGGAAAAGAATGAGAAATACCGCTCCAATGCTGAAACTGAACATAGCCGTTGGTATGGTGTACTTATTCGTTAAAAGGCCAAGAATTAGTCCGATGAGAATCTGGGCACCGGAAAACACGCCAGTTAAATTACCTGATACCGAAGAGCTTCCAGCCAGACTCCCACTAAGGTGCATGGATAAATTTGTGGAGAATGTAATCAGAAACAGAAATTCCATAAAACCAACCACTGCCATGGAAGCAACCCTTTTGTTAAGCTTAACAGGCTCAGGTCTATCCGTCTTTTTAATACCTGTATCAGGAAGGCACACTGCGATTAAAACCATTGCAATAAAACCAATGATGTGAATTACATAAGCATATTGGAATCCTATAGTCCCAAGCAACCCGCTGCAAACCGTAATAACTACCATTCCGGCTCCCACACTGGCTGCCTGAATCCCCATAACAGAAACACGCTCTTTCCCTTCAAAAAACTCTGCAACAACAGCCGCATTCAGTGTAGTCGCCATCCCAAGTCCGATTCCATATATCGTTCTGGATAAAAACAAAAGCATAAAACTATCCCATACAAAGGGAACAATTCCTGTAATGAAACAGCCGATTAAAAGCAGCTTTTTTTTACTGATCCTTACAACCAGAGTGCCAACCGCAACTGACATGACCATGGATAACAGGGTTGGCGCTGTAATTAACATCTGGATAAGGCTTACATTTACTTCCGGATAATGGAGCTGTATCTGGCCTAAAAACCGGTGATATGCTAAATTGTAATCCCTGCACGAAGGATATTCCAATAATAGACAGTATGATATTATTTTTCTTTGTTCTCTCTAACAAGTCCTCATCCTTCCTTTATCTCCTTATTCCAAAACATCTTAATCAGCTTCAATTGATTGCAATATTCTGTCATGCAGTGAATCATCATCAGTTTCATTTCATTCATGGTCTTATGAGGATCAGGCTCTGGAGAGACTTTTAGTGTCCCATCTTCCCTAAAGGTCAGGCCATTCCAGTAGAGAACTCTTAATTCCCTACCAATGTCCGTTTCTTTTGTATGCTGTACCATACACATGACTCTTTCTTTCCCTTCCCTGTCATATATCTCCTCTGCTTTTCCTCCAAGTCCCATGAGAAAGATGCAGCCAGGATCACGCTGAGGGATATCTGCTTCTTCAATTCCAAGATGTTTAAAACGAAAGCAATCCCAATTCATCTCCATCCGCATCATTCCCCAGCCAAAATCCTCCACCGCACCATCATCAAAGTGAATGAGATGGGCTCCTGGGTACCAGGTCTTGTAAAACAGGTTGCAGTTTTCGTCGTTGGCAAAGTTCTCCTGATAGTTTCTTATCATCTCATCCGTAATTCCCTCCTGTACAATCTTAATTGCTGCAAAGCCTACGCCATTTGGCAGTACTCCATAGCCATTTGAGGGATACCTATCATTCCCATCAAGCAGTATGCTTCCGGCAAGCTCTGGCATATAGCATTCCTCTGGCTTTAATGGGCCGTGTTCTATTGCCCTGACATGTTCTGGTTGAAGATCTGCAAGTGGTTCCTTATAATACTTTGCAAATACAGACTGGCTCTCTTCTTTCGTAAGCTCTACCGTCATAGCTCTTAACTCCTTAATGGTGATTTCATCCATCTTTTTCCCGCAGGTCCTTGGGGCTACCATTATTTTTCCCTTACTAAATACATAAGCCATGTTGATTCCTCCATTCTCTACCCTTCCATTCGGTTGAATATTCCTTGAATATCAGGTATAATTTTCTTTAGATTCTGGATCAATCATACAGAAATAAATTCGCAAAAAAAAGAACACATTTTAAAAATATGTTCATTTTATCAAATCGTATTTTATTGTAAGTTAGTAAGGAGAAGGGGGAAGAGGGAACGAATGAATGATAATAAATCTGGAAAAGGGCTGCTAACAAAGAAAGCCATCGCGGATTCCTATCTTGCCATGATTCCTTCTAACATGTGGGACAAAATTACGGTTAAGGAAATCTGCCATGGGGCAGGGGTCACAAGAGGCACCTTTTACCTATATTATAATGATATTTATGATTTAATGGAACAAATAGAAACTTCTCTTCTTTCGGAACTGGCTAAGAGATATAAAAAAATTCCTAAGGGAAATTCAACTTCTCCTTTTTTTGAAGATCTCCTGTCCATTGATGTGACGCCTCCGGCCATGTTTTTGACCTGGTTTGATTTTTGTAAGGACTATAAAGGGGAAATGATTGCTTTATTGAACCGAAAGAATGGAGATCCCTATTTCCAGAGCAAATTGAAGCAATTCTTATCCATTCATATCAATCAAATCATGGACCGGGACGGACTGCCCCAGGATGGACTGCGCACTCATTTTACCAAAATATTACTGGAGCTTCATCTAACAGCTGCGCAGACATGGCTGGAACAGGGGGAGGATGAGTTTTTATCTACGGATGAAATTGTAAACCTGCTTAATACCATGAGGGTCGGGGCCATATATTTATCTTGCCGAAAGCCGGAGTAAAAATGCCCCGGCACGTTTTTTAAGAGCCAATATTTTGACAGAAGAAAGCCGCAAGCTTCTACACTTGCGGCATCCAAATCCTATATATCTTCATGTTGCAGCATGTCTGCATCTGCATATCTTTCAGCTTCTAAAACAGCTGCCTCTCTTGCTGTAATCATATCATCCGTAATCTGCTTTACTATATTTACGATGGGAATTGCCAAAATCATCCCCCAGACTCCTGCTACAGATCCGCCTATGGAGATACCAATGACGATCAAAGCCGGACTAAGAGAAAAAGAATTCCCCATTAATTTAGGCTGAATCACATTTCCATCAATCTGCTGGGTAATTAATAGAACCACTGCCGTGATCAGGCCAGTGCCAATGCCATTGGTGCTGGCGACTACGATGACCGCTATGATGGAACCGAATATAGAACCAAAGTAAGGAATTATATTAAGAATCGCCAGCATCATGCCTAAGGCCACTGCATGCCTGGATCCTAAAACGGAAAATTCAATGGTGGTTATTATGCCAAGAATACAGGAATCTAAAAGCTGGCAGGCAATGAATTTCTTAAAGCTTTCGCTTATAATATTGCCGTACTTACCAATCACTTCTCTCGTTTTCCTTGGAAGAAAAAGTCTGGAAACACGGGACATATAATTCTTGAAATTATGTGTTTCCACCAATAAATATATAGAAGTGATGATGGCGATCACACCGCTGAAAATAACGGAAGTGAGACCAAACACAACATTTAAAGATGATAAAATATTGGTAAGCCCTATACTTTCTAACAGGATTTTAAGGCTGATTTTACTGGTCACCGTTTCTAAAATCGTATCCAGGACCTCGGTATTTTCAATGGGCAATTGCTTGATGGCTGCGATTGCATTGTTGTAATACGTGTTAAAATTAACGATAAAATCCGTGATATTCCTTTGAAGGGACGGAATAATGATGTTCATTGTTATGCTAATTATAACAATTAATAAAACATACACAATTAAGATACTGACTGACCTTGCTCTCTTCTTCCAGAACACAGATTTAGATCGCTTGAAATTTCGTTCCAAAGCCGAACAGGGAATATTCAGCAGATACGCAATGATGAATCCATAGAAAAAAGGCATCAATATATTCATCCCAGCTTTTAACCAGCTCATAACGCCTGATACGTTCATGATTATTTTATAGGATATAATAACTAAGATGGCCAGCAGTAATCTGGATAAAAATCGTTTTGTTGTTGTTTTGTTGAGAAAATCTAAAATAACGAACCTCCTGACTAATTAATTACGGCCCGAAAAAGGTAATAAAAATACCTGCGATCAGGGCAGAACCTATGGTGCTGGAAACAATCGGCCCCATAGCATGCATGAGCAGATGATTATGGGGATTGTATTCCTGACCAAGCTTCTGGGAAACACGGGCTGCCATTGGCATGGCAGATACTCCTGAATTACCGATGAGAGGGTTAACCTTACCGCCTGTAATTTTACATAACAGCTTTGCAATTAGGACTCCGCCTACGGTACCAAAGGCAAATGCGAATAGTCCAAGACAGATTATGAGAATCGTCTGGGGATTGATAATTCTATCTGCAGTAGCTGTAGAGCCTACGGAAATACCAATAAGCAGTGTCAAAATATTCAGCAGGTCATTCTGCAAGGTCCGTACATATCGTTCTGTCACACCGCTTTCCCTGATGATATTACCAAGCATCAGCATGGCAATTAAGGTTCCTGCTGCCGGCACGATTAGCAGCGTGGCAAATGTAATACCAAAGGAAAAAATCAGTTTTTGACGGCGTGTCACTCTTTTTGACTCCGGCATCACAATGACCCGCTCTTTTTCCGTGGTAAGCATACGCATAATGGGCGGCTGAATCAGAGGCACCAGGGCCATATAAGAATATGCCGCTATGGTAATGACAGGCAAAAGCTGGGGTGCCAGAAGCTCAGCCGTATAGATGGAGGTCGGTCCATCAGAGCTGCCGATAATACCAATCGCTGCTGCTTCCTGTAAACTGAATCCATCAAATCCCGGTACAACACTAGAAAGTCCCTTTCCCACCAGCAAGGCTCCTCCCAAAGCTGCAAAGATACCAAGCTGTCCTCCAAGTCCTATGAGTGCACTCTTAGGTGATGAGATGAGAGGTGTAAAATCCGTCATGGCTCCGATACACAAAAAGATCAGTGGCGGATAGATTCCAAGAGAAATTCCCTGATATAAATAATAAAGCAACCCGCCCTTATCGTGTGCGGACAAGCCGGATAAAGGGAGATTTGCTATGGCCATACCAAATGCCAGGGGAAGAAGCAATAAGGGTTCATATTTCTTTTCTATTGCTAAGTAAGCCAGAAATAACGCAAGTACTACCATAACAAACTGAGGTACGGTGAGATGCATGAAACTAAGACTAGAAAGAAATTTATTTAAGAACATCGATATAATCATCTCCTACTTTATTAGATATTTGTATAGCCTTCACTGTTGATAATGGCCTCTAACTTCTGGCCTTCCTTGCACATCGTGCATTCCCCCATACTGTATACCTGATACCCAGGAATGTCTTCCCTTGTAAACATGGAATGAATTACCTGTTCATCACCTGCCGGGTATGCGTTAAATAAAGCAGAGATCCCTGCGACTACCCCTCCATAATACGTGATACAATCCAGAGCGCGGCCAATCGTCGTACCACTGGAAATGGAGGCCACCAGCAAAACAATTTCCTTGTCTCTGATATACTGCTGGACGTTGCATTGAAATAACAGCTTACCGTTTGCACTGATCACCGGCTTTAATACCCGGATTTCTTTCCCGCTGTTAATGACACCTACTCCCTCCTGCATAAGCTCTTCTGCCAAATAAGCGCCGATTACTTCAGTTCCCTCCATACAGACAATGGTATCCACTGATACATTCGCCAGATACGGTATGGATAACTCCCTTGCCACATCTTTCGCTATGACAGCATTGGTCTTTAATTCACTGACATCAAGATAATGACTGATATGAAAGTGATTGGTAGTAAAATGTCCTGGTATTACCTTCATGGATATGAGGGGATTTTTAGTTAACGAAACACTATAAGCTCTGTCTTCCATTTTTTCTCCTTTATTCATGCCTTGTATTTAAAAAAATGCACCCACTTTAATAGTAACATAGAATGGATGATAAGAGCAAGCCCTCCAGCCATTAAGTGCCGTAAAATCAGGGTTCTAAAGGAATACTGTGTATATAAACAATATTATTATGGATTATATCCTTTTTTTGGTAATTATTATGCCGAAAATGATAAGTTTTCTAATTATGTATAAAAATACAATTTATTGATTGATGTATTCACTTTACTGTGGTATAGTGTTAATGAATGTTTAGCCACATTCGTACAATGTTCAACAGAGCCATCCTCATATCGTTGGCTCTGTTCTTTGTTTTTTTTGCTAAGAGCACTTTCGAAGCCAGATAAGTAACAAAAGGCCATAACAGGACATGGTGTCCTGTCAGGGCCTCTTTGCATTTATATTAATACATATTAATGATTGCCTTTTAATAGCAATAGAAAATTATCAGCTAAACCGTGTAGCTTCTCTCTACTGCCCGATGTTCTGGCATAAACCCGAACGCCAAGTAAAGTACTATGAAGAATTTCAGCCAGGGAATCTGCACTGAGGCTGCATGAAAATTCTCCATCCTTTTGCCCTTTTCGTATCAGTTCTCCCATGAGTCTCTCTGATTGCGCAAGTGCTTCCTCTGCCTTTTCATCTACTTCCTTATCCCGCATTGCCATCTCAGTAACTGCATTAACAATAAAGCAACCACATGGGTGTTCTTCAGTGCCGTCAATCATAAGACTAAATATATTTTTGATTCCTTCCCTGGCGGTCTTTGCCTGTGAGATCACACAGTTTAATGCTTCTGAGGTGTTTAAGCTATAACAGTCTATGGCTTTTAAGTACAGCGAATGCTTGTCGCCAAAGGTATCATATAAGCTTTTTCGATGAATTCCCATATGCTCGACCAAATCGCTCATTGTTGTCTTCTCATATCCCTGAAGCCAAAATAATTCCATGGCTTTTTTAAGAACCTCATCTTCCTCAAATTCCTTGTTACGTCCCATTGCCCTACCTCCTGTTTTTACATCATAACATTTATAGAACGAACGGCCAAGTATTTTCAGGAAAATATCATTTAATCGTTGAAAAATGATACGGATAACGGCTGTCTTTCTGTAAAACGTTTGAATTTATTCTTTGGGTATCCTACCATGACACAGCCTGTTATCTTCTTTTCTTCCGGAATATGTAACAGCTTATTAAGCGGAGAATCTTCACTGAGGGCACATAACTCCAATAACCCAGCCCAGCAGGATCCTAAGCCTAAAGAGGGAGCGTATAACTCCAGATAAGTTAATGAAAAAATCGAACTTTCTCTGCCCACATAATGATCTTTATTCGCTAAGGATAAAATAAGACTGGGGGCATCTCTTAGAATCTTGTCAACCTTAGTTTCTCTGTATTCCTTTATTAAAGAGCCTAAATAGTTACTCCAGGTGGGATGATTCTCCAGCCAGTTGATACATTCTTCTACGATCTTTTCAATCATATTCTTATCATCGATAATCAAAAAAGAAATACCTTGTGAATTACTGGCTGTAGGTGCAAGATGAGCTACATCTACAAGCTGAATCAGTTTTTCTCTCTCTACGGGCTTACTCTTAAAGGTACGAATGGAACGACGAGACCGGAGAAAATTCTTAGCCTCTTCTGGATTTAATTTTGTCATATCCCCTATCTCGGTTTGCATGGCAAGGGGTGACTTCTCATTGTCCATAGCGTCTTTTGGGCAAACAGCCACGCAATGGCCGCAGGCAATACAGGAATCACCTTTTACCTCTACCGGCCCTGTTGATTCCATCTTTATTACCGTCGTTGGACATTCCTCTACACAGAGCCCGCATTTGATACACTTCTCTTCATTTACTGTTATTAAACCCATTTTGATCTGCTCCTTATCTTTTTATTTATTATCTTTTTCAAAAATCACCGACACGTGCTCACTTCTTCGTCTAATCTTTATGTACCAATCATCAGCCGCACAACTGATGTTTTCTAATTATAGAATGACCGTTCTACAATTTATGCTTAGTATATCTTTTTTAGAACGACTAGTCAAGTATTTTTTATGGTTTTGATTTGGGATAAAAGAAAAAGGGGCTGTAAAAAAACTCCCCTAAAAGAAAAATCGCTGAGGTCGTGAGACTTCAGCGATTTTTTGGTATAATTAATTATGCGACTAAATAAAAACACCAATGATAATTATACCGTACGACAGCTGAAATTACCATTGGAAATTGAAAAACTAATTAATATATCTGATCCAGTATACACTTTCTGTGAGGTAATAGACCACATAGACCTATCAAAATATTTTGTAGAGAAAGGCTACAGAGCAGGTCGTCCAAGATGTGATGAACAGAAACTCCTCAAAGTGATACTCTTTGCTTTCATGGAACACGGAATCTGCTCTCTTCGGGAAATCGAAAAACTTTGCAGAAATGATATCCGATATATGTATCTTCTTGATGGCATGAAGGCGCCTTCATTTGCTACATTTGGCAACGTCATCCGAAATGAACTTACTGATTCCATTGAACAGATTTTTTTGGATGTGAATACCTATATTTTTGAAAAGGATCATGTCGACCTGGAACACACCTACATTGATGGGACAAAAATAGAGGCAAATGCAAACCGCTATACTTGGGTATGGAAAAAGTCCTGTACAAAAAACCGTGGAAAGGTTTTTGAAAAGATATCCGTGCTAATTGATGCAATGAACCAGGAAGCATTAGGATATTTTGGTGTAAAACTTGATAAGAGAGACGAGTATGCTGTTGAATATGTATCTGAACTCTTGGAAATGTACAAGAATGCAACAAATCTGGAGGAATCCACGTTTGTATCTGGTTGTGGTCATAGAAAAAGCCTTCAGCAAAAACAATATCAGGAATTAGAGGAATATCTAGAACGATTAAAGACATATGCACATCATATAGAGGTCTGTGGCGTTGAAAGAAACAGTTATTCCAAAACCGATCACGATGCCACTTTTATGCGCATAAAACGGGATTATATGGGCAATGATCAGCTTCTCCCAGCGTACAATCTACAGACCGCTATCTGCGATGAATATATAGCAGTAGTTGATGTAAAACCATATGCATCAGATATGGAATGCTTTGTTCCTTTGATGGAAAAATTCAATAAAATCTATGGTCATTATCCAAAGTATCCAGTTGCAGATGCAGGCTATGGTTCCTATAATAACTATCTTTACTGTGAAGAGCATGGGATGGAAAAGTATATGAAATTCACCATGTTCAAAAAGGAAACATCCGATAAGAAGTATCATGAAAATCCATATCGTGCAGTCAACTTTAAAAGAGACGAGAATGGAAATTTGAAATGCCCAAATGGAAAGACTTTTCACTTCAAAAGCAAACAACATGTCTATAAAAACAAATATGGCAGAACCGAAGAAATCTATGAATGCGAATCGTGTGAAAGCTGCCAATTTAAAAACGATTGTTGTCCTAAGGCAAGCAAAAACAGAACCATTCGAATGAATCAGGAATTAACATCAATACATCAAGAGGTAATTACAAACCTTGAATCAATACATGGCGCACTGTTGAGAATGAATCGTAGTATTCAGGCAGAAGGAACATTTGGCATTTTAAAATGGGATAAGTCCTACAAAAGATTATTTCGAAGAGGTGAGAAAAACGTAATCCTTGAACTCACACTGATTTCTTGTGGTTTTAATCTTTATAAATATCATAATAAAAAGCGGAGAAACGAGTTGGCTGCTTAAAATCCAAGAACTATATTCATAGCTTTATTAAGTGCACGCTTTTTTATGGAAAAATCAATCATTATCATAAAAAATAGATAAAAAAACGAAGAATCGCCAGTTCCGGCATTTGCCGGAACTGGCGATTCTTGATTAAGGACTTATTTTACAGCCCCTTTTCCTCTTTTTAAAATACCAACCAGATTACCACACCATTAATGATCTTCATATTTCTTTCCAGCTCCGGAATGGCCTTTTTGCCTTCGGTCGAAGGCTTCAATTGGTATTGGCCCCCGTACAACCGTACGAAGAATTTGAAGTCCCCCATGTTCATCCGCAGCGATTCTCCAGTCAACCATCAAGATCTCACCGTTTACGATCTCAATGCCTGAGATTCCTCGTGTGCGGGTGCAGCATCCGGTATTAAAATATGGGACATCTTCTGCCTTTGGAAATTTAGGTCTGTGGGTATGACCGCAAATCAGCATAACCCTGCGCCTCCGTATCCATTCGTCATAAATTCGTTCCACTTTATGTCTTTTAAATAGATTTCGGGCAGGGCTTGTGGGGTTATCAAAGCCAACCAGATGAAGATACCGCCACAGATAACGAAGTAACAGCATGGAGATGAACCAGAACTGGTCGTTCATGATATCGCCCTGGTGTCCATGGAGAACCAATATCTTCTGATTGTTGTTTTTATATTGAAGGACCAAGGCCTCTTTGGGCTCCAGGCCCTTAAACAAATCCACCTTCTTCTGATTATATTCATCGTAAAATTCATAATAATTTGTTTTTACGAAATGCTTTGATTTTAAATAAATATTGTGATTGCCATACAGCATGATAAAACGTCCGGTATCAAAAAACTTTTTGATGGCTGTAAACACATCGGTATGGGCAAGGCGGATCACACTGAAATTTTTATACTCCCACAATTCATCCCCGTCCCCTACCTCTACGTAGACGTAATTTTCTTTATAATAATAATTTAAAGCATGTAAAAATATATTCTGATTTCTAATAAACTCATCAGAAACACTGTCATCTCCACGATGGCAGTCACTAAAGAATATAAATTTTGAATTAGAATCAAATGGTATTCTTGTGGCATGTTTAAATGCCCTGGTCAGTCTTTTATTTGCTCTCTTATTCGCTCTCATATTTGCTCCGGATCTCTTTTTCTTTATAGTATTTAGAAATATCCTGAGTTTTATACGGATGATAAGGAGATAAAAGGAAATAGAAAATTTATGATGAAATAAATGAATGAAGCTCTAGTATTTTATCATCCCCCGGATTAGGCACTTCTCTGCCGTCTGTGTTACTGGTAGTAACGTATATAGAACCATCCATGGCCTGATAGACATCCCTCAGCCGTCCAAACTCACCGTTAAGTATCCGCTCCACACGAACTGCCTGGGTTCCTGATTCGTCAAACGTGATGGCCACAAGTGCATTTCCACGAAGTGTTGCCACAAGGAGCTGACCGCTTCTGGGACCACTGGTGACAAAGGTGATTCCTGCCGGAGCCCAGGTATCCTCCCCGCTTTCCAGGACAGGCGAAATAAAATCATTCCCTGGCATTTCCCCGACGCCTGTAACCAAAGGCCAGCCATAATTGCCCCCTGGTACTATGATGTTGATTTCATCATGAGTCCTGTCTCCATGCTCGGAAGCAAACAGTATCCCCTGGTCATTCCAGGCAAGCCCCTGGGGATTTCGAAGTCCCAGGGCATAAACCGGGGAATCTGGAAATGGATTGTCAGAAGGAATGCTTCCATCGGTTCCAATTCTTAAAATTTTACCAGCCAGGCTGTTTCGATCCTGGGAAAGATTCCGGTCTCCCCCATCTCCGCTGGTTATATAAAGATATCCATCCGGTCCAACTTTTAACCGTCCGCCATTATGAATTAAGCCTGCCGGAATCCGGTCCAGAAGAATTTTCTCCTCGGATACGGTATTTCCCCCTAATCTTATACGAACCACACGGCTGTAAATTGCCCCCTGATCCTCATAGGTATACATCAGATACATATATCCGTTCGTCAGGAAATTTTTATCCAGTGCGAGCCCCATAAGCCCGCCTTCTCCCCTATTTACAAAGGGCGGGCCATATGTATACAATGGTACTGGATTTAATATACCATTTTCTATGACACGCAGATTTCCCGTGCGTTCTGTAAAGAACAACCTTCCGTCTTCACTGACCTCTACGGCCCATGGGATTCTTAAGTTCTCTGCAATGGCCTGTATCTGGGAGATATCATTTTGATTCTCAGTTATCTCCAAAGAAACATAATTCTCCTTCTGGTACCCGACTCTCCTTTGGCTCAATGTTTGAAATCTCCCGTTAAGCATGTCATCTTCCTTTATAAACATGGTATTACCTACCATTTTCTTCCTATCATTATATGAAAATATTGATTTCTATGTGAGGTATTAAGGCAGATAAATATTAAGTCCGTTAAAAATGTGTTATACTAAAGCATAGGCAGCAGCGGCTCATTCCTTACATAATGGGTATGCCTAAACATAGAAAAGAACAATGACTCGAAAGGAGAATGCTTATGAAGTTAAGTAAACAAAGATTCCATATCTTTTTCATATTGCTCACAATGCTGTTAGTTCTGGGTGTAAGTCCCGTGTATGCCAAAGAGGACGCAATACCAGCCATCGATGTGGAGGCCACTCTTCAACGGGATGGTTCTGCAGTGATAAGGGAAGTCTGGGATGTGCGAGGAGTCTCAAGCGGCACGGAATATTACAAGGCACTTAACAATATGAAAGGTATGAGCGTCCACTCTCTTATGGTTTGGGATGAGACTGGAACGCAGTTTAAAACTCTGGATGACTGGAACACAAAATTATCCAGAGAGGAAAAGGCGGGCAAAAGCGGCACATTAAAAACCTCTGATGGATATGAGCTCTGCTGGGGAATTGGAAGCTATGGTGACCATCAATACACCATTCAATATACCATCGATGGATTGGTAAAAAATTATGGAGATTACGCAGGATTTTATCACCAGTTTATCTCCGACCTTTCCAGCCCTCCCCAATCTGTCCATGTTACGATTAAAATGGCGGATACAGGCTTAACAGAAGACAATGCCCGCATCTGGGGATATGGCTTTAAAGGTGAGGTAAAAATCGCAGATAATGGCACCCTTACCGCTATTTCTTTCAAATCATTGGGGAATAACGATTATGTAAATGTTCTCTCCCGCTTTGAAAAAGAATTATTCCCTCAGGCCCCCAAAGCAAATATGACATTTGAAGCTCTGCAGAAATCAGCAGATAATGATAACTCAAATACCGCTTTATATATTGCCCTATCGATAGTAGCGGCGGCTATCATTATCATTATTTTCTTAATTTCCTTCTTCGCTTCCAGATATAAGCTGGCAGATGGTAGTACCGTTCGGCTTTCAGGTATGAAACAAATTGAGGTGAATTACTCCATTCCATTCGGCGGCAGTATCCCTGCTGTTTATTCTACGATGCAGTTGCTTCGCAGGAACATTTCCTTTGATAAGCTTATCAGTGCTTATTTCATTCGTTGGCAGGAAGCTGGCTATATTCATATGGAAAAACAGAAGGCAGAAGCTATCGTGTTTTATCCGGATAAAACACCTGACTCCCAGTTAGAGCGTTCACTATACGATATCTTAAGTTATGGTACCGATGCCACGGGAATTCTTTTGATTTCAGACCTGGAAAAAAGAGGGGAAGAGCTTTATGATAAGCTTAATGCCTGGGAGGAATCAGTGAAGCAGGAAGGGGAAGAGGAATTAATCCGCTCAGGCGCAGCGGCTGCCGGTGAGAAGGGAGCTGTCCTGTTTACTGCTTCCGGCTTTGAGCAGGCAAAACGGATACTGGGACTTCAAAAATATCTCCTGAAGATGATTATGCAAAAAGAAGACAAAGAGGCAGACAGACAGCTTTGGGGAGATTATTTTGTAATCGCTGCCTTGTTTGGTATTGGTGATAGGATCTTAAAACGTTTTAAAGCCCTTGATCCTTCCCATTTCGATTATTTCGCTGGAAGATATGGCTGTAATTCCTACAGCATGTTTTACCTTATGACTATGACAAACCATATCTCCAGCACTGCATCTCCCAGTTCAAATATAAACGGTATGGGAGGCGGTACCAGTTCCTTTGGAGGCGGCGGTTTCTCTGGAGGCGGTGGCGGCGGAAGCCGTTAAATGAGATAAAGTATAAAACGCTAAAACGCAGGCTATCTTCCTTAACGGAATCGATAGCCTGCATTTTTTATTTACCAATCTGAACCGAGTATCAGGACTTAAGTTCCTCTTGTTTTAAGATTCGGACTGTTTTAATTAGAAGATACAGAGTTAAAATCATATATCCCGCTCCTGCTCCAATGGAAAATATGGTCGGATTCAAGGGCCCAAATAACCAAAGAAAAAACGTGATTCCAGCTATCCCTCCCATGTAATGACCAAACAAAAAACCAATGGTTTGTTCCTTCAAAGATAATTCATGTTCGCCAGCAACCAGACGCTGGAGACCTTTCGTGGAAAAGATAAGGGATAAAGAGGTAAACAATATTACTCCGCTTATCATGATATCAGTCCATGTTCCTTTAAAAATTCGTGGGCAACCTCTTCCGGAGACTGCTGTAATTCATCCACCTTATAGTTCAGCTCGCCCATGACCTCGTCTGTTAACAGTGGATTTAATTCTTCCAAAATGGCGGGAATTTCCGGATACTGTTCCAGTGCCTCTCCACGGATAATCGGCATTGCATAATAAGGAGGAAAGAATTTTTGATCATCTTTCAGAGATCTTAAATTAAATTTCTTTAAGAGGCCATCTGTTGCATAGGCATCAATCACATCTACGTCACCTTTTTGCAGGGCTGAATAACGGGGAGCATTGTCTAAGGTAATGTTTTGGCCAATCTGAAAGCCATACGTCTTTTGAATCCCGGAAAGACCATCTTCCCGGTTGGTAAATTCAAAGGTCAGCCCTGAGGTCATACTACCTGCCTTCTTTGCAAAATCACTGATGGTCTCAAAGCCGTACTTCTCTGCTGTCTCCTGAGTTACGGCAAGTACATACGTGTTATTAAAATTCATTTGCTTTAATACATCAATATTATAGATATCTTTTAATTCATCTTTTACCGTCTCATAGACCTTATCCATGTCGCTGATGGGCGGGTGCTTAAGCGTATCGGTATAAGCCGTTCCACTATATTCCACATAGAGGTCAATGTCACCATTTTTCAATGCTCCAAAGCATACCTGAGTTCCTCCAAGGTTCAGCCTTCTGTTAACTGAAATATCGGTACGGTCCTCGATAAGATCCGCCATCATATTTCCTACAATCTCCTGCTCCGTAAAATCCTTAGAGCCTATGGAAATAGTCCGGGAGCCTTGCATACTTCCTCCCAGAGAGGTAAATACAAAGATTCCTGTAAGCATCAGTGCAGCCACACTAATTCCAGCTTTCTGAACGGTTCTCTTTTTCTTCTTAGACACTGTATCTCCCTTTTGGAGACTTATAGGCGTTACTAACTTTTCTACCAGACCAATTAAAAAATCAACCATCAGTGCAAGCAGACAGGCTGGTATGGCTCCAGCTAGAATCTGGTTGTTGTTCACTGTCCTTATTCCGGAGAAAACAAGATAACCAAGGCCTCCGGCTCCGATAAATGCTGCCATGGTCATAAGCCCTACTGCGGTTACGGATGCAATACGCACCCCTGCCATGATGACCGGAAGCGCCATTGGGATCTGAACCTTTGTCAGCACCTGAAGAGGTGTCAGACCAATTCCCTTGGCAGCTTCCAGTGTCTGGGGATTGATGCTCTCAATTCCCGTATAAGTATTTTTAATAATGGGGAGCAGGGAATAAAGAACTACTGCTGCCACAGCCGGAACCGTTCCGATTCCAAAGAGAGGAATCATGAAGCCCAAAAGGGCCATACTGGGAATCGCCTGAATGATATTGGCAATGGATAAAACCGGTTTACCGGCTTTCGATGCATAAGAAATGAAGATGCCAAGAGGTACGCCAATCAAGATAGCCAGACCAACAGAAATAGCAGTCAGCTTTAAATGTTCGACTAATAATGAAATGATTTGAGGATATTCACTTCCTAAAAATTGTATAAAAATCATTATGCCTCTCCTCCTTCATAGTCAAAATACTGTTGGCTTAACGTAGTGACCAGGCTGCTTCGTGTGATGAGACCCTTTAAGCGCTTTTCCTCATCCACCACGGGAACTGTGGATACCTGGTTTTCCGTTACTATCTTCAGTGCATCCAAAATACACTGCTCTGGTAACAGAGACGGATAATCTTCATACATATATTCCTCCGCCAGACGGGTCCTGTCTTCCACTCCCCTCAGCCTTTTAGCCTTTACGATTCCTTCCAGATGTCTTGTGGCACGATCCACGATTAAAAGACTGTCTACTTTATTCTGGCGCATTTTTTCAATGCACTTTAAAACAGTCAGATCTTTATATGCAATGACCGGATTCTCAATCATAATATCGGATACCTTTATATACTCCGGCGAAGACCAGATTCTGTTCTTCCCTACGAAGTTTGATACGAATTCATCCTTGGGGTTGTTTAAAATGTTTTCCGGCGTGTCGTATTGAAGAACATCACCGTCCTTCATAATGCAGATCATATCCGCGATTTTAATAGCTTCATCCATGTCATGCGTTACAAAAACAATGGTCTTTTTAAGCTTTGCCTGGAGCTGCACCAGCTCATCTTGAAGGTCAGACCTTGTCATGGGGTCAAGCGCTGAAAAAGGTTCATCCATGAGAATAATATTGGGGTCAATGGCAAAGGCTCTGGCAACCCCCACTCTCTGCTGCTGCCCTCCACTGAGCTCTGTTGGATAACGGTGTAAGAACTCATTACAGTCAAGGCCCACCATCTGCATCAGCTGTTCCGTATTTTTTTCAATGTCTGCTGCAGCTCTTTTTTCCAGCTTTGGAATCAGCTCGATGTTTTCCTTTACTGTCATATGAGGAAACAGTCCGGTCTGCTGTATGACGTAGCCGATACTCCTTCTTAAAGCCACCTCATCCATACTGTTTATACTTTTACCATCAATAGAAATCGTGCCCGATGTGGGCTTAATCAGACGATTGATCATTTTTAGAAGTGTTGTCTTACCGCAGCCACTCTCTCCAATCACAGCCACCAGGCTGCCACTTTTAATCGTAAATGTAACTTCATTAAGAACTTGTTTTGTCTTATATCGCTTTGAAATTCGTTCAAATTGTATCATAATTTTGCCTCCTTCCGAACAAAGTAACAACTTAATTATATTGTAAAGTTGTCACTTTGTCAAATCGGAGCACGAAAAAAGCCTGGAGCATTTCGGCTCCAAGCCTGATAAAATAAGGGTTATTGGGGTGGATATAAAAATTCTTTTACCCTGTCTGACGTATCATCCTGAGTAACAAAATATATGGTATCGTTCTCCGATAACGCAACGTATGGTCCTGGCGATTTCATAATGGTATCGTTTCTGCTGACACCTATGACCGTAGCACCTGTGCGCTGCCAGAATTGTATTTCCGTGACCGTTTGATTCAAATAAGCACAGTCCTTTGTGATTTTTATTTCAAATGGCATAAACGGATTCATGGAACGGAAATGTACAGATGCCTCAATTAAGTCCTTCAGACAATCATTTAAAATCTCCATTTCCTGTTTCTGACGGCTCACACTTTTTAAAAGATTTTCTTTGATGGTATCAATGGTCTGCCTCTTGCCGTTTTGCTGAATGTATTGTGCAGCCTTTTTCTGGGACCTGATAATAATACCGTTTCCCTTTTCAGAGGTAACGATTCCAAGATCGCTTAAGATGCATATCGCCCGACGTGCGGTCTCCGGAGACACACTGTACTGGCTGGCAAGGGAGGATCGGGCATAGATTTTCTCTCCCTCCGGATATTCCCCGTTGGCAATTCGTGCAGCAACCTCAACGGCAATCTGCTGATAGCGGGGAATGGCTGTTTTATTTTTTACCTCTATGGCCATAAGACTCTCATTTCCTTTTCTTCCTTTAATGATGTTATATCAGAATCAGTATAGCCTAAAACCCATGATTAGGCAAGACATAGGCACAACAGCTCCAAAAACTGGAAATAAAGCGCTTTATTCTCTCAAATGAAAGACGTGGCATAGAAAATAACCGCTTATCTACACGATGTTTCAAAGAAAATAAAGGGTAGTAAGCGGTTATTTGATTTATTTTATAATCCCATCTTCTGTCTCTTCTTCATAATATGGCTTTCGATATCATTAGCCACCTGCTCCGGGTCATCTCCCAATGCGATTTTACCGCCTGTCAGGCTCTCCACATCTTCTGTAAGAAGCTTCACAAGCTTTGGTGCGCCAGTGATAAAAGGTGTAGGAGAAAGATGAGTATATGCGCCGTAAGCGACAGCAAATACGCCATCGATAGTTGCCTTCTGTTCCATCCACTCCGGTGCTGTCACAGCAATAGGAAGGTCTGATATATCCACATCCAGATGGTCAGCCAAAGCTGTTACAAGCATGGAAACTCTTCCGGTATCCGTACAGGTTCCAAAGCTTAAGACCGGTGGAATCTTAAGGGCACTGCATACTCCCTTAAGCCCCTCTCCTGCCTGGTTGATGGCGTCTAAGTTACACATTCCTGCCACTTCAAGACCGTGGTTTCCGCAGCCGCCTGCAACGACCAGTATATCCTTTTTAATCAGCTCCTTTGTTAAATTAACTGTATTCCAGTCCTGAGGACCGTTTCTCAGCGTGGAGCAGTTAGCCAGGGCAACAATTCCTTTGATCTGTCCTTTTGCTATGACATCTACTAAGGCATTTAAATCATTCCCCACTGCATTTAACACAGCTTCGGTTGAAAAACCTGCAATGGCTTTCTGCTTATGGTGGGGAACCATTGGTTTGATTTTATTATGGCGTTTTTTAAAGTTCTCAATTGCTACGTGAATGCATTTTTCCGCCATCTCCGCTGCCTTCTGAGGATAATATGGCATCTCATGTTCCGTTCCAGGAACTCCAATAATAGTGCTTACGCTTACCAGGGCTACCTGATACTTTTCTGCATACTGGTCAATGGCTGGAGGAGAACAGTTCTCTTCCATGACAAATGCATCTACCGTACCAGTGGCTAAAAATGGCTCTATGGCTAACCAGTTTCCCATAAGACCGATAAATACGTCGTCAACCTCAAATCTCTGAAGTAATTCCTGCCCGGTCTCAATAGAACCTACGATATGAATTCCTTTGGCTCCTGACTGTCTTGCCAGCTCCTGAAATTCTTCTGTCTTGGCTAATTGTAACGCTGCTGCTCCGATCCAAGGCTGATGTCCGTTAAATGCAATATTTACATAGTCCGGGTCCATAATACCAAGGTCAACATCCACCTCATGAGGCTTTGGCGTTCCAAACAGGATATCCTGGGTCATCTCAAGACCGATCTGGGCCGTATATATCGTGGATAATCCCAGGCGCAGTGCCTTTTTTGCCAAAGATACATAATCTCCGTCAACATTGGTCAGGCAGCTTGCAATGCTGTTTTGCACCTCGTGCTCAATTCCAGATGGATAGATGTTTAAGTCTCTCCATATCTTCTTCCTCTTTTTTGGTGCAAAGGCTTCCACCATAACGCTTTCATGGTCAGGGTTTAACTTCATCTCCCGGTCTAAGAGTTCTGCAAGGCAGGTTGCCATCTGATTTACGTTCTGGTTTGTATCAATTCCTGTTTTTTCGCACATCCATTTTAGCTTATCCACATCTGTAATCTGAAACGTGGTATTGCCCTTTCCGGTCTCTTTTAAGGTTCGGAATGCTTCATAGGCGTGATGTGCATAGGTAGCCGCTCCCATGATATTTCTCATGAGAAGATTCCTCATTGCCATGGCATCCGGGCCGATTCCGCAGGCACCTTTTTCCGGGCCCTTCTGCTCATTGATTCTGCATGGCCCGTTGGTACACAACTGGCAGCTTAAACCCTGTAAGCAAAATTTGCATCGGATTTTTTCCTGTTCATCAAATCTGGAAAATACACTGGATAATCCATCATCTCTTATCCGAATGAGCATCTCTTCTACGGAATCGTGGTAGCTTACGCGCCCCTTTGTCTTTTCTAAAATTGCTTCTGTCATAATAGCCTCCATTCATAAAGATTCAAGGTTAGTATGTCAGATATTAGCAATTCGATTCTGATATATTTAATCAATACATAAAAAATAACGAACCAGCCTTACTTTCCATAATGGCTGATTCGTTATTCCTAAATAACAGCAGAACCTTTTGGCTCCCCTCAAAAGCAGTTACTGAAAATTAAATATCTGCTCCAGTACTTCTACCTTACCTGTATGAGGTTTGCTCATAGTACCAAGTAAAGCGGCATTGGGCACCAGAACCATAGTTGTTGTCTGATAGCCTTTATCTTTTATTTTAGCACAATCAAACTCCACCAGCAGCTCCCCTGCCTTTACATGATCTCCCTGCTTCACAAATGCCTGAAAACCATCTCCCTCTAATTGTACCGTATCAATGCCGATATGAAGTAAGACCTCCATTCCATCTGCCGTTTTCATGCCGATGGCATGTCCCGTAGGAAAGACAGTTATAATCTCTCCTTCTACGGGAGCATAAAGCTTCCCTTCCTCTGGTTCAATGCCAACGCCAGGACCCATCACTTCTTCTGCAAACACAGGATCACTGACCTCAGCCAAAGGAATTACGGTTCCTTTTAAGGGGCTGTAGATGGTGTTTGGCTCGCAGATGATATTTTTTGCAGCCGGAGTTTCTGATACATTTTTTTCTTTGTTACCAAATAGATTATTTAAAAATCCCATTATAATCATCCCTTTATATGCTTATTTCATTGATTCCCACCGGTTCTTTAATACAAATGCAGCACTCTTTGGTTGTCTTGCCCGAGTAAAAATTCCTTTTTTGTTTCCATTGACTCGCATGATTCCTTCTGTGGTCTGGAAATCAGCAAAATTCCACACCAGTTCGCCCTGTACAAAATCAAATTGATCAAATATTTCAAAATTCATATCCAGATATTCATTCTGGTACTCCTGGCTCCACATAATACTTGGAAGTTTATGTTCCGTTGCCATGGTATCGGTACCGAATTCAGTGAATACAAACGGTATATTCAGATTTTTATCTTTCCACTTATTCATTTCAATTAAGAACGCTTCCCTTGCATCTACAAGTTCTGGTCCTCCTTTGATATACCAACCGTAATACCGGTTCAAACAGATAAAATCACAAAGCTGATAACACTTACAGAGTTCCGGCTGGCTGTTCTTTTCAAAGGCACCAGTCATAGGACGATTCTGAGGGTCCAACGCTCTTGCAGCATCAAAAATTGGGGTGAAATATTCCTTAGACTGCTCGCTGGTGGTTTCTGGCTCGTTAAACAAACTCCATGCGATGACAGAAGGATGGTTTTTGTCTCTTACAATCATTTCCTCTACGGCCTGAAGATGTGCCTTCTGCAGATTCGGTACGGTAGGAGTTTCAAAAAATCCGGTATACTTGCCAGTTCCAGCCGCAGCAAAGTTTCTGGTGGATCTCATCATTCCCACTGCGGGAACCTCATCAATAATTAAAAAGCCTTCCTCGTCTGCAAACTGATACCACTCTTCCGCATATGGGTAATGGCTGGTACGAAAACAATTGGCACCCATCCATTTCATACATTCAAAGTCTCGTTTTAAAACACCCCAGTTAAAACCGCGGCCAATGACTTCAAAATCTTCATGCTTTCCAAAGCCTTTTAGATAAACAGCCTTGCCGTTAATCTTAATTTCTTTTCCTTCGATGTTCACCGTCCGGATGCCGATCTTTGAAGAATACTCATCGATTAAGGTTTCCTCATCCCAGATACGCATAACTGCCTGATAAAGATAGGCATTCCCTACGTTCCAAAGATGTGCACCTGGGACAAGGACGCTTCCCTGTTTTCCTGTGCTTTTAGCCACCGGCTGTTTTTCCTGATCCAGCAATTCAAAGGAAACCTCATGGGTTCCATTGGTCATGATCTCGTAGCGGACAACGGCATCTTCTCCGTTTAATTCATAATCCACGTTAAAGTCTTCGATAGATTCCTTTGGCTTTGAAACAAGCCATACGCTTCTTTGAATTCCGGAATAATTGAAAAAGTCGAAATAGGGCTTAGCCAGTTTTCTTCCATCGCTCAGCACTGTGGTGGTTCCGCATGGAAGGGTCTCTTCACTTAATTCGTTGTTAGCCTTCACCACAAATGTATTCATTTCGCCAAATTTCACATGGTCTGTTACCTTGGCGACCACTGGAAGGAAACCACCTTCATGTTCGCTTACCAGATTGCCGTTGCAGTATACAGATGCGCGATGGGTAATGCTTCCAAAGCGGATTTCCAGCTCCTGTTTCTCCCATTCTACTGGTACGAACACTTCTGTCTCATACCAGAAATCCCCGCAGTAATCCCGCTCTTCTTTTGTTGTAAAAAAATCTGAAAAGCTGGCAGGAACCGGCATGGAGATGGAGTCTGGCAGCTTATGCTGCCAGCCCTCTAATAATCCTTTTTCCTCAGGATCAAAACTAAACTTCCACATACCATCCAAGGAGTGGGCCATTCTGGCCTGGTTACTGATTGGATATAATTCTGAAAAATTCAGCATTGTTAATCTCCTATTCTTATTTTGTTTGTTCCTCATTCCTATAGGCAAAGAGGTATGTCACCAGGAATACTCCTACAAAGGATACTACCATTGATATAATAATCGCCGGTCCTGACATAGCATAAAGAGCTGGCATTGTCAAAACATTGATGGGGACCTGAGCGGTACGGATGCTTCCGGTCACAGCAGCGATAATACCACTGAGTCCGTTAACCACACACATGCAGATAAATATTCTCTTATTTTTCATTAAAACACCATAGATACCTGGCTCAGTAACACCGCCAATAAGAGCTGAGATGGATGCGGAACCTGATACTAATTTAAGATCTTTATCCCTTGTTTTCAAGAATACAGCCAAACATGCTGCTGCGATACCAAAGTTAGCACCGAAGGTCGGCGGCATAATATAATCATAACCTAAAACAGAGTAATTGTTCATGATAATCGGTAAAAAGCCCCAATGTAAGCCAAATACAATAAACAGCGGCCATAAGGTTCCCAGGACTAATCCTGCAATGGCTGGGGAGAAGGAAAACACTGCCTGGATTCCTCCAGCTAAACCACGGCTCACTACATCAGTTACTGGTCCAATGGCAATGAGAGCCAACGGGAAAACAATTACAAAATCCACCAACGGAATAATAATACTCTGAATAATCTTAGGAATTACTTTCATTAAACCTTTTTCCAGCTTTGACTGGGCATAAACCGTAATAAGAATCGGAAGTACAGAGCTAGGATAGCTGATCAGTTTTACAGGAATAGAGAAAAATGTAACAACTGCTTCCTTGTCATTAAAGAGTCCGGTCATACTAGGATAACACATGGCGCAGGCAATTGCCATAGAGATAAACGGCTTGGCGCCAAACTTTTGAGCTGCACAGTATGCAAGGAATACCGGCAGGAAATAAAAGATACCATCGGATGCTGCATAAAGTATGGTATAAGTAGTGGAAGTTTTATCAAGAAGAGACAGGGTGGTGAAAAGTACGAGAAAACCTTTTAAAAGCCCTGCTCCGGTGAACGCTCCCATAAACGGCATGAAAATACCAGAGATTAAATCTGTTATTTTTTCTACAACACTGCCTTTTTTATCGCCAGAAGTTGAGTGAGCTGCTTCTACGGATTCACTACTATTCTTGTCTCCAATGGAAGTCTGAAGTAGAATCTGGTCATATACATCTTCCACATCACTTCCGATTACGACCTGGTACTGACCGGCTGCCTGCATTACCTTAATAACGCCCTGCATATTTTTTAATGTTTCTGTATCTGCCTTGCTTTCGTCCTTTAATTTAAAACGAAGCCGCGTAATACAGTGGGTGAGGGAATTTACATTTTCTTCCCCACCAACATGCTCCACAATATCTTTGGCTAATTTTGAATAATCTGCCATACTAATTTCCTCCTATAATTTTCTATCAAAAAAGCCTGGTCATCCCCTATTAGTAAGAAGAATAACCAGGCTTTGCTGAACTTAATCATAACACTGCCAAACTAACTGTTTTTCAATTGTGATAAATGAACTGCCAGATAAATCAATTCATCGTGGCCTGCTTTGTAATGATACTTTTCTTCAATATAATTACACACCTTCTGACTGCAGCGGTATTCATCGGGGTAGTTTCTAAGAAGCTCCTCGAGCATACGTGCTCCGCCATGCTCTTTATAATAATACTTTGTCATGACCCGCTGTGCAAAAAATTTCAAATGGGTCATATATCGGTAATAGGGCAGCGAATCTTCTTTTACCTGAAACTTAAGCTCTGACATAATAAGGTCATTTAATTCACTTACCATTACAATCATCTTTTTTGCATTTCCGCTTATTTGATTATGACGTGCCGTCACAAAATGCATAGCCACAAAGCCTGCTTCATCATTGGATAACCGGTAACCAAATTTCGCCTCGATCAAATCAAGCATCTTCTGTCCGACCTTGTATTCATCTGGATAGAATCGTATGATATCATGAAGAATGGAATTCGGTACAACAAGCCCCTGCTTAAAATTCTCTACCGCATGGTAAATATGATCGACCAGGGAAATATGAATGGTTTCATTCAGGGTCATATCATAGACCTGGACTGCGTAATCTATCACATCCTCTGCCACCATAATATATTCCTGGGGCACGGTATCTAAAATTTCGCGGAACTGACTTTTATGATTTTTATCTTTTAGGATAAACTGTTTTTCCACCCGCTCCTGGTCGATGGCGTCTCCGTTTCGGCTCTTAAATCCAAGTCCGCTACCTAAAAGCAGGACATCCTGTCCATTTTCATCGTTGGATATCACAGCATTTGTATTTAATATCTGCTTAATAATCATTTTCATAAAAGTATCCTCAATTTCACTGTTTAAATGAATCATAACGTTACAGATATATTTAAAAAACAAAAAAACAAGTATGCACCAAAAAAACAGATGCAGACTTGCCTAATTTAATAGTAACACTCCTGTAAACTGATTACATCTTATCACAGGAGTGTTTTTAAAACAATCGTTATTTTAACTAATAATCTTCAGTACATTTTGTACACTTTTACAGATTTTCTCCATTGGTCCCTATGACATTTTTATACCATTCAAAGGATTTTTTCTTATATCGGTTTAAAGTACCAGTTCCGTCATCATTACGGTCAACGTAGATAAAGCCGTAGCGTTTCTTTAGCTCTGCAGTGGAAGCGCTGACTAAGTCAATGCAGCCCCAGCTGGTATAGCCCATGACTGGAACTCCATCTTCTATGGCTTCTCTCACCTGAATGAGATGATCTCTTAAATAATTGATCCGGTAATCATCAAGGACCGTTTTTGTTCCATCTGGCTCTGTGATTAATTCATCCACGGCTCCCAATCCATTCTCCACGATAAACAATGGCTTCTGCCAGCGGTCATAAAACTGATTTAACACATAGCGGATTCCCTGAGGATCGATGGCCCAGCCCCATTCACTTTGTTTTAAATAAGGATTTGTCACTCCGCCCATGAGATTTCCTTCCCCAGCCTGTGCCTTTAAGCGGTCTGCGGCTTCGCATGCGCTCATATAATAGCTGAATGATACAAAATCAACGGTGTGATTCTTTAACAGCGCTTCATCTCCATCTGCCATCTGAATCTGTATATCATTTTCTTTAAAATATCGTTTCATATAACCAGGGTACTCGCCTCTCACATGCACATCTCCGAAAAATGTATTCATGTGATCGGCTTTCATGGCTGCAATGACATCATCCGGGTCTGAGGTCAGGGCATACATTGGCATGCTTAAAATCATGCACCCGATTTTGCTATCAGGCATCATTTCATGGCCTATTTTCGTTGCCAGGGCACTTGCCACAAGTTCATGATGAATGGCCTGGTATAAATCCTGTTTCTTTAGCTGGCTCTTATCCGTATAGATTCCGCCGCTCATAAACGGTTCATGGAGCACGGAGTTAATCTCATTAAATGTGAGCCAGTATTTTACCTTGCTGCCGTAGCGGTTAAATATGGTTCTGACGTATCGCTCATAAAAGCTTATCATGTCCCGGTTAACCCAGCCATCGTACTTGACAGATAAGTGTAACGGAGTCTCATAATGAGAGATGGTTACCAGAGGCTCGATTCCATATTTTAACAGTTCATCAAACAGCTCATCGTAAAACTTGAGTCCCTTTTCATTGGGTTCTTTCTCATCTCCACCAGGAAAGATCCGGCTCCAGGCAATGGAGGTTCTAAATACTTTAAAGCCCATCTCTGCAAAAAGCTTAATGTCGTCCTTATACCGATGATAAAAATCAATACCAATGAGCTTCATATTGTCGGATGTGGGTTCCTTTGTTATCGGCCCTTTGATACCGTGAGGGGCTACATCCTGGGTACTTAACCCTTTTCCGTCTTCGTTATATGCTCCTTCACACTGGTTCGCAGCCACTGCTCCTCCCCATAGAAAACCATCTGGAAATCTCATATTCATAGTGAATCCTCCTTTGGAATAAATATAGATGACGACTATATTATCAGATTTTTAACAAAGTGACAACCCAAAACATCTATTCAAAGATTCTCCAGGCTACGATAAAATTGCTTTTCCACCAGGCAGAACGCTTCCGATGGACTACCTTTCCATTGCCGGAAGAAGCATCAATTACCATGCCTCCATCTGCTGCAATTCCCATATGTCCCTTTTCTACAATAATATCTCCAGGTCTTATATCTTCATAATTTGAGATGCGTTTATATTTCCCCATATTTCTCCAGCCGCTTGAAGTAAGATAGCTCTGTCTTACTCCGATTTGGTTTAAACACCAATACACAAAACCGGAACAGTCAAAGGAACCAGGCCCTTTGGATCCCCATACATACTTCGAGCCCACTTTAGAAGATGCGATATTAATAAGTGCTTTCACATTACCATTTGCCGTGCCGCCACCGCTTTTGTCTGTATCAGGCTTTTTGCTGCCAGCGGATCCTCCGGTTTTGCCTTTCACGCTCTTATCTCCAGAGAGATAGGAAAGTGTCTGCACACCTACGGATCCATCTGGGGTCAGACCATTATCGGACTGAAAGGTTTTTACTGCCTGCTCGGTGATTTCTCCAAAATATCCAGTGGCATTGGAAGAGGACAAATATCCATATTTATTTAAAAGCTCCTGAACTCTTTTTACACTTTCTCCCTGTTCTCCAAGCACCAGGCCGTTAGGTCTTGCCTCTCCCCCTTCCAGGGCAATTCTTGTGGAGGGTCCCAGGTAACCGTCTACAACCAAATCGTTTCTTGCCTGAAACTGCTTTACGGCCATCACGGTATCTGTGCCGTAATTACCATCTGGCACTGTAGTTAAATACCCTAATCCCTTTAATTGCTTTTGGGCAGAAAGAACCACGTCGTTATTCTCTCCATATGCCAAGTAATTGGGCTTAATCTCTTCACTGTAAAGCAGGTTTATTGTCTGTCTGCCCACTTTACCGTCTACCGATAACTGATTTAGTTCCTGCAATTTAATGACTGCTTTTTCTGTGACCTCATCAAACTCACCGCTCACATTTTCTTTCTTCATAAGATAACCCAACTCATAAAGTCTGTTTTGGATTCTTTTAACGTCATCACCTGATATTCCAAGAGAGACCGCATAATATTTTGCCTCATCAGAAAGAAGGATTGCCAAAGTCTCTGGTCCCACCACTCCATCCTGAACAAGATTGTTTTGCCTTTGATATATCTTTACAGCACTTGCGGTTACCGGGCCATAGAATGAAGTCGGTTCATCATTTTCCATAAATCCCAGTTCCATCAGACGTTCCTGTAAGGTTGCAACAAATGGATGCTCCACGCCTTCTTTTAAGTATTCGGGAGGCGGCGTATCCGTATTTTCCTCACGTTCTGCTTCTGACGGAGATGCTTCATTTTCTGTCTTAAGATTAATATCTGGTTCCCCTTTTTGCAGAGATAACACCTCTTTTTCCTGTTTTGGACCGAGGCCCTGCTTCTGATTATGTACAGAAATTGCAAATATTCCTGCCAGCACTGCAATGATAACCGTAGCGGCAGCCGCTCTTTTATGTTTTTTGATTAAGTTTAACATTCTAGTATTTTGGATCCTTTCCCTTGTCTGTTTATACTCCGGGGCCTGCTGATGTTACACTGCCCTCTGTGGTCTCTGTCCCACCATTCTCCATATCGGGTGCGGTTTCCTGCTCTATGAAAGGAGGACTAGTCGTAGTTTCAACTTCTTGCTTTGTCTCAGTCGTTTCCTTTTCGGCCTTTTTCGTTTCCAAGGGTTTTACAACACCAGAGGTATTCCTTTTTACCACACCTGGTTTCCCTTTATATGTACTGGTGTGAAAATATACTTCCGTTAAAACGGCCCCATCTTTTGAGGTTATTAAATAAGTCTTCCAGGTCGACCCTTTGACCCCTGGAGTAACCACTACCTCCTGGTCCAGCTTCAGGGTTTGATCTTCCTCGTATTTGGATTCAGGGGGGTCGTATTCTTTTACTTTCTCCGAACGCATGGAGATTGTTATTCCCTGTTCCAGAATGGGGATTGCAACGATTGAAATCGTTATTTTCTTATCTTTAAAAACTGCCCGTATAGCCATGGAAGTTTTGCTGTTGTTGACAAAACGAAGATCAGGACCACTATAACCGTCATAGCTTACCATGGCATCTTCTCCTGGTATAACATAAGATGGCTCGAAGCTGTGAGGATGGCGTTCGGTTGTTTTAATTCCAGCCAGTATAATGGCATTATATAAGGTGGAGGAGACCTGACATACCCCTCCGCCTGGCTCCTCAACAAATTCTCCGTTTCGATAGGCCCCGGCTGGCTTATATCCCCGTTCAACCGTTCGGTTTCCTGTGGTCTCATTAAAGGAGAAAGATTCACCAGGGTATATGACAAGGCCATCCAGTGCATTGACAGCTAGTTTTATATTATTGTTTCTGTTTTCATTGTTGGTAGCAACGGTTTCAAATGTTCCAATCACCTGATACTTTTCTTTCACCTGAGAAGCCGTTAGGTCTGGTGGCTGTTTTACCGCTTCGGCTTCCACTTCTTCATTGAATTTCTTTTGGTTTACAAGACTCATGATTTTATCTGCTGTCTTGTCTTCATCAATCTTGATTCCATTTTCTCCGTCTGAATAAATCCATTTGTTATTATCCTTATCACGCCCGGTAAGCTGTGCATTGACAGGGTTTTTATTCCACTTAGCTGCTGCATCTTTTACCTGACTTCTTACGCGTTCTTTTGCATCGGCCAAATCGAGGGTATACTCTCCGTCTTCATTCTTTGAGTAAATCTCCTCCAGAAGTTCATCAATCATTCCAGGAAATGGATTCTTTAACTCCAAAGATTGTTCTTTATATTTAAGTCTTATGTTCCACGAATAGTATTCCAACAATGTTTCTCTTGCTTCTTTTTTATTCAGCCCCGTAAGAGAAACCCCATCCACCTTTATTAAGTTTAACGATTCCGTCTTTGTATCGGTTTCCATCATAGTCTCTATGCTTTGCTCTATGGTATTGGTCACTAAAATATCTGTCTTTCTTTTATTCTTTGAGACAGAAGCCCTTACAAAAATGGCTAACCCTATGAATATCACCCCAAATATCACAGCCTGTTTGGCAAATCTTCTTCCGGCCCAAAACTTTCGTTTTCCCATTTTATCCTGTTTTCTTATATGATTTCTTTCTCTATCGCCTTTATGGCGCATATTGAACACTCTCCCTTTTTTTGGCATTGGCGATATCAGACACTTCATTAATCTAACACATAAATATGGGGATTTTATGGGGATAAAAATAGCATCGTCAAGGATGCTGACGATGCTGTTTGATTGGTGCTTTTATTTCAGTGGCAGGATGATTGTAAAGACAGCTCCTTTGTCCGGTCCGTTTTCTGCTGTTATCTTCCCTCCATGTTTTTCTACAATAGCCTTTGTAATTGATAGACCAATTCCCATCCCTCCGGTCTTCTTGCTTCTTGATTTATCCACCCGGTAAAACCGGTCGAACAAATAGGGCAAATCCCCATTTGGAAAACCAATTCCAGTATCATATACCAGTACCCGTATCTGCTTCCCATCATTTTTGTATTCCACCGTGATCGTCCCGCCTCTGGGGGTGTAGGCCAATGCATTGGAAATCAGATTTACCATGCACTGCTTGAATCGGTTATAATCGGCGTACACAGGTGATTTTTCTGGTACGATCTGAAGCAGATTAATTTCCTTTTCTTTTGCCTTTAACTCAAAATCCCGGAATACAGCCTGATTCATTTCTTCAAATTCAAACATGGTCTGATCCAGGATCTGATTTCGATTCTCCAGATCATACAGTTCCTTTAATTGGTCCACAATCTTTACCAGACGGAGGATTTCTCCATGGCAGCTCTCCAGACGGCTCTCCGTTGCTTCCCATACACCATCTATCATTGCCTCCATATGGCTTTGAAGATTGGTTAAAGGAGTACGAAGCTCATGGGCCACATCGGTAGTGATCTGCCGTTTTTGTTTTTCCTCCATTTCAAGAGCCTTGGACATTTCATTAATGGAATCTATTAATTTATTTGTTTCCACGACAGGAGAACGAGTTTTTGTCTGTGCACCGTATTCTCCTCCTGCAATTTTCTGAGCCAGGCAAATGACACTTGTAATGGGTTTTGTTACGATCCACGCGATTAAAAAGCCCAGTACGATTACAAGAAAAATAGCCGCACCCCCGATAAACAAAAGAGAGCTGTTTAAATCTTTCATCAGACTCAGCTCCTGATCGTTTAGTGAATACGGTCCATAATAGCCTATTTTCAGCGTTCCTGTGACTTTGTCTTTCTGTTTCAGTGTAAAGGTTTCTTCTAAATAGCTGCCATTAAAATTGGGATATTTCCGTTGCATGGTATTTTCCGCATGTCTCAGTACTATGTTACACTCTTCCGCCCGGTGGCTTTTCGCATCCCAGTCAATTTGCTTGTTGGTTGACTGGACATGAATGATCATGCCATTTTGCAAGGCAGCATAGCCAATGATTTCAATTCCTTCTTTCTCATACAATCCGGTCTTTGAATTATATAACTGATCAATTTGAGTCTTGATCTGTTCCATCTGATTTCTTTGCTGTTTTCTCGCATACTGTTCAAAAATATCATCTGCTGTTAAATTGAATAGGATGCTAAGAGCAAAAATTATAAGCAGTGCAATGGCAGAATAGGATACAATTAAGGTGTTTTTTAAGGTTAATTTCATAGCTCTGCTCCGGCAAATTTATATCCCATCCCATGGACTGTGATAATATAAACTGGTTTTTTCCTGTTGTCTTCGATCTTTGTTCGGATGCTCTTAATATAAGTATCAATGCTTCTGTCATAACCATCAAAATTATCATCGAGAGCAAAGGTAATTAACTGCTCTCTGGTAAATGTCCTGTTCGGCGCTTTGGCAAGGGTAATGAAAATCTTATACTCCGTAGGGGTAAGCCCGGCTTCTCTTCCCCTGATTTTCACATTTCGGTTCTCAAAATCAATGACCAATTCTCCCTGACGAAAGAAAAGAGGAACGCCTGTAAGCTGGTCACTTTCCACCCTTCGTAAGACTGCTTCAATCTTTGCGACTACCGTTCTTGGGCTGAATGGTTTAAAGATATAATCGTCCGCTCCCACGTTCAGTCCCTTAATGAGATCCTGCTCTTCCGTCTTTGCGGACACCATAATGATGGGTACCCGGGAATTCATGCGAATCATCTGACAAATCTGTTCCCCCATAATATCCGGCAGCATCAGGTCTAAGATAACCAGTGAAACGTCATGATTCCGAAACAGTTCCATGGCATTGGCTCCGTCATAAGCACAAAGAATATCATATCCCGCTTTCTCTAAGTATGCCTGTAAAACTTCCACTATTTTTTCTTCATCATCCACAATCAGGATGGTTCGGTTCTTTTTCATATCAGCTTCCTCATTTTGTAAATATTAACTTCCCTTTGCGCTTCTAAAACAATGAATCGGTTGGTTACATTGCTTGTTTTCCTCAGATATAGTAGCAAAATTATATGGGGAAAATATGATGATTCTCTGAAAAAACTATGATTTCATACTATGTTTCTTATCCATCATACGTCTTATACCAATAAAGACCAGCGCTCCAATCAGGGAACCCATCAAAGCTGCCCCTACAACATCACTGGGAAAGTGAACAAATAGATATAACCTTGAAAAGGCAATCAAACAGGCCAGCGGGATGGCTATATAACCAAACTTTCTATTGCTCATCGTAAGAATGGTGGCTGAAATGGCTGAGGATAGGGTATGTCCTGACGGAAAGGAATAGTCGGTTGGATTTGTAATTAAAAGTGTAATCGTATCTTCGATCCAGTTGGGCCTGGAACGGCCAATCAAATTTTTCAGAAGCAGATTTCCAATCAAAAGCCCTGCCATCAGTCCAACAAGAAGCGTAATTCCATAGGTTCTGTATCGCATGGTACACAATAATACAAATGCTGTCAGGAGCCAAATAAATCCACTGTTTCCTAGCCATGTAATCTTAGGCATTAAAAAATCCAGTGCAGGACAGTGAAACGTATCTCGTATCCAATATAAAACTGTCCAATCAATCTTTGTAATGAATTCTACCATCTTGTACGCCTCTTTTATTGTATTATTTTATTTTTTAACTCTTACCGATGATATATTTAACCAACGATTACCATTTTACTTTCTATTGCATTTCTCTTATTATATCCTATCTATATCATGCTATAAACCATTAATGTCATTCCTGATCTGTGCGAATTTTTCATCCAAAAACAAAAATTTTATCATTGTTACTATGATTTAGATATATTTTGTCACAGTATTTTGGTATTATAAAATACCCCAAAGGAGATACTATAGCTTTAATAAATCAAACATAATAAGGTGGTCGAGAGGAATGAGAAGTTTACAAAGTATGGTTGTGGAAGGATTAATTAAAATAATTATGAGACAGGCCGATCCCACCACTTACATGGAGAAAAGAAGGAAAGAAAACGCATCTCCCTATGTCCTTCCTGTTAATTCGCAGAAAAAATACAGAATAAAGAAGCTTAGTTCTTATTCATTGGACACTTATATGCTAAAGTCGGCCTCAAATCCAGATAAGAGACAAATTTTATTCCTGCCTGGCGGAGGATATATCGAGCAGCCGCTCCTGTGGCATTGGCGCTTTTTATACCAATTATCTCAAAAACTAAATGGAACTATTACGGTCCCCATCTATCCCAAAGCACCGAATCATCAATATAAGGAGTCCTTTGATAAGGTTCTCCCCATTTATAAGGATTTATTAACAAAGACGTCCCCAGAAAACATTGTGATTATGGGAGACTCTGCCGGAGGAGGCTTTGCACTGGCCTTGTGTCAATTACTATTAAATGAAGGAATCTCGCAGCCAGGCAACATCATACTTCTGTCCCCCTGGCTGGACATTGCTTTACGTAATCCACAAATTGCACCTATGATAAAAATGGAACCTATGCTGAATCTTAAACTTTTAAGAATGGCCGGCAAGGCGTATGCTGGAGATACTGACACGAGTGATTACTTATTAAGCCCAATTAATGGCCCAATCAATGGTCTTGGAAAAATCTCATTGTTTATCGGTACCCACGAATTCTTTCTGCCTGATGTCCGAAAATTTAAAATGCTGGCAAAAAAGCAGAATGTTTCTATTAACTATTTTGAATATCCCAAAATGAATCATGTTTTCCCTGTCCTCCCGATTCCAGAGGCCAGACTTGCTATGAAGCAAATAATAAACATCATAGAGGGAAATCAAATAACGTAAGAAGCATTCTTACAGCCACAGGCATTCTTACCTGTGGCTGTGTGAAGGAGACCATTAATTACATACAATTTCCTTTATCACCATGTCATCGCCCTCCAGAATTTCCATATCTTTTCCGTTGCAGTCGGGGCAGTTTAAGTCGTTGTATACTGCATTAAAAACCCTGTTGCAGTTTTTACATTTCACAATGCCGGGAATGACGATGAGCTCCAGCTCAGTATTTTCCATAAACGTCTTATAGGAAGCTGCTGGCCAGCTTTTTTCCAAGTACCTGGGGACGATACCGGAAAGCTCACCAACTTCAATGACAAGCTTGTGAACTTCTGTTACGTTCTGTTCCTTTACAATGCGCTCAATGGTATGAACCATAGAATTTAATACACCAAGCTCATGCATGATTCCTTCTCCCTTTCTCCTATCCCCGACTGCCAACGCTTTCTTTGAGGGTGGCTTTCGCAATCTTCCCGGTACGTACAATTGCATTGGCTGCAATCTTTACCGGAAGTTTTTCATACGTATTGGGAATCGTGTCATAGGTGCGTTCCAAATGAATGGCATCAAATTTACACTTCGTGGTACACATGCCACACCCCAGACACATATAAGGGTCGATTTCAACTGCACCGCAGCCAAGGCAGCGTTCCGTCTCTCTTTTTAGCTGCTCCTCGGTAAAGGTCATACGTTCATCCTGAAAGCTCCCTTTTTTCTCAGGGGAATGGCCCGCTCTTTGACGAGGCGTCATATCAAAATCCTGTAAGCCAATGGCAACATTATTCTTATCAAAAGCATGAAATTCCCGGCGGTCACGGCCAAATACCAGAGACTGTCCCGGCTGTACATAACGGTGAATGGAGATTGCAGCTTCTTTTCCTGCTGCTATGGCATGAATTGCATATTTAGGGCCGGTAAAGCAATCACCGCCGACAAATACATCCGGTTCCAACGTCTGTAAGGTCAGATTGTCTGCTTTGGCAGTACCACCCTTACGAAGTTCCACCTTACTGTCTTTTAGAAGGCCGCCCCATGCAATGGACTGACCGATGGAGATCAGGACAGCATCCGCTTTTACGGTCAGGGTATCATCTTCATCGTATTGTGGACTGAAACGTTTGTTTTCATCGAACACACGGATGCAGCGCTTAAATTCCACACCGCTTACCTTACCCTCTTCTGTCAGAATGCGCTTAGGGCCCCAGCCATTATGAAAGGTAACGTTATCTTCCTTGGCTTCTTCAATTTCCTCCGGTAATGCCGGCATCTCACCGGGACTTTCCAGGCAATAAAGATCCAAAAAGTCCGCTCCTTGCCTAACCCCTGTACGTGCAACATCCATGGCTACATTACCGCCTCCAATTACAACTACATGGCCAGATAGTTCTGCCTTTCTTCCAAGGTTTACATCCCGAAGGAAATCAACGCCGGAGATTACACCCAAAGCCTCCTCCCCTTCGATGGAAAGACTTCTGCCTCCCTGTGCACCGATTGCCAGATAAAAGGCTTCATACCCTTCTTTCCTCAGCTCTTGAAGCGTAACATCCTTTCCCACTTCAATTCCTGTTTGAAAGGAAACGCCCATCTCTTTAAGAACATCGATTTCCGCATGAAGAACGTCTTTTTCCAAACGGAAGGCTGGAATTCCCAGGGAGAGCATACCGCCAAGCTTCTCTTCCTTTTCAAATACCGTGACCTGATAACCATCGATTGCCAGGTAATATGCACAGGAAAGACCGGAAGGTCCGGAGCCCACCACTGCAATTTTATTGCCAAGATGATAGCGCATAGGCGGGATATAGCGTATGGAGCCATCTAGTTCCTTATCTGCAATGAATTTTTTGATTTCATCAATGGAAACAGGTTCATCAATATCTCCCCGGGTGCATTCACTTTCACAACCATGGGGACAAATCCGCCCGCAGACCGCTGGAAATGGATTTTCTTTCTTAATCAGCTCCAGCGCTTCCTGGTAACGGCCATGAGCAGCAAGCTTTATATAACCCTGTACCGAAATATGTGCCGGACAGGCAGTTTTACAGGGAGACGTTCCTTCTTCTGTTACGTCTTCCCGATTTTCCCGATAATCCACATTCCAGTTGCTTTCCTTCCAGATATGATCCCGGGCGGTAGGTTCTGCTTTTATGGTTACCGGGGTTTTGGAGCAAAGCTTTTGTCCAAGCTTTAACGCGTTTACTGGACAATGCTCCACACATTGTCCGCAGGCTACACAATTTTCTTTCTTTATCTTTGCCGTGAAATTGGAACGTATGGCATCTGGCGTGTTAAAAAGGGTTGCAAGCCTTAAAGAAAAGCAGGAGCAGCCGCAGCAGTTACAAATTGCCGCCGATTCTCCCAGTCCATCGGTATGGGGCATTTCATGCATCAGACCATTATTTTCTGCAAATTGAATCAATTCTTTTGCTTCTTCCCGTGTGATTTTACGTCCTCTGCCTGTTTTTATGTAATATTCGGCTCCTTCTCCCATCTGAATGCAGATTTCCTGTTCCAGATGACCGCAGCCCTCATTCATGACACGGCGTGACTGGCGGCAGGAGCAGTCAGAGACCGAAAAAGTGTCGTATTTATCCAGATAATAGGAAAGGCGTTCCCAAGGCTTTGTTCCAGGGATATCTTTGATGGCCTCTTCCACTGGGATCACACGCATCATAGCCATTCCCTGAGGAAATTTTGCTGCCATGGGTGCAAGCCGCAGTCTGGTGTACTCTTCAAAGGCTTTTCCGATCTCAGGGTGTTTATTTAGCTGTTCCCGGTTATTTACCATCATTTCCAGCATACCAGGTGCAAATATATTTACAAAAAACCTTTCTTTGTGGTCTTCCTTATCCTTCCACACTTTAGCCACACCAGTTATGGCCAGCTGCTCCAACAAGGCTTTCGTTTCCTTTTTGCTCTTTCCCGAACGCTTTGCAATATATTCAAACGTTCGAGGTTTACGCAGTCCGATAATCATAGCTATGTCAGCCATATCATCTGTTACAACACAGTTCAGAGAGTAGTATTCAGGAGAATTCTCATCAATTTTATTCATGACTCCGGCAATACCACCTACCATCTTAGCCAGCTTTACAATTTTAGGTCTTAATTCACTCATAATTTCCTTTCCCGCGCTTGTTTACGCATATGAAGTTTATGATTATTTTTTAAGATCGTTATTTTTTTATCACTCACACCATGATTTTACTGCATTGTTTAACCAGTCGGTCCATTCCTTTATCCCTTCATTCTTTAACGCACTAATGGGTATAATAATGGCATTGGGATTACGAAGTCTGATATCAGCTTTACATGTTTCCAGATCAAAATCAAAGTATGGCATTACATCCACCTTGTTTATCAGCACTACATCACAGACAGAGAACATCAACGGATATTTCAGGGGCTTATCGTCTCCTTCTGGTATTGAGAGAATCATTGCATTTTTTACTGCGCCCGTATCAAATTCAGCAGGGCATACCAGATTGCCTACATTTTCTAATATGACAAGGTCAAGTCCGTCGGTATCAAGACCTTCTAACCCTTGCCGGGTCATCTCTGCATCCAGATGGCACATGCCGCCGGTATGAAGCTGAATGGTCTTTACACCCGTTTTCTGAATGGTTCTTGCATCTACGTCTGAATCAATGTCTGCTTCCATGACTCCAATACGAAGCCGATCCTTTAAAGCTTCAATGGTACGGGTCAGGGTAGTCGTCTTACCAGCACCGGGACTTGACATGAGGTTAAGTAAAAAGACCTTCTTATCCTTTAATTCCTCACGAAGCTTTGAGGCCTGTAAGGAGTTGTCTGAAAAAATACTTGTTTTTATCTCAAGAACCTTGAAATCTTCCAAGTGTCACGCTCCTTTCTTTTTATTCTCTTTTTTTGTCATCTGCTTTCCTGTCAATCACGTTTTAGCATTCATTCAATTCAATAAATTTTATTACCGTAAGGGTGCAGGAATTTTCACATCATTGTTTTGGTTCAGCCAGGGGAATGGCTGAATTATTTCCATCCATATTATTATAAAATAATCTATGATAACTGGCAATCATGCAAAAAATTATTGTGATTTTTTCATATTTTTTTGTAGGATTTTTGTGAGAATGTATGAGAAAATGAGACTGTTTTGTGGTATGACCAATACCAGTTAAAGTAATTAAGGCAAGTGGCGTTTTAAAACCTTATTGATAAAAATTATCCCGCTTCCAAAAGAAAGCGGGACCTTGTATCTTATATGACTCTCCAGGGATTTTCCTTTCCCTGTAATTCATATTGACAGCTTAAAATAGAATACTCCACCATATCGCTTACTGCTTCATCCGTATAAAAGGCTGTGTGAGGAGTGATAATTACATTTGGCATGGATTGCAGGATGGCCAGCTCCCGGTTAGAGAGCACTTTATATTTACAATCCTTATAGAAAATTCTTTTTTCATTCTCCAGCACATCTAAGGCTGCTGCACCAATTTTCCCTGCTTCAAGCCCTCCGATCAATGCCTTGGTATCAATCAGTGAGCCACGGGCAGCATTAATTAAAACTACTCCGTCCTTCATCGCTTCTATTTCCTTTTCTCCTATGAGGTGCTCTGTCTCTGAGGTGGCAGGCACATGAAGAGATATTACATCACTTTCCTGCAAAAGCTCATCTAAGGGAACAAAGGATACTAAGGAAGCGAGTTCTTCTTTGGGGTGGGGTGTATAGACCAGTATCTTACAGCCAAAGCCGCGAAGCCGGTGAATTACCGCCTCTCCAATTCTTCCAGCCCCAATAATACCAACGGTACAGGTGCGAAGCTCCCTCCCCCGTACATTGGCAAGAGAAAAATCCTGAACCAGCCCACGGGTCATAATTGTCTTCACTCTTCTAAGTGCCATCAGGATGAGCATTACTGTATACTCTGCCACACTGGCCTGGGTATAGTTTACAGTGGAAACAGGTATTTGAAGGGACTTGGCCGCTTCTATATCAATATGATCATAGCCTATGGTACGAGTGGATACACAGCGGATTCCACTTGCTTTCCATCTCTCAAGAATGCCTTTGGTAATGGATGAGGTAACTATACTGACAGCGTCACAGCCTTCTGTATTTCCTGCGTTCTCTAATGTGGGACTGTAAGGCAACGTATGCAGCTCCACCCCATACTTCTTAGCAAACGTTTGAAAAAATGCGGCTTCGTCCCCACGGACGTTATATGCTAATAGCTTCATGATTCGTCACTCCTTTTTTCATTCGAGAAACCATTCATCTTTTCCTTACTTTATCATATATCTGTCTAAAATTCCCTCAACCTGCGGCTTGCAATCTTCCAGCCAGTGATAGAATTCCTTCTTTGTCTTTATAAGGTCTAAACCAATCTCATATAAAAATTCAGGAAGGTTCTCCCTTGTAATGTCTCCGCAGTAATCAGCCAGCTTTGCTTCACCCACACCAAGCTTTCCTCCTAAATGCAATTCAAAGGCATCCTTTACTTCTCCCTGTACGTTCAGCTTTTTCCCACAAAAGCCAATGACTCCGATTTCATGGGCACTACAGGAATTAGGGCAGCCTGAGATATGTATTTGAGGCAGGACATCCTCTGTAAAGTTCTTTTCCTTAAAATAGGCAATTACCTCTTTTAATGTTTCCTGACTTTCTAAAATCCCGATCTGACAGGTAGGTACTCCAATACAGGCAACAGATCTCTCCAAACGGGTCTCTCCACCAATATGCTTTGTAAGGTCTAAGACTTTTTCTGCTTCCGGTCCATTTAAATTCCTGATATAAAAGCCTTCGCTCATTGCAAGTCTCATCTCGGCTTCCGGAATATCCTTTAATAATTCTATCATAAGCTTTAAATCATCTAGTGATAACTGGCCTCCAACTGGATGAACATAGACGCAGTATAATCCTTCCTGCTTTTGTTCTGTCAAACGACTGCTTTTAACGTCTGTTTTTACGCCTGCCTTGTTGTAATCCTTCTTGTCGATGGAAAGCGTAAGAACTTCCTTCTCTTTCACATCTTTTAGATGCTCTTTATAGCATTTCATAAATTCTTCTGCTCCCATTCGATCCACAATATATCTCATGCGAGCTTTATTTTTATTCTGATAATCTCCCTCACTCATGAAAATCCGTGTAGCTGCTTCCACATGGTATAATACATCTTCCGGCTGAATCAATTCTGGATATTCTAATCCAAGCTTTGAATTTCTTCCAAGTCCGCCTGCCACGTAAACCTTAAAATACTCCTTACCATCTTCTATTACAGCAACAAATCCCAAATCAACCGCCCCTGCATGTGACTCATCTTCAGCGTTGTTTGAGAAGGATACCTTTAATTTTCTTGGAAGCTTGTAGGTATAAATCTTTTGCAGGAAATGGTCTCCCACAGCCAATGCGTAAGGAGATACATCAAAAGCTTCTCCTTTTTCCACACCGGACAAGGGAGATATGGCGACGTTTCTTGGAAAGTTACCGCCGGAACCTCTCGTATAGACTCCCCTCTTTATCCCCGCTTCCATAACCTCACAAACCTGATCTATATTAATTCCATGAAGCTGGATTGCCTGACGTGTTGTAAGATGGATATCCTTTCCCCCATATTTTGCAGCATATTCATAAATAAACTGGAGAGCATGAATCTCGGCAATCCCGGAATGGATTCGAAATCGAATCATACATTCCTTGCCATTTCTATGGGCGTATACTCCCATGCCGCCGGAGGCACCTTTAAAATCCATCTTACTTACTTCACCTGCCAGGAATTTATGACCTAATTCTCTAAAACCATCAATTTCACCCAATAATATTTCATCTAATGTCTTCACCATTCACCACTCCTTATACTGATTGCATGATATTCTTGTATATAGTATACTGTGTTTAAACCAATAAGTATAATATTTATTTTTTATTATACCCATTAATATTTCTAATGCATTATGTCCAATCATTGAGAAAAATAAGAGGTAACTATTTTGATAGAAGAATTAAAAACCTTCCTTGCTGTTGTTGATAAAAAAAGCTTTACCAAAGCTGCCGCTGCAATCAATATATCTCAGCCCAGCGTAAGCCTTCATATCTCTAACCTGGAAAAATACTTTCAAACAAAACTGATTGAACGCTCGAATAAACAAAGAAGTATTTTTATCACTGCCCAGGGGGACTTACTGTATAAGCGTGCGAAGCAGATCTTATCTGTTTTAGAAGAAACAAAAGAAGAACTTCTGCAATCCGACCATTCTCCCAGCGGAACGTTACGGATCGGGGCCAGTATGACCATTGGAGAATTTCTTCTTCCTTCTATATTAAGTGAGTTCATGAAGCTATATCCAAACATAAAACTTGACATGACTGTAGAAAATACGGAGCACATCTATGAGAAATTTAAAAATTATGATATAGACATTGCTCTGATTGAAGGCACTGTGCCTGTAGAAAATTATATCCATCACAATTTTTATAAGGATGCTATGGTCATAGTCGCTCCCGTTTCATTTCAGTATGATAAAAGCGCCCAGCTAAAAACAGCTTTGTCAAATCAAACCTGGATACACCGGGAAAAGGGCTCTGGCACCGGAGAGAATCTAAACATATTTTTAAACAGCTATGGCATATCGCCCAAAAATCTAATCACCATGGGGAGCAATTATTCCATTAAAGAGGCCGTAAAGAACCATATGGGAATCAGCTTCATATCCTCCTTAGTTGTAGACGAGGCTGTGAAAAATAACGAGGTTAAAATAATTCCTCTGGAAAATCAATACTATCGATATTTCTCCTATCTCATCCATGAAAATAATTTACCAAAAGCAGTAGAATTGTTTCTTCAACGCCTGCATCAGCAGGAGGGACCTATTTAGACTTTTATATCGATCCGGTATTCATAGACAGGTTTTAACAGGATTTTCTCCACACTGGCAACTACGGAATCCACCTCTTCCTTTCTGGCTGCCATTGTGGAGTCCACTTTGATGTGGCTTCCTTCTTTTATGGGAGTGATCCGCAGAGTTAATTTTTCACCTGCCAGACGATGTTCCAACAGCTTTAACCCCGTCTCCCACACCTCACCGTTGCAGAAATTATCGGCTATCATATCTCCATCTATAAAAAGCTGGCCGATATCTCCTCTGTATTGGATTGCCAGAATCATTTCTTTGACTCCATCCATATAATGATCCGGTACCTGTATGGTATATCGTGCTGGTCCAATCTCTTTTACGTCTAAAGGTAACTCTTTTTTCTTTCTGCTTAGGAGAAAGCCTTTGAAAATTCCAATGGGCTTTGTGGCCTCAGCCGCCTCTAAGTTCACTTCCGGCCAGAAATAAATGGATTCTTTTTCTCTTTCTGATTCCATACGAAGTGTTTCACCGTCCTTAAGAAGAGTTCCTTCTGTTAAGACGGCCAATTGCTTTCCGTCTAAATGTATCTTATAAAAGCGCAAGCTCTCTTTTGCCCTCAGAGTAACAATCCTGATCTTAGATTTCATTCCCTCTACAAAAAATACATCGATTTCATCCTGCTTTGGATGGATTTCCACTGTTTTATCCGTTTCTTCCTGCCTGTATTCTCCTTCCACTCCTTTTACTGTTTCAGCGTCAAACACGTAGCGGGGCTTTAATCCTTCAGGTGAAAAGAAGAAATAGGTAGAAACGCCCTCTTCTCTGATGATAGTCAGTGGTTGTACCGTTGCATATTTTAATAGAATGCCTTCCATATCCATTCCAAAGGGAAGAATCGCATTTTCTCCAGAAGCCAGGGATATATCAGAAATCGTAATTTCTTCATTTCTCATCTGGACAGTGACCCTACAGCCCCTTTTCTCTTTCGTCCTTACATGGTCCTGATAATTGTTTAAGAATAGAAAGCCGCTTGTTCCATCAAACCGCACTGCAAAGCGAAGGGTCTCTACATCAGTAGGCGCTATTTCCTCTCCATGCTCCGGAAGGTAAGTCTTCATGTGGCATAGTTTTTCTCCCCATTCCTGAATGAACAAATGAATTCGCTTCAGCCTGTCATAGGTAGGCCGCTTCTGACCGTATTCTCCAATTGCTGCCTGATAGTCGTAAGACAACTTAGGAACCTGGCTTTCATTTAAAAACGGAGTCCTTTGTCCTCTTGGGTTCGTTCCTCCCCTGAACATATAATATCCCAGAAGGTTGCAGCCAGAAGCCAGTTTTACATTTGCCATGGCATCCACGCTTTCAAAGGGAAGTACAAAACGGTAATGGTAACTGCACATCATACCTCCTCCCATCTCACAGCATGCATAAGGCATGGTTTCCGGCTGGTAGAAGGGTTCAAAATTATACGTTTTGGGAACCTTATTGTTATGATAATCCCGGTAGATGTATTCAGGAGTTACCGGATGCTCGCCTTTATGGGAGTAAAAAATCCAGGGCCAGAAAGCATATCCTCCCCAAAGAGGCAGCATCTCCTTCACAGGCGCTGCCCCACCGCCCCAAGCGGTACAGGTATAGAAGGGAACCTGGATTCCTGCCTTTTTTGCTAGTTCCTTTATTTTTACCATATAGCTGTCTCCATCGGCCCCTGTGGGAATCCATTCATCGGAAACTCCTGTTGTAATTTCCCAGCCGGCTGCAGAATGCTGATATTCATTATCAATCTGAGCACCTATGATAGGACCTCCATCTTTATAATATAGCCCTTCCAATTGTTTTGCCAGCTTTTCAAAGTAACGCTGCACATAGAGCAAATACCCCTTATCAAGACTTCTCACCTCAAAATCCATCCCATAAAGCCAGTCTGGGAGCCCCCCATTGCGCACCTCTCCATGGGCAAATGGTCCAATCCGGAGGATGACAAACATACCATGCTTTTTGCATAATTCTATAAAACGGCATAAATTACGCCTTCCCTCAAATCGGTATGCTCCTTTTTCTTCCTCATGATGAATCCAGAATACATAAGTGGAAATGATATTGATTCCGTTCATTTTCATCTTGATTATCTCATCTTCCCAATATGTGTCATCACAGCGGCTGAAATGAAATTCACCACTGATTCCAAAGAAGGGCACTCCATTCATCTCCATGTAATAGTTTGTAAACGATATTACATTTCCCTGGGAATCACTGCCACTAAAATTATCTGAAAGCTGATAAATGTTTTTATCCCTGTGATTTTTTAACGAAATGATGTAATTGTTCATTGTTTTACTCCTTTGCCGCTGAAATAATATCATGGAAATGGTGACAAGACGAAAAACCGCCCCAGCGTTACCTGAGACGGCTTTTAATTGTCATGATACATTATTGATGTAAATATTCCTTTGTAAGCAAATCCAGGAAAACATATAATTTATCATTCATAGTTGTATAATCATTGTTCCTTAATACATCTGGCTGCTGAACAAACTTTCTTTCCTTATCTTCTCGTAGCTCAGCTTCTGAATGTTCGATTAGAAGTTCTACCAGTTCATGAGTGAATTCCATATGACACTGGAACCCATAAACAAACGTACCGTATTGTATTATCTGCCTGGGGCAGCCTTCGCTGTAAGCGATTACCTGGCTTTTTTCTGTCAGCCCCGGCATATCATTATGCCAATGCCCCACCATGCAGCCATTGTCAAAGTGGGAAAAGAATCTATGATCCTTACCTTCTTCGGTTAAAAAGACGGGAAAACCGCCAATTTCTTTTTCAGGACTTTTTACACACCTTGCACCATATGCCTCGCCAATCAGCTGGGCTCCTAAGCATACACCAATCACCGCCTTATTTAAATCAATGCACTTCTTAATCAAGGCTATTTCTGCGGCCCCATCAAAATGAGGACACATCTCAATTGTCGTACTCGGTGACTGAGGGCCACCCATTACAATTAATAAATCAATCTGCTCGAATGAAAGGGGAAGCGGTTCACCTTTATATACCCTTGAATAACCAATGCTGTGCCCTCTCATCTTTGCCCATGTTAAAAACGCTCCCGGTCCTTCGAAAACTTCGTGTATAATAAAATGTATGTGCACCCTAAATACCCCTTTCATTTTTATTGTATCATAACACATACGAATAAATTTTGATATTTTTTCTATAAATTTATTTTCATAATATTTCACCAATGGGTAAGATGAAAACCTTTTGCATAAAATTACTTTGCCTGTAAATAATAACGCTGACAATGGCAAGAGTAAAATAAATATCTATGCAAAGGAGCAAATTATATGAATCGTGATAAACTCATTTCCCAGGTAAAAGACGAATATGCACGCATTGCATCTTCTGAATCTCAACAGCATTTTCACCAGACTACAACCGAAATAACACCGGAAGCTTATTATGAAAATCTGTTAGGTAACGTTATTACCGAGATTAACAACGGTACCTTTGACAATTTCAAATCTGGTGAAGAAATAGTAACCGCTATTGCAAATGATAAATCATGGCTTTCCAACTGGAAATAGATACGTAACTAATAAAAAAGCCAGCCTTCAATTATAATTGAAGGTTGACTCATCATAGCCAGCATATCCACTGAAAATCGGTTTGTCGATATGCTGGCTCTTTCCTTTACATACAAGTACTATTGCTTACATGAATCCTAAAAAAATTACGGTTCCTCTCCCCAGTTTAAGCTGTCAGAGATATATGCTGTAACCTTTGACCAATCCGCATAGCCGCTTCCGGAACCTGCGAATGAATAGTCATCTGACTGATCATAAGTTGTCCAGTCCGTTTTGGTTATTCTTGTCTGTATCTCTATGGATTGTCCTGCTGCCAGACTGCCTGCTCCAGATGTAAATCCGATTTCTACATAATGATCTGCATCTGTCTCAGCATTTGACATCTTAACAAAGGATCCGGTTACATTGCTGCTGCCAATGGAGGACCAGTCACACCAGAAGTTCTGGCCTACATCTCCATTCACGGTGTAATAATATCTGAGTTTCACTTCAGAGAGATCGATACTTTCTGTACCAGTATTGACGAGCTTGAATTTCGGGCTCAAGGAATTGCTCTGCTCTGCTGTTGTTATATTAAACATCTGTACCTTAATACTACCCTGTGAAATGGTGGTATCTACTACAGTCAGAGTCAACACCGGATCGGTTCCTGCGCTTAAATCAAATACTATTTTGTAGGTTCCTTTTTTCAGATTAGCCAGTGATTCTTTTAAGAATGTGATGGTGCTTCCAGATATTGTATAATCCTCATCTTCAACCAGCTGCTGACTTCCAAGCTTAATGCCTTTCAGTGTATGGCCAGCTGCATCCAATGTAGTTTCAATATCCGCCTGCTTTTCAATATTCTTATCAAACGTGGCTGTGGTCGGCGTAATGGTTCCGCCAAGAGTCGTATCCGTAATGGTTACGGTAAGTACAGGATCAACACCCTTAGAGAAATCAAAGGTAAGCTTTAACTCACCAACACTCTTATCTGCTAAATAATCTTTGGATAATTTCACTGTGTTGTCAGTTACAGTATAATCGGTACCTTTAGCTAAAACAGTGCTTCCATCTTTAATTCCAGTAAAGGTATTTCCATTTAAGGTGAGTTCTACAGATATATCTTTTTGCTTTGTAAGATTCTTATCAAAGACTGCTGTGATAGGAGTAATTGCAGAATTATTTACGGGCTCATTGCCATCACCAAAAAGGAGAGAATATACGCCATTTGCAATAGCGATATCACATTGTGCCCAGAAGCGGTGGTAAGTTAATTCCACAGGTGTATTATTGTTATAAGCAGTGAGAAGCTTCTGATAATCTGGATCAGTTTTGTATTTGGAACGAATGTCAATAAATTTAACTCCAGGTTTAATTACATCGCCATTAGGCATCTTTCCTGTCCAACCGGCTGGGATAAAGATTTCCTGATCAAAGATACGCTTGTAGTCAGCTCTTTTCTCTGGTATTGCAAGTCCCTTATCATCTCTGTATAATGTCCACATACGGTCTAACAGTTCCTTAGCCAGTACTCTTGCTTCGTCATCGCCAGATGCTTTGCTGTAGTACAGTAACGTATTTGCAAGAGAACCAGAGACACCAAGGTCTGCACTGTAACCAGTAACTTTTACATGGAGATTAGGATTTCCAGTGTAGGTTCCGGTCCAGGTATCTGGCTGTCCGGACCAGTCAAGTCCGCTTGGAACTTCAAAGGTACCATCACTATTCAGTTTTACTACTGTCTTAATCCAGCCTACCCACTTATCCAGAAGGTCTTTTGCTCTGGTATCTCCCGTCTTATAATATAATTCAGCGACACGCTGCATGGACCATGCCTGGAATCCAAACCAGGTATTGCTTCCCGGATCTGCATAAACAGGGTTGGCCTCATAGCCCATACCGTAGAAGGTAGATGTTCCTGCCGGCCATGTTTCGTAACGGCCATTATAAGAGTTGCTGGCTCCACCTGCAATTGCACCTTCAGAGGTCTGCAGCCACTGATAGAATTCAAGCTGTCTGTCAAGACTCTTTTCCCAGTCTCTGGCTCCATTCTGGGATTGAGGTTTTAAATCATTATTTTCTGATAAAATCCAGGCTGCCATTGGGTTCTGATAACCAAAGTGATTATGGCTGCAACCGATTTTCCATGACCAGTCAGCGTTTACTCCGCCACCCCATGCATAATACCAGGACATCAGATAATGAGCTGCATCATATCCGGTACCGGCAACAGTCGGAGCACCAATTTTGCGGAAGTATTTATCAAACATGGCATATCTTAAGTAATCACCCATTTTACTGGCTTTCTTGTTATAAGTTCCAAGGTTAACGCCATGGTCTTTCGCCCATTCGTCTGCCCAGTAAGTAGCCTGAATGGCTCTGGCATCTGCATCTGGTGCATCTGTATATTTAAACTGAGCTGCATAGTTGCTGTCTCCTGTAAAAAGATCAAGATACCCATTCTTGCCGCCAAATTTCATAGCGTCCCAGCATGGCTGCGGAACCGTCTCAAACACGGATTCCTCTTTTCCTCTCTGGAATGTATTGATATAGGATGGAGCTGTCACACCATCAGCTCTGCTTCCAAAACCATACCAGTTATCAACATCTAACAGCCAGTGCATTCCATACATGGTGCCCTTGCCGTAGGTAGATACAAGGTCACTGTTAATGGGATCGACACCAACCGCTGCACCGGAATTCAATGGTGCAGGATATTTGTCCGGTAATTCAAACTCAGGAGCATAGGTAGCGGGTTTGCTGGCCTGATATTTGCTCATACTGGAATCTGGCTGATCTTTATCCGTTGGAATCATGTATGTTTCTGCTTTGTCCCAGGCTGTTTTGAATTCGTTGAAATCTCCTGAGAATTTACCATACATAGCCTCCAGCCAAATATAATAGCTGAACGCTTCACTGGTAGTAACATGTCCATAATCAGGAGCTTCCACGTTCAAAGTCTCAATAGAATGGTATGGAATCCCCTTAGAGCTGAAATACCCATTTTCCGGATCCACAATATCTTCTCTTAGTTCCAGGAACCTGTTTTGATATTCGTCTGTGCCTTTTGCCTTACTTTCTGCTGCATTACTTTGCATCGCTGGTCCAAAGCCTGTGGTCAGCATGCTCGGTAACACCATAGCTGCTATCAAAAGCTTAGCGATTCGTTTCCTCCTCTCTCTGGTTAAGAAAGCATGAACATGAACCTTACAAGTTGGCCTATTGCCTTTAAATAATTCCTTATGTATCATACTGTAACCTCCTCTTAGTTTTTATCTAACAATTCCTTCGTCAGCCGGATCCTTACCTGCGTAACACCCCTCACCTCTCACCCTCCTTTTTTCGTTTTTTACAGGAGAACATCCATCTATCCGAGTGAATTGAAAGTTCCATTGAAAACCTCTTGCTCCTTTCTTGTCCATATTTTTGCGTCTGATTTTTGTATATGTTAAGTGTTTTATTCGTCTCATGAAGCAATTTAAAAATATACGGATAAATACATACATTATGGCTTATGATTGTCTTTGAAATTTAATATTATTCAACCATTTATCTAATATTTATTTAACTCATTCATTTGTTATCCAATATTAATTTATCACTTTATTATTAATATGTTAATTGTATGTAATAAATCCGATTCTGTTCGTAATTTTCAACACACTTTACCATAAACACCTGCAAAGGCCATGGCCTGATCATAAGGATTTATTCTACTGTTATAACTTCTAACCTTGTACCCATTCGGCTGAACAATTCATTGGATATACTGCCCTCATTGTCAGCAATCACAGGTGCCAGCAACGCCTTACCATTTTCTTCACCGATGAATGTTACAATATCACCAACTGTCACATCTTCTATGTCCGTTACATCAACCATAAGCTGGTCCATACAAATACGTCCTACAATTGGCGCCAGGCTACCATTGATAAGCACATGTCTGCTTTCAGATGATAAATTTCTTGGCAATCCATCTGCATATCCAATTGGTATGACAGCTATGGTACTGTTTTTGGCTGGGGCAAAGGTTCTATGATATCCCACACTTTCCCCTATAGTTACCTTTCTTAAAAGAACTACTTTGGATTTTAATGAAAGAACTGGGTGTAAATTAAGCTGTGTTTTTATTGGATCACTGGAACTGCTTAATACTCCGTAGAGAGATATGCCTGCCCTCACAAAGTCACATTTAAGTTCCGGGTAATTAAGGAAACCATAACTGCTTTGAATGTGTATTTTAGGGCACTTATAACCTGAATTCTCAATGATGTCTACGAGCTGATAAAACCGCTTTATCTGTATTTCTGTAAACATTATATCTTCCGGGGAAAGACTGTCAGATGCACACAAATGAGTGTAGATCCCAGTGACATTTATATGTTTCATGTTAAACACGTCTATGACATGTTCGTGATCAGAAGCATCAAATCCAAGACGGTGCATTCCTGTATCGATTTTAATATGAGCGCTCACCTTGCAGCCTTGCTCATTAAGAAGCATGGCATAAGGATAATCGATTAATGTCTGAGTAAGTCGATATTTATAAAGCTCCCTCGCTCTTAGAGGGCTTGTATATCCAAGTATCAGTATGTCACTTCGTATTCCATATTTTCGTAATTCAATTCCTTCGTCTATGGTAGCGACCGCAAATGATTTAACTCCTGTTTTTTCCAGATGAGTCGATACGGCAAATGCACCGTGTCCATAGGCATTCGCTTTTATAACCGCCATTAGATTGCAGTTTTCAGGCATATTACTTTGAAGCTCTTTTGCATTGTTTTCTAAATTATTTAAGCTGATCTCTATCCAGGCTCTGGCTTTTGCTTTTTTATCTTGTAGTTTTTCTTTATTCCTGATCTTTTGTATAAACAGAGCCAGGAATAGGGAAAAGAAAATGGAACAAACGCTGACTGTCAAGTAATGAACCATACTGTTTTCAATAAAGACCCATTGTAATCTCATCATTTTAGCTGCCATTCGAACCATGACAATTATCATAGGGTGAATGATGTATAGGATAAGAGGAGCCGTTCTAAGAGATAAGAGCTGTTTTCCAGTAAAGGAGCGCAAGAAAGAAAACAGATAATACATCGCAGGTATCAGCATCACATACATGCTGTCATGCCTTTGATAACCAAGTTGATGCAGCAAAAGCCCTTCACCAAGCATCAGAAGAAATGAACACATAAATTTAACCAGACTCGTTTTCCAAGAGCTGCGAATAGGATTTCTGGCGAGGATCCCTCCCAGCACAAAAAAGATGGGAGCAAATAAAATACCATTTCTTGTATAATCAAATATTTGAAACAGATAACCATAGAAGCCTTTAAAAAATGGCAGCTTTTCAGAAAGGCCATAATAGCTATCTCCAAACAATCCTATGACATAGAGTACCATAGCAGCCATAAATGCCTTCTTAAAGCCAAGCCCTTTTACCAGATACCACGCAATGACTGCTCCCATGATAGAGGCAGGAAGGTACCAGAGATGATACAGCGTGCCATCAAAGAAAATATCCTTGATTATATTAGGAAATAGATTCTCTATGGCAAAATAGCCATTATATATGTTCAATGGAATGTAAGCTGCAATGGCCAGTCCATAAATGACTGATGTCTTTTTTACAAATGTTCTTAGCTTATCTCCACTATATGTGTATTCTGATATCAGAAAAAATCCTGATGCCATAAAGAAAAATGGTACCGCCATTCGGCCAATCAGCCGTGTTAATATAAAATCTCCCATTTTACTATAAGTAGACAAGGGTGAGGTATGGATTGCTATAACTAAAAGCGCTGCTACATACCGGAAAGAATCAATGCCTACATAATGTTTCCTGTTATTCACTTGTATTCCTCCACATTGTCACGATGAATCCGTCTACATTGTTTCCGGATACCAGATAAATGACATCGTTTCTCATTGTTAATGTTGTCTCGCCTGTTAAATTCGCCGGTAAATAAAAGATCTCCCATTCTCCGCTTACATTCTTTATCTTTACATGCGTCTCATTGTATAAAAACTGCTTCATGTACTCCAGATATTCTTCCAGTACGAACCCGTGATTGTACATAATCTCGGAATGAGGATGGCCTACATAACGAAAGTGCCAAGGTTCGTGACCAATACCGGTGATTCTTTCCTTTCCTTTGGGGTATCGTTCGATAAATCCATACTGCAAGGCTGTTTTTCGAAATTCATTGCAAATACCCTCATAGGGAAATTCGGGACAGATAAAATCGATATCGCCTTTATTAAGCCCTAAATCTATGGCAAGTCCGGTTTGATGTTCGCTGTGATAAGGCAGCGCAACGAATTTTTCAGTAAATTCTTTCCCATTTTCTTGTAAGGAGTTATCATATATCTCGGTTTGTTCCGCTGCCGCACGATAGCCGCTTACCGGTACAATCTCGTCCTTACAGCCTATCTTTTGCCAAACCAAATGCAGTGCATTAACGGCTTCCCGCCCCATAAGGATATGGGGGTATCTGCTATCAACCGGCTGCAGCTCATTTTCCTTAGATGAACGCAGGGGAGAAGCACCATTTACAAGAATTAGGTTTCCGGTATATATTTTTTCTTTTGGCAATCCAATGGTATTTATCATAAAGTGTATAACCCGATCAGCTTGTCTAACATTTCAGGAAAAGACAACCCGATTCCTTTCATCATATTGGGATAACGGCTATGAGTGGTAAAACCAGGGATTGTGTTCACTTCATTAAATACGATTTCCCCGGAAGGAGTAAGGAACATATCCACTCTGGCAAATCCGGAACAGCCAAGTACTTTGTATATTAACTTTGCTGTTTCCTGTATCCTTTTTTCAGTATCAAAATCAATTCTTGCAGGCATATGGATGAAGGAGCTTTTCAAGGTGTATTTTTCGGTGTAGTCAAAAAATCCCTGGGTCAGCTCTATCTCATCAACTCTGCCAACCGTCAAATCTTCTTTTCCCAATACAGCGCAGCCAACCTCAAAGCCATCTATGTTTTCTTCCACAATTACTTCATTATCATGTTTAAAGGCAATCTCTACTGCTCTTTGCAATTCATCCTGACTATATATTTTAGTGATTCCAAATGAGGAACCTGCTCTGACTGGCTTAACAAAAAGCGGATACGCTAATTCAGCTGATATTTTCCGTAAAGCTGCTTCCATCTCAAGATATTGAAAGGTAATGGACCTTGGCACCGATACGCCTGCAAGCCCAACCAGTTTATGCGCCCTGTCTTTATCCATGCAAAGCGCGGAAGAAAGCACATTGCAGCCAACAACGGGAATCCCAGCCAATTCAAATAATCCCTGTACGGTTCCGTCCTCTCCATTTTTTCCGTGTAACGCTGGTAAGACTGCATCAACTTTCATAACAGTGTAACTGTCTTCAAAAAATTCCAAAAAACCTTTGACCGAAGGATTCTGAGAGACCACCACGGGATGCAAAAATTGTGGTTCATAAAACCACGTATCGTTCCTTATCGTTTCGTAATCTCCTGTATAATGAAACCATTCACCATCTCTTGTGATTCCAATTGGGATGATCTGGTATTTTTCTGTATTTATATTTTCAAATACAGAGGCTGCCGATTGAAGTGACACCTTATATTCCGAGGAATTCCCTCCAAAAATAACTGCTATTTTTTTCTTTTCCATTGCAATTCTCCTTTTTATGACCTTGTATGTGATATGTGCTCCCTGCTCCTCTGGGCGTTATTTTCTATTACATAAAAAAAACACCCTTGCTTTGACACAATAATTGTATCAATAACAAGAGTGCTATTTATTCGTTTCCCCATATTTAATTCTATTGTTTTTATATGTTAATTCTAACAATTTTCCTACGAAAGCGGCAATGTGACCGTAAACTCTACGATATCATTTTCACTGTGTGCGGTTATGGTCCCATGATGGAGGGATATTATTTCTTTCGCAATCGCAAGTCCAAGACCGGCCCCTCCGTTGTTAGTACCGCGTGCTGAGTCCAGGCGATAGAATTGTTCAAATACCCTTTCCAGTTTTTCCTTTGGAATCGTATTTCCATGATTTAAAAACTTTATGGTCGTATGGGTGCTTGTTTGTGTTACGCTAATCTCGATCACCGTTCGTTCAAAGCTGTAAAATACAGCATTTCTAAGCAAATTATCGAATACACGCTGTATTTTGTCTGCATCACATCTCACTGTTATATTGGGAGAAATGCTGTATTTGCATTCCAATTTTTTCTCTAACAGCATTGGTTTAAACTCAAAGATAAGTTGCTCTAATAATCGGGTTACGTTCACATTGCTATACTGAAGTTCAATGCCTGACAGGTTGAATCTTGTAATTTCAAAAAACTCATTGATTAAGTCCTCCAGACGTTCCGCCTTGTTAAGCGAAATGGACAAGTACTTAATCCGTAGTTCCTCCGATATTTTAGTTTCATCACGCAACAAGGTAAGGTATCCAATCACCGAGGTGAGGGGTGTTTTTAAGTCGTGAGCCAAATACACAATTAAATCATTTTTTCTTTGCTCTGCGTCCTTTGCAAGCTGCGCATTGCGCAAAGCCATTTCCCGCACCTGATTCAGTTCATCCTGAACCGTTTTCAAAACATCCGGAAGTATAATCTGTTCGGTGGTGGGGGCTGCAAGCTTTTCAGATGCAGTGATAATGTGATCAAGATAAGAAAGCGGCTTTTTTACAAAAAGATAGGTGATATAAAACCAGCCTGCTATCATTGGAATTCCTAAAAAAATAACAATATAATCCCTTACAAACCTGAGAATTCCATAAAATGGATTATATCGATACCATGAAATACTGGATACAAATAAATACGCTATAAATGAAAAGAGAAGAAAAGCAACAAAGAAGAAACCTAAGGCTATAAAATATTGCAGAGCAATACTTCTGCTTATCTGGCTTTTATAATTTGATCTGGACCTTGATGATTTACTCAATGGTATAGCCGACCCCCCATACAGTTTTAATGATTTTAGGATTCTTTGCTGGCTCCTTTAATTTTTCTCTCAGTCTTCCGATATGGGCCATGACTGTATTGTTATTATCCAGGTATTTTTCTCCCCAGACTGCTTCAAAAAGTTCCTCTGATGATATTACCTTGCCTCTATTGTCACACAGATACCAGAGAATTGAAAATTCTATGGGTGTAAGTGTAACCTCCTTATTAAACAGTTTACATCTATGGGTTACTCTATTAATGATCAGACCATTGATATCGATTTCGTCCTTTTCTATACTTAAGGATTCTCTGGAGTTGTTGTTATATTTGACATAGCGGCGTAGCTGGGTCTTTACTCTTGCCAGGACCTCTAAAGGATTAAAAGGCTTTGTGATATAATCGTCTGCTCCTAAGGTAAGACCCATGATTTTATCCGTATCTTCACTCTTAGCAGTCAGCATAATGATGGGATAAAAATAGTTTTCTCTGATTTTTTGGCATATACGAAAACCATCCATACCAGGCAGCATAACATCTAAAATAGCCATATCCAGCTTATTCGATTCGATGCATTTAAGCGCTTCTAATCCATCATAGTATTTATATACCGTATAGCCATCATTTTTAAGATATACCTCTAGCAGATCAGCTATTTCTTTTTCATCATCAACAATTAAAATGGATTCATTCATATGATGTTTCTTCCTCCTTATGATTCCTCATGGTATGAATGCCTGCTATCCTTTATTATAGCCAAAGAATCCCTAAGAGTATCCTGGTAGTTATGTAACATAAAAAAAGCCCTGGGCTGTGCCAAGGGCTTACGATTGATCAAATCATATCAGGCGCATCATAAGCTGCCTGTTAAATTGCCAGATAAGGACGTATTATCCGGCAGTGTGAGTTCATACATAATGGGACCACCAAATAGAGTGCCTGTCAGCCGGTCAAGTTTAGGTGTATAGAAAAAGGCTTCCATCATGGCATCAAAAAGGCAATCTGCCGCAATACCTCCTGCAAACGCTCCAACCAGTCCCCCAAGTATACCGCCTATCACGGTTCCCAGATCACCCATGATCCAGCCAAAAAGCAAAGTACCTCCCACTTCTCCTAAAAGGCCTCCTCCGAAAGCTCCTCCCACACTTACAAGGATCTCTGCTCCTGCTTGTTTTTTATCCTGTGCCTCTACCAATTGCCAGGTGATAACTCCCAGTGTGAAAACAATTAAGGCAGTACCAAAATACCTCATATATGACAAAATCTGAAGTTGATCCTTCCCTGCATACCTCACCACATACGACTCCAGGTTAAAATCCTTATCTTTTATAAAATCATCATAAGTTTTTTTCTTGTAGGCAGCTGTATTTCCCCATACATCTGAAGTTTTATTCGCCCATTTTTTAATAGAATCATTGATCATATCATAGAGATCCTCATTAGGATCTATAATCTCACTACTAAAAAAAGGATTTTTATATGTCCCGGTTTTAGAATCGTATTCAAATAAATTAATAGAATTATTTATTTTGCTTAGATATTCAGCCCTAAGCTTAAAATTCTTAATGGTTTCGTAGGAAAATATAATTCCTGCTCTGGCTGCCTGCCATATATTCTGTACCTGCAAGTTGTCTTTGCCTGAGCTCCCGGACTGTTGTTTTTCCATTTGCAGCAGATTGTTAGCTTCTTCATAGGCCTTAGCACAATTCATCAAATCATTCATCTGCGCCTGTGGTTTGCTGTAGCGGAACCGTTCTATGGTGTTCACTTCATTGTTATGCAGAGCGTCAATTAAGGCTTGAGTGTCATCAAAATCTAAGGTATAGTTCATCTTCTATCCATCCCTTTCTCAATTCAGGGTCATATGATCAGGCCTTTCTGGTAACCGTATATTGGGCGATGGGAGACGTAGCCGACCCTATCATGGAGCTGACAGAAAACGTGCCGTTATCAGCATTAGAACTAATTCCTGACGATGTCAGCTTGCTTTCCACCTCACTCCACGACTGTACCCCCGGCCAGTGATTTTTTCCTTGAACATCAACATACGAACTGTTGCTTCCGATATACGGATTATCCCAAGCGAATAAAAAGTCTGAGCCTGAATCTCCTCTAAAAACCACGCATCCTACTGAGCCAGTAAAGATTCCTGCCTTCACATGCAAAAATACGCTGTATTCTCCATTGGCTATCGTTGTATCAAAGGGATATTTTTCAGTCTCACCTGACCAGTTCCTATTGGCCTGATACCTTAGTGTCTCTCCACTGGCATTGAATATCATTACCAAAGTGCTGGCCCCTTGTCCATACTCATTCTTCATGGCATTGACAGCCTTTGTAGCTGCCATTTGAAGCGAATCTCCTCTGGAATCGGTTGCCGTCAGCTGCTGCATGGCTACCTTGGATAAAATAAGCGGTGTTATATTTGGTTCTTTTACATATTGCGGATAACCTTTTACCACATCACTATTAACTTCACTTCCAATTATCATTTTGTATCCCCCTTGTTTTTTGATAATATAAAGTATGCGATACTAGTCCCAGTGGTGTGTGATATCCCTTGTATGCAAAAACCCAGTCAGCCACCTCGCCGTTTGGTCGTATCAATTCCTAAAAGCTTTCCCAGATTACCACCAAAAATTTTACGTTTATCCTCGTCTGTAAGCGGCAGATAACCATATTTCCACTGAAACTCCTCTGGTATCTGGAAATCCAGCAGTCCCACGGATGCCGCACCGATTTGAGCACCGTAACCAGCACTGTCTGTTCCCCAGATGATCCGGTCAGGACCCACAAAGCGAATTGCCTCTCCAAGAATATGGGCGAACTTATATGGGGCAGTCAGCGCCCATGGTACAAGCAGACTCAGGCACAAATAGACATTGGGATGACCAAGCGCTACCATGTTAAGCGCATCGGAGTAGGGGTATCCCATATGAAATGCTACAATTTTAAGTTCCGGGAAATCTCTTGCAACATCATCAAGCTGTGTGGGGTGGCAGTATTTGCTCTTTCCCGGCGGAACCCAGGAAAATCCGGTATGCATGCACAGAACCGCCCCCAGTTCCTCGGCACGTTTGTAAAATGGCCACAGCTCTGGATCGTTAATATATGTATCCTCAGGGGAATAATATTTAAAAATCTTAGCCCCTTTCTCCATCCAGTATTCCATCTCCCATATGGCATTTTTAACCCCCCGCTGCTTAATGGGTGATAGGTTTGGCTCGATAATGAAACGGTCAGGGTGAGTCTGTACTGCCTTCCACGCATCACCGTTGGTGCACCAGCGGCTGGAATATCCCGTCGTATCCATCATGGACTCCGGCAGCAGACATGCAACATCAACTCCATACTTATCCATAGCCCGAAGTATATTCTCAGGATCTGTACTCTTTGTCATCTCCCACGGCTCGATCATATTCAGAAGATGATCCGGCGCACCCTGTAAGGTTGGGCGCATAATGCCATCAATGGCGCGCCACCACATCTGAACGCCGGGGAAATGGTTCACAGGGCCCATATCGCCGATGATATGGCATTCTGGATCAATTTTAAAGAAGCCGTCTTCCCATACATTGTGATTCATAAGTGAAACTCCTTTCCTTAGATCAGTGGTAAGTTCTTGCTTTTTTCCATAAACTTCTGGGCTTTGACATCCATGAGACCATCTTTTTTCCAAAGGTCTGGATAATACTTCTCAAAACCAGCCGTCGGATTGACGGAGCAGCGAATCCATCGGTTTTCAAACAGGTTCATGTAGCACTGCTGACAGCGTACGCATTTGACAATATCACTTTCACGGCCTTCTTTCACCTTTGCAGGCCAGCAGGGATCGGCGATGGATTGACGTCCCAAGGATATGATGTCAGTGTTTCCGGAGGCAATCGCCTTTGCAGCTGTTTCAGGATTCGTAAAGCTTGGAGTTATTATGGGAAGTCCGCCGGATGCTGTTTTAAACCCTGGCGCCCATTTTGTAAAGTCATCTTCCCCATCCGGGGCAAAGCCAGCGCCCAGATTTTCATATCCGCCCTGAGATACATTGAAATAATTGGCTCCTGCCTCCGTAAACAGCTTAACAAATGCGCACGCTTCCTCATGGGTCAGCCCCTCTGGCATTAACTCGTCACCAGACAAACGACATCCTAACACCTTATCAGGGCCAACTTTCTTTCGCACACGCTCTATTATGTTTGTGACAACACGGCCGCGGTTTTCTATACTTCCGCCATAGAAGTCGGCTCTCTGATTGGAGCGGCCTGACAAGAACTGATGCAGAAGATACCCGTGAGGGGTGTGAAGCTCCACACCATCGTAGCCAAGATCGTAGCAGGCGCACACCGCCTCCACCATAAAGTCCTCTAGCTGTTCGATCTCATGTATCGTCAGTTCACGAGGGGTATGTCCACAAATAATGTGGTAATATTCCGGTGCCTTTTCCTGAAACATCTTAAGGATAAGAGGTTTGATTGCTTCGTATTCGTCATCGCTTAAGCTTTTGATTTTATCGTAATCCCAAATTTCTGGCGGGAATGAGATTCCAGCCTGTTTCGTAATGCGGGTGAATTGCCGAAACCAGCCTTTGGTGATGTTACGTAAGTCAATGGCAAGCGGCACTGGACTTGGGGCACCTGAAGCAATGCCATTTTCATCTGGGTGTCCCTGCCGTCCCCAACCAGGAGAAATCTGAATGAATACCTTTGCCCCCTTATAGGAATGGATGACCTCCGCCATCTGGCTAAGCTGACGGTATTTCTTCTGACTGTCCACAAGCAGCGGATTCAGGCTGTCACTGCCCCGCCATGGAAAGGGATTTGCTACCACACATTCGGTGATAATCAGACCAAATCCGCCCCTTGCCCGAGCCGCATACCAGGCATTAGACTGTTCGCTGGCATATCCTTCCGGCCCTGTATAGCCCATGTTCATGGGGGACATGGCAATACGGTTTTTGAGTTCAACGTTACCAATCTGAATTGGTTCAAATAATACATCAGTGCTCATAAAATAACTCCTTTCAGTATCTTGGATTGTTACAGATGATAAATAATTGACATCTGTTACTATATCTATTATACTTTCAAGGAGTGTAAATACAACGCTCAATATGTAGGCAAATGTATCTTAATTGACAAAGGTATGGAACCTGTTTCCGAAAAGAGGAGCTGTGAATCGAATGGACTTACGGATACAAAAAACTTATATGGCGCTGACAAGCACCTTTTTTGAGTTATTGGAAGAAAAACGATTTGAGGATATTACTGTTAACGAACTGTGTAAACGGGCAATGGTACGACGAGCCACATTTTACAAGCATTTTGGGGACAAATATGAGTTCTTCACATTTTTCATCCGGGAAATTCAGGAGGAGTTTGATCGGGAAATCGCAGACAGCCCGGATATTAACACACCCATTGACTTCTATATCAATATCGTCCACCGGGTCATGAGGTTTATGAAGGAAAAAGACAAGCTCTTACAATCGTTGCTTAAGAGCGGCTGTTTACCGGCTTTGCTACGAATCCTATCGGAACAGGTGGAATTTGATATACTTCAAAAGCTTAAAACAGATGCAGAAAATGGGCATAAGCTCATTGCTGATCCGGAAGTAATGGCACATTTCTTTACCGGTGCCATACTTGAGACCTTGCAGTGGTGGCTGACGCAGAAAAAGCCACTGCCGCAAGAAAGAATAGAAGAACAGATTTTATCCATGATGAGGGCGGTCTATATGTCCGTAAATGTTGGCTGAAGATTTTAGAGAGTAAAGCTCCTTGTATGTAAGCGTTCTGCTGTAAATTCTATTGTACTAATTATATTTTTACTAAAAAGTGATTCAATAGTATTTAGGATATTAATATCAAGTTAATTCTATTTGAACTTTTCAGTATTTCAACAATGGTTAGAATGTAGATTTATTCATAAGCAGAATTGATTTTACAAGAAAGCAAATATATAATAGCAAGTGTTGGTATTCCTAATCATAATCTATATAGAAATAAGACATGACCATTTATTATATGAGGTGAAAAAGATGAAAAAAACTGTTTTTTTATGCATATGTCTATCCGCTGGTATCCTGTTAAGCGGCTGCCAAAAAGAAACTGCGCCAACCAGCCAGACCATGGAACCTACGGTTGAAACTACAACAAGCGAGGCCGCTTCATCAAAAAATGAAACGCAAGAAAGCACGGAATCTGCTCCTGTCAAAGGGAATGTGCAATTATTTGAAGGCACCTATTTCGATGAAGGTGTTTACAAATATGTAGATATTCCAGCGCCAGAATCTCCTTTTGTTTATTGTGAAATTATGATCAGCAACATTACTGATACCTCTTTTGATTTTACTATTAATGAAAGAGTTATGGCGACTGATGAGAGCAGGGTTATCTTCCCAACCAGTACCGCTTATTTCACTGGAGACGGTACCGAAGCCACCTATCATGGCGGGGACCAGACCTTTCATTTTGATTTTCCCCATGACCAGGCACTTTATCCCATCATCCGTGATATGAAGGTCACTGGCTTTTCTAAGTTAGAAGGAAATAATTATATTAATAACAACATCCCTGGACATGAGGCCGGATAAATCCGCGCCTGTCAGGTAGAATGTGACAGTTGGGTATTTGCGTTACTTGTCACATGGAAAAATGATTTAAAGCGTGATTATGTATATTATAGACCTGTCTTAAACTATAGTTTGTCATTTCACTGATTTCTTCCCATGTATAACCTGAGATGTACTTTAATAAAAGTACATCTTTTTCTATTTCTGATTCCATACGGCTCACATTTTTTACGATTCTTTTGCATATTTGATTCTTTTCCCACAGCTGCTTTCTAAGACAAGAGAATACCTCCGTCATTCTTAACTCCCCTTGATCTGTTTCATTATCTCCGGACAGAACAGATAGGGATTGATCTTGCTCCTCTTTAAGACGAGTCAATAATTGTTCCAATGTCTTTATCGATACATTGAGTGCCTGATATGATTGTAAGAAGGCTTTTTTCTTCTCCCTTTTTTCTATCTCACCATTCATCAAGTAATCCTCCTTAAAGGTATTTACCTAGTAAAAAGAAGAATGGGTATGATTTGTAAACCTCAATTCATTTTAACCTCTTTCATATGCTTAAAACCATTGCATTGTATTGCATGCGACCATGGTTGTAACATTCAGTTATAGAAAATACGGATCCAATTTTCTGTAACAAAAATATTTTAAATGGGAGGTTTTTAAAATGGGAAAAATTGAAACTGCTACTCAATGGATGATTCATCTTGCTAATGATGACACACACGGATATGATCAGGAAAACAGATGGGGGCCTGACTACGATTGTTCTTCTGCCATCATCACCGCGTGGCAAAATGCAGGAGTACCTGTAAAAAGCAATGGAGCTGGGGCTACCGGTACGATGTACAAACCTTTTCTTAACTGTGGGTTTTCAGACGTTACCTCTAAAATCACACTGTCTTCCGGCAAAGGATTAGCATATGGGGATGTACTCCTAAGAACTGGAAGCAGCGGACATACAGCAATGTTTATAGGAAACAGTCAAATCGTACATGCCAGCAAGAATGAAAATGGAACTACTACCGGAGGAAAAACTGGCGATCAGACGGGAAAAGAAATTTGCACCCGTTCTTACTACAACAGCCCATGGACTTATGTACTTAGATATACAGAGGGAGGCGGCGGTACAACTGGAGACAGTACCATAAGGAGTTTTCAGACATGGCTCAATAACAACTATTCCTCTGGATTGACCCCGGATGGTATCTATGGATCAAATACCAAGACAGCGTCCACAAAAGCTTATCAAAAAGTTCTTGGCGTGACTGCCGACGGCATTTTCGGTGCAAATTCAAAGGCAGCTGTAAAAACCTTAAAATCTGGCAGTACAGGAAATGCCGTTCACCTCCTACAGGGAATGCTCTATTGCCGGGGATTTAATCCCAATGGGGTAGATGGAACCTTTGGCTCTGGAACAACAGCCGCTGTAAAGAGTTTTCAGTCAAGTAAAGGGCTTACAGCAGATGGTCTCGCAGGCGCCGATACGATGTATGCGCTTTACAATTAATATTGGCACAGTCAGAATGTTGGAGGTGTACTTAAACAGCGCACTTCCAACATTCTTTTTGCTGCGTCTAAAGATATCTTTGTCTTCAAATTAATGTAAGAAGTTATTCCTTGTAACCCCTCATCCACTTATGGTATACTTTTTTCTATAAAATAAGGAATTAAATAAGGTTGAAATCTCATTAACAGGAAAAGGATGTGTTTTATTGAATCGGATTATTACTCTATTTATAATTTCACTGATAGGCAGTTTCGCATTGACAGGATGTGATTGGAATAAAGCCTCAAAAGTATCTAATAAGGAAAAATATTTTGAAGCTACGGTTCTGTCTGTAAGTTCAAACAGCTTACTTGTTGAGCCCGCAGAAGGAACGACGGAGAGAAATAGCGCTGACAAAATTGAAATCTCAACATCAAATATAGATGATGAGGACTCTCTTCTATATCTCAGCAAAGCTGCTATAGGAGATAAGATCCGGATTGGATACATGGATGACATAAAAGAGAGCTACCCTGCCAAAATCAATGAAGTATTCCATATCTCCTTGATTGAGTCTGAGCAAAGCACTCAATGGGCCAGAATTCCCATGGTGTTAATAGACGGAAAATTATATTAAGTTTCATAAAAACAGAAAGCAAAGACCGGGAATGATTCGGCTTGCTTTCTGTCTTTATAAAACGATATACTATCTTTTAATTTTTACATGGTATTGGCTTTTTAGGACATTTGGGTTTAACTACTCCTGCTATTATAATTGCTTTCTCCTCACAGGCATCTATGCAATCACCACACCCGGAGCATTCTTCCTGGTCGATGATATGGATAAATTTCTTTTTCCCAAGAATGGCATCATCCTCACAAACATCCGAGCATTCATTACAGCCAGTACACAGATCAGGCAGAATATGAAACGTTAAAAACTTCTGGCACACTCCTGCTTTACAGCTTTTCCTTGTGATATGTTCTTCTATCTCACTTTTGAAATGCTCAAGAGCACTCTCCACCGTATTGGCAATGGAAACACCCGCCTCACACAGAGACTGCTGCTGCATCTCATGGCATAATTCTAACATTAGGTCCAGATCGGATATTTTCCCTTTTTTTAAGGTCATATCCGTTAAAAACATGCGTATCTGAAATACACCTTCATGACCAAATAAACATCTTCCACAAGCTTCTTTTCCGTATCTGTCTGCGGTCTTAAGAAGAAAATCCAGCATGCAATCTGTCTCGTTCAGAATTTCAATATAATCCGTGGTTAGTTCCATGGGTTGATTCAACATGGTTTCATTGATAAAGATTCCCATTGGATGACCGAAGTACATTGCCTTAAAATTCCCCTGTACACCAGAGGAAGCTAGTATTTCTGCCGGAGTTGTTATCCTTCCAAAATCAAGAATCCCCTTATTCTCTGCCTTACCTCCAACGTATACGTTCTTTTTCCCGGCATTTAGCAATTCTTCAACCGTTACCACCATGCTTTCCCCCGCCGTAAACGCATCGTTACGGCATAGTGGAATGGTTTTTTCTCCCTCTGATACCTTTTTTAAGGCAGATAAATTTCCATAAGTAAAACCGGATTTATGACTGGCCTCGATAATTGTCAGGCCCTCAGGTTTATCCCAGCCCCAACCGTCTTTTGGTACTATCAGATATCGATTACTGGCAGGTTTCTTAAATAACGCTTCCAAGACTTTTTCCTTGTTATCGTTTAAAAGCTTAGGAGAAACAGGTGCCTCATGATAAGCCGGCACTGCATTGCAAATAATTATATCCATCATCCTTTGTTCCTCCTAATATTCGTTCCAAAGCTTTGGATTTGTTATATTCAGCCTAAGATCACATTGCAGGCAGCGTCCGGCCTCGCATGATGCTTCTCCACAGGTAAAGGGTTGCTCCACCGCAGCAAAGCTTTTTTTCCGCTCCTGAGGTTCCAATCGAGAAGGGGTGAGCCGTTCTAAGTTTCCAAAACCTTCCGTTCTTCCAAGAAACGGATCCGCCATTTCCTTTTTAAGCAGTTCTTCTGAGATATCTCCGTCCCCACCAAGATAACGGTCCATCTCTATGGCAGATTGTCTCCCGGCTGCAATTGCTTCTATCACAGATTTTGTTCCCGTTACCACATCACCTGCCCCATAAACTCCGGGCACGCTGGTAGAAAATGAGCTGTTTACCTTTACATAGGAACCGTGATTCAGCTCGACTCCCAACGTATTCGTCCCATCAGGAGCCTGTCCTACAGCAAAAATCACATGATCCACAGGAATGATTTCCTGGGACCCCTCTACAAGTTTTATCACTGCTTTTCTGTTTTCATCAAAATAAAACTGATCTACTTTTTGAAGCTCTACGCCCTGTACCTTTGTATTTCCTGTAATGCGAAGAAACGAATAGCCGGAATGAAGAATGATTCCTTCGTCCTTTCCCTCCTTGATTTCTTCTGCATCCGCAGTCATGTTATTCTTGCTTTCCAGGCAAGCAATATGTACCTCATCTGCTCCCAGACGGAGGGCTGTTCTTGCGCAGTCATAAGCAACATTTCCACCGCCCAGCACCATCACTTTTTTACCAAGATCACTAATCTGGTCTCTTCGTGCATTTTTTAGGAAATCCGTATTAAGAATGACTCCGGAAAGCTTATTTCCCTCCAGAGGCAGCAAGATACCCTTATGGGTACCAATTGCAATCAAAACCGTATCATATCCCTGTTTTAAAAGAACTTCTGGTGCTTCTGACGTAGTATTTACCTTGAGCTTGACGCCTACTTCCAGGATATCACTAATCTCACGGTCCAGAACCTCATCTGGCAGCCGGTAGGAGGGGATGCCATAACGACACTGTCCCCCCGCTTTTTCGTTGGCCTCAAAAACGGTTACCTCATGGCCTTTCTTTGCCAGATAATAGGCCGCTGTCAGACCAGCCGGACCGGCTCCGATAATGGCTGCCTTTTTTCCTGTGGGAGCTGCACTCTTTCTGTTTTTCTTCCATTCATCAGAATGTGAGGCAGCAGCGGCTCTTTTTAACTTACAGATAGAAAGAGGCTCTCCAAGTTCATTGCGCTTACAGGCTGTTTCGCATACGTGATTGCAGATACAACCCAGTGTTTCCGGAAAAGGAAGCTTTTCTCGGATGACGGACGTTGCTTTTTCATAATCTCCCTCTTTTATGTACCTCAAGTACCTGGGAATGTCTGTGTGCGCTGGACATGCCGTCCTGCAAGGAACCACGTGCTCCCCGTAAGACACGTCTTCGCTTATCTGTCCCAAGGCATCCATAATGGAGCCGGTAGGGCAAACTTCAATGCAGGCCCCACAAAATTTACACCCTGCTTCTATTAAGGAGATGTTACCGTCAGTTCCGATACGAACTCCTTCCTCGGTTGTTTGGAAATCCAGCACCTTCACTCCACGAAGCTCCCGACAGGCACGCACACAGCGTCCGCAACGGACGCATCTGGTAAACAAATGCCTGATCAGGGGATTGCTCTCATCGGTGGGAACTGTTCTGGTCTTCTTTTTCCACCGCTCAGGACCCACACCCAGATATTGATACATGGACTGCAATTCACATTTTCCGTACTTTGGACATCCGGTACAGTCTGCCGGATGGGTTGCAAGGATCAGTTCCATTGCCGTCTTTCTGGTTTTTTCTGCTTTGGGTCCATTAACAGTAACCTTCATCCCCTCCTGCACCTTTATCATACAGGAAGGAACTGCCTGATTCATGCCCTCAATTTCTACCGAACACAGACGGCATCCACCTACAGCCTCCAAATCAGGATGTCCGCAAAGATGTGGAATGTATATTCCTGCCTCCAAAGCAGCATTTAAGACAGACATTCCTTCGTTTGCCTCTATCTGCTTATCATTAATTGTTAACCACATATTTCCTCCATTGAACGGATCAGCGCTCAGATTCTAAGACATTAATACTCAACCGCTTCTTCTGCTGCATTTTCTCCTGCAATTCTTCCACTGTTTAAGCAAAATCCCATTGAATTTCCCGAAAGGATGAATGGGTAACTATCTCCAAAAATATTGCACGCATCTGTGCCCACACAATAAAGTCCCGGAATGACCTTTGCCTCTTTGCTCAAAACCTGCGTCTTATGATTAATCTTTACTCCGCCCAAAGTGCCGTAAGCTCCTACATTCTGACGGCAGCAATAAAATGGTCCCTTCTCAATGGGCTGCATATAGGCTCTGTTTTTTTCAAAAATCTCATCAAATCCACCATCGCACATCTCATTGTACTCTTCCACTTGTTTCACGAGCCCCTCCGGATCTATTCCGGCTTTCTCTGCCAATTCTTCTATGGTATCCGCCTGGCAGATGGGTTCATATCCAGCCGCCAGATCCCGCTCCCACTGATCGTCAAAGTGGTCAAATAAATCGTGAGGATGCACATGAGATATGATATCCGGGCCTTTTTTCTTATATTTCTTTAATAACTTACTGTCAAAAATAGAATACGCTACATACCCTGGCTGAGTGGAAATGGCATTGCCTGTAAAGGTAGTGTTGGCAATCTGGTCTTCCGGCATAAAGCGGTATCCATTACGATTGACCCAGAGACATGGCTGACGAAATGCTCCGTCCAGGATAAAATGATTCATGTTATCTGGAAGCTGGTACATCAGCTCCATGGTACAGGGAGCCTGTCCGGCACCGGCTTCACATGCCATTTTGATTCCATCTCCCTTCATTCCGGGGATGGCGAAATTAAAGATAGTCTTACCAAATTCATATCCAGTCTGTTCCCGAATCATTTCCGGATTATCCCCAAACCCACCGGTTGCCAGAATCACGGACTTAGCCCTAGCCTCTATTTCTTCTCCAGCTCTGTCTCTGGCAATGACACCTACAGCCTTACCATCTTCCATTATCACTTTTGAAACAGGAGTCTCCATGTAAAATTCAATTCCCAGTTCCTTGGCCCGTTCCGTCATTTTCTTTATCATAGCCGTTGCACAGCGGGGGCCGGGTGCTCCACCGCCTTCTGGTTTTACTACATGCCAGGTAAACTCCCCATCCGAATATGCCCTAGTAGCTTCCGGTGCATTAAACGCCCTTTGTACGCCCAAAAATTCGACTCCCATGTCCATGAGCCATTCAATGGTCTCTCCTGACTTGAAATAGTAATCCCGGACCAGACGCGCATCTACCCGGTAATGGGTATAATACATGTGCTTACGGAATGCTTCGCCAGCTGTCAGGGAAATCATATGCTCCTTCTGTATGGGAGACCCCACCCCAAGAGGTCCCATTCCCATATTGGCAGCGCCGCCCGTTGTATTGGATTTTTCAAATATAATTACTTTCGCCCCATTTTCAGCTGCAGAAATGCCTGCTGCCAAACCAGAAAGTCCTGCTGCAACCGCAATAACATCTGTCTGTAACTGCTTCATTGAAATACCTCCGTCTCTTCGTATTTATATGGTTTTAAAATTTAAGTTTTTGTATTTTTCTAACTTTTCTTTGGCGATTTTTCGTTTCTCTGGATCAGAGAAGAACCCACCCTGTGTATGTATAATTTCTTCCAGATGATGTCCTCTGCCTTCCAGTGTGGTGCGGTCTCTGATAAGCCCATCCTCTTGAATTACAAATTTCCACTTTCCACCCTCTGCTTTTTCAAGGGTTCCACCGGCACCGCATACCTGGCATTCGACGGGAAAATGGAGTCCATCCCACTGCACCTCTCCCAAAATCAGCGCATTGGAATGGCAATTCGGACACCAACCCATGTCTTCCTCTCCCAGCCATTTGCGCTCTTCCACAGGAGTCTGGATTGCAGTCATAATGTTTTTCCCCATTTGCACCATCCGTTCTAACATATCGTCATGAAGGAGACATTGAGCCGGAGCTGGCACTCTGGTCGCAAGATACATATCTACAACTTTAAAGTCCGATGTGAACATTGCTGCCTGCATGGATTCCAGCGCCATAGACTGCCAGGAACGGGTAGACCCCCCTACAGCGATCAAAGCGCTGACTCTGTCCTTGTGCTCAATTGCTCCAATGGACTCAAGAAATGCGTTCTCATAGCTTAAGCTTCTCTGGGCAAACTTTGCAAATACGGAACACGCCTGTAAGTCATAGGTGGGAGCTGCAAAAATAACACCGTCAGCTTTTAACAGCACTTCCATAATTCTCTTCTTATCGTCCTTTTCATCTAGTACACAGCCCGTGTTTTTTCCTTGTGACATGCCTATAGTACATGAAGTGCATCCGGTACAATCTATGATGTTGTAATCTCTCAAATTGATCATTGTAACATCGGCTCCCTCCTCCTGACATGCAAGAAGTGCCTCCTTTAACAAAATATCACAATTGCTGTTTTTACGCCCCGTACTGACTCCTAAAATTTTTACTGACATACATATTCTCCTTTTCTATTTTTATAAAATTTAGTACAATCATAGAAAGTAACGTTTTAATACCTCTGTAAATATCTCTGTTATGTAACTATCTATAAAATACTTATTTATTGGTACTTGTTAAAATAGTAACATGATATAATAGAAGATGCTTCCAACAGTTATCGAATATTTTTCTCATATGGATGGGATCATTTCCTACAGTTGTCTTAATCAAAAAGGAGATAAAATGGCTTGTTTAGAAACTATTATAAGAAATATTCAAGATACCTTTCAGATTCATGTTCATGGACCCGTTTTTTCCGACCAGCGGATAGAGAGTGTTTATTACCTGCTGCCTCCTCATGACGACCAGTTACCCCTTGACCCCCATACCCTTTACATAGGAAATTATAAGGATTTTCCTCCTCCCATTCCAGACGGTTGCATTCTATTACTCAACTGCTGTGGGGAGTGTAAAGACTTAAGCCGATTATACATCAACGAAGACCTGGACTCGTTTGCGGTCCTAAACTGCATACAACAGGAATTATATGCCAGCCGCAAAGCAGATTTAAAAATTGATGAAGTTTTTCAAGTATTGCAGGCAGGATATGGTTACCAGAGTATGCTTGACACGGCAAGGTCCTATCTGAATAACCCCATAACCTTATGTACCACAAGCTTTTCCGTCCTTGCCTCCAGCCCGAAAGAACGTTTTGATGATAAATTTGATGTTTATGAAAAGAAATTCTATCTAAAAAATGAGTTTATTCGGAATATGAAAGAAAAAGAGGTTCTTCAGCATTTATTCACCTCTTCCTCTCCCATGGTTGTGGAAATTGATGATTCTCCCGGAATCGCTTACCTTTTTTGCAGCATCCATATCAGACGTGCCGCTGTCGGATACTTATGTATAAGCTCCCTTTACCGCCCCTTTGAAGCTGCGGACAGTGCCTTTGTTATGAATTTATCAAAGCTGATATCCTTAGAAATGCAAAAGGCTGAGTGTTATGCAGAAAAAACAGGTTTGAAATATGAGTGTTTCTTAACCGACTTAATAGAGCAGAATCTGCACAGTGAGACCATTGCAGTTCGGCACTTAGTACAACTGGGGGAACCTTTTTACCAGTACTTCTGGGTGCTGGGATTCACCTTTCATGGTTTTTCCAACCACCAGTTGAACCCCAATTACTATATAGACCAGCTATCAGGAATTTTTAAACACAGCATGGCTTTCTTTTACAAAGGGACTGTAATTCTTTTGCACACCAGTAGCTACAAAGACCCCTATCAGTCAATTGACAAACATAAGCTGACTCATTTTCTACAACTGAACCAGATTAATGCTGCAATCAGTTATCGGTTCGAAAAAATTCTGGACACCTGGCGTTATTATAACCAGGTCATATTCATGTTGAAGAATAAAAAATGTGTGAGGAAGGAGCGCTGTCTCAATTACGAAGACAACTATTTGAACCATCTTCTGGAGGCCGCTCAAAATGACATCAATGCTGAGACCATCATTCACCCGGATCTTTTGTTTCTGCAAAAATATGACCAGGAAAATAATACAGAATATATAAAAACGTTAAAGGCTTATTTTTTAAATAACCGCAATGCCTTAAATACTTCCAATTACCTTCATATACATAAAAGCACCTTTTTTTACCGCATCGGTAAAATTGCAGACTTGACGTCATTCGATCCCGCCAATGCACAGATTCTTTTTTCCTATGAATTTTCCTTTCGGGTCATGGATTTTTAGAAACTATCTTTGTTCTGAGCGTACACTTCCGGCAAAATGGCTGCCAGATTGGAAAATTCCTTAATGTTGTGGGCAAAAAGACTTTTTGTAACGATTTCCGGGACCTTTACGCCTTCAGGCAGGGCTTTTTTCATGACTCCCTGTTCCATTTTAAAGCCGATCCAGAAGCGGGAGCAGAACATCACCCCTCCCTCACAGGGGTACCATTTATGAGTCATGGCAGCGGCACAGGAGCCCTCTCCGATGGCACAAATCAGGGACTCACAGGCTTTACTTCCGACGATGGCGGAATCATAACCAAAGTCAGCCGGACTTTTAAAGCACAGCTTAAGGAATTCAAAACCAGGGCCTATGTCTTCCATTATGTAGTGGTTGACCCCCCATGTCTTCTCCCTCATTGGGACCAACGGGTCACAGACGTAATCCGGGCGGTCAGCTCTGGCAAAACAATGATCCTCAGGGTCCCAGATTTTATAACGGAGATCAGAACCTACACTATGCCATGGGAACCACCAATCCAGCATCTCTCCTGTGACTCCGGGCATGTAGGTGGTATTGCATACGTAGCCAGTACCATCTTCATGGACACCATAGCCGCTCTGGCAGTATGCTTCATCATCCCCGGCAAGATAGAGGTTTCTTTTTTCAAATGGAACTCCTGGTTTCCTGTCCCCCTGACCTTCTAACAGAGCCAGTTTTTCCTCTGGAATCTCTGCCATAGGTCGTTCAAAAAATTTGTAATAGGATAAGTTCTTTTCTTCCTGGCTTACGCCCACTTTTTTCCCCATATTCCAATCTCCTGTTCTTAATTTTATTGTTGGTATTAGAAACCCCAATTGTTTCTTTAAACTCTATTTATAATTCATTTTACTAAATAATTCAAGCTCCATAACATGTTAGAAGCGCCCAATGTTTTCTGCCATAATGAGAGGTGCTTCTGTCTTTGCGGCCACCTCTTTTGGCGTTGTATGTACAGAAACCTCCGTAAGGAGAAGGCCTTCCTTTGTCACTTCAATGACAGCAAGCTCTGTCACTATTATGTGGACCTTACAAACTGCGGTGGGGGGCAGTGTGATGTTATTTAATATCTTAGGAGAACCGTCCTTTGCTGTGTGGGTCATGGCTATGATTACTTTTTTAGAGCCTGTAACCAAATCCATGGCTCCCCCCATGCCCGGAACCATCTTGCCAGGTATAATATGGCTTGCAAGGCTTCCTTGCTTATCCACCTGCAGCGCTCCCAAAACGGTTACATTCACGTGTCCACCTCGTATAATAGCAAAAGAAAACGCGCTGTCAAAATAGCTGGCTCCATGTTCCACGGTCACAGGTTTTCCTCCTGCATTGACGATATTGGAATCATAGCCGTCGGCTCCAGGCACAGGTCCCATACCCAGTATTCCATTTTCAGACTGGAGATGAATCGTCATTCCCTCCGGTATATAATCAGCAACCATAGTGGGAAGCCCTATTCCTAGATTCACCACATCTCCGTCGTTTAACTCCTTTGCCACACGCCTTGCTATGGTTTCCTTAATCGACATAAGGTTCTCCTCCTACAAGAAAGTCCACGAATATTCCAGGCGTGGCTACGCTTTCTGCCTGAATGCTTCCTACTTCCACAATCTCTTCGGCAGCTGCAATGACTGTTTCTGCCGCTGTTGCCATCATGGGATTGAAATTCCTGGTGGTAGCCCGGTAAAATAAATTGCCTTTCTCATCGGCAACCGAAGCACGAATCAGAGCAAAATCAGCTTTTAGGGGCTTTTCAAGGATAAAGTTCTTCCCATCCACTTCAATCACCTGCTTCCCCTCTTCTATCTCCGTCCCCAGTCCTGTAGGGGTCAGTACGCCTCCAAGGCCTGCTCCTCCCGCACGAATCTGTTCTACGAGAGTTCCCTGGGGCACAAGCTGCACCTCCATCTTACCCTCGTTCATCAGCTGTCCGGTCAGCGGGTTTAAGCCGATGTGGGAGGCAATCAGACGGCTGACCGCTCCCGTTTTAATGAGACGGCCGATTCCTGTGTCAAGAGTACCTCCGTCATTTGCAATAATGGTTAAATTCTTTAAATCTTTCTCTATCAGCGCATCAATCAGGATTTCCGGAGTTCCATTTGACATGAAACCTCCAATCATGATTATGGCTCCGTCGTTGATGGAAGCGACCGCTTCCTGGGTCGAAACTTGTTTCATGCGCATTCCTCCTATCGTTCCACTACGATTGCTGTACCCATTCCACCGCCAATACATAAGGTGGCAAGGCCCTTTTTTGCATTCCGCTTCTCCATCTCATAAAGGAGGGTGGTCAGGATTCTTGCTCCGGATGCACCGATTGGGTGGCCTAAGGCGATGGCGCCGCCATTTACGTTCGTCTTTGCCGGGTCAAGTCCTAAATCACGGCACACCGCTATGGCCTGGGCTGCAAATGCTTCGTTTGCTTCTGCCAAATCAAGCTCACTCGAGGTGATACCGGCCTGTTTCATGGCAAGTGTTGCAGCCGGCACAACGCCAAGTCCCATAACTTCCGGCTCCACGCCTGCGGAGCCATAGCCCGTAATCCGTGCCATAACCGGTAACCCTAATTCCTCAGCCTTTTCTTTGGAGCAAAGAATCACCATGGCTGCCCCATCATTTAAGCCGGATGCGTTGCCCGCGGTAACGGTACCTTCTTTTAAAAACGATGGCCGAAGCTTTAAAAGGGTTTCTTCTGTAGTTCCAAACCTGGGAAATTCGTCGGTATCAAAAATCTTTGGCTCACCTTTTTTTACTGGGATGGAAACCGGAACAATTTCTTCTTTAAAGCGGCCTGCTTCTATGGCTTTTTGAGCCCTTTGCTGGCTTTCTGCGGAAAACGCGTCCTGCTCCTGTCTGGTGATATTGTACCTCTTAGCAATATTTTCTGCTGTGACGCCCATATGATAATCGTTAAATGCATCCCAAAGTCCGTCCTGAATCATGGTATCCACTAAAGTTTCATTCCCCATCTTGTGCCCCAACCGGTGATTCCTTAAGACATAGGGAGCATTTGACATGCTCTCGGCTCCGCCTGCCAGGATGATGTCTGCATCTCCAGCTTTAATAATCTGGGTGGCCAGGGTGATTGCTCTTAAGCCTGACCCACAGACCTTGCTGATTCCCATGGCAGGAATCCCCACTGGAATTCCTGCCTTTAAGGATATCTGACGTGCCACGTTTTGCCCCAGGCCTGCACTTAATACATTTCCTACAATGACCTCATCTATTTGTTCCGGTTTTATTTGGCCCCGTTCCATTGCACCCTTTGCTGCTATAGTTCCTAATTCCACCGCCGGGATGGCTAAAAGACTGCCGCCAAAGCTGCCGATGGCTGTCCTGGCAGCACTTACGATAACTACTTCTTTCATGTTCTCTCTTCCCTTCCCTTGCTACACACCAAGAATCTGTCTGGTTTCCTCTGGTGTGGCTACCTCTTTACCGAATTCATGAATGATGCGTTTTGCCCGTTCCACAAATTCCACATTAGATTTTGCCAGCTCACCCCTTCCGTACATGATGTTATCTTCCATGCCCACGCGGATATTTCCTCCAAGGGCCAGAGCTGTGTATAGAATAGGAAGATGGCCTTTCCCAATACCAAGGGCACTCCAGGTGGAGTCCTCGGGTATGAGATTTTTTAAATAAACCAGATTCTCTACGGTAGCAGGCATTCCTCCTGCCGCGCCTAAGACGAACTGAAAATGAAGAGGCGCTTTTAAGACACCTTTTTTTAAATAATAAAGGGCATTGTAAATCATGCCGACATCAAATATTTCAATTTCAGGCTTCACACCGGCTTCCTGCATGGTGTTGCCGAGTTTTTCTAAAAAGGCAGGACTGTTCTCAAATACGCAGTTGTTCTGCCAGTTCATGGAGCCGCAGTCATAGGAAGCCAGCTCAGGCTTTAATTCTTTAAAGGGCCTGATTCTCATCTCATCGTCTAATCCGATTCCTCCTGAGGTTGTTAAATTTAACACAATGTCGCAATCCTTCTTATCACGGATGAGGCGGACAGTCTCTTCGAATTTACTGTAATCCATGGAAGCTTTCGCTTCGTCATCCCTTACGTGGATATGGGCCATGGAGGCTCCGGCTTTCCAGCAGGCGTAAACCTCTTCTGCGATCTCTGCAGGCTGAATGGGCACGTAGGGGGTGATTTCTTTTGTGGGCCAGGCGCCTGTAGTGGCTACGGTCAGAATCACCTTATTGCTCAAATCTCCCATGTTAAAATCCTCCATACTGATAGGTTCTTTCAGGAACATCATTTAAATCATCCTCTTCGATTTCTGCCACACAACGGGCCATGGAACCGTCGCCTAAGTACCAGCGGAGAGGGAAGCAATAAAAACGGAACCGTTTTCCGGAAACTTTATCTAAATTGCCGCCTAAGTTCTCCACACCCACAATACCGTGTCCCAGCATTTCCTTATGACATGGCTCCCAGGTGCCCCAGCATCCGATCTCTTCCAGTTCACCGAACTTCTTGTCATAAGCCTCCTTGCCGTGAAGCTTGATGTACAATTCCTTATCGAATTCCGCATAGGCCTCCTCACCGAATTTCTCAATATATTCCTCGGTGATGGGTCTACCGGAAGCGCCGAGTAAATTCATTCTTGTCATGCCGTTGTTGCCCATAGCGGTGTGTAGGGGATGGTCTAAGGCCTGCATATCCATGGCAACACATTTTACCTTGTGCTCCACAAACCATTTTCCGGCTTCAATACCGGTGCCGCAGGAATAATGGTAATACTCCTTGGAATCGTCAAACTTGCGGTGCATTCCTGTGTTTAAGCAGACAATCATGCCTTCCAGTTCTTCTGGTTTGATATTGGCTCTTCTGCATGCATCTTCCAAATGCTTACCTGTAATAAGCCCCCAGGCTTCAATCTCAATTTCCAGACAGACAGCGTCTCCGGTATAAGCGTCGACAGGCATCTCATGAGTATAACGGGCACGCTTCCCGTCAAATTCCTTTTCCATGACGTGTCTTGGCGCGTCGCAATGGGTTCCGGTATGCATGGTACAGCCTATGTACTGGGTGAGAACACCGCCCTTTGCCAGGGAATGTTTATTGTCAATGACTGGCTTATCAAAATATGGCCAGCGGGGAATATCAGCACTGAATGGATGGGTTAAGTCAACAAATACTTTCTTGCTCATGGGTGTATACCTCCAAATTTAACTTTATATTTATGTATGTTTTAATGGTTTGGCTCCAATTAATTGGCCCAATACCCGCCGTCTGTTGCCACATTGGCCCCTGTCATGAAATCGCTGGCCTTTGATGCCAGGAAAATGCAGGGTCCCACAAAATCTTCCGGCTCGCCCAGACGTCCGATGGGAAGCCGCTTTAAGAAATTCTGGTAAACAGCACTTTCCGGATCAAACATCCACTCCGTCAAGTCAGAGCGGAACACCGTAGGGTTAATGGTGTTAACATTGATGTGATATTTCGCCGTCCACTCACAGGCCAGAGACTGAGCCATTAAGTCAATGCCGCCCTTTGCGGTGCAGTAACCTGTATAATTTGCCATGCCCATCTTGGAGCGGGCAGAGGAAACCATAATGACCTTTCCTCCCTTGCCCTGCTTAATCATCTGTTCGCCTGCATATTTGCAAAAAAGCCAGGTTCCCTGAACGTCGGAATCCATAATCTGCTTCCAGGTTGATAAATCCTGTTCTATAATAGGCTGAGGCTTATTATATCCTGCTGCCGTCACCAGCACGTTGATTTCCCCAAATGTGGTGATGGTATCCTTTACCACCTTAATGACATCTGTTTCCACTGCCGGATCCCCTGTGGAATATCCGCACTCAATGCCCTGTGTCTTTAACTCCTCACAAAGCGCTTTGCAGGTTTCTTCCTTGCGTCCCGTGACCATGACCTTCATTCCAGCCAGCCCGTAACCGATGGAGACTGCTTTTCCCAAAGCTCCTGTGGCTCCCGTCACAAGAGCAACCTTGCCGGATACGTCAAATAAATCCCCCATAAATTCCTTGCTTACCATATGTATTTCTTCCTCCTATTCCGGATAGTTGATGATGACCAGCATACTTGCCGGACGGTTGGATTCATTGACTAAATACCGTCCCTCATTGGGCCTTAAGGAAATGCTTTCGTTCTGATGAACCACATACTTCGTCCCTGCTTTGTCCGTCACCGTCATTTCCCCTTCCAGGACGTAATAGACCTTCTCTAAGGGATTATCTTCATAGGCATATTCCGCACCGCCACCTGGTAAAAAGGTGGATAGCCCCATCCAGAACTTCTCCGCTCCTGTCTCCTCTTTCCCATGAATTCTCATAGCCGTCATACCGAAGTGGCCTGGGGCGTTGTAGGTTTTTAATTCTTCCATGGTTCTCTTTATCATAATTTCCCCTCCGTGTTATATATTTTTCTGCTTTTAATCGTAATTCTTGCTGGCCTTAAGCTGCCTGATCAGACGCTTATGAAACTGATTCTGAAGCTCCTGCTTTTCCTCCTCCGGATAGGTAAAGAACCCCTCTCCCGTCTTAAAGCCCAGCTTCCCTTCCATGACCTTTTGCCGAAGCAGTGGACTTGCCTCTGCCGACCGGTCCATAACAGCTAAGAGGTTATCTCCAACTGTGCACCAGATATCCAGCCCGCCGAAATCCGTCACCTCAAGCTGTCCTGTGGTGGCATATCGAAAAGCCGGTCCGTATTTTAAAGCGGTGTCTATATCCTTTGGATCAGCCGCTCCCATAGCCATGAGAGAAAATACCTCTCTTGCAATTCCCTGCTGTATCCGGTTGGCTAAAAGTCCAGGAATGTCCTTTTTTACCTTTGCCGGACGTTTCTCAATGGAGCGGTAAAGGTCCTCCACCTCCTGATAGCGGCTTTCCGGCATATTTCCGAAAAATGACAGCTCCACCAGAGGAATTAAATGAGCCGGGTTATACCAGTGGCATACCATGGTCCTGGCTTTATCCTTCTCAGCCATATTGGCAGTTAAATCTGAAAACCCTATGCTTGATGTGTTACTGGCGATGATCGCGTCAGCGGGTGCATGCTTAATAAGGCTCTCAAAAAGCTGCTGCTTTAAATCCAGTCTTTCCGGAATGGCTTCAATAATATAATCTGCCTCCTTTACGGCGGACTCAAGATCATCATAGGTCTCTATGTTAGCCAAAGATGGTTCTGCTTTGGCTGGCTCCATCAGCCCTTCCTCCTGGAGAAATTCAAACTGTTTTCTGATTTTTTCCTTGCAGGTACTTCGTACCTCTTCAAAGCTTTCGTATATGGAAACATGATATCCATATAAGGCAAAGCATCCCGCAATGGCATGCCCCATGGTACCGGCTCCTATGACGGCAATCGTTTGAATCATATGTAACACCTTCTTTCTCTTTCTTCCCTGTGACCATGAATTCGCATTTGTCACGTCTTCACATCGTAATTCCAGTGTATCATCCTTTTGTTTTTATAATAAATTGATAATTTTCATTACTGTAATAACATTTTTTCATGTATTTTGACTATGATTTTAGGGGTTATTGAGATTTTTAAGAGAATTTATGATATGATAGTTGAGTAAATATGAGACTTTTTTAGTGAAATGGAGAGTGTAAATGAACCTTTTTCAATTAGAATACTTTATTGTCCTGGCTGAAACCCTCAGTTACACAAAGGCTTCCCAGCAGCTTCACATCACCCAACCGACCCTTAGCAAGCTGATCCTCAACTTGGAGCACTCCATCGGTTCCCAGCTTTTCATACGAAACAAAAGGGAGGTAAAACTGACTCCTACCGGAAAGGTTTTTTACCATGAAATAAAAAGGACCCTCCACTCTTATGATTCTGCTGTAAAAAAAGTAAAAGACTTGGAAAATGGGACAACAGGAGTCATAAGCATCGGTCTTTTAGGCACTGCCCTTGTCCATCATTTCCCTAAGCTTATCAAGCGGTTCCATGAGCTTTACCCAACCATCAAGGTCAATCCCATGGACTACACCTACAATCACATTATGGAAACTTTAATAAGCGGACAGATCGATGTTGCCATCCTGCCGGATATCGAGATCGACTGCCCGCCTCATATTTTAAAAAAGACTGTTTTCACAGACCACATGTGCGTGGTATTTCCTGAAAGCCACAAATTTTCAGAGCTTAAATCCGTCTCTCTCACCATGATTAAGGACGAGCCATTTATCCATATGGATCCAAAGTTTTCCAGAACCGACCACAATTTAATCGACAACATTTATTCAAAAGAAGGCTTTTCTCCAAATACGGTCTACGAGGCTAACTCTCTTCTTAATATGATGCTCATGGTAGACTGCCAGATTGGCATCTCTCTTCTTGCCAGTCATATGAAGCAGTTTGCTAATGACACGGTGCGTTTTGTTCCTTTGACGGGATTTGAGGATTATTTTAGGGTGACATGCCTTTATAACAGGGAATCCAACGATTGTATTGAGAAATTACTGGAGGTGGCGGACGAATATTCCAAAAGCTGTAATGCTTGACCTTCTATATGGAAGATGTAACTAATTTAGGTAAAAATATAGCCATAGAGCTTTGACCCTATGGCTGTTCATTCATAATATCATTAATTTTTACTCAAATGTTGAACGAATCATCTTACTAACAACCTTAACAATAATGTTATTATATGCCTCATCAAAATGAGCCTTTGTTGCTGTCATGGCAGTAATACAGCATTGAACTTTTACACGATTTTCAATAGTATTTTCCACATAGTTTACAGACATAAGCCTATTTAGAAGTACTTCCGTTACATAGTATGGCAGGAAAAGACTATGAGTTCCCTCCGTATAAAAGGGAAATGTTTTCTTTATGTCATTTACCCTGAAATCACAAAGAAATTTTTGAAGAAAACGTTCTGGTTCTGTAAAGAACTCTTCATAATAATCAAGGGAACCGATCGTGTTCTCAATAAAATCAGACACAAGTTCGTGATATAAATCATAAATATCGGAGTAATGATGATAAAATGTCCCTTTGTTTATAAAAGCCTGGGAGGCAAGCTCAGTAACCGTAATCTTTTCTACAGGCTTTTTCTGTAATAGTTCCATCATTTCACTTTTTATGTTTCTTCTTGTCTTAACAACTCTCAAATCTTCTTTCATATAGCCCCCATCCTCCAATTAAATTGATTCATTTATCAAGAGATAATCAACGCTTTCTTAAATTCGTCTCATATTGAACAAAATATAATCATTGACCATTGACTAAACAACCATAGTTCAATAAAATAATACTCGTTTGAAAAACAAATGTAAAGGAGAAAGTAACATGATAAAGACGCTGATGAAGAGTATTAGAGAATATAAAAGAGCCTCTATTTTAACGCCATTATATATAACGTTGGAAATAATATTAGAATGCTTATTACCTCTGGTCATGGCTAATTTAATTGATAAAATGACTGGACAATCAATGATACCAATAATACGTTATGGAATTATGTTAATTATTATGGCAATGTTATCCCTGCTATTTGGGTACATGTCAGGAAGGATTGGTGCCACTGCATCCTGTGGCTTTGCCAAGAATTTAAGACAGGATGTATTTTTTAAAATACAAGACTTTTCTTTTGCCGATATCGATAAGTTCTCCACCTCATCTTTGGTCACAAGAATGACAACGGATGTGACCAATGTACAGAATGCATATCAAATGATTATCCGGATTGCAGTAAGAACTCCGCTTATGCTTATTTTTTCAGTCATTCTCAGTCTGACAATTAGCGTGAAAATGTCCCTCATCTTTTTAATTATGATCCCTTTTGCAGCCGTTGCATTATTTTCAATTGTATTTACTGTATTTCCTATTTTTAAACGCATTTTTAAGAAATATGATGCTATGAATAATTCGGTTCAGGAAAATATACAAGGTATTCGTGTTGTGAAATCTTTCGTAAGAGAGGACTATGAACGAGAACGGTTTCAAAAGGCAGCCGCTGATGTGTGTAAGGAATTTACATTAGCGGAGAGAATTATTGCTTTGAACAATCCCATTCTGATGTTTTGTATTTCTCTTGCTATCTTTCTTGTAAGCTTTATTGGAGCGAAGACTATCATAAACAGTGGTGCAGCAGAATTAACAACGGGACAGTTATCTTCATTAATCAACTACGGGGTGCAGATTCTCTCCTCCCTCATGATGTTATCCATGGTCTTCGTTATTTGTTCCATGGCAAAAGAATCGGCCAGTCGTATCTGTGAGGTTTTAAATCATGAAAGTACATTAACCTCTCCTAAAAATGGTGTGACGGAGGTAAAGAACGGAAGGATTCAGTTTGAGAATGTTTCATTCAGCTACTCTGAAAAGAGCAAAAAACCTGCATTGGTGAATATCAATTTGGATATTGAATCGGGGCAGACCATTGGCATCCTTGGAGGAACCGGTTCCTCCAAAACATCCTTGATTCAGTTGATCTCCAGACTTTACGATGTCACAGAGGGCAAGGTCTGTGTTAGCGGAGTCGATGTGAGAAATTATGATCTGGAATCCCTCCGTGATGAGGTCGCAGTCGTATTACAGAAAAATGTCTTATTCTCCGGAACAATCAAGGAAAATCTCCGTTGGGGAAAGAAAGACGCCAGTGACGAAGAGCTTGTGAGAGTATGTAAGCTGGCACAGGCAGATGAATTCATTCAGCAGTTCCCTGACAAATATGATACCTATATAGAGCAGGGCGGAACCAATGTTTCAGGTGGACAGAAGCAGAGGCTCTGTATCGCACGGGCCTTATTAAAAAAACCTAAGATTCTCATTTTGGACGATTCCACCTCTGCAGTCGATACAAAGACCGATGCCATGATTCGGAAGGCACTTCGTGAAGAGATTCCCGAAACAACCAAAATCATCATTGCACAGAGAACCTCTTCTTTGGAAGATGCAGACCAGATCATTGTTTTAGATGGCGGTAAGGTCTCGGAGCAGGGAACCCATGAAGAATTGCTTGCACACAAGGGAATCTATTACGAAGTTTACCAGTCTCAGACCAATGGAAAGAAGGAGGACTAACCCATGAATCAGAAAAAACAGCACAGCTTTGGGCGTCTGGTCCGCTATTTATTTTCACATTATAAAATTCAGTTAATTGTAACTTTAATCTGTATTGTAATCAGTGCATTCTCCTCTTCCATTGCAACGATTTTTATTCAGAGGTTAATTGATGAATGTATCACTCCTGGCGTGAATCAGGGATTTGAAGCTGTTGCAGGCAAATTTACATCCATACTGTTAACCATGGGCTTCATCTATATCTGCGGTACCATTGCATCTATCATCTATAATCAGATCATGGCAATTGTGACACAGGGAACGCTTAGAAATTTAAGAAATGATATGTTTGATAAAATGCAAACACTTCCAGTCAAGTATTTTGATACCCATGCACATGGAGATATCATGAGTACTTATACCAACGATACCGATGCCATAAGACAGCTCATCGGACAGAGCCTTCCTACACTTTTTCAGTCTGCTTTGACTATTACGGTCATGTTCCTTACCATGTTATACTACAGTATCTGGCTTACCCTCGTGGTAGTACTTGTAATCTTCCTGATGCTAAAGATTACAAAAAAACTGGGTAGTATCACTGCAGCCTTCATGATTCAGCAGCAAAAATCTTTAGCAAAAGAAGAAGGCTTTATTGAAGAGATGATGCAGGGGCAGAAAGTTGTTAAAGTATTCTGCCATGAAGAAGAGAATAAAGAAGCATTTAAAAAACTGAATGAACAGCTTTTTAAAGACGGAGAAAAAGCAAACCAGAACGGAAATGTTCTGATGCCGATTCTAGGTAATGTGGGAAACCTTATGTATGTTCTTCTTGCAGTCATTGGTGGACTTATGGTCTATTTAAAGGCACCAAACATTAGTCTTACTGGTGTCAGCATTGTGTCAATTGGTATTATTGTTTCATTTTTAGGCATGTCAAGACAGCTTTCCCAGACCATTGGTCAGGCATCTATGCAGGTCTCCATGATTGCAATGGGACTTGCCGGTGCAACCCGGGTGTTTGAGTTAATGGATGAACAGCCTGAGGAAGATCACGGCTATGTGACTCTGGTAAATGTGAAAAAGGATGCCGGGGGCAACTTGATAGAAACGAAAGAAAACACAGAAATGTGGGCTTGGAAGCACCCTCACCAGGATGGAACGGTTACTCTCACCGAGCTTACTGGAGACGTCAGATTAGAAGATGTTGACTTTGGCTATGTGCCTGAAAAACTGGTGCTAAACAATGTATCCCTGTTTGCAAAGCCAGGACAAAAAATAGCATTTGTTGGCGCTACCGGTGCTGGAAAGACTACCATTACGAATCTGATCAATCGTTTTTACGATATTATGGAAGGTAAGATTCGTTATGATGGAATTAATATTTCTAAAATCAAAAAGCCAGCTCTTAGAAGCTCATTGGGCGTAGTATTACAGGATGTCAATTTATTTACAGGTTCTGTCATAGATAATATCCGCTACGGCCGTCTGGATGCGACGGATGAGGAATGTATCGCTGCTGCAAAATTAGCCAATGCGGATGATTTTATAACCAGACTTCCAGATGGCTATGAAACAATATTGACCGGTAATGGCTCCAGTCTCTCCCAGGGACAGAGACAGCTGATATCCATCGCCCGTGCAGCCGTCGCTGACCCGCCAGCTATGATCTTAGACGAAGCAACTTCCTCCATTGATACGAGAACAGAAGCCCTGGTTCAGGCAGGTATGGATAACCTGATGAAAGGAAGAACTGTATTTGTCATTGCACACAGGCTTTCGACTGTAAAAAACAGTGATGCGATTATGGTTCTGGATCATGGAAAAATTATCGAAAGGGGCTCCCACGAAAGCCTGATCGAACAAAAAGGGACGTATTATCAGCTTTATACAGGCGCATTTGAACTGGAAATTTGATGGCATAACACAATCAACTAAAAAGAAGTTCTGGAAATTTTATTTTGTTTAATAACATAGTTAAAAATTACCATAAATTTCTACAAACTTCTACATATTTCTACAAGTTACCATAAATTTCCACCAATTCTTGCAGATCTACTATAATGTATTTATTAATAATGTAACAAATTCTTATGATGAAGGCATGACCAGTAAAATAGTACACTTCTCTGTACAAAGTTATTCAGCATCATTGGAGTATGAAAGCCCAGCAAACTCAAGAATACCCCTTGTTGTCTAGAATCAAGGTCCCATCCCCTATAAGATATAATTTAAGCCACAAGCATTCATGCCTGTGGCTTATTGATTAAGTAAAGATAGAGGGATTCAAACCATGACCTCTCGAATACCATTCAAGCGTTCTCCCGATATGTCATGTGTGCACCGAGTATGCATGACTCGGTTAATCTTTAATTTATAGGTTTTCAATTCGTTCCACTTTGTGTCCTAAAAATTCCTCAAGTCTCTTATCGGAGTATTGAATATTTACTGTTTTATAGATATGCTGGTATCCGCGGCCTAAAGGCCCTCGGTCAAACGGTTTATCCATTAGATAATTCTGCTGAAATTCTCCCGAAAAGCATTCGATGTATGCGTCGACGTAATCAATTGTAATTGGGAGCATTCCATGGGCGCTATAAATATCCTTGATATCATTTTCCAATCTTTTTATCTTTTTCCAGCTGTCTAGTGCCATGAAAAATGGTGCGCTTCTATCAGATTCAAAAAAGTAAATGATGACATAATCACAAATCATATCTCCTGAAAAAAGTCTCTTTTTTTCCCTATCCAGCAGCATGATATGTCCATAAGAATGCCCTGGTGTAAATATTACTTCCAAGGTTTTTCCGCCTAAGTCAAACATTTCTCCGTCCTTTACAAAATGCGGAGTCAAGATTCGAAGCAGGCTCCTTTCAGCAAATGCCTTGCTATCAAATTCTTCAATGGCTTCAGGCTTATTTTCCTTCAGATAATTCACTCCCATCTCAGCTATGAACTGTCTTTCCTTTTTCGTGTCAAAGCCTATAATCTGACCGTAGTCAGGCTGATACAGCCATATATCTCCAAAATATTCACTTCCGTAGCTGTGGTCAGGATCGCCATGAGTCAATACCAGCATAACTGGCAGACTCGTTATACTTCGAATGATAGGCCTTATGTCCTCGAATCCATAACCAGCATCAATTAAGATCGCTTTTTTTTTGCCCCAGGATAAGATAAAGATGCACAAGTCCAGCTTGAGTAATGACATATAAATCATCGTCCAGTTTTTGTACCTTACAGAAATTTGTTGATGTAATCATGATTATCACCTTCCCCGTATTAATAGTATTTTTTATAGTCCCTCTCCAAGGACTGTATGTAATTCATTGGAATTACTACGAATTGATTTCACCTCCCTACCAAAATATTTCTTTATCACGAACTCAGATAGTGCGGTATATTTAAAATTTCATCTATATACACATTTTATGTTTGAACAATTATTATATCAAGTACTATAATATCTAATATATACTATTGAAAATGATAGTATTAAGTTAGAAAATGAGTGAAGCTACATATTGAAAATAAGATTCCTGCCATTCATTCAGAGGTAACAAGGATAAAGGACTTTATATCCATCTATCTTTACTTTTGAATATTACAATGTATAATAATTACTAAGGAGTACAATATTATTTGATTGGTACTATTATATGTGATAGTAATGGGGGGCATATGGGAAAAAAGTCTGAAGATGATTATGTGGAAAATTGTCCAATATCAAATGTGCAAAAGATAGTCCGTGGAAAGTGGACCATGGTTATCGTGTTTTTCTTAAGCCAAGGTACTTTGAGATTTGGGGAACTTAGTAGGAAAATACCACAGGTAACGCAGGCAAACTTAACGAAAGAACTTAGAACGCTGGAAGAATATAGGATTATACATAGAGAAATATATAAAGAAGTTCCTCCTAAAGTGGAATATTCATTAACAGAGTTGGGCATAAAGTTTTTACCAGTGCTGAAATCCCTGGAAAAATGGGCAATCGAATATGAAAAAATGTTAAAGCAGTGACAATAAGTAATGTAGAATCTATAATATAAGTGCTGGACAAAGGTTCCATCCCTATAAGTTATAAGTTAAGCCACAGGCATTCTTGCCTGTGGCTTATTATCTAAGTGGAAATTCCCAACAAATATTGTTGAGCAGTGAAAATTCGAGTGCGTCAACGGTATCTCTCGCATCTAATCAGCCAATATCGGATCTCCAATCGTTTCCAATCCTAAAAGGTGTTTTTCATTGACATTAATCAACGGAGTCTATTTGCCCATCGGAATTTAATTCACTCAAGATTCCTGAATTACTTCCTGTACCAAATTTGAACCAGTTTAAGTTGAATAAGTATCCGCTTCCTCCCGTAAATTTCAGATATAAGTCATGCTTTCCGCTCACCCCACTAACATTGCACCTTGCAAGCGCCCAAGTCTGCCAACCCCCAGTCCCGGCGACTGGACAAGTCCCTATCAAAGTCCCGGTAAGACTATCCAGCCTGATTTCAATATTCCCTCCGCTGGCAGCACTGGCGACTCTGGCCTGAAAGCTTGCAGAACCACTGCCGAAATCAATATTTCTGTAAACGGCATAATCCCCGTTTTCGATATATCCGACATTCTCCCCACCTTCCGAACAGCTTTCGGTTTGAACTCCCGATTGGTTATCGTAACTCTCCGCTTCGATTTGTGTAAAGGCCGATTTTGGATCAGGAGCTGGCGGAACACTCCCAGAATCTAATGCTGCACCATCAAACGGAATGACGATAACCTTACTGCCATGACTGTCGTTGCCCAAGTCTTTGTCTTTTGCAACGTCTATCGCCGAGAGAGTCATTGCAACCACATGGCCATTCTCCATATACACATTGGGACGTTCTAATTTATTCCAATGATTGACCGTACCATTTGAATAGCGGATAAAATTTGCTGTCGGGTCATAGGCATATCCAGGTTCTAATTTCCAGTTGCTGATACCATCTTTGGATGTGATGTGATACGCCTTACGTGTGTCCCACTTATTGACAATAATATGATAAAGTCCACCACTATACCACATAACGGGATCTTCCATGTTGACTGTCGGACAACCGGGAATCCTCGCATAAATATTGGTTCCTTGAATGGTGTAAGGTCCAAGGACATTATCAGCAATACCAATGACCCCATCTCTTTCAATCAACCCATAACGTCCATCCGGACGAAGCATAATGTAAACATTCGACGCTGTATAATTGGATGAGTAAGCATTGGAAGCAATCGATACACTACCCAGCTTTGACCATGGCCCATCCAGGGAATTGGAGACAAAAATTTCCGCCGGCCGCCTGGTTTCACTCACAAGAATAGCATACCGCCCGTCTTTCAGTTGAAACGGAACCACGTTGTGACCTTTACCGCCCTGATCGTTGGGCCAGCACAAACCCTTGTCCGTATATGGTCCATACAGATTGGAGCTCGTCGCATGAACAGCCACAGAACCAAACCACCCGTTATGACCAGCAGATTGATTCCACCGGCTGGCAAACATATGATACGTGCCATCCTGCCCCTTGATGATTCCTCCATCCCAATAAGCATACTTTGACATGGTCCTGTCTTCCAAACCATTCGATTGATCACGAGGGCCCACTGCTGCTGCGCCCCAACAGGACGACGATAGGGAATCTATTATTGGCGTCGCTTTAAAATAATCAATATACGATGAAGCAGCATGTACTTCCTTGAAAGATGCCATTGATAAAACCAATCCAATCATTAATATAGAGATTTTTTTCATAATCCACAATTACCTCCTTATTTGAATTTAGCGGTATTGCTGTAAACAACTTAAGAGCTCACGTCTTTAAGGTAAAAAGGTAATTTCGTAATAGTACCCGGCAGGAAATCCGCAATAGACCCAAGAAGGTACATTTTCACTAAGGCATAGTCTGTTCATTGACACTCTCATCTTCCTCAAGAGCTCCGGCGGTTACACTTTTACCGGTAAACTTGAACCAGTTAAGGTTGAATAAGTATCCGCTTCCTCCTGTAAATTTTAGGTATAAGTCATGTTTTCCACTTACTCCGCTAACACTGCAGGTTGCATCAGCCCAAGTCTGCCAGCCTCCGGTTCCGGTAACCTGACAAGTCCCTACTAGAGGACCGGTAAGACTATCAAGCCTGATCTCAATATTCCCTCCACTGGCGGCGCTGGCTACCCTAGCCTTAAAGCTTTCTGCACCATTGCCGAAATCGATATTGTTGTAAACTACATAATCCCCGTTTTCGATATAGCCGACATCTTCTCCTCCTTCGCTGCAGCTCTCAGTTTGGATTCCAGATTGGTTGTTGTAGCTTTCCGCTTCAATCTGTGAAAAAGCCGATGTCTGGCCAGGAGTTGGAGTTACACCTGTGCCAGTGAACTTCCACCAGTTAAAGTTAAATAGATAACCGCTTCCTCCAGTAAATTTCAGGTATAGGTCATGTACCCCTGTTGCACCGCTTACATTACAGGTCTTAGTTATCCAGGTCTGCCAGCCTCCGGTACTTGGAACGGCACAAGTTCCCACCAGTTTCCCTGTCGGGCTGTCTAGGCGGAGTTCAATATTCCCGCCGTTCGTTGCTGAAGCTACTCTTGCTTCAAAAGAGGCCGCACCAGAACCAAAATCTACACCCTTTACTTTAATCCAGTCCCCGTTTTCGATATTGCATACATCCATTCCGCCTTCACTGCATTTTTCTGTCTCAACGCCGGATTCCCAGCAAATTGTTTCAGCTTCCGTTTTGACATATGGGTTTAGATTGCTAAGCTGGTTCGGACCATTTTGGGTAATTGGAATACTGGGAATTGTGCCATCTGCATTGTACTTGAATTGTTCCAAGCCAACAGAACGATGGTAGCTTCCGCCACCCTGTAAGATGCCGGTATGATAAAAGAGGTAGGAATTTCCTTTATAATCGATTACTCCCGGATGATTTGTATAGCTGTTTTTCGAACCCATTAAAGTTCCCTTGGAGGTCCATGGCCCGGTAGGACTGTTGCTGGTAGCATAAGAGATATTTTCGGATCCTCCAGTCATACCTGCGTATACCATGTAATATAAATTATTGCGCTTGTAGAACCACGGACCTTCGATAAAGTTTGCTGGTTTCGGAGATACTTGGACAATACCGCCTGAGTATGAAATCATATCTTGATTCAGCTTCACATAATAGAGGTTTCCGTTCCCCCAATAGAGATACGCCTGTCCGTTGTCATCAATGAATACGGTAGGGTCGATATCCTGTGCCCCGTTATTGGTAATTAAAGGTTTCCCCAGAGGATCGGTGAACGGCCCGGTAGGACTGTCTGATACCGCTACACCGATTACCCTTGCGCCTCCGGCATTTTTCCGGGTCATCGGACCGTAGAAATAGAACTTTCCGTTCCTATTAATAACCTGTCCAGCCCATGCATCGCCTTGCGCCCAACTGAATGTATTGTAAGACAACGGTGATCCATGATCCGTCCAGTTTTGCATGTCGGTGGATGAATAGCATCTCCAGTCATTCATAGTATAAAAATTATTGACGGTGGTGTCCTCGTCATGAGTGGTATACAAATAGCAAGTCCCGTTATAGATCATCGGGGCAGGATCCGCAGTATAATTCGTTTGTACGATTGGATTGTCTGCATAAGACTCTGTTGAATGAAATAGGGAAATAGTCAATAGGAAAACCACAACTCTACATACTTTTTTCATAGATTTACCTCCAATCTATATGATAATTTCGTAATAGCACCCTCCGCTAGCGGCCTTCTTTAGCCTAGAAGCCTGCCGCACCGCTGCTCAAATCGATATCGTTGTAGATTGCTTCATCCCCATTCTCTACATCTCCGATATTCTGTCCGTCCTCGTTAAAAGCTTCGGTTTGGATTTCAGACTGGTTGTCGTAACTCTCTCCTTCGATCTGTGTGAATGCCGATCTCGGGGTGCCATAATCCGTAAATCCTTTCGCGCTGGCCATTTGTGCAAAATTCCACAGACTTGGTTTCCAAACAGTCCAATCGTGACCTCTTCCTGGAATTTGATAATAGGTGTAAGGGATACTATTGCTCTTACAGAAATTAGCTATGCCGTCACTGTAAGATAAATTATCATTGGTTCCAATGCAAAGAAACAATAGCTTCATCTGCTGACGGGTAGCTGCAGGATTTGGAAACAACTTGCTGGTCGGATAGGCAACAGGACCACCGCCTGAAAAAGCTCCGACATAGGCGAATTTGTTCATATTGGTACACCCAATATTATATGATTGTGGACCACCATACGAGAGACCGGCAATTGCTCTGTGAAGGCGGTCAGTATAAACGGAATAGTGTGAATCTATGTATGGTATAAGGCTGTTTAGTATATCATCCGGAAGCTTACTATCAGATATTGACGATGTATTAGCATTTGGTGTTACAATGATAAATGGCTGAATATTGCCATTGGCAATAAGGTTGTCCATAATGACATTGGCTGCGCCTCCGCCTGTAAACCAATCACCTTCACTCCCGCCATAACCGTGCAATAAATACAGGACGCTGTATTTTTTGCTTGTTGAATATCCTGGTGGCAGGTAAATTCTCGCCTTCCTCTGGCTGTTTGTTGCGGATGATTGATAAGTAATACTGTTGACCTGCCCGTGCGGAATATTGTTCCTAGCCTGGTCATATCCTGTCGGCGGCATGGTTGGGAGCGCTTGCGCCGCCATTGAATTTACAGGCATTGCTAAAAGTACTGCAAGAGTGAAAAAAGCCGGTACTATTTTCCTGCCAATTTCATTCATTAAGGGTTTTAGTCTCATTTTTTATTTCCCCTTTCTTTTATATCGCCGTATCCCATACAGGATACACGGCAGTATGGTTAGAGTACACTATCTTTAAGGTGAATAAGGTGAATTGGATATAACACCATCAAGATTTAAGTCCCCGGCTAAAAGGTCACTTCGTACAGGGACTTAAATCTTTAATGGACCCGAGAATCGAGATTTCCAACCACATATTAGGGAGTTGGCGTCTAAGTCGGTATAGGAGTTACACTTCACCTGTTAAATTGGAACCAGTTTAGATTAAATAAGTAGCCGCTTCCACCGGTAAATTTCAAGTATACGTTATGCGTCCCGCTTGCTCCGCTGACACTGCAGGTTCTGGTGGCCCACGTCTGCCAACCGCCAGTCCCGGTGATAGAACAAGTTCCTACTAAAGGACCAGTAAGACTATCCAGTCTGATCTCAATATTCCCTCCACTGGCGCCGCTGGCTACTCTGGCCTGGAAGCTTGCAGCTCCGGAGCCGAAATTGATATTGTTGTATACGGCATAATCCCCATTTTCAATATACCCAATGTTCTTTCCGCCTTCGCTGCAGTTTTCCGTTTGAATACCCGATTGGCTACTGAAACTCTCCGCTTCAATCTGTGAAGACGTTCCGCTTACTCGGAGCAGTGCCGCCGATTCACCCATCTTCACGCCTTGTGAATTTACTACACACAACTTGTACGTACCAGCAGTGGCCGGGGCTGTAATCGTTGTCGCAGTTCCTTCCGCTTTCGTCATCGTAGATCCCTCGACAAAATTGGTTGTCCCGGCCGGGGCAAACCATACCGTATTGGAAGAATTGCCGCTGCTCCTTATACTAATGCTAGTTTCGGCTGCAGCAGCGCAACTTGCTGGGAATACATAATCCGGTGTTGAAAGTAAGTTCGCCGGGATAATATCCCTGTATGCTTCCTGGATTCCCGAATTCAAACAGGTAGTGTACTGTGTCAAAGGCCATACGTTATCCGGTACAGCAACCGGGGGATCAATTTTACTGTTTGGAGGATTAACGCCCATTTTATTTACGGTGGCAAAGGTCCGCAGTATGGTTAAATCGTGTTTTTCTCCAAAATCCTCACAGTTGATGGTATACTTTACCCCCGGATCAATATCCAGTACGTTGTCATTTTCATTGATATAGGCAGTTCCTTCATCGTTATGCAAACCATAGGTCGGACCGGAGGTTGCAGGAGGAATTCCTCTGACATAGTTCTGGTTAATGTTCGTACCTGGCATCTGTCCAATGGTATAGATGGCACCGCTGTCATGAAGCCTGGTTAAGGTATTAATAATCCGGTTATTACTTACTGTGTTGTTTTTACAGGTAGTGGAGTCAGTGAAATTACGCCATCCCCATCCTAAATGAATTCCATTGTATGCTGTTGATTGAACATGGTTATTCGTTATTTTGGTGGTATCGACAAAGTAAGCCGTGATGGCGGCACAGCCCCCAAATCCGTGAGACGTGCTTATGTTGTACAGGAAATTGTTGTTGATGGTGATATTCTTACAAACCCCTTCTACTCCGGGAGCATATTTTGCATGGTTTCCACCATCTCCGATATAAACATGCTGCGGATGCCCTATCGTAATGCCACTGGATGTGATGTCCGTGATGTAGTTGCCGATAAGATTGGAATTTATAACATCGTTTACCATGGAAATTCCATCATTGCCGCTGTGCTTCACTATATTTCTTATAAAGTTGATGGAATCACTGCTGCTTACGTTGATCATTCCAGGCAATGTATCAACAAGATCATACTTGGTGTTGTGCCAATTGTCGTTATAAAAAGCGGTAAATGCCTGTGCCGCCTGACATGTAGATTTACCGTGTGAGCCTGCAACATTCACAAGGCTGTAATCCGTATTTTCAAAAGTAATGCCCTGGAAGGTGATATTCTTGACCCTGTTAGTCGTTGATGTTCCTGCGATGTCTAACAGCTTCTCTACAACAGGAGCCTCTACATCGGCAGTGGCCATATTCTCACCTGGACGGATATAGTAATAAAGCGTTTTGGCCGTCTTATCAAAATAAAATTGTCCAGGAGAATTTAAGAATTCGAAGGCATTATAAATCGTATGGGTACCGGAAGCACTAAAAGCCGCCCCCCACCCCGGAGTCTGTGCTATCGCCCCATAAGGCTGCTGCAAAAGAAGCACTCTATTACTGCCGGATGTAATCACATCCCTGGTACAAACTATATTCTCATTCCAGGTAGTACCGTTTACAATCTCAAGGTCATCTTTGTTGCTGGCAATTGCCGGTACATCCGATGTATTATACTGAACTCCGTCGCTCTTACTGCCGCTTGTCCATGCCCAACTAGCCTGTCCTGCAGTTACGGAATAAGTCCCGTAACCTCCGCGGGCTGTAACGGTTTTGCTGGTCATTGAAGCCCTCTGGTCATTCACATAAAGGTTTCTCAATTTGGTCGAACGATTGAGCGCAGCCTTATAAATATTGCCGCTATGCTGAGTCCAGCCTGTAACTTTTGTTGCACCGTTTAAGATAGGCGTTTCACCAGGGTATGCCTGGTAATAGATCCTGTATCCGTTTGTCCCTGAATCCTGTGGTCCGAAAGTAACGGTACTGGTGATGCTGTAGTTTCCGCCCCGCAAATAAATATAGATATCTCCGGTCATATTGCTATTGATTATGCGTACAGCGTCACGCGCCTTTGTGATTGTTTGGAAGGGTGCTGCAAGCGTTCCTGGGTTGCTGTCGCTTCCTGTCGGCGAAACATAATAGTTTGCTTGAGTCGCAGCGGATGTAGCTATCGGAAAGACAGTAAAAGTGAATATGCTGCATAAAACAGTTATCAAAGAGAGAATCAATAAAACACTTTTTTGGGAAGCCTTCTTTTTTAACATACCCGTTTCCTCCTGGTTTAATATTACATGCCAACTCACCAGCCGAGGGCTTGAATCATTTTTTCAGCATATCGTTTGCCCAGGGTAACTGATGAATCATGATTAAAATGGAGACGGTATTGTGTATCGCCAGGGTCTACTACCAGACCTTTTGCAGAGACTACCGAGCAATTTGTAATCATGGAAGGCAGTTTGTTTACCAACGTATTGTGACCTGCACAAGGACCGCTGTAAAGCAGTTCGCCAGCGATAAAAGGAGCATTCCCCAGGTTTAAATCTTTTCTAAGGTCTTCCACCAGTGTTTTTACCTTGCCGGGCCAACTCGGATCGCCGCTGTTGGATTCGCCCTGGTGAAAAATGATACCATCAATGACGCCACCATTTTGCTGTGCAATCCTTGCACGGTTGAGAATCCAATTATATTTGGTGCCTCCCGATTTCATAAATGTCTCGATCCTTTCACCGCTAATCGCACATGGTATCAGTCCGATCGTATCACCCGACGGGACTTTCTGAATCATGGTCTTGCCAAACCAATCTCCAGGGCCGATAGCATTAAGCCAGGAAGCATGAAGAGGTGGAGATGCCACATCCCACTTATTGGTTACCCGTCCGAGTGCAGCATTATTATCATACCCCAATACAAGCACGCGAGGGTCTTCCACTTTATCAGAAGATTGTGCCAAAGCATAACCTGCCATATTGGATTGACCTAATAATAGAAAACAGTGGAATTTACCACCATTTGGTGTTGGAGTTGTTGTCTGTACGAGTGCCTGTGCAGGCGTAGAGATGAGATTTTGTTCGTTTTCAACCCCTTGAATTTCCATGCTGTATAGCGTATTAAACTTAAACCAGTTGAGGTTGAATAGGTATCCACTTCCGCCTGTAAATTTCAGATAAACATCATGTTTTCCGCTTACCCCACTGACATTGCACTTTACATTGGTCCAGGTCTGCCAACCACCGGTTCCGGCAACCGGACAAGTCCCGATCAAAGTACCGGTAATACTATCCAGCCTGATCTCAATATTACCACCACTGGAGGCGCTGGCTACTCTGGCCTGGAAGCTTGCCGCACCGTTGCCAAAATCGATATTGCTGTAAACAGCATAATCCCCATTCTCAATATACCCGATATTCTGTCCACCTTCGGTACAGTTTTCGGTTTGGATTCCCTGCTGGTTTTGGAAACTTTCCGCTTCAATCTGTGTAAAGGCAGATATCGGGTTTGGGTTTGGGGTGGTCTGATCCGTAAAACCTGCTGCGCACGCCATCTGGGCAAAATTCCACAGACTTGGCTTCCACACGCTCCAATCATGGCCCCTACCCGGGAGAAGCCATTCCGTGTATCGAATATTATTGGACTTGCAATAATCTCTTACCCTATTGTTATTGGATATAAGTCCATCTGAGGTTCCGCAGGAAAGAAACAGCAGTTTTGAATTCGCCCTAACCTTAGTCCCGCCGTCAGGAAACAGCTGGTTAACCTGTTTGGTGATGGGCGAGGAGGAAAAGCCACCGATATAGGGGAATTTATCCACGTTGGGCAACCCGATATTCAGCGATTGGGCACCACCCTGTGAAAGGCCGGCAATCGCCCGGTGTTGGGCATCCGTATAAACGGAATAGTGTGATTCGATATAGGGTACAAGAGAATTCATTAAATCATTTGTAAAATTCTCCCAACCATCCCTTACTCCATTTCCCGTTGCATTTCCGTTTGGTAATACAAGGATAAAGGGTTGAATTTTACCGGCAGCAATGAGATTGTCAAGGATGACATTCGGTGCGCCGTTGTTGTACCACTCGTCTTCATTCCCACCAATGCCATGCAATAAATACATGACGCTGTATTTGTTGTTTGTTGAATACCCTGGGGGCAGGTAAATTCTCGCCCTCCGCTGGCTGTTTGTCGCCGTGGACTGATAAGTAATGTAACTGACCTGACCGTGTGGAATGTTGCTCTTGACTTGGTCAAAGCCTGACGGCGGAAGGGTTGGGAGCGTTTCCGCCGCTACTGAACATACAGGTCTTGCAAGAAGTACAGCAAGAAGTACAGCGAATACGGAAAATGTTCGTCTCAATTTCCTGCTTATTTCTTTCATTAAGATTTTTGATTCCATTTTTATTTTTCCTTTCTTTTTTGGTTATTTAACAAAAACCCACCTTTGAATAAATTCATTGTTACGTTACCATTTTCACCTCCTTCATTTTTAGTAAGTACACTGCACTCGTATTGCTTATCTTTAAGTTTTCAGCCCCCCCTTTCACTGCCTTATTGTGTATTATAAAATAAACTTATCTTTAAACCGCCGATATCCCGAAGGGGAAGATGCACGGCAGAATGATTAGAGTATACGCAATACCTTCCAGTCGGATCCCAGTATTCCAACCACTATTGGTATTGGCGGCTCCAGCCTGAAAGCCTTTCGCACATATCTTACCGCAGCGCTGAAGTCGTCGCTCTGGGTCTGGTCAGTACTGATATTGGCAGTCTTGTCCGCTGCCAGAGTCCAGTTGGTATTGTCTGTGGAGACTTCCACCCAGGATGCCCGCTGTCATACGTATACGGGAAGTAATTATAGCCAACTAAATCGTGAACGCCGACACCCCCTTGTTCAGTTGCATACCCCATCATCAGGGCTACTTTAGCTTCCATTCGCCAAAATACTTAAGTTTCATTTTCATAGATATAAGGTGTTCGTAACAACTGGGATATATCTTACATCAACATCATTACACTTATTAATTTCAAAATTTTCGAACAAAAATTAAGAAGCACTTAAACCAATTCTCTATTTTTATATCTATCACAATTACCAAATTCGGTGATTTATTTATAAATTTTTATACCATTTTCACAAATACCAACCTGTACAAAAAATGTTTCTTCTGAAAAAGTATTGATTTATACTATTAAAATAACATTTTTTATGTATATTTTTTGTAAGTTGTAAAAAAAACGACACTCCTAGTCATTATATTCTGCAGCACAAGTATATGTTTATATGTAACAGTACATCCATACCAAGAGCTATAGTCGCCGTTACTCCAAAAATTGACCGAAAAGTCTTCGCAGGCAAAAAATGGCCTGCCGTATGCTGTGAAATCACACACACCACTTCTAATCAGGCTGTTACCCCTATTTATGCTCTTCCAGCTGAGCGATAATTTTAAGCTTTGCTCTATATAAAAAAAACAAAGGCACCGAAATTTTGCATTCCGATGCCTTTGAGTTTTTCTATAGGAAATGTTCAATTAAAATATGATACTATGCATTAACCTAATTTGCATGTTCCATCAGAGCAATACTCATCGGACGATGGTTCAGATTTATTCTCTTTGGTCATAGCATTGTCATAGTCTTCTTTCCATACCTTTTGTAGTATCTCTAAAAAAGTTTCACTAGGTTGTGCTCCAGTGATGGTATATTTGTCATTTACAATGAAAAAGGGAACACCCTGAATACCGATTTTTAATCCATCTGCCCTATCTCTTGCAATATTTTCACTATACCAATCGCCTGCTAAAGCGTCCAAAGCCTCTTTCTCATTAAGTCCTATTTCACCTGCCAATCCAGCAAGCGTGGCATGATCACCAATATCCAGCGAATCTACCAGATATGCCTTCATAAGGCGTTCCATCATTTCTTTCATTTTGCCTTTCTCTTCTGCAAAATATGAAAGGCGGATTGCATCGTAGGAATTGGTGGGTATTAATGTATCAAAATGATAATCCAGTCCAATTTCTCTCGCTTGCTGTGCGAGCTGATTGTTCCATTGCTTTGCTTTTTCATATGGTATTCCATGCTTGGAAGATGATACCTGATGAATATCCATGCCGGTATTCTTTTTCGCATAAGGGTCTAATTGAAAACTACGGAAAGATATTTTAACATCCTCCTTATGCTCAAACCGCTCCAATGCTATTTCCAGGCGTTGCTTGCCAATATAACAAAATGGACACGCAATGTCAGACAAAATTTCTATTTTCATATTTATAAAACTCCTTTCTACTGAACTCTTATCACCAACTGTTATTTCTATTTAGAGTTGGTTGTGAAATAATGTTCTTCCCTGCAGGGACTCTTTTTAACACCCGCCTGAAAAATACGAAACTTTAAGGCCAAAATAGTTACTGATACAATCAAGACACCGCTATCAAAAAGAACAAACTTAAGAAATACTCTACTAATTTCCATATCCTCCATTCGAAGAAAACTAAAATCAAACGTGAGTATTTTAGCAATATAGATACCATAGCCGACATTTCTTCACACAAACTTTTCTTACTGTTATAATGGTACTCCTACTCATCAATGATTAATTGTCAACGAATGATTCTTTTTTTAGCAATCTAACGAACATTTATTTTTTGTAAAACAACCCCTCAAATCGGCGAATAGCACTCTCTAATGGCCCATTAGGAAGCTTGGCTAATAGCCAGCCAATCAGAAGTGTAAATAATACCACCATAATATCACCAAAGGGTATAGCTCCTATATCAATACTTGTAATGTCTACCCCAATCAGAGTAGTGCCCCAAACCAAAACGAACTGAGCAACATACAGCGTCAGGGCTACACGCCCGGCAGCAGCAAAAGGTCGAAGTACGACTTTAAGCTTATTTTCTATCAGAAGCAACAGTCCAAGAAGAATTAGTGTGCCACCTAATCCAATCAGCAATTCAAAAGCTGCACCACTTTGTGGGGAATCAAGAAAAAGCATTTGCCATTGTATTGGCTGTGTGTTTAATGGCCAAATAGCGTATTGATCTACCATAGGAGGATTTTCATAGGCTGGAAACTGTACAAGCCAATTTTCAAACTTCTGACGTAATCCAGGTAGTAAAAATATCGCAATCAGTTTGAATGGAATCAAAATTGTGAGCCCTGTCACTACAAACTTGATTGCTGTTTTAAACTTGTAAAGATCCATTTTTCCTATTGCCATACCTGCTATAAAAACAGGTGCCCAAGCCAGTGCTGATAATGGACCACCTGCAATATCACCTAATAAGGCAGTATCTGCAAATAAGCTTAGGCCAATCAACATGAGTGGTGGACTTACCAAAAATAGTACTCCGGAAAGAATGATCAAAGTACGGGCAGAATAGTGAACCAATGCAAGCGACAGAATAAACAGCATTGCATAAGCAGACAAAACCATTCCAAAAGGGCCGTTAAGCATGAGTATTAAATATCCAATGAAATCAATAAATACAGACCGTGCCAAAACACGTGAACGGAATGTAGTAGGCTCTATCCCGTGCTCTTTCATACTCTGTGACATAATGGAATAAGAAATACCTGAACAAAGGATAAAGAGAATCATTGTATTTCCTGACACAAAGCTATTTATCTGATTCAGTGCAAAGTGCTGCACAAACATTCCAACTACCGCCAGCCCTCTTGCAGCATCCAATGCAAGGAGCCGCTTAGAACGCTGCTTTCTTGGTATAATGTTCAATTCGGTTTTATTATCGCTCATTTCAAACGTTCTCCTCTTGGGTATTTTGTATTAACTCTACGTTCTCAACTATTTTTTTCTCAAATTTATAGCCTATGCTAATCGCTTTAGTTGGACACACCTCTGCGCACTCTCCACATCGAATACATTCAACTGAATTCGGAGATTTCACAGGATCAACAATCATCTTACATGTCTTTGCACACTTTCCACAGTGGATGCACTTATGTTCATTTACATTTAGATGATAAAAACTGATTTTATTTAAAAGACCATATATAACTGCAAGTGGACAAAGTGTTTTGCAGAAAAACCGATAGCTCAAAATGCATCCAATTATTGTGATAATCAAAATTGTCAATTTTAAACTAAAGAGCGAGCCAATTGTCTGACGAAGTTCGTCATGCATACTGAGCAATGGGATTCCGCCTTCTAGTGTCCCTGCGGGACAGATAAACTGACAAAATGCAGGTTTTCCGATGCCCATATAGTTTGTAAGAACGACTGGCAGCAAAATTACAAATACAATTAATATGACATATTTGATATATAAAAATGGCCTTGGCACCTTGAATTTTGGGCTAGGTATCTTGTTTAACAATTCTTGAAAAAAACCAAAGGGACATAAGAAGCCACATACAAAGCGTCCCAGAAAGACACCAACCGCAAGCAAGAAACCTATAACATAGAAACTGAATTTGAAATCAATTGAACCACTTACTGCCTGTAATGCTCCTATTGGACACGCAAATGAAGCTGCTGGACAGGAATAGCAGTTCAACCCGGGATTACAAAATTGTTTCCACTGCCCAGTGTAGATCTTACCTGAAGCAAAATTACCGACATGTGAATTGGAGAATCCAAAAGCTGTTATCTGTATTAGTTTTCTTTTTAATTTATTTGGAATATTCATATGTTCACCCCAATCCTATACACTCTAAACAGATATTGACAGCTTTATTAAGAACAGTGGCTACCTCTCCCCGCTGCACCCCGAAGCACAAAAACGCAGCGGCTAACAGGAGAACAAATGCTGAAAGGAATCTTCTCTTAGTTTGCGTTTCCATTTAAGTATGCCTCCACAGCTGATTTGTAGGAATCCATTTCAGCTCCGACAATAGGATCTCCCACAATTGCACCGTTCTGATCCACAAGAAATGTTGTAGGAAATCCAATAATCCCACTCATCATGTCTTTAAAATCATCGTTTGCAATCAAGTTTGTAAAATTAACACCCGCTTTATTAACAATCTTTTTCGCTAAGTCTAAATGCTTCTTATCATTTTCCCCTTCAATATCACCTACCAAGCCAATAATCTGAACATTATCAGACATTTCTTCAGACCACTTTTGAAGTTCAGGCATTTCCTCAATACAAGGACCGCAGAAAGTTCCCCATACATTAACAACCGTCAGCTTTTTCTTACCAAAAATATCATTTGTAACCGCATTGCCGTTTAAATCATTTGTTGTGAAAGAGGGCATGGTTTCTCCAAGTACAGTATCTGTGTTTTCCAATTCAACCGGAATAAAAGAAAGATTCTCCTTAACTGTTTTCATATATTCCTTGCACTGATTATATTGCTTGATTTCATCCTCACTGAGATCACCATTATCCAAATCCGGAATAGAGATAATGTAGGTATAGCCGTCGTTGGTTCCCAGTTCTTCAGAAGGTGAATATCCGGTAATTTTATCCAAACTGGTTCCAGAGTCAACTAACTTCTTATACTCATCCGTTTCCAGCATTACAATGTCCATAATGGTACGGCTTGTATTCCATATCTTCTGCGTATACTCATCAGAGACTTCTTTGGTTCTTTTCTCTTCATCCATATTGATAATTGTTTCTAAAGCTTCTGTGGCAGTCGGACTATAATATGTAATACTAACTATGCGGTATCCATCCAGGTTTTGGTTATACCCTTCCAAAGTGACACCTTTATCCATATATTCCTGAGATATGGTGAATTTAAGTCCCCGTTCCTTTACCTCAGTGGTAACATTACCGTCAGAATTTACTGGAAGCGCACCATTTGTTTCAACTTTTTGTGTAGGACTACAACCAGATACTGTTGTTAAAATTGTTACTGTAGCCAGTGCAATCGCCACATAATTTTTAATTCGTTTCATTAATAATTCTCCTTTTATTCAAAGTTTTTTCACAAGTGCTTCACCTGTAATAGTGCAAAGTATACTACAAAAATTATGACAAAACAGCGTTTCTACGTTAACAGTGGCTTTACGTCTCGAAACATCTTTTTTAAAAATATGTTCAGGACAAAAATGCAGTATTCAGGACAAAATATTTGCGACAAAACAATAATATGGTATAATTTATTATTGCTTTTTTATTATGTAGGAGGTTCGGCCATGCTAAAAATAATTGTATGCGACGATGATGCTTTTACCCTATCCATGATATCGGATATTCTTAATAATATAATTCGTACTTTAAAGATGGAAGCAGAGATAGCTTGCCTTGCATCTTCGGCCGGAGAGGTATTGGCGTATTTAAACAGCAATCCCGATTCCTACTTATTTTTTCTAGACCTTGATATGGGGAATCACCAATTAAATGGCATTGACTTGGCGCAACAGCTCCGTGAAAAAGCAATTCCGGCTAAAATTGTTTTTGTCACAAGCCATATTGAAAAAAGCATGGCACTCCTAAAAAGTGGAGTTGAACCATTTGATTTTATTAAAAAAAATTTTAACCTAGCAATGATGACAACGGAATTTGAAAACTGTTTAACAAAATGTATGAATTTAGAAAATAGTTCCATCGATGTGCCAAGCAATACAGTTGAACTTCAGATTAGTATTGACGAATATGTAAGTATTTCAGTTGAACGAATTGCATATGTCGAAACATTAAAGGGACAGCCGCATAATATCTGCTATCACACTATTGATGGTTCACAAATTACTGTACGAGATTCCATTTCTCACGCTCTTGAATTATTGGGGGAAGACTTTGCGCTCAGCCATCGTTCCGTTGTAGTGAATAGACGCTGTGTTGTTGGCATAGCAGATGGACAATTAAAATTATCAAATGGAGAATTAGTTACATGTGCAATTAGCAAAAAAAATATTTTTAAAAATAAATAGATTGGAGAAATAATGATGCCTTATCCCGTTGGTAGCTTAACAGATTTATTTAGTACAGGATTTATAGAAATTGTACTAAGCTTTTTACACTCATTTATTATATTACTTTGCATGACAATAACCAAAAAAGCACCAAAACAACTACAATTCCTGATAGGGATTGCAATTGTTCTGGTGCAGGCTTTCTATATCTGGAATATCACTTCAAAATCACAATTATTGCTCGTTATTGTAACTGCAGCATTATTTTCTATTGAGTTTAAACAGCTAAGGCTATGCGATGTTTCGACTGAAAACGCTCTATTTCTTTTTGCTGCTTTTTTGTTACCTTATAGACTATTAAATTCAAGCTTAACTACTATGGGTTATGGTAGTTGGTATCTGCTTATTCTTTTTACATTATTAACCTTTGAATTTCTCAATGCTGGTACCTTGAGGGGAAGAATTCTTAGTGTTTATATCTCCTTTATTTATCTGTCATTCTCAGCATTAATTTTTTTCCCAATCATGGAATACATCATGTACCATTTTCAAACCGGGAAGTCGCTGGACCGAGCAGCAATGGTATTATTTTTGACCTTAGCCTTATTGTTTGCTTTTGGAACAGTCTACCTGGTTAGCAAAAAGTATAACCGGATTATAATCACCGCAAGAAGAATTAGCAGAAAATTTATTGTTGTTGATAAAATAATCTCTTTCTTCGCTGCCATAACCACTATTTCTATTGTAGTTATACCGCTTCCATTCCTATTGACCAGAACGGTTAGTGATCTGCTTCTAATTTATATCAATATTTTTCATTTGTTTCTTTTGATTTTTCAGGTAGCATTTGTATATATGTTATACTTCATAGAGGATTATCGAATTACATTAGATTACATGAAACAGTCACAAAAGAGCACAGTTGAATACTATCAAAACTTGAATAAAAATCTTCAAGATATGGAAAACCTCCGTCATGATATCAAAAATCTCTTTATGACAATGGGTGGATTTGTAGAAAAAAGCAGTGACTCTGCAATGAAGATCTTTTATCAAGGAAAAATATATCCATTTGCATTAGATCAGATTGAGAAGAACTATCAGTTTTCGCAGCTGTATCAAATTCCTTCCGAAACGCTGCGCTCTTTTTTGCACATGAAACTATTTCAAGCATTTAATCTCAATGTAAATATATCACTGAATATTCAAATCGATGAAGATTTATTTTTCTTAGGAATGGATATTATTGATCTGACAAGGATACTCGGAATTTTTATGGATAATGCTATCGATGAATGTGAAAACCTCCCTGACTCACATATAAATATAAATATACGCAATCAAGAAAACCTGGTCTCTTACTCTATAAAGAACAGTGTACGTGCAGGTCATCAGTTTGAACATATGATACTGAGAAAATCAGATAAGATAGGACATAGCGGGAAAGGATTGCAAATTGTCAAAGAAATAGTCGACAGTTATCCCCAGGTTATGTTGAACACCTATTATGATAAAGCGGAATTTCGCCAAAGCTTAAATATAAGCAATTAATATTAATCTTCTAAACGAAACGGCTTTATAACTCACTTTATGCTATAAAAAAGATATTAATGTGTATTTACCCTACGGTATCAATCACACGAATGATTATCTTTATTATCTGTATTTTTTACTTACCCGTTTTAATATGTCAAATTGGATAACTTTTCTATACTTCTGCCTCAGGCTCTCTGCAGCAGAGTTATTACCTCCATTTGCCTCCTATCAGAATATATATCTTCTGATTTTTAAAAGTAATCATTAGTAGAATTTAAATCAATAAAAAGGCACATTGTGAACTGGCCCCCAAAAGTTGGACCTAAATGATATGTACCATTTTTTCCTTGATTTATCAAGTGTCCCGTCCCTAAAAATTCTAATTTAAGCCACAAGCATTCATGCCTGCGGCTTATTGTTTAAGTGGAGGGTGGTCTTCAGATAAAACCTTAAAGCAGGTTTATCGCGGAACAATTAATGATTATGAGCAGAAATATGAAGATGTAACTATAAAACATTTTGAATCAATGCAACATGAAATGCAACACAAAAATAAAAAAGCCTAGTATATACTAGACTTTTACGATGGAGATAGTGGGATTCGAACCCATGACCTCTTGAATGCCATTCAAGCGCTCTCCCAGCTGAGCTATACCCCCATATGGCCGAAAACCCTTTATTTACGCAGGTTTCCAGCATTTTACTTCTTCAAATCTACTTCTTCTTTGAGGGGTCGTTTACCGGACATCTCGCGCTCCCAGCTGAGCTATACCCCCATGGACGCTATTATAGCAAACCAATAAAAAAATTGCAACTACATCTTGCAATTTTTTTATTGGGTGATATAATGTATCCAGAACATTTGCATATAGTTGTCTTCAGGGCAGGGTGAAATTCCCGACCGGCGGTAAAGTCCGCGAGCGTGTATCACGCAGAATTGGTGTAACTCCAATACCGACAGTAAAGTCTGGATGAAAGAAGATGTGTTAAATAGAGATAATACACCTGTCTATTATTAACACCTGAAGGGCACACTTTCAGGTGTTACTTTATTTTCAGGAGGAAAGTATTATGAATATGAGCAAGAAAACTAGTAAAATAACCATAATGGCCATGTTATGTGCTTTGGCTTTTGTAGCCGTTTTAATTATCCGAATTCCTATTGTCCCGGTCGCCCCATTTTTGGAGTATGAACCAAAAGACGTTATTATACTGACTGGAGGATTTATATTTGGTCCCATGTCAGCCGTCATTATATCCGTTATCGTTTCTTTTATTGAAATGTTTACCATCAGCAGCACTGGAATCATTGGCCTGATCATGAATATCTTGTCCACAGTTGCCTTTGTCTGCCCTGCCGCTTATCTTTATAAAAAACGCCATTCCATGACTGGCGGCTTTGTAGGTATGGTGATCGGTTGTCTGCTTATGACAGTTGTCATGGTGTTATGGAATTATCTGATTACACCTATTTATATGGGCTACCCCAGGGAAGCTGTCGTAAAACTTTTGTTACCAGCTATTATACCATTTAATCTTTTAAAAAGCGGTATCAATACAGTCCTGACTCTTCTTATTTATAAACCACTTGTTACTACACTGAGAAAATCTAATCTCCTGTCTTTTCAGACGCAAGACACGAGTAAAAATGGAACAATCAGTTTAGGCATGACACTGATTGTAGGAGTTATTTTAGTGACAATCGTTATGGTAATTCTTGTTTTAAATGGGGTCATTTAATTTAACTTAACTTTCATTTCTAAATGAAATAATGCGTAGAAAATGCAAATCAATTTCATGACTGCAAATTCTACGCATCTATCTAAATCTAAGTTTCTGTTCCTGTCAAATATAAAAAATCTCTTTTAAATATTCCCAGACATTTTATTTGAATATTTTATACTTATTTTACTTCAAAAAAGAACCGCTTCTAATCATTTAATCGATTCCATAAATACTTTCCAACGCTTTAAATCATCAATCCCAAATGTATACTCCGGAGTAACAATAGAATCTTTTATTTCTGTAACATAATACCATGGATCGTCTTCATGGAGAGGATTATTAAGAACGTGAAAATCCTGAGCAGGCATGTATCCCTGGGCGAGAAGAAAGCATTTATTTCCTGTTTCATCCTCTGCTACATCAACCACCATAACACAATGACCGGGGCTTCCTCCTCGGATCAGCAGATCTCCCGATAATAGCTGTGTTAAATCAACACTGCTGCTCTCTCTTTCAAGGGAAATAGTTCCCGCATAAATCATAACCTGCCTTAAATATTTTATCAGACTTTCTTTGGAGTCATCATAAGAAGCCCGCTTTTCCCACCAAACTTTATTTCCTTCCACTGACAGGCGCTTTCCCTCTCTCCAGGAAGAATAATCCATGAGAAAGCCATTGGTGAGCTGAAATGAAATGTCTTTAAATGCACCGACCGACCATAGATATTCCCCATACATACGAATGACACTGTCTGCACACTGCTGTAAATCCCCATTTACTAATGGCATTGAGAAAACTGCAGCATGGGCCTTTTGATTTCTCTTTTCGCTTCCATCATGCAAAAGTACAGGGCTCTTATCCGGTTTGAGTTCGTATTTTCTTAAATATCCCTGAAAGCTGCCCAATGGTTTTTCCACTCTGACAAAGCCATCAGGGGGAGCAAATCGTTCCTCCAGCGTTGTTCCAGCAGAATGGATCAAAGTCTTTTTTATTGTTGTGCTATTGACAGAAATTGTACGTTCCTCATTGTCACTTATTGGTGTATTTACTGTAGGGTCAGCCGAATGGGTCAAGATTTCATGACTTGAATATTCTGTTTCCAAAATCATGGCTTTTTGCTTATTAAAATATTTCGTCTGAAACACCAAGAGACTTATTAATGAGCATGTCATACATCCGTAAACCCACTTTTTCATATTCGGCATCCCCCACATGATTCTTGTTCTATCCCTGTTTGTTTCTGCAATTGTAACACGATAGAAATAGGATTACCAGTAAATATAACGAATATTTAACATTATAATTTGATTACCTTGAAGTTCTGTCTGAATCCTTCTTATCCATCAGTTGTTTTGCCAACACTTTAATATGCCTGTTTTTATATCCAGCAATACAAGAGAATGTCCCCAGAATACCGGTACAAAGAAACATGACCGCCATACCACCTCCTGCTCCAGTTCCTACGACCTTATGTAATAAACCTGCGATAGGGTGGTCAGACATCATAAATGGTTCATATGCGAAATCTGCCAGATAGCCACCTAAAAGTATCCCTGCTGGAATGGTGGAATATTGAATTGCATTACGAAGTGCAAAGATGCTTCCTTGCTTACTCTGCGGAATCATCTGGTATAAAATTATGGACTGTCCAGCTATGATATACGGAATTGGAATGCTTGCTCCTAAGCCAGCTAAAGACCATGCAAATATACTTTGGCCGCTTCCCATAATTAGGTCTCCAAACAGGAATGATATTCCAGCAGAAACATAAATAAGCTTAATCGGATTGGCTTTGGCTCTTCCACATGTAACCATAATCCCTCCTATGATACCTCCTGCCCCCATTACTCCGCTTATAAAAGAGAGTGCCTTAATATCATTTCCGCTCCTGGCTAAAATCATTGGTGATAAGATATTTTCATACGTCAGTCTGGAAAAGAAATTAATAATTGCCAGACTTATCATAATGTGCAGTATCCCTTTTTCATTGTTTAGTAATGAAATGCCCTCCTTCAGACTGCTAATTATCATACCCCGCACTTTTGTCTTTTCCTCATTTAGAGAAGGCTGTTTCACTGGGATCACGATTAATGTAAGCATGCAAAATATAAATGTAATTAAGTCTGCCAATAAAACAGGCGAAAGCCCTGCTGCCCCTGTAATCATTCCAGATAACATAGGGGCTGTAACCATGATTAGATTGCTTGAGAATGATTGAAGACCGCTTGCCTTTTTATACTGTCCGGCAGGTATCAATATTCCGGTAACAATGGCAGATGCCGGAGACTGAAAAGCATTGGAGCATCCTATCAGGGTATTAACCGCATAGATATGTTCTATGGTTAGCTGATTTTGCCTCAGAGCAAAGAAAACTCCTACGGTTAATAAGGCTGCAATCGTATCTGATATAATTAGGATACTCTTTTTAGAATGTCTGTCTATAAAGGCGCCTGCAAAAATGCTGATTACTATGTATGGTAAATACGTGCAAAATGTCATAAGTGAGACTGTCATTGCAGACTGTGTTCTTTCATAAGCCCATATTGTCAGGGCAAATGATGTCATTGCACTTCCGAGCTGCGACATGGATTGTCCCAGCCAAAATATAATATAATTTTTATTATTTTCCATTGTTCTCTTTCCTTATAAGTATTTAGTCTTATAAGTACAAGGCCCAATGGGGACGAGATCGATTAAAACAATTGATTCTGTACAAGCCTCGTCCATGAATCAGACCTTGTACAGAAATGTGCGCTCATATAAATTACCTTAGGATGCTTTTTCATACACTCAACCTCTCATCTAATCTAGTATCCAGATACTTTTATATTATAACTGATATTAATAAAAATGGAAACCTGACATTTCCTCATAACAGGTTAAGAAAGTTCCCCCTCCCATTAGAGGAGGGGGATTTAAACTATAGTAAAAAATTAGATCACACGAACAACGGTCAAATAGGTACTTGCTCCTCCAAGAAGAGTTGCAGCACCAAGCAGACCAAACAACTGAAGCGTCAGTGTGTCACCAGCAGTCAGCGGAACAATAAACGATGTTGACAATTCAGAAGCAGCCACTACTGGCGTAACGACGGACGCAGCGATTGGTGCACCATTCTCCAATACCCGTGAAGATACCAGAAGTGCTGCTGTTGTAGCAATAGCATAGCTTATGAGATATTCTCCAGTTGCAGGTACCGTAAAATCGGTATTTGTGCCATCTACGGTAAAAGTATTCAAATTTTGATTATCTGGTAATGGGACATCTGTACCACCCAGTACTACAGCAATAACAGTTGAAGTCGTATTATTTGCTGACATGCTATCACTAGTAACGGCCGGACCTGTCGGGCCGGTTGCTCCCGTTGAACCGGTAGCCCCTGCTAGACCAGCTATTCCAGCGGGGCCGGTTGGACCGGTGTCTCCCGTTGGGCCGGTGGGGCCGGTATCTCCGGTGGGACCGGTGTCTCCTGTTGGGCCTGTTGGGCCGGTGGCTCCCGTTGGGCCGGTTGGACCAGTATCTCCCGTCGGGCCGGTAGCTCCTGTCGGACCGGTATCTCCGGTCGGACCGGTATCTCCGGTCGGGCCGGTGGCCCCGGTTGGACCAGTATCTCCCGTCGGACCAGTAGCTCCCGTCGGGCCGGTGGCTCCTGTCGGACCGGTATCTCCGGTCGGGCCGGTGGCTCCGGTTGGACCAGTATCTCCCGTTGGGCCAGTGGCTCCTGTCGGACCGGTATCTCCCGTTGGGCCGGTATCTCCCGTCGGGCCGGTGGCTCCCGTTGGACCGGTGGCTCCTGTCGGACCGGTATCTCCCGTTGGGCCGGTTAATCCGGTTGGGCCGGTATCTCCTGTTGGGCCAGTATCTCCCGTCGGGCCGGTTGGGCCGGTATCTCCCGTTGGACCGGTATCTCCCGTTGGGCCGGTATCTCCCGTCGGGCCAGTAGCTCCTGTCGGACCTGTTAATCCCGTTGGGCCGGTATCTCCCGTTGGGCCGGTATCTCCCGTCGGGCCGGTGGCTCCTGTCGGACCTGTTAACCCGGTTGGGCCGGTATCTCCCGTTGCGCCGGTATCTCCCGTCGGGCCGGTGGCTCCCGTTGGGCCGGTATCTCCCGTCGGGCCGGTGGCTCCGGTTGGACCAGTATCTCCCGTCGGGCCGGTGGCTCCGGTTGGACCAGTTAATCCCGTTGGGCCAGTTAATCCGGTTGGACCGGTGGCTCCTGTCGGACCGGTATCTCCCGTCGGGCCGGTGGCTCCGGTTGGACCGGTAGCTCCCGTCGGGCCGGTGGCTCCACTAATATCATCTTCTACAATCACCAAAGTTCCTTTTAACGGAACGATTAATGAGAAAAATACAGTTGCATTGCTAATGTTTACAAGTGATAAGGTAACCGGAGCCGTTATAACTTCAACAATTCCAATACCAAATACCTCACCAGTTTTTATCGGAGAATTTCCTTCTAAAAAGTCTCCCTGTGAAGAAGACAAAGCAAAAGAAGCTCCATTGGTTGCTTGAGACGATTGTGTGGCAAGCCACCAATCGATTACAAATCGTCCAGGCTGGGTAAATGTAACTACACCAGTGGCTGGATTATAGAGTATCCCGCCAGATGAATAGACTATGGTATCAAAAAGGACATTGGCACCAGAGGCAACAGTCGTAGCTGTATTTAGCTCTATTTGCAGTGCACTATTTGCCATATTTAACCCTCCATTCTTAATATTTACGGCATGCTCTATTTAGAATCATGCCTATAACTATTTTATGAATGGTTTTATGTTTTGGCAACTGTACTAACATTAAGATTAATTTGATTTTTCAGCAATGGCTATCCGTCCATTTATTTTACCAATATCCTGTATTCAATTATAATTTTATAGTAAAATATCAATGTTTTTTGAATAAAAGAGAGAATGTAAGTAAACACATTCTTATTACAATTAACTATTTATCTAAAACATTTAAAGAATAACAAAAAATTAAGATAAAAAAGCGATTGCAATTTTACATATCCGATCCTGCTTATTACTTACGGCATTCATTATAATTTGCTTATCATACTAATTTATATTTTTCCTTTTCTTGTAATTATATATGAACCAGTTATAAATCTTTTTTGGCTATTTGACCTACGCCAAGCTGTCGTAAAGTTCCTATGAAAATAGCTGCCTGCATACGGAATCGCTTCCGTACGAAGACAGCTATTTTATTCGAAACTAATTATGAAATTACCTTTTATGAAAATGGATTCTCTGATTTATAAAGCATTCCCTTTGGCTGGTTAAATCCAATTTCTTCTACACCAAGGTATTTAAACACTTCAAAGATTGCTTTTCCATAGTGTCCAAAAGCAACTGCTCCGTGATGTGGGAAGTTCTTTTCAATCAGAACATGGCGGTAGAATCTTCCCATTTCCGGAATAGCAAATACGCCAATAGAACCAAAGGAACGGGTTGCAACCGGAAGGACCTCTCCCTGAGCAACATAAGCACGGAGTAAATTATCTGCAGTGCTCTGTAAACGGAAGAATGTAATATCTCCAGGAGCAATATCGCCTTCCAAGGTACCCTGGGTAACTTCTTCTGGAAGGGTTCTTGCCATGATCATCTGATACTTCATAGAGCAGGCAGACAGCTTTCTTGAGCAGGTATTTCCACAATGGAATCCCATAAAGGTATCCTGGTGGGTGTAATCATAATTTCCTTTGATATCTTCTTCGTACATATCAGCTGGAACTGTATTGTTGATATCAAGAAGTGTTACTGCATCAAGGCTGACGCAGGTTCCGATGAACTCACTGAGTGCTCCGTAAATATCCACTTCACAGGATACTGGAATACCCATTCCGGTCAGACGGCTGTTTACATAGCATGGTACAAAGCCAAACTGGGTCTGGAATGCTGGCCAGCATTTCCCGGCAATGGCAACGTATTTGCGATAGCCCTTGTGTGTTTCTACCCAGTCTAAAAGAGTAAGCTCATACTGAGCAAGTTTTGGAAGAATCTCAGGCTTCTGATTTCCAGATCCAAGTTCCTTCTCCATATCTTTTACCACATCAGGGATTCTTGGATCATTCGCATGCTTATTGAAAGCCTCAAATAAATCCAGCTCAGAGTTTTCTTCAATCTCCACTCCCAGGTTATAAAGCTGCTTAATCGGAGCGTTGCATGCCAGGAAGTTTAATGGACGAGGACCAAAGCTAATAATCTTTAAGCTGGAAAGTCCAACAAGTGATCTGGCAACCGGAAGGAATTCTTCAATCATATCAGCACACTCTGCTGCTGTTCCAACAGGATATTCCGGTATGTATGCTTTTACATTTCTAAGCTTTAAATTGTAGCTGGCATTTAACATTCCGCAGTAGGCATCACCACGGCCCTGAGTTAAATTATCTCCGCTTTCCTCTGCGGCAGCAATAAACATGACAGGTCCATCAAAATGCTTTGCTAAAAGAGTTTCAGAAATCTCTGGTCCGAAGTTACCAAGGTAGACCACTAAGGCATTACAGCCGGCATTCTTTACATCTTCAAGGGCCTGAACCATGTGGATTTCACTTTCAACGATACAAACGGGACATTCATAAATATTGTCCCCATTATACTTTGCCTCATAAGCCTCAACTAAAGCTTTTCTTCTGTTCACTGACAGTGATTCCGGGAAACAATCTCTGCTGACCGCTACAATACCTACTTTTAATTCAGGGATATTATACATGATATGACTCCTCCTATTATTAAGACATTTTATGAATTACGCCTTCTTTTCTTATGTTTCATTGTGTTATACGGAGAGATTCTCCCCGGTGATACCAATATAAGCTTCTTCTGGAAGTCCGCCTTCCTCGTGGCCAATGAGCCATTTATTCGTTGCAAACAGCAGCTGATCCTCCTTGTATACGGCTTCGCCCAGAGATTCCAGTTCCATATTTGTTCCTTTTGGAAGAATTACCACACAGCGAAATCCACCGTCCTCAACATGGCAGGGGGCGTAATGCAGCGTGGTTGCATATACCTCAATTACAGTACCAGCAGGCACGAGAAATGCTTCCATCAAACCGGAATCATAAGTAAATTCCGTGGTAATATCCTGCTGCTTTCCAAGGATTAAGATTAGATCGGTCACCGCAATATTGACCTCTGAATCCCTGTGATATTCTACCGCGTTCAATTTTTTGTTATGGCCGTTGCAGAAGCCAACCTGTATTGGCATCTGGCCGTAAACCCTTTTAGCAAATTCCTTTGTGACTTCTAATTCCTCCAGTTCCTTAACGGAAGGTACATAGATGACATCATCAGGAAGGGGCGTGCTGCCCATCTTTTTTAATAATTCCCCTGTTTCATAGCCAGTTATGACTTTTCCATAAGCACGAAATGCTTCATCTGTCACCGGCTTGACTGCTAAACCCATAAATGCGTCCTCTCCTTTTTTATTCTCCGAATACAGCCAGGTAATCCTTTTTGAACTTTTCAATTCCCTGATCTGTAAGAGGGTGCTTTGTCATCTGCTCTAATACTTTGTATGGAACCGTTGCAATGTCAGCTCCTGCCTTAGCGCAGTCAATGACATGAATCGGATTTCTCACACTGGCAGCAATGATTTCTGTCTCAATTCCGTGGATTTCAAAGATTTCCATAATATCTGCGATTAAATCGATTCCAGGCATTGATATATCATCCAGGCGTCCAAGGAATGGAGATACGTAAGTGGCTCCTGCTCTTGCTGCAAGAAGTGCCTGAGCTGCGGAAAATACCAAAGTGACATTGGTCTTAATATCTTCTGCTGTCAGGACCTTTACTGCTTTTAAGCCTTCCGTGGTCATTGGTATCTTTACTACCATATTGGGGTGAATGGCAGCGATTTCACGTCCTTCTGCAATCATCCCTTTTGCATCCACAGTGGTAGCCTTAACTTCACCGCTTATTGGACCGTCTACAATGGAAGCAATCTCAGCAATTACCTGATTAAAATCTCTTCCCTCTTTTGCAATCAGGGACGGATTGGTGGTTACACCACAGATGATTCCCATCTCTTCAGCCATCTTAATTTCTTCCACATTTGCCGTATCAATAAAAAAACGCATATCCTTTGCCTCCTGTATGTTTTATTATTACTCTATAAAGATGCCAGTTTTTTATAGCTGTCTTTTAAATCTTCATAAAGCTTTTTGTATAATGAGTGATATCTTTTATAAAGCTCCGCCTGTTCTGATTCCGGTTCCGTAGACTTATCTTCAGAAATCATGGTATCACAGGCCGATTCCACACTTTCATAGATTCCGCAGCCAACACCGGCTAAAATTGCCACGCCAAGTGCCGGGCCTTCTGTCTGTTCTACAGTTTTAACTCCACATTCATACATATCCGAAAGCATCTGCCGCCAGATAGGGCTTTTTCCGCCGCCTCCACAGGCCATCATCTCATCTACTTCAATTCCCATCTCTTTTAAGATGTCGTTGCAATCACTAAGAGAATAGGAAACTCCCTCCATGACAGCTCTGAGCATGTGAGCTTTTGTATGAATGGCAGATAATCCAAAGAAAACACCTCTGCAATCCGGGTCCAGATGGGGGGTTCTCTCTCCCATCAGGTAAGGCAGATAGAGAAGCTTGTCACTTCCTGCCTTGATAATGGCTACATCCCGGTTGATTAAATCGTATACATCAACGCCCTGTCGATCGGCTTCTTCGATGTAATCCTGACAGAAATTATCTTTAAACCATTTTAAGGAAAGGCCTGCACCCTGGGTAACCCCCATTACGTGCCATGCACCTGGTACCGCACAGCAACAGGTATGGACTCTTCCTTTCGGGTCTATGGTGACCTGACTGCTGTGAGCAAAAACCACACCAGAGGTTCCTATGGTGGTAAAGGCAGTACCATCTCTTACAACTCCGGTTCCCACTGCTGCTGCTGCGTTATCCCCAGCTCCTCCAACCACCTTTGTTTCCTTGGAAAGACCAGTAAGCGCGGCAATCTCCGGAAGGAGTGTTCCAGTTACCTCACAGGATTCATAGACTGTCCCTAAAAGCTCTCCGTCGATATCAAGTTTATGCAGGACTTCCTCGGACCAGCACCTTTTTGCAACATTTAACAGCTGCATGCCGCTGGCATCGGAAACCTCGGTGGCAAAAACGCCCGTCAGCACAAATCGTATGTAATCTTTTGGCAGAAGAATATGTCTGCATCTTTTATAAAGCTCAGGCTCATTCTTTCTCACCCATAGTATCTTTGCAGCCGTCCAGCCGGTAAGAGGGGGATTGGCTGTGATCTCAATCCATTGTTCTCTTGGCATAATCCGCAGCATATCTTCTACTTCTGCCCCGGTTCTCTGATCGCACCAGATGATAGAAGGGCGCAGCACTTCATTGTTCTCATCAAGCATGACAAGCCCGTGCATCTGACCGGAGATTCCAATTCCTTTGATGTCTTCCTTTGATGCCCCTGACTTTAAAACCACCTGGGAAAGTGTCTCTAAAACCGCATCTCTCCAGTCCTCAGGCTTTTGCTCTGCCCAGCCGTTGTTTGGCTGGTAAAGAGGATATTCCTTTGATGCGGAAGCTACTACTTTTCCCCCTTCTTCAAACAGAACTGTCTTTGTGGCCGATGTTCCTACATCGATCCCAATCAGATAATTCATCCCCATACCTCCTCGTTAAGTATCATACCCTGATTATAATATAAACGGAGAAAAAAAGCGTGCTCTTATTTGTCCAAGTAATAGCACTTTCTTGCACTTTTATTATTTTCTGAAGGTATGGCCTTAAAAATAAATCAAATGTGCGAACTATGTACCGTGAAAAATTTCTGACATAGAATACACTATATCTTTTTCACAGGAGTGGCTTCTATGTTTGATCCTAATCTGGTGCTAACACCAATGCACTATCTATATCTTTTGGGCGTCATCGTAATTCTGGCCGTAATGATTTTAAGAAAAGATACCCTTCTTGTCTGCATTGCATTTCTTTTCTTTCTGGGGGTAGCTGGGTATGGATCTGTGACCGGCGGCATCATGACTGTTTTCAATGCTATTGTGTATGCTGCCAGGGAATTTATGGATATCATTGCCACCATTGCCCTGATCATCGCCCTTTCTAAATGCTTAAAGGAGCTGGGAAGCGATTATTTAATCATGGCGCCTATGTCAAAAATCATGAAATCCCCCTCCATCACCTGGTGGATTTTAGGGCTTACCATGCTGGTGTTCTCTCTGTTTCTCTGGCCCTCCCCAGCGGTGGCCCTGGTCGGAGCCATTGCCTTTCCTTTTGCAGTAAAGGCAGGATTAGACCCTCTTTTTGCCGCCATGGCCATGAATCTTTTTGGTCATGGAATTGCCTTAAGCTCTGATATTATCATTCAGGGCGCACCTTCCATCTCCGCAGGAGCCGCCTCTATTGAGACCTCTGATATCCTGACTCAAGGTGGTCCTTTATTCCTGGTTATGGGTATTGTTACTGTCTGCTCCGCATATTTTCTAAATAGAAAGGAAATCTCTGCCTGCTGCCCCCAGCTATACATTCAGGAAACACCTGAGCCGGAATATAAGACCTGGGATTATACCTCCCTGTTTATGGCGATTTTAACGCCCCTCGCCCTTCTTGCCAATATTGTCTTTATGCTTGTTTATCATTTGAAAGGGACCGATGCCACCAGTATGATATCAGGTACTGCCATTCTGCTCACATGTATTGGTACGGTTCTGGGTTTTGGCATTCATTCTCTGGAACGGATTACCTTTTATATTACAGACGGCTTCCTGTTTGCCATCCGCATCTTTGCTCCTGTCATCATTATTGGGGCATTTTTCTTTTTAGGCGGAAATGGGATTACTGCTATTATGGGAGATTCCTTTCAAAGAGGCATTATGAATGACTGGGCCTTATGGCTTGCACATAATACCCCTCTTAACAAATATATGGCAGCAATTCTAGAAATGGCGGCAGGCTGCCTGACCGGTTTAGACGGTTCCGGCTTTTCCGGATTGCCCCTGACCGGCTCTCTCGCCAACACCTTCGGGACTGCGGTAGGAGCCTCTGTTCCTATCCTGGCCTCTCTTGGACAGATCACTGCCATCTTCGTAGGCGGGGGAACCATTGTTCCATGGGGGCTCATACCAGTTGCCGCCATCTGTAATGTAAGCCCTCTGGAGCTTGCCAGAAAGAACTTTCTTCCAGTCGTCATAGGCTTCCTTGCAACATTTCTGGTCGCCTGTGTTCTTTTATAACCCATTAAGCTCAAAGGAGGAATTGCTATGTGTGGAATTGCTGGTTTTTACAATCCGAACAGGAATTATTTTAAAGACAGAACTTATTATGAAAATGTATTGGAATCTATGTCAGCAGCCCAAAAGCATCGGGGTCCTGATGATTCAGGAATCTGGCTTTTTGAGCACGGTGGACTATCCCATGCCCGCTTATCCATTATTGACCTGGCAAATGGGAGCCAGCCCATGATAAAAACTGAGGCTGGGAAAACCTTTGCCATTGTATATAACGGGGAAATATACAATACAGAGGAACTTCGCAAGGATTTAATCAAACGAGGTCACTCCTTTGCCACCACCTGCGATACAGAAGTTATTCTTACTGGATACATGGAATTCGGGCCTGATTTTGTGAAGCAGCTGAACGGAATTTTTGCGTTTGCCATTCAAGATCCCTATCGCGACGGATTATGTCTCTTTCGGGACCGCTCCGGGGTTAAGCCCTTGTTCTACACCATTCAGGATGAAGAGATCATCTTTTCCTCGGAATTAAAGGGGATTCTTGCTTATCCGGGTATAAAGCCTGTGTTAGACCGGGATGGACTGAACCAGGTATTTTCCATTGGCCCAGCCCGAACCCCTGGCTCTGGAATCCTAAAAGGAATGAAAGAGCTTCTTCCCGGACACTTTCTCTTCTGTTCCAGGGATGGCTTCCGTTTAAAAAGCTACTGGAAGCTGGAAAGCCACCCCCATGAGGACAGCTATGAGGAGACCATTGAAAAGACCTCATTTCTTGTTCGGGATTCTATCCGCCGCCAGATGGTTTCTGATGTCCCTATCTGTACTTTTTTATCCGGGGGACTTGATTCCAGTCTTGTTTCCGCTGTCTGTGCCCAGGAGCTAAAAAAACAGGGCAAAAGGCTTTCTACCTTTTCCTTTGACTTTGTCAACAACGACAAGTTTTTTAAGGCCAACAACTTTCAGCCGTCACAGGATCGCCCTTATGTAGACCAGATGGTAAAATTTCTGGATTCTGATCATCATTACCTGGAATGCGACAACTTGACTCAGGCAGACCGGCTCTATGATTCCGTAAGAGCCCACGACCTGCCTGCCATGGGGGATATTGATTCTTCTCTGCTCCACTTCTGCTCTCTGGTAAAACCTTATAACAAAGTAACACTGACGGGAGAATGTGCCGATGAAATCTTTGGCGGTTATCCCTGGTTCCATAAAGAGGAATGCTTTAATGCCCACGCATTTCCCTGGACCATGGATTTAAAGCCACGAAAGGCCATGTTAAATGAGGAGTTTCTCGATTACCTGAATATGGAGGATTATGCGAGGAAAACTTATGAAAAATCCATAGCCGAGACGCCGGTTCTTTTGGAAGACAATAAAACGGAAGCAAGAAGAAGGGAGATTTCCTACTTAAATCTTCGCTGGTTCATGCAGACTTTATTAAATCGTATGGACCGTACCAGCATGTACTCCGGCCTGGAAGCAAGAGTTCCCTTTGCCGACCACCGCATTATCGAATACGTCTGGAACGTGCCATGGAATATGAAAACAAAAAATGGGGTTGTAAAGAATCTCCTTCGGGAGTCTGGAAAAGGGCTGCTTCCAGATGAAGTCCTGTTCCGAAGAAAGTCACCTTATCCAAAAACCTATGACACCAACTACGAGGCACTTTTAGTCGACCGGGTAAAAGAAATGGCACTGGCTTCCTCCCCAGTCATGCAGTTCCTTGACAGGGAACATCTGGAAAAATTCTTAACAAGTCCTTCCGATTACGGAAAACCATGGTACGGTCAGTTGATGGCAGGTCCTCAGATGCTTGCCTATCTCCTGCAGATCAACAACTGGCTGGAAACTTACCATATTTCAGTGGAATAAAAATAGAGGTGCTGACTCAAAATACCCAGGTCAGCACCTCCAATATTTGCCATAAAAAAACTTTATTTTACAGGCTTTGTCATTTTTTCGTAAACATAGAAAGAAAACTGTAAGACCATTCATTCCCGTTTTATGTTAATATATGAATAACAAAACATGAGACTGAAACTAAGGAGTTATCTATGAAACATTACAGCATTGGCGAAGTTTCAGACCGTTTGGGCATAAGTAGGGATGCACTTCGATTTTATGAAAAAAAGGGAATCATTAAACCTAAAAAAGAAAAAAACGGATACCGGGCCTATACTTATGATGACATTCACAAGCTTTCCAGCATTTTATTTTACCGCAGACTTAACTTCAGCCTGGAAGACATTGACCGGATTCTGTCTCATAGTTCACTTCCCTCCTACAGTTCTATCATTCAGGAGAAAATTGCAAAAGAAAAGCAGGAAGTGGAAAAGCACAAGCAATCTCTGGTCCACCTGGCCCATTTAAAGCAGTTATCAAAAAATGTGGAATTATGTTTAAACCGGTACGATATCCGTCCGCTGCGCAGGCATTATATTATTCCAGATACTAGTTTTATACAAGAAAAAGAGATCTCTGATCTGTGTTATCGTTTTCAAGAATACCAGATCATTAAGGATTCCGCAGAAAATACAAAAGAATATACGGTACTGGCAAGCCATACTGCGGCTGTCATGGATCTGCAGGAAGAATTAGAGGACTTCCCCATGCTCCAGCATAACCGTTGCGTTTATACTATCATTGCCTCCAGTCAGCCTGTTCCTGATTCTCTTTCAATCACAAAAGCAGCTAACTGGGCAAGGGAGCAGGGATACCATTTAACTGGTGCCGCCTATAGCTGCCATCTTCCAGGTTACACATTTCAAAATAAGTCAGATGAAAAGACAGTGGAACCGGTTTATTATATCGAATTATTTTTACCCTTACATACTTCATAAAAACAAACATAAAGGGAAGCCATGACCGGCTTCCCTTATCTTTCATTCAAAGGGTAATTATTTCTAAAATATTCTTTTAGCCCATCGGCGTATTGGATTCGTTCTTCTGGCTTTGAATACATTCTGCCTGATGAATATAGATTATCATCCTTATATCTCGGAAATACATGCAAATGATAATGCCAGACCTCCTGATTTCCGTAAGGTTCGTTATGTTGCCTTGATGATACCCCATCGCACTGATAGACTTCTTTCAGTGCAATAGCAACTTCCCTTTCCAGTTTGTGTATCTTTGCTGAGATGTCATCAGGCAGATCATAAATATTTTCATAATGGTCATTGGGTATGATAATTACATTTCCCTTGTTATTCTCAAAAAATCCTGCATTAATAAACGCTGTTATGTATTCATCCCGGTATATAATGTCCGACTGTTTTGTATGGATAAATTGGTTTTCTATTCCCTGAGCAACTTGACAAAACGGGCAGATATAATGATCTGGTGCGTGATTATACATCTGATTCCTCCTTCATAACATGAAATTCATCGGCAAACCTAAGTTTAACACAGATAGAGCCATTTTCATATATCCTGATATGATCCACCAATTGAATTATAATATCTCTGGTCAATTCGTTGATATTTCCACTTTTTCTATATGCCGCCAAAGCAGGATTCTCCACCTCACTCAACGTATCAAGTTCTTCCTTTTTGCCTTGCAGATGATCTAATATACGCTGTATGGCCTCTGACCTTCTTTCGTAATCTTCCTTCATCTGCTGATAATCCCTTTTAGTGATCTCACCATCTTTCCAGTCTTCATAAAGGCTCTGCTTATAATGTGTAATCCTGTACAGCTCCTTTTCTTTGCTTTTTATCAGACCCTCTAACGGATCAGAACGGCTTTCCTTTTTTGGATCTGCATCTATTTCTTCAATCACTTCCCGATAACAAACACCAACAGAGATCAGCTGTCTGATCACATCTAAGACCGCCCGCTCCAAATCCCTATGTCTTATGGTATGCTTCGTACAGGCACTTTTCGACTGGTTCTTATAGGTGCTGCAATGATAATAAACATTATTTTTGACCTTGCTGCGTGTCATCGCCTTGCCGCAATCTCCGCAGCGTAAAAAACCGCTGAATAAATAAAGGCTGTTTTGATTCGGTGCCGTCCTTGTATCTCTTTTTAGCAGCTCCTGAACCTGCTTAAAATCCTCACGTTTAATAATTGGCTCATGGGTATTTGACACAACGAACCATTCCTCCTCCGGGACCGCTTCCTGCACATGGATTTTGTAACTTTTCTTGCGGTAACGTCCCTGAACCATATCCCCTGTATAAATCTGGTTTTTTAAAATCCCAGTGATGGTCATCACACTCCATAGACCTTTGCCCATATCCGCATTTGGATTTTGATATTTCAATCCTTTCTGCCTTTTATAGGCGGAAGGACATAAAATGCCATAATCATTGAGAAGGTGGACGATTGCATTTTTACTCTTTCCTTCCTGATACCAGGAGAAAATCCTTTTTACCTGCTTTGCAGCCTCCGGATCTATGATAAGAGCATTTCTATTTTTCGGGTCCTTTTCATAGCCGTATACAGCGAAGGAACCGATGTGCAGCCCTTTTTCTCTTTTTTTATCAAATGTCCTTCTTACGCTTTCTGAGGTTCCTCTCGCATGCTCTTCATTTAGAACTCCCTGAACCGGAACCGCCAGGTTTTGCACATTCCTGGGTTCTTTATAGGTATCAATGGGTTGCTGGTAAAGAGAAATAAACCGCACGTTATTTCTTGGAAACCAATCACCCAGGTAATAGCTTTGATCTCCGTTGTTACGAAAGCTTCTGGCCAGATTCTTGACTATGACACAATTGACCTTCCCCTTTTCTATATCTTTTAAAAGAAGCTGAAAATTTTCCCGTTCTTCATCCGTTGTCCCACTTACGCCGTCATCCACATACTCTCCTGCAAATATATATTGATCACCATCGTCTTGCTGTTCTAAAAAATCGGTCAAAATTAGCCTTTGATTGGTGATACTCTCTGATTCATCCCTTCCACGCTTATCTTCACGGGATAGGCGAATGTAAAACCCTACAAGCCATACCTTTGTCCTTAAAGGCGTTATATTTTGATTCTGCCTGTCCGCTGACCTTGCCATGAAGCTTGTTTCTCCCCTTTCTTTCCATGGTTAGATATATGCAATCCCTTGTTTGTCCTATGAGATTTTGAGCATTCTCAGAACAGACCTATCTGTAACAGGAACTGCTTGATTATGAAGATGATATCAGTTAAGCTTATAGAAAGATACAACAGGAGGACTGCCATGGAATTTCATGAAAAACTGCAGCAGCTGAGAAAACAAAAACAGCTGACCCAGGAACAGCTTGCCAATGAGCTATATGTATCGCGAACTGCTGTCTCCAAATGGGAAAGCGGCAAAGGATATCCAAATATCGAATCCCTTAAATGCATATCCAGACTTTTTTCCGTCACCATTGACGATTTACTATCAGGGGAGGAATTGATTGTACTTGCGGAAGCAGAAAACCGTACTAATATAAATAGTATCACTCATTTAATCTACGGCCTGCTGGATGTATTTACTATTTTATTTATATTTCTTCCCTTATACGGCCAGCCTGATGGCGATCACATTAGATCAGTAACACTATTTTCCTATTATGAATCAGAGTCCATACGCCTCGTATATTTTATTTTACTGATTTTAATATGCGTCTGGGGAGCCGCCCAACTGATACTCCGATCACTACAACAAGAAAAAGCATTAAAGACATTCCGTTTAGGATCCTTTCTATTGCATTCCATTGCCATTCTGATCTTTATCATGACTCGCCAGCCTTATATTACAGCATTTTCTTTTCTGCTTCTTATTATTAAGACGATACTGCTGGTGAAACAGGCGAAATGGCAGCATACGTGATAAAACGGCACTTTACGGCCTATGACACGTTTCGTGTCAACGTATTTTATGATAGCGACGACTGGTTTCTTGTATATTTTCTGCCTGGGAAATAAAATAAAACAACGTACCCGGCATAAAATTTTGCCAAGGGATAACTATATTATCAACAATAAAGAGGAGGATTTTTATTCATGAATCTAAACGTAATTGAAATTTTTAAGGTGATTTTTCTTGGAATTGTGGAAGGCATATCGGAATGGCTGCCGATCAGCAGTACCGGCCATATGTTGATTGTAGATGAGTTTCTTCAATTAAATGCAAGTGCTGCTTTTAAAGAGATGTTTTTTGTTGTCATTCAGCTTGGCGCCATTTTAGCTGTAGTGGGTATTTTCTGGGATAAGATGTTTCCCTTTCAATTTAAAAACAAAAATATGCCGGTAATTCGGGGTGATGTTTTCTCTCTGTGGTTTAAAACCGCCTTTGCCTGCATTCCTGGAGCAGCAGTCACTATCTTATTTGATGACTTTATTGAAGCCCATCTTCATACTCCATTTGTGATTGCAGCGGCACTGATTTTCTATGGAATCGCATTTATACTGGTGGAAAACTGGAACAAACATAGAACACCTAAGATTAATGAGCTTACGAATATCACTTATCAGACTGCTTTTCTCATTGGCTTGTTCCAGGTTCTTTCTATTATCCCTGGAACCTCCCGCTCCGGGTCCACCATCATCGGCGCTCTTATCATAGGCGTCTCCCGTGTGGCTGCGGCAGAATTTACATTCTTTCTCGCTGTCCCTGTCATGTTTGGCTTAAGTGCACTGAAAATCCTTAAGTTCGGCCTGGAATTTTCCGGTTCTGAATTAATTATCTTAGTGGTTGGAATGGTAACAGCCTTTGTGGTTTCAATCTTTGTCATCAAGTTCTTAATGAGCTTTATTAAAAAGCATGATTTTAAATTGTTTGGCTGGTACCGTATTTACTTTGGACTGTTTGTCATACTGATTACCCTGCTATTTTAACGAAATAAGCATATAAAAACCGCCTTATCCTTTCTATGACTGCCAGACAGCCACTGAGATAAGACGGTTTTTGTCATTTATTTATCTTTTTTCCATTCTTCATGCTCTATTTTCTTTTCACAAGCAGGCACAAATGCCGAACTGTAAAGATAAGGAACCAGGACGGTGGATACATTTCTATGTCTCCTCAGTCTCTGCATGATAAAATATGTGGTCTGGTTGTGCAGGATGTTGGCAAACCAGCTTTCTTCCATAAAACGAGACATGACAATGGTAATCATATCGCCAGGCTCTAAGTTCTGTTCCCGTTTGCTGATATAGTCCTCAACCGGCTCTATAAGCTCCCGGTAAGGAGAGTTTACAACTTCAAGGGGCACATCTATGCCCGTCTCCACCCATTTCTTTCTCAGCAGTTCACTTTGCTTTTCATCGGTAGAGATATGAAGGGCAACAACGTTGGAGGTTATTAAATTAGCATAGTTAAGAGCTTTTAATACAGAACGGTTGATTCCACCCACTAACACGATACAAAGATTCGTATCCTTACTAACGCTTTTATGATAATGGGCCATGAAGTTATTGACCTTTAGCTGGCGTCCTACGAATTGATAATGCTTCTCGATCCGGTACATAATGTATACGATTACCGGAATGACAATTGCTAAAAGCCAGGAACCCTGATGAAACCTTGTAACAAATACAATGACAGTTCCGGTTCCGGTCATCAAAGCACCAAGACCGTTAATCAGCATCTTATACCAGTATCCTTTTCCTTTTACACGAATCCACCTTAGCACCATTCCTGTTTGGGAAAGAGTGAAGGATAAAAATACTCCGATGGCATAAAGAGGTATCAGATAATGAGTCTCTGCGTTAAAAATAATGAGCAGAAAGGCTGCCAGGAAAAAAATAAATAAAATACCGTTTGAAAAGCTGAGCCTGGTTCCCCGATGCATAAACTGTCGAGGCACATAACCATCGTCAGCAAGGATAGCAAGCAGAGTAGGTAAGCCGTTATAAGCGGTATTAGCTGCCAGCAAAAGGATCAAAGAGGTAGCAAACTGAAGGATATAAAACATGATACCATGTCCAAAAACTGCTGACCCAAGCTGAGAGATAACAGTCTTTCCTTCTAACGGAATGATATGCAGTGACGTTACAAGGATTACGGATCCTCCGAAAATGACGATAATAATTCCTACCAGAATAAATAGTACATTCTTGGCATTTTTCTGGGAAGGCTCCCGGAAGCTTGGAACTGCATTGCTGACTACTTCTACACCGGTCAATGCCGAGCATCCGGAAGAAAAGGCCCTGAGCAAAAGAAAGAGAGAAACTGTGCCCACGCCGTCCGTTACGGACTTCATAGATTCCGGGTATTGAACCGGAGATAAGTTGCCGGTAAAAAGCTTTACAAAGCCGGTAACAATGAGAGCCAGCATGATTAGTATAAATGCATACGTCGGAATACCAAAGAGCTTTGACGCCTCTCTCATTCCCCTTAAATTTAAAAGTGTGATAATGCACAAGAATAACAGTGCAAACAACAGTCTGTAATGTATGAAGCCTGGAAATGCCGATACAAGCGCCGCTGTGGCGGCAGAAAGGCTGACGGCAACCGTCATGACATAACCAATCATAAGGGCGGAAGCTGCAACCAGGGAGGCCGTTTTTCCTATGTTTTCAGCAGAAACGACATAGGCACCCCCACCATTTGGATAGCAGGCAATAATCTGCGAATATGAAAAAGCAAGCACCAGGAAAAGCAAAATAATTGGTGAAGTAACCAGGCCTAAGTAATCCACTGCAGCAAGTCCTATAATCGGAACCAGCACCAGCAGCATCTCCTCAATGGCATATGCTACCGAAGATACTGCATCACTTGCCATAATGGGAACACCCCAAAACGGTCCCAGCTTCTCTCCTTCCAGATCATTGCTTTTTAAAGCATTCCCCAGTAATATATTTTTTAATTTTTTCTTTGAATCCATGATAATTCCTCTCTGGCATTTTACTACATATTTTAATTATAGCCACTTTCCTATAATTAAATATTCCGATGAATCATCATAGGCTTAATTTTCGTTATTGTCAAGTGTAATTTATAACAGAATGGTATTAATAAAACGTTAAAAATAAATGTAGACCTTTCTTACCTTTTTATTTCTTATGTTATTTCTTATATGATTCCTAATGCTGTATCCAATCCCAAAACATCTCATTTGACTGAATAGATGATAACATACCTTCTAGCATACCATATTCATTTGTTTTATATCTTAAGGCTTAGTCTGTCTTTGGTAGGAGAGGTAAATACAATAAAATAAAACTTAAGTCTCACTAATTAATATATTTTTATTATTTCCCTATTTTCTTAAAAGAATATTCCCTGGAAAATACCTTTTTAATTTAATTCAGAATAAAATATTGCTTCTATCTCTTCTTAGTTTTCCATTCCTTTATCCCTCATCGCGAAACCGTATTGTTTTTCAGCATATTTTATTATATAGACCTAAGGTATTAGTTCTTAAATACATCTAGTAAAAATAAGGAAAAGGAGATATTTGAGGATATGAGTAATATTGCACTTCAAATAGAACGTACCTCAGACGGTACTGTTGACAATAATAGCAATGTCCTTTTTGATTCCACGGTATATTCCTCTGGTAACATTAGCTATAATCCATTAACCGGTACCATAACGATTAATGAAACAGGCAGATTCTATATTGACTGGTGGGTCGCCACTCAGTCTTCCCCCAACACCTTTGGTGTGATTTTTGCTATTGTCACTTCACAGGGCGATTTCCTGATAGGTAATTCACCGATAAAGACAACTGAAGTGGTGGGGATCGGAGTTATAGATGTTCCTGAAGCTCCAATAACTTTATCATTGGTTAACGTAAGCTCTGCTATGTTTTATTATAGTCCCAATTTACCTGTAAAAGCCACACTTGTTATCATTCAGGAGAATTCTGGTAATGAAGGGCCGACTGGTGATACCGGACCTACTGGTAGCATAGGACCCACTGGCGATACTGGGCCTACCG
>JAGI01000001.1 GCA_000526575.1 Clostridium sp. 12(A) | reverse complement strand
GGCTCCCGTTGGACCGGTAATTCCTGATGGGCCAGTGTCTCCGGTTGCTCCCGTTAGACCCGTTGGACCTGTCGGGCCAGTCGGGCCGGTGTCGCTCGTCGGACCGGTAGGACCGGTGATTCCTGTTGGTCCAGTATCTCCCGTTGGACCTGTGGCTCCTGTTGGACCCGTTGGGCCGGTTATTCCTGTTGGGCCAGTCGGGCCAGTTATTCCTGATGGGCCAGTGTCTCCGGTTGCTCCCGTTGGACCGGTGGCTCCCATTAGACCTGTCGGGCCGGTTATTCCTGTTGGACCGGTGGCTCCCGTTAGACCTGTCGGGCCGGTTATTCCTGTTGGGCCAGTTGCTCCGGTTGGACCTGTACTTCCCGTTGGACCTGTCGGACCGGAGGAGCCAGTGATTCCTGTTGGGCCAGTATCTCCCGTTGGACCTGTCACTCCCGTTGGGCCGGTGCCTCCTGTCGCTCCGGTTGGACCAGTGGATCCTGTTGAACCGGTCGCTCCCGTTGAACCGGTAGGGCCCGTCGGGCCGGTGTCGCTCGTCGGACCGGTAGGACCCGTACTTCCCAATGGACCAGTGGCTCCTGTTGGACCCGTTGGACCGGTGGCTCCTGTTGCTCCGGTTGGACCTGTCGGACCCGTTGGACCGGTAATTCCTGTTGGGCCCGTACCTCCGGTTGTTCCCGTTGGACCAGTCGCTCCAGTTGGACCGATAGGGCCGGTTGAGCCAGTAATTCCTGTTGGGCCCGTGTCTCCAGTTGCTCCGGTTGGACCTGTGGCTCCAGTTGGACCTGTGGATCCTGTTGGGCCAGTTGGGCCTGTGTCACTCGTTGGGCCTGTGGCTCCTGTTGCTCCAGTTGGGCCGGTGGGACCAGTGGCTCCTGTATCTCCGGTCGGGCCAGTCGGGCCGGTGTCGCTCGTTGGACCTGTCGGACCGGTGGCTCCGGTCGGGCCAGTTGGGCCGGTTGCTCCTATTGGGCCGGTTGGACCGGTGTCACTCGTTGGGCCTGTGGGACCAGTGGCCCCTGTATTTCCTGTTGGGCCTGTTGGACCGGTTGGGCCGGTGTCGCTCGTTGGACCGGTCGGACCAGTGGCTCCTGTATCTCCGGTTGGGCCGGTTGGGCCGGTGTCACTCGTTGGACCGGTCGGGCCGGTGGCTCCTGTCGGGCCGGTGGGACCAGTGGCTCCTGTATTTCCAGTTGGGCCGGTTGGGCCGGTGTCGCTCGTTGGACCTGTCGGACCAGTGGCTCCTGTATCTCCTGTTGGGCCGGTCAGGCCGGTGGCTCCGGTCGGGCCAGTGGGACCAGTGGCTCCTGTATTTCCAGTTGGACCGGTTGGGCCGGTTGGGCCGGTGTCGCTCATTGGACCTGTCGGACCAGTGGCTCCTGTATCTCCGGTTGGACCGGTTGGGCCGGTGTCACTCGTTGGACCGGTCGGGCCGGTGGCTCCGGTCGGGCCGGTGGCTCCCGTTGGGCCGGTAGGGCCGGTGTCACTCGTTGGTCCGGTCGGGCCGGTGGCTCCGGTCGGGCCAGTTAGACCGGTAGCTCCCGTTGGGCCGGTAGGGCCAGTGTCACTCGTTGGACCTGTCGGACCAGTGGCTCCGGTCGGACCAGTGGCTCCTGTTGGACCGGTTGGACCTGTGTCACTCGTTGGACCTATCGGACCGGTGGCTCCGGTCGGACCCGTGGCTCCCGTTGGGCCGGTCGGACCGGTATCACTTGTTGGGCCTGTGGCTCCTGTTGCTCCAGTTGGGCCGGTAATTCCTGTTGGGCCCGTGGCTCCGGTTGGACCGGTGGCTCCCGTTAGACCGGTCGGGCCGGTTATTCCTGCTGGACCGGTGGCTCCTGTTACTCCGGTTGGACCCGTGGCTCCCGTTAGACCCGTGGCTCCCGTAGGACCCGTTGGGCCGATTATTCCTGTTGGGCCAGTCGGGCCGGTTATTCCTGTTGGGCCCGTGGCTCCGGTTGGACCGGTGGCTCCCGTTAGACCCGTCGGGCCGGTTATTCCTGTTGGGCCCGTGCCTCCCGTTGCTCCAGTTGGGCCGGTGGGACCAGTGGCCCCTGTATCTCCGATTGGGCCAGTTGGGCCGGTTGGGCCGGTGTCGCTAGTTGGACCTGTCGGACCAGTGGCTCCGGTCGGGCCGGTGGCTCCTGTCGGGCCAGTTAGACCGGTAGCTCCCGTTGGGCCGGTCGGGCCGGTGTCACTCGTTGGACCTGTCGGACCAGTGGCTCCGGTCGGGCCAGTTGGGCCGGTAGCTCCGGTTGGGCCGGTCGGACCCGTGGCTCCGGTTGGACCCGTCGAGCCGGTGGTTCCTGTTGGACCCGTCGGGCCGATGGTTCCTGTTGGACCTGTCGGACCGGTTGAGCCGGTAGCCCCCGTTGGGCCAATGGCTCCTGTTGGGCCGGTCGGGCCAGTAACTCCTGTAGAGCCGATGGCTCCGGTTGGACCCGTCGGGCCAGTGGTACCTGTTGAACCCGTCGGGCCGGTCGGACCGGTTGAGCCGGTAGCCCCCGTTGGGCCAATGGCTCCTGTTGGGCCGGTCGGGCCAGTAGCTCCTGTAGAGCCGATGGCTCCTGTTGGACCCGTCGGGCCAGTGGCTCCTGTTGAACCCGTCGGGCCGGTGGCTCCTATTGGACCCGTCGGGCCGGTGGCTCCTCCTGAACCCGTCGGGCCGGTGGCTCCTATTGGACCCGTCGGGCCGGTCGGACCGGTTGCCCCCGTTGGGCCAGTGGCTCCGGTTGAGCCAGTCGCTCCTGTACTACCCGTCGGACCCGTCGGGCCGGTGGCTCCTGTTGGGCCGGTCGGGCCAGTAGCTCCGGTTGGACCTGTGGTTCCTGTCAGTCCGGTGGCTCCTGTTGGACCCGTCGGGCCAGTGGTTCCTGTTGAACCTTTCGGGCCGGTCGGACCGGTTGCCCCCGTTGGGCCAGTGGCTCCGGTTGAGCCAGTCGCTCCTGTACTACCCGTCGGACCCGTCGGGCCGGTGGCTCCTGTTGGACCTGTTGATCCTTCACCAGTATTGTCATCTTCAACAATGACAAGTGTAGCAGTTAAGGGAACGGCGACAGCATAGAATACTTCAGCATTGCTGGCGTTAATTAAAGATAAGGTCTGTGGTGCAGAAGTGATTTCTATAACTCCAAAACCAACTACTTCTCCTGTTTTAATTGGAGAATTGCCTTCCAGTAAATCTCCTTGTGATGACGATAATGCAAACACCACTCCGTTTGTCGCTTGGGTAGATTGGGATGCAACCCACCAGTTTATCACATATCTCCCTGGTTCATTAAATGTTATTTCACCTGTTGCAGTATTGTAGCTAATATTTCCTGACAAAAAAACAATATCTTCGAAAATTACATTAGCATTTACAGCTACTGCACCAGATGAAACACGTTCTATTTGTAATGCTATATTGCTCATTGAGAATGACCTCCTTGCTACCTATTTATCTATAAAAAATATGTGAGCATAGAAAAGCTCACTATAATAACATAATATGATGTTTATGATACTTGTTACGTTAGAAGCCCACATGCCTTTGCACTCCAAAACGAATGAAATAATTACAAAATCCTATGTATTAATAATTTAAGATCATGGTCTTAGCACTCATTTAACTTTTACTAAATTTCAAATAATAATATTCATACAGATAAGCTATCAAACATTCTCTATCTTTCCTATTTCATTAGTTGCCTTAAAATACAAAAACCTTTTTTTGTTCTATATCACCATTGAATCAAAACCCGCAATTTAATACCAATAAATGAGCCGGAGAGATATCTCCCCGGCTCATTTATTGGTATTAACCATTCAACTATTTTTATCTTTTTCATTGCGCATTATAATTTTTTGATATTAAATATACCTTTTCATTCATATCACTATCCGACTTAGGCTGCTTTACGATTAAAAGATTATCCCCATAGGAAAGCATCACCCGAATGTTGGAGGTGTTATTTTCTAAGTCAAATTGTTGCAGCTGTATTTTTCCTGATGCGGTATCAAATCTGTATATTTCATTTGTGTTTCTCTTAAATAAAAATTCATACGGGCCAGGGCCATAAAAATCTCTGACGTATTCAACATCATTTTCATATAAAAGAGCGGGACTGTCTTTATCTAAATCGCAAACTATTGTATTGTTGGAATAATCCGTTATACCAAAATAATGACCAAATACAAAGAATGAACCTATACCACCGGATATATCATATTTCTTTAATATATCCGTTATATCCATCTCACTTATCAGAGTAAAATCTTTGTCATATTTAACAAGAAAGCAATTCATATCTGAATCAGAATTATTTTTCTCTAATGTATATAAATAACGTTCATCACTGGTAATATAAATCATTTGCCGAGATATGTTTTCTTCTTTCAGGTCCTGAGGTTTCCTGCCTGAAATCAAATGAACCTGCTGGGTATTCATGTTACGATCAAACGTTTCCAAAAAAGTCTGAAAAGCTCCGTTTTCTATATAATTTCCTTGGAGAGATACTACTTTCTCATCCAGGCTTGTTAATGGAATCAGCTTTTGAGTATATGTATTTTTTGTTTCTACATACATATTATCTTCAGTGAAATTCACTGCATATAGATGATTTTCCAGGTCTCCTCCCTGATATTCACTTACGTAAAAATAAAGGATATCATCTAGTCGGGTATTGCTTATCCCTTTTAATGCAAAATTATCTATGGTTAAAATCTTTTTATTACTGCCTCCCTTAAAATCATAAATAAAAAAATCAGCTGTAGAATCCCGTAATTCCATATACAATAGCTTAGTTTCATAAATATCAATATAGGTCCTCAAAGCAGATTTATCAAAGGTCACACTATATGCCAGGGCTTGATTCAATGCACTTTTATTGGAACTTCCATGATCAGTTTGAACATTGCAACCTGATAAGAGTAATACAAAAAGTATGATGAAAGGCAATAGAAATCCTTTTATTTTCCTGATCATATGTTAAAACGCTCCTTCACTATGCTTGGAAAAGACTAACGGGAAATATCCTATTAGTCTTTTCCAAAAAATTGATACTATTTAGATTTAGTACATTAATCCGATATTTACTTTGTTATATGCCTTATAAATAGTAGAAGTGGATTTTGTGTAAGTCCATGATTGACCATTTAATCCTGAACCTGAGTATCCAATCCATGGATCAGCCAATGCAAATGAGGAACGATCACTTTTAGCACCGTATACTGACATAAAATGGCCATTGGTTGAGTAAAGCCAACCATCACTAGAGGAAAAAGTAAGTCCGATAATAGGCGCAGCTTTTGCATTTGCGATACCGCTGTATAAAATCTGACTCATACCAGATGATGATTCGTTGTATCTACCAGTATATTTGTACTTTGACTGCTGCCGATTGATATAAGAGACCATGTCAGCAATATAAGAACCATTAGTCGTTGTTTTACAGCCTTTTGCTATTTCTGACTGATCTGGATTATACCCAAGATAATTTAATGCTGCCTGAACAGTAGCTGGTCCACAATTATAGCTTGTCTTCTGATTGTATACAGTATACCCAGAAAGATAATTCCAGGATGCCGCCGCACGAAGGGAAAGACTTTCATTTAAGATATCTGCCTGTTTGGACTTTACTCCTGATTTATCATTTGGTCTTGCTGGAAGTGCACCTTTGGGGGCAGATAAAGAATCTGAGCTTAAGCTTAATGGACGGCTCTCCACTCCAACGTATACGGCTTTCGCTTCTACATAACTTTTATCAGAAAATTTTTCTCCTGCAAAGGAAATAGTACTGGTTGATAACAACATTGTAACGGTTAAAGACATTAAAAGTAACTTCTTCATAATTTTAATCCTCCATCTTTTATCATTTAGTTTTTGTTACTATAAAAAATACAATAGAGATTTATGTCATAACATAAATCTTAAATCATACCTCCTTGTACCGGTCTTGAGAGTTGATTGCAACCGATTATATTGTACCCTGGGTTTTGCGCCACTTATTTTTGATTTAGATCAATCATTGATTTTAAAATATGTATTATACCTAAGAGACATCCTCCTTTTTTATTTGAACCATAATCTGTCATGCAAGACTCCTGTTCAACCGTTATAGTTTAATATTATAATGATTGAATCATTTCATGCTGCACGAAAGCTGCAATTTTCTTACCTAATAGTTTTCTTATTTATTTGAACTTGTCTAAACTCGGATGCAACTCCACATATGGATATACCTCTCAGTTATTGATTCTTTCAATGATCATTTTGTTTGCAGTTATGGATCATAAACCTAATATATAATAAAATTTGCTCAAAAAACGGGTCGTGTCGAAAATAGTCGATTTTATGTAGAAATTGACCTACTATTAAGTTTGATGAAATAAAAAAACAAGCCCCTATCCTTATATTTCTATAAGAATTGGAAACTTGTCTACTTCCCATTATGATCCGTACCAGACTACTTTTTATGCGTATTAACCATTTCAGAAAAAGTACTTCCTGTTTCATCGTTGGTCTTATATTCGTCTTCTGCAAACTCTAAAAATACTCTATTATCAAAATTTCCCCTTAAAAGCGCTTTCTCTTTCCTTTTTGCTTCTAGCTCATCTATGGTAAATCCTCTGGCTTTACAAATCCCGTATAGAACTTCCAAAATATCAGCCATTTCTTCTAAATTTTTATCGATCTGATATTCATTAACCTCTTCATTTAACTTTTTATCCAACTCTATCCTATATTCTTCTTCCGACAACGTGTAATAGGATGCTGTTCGGCCATCATTTTTTATTATATCCGGGATCTTATCTCTCACCAGTTTATTATACTTAATCACGTTTTTACACCTTTCTTTCAAAATCGTATGGCTCATCTTCCAATCTTTCTAATTCTATTTCAATAATACCATTATCACGGCAGACAAAGGTATCTTTTGTTCCTACCGGCTGCTTTCTTAAATCGTTACACTTTGGATATATATCTGCCAGAGTGGCATAACAGAACTTATTCAGATGATTGAAACTTGTGTCGAAGCAATGTTTCTTAATTACTATTTCATCACCTTCTTGAAAGATGGGGCAATAATGATTCTTTTTTACTACGGTCATTTTAATAACGGTTTGAGGGTGAATTTCCATAGGTTTTCCTCCTGGGCTCTGCTCCGTGTCAATATATTGTTTAATAACCTTTTAAATGCTTGAACAGATTCTGTATATTTTTGTTGGTAAAGCTGGCCGATCAGACTTTCCTCATCTGCAATAAAATAGACCTGCTATGATTTTAAGTTCTCATAAAAGGTCTATCTACTAAATATCATTTAAAAAATATCCTCTTTTTTAACCGTTCAAATGCGGCTTCTCTATGTAATATCCATTATTAATAATAAGCCACATTTGAGCATCAAATTTCATTATAGTCCAAACAGACAGTCCCTGTAGATTATATTCTGAAACCAGATTAATTCGTGCTTCAAAGCTTCTTGCATCTTTGAACCATATTACATGTAGAATTCCATCACTTGCCATGTAATAGAAATAAGGAGATTGGGCGGGTTCGTTGAATTGTATGGGAATATTATTTTCCGCAGCAATTTGTACCGCCCCATTATTGGTTACTATAGTGGCTCCAGTAGATCCAGGAATATAGGGGAGTGGCCAATCATAACCAACCGTGGTGATTCCCAGAAATATTTTTTCAGGAGGAATAATATTAACTGAATAATCTAACAATTCAGTCAATACATTTACAGGGAAAACCGAGCTAGGGTATCCGAGTGTTCTCGCCCAATCATAGGAAGCGAAAATGATACCATCTACATAATTAGCTAATTTTGAATAATCGATTCTTTCAAGGCTGATGCCGGCGTTATCAATATTCGTAACAGGTGTTATCGTAACCAGTATCCTGAAACCTTCTGAACGAAATAGTTCAGATGCTCTCTTTAAATACTCTGAAAGCTTATCAATATTGTCATAACTGATATCTTCTATATATATATTTATGCCGTGATATCCTTTCTCTTTAATTATTTGCAAAGAGTTTTCCATCAGGCGATTTTGTATGTCAGGATTATTTAAAATAGTATAATTAACCTCACGATTAACCATGCCATCTTCCGCAATGGTCGAAACAAACATAATTGGTGCCACGCCATAAGATTCTGCCAAATGGATCAGATCCGTATCGTTCCCAGCGGTAACGATTTCCCCTTCGCCGGTAGCTCTATAATTAAAGATGGTCAGATAAGATAAAAATGGAAGCGTTTTTATTAATATGGAGCGATCAATATAAGAAAATGTATATCCACTGGTAGCTATGGTTCTTGTTCTGTTTGTTTGATATTCTATCACAATGGTTTCACCTGCGTAGAGATATTCCCGATCTGAAAGATAGGGATTATTTCTTAATATTTCCATAGGTGAAACATTATGCTGCTGTGCAATGCTTGCCAACGTATCTCCTGGCTGGACGACATAGACCGTTTTAGGCTGAACAATTACAATGGTTTGGCCAATTGCCAAGTTTTCCGGGTTTGTGATTCCATTTTCCATGATTAATCTTTCAACAGGAATCTTGTACTGCTCTGATATGGTAGAAATGGTTTCACCAGCTTGAACAATGTGTATGGTCATGAGTACCCCAAAATGATCTTTTTCTCTCTATGTATATGCCTTTCTTATTATTTCATTCTTTGCAAATTAAATTTTCTGATATTATTAAGAATGCGAATATGAATACTATAGCCAACACTCCAACGATTTGATACAATATTGAAAAACACCATCAATTATATTTATCAATTACAATGAAGAGAGTATTCACTGTTAAGCAAGCTTCTAATTAGAAAGGTGATTGTTATGAAAAGTAAATCTATGATATTCATATTTTGTAGTTGCCTTACCTTTACCGGATGTGCGAAAACAAATATTAGTACATTTCCGGATATTAGTTCAACTCAAATAGAAAAAACGACAGAACAAAACATTGAGAATAAAGCTGACGATACAGCAATTCCAAAATCAGTTACCAAAAATTATGAAGTTTATTCCGGTTTTTGGTCAGAAAATGGCCTAAGCCATGATGAAATCCTGTCCAATGGTGGTACAGAATTCAACATTCAGATCACAGATAATAATAATTTAGAAGGATATCTTTTTACACAACAAGGCACCAGCGAACGTATAGCTGAAATTGATAATATTGCCGGTAGAATAGATGACGGGACAATTAGCTATAGATTTAATGATGATGGATGGGGTGGCTCCGGTATTCTTTATATTACATTTAGCAATGATATGATTCAAATCGAGGTGCAGGATTATAAAATGAAGGATACTAATTTGTCTGGCTATGGAATTTCAGGTGCGTATAAGTTGATAAGAACCAAAAAAAGTGAAGCAAAAGTAACCAAAGAGGAAATAACAGAGAGCGAAACTACGGACGAAGAATTTCTTGATGCGATACATGAAAGATATTACTCACATTGGTCAGAAAGTGATATGATTAATGCTATAAATGAGCGAAAACAATACCTTGAGAAGTGTTCCTTCTATCCTGAAGTGGTGAAATATTTAGAAACAGTACGAGAGGTTACTGATATTTCTTCTGTTGTGGAACCTTTATATTATACGGATATGAGGATTTATCAAAAGCAGGATTTTGATCAAGTACCACCTTTAATCATTCATCTGGCTAAAAATGAAATTTATGCAAGACATGGTTATATCTTTAAGAATGAGGATCTATATAATTATTTTAAAGGCCAATTATGGTACGAACCATCTATTTCTCCAGATAAATTTGAAGACAGTCTATTTAATAAAAACGAACAAACGAATCTGAGGCTGTTAACTGAATTAGATACTTACAAATGAATACCTGTCTTAAATTATAAAACTAAAAGGGGCTGTAAAATAAGTCCTTAATCAAGAATCGCCAGTTCCGGCAAATGCCGGAACTGGCGATTCTTCGTTTTTTTATCTATTTTTTATGATAATGATTGATTTTTCCATAAAAAAGCGTGCACTTAATAAAGCTATGAATATAGTTCTTGGATTTTAAGCAGCCAACTCGTTTCTCCGCTTTTTATTATGATATTTATAAAGATTAAAACCACAAGAAATCAGTGTGAGTTCAAGGATTACGTTTTTCTCACCTCTTCGAAATAATCTTTTGTAGGACTTATCCCATTTTAAAATGCCAAATGTTCCTTCTGCCTGAATACTACGATTCATTCTCAACAGTGCGCCATGTATTGATTCAAGGTTTGTAATTACCTCTTGATGTATTGATGTTAATTCCTGATTCATTCGAATGGTTCTGTTTTTGCTTGCCTTAGGACAACAATCGTTTTTAAATTGGCAGCTTTCACACGATTCGCATTCATAGATTTCTTCGGTTCTGCCATATTTGTTTTTATAGACATGTTGTTTGCTTTTGAAGTGAAAAGTCTTTCCATTTGGGCATTTCAAATTTCCATTCTCGTCTCTTTTAAAGTTGACTGCACGATATGGATTTTCATGATACTTCTTATCGGATGTTTCCTTTTTGAACATGGTGAATTTCATATACTTTTCCATCCCATGCTCTTCACAGTAAAGATAGTTATTATAGGAACCATAGCCTGCATCTGCAACTGGATACTTTGGATAATGACCATAGATTTTATTGAATTTTTCCATCAAAGGAACAAAGCATTCCATATCTGATGCATATGGTTTTACATCAACTACTGCTATATATTCATCGCAGATAGCGGTCTGTAGATTGTACGCTGGGAGAAGCTGATCATTGCCCATATAATCCCGTTTTATGCGCATAAAAGTGGCATCGTGATCGGTTTTGGAATAACTGTTTCTTTCAACGCCACAGACCTCTATATGATGTGCATATGTCTTTAATCGTTCTAGATATTCCTCTAATTCCTGATATTGTTTTTGCTGAAGGCTTTTTCTATGACCACAACCAGATACAAACGTGGATTCCTCCAGATTTGTTGCATTCTTGTACATTTCCAAGAGTTCAGATACATATTCAACAGCATACTCGTCTCTCTTATCAAGTTTTACACCAAAATATCCTAATGCTTCCTGGTTCATTGCATCAATTAGCACGGATATCTTTTCAAAAACCTTTCCACGGTTTTTTGTACAGGACTTTTTCCATACCCAAGTATAGCGGTTTGCATTTGCCTCTATTTTTGTCCCATCAATGTAGGTGTGTTCCAGGTCGACATGATCCTTTTCAAAAATATAGGTATTCACATCCAAAAAATCTGTTCAATGGAATCAGTAAGTTCATTTCGGATGACGTTGCCAAATGTAGCAAATGAAGGCGCCTTCATGCCATCAAGAAGATACATATATCGGATATCATTTCTGCAAAGTTTTTCGATTTCCCGAAGAGAGCAGATTCCGTGTTCCATGAAAGCAAAGAGTATCACTTTGAGGAGTTTCTGTTCATCACATCTTGGACGACCTGCTCTGTAGCCTTTCTCTACAAAATATTTTGATAGGTCTATGTGGTCTATTACCTCACAGAAAGTGTATACTGGATCAGATATATTAATTAGTTTTTCAATTTCCAATGGTAATTTCAGCTGTCGTACGGTATAATTATCATTGGTGTTTTTATTTAGTCGCATAATTAATTATACCAAAAAATTGCTGAAGTCTCACGACCTCAGCGATTTTTCTTTTAGGGGAGTTTTTTTACAGCCCCTTTATCTTTAAGGAGTATTAATTCCAAAACCATCCAGCCATACCGTCGGCAGTAAGCCCATTTGCTGATTGAAATTTAACTAAACCATTATAAGTACCATCTCCTGCTACTCCATCAATCGTTCCGGTATAATAGCCTTTTTTCTTTAAAGCCGTCTGAATTGGGGTTATGTCTGATTTTATTTTCCCCCAGGTTCCATCACCAACAATACCATCCGATGTCAATCCTCGAGCTGATTGGTATTTTTTTACCGAGGTTACCGTATTATCATCAAAAATACCATCCAGTCGTTTTGGATTAAAGCACAAAATCCTTAGACCCTGCTGTAAATATCTTACGTTGTTACCTGTATCTCCTTTTTTAAGTAGCATTGTTTTCTCCTCCATGAATTATTTACTTTAAATGCGCATTCATTGAAAGAGAAATAAAATTAGAATCATTTTGTAAACTTGAAAAATGTTTAATTAAATTTTAAAAATTTAAACTTTCACGTCTACTGCTATTTAAACTAGGGACTTACATGTAAATTAGTTTTTTTAACTAACAATCCAGGAAAAAGTATAAAACATCTGGTCGGGGGTCTGAATATCAGGTGTTGCAATCTTCTCAAATCTTCCCGCTAGTCCCTTTTCCATTGCTGCCATATGGAAGTGGCAGGCTCCAATCCCCATATCTACTCTTTGTATATCAACCTTTTCTTCATCCTTTTTCAGTGTACTTTCTTTGTAAAAATGATATATGTCCTTATCTTTAATCACTCGCCATGGCTGCTTATTGACCGCAGATGGTGCCAGGCGCATCATTTCCAGCGGAAATGCATATTCTCCGGCTTCTTCTTTTGTTAAAGGCTGTGTGAAGCCCTGCTTAAAATATAGCTTGCTCCAATCCATTCTCTGGTCCGATTTTACCACCTTACTCATGATGGATTCCAGAAATCTCTTTTTACCAACTGAATATCCTATTGGGGAAATACAGGGGATGACTTCTCCTGCTTTTAAATTCATGGCTGTTGCAAAGCTGTTGTGGTCGAAGGTGCCGCCAAGCCAGCAGGTGCCTAGTCCAAGGGAGGTGGCATACAGGACTAATTCCTCAAAGGAATACCCCAGGGCTTCCAGAGAGAGTTCGTCTTTGTTTATGGATGCAGCAATGAAGTCCTGAGCGCCTTTTATGACTCCATAGGTTCCCAGCTTTTCCCCGTCTCCAGATATGTTTTTCTTCAACAGCTCAAACGTAATGTCGATGGAAAATGGGTTGGTTAACTCTGTCATGTAGGCTTCGATTTTATTTCTTACCTCCGCAGAAAGTGCACGGTTCTCATAGGTTCTCACGCTGTGTCGCTCTTTGACTGTCTTCTCAATAGGAAATGATAGGTTCATATTTACTCTCCTCCACAATATGATTAATTTATTCTTCTCCTCTACAAGGTGCATTTTCAAGAATCTTTTCTACATGAAGCAACAATGTTTTTAACTTGTTTAATTCATTTTTCTTAGAGTCAAGATAGTAGTAATTTTTCGTTCCCTCACGTCTCATCCCAATAATCCCTGCATCTTTTAGTATTTGTAGGTGGTGAGATACCGCAGGTCTTGACAAATGAGTTTTATTTGTTATTTCACCTACTCTTACTCCCTTGCAATCACATTCCATAAGAGACATGATAATACTCTGCCGTGTTTCATCCCCTAATGCGATTAGGGATTTTTGACAGGACTTAAATTCATTTGTTAATAGTTCTAACTCATCTGCTTGTTCCATTGTATAAATCCTTTCATCAATTAAAGGTTTAATCCTTTGGACCATTGTATCACAATAAAATCAAAATAATTCATTGGGAAAGAAAATCGAGACCAATACTATTTATAAAATCATCATAGTAATCTTCTGCAACACTTCACATCTTCCTTTTTTCCGTATTCATATATGTTCATTAATCTTAGCAAGGATATCCTGTAGCTATAAGGTGATATTAATGGTGCAAATATCCTATTCCCAGTAATAAAATTCAAAGCCATCTTCTGGCTCTCCAATTGGATATCCCAAAAGTTTTGTTGCCTCTCTCTTAAACAATGAGAACCATTTCTCCCATTCTTCCTCCGGGAGTTCTGCATAAAATGTTAATCCGCTGGGTTCTACGGATACATCAATTAACTTTTGATCCTTTCCATACCATTGGGGGCAGCCATCTACAAATCCATTCCAATGTGGCATTTTCTTATATAATTCCCCCAATTTATCCCACACCTCATTAGGTGCTGTATAATGAATATTTAGATTGTGATTATGTATGTCCACAGTTTTTTCTCCTTATTATTCCTCAATTGTTTATCCTACTTTTTATTATAAAAGAGGAAGAAGCTGGAATCAATATATAACGAGAGCACCGCCAGATTTATATGACGATGCTCTCGTTAATTGGTTATATTTTTTAGTTATTCATGTTTTTTAGTTTCATATATTTTTTTAGAAGTATAGTAAAATCATGATCACTCTTCCCAATTATATCACGTAATCCGCCTCTTCACCATCAAGGTCAAACGGTGTCACCTGATACACATAATAATTCAACCAATTGGCATACAACGTATTTGCCGCATTCCTCCAATTAAGCATCGGAACCGTACTAGGATCATCATTTTCATAATAATTACAAGGAATCTCCGGATTAAGTCCTTTATCCAAATCCCGATGATACTCCCCATCTAACGTCATCCTGTCATACTCCGGATGCCCCTGGACAAAGATCTGTCTTCCATCCTCGCTCATGACCAGAAACAGTCCTGCTTCCTTAGACTCCACAAGTACCTTAAGCCCAGGAACTTTATCAATATCTTCTCTTCTCACCTCAGTATATCTGGAATGGGGAGCCATGATAAAGTCATCCATACTCCGAACCAATGGCACCTTCCGATCCAGAACCTTGTGACTGTAGATACCAGATAATTTACTGTCTCTCTTAAACTTATGAATTCCATAATGATAATAAAGTCCGGCCTGGGCGCCCCAGCAGATATGGAGCGTACTTGTTACATGAGTCTTACTCCATTCCATGATACGCTCCAGCTCTTCCCAGTAATTCACCTCTTCAAATTCCATATGCTCCACAGGAGCGCCGGTGATAATCATTCCATCGAACTTTTTATTCTTTACTTCATCAAAATAGTTATAAAATTTATTCAAATGGCTTGCAGAGGTATTCTTTGAAGTATGGCTCTCCAGCATGAGAAAGGAGCAATCCACCTGGAGGGGTGTATTAGACAGGGCGCGAAGAAGCTGAGTTTCTGTGTCTTCCTTGATTGGCATCAGGTTCACGATCAGAATCTCAAGAGGACGTATGTCCTGGGTAGAGGCACGGTCCTCGTCCATGGTAAATATGTTCTCTTTTTCCAATACGGCTTTTGCTGGCAAATCCTTTTGTACTTTAATCGGCATATTTTATTCCTCCAGTAATTTTATGAATTCTTCCTCCGAAATAATGGGCACTCCCAGTTCCTTTGCCTTCTTATTCTTAGAGGAATTGGACGTAGTATCATTGTTAATCAAATATGTGGTTTTTGAAGTGACGGATCCAGTGGCTTTGCCGCCCTGAGCCTCTATGGCCTCCTGGAGTGCCTTTCTGTTTTCAAAATGCTCAACAGAGCCAGTAATGACAAATACCATGCCCTCCAGCTTTCTGCTGCCTTCCGCCTCTGCTTCCTGTTTAATATTGACCTCCATAAGCAGGCGGTCCACCATCTCGTTATTCTTTTCCTGACTGAAATAATAAATCCAGGCATCTGCCAGTACCTTTCCGATACCAGATACAGAAGTAAGCTCCTCTTCTCCTGCATGACGCATTTTATTAAAGTCAAACCGGAATTCCCGGCATAGCATTTTTGCATTGGATAATCCAATTCCAGCGATTCCCAGACCATAGATCAGCCTTGGAAGAGTAGTATTGGAAGCGGTCTTGATTGCCTGAATCAAATTGTCGTAGGATTTTCTTCCGAATCCTTCCATCTGAGTGATGGTTTCCTCATACTGCTCCAAATGGAAGATATCAGCGAATTCTTTGATAAATCCGGCTCCAATGAATTTTTCTAAGGTAGCCTCCGATAATCCGTCTATATTCAAAGCATCTCTGCTGACAAACAGGGAAAAGCTCTTAATCCTCTTGGCCTGGCAGTCTGGGTTTACGCAGTATAGGCTTTTTACATCGTTGACCTGTCGTATTTCGGTCTGACCATTGCACACCGGACATTCCTTCGGTATCACGATATCATTGCTTCTTGTTAAATTGTCTGCGATCTGAGGGATAATCATATTTGCTTTATATACAGTGATTAAATCCCCTTCTCCTAATTCCAGAGCTTCCATAATGCTTAGATTATGAACACTGGCACGGCTTACGGTGGTTCCCTCTAATTCCACTGGTTCAAAGATGGCAACCGGATTAATAAGACCGGTTCTTGACGGACTCCATAAAATCCTGGTCAGCTTTGTTTCCCGAATCTCATCGGCCCATTTAAAGGCAATGGCATTGCGGGGGAACTTGGCGGTGCGGCCTAAGGACTCGCCGTAGGAAATGTCATCATAGATGAGCACCAGACCGTCGGAAGGTATGTCATAGCCGGATACTTCCGCGGCAAACTCTTCTACTGATGCAGGAAGGGACTCCTTTGTTACCATTTTATAATCTACCACATCAAAGCCCTGGGCCTTTAACCATTCAAACTGGACCCGTCTGGAGTTTTGAAATTCGACGCCTGTAGCAGATACCAGTGCAAAGGCCTTAAAGTTTACATTTCTCTTGGCTGTGATCTGATTGTTCAACTGTCTGACTGAACCACTGCATAAGTTTCTGGGGTTTTTGTACTTGGCAGCTACATCTTCGATTTCCTCGTTTATCCGGTTAAAATCCGAATACTTGATGATTGCCTCTCCTCTTAGGACAAGCTCTCCCTTGTGGGATATATTTAAGGGAATATTGGAGAAGACCCTGGCGTTATTGGTGATGACCTCTCCGATTTCTCCGTTTCCTCTTGTTACTGCTTTTTGAAGGGTTCCATTATTGTAGTTTAAAACCACAGTCAGTCCATCAAGCTTCCATGAGAGGATTCCTTCCTGACTGCCTAACCAATCGGCCAGTGATTCCACACTTTTTGTCTTATCAAGGGAAAGCATGGGGCTGTCATGGGCTTCTTTTGGAAGCTCACTTAGCACCTGGTAGCCTACGTTTTGGGTAGGACTTTTAGACAGAACCACTCCTGTCTCCTGTTCAAGGTCCAAAAGCTCATCGTAAAGCCGGTCATATTCAAAATTGCTCATAATTTCCCGGCTTTCCTGATAATAGGCTTTTCCCGCCTCGTTTAAGATGGGGATCAGCTCTTTCATTCTGCTTATTTTAGCGTCCATCAGATAACTCCTTTTTATGTTCTTTATAGGAAAGATTGGATGAGCCTTTTATGGCCTCCTTCATCTGGTGGTATTCTTTTTTAGAGAGCTCTCTGTAAGCACCTGGTTTTAAATCTCCCAGCTCAATGTTCATGATTCGCATTCGCTTTAGAAGCCGTACCTCAAATCCCAGTTCCTTGCACATTCGGCGGATCTGGCGGTTAAGACCTTGAGTCAAGATGATCTTAAATGCTTTTTCTCCGGTTTTTGCAACAAAACAGGGCTTTGTGGTTACATCTAACTCGGATAAATGAACTCCCTTTTTCATCTTACGGATAAAATCGTCTGTTACGGGACGATTTACTTTTACAAGATATTCCTTTTCATGAGCATTTCCGCTGCGCATCATTTTATTCACCAGGTCTCCCTGGTTTGTCATGAGGATTAAGCCTTCTGATTCCTTGTCCAGACGTCCGATGGGGTAAATACGGACCGGATAGTCTAACATATCCACTATGTTAGGAGCCCTGTCCTTATCGGAAGTGGTGCATACAATGCCTTTGGGCTTATGGACGGCTAAGAGAACCTGCTTTTCCTTGTGGCTTTCCTTTCGACCGGATGCGGTTATCACACGGCCTTTCACGGTTACGGACTGGCCGGGAAGAACCTTTTGACCGGTTGCTGCGGCTTGTCCATTAATCTTCACTTTTCCAGCCTCTATGAGACGGTCCGCCTCCCTACGGGAACAAATCCCTGCTTCACTTAAAAATTTATTCAGACGGATTCCATCTGCCTCCATAATCATTCTCCCTTACTGTTTACTAAGTAAAAATTATAGCATTGCTGAGTGGGAACGTCAAACTCAAACGCTTCTTTTAGGCTTAGGTTTTACCTATAACAAAAATATGGTAATAGTTACTACTTTCAGTTTTACTCATTGCTTTTTCCAATATATGGGTTTATAATGTTAATTAAAGTATTAATACTATCAGGAGGAAAAAAGTTATGCCTTGGACACAAAATTTATCCGTTGGGATTTCTATGATCGACGACCAGCACAAGATGTGGTTTCAGAAAGCGGAAGCTCTCTTTGAAGCTGGAAAGAATAATCGGGCAAAGGAATATGTAGGGGAGCTTCTTGAGTTCCTCGATGATTATACCAAAAAGCATTTTGCCGATGAGGAAAAATACATGTTAAGCATTAAGTATCCTGGATATCAGGAACAAAAGGCGGCTCATACAGCCTTTATTACTCAGCTTAATAAGATTAAGAGTGATTACAATTCTTCCGGTGGAAATTTACTGGTAATCCTTAATGCGAATCAGATGATTCTTGATTGGCTGACCAAACATATCTCCAACATGGACAAGCAGATCGGTGAATTTGCAAAAAAAGCATAATAATACATAGAAAAAGAACGGTTCCTTCTGAACTACAATCAGACTGGTACCGTTCTTTTTTTACGATAAACATTACTATCCCAAATATCAGTTAATCCATGCAAGAAATCAACTATTTTCATAAGTTTCCTTTTCTGACTGTTCCAACAATGGTATAATACCATCAAGGATCCACATTAAAAACGGGAGGTTCTTCTCTATGATAAGTAAGACGAAAAATTCACAGACAAAAGATACGCTGCACCGTATGGCCGCCAATGCATTTCCCCTTGAAACATGTACGGAAATCTTGGAACTGACCGAGGGCTACTTTAATGTTGCTTACAGAATCACTTTCTCCGGGGGATGCTCCTGTATACTCAAGATTGCACCTCCCAAAGAAGTCCGTACCATGTCCTATGAGAAAAATATCATGGCTAGTGAAGTTTACGCCATGAATCTGGTTGCCAGAAAAACATCTCTTCCCGCTGCAAAGGTTCTATTTTATGATGATAGCTGCTCCTTATGCGGTTCTCCTTATTTCTTTATGGAGGAGCTTAAAGGTGCCAGCTTTTCATCCCAGCAGGAAAAGCTTTCAGACGAAGTGAAAAAGCAGATCAGAATCCATTCCGGAAGGCTTAACAGAGAGATCAATCAAATAACCGGGGATATCTTTGGATATATGGGAAATGGGGATTTGCAGGGCAACAACTGGTTTTTCGTGTTCTCCCAAATCATAGAGTATGCCTTAAAGGACGCAGAATACATGTCAGTGGATTTGAAAATCCCCTCTCTCCAGCTAAAAGAATGCTTAACCCTTAGTAAACCATTCTTTCAGTCTGTTACCACACCATGCCTGGTTCACTGGGACTTATGGGATGGAAACATATTTATAAAGGATAACCAGATCAGCGGATTGATTGACTGGGAACGATGCGTGTGGGGAGATCCTCTCATGGAAGTGGGATTTCGTACTTATGAGAGTCATGAGGATTTCCGCTTCGGTTATGGAAAAGAAGCCTTTTCTCAGGAAGAATCCATCCGGGCGTTGTGGTATGACATATACACCCTGCTTCTTGTCGCTCAGGAATGCGATTACAGAATGTATGATACAAGAGATTTTTATGACTGGTCTACGGATCTTTTGATGAAAAAATGGAAAGAATTGCAGCTTGCGGTTAAGGAAGCTCTGTAAGAAGAGAAAGGTCAGTAGATATATATTGTCAAACAAATCCATATGTGTTATATTAGAATTACAAGAGGAACAACCGCCCACAAAGGGGTTGACCCAAATCAGGATAGAGAAGCCACCCGTACCGGTCAAGTATCAGGGTGGTTTTTCTTATGTATTGTTACTTACTAAACGTAAAAACGAATGTAAGTAATGCCAGAACGAAAAGACCAAAGGTCATAAGATCTTTAAAGTCATACTTCATCAGCACCACCCCCATTCTATCAAAGAATGAGGCCAACACACCCTGTAACACGATTGTTCCATACCACCATGGTAACATATCCCAATCCAATGAGCAATTATTTTCCCCACCTTAAATATTAAAAATATAAAACGCCACGGCCGTACTGAGCTTCAGTACCTCGCGACGTTTTATAACTTTCATAAATCACCATTAACAACACCTATGTGAATTTATACTTCACTTCACAGCCGTTAGAGATGCGGTTACAGATGTTCACCACCCGCTCCATGACAGCGGGTGTTTTTTCGTATTCCATTTTGATTTGCATTTCCTTTAAATCTTCTGAAATCCTGATATCCTGCACTCCGTCTACCTTTTTAATCTCTTTTTCAATGCTCCTGGCTTTCTTCTGGTCTGACAGGGCGCAAACGTGGTAACTCCGGTTCACGCTTCTCCCTCCTTTCCGATTGTTGTTCTACTCCAATTGTAGACAAATGGTGGAAGGTTTAAACATTACAGGAAGGCTCTGGCAATGGTTGCAAAGATAAAACAGACTATCACCCCGGTCACAGTGGGTACCAGCCAGGATATCAGGGTCCATTTCATGCTCTGAGTTTCCTTTCGTATGGTCAGGCAAGTGGTGGAACAGGGCCAGTGCATCAGGGAAAATAAAAGGGTGCTCACAGCCGTAATCCAGGTCCAGCCATTGGATACCAGAAGGTGTTTTAAAACAGACAGATCGTCGATCTGAAGCAGCTTTCCTTCTGCCATATAAGCCATAATGATGATGGGCACAACAATTTCATTGGCGGGAAATCCCAGGATAAACGCCAAAAGAATGACTCCGTCAAGCCCGATGGCTCTTGCAAATGGATCCAAAAATCCGGAACAGAGGGATAACAAGGTGACATCTCCTATTGTCAGATTTGCCATGAGCCAGATGACCATACCTGCCGGGGCTGCAATCACTACAGCGCGGCCGAGTACAAACAGAGTCCGGTCGAATATGGACCGAACAATGACCTTGCCAATCTGAGGTCTTCTGTAAGGAGGCAGCTCCAGGGTAAAGGAAGAAGGCACTCCCTTTAAGATGGTAACGGACAAAAGCTTTGAAATCACAAGGGTCATGACGATTCCAAGTACAATGACACCAGAGAGAATGGCGGCAGACAGCACCGTGGAAGAAAGACCAGTGGCGCCCCCGATAAAAAACATGGTTATAATTGCAATCATGGTTGGGAATGCGCCACCAGTCAAAGGGAAACTACTGATCTATGTAAACATGCAGCTTTTTACCATCCCAAACAATTTTTTGAACCATTAATTTAATCAAAGTCCGTTTTTCTTCCAAGGTCATAATTCTATAAATCCTTCTAACACTTATTAAGTCATGAGAAGCCTGGTTGATTTTAAGGGAGCTCTCCTCATAGCTGCCTGCCTTGTTTTTAAGACGGCTCTGTTCTTCCAATAAAGATGTAATCTCTCCCTCAAGCTCACTTATTTTTTCATTTACCCGGCTTATAAAGGCTTCTCCCAGATTATCATGGGACAGTGTTCTGATTAGATTATTGATTTCACCAGTGTTTTTTTTGATTTTATCTTCTATCACCTTACAGGGATCTTTCTCTATCTGCTTTTGTATCTCACGTTTCAGTTTATCCAGCAGTAAAAAGATATTTTTATTCTCATTCATATAGGGAAGCAGGGATTCGAAGACCATGTTATCCGCCTGCCTTCCGTTTAAATTAAAGCAGTTACATAGATCTGTACCGGCACGTAGCTTGCTGTTACAGATATAATCATATGATTTCTGACTTCTTTCGTCGCTGATTCTTTCCTTGCTCCTTCTCTGTTTTGCAAACATGCGGCTGTTGCATTGACTGCAATAGATGGTTCCTGATAACAGGGAATAGCTGTTGTGCATGATAGAGGGCTTTTTTCCAGTGGGAATATTACTCTTAAGTATCTCCTGCACTGTCACCCATTTCTTACCGGATACCACTCCTTTATGCTTTCCCATAGCCACGATCCATTGGTCCATCTCCTGCCTTGGGGCGCTTTTTTTCCGGTAATCTCGTTTGTTGTAGGATAATAATCCATATCTATTAGAACAATCAGGCCGTTCAAAGCAGATATCTGCATGATGTTTCCTAAAAAAATCCCAAGCCTCCTCATCGGCAATACAATAAACGGGATTTTGCAGAATCTCTTTGATTCCAGGAAGAGAAAACATGTTTCCATTCCTGGTCCCGATCCCCTCTCTGATCAGATATTTGCTGACACCGGAAACACTGCGAAGCTCTAAAAATTTCTCATAGATACTGCTTACGATAGAGAGCTCTCCTGGATTTTCCTTTAGTTTGCAGGCGGTTTTAAGTTTGCCGTCTAAAACAACCTCCTGAAGCTTTTCAGAGGTATAGCCTAATGGGGTAGTGCCTCCCAGCCACCGGCCGGTGCGGGCCAGTAAAAGCATATTGTCCCGCACACGCTCGGCTATGGTTTCCCGCTCCAGCTGGGCAAAGACAGAGGCTATGTACATCATGGCCTTTCCCATTGGCTTTGAGGTATCAAACTCTTCCCGGATGCAGATGAAGGATATATTCTGATGATTCAGCTCCTCGATGAGAGAAGAAAAGTCGCTGACATTACGGCTGATACGGTCCAGACGATAGCAGATGACGTATTGAGGTCTTATACGTTTTAAATCCTTAAGCATCTGCTGAAACTGAGGCCGGTTGGTATTTTTCGCGGAAAATCCTTCGTCCTCATAAATGCTTATCTCTGCCTGCTTGGCATTTGGCAGTTTATCTGAAATATATTCTTTGCACATCTCCACCTGGTTTTCCACGCTCTCGCCTTTTCCTGTATAAACAGACTTTCGGCTGTAAATAAAAATATTCAAAGCTGCTCACCATCCTTTTCATTACATGTATGCATATGGATCATATTAATGCTTTTATCCCATAGGAAAAAGGCTTTTATATGGCAAAAAAACGAATGTCTCAAAAAATAAAAAATAGACAAAAAAAAATTATTTTGTTACACAGGCGATACAAACAATTGGTAACATTAACCAAAAATTATTAATTTTATTACAAACCATTTACAAACATGTCCATGGCTGATAATATGTGCGTAATGGAGATTTTTTATTTTTCTATAGCCTGAATTCAGACTAATCTTTTAAACTTCTTAGTTTTACCTGACTAATTCTTGGTCAAAAGTACAATCCACAATCATTTTACTAGTTACATCCCGCATAATAACCGGATAAAAGGCGGTTTTCTGTTATTGTTAGAAGAGCTGTCTAAATAAGAAAAGGAGGACATTTTTAGGTAATATTTATATCGTATGTAGGTAAGTACAAGTACCATGTTTCTTTAAACAGGAGGGGAATCATATGAACAAAGTAAGTAAAAAGGTCTTATCATTTGTATTTGTTATTGCAATGGGTATTTCAAGTATCTTTGCTGGTACTACATATGCTGCCACAGACTATTGGCAGAACTATGATGATGGCGGCGGATATGTAAATATGGTCAATGGCTCTGGCGGTAATTTCAGTGTAAACTGGACCAACTGTGGCAACTTTGTTGTTGGTAAAGGCTGGACTTACGGAACTCCTAACAGAGTCGTTAACTATAACGCAGGTGTTTTTGCTCCATCTGGAAACAGTTATCTGACCTTCTACGGTTGGACAAGAAACTCTTTAATTGAATATTATGTAGTTGACAGCTGGGGATCCTACAGACCAACTGGCACCTATAAGGGAACCGTAAGCAGTGACGGTGCTACCTACGACATCTATACAACCATGCGTTACAACGCTCCATCTATTGATGGTTATCAGACATTCCCACAGTACTGGAGTGTCAGACAGTCTAAGAGACCTACTGGCAGCAATGCTCAGATCAACTTTGCAAACCACGCAAATGCATGGAGAAGCAAAGGTATGAATTTAGGTAATTCCTGGTCTTATCAGGCAATGTGCGTTGAGGGCTATCAGAGCAGCGGAAATGCTAATGTAACTGTTTGGTAATTTTATATAGCACCTGATAAGGTGTAATTATCTAATTAACACTGTACTTACCTACATACTATTTAAATATTGCAGTTTTGGAATTTCCATAACATGTATTGTTATGTATCCATACATTTTATGAATGAGGAAATTGTTTTAAGCAGAGAAAACCATACGGAAAGGATTACAGCTATGGGGAAAAAACTGATCTTGCTTTTGATTGCAGTAGCCGTATTTTCCTGCGGTTGTTCGAAAGAAGAACAGGAAAGTCTCGTGTTAGTCAAAGGCAACGCTGCTGCAGATACTACGTCTCTTTCACAGGGACAAGCAGAAACCATCTCGGATTTTTATATTGGCAAATATGAGGTGACCCAAAAGGAATGGACGGATGTGATGGGCAATAATCCTTCTGGTTTTCAAGGTGAGACACTGCCGGTTGAAACAGTAAGCTGGTATGATGCCATTGAGTATTGCAATAAGAGAAGCGAAAAAGAAGGATTAACCCCTTATTACTCCATTGATAAAAGTAATAAGGACCCAGAAAACGTAAGTGAATTTGATGATATAAAATGGACGATATCTGTGAATGAGGGAGCAAACGGTTACCGGCTGCCCACAGAAGCAGAATGGCAATATGCTGCCGGCGGAGGTATGGAGAGCAAACAGTATACCTATAGCGGCGGCAATAATGAAGAAGAGACCACATGGTATTTCAGGAACTCCGGGAAGGAATTTTTAACCGGTGACTGGGAATGGACCCGCATTGAAAACAATCGGAATTCGACTCATCCCGTTGGTTCTAAAAAGCCCAACGAACTGGGCCTTTACGATATGTCTGGAAATGTCAGGGAATGGTGTTTTAACTGGTATCAGGATCTTTTAATCGGAAGTGGAAATTACCGTGTCTGGAAAGGCGGAGGTTGGCTTGGGGATAAAACCAGCTGCCAGATCTCCTACCGCGGCAAGTATGAAGCCAATGGTAAGGGGCCGGATATGGGACTTCGCGTATGTCGCAGCATATATGAGAAATAAAAAACTTTTTCTATAAAAAGAAGGTCAAAGAAGGGCGAATGCCGTCTTCTCTGACCTTCTTTTAGTTCCTCTTGCTATTGAAATCTTAAAATCAAAGCCTGATATCCATCTAGCAATAGCTTTCTACCGTCTGATGATAACTCCTTCTTATTATTTAACAGTACCTCATACTCTTCCTGTTCCAGAAGAAATTCCTGTGGTTCCGGTTTAAAATTGCCAATGATTAAGATTTTCTCAGCTTTGCTGCTCCGATAATAAGCCATGACTCTCTTTAGATCAGTATAAGCAGGTTCAAAATCTCCAAATACAAGGGTCTCCTTATAATCCCTGCTTTTTCGTAAGGCAATCAGCTTTTTATAATAATGGAAGACGGAATCCTCATCCTCTATTTGCAGTTCCAGATTAAGGCTTCGATAATCGGGATTTACCTTAAGCCATGGAATCCCCTGGCTGAATCCGGCGTTGGTTCCTCCATCCCACTGAAAAGGCACTCTTGCATTGTCCCTGCTGTAGCGGCATACCATAGAAAATGCCTCTTCCTTTGAAAATCCCTGACTTAAGGCCACCTGATACTGATCCAGCGTCGAGATATCGTCTATGTCTTCGATTGAGGTAAAAGGCACATTTTCCATACCGATTTCCTGTCCCTGATAGATGAAGGGGAGGCCCTTTAGCATAAAATAAACCGTTGCCAGCATTTTTTTAGACTGGTCGGAGCACTCTCCTTCCGGGATATAGTGGCTGACGCCTCTTGGTTCATCGTGGTTTTCAATGATATTTGACAGAAAACCTACGCCCTCTGACCGAAGCTGGCTGGCAAAGCAGCAGTCTCTGTAATCATCGGGTGTGATATGCTGATAGTCATACCAGCCTTTGTCACTGATGCCAAAAACGGTTTCATTAAAGTCGAACATAGAGGAAAAGCACCCCTTCTCTCCAATGAACGCCTCCAAATCCTCTTTCTTTTCCCGAAATACTTCCCCCACTGTAAAAGCATCGTACTTGTCAAATGCCGCTTCCTTCATCTCATTTAAAAAGTCCAGAATGCCTTCTGCCTCATCTACCATCTTCTCACAGGAAGCCAATCCATCATCCCGGTCAGGCTCATAATCATGAAACGGCAGAACCTTCTTGATGTTCATAATAGCATCGATACGAAATCCGGCAATTCCCTTCTCCAGCCACCACCGTATCATCTCATATATCTTTTCCCGAAGGACTTCATTTTCCCAGTTAAGGTCCGGCTGTTTTTTGTGAAATGCGTGAAAATAGTACCTGTTGGTATCTCCGATTCTCTCCCAAACACTTCCGCCAAAATACGATCTTAAGTTGTTGGGGGCCTTTCCGTCTTTGCCTTCCCGGATATAAAAATAGTTGCCGTACTCTCCTTCCGGGTCTTTTAATGCCTTCTGAAACCACTCATGTTCATCGGAACAGTGATTGACCACCAGATCCATAATCAGATACATCTCTCTTTTTTTTGCTTCTGCGATCAATTCATCCATTTCTTCCATGGTTCCGAACCTGGGATCAATGAGATAATAGTCGGAGATATCATAGCCCTGATCTGCCAGAGGAGAACAATAAATTGGGGAAAGCCAGATAATATCAACTCCCAAATCCTTTAAATAATCCAGCTTTTCTATGATCCCTTTTACATCTCCAATGCCGTCATCGTTGGTATCTTTAAAACTCTTAGGATAAATCTGATATGCCACCTTATCCTGCCACCATTTTTTAATCATTTTATTTATCCGTCCTATCTATTCTTTATTGTTCTTTCCAATACAATGCAATCGCCTCATAAGGCCTTAGAATTCCCTGAGCTAAGGATTCCCTGCCTTTATAGTTTTGTATGAAGCATTCTGCTGTTTCCAGGTTAAATGTTTCCGGTATGTCTGCCTTCACTTCCTGATCCGTAAAATTGCACAGCACCAGAACCTGTTCCTTCTCTAAGGTTCTTACAAAAGCAAATATGTGAGAGTCCTCTGGAAGTATGAGCTGGTAAGTACCGTATACGATCACATCATGTTTTTTTCTAAGAGCGATCAGCTTCCTATAATAAGAAAACACGGAATCAGGATCATCTATCTGCCTGGCTGCATTGATTTCCCTATAATTAGGATTTACTGAGAGCCACGGAGTTCCGCTTGTAAAGCCTGCCTGCTCCTTATCATCCCACTGCATGGGTGTTCTTGCATTGTCCCGGCTCTTAAAACGCAGGTAATCCATCATGCACTCATGGGTGACATGACCTTCCCCGACCAGTTCCTTGTAGGCATTGATGCTTTCAATGTCTTTGAACTCAGTCATATCCTCAAACGGATAATTGGTCATGGAAAGCTCTTCTCCCTGATAGATGTAGGGCGTTCCCTTCATCATGTGAAGACAGGTGGCAAGCATCTTTGCCGATAATTCCCGGTATTCCTCTCTGTCATCTCCGAACCTTGATACCGCTCTTGGCTGATCATGATTGTCCCAGTAAAGACTGTTCCACGCGCTGTTTTCAAGCTCTGTCTGCCATTTGGACAAGATGCCCTTAAGTATTCTTAGTTCTGTCTTTTGATCCGTCCATTTACCAAACTCTCCGCTACTGTCTACGTGTTCAAAGTGAAAGACCATGTTAAGCTCTTCTTCCCCTTCTCCGGCGTAGCGTTTTGCCTCTTCTATGGTGACTCCTGCGGTCTCTCCCACTGTCATTAAATCGTATTTGGAAAGAACCCTTCGGTTCATTTCTTTTAAATAATCGTGTACCTTTGGTCCGTGAACGCTGTAAGGTGTAAAATCTCCATAAAGACCATTGGAGACCTCTCCATCTGGCAGGGCCGGGTCCTTGGATATCATGCTGATGACGTCCATTCGAAAGCCATCAATTCCCTTCCTGCACCACCAATCCATCATGTCAAACACTTCGTCTCTGACTCTGGGATTTTCCCAGTTTAGATCCGGCTGTTTTTTGGAGAATAAATGGAGGTAATACATCTTTGTCTCATTGTCATATTCCCAGGCAGAGCCGCTAAAGCAGGAGCCCCAGTTATTGGGACAGCTCCCGTCTTCCTTTCCCTCTCTCCAAATGTAATAGTCCCGGTATGGATTCTCCCTGCTCCTTCTGCTCTCTAAAAACCAGGGGTGCTCATCCGAGGTATGGTTGACTACCAAATCAAGCAGGATCCGTATGCCTCTTTCATGAGCCTCCCGCAACAGATGATCAAAGTCTTCCATGGTCCCGAATTCACTCATAATATCCTGATAATCACTAATATCGTATCCATTGTCATCATTGGGGGACTTACAGATTGGAGAAAGCCAGATCACGTCAATTCCCAACAGCTTCAGATAATCAAGCCGCTGCCTGATTCCATTTAAGTCTCCAATTCCGTCTCCATTGCTGTCCTGAAAGCTTCTGGGGTATATCTGATACACCACCGCTTCCTTCCACCACGTTTTATTCATCTCATTTACTCCTCTATTTAATGGCTCCTTCTACCAGACCCTGAATAATCTGTTTTTGTGCACATAGGAACAGAATGATTACAGGTATCATGGCAAGAAATGCTGCTGCAAGTATCAAATCCCATTGTTTTACGTAAGAGCCTACAAAGCTGCTGACTGCCACTGGAAGCGTCTTAATCCTTCCGTTCAAGCCTAACATCAGGGACGGAAGAAGGTAGTCATTCCAGATCCATATTCCATTTAGAATCAGTACTGTCATCTGTACCGGCTTTAACAAAGGAAATACCACTCGAAAAAAGGTTCCTTCCGGGCTGCACCCGTCAATCCACGCTGCTTCCTCAAGCTCTCTTGGAATCCCTTTAATAAATCCGTGAAGGATGAATACGGACATGGAGCCGCCAAAGCCAAGATAGGCAATGATGATTCCCGTATAACTGCTTAAGAACCGAATTCCAACAAAGTCTGATAATCCCCGAAAGGTGGATAAAAGCGGCAGCATGACCACCTGAAACGGGATTACCATAGACGCCACAAACACCATAAAAATGATATCGGACCACCTGGTCTTATTGCGCACCAGCACCCACGCTGACATGCTGGAAAGCAGAATCAATAAAGTCAGGCTGACTGCAGTAATGAATAAGGAACTTCGAAAGGATTTAAAATAACTGAAATTCTGGTTATGTATCACATTGGATAAGTTAATAAACAGCTGCCCCCAGTTTCTTGGAAATGCAATGGGGCTTATGACGATATCCGCACTCTTTTTTGCTGAATTAAAGAGAACGAGAAGAAAAGGAGACAGTATGGTAAAAGAGATTACGATTGCAACCAACTGGGTTCCAAAATGAATTATTTTTCTCCGGTTCATTACAGCTCCACCTCCTTCTTTTTACTGAAATAGACCTGGGTCATGGACACCATGGCAAGAATCACAAAGAATACCACAGCTTTCGTCTGCCCCAGTGCATACTGGTTCTTTGCAATGGCGGTATTAAAAATATTCAAAGCCAGAAATTCCGTGGAAGCGATGGCCTTTGCCCCCAGAATCCTGCTTGGTGCGCCGTTGGTGATAGCGAAATTCAAATCAAACTGCTTAAAGGAATTTACAAGGGTCAGGAATATGCACACCGTAAAGGTATTGGCAATCATAGGTAGCTTCATATGAATCAAGGTCTGGAACCGTCCGGCACCGTCCACTCCTGCTGCCTCTAAAATATCCTTTGGAACACTTTGAAGTCCAGTTACATAAATCATCATAATATATCCGGCGTACTGCCAGGTACTGACGATTAAGATAGCAATGAGGGCAAGATTGGGATCCGTCAGCATGGATACGCTGCCCTTTAACAGGGAAGGAAATACCTTGTTAAATATAAACTGCCACACATATCCTAAAACAATACCGCCAATCAGATTGGGAAGAAAGAAGGAAGCCCTGTAAAAATTCTTTCCCCTTACCCCGGACGTACATAAGAGTGCCAGAGCAAATGCCATGACATTGACCGTAGTCATGTTTAAAACCGTAAACAGGAATGTAATGAACAGGGAGTATAAATAATCCGGTGCCTGAAACATCTGTATGTAATTATTAAGCCCTACAAACTGTGTAAATTTGATTCCATTCCAATTGGTAAAGGAATAAAAAATCCCGAATACAAAGGGAATCAGAACGGTTATACAAAACGCAGTGAGTAACGGCAGCAAAAACAATATATTTACCATTCTTTTACGGTTCTTCACCGGATAAAGCCGCACTCCTGTAAGCAGAAACAAAAGCCCTATGACTAACAGACCTCCCCTGATCTGCGCTTCCCGGTGAAACACATCGAGATACAAGGCAATCAGGACTGCGAAAGTACCAAAAGCCAAAACAAAAGCTGCTATTATTTTTCTATTTTTCTCCTCTACCATGATCCTACCCCTCTTCCCCTTTTGCATTGGTTTAAGGAGGGCGGCAAAGCTTCTTGCCGCCCTGCCGGAACTATTTCACATAATCTGCAATTGCTGTACTCATCATGTCCACAAAACCATCTCTGTCGATCTGGCCCTTGGCATAAAGCTCAAATACAGCTCCAGTGGCATTCATGGCAATGCCCTCCGGCATCTTGGTCCATTCCCAGGAATACGTATTTCCAGAATCAACATAAGTTTTTAAGTTCATGGCCAATGGTGTGGAAGGACTTAATTTGTTGGAGGTATAAGGGGAAATCATTCCGCATTCCGTTACCAGACATTTCTGGCCTTCCTCAGATAAGGCAAGCTCCTTTAAAAATGCCTTTGCTGCATCAATCTGGGTTCCTTTGTTATAAACAGCCCACCAGGATGGACAGTCTGCAAGAATCCCCTTCATCTCTTCCTTGGTAAATGCAAACGGGGCAATTCCGCAATCAAAGGATACCTGATAGTCTGGAAGTGACGGATCGATCCAGTTTCCCTGTGTGATAAATGCTGTTTTTCCCTGAGCCCATAAAGCCAGCTGATCATCGTAGGTTCCTGAGATCAAGGTGGTGGGATCGGAATAATCAAATAAGAGCTTCATGTAATCAGCAAACTCACCAAGACGTCCTGTATCCGTCTTTCCTTCCTTCAGCATATCAATATAAGTGGTATCCCCTCTTTTAAGACCGCCGGAAAGGTAATAGCCAAAAAGGTGATTTCCAGTTGACCAATACATCTGTCCGGATTCTGCTGCTACGGAACAGACAGCGGTAATTCCAAGCTCCTCTTTTTTGCTGTCAATGGCTTCAAATGCTTTTTTATAGGCATCGTAGGAGGTAAGGGAAGCCGGATCAACGCCTGCCTTCTCTAAGATATCTTTGTTATATGTAATTCCAAAGCCTTCCACTGCATAAGGAAAGCCCACTACCTTTCCAGCCTCATCCTTAAAGCTGAACTCGGTTTGAGACGCCCACTCTTCCCCGCTTAAATCTGTCATGTAATCTTTCCAGGTCTTAAAATCTCCTTCTCCGCCAAAGACAAAGAGATCCGGCATGTTGCCTGCAGCCAAGTATCCTTTTAAGGTACCGTTGATATCGGCTCCGCCTCCTAAGGATTCAATGATTACTTCCTGACCAGTCTTCTCCTGATACTTCTTGGCAAATGCCTTTAAGGGCTCATCAATCTCAATCTTACCATTTACAATACGGATTGCCTGACCGCTTGACTTTGCCTGGGTCTGGGTTTGTTCTGTCCCCGCTTGGGAATCTCCTGTCTGAGATGCTGCCTTTTCTCCACAACCAGTCATAAGAGACATTGCCATAACTCCCATCATTGCCATTGCTAATACTTTTTTCTTCATAACGCTCCCCTTTCTACATATTGCTGTTATTATTGATATTATTTTATACTTTATTGTAACTTATGCGCATAAGTTATCTTAAATATCATATTAGCACTTTATAGTCTCCATGGCAACAATTTCTTTTTCTTTTTTCTCCACAAAATGCGACCTGAAGAAAATGACAAAAAAAGAAAGGAAACGCATGCTGCTTACACATGCATTCCCTTTCCTTTTTTTACCGAATCCCGTTCTACGATTTCCACCGGAAGCCGAATGATCCGCTCCCCGATTTCCTCCTGCTGTATCATCTGTAATAACTTATCAACTGCCAGGCTTCCTTTTTCCGTTACATCCTGATGAACCGTTGTAAGAGCCGGTCTTACGATCTGGCTGTAAACATTGTCATCAAAGCCTACAATGGAAATATCCTCTGGTATTTTAACTCCACGGTCTTTTAAATCATTTAAAATATGGGCCGCATAGTAATCAGAGGCACATACAAACGCAGTAAAATCTCCTACCTTTTTGTATACATCATCAAGAGTTTTGGATAAATCATCGCCATTTGGCTGGAGCATGATAAAATGTTCCTCTGTATACAGGATACCAGCTTCCCTTAATGCATCCTGAAAACCTTTTAAACGCTCAAAATCAACACCAAAACGGTTGTCGGCTAAAAAGGCGATTCTTTCATGACCATGACCGATTAAATATCTGGTGATATCGTAACAGCCCTTTCTGTCCTGGCTTCCCACATTGACATAGTCAGGCACGGTTTCTTCCAGATAGCAATCGATAAATACCATTGGCTTTTTAATTTTTTCCGTAATCTTTGCCCCATCCTCTGCCTGCATACCATGTAAAATCAGTCCGTCTACATTCCAACTGGCTACAGAGCTGATGATTTCTGTGATATCGTCGGAGATATAAAGCATGGTGAAATATCCGCCTGCTCTTACACAGCTTTCAACAGCACCGGTCAGTTCTCCGGCAAAAGGGTCTTTAATAAAATTCTCATATTTATCCCGGCAGGCCTTCATGGCCAATCCAATGATGCCGGATTTATTCCTTGCCAGATTTCTTGCATTGATATTTGGGACATAATCATATTCTAAAAGGAGCTGCTGTACTTTCTCCACCATGGCCGGGGAGACTTCACCAGTCTTTCCATGAATTACATTGGATACTGTGGTGGTACTGGTTCCTAAAAGCTCTGCCATTTTCTTTATCGTTATCATCAAATGCTCCTTTGCCTTACGTATGAACGCCTCATACCATGTCTTTATTATGATTATTTTATAACTACTGATTCAAATATGCAAGCTTCTACTGAATTCCTCTTGCTCCGTAATAGGACATGCTTTCCCTTTCATACCATGAATTAACATCACATTTAAGTGGGAACACATTGAAAAGTAAAAACATTCCATCCATTGAAATACACCATTCAGATACCATGGATTTTGAAGCTCTCTCAGATAAAATAAATGAATTCTATCTTGACTTCATAGAACGAAGGTTAAGAGATTCTGATTTAAGTACAGATGAAAAAATAGCTATTATTGATATCATAAAAAAGCAGCTAAAATTACGGGACTCAAATGGGATCACCAAATAGTTTCCCTTTGTATGGTTGTGGAAATCTGCCGTTGCAGGGTACAAAATTGTTGGTTATCATGGCAATGAGGCGTTCCCTTGGGGAATCAATGATCCGACAGCCAACAATCCCTGCTGCATTGCACCCAAAGCCCATGCACATGTCAGCAGAAATTTATGCCACGAAATTTTTTTTATTATGATCCTTCTTTTATTGGAGACTCTGATTTGAAAGAAATTCGTATCGTCTGAGAACCGTTTGTAGTCCTTTCGTACACTTCTATTTTTTCTATGAATGCATTTAGAAGCTGTGATGTCATTTCCTGTTCGCCAGTAACTTCTTTTAACAAATGGTCAAGCTCCTGTTCCCCCTGCTCTCCCTGGTGTTGTAATGCAGTCCCTTGTTCTGTCTTTTTTAGCTTACACTCAATTCCCTCCTGCTCCTGCTCCAAAGAGGAAAGCAAATGGTAAAATCGCTCCTCTGTGATTTTCTCATTTACCTTATCCACGTAAAGCTGACTTATGATGCGGTCAATTTCTCTGTAACGCTTTTTTAATATATCCAAAGCCCTGGCAGGTTCCTTCTGACGGCAGAGGTTTCCTGTTTTCTTTAGGGCATTGTAAAGCTCTTCCTTTCTTTTTTCTGTTAAATCCAGAAGTGCTTCTATTTCCTCGGCTACCACCTCATATAGGGTTTCATAACTGATTTTATGACTGGTGCATTCCTTTTTTCCATATTGCTTATAACCGCTGCATACCAGCTCATGGTGATTTGGCCTTTTACTATTTCCTGTAACAGACATATTTCTTTGACAGTCTCTACAAATGACAAGACCAGAGAAGATATTGTGAAACTCGGATTCCTCATGTTTTTTTCTGGGAACGCTGCGTCTGCTTACCTGGTCAAATATTTCCTGAGTTATTATAGCATCGTGTTTATTCTTTACCACGACCCACTCTTTTCTTGGCTGGGATAGGGTCATATGGCTTTTAAAAGATAGTTTTACCGTTTTTCCCTGAACGATATGGCCTAAGTAGACTTCATTGGAAAGCATCTTACAGATGGTTCCAGAGGTCCATTTGGAATCGTTGGAGGCTTCGTCCTGCTTTAAATGAGGATGAGTCATAAAACGGTACTGGAGAGGGGTCTCCACCTTTCGTTCATTTAGGCTATCTGCAATCTGATAAGGAGATTCTCCGTTTTCTGCCCGTAAAAATATTTCTCGGACCAGTGGAGCTGTTTCCGGGTCAATAATAAGATGATTTTTATCGTTGGGATCTTTTCTATAGCCATAGGGCGCGAAATTCCCAATGAATGCCCCCTCTTTTATCTTGGTCTGAAATGCGCTCCGAATCTTTTTTGACGTATCTCTGGCATACATTTCATTGACCATGTTTTTAAATGGCGCGATGTCATTAAAGGGACAGTCGGAATCATAGCCATCGTTGATCGCTATGTAACGAACCTTTTTTGATGGAAAGTAAAGTTCCGTATATTGTCCGGTCATGATATAATCTCTTCCCAAGCGGGATAAGTCCTTTGTAATGACCAGGTTTACTTCTTTTGCTTCAATATCTTTAAGAAGCCGCTCCCATGCGGGTCGGTTAAAATTCGTACCGGAGTAGCCGTCATCTATATATTCATCGTATACTTCAAATCCATGTTCTTTTGCATAAGCACGAAGCATCTTTCTTTGGGTGCTGATGCTGGCGCTTTCCAAAACCCTATCATCATCCTTTGAGAGCCTCATATAGAGGGCTGTATGATATTGGGCTGTCATGGGATAAGTCCCCCCGTTTCCCTGCGCTTTTTTATCAGCTCTATTACCAGCTCCTGTGGTGTCTTGTTTCCCACATAAATTCGTTCCACTTTAACTTCTGTACGCCTGTATTTATGTGATGACGTGTTTTCTGAATTCATCCAAAACACCTCCTGAAAAATCTTATTCCAGGGTGCTTGTACGATATACGTTTCAACACTTCAGGAGAGATGCAAATGGAAACCCTCTTATCATGTCAGTATTAAAACGGCCACTTCAGCAAATTACACTGAAGTGGCCTTCTATTATATCTTTATTATTGATTTTCCTGAGCTTCCGTTAACGCAGCACCTGGCCCATGAGGTATTTCGGTTGTCTCAGGCTGAGTTTCTGGTTGTGTCTCTGGTGCGTGAGTAGTCTCCGGAACGGTTTCTTCCACTTTATGAGTGGTATTTCTCTGTATCACTGCAGGTTTTCCCTTATACGTACTGTTATGAAGAGGCTCTTCCTTAATGACGGTATCTCCCTTTTTAAATACGCGGAAGCTACGGTATACGCCTCCAAGACTTCCCTGATCTACAATCTTTTCTGTTCCAAAGGGAAGAGCTATATTTTCCTCATAGGTAGGAGGTAATGGAGCTGAATCCCGGACCTTCTCAGAACGGATGGTGACCTTTTGTCCATCTTCAAGGAATGGAATCCCTACTACGGAAATTTTAAGCTTCTTTCCTTCCAGGGAAGCACGGACAACTACAGAGTTCTTACTGGTGTTTTTAAACTTTAAATCCGGTCCTGCATATCCGTCAAAGCTGACCATGGCATCCTGTCCCTTTTCTACATAGGAAGGAGCAAAGCTATGGGAATTACGCTCCGTGGTCTTAAATCCACTTTCAATAATGGCGTGGTATAGAGTGGTGGATACCTGGCAAACGCCGCCGCCTGGTTCCTCGATCAGGATTCCATTACGGTATGCGCCGGCTGGCTGATATCCTTTTTCTTTTGTTCGGTTTCCAGTGGTGTTATTAAAGGAAAATTCTTCTCCTGGCTTTAAGACCACGCCGTTTATGGCGTCCACTGCCAGACTGATATTTTTATTCCTGTTTTTATTATCCGTTGTGGTCGTGGTAAAGGTACCAATCACTTTATAGAGCTCCTTTGCCTGTGCTTCGCTCCGGTCCGGAGGTGTCTGGGCAAACTCTGCCTTTACTTCGGCCTGGTAATTATCGGCTTTGACGGCATCCATTAGCTGTTCAACAAGCTTTCCCTGATCTAAGGTTCTGCCGTTCTTTCCAGGTGTATACTGATATGCCCCTGTTTCCTTATTAAAGGATTCCAGCTGGGCACCCATAGGACTTTGATTCCATTTGTTTGCAAGCTCCTCAGCCTGTTTTGTAAATGGCTCTTTCATTGCCTCATAATCAATCTCATACTCCTGGGTCTCTTCCGGAGAAGTTTCCTCCAGCTTCTTTTTAATTGCCTTAATCTGGCTGTCGATTAAATTATCCAGTAAAACAGAATCCCCATCTGCAGTTACCATCAGCTCCCACTGATAGCGCTCGTCAATGGTGTCTTCTGCTTCTTCTATGGTCAACCCGGATAAGTTGGTATTTCCTATTCGGGCGGATTTCAATTTTTTTCTTAAATCCAGCACCTGTTCACTCGTCCCCGGCTTTGTCTCTTCTGTATGACTGCCGGAACCAGTCTGGCTTCCCTTGCTTACATTGGTATAAAGCAGCCAGACAGCTGACAGGGCTGTTAATATTACAACACCATAACCGATGCTTCTGTTTCTTCTTCTAGCCCGATTTCTTCTTGCCCTGTTTTTATCCATATAGTTAATCTCTCTCTCCTTTCAAGGTCTGGTTGATGATGCTTTGCATCATATCTTTCGATAATTGCCCGCTGGCATAGCCAAATACATTTCCATCACGATCTATCATATAGGTGGTTGGGAAAGAGTATATGCCATAGGCTTCAAATAATTCAGCATTGGTATCCATTAACACAGGATACGTATAACCATTTTTTTCAAGAAATTCCTTAATTACCTGTTCATCTTTTTCTCTTCCATAATTAGGAGCAGCAACTCCTAATATGATTACCCCATTCTCTCCTTCTGTTTCCTGAGTCTCATAGAGGCTTTGGATATCCGGCATCTCTGCACGGCACGGCGGACACCAGGTAGCCCAGAAATTAAGAAAAATTGTTTTCCCTTTATAATCAGAAAGGGAATGGGTCTTCCCAAACTGGTCTTTTAATGTAAAATCAATGGCTGGAAGCGGCTTTTCTTCTTCGCTCTCTCCGTCACTTACAGATGTACTGGTTTCATTGGCAGAGGGAGTTGTTTCCTGGGCCGTTGTCTCTCTTTCCTTAGATTCCCTACTCTTCGTCGTTTCCTTTTCACTGGAAATGGAAGGAGCCTGAAAGGATGACAGGTAGCCGGTCAATGCATTCATTTTTCCGGTAAACATTAGAATACCCATTAATATCATGAGAATGCCGCCTGCTTTAACAGCACTCTTTGTCACATGCTTGTGAGTCTTAAAAAACTCCAGCACTGTGGTGGTAAAAAAGCCTACTGCTAAAAATGGAAGAACAAAACCTAAGGTATAGACTCCAATGAGGACAAAACCAAGGGATTTTGTAGACGCAGATGCCGCCATAATGAGAACGCTTGCAAGAGCAGGACCTACACAGGGCGTCCACGCAAAGCTGAAGGTAAAGCCCATCAAAAGAGCGGTAAATGGGGACATGGCTAACTTGTCAAAGGATAGGGAAAGTCTTCTGTCCTTCTCAAGCATAGAGGAGGTTCCAAGAATTCCTGTCTGATAAAGACCAAAGAAGAAAACAATGATTCCCCCAACTCTGGCAAATAGAAGCTGGTTGGATTTAAAAAAGTTTCCAAGAGCTGAAACACCAAGTCCCAGCAAAAAGAAAGTAAAGCTGATTCCAATTACAAAACATACGGTGTGAACCATGACCTTTTTCCGGTCATATTCCATTCTTCCATCATCCTTGGTGATTCCGGTACCTCCGGATAAATACCCAATGTAAAGAGGAATCAGAGGCAGAACACAGGGAGAGAAAAAGCTTACGATTCCCTGTAAGAATACAGTCAGAACAGGGACGCTCACATCAATTGAAAAACCCAACCAAGTACCTCCTTTTTTACCTGCCGCAGCCAGTCGACTGGACATTTTCCATTATTTTCTGTACTATTTTTAGTTACAGTTTGATGTTGTAACTATACCATTTTGAGGAAATTGTGTCAAGTGAATAATGGCTCCTTTTCCATATGAAAAAGCATAGATTTCCTCTGTCACATGGTAAGCGCCTGCTTCCCACAGGCGGAGCATCGCTTAAAGCAGCGATCCAGGTTAAACGCCACTCTGGGCAGGTATCCAAAATCTTCCAGAAGGGTAAACAACGGAAAAAAGATTGCCATTGGCGGAAGCATTACAGATACGACCCAGGCAAGACTGCGGTACATGCCATGGACAAGAAGATTGGAAATAAGTTCCGGAACGCCTGCCCATGCTGCTCCTTTTGAAAGGAGGTCTTCAAACCCAAACAAAACATTGCTAAGAAGCTGGGAGGGATAATTGGCCCCGGTAATGGTCAGCCAAAAAATCCCAAGAAGAACCAGAAACATAATGGGAAAGCCGGTGGACTTGCTGGTAAATATAAAATCCAGCTTCCGATCTTTCCTGTTATAGGTCTGATTCTCATATATTACGACTCCGCGACATAAATATTCTGCCTTCTTAACGAATACGGAAGCCATATCATCGCTTACTTTTTCCTGGTGGATTCCTCTGGCTCTCCACTCGCTTCGGATTTTCTCTAAACACTCTGCCACTTCCCCGGATTCAGCAACAGAGCTTACATACTTTTTAACCGCCTGCATAAGATTATCATTGGAATCTAATAATCTGGCACATAGCCAGCGGATGTTTATCTTACCATCGGAAGCATTCTCCACCACAGGGGAAAGGGCTTCAATGGCATCCTCAATATATTGAGGATAACGGATTAGTACTGGGCGTTTTTCTTTTTCCTTCGAATTTTGTATCGGTTCTTCCGGGAATGCTTCTACGTCTTCGATTGCGTCTGCAAGTTCAATTCCTTCTGCTATTTTAGATTCTTGCGGTTTCTCTGACTCCTCTGATTTGTCTGTAGTTTCCTCTATCCCTTTTTCAAGCGTCTCTTCTAATTTTCCCTCTTCTATAAAGTCCACGTTTGCGTCTTCTATCTTATCTTCTTCCTCAAGGCAGCGTCTTAAACAGGTATATATCTGGTCCAGCCCCTTTTTACTTCTGGCCGCAGTTCCTGCCACAGGTACACCCAGCCGCTCTTCCAGTAAATCAAGCCGGATATCAATCCTCTTTTTCTTCGCTTCATCCATGAGATTTACACAGACGACGGCCTTAGGCGTGGCCTCCAGAACCTGTAACACCAGATTTAAATTACGTTCCAGACAGGTTGCGTCACAGACCACCACTACCCCATCCGGATGTTCAAAACAGATAAAATCCCTTGCTACCTCCTCTTCCGTGGAGTGGGCCATGAGGGAATAGCAGCCTGGTATGTCTACCATAACATATCCCTGGCTGCCATCACTGCAATAGCCCTGGGCATTGGCAACGGTTTTACCCGGCCAGTTGCCCGTGTGTTACATGTGTTAGAGGTAAACGAGTCACGATATTAAAAATTAGAAACCGAAATTGTGATGGAAGTTTGCTTAATCTGTGTTTTTTCTGTGAATTTTGTGTGAATTCGGACATATTTTTCACATTTATCTTTTTTTAATATTTAATTCACATTTTATTAAGAAAAAAGCAACTAATGCCCCATTGATTCTGTTATATTCTGGTGCTAAAATAACTTTTGACTTCAGAAAAATAAGATAACTGAAGGTCAGAACATATTGATGATACCAATACAGTCTTGAGGAGGAAATTTATTATGAAGTTAACAACAAAGAAATTATTTTTGACAGGTGTAGCAATTTTGACAATGGCAGCTATCTCTGCTTGTGGTAGCACCAAAACTTCAGAAACAACCGCTGCTACAAAAGCCGATATTACCACAGAAGCAGTTACAACTGAGGCTGCTACAAAAGAAGCTGCTACAACTGAAGCTACTACAAAAGAAGCGAAAGAAAGCACTTCTGCTGCAGAGTCCAAGAAAGATGAGACCAAGAAGGAAAGCACTGCAACAAAAGAAACAAAAACAGATGAGAGCAAAGTAAAAGCAGGCTCTTCCGATGAAAAACCAGCAGCTGCTACTGAAACTAAGAAAAAATAAAATTAAAAATACCAAAACAGTCGATGTAAAAACTCAGAACTTTTAGTTAAACAGATTTGGACAAGTTTGGACCTGTTGAAAAAGTGACATAAACCACTTTTATCAACAGGTCAATTTTCAAAACTATCTAGTCCCGCCAAAGATCAGAATAATAGGTTATCACACTTTCATCACAATAATCAGGAATGCCAGAGGTATGATTGAGTAATTGCTCCACAGTTATCATTGAATCTATATGATTTAGGTCAAAATCAAGCAAATCACCAATGGTATCTTGAAAGCTTAATCTTCCTTCTTCAATCAGCTTAAGAATTGCCACAGCAACAAAGACCTTACCTGCAGAGGCAGTCGCAAACTTGGTATCAAAGATATTAAACACCTTATTTGAATAATCGGAATATCCTTAAGCCTGTTCAAATATGGTACATCCCTTCTTATTAATCGAGATACAACCTTGAAAGTCTTTAAATCATTTTTAAGATAAACCACTATTTCTCCTTAAATTTAATAGGAACAAAATTTTCCATCTGTGCAAATCCCTGGGCTTTTATAATTTCAGATGGTGTAATAATATGTCCCATGATATAATGCCCCGGACGTATGTCCAGTTCGAATACATCTGAGTTTTCAATATAAGAGATTGCCTCCTTGTATCTTTTTCCACTCATTTCATCATCCCCATCCACGTAGACATAGGTTAAATAATATCCACCATCAAAAGATATCACTTCATTTCCACCATCATCCATATCTTCTGTAAGTGCCCACGCCCATACCAGCCCACTCTTTTCTTCATCATAATATAAGAAATCTCTGGGCATAAAAGAATCTCTATCTGATACTTGAATTGCTGAAAAGTATGCATCAAACTTTCCTAAAATACTATCATTCGAAAAGTCGCACACGTTGTCTACGCCTGATGACGCAGCACGAAATGGGGGTAATGAGATGACTCTAAACTGGGTTTGATCTACTCCCGTTAAATATGATTCCACTCGCTTGTCCCTCCTAACCGGCAACAGCCGGTCTCTTCCTTGTTTTCTTTGCTCCTTTTTTAAGGCTCTTTAAAGTGATCTCCACCCCTTCTTTATCCCCTATGATTTTTGCCAGAGCTTACAAAGCCTTTACCGGATCAACACAATTGTTAACATGAACCGTGTCTGCCATAACACTGCCCCTTTCTAAAATATAAGTATATACTGTAGTTTGTACTTCTTTCCTTATTCTACATTAGACAGGATATATAATTAGAAGAAAAGCAAATTAAAACATGGTATGGTACACGAAAAAAACTAAGAATATTATATCATATGGCCTATTTTCATACAACTATCCCTATGATAATCTCTTTAATCTTAAGTCATCTATTGCCTTTATTTACTGTTATTTTCAGCTTAACACTTGCACTATCTGGCCCTTAGAGTTATTCAATTTAGGTAAGCAAGAGCAAGTACGTTTCTATCAAAATCCTGGTGCTTATATAAAATCCTGCCATTTTAGTTCTCGCTTCAGTTTCCAAACATTATTGCCAAAATTACTTACTAAAGTGATGAGCACCTCTTCCTCTCGGTCGTAACTGGATATAAAACTTACACCAGGATCACAGCCCTCAATGTAGGGTACATAATACCCTTCCATTTTCTTTAACCATATTCCATATCCATAATGCTCATTTTCAAAGTTGGTGCTTTGAAGACGAAGCATTTTGTTTGTCATCTCTTCCGATAACAGCTTATATCCAAGCAGACTATTCCAAAATAATTCAATATCACCTATCGTAGTGTACGCACCACCTGCGCCTGTCCCCTTCACATCAACGCTATATATATTCGTATAGTACTCTTCCTTCACCTGATCATATAAATAGGCATTGGCGCATCCAGCCGGAAGGCGGTCAAGCTCATAATAGCCGGTGTGCTCCATATGTCCTGGTTTAAAAATGACATCTGCCAGATATGAATCAAAAGGTACTTTTGTAATGCTTTCTATAATAAGGCCTAACATTACATAGCCGGAGTTATTATATTGAAACTTCTCTCCCCTCTCATACATCATGGGCTTATTGATAAATAAGGGCAGGAGATCCCTGGAGGTGCGTATCTTATAATTGGGATAATCCCCCCATAGATCCGAATATTCCTCCATAATGCTTTCATCAAAATAATCCGGAATTCCAGAGGTATGATTGAGCAGCTGCTCTACCGTTACGAGAGGGTCTATGTGGTTTAACTCAAAATCAAGTAATTCTCCCATGGTATCCTCAAAATTCAGCCTTCCCTCTTCTATGAGTTTAAGAATTCCAACGGCAACAAAAACCTTTCCTGCGGAAGCTGTTCCAAATCTGGTATCTAAGGTATTTGAAATCTGATTGGAAAGATCCGAATATCCAAACGCCTGCTCAAATACCGTGCCGCCCTTTCGTTTGATAGAGATACAGCCTTGAAAATCTTTTAGTGTTTCTTTCCATTGATTCATGTCTACTCCTATCAGCCTTAGCTTGTCTTATGCTACCGGCATCAGCCGGTTTCTCCTTCGTTTTCTTCTTCTCGTTTCTTTAAGCTTTTTAATGTAATTTCAACCCCTTCTTTTTCCCCTATGATCTTTGCCAGAGCCTCAAAGGCCTTTACCGGATCTACAGAATTCACTGCATGAACTGTATCCGCCATGATATCGCCCCTTTCTAACCCATATGTATTCCATTTGGTTTGTACTTCTTTCCTCTTCCTTATTTAAGTAGAAAATGGAGTACACAAGAACGATAGGCTAAAAATATGAAATTACGATTAATCTAATGTAATCTTATCATATCACTTTTACTTCTACAACTGCATGACTATCATAACAAATGCCAGAGGCTATCGGACCTGGAAGGACACCTGGTTCTAAATGCCATTAAAATAGCTCCGGAGTCACTGAACCATAGATTTAGATTCGCTGATACGATATTTTAATTCTCTGCCCCCCTATAAAAAGGAATCTCCATTATAGGGGTATTTGTTATTTTTATCCCCCACCTCTCGTAGACTGTACAGGGAGATGATGCGATGAAAAAAACTTCAGAACCAGAGCGGCCAATTCGCGTAGCAGTTTATATCCGGGTATCCTCTGAAGAACAGGCCGAGCGGGGAGATTCCATCAGAGACCAGAAGGAACGGGGAATCCGGTATATTAAGGAACACGCCAATATGGTCTTACAGGATATTTATCTGGACGATGGTGTATCGGGCCAGAAAATTGACCGGGACGATTTTACACGTTTGATGAACCGTGTAAAGGAAGGACAAATTGACTTAATCATATTTACAAAGCTGGATCGTTGGTTTCGTAGCCTTCGCCATTATTTAAACACCCAGGCAGTCCTGGAAAAATATAACGCGGCATGGACTGCTATCGACCAGCCATACTTTGATACTTCCACCCCTTACGGCAGAGCCTTTGTGGCCCAATCCATGACCTGGGCCGAGCTGGAAGCTCAAAATGGCGGAATTCGTGTTTCCGATGTATTTAAGACTAAGGTAGAGCACGGAGAAGTGATTACAGGAAAAGTCCCAAGAGGATACCAGATCATGAATAAACGTATGATACTTTCTGAGGAGGCCCCTGCTATTTATGATGGAATCATGCATTTTTTAAAACACCACTCCATGAACCAGTCGGTCCAATATTTAAAGGACAAATATGGAATCTGCATGACGCCCCAAAACTTCCGCCAGTCTCTTCTTCGAAACGAGAAATTGACAGGGCGTTACCGCGGCAATGAAACTTACTGTCCCCGCCTCCTATCCGATGAGGATTTCAATAAAATCCAACATATTTTAGACCAGAACCATAACATTAAGTCCAGTCAGAAATACCCCTATCTATTTTCCGGCCTTGTAATATGCAGGGAATGTGGTAACAAAATGGGCGGCTGCCAGATTAATGTTCTTTCCAAACGAAAAGACGGAACAACCATTCGATATAAATATCCTGCATATGAATGCAAGCAGTCTCATACAAAAAAAGCATGCTTAAATCATGGAGAAATTAGGGAAACACGATTGGAAGAATACTTATTAAATTATGTTCGGACAGAATTTAATTCCTACATTGCCAGTTTTCAGGCCAAGGAAAAACAGACAGCTGATCATAGAATGGAAAAAAAACAGATATGCAAGAAACTGGAGAGACTGAAAGATCTTTACCTAAATGAAGCAATCACCCTGGAGGAATTTAAAAAGGAAAAGGCCAGACTGGAAGAATACCTATCCTCTCTAACCAGCCCTCCTCCCACAACGCAAGACCTTGAATCATTAAAAAGCATTCTAAGTGCTGGCTTTGAGACCATGTACTCAAAGCTGAATCACGAACAGAAGCGGCGCTTTTGGCGCTCTATTATAAAGGAAATTAAAATCAGTAAAAGCTCTTTGCGTCACAGGGAGTATACCGTTGTTTTCTTATAAAAATCAGTTGGGATCAGCCTTTTTCGTTGCAATATTATTTTACCTCTAACAACACCAGCCCGTGTGCTGGTTCATCCCCGTAAGCTGATTAAACACCGTACTCTTCCCTACGTTGGGATTTCCAGCCAGTGCAATTACCTTATCACTATCCTTACGTTTCTTAATTTCAAGCCCCAGATCCACAGATTTGATACCAACAGAGTCTCTGCTTAATCCCATGCATCTTCCTCCTGGGTGACCGCCGCTGCCGCCACTTCTTCTTCAAAACGGCGTCTTCCCATATCCTCTTGTTCCAGGCGTACCAGCACCCGCCCTGCGTCTTCCCTTCGCAGGGCAATCACTGCACCTCTGATTAAGAATGCTGTAGGATCGCCCAACGGACTTTTTCCAAGGCACTCCACAACCGTGCCTTCAATCAGACCGATATCCTGCAGACGCCTTCTCATATCGTCGTAAGCAGACAGCTTAGCTATGACACCCCTTTGCCCTCTTTTTAAATCTGCCATACATGCCTTTTCCTTCATCGTTTCTTACCTCCGCACTTCTTTTTTGAAACTTCCTGCAATGTTTCCATATCCTAACATATGCAAAGAAAGAAAAACTGGTTACAACGATTTTACCACGGTTTTTTCATGTCCCTGGATTCATACAACTGTCCCAAGGGGAATAGATATGAACTATGATTATATCCCAAAGGAGACACCGGCATGAACGGAGCTGAAAATTTCTATACGCTGAAAGGCTACTCCCTTTTAGAGCAGACAAAAATCACCTCCTCTATGGAAGATTATCTGGAAATGATCTGCAGGCTTCATCACGACGGGCACCCGGTCCGTATCAAGGAGCTTGCCGAATGCCTTCATGTAAAGCCCTCCTCAGCTTCTAAAATGGCAGGCAACCTAAAGGAACAGGGATTAGTGGGGTTTGAAAAATACGGTGCTGTGTCCCTGACAGAGGATGGAATGCAGCTGGGCGAATATCTTCTCTTCCGCCACGAAGTTCTTCACCGTTTTTTCTGCTTTATCAACCAGAATACCGATGAACTGGAGCAGGTGGAAAAGGTGGAGCATTTCATGAATCCTCAGACTGTGTATAATATACAAAAATGGATGAATAAATTTACATAGCAGTCTTGTGCGAATTGAATTTATGTCGTATACTATAGCAAAATATGAACATTTCTTAGGAGGACAAACACATGGATAAGATTAAAATGACGACCCCCATTGTTGAAATGGATGGAGATGAGATGACCCGCATTCTCTGGCAGATGATCAAGGATAATCTTTTACTCCCATACATCGATTTAAAGACGGAGTATTACGATCTGGGACTTGCTTACCGGGACGAAACAAACGATCAGGTAACCATTGACTCAGCCAATGCCACAAAGAAATATAAGGTCGCTGTCAAGTGTGCCACCATTACCCCCAATGCGGACCGGGTGAAAGAATATAGCCTGAAGGAAATGTGGAAAAGTCCCAACGGCACCATCCGTGCCATTCTGGACGGAACTGTATTCCGTGCTCCTATTGTTGTCAAGGGAATCGATCCATGTGTGAAGAACTGGAAAAAGCCAATTACCATTGCTAGACACGCTTACGGAGATGTTTATAAGGGCTCTGAGATGAAGATTCCAGGTGCTGGTAAAGTAGAGCTTGTCTACACCGGAGAGGATGGAACAGAAACAAGAGAGCTCGTTCATACCTTTAAGGGCGCAGGCATCACCCAGGGTATGCACAACTTAAACGATTCCATTGAAAGCTTTGCAAAGAGCTGCTTTAAATATGCCCTTGATATTAAGCAGGACTTATGGTTCTCTACCAAGGATACCATTTCCAAAAAGTATGATCATACCTTTAAGGATATCTTCCAGGAGATCTTTGAAGCAGAGTATGAAGATAAATTTAAAGAGGCAGGCATTACATATTTCTATACCTTAATTGACGATGCGGTAGCTCGTGTTATGAAATCAGAAGGCGGATACATCTGGGCTTGTAAAAATTACGACGGTGATGTTATGAGTGATATGATTTCATCTGCTTTTGGTTCTCTTGCCATGATGACTTCTGTTCTTGTTTCTCCTGACGGAGACTTCGAGTATGAAGCAGCACACGGAACGGTTCAGCGTCACTATTACAATCACTTAAAGGGCCAGGAAACCTCCACAAACTCTGTGGCAACCATTTTTGCCTGGACCGGCGCTTTAAGAAAGCGCGGAGAGCTTGATGGAAACAACGAGCTGGCTGCTTTTGCGGATAAGCTTGAAAAAGCCACCATTGATACCATAGAAGCCGGTGAGATGACAAAGGACCTTGCACTGATCACCACCATTCCTAACCCAACTGTTTTAAACAGCGAAGATTTTATCAAAGCCATTGCAAAGCGTCTGTAAGACCTGTCTGGTTTTGACTTTAAACATAGAAAGAGAAAGCTGCGTACCCGTTGCTTTCTCTTTCCCTTTCAGGAGGAAATATCATGAGATATAAACCCAAAGAGGTTATACTTAAGAATGGACTTCCCTGTATCATAAAAAGCCCTGGACCGGAAGACGCCACAGCCATGCTTCATCTGATGTCTACCGCATCGGAAGAAACAAATTTCCTTTCCAGATATGCCGATGAAATTGATATTACAATCCCTCAGGAGCAGCAATTTTTACAAAACTGCCTAAGAAGTAAAAAGGACTTAATGCTATGTGCTATGGTTCACGGACATCTTGTAGCAAACGCAGGTATCACCGCCATTGCTCCTCACCAGCGCTATGCTCATAGAGCTTCCTTTGGAATCTCCATCATTCGGAATTATTGGGGCCTTGGAATCGGTTCTCATCTCATGTCTTCTCTCATAAACGGTGCCCAGGAAATAGGCTATGAACAGCTTGAGCTGGAGGTAGTGAGTGAAAATGAACGCGGCCTGGCTCTCTACACCAAATTTGGCTTTGAGCTTTACGGAACCAGAAAGCATGGATTTAAATACCGGGATGGCACCTATGCCACAGAATATTTAATGATGCTGAGCCTATAATTTTTTCGACATTTTTTTTCAAAACTCTATTCATACCATTATCAAAATGATATAATGTAAACTATCATATAACACGTTGGTAATGGAAGGAAGAGAAACATGAACTTAAGACATCTTACGATCTTTAAAACGGTGTGTGAAGAAGGCAGCATTACTGGAGCAGCCAAAGCGCTGTCCATGACCCAGCCTGCCGTCTCCCACGCCATTAATGAACTGGAGGAATCCGTTGGTTCTCCCTTATTTGACCGGGTGTCCAGAAGGGTGGTAATCAACGAGAATGGTAAATTTTATTTGTCTAAGGTCATACCCCTTCTGGAGCTTTACCAGGATCTTGAAAACTACTCAGGAACCCTTCATCTGAATGCACCACTACGAATTGGCTCCTGCGTGACTCTGGCCAGTTATTTACTTCCTGGGGCAGTCTCCCGTTTTACAGTTTCAAACCCTGATATTCAGTTAAAAGTAACCGTATCAAACTCCCAGGAAATCACAGGGAAGCTTTTGAAAAATGAACTGGATATCGGCCTTGTGGAAGGTGTCATTCCCGATGAACAGCTGGAAAAGATACCATTTTCCTCTTATCCTCTGGCAGTGATCTGCGCCCCAGGTCATCCTCTGGCGAAACCAGGTGACCAGCCTGTGTCCTTAGAATCACTGATGAAAGAACCGCTCCTTTTAAGAGAAGCTGGCTGTACTATCAGGGATACCTTTGATTACGCTCTTGCCCTTAATAATCTTTCTGCAGAGCCTCTTTGGACCAGTACGAATTCCGATGTGATATTACAGGCAGTAAAAGAAAACATTGGAATTGGTGTAGTACCCAGGATCTTTGCAGATGAGTCCATACGCCTTGGTGAGATTGTTGAGGTTGAAGTTAAGGACTTTAATATCAGCTGCATGAATCATGTGGTATTTCAAAAGGACAAGTTCCAGACCGAATCCTTCCAGGCATTTATTAATCTTGTATTGTTCGAATAACAAGACTAATAAAGTAATAAAAGAATGGAGTGAGATTTAAAAATCCCACTCCAACCACTGAAAAAGAGCCTAATTTATATTTTAATTGCTGTTCATTGAAAACGTTTTACCTAATCATCTTAAACCTCAATGATTGCATCTTTACAACATACGTTTACACATGCACCACAATCATTACATACATCGATATTAATTCCATTTTCTGTGATTGCATCTACGGGACATTCTGGAACGCAATCACCACACCCGTTGCAAGCTTCTGTAATTTTATAAGCCATCGTAATATTCCTCCTTATTGTAGTACTAAATCTTAAAACTCATTGACTCAAGGATTATTTGCTCAATTCGGTTGCATACGATCCGACCTGGAAATTAGTGATTGCACCTGTGGAATAATTTTCATAACCGCATATTTTTCCATAGGATCTCATCTTTCCCTCAGCCAGATCTTCTATAACCGTTCCAATCGTTGGAACAACCTTCTCCAACCATGTAAACCAATATAAATTCTCATCAAGCTTCAAATAATAACATCGATCGGTATCACACAGCCCCTTTTCAAGACCGCTTACACAATGCCAACTATAAAAATCCTCATTTAAATAGATGTGTTCATAGATATCGTTGCTGCTATATCGGAAACTTATGGTCTTTCCAATTAATTCAGCGGTAAAGCTATGCTGCTCCGTTTTGGTGGTAAATTCACTTCCAATTGAAGCATGTGTAAACTGTGCGGATACAGAAGTCATAGGTAGCTTCATTTCTGCTCTTACAAGTTGAGAAATATCAGCCTGCTCCCTGCTTGGTAATGTTGCCGTCAACGTTGTGGCAATCATTTTATTAAAGTCAAGAACCGTAGTTACAGACTGACTCATACCATTAGCTTGTATAAAATCTACGAAATAAAGATTGTTTCTAGGTGAAACTGCAGAATAGATACAGGCAAAGCTTGTTACGTGTTCTCCCTCGCAGGTTACCCTCAAACAATTTTTATCAAGAAATTGATAAACAACCTTCTGTCCGTCTTCATAAAAAAGTTCAATTTCTTTGTTTGATAATTCTACCGCTTCTTCTAATTTAAATTCACTAAAGCCATTTGATAATTCTTCTACGGTAGGGAACTCATTTTTCACATTTATACTCCTTTCAACTTTACATTTCCCTTTACACATCTCATCATACAACCTCCAGTTACAGGAGAGTCAATCCTCAATTTTAATTTCTAATTTTATTAAAGTACTTTCTCTTTTTCCCTCTACTCTCGGCATAATCCACTGTTCTATGAAATCACCCTGAGCTTGTATCCTGTTTTTAGTAAGATACTCTGCAAGTAATCCATAATACTTCTCTTTCGCAAAACTATTATCGTCAAAAATTATACATGCGTACATACCAGCCGGTATCTTTTCGTATTCAGCCGGGGACAGCCTATTTTTAATATAATAACGAATATCAGGATTTACCATTTCTCCCTTATCAAAATATATTTTTGCATCTGTGCCTACTCCAAAAACTGCATATACCTCTCGTTCAATTATCTTTGATGAAAGTGCTGCTTTTCTAAAATTTATTTCCTGTTCCTCAATCGTGCGAGAGGTATATGGGAACGAAATATATTTCTGAATATCTTCTTTTACTAAAAAAACTTCGTTGAATACCAGGCTGCTTATCTCTCCCAACGACTCTCTTATTGTATTCATTGAGGCTTTCAGCATGTTCAGTTCATTTATCTTTTCATCCAGACAAATGGATTGCCGATCTATCAATTCCAATATGTCATTAAATTTAAGATCTTCTTCAATGGCTTTTTTTACCTCACTTAAAGGCATCCCCATCTTTTTTGAATTCCGTATAATATCAATTAATACAAATTGATCCACGGAGTAAAATCTATATTTTGTATTGGTATCCACAAAAGCAGGTACCAAAAGACCAATTTCATCATAATATCTTAATGTTTTTATGGGGATATGAAATATCTTTGAGATATCTCCGATAGAAAACAATTCATTCATCTTTAATACATTCCTTTCCAATTGCTCAGCCTGTATGCCTTTGGTTATTATATCAAATTATTGATGAAAAAATAGGGCGAGATTCCATTTCAGAATCCCGCCCCAATGATTGGCAAAACGTCTATTTATTCTTAATCCTTTTTATCAGCCAGAATCTTATCAATGCTTACCATCTTCACACAAAGGGTAAATAACTTCATAGCCAGCACCATATCGCTTAAGGTAGGATAAGATGGCGCAATACGGATATTGCTGTCATTCGGGTCCTTTCCATATGGATAGGTAGCTCCTGCGCCTGTCATGATAAGCCCGGATTTTTTACATTTGGTAACGATAGCCTTCGCACATCCGTTCAAGGAATCAAAGGAAATGAAATAGCCTCCCTTTGGTTTGGTCCATTCACCGATGCCAAGACCTCCAAGCTCCTGTTCCAGCGTATTGATCACGGTCTCAAATTTAGGGCGGATGATATCAGCATGCTTTCTCATATGCTCTACCATACCATGAATATCACCGAAATACCTTACGTGGCGAAGCTGGTTCACCTTATCGTGTCCAATGGTCTGGATCTTTAACTGCTTCTTGATATCCACCAGGTTGTTCTGGCTGGCTGCTATGGCTGCTATGCCTGAGCCTGGGAAGCTGACCTTAGAGGTCGATGCAAATTTATATACAAGATCTGAATTGCCTGCTCTCTTACATTCTGCCAGAATCTCAATGAGATGATCCTGGTCATGGTCGTATAAATGATGGATGGTGTAAGCATTATCCCAATAGATACGGAAGTCCTTGGCTGCCGGTTTTAAGCGGGCAAATCTTCGTACCGTTTCATCGGAATAGGAAATTCCCTGAGGGTTTGAATATTTAGGCACGCACCAGATTCCTTTAATGGCATCGTCGTTCGCCACAAGCTCCTCTACCATATCCATATCAGGTCCGTCGGGTGTCATGGGTATGTTAATCATCTCGATACCAAAGTACTCGGTAATGGCGAAATGTCTGTCATAGCCGGGAACCGGGCATAAAAACTTCACCTTATCCAGCTTGCACCAGGGCGTACTTCCCATAACTCCGTGGGTCATGGAGCGGGAAACCGTATCATACATGACATTTAAGCTGGAATTTCCGTAAATGATGATGTAGTCTGGAGCTACCTCCATCATATCTGCAAGAAGCTCTTTCGCCTCCTTGATTCCGTCAAGAACCCCGTAATTGCGGCAATCAGTGCCGTCTTCACAAGTAAGGTCCACATCGCTGCCTAATACCTCCATCATCCCCATGGAGATATCCAGCTGTTCCGTACTGGGCTTTCCTCTTGACATATCAAGTCTTAAGTCCTTTGTCTGAAACTCCTTGTACTGTACAGAAAGTTCCTTTTTAAGCGCCAGTAACTCTTCCTTTGTCATTTCAATATACGGCTTCATAGATTCCTTACTCCTCCTCATTTAGACTCCATTAACCAAGCAGTTCCTTTACAATCCGGTTGACAGAAGCTGGATCAGCCTTCCCTTTCATGGCCCTCATGGTCTGACCGACCAAAAAGCCCATGGCCTTTTCCTTTCCATTGTGGTAATCCTCTACGGACTGCGGATTTGCATCAATAATACCCTGGATTGCCTCCCGAAGCTGCCCTTCATCATTTACGACCTTCAATCCTTTTTCTTCCACATATTGCTCTGGATTGACATTATCCGCAAAGATTCGTTCGAAAACTTCTTTTCCTACGGTACGGTTAATGGTACCATTATCTACTAACTGAATTAATTTTGCAAGGTTTTCCGGTGAAAAACACATATTTTCCGGTTCCATCTCATGCTCTTTTAACAGACGCATGCCCTCCACCATAAGCCAGTTGGCGGCTTCTTTCGGCTTATTGCAGATCTCAGTGACCGCTTCAAAAATGTCTGCCATGTGCTTGGAACCGGTAATAATATCTGCATCGTATTCAGACAGGCTAAAGGCTTCCTGATACCGTGCCATTTTCTCCGTGCGCAGCTCCGGCTGTCTCTCCTTAATAGAAGAAATCCACTCATCGCTGATGAGAACAGGGGGAAGATCCGGGTCTGGGAAATAGCGGTAATCCTTGGCATCCTCTTTGGAACGCATAGCATAGGAAGATTCCTTATTGTCATCCCATCGTCTGGTCTCCTGAGTAATCAGTCTTCCTTCCTCAATGAGCTCAATCTGACGTATTCTCTCTCCTTCAATGGCTCTTGCAATGGCTTTAAAGGAGTTTAGATTCTTCATCTCCGTTCTGGTTCCGAATTCCGCTGCACCAACCTCACGGATGGATAAGTTTACATCGGCTCTCATGGAGCCTTCCTGAAGCTTGCAGTCAGAAGCGCCAAGATACTGAATGATCAGCCTTAGCTTCTCCAGATAGGCAATGACCTCTTCTCCGCTTCTCATATCAGGCTCAGACACGATTTCAATTAAGGGAACGCCGCTTCGGTTAAAGTCTACCAAAGAACAGTCTTCCCACTCATCATGAATCAGCTTACCAGCATCCTCTTCCATATGAATCTCATGGATGCCGATTTTCTTCTTTCCTGACGGAGTATCTATTTCCACATATCCATCATGGCAGATGGGAAGATAAAGCTGGGATATCTGATAGTTCTGTGGATTATCCGGGTAAAAATAATTCTTACGGTCAAATTTACAATACTGGTTGATTTCACAATTAGCTGCCAGACCAACCGCAAGGGCATACTCCACGACCTGCTTATTTAATACAGGGAGAGATCCTGGCATACCGGTACAGACCGGACATGTATGGGTGTTGGGCGCTCCTCCAAATTCCGTGGAGCAGGAGCAGAAGATTTTTGTTTTGGTTGCCAGCTCTACGTGAACTTCCAGACCAATGACTGTCTCATACTGTTTGCTCATTTACTTCTCCTCCCTTCCGTTAATTGCCTTAAGAGCCAATTCCGGCATGGTATATCCGTGTTCCCCTTCTAAGGCAAAGCCTGCTCGAAGGATATTTTTCTCCTGAAAGCAATCACCGATCAGCTGAATTCCAATAGGAAGTCCCTTATGGTCCGTGCCAAATGGAATAGAAAGTCCGGGAAGTCCTGCCAGGTTTACGGAAATGGTATAGATATCTCCAAGGTACATCTTTAAGGAATCGCTTAGACTTTCATTCAGCTTTGGTGCTGTGGTGGGAGCTGTTGGCCCCAGAATTACATCGTATTTCGCAAAAGCCTCATCAAAGGACTTTTTAATCAGTGCTTTGGTCTTTAAGGCTTTAATATAGTATGCATCATAATAACCAGAGCTTAAAACAAAGGAACCAAGCATGATACGGCGCTTTACTTCTGCTCCGAAGCCTTCGGAACGGCTCTTTTTATACATCCCGTGAAGACCTTCGTACTCCCTCGCACGGTAGCCGTATTTTACCCCGTCAAACCGGGATAAGTTAGAGCTTGCTTCGGCAGAGGCAATGACATAATAGGCTGGAATGGCGTATTTTACTCTTCCAAGGTCAAAGGTCTCCACCACTGCCCCCTTCTCCTCCAGAACCTTTGCAGCCTTTAACACAGCTTCCTTCACTTCCTGGTTAAGACCTTCTCCCAGATAATCCGCGGGAATACCAACCCGAAGTCCCTTCACGTCTTTTGTCAGGGCCTCCATAAAGTGATTATCCTTACGATCGACTGAGGTGCTGTCCTTTTTATCGTGGGAGGTAAGAACCTCTAAGATAGCAGCACAGTCCGTTACGTCCTTTGCCACCGGGCCGATCTGATCCAAAGAGGAGCCATAGGCAATGAGCCCGTACCGGGAGATGGTTCCATAGGTAGGCTTTAACCCTGTTACTCCGCAGTAGGAGGCTGGTTGTCTGATGGAGCCGCCTGTATCAGAGCCAAGGGCATAAAAGCATTCCCCGGCTGCAACCGCAGTACAGGAACCGCCGGAGGAACCGCCGGGAACGTATTCAAGATTCCAGGGATTCTTTGTGGGTCCGAAGGCTGAGGTCTCCGTGGTGCTGCCCATGGCAAACTCATCCATATTTGTCTTTCCTATTATAATTGCTCCTGCCTCGATTAAATTCTCTACTGCCTGGGCGGTATAGGTGGGTACAAAATCAGATAGAATGTTGGAGCTGCAGGTGGTTTTCATATCCTTAATGCAGATGTTATCTTTAATCGCTACGGGAACTCCAGCCAGAGGACCGGTAAGCTCGCCGGCATCGATCTTCTTTTGCACTGCTTCTGCCTGGCTTAAGGCAAATGCTTCATCTACGGTCACAAAGCTGTTTAAGTCAGGCTCCATGGAACGAATCTGTCCAAGCACTGCTTTTACTGCCTCTATAACAGTGACTTCTTTGCTTTTTATCTTTTTTCCAAGTCCTACCGCAGTAAGGGACAATATTTCTTTCTCTGTCATCTGCCTTCCTCCTATTCTACTGTTTTTGGTACCTTAAAGGCCCCATCCTTTTTCTCGGGAGCATTCTTTAAGATGTTATCTCTGTCATCACCATTTTCCACCACGTCCTCACGAAATACGTTATGGACAGGAAATACATGGGACATGGGCTCCACGCTGTCGGTATCAAGTTCATTTAAGGTATCAATATAATCAAGCATGCGGCCCATATCTTTCTTAGCATCTTCCCGCTCTTTCTCGCTTAATTCAAGCTTCGCTAAAATACCAACGTATTCAATCATATCATCATCAATGATGTGTGCCATTTCTTCTGCCTCCTTTTATGGTTCCAGTCTTGTAACGTCTCGTGGGAACAGGGTAGTCTCTCTTACATTGGCCTCATCAAGAAGACGCATGGTAAGACGCTCCAGTCCGATTCCAAGGCCCCCGTGAGGCGGCATACCATACTGGAAAATCATGAGATAAGAAGAGATATCTTCTGGATTCATGCCTCTGGCTTCCATCTTTTTTATGATGGTCTCATAATCATGGATTCTCTGTCCTCCGGTCGTTATTTCAAGTCCACGGAATAATAAGTCAAAGCTTAAGGTATAACGGTCGTCAGCCGGATCTTCCATGGCATAGAAGGGACGCTTCTTTGATGGATAATGGGTAACGAATACGAAATCACTGCCGTACTCCTCTTTAAAATAACGACCGATTAATACTTCCTCTTCCGGCTCTAAATCGTATGGGTTCTTGATCTTTCTGTCATATTTTTCAGCTACCAGTTCTTTTGCTTGATCAAAACGTACCGTTGGGATGTTTGATACATCGGGAAGGTCTGTTTTAAGCATCTTTAATTCCTGGGCATACTCTTTCTTTAGAAGATCAAAGGTATACTGAAGCATTCCTGTTTCCATTTCCATGATCTCTTCAAAGCTGTCGATATATCCCATCTCAAAGTCCATGCTGGTGTATTCGTTTAAATGCCTTGTGGTATTATGTTTCTCCGCACGGAATACGGGAGCCACTTCAAATACCCGGTCATAAACACCGACCATGGTCTGCTTATAGAACTGAGGGCTCTGTCCAAGCTCTGCCTTTTTATTAAAATAGTCCAGTTTAAATACGTTAGATCCGCCTTCTGCTCCTCTGGCGACGATCTTTGGTGTACGGATTTCTGTAAATCCTTCTAAATGGAGAAAATCACGGAATCCTCTTACGATTCCTTCCTGAATGCGGAATTTTGCCCGCTCCATGGGATTTCTTAAGGTTATGGGGCGAAGAGACAGCTTTGTCTCAAGGGAGGTATTTAATTTCCATTTGCTGATGGCGATGGGAAGTACCTCTGCCGGCTGAGATAACACCTCAATTTCCGTTAAGCGCAGCTCAAATCCATGAGGCGCCCGGCTCTCTTCTGATACCACACCGGTGACACGGACCGCTGATTCCTCTTTTAATTGACTAAGAGGAGTCGCTGTCTTTCCCTCTTCATACACGCACTGTACCAGTCCTTCTGACTTACGAAGAATGACAAAGGCCACGTCTCCCATATCACGAATGGTATGGATGCTGCCTTCCATGCGAATGGTCTTACCTGCATTTTCCCCAGTTAAGCCCTTTAAAATCCCGATTGTTTCCTTTTCTTTCACACCTTTGATGAATTCCATATCTGTATTCTCCTTACCTAAATGTAATTGCTTCGATTCCGGTAAAGATATTTTGACAATAAAATATCCCGCCCCGGAATACAGTTACATATTCCGGGACGGGATTTATATGGCTATAAGCTCCCGCGGTACCACCCGCATTGAGACTGCTTTCAAATTCATCCGCAAATAAACAGACTGCTAAGCAAAAATCTCCACTCAAGCATTTAACGCATGCATACGGATAAACCTACTCATGGCGCCGAAAATCAAGGTGATTTTCAGCCGCTTCGGCTTATCGGCTCCGGAGTGTTCCCATAGCCAAGTCCCACATGACGGCGCTCTCAGTCGGTGACGCCCTCTTCCTGTCGAGGTCCATAGGCCAGAGTCTCCTTCTCTGCCTTTATCAATATCATCTTCCATTCAATATAGGATAAGCTTCCCTGTTTTCATTAAAATTATAACAGTTCATCACTTCACCACAATGAATTTCACTAATAATATCACAATCTTTTTTATCCTGCAATATTTATTTTTAACAAATTAATTCCAGTTCTTTCTAAATATTCCGCAATGTTGACTTTTCCTGTAGGAAAGGTTACAATTAATTCAAGTCTTGTGATACCGTAAAAAGGCTTTTTTTATTTTACTACAGCAGAGAGGTGACAGACCAATGAGTTCCGAATATTTACTGGTAGATGGCTACAATATTATATTTGCATGGCCTGAATTAAAGGAGCTTACAAAAACCAATATGGACTCGGCCAGAACCAAGCTCCAGGACATTCTCTGCAATTATCAGGGCTTTAAAAAATGCAATGTCATCCTGGTCTTTGACGGCTACAAGGTCAAAGGAAATCCAGGAACCATTATAGAATATCATAACATTCACGTCATATTTACAAAAGAGGCAGAAACAGCAGACCAATACATCGAAAAGGTGAGCCAGCAGATTGGAAGGCAGTACCAGGTGAGAGTCGCTACCTCTGATAAGATGGAGCAGATCATCATTCTTGGAACAGGCTGTACCAGGCTTTCGGCAAGGGATTTAAAAAAAGAGATTGAGGAAACCAATTTAGAAATAAAAAAAGAGCACTTAGAGCGGATTCCATCAAAGAAAAACCGATTGTTTGACAATGTTGACCCTGAGCTGTTTGAGTATCTGGAAAAAATTCGGCTGAATAAGAAAGATTAGTTTTATCGTTCTACCCCCCATTTCTCCCGGCATATATTTACTTAGGGTGTGCCTGAAAACTGCTTGTTTCAAGATGTGCGTTACACTTTGTGGGAGATTTGCTTCAGATGAAGGCGGCGTAGTGGGCTACGCCAACTGAATTTGGAGCAAATATACTGCGAAGTGGGAGGTACAGATTGGAGCAATGAGTTTTCAGACACACCCTAGCCGCCCGAGGAGGAATTACACATGTCATTGTTTGAATTATTCCTGATTTCCATAGGAGTTTCTATGGATGCCTTTGCCGTCGCGATCTGCAAAGGCTTAAGTCTCCCCAAAATGAGCTGGAAACACGCCCTGGTCGTAGGGCTTTACTTTGGAGGTTTTCAGTCCATCATGCCGTTTCTCGGCTTTCTTTTAGGATCCCAGTTTAAAGACGCCATTGTATCCTTTGACCATTGGGTCGCATTTATTCTCCTTGGCTGCATTGGCCTTAATATGATAAAAGAATCTTTCTCCCATGAACTGGATGACTGCGAAGATCCTTCCCTTCACCCAGGACAGATGCTCCTTCTGGCTCTTGCTACCAGTATCGATGCTCTTGCCCTGGGCGTAACCTTTGCGTTCTTACAGGTAAAGATTCTGCCGGCGGTTTCCTCTATCGGCTTTACTGCCTTTTTTTTCTCTGTCCTTGGAGTAAAGGCTGGGAATATGTTCGGAGCCAAATATAAATCAAAGGCAGAATTTGCCGGCGGTCTAATTCTAATATTCATGGGCGGTGAAATCCTCATCGACCAGCTGTTTGGTATCTGATTTAAATACTTACAGTCTGTCCCCCTGGAACCTGGATCAAAGTACCGTCTACGCTGATAAAGACACTTTGGGCGGAAGGATTATAGACCTTATCCCCGTCTATAGTGTACTTAAGCTGTGAGGCAGCATTCATATAATCCACAATCTCTATGTTGGTTGCATACCAGATATCCTCTCTGCCTCCCACCAGACGACAGAACTCTTCCATCAGCTCCCAATTATCATCTCTTGGAAATTCAAAGCTGTGTCCCCATACATACATCATGTAAAGATACTGGGTTTTAAAAAGCTCAACAAAACGGGTGCCATTTTCTAAGAGGTTGTGATTGTGATGGCAGGTAGATTTCCATTCCAGATAGTTTTCCGGCATGGCAAAATCATCGGTGCTCCCGACCACTCTGCAATATTCGATTCCAAGCCCCGGGAGCATATCCACAATATCCTTCGTATAAGAGCCGTTTGGGTAAGACATGCCCCGCACAGGATATCCTGCTGCCCGCTCTAACTCCCTGCGGTCCTCTAATACCTGGAGTGCTACCTGGGGAAGCGGACATCTTGCTATGGTAGGATGAAGCACCGTATGACAGGATATCTCATGCCCCTCATAGACTCTTTTCCACTCTTCCGGCTTTAAACGGTTTTCCATATGAGTAAGGCCGGAATTTACGTGAAAGGTTCCTTTGATTCCATTGGCGTTAAAAATATCAACAAGTCTCTTATCTTCGATCCTTCCATCGTCATAGCTCATAGTAAGGACCTTATGCCTTCCGCCTGGAAAGCAGGTATATATATTCTTCAATGCTCCCGTCATAATGCTCCGTCTCCTGCTATGTTCTCATAATTTAAAACTGCCGCAAAGAATGCAAGAGCCATTCCCTGCCCCCAGCCCTGAATCCATTTCTTTGATATATTCCGGTAGCCGTCCCGATCCTTCATCACTGCGGTCCCGCCGGATACATCCGTCAGTCTGCCATCTGGTGCTACATGAGATAAGACTCCGGTGATGGACCTTTCTATGTATTTGATGTGAAGCGGATTGCCCTTTAAAGTCATGGCAGCTGCTATGCCCGCGGAGGCAGACAGTTCCTCATAGGATTCTTCATCATCAAGGAGAGTTCTCCACAAGCCCTGTTCCGTCTGGAGGAGCTTAAGTGCTGAAAGCTGCTCATTTAAGCTTCCGACGATTTCTAAAAACTGGGGATACAAATAGCACTCTGGAAGAAGAAGACCTACCTTACTCATGGTATAGGCCGCCCAGCAATTGGCTCTGCCCCAGTAAAAGCCTGACATGTGATCCTTTGTGATGTTATTGTAGCCATGATACCACAGCCCTGTCTTTTCATCCTGCAAATACTGGATATGCCAGTAATACTGGTTTAAAGCATCTGAGATCAGCTCCTCATCCTTTGTCATAATGCCCACCCGTAACAGGAAGAACGCCGCCATAAAAAGAGTATCCGCCCAGCACTGCTCCGGAAAATCATTTCCTGCGGAAACCGTATGCTGGAGCACCTGATCCCCGAAACGCAGGGCATCTGTTCTCAAATAAGATACCTTAGAACGGATGATGTCCATATAGACGTCCTCGTTGGTAGCCTCATATAGCGTAATCAGACAATGTCCCATGGCGCAGGTGTTCACGGTCCACACAGGAAGGCCAAGCTCTATGAGCTCATCCACACGTTCCTTTAAAAAATCCAGATAATCTTTCTTTTTTGTGATCTCATACGCTTCTGCAATGCCGTAATAGGCTACGCCGCACGGCCAGTCCCAGGACATATCCATTCGTTTTGTCCGATCCACGATCCGGTCCATGGCCCCCTCAATACTCGCTCTGTCAAATTTTAATTTCCCCATTTGTTATCCCTCCATATCTGTTCCCATTATAAATGATTTTAGATCTTCTGCCAATAACCCGGCGTAGCAATCAGCTCCTTTTTCTGATAAATGAACCTGATCTTCTATGTAAAGCTCCAGGGCATTTCCCTCCCCTGCTTGTATACAGTATTCTAACGACTTCTGATATAGATTGACAAAAGGAACTCCTTCTTTCCCTGCAAACCGTTCCATCTCACTGGCGTATTCCGGCAGAAGTTCTTCTATCTCCCCTCTCTCTCCATCTTTTCTATCTCTGGTTGGACAGATGCAGACAGGAGATACCAGTACAGGCAATGCTCCCCGCTCCCTTGCCGCCTTTGCATAGAGCTTTAGGTAATCGGCAAATTCTGATACCGGCACATAACGCTCCGGTTTATTTGCGGAAGCATCGTTATGTCCAAACTGAATGAGAAGATAATCCCCTTCCTTCATTCTGGCCTTTATATCATCCAAGCGTCCTTCCTTTAGAAAGCTTTTTGTGGACCTTCCAGCCATAGCGCAGTTATCCACGATCAAATGTCTGCTCTGATACCAGGCCTCATTGGAAAAACCGGACTCTTTTTGTCTGCAGACCTCATATAGGTTTCCTGGGTCCAGATGAGATATCAGCTTTTCTCCAATTCCCGTTGTTTTTACCTCCTGGTTCCAATAAGTCTGGTTCGTGGAGTCTCCGGCGATAAAAAGTGCTGGCCTGCGTTTCATATAAGGAAGTACCTGGCTTACATCCATATCAGATCCATAGTAAAACTTGGGATAGCAGGGCTGATTATAACAATTGTTCTGCCAGGCCACACCGCAGCGGTATTGAGTATCCTGCATCAGGGTAAAGAGCTTGTGGTTCGTCATCTGGGTGTTGGTATAAATTCGAATGGCACTGCTGTCCTCGGTCCGCAAAAGCAGCTCTTCCCTGAAATCTCCAAAGATATCAGCCACTAGGCAAGGGTTTCCCTTGGTCCCGTTATTGGTCTTTGTTCCCAATGGCTCTAACATGGTCTTATGGATAAAATCATTGATCACACCAGTGGGAGATTGTTTTAAGTAGTCCTCTCCGTCTGTGATCTGAGTGGTTAAATCACCAGACCATCGAATGGACATATTGGTACCAAGGGTCTCTTTTTTCAGTAATCTTCCATGGCAATCATAGGTACCGACTCCATTGACCCAGCACTGCAATCCCCTTGCCTCTGGAATCACATCTCCCACCATACACCTGCCTAAATCCTTTGTAGCATATTCCCCGAATATGACTTCTCCGCTTTCTGCGTCCCGGAGGGCATATCCATAAGGTGCCTCCTCTGCGCCTTCAAACACATTGAAGATTTCATAGCCTGGTCGGTCCGGGTCAATATCAGCCACATGCATGGCATCTCCATGGCCAAGCTTAGCCGTCCGTCCGTCCGGCAGCTTATCGTGAGAGCTGTAAAGCAGACTTCCGTCATGGTCAATACAGGCTGCCCCGTAGATAATCTCCATACAGCCGTCCCCATCTACATCGCAGACAGACAAGGAATGGTTGCCCTGCCCCGCCAGAGAACCATAGACAGGATCTGTCCCTCTTCCACCATGAGGGTTATCAGCAAATGGATTATCCATTGGCACAAATCCACTGTCAACCGTCCATACCTGATGAAAACAGTTCTTAAAAAAGTCGTAGGCAGCTATGGCAGACCTGGTATAATATCCCCGGCAAATGATGAGGTATGGCCGTTTTCCATCTAAGTAAGCTACGCCGGATAAAAACCGGTCCACCCGGTTGCATGGCTCGATTCGATTTCCGGAATAATCTCCCCAAAGCAGACCGTCATCTTCCCTGTCAAAAGGAAATGGAATGGTTTCCATCTCTCTTCCATCTCCGGAGAACATGGTTAAATACTCCGGGCCTTTATAAATAAAGCCCTCAAACTCCCGAAGCTTATTTCTTGAACTTCTCTTAGGTGCATACTCATCCAGAAAATAATCTGCCAGACGTGCCCCTTCCTCCTGATTCAGTGGATAGAACGCCATAGGCGGTATGTGGAAGCATTCCTCTAAAGTCCCCGGCCAACGACCGCTTTTTACCTCCGGGTGGTCCTGCCACTGGCAAAAGGTCTGAATGAGGTGGTCCCGGTAATCAGAAGCACTGCACACATAGGAATCCTTGTGGCTGTATCCTTTCTTTCTATCCTCTTCCGGCATGGTGATATAAAAGGAGTTGGTTTCCTTCCCATCCGCTCCAAATAGTGTCATATGGGTACCCGGGGCAGTTTTTAAGGCCATCTCTGCCTTACCATCTCCATTAAAGTCGTAACACATAAACTGGGTGTAATGAGCACCAGCCCTGATATTTGGTCCCAGATCCAGACGCCACAAAAGAGTTCCATCAAGCTTGTAGCAATCAATGTAGCAAGGTCCGGTATACCCTTTGATCGAAACGTCCTGGGAGTTTGATGGATCCCATTTTACAAGGTATTCGTATTCACCATCTCCGTCTATATCAGCCACTGACATGTCGTTGGCGGAGTAGGTATATTCCTCCCCCTTTGGCGTCACTCCAGGTGAAGGCTTTTTTATTGGAATATCAAGATATTCATGATCCCAGACCCTTACAGGATCACAGGCTTTATCTTCCACCCCATTGATCACAGGCGCCACCTGGTATCTGTCTGACTCCCTTCCTTCCCGGTCTAAATAGTTGGTGCTGTCCGTTACCTTTGCCACATGCTTTCCTTCCCGGTACACGACAAAGTCTGCTCCGGTCAGCCCCTGTTTCGCTTCCTTGTATCCTGTCACTTCATGGATAAGAAAGCGCCAGCTTAAGAATATTCCTTCTCCTGTTTTTACCGCCACAAGTCCCCGGTTAATTGATTCTATCTGTTCTTCCTGGAAGAAATGAACGGGAGTTACAAAGGTTTCTTCCCGAACCGTTCCTGTCTCATCTGACTGAACCACCAGGAAATAATGGGGTATGCTGGTGGCCCGCTTAAGCTGATAATGGTCCATTTCTTTTAAATCACTCTCAATCATCAAGCGGTAATTTTCTTTCCCGGTCTCCCTGTCTGACCAGTAGACTCTTGTCTTTTTTACCCCTTCCATGACTTCCCAGGCAATGGTTACGGACTGCCTGGTTATGGCTCTTATTTTTATCATGATTTCCCCCCTTTTCTAGGCTTTACGATAGCTTTCTGAGGACATGGTCTCCACCAGCTCATCGGCTTCCAATAAGGACTTAGGCAACTCACTCCGGATAAACTCTAAGGCGCATATTACGTTTAAGCACCACTGTGCCACAAAGTTGGTGCTGATCCAGGGAATTTCAGTAAGCTGCTTATGATTTCCTTTGTTATTTTGCGTGGTGATCTGAAACCCATTGTGATTTCCTTCACAAATCATGGCATGAAGCAGATGGCGCCAGGTGGTCTTAGCAAGGGTTTCATCCTTTAAATACCAAGCTCCATAAGCTCCCATGGCAGCCGCCATAAAAGGAAGAGAAAATTCCCTGTCTCCAATGATTCCGCCGGATTCTTCTAGCTGCTGTTGTCTTGGCAGATAGTAAAACCTTCCGTAATCTGCCATCATCTCCTTCCACTCTTCATCTCCCATCAAATCTGCCATTTCCATAAAAATCTGTGGCGCTCCCATGCAGATTTGAAGGTGGGTGCCACCTGCTGCCCGCTCTCCAATGTAGCGAAGATGTACGGTTTCTGGATCAAATTCGAAATCAGGTCCTGATATCAGCTTTAAGGGGGCCTTTTTAATATCCTCCATACCAATCTGAATTTTCTTTAAATACCCTTCATCTAAAAAACGTTCCCACTGGGTCAGCCAGTTTGCGCAAAGAGAAGACCAGTCAGGTCCGCTTCTGGCATGACTTGGAAAGATCATTTCTTCTTTCTTATAAAAATCTGCCAATGGGTCCTTTTGAAGGAAGGTCAACTCATTGTCCTTTAACTCGGAAAAGATGTCCTCCAGCCGATAATCACCTGTCATGTAGTAATAATACCGGTGGTGGGCAGCCATGGCAATGCGGGCCTCCTTGCAGGGGCATCCCCAATGACGGACATTGTGGCGGGAGCCAAGTCCTTTATATTTGCCCATATGATACACATCCACCTCAGAGGCATGACGGGTCAGCTTCTCTGCCAAAGTAAATATCTCCGGACGCCCGGTCCGCAGGAAAGAAAGCCAAAGCCATAAGGTGGGAACCAGCTCCGTATTATCCCAGGCATAGCCTCCCATATCGTAACGCCACTGATGACGCTCCGGGTCATAGGTATGCATAAAATCTCCATAATTAAACAGTCCGTACCAGTTTCTCTGTTCTACCTCATTTTGATAAAACTGAACGGCACAGTCCAGCTGATCCTCAAGCCATGCTTCCACCTCAGTCTTCCTTTCCGGCAAAGACCAATGACCAAATGCATCCAGATTATGATAATATTCCGGTTCTCCCACATACTGGGGCGGATTCGTGACTGCCTTGGAAAAACCGGATAATTCTTCTTCCGTGGGAATCATACTCTTATGAAATGAAATGGAATACTGGATGGTGGAAGCAATTCCATAAGGAGTAGCACCTTTATAATCATAGCCCTCGTAATAGACCTGATTATATCCTCTATCTGTGTAATGTCTGAAATCCATGGCTTCCGCCCCCGGACTATACAGCCATATGGTTGCTTCTGCTTCTTCCTTCGTAAGTCCCCGAAAGGTATAGCCGGACGGATAGGTCTGCCAGAAATCCCGAATAGAACAATGAACGCTTCCATTCTCTCCTCCAAAGGCAGCCCCTCCCATGGTCCTCTGTCCATGGAGACTGTCCAGATAGCAGCAATCTGGGATAGCGGTCTTTTTCTTAATCCGAAAATGGCTGGGACTGTCCTGACAGAAATCATACTCATCCCAAAATGGCATATCCTGCATTACCTGTTCTACGGTTTCTAACTCACTGCCTTTTAGCTCCAGACGCTCTCCATTCATCTGAGCCTTATAAATCTCTGAAGGAACTCTGGGACGCCAGGTGAGAAGCTCTGCCATGGTCTCATGAAATATGCCGTTATCTCCTTCAAACATCACATGACGGTTATACATGGGGCCTGACAAGGGAACTTGAAACGTTAGGCCGATTCCTTTTAAGAAATCCTTATTCTCATCTCCGTCGTATAAAAAGGTATGGGTAAAGGAAAGCTCACTGCTGTTAAGTCCTACATACATTCGAATAATAAATGGAATCTTTTTATCACCGTCAGAAGATACGTGACTTCCCCGGTATTTTACGACTGCTCTTAACGGTCCCGTCTCTTCCAGTGAAACCTCTTCCACCATACCCTGATACCTTTTTTCCAGTTTACCAGTTTTACTTCCTATGGCAATGGGTTCTTCCAATAAAAGAACGGGACAGGCCTTCCCGGCTCTTTTCACTCCATTTACGAGGACTTCATCAAAGAGGCAATCTCCGGCATTTGGAATGTGGATGCAAAGGTTTCCTGCCTCCACATAAAAGCCTGACTGGGCTTCTTTTACCTGAAGGCCCGAATCGCTGTCTTTAGATTCATAGCCAGCTTTTTCCTTTAACAGCACCTCAATGGTTTCCGTCAGTTCATCGGCACATGCAGTATGGGCTGACCATTTGACCGTACCATCCGGCCAGAACGCTGTGATTCTGGACTGCATGGGAACGGTTCTTCCGTTCTCATTTTTAAGCTCATATCCCGTTTCCTTCTTGCACGCTCCCTGCTGCCACATACATCCCCATGTGGTATAACCTGTCTTCTGTCTGTTTCCTAGATTATGCAGCTTCACTTTTTCCTCCATCTGCGCCTGTTTGACGCTTCCATTCCTTTCACTCTACGATAAAACAGGCGGTACAGTCCCTGCAAAGGGTCTGTACCGCCTATGTTCAACCACCTCGCAGTATCTACTTCGCAGTATCCTGCTGATATAATTCATTGATTTCTTTAACCAGTCTGTCACCGCCACGGTCTAACCACTGCTTTGCGGCAGCATCAAAACCGGCATCGTCAATCTGCCCACAGATGTACTGGGTTCTGGCATCGTCAATGATCTGCTCGATGTCAGTACCAACTTCTGCATTGACTACGGAGTTAGCCAGATATCCAAGTGCCGGGTTATAAATGGCAACTTTTTTATTCTTTGCAATGGCTTCTTCCTGAGCAATTGTGCTTTCCTGTTTTTCCAGGGTTGGACTGGTTGGAGTTAAGTTTGGAATATAAGCAATAACGGAATTTAATCCTACGTTTGGTGTCTGCTGTACTTCCAGTTTATTTCTCATCACTACTTTGCCAGCTTCATTTTTATCATAGGTAACGCCTTCCAGGCCGTAATCAGCCAGAACCATCATCTCATCGTCACACATTTTGTCTAAGAAGTGAAGACAGTTCTTTACATCATCTTCTGTTTTCGCTCCAGCCTTTGTGATCAGATAAAAGCCATTAAATCCACTGGTTGCAAGAGTTTTATCATTGACTGGTCCAACTAAGGTCATGGTAGCTGTTTTTGTAGGATCTACTACAGATTTTACATCGTTTTGAATGTAGTAATTCCAGATTCTCTTTGCTCCATCCATAACATCAACAAATGCCCCTGCTTCTCCTTTTTTACAAGCATCTCCAAAGGTGCCGGAGTCTACCGTTGCCCAGTCCTTACGGATCAGGCCGTCGTCATAGATCTTTTTGATCCATTTTAAAGCTTCCCGGTACTCCTTTGTCTGGTGCACAGGAACCAGCTTTCCATCCTGTTCTACCCATTTGTTTCCGGTTCCGAACCAGGTCTGCATAATATCAATGGGACCTACATACTTGGTCATTTCAAGACCATAGGTATCGTCTTTTCCATTGCCATCGGGATCTTCATAGGTGAATTTGTAAAGCATATTATAAACATCTTCAGCCGTCTTAGGCGGCTCTGTAATGCCTACCTTTTCCGCCCAGTCGGTACGGTAGGAAAAGCCGTAGCGTCCGATTTCTCTGGCACGGTAAAGAGCGATGACCTTACCATCTACAGTGACAGCTTTTAACACATTGGGATCTGCTTTGGAAAGGTTTGGATAGCTTTCTGTATCCTTTAAAAATTCAGTTAAATCCCAGAAAGCGCCTTTCTTTGCCGCATCTACCACATTGGCAGTCAGATCACCGCTGCCGGTAACAATCATAGGCATATTGTCTTTATCCATAAGGACGAGGCCAAGCTTCTCCTTGTAGGTATCATTGGCTTCTCTTCTCCACTCCACCTGGGTATTGGTATGCTCTTCGTATTGCTTGATAACCTCATCGGAATGGTCATTCTTTAACTCGGTACCGTAAAACTGAGGCACCATAATGGAGATATTTGCCTTTCCGCCTTCTGCCCCGGACTGCGCTGCCCCCGCAGTTGTCTGTCCGGATTCTCCCGAAGTCTGTCCGGTTGTCTTGCTTCCACACCCCGCAAGTAATACCATGGAACCGGCAAGAGTCATTGCCATTGCTTTTTTCCACACCTTTTTCATCATAACACTTCTCCTTTTAACATTTTATTTATCCTTTTACAGAGCCAACCATAACGCCCTGTGTAAAGTACTTCTGAACGAAGGGGTAAATCAGCAGAATGGGGATGGTCGCAACCACGGTGGTTGCCATCTTTACTGCTTTCTGAGGCGGCATACCAAAGGCACCCCAGTCAAAACCACTGTCATTTGCCACACTGGAAGTGAGGAAAATGATTCTTCTTAATACAATCTGAATGACCTCCTTATTACTGTCGGAGATATACATCATCGCATTGAAATAGGAATTCCAGTGGGTTACTGCATAAAATAGAGCCACACTTGCAAGAACAGGCTTTGAAAGAGGCAGTATGATTTTAATAAACGTCTGCCCGTCGTTGCAGCCATCCATTCTGGCGGCCTCTTCAAGCTCCATGGGAAGCCCCTGGAAGTAGTTCTTTATAATGATCATATTAAAGGGATTGATTGCCCCTGGAAGCCACAGTGCCCAGAAGGTATTCTTTAAATGCAGCACGTTTGCCACCAGCATATACATAGGAACCATACCTCCTGTAAAGAGCATGGTGATGATTACCATGTTGGTGAAAAATCTTCTTCCCTTAAAATACGGTCTTGACAGCGGATAGGCAAGAGTCGCGGATAAGGTCATATTGATGATAACTCCTACAAACGTAACAAAAGCAGAATTCATCAGACCCTTTATTGCATCGCCTGTCTTAAATATGTACTGATACGCATTCAGGGAAATGGTACGGGGAAACAGAAAGAATGCCCGCTCGGTAAGCTCCCGCTCGGTGGCAAAGGAGCCTGCCACAATATATACAAATGGAAGCAGTGTGATCAGTGCAAATGCCCCTACAAAGAGGTAAATCAATATCTGTACCAGCTGATCTCCAGGACTTCTTTTTATCTTTAACGCTTTTGTCTTAGCCATTTTAAAACCTCCCGATCAATAAAATCCTGATTCTCCAAACATTTTCGCCAGCTTATTGGCCCCCAGTACCATGATCATACTGACCACGGATTTAAACATGCCTGCTGCCGTTGCCAGGGAATAGCTGCCGTTTACAACACCCTTTGTATAGATGTAGGTATCAAACACATCGGACACTCCCCGGTTCATAGAATTTTGCATCAGGAAAATCTGCTCATATCCCGTATTTAATATGGTTCCAACCCGCAGGATCAGCATAATGACAATGGTGGAACGAATGGCTGGAAGCGTAATATGCCACATCTTCTGCCACCGGTTTGCCCCGTCTACCTCTGCTGCTTCATAAAGCTGAACATCAACGCCAGACAGCGCCGCCAGGAAAATAATGGTTCCATAGCCGGTTTCCTTCCACATGCTCTGACCCACGATCATGGATACAAAGAGCTTGGGATTTGACATGATATCAGGGGCATGGTTCCTGCCAAATATTTCCACCAGCCAATGGTATACCAGACCATCGGTGGTGCTAAATAGCTGGGCGGTCAAGGCTGCCACAATTACCATGGAAATAAAATGTGGAATATAGACCATGGTCTGTGCCACTCTCCGAAACATCATGTTCTTGATTTCATTTAACAGAAGCGCCAGAATAATAGGCGCCGGAAAATAAAAAATCAAGTTCGCTATAGAGATTGACAATGTATTTGTTAAAACCCGGACAAAATCAGGCCCAGTGAAAAACTTCTGAAACACAGACAGTCCTGCAAAAGGACTGTGAATAAACGCCCCCAGCATTGTGTCTCCGTTATAAGGACTGAATTCCTGAAATGCCATGATCAGTCCGCCCATGGGCAGATAACTGAATACAAGCATGTAGATAACTCCGGGAATTATCATAATGTAAAGCCACTTATGAGCTTGAAGCGTTTGCTTTATGGTCCCTGCCCTGGGCTTCGTTTTTACAGGCATTGCGTTCTGACTCATTCTCTCTCCTCCTCCACTTTTTGGGGGACATCTATTTTGCCTCCCCTTGGTGAAGTTATCGTACATCACGCTTCCCGCTTTTGTAAATAATCATTATCAAACCTGTTTATTTTCATAAAAACAGCCCCGATCCCCTGTGAATCACAAGGTTTTATCGGGGCTTGTACCACTCGATTATCATTTTATTTCCAGGGCTTATCCTATTCTTTATGCTCTTTCCGGTAAGCGGAAGGGGTTGTCCCCACCTGGTTTTTAAAAAAGCGGATAAAATTCTGGACGTTATTATAATTTAATCTGGCTGAAATATCGGCGATAGAGTCTGTGGAAGTCAAAAGCATATACTTTGCTATTTTAAGCTTTTCTTCATTGACCATGTCTGTAAATGACAATCCCTTTTCTTTTTTTAAGACCCTGCTGATATAATTGGGATGATAGCTTAAGGCATCGGCACATTCATTCAGGCTTATATTTCCGTTCTTGTCTTTGATCATTCTCGTTACTTCTTTAACAATATCAGAAGAGCCAGCAGCTCTCGCCTCTGAAAGGGCTGTCATCACAGGATTCAATATCTCTTCCATTATAAATGAGACCAGCTCTTTCTGCCCGTATACATTAGAAGCCTTTGTCAGCACGTTATACTGGTCACTTCCAAAGAGATCCGTAAGGGACAGGGAGGCTCTGGCTGGTATATCAAGGACAGCCGTAAGCAGCCTGGTAATATAGAACGTCCGCTCCATACCGGAGGCGCCTTTCATCTCCATTCTGCCCACAATCAGCTCCAAAAGCCTTTTTGCCTCTTCCTCATTTAAGCTGTCCACCGAGTGGATCAGTTCATCTTCCATAATCATATCGTAGACATTGCCAGCCGGATCCATGAGAGAATAATCATCGTAAAGGACCAGAGAAGAACCATTCTCATTGCGGTCATGGTTCTTGCTGTGAAGCGCTTCAGAGCATTCCTCGTAGGCTCTGCCTGTATGAGTCAGCTTATGAAAGGTACGGCTGATGCCAAATGCCACTGGATAACCGTAAATCTCCATCACGTGGTCCTTAATCTGCTTGTAGACAAGAGCCGTTTTATTATCCACCTCAAGATCGTCATTTTCTCCAATGATAAAAAGAGCCATATGCCCATGGATGACTGGGGATACGAAAAATGCCTCTCTCACTCCTTCCGGCAGGTTCATTAAGATCTCCCGGTTGATCTCATCTCTTTCTTCCCTTGTCACCGGGGGCTTTTTTTCTTCAAACTTACAGGAAATGGCAATCAGCCGATAAGAGCTCCAGGCTTCCATTCCATACTTTTTCATGGTCTCCTGTATCTTTTCCATGCTTAACTCACCCTTTAACAGATTGGATAAGAAAAGCTCCCGGATCTGCGCATTCTGGTCATCTACAAACTTCTGAAGCATTAAGACCGGCTTTGAAAAGGCGATGGCTGCAACTCTTAAAACAATAAGAATGACTCCAAAAATACCAATGATAGCAATGGAGGCCAGAACAAAGGGGATTCCTTCCCGGTTCATCTTCGCTGTATCCACACCAGTGATGTAGGTCAGACCATTTCCTCCGGATTCCATGACGCTTAGACGAAAGTTTTTCCCCCCTGTAGAGGCATAGGTTCCGCTTTTCACCCCTCCTCCTTCTAAGGAGGCACGATACGCCTTAGTAAGAGCCGGATTCGTCTCCATCAGCACTTTTCCATTGCTAAGTACAGTCACATCGTAGCCAAGCTTTCGGTAAGGCTCGGATAGGTTTTCCAGCCGTTCCGTATCCAAGCGGACCGTCAGTACATAAACCGTTCCCACACTGCTGTACTCTTCCTTTACAACAAGAAGCTCACCAGCCGTGTCCACAAATCCGGATTCCTTTACCGTACCCTCATAAGGGCTGGCAGTATCCATCCGGTTTAACCAGTAAAGGGACAAAGGGATCTCCTTTTGTTCTTCTAAAAAAGCTTCTACCTCTGATAAGTTTTTTAAATCCTTGATGGGATACATCCCATATTTGTTTAAGACCCAGCCCTCCTTTACATTCATGAAGTTATAAAAGCTCACATATTTAGAGAGAAAATAATTTCCCTGAAGCATGTTTTGGGCCTGCTTTAATTCCTTATACTTGGAATAAGGTACTTCCTTTTGGTTCACCAGCCATTTCACCGAGGTGCTGCCGGTGCTGTCTAAGTAATATTCCCGAATGGAGGAAAATACATTTTCATATTCGTTTGCAACACTTTTGCAGTAGGAATCAAGAGCCTGTCCGCTCTTACTGTTCTCCCCCTTAACATAAATATAGTAAGATACGATTCCCATAACAATCAAAGGAACCGTCACCAGCAAAAGAAACTGCAAAAACAAGCGGTTCTCGTATTTTACATTATTCTTCAATCTCTTTTGTCCTGCTCTTCCTGTTCTCGTTCCAATAGGCAATATCATTGCCCTCTGTCATACCGTCTAAGATAAGATGAAAGCCAGCAGCCTGTATCGCCGCCTTGCCTCTCCCTTTTACCTGATACCAGCCATCTTCTCTCTCTTCCCACTCGTCTCTTTCTCCCTGCCCATATCCACTTAAGGCAGTAAACCTGATGGCCTTTGTGGTCACAGCGTCCTTCCATACCGTTTTCTGAGTCAAAAAAGAAGCCGAAAATCTTCCTCTTGCTGCCTCTTTAAATTCTCCCTCCACTTCCACTTCAATGACGTAATCCTTTACACAGCCCTGGTGCATCCGGTCCTTTTGATCCGGTACCATAAGAAGTCCTGAGACAGCTACCGGCTCCTGTATGCAGATATCCACGGAAATGGGATAATTCTCTTTTTCTATCCACACAGATGTGTTGGGATTTTCCTCAGATAAGGAGGACAGATTAGTGACCCCTGCCTTATTCTCCGCAACATACCGGACCCCTAATTCCTTCATACGGTCATTAGGGAAAAGGTGCTTTTCAATGGCTGCAACAGGAATCTCCTCTTTTGGCGCAAACTCCCAAGAGGCGGCATAGGACAAAAGGGCTTCCTTAAAGTGGTAGGCCGCCGGCCGTTTTTGAAAGCTTCCCTCCAGACTGGCGCTCACGAGAAGAAGCCTTCCATTCCCTACCCTTCCTTCTATTAAAAGTCCAAGGGACAGGTTCCGGTTCCAGTCATCAATGGCCCGTATCACCGGCTCAAAGCCTTCCGGCATCTCATCAAGCAAAAAGCCTCTGGAGCTTCCTAATATATCCTCCCACTGCCAGCCACCGTGTTCCTCCGTGGGAAACCGGCGAAAGATGGGATGACCCGGGTTCATCATGAGCCCTAAGCTTCGGCACCAGCCTGGTCCCATCTGGCTGTTCCAGAACACCGGACGGATGGATAGAGGGGGACAATCAAAATCCAGCTGGGATAAAAACGGAGAAAACACCACTCTGCCACCGGATAAAAGGGCTTCTTTTGCCTCCTCCCATTCTCTGGTAAATAGAACATGTTCCCTTTCTTTTTCCTCTTTCTTTGGATAGACGTAAAGAGGCCAGCTATTTTCTGTCTCTTCCATAAAAAGAGTCAGCTTAAGCTTTGCTGGTTCTGTGACATAAGATAGATCCAGGTATAGAGTGTCAACGGGAATATTTTTCCCGGCAGAGGCAGTAACTGCTTTTAATTCTCCCTGCTCCAACACTTCAACGGCCTTCCCCTGCTCTTCCTTTTCAAGCTTCCAGGTTACAATGCTATCCTTTAAATCTTTCTTTCCAAAATGGCACAGCTCCACCGGAATAGTAACCGGTTCCCTATTCTTTATTACATAAGAGGATATCCTGGCTAATATCACAGTTTCCTGATTGAACTGCTTAAACTCGTCCGCAGTCACATATCCCTTGTTCTCCCAGAAGGGATCTAAAACACCTACCAAAGCAGTCCCCTGTCCCATGTAATCGTGAAGGTCCAGCATCTCGTATCCATAGATATGGGGAGTCCTTAAATTAGCCTCGAATTCTTCCTTGTACATCATCACCTGATTTTTGCCGGAGCAGCGGACAAAGGCCTGGTTCAGTTCCAAAAGCTTTTTTGCCCTTGCACTCTCCCGGAACACCTCATAATTTCCAGGCTTAAGATACCCGGTAAATTTATCAATCACAGAGAAATCAGGATAAGCACACCACTGCCCCATCTCATGACTGATCACAGGCAGCTTGGCACCTTCCAGTGACGCTCTGTAATCTTTTCCCTTAAAGCCTTCATGATTGCGGATATTTCCACCCAGCAGCGGCCCATATGCCGAACGATGGAAATAAATATAGTCCGTTCCTGTAATATCCCTCGGAGGTACCTCATAAAACCAGCCAGACTGCGCCGTATAAAGTCTTCTGCCTCCATAGCCCAGACCTTCATCAAAGCTTCTTGTCTCCTTCACCCATTGCTTCAATGGCCCATACCAGCTTCCAGAGGGCTCATTGGTAGGAGAAAACAGGACAAAGGAAGGATGGTGACCAAACTGCCGAAGAATTCTTCTGGTCTCCTCTTTCAGCACCTCCTCCATAGGAATGCCATCATTAAATACATTCCACATACCGCACTCCGGCTGTAGATAAATGCCCTCCTCATCTGCCGCCAAAAAGGCTGTCTCCGGCGGACAAAGGGAATGACACCTTATAAAGTTAAATCCCCATTCTCTTATAAGCTTCATAAGGTTTTTCCACCATTTAAGTTCCGTGGAGGGGTATCCGGTGAGAGGATAATCACCCCCAAAATGAGTTCCCCGAAAATATTCCGGACGCCCATCAACAAAAATCATGCCGTCTTTCACTTCCATGGTTCTTTGATGAGCAGCTCCATAGGCTTTGCGCTCCCTGTCCCGTTTTTCTATCTCCCCACGGCTCAAAAGGAGGATATCTCCCGCCATTCCATTCCAGGATGCACCAAGGGCATCGGATACTCCATGGCCGTCCGGCCTGTAAGGGTACTGAAACCGGTTATCAATTAAGACCGTAAGGGTATGAGCGCCTTTTTCCAGCCTGCCAAGGTTTATCTCGTGAGCCGTACAAAGAGAACAGTCACTTCCCTTGTATTCCCCGTCCACCCAGGCATATGACCGCCATCTGGTCAGTTCAATATGTAAGTAAATCTCTTCCCCGGATTCTTCCCGGATCTCAATCTCCCGTTCATACCAGGCCAGTCCAATAAAATGCCTTGGAGGCTGACAGAGAAATGGAATGGATACCTCCCTCTCCTGGGCGAACTGGTACTCTTCCCTCTCGTACCAGAAGGGGTCATGAAGACCGCTGACCCACTGGGTATCTTTTTTAATCTCCTCTCCATAGCCCTGCCCCTGTAGGATGCCTGGAAGAATCATAGGCCCATCGGCAATCCGATCTGGTTTTACTGGTGGCTCTTCATGGATTGGCTCTGTAACATGGTCATACCATAAGCTCCAATTTCCTGACAAGTCCATCAACATAGCTCATACACCTTAAAATTACGATATTCTGCTGTCAGCGGTGCTAATTGGCGAAAGCCAATCTTTCCACCCCTTATCAGCTCTCCAAATAAGATACCATCATCGTCAAACTCAAAGATTTCAAGGCCGTTAATGGAAAACCGGATGTTGCGGCTGTATTTGCGGACTTCCATACGATAGAAATCGTTGCAGTCATTTGCCCCCGGGATGGGATCTGCCCCCTGGGCCACAAGATGAAAACCTCTGCTTTTTCTTAAATTGCAGGTATGAAAGCTCCTTTCATCCGGTTCCTTTCTTCTAAAATATGAAATATGAAAGGCATCCATATCTCCACTGTGATACTGGGGATATTCCCCTGTCCTCTTTGAAAGAGACGGGTCAAATAAATCCTTTCCCCCATTCCCGGATGCTCCAAAAAACAAAATGCAGAGTCCTTCATCGGTGATGGGCTTAAACTCCCAGGTTATTTTTATATTTTCCGGAAATTCCTCCGGGCACCATAGTACGTAATTAGCCTGCTGCCCCATTCCATGATCCAGTTCATTTTTCAGACACATGGTATTGTTTTCAAAGCTTATTCTGGCTTTCCCCTCCAGAATAAAACCTTTGATATCTTCTTCGTTGGAAAGGGGATTGTCATAGATTAGTTTCTCTTCAATCAGCTTAATATATCCTGCTGTATGATTCATTGTTGTGTTTCCTCCAATCATTTGTTTTTTTACACTCCACTGGATAATTATACCTCTACTGGATATTATTCTCAACCGTTTCAAGACGCTATTTCATCTTTCCAATCATTGCTAATTATGGTAGACTTATGACATACATACATGGAGGAGGAAGCTGCATGCAAATGCAATACACACAAACGATAAGCAACCAGAGTATTCTTGGAATTATCCGTCGTTTTTGCAGCTATATAGACACTAGACTTACAGAACATGGCACGCACGTAGCCTATATCATTTTCAGAATGATAAGGAAAACAGGACAGTATTCCCATGAAGAGCTTCGGGACATCTGCTTTGCAGCACAGATTCATGACATTGGAGCATTCAAAACAGAGGAAGTTTCAAGGATGCTACAATTTGAGACGAAAGACGTATGGAATCATTCCTTCTATGGGTTTCTTTTTGTCCATTATTTTTCTCCTTTAAAAGAGCTGGCACCCGCAGTGCTTCTTCATCACATCGGCTGGAAACACTTGAAAGACCAGGATCATCTAAGTGATAAGCTAAAGGATCTGGCACAGCTGATACATATCGCCGACCGGATTGATGTATCCATGTCCTTAGGGCACATGACCTGGGAAGATACCTTTCGTGCTTTAGAACAGGGAACGGATACTATATTTGCCCCTCACATATTAGAGCTTGCATCTCTTCTTGATTTTAAGGGCACCCTTGACGAGGAATGGAGACAGGATAAAGAATACGCAGATTTTTTAACCCAGATCCCTTTATCCGGAGATGAAATTACCGCATATCTAAAGATGCTTGTTTTTATTATTGACTTTCGAAGCCATTACACCGTGACTCATACCATAGCCACCACCAGCATCAGTTACGAGCTTGGACAACTGGCAGGTTTCTCGGAGGAACAGCTGAACCTGGTCTTATGCGGGTCTCTGCTTCATGATTTAGGTAAGATTGCAATCCCCGTTGATATTTTGGAATCTCCAGGAAAATTAAACAAAGAAGCCATGACGATCATGAGAACGCATGTGGACCATACCGAAGAAATCTTTGGGGGCCTGATTGACGATTCCATTGTCCGCATCGCCCTGCGCCATCATGAGAAATTAAACGGGACAGGATATCCAAAAGGCCTTACCGCCAAAGAGCTTACGTCAGAGGAGCGACTTGTGGCGGTTGCAGACATCATAAGCGCCCTTACAGGAACCAGAAGCTATAAAGAGCCTTTTCCTAAGGACCGCATACGGACCATACTGATCAATATGAAACGAGATGGCCATCTGGATTCTGAAATTGTAGATATGGCTGTCTGGAATCTGGACCAGATTCTTGATATGACAAAGATACGATGCCGTCCGGTTCTTAACATTTATGAAAAGCTTTGGAAGGAGTACGACCAATTCTTAGAGCTGAAATCCGGTCATGACAAAATACGGTTTGCCCTTTCCATTCAGGAGCCGATATCCCCAGTCCTATGGCCATAAAAATGGCCGGTATCGGAGGGAATGCCTCCTGATACCGGCCAACTTTTATTTTACAAATACTCTTACAAATTTCTTTTTTCCACGTTTTACAACCACACCTTCTCCGGAGAGCTGCTCTTTTGTAAAGAGAGTCTTTACATCGGTCACTGCTTCACCTTCTACGGTTACGCCGCCCTGTTCCACGTTACGTCTTGCCTCGGAACGGGTTGGTGCCAGACCAGACTTTTGTACGATTGTAAGAATATCAACGCTTCCATCTACAAAGTCAGCTTCTTCCATCTCCCATGCAGGCATATCTGCCGCATTGCCGCCGGCAAACAGCTCTTTTGCACTCTTTAAGGATTTTTCCGCTTCCTCTTCTCCATGTACCAGCTTCGTCAGCTCATAAGCAAGAATCTCTTTTGCCTGATTTAACTGGCTTCCTTCCCAGTGATCCATCTCATTGATCTGCTCAATGGGTAAGAAGGTGAGCATGCGGAGGCATTTTAATACATCGGCATCGGCTACATTTCTCCAGTACTGGAAGAAATCGAATGGAGATGTCTTTTCCGGATCAAGCCACACAGCGCCGGACTGAGTCTTACCCATCTTCTTACCTTCGGAATTTAAAAGAAGGGTAATGGTCATGGCATGTGCGTCCTTGCCTAATTTACGGCGAATCAGCTCGGTACCGCCAAGCATATTGCTCCACTGGTCATCACCGCCGAACTGCATATTACAGCCATAGCGGTTAAACAGCTCATAGAAGTCATAGCTCTGCATGATCATGTAGTTAAACTCCAGGAAGCTGAGTCCCTTTTCCATACGCTGCTTGTAGCATTCTGCTGTTAGCATACGGTTCACAGAAAAATGAGGTCCTACTTCACGAAGCATATCAATATAATTAAGCTCCATCAGCCAGTCTGCATTGTTGACCATAAGGGCTTTCCCTTCTGAGAAATCAATAAAACGGCTCATCTGTTTTTTAAAGCAGTCACAGTTATGCTGAATGGTCTCAATGGTCATCATCTGGCGCATATCGCTTCTTCCGGAAGGATCACCGATCATACCGGTTCCGCCTCCCAGCAATGCGATTGGCTTATTGCCTGCCTCCTGAAGACGCTTCATCAGACACAGTGCCATAAAATGGCCTACGTGAAGGCTGTCAGCCGTTGGATCAAAGCCGATGTAAAATACAGCCTTTCCTTCATTGACCATCTTGCTGATCTCTTCCTCATTGGTTACCTGGGCAATCAATCCCCTGGCTTTCAGTTCTTCGTAAATCGTCATAGCTATTCTCCTTAATTAAATAAAAATAAACCCCGTCCTATCAAAAGGACGAGGTTAAAATCTCGCGTTACCACCTTAAGTTCATAAGCAGCTCACACTGCTTACCTCTTTAAGTACCTGCTTCGATACTCTAGCACGTTAACGGGTGCGGGAATCCGTCACAGCCTACTGGGCAATTGCCGTTGGGTGTGAAGCTCAAAGATGTATTCACAATCCGTTTCCCATGCGCCTCTCATCTTCCGGCTGCTTTCTGTATGGTCCTTCGCACTGCTACTTGTTCTTATCAACGCTTTTATGGCGTATGAAGTTAATGACTAGTATATGTTTTTTTCCACGGTTTGTCAAGGCATTTCCTTCAAATGTCCTTTAAGTTCTTTTTGTGCCGGTACATATCTAAATCAGCATTTAAAATCGTATGATTCAGATCGTCACCCAAACGGTATTCCGCCACACCATAGGAAAAACAGGGACGAATTCCCTGAATCTCTTCACACTGCTTCTGGGCAGCTTTTAAGATTTTTTTCATCTCATCTGCATTTAACCGGTTGCTTAAGAGAACAAATTCATCTCCCCCAAAGCGGTACAGCCACATGTGCTTTCCTTTTGTCTTTAATATGGCGGAAGCAACGCTGCAGATTGCAGCATCTCCGCTGGAATGGCCAAATTCATCATTGATATTCTTTAAGTTGTCAAGATCGATCATCGCCATAGTGCATTCTGAATGACCGTTTATTTTCTCCAGCTGTTTTTCATAGGCGATCCGGTTATAGGTGCCGGTAAGCGGATCGTACAGGATCTTCTGTGTCGTCATAAGCAGAAAATATAGAATAACGAATGCCTCCGAAGCACTCCATACCAAAAAATGCAAATGAAACATAATCTCTACCATGATGGCAAATCCGATCACAACTAGAAAAAGAAGTAAAAACACCGTCTCCGCCTTGCGGTTTGGCTTTCCCCTCTGCCTTGCGGAACAGTAAATAAGAGATAACAGGTAAAAGACAGAGACCACAAAGGTAATAAAGAACAGGGGACCTCTTGTATATATATTTTCTCTGCTTACACGAAAAATAAACCCCATCCAGATGCTTAAAATGGAAAATACTATATTTATGGCCATAGGAAGATAAAACCATCTGGGAAACCGTTTGGAATCTTCCGTCTCGTAGATGAGCACAAGGATCATGGGCAGGCAGGGACTTATGGCAAAGTGAATAAACGTTGTCAAGGTTCTAAGCTTAACCCCCTCTCCCGTAGATAAGCCACTGAAACAATAATCTGCCCAGGTATCTGCTATCACCAGAAAGATCAGGCCGACTTCCCAAAGGAACAGCCTTTTGATTCGTTTTGAAAAAAGCTTGTCTGTAATCACCATTACCGCAAAAACCAAAAGAGCAATGGCAGGGGCATAATATGATTGCAGTGCATCCAAAAACATGGGATCCTCCTGAACAATAGAATTAATACATATGTCCATCGTAGCACCTAATCCGATCTTTTACAATTTAATAATCTTTCATTTATATGAAAATTTATTTATTATTCCGTATTTCCCTAAATAAAAGAGGAATTCCCCTGTTGCATGAAGCAGCAAGGGAATTCCATTTCCTTATTTAGCCTTTATCCAGGCACCGTTTTCACCCACCCGGTAGCCATCTGGAGTGACTGTATTCATCAGACATTCGCCGTTCTGGCTTAAATAATACCAGTTGTTATTAACAAGGACCCAGCCTGTTGCCATAGATCCATCCAGATTCATGTAGTACCATTTTCCTTCGGTCAACACCCAGTCTGTTTTCATGGCTCCGCTGGTCTCCATATAGTACCAGACACCCTGAACCTGATTCCAGCCCGTTGTCATATATCCCGTTTGTCCAAAATAGTACCAGGCTCCGTTTACCTTCGCCCATTCCTCCTTTGGATAGGTACCGTCTGCCTTTTTCAAACGCCAGCCGGACTGATCCATCTCCCAGTCTCCCTTTGTCTCATTGGAAGACGTCTTGATTCCATAATCCCGGTCAGAGTCAGAATCCCTGTCTCTATCTGGTTTTACAGGAGTCGGTTTCTCACCTGGCTCTGGATCCACTGGATCCGGCGTATCCACACCGATTCCTGGTAGTTTTGCTCCGGCACCTGCTTTATCAATCTTGCTGCCCTTTACAGGACGTAAGAAATCACCGAATTGAATTCTTCCATCCTGACGGTAGAATAAATCCGCAGGATTTAAAGATCTAAAGTTCTCTTGCCCCACTGCATTGGTTCCGTTTTGGTAGAGATAATTATTCTCTATCACCTTTGCAGATATCTTATCGTCGTAAACCTTCTTTAAGGAACCACTGAATGCTGCAGTTCGGAATGAAACGTTATTTCTAACCGTACCATCAGCTGTCAGTTCCCCATTAACTCCCTTTTTATAAGGACTTGGACGCATAATATAATTAAAACGGGCGTTATCAAATGATGTATTATTTTCAATCGTCAGTTCTCCCGGATTAAAGTTATCTGTGATTCCATCCAGGTTGTTATGGAATGCTACGCTGTTTCTTAAAATATGAGGTACCTCGCGGCCCTCTCCGCCTAGCTTAAATCCATTGTTTCCATTGTTATAGGCTACGCAGTTTTCTATAATGGTTCTTCCGTTGGGGCCATCTGCTAGAGTGTTGTAGGTATCCCAGCCATCATCTGCATTGTCGTGAGAAACACAGTTTAAGAACCGGTTGTCATCCCCTGAGCCGGATTTTGACGCAAATCCGTCTGCATTGATTCTGGAACCGTCCACATTGTCAAATGCTTCACAGTTTTCTACCAGGTTGTAGGAAGGCCATAAGCTTCTGCTTCCTCTGCTTTTTGTTATGGTAAGACCAGCGTCACTTGATGTATTATGAATCAGGGAATCCTTTAATACATTATGGCTTCCGTGAATCATAACTCCTCTGCTTCCTTCGATCTTTTGACCATCCACATCAAGTCCGGTCACGTCCCAATAATCTGCGTCAAGCACAAAGATTTTACTGCTGCCGGTAACTTTTACAGCGCCCTGAGCTGTCAGAGCTTTTCTTGCGTCTTTATTTCCAGAAGAGGTCATTGGTATGGTGAATGAATGATAGGTTCCTTCTGCCATATATATGGTTCCTCCCGGTACCAGACGGTTGATGGCCTCTTTTATGGACAATGGATTTTCCTTGGTTCCTGCTGCCTCATCAGTTCCTTCTGGAGATACATATAATTCCTTACCATAGTTATCTCTTTTCACCTTCAGAGCAGCTGTTTTTTCTTTCCCTGCATCTGCCCCTTCCGAAGGTACAAAGCTTAGCTTAAATTCTGCTTCCTGTCCAGAAATTATAGCAGGGCAGGTAAACTGTACACCTCCTGTCACCGATGCCTTTGAAACCAGTACCGTATCATTCTGGCTGACTGTCATGGTTCCTGACTGGTTGGTTAAGGCCTGTACCGTATAATCTGAACTGTTGGTGTATGCAGCAGAAGCGATATACAGAGAAGCCGTATCATTATCTGGAGCCACGTAAGCGGGAGATTCATCCGGCTTTACAACGTCACTTACATCAAGAGAGATATTTCTTACGGACATTCTGGCATTTCTGGAAGCGAAAAAGCCTACATACATGGTTTCTTTATCCAGGTGAGATACGATGTTCGGTGTTACATTCTTATCCTCAAAGGTGTAAGAGGTAAGTACATTCCCCTGCTGATCAAGGTGGTAGACAAAGAATCCCTCATCGGTCCGTTCCAGTCTCAGTTTCGTTTCTGTGCCATAAAAGTTTGATGTAAATGGCGCATCTGCTGGCGCATATTTTTTATCCGCTTTTGAAACTGACTTTTCGAAGGTTGCTGTTGTTTTAACTGTTTTTAAGTTTCCAGCCGGGCTGTTTACCCCATAACGGGCTGCTGCAAGTAAATTAATATCTGCATTCAGAGCTTTCCCAGCTGCCTGCAGGCTTAACATAACCATGTTGGAGGCTGCTGGATACTCTTCATACCCTTCCTCTAAAGGCTCTTTTCTAGGACTTCCATTCACGTCCCTTACCATCAGGCCTGCACCCTCCTGAAGGTTTGCCTTTGAGCCTTCCTCCGGCCCTAACTGCTCCACTGTAACATCTGCTGTCAGGGAGAAGTTCTTACTGGTAGGTACTTCCGTATAATAAAAAGTCAATCCATCATGCCCGGTCTGGAGTTTTCCTCCTCTGGATTCTATTACGACATCCTGAGCCGGCTTTCCTTCCAGGTTAAGCGGTGTGCTAGAACCGATCGGCCAGGTATAATTTGTTCCCACCTTGTTTGGCAGTATGTTGGACTTGAAATCCATATCCGTAGACTGTCCAAATGCAGAGGACCTCCATAACTGCTCCCCTTCTGAGCCGTCCCAGGTAATTTCCGGTCCGCTGTTGGTCCAGTGGAATGGTCCTGTTCCAGTTAATGCTTTGCCCCATGCGTCAGAAGCTTCTACCCGGAAGGTATGAGGAATCTTCATATCGAGTCCGGTTACCGTGTATGATGTATCCTTTGTGGTAAACGATCCATTCACATGGTTAAAGTAATCTCCCTCTTTTGTGTAGACCGGTTTTCCGTCTACATATATCCGGTAACCATAAATTCCAGACTCATCTGTGGGTGCCTTCCAGGTAAGCTTGATGGTCTCTCCGTCTGCACTTGCCTTTAAAGCATTGGATTCCCATACTGGTGCATGGTAATCATAATTCTTTATTGTCTTAACCGCAGCATTATCATATTCAAAGCTTTCTCCATCATCAGAAAATGCCTCTATGATTACCTCATTCTCATTTTCCATCATTCGACCAATGGTCATGCTGATCGTATCTTTTTCCGGTTCTTGAAGCTGATAATTATAGATTGTGGCTACCAGATCCCCATCTACAAAAGCACGGTAGCCGCGGACTCTGGCATCGGCTGCCTTGGCTGATTTTAGCTTTGCAGTCGCCCAGGTATAGCCCATGTTGGAGAACTCTACTTTCTTGCTTTCCGGCTCCTTTAACTCTTTTTCTATTCCCGTTGATGTGGTAATTTCATACCGAGGTCCCGGAATCTTATTTCCTGGTCCATCCACTGCGTAAACTACAAATACATAACTGGTATCTGGAGACAGTCCAGTCATATCTGCTGTGGTCGTTGTCACCGGACGGGTAATATCCACCAGTTCATCGCCTACATAGGTTTCCACAATGTATCCAGTTACTTTTCCAGTTCCAGATACCTGCTCACCGTCCTTGGCTGCAGGCCATTTTAAGCTTACTTCATGGGCTCCACTTGGTTTTACAGCCTCAGAAGCACTGGCAACGGTTGCCGTATCATTTGGCCAGACCGGCTTTGCCATGGCATCGTAGGCATTTTTAGACAGCGTCGTGGTACCTGTGAAGATCAAATCATTGCTGAACTTAATATTTCCCCAGGCTCTTTCATCTGTTTCTGCTGGTGCATCCTTTGACCAGCTAAGTCCTACGTTGTCAAAGGTTACATTGGCAGCTCCCATAATTCGTTCTGAATTTTTCACAGGTTTTATGTTGGTAAAGACAATATCCTGGAAATACAGATTGTGGTGATTATGCCATGTTTTATATGGCAGATCATAATCAACGTCTGCTAAAATATCTATAGTCAGCTTGTTAATGGAATCTGCTGTAATGTTATAGGCACTGATATCATAAAACTCTGCGGGTTTATCCGCCGGCTCTACCGTGGTAGCCTGATTGGCATCGCTGTATGTAGTGTTAAAGCTAAATACCTGATCCGCATCTCCTACAGCACAATCACGAATGCTTACATTGTAGATACCACCACCATTTGCCGGAGCACTTTTAAACCGGAATGGCGTATCACTATGATTCATTACATTATCTTCGACCAGCATGTTCTCAATTCCAGCACCGGTATGGCTGCCTGCCGCAATCGCTCCGCCATGGCATTCCCGGAGGAAATTGTTAAAGGTCCAGATGTTACTTGACGGCTTCTGCTCCGTATCCTGGACGCCTTTTCCCATACCCGTTGCAAAGTTGATTCCATCATCTCCTGTATCAAAGAAGTTATTAAAGACCATAGCGTTCTGGGTATTTCCAAGCTCAATTCCATCCGCATTGTTTGCATCGTATGTAATGTACTTTACATTTTCAGAAACCACATTTTCACTATCAAGCACTGCAATGGTATGGTTTGCTGGATTTTCTGCTGTAAATCCTTCGATGTAAACACCGTTTACATTCCTTAAGACCACAAGATTAGGTCTTGTAGAATACGCAGGTGATTCTTCATATCCTTTGCTTATTGCATTGTTATATGCACTTTTCGCAAGAATTCCAAGGCTTAAATCGCCCTTTTCTTTCGGCTGAGCCACCCAACCCTTTAAGGCGTATTTTTTTAGGCCTTCTAAGCTCCAGTCAGGATCAGCGGTCTGACGCTTCTGGTAATAGGTTTCGTATCCATCTCCATTGACTGCCTGTTTTGCACCATATTTCCAGCCGTTTCCATAAATCGTACCCTTACCTACGATACGGATGTTCTCAAATCCACCATTCTCATCTGCACTGTAGGTGTTAATCAGTGCCCAGGATCTGGTATCCGTGGAATAAGGATAGAGAAGATAATTCTGGTCATAATGTGCCACGTCAGGAGAGCCGAAAAGGATAGCCCCTTCCTTTAGTTCCAGTGTCATATTACTCTTAAGATAAAGAGCACCCGACATATAGATACCTTCTGGAATTACTACTTTTCCACCTTCGCTGCAATCATCAATGGCTGCCTGAATGGCTTTGGTGTTCTTTACCACAAATGCAGAAGACTCTTCATCCAGAGATGTAAAGCCTCTCTCTACCGGTTCAGCCCCATAATCCCTGATATCAAATATCTCAGGTGCACTAGTTGTGGAACAGGTAATGGTTGCCTTATTGCCCATTTCAGCACCGGAATCATCCGTTGCTATGACAGAAACTTCATAGCTGGTATCCGGAGTCAATCCTGTGAGGCGGAAGGAATGGATATCAACCTTTACCATATCAATTCCTACCGTTTCATAATGATCATAAAATGCCTTCATGTAAGTAGCTGCCCAGTCTGCATGCTGTGCAAAATTACTTCTGGCATCCCCCACCTTTATCCCGTTTAGATAAACATTATAATTGGCCACTGTTTCATAATTCTCTGGCTTGTCCCAGACAAGAGAAATGGAAGTATCATCATAAGCCAGAGTAGGAACTCTAAGTTCTGTCACATCAACACTCCCCTCCGATTTTGTAAATCGGCTCTGTGTGCCCATGAGAGACATCGCCTGAGACGGTGTTGCAATCTCATCAAAAGACACCGAGGCCTCCGATGGCGTTGCCGTATTGTCCAGAAGAGAAACAATTGCTTCTGACGGCGTCGCCTCCAAGTCCGTAACCGGGACCAGCATACGACCTGCTTCTGATGGTGTGGCAGGATTTTCTAGATCCTGCTCAAAAAAACGTTCTGCATAAGCAATTTGTCCCCCTGACACTGTAAAAGGCAGCAATAATGCTGCCGTTAAGAACAGCGCCAATGCTTTTTTGCATCGTTTCCTCAATACTTTCATACAGGTTTCCTCCATAATAATAGTGAAAGCGCTTACACGAAACATTCTAACTGTTTCTATCTTATTATTCAACCACTGTTTGCAATTAGAATAATTTTCGTCAATAATATATAGTATTGATTGTATATATTTAACAAATATTAATATGTTTTTAAATCTATAAGGTAAATATTACCTATATTTTCCAATTTTATTTCGTTAAAAAATATACATTTTTCTGTCGGTAAAGCGCTTACATTTTTCGACACGTCGAATAAAAGGGCCACAATCAGCTAAACAATCTTTAAGGCTTAAGCTTATCCCGCATTAAGATTCCAGCATTACAATAGAACCAGTTCGAATAAAATGGAGGAATACTATGATTGAGGAAATTTTAAAGTATAACGATACCTTTGTTAACAGCGGTTTTTATAAACACTTTAATAACAACAAATATCCTAAAAAAAGATTGGCCTTGATTACATGTATGGATACCAGACTAGTGGAGCTTCTACCTGCTGCACTGGGTGTTCGAAGCGGAGATGTAAAACTGATTAAAACTGCCGGAAGTATGATTATAAATCCCTTTGACAGTACCATCCGAAGCCTCCTCATCGCGGTTCTGGAGTTTGGCGTGGAAGAGGTTATGGTTATCGGCCATACCGACTGTCTTTCTGCTACTATCTCCTCCGAAACCATTATCACCCACCTGGTCCAACGGGGAATTGAGAGGGATACCATTCAGAAGCTTAAAGAAGACGGGTTTGATTTAGACTCCTGGCTTCAGGGAATGGATAATATTAAAACCGCAGTGAAGCAGTCAGTCACCCTGTTAAAGACCCATCCCCTTATGCCCTCTAATGTAATCATTCAGGGCTTTATTATGGATATATCCTGCGGCAGGCTTTCCCCTGTCTCTTAAATACAAGAAGGTTCCACTATCAATAGATAATGGAACCTTTTCCTATACATTATTTATGAGACCTGATAGAACTTTCCGTCTGCTTTTATCATTGCTTTTAACACTCTGTCTTTTAACTGGACCATATAACGTTCTCTTGCTAGTTGGTAGCGAATCAGCTGCACTTCCTCTTTTTCTCTTAAATCTATTCTATTTTTTTCACCAAAGCTTTTGATTTCCTGGTCAGTAATCTGGCTCATTAAGACATTCTTTATCATGTTCTCCTTTGCTTCGCTATAGATATAGTCATAATAGATCCTGGCATCGTATACCTTAGGGCCATAGATTCTTTCCCCAGCATCCATTGCCTGCTTTCTTGCTTCATTCTCTTTATTTACTTTGTTCAGGAAGGAAGCAAATGAGATATCTTCTACGACGTTGTTCTCCTTAAGCATTTGCTGTTCAACTTTTGCACAAGCAGCTCTGTTCCTGGTTCCTTTTTCCTCTTCTGCCATTCCACCTGTGTAAACCTGGGACAAAAATAAATACTCCTCTTCATATATCCTGTCCCCATTTACGAAAAGCACAGGCTTTTTTTGAAAACCAGTTAAAAGAAAGAAGTTAATGCATAATAGAAATGCGGTCCCAAATATATAGAAAATCTTCTTCATGGCAGCCTCCCTTTACATAACCTGCTACTGAAAAGTGATAACAGGATTCCAGTTTATTTCATCTCCTGCATTGGAGCCATTCTGGTTTACAATGAAATAGATCCAGTCTCCCGAAGACACATTGGTGGTTAGCTGATGGGCCATGCCTGTGGTATCAGAACCTCCAATGGATTGCCAACCATTCTCCGGCCATAGATTTTGAGTGTTCTTTAAGATTTTAACCTTGACTCCATCATAGCCCTGACTTACCTTCTTTGGATTTCCTTTTATGGTGACACTACCGGAATGAGATGCCTTCCATGCAACTACGGTATCCGAAGTATCCGGATGAAGCTGCGCCGGTGCCCAGATTAAGCTGTACTGTTTTTTACCTTTCCACCGATTGACACTGCTATCCCATGTCATTTGCTGATAACCGGTGCTGGCTGTCTCCAGATAATACCAGCCCCGGCTTCCCTGTACACTGGAAAAATCAGAAGTCAGACTGTATTTTTCCACCACATTATAAGTGATAAGAGGATTCCAGGAAGTTCCGTCATTGTAATTGTTCCCGTTCTTATTGAGGACAAAGTAAATCATCTCGTCCTTCTTTACTTGTATGGTGACATTATGGGAAACCCCTGTGGAATCCGAACCACCAATAAACTGCCAGCCGCTTCCTGGCCAGACCTGTGTGGAGCCTTTTAAGATTTTTACGTTTACTCCGTCATTTCCAAGATTGGCTTTTTTCGGATTGCCTACGACCTGAACCGTACCGGCTTTGGGCGCTTTCCAGGCAAGGACCGTATCATTTCCGTCAGGATGCATGCTTCCAGGTGCCCAGATGAGATTAAAGGCTCCGCTGCCTTTCCATTTCTTCTGAGAATCGTCCCATGTCATATTTTGATAAGAGCCGTTTGCCGCCTCCATGTAATACCAGCCCCGATTTCCCTGAGTCATGGAAAAGTCCCTGGCAAATACATACGTATCTTCATCAGTAAGTCCGACTCCCATCGTCTGGTGCGCCCCAATATCATAAGAGCCCTTATTCAGTTCATTTCCCCAGAAATCCTTTCCTCCGTTATCCGGGATATAGACTCCTTTTCCAATGGCCGGGGAGGTGGACTGGATTTTAAAATGGTCTGCAAATGCCATTCCATCCTGCGCCGGGCCAGGGCTTACCAATTGAGGATTGGCTGAAACTGCGTACATATCAGCCGGATTGGCATCACATGGGTAATACAGGTTATTCTCATACACCGAGGAAGCCCAGTCGGGTGAAGATTCAAAATAGAATATATTATTATAAAATTTGTGATTTTTTCCCGCATTGCCAAAACAGGCGTCAAGCTTTCCCTGGGATTTGTAAAAGGTATTGTTATAAAGTTCGGTTGGCATATCTCCTGCCCGAATGATATACCGTTCATCATCCACGCTCACATTATAACGAAGCACTGTCTTAATATGATTGGGGTCTTTATTGATTCCTGCACAATCCAGCCAGAATCCGCCCTGATTTCCATGGGTGTAATTATACTGAAAGGTTGTGACACCTCCGGTTCCCCAATCCGTATCAAAAGCAGTTCCATCACTTTCAAACAAAACAGTCCTTGCCACCTCGTTATACTGAAATAGAGCATCGTCTGTCCCACAAGTCCACAGGCCTGCAATAATTTTAGTATCCGAAGAATTACCAAGAGCCCCTGCATCGTAGCATAGATTATATTGAATCAAGGGGGATACACAATTGGCCACGATCATCCCATCCGAGCCGGTTCTGCTGATGGTATTCCCCTCGATGACCACGTTCGTATGATACTGGTCCACAATAAAATCTTCTCTCTGGTTAATACGGATTCCGCTGGTCAGCACGTCATGAACGTAATTCCTTTTTATTAACACCCCATCATAATGAACTGAGGGGTTGGACCTGCCGGGCATACTGACATAGATGCCGGAATTCCAGTACATGCTCTTATAGGTATCCAGGGATCTTCGGTTCTCTCCAGTTACATCGTGGACCTCACAGTCTTCTATGGTAATCCCATGAGTAATTCCATCAGTTTTTCCATTAATAAAAATTCCCTGACGAATACCTCTCTGCGCTGCCCGATTGGTCACTTCAAAATTTCGTATGGTCCAGTATTCCTGTGAGTCCAGCTTAATTGCTGCTTCCGCTCCATTTCCTTCAATCAGAGGCTTATCTCCCACTCCGTACTGATCCAGAATAATAGGCGCTCCGCTGCTTCCCGAACCTAGAGGGTGAAGCATACCCGTCCATTTTCCACCTGCTTTAAAGCAAATTTTATTGCCCGGTAAAAAGGTAGTAGCATTTACCTTATCCAGGGTTTTCCATGCCGCTTGTTCTGTCGTACCGCTTGCCTTATCATTTCCATTTACATCGTCTACATAATAGACGGTAGCACCAGACCCCTGCCATGCTGCACTCTGTGGTTCCTCTGCATACACGTGGCTTCCAGTCAGGGTAATACTCATACATACTGCTGATAAAAATATCAATGCTTTTTTCATTTGCCCCTCCAGCCTTTCCATTCGTTACGTAACATAAGGTTTCCTCTTATTGTAACTCAGCCTCTCCCCATGGCCTCCCTCCTCTCTTCTATACGACTCACTCCAGAGCTTCTAGCCTTTTACGGCACCCGATGTCATACCGGATATAATATGCCGTTGCAACATCAGATACACGACCGCTACAGGAAGGGTGGATAATACCACATTTGCAAATACCAGCTGCCAATCTGAATTATGGTTTCCAAAGAAATTATATACGGTCAAAGGAAGGGTGTAATTCCTGGCGCTGTTCAAAAAATAAATGGAGATTCCAAAATCATTCCATACCGCCATAAAGTTAATAATAACAGCCGTTATTGTTACCGGCTGAAGCAGCGGGAAAATAATCTGAAAAAACAACTGGGTATGGCTGGCTCCATCCATCCAGGCGGATTCGTCAATTTCAATGGGAATGCTTTTAATAAAACCAGTATATAAAAAGACCGTAAAGGACATATTGGCAACAATCAGTACGAAAACAGCTGCTATCTCATGGGTCAGATGAAGGAAGTTGCAGACAAAGTAGGTAGGTATGATCTGAAGAGGCAGCACAAGTCCAAAAATAACGGTCATATTGATCACTTTTGAGAAACATGTTTTTCTTCGTTCCAATACAAAAGCCATAGTGGAGCACAACACAATCAAAAAAAAGACACAGATAACAGTAATTACGGTACTGTTTACAAGCCCTCGAAAGATTCCTCCCTCCCGTACCATCTCTATATAGTTCTCCGCAATGTGCCAGGTGGTGGGAAGGGCTAAATTCATTCTTGCCGCCTCTGTCCCATTCTTAAAGGAATTGATGATAACCATAAATACCGGAACCAATATGATCAGAGCACAAAGGCAAAGTACCAGGTTTAAAATTGCCTCACGTATTTTTCGTTTTCTCACATCTCTACCTCCCTGTTGGCAATGTATTGATATGCCGGTATGGCGATTGCTGCAATGACCACTGCCAGTATGATACTTGCGGCACACCCTTCTCCAAGCCTTCCTGCACCAAAGGATTTATAGATTAAAGTCCCAAAGACTTCTGTCGCAGAGCCAGGGCCGCCCTGGGTAGTGGCCTGGATTAAGTCAAATACCTTAAGCCCTCCAATGATGCTTAAGATCAGCGCATTGTTAAATGCAGGCAAAAGAAGGGGAAAGGTTATGTACTTAAACTTCGTAAATCCACCAGCTCCATCAATCTCTGCCGCTTCATAATACTCTCTGCCAATGGTCTGCATCCCTGATAGGAGAATTACCATGGTAAAGCCGGACCATTTCCAGATTTCAATGGCACAGACAGAAAAGATTGCCAGATGAGTGTCCACAAGCCATGACTTCGCAAGAATTCCAAGTCCCATTGCCTGTAATAAGCTATTGACCAATCCGTTTGATGGGTGCATGAGTGAAGAAAAAATAAGTCCAACTGCCACGGTATTAATGACTGCCGGCAAGAAGAATATGGTCCGTAATGCGTTGGTCAGTGCCATCTTCCGGTTTAAGGCCACGGCAAGAGAAAGACCGATTCCCATTTTAAACATGGTGGTAATCAAGGCAAATATAAATGAATTAACAATGGCTCGCCTCATATTTGGCTGAATGAACACGTCTGCATAGTTTTGCAGACCACCGAACCGGGCGGAGGATAAATTAAAGCCTAGAATCTTGACAAAAGAAAGGGCCAGCCCTCCCACAGCAGGGAGAATAAAAAACAAGATATAAAGGAAAAGCCCGGGAATTGCCAAGATGTATGAATATCTTTTACGTGTATTTGAATGCATGATCTGCTCCTTACCTGTTACGGAGAAAACAGAAATACCAGATACGGTAAAAGTATGGGTTTACTAATACGAATATCTGGTATCTCTTTCTACCGCATCTTTAAACTATTTCCAGTTAGAATCGCCCTGCGCTTTTGCATTGCGTTTTGTTTCTGTGTCCAGTGCCTGCGCCACTTCTTTCGCATCCTTTAACATCCCGGTGTAATAGTTTAACAATGGCTCACTTAAGTTTCCGTAAGAATACTTGTTGATCTCTTCCCAGTCTGTCATGGATTTTCCGCTGTCCATAAGCTTCTTTAAATCTTCCGTTGCCTTAGGAATATCGCTGGTAACATTTTTATTTAAATATACCCCTGGCTGGGCATCGGCATAAATCTGCTGTGCCTTTTGGGAAGCTATGAAGTTAAGTGCCTTTTTCCCAAGCTCTGCATCCTTACAATTGGTAGTCAGTGCCAGGGAATAGGGGGTGAACATATTGATGTAATTGTCACCGCCTGGAGTTGGAATGGCAAAGGCTCCGATGTCATCTATCTTATCCGGAAACTTTTTATTGATGTTATCCGCACACCAGGTGCCGTTGATATACATGGCACACTCTCCATTTGCCAGGGCCTGATGGGCATTGTCCACGGTATCCGATAAGTAGGTTTCATTCACATAGCCAAGATCAATGAGATCCTTTGTTCTCTCAATAGAGCCTACAAAATTGGTACAATCTGCGTATTTCAGTTTGTTTGTATTGATCTGATCCATAAGACCGAAGGTATCCGTTCCTTTTTCAGCTGCATCATTTAACAGACCGCTGATGGCAGGTGGCTGAACGCTCCAAGCGTCCTTACCGGAGTAATAGACCGGAGTCACTCCTTTCGCCTTTAATTTCTCACAAACTGCCAAAAGCTCATCCCAGGTTCCTGGTATCGCAGCACCTGCTGCTTCAAACACCTTTTTATTGTAGAACACACCGGATAGAACCACGGAATCAATGGGGACCGCATATAGCTTCCCTTGATACATAAAGGTGCCATCCAGTGCCTTTTTATCATACTCAGAGACACAATCCAGTCCCGTTAAATCCACCAGCTTATCAAGGCCATTGGCATAGGATTCCACCCATTGGGGCTTATAGACCTGAATGATGTCAGGAAGGTCATTGGTGGCAAATTTCGTCTGAAGGACCTGATCTCCCTGGGAGCCTCCCTGTATTTTTGATATCTCAAGCTTAAAGCCAAGCTCACTGGAATTCTCGTTGATGTACTGCTCCAATGCCTGCCAGCCTGCTTTATACCAATCCGTATACATGAGAACGCTTAAAGTCTTAACCTCCGGGTTTCCCTTTGCTGCCGCACTCCCAGCCCCCGAAGCTGCACTGTTTCCCCCGCATCCGGAAAGACTGGCAACCATGGAAAATGCCAGACTCATTGCCAGCCACTTTTTACTTTTTTTCATATTGAATACCCTTCCTTTTATTTTCACTTGAATTAACCGGTTATTTCCTGAACCAATCATACCATTTTATTCCAGGGAAATGCATTGCACTTTTTTCCACTTTATAGGATTTTTTTACACTTTTTTATGTACAACTTGACAGATATCCCCTAAAATTTTATGATACTTTTATAATACATTACCAAAAATGGAGGCGCAATGAAAACCCACTTTAAAAGCATCCGGTATAAGTTCATTTTTTCCATGACACTGATCTTTCTTCTGTTTGCGGCAATGGTACTTGGTGTCTGGTACCAGGCATTAAAAAAAGAAGCAGCCTCCACTGCCATACATAATTCGGAACATTTACTTCAAGTCTCAAACACCATATTTGAGAATCAGGTGCAGGATATTATTAATGTGGCTGCTCTTACTTCCGTCCGGTCCAGCAACTCTCTGTCCACCAACATTATCACCATATTATCAAGAGATGACTTAAGCGATGCTGACATTGTAAATTACCAGAGAACTGCTTCTGATTACTTAATCAGCCTTTGCAGCTTTAAGAATAATCTAAACGGCCTTATGCTAAGCGATTTTAACGGAAATACCATTACATACGGCCTTCCCTCTTCCTTTGAGACCTTGAAAGAGAATCAATGGATCTCCATTATTAAAGACAGTGATAAAGAACTGATTTTCATACCTCCCCATTTCCCTCACAAATGGTACAATACGAAAAATGATATGGTCTTTTCCGTATTAAAACCGGTTTACGGCTTTAACAATCAGAAGATTGGATTTGTGAATGCGGACATCAGTGCCAGTCTGTTTGAAGAGTGCTTTGATACCAGCTCCACCTCAGCCTCCTCGCTGTATGTAATCAATCAGGTGGATGGAAATGTACTGTTTCATCCAGCATTCAATCTACTAAATACAGAGCAAAATGAGCCGGCACTTCCAGAGATTATTGACGGAATCAAAGATAATTCAGGCCATTTTTTCATCACCAGCGATACAGGCGATCGAATGCTGGTGGTATACCATACCTCAAGGCTGACCAATTGGACAACCTTAAATGTAATTCCTGAAAGAGAAATCGTATCAGCATTTACAAAGACGCTCCACAACATCATTCTCATCACGCTCCTCCTTGTGGCCCTTATGATCGCATGTATCTTTCTCATCACCTCTCTGCTGACGAGGAAAATACGGCTTCTTGCCAATGCCGTAAGACACATAGACGGTGACTGCCTGGATTTTCCCATAGAAATACATACTCAGGATGAGATCGGTGCTTTATCCAGCCAGTTTAAAGCCATGCTGAACCGAATCCGCCATCTCCTTTTACAGGTAAAAAAAGAAGAGGAATCAAAGCACCGTGCGGAAATCGCAGCACTTCAATTCCAGATGAATCCTCACTTTTTATACAACACCTTAAATACCATCAAATTTCTGTCCGCTCTCCAGGGGGCAGACAACATCGCAAAAGTGGCAGAAGCTCTCTCCTCTCTCATGCATACCAACATGGACGGCAGATCTTTTATTCATGTAGAGGAAGACCGTGACTTTCTGACCTCCTATCTGGAGATTCAAAATTACCGCTATACCAATACCTTTCAATACCGCATACAAGTCTCAGAGGAGGCAGGTTCTTATATGATTCCAAAGCTGCTGGTCCAGCCCCTGGTGGAAAATGCTATAAAGCACGGCTTAAAAGACAAGGTTTCCGATGGAATTCTCATGGTGGATTATCTCGTTGATGACGGCTTCTTAACAATCATTGTGGAGGACAATGGACAGGGAATAGAGGAAGAACGGATTCATGAAATATTAAATCACAACCAGAATGAGAATGCCGGACACATAGGCATTCACAATATCAGAGAGCGCCTTTCCATGTACTTTTCATCCAGCTTTGAGATGGAAATTATCAGCCAGCCAGGAATCTTCACCCGGTTTGAATTACAGCTTCCCATAATACAAGAAAACGAGGTGGCACATTATGTATAACATATTAATTGTAGATGACGAACTTTTGGTCCGTACCAACATCAAACTGCTGCTCCAGAACTTTTCTCAGGAATTCATGGTCTGTGGGGAGGCTTCCGACGGGCTGTCCGCACTGGACAAGATCTCCCAGACCCATCCTGATATTATTCTTTCCGATATGCGGATGCCAAATATGAACGGCTTAGAGCTTTGCCAGAAAGTAAAAGAATTGTATCCGGAAACTTTATTCGTTGCCCTGAGCAATTACGACGATTATACCTATGTCCGGGGCGCACTGAAAAATGGGGCTATGGATTACGTTTTAAAGCATAAGCTGAACGAATGCTACTTACTCTCCCTGCTAAGCGAACTAAAAAAAAGGTTGAATACCCATAACAAATCAAAGGCATTTCCTGACCGTACCATTTCTGCCCTCAGAGAGAAATTCGTAATTGATCTTTTAGGAGGGGCCTTATTATCAAAAAAAGAGATAGAAGCTAATATCCGTTCTCTGGGAATCTCTCTCTCCCTCACTCAGGTGATACCCATTATCCTGTCGGTTGATGATTATGGAAGAATCGAACACCTAAATAACTATAACCAGCGGAATATATTAAGCTTTTCCATCTGCAATATAGGAAATGAACTGTTAAGCAAATACCCTACCGGGATCCTGGCCCATATTGAGCGGGAAACCTATTGCATCCTTTTATCCTTTGCTCATGAAGCCAGTCAGGCAAAAACAGAAGAGACCATCAGCAGCCTGTTACATCAGCTTTCCACCAATTATAAAAACTTCTTAAATATCTCTGTAAGCTTTTGTGTGGGAGAGCGTGCCAGCCATATTATTGACGTGGGACACGCCTATACAAAAGCCTTAGAGACCATGCGCCTGGCATTTTACTCGGGGAAGCAGTCCATCCTCCATTCTAAGCCTGTTACCAATGCCTCTGCCAGCTTATCCGGGCTTGATTACTCCATAGAAAAGATACTTTTAACTCTGGTATTAAAAGGAGAGTACGAAAAAGCAGAAGGAATCATCAACAAATTATTTCAGGATATGATTGAACAAAAGGAACCTCGTTCCAATGTTCAGATGAAATGCGCAGACCTGCTGAGCATTATCACCAGAATCTCGAAAAAGAATCAACTGGATTTAAATCGAATCATCACGGACAAAGTCTCCCCGGACCAGATATTTACCCAATTAAGTACCCTGCCCCAGCTATGGGAATGGTTCCTCCATTGCTTTTTTAATATGTGTAAAGAAATACAGCTTCAAATGCCCGGCGATTCCAATTATGTAAAATCTGCTATCGCATATCTCAACCGGGATTACGCAAAGCCCATCTCCCTTCAAAGCATTGCCGATGAGATTGGAATCAGTATGGGATACTTAAGCACCATTTTTAAAAGCGAAACAGGACAGGGATTTACCGATTATTTAAACTCCTTAAGAATCGCTTCTGCTATACATCTTCTGGAGCTTGGAGAAAGAGACTTTCATAAGATTGCGGAGAAATGTGGATTTCAGGACTATGCATACTTCTTTAAGGTGTTTAAAAAGCGAATGGGTATCACACCGAAAAATTATTTAAGGACTCAGCTATACGGATAATCCAATCATTACACAAAGAAAAGACGACGGAATTTCTTCCGTCGTCTTTTCTACATTTTATTTTTAGGATTCTAATAAATAGACAGTCAGCTAATTTATTTGTCTTTTTTTGGTGCAGTTAATTTTAAAAGCACCTGGGAAATTCCATAAAGCAGAATCATTACAACGAAGATACCGCCCATGCCTACGCCCATCAATTCTAAAGCTTTTGCCATGATATCTGACATAATTACCTCCATCCCCTATCAGGGAAACTACATTTTAATCAATAGTTACGTTAGATTACATGAAGAAGGAAAGCAGAAGTCCACCAGCTACTACTGAAGCGATCTGACCGGAAACGTTAGCACCGGCTGCATGCATCAGGATAAAGTTTGTAGGATCTTCCTTTGTCGCCATCTTCTGAATTACACGGCTACTCATAGGGAATGCGGAGATACCGGCAGCTCCAACCATAGGATTAATCTTCTCTTTGCGGAATAAGTTTAAAAGCTTAGCAAAGATTACACCGCCTGCGGTATCAAATACGAAACCTAACAGACCGAATGCAATGATTAACAATGTCTTAACATTTAAGAACTCGCCAGCTGTCATCTTTGTAGCAATTGTAAGTCCAAGTAAAATACTAATAATATTTACTAATTCATTCTGTGCAGATGCACTTAAGCGGTCCAGCACGCCGCACTCACGAAGAAGGTTTCCGAACATAAGGAATCCGATCAGCGGAAGGGACATAGGAGCTGTAAAACCAGCAACAAATGTAATAAGTAATGGGAATAAAATTTTCGCTGTCTTAGAAACGTCTTTTGGTTCATATTTCATATGAATCATACGCTCTTTCTTTGTTGTCAGCGCTGTAATAACAGGTGGCTGTATGATTGGCACAAGAGCCATGTAAGAATACGCCGCCACAGTAATCGGTCCTAATAAATTTGGAGCCAGTTTACCAGCTACAAAGATACTGGTTGGGCCATCAGCCGCTGCAATAATACCCATAGAAGCAGCCTCTGGAAGAGTTAATCCTGTAACCGCTATAATTAAAACTACGGTTGCGAAGATACCAAACTGTGCAGCAGCACCAAACAACATCATAAAAGGGTTCTGCAGTAACGGTCCAAAATCAATCATTGCACCGATTCCGATGAAAATAAGAAGCGGGAACAATTCTGTTGAAATTCCGGCATCAAACAACACGTTCAGAACACCTTCCACTCCGGTACTTGGTTGTGTAATAATACCGGACATCGGGAAATTAACTAAAATCGTGCCTAGTCCCATAGGAACTAAAAGTGTCGGCTCATACTCTTTTTTGATACCCAGATACATTAGGGCGCAGCCAATTAACATCATAATGGCCTGCTGCCATGTAAACGAGAGTAGCCCTTCTAATAATATGCTCATTTTTGTCTCCAATCTAAATCTCTGCCTGTATTAACTTTAAATAAATAATGGACATGCTCCTGTAATAGCAGCTACAGCAACCATGATAACGAAGATGCCGAGTGCCCATTTTGCGGATTCTTTCTGCCACTCACCCATTTCAAGTCCTGTCATGTTTAACAGCAGGTAGATAAATGCTACCAGTGGGCTTAATAAGTGGAATGCCTGGCCTAACAGTGATGCTACAGTCATGTTCAGTGCAGAGTAGCCATATTTTGCTCCTGCCTCTGCGAATACTGGTAAGATGCCATAGTAATAAGCATCATTTGATAAGAAGAAGGTACCAGGTGCAGAAACTATTGCTGTTACAAGTCCCCACCATCTTCCAAGAGAGGTTGGAAGGGCACTAACCATACTATGAGCTAATGCATCGCTCATACCTGTGTTTCCGAACAGACCAGAGAACATACCTGCACCGATAACCAGGATTACTACCTGTAATGCATCTCCTGCGTTGTCCTGAATACGATTTTTCTGATCTTTAATCTTTCTATAGTTTACCATAAGTCCAATTACTAATGCAACTAAGAAAAGGAAAGAAGATGGAAGTTTATCCATAACTAAAAGTACAACAGTACCAATGGTTAAGATAGCGTTGAACCAGATCAGTTTAGGACGCTTTAAAGCCTCTACTTCTGGGTCAGACTGAGTTGTCTGTGCAAGCTCGCTTGCGGAAAGCTTCTGAATACCAACTCTTTTTCTTTCCTTAAGACCAAGGTAGAAAGCAACACCCAGCATGTAGATAACGGATACAACCATACCTGGAGCAAGAGCTGCAAGTACAGGGCCGCCTTCCACTTCCATAACTGCCATAGCACGTGCAGTTGGGCCTCCCCAAGGGAGTAAGTTCATAATTGTGTTCATCAGGATAATCAAAACGCCCAGGTAAAGCATCTTAATGTTGAGCTTTTTGTAAATCGGGATAAACGCTGTACAGCAAATAAGTGTTGTAGTTGTACCGTCACCATTTAAGGAAACAGCTGCAGCTACGATTGCAGTTCCGACTAAAACTTTAACTGGGTCACCGCCAGCAACGCGGATAACAGTGTTTACAATCGGATCAAACAGACCAGCATTCAGCATGATTGAGAAAAACAGGATTGCGAAAAGCAGCATGAATGCGGTTTTGGAACTCTTTACCAGTCCGTCCTGAGACATCTTTCCAAGAGCTATGATCTGATCTCCAATGGATAAAGCATCAGCAGCATCTTTTTCAAGATATTTGGCAATAGGTTCCTTCATTACTCCGGTGAATACACCGATGAGTGAGAACACCAGTGGGACACTAATAAGTGCCGTAAACGGGTGCAGCTTTTTGGTCATGACTAACGCCAAGAACACAATTATCATGAGCCATGCTAAGATAGTAATCATATAAATGATCCCCCTTTTAATATAGATGCATAAGTATCATGTAACCATATTAAACGGAGTTTCTTAAAGAGTAATAAAAACTTACTTAAAATTTTGTAAGATTTTATATTATTTTTAGATTTTTGTAATAATTCTAAATTCTTCTTCGTAAATGTTATCTCCGCTTAACTATCTTTAATATTTCCATAATTGGAATAATTGATACAGCAATTATAACAGCGGCGATATATTCTTTTAAAGAAATGAATTCAAAATGAAATGCTTCTCTTAAAAACGGTACATAAATTACGGCTGTGGTCAGTACAAATGATACGCACAGAGAACCTGTTAAGAAAACATTTCTTGTTTTCAGCTTAAATACGGATTCCGTTCTGGAGCGCATATTAAAGGAGTGGAACATCTCAAGTAAGGAAAGGGCTAAGAATGCCATGGTCATACCGTCCTTGCTTTCTGCAACCTCCCATACTCCGCTTTCCATATAGTGACCAACAAAATAAGCCAGTAAGGTAAGAAGAGCGATTACTACACCCTGGAATAAGGTCTCGCTTCCTACTCCATCAGAGAAGATACCATCTTTTGGATTTCTTGGTTCTCTCTTCATGATGTCAGACTCTTCTGCCTCCATACCAAGTCCAATGGCCGGGAAACAGTCTGTAATTAAGTTGATCCAGAGTAAATGAACAGGCTTTAAGATTGTAAATCCTAAAAGGCTTGCAATAAATACAGAAATAACCTCTGCTAAGTTTGAAGATAGCAGGAACTGAATGGCTTTTCTGATGTTGTCATAAATACGTCTTCCTTCGGCTACCGCTGATACGATAGTAGCAAAATTGTCATCAGCAAGTACCATATCAGCAACGTCTTTCGTTACATCGGTTCCAGTAATACCCATACCTACACCAATGTCAGCTTCCTTAATGGAAGGAGCGTCATTGACACCGTCACCAGTCATGGCTGTAACCTTGGAAAGCTTTTTCCAGGTCTTAACGATACGAACCTTATGTTCCGGCTGAACTCTTGCATAAACAGAATAATTCTGAATGGTCTTTTCCAGTTCTTCATCAGAGATCTTAGATAATTCAGCGCCGGTAATGGCCATTCTCTCATGATCCAGAATTCCAAGTTCCTTTGCAATGGCAACAGCAGTATCTCTGTGGTCACCAGTAATCATAATCGGGCGGATTCCAGCTGCCTGACATTCTTTGATGGCGTCCTTAACCTCCGGACGTACTGGATCGATCATTCCGGAAAGTCCTAAATACACAAGGTTGCGTTCTAATATCTCAGGTTCTGTGGAAGCAGGCTGGCTCTCCCAGCTTCTCATGGCACCGCAAAGAACACGAAGTGCTTTATCTGCCATGGCTTTGTTTTCCTTTAGGATACTGTTGCGGATCTCATCCGTCATATCCACTTCCACTCCGCCGATAAATGCCTTGGTACAGCGTTTTAAAACTTCATCCGGTGCACCCTTTGTAAACTGGATAATGGTATTGTCCTCTTTTTTATGGATGGTGGACATCATCTTTCTCATAGAGTCGAAAGGAGCTTCGCCGATACGAACGAAGGTATTCTTCAGCTCACTTTTATCAAGTCCATGTTTATAGCCATCGTTGACAAGAGCACACTCTGTTGGCTCTCCCACTGCATCCTTACTTTCTGGATCTAACTCTGCATCAGAGCAGAGCGCCATGGCAGTCATAAGCATGTTTTCATCATCTGCAGCATGCTGTACAACCGTCATCTTATTCTGAGTAAGAGTTCCTGTCTTATCGGAGCAGATAATCTGAGTACAGCCAAGAGTCTCTACTGCGGTCAGCCTTCTGATGATAGCCCGCTTTCTTGACATCTTTGTAACGCCGATGGACAAAAGAATGGTAACAACAGCTGCCAGTCCTTCAGGAATCGCGGCAACAGCAAGTGAAACTGCAATCATAAAGGTATCAATCAGTTCCCGTAAATGAATTCCTCTGCCGGAAAGTCCGATTCTGGTCAGATTAACTGCAAACATCAGTCCGCAGATAACAAGTACTAAAATAGAAAGAATTTTTGATAACTGGTTTAATTTGATCTGAAGAGGTGTCTCTTCATCTTTAGCCGAATTTAATGCATGTGCGATGTGACCGATTTCGGTTTCCATACCGGTATGACATACAACAGCCTTTCCTCTTCCGTATACCACGGTGGAACCCGTATAGACCATGTTCTTTCTGTCGCCAAGGGCAACCTCTCCAGAACCGTCTCCAATCACGGATTCAATCTTTGATACAGATAAGGATTCACCGGTAAGTGCAGCCTCTTCCACTTTTAAGCTGGCGCTTTCCAAAATTCTAGCATCTGCCGGAACAGAATCTCCTGCCTCTAATAAAATGATATCACCGGGAACCAGTTCCTCGGACTTAACTACAAGAAGTCTGTCGTGACGGATTACCTTTGATGTGGCCGCTGCCATTTCCTGCAAGGATTCAATGGCTGATTCTGCCTTGGATTCCTGATATACACCAAGTACCGCATTGATAATTACAACCAGTAAGATAATGATCGTATCGATCATACTTTCTCCCACATAAAGGGAGGTCGCTCCGGAAATGAAAGCTGCTGCAATCAGAATAATAGTCATGAAATTGGTAAGCTCTTTTAAGAACTTATGAATGAGACTCTCTTTCTTTCCTTCTGTTAACTTGTTCATTCCGTACTTCGACTGTCTTTCCGCAACCTGGGCGTCTGAAAGCCCCTGATGTGATGTCTCTAGCTTTCCTAGCACATCTTCGGATTCCATTAAATATTCTTTCTGCATTTCTTTCTCCTATAAGAACTATTTTTGAATTAATGCTAATCCGGCTTTCTTTCCCGAAGCATTATCTTTTAGAAAAATGCTTCGGTTGATAGGCCTCTTTTACTATAACTTGTACCATTGGTTTCTGTCAATAAATACCAAGTAATCCAGAAAATTTTTGTAAGAATTGCATCTTGCTTTTGTATTTTTTTCAAATCATTCTACATTTTTTCTATACAGTTTTTGACTGCTTTTAAAATTGCCGAGTCAGAAACCGGTTTATCGATATAATCGTCAATGATTTTTCGCCGCTTGGCTTCCACAATTTCCTTAGTCACCCGGTCCGCCATGATAATACGAATCAGTCCTGGGTAGGTTCCTTTTAAGGACATACAGAAATTAGCGCCGCTCTTTCCTTCCACATACTGTTCACTGATGACAGCGTCCACCTCCTGCTCCTTTAAAGTTTTCCTGGCTTCTTCAAAATTCATACATGAGATGATGGTCACTTTTAGCTTGCTGAAGTTTTTCTCCAGAAGTTTCAGTACTTTTGGATTGTCATCAATAATAAGCAGCCTTAAATCTCCGTCCCGGTCTCCTTCTACAGTCGGATTCCCTTCGTGTTCCTTTTGTTCATTGACTGGTAAAAAGATATGGAATATACTTCCTACTCCAACGCTGCTCTCTGCGAAGATATGGCCCTTATGTGAATGAATGATCTGTTCTACTAATGATAAGCCAAGTCCTGTTCCTACTCCGTTTTTCTTGGTGGTAAAGAAAGGATCAAAGATCTGCTTTAATGTCTCCTCACTCATTCCTTCCCCATTGTCAAAAACACTGATGCGGATATAGGAATCCCATTCCCCTGATACAGAGGACTGTTTATACTGTTCTAATTCATAAGGCATTACAACCTGGGATTTAATGAAAATCTTACCTTCCTTATGGCCGATGGCATGGATGGCATTCACACAGATATTTAAAATCACCTGATTAATCTGTGTTTCATTTCCAAGGAAGCACTCCTCGTCAAGCTTGATATCTTCTTCTACCTTTACATTGGGCGGACAGACAGAGGTCACCATCTTGGCGGCTCTGCGGAGAACCTTGCCTGCATTTACAGTTTTGTATGCCGTCTCCATATTTTTTCTGCTGAGAGAAGATATCTGTTGTATAATTTCTTTCGCCTTTGATGATGCCTCATATATTTCCATGGCATTCTCATAGCCATCAGAGGTTTCATCAAGCTCCAGCATCAAAAGCTCTGCATATCCCATGATGGGTGTCAAAAGATTGTTAAATTCATGAGCGATTCCTCCAGTCATAGTTCCCATGATCTGCAGCCTTTGCTGGTGTGCAATGGTCTCCTCGCTTTGATGCATTTCTTCCAATATGTTATTAAGCTCCAGCAGATAGGTAATTTCTTCCCGGTCCTTTCTCTTTTGAAGCCATAAAGCACCAATGTAAAACACCATCCCAAGAACCACGGCCACAATGCCAACCGATACAAGTCCCAGCTTGAAAAATCCAGCGGCCACAGGGATATAAATATCATCATAATCAATGACCGCACTCATGACCAGAAATCCCTTTCCAATATAAACGGGACAGAATGCACTGATTTTTTTGACCTCCGGAACGCCAGGGTCTGCCCACCAGTAAGAATAATATTCCGCGACTCCAGTCTCTCCCCGGTTCTGCCTGTCTATCATCTGTTCCAGACTGGTTAAATCTGCTTCGGGGAACATGACCTTTCTGCCGGATATTACATTAATCCCCCATTGGCTTCTCTGAGGGTGTGTCAGTATTGTGCCCTGGGAATCCTTAATCAGCACATATCCATTGGTGCCAAGGCGTATATTAGATACCAGGGTATCGTTGTAGCTTTTGGTGTTAATTAAAATAGATACGGATTTCCCATCCTCAATTTCCTTTTTCACCACCAGATAGATCTCTCCGTTTTTCAGCCTGCACTGCCGAAAGCTGGTGTCCTCATCAATCTCTGTTACGGAATACGTATCCACGATACCAAAGCCGTGAATACTTTTTAAGAGATTGCCGTCCTTATCTTCTAAAATAGCATCATAGACATAGCGGGTATGATAATTGACATACTCCTCCAGAACGGACCAGGTTTTTTCCCCTGTTTTTTTGTATTTTTCTTCCTCCATGGCACAAAGCGAATTGACATCAGCCTGATATCCCTCAATAAATGCTCTTAAATTATCTCCCATGCTCTGGGTGGTTAAAAGCATCTGCTTTTTCTGATTGTCAATAATTGCCTCTTTGTATTCTTTCCATATGCTGAACACCAGGCAGGAAAAGATACCGAGCACAATAATCATAGCCAAAGACATGATAAATGCTCTTCTTTTTTTAATTTCCATTAAAATGTTCATCAATATTCCCTTCGTTTGTCTTTTCGTCATTGACTTGTCTCCAGGTTAATACTATAATATTTTTAGAGTAATTTCGATATATTTCTACAAAAATTTTAATTTTGGGGGAATCTATGTCTGATAAAGTATTAATAGTGGATGATGATCCGGCAGTTTATAAGCTGCTGGAAAAAGTCATGCACAGCAATGATCTAGAAACCACTGTTGCAGACAGCGGCCTCGCTGCTTTAAATTTGTTAAAAAACCATTCCTACGATATCATTCTTATGGATGTTATGCTGGGGGACATGGAAGGCTTTGAGGTCATAAAGAGAATTCGCAGCCAGGGCGACCAGACCCCTGTTATGATTGTAAGCGGGAGAAACGAAGATTACGACTCCCTCTATGGACTTTCACTGGGTGCTGACGATTATATTACAAAGCCATTTCGCCCATTGGTTCTTGGTGCTAAGGTTAAGGCATTGATACGCCGTAACAAAAACCAGATTTTAGACAGCTCAGAGCTGATTGAATGCGGCCCCTTCTCTTACAACACTTCCACCATGCGATTTTATAAAAATGGCGAAGAAATTGTACTTTCCTCCAAGGAAAGCAGTTTGATGCTTTTATTTATCAAACGTCCCAATCAGGTTTTTACCAAGGATATGATTTACGAGCATGTATGGGGAAACAGCATTGCCATAGACGATAACGCCATTATGGTATATATCAACCGTCTGCGCAGTAAAATCGAAAAAGACCGGCAAAAGCCGGCCCATATCGTAACAGTCAGAGGTCTAGGATACCGGTTTATCCCATAGGCCTCTGGCCTTTTTTTATGTCAAACTCGTTAACTTCCGAGAATTCCTTTGATCCGTCCCACAACAGATCTGCCAGAAATATGGTGACAGCCAGAAGATCCGCACAGCCTCCTGCACTGATATTTCTATCTATAAAATCCTTATCCATACGTTTCAGGATAGATACAGCCTCTTCCTGATATGCCCCTCCAGAAGAAAGAAATTCCTTTGCCAATCCCTGGACCTCATGTAATGCCTCCAGGTTATGCCTGGCGATGATATTAGAATCATCCACCTGACTCATCAGAGCAAACAAGGTCTGTAGCTTAACAAGATTAAAATCTCTGCCTTCCGAAATTCCCTTTGCCATTACAGGCAGGGAAATGGTCCGTATGGACTGGTAGCCGCTTATGGCTTCTCCTCTGGCACCCATGGTGCCGTATTTTTGCAGATTTTTCTCTCCATTGCTGGTGAAGTCACGCATCCCATGAACTTCTTTTAATAAGGTATCCCGTACCATAGCCTGCTCCATTTCCATCAGAGAGTATAGGGTTACGGTATCATCCCTCTCAATGCAAGCCCCCACAGCCGCACTGAGTATTCCCATATTAAAAATAAGCCCTTTGTGAGTATTCACTCCAGCAGTTGCATGGTACATAGCCTTTTCTGCATCAATGCCCAACCTTCTGATATTAGAAAATATCTCGAAAGGACTGTCCTTATGCTTTATGCCTTCCTGTGCCATGGCTGCAAAATACGGCTTAAGAGCGTCCGCACTCCGCTCAAAGGTGGATACATCCATATCCTTATGAGCGCCATTGGAGTATAAATCCACCAGACCCGGCTTGGGGGAGGTATATACCTCCTCCAATAGAGCCCGGTATGCCATATCTCCGATTCTTTCGGCAATTTTATCGTTTTTATCCATATCTGTCTCGGAGAAGAGCTGCATATTTTTATTCCTCTGAAAACTCAAACTTCTTAATCTTACGCACAACATCCATAACGGTACCGTCACGGCTTTCAATGATTCCAACAATCTTGTCATCAAACTGAACGCGCTCTGGCTCTCCAACGATAGAGTAAGCAATGTCTCTCAGCTCTTCAATGGTCTTAAATGGAAGATCAACATCTTTCATGCATTCGATTAAATCCTGTCTTTTCGGGTTGATTGCAATTCCATAATCAGTAACAACTACGTCAATGGATTCACCAGGTGTTGTTACAGTTGTTACGTCGGTACAGATTGCAGGAATTCTTCCCTGAATCAGCGGAGAAATAACGATAGTACATTTTGCTCCTGCTGCTGTATCCGGATGTCCGCCCTGAGCGCCGGTAACGATACCGTCAGAACCTACAACTACGTTACAGTTAAAGTTAACATCTACTTCTAAAGCTGCAAGGATAACAAAATCCAGCTTGTTAACGACAGCACCCTTGTTGAAAGGATCTGCGTACTCGCCTGCACTGATACGGAAGTGCTTCGTATTAATTACGGATTCAACCGCACTTAAATCGAAGTCCTGAGTATCTAAAAGTGCATCAACCTGGCCATTCTCTAAAAGATCACACATAGGCTTTGTAAGACCACCCACGCCGAAACGCATACGGATATTTCTTTCCTTCATGATCTTAGCCAGGGATACGGTAGATGCGATAGAAGCACCACCGACACCGGTCTGATAAGAGAATCCATCTTTAAAGTAAGGTGTATTCACTACAAATTCAGTACAGTAATCAGCCATCATAAGCTTACGCATATCACTGGTTGGTTTCGCCGCTCCTGTTGCAATCTTATCTGGATTACCGATTTCATCTACAACTACTACATAATCCACTTTTGTCATGGAGATATGAGCCGGGAAGTTAGGGAACGGAACGAGACAGTCTGTAATAGCGACTACCTTATCTGCATGATCTGCATCGACCATGGAATAGGAAAGAACACCACAGTTAGACTTTCCGCCGATACCACGGCAGTTGCCGTAATCATCACAGGTAGGAGCTCCGATAAATGCAACGTCAATTCTTACTTCGCCAGATTCGATAGCACGAACTCTGCCGCCGTGAGAACGCATGATTGCAAGTCCCTGTAATTTGCCTTCAGAAATAGCCTGACCGATCTTACCTCTAACACCAGAAGACTGAATGTTTGTTATAGTACCATCTTCGATTAAAGGTAATAAAGGATCGTGAGCCTTACCAAGAGAGCTTGCACAGATGGTAATATTTTTAATTCCCATCTTATGAACCTGCTCCATAACCATGTTTACGATATAGTCGCCTTCTCTGAAGTGGTGATGGAAACCAAATGTCATACCATCTTTGATATTACACTTTTCCAGCACTTCACGAATGCTGTTTACCATCTTGCTTCCTTCGTTATTGATTACACATTTGGTAACCGGACCGTCTTTTTTATATTCATATCCATCAAAATGATGGTTTCCCATGAAGGGTTGTTTGCCTGTCAATTCTAAGATTTCTTCTGGAATATCTCTGCCTACTGCATTAATCATCTTATAAATCTCCTTTATACACACCGGAGGCCTTGGCCAGATCTATGGTTCTCTTAGCTCCGTCATAGAACGCAATGTCAATCATCTTTCCATCAACGGTAAATACTCCAATGCCCAATTCCTTTTTCTCATCGATCTCTTTTACAACTTTCTCTGCAAAAATGATATCCTTCTGGGTTGGGGTATAAATCTCATGTACTACCGGAATCTGACGTGGGTTAACGATGGATTTACCATCAAAGCCCATCAGATGAATGGTCTCAACTTCTTTACGGAATCCTTCCATATCATCAAGGTTGGTGAATACTGTATCGAAACACTGAACCTTTGCTGCTCTGGCTGCAATGATCATGTTCTGTCTTGCACCCATTAACTCTACGCCGGTTCCTGTAATACGTGTCTGTAAGTCTTTGGTGTAATCTCCACCGGACAAAGCAATACCGAAAAGTCTGTCAGATGCTTCGCAGACATCAAGAGCTTTCATAACACCTCTGGCAGATTCGATGGCTGCCATAATAAGGGTTCTTCCTTCCGGAATGTTAAAGTCTTTTTCTGCCTGAAGGATCTCTGCCTCAACGGCACGAACATCTTCTGGTGTCTCTGTCTTAGGAATACGGATCGCGTCACAGCCGCCTGCTACTGCACAACGGATATCTTCTTTCCAATAAGGGGTATCAAGGCCATTGATTCGAACGACACGCTCGCAGCCTCTGTAGTCAATTTCCTTTAACGCATGGTATAAGGAGAATCTGGCTACATCTTTCTGATTCTCTGCAACTGCATCCTCTAAATCAAGCATGATGGAGTCCGGTTTATAAATATACGGATCCTTTACAAGACCTGGTTTCTGGGCATTTAAAAACATCATGCTTCTTCTAAGCCGTTTTTTATTCGGATTCATTACTTTCCTGCGCCTCCCCAAAGATTATTCTCAAAATGGTCTGTGGCACGGCTTACCGCACCTTCCACTCGTGCCTTAATGGTACAATCCAGGGCTCCTTTGTCAACAATGGCAATTTTTATATTGTTAATTCCCATATTGTTAAGAGTCTCCATAACCACTTTACGGATCTGGTTCCCGTACTGGTTAATAACTGCGCTTTCAAGCGCAAAATCGATTTTACCATCGCCCGGCTCTACGGTTACCTGACAGTCGCTGGATTCTAATGTTCCTGCCAAAGCTGGTTTTGTTATCTCCATTTTGCTTAAAGCCTCCCTTTTATTTTCGTATGATTTTATTATAATTATGGAATCTTAATCAGGGGAAAAAGGAATCTTAAAATTTATTAAGACAGAAAGTGCTGTAAAATCAATGTATTTATCTGAAAACATTGATATCACAGCACCCTCTTCCAGATATATCCTGAATCCGGATTTAACGTGCCTTTTTCAGCCATGAGCTTATTATGTCCTCGACACGTGCATATAATTCTTCTATCGTATGGCTCCGGCTGCGACCGCAGCTCTTTGCTTCCTGACCGCATAAGAGACATCTTCTGGGTGGCGCACCGAGCTGTTCTCTGCTGATGCCATTTCCTGTTTTATCGTAAACATCCATATCAAAAAGTCTTCCCAGTGGATGGGTTTCTTCTATATCTATTGTCATTTTTTTAATGAAAACAGGATCATCACTTTTTACTGCAAAAATTTTTAAACAGCCCTCTTTTTTTATCACTTCACGTTCACCTTCCAGCACAAGCTCACGGACATCTAATGCCTCCTTAATGGCTTGTCCGCCTTCAAAAAAAGCCTTTAAGATACCAGGGGAGTTTTTCTTCGGCCCAGGTATGTTCATTCCCAGGGCCACGATGACTGCTTCTTTATGAGCCTCTCTCATCTCTTCCTGCATCCTTACTTTATCTTCACGGAAGGAGAGCATCTCTTCCAAGGTCACAAGCTCTTGTTTGTTTTCCATCATAATTCTCCTTTCCTATCTTTCTGATTTTTGCTGCCAAAGGTATTACCATTAAAATCCACACAATTGGTTCTGCCACAATAATACCCATATAGTTTAAGACCGGAGCAAGGAACATGGCAATGGCCACCTTTCCCACAAGCTCAATAAAGCTTGACACCACCGGCGTCTTATGATCCCCGGTTCCCTGTAAGGTGTTACGGAAAATGGATATGGAGGCAGCCACCATGTAAAACAGGGAATTGATTCTTAAATAAAGGGAAGCCGTTTTTAGCACTTCTTTATTATAGGTGCCAGTTACCATATTAATCAGATGGGGTGCTGCCAGATAGCTTAAGAGTACCATACCTCCAGACCAGATAAAGGTCAGGGTCAGAGCTGTTTTAAGCCCCAAACGAATTCTGTCGGTTCTTCCTGCTCCCATATTCTGACCGCAGAAGGTTGCCATGGTGACCCCCATAACAGAAAAAGGAAGCATAAAAAATTCAGTGATTTTCCTGGCCGCTGTATGGGCCACAATAATATCCATGCCAAAGGTATTGATGACTCTTTGAAGAGACAGGGTCCCGAAAAATACCAGTGACATCATAAGAGCCATGGAAAGTCCGGAAGCATATAGCTCCCTGGCCTCCGATAAGGTGATTTTAAAGTCCCCTAAACGAAACCGGAACACAGGATATCTCTTTACCATATAGAACAGGCATAACAAGGCGGCGGCCGACTGGGAAATGACGGTGGCAATGGCGGCCCCGCCGACTCCCATTTTAAAATGGTACACAAATAAGATGGCGAGAACTATGTTTAAAAGGCTGGAGCCCATTAAAAACATAAGGGGAGCCGCCGTATCTCCCACGGACCTAAGAATATTGGCGCATGCGTTATAAAGCATGGTCATGACCATTCCAAGGAGAATGATCCTGATATAGGCCTTGGCATCGGATAATAGTTCCTGAGGTACATTTAACAGCTTTAAGAAGATATTTAATCCGCCCACGCATATAAGAGTAAGAAAAAGAGAGGTCAGGGTTCCCAGGAGAAGACCTCCTGCCGAATACCGCCTGACTCCCTCTTTTTCTCCAGCTCCAAAGCTTTTTGCAGTGAGCAGTGCAAAGCCTCCGGTGAGGCCGGATAAAAAGCCTATAAATAAAGTGCTGATGGAGGTTGTCGCCCCGACGGCTGCCAGAGCACCTTCTCCTAAAATACTTCCTACGATTCTTGTATCGGCCAAGCTGTAAAAAAGCTGAAAGACATTGCCAAGAGCCACCGGCACAGCAAATGTCAGCATGATTTTAGCTGGATTTCCTTTTGTTAAGTCTTTCATGACTTTTCTCCTTTATGTGTACTGCCGCGAAATCCAAGAGTATGTGTTTACAAAGACTGAGATCTGGAAAAATCTGCAAACCCCTGAGCCAAAGGATAAGGGGCACTGTTTTTAAGGGGAGCCGTTATGGTTCCCTTTACATAAAAGCTAAAGGCCGGCCGGCGGTTGTTTGTCTTATTTAAATTCTTAATAAGCCTCTGGCTTCTGCCCAGTTCTCCTATGTATACCCCATTCTGATTATAAATCTCCGTTCCATAAAATCTGCCCAGGATGGTTCCGTCGCATGCCACCAGATAATCTTTCTGCCGGACGCCTACATAGCTGCCTTCCCAACTCCAGTATCTTACCATTCTTTCAACACCTTTCCTGTTTTATTATGTAACATCATACACCATTCCTTGCAAAAAAGAAACACTCCTGCCTTAAGACATTGATAAATTTTAAACCTTTACTGGATTTTTCTTTTCATCTGTTATATAATACTGCAAAATACAGAATATACGCATACACAGGAGGACATTATGGGATTTCAATATATTAACAACCTGCCAAGCCCGGAAGAAATCAAGGACCGCTTTCCACTTCCGGCCGAATTTAAAGCCCTTAAGCTAGAGCGGGACCAGGCCATCAGCGACGTATTTACTGGAAAAAGCGACAAATTCCTTGTTATCATTGGACCCTGTTCTGCTGATAATGAGGACTCTGTATCAGATTACGTAAATCGGCTCACAAAGGTACAGGAAAAGACAAAGGACCGTCTGATCCTGATTCCAAGAATCTATACCAACAAACCTCGTACGACCGGAGAAGGTTATAAGGGCATGCTTCACCAGCCAGATCCGGAAAAAAAGCCGGACATGCACGAGGGTCTTATCGCCATTCGTAAAATGCACATGAAGGTATTAACAGAAACTGGTTTATCCACTGCTGACGAGATGCTCTATCCGGAGAACTTAACTTATCTTGACGATATTATGTCCTACATCGCCATTGGTGCCCGCTCTGTGGAGAACCAGCAGCACCGCCTCACTTCCAGCGGATGTGACGTGGCAGTCGGCATGAAGAATCCAACCAGCGGAGATATGTCCGTTATGTTAAACTCTGTGGTAGCCGCCCAGCAGCCTCATGATTTCACCTATCGGGGCTTTGAGGTAAAAAGCAGCGGAAACCCACTGGCCCACACGATTTTAAGAGGTGCTGTCAATAAGCATGGACAGTGCATTCCCAACTATCATTTTGAAGATCTCTACCTTCTTCATGAGATGTATGGAAGGCGCAACCTGGCTAATCCAGCCTGCATCGTAGATGCCAACCATTCAAACTCCAATAAGAAATACAAGGAGCAGATCCGTATCTCCAAGGAAGTTCTTCACAGCCGCAGACATTCCAAAGAGATTCACACTCTGGTAAAGGGCCTGATGATTGAAAGCTATATCGAGCCAGGCGCTCAGAAGGTGGGTGACGGCTGCTACGGAAAATCCATTACAGACCCTTGTCTTGGCTGGGATGATTCCGAACGTCTGCTTTATGAAATTGCTGATCTGATTTAAGGACAGCGACTGGATACCCGTCCAAAATAAGGGACTGATGCAAAGAGGCTTTGAAGATATACCATATACAAAAATACGCCTTGATTCGGATTATAAAGTCCGAATCAAGGCGTATTTTCATGTGAACCATATATTAAGTTTTCTATACAAAATGCAATCACCGCTTCATTAAGAAGCTTCCCTTACAGGCCAAGTACTGCTGATACGGTGAAATATAAAATCACCACAACGCCCAGTACAATTCTGTAATATCCAAAGAATTTAAAATCATGCTGTCTGATATAACCCATTAAGAACTTAATGGCATACACAGAAACGACAAAGGCAACTACCATACCCATGATGAGGTAGAAAACCTGGGCGCCGCTGAATACTGAACCATTGACCAGGTATTTTACAATTTTTAAAAGGCTTGCACCAAACATAACCGGGATTCCAAGGAAAAAGGAAAATTCTGCAGATGCCGCTCTGGAACACCCCAGGATCATGGCACCAAGGATGGTGGAACCGGAACGGGACGTTCCCGGAATAAGAGCCAGAAGCTGGAACAGTCCGATATAAAGAGCTGTCTGGAAGGAGATATCTCCTACCTTCTGCACATCAAAGGTTTTATACTGGTTCCTGTTTTCAATGATAAGAAACAGAACACCGTAAATAATCAGGGTGGCAGCAACCACATATCCATTCATCAGATACTCATCAAGAATATCATCTACCAGTAAACCAATTACCGCAGCCGGTATACAGGCAAGCACAATCTTGCTCCACAAAACCAGAGTAGCTGTTCTTTGGGCTGGTTTTTTCTTTAGGGAAAAAGGATTCAGCTTATCAAAGTAAAGCACGACCACTGCAAGAATCGCTCCCAGCTGAATGACCACTAAAAACATGTTTTTAAAGGCTGCCGGCTGGTTTAGATGAATGATTTCATCCACCAGAATCATGTGACCGGTACTGCTGATTGGAAGCCACTCTGTAAATCCTTCTACAATTCCCAGTACCAGAACTTTTAAAATTTCTAAAATATTCATTGCATTTCCTCTGCTCTATTTTATATTTTCTATCTGCCAGTCAATCGGCTCCACTCCATTGGCCTCTAAAAAGGCATTGGCCTTGCTAAAATGCTTACAGCCAAAAAATCCCCGGTATGCGGAAAGCGGACTGGGATGAGGCGCTTCCAGTATTAAGTGCTTTGGATTATTAAGCATTGCTTTTTTATTCTGGGCAGGACGGCCCCAAAGAAGAAATACGATCGGATGGTCCTGTTCATTTAAAATACGGATGGCTGCATCGGTAAACTTCTCCCAACCGATTCCCTGATGGGAGTTGGCCGCATGGGCACGAACGGTAAGGACTGTATTTAAAAGCATGACTCCCTGATCCGACCATTTCTTCAAGTATCCATGACTGGGTATCTCACATCCCAAGTCTTCCCTAAGCTCCTGATAGATATTTACCAGAGACGGCGGAATATCCACTTCAGGCTTAACGGAAAAGCAAAGGCCGTGGGCCTGACCATGATTGTGGTAAGGATCCTGACCTAAGATCACTGCCTTTACCTTGGAAAGAGGCGTGAACTGAAACGCATTGAAGATATCATCAGGCTCAGGGAAAACAAGCCCTTTCTCATATTCTTCTTTCACCTTCTGATAAAGTTCCCTGTAATACGGCTTTTTAAACTCCTCACTTAACGGGGACAGCCAGTCATTGTCAATCGCTCCCATGTTTTCTCCTTTGCATTAAATCCTAACTGGTATCTCTAACTCATTTAAATATCGTTTTAAATCCATAATTTCCATTTCTTTGTAGTGAAACAGGGAAGCTGCCAGTGCGGCATCAGCCATCCCTTCGGTTAAGGCATCACGGAAATGCTCCATGGTTCCTGCTCCGCCAGAGGCGATAACTGGAACAGAAACATTCTCTGCTATGATGCGGTTTAACTCGTTGTCGTAACCTGCTTTTGTACCATCGCAGTCCATGCTGGTTAAAAGGATTTCTCCAGCACCAAGCCGGTCTGCCTCTCTTGCCCACTCAATGGCATCAAGTCCGGTATCGACCCTGCCGCCGTTTTTATAAACGCTCCAGCCACTTCCGTCCTTCCGCCTTCTGGCATCAATGGCAACCACTACACATTGACGTCCAAACTTATCGGCGGCGTCAGAAATGAGCCTTGGCGTATTGATTGCAGATGAATTAATGGAAATCTTATCGGCACCTTCTCTTAAAAGCATCTTAAAATCGTCTACCGTGCGGATGCCGCCGCCTACGGTAAATGGAATGAACACCTTCTCAGCCACCCGGCGGACCATATCCACTACCGTATTTCGGTTATCCGAGGAGGCGGTGATATCTAAAAATACCAGCTCATCCGCTCCTGCCTTATCGTAGGCTGCTGCAATCTCAACGGGATCGCCTGCATCCTTTAAGTCCACGAAATTTACTCCCTTTACCACTCTTGCGTTATGTACATCCAGGCATGGTATGATTCTCTTCGTTAGCATCCGGCACCTCCTTAAGTAAGTTCTATGAAATTTTTCAAGATATGAAGACCTGTATCACTGCTCTTTTCCGGATGGAACTGGCAGGCAAATAAGTTATCTCTCTCCACGGAAGCGCCAAAGGTCAGACCATACTCTGACGTTGCTGCCACATCGGATTGCCGTTCTGCTTCTAAATAATATGAATGGACAAAATAAACATATGCACCGGAATGGATTCCTTTAAAAAGTCTACCTTCCGGCTTGATCTTAAGACTGTTCCAGCCCATATGAGGCACCTTTAGACCAGGGGTATTTGGAAAACGAAGAATTTTGCCGGGCAGAAGGCCAAGACCTTTTACTCCTTCTGATTCCTGGCTGCTTTCAAAAAAGAGCTGAAGCCCCAGACAGATGCCAAGAAGGGGTGTCCCATTCTCCGCTACCTTTTTTATCACTTCCACCAGCTCATATTGGTGAAGCTTATCCATCGCTTCCCCAAACGCTCCCACTCCTGGCAGAATCACTTTATCCGCAGAAAGAAGGATTTCCTTATCCCTTGTTACGACAGGGCTTTCTCCCAGAGAAACCAGGGCTTTTTCCACACTTTTTAAATTTCCGGCATCGTAGTCAATTATCGCAATCATGGCAGCCACCTCTTTACGCCTTTTTTCAACATTTTAGCACAGTACCCTGTAATGCACAACGCAAAAAATAACTATAAACTTCGAAAGAATTCCAAAGAATTTTCAGAAATTGCATCTGCTTTTCCTTTTACGGTATCAGAAAGCTGGGAAAAGGAACCATGGATCCGGTATAAATGAGCCTTATTATTAATGGAAGCTGTTTTTTCAAACGGCCACCGGATAACGGTAGGCGTTTGAAATCCCACACCCAGTTCCAGAAGCAGAAGCTTCTTATTTAAGGTAGCAGAAAGCCAGTAGGTATAGGCGTTCCACTGAGGAAGATATCCTTCCTCTATGTATTCCTCTGCCTTTATGGTATTTCCAGTGAGAGGCTGTCCGCAATGAGGGCAGATATCATCAGGAATCTCTAAAGGCTCCCAAATATCCTTGGTACAGGAATTGGAGCACTGTCTCCAGGTCTCATTGCCACAGGGCGCAACGATTCGTTTCTGGTCTAAGGAGGATTTACGAATCTCTCCGTCGGTCACTGTTGTCACAATAAAATAATCTTTTCCCTGAATCATGCGATTCAGCTTTTCATAAAGCTCTTTTATATCCCCGGTCTCTTTGGCGTTCCACTCTTCACCGATACCGATTAATAATTTTTCACAGCTTTTTATTTCTTCCACAATTTTTTCTTTTATCATTGATCTTATCCACCTTTTGTAAGAAGTCCCCATCTATTATACATCAGCAGCAATCTTAAGAAAAGATAGAAATTCTGTTCTTGCGGCTCTTACCGTATCTATGCTATACTTATGCATGCATGAAACATAAACAAAGGAAGTAAGCCATCTATGAATAAACACATAAAGCTTTCTCCCTTGCTGGGAGGTTTTGCTGCTATTGCAGTGCTGGCACTGCTATTAGTCATATACACTCTGACAAGACCGGTTCCCATGGCGGGTACAAAGAATATCTCCATTGATGTCGTATATGAAAACGGAGTCAAAGAGCATTATCAGATTACCACAGAAGCCCACTTTCTTCTGGAGGCAATAAGTTCCATTCCTGAGCTTAAGGTTTCAGGAACATCAAGCGACGAATTTGGACTAATGGTAACTACCATCAATGGAACGAGAGCCGATTACCAAAAGGACCATGCTTATTGGGCGCTCCTGTTAAATGGCGAGCCCTGCAGCTACGGGGTCAGTCAGCAGCCCATTAAGGATAAGGAGGCATATACGTTTCAGTATACCCCTGCAAACGAGGAGGCCCAAAAGCCATGAAGACCGTTCCCCCTATGACAACTGGTGAACTGGTACGGGATGCTCTTTTAGCTGCCTTGTTATTTATCAGCCAGGTAAGTCTTTCCTGGATCAGTAACGTGGAGCTGGTATCCCTTCTGCTGATTTTATATACTCTGGTATTCAAAAAACACGTATGGCTGATCCTGTACGTGTTTATTGTATTGGAGGGACTTGTGTATGGATTTGGGCTGTGGTGGTTTTCCTACCTTTATGTATGGCCCATTCTTGTGGCTGCTGTTTTTCTTTTCATAAAAGGAAGACCTCCAAAGTCATTTACCATAGCCATATTATCAGGCATATTTGGATTGCTCTTTGGACTGTTCTGTTCTCTGTCCTATGTTATCCTTGCAGGCCCCCATGCCGCCTTTGTCTGGTGGACGGCCGGAATTCCCTTTGACCTTGTTCATGGAATCGGTAATTTCCTGCTGTCCTTTATCTTATTTTCGCCGTTATACCGGCTTCTTACCGCATTAAACCGAATCCAATCATAAAAAGGAGTATTGTCCATGGAATCAGCAATTGTCAGAATCAAAAAAGGTGAGGCCCGCGCCTTAAAAGCAGGAGGTATGTGGATCTATGATAACGAAATCGATACCATTACCGGAGATTTTACCAACGGGGATATTGTAACAGTGGAGGATTTTGACGGCTACTTTCTCGGCCGTGGTTTTATCAACACCAATTCCAAAATCACCATCCGCATTATGACCCGGAAAAAAGACACTGAAATCAACGAAGACTTTATTGAGATGCGGGTGCGAAATGCCTGGGAATATCGGAAGACCACTTCCGATACGGACAGCTGCCGTGTAATCTTTGGAGAGGCTGACTTTCTACCCGGTATTGTGGTGGACAAGTTCTCCGATGTACTGGTGGTAGAATCCCTTGCCCTGGGCATTGACCGTTTAAAGCCTCTCATCCTGGACACTTTGAAACGAATCTTAAATGAAGATGGGATTGAAATCCGTGGTATTTATGAAAGAAGCGATGCGAAAGTCCGCCTTCAGGAAGGCATGGAGCGGGTAAAGGGCTTTATCGGCGAGCCATTTGATACGAAGGTGGAGATCGTGGAAAACGGGGTCAAATATATGGTAGATGTTCAGGACGGCCAGAAAACCGGATTTTTCCTGGATCAGAAATATAACCGTCTCGCCATGCACCGGATCTGCAAAGGAAAACGGGTATTAGACTGCTTTACCCATACCGGTTCCTTCGCCTTAAACGCCGGAATCGCCGGAGCGACCCAGGTTCTGGGCGTTGATGCCTCTGAGCTTGGAGTGGCCCAGGCTACGGAAAATGCGCGGTTAAATGATTTATCCGACGTAGTTACCTTTCAGTGTGCGGATGTGTTCGAGCTTCTTCCTGAGTTTGAAAAAAAGGGAGAAAAGTTTGACGTAGTGATTTTGGATCCACCTGCCTTTACAAAGTCAAGAAACTCCGTGAAAAATGCAGTAAAAGGATATCGTGAAATCAACTTAAGAGGCATGAAGCTGGTAAAAGACGGAGGGTATCTGGCTACCTGCTCCTGCTCTCATTTTATGACACCGGAGCTTTTTACTAAGACCATACGGGAGGCAGCTGCTAACGTTCACAAGCGTCTCCGTCAGGTAGAATACCGGACACAGGCAGCCGATCACCCTATTTTATGGGCTGGGGAAGATACTTCTTACTATTTGAAATTCTATATCTTCCAGGTGTGCGATGAGAAATAAATAAAATTGATATTGCAGCGCTCCTGCAAGTAATAGCAGGAGCGTTCCATTCGGTCACTTGGTTAGTTTCTACTAACCAAATATTTTCAAGTTGAATTCCTTGTATTGGATTTCATCTTACAATTGGTTCTACAAAACTTAACGGCGGGGAATGGAGATTTTATATGAAAGATATGTATCGCAAAGATAATATTTTTACCAAAGAAGAAATGGATGATATTTTTCTCATTCTGGAATATTCAGCTATTTCTCTTCTTGATATTAGGCATCATTTGATCTCTCCCGAAGAAGCTTTAAAAGATTGTATATTGCCTTCCAGTGCCTTTCTTTTCACGTACCCTGGAAAGGCAGAAGTGCTGTTGGGGGACAAATCCTATCAGATCAATCATTTCAGCCTCTTTCATGGCGGCAAAGGTACCTCCCTTTCCATTATTCCTCACGGTGAGTGGCTTGAATATTATATGATCTTCTACAAAACCGGTGAAACACAGTTTCACAAAGAGAAATTAAAGAAATTACTGAAGCAGATTAACCCATTTCAGCAGCAATATGGATTTACTCCCCAGAATCCGGTTTTTTTCACTGAGCTTTTACGCAGTATATATGAACACTGGAACGAGCCTGCTCCCATGAAAAAATTTTATGAGAAATCTTTATTCTATCAATTTACCTATGAACTATACAAAGAACTGGCAGAGGCCAGCGTATTGACCTTTGATCCAAATATTGTAAAAATGACCATACGGTATATAGAAAAAAATTACGCGACTTCCATTGCAGTTCAGGATCTTTGTCAACGTTTTGGCATCAGCTACAGCCATTTTTACAGACTTTTCAAAAAGGAGACCGGTAGTACCTTTCAGGGATACTTATTAAAAATACGCTTGGAAAAGGCCCGGCAATATATGATAGAAAGCAGCTATTCACTCAGTGAAATTGCTAAATTTACGGGTTTTTATGACGAATTCCATCTAAGCAGCTCTTTTAAAAAGCTTACCGGCATGTCTCCGGCAACTTTAAGAAAGAATCTTACATGGGACAAGAAATATCCTTACATGGAAAATCCTGAGTTCTCACACTATAATGAAGCGTATCAAGTTAGTCAAGGCAAACCCAATATACAAGGAGATATTATGTTAAAACATTTGAAAAACAAGACAGCAGTGATGGCTGCAGCGCTTTCATTCATGACTCTTTTATCCGGCTGTTCCACAGCATCATCAGTCTCAGACAACACGACTTCAACAGCCTCCCAGGCTGCAGACAATCAGAATTCCCAAAAAGATGATGATTCCCAAAAATCAGAAACAAAAATATTACAAACGGTAAAAGGCGATGTGGAAATTCCCGTAACCCCCAAACGGGTCGTTACGGATAGTGGGCTATTAGGAGATATTCTGGCACTGGGAGTGACTCCAGTAGCCATTGAGAATTACGGTGCCGAAGATGTGTCCTATAAGGATTTAATCAAGGATATCACCGTCTTGGAAAAATGGGAACCAGAATACATTATGGCAGAGCAGCCAGACTTAATCATCACCCAATATGAAGAAAACTATGAGCAGCTATCAAAAATCGCACCAACGGTTTATGTTCCCTCCGATCAGATGACGGTAGATGAAGAATTATCATTTTTAGCAGGAGCCTTAGGAAAAGACCCGGAAGAAGGAAAAAAAATCCTGGACGCTTATTATGAAAAAGTCGCTGAATATAAAGCCAAGCTAGAAGAAGCCGGCCTATACAACAAAACCTTCAGCGTCATCAGAGTCCAGGGAGAAAATCAGATCGGTGTTCGATGGAGCAACAATCTGGGCGGCCAGATTCTATTCGGCGCATTGGAGCTTCCTAAAACAGAAGGCGCGCAAGAAGAAATTGATGCAGGCCATGACTGGGGAGCAACCCTCTCCTTTGAAGCACTGCCTAAATATATGGGGGATTACATTCTTGTGACGGAATACGGTAATTATGATTTAATCAAAGATAATCCGATCTGGAAGTCTCTTCCCGCTGTCGAGGCAGGTAATATTATTATACTCTCTGAGCCATTTATGTATCTGAATGATATTTACTCCTGGTCCGCCCAGTTAGACCTAGTGGGGGATGCTCTTTTGGAGTTAGCAAAGAAAGAAAAGTAAGAAAGCATTACATGGAACACAAAGAAACGCCTTGATTGAAATTTCCTATGGAAGTTCCAATCCAGGCGTCCTTTTATTTATTACACTTTGAGTCTATTGTTTCTCAGGCTGGGGATTCCCGCACCACTCATCTTTTAAAATCCCATATTCTAAGGTATCCAGCCAAATCGGCTCTCCACTCTCATCAGTCTTAAAATAGATATTTTTAACCAGCAATCCTTCCCGCCTCATAGACAAACGCTCCATCAGCTTCCAGGAACGCTCATTATTCGGATTGCACATGGCAACGATTCGCCTTGCGCCAAGTTCACGAAAAGCATGATTAAGAAATGCTTTGGCACTCTCAAATGCCAATCCCTTTCCCTTGTAACGAGGATTAAACACATACCCCAATTCCCAGGTGTCAAACTCCATTTTCTTAAATAGAAGCTCTCCTATTACTTTTTCATTCTCCTTTAGGCATACTGCGTAAAAGAAATCCTGTTCTGCTCTTTTTATTGCTGCTTCTCTGGCCCGGTCACTGGTATAAGCTTCATAGGGCAGATACCGGACTACCTCCTCATCGGAAAGATACTCATAAATATCCTGCCAATCTTCTGGCTGGAATCTGCGAATGAAAAGCCGGTCTGTGGTTATTTCCATCTTATTATCCTCCCAGTATTTTCTCATCTGTAAAACTGAGAATATACACCTCCAGGGACAACACCGCCCCGGTACTGTGCAAGCTCACTGACTGTGACCAGCTGATACCCTGCCTGCGTAAGCTTTGGTATGATTTCCAGAGCTGCCGCTCCTGTCTGGGGATATAATTCATGCATCAGCACAATGTCTCCATCTCTTACCTTAGTTAATACAGATTGTATGGTCTTATTGGTATTTCTTGTCTTCCAATCCAAAGTATCAATGCTCCACATGATCATAGGAGCCTTGACGTTCTGAAGAACAGTCTGGTTCTTATTTCCTCCTGGGAGTCTTACCAGCTGAGGTCGTACTCCGGTGGCTGCAAACACTGCATCGCTGCAGCGGTTGATCTCACTTTGTATCTGCGCACCGTTTAATCTGTTTAAGTACTTATGGTCAAAGGTGTGATTTCCGATTTCATGTCCTTCCGCCACCATGCGCTTAAGCTCTGTTTCATAGGCTGCTGCTCTGCTTCCTACCACAAAGAATGTGGCTTTACCTCCGTACTGCGCGAGGGAATCCATGATTTGATTTCCTACAGGAGCGTAAGGGCCGTCATCAAAGGTCAGTGCCACCATGGGCCGGTTGGGGTCAATCTGTCTTCCAGTCTCTGCCGGCTGAGTTTCAGCTTGTCTACTTTCTTCGGAAGCTGTTTCGTTTGTGCTGCTTTCCTGACTGCTCTCTTCCGTTTTTTGCTCCTGGCTTTTGTGCTCCTTGGTTTCCTCACTGGAGCTGCCTTGGGATTCTTTTTCAGCCTTACCGGGCTGGTCTGAAATGTTTCCGTTTTTATCTACCCATCTGGCAACGCCAGGTCCCAGGTTTTCATCTATCCAGCCATTTCTGACATCAGTCCTGTCTGGAGCCGGCGCAGTCTCATCTGCCATGGATGAAAATGGTGCGGCTGGTACAAAGGCTGTTACAAGTGCGACAGCCATTAGAATACTTGTCCATTGTAAAAATCTCTTCATATTTCATCACTCCTTTAGCGGTTACTGATTATTACTATACAGGAAAGAATGAAGAATTGGAAGAAGTTTACTAAAAAAGTAAAGAAGCCTTAAAAGAAGCTTAAGTATCCTGGCCCACTAACAGCCAGAGCCGCCTCAAACACAGGCTGATTCGTTTTAAATACAGGTATCCCCAGTTCCATTGCCTTTTCCTCCATTCCATCCTCAGGCTGAATGCCTTCTGCCAGTATAATGCAGGAAGCCTTTACCAAAGAAGCCACTGCCAGTGTATTTCTGTTTCCAATGACCGTTACCCAGGCGCAGCCCTCCGGTGCCTTTCCCATGGCATGGCTTAGAAGGTCACAGCAATAAGGGGTTGATATCCTTTGATTCCCCCAATTTCCTTCGGTCACCACCTCAAAATAACCGCTGTCTATCAGCTCTCTTATTGTCATTTTTATCCCCTTTTTTCATTAATTCATAAAAATAAAAGCATTTATGATAATTATAGCACAAATTACCCTAAGGTAATAGGAAGATTAGACGTAATGTTTGTTATTTTTTTGTCGAATATCATTCAAAACTATAGATTTTTTATCAATAACATGGTAAAATATCAGGTACATTGCACAACACATTTTAAGGAGGTTATTTATGACTTGTATAAAGCAAGGCGTCCCTTTTCAGGGGACGAAAGAGCAGGAAGCTGCTTTGAAAGAAGCAATCTTCCTGCTGAAAGATGCAAAAGGATCTCTTATGCCTATCATGCAGAAGGCACAGGAGATTTACGGTTATCTTCCAATCGAAGTACAAACCATGATTTCCGATGAAACAGGCATTCCTCTGGAGAAAATCTATGGGGTAGCCACTTTTTATTCTCAATTCGCACTGCAGCCAAAGGGCAAATATCAGGTCTCAGTCTGTCTTGGGACCGCCTGCTATGTAAAAGGCTCGGGAGACATCTTCCACAAGCTGGAAGAGCTTCTTGGAATCACCAACGGTGAATGCACACCGGATGGAAAGTTTTCTCTTGATTCCTGCCGCTGCGTAGGTGCCTGTGGTCTTGCCCCTGTCCTTATGGTCAACGGGGAAGTTTATGGAAGGCTTTCGGCTGACGATGTTCCTGACATCCTGGCCAAGTATGAATAATTCAAAAGGTATATCATGAAAGAGATCTCGTTACATATTCTGGATGCGGCAGAAAACTCCCTTCGGGCAGGCGCTTCCCTAATCTCCATCCTTGTTTGGGTGGATGAGAGGAATGATCGTCTGACTACCGTTATTACTGATGACGGAAAAGGCATGACAGAGGAAACTTTGTTAAGGGTCACTGACCCGTTTTTTACCACAAGATCCACCAGAAACGTAGGACTTGGCATTCCATTTTTTAAATATGCGGCTGAAATTACCGGGGGAAGTTTCTCCATTTGGTCCAAACCGGAAAAGGGAACAACCGTAACCGCTGTCTTTTCCCTGTCCTGCATTGACCGAATGCCCCTTGGTGACATAAACAGCACCATAGAAACACTGATTCTTTGCCATCCAGACAAGAACTTTTTCTATACCTACCGTTTTAATGAAGCAGCCTTTGAATTGGATACAAGAAGCTTCCGAAAGATCCTTTTGGATATCCCACTGAATGAGCCGGAGATATCTGCCTTTATAAAGGAATATTTACGGGAGAACAAATCGGAGATAGATGGAGATGCGGCCATTTAGGGCCGTTTTATTGGAGGAATAACATGAAGACTCTTGAGGAATTAAAGGAAATCCGAGATAAAATGCAGAGTCAGGTCGCCATGAGAAAAGAAGATCACGGGCGCACGCGCATTCTGGTGGGTATGTCCACATGCGGCATTGCAAGCGGCGCAAGACCTGTTCTACAGACAATGTCAAACCTGGTTCAGGAACACCATATGACAGACCGGTTCACCGTTATCCAGACCGGCTGCAATGGCTTATGCCAGTATGAACCAATCGTAGAAATTTTGGAACCCGGAAAAGAAACCATCACTTACGTTAAGATGACCCCTGAAAAAGCAGAAGAAATCTTTCAGGAGCATGTTATCAATGGTCAGGTTCTGGAAAACTATACGTTGGCTTTTGCTGACTCAAAATAAGGAGGAATCAGGAGATGTATCGTTCACATGTATTGGTTTGCGGCGGCACAGGGTGCACCTCTTCCGGCAGCCAGCAGATTATGGCTAGATTAGAGGATGAACTTGGAAAACAGGGACTTTCTGAGGAAGTATCCGTAGTACAGACCGGATGTCACGGTCTTTGCGCATTAGGACCTATTATGATCGTTTATCCGGACGCATCTTTTTATGCAATGGTCAAGGAAGAAGACATTCCGGAAATTGTCAGTGAGCACTTATTAAAGGGGCGTCCAGTAGAGAGACTTCTCTATGAGGAGACCGTTACGCCATCAGGCATTAAGGCTTTAAGTGATACAGATTTCTATAAAAAGCAGCACAGAATCGCACTTAGAAACTGCGGTGTTATCAATCCCGAAGTAATTGAGGAATACATTGGTACCGGTGGCTATCAGGCGCTTGGTAAAGTTTTAACAGAGATGACTCCTGATGAAGTCATTCAGGAGCTTTTAGACAGCGGATTAAGAGGACGAGGCGGCGCAGGATTCCCTACCGGTTTAAAATGGAAGCTTGCAAAGCAGAACGATGCCGATCAAAAATATGTCTGCTGTAACGCGGATGAAGGAGATCCCGGTGCATTTATGGACCGTTCCGTTCTGGAAGGAGACCCACATGCACTTTTAGAAGCCATGACCATTGCAGGTTATGCCATCGGTGCTTCCCAGGGTTACATATATGTTCGTGCAGAGTATCCAATTGCGGTCGATCGTCTTAGAATTGCTCTTGCACAGTCAAGAGAGATGGGACTTTTAGGAGATGATATCTTTGGAACCGGATTTTCCTTTGATATTGACCTTCGTCTTGGAGCAGGTGCCTTTGTATGCGGCGAAGAAACTGCCCTTATGGTTTCCATCGAAGGAAACCGCGGCGAGCCAAGACCACGTCCTCCATTCCCAGCCCAGAAGGGTCTTTTTGGCAAACCTACCATCTTAAATAACGTAGAAACCTATGCAAATATTCCTCAGATCATCTTAAACGGCTCCAAATGGTTCGCTTCCATGGGTACAGAGCGTTCCAAGGGAACCAAGGTATTTGCACTGGGCGGAAAGATTAAGAATACCGGACTGGTAGAAGTTCCTATGGGAACCACTCTCCGGGAGATCATAGAGGAAGTGGGAGGCGGCATTCCAAACGGCAAGAAGTTTAAGGCAGCCCAGACCGGCGGTCCTTCCGGCGGCTGTATTCCCATGGAGCATTATGACATTCCCATTGATTACGATAACTTAATTGCCATTGGTTCCATGATGGGCTCCGGTGGTCTGATTGTTATGGATGAAACCGATTGTATGGTGGATATTGCCAAATTCTTCTTAGAGTTTACCGTAGAAGAATCCTGCGGCAAATGTACTCCATGCCGAATCGGAACCAAGCGTATGCTGGAAATCCTCGATAAGATCACAAAGGGCCAGGCTACCCTGGAAGATGTGGATCGTCTGGAAGAGTTATGCGACTATGTAAAAGCAAACTCTGCATGCGGCTTAGGCCAGACAGCTCCCAATCCGGTTCTTTCCACCTTGAAGTTCTTCCGGGATGAATACAATGCCCACATTATAGACAAAACCTGTCCGGCTGGTGTGTGTAAAGCACTCCTCTCCTATTATATTGATTCCGAAAAGTGCAGGGGCTGTACGCTCTGCGCCAGAAACTGTCCAGTTCAGGCAATCTCCGGTTCCGTTAAGAACCCTCATATCATTGACTTTGACAAATGTATCAAGTGCGGTGTATGTATGGAGAAATGCAAATTTGACGCTGTTTATAAGAGATAATGGAGGGAGACCGCATCATGGAGAATATTACAATTAAAATCAACGGCTTGGACGTAAGCGCTCCTGCAGGCTCCACGATTCTTGAGGCTGCCAGGCTTGCTCATATTGAGATACCAACTTTATGCTTTTTAAAAGAAATCAATGAAATTGCTGCATGCCGTATCTGTACCGTAGAAATCGGCGGCGGTAAGCTTGCAGCGTCCTGTGTATACCCCATCAATGCAGGGATGGAGGTATGGACCAATACTCCTAAGATCCGTGACTACAGAAAGAAGACCCTGCAGCTCATCTTATCCAATCACGACCGCTCCTGCTTATCCTGTGTAAGAAGCGGTGACTGTGAGCTTCAGACGCTCTGTAAGGAACTCGGCGTTGACGCTGAGAACTACTATGACGGAGATAAGACACCTTCCACTCCGGATGAAAGTGCAGCCCACATGGTACGTGACAACAGCAAGTGTATTTTATGCCGCCGCTGCTCTTCTATCTGCGAAAAGGTACAGGGAATTGGGGTCATTGGACCTAACAGCAGAGGTTTTGCCACATTTATCGGATCTCCATTTGAGATGGGACTGGGGGACACCAGCTGTGTTTCCTGCGGACAGTGTATTGCTGTCTGCCCCACCGGCGCTCTTTATGAAAAGAGCAGCATTCAGGAAGTTGCTGCTGCCATTGCAGATCCAGAGAAACATGTAATCGTTCAGACGGCTCCAGCCGTACGCGCTGCCCTTGGGGAAGAATTTAACTTCCCAATCGGAACCAATGTAGAAGGAAAGATGGTTTCAGCCTTAAGAAGACTTGGCTTTGATAAGGTATTTGATACCAACTTCAGTGCGGATCTTACCATTATGGAGGAGGCACACGAATTCATAGAGCGTGTACAGCACGGCGGTGTTCTGCCTATGATCACCTCCTGTTCTCCAGGCTGGATCAAATACTGTGAACACTATTTCCCTGATATGACAGAGAATTTATCTTCCTGTAAATCTCCTCAGCAGATGTTTGGCGCTATTGCCAAATCCTACTATGCAGAGAAGATGGGATTAAAACCAGAGGATATTGTATCCGTAAGCGTTATGCCATGTACCGCCAAAAAGTTTGAGATTGGAAGAGACGATCAGGATGCCAATGGTTCTCCAGATGTGGATTACACCATCACCACCAGAGAGCTGGCTCGTATGATCAAACAGGCTGGGCTTCGCTTTGAGAACCTTCCTGATGAATCCTTTGACACCCCTCTGGGACTTGGCTCCGGCGCCGGAGTCATCTTTGGTACCACCGGCGGCGTTATGGAAGCCGCTCTTCGTACGGCGGTAGAAAGCCTTACCGGAGAAGAGCTCGCGAAACTTGAGTTTAACGATGTCCGTGGTATGGAGGGAATCAAGGAAGCCTCCTATGAAGTAGGCGATTTAAAAGTCAATGTAGCGGTTGCTTCTGGCTTAATCAATGCAAGAGATTTATTAAACCGGGTAAAATCCGGGGAAGCGGACTACCACTTCATCGAGATCATGGGCTGTCCGGGCGGTTGTATCGGAGGCGGCGGCCAGCCACAGCAGCCAGGCTATATCCGCAATACGACCGATATCCGCGGCCTGCGTGCAAAGGTATTATATGATTCCGATGCAAGCAATAAGATTCGTAAATCTCATGAAAACCCTGCAATCAAAGAGCTTTACAGCACATATTTAGGGGAACCGGGAAGCGAAAGGGCACACCATCTCCTTCATACGACTTACGTAAAAAGAAAAATCAATCAAATCTAAAAGCTTCCTATCATAAAAGTCTTGATCTGCCTGGTAACAAGGCAGATCGAGACTTTTTTTATTTTATTCGTTTCATTGTTTCCTTTTTTGGAAAATCTATAAAAAATGAATGGTTTAAGAGAAAACCTCCATACTAAGATTGGAGGTGATAAAAATGAGCCCAAAGGAATTAATTTATATTGAAGATGCTCTTGGACATGAAAAATTTTTAAAGACACAGTGTCAGGAAGCAGCTCAGAATTTGCAGGATCCAGAATTAAAGGCCTGCGCACAGGAAATTATGCAAAAGCACCAGCAGATTTTTGACAATTTCTATAACTTAGTGTAAGGAGGAACCGAAGATGGATGACAGGACTATTATGGAGAACCTGCTGAACACAGCCAAGGGCGTGTGTGATCTTTATATGCACGGTACCATTGAATCCCCTACCCAGAATGTACACCAGGCATTTGATACTGCATTAAATGACAGCTTATGCATTCAGGACAGCATTTACAAGAAAATGTCTGCAAAGGGATGGTATACAACAGAACAGGCAGAGCAGCAGAAAGTAACCAAGGTAAAAAATCAGTTTGCAGGAATGTAACCTAGGGGAACAATCCGCTTGCAGATACGTAAAAGGCTGTGAAAAATAGCCTTTTAAAAAATGAAACGTGCGTCTTGATAAGCCTATAAAGGCAAAAATCAAGACGCACTTTTTCGTGATCCTTATTCTTATTAATGTCTGTGCATTGGAACCGTTTCAAGTCCCTGGCTTGCTAAGTTCTCATGTACCTCTCTGGCATCAGCCTGACCGATGAGAAGATCTCTGGCTTTTTTCGCCTCATTCTCATTCTTATATCTAGCAGGACCGCCAACACAGCCTCCGGTACATACCATACCTTCGATAAAATCGGCTGGGAGCTTTCCTACCTTTAACAGCATCAATGCCTTCTTGCACTCTGCGGCACCATTGCACTTCATAACCTGAATATCCGTGTTCTTCTCTGTCTCTTTTAAACATTCCAGCACTGCCGCGGTTACGCCACCGCCATTACCAAAACGTTTGCCAAAAACTGAAGCCTGCTGATACGTATTCTCTTCCGGTTCAAGCTCTACGCCCTTTGCCTGCATAAGAGCTACCGCCTCTCCAAGAGTCAGGACATAATCTGCATTGTCTTTTACATTTAAGTCAAGGCTTTCACTCTTCTTTGCAATACAAGGTCCGATAAATACGGTTACTGTTTCAGGATCCTTTTCTTTGAGCATTCTGGATACCGCACACATTGGAGATACGGTAGTTGACATATTTTCAAGGAGCATGGGATAGTGCTGCTTGATCATATTTACAAATGCCGGACAACAGGAGGTTGTCATCTTTTTGCCTTCTTCATAGGCTTCCGCCCATTCTGCTGCCTCCGCTGCTGCTGTTAAGTCACCGCCTAAGGCAACCTCAACCATATCAGTAAAACCAGCCTTTTTCAGAGCAGTTTTCCAGCTTGCCATGGTGATATCAGGACCGTACTGGCCTTCTGTAGCCGGGGCTACCATTGCCACTACCTTCTTTCCTGCCTTGATCAGCCGGATTACATCAGCGAGGAAGGTCTTTGTTCCAATGGCACCAAAAGGACAGCCATTGACACATGCTCCGCACTGGATGCATTTTTTCTCATCTATAACAACAATGTCGTTTTCATCCATAGTAATGGCATCTACCGGGCAGCTCTTTTTGCAAGGGCGTGTCAGATCCGCAATGGCATTGTAAGGGCAGGCCTGGGAGCATTTTCCGCATTCCTTGCACTTATCCGGATCAATATGGGCGCGGTCGTGTCCCATGGTGATGGCTCCGAAATTACAGGAAGCCTGACAAGCTTTTCCCATACAGAGCTGGCAGTTGTCCGTTACCACATAACGGGCAATGGGGCAGCCTTCACAGGCAGAATTTATGACCTGTACGATATTTGTGGTATCCTTTCCGCTGGGGCATAAGCCTTCTGCAAGCCGTACTCTTTCTCTGATAATTTCCCGTTCCCTGTAAATGCAGCATCGAAACTGGGCTTTTGGACCTGGAATGATGTGATATGGAATCTCATTTCTGCTTTCTTCTATCCTATCCTCCCAGACATATTTTGCAACTTCAAGCAGTACCTGGTGTGTAATACGATGTAATGTAGCGTCACTTGTTGCCATAATTTTCCTCCTGTAACTTCCACCGAAGCGGTCGTGTGAACATCCTTTGTGAACTAATAATACGTGATTGTAACCTTTTTCCCCATTTCTTCTAACGCATGCTTTAACTGATCCACAAGATTCTGGCGTATGCCAAGGTCAAAAGGCAGGCCTGGATTCTGATAGGCACTGTTAATGGCCTTTCCCACAAACAGGTTAAGCTCTGTACAGTCCTCAATGAGCATCTTTGCCACCTGGGAACCTCCATTCAGCTTATCCAGCTCCTGAAAGAATTCCTCTGTCACAGACTGATTCTTTGCATACTGTTTTAAAAGCTTTAGCACCCGGTTTAAGGTCAGTACGCCTTCTGTGACAAGCTCCACCCCCTCAAGGGTTGCAATGGGCGGGATGTCAGGATCATAGTAATGCAAAGAGACGGAAAGCTTTTTCCCAAGCTCTCTTGATACAATGTTTGCACTGGTCCCACCGCAGATGATCCGCTTTGTGGTCTCATCTCCTGATAAAAATGCATGTACCATGGAAACGTCATCCTCTTTGCTTTTGGGTGGTCCAGTCATTAAATGTACCGGCTTCCTGTCGATGATCCGCATCACTGCAACCGTGGTATCATCGCCGGGCCGGTACTGATAAAGCTCATCACAGGCTCTTGTAAGGGCAGAAGCAAGCCGCATGGCTGAAATGGTCTTACGGTACTGCTTCACCGCATAGGAAGCCACATCATCCCACAGCCATCCGAAATTAAGAAGCTGCCCCACTCCTGCATGAATGGTTCCATCGCTTAAAAGAATGAGAGCATCTCCCTTTTTCACCCGAAACCGGTACTCATTGATCTTTTTATTTCTTATGATCCTAGTATTTTGCGGTATGGGCACAAGGCTTCCATCCCGGATAAATATACAGCTGGGGTTATCAAACTCCACCAGATAGGCTTCTCCGCTGTTTAAGACCTGGAGAATGCTGAAGGTGGAGTAAGCCACCTGCCGAACCTGGCAGACCGGAAGTGTCTCTACAATGGTTTCCACACATTCCTCTAAGGTGGCACCATTTAAAAACATGGTACCAAGTATCTTGGAGGTCATGGTCGCCAGTATGTTTGCCTTAACCCCGCTACCCATGCCATCCGCCAGGATCATAATGTTGGAATCATCTGTTTGCAGCAGCTCTACCTTATCCCCGCAAAGGACTTCGTTGAACTTGTTTAAGCTTTTGTATGCCGCATCTACTGTAATACCCATCACTTAACCTCGCTTTCGCTTCCTTCGTCCAATAGGGATCTGCAAAGCTTTGTCAGTGTGGTTTTTGTCTCTGCTGTGGTTTCCCCCAGCAGTCCGGCAATTTCCTGGGCCACCATCATCTGCTTATGGATGACCTTCTGAGCCAGATCAATGGTTTCCAGCTTCATCTCATACTCCTGCTTAGCCTGCTCTTCTTCTCTTGTGATATCGATAAATGTGGCTAAGACCACATCCTCTTTTTCAACATAAACAATGTTTTGCATGGTAGAAAAACCGTACTCTCCATAGCTCACCTTTTTTCCGTGAATCTTTTGATGGGACTGATACACCCATTGGAAATCAGAGGGATCGATGAATTCGTATAAATACATCTCCAAAGCTTCCTGTCTGCTTATTCCAAAGTACCTTTCTCCCACCTTAGAGAACTCAAGGATCTTCATATCCTTATCCACGATCAGTACGATGTTGGGCGATGTCTCCAAAACAAGATTGGAAAGGGATTCTGCTTTTTCATTCATAAAAGGAATGCACATATTAAGCTCTGCCTTTTTCTGAAATACAGCTATGGCCTTTTCACGGCATGTGGAATAACCGCAGGCTCCGCAGTTTAGCTCATCCTCCGGTTTTAGTTTTCCTGTCATCTTAAATATTTCTTTGATCTGGGCTTCCGTCGGCATAGCCTCTTCCGGCGCCCGATCCATAAAATGTTTCTGAAACGATATCCGGTCTATCTTGGGACTGATCTCCTCCCAGGGTACCGGTTCCTTCTCAATGCTTTCTTCCATATCCAGCTTCACTTTAAACCGTGAAATCTTCTCATCTTCTACCATGGGGCCATTGATACACCCCCCGGAGCATATGTTCATTTCAATAAAGCAGCCGTTCATAGAGCCTTCTTTGATGCTTTCGCAAAGATCAATACAGCTTTTGATTCCATGGACATAAAGCTTTCTGTATTGGTCCTGCTCTTTTTCTGTTGCCACAACAGAACTTATGATTCCGTTGGTAACAGGATAAAGGCGGTTAACTCTTGGATTCTCATTGGTAAATGGGATGTCCTCACATTCTTCTATGGATATCCCTTCCTCTGAAAGCCATCTTTTTAAATCAGCAAAGTTTAAGACCGCATCAATATATCCAGCATGACGGGGGTCCTCTGACTCCTTCTTTTTGGCAATGCAGGGACCGAGAAACACCACCTTTGTGTCATAGCCCATCTTTCTTTTTAACAGCTTCCCATGGGCGATCATTGGTGATACCACAGGTGCCAGATGTCCAATGAGCTGAGGATAATAAATCTCGATCAAATCATTGACGCCAGGACAGCAGGTGGTGATAATGGTATCCATCTTCCCTTCCTCTAACAGGCGGGTATATTCTGCCGTTACCAGGGCAGCCCCTTCTGCTGTCTCTCTCACATCCGAAAACCCCAGCTTCTTAAGTGCTCCGTTTACCTGACCGATGGAGCTATATTTTAACAGTCCCATATAAGATGGAGCAAGAGAGATAACGGTTCTTTTTCCCTGCCTTATGTATTCTTTAACCAGCTCTAAATCACTGATCAGTGTTTTGGCAGACTGAGGACACACCTGCATGCATTTCCCGCATAAGATGCATTGATCCGGCATGATCTCTGCCCGCTCATTACGAATCATGACTGCCTTGACTTCACAGTTACGGATACATTTATAGCAATGCTTGCATTTGGTAGCTTTGAAATCAATGATTCCCATGATTAAAGCCTCCCTATAATTTCCCTGTCAAAAAACTCCCTGGTGTCTTCCGGCTTTAAGGAATACAACTGCCCATCTACGGTCACGCATACACCGCTTACACAATTTCCACTGCAAAAAGAGCCGTTTAAATCCACCTGTTCCTCCAGATGGCGCTCCTTTACCATGGCTTGAAGCTGTGCTACGATTTCCCTGGACCCCTTTAAATGGCACGCGCTGCCGATACAGATCGTCACTCTCATGAGTATTTCCCCTCCTGTTTTCCCCTTGTTTTTACTACCCCTATTAAAATATTATCGCATATCACTGGGGGGTTATCAATAAATTTTTACCGATTAGCTGTATTTTTTGAAATACACCTGACAGGACAAAAAAAGGGACCCAAAGTCTCCTCCGGTCCCTTCATCTCTTATCTTCTATCCTACTTTCCCGCAATCTTAGTAATAGAAGCAGTAATTAATTTTTTAAATAACGGTGCCACACGGTCTGCAGTTTCCTGAACCTCTGCATGGCTTAAAGGCTGGTCTGTGATTCCACAGGCCATATTGGTGATACAGGAGATACCGCACACCTTCATGCCCATATGGTTGGCTGCAAGCGCCTCACAGGCAGTGCTCATGCCTACGGCGTCTGCTCCCAGAATACGGCACATCTGCACTTCAGCCGGAGACTCATAAGCCGGACCGGATAACTGAAAATAAATACCTTCCTGAAGCTCAATACCTTCTTCCTTTGCCGCTTCCTTAATGAGGCCGCGAAGCTCTCTGCGGTATACATCGCTCATATCCGGGAATCTTGGACCCAGTTCATCAATATTCTCTCCCAGTAGTGGGGAAGGAACTGAGGTTGCAATGTGATCCTTAATCAGCATGAAATCGCCGGCATGGAACTCCTTATTGATGCCGCCGCAGGCATTGGTCAGGAATAAGGTCTTTGCTCCTAATAATCCCATCAGCCTTGTTGGGAGCACCACATCTGTCATTGGGTATCCCTCGTAAAAATGAACACGTCCCTGCATGATTACCACTGGAACCTTGTTTACATAACCAAAAATAAATCTTCCCTTATGTCCTGCTACCGTTGAAACCGGAAAGCCTTCAATATCCTTATAATCAATGGTTGCTGCTACTTCTATCTCCTCTGCATACTCTCCAAGACCGGAACCCAGGATCAGGGCGACTTCCGGAACAAAATCCGTTTTTTCCCTAACACTTTTCAAACAATTTTGAAGTTTTTCATATACTTGATTCATTCGCTTTAATCTCCCTTCACTTTCCTGTTGACTCAAAAATACAGGTATTCTTAGTATATCACAAAAACTGATATAACTCATCTAATTTTTGACAAATGAGACGCAAAAATGATATACTGAATCTGTCCATATTCCAGATTATGGAAGGATTTTTATGGAAATTATCATCTGCAAAAAGGGAGGATTTTATGAAAAAAATAATACCAATATTCATGGCACTTACAGTGGCTCTCACCGCATTAACCGGCTGTTCCACAAAGAAAGGGGAGCCGGAAACAAAGCCCCAGGACACGACTGCATCTTTATCTCAGGAAGTCACTGAATCCAAAACAGATTCGGCAAAAAACGAGAGCTATACCTTAAAAATCGGCTCTTTAAAAGGCCCTACCTCTATGGGACTGGTGGAGCTTAAGGATCAGTCTTCAAAGGGTACCTCGGAGGGAAGCTATGAGTTTACGATGGTAACCGCAGCCGACGAACTCCTTGGGAAGATAGTAAGCAAGGAGCTGGATATCGCCTTGGTACCCGCTAATATGGCTTCCATTCTTTATACAAAGACAAACCATGAAATCACGGTACTTGACATCAATACATTAGGAGTTCTCTATGGTATCTCAGGGGATGCTTCTATTAAGACAACAGCCGACTTAAAGGGTAAAACCATATATCTTACTGGCAAAGGAACCACCCCGGATTATGTATTACAGCATCTATTAAAGGCCAACGGACTGACCGCAGAGGATGTGACTCTGGAGTATAAATCAGAGGCAACCGAAGTAGCTTCTATTCTAAAAGAAAAACCAGACGCTGTCGGCATACTTCCCCAGCCCTTTGCAACTGCTGCCATGGTCCAAAATGACAAGCTTCATATGGTCCTTGATCTGACCAAAGAATGGGATGCAAAATCCGGATCAGAGGGCGGCAGCCTGGTCACAGGTGTCACTATCTGCAGAAATGAGGTATTAAAGGAGCACAAAGAGGCTGTGGATACCTTTATGGCGGAACATAAAAAATCTGCGGAATTTGTCAACTCGAATGTAAGTGAGGCTGCTGCACTGGTGGTTTCCGACGGAATCATTGAAAAAGCACCCATTGCAGAGAAAGCTATCCCCTATTGCAGCATTACATATATTGACGGAAAAGATATGAAGCCCCTTTTAGGCGGCTACCTAAACGTACTCTTTGATATGGAACCGTCATCTGTGGGCGGAGCTCTTCCTGATGATTCCTTCTATTATATGCCATAAATGAAGCAAAGAAAAAAGGAGATCCAATGAAATCATCTGCCTTCCAGCTAAAACGTGCATTCATGATCCTCTTTTGGATCTTCCTGTGGCAGGCGGCAAGCTCTGCCCTCCAAAACAATATTATTTTAGTAGGCCCTTTGGAGGTTCTTCAGTCGCTGCTGTCACAGATTCTTACCATGGAGTTCTGGAAGACCATAGCTTTTTCCTTTGGAAAAATCAGTCTTGGTTTTTTCCTCTCTTTTGCAGCTGGCATGGTGACCGGAGGCGCTGCTTTTCGTTTTCCCCTTCTGGAAGACTTCTTAGAGCCGCCCATGTTATTTTTAAAGTCTGTGCCCGTGGCGTCTTTTATTATACTGGCGCTAATCTGGATCGGATCAGAAAACCTGTCCCTGTTTATTGCCTTTTTGGTGGTATTTCCCATGATCTATCTCCATACCATGGCAGGCTTTCGCAGTGCGGATAAAAAGCTTCTGGAAATGGCAAGAGTATTTCAGATGCCGCGTGTTAAGAAGTTATTTTACATATACCGCCCCGCTCTCCTTCCTCATCTGATTGGCGGCTGCCGGGTGGCACTTGGAATGAGCTTTAAATCAGGAATTGCCGCTGAAGTCATCGGGGTTCCGGATCATTCCATTGGAGAAAAGCTATATATGGCAAAGATTTATCTAAGCACTGCTGACTTATTTGCCTGGACACTGGTAATTCTCGTAATCAGCGCTGCCTTTGAATCCCTGTTTTTATGGCTCTTATCCCTGGCAGCTCCTGCCGTCGTCGTAAATAGAAGGAAGGAGGATTAGCATATGGAACTGAACATAAGAGATTTATGTTTATCCTTTGATGGTCGTTCCGTTCTTTCTGATGTGAACTTATCCCTTCATTCCGGTAACGTTTACTGCCTTATGGGTCCATCGGGCTCTGGAAAGACCTCATTTTTAAAGATTCTTTTAGGACTTTTAAAAGCGGATTCTGGCTTTGTTCATATTCCTGTTGGAATAAAAATGTCTGCTGTGTTTCAGGAAGACCGTCTCTGCGAGGAATTTACGCCCATGGAAAACCTGATCATGACAGTTCCTGGCTACTCCAGAGAGCATAGAGAAAAAGCACAGGAAATGCTTCTAAATCTTCTGCCGGAAGAGTCTCTTCTACGGCCTGTGTCCACCTTAAGCGGTGGCATGAAGCGGCGGGTCGCCATTGGAAGAGCCTTATTTGTTCCATCAGATGTAATACTAATGGATGAGCCATTTACCGGACTTGACCATGGGACAAAAGAAAAGGTAATTCGCTATATCAAGACTTGTACCAGAGATAAGCTGGTAATTATAAGCACCCATCATTCAGAAGATGCGGCCCTATTTGATGGAACTTTGATCCACGTATGACAAATAAAAATCCATAGTTCCAATGAAGTGTGAGGTTAGTGAAATAACAATATAAAAACATTAATTAAAGGGAAAACATAATTAACAGGATAATCAGAACTAACAGGAAAACACAAAATACCCCTATACAGGACTTTGTCTTCATGGACCTGTATAGGGGTATTTGATTTAGTATTATTAAAAGAAATTTTATTCATTTACTTGCAGAGCTGTTTAGTAAAACCTGGTCTTATTTCAGCTTTAAGGTCTTAATTGCTGCTTCCACCTGGTCGATTACTGCTTTGTCATCAGACTCAATGGTGCCTGCTGCACTGATATACTTCTTTGCTGCTGCATCATAGGAACCGCTGATAGCAAAATAGCGAACTCCATCCTGTGCATTCTTATAGCGGACTGCGTAATCGAATTTCTGGCTTCCGTTGCTTCCATTTTCAACGTTATAGCGAACAAATTCCATATCGTCTCCACGGTCAACCAGCTTCTTATACTCTTCCATGGTTGCAGGATAAACCTCTCTTGCACCGTCTGCGTCGTCACCTTCTACATAAGTAACTTCCAGAATATCGTTTCCATTGGGTGAGGTAAATGAGGCTACGCTCTCATCTCCATCTTCATCTACACTCCAGTTAGCCGGAGGTGTAATCTGATATTTTCCTGATACTGAGGTAAATACGCCGGATTTGATGCTTCCAGCATCTGCAGAGGTTACCTGCACATAAGCTGTGGTCTCCTCAGTCTCACCTTCCTGTGTATCATCGCTTGCTGCTTCAGATCCACTGGTTTCTCCTTCTTTTGTCTCCCCTGCCTTAGTTTCAGAAGATGCTACCGTAGCGGAAGCTTCTTTGGAAGATTCCTGCTGCTTTGTATTATTCTTTGATCCACAGGCGGTAGCTGCTATCATCACTGTCATGGCCAGGGCAATCACTGCCAACAAATTTTTTCTTCTCATGTTAATCACTCCTTATAATCAGTCTTATTTCCGGTGACGCTCTGAATTATATCATGGAAAAAAAGAAAAGTATAGGGGATTAAAGGAACTGAAAGAAACCCCAAAAATTCTTAATAATTTTACCAACTTATTTGCCAGTTTCCAGGTTAAGCAGCTCTATCTTAATAGGAAGTCCGCCTCCGTAGCCAACCAAACTGCCATTTGCACCAATGACTCGGTGACATGGAATTATAATTGAAATAGGATTGCGATTATTGGCCATTCCTACTGCCCGGCATGCCTTGGGATTTCCAATGGCTACCGCAATATCCTTGTAGCTTCTGGTTTCCCCATAAGGGATGTCTAACAGAGCATTCCAGACCTTCTTTTGAAATTCCGTGCCCTCCGGCTTAAGAGGCAGATCAAATGATTTTCTCTTCCCATCCATATATTCTTCCAGCTGAAGCGCTGCCCGTTCCAACAAAGGAGTTCTTTTTTTAATCCCTTCCAAAGGCTCTTTCACCAAAAATTCCAGACCGGTAATTGCTTCTTCATCGCATATTATAGTAAGAGTTCCTACTCTGCTTTCCATGGTGTCCCAGTATTTCATAAGTAACATCCCCTTTCTCTCTCGTCCATATATTCTCTGGTTTCATTATATCACAGGTGCCTTAAAATACTACTGAAATTCCCATATCAGGCAATTCATCCATTTGTTTTTAAACATTTCTTATAATTCCTTTCGAATCTTTATGAAATGTTTATGCGCAGGTCAAACTTCCGTCACAATTTCCAGATATACTAATAAATGTAAAGGACCCCACCTTTTAATATTGACTTTTTATTTTTCATACTCAACCGGCAGGAACAAGAAATTGGTTCTGCCGGTTCCTCCCTTTTCTGGGATAAAATCCTCAAAAAACCACGTAAATTCAAGCTTTTTAAATAATTTGAATTTTTTTCTAAATTATTGTTGACAAAAGTATTGCCATCAGATATAATAACTCTTGCGTTGCTGATGAACAGCGAAAAACAAAAACGCGAATTACCTTCGGGGTGTGGCTCAGCTTGGCTAGAGCGCCTGGTTTGGGACCAGGAAGTCGCAGGTTCGAATCCTGTCACCCCGACTGAGATAAAACTGTAAAAGTTATATTCTCTCAAACACTTTTGCGGGTGTAGTTCAATGGTAGAACACTAGCCTTCCAAGCTAGATACGTGGGTTCGATTCCCATCACCCGCTTTTGAGTCTGTAGCTCAGTTGGATAGAGCAACGGCCTTCTAAGCCGTGGGTCGGGGGTTCGAATCCCTTCAGGCTCGTTTCACATTTCTAACCAAGATGTGGAATTATGGTGGGTATGGCGAAGTTGGTTATCGCGCCAGATTGTGGCTCTGGAGGCCCAGGGTTCGAATCCCTGTACTCACCTTTCCCTTATAGGGAATTTTTTTTTATCAGGAGTTTTAATTGGGCTATCGCCAAGCGGTAAGGCACAGGACTTTGACTCCTGCACTCGTTGGTTCAAATCCAACTAGCCCAGTATGGGATACTAGCTCAGGTGGTAGAGCACTTGACTTTTAATCAAGTTGTCCGGGGTTCGAGTCCCCGGTGTCTCATGAATAAAGAAAGACGGATTCTATTGACAGAGTCCGTTTTTTCTTTCCCTAAACTCCTCTCTCACCCTATTTTTTTAATTACAATTTATAATTCTTGACAATTTCTACTTCCAATGGTATCATCTATATTGTTGTCAGCGGGTATGGCGGAATTGGCAGACGCGCCAGATTTAGGTTCTGGTGGGATACCGTGCAGGTTCAAGTCCTGTTACCCGCATGTCAGGTAAACGGTGAAAACACCGGATTTCCTTGTAAACACAAGGGGTTCCGGTGTTTTTTTATTGGTTGGATTAGTTAATCCCTTCCTATTATAATATAGGAAAAGAAAAATTAAATATTAATCATTGTAAAAATATGGAAATATTTTCATATAGCTTAATCCTTATTGCGGCTTTACAATCGTTATATAATTTTCTGGGAGGTGATAATTTGAAACATCGAGTAAAGAAAACCGAGAAACAGTGGGCCGATGAATTTGACCAGCTAGAAGCCGCAAGCATGGAAATCAAAGCCCCCTCTGCTCCCCCCGGAGAATTCGAAAACATTCTAAAGGAGATGAATCGAAGAGGGATCAAGCCCAGAATCCGGGAAGAGCTGGAACACAGGAAGTAAAAAGCGGTTACTGGCTTAATAACCGTTTGTACATTTCACTGGGATCCAGCTTTCCGTACCCCCAAATATTGTTGGGATACGTCTGATTTTCGTCACGGGCTGCTTCCCTGATGATCAGACGGTTAACCTGATTCCCTGTTACAGCGGTATAATTACCTTTGCTGTAGGCCCACTCCATGATAGTGGCAGCTACTCCAGTTGTATGAGCTGCTGCTGCCCCAGTTCCAGTGATGGTCCCATACCGGCCTTCTGGTATGGCACAGGGAATCCGGTAGCCAGGTGCACCAATATCTGGTTTCACTATACCAAGTCTCGTATACCCTCTTCCTGATTCCAGGAGAATTTCCCCAGTTTGCTGATTATATGCTGTGATTGTTAAAGGATGTGCCGAATCACCGGCTGCTGTAATGGTTGTATTGGGGTCAGAGTTTATAAAGAAGGTCTCATTTGATATTAAATTGCCTGACGGAAGCCAGCAATGAAATGAAAATGGCTCCCCTGTCATACTTCCAACTCTGAAATACCATGTTCCAGATGGAATATTTCGAAATCTCAGCAGTATAAGCTGATCTCCTGTCTCTTCCTCAAATAATATATTATTTACCCAAATCTCTCCATTGACCGTCTGAAAGGTAATTCTCTGACATCCTTCTACGGTTGGATTTATGATCTGAGAGGTTTCATAGGTAGGTGTTGTAATCTCTATAAATAGACTGGAAGGTATGTAGGGCCAGATTTCCATCATAAATTCCTGGTCAATTCTTCCCACAGAAAGCTGAAAGCTATTATAGAAAGGAGCAATGTCTGTTCTGTTATAATAATGTCTCTGATTATTTCCCTCATTGCCAGCCGATACGACCACACCTGTCCGCGGAAGCTGTACCAGATAGTCCAGATACGAACTTAAAGGCCCTCTCCCATCATGACCGCCCTGGCTGCTGCCTAATGCCAGACAAATGACAATAGGACGGTTTAACCGGCTTGCCACACCTGTCAGGTAGCGGATACCAAGCATGATATCTGATTCCTGATAGCAGAGAGCATTTTGAGGGACAAAAAATACTTCTTTTAAATTCGCCTTAGCCTCCTTTAATTTGACAACGACCAAATCTGCCTCTGGGGAAATCCCTGCAAAATTATGGGCATCATCCCGACGGCCTGCCATAATACTTGCAATGGCAGTTCCATGACCTATGGTATCCACAGATGGTACCAGAGTCAGTGGCTGATCTGAGATTAAAGCAAAGTTAATCAGTTCTCTAGTGTATTCTGCACCAAAGGTAAATCCTCTTGGTGGTACACTTCCTTCCTGCGTCTGATCCCAGATAGAAATGATTCTGGTGGTCCTATCATTGTGCGTAAAGACGGGATGACGATAATCAATTCCCGTATCCACCACACCTACAAGAACACCTCTTCCATACATAGTCGTATCCTGAATTTCCTGTAGTGCTTTTACATCAGGCTCATCACAGCTTACGGTGGATTCTAAAGTGAATAAAGCAGGAAACAAATGATAAGAATTTTTTCCCAGATCACATGGCTCCATCTGGTCCTTTGGAATATGAACCAGGGAAGTTAAATCATTAACGGGTGTAATGTTATCGCCTGTATTATAGGTGGGTATCAATGCATTATTGATAATAAAATCATAAAATCGATTGTCCAGAATCTTCTCCATGCATCAGCCTCCTGTCTTTTAAAGGAAGATATGATACAGTTTATGCGGTGAACCGTCGGATATGAGCAGAAGAATTCAACCAATGCCTTAGAATATAACGGCAATATGGTACAAACATCACTATTCATTTTATTTAGGCGTAAATAACTTTTATTTACAAATTTTTTTATTAAAAAGATAAAAATTTACTTATTTTACTTTACTTAAACGATTTCTTGCGTTATAATTTATATAACTCTTCTTAGGAGTGCCGTATTTCCCCAATCCTGCGGTGCTCCATTTTTTATTGTCTTTTTCCAAAAGCATACATTTCCCCTCATTTTTCATAAAAGTATCAAATTCTGCATCCCTTCCCCATATGATGATTTTTTTCGTCTTTTTTTTACAAACTATTTCATTAGTTTTAAATATTCTGGTTTCACAAACTCTTCATAATTCTATCAAATATTAGACACACTTTTTTCTTATATTAATATCTGAAAACAGGCCCATGTGACCTTTTAAATAGACTTTTTTTCATACCTGCCGGCAAAGTAATTTTGCCGGCTTCCTCTATGTTATGGACCGCAATTATCAGGAGATTTTTAAAGCAGGTTGGCAATAACCGAGTTGTTGCTGTTTTTTCATCATGATACAATGGGAATATTGGACATCATGAAGCCGCAGCATGCGGAGAATGGAGCTTTTATGAAAAAACATTATGAAAAAATTCTATGGGACTGTGACCTTTGGGTCTCTCAGGTAATCCATTTTCAGGTTACAGACCCTTCCAGTGAATTCTATGGAGGATTCAGAGACCATAACGGTCTTGTAGAGCCTAAATATGCCATCTTCCAGGTTACAAATATGACTGCAAGCTTCTTAAACAGCCAGAGCCGTTATTATGGAAGCAAGGACATCTATAGAAGAATTACCATTGCCCTGGATTACATAAAAAGAGGTCAGAGAGAGAATGGATTTTTTGACCTCATTAACTGCAACTTCTATTCCGGTGCGGATACTGCATTCTGTCTGGATGGGCTTTTGCCTGCCTATTTGTATGTAAAACGACTGTTAGAAAATGAAATAGGAAGTCCGGTTCAAATGGATTTACTGGTTCCTTTGATGGATACGATGGAAGCCATTTTGATTAAGGGCGGAAAGGCAATGATTGGAAGTGGATTTCATACTCCTAACCACCGCTGGGCCATTGCTTCTGTTCTTCAAATGCTTACTTCCATCACTGGGGATGAATCCTTTCAAAAAGGCGCGGAAGTATTTATGGTGGAATTTTGCGACTGTAATGAGGATGGGGAATATGCGGAACGTTCTGCTGGGGGATACAATTTGGTAAATAATAATGCTATGATTATGCTGGCTCTTGCAACGGGAGATGATTCCTATTATGAGCCTGTAAAGCGGAATCTCAATATGATGCTTACATACATAGAGCCGGATCAGAGTATCTTTACCAACAACTCTACAAGACAGGATCGGGGGGTGAAAGTTTATCCCGTTGGATATTATCTAGAATACCTTTATATGGGGATTATATTTGAAAATGAGACCTTTTTAAAGGCTGCCTGTTCTATTATGAATATTGCGGAAGAGAAGCAAATTAGCATGGAGGGGTTTCTTATTCATTTCATGCTCATGCCAAGGCTGTTAGAGTTTGAATATGAGACTTGTGGGCTTTTAACGGACTATTGCAGTTATTATAAGGATTCTGGTATCGTGCGTCTGCGCAGGGGAGATTATTCTGCTTCTATATTAAATGGCAGTCCTACCTTTCTGTTCTTCCAGCATGGGGATTTTTCTGTGAGCATGAAAATTGGGGCGGGCTTTTGTGAGCATCGGTATTTTACTGCTCAGAGCATTACCAGTGTTTCTGAAACGGGAGGCTTTCAGTTAAAAGAGACGAAAACTGGCTGGTATTATCTTCCCTTTGATGAGCCACAGGATACTACGGATTGGTGGAAAATGGACCATACGAAACGAGATAAACTTTATGGCCCGGATATGATTTTTGATATTGTAATAGAAGAAGCTGAAAATGGGATTGATGTGAAGATAAAAACAGAGGGAATCGACCGGGCGCCTCTACGGGTTGAATTGGCCTTTGATGGTGGGTGTCGGTTGGAATCTGAGCATTTTATTGCTGAAGGGGTTAAGGGCGGGGGTATGGTAGCCAAGGCTGGCACTGTGACCGCTACAAAGGGGAAATATGCCATTACGGCTGGTCCTGGGTTTGGGGAACATAATTATGTGGCTGGGAAGTTTGGAAGCCAGAATCGCTCCAGTGAGTGCTTTACTGTTTATTTTACGGATTTTACCTGCTTTGAGCATACCATATCCCTTAGGGCGGTTCCGGCGGCTTATTGAGATGTGATTCGGAAAAACAGAGAATGTACCTAACTATTATAACACAGCTGAAAAAGTCAACCATAGCAATAATTATGGACATGTTAAAAGAAGTTGCCACTCTCATGACTATACATCAGCTATGAAAGCGGCAACTCCACCGTTTAACTTACTGTTAGTATACCCGTGAACTATTTACACGTGGGAATCCCAAAGTTTATGTAAACCTTCAAACTGATGTAAAATAAAATTACTCAGTCTGGAGGTTTTATTTTATAGCAGAAAGAAGAAGGGATTAATGCTGTTATACAGCAATTTTATGAAGTAATATAACGAAACCATCTCGCATATAATCGAATATCCATAAATTCTTCCAAATCTACAAGTTATGGCTATAGATTCCAATTTTCTTTCAAGAATTAGAAGTGTTGCAAATTTTAGCCTGAGGGGCATGAAGTATTAACAGGAATTGTAGATACGGGAATAGATTACAGATATTTTATTTAACTGGATAAATATCCACTGTTACAGACAATAATTATGTTAACAACAATATATATCTTTATGCAAGCCGATGATATATCAGTACACTCGTTGTAAAGCCTGAATTTCAACACCAGGTGTGAATGTAATTGGACCAACCTTAAAATTGATTATTAATATAGGAGATGTTGTAGAAATGATAAATGGGAATTATAAAATTTATTTAATAACCATGGATAAAAGTGATCAATTTTGGGAGGTTATGGATAATGGTGCTAGAGAAATGGCTTCTATGCTAGGTGTTGCATATGAATGGGACGCCCCCTTAACAAGAGATATATATAAACAAATTCAAATATTTAATAATGCCGTAGTAGCGGGAGCCGATGCAATATTGCTAGCAGCAAGTGATCCTTTAAAGATTTCAAGCGCAGTTGAAGAAGCGAAAGCATTGGGTGTAAAAATCATTTATGTTGATGCACCAGCGTTTGAAGAAGCAGTCACAACTTTAGCTACAGATAATTATACAGCTGGTAAGATAGCTGGAGAAAATATGTTTTACGAATTAGAGGAGTTTGGTCTCACAAATGGTTCAATAGGAATCATTGGGGTAACTCCTGAAAATAGAACGACTGTAAATCGGGAAATGGGATTTCGCGATTATTTTAAGTTGTTTGTTAGATATCAAATATTAGAAACAATATACACGAATGGTGACCCAGAGTTAGCAAAACAAGCAACGGAAAAATATATAAGAGACAATCCCAATCTTGTTGGTATTTTTTCAACAAATGAGGGATCTACGTTAGGGATGGGGTACGCTTTGAGAGATAATGATATAAATATTATCGGTATCGGATTTGATATTACACCTGTAATTCAGGAAATGATAAGAGATAATACTATAAAAGCTACATTGGTACAAAATCCATTTACAATGGGCTATTTGGGTATGGCTGAGGCAGTTGCTGCATTAAGGGGATTTGATACAGGTCCACAATTAATTAATACTGGAGTATCTGTAGTTAATATATATACACCAAGTCGAATATTATCATAATTAACTATATTGAGAAATAAGGGAATTAAAATAACACCTGTAGAAAGAAATCATGTTATGAGTGATGAGATGTAAAAAAGAAATGAACGCAGCGGTACCGGTATTGAGATTTGATACTCAGCCCATTGATGCTGTTTTATCCAGAACGATTGATTGAATATCTATAAAGGAAAACCGGTCAGACAGTTTGTCATAACTGTCTGGGGAGAATCCCAAAGTATGTGTAAACCTTCAAACTTTGGGATTCTCCCCGTTTAAAAATCATATATATCATAAAAAGCCTCCTCCTGTCTACTCCACAGGCTGAGGCTTTTCTTTAACATCTTATGAAATTATGATCTATATAATTTTGTGACTAAGTTACTTGCTCTCATGTCTCAATTTAGCTAACAGTTCATTTCTAATCTTTATAAAAAAAACAAACAGTTCGTTTCTAACATTTCTTGAAATATATAATTATCTAAAATTACAAATTATAATTTTCAATAAATTCCTTTGCTTCGTCACACACCCCCTCTATTTCTTCTGTCACGGTAGGGCTATCACAAATCCTTTTTATATCTGTTAATATGTTTTTTTGTACTTCTTTTGATAAAACCGGTATAAGTTCTCTAATAATCCAATATTTTAACATATCATCACTTTCATCTGCTCTTAATGCATTTTGAATAAGTGGAGTTAAGTTATTGGAAAATCTTTTTAGTACATTTATCATTTCTTTTGCAATTGGCCAGTTAAAATCTGCAATCCAATATAGTAGCTCAGGCAAAATAATTTTCACTTCATCTTCATTTAATTTCATCAACTCATCTATTGTACTTGTATCAAATTTATCTTTTGGAATTAATGCAAATATATCTTCTTGTCCCATAGAATCTCCCTATAAAAGTTATTTACCAATTTTTATTGATATGCTTTGTAATAATATTGTATATTCGTGAGGATTTGTTAAAGCTGTAGGTCTTGAATCAATCCATCCTTGCATTTTTATCATGTTAATCGGAATAACGGAAACATGGTCCTTTCCATCTTTAATAGCAATAAGCTTTCCTGTTGAGTTTATAAGTTGAATTGATGTAATCGTAAATTCACCACTTGTAGGCTTTGATAGCTGATATGATAATCCTGTTAAATCTTTTGTCCGAGGTGTCAAATTAGTAGCATTACCATTTCCTAATCTATAAATTATGGTAGGATTTTTTTCCTCAGTCTTAGAAATGGTTATTGCCGTAGCTTTTGTTATAGAGTCCTCACGTGCTTTGGCCTTTTCATTCGCATTCGAAGTTGCTTCGCCAGCCAAAATGCCACCTGCTACTATAGTACCAACTACACCAATTACTAATCCAACTATATCTGCTGGACCGGGGACTGGTGAGTCAGCTTGAGAGACAATCCCTCCCGTCATCCAACTCCACTTAAAAACTTCAACTGCTGTATCTCCTGTAGTATCAAGGTATCTTATTGGATTATTTGTACAATAGTTATACAGATTTATACTTTGACTAATTGCTCGTATATCTGGGGTCAAAATATTATTCATGTTTTTAGGATTATCATTATAGATCATGTTTTCTATATTCCAATGAGTATCTTCTGTAAGGAACCGGCCGCTGTTTGGATTATAGTTTCGATTTCTGAGATAATACGTACCACTGATCAAATCAAAATACTCCCCACAATAGCGGAACGGATTCTCATCCTCTTTATCTGGAGTTTTCTCAATTCCAAAAGCATCATACTCATACGAACCTTTACAAATTCCGCTTTGACTCCACAGTTGGGTTACATCCCCATGTTCATTAAATATATAATAGTATACCACATTATCTTTTTCACAGGCAATCAGATTGACTCCTCTTAAATAGGTTTTAATCTGTTGGTTTTCAATCTGTTCCGCTACAATATTCGTTCCATCCCAGCAATACAAATTCGTTTTACTCTGGTTCTCAGTGAGTTTCCTAACTTCAGTGCTATGGCGCAGGCCATCTCCCCGGTACTGGTACGAAATTTCTTTCTCATCCTGATTTATTCGGGTTAGTTGGTTGAATCCATCATAATGTCTCCACTCATAAACTGACGGAGTCTCCCTTTGATAGGTCCCTGATAACCTGACATTTCCCGGATAATTCGGTGTTGGCGCTGTTTTTTCCCATATGCGGAAGACTTCATTCCCATTATCATCATAACGGTACTGATAAGTTTCGGTTATTTTTCCCTGCTTTTTTATTTCCTTTACAAGCCTATTATTCAAACCATACTCATAACTGGTGACACTGACGAGCTCATCCTTTGTTCTTCCCTCCACCATTACTTTCATACGGTTGGAGTAGGCATCATAGGTATAAAGAGTCCGCTTCCAGTCGGAATAATCTTCTTCTGTCAGACGACCTAGCCGATCATATTGATACGATATGATTGTTGGGGTAGAACCAGCTTTATTAATCTTGCTTAGAATGTTCCCTGACACATCATAGGTGTATTCCCAAGAAGAAATTACGGTTCCCTGCCGTTTATTCTCCAATGATATTATCCTGTTTCCATCATTATATTTATAAATGGTTTCCATACCGGACTGGGGATAGCGGAGGGCTTTACGATTGCCTTTTTCATCGTATTCGTACTCTGCCATTATAGTCCCTGTTGCATTGTCTTTTCTTACCTGCTTTAAACGGGATAAGTCATCATATATGTAATACAGACTGACCTCCGGATTTGTTTTTCCTTTACAAACCAACTGAAAGGATTGACGGTTTCCATACATGTCATAAGTATAATCTTTTTCTGCATTTCCCGGATCTTCCTGTCGAGTGAGCTGGCCTTTATTATTATAGTAATACTTCGTCTCCAGGAGGACGGTTTGTTTTCCTCCCCCTGACTCCCGACTGACTTCACTAATCCGCTTTCCGTTCTTACCATAGGCATACTCCCGCTCGCTTACTGTCATTCCATCAGGAGTTTTCTTTTGCACGTTTTCTCTTATCAGGCGTTCCAGAGCATCATGTTGATAAACGGTGTGGTCCTTATTTCTGTCTATTTTTTTCTGCAGCCTTCCAGCTTTGTCATACTCATGGTATTCCGTATAGCCGCAGGAATCCGTCATTGCCGTGACATTTCCAAAGCGGTCATAGGCGTATGTTGTCACCTCACGCCCTTCACCTGATGGGGTATCTCCGGCTCTCCTCAAAATGACCTGATTCATTGCATCATATCGGCAGGTGGTCCTAATCCAGTTGTTCGGACTAAGGAATTGATAGGTATCGGTTAAACGGTTCCTGGCATCATAAACGTACTGATTCTCCTGCCAGCCATCTTTTTGAGCTTTCTTTTCCCATATTACATTCCCGTTTCCATCATAGTAATATTTTACAATGCTGCTACGCTGGTCAAACGGCGTGGTGATTTGAACCAAACGTCCTGCCTTATCGTATTGAAATTCGGTTTTCTTTCCAGCCTCATCCCATTGGAATCGTTTATTGCCTAACGCATCATATTGAATGCTAGTAATTCGCTCCTGGCCGGAGTCAGTCCGTATGTGTTTTACTGGTCGGCCGGCATAATCGTACCCCCAACGTTCCGCTTTGTTCCCGGCATCAATTTTGAGGATATTGTTTCCTGCATTGTCATATTCGTAGGTAAATATTCTGTCTCCGGCTAAAGTTTCCTTCCGGATCCGATTTTTCTGGTCTTTATAACATACCGTCACCAGATCCGGAGCGGAGGCATCTCCTATGATTTTTTTCAGTTCACGATAGTACTTTCTGCCATCTGATAAATCGGTAAATACCTCATTGTATTCATACCTCTCCTCATAACCGACTTGTGGAATCGTTCGGGATAGCACCCGGCCAAATGAATCGTAGGTATAACGCTCGGTCTTTCTTACTTGGTCTGCTGCTGTGCCGTTCCCATTATATGTAACTACTTCTGTCAGCTCGCCCCATGAATTATATCGGAAATCCTGCAGCACGACATCCCCGGAGGCCGGCTCATTGGATACGGCCAGGCAGACCTGTTGAATCTGTCCTAGCGGTGTGTATTGAATTCGTCTTTTATTGTGGTTCGCATCTGTTTCCGTGATATAGTTTAAGCGGTCATTATAATAAGTTTCATTTACTGCCTGCTGACCATCAACTGGGGGCAGCGTTTCTGCTTCCACTCGTCCAAGCCTGTCATATCGGATGGTACTGACCTGATTCCTCGAATCTTTTTTGGAAATGAGGCGTCCCCAATTGTCATATTGAAATTCTTCCTTTATTGAATCACAAGGTCTTCCGTCTGCATCTATAATACCGGTTTGTTCTTTTGATATAAAGTTATGTGTGTATCTGCTGTCTGTACTGAAAGGAGTACTGTATTTATAAATTGTTTCCGCATAATCACCTGACTGTTCCAGATTCCCACCGTCTGTCAGAAAATACCTTCTTTCGTTGGTCACACAATAGGGGTTTGGGGGATCTTTATAATCATATCCCATTTTTTCTTTTAAGACTCCATTTTCATATAGACGATGATACTTTATTACTCGATTTCCCAATTCCGCATAGAGTTCGTTTGTTTCTTTGATCTGGTCAGAGCCATTTTTTCTTCCCGTTTCAAGAACGATGCTGTAGTCTCCATAGGTCGTATTTATTTCCTGGTTGCAGGAAGGGTCATCCGGATATTCTTCTATGAGCTGTATAATATTTGCTTTTTGATCTGCGGAATATTTCCATAAGGTTTTCTTTTCCAGAAACTTTGATTCATTGTTCCTGTCAAATACCTGGTCAACTGCTGATACTACTAGTTTATTACTATATTTATAAGTGCTTTTTGAAATAAGGGAGTTATGATGTCGAACTTCCTTTTTTAATAACAGACCCTCGTTATCAAATCGATGAGTTTCTATAATATCCTGATGAGTTTTTACTTCCGCATATTCAATATACTCGCCACTGTTGGCAGATCCAGAATCAAGCGTGTACTTATATTCTCCCCGGTTATATTCAGTCCCGTCAACAATATCCCTTTTCATTGTTAATGCAAAATGGGTAATCTGTCCACCAACATCATTTTCAATGCTAATGTCTCTATCATATATAAACTGTGTGGAAGCATTATTGGGATATGTAACATTCTTTAGCAACATATACCTTCTCGTTTGAGTTTTTGTGTTGTTTCCCGCTACACTCGGGGAAGCACACTTCATGGAACCTTTATGTTCATCTAAATTATAGTAGCTGTACTGGGTCATACGTCCTACAGGGTCAGTAACTGCGATGAGTTTATAAGCGTTGCGCCTTTCAATATCATAGGAAATTTCACATGCTTTTCCAGCTGCACTTTCTGGTAATTTCCAGATAAGTCCGGAATCGTTTTTCTCCAGATTGATTATACGCCCCCAGGTGTCCACAATTTTCATACCGCCGTATTTTCTTAGATCATAGAAAATAGTATTACCAAATTTATCCTGACGTGCAACCAGTGAGAAATCAATAGCATTTGATGTATCCCGATCTCCATCGTCTCCACCAGAACTTTGAAAATAGTCTTTATTTCCATTCTTGTATTGAATAATAATATTATAACGTTTTGTGATATCCATTGCATAGGGATGTCGTAGTGTACCTGATCTGGTAACGATACTCACATCTTTTAAGTTATAATTCTCAAATCTGTCTGAGTATCGGCTTATTTCTAAATTTCTTCCATCTTCAAGATGCAGAATATAATTATAGCTGCGAGTTCCTACTAAATATGGCAGCCAAGCCCACCTAAGATTCTGCACGGTCTCAATGGAAGGCAGAACAAAAGACCATCCATGCCCGAGTCCATATGTCGAGGTATAAAAAAAGTTATCTATTGAACCTGTTAATAACATTGAATTTATAACATATGGAGCCATATCCACTAAATTTGCACAGCCGGAATCGTAGCGCCTGGCAATGGTTACATCAAAACCATCTCTACCTGGCAAGACAAAATCTGTTGTCTCATATTGGAGATTGCCAGTACTTAACTGAATATTTACCTTATTTGATTCAAAGTAGGTAAATGGGGATTCCGGATACTGTTTAATGTTAGAAAATCCGTCCTCTTCTGAAGACAGCACCGCCTGGCTCAACTGTGTTTTCAGGCTTTTTTCTTCCATTTTTTCTTCACCTAATACGTTCTCATCCGTATTTGTATCGGGCTCATCCCATTTATCTATCTCAATGTGATTCTCTAAATTCTTTTTATCGTCCATTTAATCCTTTCTTAGTCTTAATATAATGATATTAGTGTGTTTCCAGTTCCCTTAGCAATAAATTGGACTATTGCAATGGGACCGCTAAAGCACTCATTCTTATCTAACTGTCTGGTTGATTGAAACCTTAGGTTTCCTGGAATACTGGAGTATATTTTTATATTTTCTTCCGGATAATTTCCGGGTTCTTTTATACTTTTTATATCCCCGGCTGAAAAGCTGACTAATTCCAGTAAGTATGGGTCATACCGTAGGTTCATACGGATTTTATCCAGACCGCTGACTTCCTGAGCTTTCATAAGCACGGTGTAACGTTTACCTAACTTTACCGGGTATTTCATAGTGCTATTACGGTAAAATACTGGAATAACAGATATTTGTGCTGTCTCCAAATACTCAGACTCATACCCATTAGAATCAAATGCTTTGATCCGATACATTGCGTTAGACGCACCTATTGGAATAAAATCTGTCATTCCCCGGTGCTCTTTTACCTGATTCCGTGCATCCAGTTCATCAAATGTCAGGTCTTTTTCTTCCCATTCGTTAAATGTCAGCCATCTGGAGTCTATACTATCCCAAGAGATGCCAGGAAGCGTTATTTTCTCAAGCTTCTCCCATGAGTGCTCTGATTTTTCCAAGCTGCTCCAGGAATTATGAAGCTTGTCCAGCTCAAGCCAGGTCCAGCCCTGCTCAATGCCAGGCCGTTCAAGACCTGGGCCTTTAAATATTTCAAAGCTGATATCCCTGCTTTCTAGCTGCTTCCATGTGCATGCTTGTTGCTCAAGCTGTGACCAGCTTAACTGTTCATATTCCAAGCGTTCCCATTGCTGACCTTTGCCTGTTCTGGTCTCGATTTGATTCCAGTTAAGAGCAGCTTGCTCATGACTGCTCCAAGGTTCATCAGAACTGTCATAATTATCCCAAGTGTATCCAGATAGGGCCTGTAAAAAGGTTTCATTAAATGCTCGTTCTACCGTATAACTCTTATCTTGTTCCATTTCTTCCCAAGAAATTTCTGCTCGTTCTCCTTCGTATAGGAGGGGGATATGCAAACATTCAGGTCTGTTCATAAATCGTAGGTTCTCCTTTCTTTTTTATTTGTTATCTTTGTTCATATTTTATAATTGATTGTATTTGTATCTTCTGCTCTGATTCATTGAATCTGCAATTTACTGTGTACTATTATTTTTCGTTTTAGAACGATAAGTTTTTTCTGCTGGATGTAGATTTAGTTAATTCCTAGGGGAGTTATCATTTTTTATTTACTGATTCTCATATTATGCAATTGTAAATACATAAGTGTTGTTAACTGTTTTTTAACTTAAGCAAAAACAATAAAATGACCTTAATTTCATTTATTATTTACACTCTCAAGATTACATGTGTTACAATAAAGTAAGTATACTTGAAAGGATATGTTAAAATGAAAAAACTAATAAGTTATTCAATATTAATAGTAGGAGTATTAGGACTTTTACTGTTTTTTATAAAAAAATGGTATATACGTACAGCAGTTATTGGAAATTCAGATGGTCCCACTTCAGTTTTCATAGCTGGAAAGTATAGCGATTTTACACCGGTTTATTTCATTATAGGAGTACCCATTTTAATTGTACTTTATATTCTTAGAAAAAAATAAAAATACTTATTCATCTCACATCATTAGTAGCCATTTAAGACTGTCTTATTGTAAAATAGGACAGTCTTTTTTAATTAAAATTCTTTCGTTATTACTTGTTTTTTTCTGTTTATAATAAATTGCATCTGGGGTAAATAGCAATTTAGATGGTAACTTTTTTACCATTTAAATATAATCCATCAGGTCTAAATTCATATACAACTAAAGTTTCACCTCCTAAATGACCAAAAATTCGAAAAATATTATTGTAACAATCTATTACTGTATTATCACCAGTATTTCCACCTAAACCTTTAAAAACTATTTCACTCCCCTCTGGTCCAGACGGGTTCTGCGAATTTAGTCCAACACTACCATAATTTCCGTAAAAACCTGGAGTTGATTTAATAGTATCTAAATTACTACTTAGCTTATTAATTTTCTCATTAATAACAGTGTTATTACTACCAATATCCTGTTTTAGCTTAGTTACCTCATCATCGATAATAACATTATCGTTAACAAAATCTTGTCTTACTGGCTTATCTGAAGCTTCCCACATATTTAATCCTAGTGAAGTTTTATTTGTACTTGACATATTATTTCTCCTCTTTCAACTTTGCTTTTAATTTGTTTCAATCAACCATTAATAAATAACTGTTGCATAAAGCATATAAATTCGAACATGTGTTCTATTTGTCGACAATTAAATTATAGTACTCTCTTATCCCACTGTCAATGCCACTAAAAAGCATGTGATTTTCTACAAAATTTATTGGTAGATGGCTTGCTGAGAAGTAGAGAGCGAAATAATACAACATATGAATTCTATAACTATTAATATTTGAAAAAATAGCATACATAAGGGCGTTGATTTATAGAAAATCAACGCCCTCATTCAAACTTACCCCAGTACATGAAGTCTGTCTATTACAAATCTTAATTATTAAAATACCCCCGAATCACCTCAATCTGCCGATTCACTCTTCCTGGTATGGATTCCTTTAGCTCTTCCCAAGTCATCAATTTATCCCCCTCCAGCAGAAACGACTGAAATTCCATAGAAGGTACAAACCCATACACTTCCTTAATATACCTCTCCGTCATACTCTGAAGCTCCTCATCAGTATGAATCTCCCTCTCAAACATATCCTGAACCAGAACCCCATCAAGACCTGCCTTTTCCATACAGCTTTCCTTCCAGTCAGGTATCATGGGAATCACCCTTTTATCCGGAACCAAGGCATGTTTTCCAGGCTGAGAATACACCACAGGATGAGTCTCCTCCCACAGATTCGCCTCTCCTGTCTCCAGATCCACCATATTCAAATATTTCCCATGAAAGCTGGCCTCCACCTTCTGTACGGCTCCATCATGGCCTACGTATACCCACACATGTTCCAGATCATACAGATGTTGTATATCATAATCGTACCAAATCGCATATTCGATAGCAAAAGCAGTCTTTACTGGTTCTATTTCCACCATACGTTTAGGAAAAGAGCTGCTGCGCTTTGTCTCCTGAAATACGGTATATGCCATGGCATCAATTTCAAATGGCTCTCTCAAATCCATCATAACAACGGGTATATATTTTTTTATCAGTTCTATATTAATTTCTAACATGCCGATACCTTCTTTCCAATATTCTTATTACTAATCTTTCCAGAACCCTTCCTAGAAGCCTACTTATATTCTTCTTATAAATCTTCTTATTAGCCTTCTTGTTAATCTTCCTAAAAGCCCTCTTACAATCCCCACAATCACAAAAGGACGGAAGCTCACGCCCCGTCCTAAGGATTTATTTATTCTTTGATGCCTCCAAAAGATAAAGCATTGCCATGGCCTGTCCGTATGGCATAGGGCGAAGTTCGATATCTTTGTAGAACTGTACAGATTCTCTTCCCATAGGAGTTCCGTAGGAAACCTGATGGAGTACGCCTTCTGCGTCAATATAGTCCAGAATTGGTGCCAAAGCCTTTCTGGCGCACTCTTCATAGGAGGGGTCTACAAGGCCTAAATGAACTGCCTTTAAAATACCATAGGCAAATCCGCAGGTGGCGCTGGCTTCCACATAAGAAGTACTATCATTAATCACGGTATGCCACATACCATTTTCATTCTGATACTTCTTAAGGCTTTCAATCTGCTTATCCAGTGCTTCTGTTAAAAATCTCTTTACCGATTCATCGCAGTCAATGATTTCAAACAGCTCTGGAATTGCCATGGTTGCCCAGCTGTTGCCTCTTCCCCAAAAGGCTTCTGCAAAGTTGTGGTTTCCGTTAAATGTCCAGCCATGATACCACAGACCGGTCTTTCTGTCTGCAAGATATTTGATGTGAAGCAGGAACTGGTACTGGGCTTCATCAATCCATGCCTGATTTCCCTCCAGTTTTCCCATACGTGCCAGGAATAACACGGACATAAATAAGGTATCGTCCCAGAGCTCCTGCTCGTTTAAGGTATCGGAGGTCAGATGCTGAAAGCCTCCCTCTTTTGTTCTTGGAAGTCCGTCTACCAGCCAGGCGGCCCAGTCACGGCAGATCTGCTTGTAGGTTTCGTTGCCACTTTTTTCTGCCACGTAAGTCAGTGCAAGAAGAGGTGTTGTGGTGTTTACATTTCTTGCAGGAAGACCGATTTCCATCTGTCTTTCGTAATACTTTAAAAGCTTGTTCAGGTACTCTTCTTCGCCGGTTTCCTCATATATTTTCCATAAGCCAAAGAGTCCTACTCCCTGCGTCCACTCCCAGTAGCGGTAGCGTTCAGCATTGTCTCCAGCCAGATTTTTCGTTTCCATATTTTTTAAAAAAATATCATCTTCATCATATAAAATTTTTTCAAAACTGGATACCAATAAGTTAATCTTTTCCTTCAAAATATCCATCCCTATGCCACTTCCTTTCTTTGTGCCTCAATATTCTTTACAGGCACCATTTGCAATCTCTACAATATTTTACTATTTTTTTACTTAATCCATTGCATATTTTGTTCATTCTGCTATAATAGATATCCGAAACATGACGATTTTCAAGAAAGAATACAGGTGGCTCATTATGACTAATCCCGATGACACATTGCACTATAAAAAGCAGCACAATCTTACGATTAATGACATTCAGCATTCGCTTTACTACTATTTTGATTATGACGAGCGTTCTTTTGACATCAACATGCCATTTCAGCATTTCCATTCCTTTTATGAAATCATGGTTCTAATCAGTCCACAGGCCAGCCATCTGGTGGAAGGAATTCCTTATTCCATTCGTTCCGGCGACCTGGTACTCTTACGGCCTTCTGTACTTCACCGCTCCGAGTACCCCAAAGGGGCTCCTGGCAAGCGGCTGATCATGAGCTTTTTATATCCCCCTTCACTCTGGGACAGACCGGAAACGTATCAAAAGCTTTTTGAGCCATTTTACGCTCCTGTTCCCATTTACCGGTTCCCTTCCAAGCAACAGCAGCTGATCAATGAAAAGCTGAACCGGATTTACCATTACTCATTCCACGATGAAGATCCGGATTTAAGATCTCTTATGGTTCACGGGATGTTTGTGGATTTTTTATATACCTTAAGGAAGCTTGCGCCTTATAACACCTATACCAATGAACCGCTAAAGGATGAGGCTTCCAGAAAGGTTTACTCCATCGCGAACTACATACATAACCATTACTCCGAGGAACTTACGTTAGATGCCTTAGCCAAGGAGTTTTTTATCAGTCCCTATTATCTGTCTCATCAGTTTAAAGATGTGACTGGGTACACCCTGACCCAGTACATACAGATGACGCGAATCAAAAATGTGCAATATCTTCTTCAAAATACGAAAAAGAAGATTTCAGAGCTTGCAGAAGAATGCGGGTTTACAAGCTTCTCCCAGTTCAACCGGATTTTCCAGAAATACTGCGGCCAATCCCCCTCAGAATTTAGAAAAGCCAGCAATTCCACCAGCCCTTATTCGCCGATTTGATGAGAAATGGGCAGAAAAAGCCCGTTACAGCTTCCCGGCGCCATCCATACGTGGATGGGAAAGAGCTGTAACGAGCTTCTTATAGCCTGCTGTCCCCGTAAAAGGAATTACTTTATGCTGTCAAAGTATTCTGCTCTTGCGTCAAGAATCTTCTGAAGTCCTGCATTTACAAGGTTGTTGTATTCTGTCTGCTGTAAACTGTCAAACTGGTCTGGAGAGCAGCTGATCAGCTTATAAACATAAGCAAGCATCAGGTTCTCTACATTTTTACCATAGTCTGTTTCAGGCTGAGAAATGTTAGAGTACACTGGGAAACGGAATTTGCCTTCTGCACGAACATCATAGAAGTTTGAGAACCAGTCATCGCTTTCCCATTTTACAGACTGATCTTTAATCCACTTGGAGATGATAGCATCTTTGCTCTTGGTCCATTCCATGGAAAGGTTTACAATGTTTAAGTCATCACAAGTTCCTGGGTATCCCTTGCTCTTTAAATCCGCCTCAGATAATTTGATCGGAACGCCATTTTCGTCTCTCTGATGCTCTGCTGTGAAAACGATATTCTCAGCAACAGCCGGATCTGCCATCCAGTTTAAATACTTCATACATGCCTCAACCTTTTTCTCGCTGGTCTTTGGAACCATTACGAACATACCATATCTTGGCTCGAAAGGTGTACGGTAGGAACCATCTGAAAGCTCAAAGCACTGTACTGGTACGAAGGTTCTTCCGCCAGCACTCTGATTTAAAACAGTTATGTAGTTCCATGGGCTCTCTGTATCATCAAGGAAGAAACCTACATTGCCTGCAATTACCTGAGCTTTGTAAATATCCTCATTGGTATCTGTAGCAAAGTCTTTTGTGATGAGGCCTTTGTTGTAAAGCTCATTTAACTTTTTGATACCGTCAATGGCTCCAGGAGCAACGGCTAAGTAGCCTTCGCTGTACATATAAGCTTCTTTATCATCTTTTAAATTCACGTAAGAACCTACAAAGTTTAAATACCCCTTCTCTGTATCATTACGTCCGCTCATTCCCCAAGGAGTTACATTGCTTACGCCGCCAGGATTTTTTTCCTTTACAGCCTCTAAGTATTTAAATAATTCTTCTTTTGTCTTAGGCATCTGCATCCCTAGTTTATCCAGCCAGTCCTGACGGATATAAGCAGTATGACGAGGAGATTCCACGCCTCTCTGTTTCATGATTGCGAACTGCTGTCCATCAAGCTGACCCATGTTCTGGGCGTCAGAAACATACTTTTTGATGTCTGGACCATAGCTCTCATATGCCTTTGTTAAATCAGTCAGACCGCCGTTGGTCGCAAAGTTATAGAAAATACCCTGGTTGTAGGTAAATACGATATCAGGTGCATTGCCGCCGGACATCATAATATTTAACTTATCATCCGAAGAAGATCTTGGTACGGAAACGTATTCTACGTTGATGTTGTACTTCTCCTTCATCTGCTTTTTAATCCATTCTGTCTGAGTGTTGTTCTCAACTGTTGTTCCAGGAGCAGCATCTCCTCTGTCCCAAACCATAACTTTGATGGTCTCTTCTTTTCCTTTGTCAGCTGCTGTTGTTTCACCCCCAGCTGCTGCAGAGCTGCCTGCTGCTGTGGTAGCGTCTCCGCCTTTGCTGGAACCACAGCCTGTTACCAAAGCTGCTGCGGTAAGAACTGCCAGACAGCATCTTACTAAATTTGCTTTTCTCATAGAAAAACCTCCCTTTCTCTTTCATAATTATTTAAATAAATAATTAGCCTTTTACTGCACCAAGCATAATGCCCTTTGTAAAATATTTCTGGATAAATGGATAGGCAATTACCATTGGTGACATGGATATGACAATACTTGCCGCCTTAATATTATCTGCTACAAGCTGGGTTTGAATTCCTTCATCATTGGATAGCTTTACAGATTCAATCAGCTGTTTTAACACCATCTGTACGGTATAAAGCTTGGAAGAGTTAACATAATAAAGAACATCGCTTAAACGGTTCCATCTGCCTACTGCATAGAACAGGGCGAGCGTTGCAAGGGTTGGATATACCAGTGGAAGTGCAACCTTGAATAAAGTCTGAACTTCGTTACAGCCATCAATCTTTGCCGCTTCATAAAGAGAAGAGTCAAGTCCCCGGAATGCAGTACACATGATAATCATATTATAGGCACTTAAGGCTTCAGGGATAATAAGTGCCCAGAAGGTATCAATTAACTTAAAGTCCTTCACGTTTAAGTATTTCGGAATAATACCTGGATCCAGATACATGGTAAGGACAAATAAGGTCATAATAAAAGCTCCGCCCTTTAAGTTCTTTTTAGAAAGGGGATAAGCAGCCAGTACGGTCATGACCACGCATACGATGGTAGAGCCCAGCATTAAAAATACGGAAAATATAAAAGAAGAAACAAAACTTCCGCTTTGGAAGGATCTTACATACGCCTCGGTGGTAAGCTGAACCGGATAAAGGAATACCTTACCTGCTAAAATGGCATCCTTGGAGCTTAAGGACATTGAAAATACCCGAATGATGGGAATCAATGCCACAATACTGATTACGATAAAAAAGGTATTCCAGAAAAGCTGAAACCGCCTTTCTTCTTTGCTCTTTAATTCACCCATTACATGATTCCCTCCTCTCCCATTTTCTTAGATATCTTATTTACGGACAGAATCAAAATAATTCCGACCACAGACTGGAAGAGACCTACTGCAGTAGCAAAATCAAACCGGCCTGCCTGAAGACCTACACTGTATACATAAGTACTGATAACGTCGGATGCACTCTTTACAAGTGTATTTCCCATCATATAAGGGCGATCGAAATCGATGGATACGATCTTACCAAGCTGCATGATAAGCATGATGGAAATGGTTGGTCTGATCTGCGGAATGGTTACATGAGCAATTCTCTGAAGTCTGGTGGCACCATCGATATAAGCTGCTTCTCCAAGAGAAGGATCCGTAGCAGATAAAGCTGCCAGATAAATTATCAGGGAGTAACCAGCAGACTGCCAGATTCCTGAGAACCAATATACAAATCTCCAGATAAAAGGACTGCTTAAGAAGTTAATTTCTTTTAATCCAACACCGCGAATTAAGTCATTGACAAGTCCGCTGGTAGAAAACAGCTGTGTGATGATGCCTGAAATAATAACCCAGGACAGGAAGTTCGGAAGATATAAAATTGTCTGAGTTGCTTTTCTGATTCTTAAATTACGTATTTCAAATAAGAAAACAGCAATCAATACAGGTACCGGAAAGCCAAGAATTAAATCTCCGGCATTTAAAATCAGAGTGTTTGCAAGAGCATTCCAGAAATCACTGGAACCAAATGCTTCTTTAAAGTTTGCAAAACCGACCCAGGGGCTATTCCATATACCGGCAAATACATTAAATTTCTTAAACGCAATGATACCGCCCATCATAGGTCTGTAGCGGAACATCAACATGTAGATGACTGGAACCAAAAGCATCAAATACAGCTGCCAGGTGTTGCGAATGTATACTTTAAACGGTATTTTTTTCGCTCTTTCCTTCACTTTTACATTTTTCATCGCTTACTTTCCCTCTTTTCTATACATTCCCGTCCTTTTGAAGCGCTTCCTCCAGACTCTCAATGAGGGCCAGAAGTTCTTTCGGCTCATGTACGATATAATCCGGCGTTTCATCTTCACCAGCCGGGGTCATGTCATAACGGGGGGACCAGTCTATCAGTATGGAAGTGATGCCAAAACGGTTTGCACCAGCCACATCCTTGCGGACATTATTGCCGATCATAACGATGCGTTTCTTATCCTCTTCCGTTAGATGATTTTTTTCCATGGCATCCTGAAACATCAATTCTGATGGCTTTTGGACTCCAACGATTTCGGAAATCGTTCTGGTATGAAAACAATATCCCAGCCCATTTTCTTCGTATACATTGGTAAAGGACTGCTCTTCACCGTCGGCCACCATCGCAATAATATAGCCGGCATCATAAAGAGCTTTTAGGGTTTCACCCGCACCAGGTATCATCTCAGCATGGGTTACAATATCTTCTTCATTGCGAATTTCTGTGCCTTCGTCAATAATTGTGTCTCCGCTGTCTGTAAAAATGATTAGTTTTTTCTGCATTTTGTAAACTCCGTAAAATTTATTTTGTTGCTTTTCTCTTAAAGCTGTTGAATGAATTATAATATTTTGTGTAAATTGTAGCTATGCGTAATTTGTTTTTATTTCTCCTGTTTAGTATGCATTTTTTGCGTTTACAAAGAAGCTCTGATGGTTTTTATTTCAAATGGCGCAAAATCCAGGAGCATTTCGCTCTTTCCGTAAGCCTCTGTTACGGCGACTCTTTGTCCCTCCAAAAGACCTTCTTCCATTGTGGTTTCGTAAGCCTCCTGGACTTTTAAATTGGCTGTTACCGTGCAGTTTTCATGCCTTCCCTTGGATTCATAAAGCCTCATAATCATATGGCCGGTTCCATCCTCTGATAACTTTATGGTCTCCAGTACTATACTGTCTGACGACAGGGAAAGGAACTGCCGGTCTCCTGCTCCAAGGCCAAATAGGGATAGCTTGTGGTTTAGCTCCATGCCTTTCTGTATGACTCTGCTCTCTGTAAAATCCCTGCCAATGGCATAGAAGGAATAGGTAAACTGGTGAATTTCTTTATCTGCATACATATCCGGCCATACCGGTGCCTTTAACAGGGTGAGCTCCATGGAATTTCCGCTGGTACTGATTCCATATTTGCAGTCATTTAATACAGCAGCGGTTCGCCCGGGCTCACTAAGAGCGGTATAACGGTGATTGCATACCTCGAATCGGTCAGCATCATATCTCCGGTTCTGATGGGTGGGGCGTTTCACGTAACCGAACTGGATCTCCTGTATGGCTTCGCTGGTACGGATATTGACCGGGAATTCTGCTTTTAAGAGCTTATGAGTCTCCCTCCAGTCTACCTCTGTAACAAAATCAAGGCGTCTGCTGTGACTGGAAAGCTGAATTCTCTGGGTCATGGGAGAATGATGAAGCATCCGCTTCACCTCCAAAGCTGCCATGAGAGGACCTTCTTCCACGACCCTGATTTTCACAGGTTCTAAAAGCGCTATAGGCTGCTCTTTATAAAAGGAGCTCATCTCCCAGGCATCGTAGTCTATATTTATATCCTGATACATACAGAGCTTGTTTAAGGAACCTTGGACGTATTCAATCTCTGTTTCCTTCTCCACGAAGCTTGTAACCTCTCCGCGGGAATTTACCACTACGGTCACATATTGGTTTTCAAGTATGTAAGAATCCTGTTTTTTAGAAACACTGCAACTGGAATTCGGCTCTATGACTTCTCCGTCATTCCCTTTTACATCTATCTGAATATATGAAAGTGAGGGAACCTTAACCGGAATGAGGACCTTATCCCCCATTCTTTGGGAGACAAGCGTTTCCCCGCTCCTCTCATATGATTTCCCTTCCTCATATGGCAATTCTATCAGTTCTTCCCGCTCCCAGGATAAAGAGTTAAAGACCGAGAAGCTTTCTTTTCTGCCGCGAACAAGGGTTTCCTGGGACTCTTTTAATATCTCCCCGGCTCCTTTTATTACATCGTTCAGCTCTTTTCTGGCATCTTCATTGACTCTTGTTATGGAGGTCCCCGGTAAGATATCATGGAATTGATGAAAGAGAAGCTTTTTCCATAGAATCTCAAGTTCCTCTCTCCGGTCCTTACCCTCACTTACCAGAAAGCTTAAGGAGCTCCAAAGCTCTGCTTCCCGCAGGGACATTTCCGCCTTACGATTTGCCTTTTTGACCTTTGCCTGAGAGGTATAGGTTCCTCTGTGCCACGGAAGATAGAGCTCACCCTGATAGACCTCGTTTACATTACCTGCTTCCTCCAGCCTTTTAAAAAATTGAACCGGACTTTCCATGCGGGTGCGGGGAGCGCCTTCTAAATCTTTCACTCTTCTTGCCACTTCAAGCATCTCTCTGGTGGGACCGCCGCCTCCGTCTCCAAAACCAAAGGGAAATAGAAAGCTATCTATATTTTCCTGCTGAACCCTGTCCTCTTCCCAGCGGGTAATCATGTCTAGAGGGTCCAGTCTGGCATTATTCTTCTTAAAGAAATGGGTCAGTACCCGGCTGCCGTCAATTCCTTCCCACCAGAAGATATTGTAGGGAAATACATCACAGCCCTTTAAGGCCCTGGCCATTTTCTGGGTGGCAAAATATTTGATGCCGCAGCCTTTCATGATCTGGGGAAGCTGTCCGCTGAATCCAAAGCAGTCGGGAATCCACACCATGAGGGTTTCCTGATTCAGCTCTTCCCGGAACCATCTTCTTCCGTAAAGGCACTGACGGATAAGGCTTTCTCCAGAAACCAGATTGGTATCCGGTTCCACATACATGCCGCCTTCCGGGATAAAGGCCCCTTCCTCTACTTTTTTCAGTAAGCGTCCGTAAAGTTCCGGATACAGCTCTTTTATGGTTTCCATAATGGGAGGCTCACATAATAGGAATTTATAATCTTCGTATTCCTCTGACAGAGCCAGCTGTGTGGAAATGGTTCTTGCACATTTTCTCTTTGTTTCCTCCCAGGGCCACAGCCAGGCAAGATCCAGATGGGATTGTCCGAAAATCGTATACTCAGGCGCTGTGGAACCATTCCTGCATTCCAAAAGGGGTCTTAAGACCTCTCTGGCCTTACAAAGAGTCTCATGAAAAGCTTCCGGTTCCAGCTCAAAATCCACGATCTGAGTAAACCGAAACAGTCCTTCCCTTATCTTCATGGCACGAAGGGATTTGGAATCCAGCCCTTCATAGAGCTTAGAGAGCGTAAATACATCCATATAAAGCTGAAACGCCTCCTCATTCCATATGCCAATGTCACAGACTCCCACCTTAACCTGATGAGCAGGGGGCTCCGGCACTGGGATACTGCCAAAAGGACATGGTCCGCCGTTTTCCAGCCTAGGCCCATGCCCTGCATAGCTTTCCGCTACAATATGAAAGCGTTCTCCCTCTCTCCCGCAGCGAGTTAACGTAATTCCATCGTGTTTTAAATCCCTGGAGCCGGCAGTCTTACCATTGACCCATAAAAGCATCTCTCCCCCTACATCCGGGCGAAGAAAGATTCTCTTTCCTTCTGCTTCTTTTGGGAGAATGACCTCTGCCTGAAACCAGCCGTATTCCCACTTTGCGCCCCATGGAGTTCCAGGGGGCACAGGGGTAAATTCTTTCGTTAATGCTTCCTCCAAAGGGAGCCGTTCCATGGTCATAAAGCCGGAGACTGGGACATCACAAAGCTTATTAAACATGTGATGTCTCATTTCCTCCAGCCATATTTTAATTCGTTGCTGCCGTTCCTCCGCCAATACCATTGTTTTCCCTCCACGATATCAAAGTTATGGGTACATTATATTGGATAAAAGGAGAACAGGCTATGCATTCTTTGTGAAATCTTTGTACAGTTTGTGCATATTTTGCAGAGATACTTATCGTTTTAGCTTTATGGTCTTAATCTCGTATGGCTTAAATGTGATTAATAGCTCATTATTCTTACATGGAATGGTCGTAGACTCTTCCTCCAGACAGGTACAGGAGGCTGCTTCTACTACGTCCATGTCAGCCAATTTCACATGAGCCCTGGTCCGCATTCCATAGGTTTCGTACATACGAATTACGATACCATCTCCATCCTCAGCCAATTTCACCGTATCCGCTAAAATATTTTCTTCCTCAATAGAAAGAAGGGAGTATGAAAGGCTTTCCTTTCCTGTCACACTCTTTGCCCTCATAGGGCAATTTAAATCGTAAGCTTCTCTCACCACACCGCCGGTACGGAAATCACCCTGATGAGGATAGAGAGAATAGGTGAACTCATGCTCTCCCTGGTCTGCATCAGGATTGGGGAAAATACCTGATTTTAAAAGGGTCAGCCGAATGTTGGAATCATGGATGTCATAACCGTATTTGCAGTCATTTAAAAGAGCTGCTCCGAATCCTGGTTCTGAAATGTCAGCCCATTTATGAGCGCACACCTCAAATCTTGCCTGATCCCAGGTGGTATTCTCGTGGGTAGGACGGCTTACATTGCCGAACTGAATGTCATAATTGGCTTCCTTGGAGAGAATATCCAGAGGAAATGCTGCCTTTAAAAGAAGCTGATGTTCGGTCCAGTTGATCCATGTCTTAAAGTCGATTCTCTTGGTATGTTTGTAGAAGCTGATTTTTTGTTCTATGGTGGAATCCATGAATTTCTTCTTCACCAAAATGGTTCCTCTTACCGGACCATTCTCTAAAAGCCGTGCCTCCAACACCTCATTCACCTTCCATACCTTTTCCCGGTAGGTGGCATCAATGTTCCAGGCATCGAATTCCAGGGGACGGTCCTCGAACACAAGAAGCTCATTTCCCTGTGCTCCTTCTTTTAAGAGACTTCTGTCCTCTTTCTTATCGTATAGCCTGGTCATGGTACCCTCTGAGCTAAATTCCACTTCATAATGTGGTGTAGTAAGCTTACATGGACGGCCTTCCTTGTCTGTTTCAAAGTCTGAGATAACAGGAGAATCATCATAAGATGATGTTCTCGTTCCGCTTCCATACACTTCATATCCCTTTGATGGTACTTCTTCTGCCAGATAAAGAATCTCTCCGTTTTCTGCTTCCTGGGATAACAGGCCAATGTCTTTCACTGGCTGGTTTACGGATACAATCCCCGTTCTTCCAAAGCTTAAGGAGTTCCATACGGACAAGGCATCTCCCTTATCCTTTGTCTCTTTAAGGCCAGCCTCAGAAAGAAGACGATTCAGACAGGTCTCAATGATCTCATTGCCTGATTTTATAATCTGCTCGTACTGAATCTGAGAATCCTCATAAACCTCCTTAATGGAAGAACCAGGAAGAATGTCGTGGAACTGGTTTAAGAGAAGGAGCTTCCAGTTTTCCTCCAAAGTCTTTGATGGATACTCTCCATCTTTTGTCAGGAGCAGGTTCAGCACAGAATAAAACTCGGTATCAGCGTTTAAGAACTCGCAGGTACGGTTGTATTTCTTATTCTTTGCCATGGAGGTATAGGTTCCCCGGTGGTGCTCTAAATATAACTCTCCATCCCAGACAGGAAGCTGCTTTTGATCCATGCGCTCCTCCAGGATATGAAAGAAATCTTTGACAAAGGTCTGCTTTGTTTTTGGTGCTCTGGCTACGCTTCGCTCCAGACGGCGGCTCTGCTCCAGCATCTCTTCGGTAGGACCGCCCCCTCCGTCTCCGTAGCCGTAGCAGGTAAGGACCTCTTTGCTTACGTCCTTGTTCTGGAATCTCTGCCAGGTTCCCATAATCTGTTTGGCATCCTGTCTTCCGTTATAAGTGGTGCTGAAATTCTTCACCGGTTCCCCGTTCTTTACATAGTCCCTGGTGGAGATTAAGTAAGTAAGTACCTCACTTCCATCAATGCCTCTCCAGCGGAACACATCGTTTGGAAACTGATTGAACTCATTCCAGCCAAGCTTTGTTGTCATGAAATAAGGAAGGCCTGACTGCTTCATGATCTGAGGAATAGCAGCACTGTATCCGAATACATCAGGAAGCCATAACACCTCGTTAACGGCTCCGCCCAGTTCCTTTTCAAAGAATCTCCGTCCATAAAGAATATGGCGCACCAGGGATTCCCCTGATGCCAGGTTGCAGTCCGGCTCCAGCCACATGGCTCCCTCTGTCTCCCAGCGGCCTTCCTTAATTCTTTCCTTGATCTCCTCAAATACTCCTGGTGCTTCTTCCTTCACGAATTCGTAAAGCTGAGGCTGGCTTGACATGAATTTATATTCTGGATAACGCTTCATGAGATTTAATACGGTCTGAAAGCTTCTCACTGTTTTTTGTCTTGTCTGCTTTAAGGGCCATTTCCAGGCTACATCAATGTGGGTGTGACCGATGCTGTGAACCGTGATGGGATTTTCCGGCCTGTCCTTATAATAATGCTCCAAAAGCCAGGAGTCAGCTTCCTTTACGGAATCAAAGAAGGCTTCGGAACCTGGGCGCTTTAAATCAACCAGATTCAGGGCCTCGCTAAGGGCCTTAAAGGTATCAATCCGCTCTAAATCGTCCTCTTCCAGAAGGTCAGCTGCTTCAAAGGGAACCGTGAAATCATAATAAAATTGAGCCATAAGTTCGGAATACATCCCAATTTCCAGATGAAAGAAGTTGGTAAGACCTGTACTGTTTGAATAGGCGTAAAATGCCAGCTCATACATTTCTCCTGCCTTTGCATCATGGGAAAGAATGATATCCTGATGATTCATATCCATGGTGCCGGACAATCTGCCATTCACATAGACCAGGATCTGAGGATTATCTGTGTTCCAGATATCTGTTGCTCCTGTATTTAACGTTGCCCTTACCTGGGTTCCACTCCATGATTCCGGTATGGTGACAGTTGTCAGAAACCAGTAATGCTTATCCGTTCCACCCCAGGTTTCGTCGGTTCCAAAGGGAGTCCACTCTAGCGTACTGCTGTCAAAGCTTTCCTCAAAGCTGTAATCTCCGGGACTCATGAACATCTGCTCTACACTTCTTAAATCCTGATAGCATAATGCTTTTAATGAATCTGCTGCTGCCTTTAATCTGTTTCTCATAGGATTCATAACATCATTCCGCCTTTTTCATAATTTTAAAAAGGCGGGAAACCAAAGCATCTTGGTCTCCCGCCTGAAAAGCTATCATTAGCCCTTAATTCCTGTGGATGCGATTCCTTCTACCAGATATTTCTGCATGGTCAAGAAAATAAGGAAAATCGGTACCAGGGATAAGGTTGCCATTGCAAACATTGCGCCCCAGTCAGAACCAGCTGTGGGATCTGAGAACATCTTAAGGGCGTAGCTGACCGGATATTTCAACGGATCACTTAAGTAAATCAAAGCCGCAAGGAAATCATCCCATCTCCACATGAAGGAGAAAATTGCGCTTGTAACCAGTGAAGGTTTGATCAGAGGCAAAATAATCCGGTAGAAGATGGAGTAAACGGTACAGCCATCCATTCTTGCAGCCTCATCTAAGTCAATGGGAATTCCTTTAATAAACTGTACATTTAAGAAAATGAAAAAGCCCTGTCCAAAAAACTGTGGGACGATAATTGGAAGGTAGCTGCCTACCCAGCCCAGTTTATTAAAGATAATATACTGAGGAATCATAATGACCTGGAAAGGAAGCATCATTGCCAGCAGCATGCAGGCAAACCAGAAGCTTTTAAATTTAAAGTCAATACGGGCAAATCCGTAGCCGATGACTGCTGAGGAAACAACTGCTCCCAATGTGGAGAGTCCGGCAATGACAAAGGAATTCTTAAAAAATATTGCAAAACTGTAGCCTGCAAATCCCTTCCAGCCTACGGTGTAGTTGGTAAAGGAAAAGTTTTCCGGAAACAGACTGGCAGCTGTACGAAATATCTCATTGGTGTCTTTAAAGGAGCTCATTACCATCCATACAAGCGGATATATCATAGCACATGCGAAGAAAAAGGTAAATACATGATATATTACTGTGATGGCTGTTCTTTTTTCTTTATATCCTGTCATCATATTTCATCACCCTTCTGCTTCATAATGTACCCACTTCTTCTGGGTCTTAAATAGTACCAGAGTCAGAAGCCCTACTACAAACACCATGAACCATGCCATGGCACAGCCGTATCCCAGCTTATTATAAGTAAAGGAGTTCTGATACATATAAACCGTATAGAACAGTGTGGTGTCTCTGGGTTTTCCCTGAGTGATAATGTAACTTTGGGTGAATGCCATAAAACCATTGATCAGCTGGTTGATCAGGTTAAAGAAAATGGTTGGTGTCAGCATGGGAAGCGTAATTTTAAAGAAACGCTGAAAACCATTGGCACCGTCTACGGTAGCAGCCTCATAAAGACTGACTGAAATCTGCTTAAGACCTGATAAGAATATAAGCATGGACGAACCAAACTGCCAGATTGCCAATATGATCAGAGTCCAGATTGCGGTATCTGTTCTTCCAAGCCATGCAATATCAGATGGTAGTCCAATAATTTTCATAAGTGCATTGATAACACCATCACTGGCAAACATTCTCTTCCAAAGAATTGCAACGGCAACACTGGAACCAATGATGGAAGGCAGATAGTAAACTGCCCGGTAAAAACCAGATAATTTAGTACTCTTTACTAGCAGCATGGCAACTGCAAGAGCCATGATAAGCCGGAGAGGAACCGAAAACAGAACGTAGTACATGGTTACTCCGAATACTTTCCAAAACTTTGGATCTCCAAAAAACATGGTTCTGTAATTTTCCAGACCTATAAAAACCGGTGTCTTCAATATGTTGTATCTGGTAAATGAAAACCCTAAGGACAGAATCATTGGAACGGCAAGGAATGCAAGGAATCCTATAATGAAGGGCAGGATAAATACATATCCTGCAACCTTCGGTTTGTTTAATACCTGAGCCAATGTCTCTTTTCTCTTAGGGGTCATCTGATTGTTCTTCATGATATCCCCTCCAGACTTTCTAACTGCTATTTCGCTGCTTCTTCCAGAATTCTCTTAGCTTCCGGTACGAACTGAGCAACAGCATCGTCTGCAGTGGCATCGCCGTAACGAACTGCCTCTACAACTGTCTTTCCTAATGCTTCTACTTCGCCCTTACCAGATGGATCTGGAGCATCAATTGGTGTTGCAACTTCAGAAACCTTTGCTACGTAGTCAAATACATGCTGTGCGATTTCATCTGCCTTTGGTTTGATTTCATCTGCTACTGCAGAGTTAATGGGAATTCCTCTTTCTGCAAGAAGAATGTCATTTGCTTCGGTGCTGTTTGTGAACCAGTCAAGGAACTTCGCTGCTTCTTCTTTGTTCTTGGAAGATTCAGCAATTGAGAAGAACATACTTGGCTTTAAATAAATTGGCTGTGATTTCGCATCGGTTAATGTTGGGAACATGGTAATTCCTAAATCTCTTCCAGCAGTTTTGGATACACTGATATACTGGTTGGATAATAAGAAGTCGTTCCATGTGGAAGAATCAATGATTGGCTTTGTTTCAACAACGTCTGGGTTCTTCTCAGCAAGAAGGTCAGCAGAGATGCTGAAATCAGCTTTTGCGAATTTCTCCATGGTGTTGAAGTAAATCTTCATGGAATCTTCTTTTCCAGCTGTTAATTCATCAAACAGATGAGAACCATTTGCTCTTGCCATGATCTGCATCATGTTGATTCCACCATCATAAAGAGTTTTTGTGCCAGTTTTTTCGTATATTGTTTTGGAGATGTCGTATAATTGATCCATAGTCATCTGATCTGGGATTGTTACGCCAGCCTTCTCAACGATAGCTTTATCATAAAGCATCATAGGAGCGTTGCTTCCAAGGCTGATTGCATAGCATTTTCCGTCGATGGAGCCACTTTCAATAATGCTCTCTGGAATCTTTGTTGTGTCGATGGCTCCAGTTGAGATGAACTCAGAAAGATCAGCAAGCTGTCCGCTCTTTTGGTACTGGTTTAAGTAAGAATAGTCCATCTGAACGATATCCGGCAGATTTCCGCCAGCTGCCATTGCTGAAAGCTTATCCCAGTAACCGGACCAGTCAGTAAATTCAACCTTGATATCCACGTTTGGATTCTGGCTCATGTAAAGATCAACTGCTTTTTTGGTTACGTCGTTTCTCGTCTGGTTACCCCACCAGCTGAGATTTAATGTTACCTTGCCACCTGCTGCTGCGGTTGTGTCAGCTGCTTTTGTGGTTTCTGCTGCAGAAGTAGCTCCGGTTGTCTGTGTGTCCTTGGTCTCTGTCTTGGAACCACATGCAGCTAAAGATGTTGCTGCTAATAGTGCAGCAAGAGTTGTTGCTAAAAGTCTTTTTTTCATTGTAAAACCTCCCTTTCGATTTAATTATGGTAACCACATCATATGTCAAATATGCACAACGGTAAAGTTAAAATATGGCTTTTTGTGGTTAAAAAAACAGCTTTTTGTAATTATATGTCGAAATTCAATTTATTTTTTTACATTTTTACTATATAATACTGTCAGGAAGAGAGGTCATATTTTATGAATCGGTGTATCCTATGGTTTAACAACCTATCTTTATATAAAAAAATACTGACTGTTTTTTTAATGTCCATGCTGGCACTCTGCATTACTTTCTTTTTTAGTATTAAAATTTTAACGTCCCGTTACAATGAGGAACTTTATCAGACCAATGCAAATTCCTTAAACCACGTGACCACCTATTTGGAATCAGAGATGCAGATGGTAGAGAATATTACAGACAGCCTCATTGGGGATCAGACCATACAAAACAACTTGTCATTTCTCTCTGAAAATCCTTACAGCAACAGGCGGGCCTTAGCCCGCAGGGATATTTACCAGCAGCTTTATACCTATATTTACCGAAGCAGTTATATCCGTTCCATCAATATTATCCTAAAGGACGGAACAAATATCTGTATGGGAAGCTCTGATGAAATCCTTCAGTTTGATGTAAAAGGGCTCAATCAAAGACTGGATTCTTTAAAAGGCAGATCCATCTGGGCCTCCAGCATACAGCCAGGTCCCAATACGGTCTGTGCCAGACAGATTCTAAAGCTGAAATATTTAAGCTTAAAAAAGATTGGAGAGCTTTACATTACCGTTGATATGGATAAGATGATTGAAGATGGCCTGATGAATTCCGGCAGCTTATCGGAAAACTCCAATTTTGTCCTTATGTCAGGAAACAAGCGGATCTATCCGGCAAAGCCATTTCATGATGAATTATGTCTCCAGTTGATAGAAGAAAGCAAAAAACTGGAAAATACCTATACCATAGCTACCATTGACAACAATAAGGAATTTATCATAAACGGTCAAATTCCTTATACCAAATGGGATTATCTGTATTTCCGGGATTATGACCCCTTGTTTTACGGAATCCGTATGGTCAGCATGCAGATATTCCTGTTCACCTTCTGCATCATAGCAGTGACCGGCGTTTTGGTAAATATTATTTTCCGCCATATCTTCCGCCACCTGGATTATCTCATTGAAAAAATCAAATGCTTTGGCAGCGGAGAAGCACCTGCCTGCAACATCAAATGCTATGATTACGACAGCCGTCAGGATGAGATCGGACAGCTTCATCGGAGCTTTGATGAGATGACCCACAGCGTAAAGGTCCTTCGGGATGAAAATTATGACAAGCAGCTTCTTGTGAGAGATTCTGCCATTAAGATGCTTCAGCAGCAGATCAATCCTCATTTTTTATACAACACTCTGGACACCATTAACTGGATGGCACAAAAGTACGGTGCCGATGATATCTCTGTTATGGTACGTTCCCTTGGTAACTTGTTCCGGGCTTCCATTGCAGATCAAAAGGATATCATTCCATTATCCGAGGAACTAAAAGTGCTGTCCGACTATATCAGGATTCAGGAGATACGATTTAAGGACAGGCTTCATTTTGAACTGGATACCCCGGAAAAGACCTCTCAGATATTTGTACCAAAGCTCTGCATCCAGCCCCTTGTGGAAAATGCTCTAAAGCATGCCATGGAGGATACGGATGAGCTATGCCGGATACGGGTCACCATTCAGGAAATGGAAAAGGACTATCAGATTCAGGTTTCAAATACAGGCTCTCAGTTTGAAGAGGACCTGTTACAGAAAATAGAAAACAGGGAAATAACCCCCCAGGGTTCTGGCGTGGGACTCCTCAATATCAATTCCCGGTTAAAACTGCTTTACGGAGACAATTACGGACTGAAATTTTACAACAAGGGTGGAAAGGCGGTTGTCATGCTGTCCATTCCAAAGGAACAGGAGGTTTGATATGCTGAGACTGATGATAGTAGATGACGAACAGATTATTCGAGAAGCCCTCTCCCAGATGATCGACTATGAATCCCTGGGCTATCAGCTGATCGCTACGGCAAAGAACGGCATGGAAGCATACGATATTATTTGCGATGAGTATCCGGATGTAGTGATTACCGATATCCGGATGCCGATTTTAAACGGACTTGACCTGATTGACCGCTCCATAAAATCCGATTCCAAAATCACCTTTATCCTCCTTTCCGGATACAATGATTTTGAATACGCAAAGCAGGCCATGAAATACGGTGTCCGCTACTATCTGTTAAAGCCTACAGACAAAAATGAATTAATCGAATCTCTTGTTTCTGTGAGAAAGGAACGGCTGATTGAAGAGGAGAACCGAAAGCTCCAGCAGGATCATTTCTTAAAAAGCCTTCATTTCCCGCTGGAGCAGAGCTTTATTATGGAAGCACTGGAGCATCAGGACTGCTTCTCTCCTGTTTTTCGCAAATATCAGGGCTTTCTATCCTTTCCAAAGGAATGCCAGTATGCCTGCATCTGCTCTTTTGTGGAGGAAAGCTATTTAAAAAGCTTTGCCTGTGATATGAAACGGATTTTGGAGGCGGCTAAGATTCCTCTGTTTTTTTCCATACTTTACGTAAAAAATACTGCAGTAATGATCTTCCCTGCTTCCACCCTTGCCATTCAAGAGGAGATGGAACGCCAGATCACTAAGCTTAAATATCCCGGTCAGTCCGTTACCTTTGAAACGGAATTTATTCATAAGGAATCTGCAGAAAAACTGTTCCATGAAATACTTTCTAAGATCTCCCGGTTTGAGCGCATTCTACTGGTAAAGGAGGATGGCTTTTCTCATGAGATCAAAAATCACATAGCTTCCCCCTGGATGATCAGCCGACTGGAGGACTCTATCACCTCAGCTGAAAATACCTTACAAAAAACAGCACTCCTGGCTTCTGTTTTCATAGATTCCATGCCCTTAAATACTGCAAGAAATCTTGCCTTAGGTCTGTTTCTACAAAGCGGTGTGGAACAGGAGAAGCTTCCTACGGATGCTGCCTGCGATTTTTTCAGACGCCTTTATTCCTGCAATTCCGTACAGGGCATCAGAGAACTTCTTTCCGTAGTCATGGTGCAAAAAACGGAAGGTTCCGGCACCCATAAAATCAGCTCCAACATCTCCATATTAAAAACTTATATCAGGGAACACTTAGATTCTGAGAATTTATCCTTAAAATGGCTGGCTGAGAATTATCTGTTCGTAAGTGTGGGATACTTAAGCAAGCAGTTTATTAAGGAAGAAGGAATGCGCTTTTCCGACTATCTTAATAAGGAGCGAATGGAAGAAGCCATACGCCTTATGACCTTTTATCATAATGACAACGTAAAGCACATTGCCAGACAAGTGGGCTTTGGCAGCAATCCTCAGTACTTCAGTCAGGTATTTAAGCGGTATACCGGCCTTCCGCCGACCGAATATATTGAAACATTAAAGACAAACAGGAATCACACACAAAAAGGAGAATCATGACAATGTCAAACGAACAGTTACTAGAAAAAATCCATTTAGTGGTGGAAAAGCTTATGAACCTGGGAGGCAGTGATTACGACAAGGACCAGACTGTCAGCTCCACAGATACAAGCAAAGGCATTATTCAAAGAGACTTTGGAATCGAGGAGTGGGACTGGCCTCAGGGTGTTGGACTTTATGGACTGAAAAAACTTCAGGACTTTTATGGAGATGACCGTTATCTGCCCTTTTTTGACCGTTGGTATCATGGTCATATGGAGCGTGGACTTCCTTCAAAAAATATAAATACGACAGCTCCCTTTCTTCCTCTGTCATATATCAGCGATAAACTGTCAAACTCACAGGACTTGAAAAAGCTTCTAATGGAGCGGGCTGACTGGCTGATGAATGAGCTTCCTAAGACTCCGGACAATGGTTTCCAGCACGTCACAAGTGCCATCGGAGACCGGAATGGAGTTAACTTAAACGAAGGTCAGATTTGGGTGGATACCCTGTTTATGTCTGTCCTGTTTTTAAATCATATGGGACACCAGGAACATAAAAAGGAATGGAAAGAGGAGGCCACCCATCAGTTCCTTGTCCATATCAAATACTTATTTGACAAAGGGACCGGCCTCTTCCATCACGGCTTCCGCTTTGATCAGATGGATAACTTCGGAGGCATCTTCTGGTGCCGGGGAAACTCATGGTTCACTTACGGAATTATGGAATTTTTAGACGATTGCGGCGAGGAGATGAGCCAGGGAGTCCGTGACTTTTTCATCGATACCTTTAAGGCTCAGGCAAACGCAATGCTACGTCTTCAGGCACCTTCCGGCCTCTGGTATACGGTTCTTACAGATGAGACAAGCTATGAGGAGGTTTCCGGTTCTGCTGCCATTGCAGCCGGACTGCTTCGGGGCGTAAAAGCAGGCATCCTTGACGATACCTATAAAAAGGCAGCAGACAAAGCAATTGAAGCCATCTGTAATAATATATCCGAGGACGGCACCGTTCTTAACGTATCAGCCGGAACAGGAATCGGCATGGATGCAGACCATTATAAGAATATTCTTCTTATGCCAATGGCATATGGCCAGGCGCTTGCCCTGACTGCTTTATGTGAGGCTTTGGAGAAATAAGGAAAAGCTAAAAAGAAGGGAGTCCTGATTAAAAGGATTCCCTTCTTCCGGCTTTTTTCCGGTATGCAGATGGAGTTTCATCCCCATGCTTTTTAAAAATCCGCTCAAAGTAAGTCACGCTTTCAAAACCAAGAAGCCCTGAGATTTCCGTAATAGAATAATCACTGCTTCCAAGAAGCTCCTTTGCCTTTCTTACTCTAGCCAGATTGCGGTATTCGTTGACGGAAAACCCGGTTACCTCCCGAAAGATCCGGCTCAAATAGGACTTACTGATGAAAAACCTCATGGCAAGCTCCTCTAAGCTCTCTCCAGTCTCACAATGGGTGGTCAAATACTCTGCCACCTCATGAACCTTTCCATGCTTGGCTGTCTGAACGGGAGCCGGCATTTCCTTTAACACATTTTTCTTTCCAATCCGGTAAATTTGCAAAAGGATCTGAGACAGCTTTAAGCGGACCATGGTCTCGTAACGCTCCCCACGCTGCTTAAGCTCATCCCGGATTCCAAGTAAAAGAGCGTTCATCTCCTGCCACTCCAGCTCCGAGACCTTTAATACGCCATAATAATCTCCAAAGAGACGCCCCAGGGTATAGACGCCAGCACTTTTTAACCAGGGATCCAGAACCTTTTCGTTCAGCTGCAACAGGATCCGGTCATGTTTTCCGCTTCCTGCCTGGCTTGTTTTATGAACCTGCTCCCGGTTAATCAAGACCACGTCTCCTGCTTTCACAAAATAAGTTTCTTTCTCAATAAAATAATACCGCTCTCCTTCCAGGAGAAAATAAAGCTCATAGGTATCATGAAAATGCTTCATGGTCATGGAAAATTCCTGGTCCCGCACTACCTGATCAATGGCGACCCCTTCCATGCTTTCCGAAAAAATAATTTTATCCACTCTTTCCTCCATATTAGTAGCCAAAAGTACGATTTCTATTAAAAAAGCATCAATTATATAAGATTTATAATACTATATTGCATTATAATATGCAATATAGAGACCAAGAAAATACCCAAACATACAGCCAATCCACAGGAGGAACTTTTTATGAATTACTCTGATAACAAGATCACGGATTTAAAGATCGCCTACATCGGCGGAGGCTCCAGAGGCTGGGCCTGGACCTTTATGACTGACTTATCCATGGATGATTCCTTAAGCGGTACCATCCGGCTATACGATATTGATGAGTCTGCCTCTAAAAATAACGAGATCATCGGCAATCAGCTTTCAGCCAGAGAGGACACCATTGGGAAATGGAAGTATGAAACTTCCTCTTCTTTAAAGGATGCCTTGACCGGATGCGATTTTGCAGTGATTTCTATTCTCCCAGGTACCTTTGATGAAATGGCTTCTGACGTTCATCTGCCGGAAAGACTTGGCATCTATCAGTCCGTAGGCGACACTGCCGGCCCTGGCGGAATGATCCGTGCTCTTCGCACCATTCCTATATTTGTTACCATTGCCGAAGCCATAAAAGAATATGCACCTAAGGCATGGGTCATCAACTACACAAACCCAATGTCCTTATGCGTAAAAACTCTGTATCATGTATTTCCGGAGATCAAGGCCTTTGGCTGCTGCCACGAGGTGTTCGGCACCCAGAAGGTATTAAAGGGAATTTGTGAAGAATTTCTCGGTCTTAAGGATGTGGAACGAAAGGATATCCATGTAAATGTTCTTGGTATCAACCACTTTACATGGTTTGACCAGGCTTCCTACAAAGGAATCGATTTATTCCCCGTTTATCGCGATTACATCGATTCTCATTACGAAGAAGGCTACAATGAGCCGGATAAGAACTGGGCAAACAGTACCTTTGAATGTGCTCATCGTCTGAAATTTGATTTATTCCGCCGCTACGGCCTGATCGCAGCAGCCGGTGACCGTCACCTGGCTGAATTCATGCCAGGAGATGAATATTTAAAAAATCCGGAAACAACAAAAAGCTGGAAATTCAATCTTACTACCGTTGCATGGAGAAAAGAAGATTTAAAGACACGACTGGAAAAGAGCCACCGCCTGGTCACTGGAGAAGAAAAAATAGAATTAAAGCCATCGGGAGAGGAAGGAATTCTTTTAATCAAGTCTCTCTGCGGCCTGGAGCGGACCATCAGCAATGTAAATATTCCCAATACGTATTTACAGATTCCAAATCTCCCTGCAGATGCCATCGTTGAGACCAACGCTGCCTTTGACCGTGACAGCATTAAGCCTATTGTGGCCGGAGCTATCCCAGAGAATGTTCTGGAGCTGATTAAGCCTCACGTAGACAATCATGAGCGCATCTTAAACGCTGCCCTTACCTGCGACCGTTCTCTGGTCTACGATGCCTTTTTAGCCGATCCTCTGGTAAAGGGAAGAGCCACAGAGGAAGAAATCAAGACTCTCGCCGATGATATGATCGCAAATACCATGGCATATCTGCCAGATGGCTGGAAATAACAGCCAAGCACAACAGGCTGCGTTTATTTTATCTCAGGAGTAACTATATTTAAAACTGGGGGTGTTACAAAATGAAATTTTCATACAAGGCACGTGTGTTTATTAAACGTCTAAATAGCATGTCTTGTAGGTTCTTTTCATCTTGCAACACCCCCTTTTATTAACATAAATACATGGGCTTATTTTGTCCAGCACTCAGTCACTTTCACGCTGTCGCCGTCCTCTTTAAAATGCAGGAACTGCATCACATCACCGGCAGTCTTTTCTCCGGTCGTTGAATCCTGTTTAGTGATTCTATAATGAATGGCCGCCCAATCTCCGCTGATTAGCATATTATCAAAGCGAATACGTTTTACATTCGTTGATTCGGCATTGTTCTTCTCCAATGTTTTGTAATCCGATAAGGTCATGGTAGCGTCGTTGGTATGATACTGCAGGTTGCTGTCATAATAGGTGTCTGCCCATGCCGTCCAAGCATCCAAGCCTTGATTCCAGTTTTCAAAATCATTTAATATAGCATTTTGAATCTTCTTAGCCATATCGGTTTCAATCGGCGTAGGATTGGTGACAGGATACTTGTCTTTAAGATTTAATGTATCAGGAATCACTGTATTGACGATGGCATTTAATGCCTCCTGCTGTGCCGCTTTCGCATCGTCGGTCTGGAAACCAGTCAAACCATCAAAGTCCGCGCCCTTGGTTCCAGCCCAGCCTTCCACAACCCTAGTCCCCAGTTCCTCTCCGTAATCCTTGAATTGTACAAACTCCATCACACTCCCATCCGAAGATTTTCTGGTCTGTCGGTCGGTGGTTGATATATCATATCGAATTGCAGCCCAGTCGCCGCAGATGATCATATTATTGAAATTACCCATCTGAATATCGCTGGACTTCAGTGTCGCATTCATGGAAGACTGATATTCCTTCAAGGTGAGTCTTACACCGTGGACGTTATAAAAGGAATCATCGGTGTACAGAATGTCGCCCCATTTTTCCCACGCATCATAGCCTCTGTTCCAGTTTTCAAACCCATTTAATAATCTATTTTGAATATTTTTTTCCATGTCTGTTTCTATTGGGGTGGGATTGACGATTGGAAAAACAGCAGAAAGTTCTTTCGTGTTATCATAGCGATCGGAGATACTGATCACAGATTCATCGGAGCTTATGTTTGTGGCTTCTTTGGTAACAATCGTATTGGTTTTGGATCCACATCCAACAGCAGCAGCCCCGATGGCCAAGGTTGTTACACTCATTCTTAATACCTTTTTTATATTCATTTTCGTAATAATTCTCCTCTCATAATCTAAACGAGTCTATTGGCTTATTGTTTTATGGATAACGGACTGTCGGACAACGCCCACCCCTCTACAACTCTGACTCCGCGCTCATCACCATTGTCCTTGAATCTTACGAACTCCATGGTATGCTGGAGGATTTCTGTACCAGTGTCTAAATTTTTCACCTTCACAGTATAGCGAATTGCACACCAGTTATCTTTAATGATCATGTTGTCAAATTTGCCCAGTTCCATTGTGAAATGTTGAAAAAGCTGTCCCATCATGCTCTTGTACTCTTCCAGTGTACAGCGGCGCTGGGTACCATTATAAGGAATGTTGTAATATGCATCCGGCTCATATAAAGTGTTACACCACTCAAGCCAGCCGTCATAGCCACCATTCCAGTTTTTAAAGCCATTTTCTAAACGGTTGCGGATAGCTTCCTCTAGTGCCGTCTGGTACGTGGTCTGGCTAGTCATTTCATCTATAAGGGCATAGGTATCCACAATGCCGGCCTTATCCATCTGATTTTTAACATTGTAATTATTCATAATTGTACTTCCTTTCAAAATGTTAATCTAAAGTTTGTTTTTTCAAATACTTGCTTTTATATCTGCCGTCATACATAAGGCAAGGACTGGAAATCCATGATTATTGCAGTGGCACATATTTTGCAGCTGAAATGCCATATAGTCAATCTCCTTCCTTGATATTGCTGTTGTGATTTCGTGCTATGAACATATCTTAATGGGCGAAGGTTGAACGAAAGTAAAAAAAGCAAAAATTATGAAAGAAAAAAAGCGTAAACCAAACATACGTCTGATTTACGCTTTTTTTTCCATTCCTTAGATGGGTAACGTGATTAAAAAGGTACTTCCCTCTTGAGGTTTACTTTCTACGCAAATGCTACCCCCACAAAGAGTAATAATGCGGGAAACAATGGAAAGGCCAATACCGCTGCCTCTTACGGCAGAGGTAGTATCGTGCTGATAATATTTTTCAAAAATATGTGCGGCGGTTTCTTCGTCCATACCTACACCGCTGTCGAAAAATTTAAGAGTAATCTCATTAGAGGTACACTTTGCGGCTATTTTAATTTCTCCATGTTCAGGGGTGAATTTAATGGCATTAGTAAGAACATTAATCCATACCTGTTCCATCAGCTCCGCATTGCCCACATAACAAATATCGTCTACATCCAGTTCCAGCTCTATCTTCTTCTGTTCAATTTTCGGCAGCAGCAGGATAGCACACCGCTTTATTTGTTCGGATAAATTGTATGCTTCTTTTTCGGTGATAATTTCGCAGGCCTCCACCTTGGAAAGCAGAAGTGTGGACTGCGACAAGGTGGACAAACGAAGAGATTCATCGGCAATGATCTGAAGATATTGATTGCGTTCCGTGTTTTCTATGTCATCTCCTGTGTCAATAAGGTATTGTGCAAATCCTGAAATTGAAGTAATAGGTGTATTGAATTCATGTGAAAAATCATTGATAAAGTTTTGCATTTCTGTTTTTGTATTTTTAAGCTCTGCTGCCATACGATTAAACCCATCATAGATTGGTGCATATTCATCTGCCTTTTTGCAGTCTAGCTGTACGTCCAGATTGCCATTGGATACTTCTTTTATACCAATTAACAGATCATCCATTTTTCTGCGAACAGACCGCAGTGTGAAAACCGTTCCCAAACTGACTGCAAGAATCATAAGTGGTATGATTGCCAGCATAGAAAGCGCATTTTCCGAATTCATGCCAAGCCAGCATGTAGCAATAAGCCCATAGGCCATCACAGCACCAACAACTACGATTGAGTCTGCAACGAAAACCCACTTAAATTGAATCAGTTTAAAGGTTGATTCTTTTTTATACTGTTTCATGGCTGCCTCCTATCTTATGAATGACAGCTTTATATCCCAGTCCGCGAATGGATACCAACTCGAATTCTCTGCACATCGAAAGCTTGTTGCGCAGGCGGCTGATGTAGGTTTTAATAGTATCGTACTCTGTCTCAGAATCACATCCCCAAATCCCGTCCATTAGCTGCTGTTTGGTGAATACCACATTGGGGTAGGAGAGAAACTTGTACAGCAGGTTGAATTCCTTGTTTGTCAACGAGATCGTTTCGCCGTTATACTGAGTTGATAAAGTGTTCTGTTCCATAGTAAAACCACCTATAACGATACGGTTTTCGTTAGCAATCTGTGCTCGCCTCATCAGTGCCTTAATACGCCAAATAAGTTCCTCGTAGTCGATGGGTTTTGTCATGTAATCATCTACGCCGGATGCAAATCCTTCTTTTTTGTGTGTAAAGGTATTCATCGCCGTCAGCATAATGACTGGTGTCATATCACCCACATCCCGCAGGGCACGTACTAACTCATATCCATTCATGTTTGGCATTTGAATATCCACAATGAGTAGATCAACATGTACGTGGTCGAGAACTTCTAACGCTTCTTCGCCATCAGCAGCTTCTTTTATTTTATATAGGTGACTAAGTTTTGTTTTCGTTAAAAGACGTACCATCTGATCATCTTCTACGATAAGAATTGTAACCATACATGCCCTCCTTTAAAAGTTAATATACATTATATCTGCAAAAGGTTGAACGAAAGTAAAAAATCAAACGATTCATAAAAGTAAAGAAATGTGAACCATTTTACACAATTAAAAAAGAGACAACCGGAACACTACTATGCCAGATCCGGCAATAAGCGGTATTTCCAGTTATCTCTCTCCTTTCTTAAGCTCCCAGGAAATTAAGGGTAAAATGGGCCTCACCCGTCTCATCCACTTCCATGATCATATAAGATGGCTTACGCCCCTCCTGCCTTGGATAAGACAGGCTGCCTGGATTTAAAACGATAACTCCGTTATGTACCTCATAAAACGGACGGTGGGTGTGACCATACATAACGATATCAAGATTCCTCTCCCTGGCCTCCAGCTCCAGACGTTCCACGCCAAGAGAAACATTGTAATAATGGCCGTGAGTTAAAAGAATCCTGTATTTACCGATAGTAATCTCCTTTTCCCGGTCAAGATCGGAAAAAAAGTCATTGTTCCCAAGAACCATATGGACCTGACAGTTTTCCCCTGCCCAGCCGGTAATCTTCTCCTCACTTCCTTCCGAGTCACCAAGATGGATAAGCATATCAAAAGGGCCGGATTCTGTAATAATCTTATAGAGGCTGTCATCTTTTCTGTGAGTGTCACTGACGATCAGTACTTTCATCCTACTTCCTCCCGTAATATTCCATAAGCTTGCATTTCATCGCATCCAGTGCCTTACCCCGGTGGCTGATCTTGTTTTTCTCTTCCATGGTAAGCTCTGCCGCTGTTTTTTGAAACTCAGGCAGATAAAAAATGGGATCGTATCCAAAGCCCTCTTCTCCTGCAGGGTTGTCCGCCAAAATTCCTTCCATGGTTTCTTCTGTATGAAGCACATTTCCATCTGGCAGAACTGCCGCTATACTGCAGACAAACCGGGCGCTACGCTCGTCTCCTCTGGCCTTTGCCGCACGGTTTAAGAGATTCTGATTCTTAATCTCGTAGGAGGTATCCTCACCCATGTACCTGGCAGAATAAATTCCCGGCTCTCCGTTTAAACAGTCAATGACAAGACCTGAATCATCAGCAAGTACGATGCCTCCTGTCTTTTCCCATACAGCTCTGGCTTTAATCTCTGCATTTTCCAAAAAGGTGGAACCATCTTCTACTATGTTAAGATCAGCTCCTGCCTCTTTCATGGAAAGGATTTTCATACCCAGGTCCTTTAAAATCTCCCGGATCTCCCTCATCTTTCCTTCGTTTCCAGTTGCAAAAATTATCTTATCCTCGTTCATTGATACTCTCCTTTATCACCAGCCCTATCGGTCTGTCGTATACGCTTTTAAGCAAAGATTACAGTCCTGCTTTTTCTCCACCCGCTCCCAGTGATTGCCGTCGGGGCTTAAATAGCCTTCCCCATCAGATAAGTCCACAAGGGTTCGCCCATCTCCTGTATCATACTCGATGGCAGCAGGGTGGATGGCATCTGGTGTGGTGATCTTTACCATAACCGCAAATCGTTCTCCCTTATTAAGCTTTTGCTCTTCCTTTAAGCTGCCGGTAACAGGAACCGTATAATAACCGGCATTGATAAAGCTCCCCTTTGCTAACAGCACCTTCCGGTCGAAATCCCCGCCGCTTACGATTGCAGCCTCGTCACTTACCTTCCCCACTCCATATATTTCATAGGAGGTGTTTTTAGCTGTTGCATAAAAGCCAACTGCAGACAAAGCCTCATCACCTCCTGTTTCGTAAACATTGGAAATCCAGATGGTATCTTCTCCATACCCCAACTGTCCTACCCAGCCTCTTAAATCAGACTGATAGATATGGCTGTAATTGTCCGTATCTTCTGTCAGGGAATATACCAGATTATTCATTCCAATATTGGAATCATAATATGACACATAATAATAGCCCTGCTCTCCAAAGCCTTTCCCCCAGCTGTTCAAACAGATAAATGCCCCGTTTCCGTTCACCGGCTCATTAAAATTCTCCTTGGGATAATCATCGTCCCAGCCAATGATCACAGAATCGTGGTTTGGAGGCTCAGAGCCAATATAGCAATACGCATATGCCTTTTCATTGTAGGAGGCGGAACGGCTGTTTTCATCGGTCATGGAGGTATATAAGGAACTCTGTACCCCGCCATAGCGTAGAACCGCCTGTTTTATTTTTTCATAATCCTTACCGGGAATCATCTGAACTTCCTGGACATGCTTGACCGCTTTTAATCCCTTTGGAGAAACGCCATCTCCATAAGGATCCTGTTCTTCCAGAACCGGTCCCTTCCAGGAGAGGAGATAAGCTAAAGACATGGTGAATTCACCGCCCTCTTCCTGAGGGATGGAAAAACCATTCCCGAGGGACATATGGTCTTCGGAAAAATCCTTAGATTCTCCTGGCAGCAGGCTGGCCTCCAGTGCCTGAAGGGAGGCAAAGGCCCAGCAGGTTCCAAGGTTTCCCTGGTTTTTAACGGCTGGCACCCTGCCCTTTTTTCTCCCATCATAGGAGGCAGGAAGGGCACCGTTATATTCCGTCACCTTTCCTGCTGCTGGTTGTTCGGGAGTTTTGTATTGACATCCCACGATACTACAGACTGCGAAAAAAATGACGGCAATCCATTTTTTAATTTTCAACCGAATCTCCTGTTTTTCTTTTTGGAGGCTTTGGCCCCATAAACTGATAGAAATAGGTCTTCATCATACCGTTATAGATCTTACGGTTCTTATCTGCTTTTCTTCCAATGTATTTTTCCGCGTCTTCATAGGCCGTGATCATATACAGGGACCAGGCATCAAGGGCTTTGTAACGCTCGCCGATCTGACGGTAGAGCTCAGGAAGATTCTTTTTCTCTTCAATTCGCTCACCATAAGGCGGATTGGTGATGACAAATCCATATTTTTTCGGATGGCTTAATGCATTCACTGGTCTTTGCTGGAAATGGATCATATGCTCTACGCCTGCAGAGGCTGCATTGGATTTTGCTGCTTTTATGATCTCAGGATCGATATCATATCCCTGTAAATCTACTTTTACATCCTGATCCACCAGATCATTGGCTTCATCCATAGCATCGTACCAGCATTTTCTTGGAATCAGATTCTTCCAGTCTTCGGAAAGGAAGGAACGATTCATGCCAGGAGCCATATTCGCAGCCATCATAGCCGCTTCAATTAAAAAGGTACCGCTACCGCAGAACGGGTCCACTAAAATACGATCCTTATTCCATGGAGTCAGCATAATGAGGGCTGCTGCAAGAGTCTCTGTAATAGGAGCCTTACTGGTAAGGGTTCTGTAGCCTCTCTTATGAAGAGAATCTCCTGTGGTATCGATTCCCACAGTTACCTCATCTTTATAAAGAAATACCCTGATAGGATAAGAGCTTCCTTTTTCTTCGAACCATTCCACACCGTAAGACTTTTTCATTCGTTCCACCATTGCCTTTTTCATGATGGACTGAATGTCAGAGGGACTAAACAGCTTACTCTTTATCGAGGAAGCCTTGGCAACCCAGAATTTACCGTCCTGGGGAATATACTCCTCCCAGGCAATGGATTTTGTTCCCTGAAAAAGATCCTCAAAGGATTCCGCATGAAAGGTGCCTGCCTTTAAAAGCACACGCTCTGCGGTACGAAGAAAGATATTTGCCCGGCAGATGGCTTCATCATCACCAATAAATGTCACTCTTCCATCTTCAACGGTTGTAATGTCATATCCTAAATCTGTTATTTCTTTTTTTAATACCGCTTCCATGCCAAAATGACAGGGTGCGATTAATTCAAATGTTCTTTTCACCTTATTCTCCTAAGTCTATTTCTTTTTGTACATTTCCCTCAAAATCCAGGATACGAAATACCTGTTCTTCCAGTATCCCATAGGTTGGCGGATTACCGCCCTTTGGAATGGATACAGAACCGGGATTTAATATGGTAATATCGCCTTCCCGCTCTGCAGTCAGGATGTGTGTATGGCCATGAAGGAGAATATCTCCCTTTTGTACCGGCGGCAGATGATCTTTATGATAGATGTGACCATGTGTGAGATAGATTGTCAGACCGTTTACTACCAACAGTCCATAATCTGCCAGTACCGGAAATTCCAGTACCATCTGATCTACTTCCGTGTCACAGTTTCCTCTCACACTGTAGATCTGGTCCTTTATGCCATTTAACATAGAAATGACCGCTTTCGGATCGTAATCCCTTGGAAGGTCATTCCTGGGACCATGATACAAAATATCCCCTAACAAAATTAGCCGGCTGGCACCGGACTTTCTATATTCATCTAACAGGAGCCCACAGTAGTAGGCTGACCCATGAATGTCAGAAGCAATCATATATTTCATAATTTACTCTCCTTCTGTATATAATAGATATATTTTAAAGCTAGGGGATATTTCTGTCAATGAATTTACCTAACCCCATGTCATATATTTTCCCCGATAGTAAGCAATTCCATTGGCAATGTTGACCACATGATATCCATATGGCTCCAGATTCCGGCAGACCATCATGCTCTGCCCGCCTCTGGCACAGTAAAAAATTAAAAGTTTATCCTTCGGCAGGGAGCCGATCCAACGGTCCATTTCTTCGTAGGGATAGTTAACAGCGTTTCGAATATGGGCTTTTTGATAGGACTGCCTGTTTCGAAGATCTATAATCATGATATTATCCTTATAATCAATATAATTATCAATTTCCCAAATGGGGATGGTCTGGAACATATTATCACCTGTCCTTTCTATAATAATATATTCCAGATTTTGCGGTTTGCGAAAATTTTAGAGGATGAGCCTGGATACGAAAAAAACGCAGGAAAGAACACCATGTCTCTTTCCCACGCCTTTTTTCGTTTTTTCTTAAAATCAGAAATAATTACTTGTTGCAGTCACGGCTTGTGTCTCTGTAAGAGTCACGGCTGGAATCTCTGCTGGAGTCTCTGCTAGAGTCACGGCTGGAATCTCTGCTGGAGTCACGGCTTGTGTTGTTGTAAGAGTCACGGCTGGAATCTCTGCTAGAATCACGGCTTGTGTTGTTGTAAGAGTCACGGTAAGAATCACGGCTTGTGTTGTTGTTCATCTTATCCTGTGATTTGTTCTGGTTGTTATTCTGGCTCTTGTTCTGGTTGTTGTTCTGGTTGTTGTTTCTTGAAGAGTTGTCCATATCATTGTAGTTATTTCTAGACATTGTATTTACCTCCTGTAGGTGTTGTTTGTTACATGGACTAGTATGGCGGAAACAGGACAGATTATACTTATTTCTAATTTAAAAAAATTGTCAAAAATTTAATTATTCTCTGTTTATGAGCATCTCAGAGAGGAGACCCCTATTTTTTTTATAATATAGAAATCCTTATAAATACTTAATAAAAATTAACTTTGCAATTTCATTCTGGCTATATTATAATTGAATTGAGGAGATATATCCTCATCCTTATTAATTATTTATACTCCCCTCGAAAGCAGCCGGATAGCTCCCCTATCCTGGCTGTTTTCATTTGGTTTAAAGCAAAACAATTATCAATAAAGATTATCAACGTTAGCATATCCCATTCATAGATTTATTATTGAAAGATTGCTGGTATCTTCCATCATTTAAAAAAACAATAAAAGATATCTGTTTTATATTTTGTTAACTTGGTGGAAAGATCTATGAAAGGATAATAATAAGAATGAACTACAGATATCGTTTAAACAAAAACTATAATAATAGCATGCGTTAACATAAGTAGAGGATTCGCTTCATTTGAAAAAACCGTTATGAAATATCAGATGCTGTTTCATATTATACTCGCCGCCCCTGCTCTCTTTGTTATTTAACAGTAGAAGAAGGCATATTGCTTAGAGAAAGTATGGATTTTTTTCTTGAGTCTTTATATTTCTGCAATTTGCCAGAGCCTATGAAATTGAATTATTGATAAAATACTTTAACGTTATTTCAGCTAATATCATTTTTATAATGAATGGAAAGCCCTGTATTTTTTGTTCCATATATAATTTTTTTTCTTATATTATATCTAAAAAAACAAAAATCATAATTCAAAAATTGTTTTAAACAAAGCAGACTTTAACATCCTAATACTGCTTATAATGCTGCCATTTCTTCGAATCACAATTTTTTTATTAATAGGTATGTTGCAGAAGATTAACAGAACAATCGGTTCATTATAATAACTCAATTCATGTTTTCGGAAGATATCTATATTGATATTCTTTCCTCCATTATTATTGACAGGAGAACTATTATAATTGGTTTTTCTTATATGAGAGAAGATAATCACCAGATACAAATGGCATGGCAAGAACCTTTATCTTTATCTAATATCAGGATATATTAAATTTTGACCGGCTGCTTAACTTCATACTTCCCTTGGTAATATCTTTGATGAAAAAATAAACAACCTTTTAATTAATGATACAAAACAAAGACCTTCGGCAATCCCATGCCGAAGGTCCTATACCCTTATCTAAAATCCGTTATCCGCTTATTCATTAATCGCCGATTACATTGACGATTTTCACAGGTGTCCGATAATTCCATGGGGAAGTCTTAATACCTGTGCTGTATGTGGAAGAATGTACAACCTGTCCATTGCCGATGTACATGGCAACGTGGTTGATGGATCTGCCGCTTCCGTAGAAAAGCAGATCGCCTGGGCGCATCTGATCTGCGCTGATGGCTCTTCCCTGAGTGGCTTGTCCACCTGAGGAACGGCTTAAATTAATTCCAGCCGCATGCTGCAATACATATCTTGTGAAACCGGAGCAATCAACTCCCGTTCTTGGGTCAGTTCCGCCATAAGCGTAACGTCCGCCTACAAACTGTAAACCGTAATTTGCAATGCTCTGTCTGAAATCAACAGTTGCATCTGCCTTATTCTTAACTTCCAGTGCTGCCAGAGTGCTTTCATCTGTCTGAGTAACGGTTGCATTGCCATCTACCGGCAAATAGCCGTATGTATCATTAACCTTAACTTTGACTGTTCCGTCACCCATATCTTCCATTACCTGAAAGGAAGTACCCTTGGTTGCGGTCATCAAAGCTTCTTGTCCATCTTCATCTTTGCTGATTGTAACTTTATCTGAATCAACAGTTACTAAATAATTTCCATAACTAAGTCCTGGACCGGATATCTCATCTGCTCTTACATCTGAAGGTCTAGCAATTACAATTGCACTGCAGAAAGCCATAAGGCCTAACGTTTTCCATGTTTTTTTCATCATCGGGAAATTTGCTCCTGTTTTTACTTTTTGGTTTTCAAATGTTACGTAATTATTAAATTCATTACGGTTATTATACATTTATTTTATCTTTTCGTCAAGTATTATTTAAAACTGCACCAAATACCTTAATTTTTTAGTTCAAAACACTAACAAATTTCACAGGCTTGCGATACATGACGTTTGTTACGATAATTCCTGTCTTTTCTGTAGAAGCGTGGACCACACGGCCGTCTCCCATATATAGGGCGACGTGGTTAATCGACCCATTTTTACCATAAAATACCAGATCTCCTGCGCGGGCATTCTGGTAGCTGACCGTCCTTCCTTCCACGGACTGGGATCTGGAGCTGCGGCTGATATTAACACCGCCAGCATTTCCCAAAACGTATCTGGTAAAGCCGGAACAATCCACTCCGGTATTGGGATTGACTCCGCCGTATACGTAGCGGCCTCCTACAAACTGAAGTGCGTAATCTACTACCTCCTGGCGCTTTAAGGCGGACTTGTCCACCTTTTCCTGAGCCTTTTCAATCAAGGTAGCAGAGCTGCTTTTTATGTAGCCCTCTCCCTGGGGAACCTTGATTCTCACCCAGCCATCCTTTGGTGCTTCCATGACCTCATAAGTCTTTCCTTCCTCCGCATTGGAAAGTATGCTTCCTGAGGGATTGGCAGTATTTAAAACTGAAACAGGCACATCGATCTTTGCATAAAGTGTTGTGCTGGTTTCCACTGCAATCTCTGCTCCATGAACCTGAGCTGGAGTAGCCAGACCAAGCCCTGCAAGCAGCCCTAAGAGCCCAAACGCCTTCCACATTTTATTCTTCATATAGATTCTCCTGTTGTTCCTTTCCTGACTCCAAAAAATAGCCTAAAAACAAATGTTACATAATTGTTACGTTTTTGATTATATATTTATCTCTCGATTTTGTCAAGCAAAAACGGCAGTTGTGACGTTTATACGCCGCAACTGCCGTTACACTTTTGTAATATTTTATTGGAATTGTTAACAATATTTGACATTATCGTTTCATTCCTCTGAAAAACCAGAGGATTAAAAGAACCAGGAACAACGGTCCTAAAAGAGGCATTAAAAGGCTGAAAATTCCAGTCAGTATGGTCGCTGTCAGAAAGAATACAAGGATCAAAGCTCCCAAAGCAAGGACCTTCCAGTACCATTTACTAAGATCAATGTAATGCATACCATGTCCAGTATCTTCCTGATCTTCATAAACGTTACGTGCGGACCCAGAATAGGACTCGTAATAAGACTTTCCTGAAGCTGATGCATTCTCATTGGCTTCCATGATGGTCTTGGCAATCAGCCTTGGATCTCCGATGGATGCAATTACCTCATCTTCCATGGAACCTTTTTTTACTTCCGTACTGATATATTCGTCATAAAATCTGATATTATCCTCAATTACGTTTCCAGGGACCTCACCGGTTAGAGTTTCCCTTAGGCGCTGTAAAAATTCCTGTTTGCTCATCTGAGCCTCCTTCTTATAAGTAAATCACTCTGACCATTGTACCATCCGGCGGAAGCTTCGTAAATAAACCTTATCTGAAATAATTATTAAAAATTTCGTTGGAATGCTATTCTACATTTTCCTTGAGAATGCCTTCCCGGTACGCGGCCACCAGTTCTTTTAAATCTGATATCCGTCCGGCAAGCTCTGCTCCCTTATCCGTATCAGCTACCATGACCCGGTGTTTTACGTGTTCCACGACGGATACTTTGGGAGTGCTTTCCTGTTCCCGGTTAAATGGTTTATGCTCTGCTAAAGCTAAGTGATTGGAATTATAAATAAGTGTATAACCGGCAATACCGGTCTTTGACTGATAGGCTTTGGAGAGACCACCATCAATTAAAAACAGCTTGCCCCCTGCCTTCACCGGGGATTCCCCTTCCTTAATTTTAACCGGAACGTGACCGTTGATGATATGGGAGCCCTCAATGGACAGGCCAAATTCCTCCAGAATCTTATCGCAGTACTCCTCTTTCACGCTTAGACGGTAATACGGATTCATCGGTTCCTTATAGGTCTGTGGATCATCGATGAAATAATGCTCAAAGGTAGTCATCTTACCTTTTCCATAGACCGGTGATTTGGCACCGCACCATAGATACCACATAAAGTCTCTGGCATCTGCACCCTCCGGCGAATCCTCAGGCATGAAATAGGCGTTTTGTACCTTTTGGTCTAAATAATCCATAAGAGCTTTCCCGCAGTAGGCCTTACCATCTACCATCAGTTCCTCAAAGGAACCGTCTTCCTTCATGGGGATACAGCCATGATAGAGAAGGTTTGAGTTGGAGCACTTGTACATGCTGCCATGGGAATAAAGGAAGCGCACATGCTTATGAAGCAGCCCGTTATGAAGAAAGGACAGTTGTAAGACCCGAAGAAGCTCTTCCTCTTCTTTATTAAGCTCCAGTGGATGCTCCGGGTCCACCGTAGGAAAGAAGGTATCCACCATGGGGTACTCCTTCCCTTCAACGGTTACCGTTCCCTGTTTAAAATCAACGGCTTCCATTAAAATCCTGTCATTCATCTCATATTCCGGGTGGCGCTTTATAATCTGTCCCTCCACCTTGAACTGAATGATGGTTATGGCCTTGTGCATCTTAGCTGCCAGAATGGGATCCACTGCGTCATATATGTTCTCATCAAGCGTCTGAGGGAAGAACCGCTCACAGGTATCTTCCTTATACACTCTGGCTGCAAACATGGATAAAGGCCTTAAATTGATTCCATATCCATCCTCCAAGACATCAAAGCTGTTGTAGCTGATGGCAATCCTCAGCACATTGCAGATGCAGGCCAGATTGCCGGTAGCGGCTCCCATCCAGGAGATATCGTGGTTTCCCCACTGGATATCCACATCGTGGAAATGAAGAAGCTCATTCATAATAATATCCGCCCTTGGTCCCCGGTCGAAAATATCCCCGATGATGTGCAGGCTGTCAATGGTTAAATTCTTAATCAGTTCACACAGGGCGACAATGAACTTGTCTCCCACCTCAATATCTATGATGGAACGTATGATTTCACTATAGTATACACGTTTATTATCATCATTATAATCCACATGAAGGAGTTCATCGATGACATAGGCAAATTCCGCAGGCATCTTCTTTCTTACCTTGGATCTTGTATATTTGGATGATACCATCTTACAGATCTGTACCAGACGGTAAATGGTAACTCTCTGCCACTCATCGTCTGCTGCTTCCAGACATTCCAGCTGGTTAAGCACCTTCTCCGGATAATAAATTAAGTTTGCCAGTTCCACTTCCTCTTTTTCCGGCATGATGTGGCTGAATGTCTCTGTAATCTTCTCCCGGATGATTCCGGAGGCACTTCGTAACAAATGGATAAAAGCTTCATGCTCACCATGTAAATCACTGAAAAAATATTCCGTACCCTTAGGCAGGCCCTGAATAGCTGTCAGGTTAATGATCTCACTGGATGCCGCTTTAATCGTCGGGTATTCCCTTGACATCAGTTTCAGATATGCCAAATCTCTCATAATACGCTTTCCTCTCCTGAAACACTGTTGCATTTGTATGAATCATATAGTACCATATTTTACGACAACAGAAAACCCCCGTGTGAAAAAGGAGCAAAAGATGGAACAATTATATATTTTCGGTACAGGAAATGCCGCCGTGTCCAAGTGCTATAATACGTGTTTTGCCATAAAAAAAGAGGATGAGTACTTTATGATTGATGCCGGAGGCGGCAACGGTATTCTTGGAATCTTAAATAGTATGAATGTGGAGCTCTCCCATATCCACCATTTGTTTGTGAGCCACGAGCACACAGACCACATTCTTGGCGTAGTCTGGATGGTTCGTTTTATCGGCACCCGAATGAAGTCCAGCCAGTACGAAGGGGACTTTATGATCTATTGTCATAAGCGTCTGGTATCTGTAATTGATACCCTCTGCCGTTTGACCTTACAGGGGAAATTTTATGAACTGATCGGAAAAAGAATCCACCTTACCGGGGTTTTAGATGGGGAAACAAGAACGATTCTTGGAAACCAGGTGACCTTTTTTGATATCCAGTCAACAAAGGCAGAGCAATACGGATTCACCACTGTCCTTCAAAATGGTAAGACCCTGACCTTCTGCGGGGACGAGCCTCTAAGCAGTGCATGCCTTTCTTATGCAAAAAACTGCGGCTGGCTCTTACATGAGGCATTTTGCTTATATGAAGAGAGGGAACGTTTTAAGCCATATGAAAAGCATCACAGCACGGTAAAAGATGCCTGCGAGCTGGCTCAGGAGCTGCATGCTGAGAATTTGATTTTATGGCATACTGAGGACTCTGACATTTTACATCGGAAGGAAAGATACGTAAAGGAAGGTGCGCCTTATTATGATGGCAGGCTTTTTGTTCCAGATGACAGGGAAATCCTTCCTCTGACGCCTTAAAAAGCCTATCTATGTGGCTCTCGTCCCCGGCAGTGCATATCATATAACATAAAAACACGCAAAGGAGTTTCGTCGTATGAGCTGCCAGGGCTATTCCTTCTACCGTGACGTTAACTGCAAGGACCTGGTGATCTTTCATGAAGCGACCAGGGACCTAAGGGGTACCACCTATAAGCCTTATCTGGTATCCACTCAGGAATCCTGCGGAATCAACTTTCGATTCATCTGCAATTCCACCTTCATGACCAGACCGCCGCAGAATGCGATTACCATGGTATCTATTTTCAAACCCTTTTGCAAGGATAAGGAAAAAGATAAAGAAAAATCAAGACCTTACGTAACCAACATCTGCAAAATGGGGTGCTACAAATAAAATATTTAATGCGGTAACCTTTATCCTTCTACAAGATTTTTTTCGGTGCTTAACGGGAAAGAGTGTAATATTTCATGCCTATCCGATTGAACATCGCATCTCAAGCGAGAAGGAAAGTGATGTGATTGGGTGTATAAAAGAACAGAGCTTATAAAGGCCCTAATGTAAAAAGTCCTTCAAACTAATTTGTTTGGAGGGCTTTTATATTCTTAAGATATTACCTTTGGCTTTTTATAATGATTAAAGAGTACTATTTCTTCAAGTGTTTAGAATGCTTGCTGATAATAGAAAGTAATAACATTGATAAATTTTCACGTTCTTCTGGTGTAAATTCCTCTAAAAAATAGTTGTTCATTTCCAAAACAACTTTTTCAACAGAAGGCTTTATTAATATAGCTTTTGGAGTAGTGAATACCAATATGTTCCTTCGATTGTTAGGCTCAATACTACGTGCAATTAAATCATTATTTTGCATTTTATCAAGTATCGTGGAGATGGTTGACGCCTCCAGGTGTAATCGTTCGCCAATTTGCTTTGGAGTTAAAGGTTCTTCATTCCATAAGCAATTCAGTACTCCATACTGTGCAGGTGTTATATTATGCACCGATAACTGATGATTAAAGTACTGGAAAACAGTATTCTGTGAAACACTTAATAAATAATTTATACAACTTTCTAATTCCATGATAAGACCCCTTTTGTTATTCTTTTCTTGATTTGTAAGATTGATCGTATGATGTACTCCTTTATATTAATTCCCAGAACCCGTAGACATTTATATTAATTGAAAAATAAAATAACTGACGCTAGCGAAATACAGCATAGATTCTTGATAAAGGAAAAATACTGCATGTAGAGTATTTTACTGCCGTTGCTACAATTGACATCTTAACATTAATATGATAAAGTTTCAACATTATATATTTCTATTGCAGAAATATTCGTTTATAGAATATTTTCAGAAAGAAGGAACATAACATGGATTTATTTAAAGCTGTAGTTGTAAAAGATGTTCAGGGGGAAGTTGAGTTTGGCATTGAGAATATTAGTATTTCTGATCTTTCAAAGGGGGAGGTCTTAATAAAAGTATCTTATTCATCTATTAATTATAAAGATTCCTTAGCCGTAAAAACTAAGGGTGGAGTAATTAATAAGTATCCTATGATAGCAGGTATTGATTTAAGTGGAATTGTGGTTTCTTCTTCAACAGATAAGTTTAAAGAGGGACAACATGTACTGGTGACAGGTTTTGAAGTGGGCATGACACATACAGGAGGCTTCTCAGAATATGCCCGTATTCCAGCTGAATGGATTGTTCCATTACCAGAAGGATTATCATTAAAAGACTCTATGATTATCGGTACAGCTGGTTTTACTGCCGGTTTATCAGTTTTAGCCTTAGAAAAAATGGGAATGGCTTCTAATAAGGAAGCTAGAATATTAGTAACAGGCTCAACCGGTGGAGTAGGTAGTTTAGCATTACAAATACTGAAGAAAAGTGGCTATACTAATATTACAGCTTTAACAAGAAAAAGTGACCAAACAAACATGTTAAAAGATTTAGGTGCAGACAATGTTGTAACGTTAGCCGATATTGAACTTGACAAGCCGAGACCTCTGGCAAAACAAAAATATCACTATGTGATAGATACTGTAGGCGGTGAATTGATATCAACTATAATTCCACAGATATATTATGGTGGAAGTATCTCAATTTGCGGAAATGCTGGTGGTATTAAATTCTCTACAACGGTATTACCATTTATCCTAAGAGGAATTAATTTATTAGGAATAGATTCAGTAAATTATCCAATGGAAGAACGTTACGAAATCTGGAGTAAATTTGGTAAAGAGTGGAGCATTTCCAGTGACGCTTTTACTAACAAAGTAACTTTAAAACAATTAGCGGAAACATTTAATAGCTTACAAATGGGGACTCATTTGGGAAGGACTATTGTTGAAATCGGCGAATAGTATTATGGTATAAAACATTATAACTAAAACATTATGCTGATAAAAACAAGTTAAAATTTTTCTGTAAATAGGGAATTATATGATAATTATTAGAACAGATGGAGATTTACTTGAAAACCATCTGTTCTTTTAATATATAGGATAAGTTATAGAGAACGACAAATCGGGATTTATCGAGGTAAGGACGAGGTAAAAATTACTATATAACAAAATAGTATTACAGGATGATGTCACAACTGTCTTGGAGAAGCTCCAAAATACTGATTGAACGCTTTATAGAAATTGCTGCTATTGCTATATCCTAGTATAGTGGCAATTTTTTCTATTGAAAGGTCTGTGTAACTAAGGAGCAGCTTTGCTCTTCGCATTCTGGAATCCGTGACTATTTGGGAAAATGTCTTTTCGGTTTTCTTTGGCAGGAGTTTTGATATATAAACAGGGTGATAGCCAAAGTGTAATGCAACTGAAGATAAAGTGACCATGTCAGCATTGGATTCAATATATTCCACAATTTTATCAACCATAGATGTTTTTAATGGAAGATTATGGCGTTTATATTCTGAAGAAATATACATGCATAGAGACATCACCAGCGGTTTAATGATTTTTTGAGAGTCATTCGTCTTGTTCGCATATTCGAGAATCATGAGGCCAAGTAGTCTCCAGATAGGAGAAGAATCTGGAATTCTTAAATGAATGAATTCATCTGCATACTGATTTTTATGCGGTTCAAGAAAGAAATTCAGCATAGCGGTGTCTGTGGAAAAAGAAGCAAGAAATTCTTGAATAAATGTTTGTTTTTGAATTAACACGCCGACAATAATACCATCTTCATCTGAATCTCTTTTGGCAGCATAACCACTATAGGGTTGTCCAATATAGCAGTCTCCCTCTTTTATTGTGATACGATTATTATATTTTGCACTTAATGCATCATAGTCACCACGATACGCAAAGTGTAGAAAGAAAAAATCCTGACGGTGGAACTGTTCATTGAGTCGTTTATCCTTGAAAACGCAAACCATTACATCTTCATCTTCTTCACCGAGCCAATGAGAAACAAGTTCATTATTTCCATAATTTGAATCGGGACTGAAATTCCAATTAAGACGAGGAAAGTCTGTGCTTAGTTTCTCTAAAGCCAGCATAATTTCATTGTCATAGGTTAATCTCATAGTCACGACCTCCATTTACAAATTAAGAAAAGCTAAAATAAGCCACATTTAATATTAATATATAGCGCTGATTTTGGCAAGATATTGTGTTTATAATAGGGGCATAAAAAACTCTGACTACAATGAAGTCAGGATTAAGAAAGGAAATCCATGTATGATGAAGAATTTAGGTGCAAAAGTATTTGGCTACGGATATCCCGCCCCAGTGCTTATGGTCGCTACTTATAATGATAATGGAAGCGTCAATGTAATGAATTTACATGAGGCAATGAGAACGAATGCCGGAGATTTGGCTTTATGTATTGGTCTTCGCAGCAAGACCCATGAAAATGTAGAAAAAAGACGTGCATTTACAGTTGCTCTTGTCAATCAGGAGTTAATGTCAGAAGTCGATTATTTAGGCAGTGTAACAGGTTACAATGTGCCTGATAAATTTGCAAAATCCGGACTAAAAGCTGTGAAGAGCCAGTTCGTAGATGCACCGATTATCGAAGGTAGTCCAGTAGTAATTGAATGTGAATTAATAGAAATTGTTAATGGAACAAATTTCACTACTGTCTTGGCAAAGATTAAGAACATTGCTGCAGATGAGGCAGTGGTAAGTGCCAGAGGTGGAATTGATTCTTTAAAAACTGGAATGATTCTTTATGATCCATTCGGAACAAACTATATCTCTCTTGGAGAAATCGTTGGTAAGCCATGGGGCGAAGGAAAAAAATTTTTTTAAAGTTTTAAAACATATAAAATGAGTTTGTAGTTAAACTTACAAATTCCAGTTTGCAGGGATAACAAGTATGCAAATATAGGAGCTAAGAATTACAATTCTTAGCTCCTTACAGACTGTAGACAAAACGGTTCCAGGAAGCAAGACCTAGAGCCGTTTTTTTGTTATAACACCCTTGTATCATTCCTCTTATTTGCCAGCCTCACAAATTATCATGTAAAAAGAACCTGTATACTTTTTTCCATAACCGCCTTAACATAATAGGTTCAGCTGATTCTTAACTGCTTTATTTTATATTATTCCAGGCCTCCTGTTTGCACTATCATATCAATTAAACCAGGAAAACGGGAATTTAATTCATCCTTTCTGAGCGAATAAAAGTGGTGTTTGCCTTCGATGCGCGGCTGAATAATACCAGCTTCACGCAGTATTTTAATGTGATGGGATAATGTTGATTTGGGGATGTGGTCCAATTTAAAAGCGGAACAGTCTCTCTCGTCAAAACTGGCAAGACAGTACGCAATCTTCATACGTAACGGGTCACCTAGTGCATTACAGACCATTGTCAGACTCATCTCCGAAGCTGTAGGTATTGTTAATGTTCTCATAATGTAAATATTAACACATAAAATTATTTTTTTCAATGTTCGAAATTTTTCAAACTGTTATTGCATTCCTTAAATAAGTGTGATATAGTTCTACTCATGTTATACAGTTCGAATTTTTTCGAACTATAAAACTATACTGTATCAGACAGTATAAACCATAGGAGGAAATACAATGAATATAGCAGCAACAGAAAGCAGCAACAACTCCATAAACACGGATAGAAACATAACGATCTTAAATAACTACTTCCGTTTATATGATGCTTCTCGCACTAACGATCGGGCAATGGAGGACTTATTGTCCCTGTTCACGCAGGATGCTGAAATTGTTTCCAGCCGTGGCAGCCGTAAAGGATTTGAGGGGGTTATTAAGACCTTTTATGAGAACAACAAGGACATTAAGCATATGTGGGATGCATGGGTCCTTCAGTCTGACGGCAGCTACCGAACCAACTGGGCAGTATGCGGTCAAGCGGCAGATGGCACGGTGTATGCAAAAGCGGGTATAGACATTGTTCGTATGAATGATGCGGGGCAGATTGTATATTTAAAGAACGTACAGACGACTGAGGAAGCTTATAGCGAATATTTTTCATAAATAAAATATTCGAATGTAGTCTTACAAATATTATTGATTTATTTCTATTTTGTGATCCTAAATTCAAATGCTGAAATAACATAATACCTACTTAGAGTTAAGTATATGATACAACTAAAAAGGGGGGCATCAAGCCCCCCCCTGTTAATCAGTCTTAATATGCCTTTCGGTATATCTCCATCATTTCCTGTTTTCCAAGAGTCATGATTCCAGGTAAACTCCTGGTTCCGTAAAAGGAACATTTTTCTGCCATCAATTCAAAATCATCTTCCCTTACAGCATCATCAAGCTCTCTTAAGCTGACCGGCATCCCAAGGCTTACAAAGAACTCTTCCAGACGGTCGATTCCTTTTAATGCCGTTTTTAAAGGTGCCTCAAAATCCATCTCAACCTTCATCACCCGGACAGCCAGCTGAGCAAATCTCATGGGATCCTTTTCACATACGTATCTTGCCCAGGAACAGAATAAGGCAGATAATCCAGCCCCATGAGCGATACAGGGATACAGGCCTGAGAGCTCATGCTCTAATTGATGGACCTGCATCATATATTCTCTGCCAAGGCCGGTAAGGTCATTGTGCGAAAGGCTTCCTGCCCACATAAGAGTGGCTCTTGCCTCATAATCTTGTGGATTTTTATCTGCAACAGCTCCTGCCTCCATGACAGAAATAAGAAGTCCTTCTGCAATCCGGTCCGTCAATGGAGTATCTTTTGTATTGCCGCCCAGATACCGTTCCAAAGTATGCATCATAATATCTACGGTACCACATCCAGTCTGGAACTTATTCACGGAATATGTCAGCTCCGGATTTAAAATAGCAAAGAGAGGACGGTGTGTCGGACTGTTAAAGCCTCTCTTATAATTTCCATCTTCATTGGTAATGACGCAGGATAAGCTTGTCTCACTTCCAGAAGCAGAAAGGGTCAGTATATTTCCATGAGGAAGGGCCTTTTTAGGTGCTGCTTCCTTTAAGAAGTATTTCCATGGGTCTGTTTCAGGATTTAAGGCACCGTCAGCGATGCACTTGGCAGAATCCAGTACACTTCCGCCTCCAATGGCAAGTATAAAGTCGATTCCTTCTTTTCTGCAAAGCTCCATACCTTCCAAAGCCAGGGAGAGGGTGGGATTTGGTTTCACTCCACCAAACAAAACAAAGTCAATTCCCTGTTCCTTTAAGGAGTCTGTCACCTGATCAAGAAGACCGCTCTTTTTCACACTTCCGCCGCCGAAATGGACCAGTACTTTTTTATAACCATATTCTTTTATGACCGTTCCTACCTGCCTATGGGTATCCCGGCCAAACAGCACTCTTGTGGGTACGCAATATTCAAAATTATTCATGTCTTAACCTCTCTTTCCGGTACGGTATTCCCCCTCCCGCACCTTTTTATCATACTTCCATTATAACATGAACAGACTTCAAATCCAACTGTAAGGTGTCTTATGATTTTCGTCATATAATTCCCTGTCTTCGCATATCTTATATGGGAAAGGCTTAAAGCTTCTTTCCCTTTTCACTTGTACCTCTTATGGAATGACAAGGAGAACATTTATGAACCCATTCAAAAAATTCTTAACCTATTCCCAGATAACAAAGCATCATATGATTATATACATAGAAGTCATAATTCTGACCTTTCTTTTAGTATCTCTTTTTTTCATCTCTCCTGTAAGAAGTCTTTCCTTTCCCGTAATCAATCAGGACGGAAAATCAACTGCTTCAGAACCGAAAAAATATATTAAGTGGGTGGATTTTGGTGTCACGGCAAGAGCCATGCAGGAAGCCTTCCGCTATGACGTTAACACCTGTCAGTCTGAGATTCATTTAAACTGGGTGGATCTTCTCGCTTATCTGGGTGGAAAGTACGGTGGGGACTTTTCAAAGTATTCCACCAAGGACTTAGATGCACTGGCAGAACAGCTTTTAGCTGGAAAGACCATGGCGGAGCTGACAGAGAAGATGAAGTATTATAATTATTATAGAGAAGCTTATGGCGCTGTTTTAGATGGCCTTGTAGGGGTTTATGAGATTCAGATTCCATCTGCCAATGCACCCCTTTATGCGACTCCTGCTCTTTTACCTGACGGATCCGTTGACCCGGATAAGGTTTGGGTGAAAAAATATGGACTCAAAGGCTTTTCGCCCATTGCCAAAGGATATCCTTATAATGACTTTGATGACTTTGGCGTTGCCAGATCCTATGGATTTAAAAGGCAGCATCTGGGCCATGATCTAATGGGTCAGGTAGGGACTCCTGTGATTGCCGTGGAAAGCGGATATGTGGAGGCCATTGGCTGGAACCAATACGGGGGCTGGCGTCTTGGCATCCGAAGCTTTGACGGGAAACGGTATTATTATTACGCTCATTTGAGGAAAAATTATCCTTATCATAAATCATTAAAACAGGGAAGTATTGTAACTGCCGGTGATGTCATTGGATATCTGGGGCGTACCGGCTACAGCCGGACAGAAAACACCAATAACATCAATCAGTCCCACCTTCATTTTGGCCTTCAGCTTATTTTTGATGAGTCACAGAAGGAAGGGAACAATGAAATCTGGATCAGCTGCTATGAACTGACCAAGTTTTTATCCATGAACCGGTCAGAGGCACTGAAAGATCAGGCGACCAAAGAATATGACAGAATTTATGATATGAAAGACCCCGGGATCCCAGATCATTTTGTACCGCCGGAGCCGGTGGCTGAGGAAAAAGAATAACAGGAAAAATATCATATGAAAAGGCGTTGGTCACTTAACATGTAGCCAACGCCTTCTTTTACCTTGTCCTTGACAGAGGGTACCGTTTCCCTTATTACATCAGACATTATTATTGAATTATCAGTCATGCTACAATAGACTCTGCATGAAAGTAGTTGCAACAAATTCTTTATGTCTTTGTAGAAAACCCTCTGAAAAAGGATTAATGTTAAGTGACTTTGCAATCAAATCTTTCTGCAAAAAAGGAAACCAGGTAATGGAAAGAGAATACATTAAAATGCTTTCACTATCTTGGCCGACGATAATTCCTCGATTCCGTGCAAGCTCTATCAGTTCTTTCCCCTGTTCTACTACCGCTATAAAATTATGTGTGGATAAAAGAAAGCCGTTGTTATCAAGGGCTTCTCTGCAAATCAATGGAACATAGGTCGGCCGATTTCTACAAGGCTGGTATTCCGTAGTGAGCTACTTATCATTGGAAGACTCTTAATTCAACTGAATCTCTATTATAAGTGTTCTCACCTTGCCAGCCCTTAGCTCTTTTGCATCATCACCAGTGATTAAGGCATCATTCATCACTTTCATCTGTCCATTCAAGAACTCGATCCGGATCTTTTTAATCTGATAAGATCCGGGTGTGATATCTTTCTTTTTGTCAAAGCGATAGACCACCACGGTCTTACCTAAAAATCTGGCTTCTATGCGTTTGCTCTCAGGAATTAAATACTGCGGGATTGTCGGTTCCAGCTTACAGATAAGCGTTTCTTTTTCCATGCGAAACGGCTGTTCTCCAAACATCATAATTTGCCACATCTGCAAAAATTCAGCCGTGGAACCGCTTAACCTGGCTACAAACCCTTTTCCGTGAATTTTTTCATCTGCATTGGCACTGCTCGCCAGGAAGGAGGAATTCTCTAAAAGGCTTCTTCCATACATTTCTTCTGACAAAAAAGGAATACAGGCATTGTGGAAATCCTCAAAGAATTCATGATACAGCTTTAATCTTAACAGCTCCAGCAGATATTTGTATTCCATATGAAGCCAGATGGACTCATTCTCCAGCCACCCAGGGGAGAATGCTTTGGCTCTTCCTATCTCAAAGGAAGCCTCCTGTAGGGATTCATTGACCTTATACATCTTAAGCTTTGAATCATACAGTCCTGATTTTTTTACCTTGTGGTATAAAGCGGTCTTATCTTCTCTGGCAACAGGAAGCTTAAAATACCGAACGTAACCCTCTAAGAATAATGGAAGGGGTACCGCCTTTACATTGACAGGAATTATATGTTTCCCCTCGTACTCATAGTGGCCAAATTCATAGGAAAAATAGGTAGGAATCCGATCATTGCCGTCACAGACTTCATGTATGCCCTCTTCTACATAGGAAATCCAGACTTTCAGCATTTTCTCCAGCTTCTGAAATGGTATTACAATCTCATCTCCAAGGATTCCAAATACGGTTTGCTCCCTGTAATCTTCCTTAAGCCGGTTGCACTCGTTCCAGACCCACAGCTTGCTTTTATGATTCTCTTGATAGCTTTCAAAGGTTTTTTGAAGGCCATTCATAAAATCATGCAGCTCCACTGGTACCGCAACAGGGTGACAATATCGGTTCTGTACATTTTGAATCCATAAGAGCAAGCGGTATAATTCAAAGGTTTCCGGCATGGAGGAACCAAACAGTCCCGGAAGACCATTTAGGGCATCGTACCAGCCCGGCTTTCCGCCCTCCATCTCAATTCCATACCCCATCATATCAAGAGTTGCCACTTTATTCACTGCCAGCAATATGAGTTTTGAGATTAAATTGGTCCTATACTCCATTCCGGTCCCATAAGCCGTATGTACCGTATGAGTGGAGACACCCTTTTTCCGTTCCTCGTCAAGGGCATGATATTGTCTTACACCATGTTCTGTCTGGACATACCTTTTATAACGGGGATTTACCACTGCCCTTGACTCATAAAACGTATAGCTTTTATCCAGATATAAAAGTTCCTCTTCCATTTCCGGGTAAACACTCAGATAAGATTCTATGAGATCAAGGTTATAGGTCCAGTGGTCCGTCCAGTAGCCTTCGGTAAATTCAGCCGGGAATTTTGGAATACTCATTTTTACTGCCCGATACAAGAATTCTTCCCTGCTGCAAGCCAGAGTGATATTCTGCTGTTCCAGCAATGCATATAAGCTGCCTGGAGAATATTCTTTCTGGAAAAATTCCTTCACCACCAATTGGCTGTCTCCCTGAACCAGCTCCAGAACCTCTTTCACTTGATTCATTTCATAGGCAGCCTGCTTTATGACCAGAGGATTATATCCGTCCAATTGAATCAGGTTATAAAACAGTTTCATGTTATGATCCTTTACATAAGGGGCAAATAAAACATCGCTTCTCCGGTTCTGATTCAAGTCCCTGAAATTTCCATTTCCCTGAGAATAGTACTCGGGCAACATGGAAAAATCATTGTAATCCCGTTCGATATCTCCATGTTTTCTGGAATAGATATAAAAGACGGAATCCTCCCCAAGAAGGATAGGAAAGCCGCCCCGTAAAACATTATCTATGAACGTCTGCCTGCAATAAGCATCAAAGACGGGATGGGCTGTTTTTGTTTCGATGGAATCCCCAAGCTGTCTGGTCATTTTTATTGCTGTCTCATACTTTTCATCAAAATAGCTTCGGTCAAGCGTCTGGTTTGCATATGCATCTCGTATCTGCTTTGAGGCTGCCTGACCGATCACACTGTTCCACTCCAGCCGATCTTTGGGAGAAAGGCATTGTTCCATACAGGAAAAACCGGATGGAACTGCATTCTGCCCAATCTGCTTTTTCTCTAACAGGGTTCTTAAACGATGCTTCAAAAATCCAATGGGGTGCTCCAATGCAGTATCATATTCAAATATCAACTCCGGGTCACCGATGATTGGCAGAAGGTCTCCGGACTTCGAGAATGACAGCATGAAATTGCCTCTTTCCACCTTGGAAACCATGGCATGGTCTCCTGTGCTGTACCTCACCCGGTAATATGGCATTCTTTTCTCTAAATCTTCCACCTGCATCCATGCTTTCATGGTCTGAGCCATATCCTTCATTGCCCTTAAATCTATTCCATAGGGAAGGATTCCTGGAAGTCCATCGAGGATTTCCAAATCCATAGGCTTACCTGATATATTTTTAACGACCACTCTTCTTACAAAGCCAGCCAGGGGTTCCTCCGGAAGGGTAAAATACCGGATATTGATTTTAAGGCCAATCTGGTCATTGATTTCCTCCAATTCCAGCTCATTCATTCCCACGTACATCCGTGTTTGGAGAGAATCGGAACGGAATGGCTCATATACTTCTTCCCCTATCTTTATAAAGGTGCGAAATCCCAGATTTCTCACAAGCTGGTATGCCTGATGAGCCGGGTAAAACTCCAGAATGGAATTATTCTTATTCTCCACGCCAAAGCTTGCAATGGCCTGCCCACGGTTCACATAAAAACTCCAGAGAGGAATGCCATGGATTCCATTGATCCCAGGCAGAAAACTGGAACATGTGGTTTTCCGGTTATAATCTTCTACAATAAATCTTCCTCTATCATCAAACATCGCTTCTTATCCTTTCACCGCGCCTGCTACCAGACTATCCTGAATCTGATTGCTCAGCATAAAGTAAATGACAATGGTGGGCAACGTTGCAATCACCATACCAGCACCAATGAGTCCCCAATCCGTGGAATACTGTCCGGCAAAGGACATGATACCTACCGGCAGGGTCCGGTAACGGTCGCTGTCTACAAAGGTGTTGGCCAGCATCAGTTCATTCCAGGTTCCTAAAAATGTAAAAACAGATGCCGTTGCAAGAGCAGGCTTTATAATGGGAAGGATTATGGTTGCAAAGCAGCGGATAATCCCGCAGCCATCAATGCAGGCCGCCTCCTCAATCTCCATTGGAATGCTTTTATAAAATCCGGTCAGAATCATAATGCTCATGGGAAGAGCACCCGAGATATAAGGAATCAAAAGCCCAAGATAACCTCCCTTTAATCCCGTTTTATCCAGAAGCTGAAACAGAGGAAGCAGTGCAGCCTGGGCCGGAATCATGATTCCCAGGGCGAACACACCGAATACCAGGGCCTTTAACTTCCATTTCATTCTGGCAATGGCATAGGCAGCCATGGCTGACAACAGACCGGCAATGATGACCGTAACCATGGAATAGAACACGGAATTTAAGAAATACTGGATCAGTTTGGTCTGAGTCAAGGCGGACTGGTAATTTTCCCACCTCCAGAACCTTGGAAGTCCGATGATATTTTCTCCGAAAATCTCTCCGTTTGTCTTTAAGGAGAAAGTAATCAGCCAGTACAAAGGGAAAATCTGAGAGACCGCAATCAGGCTCAGCACCAAAAATTTAATCTTTTTTCTGATTTTCATAGTATCATCCCCCTCTTATATGGCTGAAGCATTTTCTTCTGCTTTTTTAAACAGCCGGCTGACAATAAAGGTGAAAATAAGGCACTCCACTACGATAAAAAACGCCTGGGCACTTCCATAGCCATACAGCCCTTTTCGGAATAAATTGTTGTACATAAGAGTTGCCGGCACTTCACTGGCATGGTTTGGACCGCCGCCTGTCATAACATAGATTAAATCAAAGGCGCGTAAGGAACCGGTAATGGAGAAAATGACACAGGTCTTTACCACCGGAGCCAGAAGGGGAAGGGTGATCTTTGTATTCACCTGCCATTTGCTGGCACCGTCGATCTGGGCCGCCTCATAATAGTCCGGAGAGATGGATTTGATTCCTGCGTAGAAAATAAGCATATGGTAGCCGATGTATTGCCACACTGCCGGAACAACGGTGGAAAGAAAGGCAGTCTCCGGGTTTGAGAGCCAGGAATAATTAAATTTAGAATATCCCATGGCACGAATGAGTCCATTTAAAAGACCATAATCGCTGTTGAACATCTTCATCCATAGCTGACCGATGACCATACTGGATATAACCACAGGGAGAAAATAGACCGTCCGGAAAAATTGTTCGCCCTTCACTCCTCTTGCCAATACCATAGCAAGAATGAGAGAAATGGGAAGCTGTATCAGCAGGGACGCTCCTACTAAGATAAGGGAATTGGTCACGGCTTTGATGAAATGACGGTCCTCTAAAAACATCCTGATATAATTTCCCAATCCAATGAAATTCATCTTGCCGATCCCATCGTATTGAAAGAAGCTGTAGATCCCGGAAATAATCAGGGGAATGATACTGAAACTGACAAATAAAATAAGGGCAGGCAGCACAAAGCAGGCTACATTTCTTTTTTTCCCTAACATGTTGTTCATAAAAGACCTCCTTTTTGGCAAAAAAAGGGCATCGCCTCAGTCTGTAAGCGATACCCCCTTTGCTCTTACTTACTTGTTAATAGCCGCCTCATGTTCTTTTATGAATTCACCCGTATCTGCATTGGGTGCAAACAAGGTCTGGACCTGCTCATTGTGAATGGTGGCTGGCTCTGCATCTAAGGAAGTATCCCAGGCAAGAACGGCTGTGGTTCCCTGAGAAAGAAGATCCTTGATCTGTATGAACAGCGGATTTAACCCCTTCTCATCGATCTCTGTTTTCCAGCCGCTGAAACCGCTTCCTGTTTCATAGGCTGCTTCCCCCATCTTTTCATTGATGTAGATTGCAAACTTGGCTGCCTGGTCGGGATTCTTTGTGTTTTTATTGACCCAGAAGGATTCCACGAATCCACCGCAGTAATCTCCTTCATTTCCTTTGCCTGGAATCATGGGAATCTTCATGGCAACTACATCCTCCGGCTTAATGGTAACCGTCTTATCGGAATAAATGCTGTTTGCAAACCAGCTTCCCATAAGTCTCATAGCTGCTTTCCCATTTCCAAAGGCTGCATTGGCATCGTCATTGCTCTGCTCTAAGGGATTGGCACCAAAAGCGCCCATCTTGTATAATTCCTGTACCTTATCTGCAGCGTCCTTATATCCTTCCCCTTCAAAGGGAGCTTTTCCAGACAGCATCTTGTTGATATCTTCCGCACCCACTGACCGTAAGGCCAATGCCTGATAGATAAAAGCTGCGTTCCATCCGTCCTTTGCACCGGAAGCCATGGGCGTCACCCCATCAAGCTTTGAAAGCTTCTCTACCGCAGTAACCAGCTGGTCATACGTCTTAGGAAGTTCCGCTCCTGCCTGCTCAAACAGGTCCTTATTGCAGTACAAGGTCATATACCAGGAAAACATGGGAAGGGAATAGGTTTTATCATTGTATTCAAAGGCTGCCGTAGATCCCTCCAGCAATTTACCCTTTACCTCATCGGTGATATAAGGATCCAGAGGAAGTAATTTATCTGCATTTACCATCTTTCTGGCGGTTCCTGCCCCCCAGTAGTAAAACAAATCGATTCCTTTGGCATCTCCTGCAAACTCTGCGGAGATTTTCGTCTTATAAGCTTCTGTATCCAGCGTCTGCGTATTGATTTCCACCTCTGGATTGTCTTTTATGTAAGCGGCTACTGCTTCATCATATTTCTTCTTTAACTCGTTGGTATCATTGGACCACTGGTGCCAGACATTTAACACCACCTTATCTTTTCCAGATCCTGATGATCCCGCTGCTGCTGGCGGCGTACTGCTCTTGCCTGCACAGCCTGCCAATCCCACTGCCAGGGCGGCAGTCAGTATAACGGCTGAAACCCTTTTTCCCATTCTTTTTTTCATTACAAATTCCTCCTCCTGGATTTTGTGTAACCATATGATACTATCAGTATACGGAAAACTGCTTTCTGACTCAATTTAATATTTTGACTCAATAGGTAAGAAATTTTACTACCTTTGTTTAAATTCCTTCACCGTGACGCCCACATGCTTTTTAAAGCAAATGCTAAAGTAATGGGAATCCCGAAAGCCAACTTTTTCCGCAATTTCATACACTTTCAAATCCGTGGAATTAAGAAGGAGAATGCTTTCCTCGATCCGCTTTTTCATCACATATTCGATCAGACTTAAGCCAACCTCTTTTTTAAAGACCCTGCTTAAATAGCTCTCATTGGAATAGACGTTAGCTGCTGCGGTCTTTAAGGACAGGTTGGGATCACAGAAATTCTCATTGATATAAGAAAGGGCTTCTCTCACCACCTTATTTCCCTGCTTCGTCTTTTTTCCATTGTGATAATCTAAAATGAGATTCATACAGTCCTTTAGGAACCTGCGGCAATCATCCAGAGACTGAATTCCCCGTATTCCTTCATAAAGAGCCTCTTCTCCAATGAGCTGCTCCAGACTGTCCCCATATTTATGCAGGGTGCTTCCTGCCTTGGAGGTTAAGTCCATGGTCATAAGCCTTAGATATTCCACTTCAGCCACTTTGGAATTCCTGATTCCATTGATATAATCTTCTATAAAATTCCATACCCGTTCCGATATTCCATTGGTCAGAGAAAAGAGAAAATCGTCCCAATCAAACATCAGCTTCCCTGGATTTTTCTCCTTTACGCGTAAATAATCTTCATAGGTAATGACCTGGTTACCTCCTAAGAGGACCGATGCACTCAGGGCATGTTCCGCCTCAGTAAAGGCCGTTCCGATTCCCTTAAAGCCATGTTTTATTCCGCTGATCCCGATGGTTGCACTTAACCTGTTATCAGTAAGTATGTGGTGAAATTCCTGGGCAATCTCCTTTCCTTTCATTACACTGCTTCCCACGCAGAATATTATCATGTGTTTCATATAATGAAGAAAGGATATGGTCTGGGGAATCTCATGTTCTCTAAAAAGTTCCATTGCTTTTTTATGAGGCTCCGTGTCAGAGTTCTCATCTTTTATATGGATACTAAGGCAGCAGCAGGAATCAAGGAGGGCTTCACAGCTATAAGCATAGAGTTTTTTCTCTGCTTCCTCTTTGGTGATGCGCTGCTCTACCAGCCGCTGAAAGAAGCTTTCCATTAATATATCCTGGTCTGCGGATACATTCTGTTTTAGCATCTCCACTTCCTGCTCGTGGGCCTTTTCCTTCCCAATTTTCATTTTAATCCGGGCTGCAATGTCTGACAGCTCATTCATATCCACCGGCTTCAAAAGAAAATCTTCAACCCCCAGCTTAACAGCCTGCCTTGCGTATTCAAATTCCCGGTATCCTGTTATAATGATGACATGCACCTTCTCATAAAGAGAATAGATATGTTTCGCCAGCTTAAGCCCGTCCATATGAGGCATGTTGATATCTGTTATAATCAGCTCCGGCCTTCTGTGCTTAATAAATTCCAGGGCTTCCATACCAGAGGAGGCTTCCCCTATAATCTGAAAGCCATGCTCTTCCCAGGGAAACCCCTTGCTGATTAATACACGTTCCAGTTTTTCATCGTCAACGATCAGTACCTTAATCAACCCAATAATCCCCCCTTGTATCCAAACGTTTGACCCTCACTGCCACTTCCGTTCCATTGCCCATTTCACTGTGTATGAGAACCGGCTGTTTAATTCCGTGATAGAGAGTGATCCGCTGCATCAGATTATAGAGTCCAAAACCGGATTTCCCCGTTGCAGACCTTCCTTCCATGATTTCCGCAATCTTCTCTTCCGAAATTCCAATTCCATCATCGGATACGATGAAAATAATCTCATCCTCATCAGAAAATACCCGAATGGATATGGTGCCTTTCCCATCCTTTGGCTTGATTCCATGGTGCACAGCATTCTCCACCAGGGGCTGAAGTAAAAGCTTTAATATCTCACATTCCTTTACCTCTTCCTCCACATCAATCTCAGTCCTTATTTCATTGTCATAACGGATATTTAATATGGTCAGATAGCTCTCAATGCAGCTGATTTCATCCTTTATCTTTATGAAATCAAGACCACTGTTTAAGCTGTTTCGGTAAAACCTTCCAAGCGCCTGGGTCATCTTAAAGCAGTTATCGTAATCCTTCATCAGTGCCAGGGCGGATACTGCATCCAGGGTGTTGTATAAGAAATGAGGATTGATCTGGGCCTGGAGCAGGTTCAGTTCTGTCTTTGCAATGATCTGCTCCTCCTCCTTCACCTTATGAATCAGGTTCTTTATGGAGGTGGTCATGTGATTGAATCCTTTTTTTAAGTTGTTGATCTCATTTTTTTGCTGGCTTACCTCCATCTCAACAAACTGCCCCTGTTCCACCAGCATCATATGAGATTCCACTTTCTTTAGGGGGTGGAAAATAAAACGGGTCAGCATGACAGAGCAGAAAAAGACGAAAATCACATTGATACAGATGATTAAAATAACGACAGTGGAATAGTATGGGGCAAGAACCGTGATATCATCAAACTGAAACAGTCCCGCCAGCTTCCAGTCTTCAATGCCAATATCCTGGGTAATCACAAGCCGGTTATCTTCCCGTCCTAAGTCTTTTTTCGGCGCCACAATATACTCGCCCTTACCGTCAATGATATAAAAATCATTTTTCTGGGCATCGCTGACCTGATTGAAGTAATTTCGGATGGTCTCCTCATTGACAGTGACCAGTAAAATAGCCAGGGGCTTATAATTATTGACATCCCGAATCTCCCGGACATAGGTGATATATGGAGTATCCCCGTAAAACTCAATGACCCCTTCGCTTCCTTTCATGAAGAAACCGTTTCCCCTGTGGTCTGCAATTTTCTGATACCACTCTGCCTCCAGGAGCTTATCCATTGACACAGTCTTGGGAGCCATTTTATAAGAGCTGTAGGAGTTGTGATAGGAATCAATGATCATGACGCTGGATATGTACTCTCCGGACAGTATCATGTTGACCAAACTCTGCTTGATGGTCTTTTGAATGGAGGGATCAATGGAGGCATTATCCACGTGCCTTAATACCTCCTGAACATTTTTATCAAAGTAGAGGAGATTAGAAAACTGGGTCACATTTTCAAAAATCAGGGACAGGTTTCCTTTCAGGGCACTGACAGTCTGGGTTCCCGCATTTGTAATCTCATTTTTCGTATAGGAGCTGTTAATGACCGAGATGACAGAAAATGTGATGACAAATGAAATAAACAGGATGGTCAAATACATGACCAATATCTTAGTCTTAATTCTCATGTTGTTCCATAGCTCTCTCAAACCGGTCATGGCGCTCTCCCCCTGTATTCATCATACCCTTATTCTAATGTTTCTGGTAGAAAATGTCAAAAGAGTTACCAGCTTTTCTGATTGTCTCAATCTGCGCTTCCTTCAACGTTTCTGTGGGGGAATTATCATCTGTGGTATCCTGATTTTCTATAATGAGAACGCTTCCTTCCTCATCTAAGGTGTGGGTATGCCAGACCCCTTTCTTTACATTATAAAGCTGGTTCTTCTCCATCTTTACCCATTGGATTTCTTCCGGGTGCTCCCCATTTCCTCCAGAGAAAAGGACACAGTTTCCTTCCAGTAAAACAAACACCTCATCTGTTTCCAAATGCCTTTGCATGGTGACCAACTGATCCAATCTTACATCAAGACAGTAACTCAGAACCGCCACTCTCCAGGTTTCGTAATCTATTAGGGGCAAATAACCCTGGTGCTGTATTTTAATCCGTTCAATTCCATTCATCCCCATCAGTCCCTCCCCATTCCGTTTAAGCTTATTTCAATGATATTTAACTGGTGTTCAGGCAGGCTTTTGATATCTTCTCTCTCAATCATAGAATCCTGGGTTCCTGATTTATAAGGTACGCCGTTTATGGTGATGCCATGAACCTGATATGTCTCCGGCTCTAACTGCTCTGGGTTTTTATATATGATCTTTAAGCTTCTTTCTGCAAATTCCAAGGAAGCAGAGGCCTGGTTATTTTCATCAAACTGCTCCTTTAAAAGCTGAGGACGGAACGTTAAGTTCCCATAATATCCTCTGATTCCAAACATCTGAGTCAGCACCGTAACCAGATACCAGCTTGCCGCTCCGGTGAGGTAGTGGTAGACCCCTCTTCCGCTTGCGTCGATATATTCCGGAATTCCAGGATAAATCCTGCTCTTTTCAAAATCACTGCAATGGTCGAATAAGGCAAAGAGCGCTCCATATCCTTCCTTAGAAGCTTGCCTCCGGTATAGGGCATTGCCAAACATAACAGCCATATGAGAAAATACCGCTCCATTTTCCTTATGTCCATAGGCGAATCCGAACATTCTGCCTAAATCCATCTTTACCTCATGAAAATCTGTATTTAACCGATATCCGCCGACTTCTCTTCGGTACAGGTAAGCATTTGCTGATTTTACAATCTCCCTGACCTGATGATTGGTGGCAGTGCCTGACATAAGGGTAAATACCTGACTGGTAAGCATCATGCGGACTCCGGTCTCATGATCGCCTTCAACCTTATTTCCTGAATTGTCATAATAGCCGTTGTACCAGCCATGACCGTCCTTGGAGGTGACCCATTCCGTTTCTCGAATATGATTATAAATCCATTCAGCTTTCCCCTTTAAGTCTTTTTGCAGCCTGTCTCCCCTTATGGTCATCTTTTCCCCAGAGACCTGATGAATTGATTTTTTACAATACTCAGCCAGGATTTCTTTCTTCCGGTTGATATCATCATATATCGTTACATCCTCAGTCAACAGAACCAAGATTTCTTCTGCCAGCTGAAATTCATTGATTCCCTGTGCCTCAAGGGCAGTAAGAAGGGCTGCAAGACCATCTAAATTAGAGGCGTACATGGCGGTAAAGGCTACGCTTTCTCCCCTTTCATTGGCTAAATCCAGAGCATCATTCCAGTCAGCACCTCTGATTCTAATGTGATTGTGCTCTCCCACTTCATAAAATGAGGTAAGATTCTGAATCAGTAAATGTTCCAGAATAGTTCCGGTATAAATGTGATTCTCCTTGTCTTTTAACCGTTCTCCTTCTTCTGGCTTCCAAAGGGTATCCTTTTCCTCTCCCCGCGCTGCCTGCATGTCTTTAAAATAGGAATTGCTCTCCAATAAGATTCCCAAATCTCCGGTTTGATGTATGTATAATTCCGTGGTCAAAAACGGCCATATTCCATGATCCATCCAGACTCTGGTAATGTTGTTCCTGTCTGCAATGAATTCTCCCTGACCACTTCCTATGATTGTGGCATTGGTTCCATCAAACCGCACTCCTCCGAAGTGATCCAGTAACATCTGGCGGACTCCCCCTGGGTTCATCATAAGAAGGGCCAGACAATCCTGCCATAAGTCTCTCCAGCCACGTCCGCCTTTTCCATAGTCATGATGGGGCAAAAAGGAACAGCCGTAGATTCTTCTAAGCATGGGCTGAAAGCTTACCCACTTCATAAAGCGGTCAAACTCGGAATCTCCCGTCTGAAGACTTACATTCACCTTTTCCTTCCAGTACTCTTTTGTCTCATTCCAGCACCTGTCAAAGGCTGCTTCTGATAAGAAGCCGCAGCAGTTTTCCATTAAATCTTTTTCTGACTTCCCATACCCCATGGCGATCACATAGGTAATGGTTTCCTGAGGGGCTACTCTGCATTCTGAAAAGCAAAGCCCTCCTAAGGCTTCATATCCACCAGTCTCATAATTAGCTCCCTTTACATCAAGACAGCTTTCAAATAAAGCTCTGGGAGTTTCTAAATTACCGCCTTCTCCAATAAAGTCCCCAAGAACTGGATAATACCCCATGGGCTTTTGAGTCTCATTTCCACCAAACACACCATAGGAGCGATTATTTCTCTTATGCCCCCTTTCATCAAAGGTCATGGTGGGAGTTACCATAACACCGCAATCGGTCGTTTTAATCCGGTGCAAAAGAGCCGTGACATGGCGGTGATCTCTGATGTTATCGGCAGAGCGGGCATACATAGGAATGGCTGTGATGACCTGTAAGTTCTTATATTCGTTAGAAATGTTTTGTATCTGGATCTTCATTAATTCCACGGTCTCACCAGTGGCAGGAACCACGCTGCTAAGTTCTGCCTTACATCCAATTTCTTCTGAGATTCTGGTGATCTTATGATGCATGAATCCTGCTTCTAAAACCACTGGTTCCTTGTATCTGGAAAACTTCTTCGCCTGCTGCCAGGCAGAGCGTCCGGTCAGAGACCATAACTCTTTTCCATTGATTCTGCACCAGATGTTTCTGGACGATCTGTCATTGTGAAGATTATCTATGCTCACCGGCGGCAGCAAAAAGGAGTTCTGATCCATCTTACTGTCTCCCCCAAGGTCTGGCGATATACTGCTCATGACTCCGGCTTCATTGGCCAGCGGAAAATAAAGACCGCTGACCAGGTCTGGATTTTCCATGATAAAATCTCCCTGTTCCCCTAATAGCTCATACTTCATCCCAGTTCCCTTCCTTTCACCCATACGGTTTTCTTAAATTATATCCTATGGGGATGGAATACTGAATCAAAATATTTTGGAGAAAAGGTAATTATTTTTACTTTTAACAAAGAAAATGCAGAGCTATTATTACTGCCAAGCTCTGCATCCTTTTATCTAATCTTTAATTGCTGCCTTCCATCCAGGCTCCATTTTCATCCACCTGATAGCCATCCGGCGTTGTCTTGTTGATCAGACAGTCTCCGTTTACGGTATCCAGGTAATACCATTTTCCGTCTGCCATAATCCAACCCGTTGCCATTCCGCCATAAGTCGGATTTAAATAGTACCATTTTCCATCCGCTGCCTGAAGCCAGCCTACCGCCATATATCCGCTCTGGTTGAAATAATACCATATTCCATCTACCAGACACCACTCCTGAACTGCAATGGTACCGTCCTTTTTCAAGAGACACCATGCATTTTCACTGTTTTTCAGCCAGGTTCCAGTGTCAGCTTCTTTTACTTCTACGGCATTTCTCCTGCGGCTTGCTGCCTCTTTTTTATCTGTCTTTAATTCATAAACTGACGTATCCTCATCGGAATCAGAGTCCTCCTCTTTCGGATCTGTATTGACATCATCATCATCGTCAGGAATTGTATTGACCGTGTCAAAATATATTCCCTTTTCCCATTGGAGAACTGTCATCTCAATTGCTCCGGCTCCGCCCTTAGGAATCACAAGCTCCTTTAACCTCTCTGCCGGATACAGCACAGGTGCCTTATATGGAAGCTTACTCTTAAATTTCCCAGCATCAAGCACTAATATGGAAGAATCCGTAGTGCTGTTGGATTTAGGCTTAAGCTCAGTCTTAATTCCGTCCATATAGTAAACGGAATTAATTGCATTGATATAGCCTGAGGGACTATCGCCATTGCCGCTGTTTAAGGCATTAACAATACCGTCAATATAGCAGTTTTCTAAAAGTAGCTCCCCTTTGCAGGTAGAGCTTGCGCCATTGCTTACAATCTTTGCTGCTGCCTCACTGTTTGCTATGGAATTCTTAACCTGGTATAAATCTGCCGCATCAAGCACGCAGTTATACACATGGGCCGCTCCGTATCTCAGCCTTGGCATACGGTCCATAGAATCCTTATAATAATTGTTTGCCAGTGTCAGCCTGATATTTGCCGCATTGACAGCATCATCTGACTGCCCCAAAAGATGGGTCTTCTTCTGACCATACGCATAGTAGTATACCTGCTCCCTGGTCATATGAAGGTCATTGATCAAATGAGTATAATAAGGGTATTTCTGTGGATTAGATGCAATCTCCTCCATCATATCGTCAAAGAAATCTCCTCTGCTGGCCGGTAAAAAGCTGCACCAGGAAATGGTAATGTTGCTGGTTTTTGTAGTACTTGGATTTTTAACGTCAATGACACCGTCATATGCCTTATAAAAGGTACAATGATCCACCCAGATGTTGGTGCTTTCATTTTCAATGGTCATATAATCCCAGTCATTTCGGTCATAGTTACCTTCCGTCTCCTCATCCCACTCCCATAATTCATCAAAGACCAGATTTCTAATAATAATGTTAGAGGAATTGCTGATATCAACATTCGCATGAAGCAGTGCGGAACCATTTCTTGAAAAAATCGTCAGATTACTCATGTTCTTAAGCATTAAAACGGAAACACCAGTCTCCTTTAATACGGGATGAGTCAGTGCCTGGGCACTGTATGGCTTAATCAGGCTGCTGTACTCCGCGTAATTTTCTATCTCCTTGCTTCCCAGCTTAATATCCTCTGTAATTTCGATTACCGATTTTTTGCCGCTGTCACTAGCGTATTTTAACGCCTTTAGGAAGGACTCCCCATCTGAAACGGTATAATAATTCTCTGAGGTTTCCTTTAGTAGACCTCCGCCGGTTACGTTTCCTGCCTGAGCATAGCCTTCTAAATTAAAAGCTCCTAAACCGGTATCATCTCCGTCTTTTATGTTGTAGGTATCCTGGGAGTATCCGAAAATTACATACTTTGGCGCTTCATTTGTAATTACACTGCCCTTATAATCCGCAGAACGGCTGCTTGACTCCTTTTCAGGTTCCCAACCAAGAAGGGAGGACCCAAGCATTGCTTCTGCCTTTGCCGGAGAAATCTGTCTGCGATTTTCATTGATTGCATACGATGGGCCATAGCTTCCAAATTCAAAAAATCTTGCCTTCCTATAGGAATTTCCGCTCATGTCATCATAGCTTTCTTCCCCGTTTATTACCCCTCCCATATAAGTATTAATAAAGGTTAAATAGCCGTCAGCACCCCACGGCCTTCCCAGGCGGTACTTACTTCCGCTACAGCCCTCCTCCGAGAGGATGCGGCAGTCATAAAAGGTAAGTCCGTATGCCGCAGTCTCTGAGGTCTTTGGTGCACTTAGATAGCCGCTGTTTTTTACCCCGTTATAGCGGAATATTAAATCGCAGTCATTAAATAAGGCTCTGGGGTCGTTGCCGTAAATAAAGTCCACATTACCAGTGATCATACATTTATAATAGTACTGCTTGCCTACATTAGCGCACAGAGTATCCTGATAGCCCTTTAAGGCAAGATTTACATAAACAGCGCCCTCTGCATCATTCCTTAGCGCATCTGCAGACTCATTGCTTCCAGTTCCAAGGTACTCGTAATCATTTTCAATGGTGAGATTCTCTGCTGAAAATCCCTTTGCTTCGCTTGTTACATAAACGGCACACCTGGTTTTCATATCCCCACCTTCCGGACTTTCCAGTCTGTCATAGAAGTGGATATTAACCTGGTCTCTGTCTTCCCCTATTAGAGAAAGGTACGGTTTGTTAATAACCAGATGCTCTCTGTAAGAGCCCTCCTTTATAAGGATTACTTTTCTTACTTTAGAATCGGAGGGCACGGCACCGACAGCGGCAGTAACTGTTTTATAGACAGGAATCCCATTTACTAAGTCTCCGTCGTTACCGGCATAGGAGCCATCTACCACCATATCGTAATTCGTCAGATACACGTAGTTAAAGGTCTTTCTGGTAACGGCTCCTTCTGCATCTGTAAATAAAAGGTTGACATCATTACGTCCTTCCTTTAATACAAGGTTCAGCTGGAAGCTTCCGCCCGCCTTTATCTCCTTTTCCGTATCCTGTTGGCTTCCGTTTACCATTGCTTTTAATATACAGGCTTCCTCTGCGATACCTTCTATCACTATCTCCTTTTGATAGGAGGTGTCATAGGATTTCTTGGTAATTACCACTGGAATCGCTTCATCCTCATAAGCATACTGACCCTTCCTGGGTCCGGTGGCAACTGCCCATACCTCCTGTGAAGCATTGCTGCTGTTGGTACTTGAAAATGCTTTGACGTAATAATAGTAGGGCATTTGCTGTGTTATGGTGCTGTCTGTATATTCTGGAACCTGGGTAGTTCCTATGAGCCTTGCTCCTGCTTTTGTTTCATCATAAGAATAACGGTATACCTCGTATCTGTCTGCTGTTTCCACAGCCTCCCATGACAGCTTAATACTATCTTCATCCGCTATTGCAGTAACTGCCGGAGCCGGAAGCGCAGCTGTTATTGTTACAGGCTTTTCTATGGTTACCCACTGGTTCCGATCCTCTATGGACGGAGCGTTGCCCAGCGTTCCGCATACTCTAAAGTACCATGAGCCGCTGCCTGTGATTGGATAATCATAGGTGTTAACCGTCAGATCATCAGCCACATCTTCCCAGCTTACCCCATCTTGGGATACCTGGAGAACATACTTTTCATCTCCTGTACACACCTCTCCCGTCCAGGTAACACGGATAAATTCTCTGGAGGCATCAGCATCAGCCATGACCTTTAGTGCAACAGGAGCGGTTCCCTCCGGCTCATAGCAGTCATTCTGGTCATACAGGATTTTGTCATCCTCATCATAAAGCATCATGTTGGTAATCTCGGCGGTTGCACTCGCTAAAGCGAATCCATAATAGCACTCTGTATCAGCCTTATCCTCTTTAAACAAGAGATTTTTTCCGTCGTCATACTTAAATGTATAGCTGCTTTCTCCGGCAGACTTTGTCTTATAAGTAACAAGAAGTCCTTCGTCTGTTTTCCTAGCTGTGAAAGAAACCTTTTCCCCATCTTGTATTGTCTGGTTGGGTCCCCCTGCTCCTACCAGCTCTGAGGTTGTCTTGGATAGAATTCCTCTAAGCCCTGTCTTTCCCCTGATGCCCACGGTTGTGAGATACTCTTCATCAAAGGCTCCGAAGAAAACACCGCTGGAGGTGCTAGTGGTTCCTGCCTTTAAAACAATATCCGCAGATAATACCTGCCAGTCCTTTATCTTTGGAAATACATAATAGCTGACCGTATGAAGGCCTGCACTTGTCATAGCACCGCCTACCTGAGTCAATACAAGTCTCTGCCCCTCTGGTGCAACGGTCAGATTATCTCCCATTCCAAAGTCAGCGACTGCCGGCATTACAGGCTGTTCTTTATATTGAACCTCTTTGGGCGGATATACAAGTGTAACAGATTTGATATAAGCAGTTCCATCTGACGTGATATCAATGTAACCCTTTTCGCCCTCATACTTGTACACAAAGGGGCTCTGATCCCTGGCAGACACTCCTTTCACAGAATACAGTGCGTATTGAGACCCGTATGCCTCCACCGACATGGTACAGTCTCCTGTTACAGGGATTCGAATGACAGCTCCAGTAACAAACTGGCTGGAATTGGCTGACTTTACATCTCCGTTTGGCATTACCTTTCCGCTTGTGGCATCAATGATAGCTCCCTTAAAATATCCCGTTTCATTCTGAATAGCTTTTTGATAGTAATCATTGCTTCCATCGGCGTAAAAGCTCCAGTCTGTCACCGGCTTTAAGTCCACCCTCTGAGTGATATCCTTATCTTTCATGGTAATGCTCTCTCCATCTGATATTTCATACGCCAGACGATCGGGCTCTCCTCCAAAGGAGAAGATATAGTTTCCTTCTGTAAGCTCAATTTTTTCACTGGTTTTAAAAGAATACACCTGATTCGTCTCTGTATTTGTATAGGTATACTCCATACCATCCAAATCGATTTTCTCCGAAAAGCTTATTGATACCGAATGCTTCTCAGAGCTTGTTACTGAGAAATCGCAGTCCTCACTATCAGTACCGCCAGATACCCGAATCTGGTCTATGCCGGAAATCTTGTAATGGTCATTGTCCAGGTAGATCTGATAATTCTCTTCCTCATCATAGACAGGTACCATTGCTTCATAGTTGGCTTCTCCATCGCTGAAATTAACGATATCCGTAAATATCTCCTTTGTCCTCTCATTTAGAAGAACCACCTTTACATTTTTTGGGCTATCCCCGTTTTCCACTTCTAAACGACCAGAAATATTAACATCTGTTGCCGGAAAGCTCTTTACCTCCAGGCTCTTCACATATTGAGAGCCTGAAGCTGCAACCGTAATTGCTGCCTGCTCCGCTCCCTTTTCAAGTACAAAGCGATATGTATATGCACGGTAATTGTTATCTATATCCGCATAGCTCTCTGCTTTACAGGACTTAGCACCCTGCACCACCACAGCCCTCTCTGCCCCCTCCAGAATCCCAGAGCTATCCGAAGAAGCATGGCTTCCGTCCCAGACTTTGTGGGCAACAATTTCAAACTCGAAGACTTCTCCAGCCGCCGGAATCTCAAGTGTGGTTCCATTATTTATCTGAGTCCGTTCTGCCTGAACATTAAATTTACCCCCGGAAGCATCGATTCCAAAGCTCTGCCCCTCGCTGTTTGTATAGGTTCCCCTGCCGTTTTGAATCGTATCTGTTCCCTGATCAGCTGAATTCTTTAATATTCCATCTCCTTTTATCAGGCTCCATGTTCCTTCAAAGACCTCAAAAGAAGTCTTTAGTGCTTCTGATGGAGTTGCAGCTATATCTTTTACTGCCTTTACTTCTGTGATTAGAATCTCTTTCTCTCCCGCTGATTCGGAGGCTTCCGATGGTGTTGCTTCTGACGGTGTACTAATGCCAGCCTCCTTCTTTTGTGGAATCATCTCCACCATGTCCCCTAATGTTGCAAAAGCCTGAAAATTACTGTTGGTACACAGTACTACTGCTGCCAGACCTGCTGCCGCAACTCTTGCAAATGCCTTTCCCTTGACTCCCACTTTTACTCCCCCTTATTATTTTTTTAACTACAAGCATCATTGATATCTTCTCCGACTATGTAAGAGCTTACACTATTATACATTTATATTTATGGAAAAGTAATTGATAAAACGAATAAATCAAATAGCGTTTTTTATGTAATATTTACAAACATTCAAAAACAATCCAATTATTTTTTATGGTTTTAAAAGAATATCAAAGATGTTTCCGTATTGTTTCATGTATATTTTAACTATAAAATTTTATCATTTCACTTTTTCTTTGCACTTATCCATTTATCTCCATCGGCACGTGTAAGCGCTTTCCAACTGCGCATTCAAGGTCTATATCTTATCTGTAGAACATCTTAGACATTGTTGACTGGTCAGAAAACCAATGCAATGCCATATCACGATTGACCATGTTTTGCATTAATTTTTCTGAGTCATTTATACCACTTTCCATGTTCGTTCTCTTTTTAAAGATAAAAATTTCACTGTATATCATAAGCACAATAAAGTGGTGGTAAGGTCGCACAAAAAAAAGAACCCTGAAAATCAGGATTCTTTTTTATTATAATATATTCTGTTTAAAATGCAGTCAAAGGATGAATAAACAACCCACTCCGCAGCTTCGGCTCAAACCAGGTAGATTTCGGAGGCATTAATAGTCCTGCATCTGCCACCTGGAACAGCTCCTCAATGGAGGTAGGGTACATGGAAAATGCCACGGTCATATCTTCTCCGCAACGTTTTTCCAGCTCCTTCAGTCCCCGGATTCCTCCGATGAAATCAATCCGCTTATCAATTCTTGGGTCTTTCACACCAAGAACCGGATTTAACAGATGATCCTGAAGAAGAGACACATCAAGACCTTTTACCGGATCCTTTGATACGAAGGAATCCTTGATGGTAAGACGGTACCACTTCTTATTTAAATACATACCAAAGCTTCCCTTGGTATCCGGTGAGTAAGCATCATCTCCTACAGCTTCCACAACAAAAGCTTCCTTCACCTGCTTTAAATACTCCTCCTCAGAAAGCCCGTTTAAATCCTTTACCACACGGTTATAAGGCATAATCATAAGCTGTTCATCAGGAAAAAGAACAGAAAGGAAAAAGTTAAATGGTTCCTCTCCTGTATAGCCTGGATTTTCATCTCTTCTCTTTAATCCTACCTTCACAGCAGAGGCTGCTCTATGGTGTCCGTCTGCGATATAGGTAGATGGAACACCCTGAAATGCCTGTTCAATCTCTGAAACGGTCTCCGCATCAGAAACCTGCCATATCTTATGGCTGACTCCATCCTCTGCGGTAAAATCATAGAGCGGCTTTGTGGCAGTGACACGCTCCACGATTTCATTGATGGCTTTCTTTGAGCGGTAAGCAAGGAAGATAGGGCCAGTCTGGGCATCGGTCCGGTCTACGTGGCAAATCCGGTCCAGTTCCTTTTCTTCCCTTGTATTCTCATGCTTTTTAATGATACCCTGTGCATAATCATCAATGGAGGAGCAGGCCACGATTCCGGTCTGGCTCCTTCCGTTCATGACAAGCTCATAAATATAGTAAGCTTCCCTGTTATCCTTTAATAAAGTTCCGTCCGAAACCCAGGCATTTAAAAGCTCTCTGGCCTTTTCATAAACCCGGCTGTCATACGTATCCACATCATCGGAAAACTGGGTTTCCGGTCTGTCGATATTAAGAAATGACTTCGGATTTGCGGCTGTAATTTCACACGCCTCTTTCCGGTTATATACATCGTAAGGAAGAGCTGCCACCAGATGAGCACTCGCTTCATCCGGCCTTACACATTGAAATGGTTTTACAATGGCCATAGTTCCTCCTTATTTGATCACCCGCACCCGTAAAACGCCCTTAATGGCATTTAACTTCTGAATGCTCATGGCATCCGGTGTTTTTTCTAAGTCAATTAGGGTGTATGCATATTTTTCACGGCTCTTATTTGTCATATCCGTAATATTTACATCACCAGCTGCAAGTGTTCCTGTAATCTGTCCGATCATGTTTGGAATGTTCAGATGAAGGACTGCGATACGGCTCTCCGCTCTGCAGATTCCCATGTCACAGGCAGGGAAATTAACAGAATTGCGGATGTTACCGTTATCAATGTAATCCATGATCTCTTCCACTGCCATCTTTGCACAGTTATCCTCAGATTCTTCTGTAGAAGCACCTAAGTGAGGAATCACGATGGCTCCCTCTAAATGGGCGGAGGTTACATTTGGGAAATCGGTAACGTATTTCTTCACTTTACCAGACTCTAAGGCTGTCTTCATATCCTCTTCATTTACCAGAATGTCTCTGGCAAAGTTTAAGATGACCACACCGTCCTTCATGGTATCAAAGGCTGCTTTATTGATCATTCCTTTGGTGGAATCAATGAGCGGCACGTGAACCGTAATGTAATCGCACTCTTTGTAAATGGTATCTAAGGAAGTGATATGTCTGATGTTTCTGGAAAGTCCCCATGCCGCATTGACAGAAAGGAAGGGATCGTATCCATAAACCTCCATACCAAGGGAAGAACAGGCATTGGCAACTTCTGCACCAATGGCACCAAGGCCAACGACACCAAGCTTTTTACCCTTGATCTCACAGCCTGCAAATGCTTTCTTTGCCTTTTCCGCAGATTTTGCAATGTTCTCATCCTCTGCGTTTGCCTTACACCAGTCAATACCTCCTGTAATATCACGGGAAGCCAGGAGTAAGCCGGCAATTACCAGCTCCTTTACTCCGTTTGCATTGGCACCTGGTGTGTTAAATACCACGATTCCCTCAGCCGCACAGGCATCTAGGGGAATGTTGTTTACACCTGCTCCGGCTCTGGCGATGGCTAAAAGCCCTTCCGGCAGCTCCATCTCATGCATGGAAGCGCTGCGGACCAATACCCCCTGTGCTTCCTTTATATCCTTAGTTAATGTATATTCCTCTGTCAATAATGCAGTTCCGCAGGGGGATATCTCATTTAAACAATGAATCATTTTCTTCATTTCCTGTCTCCTTCCCGCTTGCCTATTTGGCGTGCTTTTCCTCGAAATCCTTCATAAATGCCACTAACTTCTCTACGCCTTCTGTTGGCATGGCGTTATAGATGCTGGCGCGCATTCCGCCTACGCTTCTGTGGCCTTTTAAGTTTTCAAAGCCTGCTGCCTTTGATTCTTTCACAAAGAGAGCATCAAGCTCATCATCGCCGGTAACAAACGGTACGTTCATAAGAGAACGGTCCTTCTTCTCTACAGTTCCCTTAAACATCTTGCTCTGATCCAGGAAATCATATAAGATGGCTGCCTTCTTTTCATTTATTTCTTTCATGGCTTCCAGGCCGCCTAAATTCTTTAACCATTTGAACACCTTGCCGCAAATGTAGATACCGTATGCAGGCGGTGTATTATAAAGAGAGCCTGCATCTAAATGGGTCTTATAACGCAGCATGGTAGGAGTTCCCGGCAGCACATCTTCCGTAATCAGATCCTCACGGATGATAGCGATGACTACGCCTGCAGGCCCTACATTCTTTTGTACTCCTGCAAAGATCATGCCGTACTTGGAAACGTCAACAGGTTCGGATAAGAAACAGGAGGAGAGGTCAGCTACTAAGGGTTTTCCCTTTGTGTTAGGAAGTGTCTTATATTTCGTTCCATAAATGGTGTTGTTTTCACAGATATATACGTAGTCTGCATCCTCTGAGATCGGCAGATCCGAAACATCCGGGATATAACTGAAGGTCTTGTCGGCGCTGGATGCAACTGCATTGGCTTTTCCATAAAGCGAAGCTTCCTGGTATGCCTTTTTTGCCCACATTCCGGTGATGATATAATCGCCTACGCGATTCTTAAAAAGGTTCATCGGAACCATGGCAAACTGCTGGGATGCACCTCCCTGTAAAAATAAGACCTTGTAATTGTCCGGAATGTTAAGTAATTCCCTAAGATCAGCTTCTGCTTCTCCGATGATGGATTCAAACATTTTAGATCGGTGGCTCATCTCCATAACGGACATACCACAGCCCTTATAATCCATCATCTCTGCTGCTGCTTCTCTTAAGACTTCCTCCGGCAGAACGGCTGGTCCTGCGGAAAAATTAAACACTCTGCTCATATCTCTTCCTCCTCTTTTTCATAGCTCTCAGCTATATCTTTAGATCTTCTGCGTCAAATACCTCTTCAATGGGCGCCCCCGGTGATACCATAGGGAATACCTTATCATCGCAGTGAATCTGACAATCTATAACAACAGGAACGTTTAAGGCAATGGCTTCCCGAAGTACCGGCTCGAATTCCTCTTTGCTGGTTACCCGGTATGCCTTTGCTCCCATTCCTTCTGCTATCTTAACAAAATCTACCTGGTCATTTAATTCGGTATGGGAATATCTCTTTCCATAGAATAAGGTCTGCCACTGGCGGACCATGCCAAGTACGTGGTTGTTTAAAACGATTTGAATAATGGGGATGTTGTAACGGGTGGCAGTGGCAATCTCATTGAAATTCATTCGAAAGCATCCGTCTCCTGCTATGTTAATAACTACCTTATCCTTCACTCCCATCTTGGCACCCATGGCGGCACCAAGTCCGTAGCCCATGGTTCCAAGGCCTCCGGAGGTAATAAAGCTTCTCGGATATTTGTACTGGTAGTACTGAGCCGCCCACATCTGATGCTGGCCTACCTCAGTAGCAATGACAGCGTCTCCGCCAGTCACCTCATAAATCTTTTCTATAATAAATGGACCAGTTAAGATACTCTTTTCATACCGCATGGGGTACATATCTTTTAACCGCTCAATATGAGCCACCCACTCTTCGTGGTTTATTGGGTCCAGTCTTACATTTAACTTTCTTAAAATGGATTTTACATCTCCCACTACGCTTGCATGTGTCTTAATGTTTTTGTTGATCTCAGCCGGATCTACATCAAACTGAAGAATCTTTGCATTGCGGGCGAACTTCGATGCCTTTCCTACTACGCGGTCACTGAATCTGGCCCCAATAACAATTAAAAGGTCACATTCCGTGATTCCCAGATTGGAAGTCTTGGTTCCATGCATTCCTACCATTCCCGTATAAAGCTCATCGGTCCCGTCATAGGCACCCTTTCCCATGAGACTGTCAGCTACCGGAGCCTGAATCTTATGGGCAAAGGAAGAAAGCTCTTCCTCGGCACCGGCAATGATCGCTCCGCCGCCTACGAAGATATATGGCTTCTGGGATTTACGAATCATGGTCAGAGCTGTTTCTAAGTCTTCCTCTGTAATGGTATCCTCCTGGCGGACGATTGGCTTTGGTTCCTTGTATTCATAATCAAAGGAGGCTGCTGTTACATCCTTTGTGATATCAACGAGAACCGGGCCAGGTCTCCCTGTCTGGGCGATTGCAAAGGCCCTGCGAATGGTATCTGCAAGCTTTGTGATATCCTTCACAATAAAATTATATTTGGTAATCGGCATGGTTACGCCAGTTATATCGATTTCCTGAAAACTATCCCGCCCAAGAAGTGGAAGGGCCACGTTACAGGTGATGGCAACCATGGGGATAGAATCCATGTAAGCCGTTGCAATTCCTGTAACAAGGTTGGTAGCTCCAGGACCTGAGGTTGCCATACAGACTCCCACCTTGCCGGTTGCTCTGGAATATCCGTCTGCCGCATGGGCCGCTCCCTGCTCATGGGCTGTAAGGATGTGGTTGATTTCATCCTGATGCTTATAAAGGGCATCGTAAATGTTCAGGATCGAGCCTCCCGGATACCCAAAAACCGTATCCACCTTCTGCTCTTTTAAGCATTCGATTACAATCTCTGCTCCTGTCAATGTCTTCATAGGCCGCTCCTTTTCTTTATACTTCAAGAATTGCTCCCCGGCTGGCCGGGGCTGCCATGGCCGCATAACGGGCCAGATATCCTGTGGTTACCTGTGGCTTTCTTGGCTGCCATTTTTCCTTTCTGGCTGCCATCTCTTCATCGGACACCAGCACATCAAGCTTGCAGTTGTCGATGTCTATGGAAATGATATCTCCCTCTTCTACAAGAGCAATGGGACCTCCCACCGCTGCTTCGGGACAGGCATGGCCGATGGAAGCTCCTCTGGAGGCTCCGCTGAAACGGCCATCGGTAATGAGGGCTACGGTCGAGCCAAGTCCCATACCGGCAATGGCTGAGGTTGGATTTAACATCTCTCTCATGCCAGGGCCTCCCTTTGGTCCTTCGTAGCGGATGACCACGACATCACCTGACACAATTTTTCCACCCTTAATAGCTTCAATGGCATCTTCTTCGCAGTCGAACACGCGTGCAGGACCTTCATGCTTTAACATCTCAGGTGCTACTGCTGAACGTTTTACCACTGCCGTATCAGGAGCTAAGTTTCCTTTTAATATGGCAATTCCACCAGTCTTGCTGTAAGGATTTTCTACCGTGCGAATGACCTCTGGATTTCTGTTTACACAGCCCTTAATATTCTCGCCTACGGTCTTACCAGTTACCGTCATGCAGTCTAAGTCTAAAAGTCCCAGCTTGCTGATCTCATTCATAACCGCGTAAATACCACCTGCTTCATGTAAATCTTCTATATAAGTAGGGCCAGCCGGTGCAAGGTGGCACAGGTTTGGTGTTTTATTGCTGATCTCATTTGCGATCTCCAGATTAAGATCAATTCCCGCTTCATGGGCAATGGCTGGAAGGTGAAGCATGCTGTTGGTGCTGCATCCCAGTGCCATATCCATAACAAGGGCATTGCGGAAGGATTTTTCCGTCATAATATCTCTTGGACGGATATTCTTCTCAAGCATATCCATAACAGCCATTCCTGCGTGCTTTGCCAGCTTGATACGATCGGAATAAACGGCTGGAATGGTTCCATTTCCCCGAAGTCCCATACCAAGGACCTCTGTTAAGCAGTTCATGCTGTTTGCCGTATACATACCGGAACAGGAGCCGCAGGTCGGACATGCGCTCTGTTCGTATTCCTTTACTTCCTCTTCTGTCATCTTTCCTGCGGTATAGGCACCTACTGCCTCAAACATGCTGGAAAGACTGGTTCTGTGTCCATGCACACGGCCAGCTAACATTGGTCCGCCACTGACGAACACTGTGGGTACATTAATGCGGGCTGCTGCCATTAAAAGTCCAGGGACATTCTTATCACAGTTAGGAATCATAACCAGGGCATCAAAGGCGTGGGCTCTGGCCAGACATTCGGTGGAATCGGCTACTAAGTCTCTGGTAACCAGGGAATATTTCATTCCGATATGTCCCATGGCAATTCCGTCGCAGACAGCAATGGCTGGTACCATAACCGGGTTACCGCCTGCCATAGCAACACCCATCTTGACCGCAGCTGTAATTTTATCCAGGTTCATATGGCCTGGGACGATTTCATTATATGAACTGACGATTCCAATTAAAGGTTTCTCCATCTCTTCCTCTGTCATTCCCAGCGCATGAAACAGGGAACGATGAGGTGCCTGCTGCATTCCTTTTTTTACTGAGTCACTCTTCATCTGCTGCACACTCCTTTTTATTTTCTGATTATATGGAAATCCGGGAGAGGGGTAAAACCATGGGTTTTTCCTCTTCCGGCAATGTTGGCATTTATTTGCTGATTCGCTCTGCGATTAAGTCTCCCATTTCAGTGGTGGATACTCTTATGTTTCCTTCCGAGAAAATATCTCCGGTCCGGTATCCTTCCTGTAATACCGCTTCCACCGCTTTTTCCATTGCTTTCGCTTCCTCATCTAAATCAAAGGAATAACGGAGCATCATAGCGGCTGAAAGAATGGTTGCAATGGGGTTTGCAATGTTTTTTCCTGCAATATCCGGAGCCGAACCGTGACTTGGTTCATACATACCGAATTTGCTTTCATTCATACTGGCTGATGAAAGCATTCCGATGGACCCTGTGATCATACTGGCCTCGTCGGATAAGATATCTCCAAACATGTTTTCTGTGAGGATCACGTCAAACTGTCCTGGGTTCATAACTAGCTGCATGGCACAATTGTCTACCAGCATATGGCTTAAGGTAACTTCCGGATAATCCTTTGCTACCTCTTCCACTACCTTGCGCCAAAGTCTGGAGGAATCCAGCACATTGGCCTTATCCACGCTGATGACCTGTTTTTTACGCTTCATAGCAATTTCAAATGCTTTGATAGCAATTCGTCTGATTTCTGTTTCATTATAAGTAAGCGTATCAACGGCTGTCATTACACCGTCCACTTCTTTTGTAAAACGGTCTCCAAAGTAAAGCCCGCCTGTAAGCTCTCTCATGATTACCATGTCAAAGCCATCACCAATGATCTCTTCTTTTAAGGGGCAGGCTGCTGCCAGTTCTTTATAGAGGTAAGCCGGTCTGATGTTTGCAAATAAATTAAGACCTTTGCGAATGGATAATAGCCCCGCTTCCGGTCTCAGATTCGGTGCCACATCGTACCATTTTGAATTTCCCACATCTCCGCCGACTGCGCCAAGGAGAACGGAATCACTATTTTTTGCTGTTTCCAACGCTTCCTCTGTGAGAGGGACTCCATACGTATCAATGGAGATACCACCCATCAAAACTTCCTTATATAGGAAATCATGACCGTATACACTTCCCACTTTATCTAGGACCTTCCTGGCTTCTCCAATGATTTCAGGCCCGATCCCGTCGCCAGGGATCACTGCAATGTTGTAATTCATCTCGTCTTCTCCCTCTATATCACTGTACTTTGCTGATGTATTTCTTCTCATAATAGAACATTTAATGATATTTTTCAACTAAAATTAAATATTTTTACTGGAAACAAATATATAAGATTGGAATTGAACCTATGAATTAAGGTTATGAAAGAAAAAGACACTGCCTGACTTCTCAATTCCCAAATGGTGAAAAAAGAGCCAGGCAATGTCTTTTTAAGTAAGAGATTTTAGAGTCAGGCGTTTATTTTTATACGCAATTTCTGTGTAATATCAGTCTTTGCTCACAAAGTAAAACTGATGCGAAATATATAATAGGTAAAATAATTTCTTATTGCTGCATTTCCTCCTTATTATTAAATATAGAAATAATACGAATTTAAAAGATATTCCAGATTACGTTTCACAGCACAGGTAAATAAATGTTTTTTTACCGTAGCAATAGAATTATCATTTTCTTTATATCCCTTCAGAAGCTTTTGATACCGGTTCTTTTCTGCATTTGTGGATTCTTTGCTGATATACCCCCACACATGTTCCGCTGCATTGACCTCCGCTCCCATATCCTCTGGCAGAAGCATGGCCTCTTCCACTCTGGTATAGAACTCTCTTGCAACCGGCTCTTTCTTATCCTTTAATAGCTGCCTGATCTCTGTATAGATTCTTGCCGAACGGCTGAGGACATAATATTTATACCTTGCCCATTCCTTTTCCAGTTCCACTGCCTTTGCATTGAGGAAAACAGTGTTAATGCATTTATTGGCAGATAAATTCTTATCTTTCACCTCCAGCATAATATCTGTTTCCTGTGGAACCAGGGGATAGAAGTCCTCAAATGGCTGGAGAAATACGGTTTCAGAATGTCCGCCCACCGGGGAATTCTTTCCTTGCTGGGAATAATGAATCTTTTGCCTTCCATCCACCTTTTTCCAGGTCTTTTTACATTCCAGCATCCATTCCTGCTCTGTGCAATTCGTTTCAGATGGTTTAATAGCATTATGAAGATTATCAAAGACCACCGGAGAACCCGTTTGATAAGCTATATTTAAAACATCTTCCACAGTATAGCTCTTATCATCATTTTCCAGAATCAAACGGCTCCTTATAGAGTCAGAAAGCAACAGGTAATTCTCTACAAACCGACTGGAAGCTTCCTTTTTATCTCCATAAACACCTCCGATATGAAGCACCAGCTTGCTGGTTTGATCCATTCCCAGGGCATTTAAAAAACGGTCGTGATACTCTAAATCCAGAATGGCATTGGCAATGGTAGACGAATCCGGGGAATTTAACACGGTATACTGTCCGGGGTGCATGGACACTCTGATGTTATTATTTTTAATTTTTTCACCCAGAGCCGTAAACATTTCCTCAAATTCCTCCCACCAGATCAGCTGATTGGCTGGATGGGAACCAAAGGGAATGATATCTGAACTGAGACGGAAAAAATGAATGTTGTTTTCTATATTATAATGAAGCATGGCATCCAAAGCGTTTAAATTATGATGGATTAAGCTTCTTAAATTATCTTCACTGGCATTTTTTAAAATACATCTTGACGTTTCCGTTCCCGGAACTCCTATCACCTGACATGCGTATCCAATTGACAATCCCTCTTCCTCCTATGAGCCTGGAATCCCGATTATAAAATGAGACGCACCAGCTAGTAGATATTTAGTAATAAAAAATACTAATACAGAAAGTATCTCCAAAAAACATGTCAATATGATACCATAAAACAATCTTTGAAACAATTAAAAATAGCCCTGAAGCTATGGTTTCGGATAAACCATATCGGGCTATTTTTAATGATTTACTTATGCATTCACAAATTTATTGCGGTTGTAATTGATTAAAGAGCCAGAGAGTACAATTTCTTTTTCATTATCGGTCAATGCTTCCCAATATAAATGAATCTCTCTGACGGTATCACCAAGAATGTAGCCGGTGATTTCCTGTTTGCCTTCTGCGATGGCAGCTTTCATGCCGGGGATAAAGATATAATCATCCACCTCGAACTCAGGCTCTTCCTTTGTCTGGAATGGAATCATACCCCAGTTGATAACATTGGAACGGTAACGCTTTGTTGCATACTCTTTACAGATGTTTGCAAGTCCGCCAATCACTCTCTGGCAGCTGGCTGCCTGTTCGCGTGCGGAGCCGTCTCCTGGCTTTGTGCAGTAGATCACGCTTCCTATTTCAATGGAGGTTAAATCCTTTCCTGCTGCCGGATACACTTCAGTGATTTTATCATAAACATGGCTGATTTCAGAAGGAACTGAATTGCCTTCTACTCTGGATTTTTCCAGTACAGCCACAGCTTTTGCTTTTCCAACATATTCAGGGTCTCTTCTTGACAGAGTAAACTCTGCTAATCCCAATGGATTGGAACGATAAGAAGCAGTTTCTCCTGATGGAATCAGTTCGTCGGTTGTGGTAACTTCATCAAGAATCTTGGAACATACCTTTAATAATACGTGTTCTCCTAAGGAACTCATCTCCGGCCAGTCCTTGATGTTTGGACCGTATACAAGCTCTTCCTCGTCCTTTCCTTCATCAAAGCCCTGGTAAACTCTGTTACGGTAAGCGGAGTCATCAAAATGGTAATCGTATACTGGATACTCATCGACGACATCAGTAGCAGGTGTCAGTATTCCGTTGTTGATTGTCGTTGCGGCGATGGAACGTGCATCCATAAGTGCTACGGAGGTCATCTGACCATTGCCTGGCTTGGAACCATCTCTGTTGATGAAGTTTCTTGTGGTATGACGGATACTAAAGCCGTTGTTGGCAGGAGTATCTCCAGCACCAAAGCAAGGACCGCAGAACGCTGTCTTTACAATTGCACCAGCAGCCATTAAGTTAGAAACCACACCCTTTTTCGCCAATTCCATATAAACCGGAACAGAGGATGGATAAACGGATAAGCTGTAATCCTTATCAATTGCAGTTGCTTTTGAAATGATTTCAGAAGCTTCATATACGTTGTTAAAGTTACCACCGGCACAACCGGCGATGATTCCCTGCTGAACCTTTAACTGATTGTTATGAATCTTATCCGTGAGCTTGAAATCAATATTTGGATTGTTGATTAATTTTTTAGCATCTACTTCTACTTTGTGAAGAATATCGTTTAAATTACTATTTAATTCTTTAATAGAATAAACATTGCTTGGGTGGAAAGGCAATGCAATCATGGATTCAATCTTGCTTAAATCCACGTAAACGGCTCCATCGTAGTAAGCCACTGCCTCTGGCTGTAATTCCTTGTAATCCTCCACTCTTCCATGGATATTTAAAAATTCTTTTGTATCTTCATCTGTCTGCCAGATGGAGGTTAAGCACGCGGTCTCTGTGGTCATTACATCAATTCCGTTACGGAAATCAGTGGAAAGATTTGCGATACCAGGACCTACGAACTCCATTACTTTATTTTTAACATAACCGGATTTGAATACCTGTCCGATGATTGCTAATGCAATATCCTGGGGTCCAATACCGGGCTGTGGTTTTCCATCTAAATAAATCGCTATTACTTCAGGGTATTCAATATCATAAGTGTCACCGATGATCTGCTTCACCAGCTCACCGCCGCCTTCGCCGATAGCCATGGTTCCAAGGGCACCGTATCTTGTATGACTGTCAGAACCGATAATCATCTTTCCGCAGCCAGCTAACATTTCCCGCATAAACTGATGAATGACAGATACGTGGGGTGGTACAAAGATTCCGCCGTATTTCTTAGCAGCAGAAAGTCCAAATACATGATCGTCTTCATTGATGGTTCCGCCAACTGCACAAAGGGAGTTATGGCAATTGGTTAAAACATAAGGAATTGGGAACTTTGTCATTCCAGATGCTTTTGCTGTTTGAATGATTCCGATATAGGTTAAATCGTGAGATGTCATGGAATCAAATTTAATTTTCAGGCTCTGCATGGAGTCGGACTGATTGTGCTCTTTTAAGATACCGTAAGTAATGGTTCCTTTTTTCGCCTGTTCCTTATCCAATGGTCCGTTGCTGCGTGCTTCTAATTCTGCGATATTTTCCTCGGAAATAAGTTCATTGTTGCCGACAAGAAAAGCTCCTTTTTTGAATATGTCTAACATGTTTGTCCTCCTCATGTTTCAATCAAGTTGGGGTGCTGCTAAATGAAACAACACCCCTATTCTGTTACGTATTAGTATAAAAATGGAACTGGAAGTACACCAATTAAAATTGCAATGATAAGCTGGATAAAGTAGCTTGGAATACCCCATTTTAAGTATTCCTTCTGATAATCAACAAAGCTTACTTCTGTACGGTCTACCAGTACATATAAGAAAGCAACCAATGGACTGGCGAAACGAACGGCCTGTCCCATTAAGGATGCAACACCGATATCCACTGGAGTCGCACCAAAGCTGTAAGCAATCGGTGCAATAACTGGAAGAATACCGAAGTAGAACGCATCATTAGGAAGGAAGAATAATCCTGGTAAAGAGATTAATGCAAGTAATAACGGAATGTATCCGCCCATGCTGGCTGGTAAAAGAGAAACGATCTGCTCAGCCATTGCTGTACTGATACCGCTGCCGTTTAAGATACCCATAATTACACCAGCACCAAATACTAAGCTAACAGGTCCTAATGCTTCTGCACCGTTGGCAGTCAGTCTTTTTGCCTGAAGGTTCGGATCTTTGAAGTTAACAATTAAAGCGACTGCTGTACCGATTAAGAATAAAAGTCCGCCGTTAACAACATCAAGAATCAGTAATACCATGATAAATACAGTTAATGCAAAGTTGAAAAGTAATAATTTAGGTTTCTTTAATCCTTCCGGATCTTCGTTAATGGATTTGATGATATGTGCTAAATCGGAATCATTGATAATACTGGAACCAACGGTATAACCCAAACGTGCACGCTCTTTCTTACCGTAGGAGTATGCCATATAAACAGTAAGGAGGATTGCACCAATCATTCCAGGAATTAAAGGTGTGAAAAATTCTTTTGGTCCGATGTTTAAAACCGGCATAGCTCGTGCCATCGGTCCACTCCATGGTACAAGGTTCATGATGGAGTTTGGAATCGCGATTAAAACAGCCAGATATAACTGGTTCATCTTCATCTTCTTAAACAGGGATAACACAGCCGCAGTTACGATTAAAACGGTTGTGGTACCATCACCATCCAAGGATACTACCATGGAAATGGCTGCTGTTGCTAAACAAAGTTTAAGGGGATCACCTTTTGCCCATTTAATCAGTAACTTGCTAAGTGGATCGAAAAGACCAACATCCAGCATGATAGAGAAAAATAAGATAGCAAACAGTAACAATGTAATTGTAGGTGCAACACCTGCTTTTACTTTTGTGCCATTAAACTGGTAATAAAGTCCCTGATAAATCCAATCAAATACTTCCAGGAAGGAAACATGCTGATAAGCTGCTACGATAAAGCCAAACGCCAGTGGAACCAAGATCAGACCTGCGAACGGAGAAATCATTTTTCTCAGAAGCAGGAACATAAATACGATAATCATTAAATATCCCAATAATGCTAACATATGTTTTTACTCTCCTCAAATAAGAATTTGCTAGTTAAAAAATACGGTGCCGGTTAAAATCTTACGAGCCGTACGGTAGGAGGTTACAGAATGTACCTCTACAGTACCGTCCTCTGATTTCTCATAATCAATACAGCCGCTGATGGTTCCGCTGCTATGTCCTAATGTATAGGTATTATTTTCAGCTGCATGCTTTTTCACCAGACGGTTTGGAATTGTTCCCGGAATTACACTGGCTGCAAGAGTACATAATGCACCTGTTAAAGCAATGCTCTTATGTGCCTTTTGCATGCTCATCATTCGAATGGATAAATCATAGTCCAATTCGCTGATTATGTTTCCAGACGCATCTTCATAAACCTTTGATGGAGCCACTAATGTTAATTTCGGCACTCCAGGTGAAATGGTTGAACTGTCTTCCAGATTTTTTATGAGCCCCATTTTCAAGGCAGCCGTTCCTCTTATTCGCTCCAGCTTCTCAAGTAATGCCTGGTCGCCGTCAATTTCGCTTACCTTCTCATAGCCTGTTAAGCCAATCTCTCTGGCATCCACATACACCAGGGGATTGCTTGCATCAACGATGGACATCTCCACGTCGCCCACTCCCTCTACAGAAAAGACATCAGAGCTATTTCCTGTAGGAAGCAGTTTTCCTGTTAATGATCCTGCCGGATTCACAAACGTTAAATCAATCTTAAGACCTTTTCCCGGTACACCAGCAATTTTAAAATCCTCTGAGTATATCAGTTCTCCATTGGGAGTAGGTACGCTTTCCTCAATTACCTTTTTTGTGTTGGTATTATATACCTTCACGATTGTAACTGGATCCTGAATTTCCACCATCTTATTTTCAATGGCAAAGATTCCAACAGCTGAGGAAATGTTTCCGCAGTTTCCTGCATAGGACACCACCGGCTTGTCTACAGATACCTGGGCAAAGGTATAATTTACATCCCAGGGCTCATTAAGCTCCTTAGAAATAATTGCTACCTTGCTTGTCGTAGATACCGCACCGCCGAGTCCGTCAATCTGTCTGATATCCGGGCTTCCCATGACTTTAAGTAAGACCTGGTCCAGATCATCCGATAGATTTTTCAAGTCCTCCTCTAACAGGAAAACCCCTTTACTAGTTCCACCTCGGTAAATACTACACTTTAATTCTCTCAACTCATCACTCCTTAATAACTTTGTACACCCTTTTATCAATGTACAATTATTTTTTGTGTAAAAAAATAAGAGAGCTCTATTTTTCTACCCACACTTCCATCGCCTTTTGTCTTGTTAACTAACCGAAATTACGTTCTTTTGTATCGGCATAATCTGTTTTCCCCATAATTATCATCTTTCCCCATGTTGACTCCTGATACGCCAAACCCACTGAATAGTGGTAGTAATAAGAAGAGTTATCGTATGGTTTTATACTTATTGTATACTTGTATACAATTTAAGAAATAAAAAAACAATATTATTAGATAAGACCAAATGTTTCCCCCCTCCGTCCTAACTCAAATATGAAAAAGATCAGTCATTGTATACCTGTATACAATTTGCAATAAAAAAAATGGTTTTGTTTCTGTTGCACCTTCTCATATCCTGTTTCTTAAGACTTCTCATTTGGCTTTTTTCATACATAATAATATAGTTTTATTGTATACCTGTATACAATCTGTAATGCAAATTATACCTTTGGAAGTTCCTGCTCTCTATGTTTGTATTATATTATGGTTCTTAAAAAAATGCAATCCTTTTTACAATTTTTTTTTACAATTTTCGACATTATTGTGCACATTGTCTATAACCTGCCAGCAGGCCTCCGGCAACCCCTACAAGTAAGTGTCGGATTTTCCATGTTTTGTGTAATATTTTCCTTTTTAGCTCACCTCCTACTTTTCACTAAGGCTTGCCAGCCATAGTCTTTATCACATAGGAGGCATTTTGCACAATACTTATGGGATCCTTGGGAGATCAGATGTTTGATTAAAACAAATGAATCTCTTTTGTCAGAAACTTCTTTGCATTTATGGTATGCTCTCTGCCAATCTGCTCCGCTAATAGTTCATCTTTCTTTTCAAAGGCCTCAATCAATGCATTATGCTCTTTCATCGCCACTTCTCTTCTCTTATTCATGACCAGAGTAAAATTTCTAAGCTTTGATAAATACTCATAAATCTGTTTCATTTGATCGATCAACCTTTTATTGTTGCTTTGATGTACGATGCTGTCGTGGAATTCGTCATGTGTTTTCCAGTATTCTTTGATATCCTCATTTTTAATACACTGCTCCATCATAAGAAGCTTGTTTTTTAATTCTGATATCTTAATATCAGTCATATTTGCGCACGCCAAGCGGAATGCCAAGCCTTCCAGAACCTCCCTGATCTCGTAAATCTCATAAATATCTGCTTTGGAAATTCCTTTTACAATGGTTCCCCTTCTTGGAAGATTCTCAGCCAGCCCTTCAATTTCTAATTGCCGGAACGCTTCTCTTACCGGAGTCCTGCTTACTCCCATCCCTTCTGCAATGGATGTTTCCACCAAGCGGTCTCCAGGCTTTAGAGTGCCTGCCATAATAGCCTTTCTAAGCCTTTCCAGTACGATTTGTCTGATAGGCCTTAGATCCGTGCTTTCTATCTTTTCATATAATTGCTCCATAAATTCACTTCCTTGCATTTTGCATGTATTTTTATGTGTACCAGTTTGCCATAACCTTTTTCGGGGTTTAATGGACCTTCTATACTGGCAGGACTCCTAAAACACTCCATTAGATATTATAATCTGCCCAACATTTTATGTCTATACTTATCTATGGAATGAACCTGAAAAAAAGCAGTGCCATTTTAAGGGGCACTGCTTTAAATTCCTGCACAAAGGAAGGATTCTTATACCTGTTTATCCACATTTAAACACTTATCCACGGAAGCTTTATCGATTTCATTGACAAAGGAAGATTTCTCCGTGCGGGTATAATAAGTGGTAGAATCCTGATTTTTAGAGCCTATGGATAAATGAAAGGTCTCTTCTTTTCCATTCTTCTCATAGGTGTATGTGATCTCTGCCACAGGCTTATCAAGTCCGTAGCTGCCAAGGCTGCTATCCTCTGCTTTATAATCAGCACAGCTCTTTACCTTCAGGCCGCTTAAAGAATCGGCAAGAACGTTTAGGGGAGAATTATCCTTTAATTTATTGCTTTCCGAATCAGCAGAATCTTTATACCATGCAATTTCTTCCTTCTGATCCCCTTTTCCCTCCAGCTCCTTTTTTACATAATGGCTGGTGGTACCGTTTTGAGAAATGGTGATAGTCTTTATATCCGTCCCCTGAATGGCAGGAAACTCTTCTAAGGCCATTACATCAGTAAGACCTCCTTCTGTTTCACTAAACAGAGAGGAGCTGATGAGATAAGGGGTATTCTCTCCCTGTATCACAGCATAATAATTCCCATCCTCCGTTCCGTTTCCAAGAAGAATGACCGACTTTTTCCCATCTCCAGACGTTACTTCGACTTTGCGGATTGGCTTATCCAGACCGTAGGCGCTTAATGTATCTGCTCCCTCCAGCTTTCTCAGTGCTTCCAGCTTTGATACAGTTGATGCCATGGAATCCAATTTTGTCTGCTTGACCGGGAAACGGTCATCGCCATCGTATTTCCACACTCCATCCCTTTTTGTAAAGGACAGCTCCTGGCCATTGTTATCATAGGACAATGCCTGGACATCAGAGAGGTCGGTCATGTAGGCTTTATCCGCCTCTTTCTTTTCATTTTCCTTTTTTTCTGAGCCGTCCAGATAAAAATTCACCCCAATATAAAGGGCACAGAGAAGGATCAGGGCGCCGGCACCGTAAAAAATACCTTTTTTCTTCTTCATTACAGCCCTCCTCTTACAGTCGTCTGCGTTTCAGCCAGATGACAAGGCCTGTCAATAGGGTCACTACCGGAATTACAAAAACAAAGAGAACTCCCCATAAGCCGCCTTTTGTAACGGTGTTGTAGCCCACATCAAGGCTCTTGGCCGGTATGGATACATTTGCCACATCCGGATAATTTGCCGTTACCGCATTCATAAAGAGATTCATGTTATTTAAATTGGTAAAGCTGGTGTTTAAGCCCTCATCAATCAGGGATGGTGTGGTCAAAACGGTGAGACGCGCCGCACCGGAGTCCAGTGTCTTTTTCGCCACGGCACCAAGAAGGTACGTTCCTTTTGTCTGCTTATCAGCCGTTACCAGCATACCATTCTCACTGGTTTCCATAAATGGAGCCACTTCCACTCCCTGAGGAAGGTCTTTTAACTGAGTCATAGCACCAGACTGGAGTACTAAAGAAACGCTTTTGTCATCGGTTCCCTGTGTCAGCTCATTGCCGGCTGGAATGGTGGGGAAAATGTAATAGGGGTTATTCTGGTAAAAGTTTTTGGTGTCTGCGGCCAGACCATTTTCCATATTTAAGCCGTATTCATTGAGCAGGCCATTCAGATTTGGACGGTCTTTCTCAGAGTATCCTGCCAGAATCATTACATTTCCGCCGCCGTTTAAGTAATCGGAAACCATCTTCTTTTCATCCGCAGCCAGGTCAGATTCCGGGGCATTCATTAGAAGAAGCTCGCAGTCCTTTGGAATACTGCCGCCTGTCAGCAGGTTTATTGAAGTTACGGTTAAATTAGATTTCTTTAACATATCTGTAACCACAGTGCCAAACTGGGCTTCCTTATGGCCTTCCGTTACATAGACCTTTTTCTCCACGTCATTGGTCACATGGGAAATGGCGCTGGTCAGCTGTCCTTCCCCGTCAAATTCTGATTCCTTTGACTGTCCGTAATTGTAATAGGCTGACTGATCCATTTTTATAATGCTGGCAAATGGAACAGACTCTGTCTTATTGGTGGCTTCACAGCTTATGAACAGGGAGTCATCCGTTGCCTTTAGCTTATTGACCTGATCCGGGTGAAGGACGGAATCCAGGGTTTCCACTTTGATATGTTTGGATAAATCCTCATATCGCTTTGCAAAGCTTGTAATTCTTTTGTCCACATTGGAAGGATCCCCAACCACATATATGGTAACATCTTTATCAAGCTCCTTTACCAGATCCTTTGTAGTTGTTCCAAGGGTATAGATCTGACTGCTGCTCATATCCCACTGCCGTACCTTTTCCGGAAGCCGTCCTACAATCATATTTAATACTATGACAGCTGCAATCACGATAAGGGAAAGAATTGCTGAATAGCCGCCTTTTTTCAATTTTCTGGTCATTTCCATCCTCCTAACTCCATCTGCGTTTCTCTATGGACTGCACGGTCAAAAATATCAACAGAAAGATTACGCTGATATAGGAAATCACACCGCCCAGGTCAAAGATGTAATGACTGGTAAAATTCTGGAGTACCTGAGTGATGGATATTTTCTCCAGAAGGTTTACAAGTGCACGGTCAAGAAGGCTTCTTTTCAGGAAAAAGATTCCCACAATGGCTAGAACGCCGACCATCTCTAAAACACTCGCAAGAAGATTATGGCTGGTCATTCGGTGAACTACAAACACGACAAAGGTCCAGAGGATGATAAATCCAATGGCAGACCCGGATGCGTTTGCAGGCAGAAATCCCACCAGATTCGGCCATAGCAAAAGCAAAAGAATGACACCAAAGGTTCCTACCGCTGCTATGATCTGACTTTCCGTTAAGGATGAGATAAACATTCCAATGGCGATGTAAACACAGCCAAGAAGGAAGAAGGCCAGCATCGAGGCATAATCTACCTTTAAATATGCCGTACCGTTCATCTTTATAATAAGAGGACATACACTGGTCAAAAGTACAGGTACCAAAAAGACAGTGACCATGGAAAAATATTTTCCAAGGACCATCTTTGTCACCGTTACGGGTGCAGTCAGCAAAAGCTGGTCCGTCTTTGTCTTCCTGTCATCTGCAAAGCTCCTCATGGTGAGCACCGGAATTCCAATCATGATGATGGTGACCATACCGGAAAGGGTATAGGAAAAATACGGGTAACCGCTCATCATGTTATACGCCATAAAATAAATCCCGATAAACAGCACCATAAAGGCGATGAAAACATACCCTGTCATGGACTGGAAATGGGACTTTAATTCTCTTCGATAGATCGCATTCATTCTGACTGTTCCTCCTCTCCCTCTTCCACTCCCCGATCTGAAATATCCTCGTTGCCAGTTTCAGCTGTACTTATTTCCGCTTCCCCATTCGTTTTCAGTTCGAAAGAATCATCTACACCATCAGATTCCGCCTCTTTAATAAGCTCTAAGAATACTTCTTCCAAAGAAGCTTTCTGGGACTGCATGGACAAAATGGGTAATCTCTGATCCGCAAAGGCAAAGAATATGGTCTCCCGCACATCTTCTTTCGGGTCAAGCTCTCCACTTCGGAAGTTAAGAGATACGTGCTTAATTCCTTCTTCCCCACTTTCGGATACAACAATATCTGCTGCCAGAGAAATGGCTTCTAAGGTGGTCATAATCTCTTCTTCGGAAGCCTTGATAGAAAGCTCCATTCCAGAGGCCCCTTCCATCTGGCGCTCCAGATTTTCCGGCGTATCACTGGCAATGAGTTTGCCCCGGTCAATGATCATGATGTGGTCGCATACCGCACTGACTTCGGATAAGATATGGGAGCTTAAGATAACCGTATGCTTTTTTCCCAATTCCTTAATGGTATCCCGAATCTCTATGATCTGCTTGGGATCGAGACCTACGGTTGGCTCATCTAACACAATTACAGGGGGAAATCCAATGACAGCCTGGGCAAGCCCCACCCGCTGTCTGTAGCCTTTTGACAGGTTTCGGATCAAACGTCCCTTGACCTCAATAAGCTTGGCTAACTCCAAGACCTCCTGTACCGCCTGCTCTCTTTCCTTTTTTGGAATTTTCTTTAATTCTGCGGCAAAGTGAAGCTGTTCCATGACGGTCATATCCACATACAGAGGCGGAAGCTCCGGCAGGTAGCCAATGCATTTTTTTGCTTCCTCCGGTTCCTCCAGTATGTTGTGCCCATTGATCAGCACATCTCCTTCTGTCGCACCTATGTAGCCGGTCATTATGTTCATTGTGGTGGACTTTCCAGCACCATTTGGCCCTAAGAAGCCATAGATCTGTCCATCTGAGATCGTGAAGCTTAAATGGTCCACTGCCAGATGTCCGCCGTAGTCCTTTACCAGGTTTCTGACTTCAATCAACTCTCTCTCCTCCTGTTCTTTTTTGCATGCTTGCGTTCCTATCTAGATTAATTTGGATTTGTGAAAAATGTGTGATATAATTTTGTTGATTGTGTGATAAAAGTATGAAAAGTTTCGACAAAATACGCAAAAGAAAGCTCTACCGTAATTTTGTCGGCAGAGCTTCCTTTTTATGACAACGGTATCCATGAGATATCGTTCTTTATTTCAAAGCAATATAGATATCAATATCACAGTTTTCAACGTCACCTGTCAGATATTCCTCAAAATCTCCGGTAAAACTCCGGTCTAAGTCCATTTTCCAGATTTCGCCCCATGCCTCATTCACCGCATGTACCATATGTCCATGGATAGAGAATTTGGCATACGTTCCGGCAGGAATCGTTTTTACTGTCAACTCCGGGTTCTCTGCTTTGGATACCTGGCTTCCCGCGGTGACGCAGTAGGTATCAGCAACATAATCGGAGTAGAGGCCAATGGCGTATTTATTTACCTTGTTTTTGATTGCGTTATTTACTCCCTCATAATACAGCTTTTCCCACAAACCGCCAATAATCTTTCCCATATTGGGATCGTTGTTTCCAGTGATTGCACTAACGCCAACCACAATTTTTTCTGCTAAAGTCACAGTCTCATAGTTCATAGAATGAACCTCCTTATTTTTGATACATTCATCATACCGAAGACCATATGACAACAGCATGTCATATTATAGATACAGCTCCAATGTTCTCTGAAGCTTTTCTTTAATTTGCATACGAACATCTTCTGGGGCCAAAATCTCGCAGTGCTCACCAAAGGAGGCAAGATAGTGATACACCCAATTACCTTTTGGCATGGCAAACTGCACAATATAGCTACCGTCAGGCTGATGCTCATATTCGGAAAACTCGTCATACACTCGATAAGCCATTTCTTTTGATAGCTTTAATGTGATTGTAACCAGATTATCTTGTAATATCTGACTGTCTCCCAACAGTCTGGCTGGAGCCGTTCGTTGAAAAGCCTCCTCCAGCACTGTCAGCTCCTGGATGCGCCGCAGCTTAAAAAACCGGTAGTCACAGCGCACGGTACAGTAAGCATACAGATACCAGCCCTGCCCCTTAAAGCAGAGTTTTAAAGGCTCAACGGTACGTTTTATACTGCTCTTTCCGCTGTGGTAAAGAAATACTACCTTTTTCTTTCGGAGAATGGCACCTTTTAAGGCGTCAAAGACAGCAACTTCTTCCCTGGCGCTTGTCCAGCCGGAGAAATCCACCTCCAGCCAATCGCTGCCGTTGCCAAACATAGATGACAGCTTATCAATGGCAGTATTGGTCTGCTCTAAGCTTACTGCATCCACAGCATGCAGTGCTGAAAGAATATCAGTCTTTTCCCTGTCAGTGAGTACGGTTTTGTTCAGTACAAAATCAGGAAGCAGAGCAATGCCTCCGCCCTTTCCTTTCGTCATATAGATGGGAATACCAGCCGACGAAAGCAGCTCAACATCACGATAAATGGTACGCTGTGACACCTCAAAATGCTCAGCAAAAGTCTTTGCAGTCATACTTTCCTTGTTAAGCAAAAGATAAATCATCTCAAACAGTCTATTAATTTGCATGTTTCCACCTCAAAACCATTATATCGTTTTAATATGACATCAACAAGGCATATTATAAAGCAACTGGTAACCCGACAGTATTTATGGTATTCTCTATGATAAGTAATTGATTCAATCTGTTACTCATAAAATAAGAGTTTATTTAGAATTCTTCATCAAGTACAAAACAGATTAGCTGCCGGAGGCGAAATATGATTGTATTTTACGAGAATGGTTACACCGTCTATCGGACAATGACACAAAGATGTGCCTGCTATATTATAAAAACGAATCAATACAGCGTATTGATTGACACAAGTATGCGCTTTGAACGTAACTCTGTGATAAGAAGTATTGAAGCTGCAGGAATATCAAAAATAGACGCAATATTTTTAACTCACAGTCATACAGATCACGTAGCGAATGCACAGTATTTTTCAAATAAATTTCACTGCAGCGTCTATGTTTCTCATAAGGGAATGAAACATATGATAAAAGGATGCTGTACCATGCCAAAAGGGACAAATACATTCAGCAGACTCCTTTCCAGAGTAGAACCCCAAATACCTTTTTATCAATTTACCCGTTTTGAGGCTTGCCCCCAAGTGAAACCCATAAGCAGTGAAGTGGTTAAGTTGTATCTGGGCGAATGTTCAAAGCTGCTTGAAACTCCTGGTCATACGACTGACAGTGTATCTATTATTCTGGACAAGCATATTGCTTTTGTTGGTGATGCAATGGTCCATGTACTGGGAAATATATATCCTCCTTTTGCCGATGATGAAAAGGCTGTGATCACATCATGGAGCGCATTACTGAGCACGCAATGTCAGACATTCTGTCCTGCACACGGCAATCCTGTCAGCAGGGAAATGCTTATTCGGGCATACCAAAGATGTGCCAAATAAGGACCTATTATTATAAAACACTTAAACTTCACAACAACGATCATTATCATAAGCAGGAGGATTTTTTATGCAATACGGACCAAACCCCAATGTTATATATCCTAATGAAGCAATTAAAAGCGTATGTTATATCAAAAATGTCATATCACGCCCCAATATTATCGTTGGCGATTACACCTATTATGACGACATCAACGGTGCGGAAAGATTTGAAGAACACGTCACGCACCACTATGAATTTATTGGAGACAAGCTTATCATCGGGAAATTTTGTGCCATAGCAAAGGGCATTGAGTTTGTAATGAACGGTGCCAATCATAGAATGAACAGCGTTACCACCTACCCCTTTAATATTATGGGAGGCGGTTGGGAGAAGGCGACACCCGCGCTGGAAGACTTACCCTTAAAAGGGGATACTGTCATTGGCAATGATGTATGGATCGGTCAGAATGTTACCATCATGCCTGGTGTTCATATTGGTGACGGCGCCATTATTGCCGCCAACTCAGTGGTCGCAAAAGACATTCCTGCTTACCACATTGCAGGCGGAAATCCATGTAGAATCCTGAAGAAAAGATTTGATGATGACCTGATTGAACACCTTCTCACAATCAAATGGTGGGATTGGCCTGCAAAAGAAATATTTGATCATTTAGAAATTCTGTGCAGCGGAGATTTGAAAAAAATCCTAGAAATCAAGCCTCCCCTCAAATAGAATTAATATGCTCAAAGTAAGGACAGGGTTGGCAGGAACAACAAGTATGTTCCTCAAAATGTATGAATGACAAAGGGGCTGACGCACTGGCTGACGTTTTAATCAGCAAGTGCGTCAGCCCCTTTCTTACGATTCCCCAGACACAATCCAGGTATCTATAAAGATGGAACAGACTCTCCGGTCTTTACGTGGTTTAATTTATAATAGAACATATACTGCTGCAAAATCCCCGCATATCCCTGGTATCGTTCCAGCGGAAATCCCTGGGGATAATGGCTTTCTAAAATCTGCTTTACATGAGTATCAATGGGAAAAGCCCCAACATGATGAAGACCAAAAAGGCAGACACAATCCGCTACCTTTTTCCCGATGCCATACTGCTTTAACAGCATTTCATGGGCCTTCTTATAATCTGCTTCCAAAAGCTCCATGAGCCATGCTTTTCCCTCCGGCTCACTGGCAAACTCCGATGCGGAAAGAATATATTTATCCCGGTAGCCAAGGGATAAAGGAGCAAGTCCGGTTAATCCAGCTGATTTGATTGACTCTGGGGTCGGAAAGGTATAATAAAGACTTTCTTCTTCCCCATAGCTTCCATCATCAAAAAGGACAAGGCCCTTCCCCCTTTTTTCTTCCCCAAAAAGAGTGCAAAGCTTTGACACGCTGTTTCGAATCCTGGTGATATTGTTGTTTTGGGAAATGATAAAGGTAATAAGAATTTCCCAAAGGTCCTGCTGTAATATCCTGACTCCCCAGCCCCATTTCACTGCTTCTTTTAAGTATGTATCATCCGAGGCCACATGGCTTTTATAACCACCGTAATCCGCCTCCAGGTCAAAGTACCCGGCCCAGACCTGGTGAAATTCCTCTTCGGTGCAGGAAAAAAGGAAGGTATCCTCTTCTTTTGCTGCCTCTACATAATGTTCTGCCGCAGCAATGGAAAAGATATCTCCCGGCTGATTTTTCCTCTCAAAGCGGAAGCACTGGCCGGACCGTGCGATCTGGTCTAAGTCCATATGGTTTATCTGAATCCGGTACATGATATGTATCTCCTGTCTATGATCTGGGTCCCTGGTTATCATTTAACCGGGACAAAAAATCCCTAAGCCGTTCCACATTTCCATCTGAAAAGCAGTATCCGTCCATTCCGCATGCCCTGGCGCCCTCGATGTTCATTGGAAGGTCATCAATAAAAAAGCACTCCTCCGGCTTAAGATGGAAGCGGTCAAAAAGATGCTGGTACATTTCTTTTTGAGGCTTTAAGCATTTTACTTCTGCGGAAAAAAGGATTCCATCAAAAAGTTCTATTCCAGGAATCATCTCATAGCAGGTAAGAAGCCTTACGGAAGCGTTGGAGCAAAGATAGATTCCATAGCCCTGATTCTTTAGCTCAGCCGCTACCTTTCCCATTTCCTCCTTGGGCTGCATATTGTATTCATGCCAGTGGTGAAAGCAAAGGGCTGCCATTTCTTTGGCATGATCCGTGTCCAGGCGGGACTGCATTCTCTTTAAGGCTTCCTCTTCTGATAAAAGGCCCATATCAAGAAGCAGCCATTCCTGGGAATCAAAAACAGAAGCAGCTACTGCCCTTCGCTCCCTCTCATCCTCAATAAAAATCTTGCAGACTTTATCTCCCTCGTAGTCAACGAGAACTCTTCCCATGTCAAATACAATGTTTTTAATCATCTATTTTCTCCTGTAGTAATGTGTTCCTTTTTTTATACCAGAAATAATAAGGAACCTCAGCAAGTAACATACAGCTCCAGCCAATCAAACTAGCAAATGCAACGCCCTTTAACCCCATAGTTGGAACTAAAAATGCTACAAACACCACTCGGACTGAAATCTGAATCAGCGTGGAAATAAGAGTAATAGCCATGTCGCCCATTCCCCTAAAAAATCCCTGCAGTCCGTTGGTAAATGCTGGCATGATATAAAAAAATGCCATTAGCCCTAAGTATTCCGTTCCCAAAGGCACCAACCCGGTGTCTCCCTCTGATACAAAGAGCTTCATAACAGGTTCTTTTAATAGAAGAATTACAACACAGATAATCACCCAGTAACCAAACTCGATGAGAAGTCCATACCGAAAGCCCTTTTTTACCCGCTCCTTATTTCCTGCTCCCCGGTTTTGGGCGATAAAGGTCATCATTCCGCTGGCAATGCTCTGCTCCGGGGTAAATGCGAAGTCATCCACCCGGTTCACTGCATTAAAGGCTGCAATGGTGCTGACTCCCAGAGGATTGATCATACCTTGGATGAGGAGCTTTCCAATGGGCTGGCAGGATTGCTGCAACGCAGTAATAGAGCCATGACGGAGAGTCAGCCTTAATAAGTCCCGGTCCATATGAAAATCCTGTCTCCGAAGCCTTAAAAGGGGAACCTTACGATACACATGCCAGATACAAAGACCAGCAGACGCTGCCTCTGCAATCACCGTAGAAAGAGCGGCACCGAACACACTCATACCAAAAACTCCTACAAGAAGCAAATCAAGCGCCCCATTTAGAACGGAAGCAAAGGCCAGAAAACGGACGGGGGTCTTTGAATCTCCCACGCTCCTTAAGGCCGAGGCCACAGCATTATAAAAAAAGGTGAAGGGCATTCCAAGAAATATAACTCTTAAATAGATAACCGCATCCCCTAAAATCTCTTCCGGAACTTGTAAGAGCCGAAGAATCCCCCTGGAAAAAGCAACGCCAAGCACCGCAATTGCCAGGGAAAAATAGGTGCCAAATAAGAGGATGGTGGAAACCTCCTTCTTTAGTCTGTCATGTTTACCGGCTCCGTAAAACTCGCTCATTAAGACAGAGGCTCCGATGCAGATTCCTGTAATCCCCAGTATCACGATGTTCATCACAGGATTCCCCGTTCCCACGGCTGCCAGAGCCCTTTCGCCTGCAAACTTTCCCACCACAATGGAGTCTACGGCATTGTAAGTGAGCTGAAACAAATTTCCAAGAACTAAAGGTATGGAAAATCCGATGAGCTGAGAAGGGATATTTCCTTTTGTCATATCTTTCATCATGTTCGTATCCTCTTGGCAGCTAGTAGCTTCTTAACTGGTCGCTGCCATCGTCTTTCGTATTTTCCAGCCGTTTGACCACCACATAATAGCCGGCCTTGTCGCTGATTTTCACATAGACCCGGTCGCCTACCTTATGGCCCATCACGGCCCTCCCTAAGGGTGACTCTGAGCTGATCAGCCCTTTGATGGAATTTCCCCGGACCGTGGTAACTAATTTATAGGTTTCTATCTCGTCGTCGTCTTCAAAATAAAGGTCCACCGTATTGTATAGTCCGATTTCATCTTCCTTGGAATCATCGGTTACCACCTTGGCCGTTTTTATCATCCGCTCTAAATACCGGATTCTGCTTTCATTCTGGTTCTTATCCTTTTTAGCAGCATGGTATTCAAAGTTTTCGCTAAGGTCTCCATGGGCTCTTGCCTCTTTTACCGCCTCTAAGGCTTCCTTTCGGACCACCAGCTTCCGATGCTCGATTTCTTCCTTCATCTTGTTGATATCATTTTCCGTTAATTTATCAAACACGTTATCGCTCCCTTTTTCTTTTGATCAATCTTTGGCTGATGTCTGAACACCTTCCCCTGACGGATATTTGCTGTAATGGGAAATCAACCGGTCCAGATAAATGGATTTAAACTGCTTGCTTGCCAGTGCCTGTTTCATGGGAGGAAGCTTTAAAATAGCTGCAAATAAGGCTGCCATTGCCCTGTGGTTTGCAAATGCCTGGTTGTCAAAAACAAGATTTTGAAGGGTTCCCTTTTCAATGGCCTGTAGCACAAATCGATGGGTGCTGTTTACGGGAGTAATGATGTGCTTTGGTCTTTGCTTCATCTCAATGCTTTTAAAATTACAGTTTCTGGCACAGACTCCGCAGCCTAAACAAATCTCCCCATCAAGGACAGCCCGTTTTTTTCCATCTTCCTTCGCTTCCATGGATATGGCAAGCACAGGACAGACCTTGGCACATTTTCCACAGCCTACACAACTCTCGATTTTTATATGAGGAATGTAGTTGGTAGTTGCAACCGGCTGCATGGGGCTGAATCTTCTGGCCGCCTGGAGTGCTTCACAGCAGCAGCCGCAGCAATTGCAGATGAAGGCCGGATGCTCTCTCACATTTTCCCCTATTTGAACCAGGTTGCTTTCATAGGACCTCTGAAGGGCGTCAAGGGCCTCTTCCTTTGATATAAGCCTTGCATATTCTCCATGCTCTGATAAGGACCTTGCCACATTGTCAAAGGTCAGGCATACGTCCCAGGGGGCATTTATCTCACAGGGGTGTCCGGCATGGGACATCTTGTGACGGCAGTAACAGAGGCCAAGGCCGATGTGTTCTGCCTCTTCAATGATATGTGTGGCTCTTTCATAGTCCAGGATGTGGTTGGTCTTATCATTAGCCAGCACCGGCTCCTGAACATAGACCCGTCCCAGCTTTGTTTCTGTAGCAAAGAACAGGTCTTTGATAAAGTCTTCTTCTACGTGCATGTATTGATAGTAAAGCTCGCTTAAGTATTTCTGGTCAATGTCCCCTCTTGTTCTCATGAGTGCGAATTCGATAAATCCGGCCATTGGCGGAGGCATTACAAACTTGCGGACTCCTTCGTGCCAGGAATCTACCAGCAATGCCTTTTCGCATAAATGCTCCAAAAGCTTTTCTGCACGGTACTCTGTGGTTCCCCAGATCTTAGCGGCCTTTTTTGCCGTAAATGGACGTACCGGAAGAAGTGAGACCCATTTGGCCTCTTTTTCCGTGTACAAAACCTGAAGAATTTTATAAAGCGTCTCTGACTTAGGCGCTCCTTGTGTAAACCAGTTAATGCGGTCACTTAGATTTAAATAAGCATCCCGGGCTGTCAGATGACCCATATTTCATTCCTTCTTTCAGACTGTTTTTTTTGGCAATGACTTCAATACGCCCCCAAGCAGTTCCCACCCGCCGGTAGGATTTAATGGAAAGCCCGCAGGACTGCGCCAGAATCTCCATTCCCTCCTCTGTAAAACAAACCTCCGAAGCCTCTCTCTTCCAGATAGGGGTTCCCTTTTTTTCCAGACTGTTTAGGGTCTTATCAAGATCCGGGCCATCAAACCATAAAATCCCGTCCTCTGCAAGACTTTCTGCAGCCTTTATTAAAACGGACCTGATATCCCTTGTCTTTGGGATATGATCCAGAATCACCACTGAATATGTACCATTCTCTTTCTGATCCTGGTATTCTTCCAGGGAAACTGCCTGTAAGGAGTATCCTGTCTTTTCTGCCTCTTTGTATAATTGACTCTTTTTGTCTCCAATAAACAGCAATGTACCATCGGAAGCAAAGGTATTTATATCCTTAAAAAGCCGTTCACAGCCTGCTTTTGTACGGTTGTGCTCCTTATATTCCTTTACAAGACTGCTTTCATCCTTTGCAAGATAATAATTTCCGCACTCCTGACATTTCATAAAGATTCGTACCGGCTTTGAGACAGTCTCTTCCTCGCCATCTCCTTCCATATAAAGCAGAGCACTGTAATGAGGCTCCCCTTTTCCTGAACAAATAGGGCAGATTTCCAGTTCCTCTGCCATTAGATTTCGTATCTCTTTTAAAGTGGAGAAATACCACCGGTACAGTCTGTCCTTAAACTCACGGTCATAAGCAAACAACCAGTTCTTTATAATTTCTGCCATCCATCTGGTCTCATGGATGACTGACCCGTCCGCTTTTAATTTCTTTAAATTACCCACCAGCGTCATAAGACTTAAGACAGTATCCTCCTTCAGCCGTTCATTCCCCTGATTGGACATTAGGTGCTCAATTCCTTCCACTACACTGCTGCATAAGTTCACCATTGTTACCAGCTGATTCATTCTGCCTGTTGTCATACTCATTCCCTTTCCTTACAAATCGGATCTCGTCCATGTATACCTTATTATATTACATTTTTACAAGGGGAAATGCAAGATAGAATGAATGGAAGTATTTAAATAAGGTGCCGCCAAGCAGCTGTCCAGCAGCGATTGGCGGCACCTTATTATCTATATTTTTATCATCAGGTAATGTTTCGGCTGAATAAATCGGTCTCTTCTAAAAGACTTTCAATGGTATCCAGATTCAGACGGTGTAACAGCTCAATGACATAAGGATTTTCCGCCGGGTGCTGATAGGTGGCATTCTTTCCATATTCATTGACCAGCTTAGTACCGTGTTCCACATCAAGAATGGACCTGGGGCCTCCCACACAGCCTCCCACACAGCCCATTCCCTCATAGAAGTTGGCTTCAATGTTGCCCTCCATGATATCCTGAATCATCTTTTTACAGGCCGGGACTCCATCCGCTCTTTTTGTGACGATCTTGGTCTTTTTCTCCGGGTCAATGGCCTTTACCGTAAGCTCTACTGCCTCGCTGACACCGCCTTTTCTGGCATAGATTCTACCAGCCCTTGAGGAATGGTCTTTCTCGCTTTCTTCCATTTCAGCCGGATCGATTCCCAGGGCATCAAATATATTTTTCACTTCCTGGAAGGTAAGTACATAATCTACAGCACCCACCAGATCCTTTTCCCTTGCCTCTGCCTTCTTTGCAAGACAAGGACCGATAAATACGGTCATTGCATCTGGGTGAAGTGCTTTTACCACATTGGCACAAGCTACCATAGGAGATACAGAGCCTGGTACATGGGGAAGCAGCTGGTGATATACCTTACGGATCATTCCGATCCACATGGGGCAGCAGCAGCTGGTCAGCTGAAAATCTCCGTCATTTACAATGTTCTTATCAAATTCAAGGGCTTCTTTTAAGGTCAGAATGTCTGCGAAAAGAGCAACCTCCAGCATTCCGTCAAAGCCTACTTCCTTTAGTGCATTTCTAAGCTTTCCAGGCGTTACATCGTTTGTAAACTGGCCTAAGAATGCCGGTGCGATCATGGCATAAACAAGTCCCTTGGAACCTCTTATTGCCTTTAGGGCAGGAATAATATCCGTGCTGGCTGTAAGCTTTTCTCTGGCACAGCCTTCAATACAGTTATCACACCCCAGGCAAAGCTCTGGGTCTACTTCCACGCCATCCTTTCCCATACTAAGAGCTCCAAATGGACATCGCTCCAGACAATCGCATTTTTCGTCCTTGGAACAATTACATTTTCCGGTCCGGATTACAATGGGGTGCTTTTCCGGATTTAACAGACAATCCAAATGATAAGGATCATAATTGCCTGCCTCCGGTGATACAAAAACCTCATCTAATACTGATCTGACCGTACTTTCATACAACTCTTTAAATGTCTGCATAAAATACCTCCCGCATGTATGCTGTTATATCTCCAATGTTGTACCTCGTGTGAACTCAGACATTGTTAGTACAACATCATTATAATACCTTTTTTCCATCCATGCTATACCATTCATCCACACTCTTTGATGAAAAAATAGTGTTTTATTTGATATTAAGAAGGTCTAAAAGCTTCTGAACCTGCTCCGGGCTGGCAGAAAAAGATTTTACATCCTGTCCAAGCCTTTTATCTGCCTCCTGTAGTGTATAGGTCTTTGTTATCGTCTGACCGCCGCTTCCATAGGTCCATGTAATTTCACCACAGTTTTCAATGAGGGACAGTAAGGCCGCCGCATAAGATTCCATCATAGAATCAAACTTCAGCTGATTGGCAGGCAGTATCTCCTGTTCAAAATGAAGCGTCCACCCGTAAGGCTCCGTGGTTGTCTGAAGCTCATTGGTAAAGCTCCCCAGGTTCTGATAAATCTCCAGGATACCTGCAAGGGCTGAATTCTTTGGCATTCCACCAATGTATGGATTTTTGTGTTTAAAAAGTTCCATGGCTTTCTTTGATATTATGGTTCCATCTGACTTAACCAGCTCTCCGTTTACAAAAATATCTCCCAGCTTTAAATCATAATCCATAGTAAATTGCCTGTTTCGGTTAAAGAGGGAAGTACGAGTTCCATAAATGATCAACGTTCCATTTTTAATCTCATACCCTTTAAATGCCTGGTTCTCATTGTTTATTTCTCCCGATATCTTAAGCCTTCCGCCTGATGCCTCTGCTACGGTCTGGTAATTTTCAACAGGGAAACCTAAGATAAAGAATTTAAAAAGCACAACAGAGACTCCAAGAAACATGGTCAAAACGGCAGCTAACACGATTTTATTCCGGTTTTTCTGCCTGATCTTTTTTAAGTAATCGATCTCCTTTCTCGATGCTTCCTCTTTGATGTCTTTCGTTCCCATCTGTCCCGTCATATTTTCATATTTGATCCCGCAGCTTTCACAGCCTTTTAAATGTTCTTTCATGACTTCATTGGTTTTTTCCTGCGTCAATTCATCTGCATACAATGGAAGCAGATCTTCTATGACTTCACACGGTATGTCATTTCTCATTTTTTCTTACCTCCTCTATGATTTTTTCTTTTCCTCTGTAAAAATTTACTCTTGCCCAGTTCTCACTTTTCTCCATAATCTCTCCAATATCCTGAAAGGAAAGATTCCCTATGAGCCTTAGATACATTACTTCTCTCATGGGGTCTTTTAAGGAATGGAGGTGCTTTAATATCTCCTTGCTGTCCCATTCCAGAAAAACAGTTTTCTCAAGCGGCTCATCCTTTAAGGCTTCTGCCGCTGTATCAAGTTCCACCGTATATGTTTGCTTTCGGCACCATATCTGATAGACATGGCCTGAAATTCCGCAAAGCCAGGTGGACACACTGCTTCTTCCTTCAAAGGTATGAAAGCTTTTCAGAGCCTGATAAAAGGTCTCCTGGGTCAATTCCTCCGCAAGGTCAGGATTATTTACTTTTGACAGCAGATAATAGTAAATCATCTTGGAATGCTTGCGGTATATTTCATCCATTGAATCCATGTCACTCATCCTTTCCGTTAATAAGTGCCAAAATCCTTCGGTTCGTTACAAATTATTTTTAAAAATAGTATTAACTTTATTATACCTTGAATTCGCCATTGTAACATCAATAAAAAAAGAGTCCTGCATTCCAAGTGATTGGCCCTGCAGAGCTCTCTTTCTTCGTCCTATATTTAAATGAAATACTCGATGGTATCCGCCGCCTTTTTCTGAGTCTCCCGGTTAAAGATTATAGTTGCCTCTCTTATCTCCAATGGACCAAGGGCATAAGGATTTTTTCCCGTGCTGTTTACCATCTCCCAGGAAACACTGCGGTTTCGGCTGCATGGCATATCTGTGATCAGCTTTATATCCGGCTGATGAAATGGCTTCTTCCTGAAATAAGGGTCAAACAAATACACCTGCTTTTCATCGGCTCCTGTAAACAGAACATAATGCCAGCATCCATACATAACCCGTGCCACCACAGCCCCGCCCTGCTGCAGTGCATACATGATTTTGCTGTTCTCCCCCATATACACCTCTTTGCCGGTTAAATATTCACTGTGTATGGGAAACTTCTTCACCTTGCCAAACTGGTTGAACCATTCACTTAAAAACATCATGGCCATCCGGGAGGTACCATTTTTCCCAAATTCCCCTTTTCCGTTATAGGCGTCAAGGCAGTAAAGCATGATATGCTTCATGATATCAGGGGGTACTTCCTCTCGTTTGAAAAGAAAGCTCATAGCATTAAACAATGTGGTGGGGCCGCAGTCGTACTCCGTCACCTGATAATTCAGCGGGTTCTTCATGGATCATTCCCTTTCTTCTCTGTTTGTAACTCTATTCACTGAGGCCATACCACTCGCATCATACATACGTCTCGTCATACCCAGTATGGAAAGGTCGCAGATACCAATATTATTAAAGCCGCCCTCAATGAGCGTGCCTTCATACCGCAAGCCTGCCTTTTTCATGACCTTACCGGAATTAGGATTCTTTGTATCGTGCCTAGCCTCGATACGGTTTACGCCCACCTCTTCAAAAAGAAAGCGAACAATTTCTCTTAAGGCTTCCGCAGTCAATCCTTGAAACCAATAATCTTCGCCGATACAGTATCCGATTTCAACGGATTTTGTGTTTTCGTTCCGATTCACCACTCCCATGCTTCCGATGGCCTGATGGTTTCCCTTATACTCGATGCACCAATCATAATATCTTACATCTTTGTAGTTTTCGATCCATTCTGCAATGATTTTTTCGGAAGCTTTGGGGGAATCATGAAGCGGCCAGCCAAGGAATTTCGTCACATTGGGATTACTCGCCCAGTTCCGGTGCATATCTTCTGCATCTGATAAGCGGAACGGACGTAAGATCAGCCGTTGGGTTTCTAATACAACAGTTCCTAAATCGTACATGGTTGTACTCCCTTCCTGCATAAGACCACTATCATAAAATAGGCTGTAGTCTACGATTGCTCGTTTTACTAAAAATATAGTCCGTAGGTAATTGTAGTTTATTATATTTGTATGAGGACTGATTGTCAAATAGGAAATTAACTGATTTAATTAAAAAATTTAAGGCATCAAGCTAAAATATAGCTTGGTGCCTTTTAATGAATATTATATTAAACAAGATATCATATAGCTATTTTATTCTACATATGGATACACGATTATCTCTACGGACAAATTTAACTTTATTCTTTTCCTCATTCCACTCGGGTATTTGATATTTCTTTATCGCCATAAAAATATCCACATTGTATTCTTTAAGATTATATGGATCCTCTGATTGATACGTGAAAGAATATAAGTCTCTTTCATACGCTTGAATTTCATTAAAGGCAGGCGATTCTATTGTCTTGACCTTATAATCCGCAATTGAAAGAAAAAGCTTAAATAGAAGCTGATTAGTGCTTTTATCATTAAAACTTTCTATTAAAGATTGAGATTGCATTTTTATATAGCATTCTTCAATTAATGACTCGCAATCCCTATAAATTTGTAATAGGCCAACGTTAATTATTAGATACTTAATACTAAGCTTAAACATATTGAAAGAAAGACTAAAGCTAGTAATTAGTACATCTAAATGTTTATACTTTGAACGCAGCTCAGAGGGAAATGTATAAAAACAAGAATGAATTTCCTTATTACTTTTAATAATCTGATATAAACTGTTATTAAAATGAGACTCTTGAAAAATGGATATATCTATATCACTGGAATCTAAAACTAGTTTATCCATTACTTTATGTGTTTCAGCGGTCACAGGGAGAGGAATAAATTTATGTAACTGAATCTTTCCCATGTTATTACAATACAAAAACTCAATCAAACGTATGGTATCCTTTAAGTCAAGTTCAGTTTCTTCTGGAAATCCATATATAAATGATATAGTTAAGTCAAAACCATAATTATGTAAATTTAATAGCTTGATGTCAGATGAATCAACCTTAATATTTTTATTTAACTTACGTTGCATGATCTGAGATCCTGTTTCAAAGCCGATATATATAGCAGTACAGCCTGAAACTTTTAATGCTTTCATCAACGCTTCATCTAAAATATCTATACGTGAAGAACAGCCCCAGGTTATATTAATCCCTTTACTGGTAAGCTTTTCGCAAAATTCTAAAACATATTTCTTATTCGCCGTAAATAAATCATGTTCCAAGCGAAACTTCTTAATTCCATACTTATTATAAAAAAATTCAAGTTCATCTAAAAGAGAATCTATTAACTTAACTCTAAAATTTCTACCCCAAAAAATACTAGTTGAACAAAAAGTGCACCCATAAGGGCAACCTCTGCCCGCTTCAATATTCTGTATAAAATTATCCCTATCTAAATTTCGTAATTTTTCATATTCTGATATATTTAATACAGTATACCTACTCAATTCTTCTCCAGGAATTGGGCTTTCAGATTCATTTTTAGTAATCAGTCCTTCCTTATTTCGATAATATATATTTGATACTTCGCTATATGCCTTATCACCGTATACTTGATCGACTAAAGACATAATATACTTTTCTCCTTCACCAATTGCAACAATATCAACAAATGGATATGCTCTCAACGTCTGTTCTGCAGTTAGACTTGCCTGTGGGCCACCGAAGATAATAGTTATATCTTGCCTTTTTAATTTTATTCGCTTTGCAAGTTCAATACTTAGAGGATAAGTATTACAAATTGTATAAAATCCTATAATTAAACAATCTAATTCTAATAAATAAGACACAAAATTATCTATATTAATATCTATAGAATTGCTATAAGGTAAAATTTTATTCCTATTTAAACGATCAAAACTTATAATTTCTACTTCATACCGAGTTGATAGAACATTTTTTAGAGAAAGCAAACCAAGTTGTGGTACTATATTATCTTCCGTAAAACCAATACCATTTATTAAAATTACATCCATTTTGTTTTCTGTAATAGTAAAAATATTACATACCTCCTCATAATGTTTAGGTGTATAATAGCCTATTATCTATTTTTAGCGAGCAATAAAATTGAAGGCCAAGGTTCAATGTACTATTTTATTATCATTTAAATTGATGTATCTTAAATTAGCCCCAGATTAAATAGCTATTGATATTATGATCATCTGATGGAATGCTTACCACTATTTCTTCTTCAATTTCAACCGCTTCATTCTTTACAGTTTTTTCGTCTATCATATTAATTCCCCCTATAAAATTATTTATCTTATTGCTCGCTAATAAGAGCATTGGCCTTAGATTAAACATCGTAAGAAATATTTATAAAACTTCTGAATCTTTCATTTGAATCAAACAAATTTGTAAATGAAGCAAAACCTGATATTTGCCCGTTTTCTAAAAATAGTAATTTATCATACTTCTGTAGTATTTGAGGATCCAGATTATGAGTAATTGTAATTAATGTTAGATTAGATAAATTCAACAATCTATTTTCCACATCAAAAGCTGTCCTTTTATCAACTGCGGCGGTACTTTCATCTAAAATCATAATTGGCTTTTTTTGATATAACGCTCGCGCAATTGATATCCGTTGCTTTTGACCGCCAGATAAATTACTACCGTTTTCAACTAAATCACATCTTAATCCATCATGTACCTCATCTAAAAACATACTTACACCACTCATATGGCATACTTGATCTAATGAATCCTCATCATAATCTCTTCCTAAAGTGATATTTTCCAAAATAGTAGAATCGAACATAAACGAATTCTGTTGGGTAATAGTCATAAATGAAAGCACTTGGTTTATTCCAATATCTCTTAATTCTATGTCATCAAACAAAATTTTACCTTTATAATTTTCAAGTAATCCAGTGATAAGCCCTACCAGTGTACTCTTACCGGAACCACTTCCCCCAACAATAGCAATTTTATTCCCCTTTTCAAAGGTACAATTAATATTCTTTAGAACCATACGGCTATCATTGTAAGAAAAACAAACATCGTTAAGTTCTATTTTTTCAAGAAAGCTTGTTTTAACTACACCAATGCTATCTGTAGATGCCTCTGTCATCACTTGTTGAAATCTTTCCACTATGGATCTTCCACCAATTACCCTAGGTATATTCTGCATAATAATCATAATTGGTTGTATAAATGCACCACTTAGCTGCATTATAGCCACCATAGTACCTATAGTAATTGATTGATGAATGACTCCCCAGGCAGCAATAAAGAGAACAATAAATTCCGTACCTATGGATAATACTGCAGATAAGCTCTCACTAAAACTAACCTCTCTCTCCATCTTTAACCTGCGGCTTGCTACCACTTTATTTTGAATCGCAAATTTATCTATACAAATTCCCTGTATTAAATAAGTAAAAATAACCTGAAAGCCGTTTAAATAGCTTTTAGTAAGTGCTGTTAAATCTTTCAAATTATTAGATAAAATTGTCTGATGTTTTTGTATTACCTTACCAAATATATGGGGAACAAAGTACATAGCAATAATACAAACAATCACTACTAATGCAATAAAAGGATTAATATAAAACAATACGGCAACTGTTATAACTGCTGAAACTAAATTTTGAACGATTAATATAGATGAATTCAGCAAACCTTCATTAAATAGTTGTATATCATTCGTTAGGATAGAAAGGTAATCTGAACTATCATACTTTTCATAATTACCAGGTGTCTTACTAATGATCTTTTTAAATAACTCAAATCTTAATTGATAAATATAATTGTTTTGAAACTTTCTGGCATAGTAGAATTTTAAGAAATTAAAAATAGCATATAGTATTAAAAATATTATGGAATAAAAAATAATCCTTTTTAATTCATTCATATCAGACTTTACAGTGACATCTATTATCTTTTGAATAAAATAAGCTATTGATATGGAAAGAATGGAGCAAACAATAATTAATAATACGTTTAAACACATTAGTTTTCTATTTTGAGTTAATATTTTTTTCATATTACTCCTGATCTACACGAATAAATGGGGATGAAATAAGTGAAATGGTTCTACCTTGTTTATTCATTAGACTTTCATTACTAAAATACTTTTCACAAAGCTTCGTATACTCCTGAAAGAAACTTTGAAAGTCTTTATCGTTTAAGTACATTACAGTTCGGTCCACAAAGAGCATGTCATCATTCATTACCTTTTTATTATTCTCAAAATATTTTTGAAAATCCATCATTAAATATAATAGATAGTTAATTACGGTAGTATAATCAGCGTGATTACCTCCATATGCTTTACTTATACTATATACTTTCTCTATGGTTCCTCTTACTTGGTTCTCTTTAACAACAGTAATTAAATTACTTTCTTCTAAAATTTTCAGATGATTATAAACAGTGGCTCGTGATACATCTTTTAGATTGGCAATAATTTCGGAAGCAATTGCGGTCTTATGAGTTGTTAAATACTGCATAATCATCATCCTTACTGGATTCATTAATAAATTTAAAAGATTCATGTTTCATTCCTTTTCATTGGCTTTTTAGTCTAACAAATTAGATTATTCTATTTATTTATATAGCACTTTTAATCAGATTTGTCAACAAAAAACATAGTATACACATCTTAATATTATTCACAATTGACAGATATTGATAAGATACTATGTTTTATGTCTTTGAAAACAAATTACTCCCAAAATATTTTTCTACTAGTGAGCTTTAACGACATTTTTCATTACTGATTGTCTTATATAAAAAGGGATAAAGGCCAAATGCTTACCTTCATCCCTTTCATAATAAAAAAAAGCCTCTTAGACATAATTATCTACATAAGAATTAAGTTTTCTTCTTGCAGACTTTTTCAATTATGTAAATACGAAAATACTTAATTACAATCAAGGCGTTGCAATAGACCACTGCTGATTATTACTTGTACTGCCTGCCCACTGGAACAGGCTGGCTCCATTGGAAGTTGAGCCTGCTCCATCTAGATATAAACCAGTTGCTGCATTTTTAAATTTGTAATAATTACCAGACATTTCCCGAATCCATTTTTGATTATTACTGCCGCTGCTGCTCCACTGACCGCAGACAGAACCATTGGCCGTACGACCCATACCATCTAAGTATAGTCCTGTTGCACCATTCCGGATCATATAATAATTCCCGGACTGCTCAAGCACCCACTTCTGATTATTACTGTTATTGCTGGCGTACTGATTGCAGTCAGATCCATTTGTGTTATAGCCGTATCCATCCACACACAATCCGGTTGCACGATTGGAAAGTTTGACATAAGTATCTGTTGTTGTAGGAAGGGACATATCGCCATAAGTAACACTATTTAATCCACTTCCATTCCAGCCAGCTCCAATTACAAACAAGCGTCCATTAATCATTGGCACAATACATCTTGAATAACATGCACCAACAATAGAATTGATCTGCGTCCATCCGCCGACGCCATTATTGCTATTGGTATATAATTTGTTATTGCCGCCACTGCTTAATATAATGGTTCCATTTAGATTCACACAATAGGGGCCGCTGCCTGCTGGATCAAAACAGGTCCCTGCATCGGATGGATTCCAGCTTTCCGGGTTTGATGAGATTTTATAATATGCACCGCCAGGTTTTCCCACGATCTCATATGTCATAATGTAATTACCGTCAGGCATTTTGGCTACAACTGACATTCCCGGCCTTTGGCTGCTGTCTGCTAATGCAACGTCATTTACCACACTGCTCCAATGGATGCCATCTGTTGTTGTCTGATGCACCAGCTTTTGGCTGTGAGCGTTATCCCGTTCGTCGGAGTAATAACAGATAAGCTTATTGTTGGCAACCATTAAAAATGGCTCCCAAACCGGATCATTGCCAGGATATGCTGCCTTGCCTTCTGCAATGGTGCTTATATAGGTCCAGGTTCTCCCTGCATCATTGCTCTTATATAAATCTATTTCGCAGAAAGACCGGTCATAAGGCAAAACAAGTCCGGCACAAAGCAGAGTACCTGCCGGCATGGTTCCAATTGCCTGAGGGAGCTCATATAGCTGAGGTTCCCATCTCATTCCTACTCCCTTATGGGTGTCCTTTACGTCTCCAACCTTTGTCCAGGTTTCCCCGTTGTTTGTGCTTTCAAAGATTGGGAAGGAAGATACCCCTGTGGTGTATTGTTCAAAGGTCGCATACATGTTTCCATTGCTGGTTTGTGCCGCCCTCGCATACAATGCTCCCGGTGCCGGTGCCCCCGCAGGAGATGTATACATAATCGATGGTCCGTATGCCTCTACCTTCTCAGGAACAACAAAGGCAATCATCACCAGTAGCAATAACAATATCCCTTTTAACACTCGTTTCGCAATCATTTTCATCTCTTTACCCCTTTCTTAGTTCATGTTAGATAACTTATTTCATATTGAAGACGAATAGCATACCGCCCCAACATAACTACCTATACGTTTCATTAAAAATAGATATGTGGTAATGGTAAAACATACTAGAGAGAAATTTTAGGGCAGATAGGATGATTGTAATAGAAGTAAGAGGATGCCCCTGGTTAGATAAACTACGCCGACTGCAGCTTGTACATCTTTTTAGCAAATTAGAAGATTATGTAAACTTAGAGCAATAACCGTAGAAATAGTCGTAACCAGGTTATCGGCTCCGCTGAAGATAGGATTCATTCATTTATTATATTTCATATAAGATATGTTAAAAATTGATACTATAAAAGTATGGGCAAAATAGTCTCAATCGTACATGCCCACACTTTCATTATAAATCTGTTCTTTAGGTTGTCAAGCAAAACTACTTGTTCAAAACAATATACTTTTTATTCGACCACTGGCATAGGAAACTACACCGTAGCTATGCTATTTCACTTGTTCCTAAAACGTCTGTTTTTACAGTAAAACAGCAGTAAGCGAGACCTTATATCCACTCTTTAAGCTGTTATCTTTGATTCTGTAAAGCCTTGTTCCATTCCTCATAAAATTCTCTTATAGAACCATAACGCTCATTCCGGTCCGCTGATACTGCCTTACGTGCCACAAAATAAGTGGCATCATCTAATTCCCATTTTTCACGAGCACAGGGCAGAAAGGCTTTATTTACATATCGCAGCTTTATCTCCTGCTCAGTAAACGTTCCAAAGGTTTGAAAGATTAAGGCCCCTAGGGTAAATACATTGGTTCTTTCATCAATCGCTGCATTTAGGACATACTCCTCTGGAGCCTTTAGCCTTTTACTTCCCCAGAATTCCTCTCCCATATCATTAATCGTGGGCTTCTCCCGAAAAAAATCAATATCACAAATGGTAGTGGTTTCTGTATTAAAATCATACATAATGCTTCCGTCATAAAAATCTACAGCCACGTAATTATTTTCCGCCGTATCTATTAAAAAGGAAAATAATATATGTACGGAATCCAGTCTCTTTTTGGCAGGCAATTCCTTATATCTTACCATTGGAGATTTTATATGTGGATTTTCTGCATAATAGTCAAAATTCCAATGATCAAAAAGGCACTCTCCATCTGCCCATTCAAATACTGCTGCAAACATAGTTTCCACTGTAAAATATTCTATTAGCTGAATTAAATTGGGGTGACGCAATCGCTCATACAGTTTAACTGCATTTTCCATAATCCGAATCGATTCCAAAGAATCGATCTCTGCTTCTACCGTGTTTGCTCCTGCTATCTTAATAAAATACCGTTTTATACCGTTATCCACGCCCATACTAATACAACCGGAACCCGTCTGATCAAACACGCAAAATACCGTTCCATAGGTATGAATCCACTGGAAATCGTGATACTCCTTTAAATAAAACTCTACATTGTCTAGCGTAATCTTTACCATATTGCCCCCTTTGTTCTATATCAGCTCTAATATCTGGAAATATTGACCACTATGAACTAGCACTATTATAACACCGTATTCCCCGTTTCCATACCCCCTTTGTAATCATAGTGAAAATAGCAGTAAGCAGTATCCCATACACTGCCCCCAAAACGCTTAACTCCCCAATTAAAGACTGAACTGGTATAGTAGCCATAATACCATAAGGCAGGATACAGCAAAACAATAATTTATATCCCCCATAAAAAACGATTCCCGGAATCTTCATACACAATTCCAGACCAATCTCCTCAATTCTGGTCACATTTGCATTGGATAATACAAAAAAGCAAATAGACCGAATGATCACTTCCATCTCATAAAACAAAATAGTCATCAAAATGATCCAGAACAGATACCCTGCTATGGCACCACCTGAAATCGGTTTTCCAAGCTGATGTATTCCATAAGCAATAATGAGAACGCTCATACACACAAGAGGAAGGGAACCAGGATTGATTTTTTCAAATGTCATTCGAACCAAAGGACTCCCTGGCTTCGTAAGATACAAATCCAAATCCCCGTTCTTAATTTTCTGAGGCAGCCCATTGATTCCAAAGAAATAGACAACCATATTAATAGCATTGATCATGGAAAAAGTGCCGATAAAGACAATCATTTCCCCTCTCCCCCAGGTTCCGATCCGGTCCACGTTGGAATAGATCGCCTGAAATACCATTAGCTGAATGATAAACAAACTGCCGTCTACAAAAAATGGGCCAAAGAACCCCAGCCGAAACATCATCAGATTCTGAAACCTTATCTCAATCAATGCCTTTATCACTCTAACATTTCTTTTAAACTCCATCATATCCCCACCCCATCATACTTTCTACGGTAACTCCCCCAGGTCACATGGATCAGGACTTGAAGCATCACACACCATATAAAAATAATGACCAATCCAGACACAGCTTCACTTTCTAATTGTCCGATGAACAGCATAGAAGGCAGATAGGTGATGTAATAGAATGGAAAAAACTTCATTACAGAGACAATCCCCTCCGGCAGCAGCATGAGAGGAACGATACTCCCTGTGATAAATGCCACAAGGTTATTCTTAATCATCAGAAAGGTACCAATTTCCTGATATTTTAAAGCCAGCAATCCTAGATAATAATTCAACTGCACCATAAACAAAAGACCAAGCACCACCAGTAAAAATGCGCATAGTATGATAATCGGATTATGAGAAACTACAAATTGAATCCGAAAAATAATAACCCATACAAACGCAGCTATAAACTGAAAGATTCCATAATAAGCCACAACACCTGCTTCCATGGCAATAAAATATTTCTGAATGTCCACAGGAATCACCATATATTTGGAAAATGTTCCGTTTCTGATTCTTTGGCTGATTTCACTACTGATCCCATCAGACATCTCAATCTGAGATAAAAATGAACTGATAACATAATAGGATAGCATACTCTGAAACGAAAAGCCCGCTACCTTAGTACGGTCATGAAATATAATCCCCCATAACAGATAGGCAAATAGTATTTTAGTAACCGTAAATAAGACCTGAAATACCACATCTGCCCGCCAAACCAACTGGGATTTGATATATATTTTAGATATTTCAAGATATTTCATCAAGTGAGCTCCCCTCCTCCCCATAGATACGTTCCACAATTGTACCGATATCTTCCTCCTCTACGGAGATATCGCTGGGATTGAACTTCATTAGAACGCTTAACAGCTCACTTGCCTTTTCTTTTGAAACCTTCATAACCTTTTTATATGGGGTCTCAGAAATCATAGAAACGCCAAAGCCAATCTCTGGTAATTCCATGGGAGCATCAAAGGTGAGGCTGATTTTTTTGTGTTTCTGATACCGTTCAAATAGCTGCTCTGTATTTCCATCATAGATTTTACTTCCATGATTAATAACCACAGAACGACTGCACAATGCTTTGATATCCTCCATATAATGAGAGGTCAACATAATAGTAGTTCCTTTTGCCTCATTGATTTCCCGTAAAAATCCACGGATCTGCTTTGAGGCAACGCTATCCAGACCAATGGTAGGCTCATCCAAAAATAAAACCCTCGGGTTATGTAATAGAGCAACAATCAGTTCCATTTTCATACGCTCACCCAGGGACATGGTCCTGACCTGAACATTCATTAATTCCTTTACGTGAAATAACTCTATAAAGAAGTTTTTGGCGGACTGATACTCTGCTTCCGGTATTCCATAGATCTCCTTAAATAACCGGAGAGTATCCTCCACCGTTAAATCAAAAAATAACTGGCTCTTCTGTCCCATGACCACTGCATACTGCTGCTTAAAATCATTTTTCAAATCATTTGGATAATAGCCCATAACACTTACTTTCCCAGAAGTCGGCGCAATAATTCCTGTCAGCATTTTGACCAGAGTTGTTTTACCTGCACCATTAGGCCCAATAAGTCCTACAAACTCGCCTTCTTTGATGGTTAAATCCAGCTCACTGACGGAAGTAATCTCTTCATAATCCCGTTTTATAAGCCCCTTAATGCTTCCGGCAATTCCTGCTTGTTTTTTGTATCTGCGAAACCGTTTCGTCAGCATTTCCGTTTCAATAATATTCATCTTTTCCCTCCATACAAATAAAAATGACCAGGATACCCGCCTTACATGCATGCTTTCCATAGTCATAAATAGTTCTGGATTTGGACAAAGATTCCCTAATGAGAACAAAAAAGAGCATAACAATACCGTTATGCTCAAAATAGTCTATCCAATACAGACATCTATTAAGGTATGATCACCTGATATCCAGGGGTCAAGCATTCAGTAAGGCTTTCATATCGGCAACATCAGCCGATAAAAGGGCAGACCTATGACGTAGTCACTTATGTCCTTCCTTTTCAACTATTTAATTAGTTGTTTTCCTTTCCAACAATGCTTAACAAACACATACCTCTCTTTTCTATATTTTAATATCATACTACGCTACTATTTTATTCCTGTCAATCCATTGTTATTACAGTTTTATATAAACTGGTCATGTTTTAAGTGGTGTCTTAAATATCCCGAAACACGGTCTTAATACCCACCAGAGAACACAACAGCTCTCTTTCATCATGGCATTATTATACAATATTATCTATAAAGGTTTCCTCTCTTTGGCTCTCAAAATCTCCTTATTCTTCCTAATTCCAAAAGAATTTCGAAATTTCCCTGCTATAAAGCCACTTTACACCCCATTGTCCACATCCTTCTATTATGTGTGTGATAAGGTGGGAATTCTCTGTTTCCAATGTACCATATCCACGAGGGAACTTCCCTTCCCGTAAAGCACTGTATCCTCACCTTTGCTTTCTTCCCACTGAAATCCAACACCTTCTAATGGCGTAAACCCAAGTGTCACTTTTTTAACCTCTTTTCCAAAGGAAGCAATGATTCTATCCAGATTCACCTTTTCCGGGGAAAAAACCTGATGGAGAAATAATTTTCCCTGATGAAATTCTGCAATGGCATAAGCATTTTGATTATTAATTTCATAGATATTTTGATTCATGAAGCTGGTGGCGTAAAACATAATCAGTTCCGTATTTTCAATCATCCAAAAACTGCTTTGTGTACAACTGTTATTAACTGCTGCCTCCAAAAGCTTAAAATCCTCCCGTGTCTTCATGGGAACTCTTCTGGCTGTCATTTCGCAATCAATATCTGTGTGTTGATAGAAACTGTGCACCTTTACTCTCTCATATCCAAATTTAGGATAAAAGTCCAGAACTGTTTCATTTGCAAAGAGAAAAAATCCGTCTACTTTATTACTATAATCAGAATCCACCTCCTGCATCAGACGCCGGATGAGACCCTGATTTCGATACGCTTCCTCTGTCATCACAGTTCCTAATTGAACATAGTTTTTTATGTTTCCATTGTGCACGAATTTCATCGGACTTACAGAAACATTAGCAATCACCTTATCCTTGTGAAGGAAGGAATAAGGAATATATTTTTCCGTCCAGTAACCATTTTGATACCAGTCTTCAAAATTTATATCAAACACAGTCTGGGCCAATTTATTAAAGGATTTTCTATAGACGTTGTCAGACTGATACGCCTTTATAAATATATAATTGTCTTTCATTTTATCTCTCCCCTATGTTTCAAATAATCTTATTATTACAGATAAGTATACACGTTAATAAACTGATATCTACCTTAATCTTATTTATAATTAAACTTAAGCCTGCATTGAGCCTGATTCCTCAAGTCGAATACCATAACTTCTTTTTTTATAAATCAGCCTCACGCTGTAAATCCTAAATAAATTAAATGCGGAACAGTGTATCCGTTTTCACTGTTCCGCATAAAGTGTTACCATTAGCTATAGCTGGATTTTACTTCCAAATTTACTTTTACGCTCTTCCATTAAGAATTTAATATGATTTCTTAATTCCAGCATCCACTCTGGTTCATTATCCCAAGTCTCATGCATCGCGCGCAAACAACGGGCATAACCATAAACATTTGCATAGCGCCTAAAAACAGGTAATAATTTTCTTATATTTATTGATAGTACCATTTCACTCTGATAACCTGATAAAAAAGATTCTTTTGCTTTTTCACAAAACTCAGGAGGAATCTCTCCCACAAAGCTATCAATGGCCTGTTCAATATCCATAGCGAACCAGTGGTAAACAGAATCATCAAAATCAATTATATTGTATTTTTTGTCTGCTTCATTGAAAAAAACATTATCCAGTTCAAAATCATAATGAATCAAACCATAATTACTTACATCAGTTTCTACATTGCTTAAATAATCAATTAAAATATCTACTTCGTCCATAGATTCATTTGGTGCAGAGTATTCAAGTAAAGTATCCTTTGTCCATTGCAACCTTTGCTTCCAATCAGAACGAGATGACTTAAGAGGCTTATAATTTTGACTGAGTTTATGAAGTTGTCCCAGAGACTTGCCGTATCCAAAGTATAAATCATCGGAATAAGGAAGGGATTCCATCTGTTTTCCCTGTACTCCCTTGAAAACAACAGCTAAATAATCACCCCACGGTGTATTAGCATTGATATACCTGCTTTGTCTTTTTGTCTCTACTATATTAGCAGCAGAATATCCACAATTTCCTAAATAGTCAATAAAATCAAGCTCTGCCAATAAATCTGATTCGCTCTTTTCAGTTAACGGAGCAAACCTAAGAAAATGCAATTGTCCGTTTATGGTAAAAGGATAAACCGCGTTAGCAGAAATACGAAAACGCTCCAGTAACTTTGTATTATCTTTATCATAATTCCAATTCTCTAACAACATAGTTACCAAATCTCTATTATCAAAGAGATATTTAAATTTCATCATAAAATATTATTCTCCAATCATTATTCTAATTTCACCTCACTTACCAAAATTTGCATATGTATCAGTCGACGTTTCATGTCGCTCACCCCTTTCCAATATTTTTAGGTTCTATATAAAACAGCTGCCTAAAAATTAGTACAGCCTAAACCTTCCTTCCAAAAGTAATCATTTTTCCTAACACATGAGTATAGCAAGCCATTCCCTCATTCTTCTTAAGATAATCTGCTATTCTCTGCTTTTTATGAAGAAAACCATCTGCTTCTCTTATACTCAGCCATCTCAGTCTGTACAAAAGAGACCTTGTCATTCATTCTGACCTCAATATTTCTCGCTTATTAAAGGAATGGGACGATTGGGTCGCAGATGAGATTACTGCCATTTTAATAAATCTCTTTCGCATCCTTAGGAAGCTTCCTAACATGTTCTAAAAAGCTAAGACTATTTTCCCCTTCAATCTCTTGATATTCATACCCAAGCTTATCTCCCACATACCGGGCTGTTTTCTCAAAAAGGTAGCACATTCTAATCACTGCGTCCCACCCCTCCTCAATATCAGCGGAAAAATAAGTGGATAAATACTCCCGCCACTCCACTTCGGTCAGCCATTGATTGATATACTTACCAGACTTACCAATGCTAACAGAAAAATCTGTCATGATTCCAACCTTCCAGGACAGCATCTTCAATAATTCTTTCCGAATGATATGATTGACCATATCCTGTACATAAGTCATTTCCTCCCGCCAAAGCCCCTTTGCCACATTATTCAGACACCACCAGAATTCATTGCAGGAACATAAGAATTGTTCTTTCGTAGGACTTTGTATCCAGTAATCCTGATCCGTTGACGGTGCCATGGGTGGGAGAACACCTGCTTTATCCATAAGTATTTCGCAAAGACTGTCCTTTGTTATATTTTCCACTGCATGCGCTACCGTTTCCACATGCAGATCCAGCCGGTTCCCATCCGTAAACTGCATTAACCAGCCGTAAAATTCTATATTCTTTTTGGGTTTGCCTGGAAACTCATCGGGATACTGCATATATAGCCGTTCCCCAAAGCGGTCAATCCATGAACGGTCACTGATAAATGGCTCCAACGCTTTTACCACATAAACGATATCATAATCCTGAAATATATCCTTAGCTGCATTTTTATTGGTCCTGGAACCATTCATATAAACAGCCAGAATTCTGCTGTCCTCCCTTGCCGTGTTTAAGATAAGTTCAAACATCTCCGATTCATTTCTCATTATCCTACCCCCACACATCTATTTACTAAGTTGCTCCTTAATGCAGATACCCTAACTCCTTAATCTTCTTCATAAGCTTTGGCTGAATGTCAGGATACGTCCAGTTCTTTGGCAAATGCTCCGTAATCAACACACTCTCAATCTCACTGTGAAGCTCCTTTTCAAATGTCTGAATCTCCGCATAGCAAAGCATTCCAAAGCTTTCTCCTCCAAGCTTCTCACCGGCAGCTTTCTTTCTGGATACAGAATACACACAAACCGGCCTCAATTCAAAATCAATGGCCCCTGTCTCTTCCTGCAGCTCCCGCATAGCCGTTACAAGTATAGCTTCTCCCGGTTCTCTGTGACCGCCTGGTACCTCATACGTATCCCGTTCCTTATGCTTGCATAAGACCCATTTTCGATGAAACCTGCTTATAATGACTGCAAAATCCAGCTTATGGTCTTCCACTTCTTTATAAAACTTAACTTCAGTAAGTCCTTTTGGCTCTGGTCTCATGGATTCACCTTGTTGTAAAACTCACCTTTCTTATTGCCTCCAGGATCTTACCTTCTTTCCCGGAGGCGCTCATCAATCAGTATCAAATAATTCAAATATCCTGATGTCTCTGCAATGGTGTGTTTGTTTCCTTATCAGACTTCTTTGTTACCGGTATCAGAAGGTCCAACTGTATAAAATCAGATTCGCTACCGGTATAAAATGAAAATGCATTCAGATGTTCCTCCAGTGCCCCACCCATGCCAAATGGTTCACGCCACTGGATTTCATAATCCTCATGGTTTTTCATTTGCTCAAAAAATGCTCCCCACTCATGAAAATCTCCCATTTTAATGCAATGAGCGGCATAAAGTCCCCCTGCAAACTGCTTTTTCTCCAACGGCTTTGTTACTTCCATATCTTCTGGTATGGTAACCCAGAATTCATAGCCATAGTATTCTTCCCCCTCCTGGGGCGAAGGATTGTTAAATCCATACAGCCTGAAATCAGATTTTACCACCGGCAAATCTCTTTCTTTGATAAATGCTTTCACTCGGCCACCAGATACATCTTCCGGATTTTCTCCCGTAAACTGACTGGCTGCAACGGTTGCCGGCGGCAGGTATATAAACCTGATATCCATGTTACGTTCCATTCTTTCACTTGCCTGATTTAACTCCTCCATAGAGCAGTCCTCCTTTAAATAATTTTTAGGAGAAATAAGGGCATCAGCAATCTCAATCAATTCGCTGTCTTCCAAAAGGTCCACCCGGACCTTGGCTCTGATTCCATCATCCAAGCGATGGACAAAGGCATCTAAAATGGAGCGTATGGTGTTAAGAGCATGGATTTCCTCATCTAGCCCAGTCATATTTTCCCGAAGGACTTCCAGAGCCTGGGTCTGCCCGATATCATTTAAAATAACCCCGATCTGCTTTAATGAGATTCTCAGCTTCCGAAGAATCATGATCTGTCTCAGCCTTCTGACTGCTGTTTCGTCATAGATCCGGTAAGCGTACTCCTTTCTCCGGCGGCTTTCAATCAAGCCTATTTTCTCATAGTACCGGATCATTCTTGCAGATACTGCATACGTTTTAGAAACCTCTCCGATTGTCATTGCTTCCACTGACTTATCCCCCTTTAGAATCAGTATAAAGTACGACACAGTGTCTCAGTCAAATGTTTCTTTCTCTTTCGTTCATGAAAATTTCTGCTGTATTCTCAGCTATAAATCCATGATACCATCCTTAAATAAGACAATACAACAAAAATGTGGATAAATTTTCCTTACTACTTATTCACCCTGACAAATAGCTTCTTTCCGATTTTTAAAACGTCATTATTAAATAACACTGTATTCAGATCATCTTCCACAATTTTTTCTTCATTTAGCCGGATTCCTCCCTGCTTTAAGAGTCGTATAAATTCACTTCGGCTCTTTACAAATCCCATGGCAACGAATTGAAGAATGGTATCATTCACAGTCTCTCTTCCAATAGCCAGAATCATGGTTGGAATATCATCGGGAGTTGACTTTTTACGGAAAGCAGCCTCATAGTATGAAACAGCCTTCAAAACTTCTTCCTGCGAATGATACAGAGCTGTAATAATTTCTGCCAGTTTGAATTTGATATCTCTGGGATTTTCCCCTTCCGACAGCTGCTGCCTGATTTTATCTATCTCATCCGGATGTTCATCTGTTGCCAGCTCAAAGTATCTGATGATTAAATGATCCGGTATTTCCATCACCTTTTTAAACATCACTTCAGCAGGTTCATGGATACCGATATAATTTCCAAGACTCTTGCTCATCTTTTCCACCCCATCCGTTCCTTCCAAAATCGGCATGAGAAGAGCTACCTGTGCCTCCTGACCCATTGACTTTTGAAGCGTCCTGCCCATAAGAATATTAAACGTCTGGTCTGTCCCACCCAGTTCAATATCCGCATGCAATTCCACAGAGTCATATGCCTGCATCAGCGGATAGAAAAATTCATGGATTCCAATGGGAACTCCATGTTTAAATCTCTTTTCAAATTCATCTCTCTCAAGCATTCTTGCAACCGTGGTGGAAGCTGCCAGCTTCATTACATCTTCAAAGCAAAGCTTGGAAAGCCACTGGCTGTTAAATCTAACAACGGTCCTCTCCTTATCCAGAATCTTAAAAATCTGCTCGCAGTAGGTGCTTGCATTCTCCTTCACCTGTTCATCGGTCAATAAATTCCGTCCCTTGGATTTCCCTGTAGGGTCCCCGATTTTACCTGTAAAATCTCCGATGACAATGACTGCCTTATGCCCCAGCTCCTGTATTTGCCGGATTTTTCGAAGAACCACTCCATGGCCTAAATGAATGTCCGGGGCAGAAGGATCAAGTCCCAGCTTAATGATTAGCGGCTCCTTCTGGTTAAATGACCGTTCTAATTTTGCGAGTAATTCTTCCTCATTGATACACTGATGAACTCCTTTACAGATGATACGCATTTGCTCCTTTGGTGTTAACATGTTAAAGCATCTCCTTGTCATATTATTATAAATATTTGCAGATTTATAAGAAATTCAGAAAACAAAGAGTTTAAGTTTTTAACAATAAAAAACTCCCGCCCTTTTGTTTCAAAAGGACGAGAGCAAATCTCGTGTTACCACCTTAAGTTCGCAGACAGCTCACACTGTCTACCTCATCGGGTACGGCCTTGGCGATACCCTTGCACTTGATCACGGTGTGCTTTCCGTCGCAGCCTACTCCTGTTAAAGTTTTGGTGCGCAGCTCCAAGACGTATTCACACTTTCTATCCACGAGCCTCTCATCAACCGGCATCTTTCTGTTTGGAATCGAAAATGCTACTCTTTCTTTTCATAGCCTTTTCTTATACTCCGGATTGCATGGCAATCCTTTGTAGTGCAAATATTTAATTATCTGGTATGTTATCACATTCTGTTTGCAGCGTCAATACAAGATTTTGATATTCTATGATTTTTCCACAAATTAAATGGGATTACATTGTCCTTTTGTTATTTGTAAATAGAAACCGTTCCTTCTTTTCTTGGAGCCGCCTTTGGTGCTTCCTTGCTGCTAAAGCCTAAGGCCGCTGTACCTGAAATCTCATAATTTTCCGGTATTCCAAACTCAGTAAGAATACTTCTCACCTTAGGATCATTTCCAGCAAATGCTAAAATATGAATCCAGCAGGAGCCAATCTCCATAGAATGAGCCGCCAGGAATATGTTCTCCAGAGCCACCGCACAATCTGAGACCCCAGTAGCAGAATCTTTTTCATAGGCTGTAATGATAATTGTAGGTGCCGCATAAAAGGGATTGAATTCCGGGTTATTTCCAATCGTTCTAAAATGTTCAATGGGTGAATTCTTCATCACCTCTTTCGTAGCAGTAATCAGTTCCTGAATCTTCTCCTTATTCTGCACCGCTGCAAAATGCCATGCTTGCTTTCCCATTCCGCTGGGTGCAAACTTTGCAGCTTCCAGAATATCATGGAGTGCTTCATCTGGAATCTGTTTTTCCTCAAAAGCTCTTACGCTTCTTCTTGTTATTATGGACTGGATTATTTCATTCATATAGTTTCTCCTTTTGTTAGATAGTTAAGCTAAAGTCACTTTTCTAGCAAGCAACGCTTATTTAAGTGGAGCCTTTATTACTTTATCATATTGTGTCGATATATCACTTAACATACATCATTAATGAATTATTACTAATTCTACAACGATACGAATGTTAACAACAAGGCGAATAAATCATTAACCTTAATTTAACAACTTATTAATCAATAATAATGTCAATAGCTAGCCTAAGCTTCAGTTAGCCCATTAAACTTATCTGTTTTAATCCATGCTGATGATGAACCAGCCCCGATCATTTGTATCATACCACGATCTCTTAATTTCCAAAACACTTGCTTCATTGTGTTTTCTGATCTAATACCAGTAATAACCCTTCCCTCTCTATTGGTAATTTGATTGTTAGTTCTTAGATATTCCACTACAAGTTCTTCTGGCGATGCTAATTTCTCATGCCGGATAATGACTAGAACAGAATTATCAGTTTCTTCAATAATTGGTTCCTTTAAGCGTAGCTTTGTCATTGCTTCAAAGGCAGTGTTTAATCCTTCACCAACATCCTTATTTGGAGCATCCGGAAACTTATTTATCAATCTGACAAGTTTAGGATTACGAGCTGATTGTGCAGACAATATATTCTTGGTTGTTACGTATCCTGGAAGTTTACCTGGACTTTCCACCTCTACTCTATTATCATAAATCCTTATTTGAATATCTGTGGCTATACTATAATCTCTATGTAATACTGCATTAGTTATAATTTCATGAAGAGTTTCTTCTGGATATTCAATAGTCTCAAAACCTTTACCCAGTTTTCTTATTGCTTCAATTATTTCTTTAGCCTTTTTAACTGAATCATAAATTTGATCATATACACAACCTTCTATTGTTAGCGGTGTACTTACAAGTGTATCTCTATCACCTTCACCACTAGTTTGATAACGATAAATTTTTATTGATGATCGCTTTGGTAGACAGATTTGTGGCTCATCTGAAAAAAGTAATAAAGCAGCAACTGTCAATTTAGTATCCTTTAAAAGTCTTTGTTTCCTAAGCCAACTTTCCCCATCAATATTAGGGACTATATTAATACAAAATTTATTAAAAACATTCGATTCAATTGCATCACTTGTCTCTGAGTCAGCAACTAGCTCATTTTCAAATGATGATATACCTTTATCCAACTCTAAACGTCTAATTTTTTCCGTTGTATCACACGGTAAATTTTGCGCTCCTTTCCTAATGTACGGCGTCCTTCCATCAGTACAATATACTAATGATTGTGTTTTAAAAATAGTAATTTGCATCACGTAAGTCCCAAGCACTGGATGCTTCAAAAACGAAATCACATAATTACTTTCCATAACTAAAATATCATTTAACATTTGAAGAATACCATTTGCATCCTCTATACTTGTAAAGCCTTCCCAATGTTTAACTTTAGATCTATTTTCTTCACGAATACCTACATAAATATCTCCTCCACTCGCATTGGCAAAAGAAGAAATTGTACGACTTAATTTATTTCCATCAATTGCTTTTGACTTAAAATCATTAAAGTGGTTCTCCTCAATGTTAAACAAAGATATAACTTCAGCTTCAGTTAAATTTTTGGATTCTAACTCCATCTCATACACCCTCCAATTAATATATCTTCTATGACAGAAAATGGACCTGTACTAGAATATTATATAGATTATATCATATGTTTAGATGAACACATAGCATTTAATAAATGTTTAATATTAACTACATTTATGGAATCGTGTGTTATTAATCTTATCAGTTTAATCGCCGAGATATCTTAATATCTGTTACTAAAGTACTACTAACTCAGAAATTTTATTATAAACTTTTTTATAACTTATTATATACATTTATAGTTAACTACTAAAAATCCTTCTTAGAATCTCTTAGATAAATTTAATATATTATTTTTTTATTTACTATTTATATCTTGTATACTTTTTCTCCAAGCATAAGCAAAGCTTCCTGAAATTAATTATTTACTACACAGATCATATAAAGCAGAAATACGCTCGTATGCTCTTTTATAACCGATCAAAACAGGTCTCTTTATCCTTATCCGTGATAGGCCGGACAACTTTGCAGGGATTACCAACTGCAACACAATTATCAGGAATATCCTTTACCACAACACTTCCACCGCCAATTACTACATTACTTCCTATGTTGACTCCTGGCATTACATGAACTCCTGCGCCAATCCAAACATTATCCCCTACCGATATGGAATATGCATATTCAAGACCCTGATTTCTCCGGTCAGAATCAATGGGATGTCCTGCTGTATAAAATCCACAGTTAGGTGCAATAAATACATTATCACCAAATGTAACCTTTGCTCCATCTAAAATCACCAGATTGTGATTGGCATAGAAATTCTCACCAAGCTCTATATTATATCCATAATCGCACCAGAATGGTGCAGTAATACAAAATGCCTCCCCCATCTTTCCTAACAGCTTCCTAAGTACCACCGCCTGCTTCTCTGTCTCTGATGGACGAGCTTGATTAAATTCATAACAAAGGTCTTTTGCAATTTCACGTTCTTTTAATAAACCCTTGTCGTAATTAGCATCATAAAGCATTTGATTTAACATTTTTTCTTTCTCTGTCACCGAAATATCCCCCTTCGATCAAATATTGGTCATTACATAAATATCTAATATTGCTTATAACATCATAGGAATTTTCACTATAATATAATTAGGTAATTTCTTAAACCGATCTATGTAATGAGATTATCATAGATAATATAATTAGATATAGTATTACTTTATTTTCAGAGTAAATTAATTTCAATATATATTTAAGGTAAGAAATCGACTTTGCGGTATAATACATAAACTACATATTTAGTTTCATGAAGCTTAATTATGGATGAGGCTATTTTCATTCCAGAGACTATTGAACCGATACCTCATCATTTTCCTCTTCATACGCATCTTCCATTTTCACAGAATCTTCGATCTGCTCCTCCATGAATTTGACACGGATAACTGCCTGCTGCCAATTAATTGATACCTGGCTGTGCCTGTTCTTTTCCTTACCTGCTCCAGCTATGATTTGAAGTAATTCTTCCAAGACAGCTTTTGTCAGATAACCGCCTCTCCAATGAAAGGTCAAAACTTTCCCTTTTTTAATAGCCTGCTGACAACGCTTTGCTACATCTTCCTGCTTTGTAAAAGATAGCTTCTTCTCTTTATAGTAAAAATGATTATCGTCATTGCACGCAGGAGCTTTATAGATCAATGGCTCATGGTCCTTAAAAATACTCTTATCATCCAAATTGAAATAATCGTATCGCACTTCTTTCTTCCCTAATGTATTATCAAACGTAGCATCCAGATGATACCATACTCCATTGATTTGGATTACATTCCACGCATGACGATACTTGATGTTCTTATCCGGATTATTCTCAGAAATAACTACAATACAAGGTATTGATAGTTGATCACAAAGAATCTTTACAGCTTTCGCAATTCCTTCACAAACACCAACCCCCTGCCCCAATGGACCTATAATCTCATGGGAATATTGCTTCTTCAGTTTATCGTAAGTCACATTCTCACAGATAAAATCATGAATGTACTGCTCTTTTTCCCAGTCACTCTTATCCTTCACTACCCGGGTAAGCTTCTCCACTCTGGCTTTCATGGCCAACTGGTGCTCTTTAATTTTATTCTTATCAAACAAATATTCCGGCTTTATTTTTAACAATGTAGAATCTTCATAGAAAGAATAGCGAAAGGTTGAGGCATAAAATATCTCCGGGCAATCCAGCCTTAACTTATTAAAAATATCGCTAAGGTCCTTTCCATCAATTCTCTGAACATCAAAGCTTTGAGAAAGTGACTCCACCCCACTCTTCATGACTTGATATATTCTTTGGTGCTGCTTATTCATATGACTATAATAATATGGTTCCATTTTACCTCATCTACCATTTCTTCTTTATTCGTAATAAAATCCCCAAGCAATTCACATAAATTTGAATCCACTTGGTAGGTTCTAATAATAAATACCAGAATGAACTACCCATTCCTGGACGGCATGCGACTCCGAGCATATAACCGTTATAATTTAATTATTTCAAAAGATATATACCGTCCCAGATTCCGAAAACACAAGAGTATCTGAATCAATGAAATTAACAATATCTGTCCAACTATTTATTTTATATTCAGAGCTACCTGCGTTTACGTTTTCTTCAGGATAATCGCTGATTTCAAGATATTCTTTTATGACTTTCCCATCTTTAATCTCAATAAATTCCCCAAACATATCTGAATCATTATAACCAGCTACAATTAGTTCTTCATTATGAGCAAAAACCAACCATGCACTTGCTGGTATAGAAAAATATGAACCTGAAATATCTTCAAATATTGTCCAGCCATTATTCTCGTATGTATACAGAACACTGCCCTTCCACATTCCCTGATCATTTACTGACACTTGTACTATTTTATCTGCTGATGTTTCAATTTTATCTGAATAGAGTTTTCCTTCCATGTATTTACATAACCGTTCTATCGCGTCTTCTCTTGAAAGTTTAATTCTGAAATAGCTGGGATTCATATCTCTACACCTCCGGATCATATTTTAATCGCAATTAGTAAATTAATCTTACTCCATTTTCGACTAACTCTCGATATTGGGTTGCTTTTGTTTACTACACAAAAATAGAACCTAACATATTCATAACTTTAGACTTACAACAATTTCATATAAAAAAGGGTGTTCTTAGCACTGATTAGCACTTAGAACACCCCATATTTTCATATATCGTATTCGTGGCTGGTACAGTCAAGCAAATACTGCGTTTCAAACCATTGTGTAAACCCTGCACTATCTGTTTTACACGGCCGTCTACTTCCTGTTACATTATTTATCCACGTCCGGTCAAATATACTTTAATAGAATCAAATTCAGTAAAGCTCCTGGCTTCTTTATTTATGGTTTTCCCGGGCTTTAGTTCACTATCATCATCTGTTGCATAGCCACTATTCATACCCACAAGTACATCGTCTTTGAAAAACATACATGTGTATTCTACAAATTTAGCTGGTATTTCACCATTGTTTGTGACTGATACAATAGCCTTATCTTTAGCAATAGATGTTTCGTAACTCAAGCTTGATAGTACACTTTTAAAGCTTTCCTTACCAATGTCAAATTCATACTCATATGTTGCTGGCTGGTCATCAAGATAGTAAGATAAACATATTGTGGATCCTCGTTCAAATGCTCTGACATCGGCGGATTTAGCTCCTAATAAATTCCCGTCTGAATCTTTTGTAGTCAAATTAGATGTTAACGATATATCACTATCCGAATTGTTTGTAATAACTAAGAAAAACTGATAATTGTTTCGGCTGTTAATATAGCTGTATTCTTTGACTTCAAGCTTTGATTTAATATCATTTTTGTCAAAAACATTCGATTTTGATTTCTCTGTCTTGGATGCAACACTTTCTTTAAATTCTGCTCCAGACAAAACATTAATTTGTTCCTTGAGTTCCTTATTTTCTTTTTGTAATTCTTTAACTTGAGCCTGCAAGGATTCCGAATTATTGCTGGTAGTACTTTGATCAGAACACCCAACCAACATCAATGTAACAGCAAATAAACAAATCTTTTTCATATCATTTCTCCCCTATGTAATTTATAACAATATAACATAAGAAGAGAAAATATTCAAGAAAGGAGCAAGGTTTTCAAAGGTTTTAATTGAAACCACCCTCTCTGCACAGACTTGTCCTTGTTGTTGCTACAAAAAATTGAGTTTATGACTATTGAATTCAGGAAATTGATGATACTCCTTTTCAAGGAAAAACTATTACTCTTCTTTGACAGACATTTTCTTTCAAACACGCTTCACTCCTTACTGGGTTTTCTGTTCCAACGGTCTGCAAGCTTTTAGATACCATTCATTATTCTTCCACAGATAAACTTCTTGAGGCTGTTTCCATTGATGAATTAAAGGCAATGCCTCTACTGGTAAATATCAGTGGTAGACAACAACAGGATTTCGATAATTGGATTTACTGAGAGTTCCTATTATATGCCGCTGATAGAAGAACTCTGCCTTAACCATAAGCCCCATGCTACACGCCATACTTGTATACGCCTTTTAGCCGCGGCCAAAGTCTACCCTACAACTATTATAAAAATTGTTGGTTACTCAGGTACGCAAAGCCTTACCGAAAGAGTTTATTTCCATCTTGATATAAGTGAACTATTGGAAGGCATTAACCTAATTTAATGTTCTCTACGTGTTCTCTAAGTGTAATTTCCCCCATGTTTCCGCATTGCTTTAATATAACAAAAATCCCCGAAACATAAGCGTTTCGAGGATTTGTATATTCTTGAAATATGGTTCTTATTATCTCTTTGTAAACCGTTTAAGAACTTGAAAAGCCCGAAAACACTGAGTTTGTAGTAATCATTGTTGCACATACGTTTCACACCCACGACGTTTTATTACGTGCCAGGGCGTTTCACAAAATATAATTCTTTTTACATCTGCACTAGAAGAGAGATGTAAGTCTTTTAATAATCATATTTATCTAATGTATATCGTCTTGGTAATTCCATATATAGCCACATCACATATGCCTGTATTGTTTTTACCTGCTTCTAATAACGTTCCTTCATATAAAAGCCCCGATTTTTTCATAACCTTCCCCGAATTTGGATTGCATACATCATGCCGTGCAAAGATTCTATTACACTCAACTTTTTCAAATAGAAATTTGATAACTTCTTTAAAAGCTTCACTGGTAATTCCTCTATTCCAATATTCTTCTCCAATGCAATATCCAATCTCTACTGAATTGATTTCCTCTTCCATATGAACGATTCCGAAGCTACCAATAGCTTGCTGATTTTCTCTCCACTCAACGCACCATTGGTAATTTTTCATGTCTTCGTTTTTACTTACCCATAAATCCACAACAGATTTTGTTATATCCTTAGAAGTGTGCGTCGGCCACGTTAAATATTTGGTAACATTATTATTACTTGCCCAATTCTGATACATATCTTCAACATCAGTTTCTTTAAATGGTCTTAATACTAGTCGCTCTGTTTCAAGAGTCTTTGTACCTAAATGATTCATCTTATACTTCCTCCTGCTTTTCCAATTTAGCTTTTTCCTCTTCAATTATTTTTTTATCAATTCTTTCAAATAATATTTCTATTTCTGGTAATTGATAACCGGTCAATACATATTGCTTTTCCCATACATTACTTATTTTTAGCCACCTACAAACCTTTTCAGATGAAAATGGCAAAAATGGATGTAACAATATTGCTAAATTAGCTATAATTTGAACACAATTAAAAAGTGTGTTATCACAAGCCTCAACATCTGTAACTCTTGTAATCCAAGGCTGCTCAATGTCAAAGAATTTATTTGCATATCGTACAAATTCAAATATACCATCAATGGCATCCCTTAGATTACCTGCCTCTACTTTTTCTCCTGTTTCACAAAATAACTGATCAATTTTCACCTCAACTTCTGAATTCAAATTCCCAGCCGGAATAATTCCATTCATATATCTATTGATAAAAGCAAGTGTTCTATTGATAAAGTTACCATATGCACCAAGCAACTCACCATTATGGCTATTCACATACTCTCGCCATGAAAAATCTGCATCCTTTTTTTCGGGTCCATTTGCCAACAAGTAATATCTAATAGAATCCGCATTATATCTATTTATAATATCCTTTACCCAAATTGCATAATTCTGACTTGTGGATATTTTTCTGCCTTCCAAGGTCAAATATTCACTTGATATAATCTCATCTGGCAAATGCCATCCATTTCCATTGGCAATAAGCAATGCTGGTAAAATAATAGTATGAAAAGGAATATTATCTTTTCCATGAACATAATAATGTTTCGCATTTACTCCCCAAATTTTTTTATAATCCTCACCATTTTGTTCTGCCGCAATTTGACTGGCAGATAAATATCCCAGAACATTTTCTGCCCAGATATAAATTTTCTTATCCTCAAATCCTTCTTTTGGAACATCAATTCCCCAATCCAAATCACGCGTAAGTGCCCTGTCTTTTAAGCCTTCATTTATATAGCGGTTTGTAAATGATATTGCATTTTTTCTCCAATTCGGATTGTTATTAACTAACGCTTTTAATTGATCCGCCATTTTTGAAATAGCAATATACAGATGAGTTGCATTTTTAAACGAAATTCTATTGCCAGAAATAGCACAAACTGGATCTACTAATCCTTCTGGTTCTAATACTGTTCCACAAAAGTCACATTGATCCCCTCTTGTATCATTCCCACATTTCGGACATTTTCCAGTCACAAACCTATCCGCCAGAAAATTATTACAACAATCACAATATGCCTGTGGAGCTTCTTTTTCATAAACATAATTACTCTTATAAAGTTTTTCATGAAACTGTCTCACAAAATTCTTATGCTCTTCAGAAGACGTTTTTGTATAGACATCATAACTAAATCCTAATCGTTCAAAACAATCTCTAAATTCTTCATGATAATAATCGCTCACTTCTTGCGGTGATTTATTTTCGTTCTTTGCACGTATCGCTACAGGAGTTCCATGACAGTCACTACCTGATACATAATATACTTTATCTCCTATTGCTCTATGATACCGAGCAATTACATCTCCTGGCAATAACCCAGCTATGTGACCTAGGTGCAATGAGCCATTTGCATATGGCCATGCACCACCAACTAAAATGTTTCTCATATAACATTCCTCATTTCTTTTTTATTGTGATAACAAATCTAAATTTTCAAAAGCAAATAAAAAAGCCCTCCTCTCTGAAAAATTTCTTTTTCAGGGACGAGAGCGAAGCTTCGTGTTACCACCCTAAATTCACCTATACCTCACGATACAGGTCTTATCAACTACGGACGAGAAATGATTCATCGATAGTCTATCACTGTAACGGGTGCACCCGTCGTAGCCTAAACAATGTGTTTCGGTACGCAGCTCAGAGGCCATATTCAACCATTTTATAACTTTCCTCATTTTCACCATCTTGAGGTCTCTGTAAAAGCGCAAATAGTTTACTCTTCTCTTCAATGCCTTTATTATATAAATTTCTAATAATTATATATTTTGAATTCTTATTTGTCAATGTTTAACTACTACTATTTTCTTCAAAATATGTATTCATGCTTCATCAATTATAAATGATGCAAAAAACCTCCCAAGAGAAATGTCCTGAGAGGTTCTGAATTGTATTGAGTTGTTCTGAGACGTCCTGCGTCGCAGTAATGATTATCTCTTTGAGAACTGTGGTGCACGACGTGCAGCCTTTAAGCCGTATTTCTTTCTTTCTTTCATTCTTGGATCTCTTGTTAAGTATCCAGCTTTCTTAAGAATTGGACGATAGTCCGCATCTGCCTGAAGCAGGGCTCTTGAGATACCGTGTCTGATGGCACCAGCCTGTCCTGTAAAACCACCACCGTGAACGTTAACTAAAACGTCGAACTTGTCAACTGTCTCTGTAGCAACTAATGGCTGACGAACAACAACCTTTAATGTTTCAAGACCTAAATACTGGTCAATATCTCTCTTGTTGATAGTGATCTTGCCTGTACCTGGTACTAAATATACTCTAGCGATAGATTTTTTTCTTCTACCTGTTCCGTAAAATTTTGCATTAGCCATGATAACTTCCTCCTTTCAGCGCCTCTAATTAAAATTTGATTTCTAAAACTTCTGGCTTCTGAGCTGCATGAGCATGCTCTGCACCTGCGTACGCGTGAAGTTTTGTAATCATGCTTCTTCCTAAAGGTCCCTTTGGAAGCATACCCTTAACAGCTAATTCAATAACTCTTTCAGGCTTTTTAGCCATCATTTCTCTTAATGTTGTTTCTTTCATACCGCCAACATAGTCAGAGTGATTGTAGTAGATCTTCTGATCTAACTTCTTACCTGTAACGGAAATCTTATCTGCATTCACTACGATCACATAATCACCGCAATCCATATGTGGTGTGTAGGTCGGTTTATTCTTACCTCTTAATACTTTAGCTACTTCTGAAGCCAAACGTCCTAATGTATATCCTGTAGCGTCAACTACGTACCATTTTCTCTCAATTGTTGCTGGACTAGCCATAAAAGTCTTCATTGGACAACCTCCTGTAAATTCTGGTGTTAGTAAGCATTACTATACTATGAAATCCAAGTTTCATAATCAGATGCATGGTGCCAATATCAGGGCACCGATTCATTAGAAATCATAAAATAATCTCTAATTAGTCATATTTAAAAATGCTCACTCCGGGGCATGGCTGAACATTTTCGCCTGACGTCACAGTTATACATTATATTACATTCAACCTCGTGTGTCAACCTTTTTTCCCCATAAAATCAAGGTTTTCCGGCTTATTTTTCTGTGACTATCCACTCTTCTTCCCCATCTTCCTGCTGGAAAATGTAAAATCCATAAGATTTGCCTAAAAGAATCCTTCCAGGCCCTTCTTCATCCTTTACATAGACCTTCTCCGCTCCGTTTCTTGCCGCCTGATGGACCACACGAATGAGCAGCCGGTCAAAGTCTTCCTGACGGCATCTGTGAATGGTGAGCCAGGCTTTTTTCTGGGATACGATCTCTTCCTGGGAAAGCGTGTAGCTCCATTCCTTATTCTCTCCCCGAATCTCTTTTTCCAGTTCCTTTTCATAATCAAGGCTGACCAGAGTAAGGCCCTTGGCTGCTGCCTTCGGGCCTGCCGCATTCCGGTCCCTGGCATCTATGATCTCTTCCACATGGGAAGGCGGATAGACACCCATTCCCACCTTCATCAGAGTTCCTGCGATGATCCGCACCATGTTGTATAAAAATCCGCTTCCCTTAATACGTATTGTAATCAAATCTCCGGTCTTTTCTATGTCCAGGCTATAAATGGTCCTTACGGTCTCTTCCGCCTGTCCACGGGCCGTACAGAAGCTTTTAAAATCATGTTCTCCCACCAGATAGGCTCCTGCCTCCCGCATTTTGTCCACGTCCAGGGGATAATAGCAGAAATGAGTATAAAGTCTTAAGGTAGGTATCTCAATTTTCCGGTTCATGATTTTATATTCATATGTTTTGACGCAGTTTTGCTTTCTGGGGTGATAATCCGGCGCTACCTCCTCTGACTGGAGGATGCGGATATCGTCCGGAAGCCTTTGGTTTAGGGCAAAACAGATTTTATCCGCGGGCATCCTGTTTTCGGTATCAAAAACCGCCACATTTCCCTCCGCATGTACGCCGGAATCGGTTCTGCTGGCTCCGGTAACGGTGATTTTTTCCTTTAACAGCTCCGTCAGGGTCTTGTTAAGGACCTCTTCTATGGTCAGCCCGTTATTTTGTATCTGCCAGCCGCAGTAATTGGTGCCGTCGTAGGCAACGATCATTTTTACCCGTTTCATAACTTCTCCTTTTTACGGAATTTCTTATCTCATGATCCGAACGGCTGCAATTGCGGCCATGTATACCACAAAGACCAGGTAGGTAATTCCATCCCGTCTCCCATATCGGAGAGGCTTCATCTTCGTTCTTCCTTCCCCGCCCCGGTAGCATCTTGCTTCCATGGCCATGGCAAGGTCCGTGGCCCGTCGGAAAGCTGAAATAAAAAGGGGAACCAGAAGGGGAATCATGTTTTTTGCCTTTTGAATCAGATTGCCCGATTCAAAATCAGCACCACGGGCCATCTGGGCCTTCATGATCTTATCCGTTTCTTCTACAAGAATAGGAATAAACCGAAGGGCAATGGACATCATCATAGCCACCTCATGAACCGGTACTCTGACCTTATTTAAAAAGTTCAGACTTTTTTCCAGGCCATCTGTAAGCTGATTTGGTGTGGTGGTCAGAGTCATAATAGAGGAACCTACCACCAGATAAATGAGCCGTACGCCCATAAATGCCGCGATCTGAATTCCTTCTTTTGTAATTTTAATAAAACCAAGACGGAAAATTGCCTCTCCTGGTGTTAAAAACAGGTTGAAGCTGACACTGATCAGCAAAAGAAAGACAATTGCCTTTAACCCCCGTACCATAAAGGACAAAGGCACCTGGCTCAGCCGTATGGCAACTGCAAGAAACAAGGTGGCGATCACATACGCCCAAATATCATTTACAACAAAAAGGGATATAATAAATACCATAGTCCCAAACAGCTTTGTCCTGGGGTCCAGCTTGTGGAGAAAAGAGTCCACCGGATAATATTGTCCCAATGTAATGTCTTTTAACATAGTATCTCCTGATCTATTTTGAAAGAAGCCTTAAAATTTCGTCTCTGGCTTCCTCTATGGTAGTAATGTTGCTATCAATGGGTACGCCCCGTTCCTTTAAGGTATGGACCACATAGGTAATCTGAGGCGCTGCAAGGCCAATGGCTTCCAATTCCTTGTAATGCTTAAATACTTCCTTGGGTGTATCATCAAACACCTTTTCCCCATGATTCATCACTAAAATCCGATCCACGTACCGTGCAATGTCTTCCATGCTGTGGGAAACAAGGATGATGGTCATCTTCTGCTCCTTGTGAAGCCGCTCAATCTGATCCAGAATCTCATCTCTTCCCTTGGGATCAAGACCAGCGGTAGGCTCATCTAAAATAAGAACCTCAGGTCTCATAGCTAAAACTCCGGCGATTGCCACCCGCCGCTTCTGGCCTCCTGACAAGTCAAAGGGGGAACGCTTATAATAGCTCTCATCAAGGCCTACCATAGTAAGAGCTTCTCTGGCCCTCGTTTCTATTTCTTCTTTTGAAAGCTTCTGATTCTTTGGACCAAAACACACATCAGAAAATACATCCACCTCAAAAAGCTGATGCTCCGGATACTGGAATACCAGTCCCACTTGACTTCTTAGAGCCTGCATATTATAACCATCGCTGTAAATGTTCTTATCGTTGTAATAAATGGCTCCGCTTGTCCCCCGAATCAAACCATTTAAATGCTGAATCAGAGTGGATTTACCAGAACCGGTATGACCGATGAGCCCGATAAATTCTCCGTCTTTTATTTCCAGGTTCACATCCTTAAGGGCATGCTGTTCAAAGGCGGTACCATTTCCATAGATGTAATTTAAATGCTCTACTTTAATTCCCATGGTCTCCTCCATTTTCCGAAGCTTCCTTATTAGATATATGACCGGCAAACTTAGGGATCAGATTTTCCATGAGTTCCTCTAAGGTAAGGATTCCATCTGGCAGGTCAACGCCTCCCTTTTGAAGCTCATAGGCAAGCTCTGTAACCTGTGGCACGTCCAGGCGGTAGGATTTAAGCTCCTCCACCCTGGAGAATATCTCTTTGGGTGTTCCGTCCATAACCACTTTACCTTCGTCCATAACGATTACCCGGTCTGCATCTGTGACCTCTTCCATATAGTGGGTAATTAAAAGCACGGTAATGCCTTCCTTCTTATTTAATTCCAGGACGGTCTTAACCACTTCCTTACGGCCGTTGGGGTCTAGCATGGCAGTGGGCTCATCTAAAACAATACACTGAGGGCGCATAGCCATAACTCCGGCAATGGCAACTCTCTGCTTCTGGCCTCCTGACAGCTTATTGGGAGACTTTAAACGATAGGACGCCATTCCAACCGCTTTCAGGCTTTCATCCACCCGTCTCCAGATTTCTTCGGTAGGAACTCCCATGTTCTCAGGACCAAATCCCACATCCTCTTCTACTATATTTCCAATGATCTGGTTGTCCGGGTTTTGGAACACCATCCCTGTCTTTTTCCGCACCTCCCATAAATTCTCTTCCTGGGAAGTATCAAGTCCCTGAATCCATACCGTTCCCTCCGTGGGCAGCAAGATGGCATTGAGCTGCTTGGCAAAGGTAGACTTACCGGAACCGTTGTGCCCCAGTATGGCGATGAACTGTCCTGCTTCAATATCAAGTGAGACATCATCAATGGCGCGTTTGATTTCTTCTATATTTTCTTCTTCATCTCTTCTGATATAATCAAATATCAGCTTTGACGCTTTTATTATTCCCATAGCAAGCCTTTCTGTCATGAATTTATATACTCGTATGCCACATAATTTTAGTTGAATATTCCCAATCAGTCAAGCATCGACATAAATCTTTTATAAATAAAGAGTCTGGCGGAATTTATTATTTGATAGATGTAATTTCCTATTACATAAAAAAATGGTACAGAATTTTTTCTGTACCATTTCTCATTATATGATTAGTGTACCCAAAGTCCGGAGCTGTCAACCTTATAAGCTCCATCAATTAAGGTATCCGATGCCATACTGCCGTCTAAATTTAAATAATACCATTTTCCAGGGGTTGGCTGAATCCAACCGGAAGCCATATCTCCATTGGAATTTAAGAAATACCACTTCTCATCTAACTTCTGCCAGCCCGTAAGCATGGCTCCGTCGCTGCCTAAGTAATACCATTTATCATTAATGAACTGCCAGCCGGTTACAGCAAATTCTTCTCCGTTGAAGTAATACCATTTACCGCTTATCATCTTCCAGGTGTTGGCGGCATAAGCGCCGTCTTCGCCGCGGTACTTCTTACCGCTCTTATATTCCGCCCAGGCACCGTTTGTTTCACCCAGCTCCTGAACCACGGAATCATCAGAGATCACCGGCTCACCTTCCTGTAAATACTCTTCCTCGGAAGAATCCTTTAAAATGGCTTTCACCGTATAATAATACTTCTGGCCACTTTCCATATATTGCAGCAGATCTACGGTGTTGGTGGAAATGGTCATGCTTTTGACCCAGATGCCGCCTTCCTTATAAACAACGACCTGATACCGGGAAGCGAAGGGAACCTTTTTCCAGGTTGCCTTTGTTCTTGCCGCATCGCTAAAGCCTGCTTTTTCCGTACCGGCAAGCTTTGCTACCGGAACATAGGAAACTTTTACTACAGTCTCACCATCTTCTGCTTTTGCGGATATCAGCTTTCCTCCGGTAACAGAGCAATCAGAATTTGAGTAGGTGCCAGGAACTCTGAAAGTAGCAATTACTTTTTTCCCTGGTTCCCATTTCTCAGGATCCTTATTCCATTCGGGACTTGTTTCTGATAAATTTACCGTGACAGACGGAATTTGAATTCCCTCTGTCCAGCTGCTCTTCCTGCCGTGGTCCAGCCGGATTTTCAAGCTGCCGGAAGCCCCTGCTGTGATTGACATTCCCATCACCATAACCATGCACAAAAGCACCAGCCAGGCTGCCTTTCCCCGTATCCACTTCATCTGCATCAACATCCTTTCCTGTTACTTATGCCAAATACCAGTGGCATCTACTGTAAAACCGCCTATCGTAGTGCTTACTGCCTTGGATCCCTCACCAGGATAGAAATAATACCAGTTACCATCTATCTGCTTCCAGCCTTCCTGCATCGCACCGCTGTTGTCTGCATAATACCATTTGTTATTATAATTGATCCAGCCAACTGACATGGCGCCCTCTACCCCACTGTTCGTGGATGGATTCAGGAAATACCACTTATTCGCAGAAGACTTAACCCAGCCCTTTAACATAGCTCCATCATTATTAAAGTAGTACCACAGGGAATTCTTTTGCTGCCAGCCTGTGAGCATGTTGCCATTGGTATCAAATAAATACCAGATGTTGTTAATGTGTGCCCAGTTATTCTTTAAATAAGAACCATCTGGATAACGATATAACCAGTTATTGCCGTTCTTGATCCAGCCTACATCCTGACTTGTTACCACAGAGCTGTTACCATTATCCTGACCACGTCCGTCAGATACCTTTTCCTGTGGTACGTAGATTTCACCAGACTCTGTCCAGTCACTGTTCTTTGCATACTTTGATTCACTGTCGGAAGCTGGAACGGTACGTACCTTAAAGGTGTAGGTTCCTGCTTTTGTCATATAAGGATAGAAATTATAAGAGGTCGCTTTCAGTCTCTCTACCTTTTTTACAAGGCTGCTTCCACGGTATAAATACACATCATAGGCATCAGAGCTGCCTTCCGGAGCACTCCATCTGGCACTGCCAAGGCTGGAACCGGAATCTCTCCAATCTGCTTCTTCCGGGGATTCATAGGTTCCCTTAATTGGTTTAAAGGTAAATGTCACATATAAGGTATCTGAGCCAGACCGGTTGGTTGACACATAGTTTCCACCTTTGATGCTGACATTGCTAGACTGATAGCCACCCTTAAATGCGTAGTTATCAGAATCTGTTGCTCTTAAAGTGACCTTCATCTTTGGTTCAGAGCCAAGCTTCATCTTTTTGGTGTCTGATGTAATCCACTGCAAGTCAGTCACCTCATATTTATCGTTATTGGTATATACATAATTACCTGTTTGCTCATTAGTCTTAAAGGCAGACTCAGATGGTACCGTATCTCCTGCACCAATCTCCTCTAACCCAACATTGATCGTCACGGACGATATGGTCTTTGCTGCTGCAAACGCCTCAAATGGTACACTGACCCCTAAAAGGGTAACCAGGGACGCCCAGGCCATCAGTCTCGTAGTAAACTTCATAAAAATCCCTCCGTTCCTATATTTAACGAATCTGGCAAATTAGCCATAATATTCTATATTTAACATTATAGCCCGGAAAGCAATTGACCGTCAACTTACGATATTCTTTCTTTATTCTTGCTTTTCTTACAGGTATAAAAATAAAAAAATCCCGATAAAGGATTATCTCCAATATCGGGAATGTAAATTTTAAATTATACAAGCTCAAGAAGAACTTCCATTGCTGCATCACCTTTACGCTGGCCGATCTTAACGATACGTGTGTAACCACCGTTGCGGGAAACATACTTAGGAGCAACTTCTTCGAAAAGCTTCTTTGGAAGATCAACAGACTTTGTGTTTTTCTTTCTGCCTGCAGCTTCAGCCGGAACCTCAGTCACATCATAAAGAACCTTTAACATCTGTCTTCTTGCATGAAGTCTGGAAGGAAGATCTTTTTTGATCTCTTTCTCAACTTCGTCGTATACGGTAACTTTCTTGCCGTTTACAACTTCTTTGACTCTCTTGCCATCTTTATCTTTACGTGCAACCTTTGCAGTAACTTTAACAGTTTCGAAGTTATCCTTCTCTTTTACTGCTAAAGCGATCAGGCCTTCCGCAACTTTACGGATTTCTTTTGCTCTTGCTTCTGTTGTCACGATTTTGCCATTGTGTAATAATGCAGTTACCTGGCTTCTGATTAATGCTTTTCTCTGGCTGGAAGTTCTTCCCAGCTTTCTATATCCTGCCATTATAATATTCCTCCATTTGTGGAACACGGATACATGCTTCTTCGGTCTTACTGTATCGGTGCTTAATTCTCCATGCATTGGGCATGAAATCAGACCCATCTTAATCCAAGCGGATCAATTATACATTGGAATCATCGCTTGGGTTAAGCTGTAAGCCTAACTCCTTTAACTTGGCTAACACTTCTTCTAAAGACTTGCGGCCAAGGTTACGAACCTTCATCATATCCTCAGATGTGCGGTTGCACAGTTCTTCAACGGTATTGATTCCAGCTCTCTTAAGACAATTGTATGAACGGACAGAAAGCTCCAGCTCATCAATGTTCATCTCAAGCACTTTCTCTTTTTCATTGTCTTCCTTCTCCACCATGACTTCAGCAGTCTTAGCGTTTTCAGAAAGATCGATGAACAGATTTAAATGCTCGCTTAATACTTTAGCTGCAAGGCTGACAGCCTCATCTGGTGCCAAAGTACCGTTTGTAAATACATCTAATGCCAACTTATCATAGTCAGTGACCTGACCTACTCGGGTGTTCTGTACCGTCATATTAACGCGTTCTACTGGTGTATAAATAGAATCAACTGCAATTACGCCAATCGGTAAATCCTCACTCTTGTTCTTGTCTGCACTCACATAGCCACGGCCCTTTGTGATAGTAAGCTCCATATAGAACTTGCTGTCTGTTCCGCCGCTAAGTGTAGCGATAACCAAATCCGGGTTCATGATCTCAATATCAGGATCTGCCTGGATGTCAGCAGCAGTCACAACACCTTCGCCTTCAAACTCGATGTATGCAACCTTAGCTTCGTTGGTGTCGCTATTATTCTTAATAGATAAGCTCTTGATGTTCATAATGATCTCAGTAACATCCTCTTTAACACCAGGAATAGAACTGAATTCATGCAAAACGCCGTCGATTTTTACCTGACTGACTGCAGCTCCCGGTAAGGAAGAAAGCATGATCCTTCTTAAGGAATTACCTAAAGTCGTGCCATAACCTCTTTCAAGCGGTTCAACTACAAACTTGCCATATTTCTTGTCTTCTGAGATCTCAGCGATCTCAATATTTGGTTTTTCAAAATCGAACACTAATAGCCCCTCCTTTTGGGTATTTTGTATCGAGGGTCTTATACTCAAACCTTGCCCGGAGGCCAAGGACCCCCGGGCGAAAGCCGGCTGCTATGAACAGACTTTCAATTATTTGGAGTACAACTCGACGATAAGCATTTCATTCACTGGAACATCAATCTCATCTCTTGTTGGTAACTCTTTAACAGTACCACGTAAATTCTCATGGTCAACATCAAGCCAAGCTGGAACTAAACGTCCTGCTGTGGTCTCCTGAACACTTTTGAATCTTGCATTGGTTTTGCATTTCTCTTTTACTTCGATCACATCTCCAGCCTTTACTAAGAAGGAAGGAATGTTTACGCACTTACCATTTACAAGAATGCTCTTGTGGTCAACCATCTGTCTGGTCTCTCTTCTTGTTCTTCCGAATCCCATACGGAATACTACATTGTCAAGTCTTCTCTCAAGAAGGGTCATAAGGTTTTCACCTACTAAACCGTTCATTCTTTCAGCCTTAGCATAGTAGTTACGGAAAGGTTTCTCAAGAACGCCGTAGATGAATTTGGCTTTCTGCTTTTCTCTTAACTGAACGCCGTACTCACTCATCTTTCTGTTCGCTCTTTTTAATTCTCTTTTTGATTTTTTATCTATTCCTAAATAGATCGGATCAAGACCAAGGGATCTACATCTTTTAAGAACAGGAACTCTATCAACTGCCACTGTAATTACCTCCTAATTAGACTCTTCTACGTTTTGGTGGACGACAACCATTATGTGGAACTGGTGTTACATCCTTAATGCTGGTTACTTCTAATCCGCATGCCTGAAGTGCACGAATAGCTGCTTCACGGCCTGAACCAGGACCTTTAACCATAACGTCTACTGATTTTAAACCATGTATAAGAGCCGCCTTAGTAGCAGTTTCTGCCGCCATCTGAGCTGCATATGGAGTAGATTTTCTTGAACCTCTAAATCCCAGACCGCCAGCACTTGCCCATGATAATGCATTACCCTGTGTATCTGTTAATGTCACGATTGTGTTATTAAAAGATGACTGGATATGTGCTTGTCCGCGTTCAACGTTTTTCTTTACGCGCTTTTTTGTCACTTTTTTAGTAGTGGACACTTTTTTAGCCATTTTAAACTAACCTACTTTCTTTTTACTTGCTCCGCCCTGCCCTCATCGTAAGAGCCGGCGCAGGGTACGAATATCGAATCCTGTTATTCCTGTTTTTAAAACATGTAACGTGATTCTGTATTGTTGTTAATATTGATGTTCTTTTCCCTTGCGGTCAAAGAACGGCTGTCACACTAAGTTCGTGAGATACCTCACTAAGTGTTCAATGCCTATTTCTTCTTATTTGCTACAGTTTTTCTTGGGCCTTTTCTTGTTCTTGCGTTGGTCTTAGTCTTCTGACCACGAACAGGAAGGCTCTTTCTGTGACGAATTCCGCGGTAGCAACCGATTTCCTGAAGTCTCTTGATGTTCATAGCGATTTCTCTACGTAAATCACCTTCAACAGTCTGAGTTCCAGTAATTACTTCTGCAAGTCTTTTAACTTCGTCATCTGTTAAGTCCTTAACACGAGTGTCAGGATTAACGCCTGCTTCTGTGAGAATGCGGTTTGAACTTGTTCTACCGATACCGTAGATATAAGTTAAGCCGATCTCAACACGTTTTTCTCTTGGTAAATCAACACCTGAAATACGAGCCATTTGTGTATTACACCTCCATTAATGATTTTTAACCTTGTCTCTGCTTATGCTTAGGATTTTCACAGATTACTCTGATACTGCCTTTTCTCTTGATGATTTTGCATTTTTCGCAAATCGGTTTGACTGATGATCTAACCTTCACAGCAATTCTCCTTTCCGTTATGCGCTCTTTCGCATGGAGCACTTAGCGTCTGTCTTCTAGACGTTTACGTGCGAAAGCGCTCCCCGACACTTGACGAGTTCTCTTGCGAGCCTAGTGACGATGGAGACTCATCTTGCAAAGAGCCTTCTGAGTATACCCGCAGTGTGTTTTATATAAAACCAGTGCTGTCTTACAGACAATATACACCCAGTATTTCAACAAAGTCGCTCCAGCATTATACCACTAATCATGCAAAAATGCAAGCGCTTTTTCCTATATATTTATTAACCCTTTACCCTGGTGTGTCATGGTAAAATGGGTTCTATCCGGCAAATAAATGCCTTATTTGTCTCTCCAGATGATTCTTCCCTTGCTTAAATCATAAGGGGACATCTCGATCGTTACCTTATCTCCTGGTAAAATACGAATGTAGTTCATACGGAGCTTGCCGCTGATGTGGGCCAATACCTGATGACCATTCTCCAGCTCAACCTGGAACATGGCATTGGGAAGTTTTTCCACAACGGTTCCTTCAATTTCAATAACATCTGCTTTTGACATAAAGCTTACCTCCTAACAACCTGTTCTTCTCTTTTGAAACATCGGATGAAATATTTAATCTCTTCATCGGTGACTTTTTGTTCCGCCCGGATCTTATCTCCAGGGGAATGCTTCTCCCATGCAAGGGCTTTTACATGCTTTTTCTTTTTCTTCTTTGGACAGTCAAGACACCGGTATTTTCCGTCCACCAGATATATATATTCGTCTTCTTCTTTTAATATGAAGAAATAGCTACCTTTATCGCGTCCCGCGATTGACTGTACCAGTGATCCTGCTTCTAATTCCATGGGCACTTCCTTACTTATTACTGGTAACCAGACTTAAAATCTCCGGTTCGCCTTCTGTAATCAGAATGGTATTTTCATAGTGGGCAGATAAGCTTCCGTCTTCTGTTACAACGGTCCAGTCATCATCAAGCCATTCTACTTCCGGTGTTCCTTCATTGATCATCGGTTCAATGGCAAGGGTCATTCCTGGCCTCAATATAATTCCTCGTCTTCGTTGAACAAAATTCGGTATCTCAGGTTCTTCATGGAGGTTCGCACCAATTCCATGCCCTACCAGATCACGGACAACACCATAGCCAAAACTTTCTGCATATTTTTGAATCGCAGCAGATATATCACCTAGATGATTGCCAGATTTTGCAAATTTAATCCCTTCGAAGAAACATTGTCTCGTCACTTCAATCAGCTGGCCAGCATTTGGAGTAATTTCTCCTATGCCGTAAGTCCTGGCAGCATCGGAATGGTATCCCTTGTAAATGACGCCTGCATCAAGGCTTACGATATCGCCTTCCTCTAAAAAACGCTTCTTACTTGGAATTCCATGGACCACTTCATCGTTTACAGAAACGCATATGGACGCTGGATATCCGTTGTAGTTTAAAAAGGAGGGGATACAGCCGTAGCTTCTTATGATCTCTTCTCCCAGATGGTCGATATCCCAGGTTGTCATTCCAGGCTTTAGGGCCTTTGAAAGTTCTTCATGGGTAATGCTGAGAATCCTACCGGCTTCTCTCATTCGTTCTATCTCTCTTGCAGATTTAATCGTAACTGACATAAACTATGCTCCTAAAATAGAAACGATATCAATAAACACCTTACCTAATTCCTGGGTACCGTCGATATCCACTAACATGCCTTCATTCTTATAATAATTAATGAGAGGCTTTGTCTGGTCGTGATAAACGGCTAAGCGTTTTTTTACCGTCTCAGGTTTGTCATCGTCTCTTAACACAAGCTCTGAACCGCAGATATCGCAAACACCCGCAACTTTGCTTGGGTTAAATACAACGTGATATGTAGCACCGCAGGAAATGCATGCGCGGCGGCCGGACATTCTGCTGACGATATTTTCATCTGGTACATCAACATTTATCGCAAAATCAATCTTCTGCCCCATTTCAGAGATCGCTTTTTTTAAGCATTCTGCCTGCGGGATGGTTCTTGGGAATCCGTCCAGCACGTATCCGTTGTTACAATCTTCCTTCTGAATACGGTCTATAAGCATACCTATAGTGAGTTCATCTGGAACAAGTGCCCCCTGATCCATATATTCTTTTGCCATTTTTCCTAGTTCTGTTCCGCCCTTTATATTAGAACGGAAAATATCTCCGGTAGAAATGTGCGGAATCTGATATTTTTCAGATATCTTTTTCGCCTGAGTACCTTTACCGGCACCAGGGGCACCTAACATGATGATCTTCATCAACAGTCCCTCCTTGGAAACATAAGGTTAAATAGCACAAATTCCAAGAGAAACACGCATGACGTGTTTCCCTTGGTTCGTGCTTTAATCATTCAAAAATCCTTTATAATTACGTACAAGCATCTGGGATTCAATCGCCTTTAATGTCTCAAGCACAACACTGACAATAATAATAAGTGAAGTACCCCCGAAGGATAAATGGCTTACATTAAATAAACCTGAGACCATAATCGGGATAATACAAATAATCGTCAAACCGCATGCACCTAAAAATACGATATAGTTTAAAATAGAGTTAAGATAATCGCTGGTCGGCTTACCTGGGCGGATACCCGGGATAAAACCGCCTGACTTCTTCATGTTGTTCGCTACTTCCAACGGATTGAATGTGATGGATGTATAAAAATATGCAAAGACAATGATAAGAGCCACATAAACGATCATACCTATGGAATAGAAAGGACGATCCACTTTAAACCAACTGGAAGAATTAAGTGCAGTTAAGATGTGTCCACCAATACTGCTGTAGTCGATCCGGCTTCCAAAGAACTGGGAAATAACAACCGGGAAAGACATGATGGAAGAAGCAAAGATAACCGGGATAACACCGGCAGTATTTACTTTGAGAGGAATGCTGCTGGCTTGACCGCCAACCATCTTCCGCCCCTGCATCTTTTTAGAATACTGTACAGGAATTCTTCTCTCGCCACCCTGAAGGATAACGACAAAAACAACAATCGCTACGATTACCGCTAAAATGATAATGGCTGCTATGGCTGCCAATGCAACGGACTTACCAGTCATGAATCTGGTATATAAAGTGGAAGCATCGGAAGGGAAGCTTGAGATGATGTTAAATAACAGGACGATGGATATACCATTTCCCACACCATTCTCTGTGATACGCTCGCCAATCCACATAAGAAGCGCACTACCAGCAGTCATAGTAGCAACTGCTATGATAACACTTAAAGCATTAAAGTCTCTTAACAGCCCCTGGCCGCCGAATCCTATCGCCATAGCGACGGACTCGATTAATGCCAGACCAACTGTTACATAACGGGTGTATTCTGCAATCTTCTTTCTTCCATCTTCACCATCTTTTTGCATTTCCTCAAGCTTGGGGATTGCAATGGTTAAAAGCTGCATGATAATGGAAGAAGTAATGTAAGGGGTAATGCTCAGAGCGAATACGGACATGTTAGTAAAAGAACTACCTGTCATAGCGTTGAAAAATCCAAACGCATCGTTATTCTGCCGAGCAAAAAAATCTTTAAAAAAGCTTGTTTCAACTCCTGGAATCGGTAACTGAGAACCAATTCTAGTAACCACCAGCATCAGGAATGTAAAGATAAGTTTCTTTCTTACATCCTTGATCTTGAATGCATTACGGAGTGTTTTCAACATATTAGATCACCTCGCAGGTTCCACCTAAAGCCTCGATTTTGGTCTTTGCGCCTTCGCTGAAAGCATCTACCTTTACTGTAAGCTTTTTGGTTAATTCTCCATTTCCAAGGATCTTAACTCCGTCACGCGGATTCTTAACGATTCCGCTCTCTAATAAAGTCTCAACAGTAACAACTGTACCATTGTCAAAGTTCTCTAAAGCACTTACGTTAATACCGATAATTACTTTAGAATTTCTGTTTGTAAAGCCTCTCTTAGGAATACGTCTGTATAAAGGCATCTGACCACCCTCGAAGCCAGGTCTTGTAGCTCCAGAACGAGCTTTCTGTCCTTTATGACCTTTTCCTGCTGTCTTACCGTTACCTGAACCATGGCCACGGCCTCTTCTGAAGTTATCGCTGTGTTTAGAACCTAACGCAGGCTGTAAATTTGATAAATCCATCGCTTGCACCTCCTTACTGTATTTTCTTAGATCTCTTCTACTTTTACTAAATGACGCACGCTGGCAATCATACCTCTAACCGCTTCGTTATTCGGCATCTCAACTGTTTTATGAAGCTTCTTTAAGCCTAATGCTAAAACAGTTGCTTTGTGCTTCGGAACTGCACCGATCGGGGATTTCACCAATGTGATTTTTAATTTATCTGCCATCTTCTTATCCTCCTTAGCCTAAAATCTCTTCAACAGATTTACCGCGAAGTCTTGCAACTTCCTCAGGAGTCTTTAACTGAGTCAATCCTTTGATTGTAGCTAAAACAACATTAGTCTTGTTGTTAGAACCCATAGACTTTGTACGGATATTCTTAATACCTGCAAGCTCAACAACTGCACGAGCAGGACCGCCTGCGATAACTCCAGTACCTTCGTTTGCTCTCTTAAGAAGTACAGATGCACTTCCGAATTTACCGATTAAGTCATGAGGAATACTGTTGTTCTCGTCGATCGGTACGCTGACCATGTTCTTAACAGCAGCCTCTTTTCCTTTACGGATTGCTTCTGGAACTTCACCAGCTTTGCCAAGACCTGCACCTACGCGGCCGTTGCCATCGCCTACGACTACTAAAGCAGAGAATCTCATGGTACGTCCACCTTTAACGGTTTTAGATACACGCTTGATAGCAACTACTCTGTCGTTTAATTCTACTTGATTTGCATCAACAATTGTACGTTTCACGCTGTCATTCTCCTCTCTACTTAGAATTTCAGACCAGCTTCTCTTGCTGCGTCTGCTAATGCCTGGATCTTACCCTGATATATAAAACCGCCTCTGTCAAAAACAACTTCCTGAATACCTTTTTCAATTGCTCTCTTAGCAACTACGGTACCTACATATGCTGCAGCATCAACGTCGTTAGTTTTCTCTAATTCTGCCTTTACTTCTTTTTCTACTGTAGAAGCAGCGACTAAAGTCTTACCAACTGTATCGTCAATAATTTGAGCATACACATGATTATTGCTTCTAAACACAGCTAAACGTGGTCTTTCTGCAGTGCCTGCAAAACGATTACGTAATCTGTTGTGCTTTTTAACGCGAACTTCGCTTCTTGACTGTTTGCTAACCATCTTTACACTCTCCTTAATTATTTCTTACCAGTTTTACCAACTTTACGTCTGATAACTTCGTCAGCATACTTAATACCTTTGCCCTTATAAGGTTCAGGTCTTCTCTTATCTCTGATTTCAGCAGCGTACTGGCCAACTTTTTCTTTATCGATACCTTTAATGAAAATGATGTTCTGACCTTCCATTGTAGACTCAATGCCTTCTGGATCGATCATTTCTACTGGATGAGAATAACCAAGAGACAGGATCAGCTTGTTGCCCTGCTTCTGAGCTCTGTAACCAACACCGTTGATTTCAAGCTTCTTCTCATAGCCGCTAGTAACACCAACAACCATGTTGTTTACCAGTGTTCTTGTCAGACCGTGTAAGGATTTCATTTTCTTTAAGTCATTTGGTCTTGTAACTACGATATGACCATCTTCTTCTTTGATAGCCATCTCTACAGGTAAATCTCTCTCAAGAGTTCCCTTAGGACCTTTTACAGTCACTTTATTATTTTCTGCGATTGTTACAGTTACGCCTGCTGGAATCGCGATAGGCATTCTTCCGATACGTGACATGCCGTTTACCTCCTTAAATTCTCGGAGAGGAACCTGTGTCCTCTCTGTTTTCAGATGCATTGAGCACTCAGCGTCTGTTCTTTAGACGCTTACGTGCGAAAGCACTCCCCGGCACTCAGCGTGCCCCGCTTTACTGGGTATAGCGAGGTTTTCCACGAGCTTAGTGGCGATGGAGTTTCCTTTTTGTTAATTACCAAACGAATGCCAGAACTTCTCCGCCTACACCCATGGAACGAGCTACTTTATCAGTAATTACGCCCTGGTTTGTGGAGACGATAGCAATTCCTAAACCGCCAAGTACTTTCGGTAACTCCTCTTTGTTTGCGTATACACGTAAACCTGGTTTGGAGATTCTCTTAATACCTGTGATGATTTTTTCGTTTTTGTCTTTACCGTATTTTAAGGTAATCCGGATTGTCTGGAATGCACCGTCTTCTACGATATCATATTTTTTAACGTAGCCCTCTTTCACAAGGATATCAGCAATAGCTAATTTCATCTTGGATGCAGGTACATCTACTGTATCATGTTTTGCAGTATTTGCGTTACGGATTCTTGTAAGCATATCTGCGATTGGATCGCTCATTGTCATTTTGAATTGCCTCCTTCCTTAATTTACCAGCTAGCTTTTTTAACGCCTGGGATCTGACCCTTATATGCTAATTCACGGAAGCAGATTCTGCAGATTCCGTATTTTCTTAAATAAGCATGTGGACGACCGCAGATTCTGCAACGATTGTATTCTCTTGTGGAGAATTTTGCAGGTCTCTGCTGTTTGATCTTCATTGAAGTCTTAGCCATGGAATATTCCTCCTACTATTTTGCAAATGGCATATTGAATAATGTCAAAAGTTCACGGGCTTCTTCGTCTGTCTTAGCGGTAGTAACAAAAATGATGTCCATACCTCTTACCTTGTCAACTTTATCGTACTCAATTTCAGGGAAAATGAGCTGCTCTTTAATACCAAGTGCATAGTTTCCTCTTCCATCAAATGCATTGGCGTTAACGCCTCTAAAGTCACGTACACGAGGAAGTGCAAGGTTGATCAGACGATCAGCAAACTCATACATTCTCTGGCCACGTAATGTAACTTTACATCCGATCGGCATACCTTCTCTGAGCTTGAAGTTAGCAATTGACTTCTTAGCCTTAGTTAAAACTGCCTTCTGTCCGGAGATGATCTCTAAATCTCTAACAGCAGAGTCTAAAACCTTGGCATTGTCTTTAGCTTCACCAATACCCATATTGATGACAATCTTGTCTAACTTCGGTACTTCCATAACATTCTTATATCCAAACTTCTTTACCATAGCTTCTACGATCTCTGTCTGGTAAATATCTTTTAATCTAGCCAATTTTTATTCCTCCTCTCCGAATTAGTCAATTACCTTACCGGTAGCTTTAGCAACACGTACTTTTTTGCCGTCTTTAACTTCAAAGCCAACTCTTGTAGCTTTTCCGTTAACAACAAGCATAACATTGGAAATATCAAATGCAGCTTCTTTCTGCACGATACCGCCCTGTGGGCTGCCTGCGCTAGGCTTAACATGCTTTGTGATCATGTTTACGCCTTCCACTGTTACTTTGTTGTTCTTTGTGTCAACATGAAGAACTTTGCCCTGTTTGTTTCTATCTTTACCTGCGATAACCTTAACCAGGTCGTCTCTTTTAATTTTATGCACAGTCCGACACCTCCTTATAATACTTCTGGAGCTAAGGAAACAATCTTCATGAACTGCTTCTCTCTTAACTCTCTGGCAACCGGTCCAAAGATACGAGTTCCTTTTGGAGTCTTGTCATCTTTGATAATTACGGCAGCATTCTCATCGAACTTGATATAGGAACCGTCTTTACGGCGTGCGCCCTTTACAGAACGTACAACAACGGCCTTAACAACGTCGCCTTTCTTTACAACACCGCCAGGTGTTGCATCTTTAACGCTGGCAACGATAACATCACCAATACTAGCATATCTTCTTGTAGATCCACCCATAACACGGATGCAAAGAAGTTCCTTTGCACCAGTATTATCAGCAACCCTTAATCTGGTCTCCTGCTGAATCATGCCTGATACTCCTTCCTAAAAATAAATTATTTCGCTTTTTCGATAATCTCAACAAGTCTCCATCTCTTATCTTTGGACAGGGGTCTTGTTTCCATAACTTTAACGGTATCGCCCATGTTACAATCATTTTTCTCATCATGAGCTTTTAATTTATACGTTCTTTTTACGATCTTGCCGTATAAAGGATGTTCTACATGGTCTTCGATAGCAACTACGATAGTCTTATCCATCTTGTTGCTTACAACCTTACCAGTACGGGTTTTTCTAAGATTTCTTTCCACGTTAGGTATTCTCCTTTCGAGTTTATGGCCTCTTCGGCCCTATCTATAAGTTTACACGCACTCGTGTGTGTCATGCTTTTATAAAGTCACAACTTAAGCTAACTTTGCCTTCTCAGCGATAACAGTCTGGATTCTGGCAATGTTCTTGCGAACGTCTTTGATTCTGCTTGTGTTATCAAGCTGATTGGTCGCATTCTGAAATCTTAAATTGAAAAGTTCTTTCTTTGCAGCTACTAATTCTGTATTCAGTTCAGAAACTGATTTTCCTTTTAATTCTTCTACATACTTATTAGTTTTCACTGTCATTCACCGCCTTCTAAATCTGCTTTAGCAGCAATCTTACATCTGCATGGTAACTTGTGCATAGCAAGACGTAAAGCTTCACGTGCTGTTTCTTCAGGTACTCCAGCGATTTCGAATAATACACGGCCTGGTTTTACTACTGCTACCCAGTATTCCAGACTGCCCTTACCGGAACCCATTCGGGTCTCTGCTGGCTTTGCTGTTACAGGTTTATCCGGGAAAATCTTAATCCAGACTTTACCACCACGCTTAATGTAACGTGTCATGGCAATACGAGCTGCCTCGATCTGGTTAGATCTGATCCAGCATGGCTCTAAAGAAACCAGACCGAATTCACCGTTGCTGATCTTATTGCCTCTTAAAGCTTTACCAGCCATGTTTCCACGGAACTGTTTACGACGCTTAACTCTTTTAGGCATTAACATTATTTTACGCTCCCTTCCTTGTTTCCTTTAGTTGGAAGTACTTCACCATTGTAGATCCAAACCTTAACACCGATCTTACCGAAGGTTGTATCAGCCTCAGCGAAACCGTAGTCAATATCTGCTCTTAATGTCTGTAACGGAATAGTTCCTTCGCTGTAGAACTCTGTACGAGCCATATCTGCACCGCCAAGACGGCCAGCAACTGCAGCTTTGATACCTTTAACTCCAGCCTTCATGGAACGACCCATAGTAGATTTCATAGCACGACGGAAGGATACACGGTTCTCTAACTGCTGAGCGATAGATTCAGCAACTAACTGAGCATCTTTATCCGGTCTCTTGATCTCTTTGATGTCTACGAATAACTTTTTATCTGTAAGCTTCTGAACTTCAACCTTTAACTTCTCGATTTCAGATCCGCCTTTTCCAATTACAACACCTGGTTTTGCTGTGTGGATAATAACTTTAACGCGGTCAGATGCTCTTTCAATTTCAATATTAGAAATGCCAGCGCTGTATAATCTCTTTTTCAGGAATTTTCTGATCGCATAATCTTCTACTAAGTTGTCTGCGAAATCAGCTTCAGCATACCATTTTGAGTCCCAGTCTTTAATAACACCGACTCTTAAGCCGTGTGGATTAACTTTCTGTCCCATTCTTTGCCTCCTTATCTTTCATTAAGCACGATCGTGATGTGGCTCATTCTCTTTTCGATTCTATAAGCGCGGCCCTGTGCTCTAGGTTTTACTCTCTTCATTGTCGGTCCCTTGTTTGCAAAACATTCCTCTACGTAAAGCTTTGCTGGGTCCATGCCGTTATTATTCTCAGCGTTAGCTGCTGCTGATTTTAATAACTTCTCTATTAAAGTAGAAGCATATCTGGGATTGTAAGTTACAATACCAAGTGCTGTCTGAACGTCCTTGCCTCTGATAGCGTCTAATACGAAACATGCTTTCTGAACAGAAACTCTAGCATAGGATAACTTTGCTGACGGTCTTTTGTCCTTATCGGCATTTCTCTCTCTTTTAATCTGGCTTCTATGTCCCTTAGCCATGGTAAATCCTCCTTTCAACTATAACGCCCTATGGGAGTCCTTACGACTGCCCGGAGGGAGTTTGTTTCTTTCATTACTTACGGCCAGACTTCTTCTCGTCTTTGCCATGTCCTCTGTAAGTTCTTGTAGCAACGAATTCACCCAGTTTGTGTCCAACCATATCTTCTGTTACATAAACCGGAACGTGTTTTCTGCCATCGTGAACTGCAATTGTATGTCCAACCATCTGCGGGAAGATAGTAGAACGGCGAGACCAGGTCTTAATTACCTGCTTCTGTCCTGCTGCGTTCATAGCATCTACTTTTTTGAGTAAATGAGCATCTGCAAATGGTCCTTTTTTAAGTGAGCGAGCCATAGATTCTAACCTCCTTCAATTATTTAACGGTCTTTCCATCTCTTCTTCTAACGATTAACTTGTTAGACTGCTTGTTTTTCTTTCTTGTCTTTAAGCCAAGTGCTGGTTTGCCCCATGGTGTACTTGGACCCGGACGGCCGATACCAGTCTTACCTTCACCACCACCGTGTGGATGGTCATTCGGGTTCATAACAGAACCGCGGACTGTAGGACGGAATCCCATGTGACGTTTTCTACCAGCTTTACCGATATTGATCAGGTTATGATCTCCATTGCCTACAACACCGATGGTAGCTCTGCAGTTGATTGGAACCATTCTCATTTCGCCGGAAGGTAAACGAAGAGTTGCGTACTTGCCCTCTTTCGCCATTAACTGTGCGCCGTTACCAGCAGAACGTACTAACTGACCGCCTTTTCCTGGGTAAAGCTCAATGTTATGAACCTGAGCACCAACCGGGATCTTGCTTAATGGTAAACAGTTACCTACTTTTGCTTCTGCGTTCTCGCCGCTCATAACCTTCATTCCGTCTGTTAAACCAGCAGGAGCGAGGATATATGCCTTTGTACCATCAACATAGCTGATCAGAGCGATGTTTGCTGTTCTGTTTGGATCGTACTCGATACCAATTACAGTTGCTGCAACACCATCTTTGCTGTTTCTCTTGAAGTCGATGATTCTATATTTTCTCTTAACGCCGCCTCCGCGATGTCTAACTGTGATTTTACCCTGGTTATTACGGCCGGCTGTCTTCTTGATAGTTTTGCTGATCAAGGACTTCTCAGGAGTATCTTTAGTGATTTCGCTGAAATCAGAACCGGTCATGTGTCTTCTGGAAGGGGTATATGGGTTATACTTTTTAATTCCCATGATTATTTCTCCTTTCAACGCCGCCTGGCGTATCTTAAATATCGTGATATAATGTTCATCACATAGGTTGACTGATAGTCTTTTGTCTGCTCTCTGACGGTGCAAAAGATACTCCTCACGCTGTTCGGAGTATCCGCTGTCACACGTAGTTCGGATAACCGCTCCTTCGTGCTTCACGCGTCACCAGGCGTCCCGATCTTACAGTCCTTCGAAAATTTCGATCTCTTTGCTGTCTGCTGTTAACTGAACGATAGCTTTCTTTGTCTTAGAAGTCTTACCGAAAGTCATACCTCTTCTTTTGGTCTTTCCGTCTAAGTTCATAGTGTTCACTTTGTCAACTTTTGTTCCTGGGAACATCTTCTCAACAGCTTCCTTAATCATAGCCTTGTTAGCATCTGTGTGTACAATAAATGTGTACTTCTTGGACGCCATAGCGTTCATGCTCTTCTCAGTTACTACAGGCTTCTGGATTACGTCGTAATACTTAATATCTGCCATTATGCGTACACCTCCTCGATTGCTGCAACAGCAGTCTTGGTAGCAACAACTGTGTTGTACTTTAAGATATCGTATACGTTGATTGTGTTAACGAAAGCAGTCTTAATAGAAGCAATGTTTCTTGCGCTCAGTACTGCGTTAGAGCTGTCATCACCAACAACAACAAGTGCTTTGGATACCTTTAAGTTATTTAATACAGTCTGGAATTTCTTTGTTTTGATTTCATCAAACTTTAACTCGTCAACAACGATGAACTTATTCTCGTTCACTCTGCTTGTTAATGCAGATTTAAGAGCAAGTCTTCTTTCTTTCTTGTTCAGTCTGATTGTATAATCTCTTGGAGTTGGAGCGAATACTACTCCACCGCCTGTCCACTGTGGAGATCTTGTTGAACCCTGTCTTGCGTGACCGGTTCCTTTCTGCTTCCACGGTTTTCTTCCGCCGCCGGATACTTCAGCACGTGTTTTTGCTTTCTGTGTGCCCTGGCGCTTATTTGCAAGCTGGCTTACGACTGCCATGTGTACGAGATGCTCATTTACATCTACGCCGAACACTGCATCGTTTAACTCTAATGTGCCAACTTCTTTACCTTCCATATTGTAAACAGATACGTTTGCCATCTGTATGATCCTCCTTTCTTATAAAAGCATTAGTTAGATGCTTTTACTGTTTCCTTGATTGTTACTAGAGACTTCTTTGGTCCTGGTACAGCACCCTTAACTAAAATCAGGTTGTTTTCAATGTCAACCCTAACGATTTCAAGGTTCTGGATTGTGATTCTCTTGTTACCCATCTGACCAGGCATCTTCTTGCCTTTGAATACCTTACTTGGATCAGAAGCAGCACCATTGGAACCAGCATGACGGTGGAACTTAGAACCGTGAGCCATAGGTCCTCTGGACTGTCCGTGTCTCTTAATAGCACCCTGGAAACCTTTACCTTTGGAGATTGCGGTTGCATCAATCTTATCGCCTGCAGCGAAGATATCAGCTTTGATTTCGTCTTTAACAGAATACTCGGAAGCATTCTCAAGCTTGAATTCTCTTACATATCTCTTGTAAGAAACTCCGGCCTTATCAAAATGGCCTTTTAATGGCTTGCTAACAAGTTTTTCTCTCTTATCAACATAACCAACCTGTACTGCACTGTAACCATCGTTCTCAACGGTCTTGATCTGTGTTACTACACAAGGACCAGCCTGAAGAACTGTTACTGGAGTTAATACTCCGTTTTCATTGAAGATCTGTGTCATTCCGACTTTGGTAGCTAAAATACCCTTCTTCATGTTTTTACCTCCTGTTTGTTAATTCTACAGCGGATTGCTTTCGCAATCATCCTAGAACAGTCCAATATACGTGGAACACTATAACTCTGCCTGGCAGAGATGTTGATTCCTTACAGGAAAAAGTGTTGCTTCTATATTAAAACCCTTCAGGATATTACCTAAATTGTTTCTGATGAAGATTATTTATTCTTCATCTTGATATCGATGTACACACCTGCAGGCATTTCCAGTCTGGATAATGCATCAACAGTTTTCTGGCTTGGTGTGATGATATCAATAAGTCTCTTGTGAGTTCTCTGCTCGAACTGCTCTCTGGAATCTTTGTATTTGTGAACCGCTCTTAAGATGGTTACCACTTCCTTCTTGGTTGGTAACGGCACCGGTCCGCTCACTTTAGATCCTGTCTTTTTTACAGTGTCGATGATTTTGCCTGCTGACTGATCAACTAACTGATGGTCATAGGCCTTTAATGTGATTCTCATTACTTGACTTGCCATAAAAAAAGTCGCCTCCTTTTCGCACTTAATAGAAGTACGACAAGCGGTGACTGTACACGTTCCCGTGTGTGTCCTCCAGGACCTCACACAGACTTTCTCTTTCAATTGCAGAGTTTTAAATTGTACAGTGACTTGTCGCCAGTTTCCTAACTTGACATTCGCTCCGCGGAAAACCTGCTTATACAAGCAGCAACCTCACGCTTCAACGCTATCATGCCACAGCCTTAACAGAATAACACACTTTTTTTTCCATTGCAAGAGTTTTTTTCAAATTTTTTCAAAAACTAAGACATGCAGAAAAAGATAAGCAATTTCCCCGTGTGAGCTCGCTCACAAAGAGGAAATTGCTTATCTTTTTCTATAGGGCGCAGCCCGCGAATGAATCATTTGGCGCCAACAAATCCATCTTTATAAAAGTATCAACACGCCAAATGATGAATTCCATGTCTGAACTCCCTCCAACCACCTGAAGGATTCCATGTCTGACCGGATCTCTCCATCTTACTGCCAAGCCGGTTCCACAGGTTCTTTCCCTTCATTCCCTTTTGGATTCTCATCATCCACCTTAATCAAATTCCCATTACTCCCGGTCTTATACTTCACACCATCCGCACTTTTAACCGTAGTATTCTTAGAAACTCTCCCAGACGTATTCACCACATAGGTAGTCTTTGTACTACCAGTAGGAATTGCAATCGGGTCATACTTATTGCCGTCATCCGCACACTGAAGCTTTCCCATATAATAAAGGTAGCCATCCTTCACCCCAGTATACCCACGACCGCTGTCACTAAAGTAATAAGTAGTATCGTTGCCATCGCCCTCCACTACTTTCACTTTCCCCTTTTGCATCGTACTGGTTTTTTTATCACCAAAATAGAAAGCAGTATAATCAGAAGACCCGCCAATGGATACCTTCTGAAGTCCATACACCGGATTCCCAAGTTCATTAAATAAATACGTTTTATCATTAATCTTAGTTAAATCTGAAGTTCTTGCCTCGCCCTCTTTCGGTCCAGCTTTTGGAACTCCTGCCGTAGAAAAGTAAAACCACTCTACATTCTCTTCATAACCGGAAATATCTCTGGGGGGCTCTACCGAGTACCAGCCCACTCTTAATTTCCCATTGGCATCATAGTACTTATAATTCTGAATCTCATGTTCCGCGTTATCAATTCCGACATTCTTCCAGCCAGTCTGAAGGGCACCATCTGAATTAAAACAATAGGCTACCCCATCAATCTTATAGGATCCATAATCACCGCTTGAATCCTTAGGAACGTACTTTTTTCCATTGTCACCAAAATAATACCATAACTTGCCGTCATCACTGTCTCCAGGATTTACCCTTCCGGATTCTTCATTGCTGCCAGGTGGATAGAGCTTCTGCCAGCCTGTCCTCATAGCACCGTCTGTTCCACAGTAATACATGTCATCTAAGACCCAGCCTGTCTGCATCTCACCATTGGAGTCAAAGTAATACCACTTGTTGTTGATCTTTGACCAATTGTCCATAATGGCTTTCCCACTGCTTCCAAAATAATACCACTTATAGTTGGCAGAACCGTTATCCTGGAACTTCATCCACTTGTCTGTCACTAAAATTCCGTTGGAATCCACATAATAGGTATTCTCCACCCATGAATTAAGTGCCATCTCACCGTTGGAATTTAAGTATCTCCAGTTGTTGTCCTCGCCCTTCTTCCAGGTGTTGGTTACTTTATTCCCGCTTTCGTCCACATACACCCAGTTATTACCGGAAGCTGATTTCTCCCAGCCTGCCCAGGCGTCTACGGTCGGAACATGAACCGCCAGCACTGCACTTGCTGCCAGTACAATGAGACCTTTTCTTTTCATATCTTCACTCCTTACAGGATTTCCTTTTCTTGCTAATTTCATTTTAACAATTATTCTCAGATTATTCAACTGTTTTAATCTTTCGATTCTATTACAAAATTATTGCTCTGTTTCTCCATATGGTCATAAATATGAAAGAATACATAAGAATAAACGGTATTTATTACATTCATCAAGGAGATTCTGCGAAAGAAGCTCATTACATGAAAAAGGCGGGTCCGGCAATGCCGGGAACCCGCCCAATCTATAAAATATGAAAGAATGCTCACGCACTCTGTCAGTTACAACGATTATTTCTGCATCCACAATTACTTCCGCACCCGCAGTTTCCACATTGATTTGTGCAACGGTTACAACGATTGTTGCAGCGATTGCATTGATTTCCACAGCGGTTTCTGCAGCAACATCTGCGGTTGGAACAATTGTTAAAGCAGATATTTCCCCAACTGCCGCAGCCGTTACAAAATCTGTAATTCCCCCAGCAATTGAGCCCACAGTTACCTACACAAAAGCCCATACGTAAACAACTCATTAAAATTCACCTCTTTAAGCGATTTATACTATATTATATAGGACATAGCACAAAGAGGTGATTAAAGCCGTCCAAAACCTGTTTTGAGCCGTACTTGACGCTTAAAGCTCTTTCCAGTATAATCATAGAATCGTAGGAAATATAGGATTGTTAGATAGAAAGGTTGGCACCGATTATGTGGATTGCAGACGGCTGGAAAGATTATGAAATTATAGATTGTTCAGAAGGAGAAAAGCTGGAGCGCTGGGGTAATTATATCCTTGTGCGTCCTGACCCTCAGGTTATCTGGTCTACTCCCAAGACAGAAAAGGGCTGGACCAAGATGAACGGCCATTATCACCGAAGTGCAAAAGGCGGCGGTGAATGGGAATTCTTTCACCTGCCGGAACAGTGGACCATCAGCTATAAGGAGCTGACATTTCAGCTTAAGCCCTTCAGCTTTAAACATACAGGACTCTTCCCGGAGCAGGCGGCAAACTGGGACTGGTTCAGTGATAAAATAAAAAAGGCCGGACGGCCCGTAAAGGTATTAAACTTATTTGCATACACCGGAGGCGCTACCTTAGCTGCCGCAAAGGCCGGAGCTTCCGTCACCCATGTGGATGCTTCCAAGGGTATGGTAGGCTGGGCCAAGGAGAATGCCCGCTCCTCTAATTTAGAATCTGCAAACATTCGCTGGATCGTAGATGATTGTGTAAAGTTCGTGGAAAGAGAAATCCGCAGAGGCAGTAAATACGATGCCATTATTATGGATCCTCCTTCCTATGGAAGAGGACCTAAGGGTGAGATCTGGAAGATTGAAGATGCCATCTACCCATTGGTTCAGCTTTGTTCTCAGCTTCTTTCTGATACTCCGCTGTTCTTCCTAATTAATTCCTATACAACAGGACTGGCACCTTCTGTATTGTCCTACATGTTATCCACGGAAGTTGGTGGGAAACATGGCGGCAAGGTTGAGGCTGGAGAAGTAGGTCTTCCGGTTACCAGGACAGGTCTGGTACTTCCCTGTGGTGCATCAGGACGATGGTCATCGACCTCCGTTTAACAGACACCAGATTCTTGGGGTGAATCTCCGTAAGAAACAAGCGATATAATAGCTTAAAAAAACGCATATGACCGGCATGAATAAAAAGATTCCTATAGGAATTGCCGGAAGGGACGGGAGCAGAAATGCTCCTGTTTTGTTTATCAGTCTCACCATAGCAAAATGAATGGCATAGAGAAAGAAGTTCTGCTTCATCCATTCCTTTGCTTCAAACAGCAGAAAATCAGGTACTATAAGCCATAAGGCCACGGGAACAAACAAGCGAAATAGCACAACAGAAGCTGCCATCTCTCCCCGAGCTTCCCCCGGAAAGTCAAAGCCATATACCAGATAAGATAAAATAAGCAAAAAAAGACCGGCCAGGAACCTTTTTCTATCCCAGCTTTTTTCTACTATCTCTTTTCCATGAACTGCTGCAAAGGCCCCGGCAGAATAATAGAGCATGGCATCCAGATTTACAAATCTTAACTCTATACCCGCATAAATAGCAAAGAAGATGCCCAGGATAAAGATTGCGCCAATTACTTTCTTCTTTATTATAAGGTAGATGAGAGGCGCCAGTATTACAAGGATTATGAGCTGGTTCAAATACCAGAACACGTAATTATAGGTATAATGAAGAACCGCATCCCCAGCCTTAACGATGGAAAAAGGAATCCTCCCCTTTCCCATAATATCTCTGATCACAGGAATCCTGCTTCCTATGACATATCCAAGATAATATAGAAAATTCCATACAATATAAGGAACCAGTATGCTGCGTATCCTGGAGTTCCATTTGGGCCAAAGAAGCTTCAAGGTAAAGGTTCGAAAGAAAAGGTAGGAAGAAATCAAAAAAAAGCCGGGCACAGCCACCTGCGCGATAGTATCTCCTAAAAAGCGCTCCAAATAATCAGTACGATAGGCGGTTTTGGTGGCACCTAAAAATAGCACTGCGTTATAGGAGTGGACCCAGATAACCAGAACACTGAAGAAAAAGGTAAACCAGATGATTTTATTTCTAAACTTCTGCTCTTCCATAGGCTCTCCTTTCTTCCTTCTTCTAATAGTAAGTGATTAACACATTTTATCCAGAACTGATGCCGATACCTTCTCATTATTCCTGTCACACTGTTCAAAATACCTTCTATAATATTCCGTATACATTAAGTCAATGAGAAATAGCTGGCTGATCTCAGAGGAGGTGGAACCACCCTGAAGAGGACCTTCATTGGCACCGCATAAAAGAGTCATATCTGCAAAGGAGGTAAGAGGCGATTTTAAGAACCTGGTGATGCAGATGGTAACTGCTCCTGCCTTTTTTGCCAGCTCCGCGGCATGTATGGTATCCTTAGTGGAGCCGGAATAGGAGAAAAATACAGCTGCCTCTCCCTCTGTCATCATGGAAGCCGCCATGGCCTGCATGTGAGCATCCTGAAGGCAGAACACCTTGGGCTCTATTCTCATAAATTTATTTGCAGCCTTTAGGGCAGATATCATACTGGCTCCAACACCAAAAAAGCAGATGCGTTTTGCCTCATATAGAGCATCAATGACCTTACCAAACTGCTCCTCATTTAAGAGAGAGTACGTCTCTTCCAGTGCACTCATATTCGTATTAAGCACTTTTCTGGAAACCTCCTGAAAGGAATCCCTTAAGCTGATGTCTCCTTCTAAGCGACCCTGGCCCGTCGTCTCATCGTGGAGGCTTAAAGACAACCTCATCTTAAATTCCTGGTATCCCTTTAAATCTAAAGTCTTACAGAAACGGAACACACTGGTATCTCCTACCTCACACGCCTCTGCAAGTCCGGTGATTGACATAAACAGGACCTCTCTGGAATTTTGCAGGATGTAGTCTGCTACCTTTTTCTCCGCCTTAGTAAACTGATTGTACTCCAAACGAATTCTGGTCAAAAAATCCCCCTTCATATTATATACGCTCCTTTTTATCCTTATCTCATTTCATTTCCATTCCGGCATCCGGAACCGGTAACAAAATAATTGGTGATATCCCTTGGCCTTGTTATGGCACTTCCTACGACTGCCGCAAATACACCGGCAGAAAATGCTTCCTTTAATTGCTCTGGTGACCAAATGCCTCCTTCTGCAATGACCGGCCCCTTTATGTCCCTGGAAAGCTGTTTCATTAATAAAAGATTGGGAAGCTTCACTTCTTTTGTCTCCCTGGTGTACCCGCTTAAGGTAGTTCCAATTAAATCAAATCCAAGAATAGACGCTTCCATGCCCTCCTCATAGGTGGCACAATCCGCCATGAATAACTGATTTGGGTATTTTACCCGGACTTCTTTCCAAAAGTCTTTTAGAGTTTCTCCTCCAGGCCTTTGTCTGTTAGTGGCGTCCAGGGCAATAATCTCTGCCCCACAGGAAACCAGTTCATCTACTTCCTTTATGGTGGGAGTTATATATACTTCACTTCCAGCGTATTCCTTCTTTACAATTCCAATGACAGGAAGCGTTACCGTCTCCTTAATGGCTTTTATATCTGCACTGGAATTAGCCCGGATTCCCACTGCACCGCCCTCTTTTGCCGCATATGCCATTCGGGACATGATATAAGAACTAAAGAGAGGTTCATCCTCAAGTGCCTGGCAGGAAACAATCAGGCCGCCCTTTAGCTTATGAAGAATTTCTTCTCCCATAATCTGCCCCCTTCCCATTAATAGAACAATCATATCATAAACAAAAAATATATTTCAACATAATTTCTGTGAACTGAAAATTATTTTGTGGTTCAGTACCTTTCATATTCCAGGAAAAGTGGTACGCATGTCCAAAATTAATAAAAATTAAGCTGTTTTTTCACATAATTTTGAAACCTGACGCGTAGGGTTTATGGTATAATACCAATAGTTTCAATGAATGCTTCATAGTAAGGAGAAAGAAACCATGAAAAAAAGAACTAGAGCCGCAGGTCTGTCCCTTGCCATTTTGATTGCCGGCCTTTCCTTTCACTTCACTGCCGGAATACCGTCAGACAATCACTCAGGGATAGAACGTGAGCTCCGCTCGTTTTCAACCGACGCTGGACAAGTCCTTCACCCCCTGGCCATAGGACCTGGGCTTGTTAATCTTTCCCCGGCCGATGAGTTTTCCACCTATCAGTGGGGACTTAAAAATGACGGGGAATTTCGTCTTGTGGAATTAAAATCCAAGTTCCAGGCCGTTGACAACGTTTATGACGGGTTAAAATCCAGTATGGGCCTTGGACTTCCAAAGCCTGGCCCAGGAGATTATGAATCCAAGGTTACAAAAGCAGTACAAGGAATCGATATTGATATACAGCCCGCCTGGGAACTCTATGACCAGGCAGGAGAAAAACGTTCTGTGACGGTTGCTATCATAGATACAGGCATTGATATAAGACATCAGGAGCTTAAGGACGCCATCTGGACAAACCCTGGTGAAATCGACGGCGATGGCCTGGACAATGACGGAAATGGCTTTGTAGATGATATACATGGCTGGAATTTCTATTCCGGAAACAACAAGGTGTTCTCCGGCAATGAGGATAGCCATGGAACCCATGCAGCAGGAACCATAGGAGCTGCGAGGGGTGCTTACGGAATTGCAGGAATTACGGATAACAAATACGTTAAGATCATGCCTATAAAAGCACTTGGCGGAAAAGAAGGAACCGGAACTCCTGAAGCAGTGATTAGCGCCATCCGCTATGCGGAAGCCAATGGTGCTTCCATCTGTAATCTTAGTATGGGAACCTCGGCCTACAGCGAAGAACTGGCACAGACCATTAAAAATTCTCACATGCTGTTCGTTGTCTCCTCTGGAAATGGAGGAATCTCAGGACTTGGTTACGATACGGATGTAAATCCTGTTTATCCTGCTTCCCTTCCCTACGACAACGTAATCGCCGTAGCCAATATCCTTTTTGATGGAACCTTAAGTAAGGATTCCAACTTCGGGGCAGCCAGCGTGGATATTGCTGCTCCTGGTACTTATATCTTAAGCACCATTCCTAATAATAAATACGGGTTTATGAGCGGTACCTCCATGGCTGCTCCTATGGTAACCGGAGTGGCTGCCATGGTATATTCTTACCGCACCGATATTGCCTTATCCGATGTAAAACAGATTCTTATGGATTCCAGCAGAAAGCTCGAATCTTTAAATGGAAAGGTAGCAAGCGGCGGTCTTTTAGACGCATACAGTGCCCTTAACTGGAAATAAAAAAGAAACGGCAGCAAGGATTACATTCCTGCTGCCGTTTCTTTTTTATTTCTCTATGGACTTCCAACGGAAATCCGGAACTACATCGGACCACTTTTGGATTCCTATGATAGATTTTGCAAACTCTGTTGTTTCCAGAGTGTATTTCTTCTTATCGATATCCTTAAATACCTGCCAGATCTTCCGGCGCTTGGTTGCTACAATATCATCGCCACGGTCCATGGCACATTCCCAGAGGCCAAAGGACAGACCGCTTCTAACTTCCAGAGGCGCATCCACCTGACGGCTTAAGATATAGGCATCAATGTAAGGGTTGCTGTCAACCAGGTAATAGGAATAAGCGAATGCTGCTGCCTGAACCTGTGGGATATTGCCTCGTGACTGGCTGGTCGCTGTAAATCCCTGCTCTGTAAGTATGATATGGCGCACATGGCCGGTAGGAGATTTTAATGGATCCTGGGCCATATAGTTGGTAAGGGTAGTCAAGTTTTTAAAGTTGATGACAGGGGAGTTATAATCATTGGTGATCAGTCCTGTTTTATCATCATCCCAGAACTCCGGCTCAGTCATTGGACATGGATATGGGTGATAGGAAAGTCCCCAGTCCATCTGCCCCTGTTCATTGGCGATGGAGTTAAAGGTATCTACAATGGCTTTACCGCCGTATTTTACCTTGTTATCAATCTCGTTGTTCCAGTTATAGTCGAGGGAGTAATATACCCTGTCATTGGCACTGGTGCTCTTGATCGCTGTATAGAACACGCGGAAGGCATTTTGATACGCCTGTACATAGCTGGTGATATCTCTGGCACCTACGTAGTTCCATTGCTGGTTATTGATCTCATTTCCAATGATCCAGTTTGAGATCTTTCCGCTGTTGGGGTTGGCACCACTGTAGCGTTCCGCCAGGAAAGAAGCAATGGCTCTGGTCTCATCAAGACCTTCGGGAGTCGCTGTATTAAACATATAGTAAAATGCTGTGGAGCTTTTCTTTGTGCCCGGGTAGATGAGATTCGGTGTTTTATCATTCCACCCGTTTAAGATAATAGCGGTAACAGTCATTCCTTTTCCAGACAAGGCGCTGATGGTTTCATCGTATCCTTTAATTACATTTTTATCAAAATGATAGGTCTTGCCATCAAACTGATAATCAATGCCTTCACCAAGAATCTGATGGAAAGCGATGTTAGTAGCAACATGCTTAACACCTAACTCAAAGGCATCCCCTAACATATTTAACTCAATGTTTAATCCCTTTTTCGTAAGAGGAGCGTTGAAGGCTGTGGTATTGGCTGCAACCATCTCAGGATTTGTTATGTAGTGAGGCTTGCTTACTTCTATGTATTTGGTACCATCCCATACAGCCACTACGAATTTGCTGTAGAGTCTGTCCTGAGGGGTATTCCTGTTCAGTGGAAATGTAAAGGTAACCGTACTGCCTGGTGAAGCTTTAGCCGCGTAATCCGTTCTTCCATCCAGGTTGGACTGATAAGGCTGCAGCTCTACCAGATAAAGAACTCCGTCTGTTCCTTCCATGTTTACAGTGTTTGAGATTTTAACGGTCACATTATTTTTATCTGAATTGATGAGACAGGACTGAATTTCTGCCTGTACTCCTGCCGAGCCCACATCTGCAAGTGAAACAAAGGCAGTCGCACAGCATAAAAATGCAGCGGAAACAAGTCCGGTTAAGGCCCTGCCTATCTTTATTCTCTTCATGTTCGCATTCCTCCATATTGTCATTATCACGTCATTTAAAGATTCCTTACAATGATAACCAATTTCCCTGATATTTACAATAACGATTTTATTACTTATTTGTAATAAAACCTTAAGGCTTCTGCGAATACAGAAAGAAAAACAGGGCAGGGATTTCATTTAAAATCCTATGCCCTGCCCTCTCATTTCAGACAATTGTTTTATTGTGTTGCCGCTTCCGGATACAGAAAATCTGCCAAAGCTTCCATACAGTCAAAGGTTCGGTACCCTCCGCCCATAAGCTCATTGTATTCAACGGTTATTATTTTCTTATTTTCAATGGCCTTTACACTTTTTATCACATCATTGGAAAGCATGGACTCCACTGCATTCTTATCATTTTCTTCATTATGGGTCCCCAGGACATAAACAATGACATCAGGATCCATGGAGATTAAGTTCTCTGCGGACAGGGCGCTTCCGCCTTTCTCCAATATATTCTCGGCATGAAGACGTTTTAAGAGATCATTTTGAAGGGAGGCATTTTTTCCATAGCCGCCAAAGGCTCCATCCTTATAATTTACCATAAGAAGTACTTTTAATGGCTCTCCCTCAATGGAATTTAAACGCTCTTCTGTCTTAGCAAGGCGTGTGGTGAGGTCATCCGCCAGCTTTTCTGCCTGCTCTTCTTTCTCAAAGATCTTACCAATGTTTTTGATATCTTCTATAATAGACTCCATTGTAATTTCCTGATCCATTCGGGTAGACTCCTGGGTATAGGCGGCAATGCCCATATCATTTAAGTCACTGACAGAACCAAGAGTTTCGGGGGTAAAGGATTTTACTCTTCCCACTACAATATCAGGCTCCATACCTACTACCTTTTCCTTGGATATATCTCGCTTGTCCGCCAATACAGGAATCGCATCGTAAGCGGCAGCCAAATCCTCTGTGGTAGGATTGTCCTTTAATACAGTCGCTATGATACGGTCGCCAAGTCCAAGTTTTAATAAAAGCTCCGTGCTTGTCTGATTGTTGGTTATTATCTTCTGAGGCGCTTTTTCTACCTTTTGTTCATGGCTGGTTCCGTCTGCATCATAGGCAAAGTATGTAAACGGAAGACCAGAAGACTTATCACTGGCCAAAGACTGTGACTCTGCTGTCTGCTCCGTCGTTACCTGTTTTGCAGCTGTCTGTGTCTCAGACGCAGATTCTGTTTTATTTTTTTTGGCGGTACAGCCTGCGGTTGCGACAGCAATTGCACAAACGGCTGCCATAGTTAAAAACATTTTCTTTTTCATTATTAATCTCCTCATTTTATCATGAAATCATATATTGAATGGCTAACTGACCTGTCTTTTCATCAATGGCCACCGACGCACTGACATCATAAATGTCCCGTATCATCTCTGTTGTAATCACTTCTTCTGGTTTGCCCTGTCCCATTACCCGTCCGTCTTTTAACATATATATGGTATCGCAGAACATGGAGGCCAGGGAAAGATCGTGAAGGGCTGCCACGACGCAGATATCAAGCTGTTTAACAATGGACAGGACCTGAAGCTGATATTTGATATCCAGGTGGTTGGTCGGCTCATCCAGTATCAGAATCTTCGGCTGCTGGGCCAATGCTCTGGCTAAAATGATTCTTTGCTTTTCTCCTCCTGATAGGGTGGAAAATTTTCGTTTGGAGTAAGACTCCATGCCCACTTTTTTAAGAGCATCGGAAACGATCTCATAATCTTCCATGGTCTCCTGCTCCAGTCGCCTTTTATGGGGAGTACGCCCCATCATAACAATTTCTTTCACGGTAAATTCAAAGCTCACCTGATTAAACTGGGATACTACCGCCATATTTTTGGCTCTCTCTTTTTCCGGTATGATGGAAATGTCCTTTCCATTCATCAGGACCACTCCACCGCTTGGCTTTAAAACCCGGTAAATTGCTTTTAACAGCGTGGACTTTCCGCTCCCGTTAGGACCTAAAAGGCCGGTAAATTTATGGCTTTCTCCCCTTAAGGATATGCCCTTTACAATCTCTGTGCTTCCTATGTTCACTCTTAAGTCTTCTACGTTCAGTTCCATTCTTTATCCTCCTTATCCTTCCCGGAAGGAATAGCTTTTCCGTACCAGAATATACACAAAGAACGGTGCACCAATGAGTGCAGTGACAATTCCAATGGGAAGCTCTGAATTGGGAACGGCGATTCTTGCAAAGGTATCCGCCCAAATCATAAAAACGGCACCTCCCACGGTGCAAAGAGGTGTCAGTCTCCGATGGTCAGCACCTGCCACAGCTCTGGTGATATGTGGAATAATAAGTCCAACAAATCCGATAATACCGCAATAGGCTACCAGCACTCCGGTTAATAACGAAGCCGCCACCATATATAGCCTTCGGTACTTTGCCACTGGAATTCCAAGGGTCACCGCGGCTTCATCCCCAAGGAGCAAGGTGTTTAAGGTTCTGTATTGAAATAGAAATCCCACAAAACAAACAATGGTAAGGACAACCGGAAAGAAGATATTCTGCCATTTTGCTCCTGCCAGAGAACCCATGGTCCAGAATTTTACGCTCTGCATTCCCTGGGCATCACCTGCCATAAAGATGATAAAATTGCTGAGGGCATTGCAAAGAGCATTGACTACCGTACCGGATAGCACCAGCTTGGAGCTTGTCATCTTGCTTCCCATAGAAGCCAGCATTAACACGCAAAATGCTGCTAACAGTGCGCCTGCGAACCCCCAGAAGGAACTGGCATTGATAGAGAGCCAGCTAAGGGAACCGATGCCAAGCATGATGGAAAAGGTGGCACCTAAGGATGCACCAGATGAAATTCCCAGAATATATGGCTCTGCCAAAGGGTTCTGAACCGCCGCCTGCATTGCCATACCGCAAAGAGAAAGACCGGCTCCCACCGCGGCACCGAGAATCACCCGGGGAAAACGTATTTCCCAAATGATATTAACCTCTGAAAGACGACTTGTGAGAGCTGGATCCATCTGTATTCCAAAAAGCTTATCCAAAAGGATTGCATAGGTATGAGACGGCAATATTTTCATGGAGCCAAATGACATGGACAATACAACGGACAAAAGGAGCACAAATACCATTCCCGCAAGCATCAGCCCGAAAGCCTTACTGCTCCTTTGATTTTCTATGTATGCCTCTGAAATAGGTTGATTCAAAGAGTAGGTCCTCCTTCTATCTTATTAGCTATAACTAACCGTAGATTATTATACGGATTGATCCAGAAAATAGGAATAGAGAATTCTGTAATACCATGGACAATTATTAAATGTATTCCGATAAAAAATATCACCACTCCATCATACGTTGACTTCCAAAAACAATAGAGCTATAATAGCTAAAATGTAGATTTATGAAAAAAGGAGGACACACATGTCTGATTTTCGTACCCAGTTAGCAGAAGAATATGCCAGATTTCCATTGACAATTCAAAAGGCCGCCTCCTTTACAAAGGTGCCGGGACAGGTACCAGCTTCCTATGAAACTACACGGGCAGCCTTTATCTTTCCAGTGAGCGGAAAAGCTGTTATTTCTTTTGATAATCAGACCTTTACAGCCGTACCTGGCAAAGTCATTCACGGCTGTCCTGGTAAAAAACTCACCTTTTATATTGAGGGGGACGAACCATTTTGCCATATTAATCTTTATTATGACCCATTCGATTCCCAGGGCAGGGGCACAGATTTTATCCATTCTGCCTATGAGCTTGAAATTATAAATGGAGCAGAGGTTGATGACTGCCTGGAAGAATTGCTGCGGCTCTCTCACTGCCATGATATCCGTTCCCGGTTCCGTATGAATTTTACGACTCAAAAGCTTTTCGATGCCTTATTCTGTTCCCAGCTTAGTAAACAGGAATCAGAGGAGCTTAATTTTATCAATGAAGCAGCCTTATATATTCGAAATCATTATACAGAGCCTCTGACACTTAAGGTAATCGCCGGGCATTTTGGAAAAAGACCTGAAAACTTTTCTTACTTGTTTCACAAGGTTATGGGCATTCGCCCCATTGATTACCTGATTGAATACCGGCTGGAAACAGCGGCTGGTCTGCTAAATGAAAATGGCTTCAGCGTCCGGCAGGCGGCTGTCTCTGTGGGATATAAGGACGAGTTTTATTTCAGCCGGTTATTTAAAAAGCATATGGGAATTGCTCCTAGTAAAATCAAAAGCGGATGGCAAACAGAAAGGAAGAAATTATGAATTCAGAACATGTAGAAGGAACTCATACTATCATAGAAACCCAGTGGGATGACCGCAAGATTTATATTTATCTACCCCAGGCGTGGAAACAGAACGAAAGCAAAACTTACCCAGCCATCCTTGTACAGGATGGGGATCAGGCCATGAAGGCTCTGGTACCAGTGCTCGACGAACTGGAGGCCCTATGGAAAGAGAATAAAGGCAGGGAATTCATTCTTGTCATGATATGTCCTCTGGACCGACTCTCCGAGTATACCCCGTGGCCAGCCAAAGCCATGGCAACACGTTTTCCTGATTTCAAGGGAAAGGGAGATGAATACCTTAAGTCACTGGAAACAAATCTCCTCCCCTGGCTATTGGAACATTACAGAGTTGATCCCGATAATGTTTCATTGCTTGGTTATTCTCTGGGCGGCTTAATCAATGTATACGCCCTTACCATTCAGGATTGCTGGCGCCATGTGGCCGGAATCTGCAGTTCCTTTTGGTATGATGGCTGGATGTCCTGGCTGGAAGGAAACAGCATTGGAAAAGGGCCAGATTCTATTTACTTACATTATGGTACCAAGGAGGGGAAAGGGAAATCAGGCCCAATGGAACATGCAGCCAGATATGCAGAAGAGACTGGTCAGCTCCTGTCTCAAATGCTTCCAGGTAAGGTCACAGTCTCCAACGATGAAGGAGGACACCATTCCCTGGCTGGTGAGCGTTATCGGAATGGGTTGTTGTGGTTGAATGAGGAAATAGGCAAGTACTAAGGTATTAGGATGGTCAAGCGATTCTCTTTGCAATAAAATTGACAGGAATTTATATTACAGCTATGACTACATACTCTGATTGATTCAAGTTTGTAATTATGCTTTGTGCTATTATTACTCTTGTTAGACGAAAAAAAAGGAGACGGGGTTCACCGCCTCTATGATATTCTACTTTTTTGTTAACACCGCTACTATTACCAACACTACCACTACTACAATAACCAGCACTATACCGATTGCTACAAAGCTCATTCTATAACCTCCCTTGCTTTTGGTTATATCATACCCCATATTCTACTGAAAGAAAATACCAATCAAGGATAATCCAACAAGCCAAATGAAATAATCCAGAAATTCACTTCCATATAATAGTACCATTTTACTACTAAAAGACAAAAAGAAAAAGCCGAAACCCTTATTACTAAGGGCTCGGCTTTAAATTTTAATTATTCAACGATAGTAGCAACTCTACCTGAACCTACTGTACGTCCACCTTCACGGATAGCGAAACGGAGACCCTGCTCCATAGCTACTGGGTGAATCAGTTCAACAGACATTTCTACGTTATCGCCAGGCATACACATCTCTGTGCCAGCTGGTAAATCACAAACACCAGTAACGTCAGTTGTTCTGAAGTAGAACTGAGGTCTGTAGTTGTTGAAGAAAGGAGTATGACGTCCACCTTCATCTTTTGTTAAAACGTAAACCTGAGCGGTAAATTTCTTATGGCACTTTACAGAACCTGGTTTAACAAGACACTGTCCTCTTTCGATTTCAGTTCTCTGAACACCACGAAGTAATGCACCGATGTTATCACCAGCCTGAGCCTCGTCAAGTAACTTACGGAACATTTCGATTCCAGTTACAACAACTTTACGAGTCTCTTCGTGGATACCAACGATTTCAACTTCATCAGATACGTGTAATGTACCACGCTCTACTCTACCAGTAGCAACGGTACCACGACCTGTGATTGAGAAAACGTCCTCGATTGGCATTAAGAATGGCTTATCTGTTTCACGAACTGGATCTGGAACCCACTCGTCAACTGCTGCCATTAATTCAAGAACCTTGTCGCCCCAAGAGCTTGTAGGATCTTCAAGAGCCTTTAAAGCAGAACCCTGGATGATTGGTGTATCATCGCCTGGGAATTCATACTCGTTTAACAGCTCACGGATTTCCATGTCTACTAATTCAAGTAACTCGGAATCGTCAACCATATCGCACTTGTTCATGAATACAACGATGTAAGGAACGCCTACCTGACGAGAAAGCAGGATGTGCTCTCTTGTCTGAGCCATAACACCATCGGTAGCAGCTACAACTAAGATAGCGCCGTCCATCTGAGCAGCACCAGTGATCATGTTCTTAACGTAGTCAGCATGTCCTGGGCAGTCAACGTGTGCATAATGTCTCTTCTCTGTCTCATACTCAACGTGAGAAGTAGAAATTGTGATACCACGTTCTCTCTCTTCTGGAGCCTTATCGATGTTTTCGAAAGCTACTGCCTGTCCAGTACCTAATCTCTCGTGAAGTGTCTTTGTGATAGCAGCTGTTAAAGTTGTTTTACCGTGGTCAACGTGACCAATGGTACCGATGTTACAATGGGTTTTGTTTCTTTCAAACTTAGCTTTAGCCATTTTATAACGTCCTCCTTAATTTACGCTCTCTTTCGAGCTTTGTTTATATATGTTAGGCTGTTTTTTATTATATGCTATTTGTGCACTATTTTCAAGCCTATTTGACGGGTTCCAGGCCGCCGTGACAGCCTGAAACCCAGTGGAACCAGTTAGGAATTATTTGCCCTTTTTATCTGCAAGAACTTTTTCCTGTACACTCTTTGGAACCGGCTCATATTTCTCAAAGAACATTGAGAAGTTACCGCGTCCCTGTGTTCTGGAACGTAAGTCTGTGGAATAACCGAACATCTCAGAAAGTGGTACGAATGCTTTAACCATCTTTCCGCCGCCGATGTCTTCCATACCTTCGATACGGCCACGACGGGAGTTGATATCACCGATAACATCACCCATGTAGTCCTCAGGCATAGTTACTTCAACCTTCATGATTGGCTCAAGAAGAATGGAGCCGCCCTTGTTCATCGCATCCTTAAATGCCATAGAACCGGCAATGTGGAATGCCATTTCACTGGAATCGACTTCATGGTAAGATCCGTCGTATACAGTAGCCTTAACACCAACTACCGGGAATCCACCAAGAACACCAGACTTAGTTGCCTCTTCGATACCTTCGCCGACAGCTGGGATATATTCTTTAGGAATAGATCCACCAACTACGGTAGACTCGAACTTGAACAGTTCTTCGCCATTGGCATCCATTGGCTCAAAGCGAACCTTACAGTGTCCGTACTGACCACGTCCACCAGACTGCTTTGCATACTTACTATCAACCTCAATGGTCTTAGTAAAGGTTTCCTTGTAAGCTACCTGAGGAGCACCTACGTTTGCTTCTACGTTGAACTCACGAAGCAGACGGTCTACGATGATCTCAAGATGAAGCTCACCCATACCGGAAATGATAACCTGGCCAGTTTCCTGGTTGGTCTTTGCACGGAAGGTAGGATCTTCTTCTGCAAGCTTAGCTAACGCCTCGCCCATCTTGCCCTGACCAGCTTTGGTCTTAGGCTCGATAGCGATATCGATAACTGGCTCTGGGAATTCCATGGATTCCAGAATTACTGGATGCTGTTCGTCACAGATAGTATCACCTGTTGTTGTTACCTTGAAACCAACAGCTGCAGCGATATCACCGGAGTACACTTTGTCTAACTCAGATCTCTTGTTGGCATGCATCTGAAGGATACGGCCTACACGCTCTTTTTTACCTTTTGTTGCATTTAATACATAAGAACCGGAGTTCATGATACCGGAGTAAACACGGAAGAATGCCAGCTTACCAACGAATGGGTCTGTCATAATCTTAAATGCAAGAGCGGAGAAAGGTTCGTCATCAGAGGAATGTCTCTCGATCTCATTGCCGTCCATATCAACACCCTTAATAGAAGCGATGTCAGTTGGAGCAGGCATATATTCAAGAATCGCATCAAGGAGTCTCTGTACGCCCTTGTTTCTGTATGCGCTACCGCAGCATACAGGAATAGCGGTACAGTTACATGTTGCTTTTCTTAAAGCTTTCTTTAATTCTTCTGTGGATGGCTCTTCCCCTTCCAGGTATGCCATCATTAAGTCATCATCTAACTCACAGATTTTTTCTACTAACTCACCATGGTAAAGCTCGGCATCGTCTTTCATATCCTCTGGGATTTCAACGATATCGATATCATCACCCTTGTCATCGTTGTAGATATATGCTCTCATCTCGAACAGATCGATGATTCCTTTGAATTCATCTTCTGCACCGATAGGAAGCTGGATACAGATAGCATTCTTACCAAGACGAGTCTTGATCTGCTCTACTGCACCAAAGAAGTTTGCACCCATGATATCCATCTTGTTGATGAATGCCATACGGGGTACGTTGTAGGTGTCAGCCTGACGCCATACATTCTCGGACTGTGGCTCAACGCCTCCCTTTGCACAGAAAACGCCAACAGCGCCATCAAGTACACGTAAGGAACGTTCTACCTCTACGGTAAAGTCAACGTGTCCTGGAGTATCAATGATGTTGATACGATGTTCCGGAGCGCCTGGCTTTACTTTGTTATTCTCATGCATCGTCCAGTGACAAGTAGTAGCAGCAGAAGTAATTGTGATACCTCTTTCCTGCTCCTGCTCCATCCAGTCCATGGTAGCAGTTCCTTCATGTGTGTCACCGATTTTGTAATTTACACCAGTGTAATAGAGGATACGCTCAGTCAATGTAGTTTTACCTGCATCGATATGGGCCATGATACCAATATTTCTGGTTGCTTCCAATGGATATTCTCTTCCAGCCAAAGCTTATTCCTCCTAATTAAAATCTGTAATGAGCAAATGCCTTGTTAGCGTCAGCCATCTTATGCATATCTTCTTTTTTCTTAACGGCTGCACCGGTGTTATTAGCGGCATCTAAAAGCTCATTAGCAAGTCTTTCCTCCTGAGTCTTCTCGCCTCTCTTACGAGAGTACAGAGTGATCCATCTCAGGGCTAATGCCTGTCTTCTCTCCGGTTTAACTTCGATCGGTACCTGATATGTGGCACCACCGATACGTTTTGCCTTTACTTCAAGTACTGGCATAATGTTGTTCATAGCTTCTTCGAATACTTCAACAGCTGGCTTGCCTGTCTTTTCTTCCATACGGCCAAATGCGCCGTAAACGATCTTCTGAGCAACACCTCTCTTACCATCATACATAATGTTGTTGATTAACTTTGTAACAACCTTATTGTTGTATAATGGATCTGCTAATACGTCTCTTTTTTGAGTATGTCCTTTACGTGGCACGTTACTTCCCTCCTTAATATGGCTGGATCTCCTTACTGGATTGTCCAGCTATTCATTAGATCCTAGGTACTCACAAACATTCAAGTTGCGTTCGCGCTCGGTTTCTATATATAATCCTGCAACCTACAGGTTCAATATCTAAAGTCCGGCACTAGAAATTCAAATGTGTGGTTCTAATTATTTTTTGTCTTTCGGTCTCTTCGCACCGTATTTGGAACGAGCCTGTTTTCTGTTAGCTACGCCTGCAGTATCCAGGGTACCTCTAACGATATGATATCTGGTACCTGGTAAGTCTTTTACTCTACCGCCACGAATTAAAACAACGCTATGCTCCTGTAAGTTATGACCCTCACCTGGGATATAGCTTGTTACTTCGATACCGTTAGAAAGACGAACTCTGGCGATCTTTCTAAGAGCTGAGTTAGGCTTTTTAGGTGTAGCAGTTTTAACTGCGGTACAAACGCCTCTCTTCTGGGGAGCGGAAATATCAGTAGCCTTCTTCTGTAAAGAGTTGTAACCCTTCTGAAGAGCGGGTGCTGTAGATTTCTTTTCGCTTGTCTGTCTTCCCTTTCTTACTAACTGGTTAAATGTGGGCATTCCATTCACCTCCTGTGATATTGTCTGTGGTTGCTGTTATCTTCAGCTTAATTTACGCACAAAAACATGACGCGTTTATGCACGCCTAATTATTATATACATATAGTTTTTTTTTGTCAAGGTTTTCTTTTTCGTGAAATACAGGCCAAAAACAAGGCTGCAGCAAAGGTTTCTGCCGCAGCCATATCAATTTTATTTTATTGATCTTTCAATTCTTTCAGCTTTTCGTTGATCACGCCATCCATTTCCTCCGCGTACTGATCTACCGTCAGCTTACCTGCCAATACATCCACCAGCTTATCACGAAGATCTCCCTGTACCCCTCCGGTCAGTGCCTGGTATCCCCACTCTGCTCCAGGACGGGTAGATGTAGCAGCCAGCTCTTTGGAAAAAATATCAAAAAATTCTTTGCCGTATGCATAGTTCAAGCTTTCATTTCCCTTTACCTGAGATAAGTAGCTGTTCTCCTCGCAGTACCTTGCATTGTTTTCCGGCTTAGAGATCCATTCAATAAATTCTGCTGCTTCTTTTTCTACTCCGGTATTCTGGAATGCTGCCAGGTACTTTCCTCCTGGTACGGATGAGCGTGTGGCTTCTTTTGGTAAGTAAGTAACTCCCCACTCAAAATCAGTGATCTGATCTTTATAATTGGCAATCATCCAGCTTCCGGAAAAATGCATGGCAACCTGTCCGGTGCGGAATAGGTTGTTGGGATTTTCTGATCCAAGCCACACAGAAGAAGGGATAATGCCTTCATCGTGTAAATCCTTAAAGAACTGTATGGCATGTTTGTTTTCCGCCGTATTAAAATCGCTCTCATTCAGCTCAGGATTTAAAAGGCCGCCGCCTGACTGGTAAAGAAGGGTGGTAAATCTTTGAGGAGACTTATCATAAACGAGGCCGTATTTGCAGCCGCCCTTTTCCATTACGGTTTTCATGGCTTCCTTCCACTCTTCCCAGGTCCATACCTCGTCCTCAGACTGAGGAACAGAAACGCCTGCCTTATCAAAGGCTGTTTTATTATAAATGAGTCCGTTGGCAGTTACATCCATAGGCGCTGCCAGAACCTTATCATCAAAGACGAATTTTAGCCCTTCCCCAAAGCTGTTTACAAATTCATCTTTATTGGATACGTACTCTCCGAGATCTACAAGCTGATTCTGGAACGGTCCTAAATTAGTAAGCCTTGCAATGGCAGGCGCTTCCTTTCCATTGATCATATTTTTGATCTTGCTCTCTAAATCAGAATACGGAACCTCAATCAGATTGATCTTGATGTCCGGATGCTCCTTCATGTATCCGTCCGCCAGCTTTAGAAAGGATTCCCCTTCTTTTCCGTCGCTGAACCATACCACATCAAGCTTCTTTTCTTTGCTGTCCGCCTGTTTTCCCCCACCGGAACAACCCACAAGGGTCGAAAGCGCCAGCATCCCCATAAGCAACCATGATACTGTTTTTTTCATAAATACCTCTCCTTTTTAGTTGGTAACCTTATTTTATCATTCGCCTCACAGAAAAAATTTCATATATCAGACAGGAAATCATTCTTTTTTGCTCTTTTTTGACTGGGCATATTTTTTTGGTGTAATCCCCGTCATTTTCTTAAATACAGCAATAAAATGGCTGTCACTGTTATAGGAAAGCTTTACCGCCACATCCGTGACTGAGTGACCTTCCTTTAATAGTGCTTTCGCTGCAATGATCTTTTGATTGGCCACATACTGGGTCAAAGTAAAACCTGTCTCCTTTTTGAAATAATGGCTTAAATAATACCGGTTCATATAAAATCTGCGTGAGATTTCATGAAGATCCAGCCGTTCTTCCACATGAGACGCAATGTACTTTTTTAACTGCTCGATTCTTTCCCGGTAAAGCACCGGGTCCTTAAACTCCTGATCTTCATAGGTGGAATCAAAGCCCAGGGTCGTTTTATGCTTTTCCTTTTCCATAAAGAACTGATACATTTCATTGACAGAAACCATGAGTTCCAGAATGGACAGCTTGATTCTCACACTGTTTTCAATGCTGCCTCTGTTTTCGGAATGAATGTACTGCTCTATTTTTTCAAACAGCTTTTCCACCTTTAAAAGATTCTCTCCGCTTACATGAAGGCGATGGAGAAATGGATCAGGGCGATGTTCGAAAAACATGGTGAAATCATAATGGAATGCTTCCTCTAAGTGTAACAAAAGCTCAGGCTCGAACATGAGAACATATCGGTGATACGTCTTTCCTTCTCCGCCGCTGGTGCGGTGGTACTCTTTGTTATTAATCAGAAACAGATCCCCTGATCTGGCATGGTAGGTGCGATTGCCTATCTCCATCAAAGCTCCGTCTGTGAGAAACAATATGATTTCATACTGGTTGTGAAAATGGAACCCCTGCATGGCCCAATTTTCAGAGCCTCCATGAAAATAATATAGTGAGTCAAATTCTTCAAAAAATACGCGTTCTTTCATCTTCACAACCAGTCCTTTCTAATGCCAGTAAGGAAGCATTGCTTCTTGCAGTACCAAAATCATAAGCGCCTGTCCATAAGTCATGGGACAGCATGGAATCGTTTTGTAAAACTCACCGTCTAAACCAATGGGTGTGCCGTAAGAAACATTTTGAACGGTTCCATCCTTTTCGATGTAATCCATGAGATGCTTCGTTCCAAGTTCAATCAGCTCCTGGTATTCTTCTCTTTTTAAAATACCCAGCCTTACTCCCTTCATAATACCATAAAGGAAGGCTGCACTGCAGGATAATTCTATATAGGAAGATTCATCATTTATAATGGTATGCCACAAGCCGTTTTCAGGGTCTGCGTATCTCTTCAGTGCTTTCACCTGATTTTCATAAACACTTAAGAAATACCGTTTTATCCCTTCATCGAGGTCAATGTCTTCTAAAAGCTCCATAATAACAATGGTGTACCAGCAGTTTCCTCTTCCCCACAGTACCTTTCCATAATTGTCATTTCTCTGAAAGTTAAAGCCATGGTAAAACAGCCCTTCTTCTTTATTTAACAGATATTTGATGTGAGAGAGAATCTGATAGTTGGCTTCGTCCAGATAATCCTTTCTCTCAAGAAGCTTTCCAGCTCTGGTAAGAAAGAGAACTGTCATGAAAAGGGTGTCAATGAGGATCTCATGATCATTGGCACTTCCCGTGATCATATGCTGAAAGCATCCATCTCCGGTACGAATCAGTTTTTTATCCTTCATGATCCAGTCGGACCAGTCCTTAATAAACGCAAGGTATTCCGGCTTTCTTGTTTTTTCGTAGAGATAGGTCAGGGTAAGCATGGGAGAGGTGGTATTAACATTTCTCTCTAATATGCCCTCCTTGATGCGGCTGTCGTACCAGTTTTCTATATAATCCAGAATTTCTTTTTTCTGGCTGACCTCATAGTATTTATAAAGTCCGAAAATCCCGACTCCCTGGGGCCATTCCCAGCAGTTAAAATCAATGTGGCTGATAGGATAAACTTCCTTCATCCCGTTATTTTTAAGAGCCATCATTTTTTCCGAAACCAGGTTCAGTTTCTCTTCCATGGTTTTTATATCAATCAATTTACTCTCTCCTTCCATGTGATTCTGCCTTCTACGGTTTCCGGATACTGATAGACAGGAACTCCATTCACCTTTAATATGTTTTCCATGTCAAGAAGATATTCTCTTCCTGTCTCATCCTTAACCCGAGTACTCTCCCCGTCCATGGTGATTGTTACGTTTCTAAATGCAGCTAAGACTTCTTCCAGACTTCCGTATTCCTTTATGCTTCCTACCCGGACCACCCAGACATTATCACGTCCCTTACTGATAAACTCTCTGAACTGATTGGGGCCCTGCTCCTGTATGGTAAGTCCATTTAAGGCTTTTACTGCCACATACGCTCCGTCCTTTTCCAGTACCAGAATTCCGTCCTCGCCCTGATATCTGGAAAATGAATTGATTGGGATATAGGCATGAGTATAACCAATCCGCTCTTCTTCTCCAATGTGGTACCTTAGGACTGCCGTATTCTCATATTGAGCCCCAAGGGGAAGAACGCCGTTGCCTGCCCAGAAATTAGGTCTTCCGCTTCCATATGGAAAGGACTCTCCAGGGTGATTGATAAAGAGCTGGGCAGTTTCATCTAAGGTAGCCTGCAAAATGTGCTCCTGATATCCTTTTTGAAATGGTTTAAAGCCAATGGCAGTGGATAAAAGAACTTTGCTGTTCTTATATAGATAGAGATTTACGTGGTTTTCAAATCCCTGTGTATTCTGAAAAATCATTTCCTCCTCTTCCTCAAGTGTCAGGTACTTTTGGTACTCCTTTGGAGGCTGATACTCTCCAAGCACCAATGGGAGGTATCCGATGCAGGCTCTGTTTAAATAACCTGCATTGTATGCAACATAGAGCAGTGATGTGGTGCCTGCATTGTAATTTCCCTTCATCTCTTTTTCGTAGCTGCGGCCAAAGCTTGTCATAACAGCTCCCTTATGAGCATTGACTGCCAGGGAATAAAAGATCATGTTTAATGCTTTTTCTGCCTTCTGATGAAGCGGGTCTTTCTCATCCGTCAGATTATAAAGGGTACCAATTCCCAATACATCAACTGGGATATAGGCGTTGGAATTCCACTCCGTAATAAATTCCCGGAAAAAGTCATCAAACCAGTGGTGGAGGAGCTCTTCTCCCCGGGCCTTAACCTCAGTCCCTACACGTCCGCTGTTGGTAAAGGTCCTGTCAGGAAGGTAGGTGCCTGCCAGGTACTGGCAGCAATGGAACAAGAGTGCATGGTTTTCGCTGAAGAACCACATCACATCATCTCCCGGCTCATCGATCCAGTAGCGGTAATTTACCATGGCTTCTTCGAGAGCATCTTTTAAGGTATCCGAAATCCGGTTGTAAAAGGTGCGGTAGATATAGATCATAATGATGAAATGAAAATCAGAGCAGTCCTTCCTGTTTCTCACTCCTAAAAGCTCCTCTAAAAGAATATCTTCTGCCCGTTTATATTCCCTCTCCCTCTGAAACAGGGCGGCTGCCTTGTAGGTGTTTTCCGGGGCGAACCGGATGATTGCATCAAGAGCCAGCTTCTTTCGAACATTTCTGTCCTCGTTGCTGCTTTCTAAGAATTCTTTTCTGACCAGCTGATTCCCGATTTTTCTTTTTATAACAATTCCCTGATAAGTAAGAACTGCTGTAAAATAATAATACCCTGGTGATATTTCATCTGTATGAAAGAGTACCAGTCCCTTTTGCTCCGCCTCCATGGTATAATTTCTGACTTTTATAAGCTTCCAGGATTGTTCCATTTTTTCAATGAATTCTCCCGGAGTTACCATAATTTCCAGATCAAGAGGCTGGTTAAAAGGATTATTAAGATTCATTTTTATAGTTTCGCTGAAATAAGCTTCTTTGTCAAAGCACATCCCATGTAGCATCTGTTCCATTTGATTTAAGGTATCTTCCTCCACCTGGTCATCTGCCGGAATCAGTATCTTTAAATCCGCTACTCCCAAGCGCTTCATACGAAAATAGTAATCTGTGTCACGTTCCGCCAGATCATCAAGGCAGACCACAATTGGATTCATGCCTTTTAAAAGGGGAATGGATACGACTGTTTTCTTAACCAGATTTCTGGTAAACGGGGTGAAATCTGTGATCAGCTGCCCATTGGCCCAGAGAGTTAAGCCGCCACAGGTCTCCAGTTCAAAATCCACGATGCCCTCTTCTTCTGACTGAAGTATGGTATATCCATACATCCTTAAATAAGTAGGCTGATAATAAAAGCCGGACCCGTCAATGCCTGGATTTCCAAAAGGGAAATATTGCTTTACCAGCTTTTCCTCTCCAAATACATGTAACGTTCCACCATTGGTGATATGGGTAAAATCAGGACATTGTGGTATTTCGCCTTTTCTCTGTTCAATAAATTCTTTCCTGCAGGGATTTTCATGAATGGCAAATCCCTTTTTCAACCACTCATTGACCCTTCCGCTTAAGGTAGACCTGGTGAATTGCCGGATTTGCGTATGAACCTCACTGATTAGAAAGCGATTGACAAATCCTTCCGCAAACAGCGGATACTCCAAGTATTTCATGTCTTCTTTCCTCCTGTTTACTCTTTGACTCCTCCGGCAGTCATGCCGCCGATAATATAGCTTTGCAGTGTTACGAACACAATAATTACCGGAATCATGGAAATGACGGACATCGCCAATAAGCTGTTCCAGTCTACCGAGTATTCACCGGAATAATTAGCCAGTGCCAGCTGTATGGTGTATCGTTCCTTACTGTTGATAACCAGCTTCGGCCATAGATAATCGTTCCATCTCCACATAAAAGAAAAGATACACAGAACAGAGATAACCGGCCTGGCAAGAGGCAGCATGATCCGCATTAAGATACTGCCTTCCGACGCTCCGTCGATTCTGGCGGCTTCCATATAAGCATCTGGAATTCCGACGTAATACTGTCTCACCAGAAAGACCGCTGTAGGCGAAGCTACGGCTGGAATGATCAGTCCCCATAAGCTGTTATAAAGATTGGTTGCCACAATCACCTTAAAAATAGGGATCATGATGACCTCCAAAGGAATCATCAAGGTAGCCAGCACAACACCAAAGAGAATCTTATCTCCTTTAAAACGGTATTTTGCAAAGGCATATCCGGACATCACATTGACCACTATCGTTAAAAATGTAGCCACAAGGCTGGTAAATACCGTATTAAAAAAGTAGATTCCAAAATGTCCTTCTTCCAAAGCCCTTTGATAGTTGGAAAAAGTTGGATTCTTTCCAATGAAACTGGGGGGCCAGGAAAACAATTCACCAGTGCTTTTAAAGGAAGAACCGATGACCCAGAGTATGGGCATCAGGAATATAAAGGTGAGGATAAGAAGAATGATCCATGCACCACCTGCAAATAAGTATTTTTTACGATTAGTCTGCATCCTGCTCCCCTCCCTTATTTGCCTTAAATTGCACCACCATGAACATGGCTAACAGAACAAAGAGTATCATGGTCATAGCACTGGCGTAGCCCATCTGATTTTTTTCAAATCCTGTTTCCTGTATGGTCTGTACCATGAACTTGGTAGCCCCTGCCGGGCCGCCCTGAGTCAGCGCATATACCAATGGATAGGTTTTGATAATAGTAACCGTGGATAATACAAGGACCAAAAGACTGGTAGGCTTTAAAAGCGGCAGTGTAATATAGCGGAACTGATGAAAGAACCCGGCACCATCAATTCTTGCAGCCTCATAATAAGTCTCAGATATGGCCTTAATACCGGAAATGAACATGACCATATAATAGCCTGACATACTCCACGCGGTGACGAAGATCACAACTCCCATGGCATAATTCTGATCCGTCAGCCATTTCACCGGTGATCTTCCCATGGCGGTCAGAAGATAATTGATGACACCAAATTCTTCCCCCAAAAGAAATCTCCAGGTGAGTCCCACGATAATGCTGGAAATCATGGTGGGCCAGTAAAAGACTGCCCGGAAAAAATCATTCCCCTTTCGCGCACCTGTCAGCAGCAGGGCAAGTCCCATGGCTGAAACATAAACCAGGGGAACCGAGACGGCAGTAAAAAATACCGTGCGGAGAAAAGAATCCCAAAATCCCCGGTCTGAAAAAAGCTTTATATAATTATTGATCCCCACAAATTTCTGGGGATTTACTCCATCCCACTTTGTCAACGATATCCATAGCCCATTTACAGCTGGAAAGAATAGAAACAGGCCAAATATGATTAAAGTAGGAGCAAGCAGCAGATAAGGAAACACATTCCGCTCAAACTTCCTCATTGGTTTTACCTCCTTTTTTATGATTATAGCATTAAAAAAAGAGTAAAAATCCAGTTTTGTTATGCAAATATTACATAATATTGTCTTTTCCTAAGAAGTCTCCGAATACGCAAAAAACGCCCTGACGGCCAAAGCCAGTCAGGGCGTTTCACTTCTTACTCTTCTATATCGTCTTCACTGATGGATAAAATCTCATCTGCTTCTTCGAAACGGTCATCGGTTAATAAGATCTCGTCATCTTCTGATAACAGAATCTCATCATCCTCTTCCAGTTCCGCATCTGTACTTAAGTTGATGGTACGGTAACGCTTCATACCAGTACCAGCCGGAATCGGCTTACCGATAATAACGTTTTCCTTAAGACCGATCAAGTGGTCAACCTTACCGTTAATAGCGGCTTCGGTCAGAACCTTTGTGGTCTCCTGGAAGGAAGCGGCTGACAAGAAGGAATCCGTAGCAAGAGATGCCTTGGTAATACCAAGCATAACCTGCTTTCCATCTGCCGGCTCTTTGCCTTCTGCAAGGAGTGCATCATTTAAGTCATTATAATCAAGAACGTCCATAGAGGTTCCTGGAAGGACATCGCTGTCTCCGCTCTCCTCGATTTTGATCTTTTTAAGCATCTGTCTTACGATCATCTCTACGTGCTTATCATTGATTTCTACACCCTGGAGACGGTACACACGCTGTACCTCCTGGATCATATAATCCTGTACGGCACGAACGCCTTTGATCTTTAAGATATCGTGTGGATTTACACTACCTTCCGTAAGCTCATCACCAGCCTCAAGCACCTGGCCGTCGGCAACCTTGATTCTGGAACCGTAAGGAATCAGATAGGTCTTGGAATTGCCGGTTTCATTCTCGGTAATGATAATCTCACGTTTTTTCTTGGTATCCTTAATGGCAACCACTCCGCCGAACTCAGCGATGATGGCAAGACCTTTCGGCTTTCTTGCCTCAAAAAGCTCCTCGACACGGGGAAGACCCTGTGTGATATCGCCACCCGCAACACCTCCGGTATGGAAGGTACGCATGGTAAGCTGTGTTCCAGGCTCACCGATGGACTGAGCTGCAATGATTCCGACTGCTTCACCAACCTGCACTGGCTGACCAGTAGCCATGTTGGCTCCGTAACATTTTGCACAAACTCCCTGATGGGATTTGCAGGTAAGGACGTTACGGATCTTAATGGAATTACGGCCCATCTTATCTAACACCTTCATAACTGCGGAAGCACGTTTTGGAGTACACATATGGTTCTCTTTTACAATGACCTCACCAGTATCAGGATCTGTAATGGTTTCTGCAATAAATCTTCCGGTGATACGTTCTTCCAGGCCCTCAATGGTTTCCTGGCCGTCTGTAAACGCCTTGATCTCCATAAATGGAATGTCTTTTCCTTCGCAGCAGTCGATCTCACGGATAATCATATCCTGAGATACGTCTACCAGACGTCTGGTCAAGTAACCAGAGTCGGCGGTACGAAGAGCGGTATCGGAAAGTCCTTTACGAGCTCCATGAGCGGAGATAAAGTACTCCAATACGTCAAGACCCTCACGGAAGTTGGACTTGATAGGAAGTTCGATGGTATGACCAGTTGTATCGGCCATAAGTCCACGCATACCTGCAAGCTGTTTGATCTGCTTATCAGAACCTCGGGCTCCGGAGTCCGCCATCATATAGATGTTGTTATACTTATCAAGCCCTGTAAGCAGGTCATGAGTCAGCTGATCATCGGTCACCTTCCAGGTGTCAATAACTTCTTTATAACGCTCTTCCTCTGTGATAAGACCACGGCGGAAGTTTTTAGCAATCTGGTCAACCGTTGCCTGAGCCTCTGCGATCAGCTTTGGCTTGCTTTCCGGCACGGTCATATCGGAAATGGAAACCGTCATGGCAGCTTTGGTTGAATATCTATAACCAATGGCTTTAATGTCATCTAAGGTCTCTGCAGTCTGAACAGCTCCGTGAACGTTAATAACCTTTTCAAGAATCTGCTTACACTGCTTCTTACCTACATGGAAATCGACTTCCATTAAAAGCTCGTTGCCTGGAATGGAACGGTCTACGAAACCAAGATCCTGAGGAACGATCTCATTGAAGATGAAACGTCCTACGGTGGATTCTACCACTCCGCTCTTCATGGTACCATCAGGCATTCTCTTTGTAACTCTTGCCTTGATTCTGGAATGAAGGGTAACTGCCTGGTTCTCGTAAGCGAGAATGGCTTCGTTAACACTTCTAAATACCATTCCTTCTCCCTTTGCACCAGGACGTTCCTGGGTCAGGTAGTAGATACCAAGAACCATATCCTGAGACGGAACGGCAACAGGGCCACCGTCGGAAGGCTTAAGAAGGTTGTTTGGTGATAACAGAAGGAAACGGCATTCTGCCTGAGCCTCTACGGAAAGTGGCAGATGAACCGCCATCTGGTCACCGTCGAAGTCGGCGTTAAACGCGGTACATACCAGTGGATGAAGCTTGATTGCCTTACCTTCGACGAGGATTGGCTCGAAAGCCTGGATACCCAGTCTATGAAGGGTAGGCGCACGGTTTAACATAACCGGATGCTCTTTGATAACATCTTCCAGTACGTCCCAGACTTCTGTCTGAAGGCGCTCAACCATCTTCTTTGCATTCTTTATATTATGTGCAGTTCCATTAGAAACCAGCTCTTTCATAACGAAAGGCTTGAATAACTCGATAGCCATCTCTTTTGGAAGACCGCACTGGTAAATCTTAAGTTCAGGACCAACGACGATAACAGAACGTCCGGAATAGTCAACACGCTTTCCAAGTAGGTTCTGACGGAATCGTCCCTGCTTACCCTTTAACATATCAGAGAGGGATTTTAATGCACGGTTTCCAGGTCCGGTTACCGGTCTTCCTCTTCTGCCGTTGTCGATTAAGGCATCAACGGCTTCCTGAAGCATACGCTTTTCGTTACGAACAATGATGTCAGGAGCGCCAAGCTCTAACAGACGGGCAAGACGGTTGTTACGGTTGATGATTCTTCTGTAAAGGTCATTTAAGTCAGAGGTAGCAAAACGTCCACCGTCTAACTGAACCATCGGACGGATATCCGGTGGGATAACCGGTACCACGGTCATGATCATCCACTCTGGTAAGTTGCCGGAGTTTCTGAAGGCTTCTACCACTTCCAGACGCTTGATAATTCTTGCACGCTTCTGTCCTGTAGCTTCCTTTAATCCTTTTTTCAGCTCCTCAGAGTCTTTTTCAAGGTCAATGGATCGTAACAGTTCCAGAATGGCTTCTGCACCCATTCCTACACGGAATGCGCCATGGCCGTATTTCTCTGTCTCTTCACGGTATTCCTTCTCAGACAAGACCTGCTTATACTGGAGACCGGTGTTGCCGGCATCCAGTACCACGTAAGATGCGAAATAGAGCACCTTCTCTAAGGTTCTTGGAGAAATGTCCAGAATGAGACCCATACGGCTTGGTATTCCCTTGAAATACCAGATATGGGAAACAGGGGCAGCAAGCTGGATATGGCCCATACGCTCTCTACGAACGCTGGCTTTCGTTACTTCCACGCCGCATCGGTCGCAGATAACGCCTTTATACCGAATTTTTTTATATTTACCGCAATGACATTCCCAGTCCTTGCTCGGTCCAAAGATTCGTTCACAGAACAAACCGTCCTTTTCCGGCTTTAAGGTTCTGTAGTTGATGGTCTCCGGCTTTTTTACCTCGCCGTGGGACCAATCCAGAATCTTTTCCGGAGAAGCCAGACCGATTTTTATGGCGTCAAACGTCATTGGGTGGTAAGTTTCATTGTTTTCAGGCATGAGCGGTTCTCCCTTCTATTATTCTTCGTCTGAATCTTCAATATCTACGTCATCGAAATCCTCAAACGAATCGTCGACCTCTTCAGTCTCCTCTTCTTCACTGACAGCAACCAGTTCATTATCCTTAAATTCCTGCTTCTGATAACCGTAGTCACCAAAGGACTCCTCATCACGATAATGTCTGTCACCTTCAATAATGGATCTTAAATCCGTCTCTTCGTAGTCTGTGCTTTCAGCAATCTGAACTTCAGTATTGTCATCACGCAGCACTCTTACATCCAGTGCCAGTGACTGAAGCTCTTTTAACAATACCTTGAAGGATTCCGGAATACCAGGCTCAGGGATGTTCTCACCCTTAATAATGGCTTCGTAAGTCTTAACACGGCCTACTACATCATCGGATTTCACAGTCATGATCTCCTGAAGTGTATAAGATGCACCGTATGCCTCAAGAGCCCAAACCTCCATCTCTCCGAAACGCTGTCCGCCGAACTGGGCTTTACCGCCGAGAGGCTGCTGGGTAACCAGAGAGTATGGTCCTGTTGAACGGGCATGGATCTTATCGTCTACCAGATGGTGAAGCTTCAAGTAGTGCATGTGTCCGATGGTAACAGCACTGTCAAAGTATTCTCCGGTACGTCCGTCACGGAGACGTACTTTTCCATCGCGGTTAATCGGAACACCCTTCCATAATTCTCTGTGATCCAGGTGATCACCAAGATATTCAATTACGTCAGGCTTTAATGTGTCTTTATATTTATCCTGGAAATCTGACCAGCTCATATTTACATAATCATTAGCCACATCCAGGGTATCCATAATGTCGTTCTCGTTTGCACCGTCAAATACCGGGGTGGAAACATTGAAGCCCAAAGCTCTTGCAGCAAGGCTTAAATGGATCTCAAGTACCTGCCCGATGTTCATACGGGAAGGAACGCCCAGAGGGTTTAATACGATATCAAGAGGACGGCCGTTAGGAAGGAACGGCATATCTTCTACTGGAAGCACGCGGGAAACAACACCCTTGTTACCATGACGTCCAGCCATCTTATCGCCCACAGAGATTTTTCTCTTCTGAGCAATGTAGATGCGGACAGTCTCATTCACACCAGGAGACAGCTCGTCGCCGTTTTCTCTTGTAAATACTTTTGCATCAACAATGATACCGTAAGCACCGTGAGGTACTTTTAAGGAGGTATCACGAACTTCTCTTGCCTTCTCACCAAAGATGGCACGAAGCAGTCTTTCTTCTGCAGTCAGCTCAGTCTCTCCCTTTGGAGTTACCTTACCTACCAGGATATCTCCGGCACGGACTTCTGCACCGATACGGATAATTCCTCTCTCATCAAGGTCTTTTAAAGCGTCCTCGCCGACACCAGGAACGTCACGGGTGATTTCTTCCGGTCCTAACTTGGTATCACGGGCTTCTGCCTCATATTCCTCGATGTGTACAGAGGTATAAACGTCTTCCTGTACCAGTCTCTCACTTAAGAGAACCGCATCCTCGTAGTTGTAACCTTCCCAGGTCATGAATCCGATCAAAGGATTCTTACCGAGAGCGATTTCACCATTCTGGGTAGAAGGTCCGTCAGCAATAACTTCGCCTTTTACCACGTGGTTGTTCTTAAATACGATTGGCTTCTGGTTGTAACAGTTGGACTGGTTGCTTCTCTTAAACTTAGTCAGGCGGTAAACATCCTTGCCGCCGTCAGAATCTCTGCGGATGATGATCTCATTGGAAGCAGACCGTTCAACCACACCAGAGTTTCTTGCAACTACACAAACACCGGAGTCAACAGCTGCCTTTGCTTCCATACCAGTTCCTACTGCAGGAGCATCGGTGGTTAAAAGCGGCACGGCCTGACGCTGCATGTTTGATCCCATGAGGGCACGGTTCGCATCGTCGTTCTCAAGGAAAGGAATCATGGCTGTCGCTACAGAGAATACCATCTTAGGAGAAACGTCCATTAAGTCAATGTTCTTTCTCTGGAACTCAGATGTCTCCTCGCGGTAACGTCCGGAAATGTTCTTATGAATAAAATGACCTTCGTCATCGAGCGGCTCATTCGCCTGAGCTACTACGAAGTTATCTTCCTCATCAGCGGTAAGATAAACTACTTCATCGGTAACAATTGGATTCTGAGCATCTGTCTTATCTACCACACGGTATGGAGCCTCTACGAATCCATACTGGTTTACTCTTGCATAGGTAGCAAGGGAGTTGATCAGACCGATGTTAGGACCTTCAGGTGTCTCGATCGGACACATACGGCCGTAATGGGTATAGTGAACGTCTCGAACCTCGAATCCGGCACGGTCTCTGGAAAGACCACCAGGTCCTAAGGCAGACAGACGTCTTTTATGTGTTAATTCTGCAAGTGGGTTATTCTGATCCATAAACTGGGATAACTGGGAACTTCCGAAGAATTCCTTAACTGCAGCAGTAACAGGCTTAATATTGATCAGGGACTGTGGTGTAATGCCATCCATGTCCTGAGTGGTCATTCTTTCACGTACCACTCTCTCCATTCTGGAAAGACCGATACGGTACTGATTCTGAAGAAGCTCGCCAACCGCACGGATTCTACGGTTTCCTAAGTGGTCAATATCATCTGCTGTACCCACTTCTTCTTCCAGATGCATATTATAATTTATGGAAGCTAAGATATCTTCTTTCGTAATATGCTTTGGAACCAGTTCATTTAAGTTTCTGTGAATGGCTTTTTTAAGAGCCTCTTCATCGTCACTGCCAACTTCTGCCAGAATTTTTTCAAGGGCAGGATAGAATACTAATTCTGTAACGCCTGCTTCCTTCGGATCAAAACTAACATGTGCAGATAAATCTACCATTAAGTTAGAAAGTACTTTCTGTTTGCGCTCCACACCTTCCAGCCACACAAAAGGAACAGCTGCATTCTGTATCCTTTCAGCAAGCTGCTTGTCTACTGTGGTTCCAGCCTGTGCGAGGATTTCACCAGTTACGGTGTCAATTACATCCTCAGCCAGATCATGACCTGTAATACGGTTTTTAAAATGAAGCTTCTTATTGAATTTATATCTTCCGACCTTTGCAAGATCATATCTTCTTGGGTCAAAGAACATACTATTTAACAAACTTTCAGCACTATCAACAGATAAAGGTTCACCTGGGCGGATCTTCTTATATAACTCCAATAAGCCATCCTGGTAATTATCAGAAGTGTCTTTACCAAAGCTGGCTAATAATTTTGGCTCTTCACCGAACAGTTCAATGATCTCTGCATTGGTACCAAAACCAAGTGCACGGATCAGTACGGTGACTGGAACCTTTCTGGTTCTGTCTACTCGTACGTAGAAGATGTCGTTGGAGTCAGTCTCATACTCCAGCCATGCTCCACGGTTAGGAATTACCGTACAGGCATAAAGTTCCTTACCAACCTTGTCGTGTTCGATACCATAATATATACCTGGGGAACGTACCAACTGGCTTACAATAACTCGCTCGGCACCGTTAATTACAAAGGAACCAGTATCTGTCATAAGTGGAAGATCACCCATGAAGATCTCGTGTTCATTAATTTCATCTTTATCTTTATTGCAAAGTCTTACCTTTACCTTTAAAGGAGCCGCATAGGTTGCATCTCTTTCCTTGCATTCTTCTATTGTGTACTTGATATCGTCCTTACATAATGTAAAGTCGACAAATTCAAGACTTAAGTGTCCTGCAAAGTCTGCAATCGGAGAGATGTCTTCAAAGACTTCCTTCAATCCTTCATCAAGGAACCACTGATAGGAATTCTTTTGAATCTCGATCAGGTTTGGCATCTCAAGCACTTCTTTTTGTCTTGAGAAACTCATTCTCAGGCTCTTACCGGCTGGGACCGGACGCATTCTGCTTTTCTCCATTGACGTTTCACCCCTGTTTTCTTTCTAATTGATTCTGTTTGGGCATAAATGTCCCTACAAGGCACACAAAGCCACAATAGTGCACATTCCATAATATCATAGCGTTGTCAAGGTGTCAAGCATTTTTTACTTGTATTTTCCAAGAAAACGTGATATACTATTACAGATAGGCCCAATTTACAAAAAGAACTATTGGAGGTATTCCCGGTGAGCACATTTTTAAACGTATTAATCGTGATTCTTTTCATCGTAGTTGTGGCATTGGCAGTCCTTTATTTTCTCGGTAAGAAGCTGGAGAAGCGTCAGGTGGAACAGCAGCAGGCGTTAGAAGCTGCGGCACAGACCGTTAACATGCTGGTTATTGATAAGAAGAAGATGAAGCTAAAAGACGCCGGCCTTCCTAAGATTGTGTACGAGCAAACACCAAAGTATATGCGCAGAACAAAGCTGCCCATTGTAAAGGCAAAGATCGGACCAAAGGTAATGACGCTGATTGCAGATGCCAAGGTTTTCGAAGTCCTTCCCATTAAGACAGAAGCAAAGGTTGTGATAAGCGGTATTTACATAACCGAGATCAAGAGCCTTAGAGGTAAAGCAGTTCCTCCAGCTCCAAAGAAGAAGTCATTTTGGGACAAGTTTAAAAAGAACGACAAAAAGTAAGTGATATCCATCACCGGAATGTTCTGTGGCGAATGCCCAGGTTGCGAACAACTTCGCACCTGGGCATTTTTTGTGCGCTTATATACAATAAACTTTTAAAAAGTCTGAAAAATCATCTTGACAACGCTTGAATTCATGATATAATGAAGCTACAAACAAGTTAGCAATGACTAACCAAATAATAAATACTGACATTTGAAAATAAATGATGGAATCGAAAGGAGAACTATTATGTTTAATCAAATTCAATTACCTTATGCGTACGACGCTTTAGAACCTCATATCGATGCTCTTACAATGGAAACTCATTATTCCAAACATCATGCAGCTTACACAAAAAATCTAAACGATGCAGCTCAAAAAGCTGGAGTGGCAGATAAGGATATCTCTCTCCTCCTATCTTCCCTTGATAAGATTTCTGATGAAGCCCTAAGAAAAGCCATTCGAAACAACGGCGGAGGTTTTTATAACCATAATCTTTATTTCGGAACTATGAGCCCCAACGGTGGCGGCGAACCGGAAGGAGATTTAAAGGCAGCCCTTAATCAGGCATTCGGAAGCTTTTCAGATTTTAAAGATAAATTAAGCGGCCTGGCTGCCGGACAGTTTGGATCCGGCTGGGGATGGCTCTCAAGTGACAGAAACGGAAAGCTGATTCTATCCTCCAGTCCAAATCAGGACAATCCGCTTATGGAAGGAAATGGACACGTTCCAATCCTTGGCATTGACGTTTGGGAACATGCTTATTACTTAAAGTATAAGAACCTAAGAGCAGATTATATTAAGGCATTCTTTGAAGTCGTTGACTGGAATGCAGTTGCCGCCAATTACGCTAACGTATTAAAAGGTTAAAAAATAGACTCAATACCAATAATCTCAAAAAGTACTCCTCCAAAAATAGCATATAACACATAAAAAAGATAGGCTCCGGTACAGAAATGATCCGGGCCTATCTTTTTTTATGTGTTTCTTCTAATTTAATAAGCGTATGTCAGCAGTGGCTTTGGAATGAATATCAAGATCAATGTCGCATTCTGAAATGTGCTGATAATTAATATCCAGAGAATAAGCTACATGAACTCTTAACCGGTCTTCCTCTTCTATGACCTGGATGTCGTTGGTGCTTATCCCAATCATGAGTTCTCCATAAGGTGTTGCGTAGCATGCAATATTTTTCTTGTTTTTTTCAAATGTCATATGAACACTGGAGCTGCCCCGTTTTATAATATCAAGGCCTGATGGACTGACTTTTATGGTGTTTTTAATGACTCCTTCAAAGCCTTCCTGTATCTCATCGTATAAAACGTAATGGTTTCCATTTTTAAGAAAATAATCTCCAGAAGTAATCATCTCAACCGTATTATTGTCTTCCTCTGCAATTTGTATCCCGCTGATGCTGATAAGGACATCTCTAGTCATAGTAAACTCCTTTAGAACTCTTCAATATTGATCTTCTTCGTCTGTTTTACCTGGTCAGGAAGAATGGAGGAAGCAAAATTAGTAAACTTCTCTGCCAGATCGCTGACATAAAACCGGTATTTGTCCTGGGAGGATTCATTTTCCTCGTTTAAGAGCTGGCTCTCGCTTAAAACCTGCTTTAATTCCAGTGCGGTTTCATAAGCCGGATTCACCAGCGTGACCTCAGGTCCCATCACCCGGCCTACGGTGGAGCGAAGCAAAGGATAATGAGTGCAGCCCAGTACCAGTGTATCAATAAACTTCCCTTTTAATTCAGATAAATACCTGGAAGCGATTTCATCGGTTACTGAATCATGAAGGAGTCCTTCTTCTACCAAAGGAACAAATAAGGGGCATGGCTTTCCAATTACCTCAAGGCCGCCTTTCATCTCTTCCATCACCTTGGTATAAACTCCGCTTCGTATGGTACCTTCTGTTCCTATGATACCAATCTTTCCATTTCTGGTGGCTTCCACTGCTGTCTTTGCGCCTGCATGGATGACTCCGATTACAGGAATATCCAGCTCCTTTTCCACGGTCTCAAGAGCAAAGGCTGTAGCAGTATTGCATGCAATGACAATGGCCTTCACATCCTGAGTCATCAAAAATCGTATGTTTTGTCTCGTGTAGCGGACGATGGTATCTTTTGATTTGGTTCCATAAGGAACTCTTGCCGTATCGCCAAAATACACCAACCGTTCCTCTGGCATCTGCCTCATAATTTCCCGGACTACCGTAAGTCCGCCTACCCCGGAGTCAAAGACTCCAATGGGTGAATTTCTATCTGCCATGATACCTCTCCTTTAGGACTGGGAGCGGTCCGCTGCATGCTTTAGTAAGCGGTTCACCAGTTCTTCCTTTGTAATGCCTGCATGCTCCCACAGCATGGGATACATGCTGATGGCAGTAAAGCCAGGCATGGTATTGATCTCATTAAATACCACGGTTCCATCTTCTTTTACAAAGAAATCCACTCTTGCCAGACCGTAGCCGTCTACTGCCTGGAAGATGGCCTTTGCTGCGCTTTTGATTGTTTCCGCTGCTCCTTCTGGGAGCGTTGGGTCTACGACTGTTTTTGATTCGGAATTATAATATTTGGCATCGAAATCATAAAACTCAGCAGCTGCCACGATCTCGCCAACTCCGGAGGCCTCTACCGGTGTGTTGCCTCCACCAAAGACTGCACATTCGATCTCACGGCCTACAATCATCTCTTCTACCAGAATCTTACGGTCATGCTCTCCTGCCAAAATGAGAGCTTCTTTTAATTCTCTTCCATCTTCTGCACGGCTTACGCCTTTAGAGGAGCCTGCATTGGATGGCTTTACGAATACCGGATAGGTAAATTTATCTTCCACCTTTTTTACAATCGGGTCTAAATCATGTAATTCATGACGCATCACTGCTATGTAATCCGCCTGTCTGACGCCTAAATCCTTGACAATGATCTTCGTATATAATTTATCCATGGACACAGCGGAGGATAACACGCCACATCCAACGTAGGGGATACCGGAAAGCTCTAACAGGCCCTGAATGGTCCCGTCCTCTCCATACAGGCCATGGAGCACAGGAAATACTACATCTGCCTTTACAAGCTCTGTTTTTTCTCCATCTAATAAAATCACGCTCTTCATGGTAGCATCCGGAGATAACACTGCAGATACACTGCCGTTTTTCCATGATCCGTCCTGAATGGCTTCTACAGAATCTGTTTTGATCCAGTGACCGTCTTCCGTGATTCCGATCAGAAGAAGATCGTATATTTCTCTATTGATATGGTTAATAACATTGATGACCGACATGCAGGAAACTACATGCTCTGAAGACTGGCCGCCAAACAGTACAACCGCATTTTTTTTGCCCATTTTAATCTCCTTGCCAATTTCTTGATTTTACAGCGTTTATATTATAGCACATATGGTTACAATTACAAATAGATTCCAGAAAAAAGGAGAAGCCCAATGAAACAGAAACGTGATTTATTCTTATGTATTACATGCTTATTGCTTGCACTTTTATTTTCTATGTCAGAGGAAAGAAACGCAGAGGAAGCCATGGCCGCCCGGATCGCACCTGAAATTTTAAGGTTTCACGTCCTGGCAAACAGCGACAGCACAGAAGATCAGAATTTAAAATTGAAGGTCCGCACCATGCTCTTAAACACAATATATGAGGAAATGGGAGAAAATGCATCTTTAGAAGAAACAAAAATATACGTCAGATCCCATAAGAACCGACTGGAGAAAAAAGCAGAAACGTACATGAAGACTCTGGGATATGATTATCCCGCACATATGGAACTGGCCACAACTTATTTTCCTACCAAGACCTACGGTGATATGGTGTTCCCATGCGGAAACTATGAAGCGGTCAGGGTAAAAATAGGCGAAGGCAAAGGACGCAACTGGTGGTGTGTCCTTTATCCTCCGCTCTGTTTTGTGGATTCTTCCTATGCGGTTGTTCCCGATACCTCCAAGGAGATTCTAAGAGAATCCTTAGATCCATCGGATTATTTAAAATTAAACAAAGATAATACGAAAATCCATGTCAGGCTGAAGCTTGCGGATCTTTTATTGAAGAAGGAAGAACCTACTACTTCCCAGAATCAATAATAACGCCTTTTACTGCCCACTGATATGTGGTGTAAGCCTGATACAGCTCTGAGTATGCGCTTTCCTTCGCTCCCTCTGCCTGCAAATAAGCCATCTGGGACTGAAGGTATGTAATTTTGCTCAGCATACCCATCTGGAAGGAGCGCTCAGCCTTTCCTTTATCAAGCCCCGCCTTCTCAAAGGAAGTGAGAGCCGCATCATAGGCTGTTTTGGCCTGCTTTAGATTTTGATAGAAGGACTGCACGGTGACTGCCACATTTTGCTCTCCTTCTGATACATCTGCCTGTTTTTGAGCGATACCAGTGGTGGTCTTGTTGGAATTGGCCCTGCGAATTTTGATAAGTTCATAATTATTGCCAATGGCCTTTATTGTATCGGCTTCCAAATCAAGAGAGGTAATCTGCTGCAGATCCAGTTCCGGAAGACCTCCAATCTCAGGAGACGCATCTGCTGAGTAACCGGTCATCAGTCCCAGGGAACGACGAAGGCCATCAACCGTATGATTCAGGCTTAGTAGGGAGGATTGGGCGGAAAGCAGTTCCTTTTTAGCAGACAGAACATCCGTCTGTGTTGCCGTTCCGATCGTAAGGCCTAATTGCTGCGCCTCATAAGCAGAATTACTCAGCTCCGTTGCCTTTTGAAGGAGTGCCTGGTTTGCGACCGCACTGTTGTATCCTATCATAATCTGGTCAGCATAATACTCATATTTTCTCGTGGCCTCAGTAATTCCAGTATTGATGGCTGAATTAGGCTGCTTAAGCTTTTTAATGGTCCTTTGCATCTTATCCGTATTGGACTTAATCCCCTTTACCGTCCCCTCCAGAATCTTATACATAGGGATTCCATTTTCATCTGTCAGACCAGTAGGCTTAAGTGCTTTAGCTTGATCTTCAAGATTCTTTATGTTATCTTTCATCTCTATCCCTGTCAGCTCACCATAAATGTACTCAAGATTTTCCACATTAGCATTGATTGAATTCACCAGGTTCTGCAAATCAGGATTATAATATCTTACCAGATTAGAGAGTTCTTCAAATTCAATGGTATTATCATTTAAATGATTCCACTGCTCTGTAGTTATCCCTTCTGGAATAGGTTTTTCTGCCTGACCAGGTCCAACTGCACCATAGGCCGGGAGAACCGATGAAGCAGTAAGCAGTGCGGCCAGACAAATTGGCCAGACTTTTTTATTTTTCATCGTATCAGCCTCCTGCCGAAGCCAGCCCCTTGATTGCATTATCATAGGTCTGGACTGCCTGGAACAGTGCAAGCTGGGCTTTCTTTAGAGAGAGATTCTTCGTATTGAATGCATTCTTCTGCTTCATATAATCAAGCCTGCTTAAGGTACCTACCTGTTGCTTATGTTCCGCTGTTTCCATGTTCTTACTTTCCAGTTCAAATTCTGCTGCCGCCTGATCATAGGCTGCCTTGGCCTGTTGAACGGATTGATAATTCTTTACAACTTCTGATTTAATATTCTCCTCATTGCTGGAAACAGTCCGTTTTAACGTCTCTTTCGTTATTTCTGCCACAGCATTAGACAGCTTTCTCTTATTAATTTTGAAGGTATAATTATTCTCCAGGGCTGCGTCCTTATCCGTTTCTGGATTCATAGAGGCAATGTGGTCAAAATTAACAGCCGGAATATCCTTTATTTCAGGAGTATCATTATATTTCCAGCCCAGCATGACAAGAAGTTTTTGTCTCGTCTCTTCCAAACTACCACTAAGCTTCTCAACCGTTGCCTGGGTGCTCTGAACGCTCTCCTTTGCACCAAGAACATCCGATAACGTAGCCATTCCTGCGCCCTGTTTTACAAGGGCTGACTGATATTGGGCCTCCATATATTCTAAGCTGTCCTTTGCTGACTCCAGTTCTAATTTCTGTTGAAAATATGATATCATTGAGGACTGTGCAGAAGCAACAAGATTGGCTTCCTGCTGATCAAAGGTGAGCTGGTCGACTGTTAAATCTTCCGTCATTTTATCGGCAGTTTCATCAGCCTGAGCTGCTGTAACCTGGGCCTGAGCATCTGCTACTGCATCATCGCCTGTAATATTGCTTCTCGCATCAAAGGCTGCATCACGGTAAGCCTGAGCATACTCATCACGGGTGACTTTGTCATCTTTTTTCTTATCATTAATAGTAAGCTGATTTTTCTGAACGGTTACATTATATTCACGGATCAGGCCTGCCAGCTCATCGTATTCCATCACATTGTCCCTCAGTCTCGCCCACTCCTCAGGAGTTCTTGCAAACTCCGGGCTGCCGGCCCAGGCAGTGGCTGCCGGTCCGGAAAAGGCAAGCACTGCCGAAAGACAGCATGCACTTATCAGTTTCCACTTTCTCATCCTTAATCCTCCTTATTTGGTAATTCTATCATATCACAGTTGTATCCCTGCCTGCAAACCACATTCTTCCATATCTGGCAATGAGGCAGGGACGTGTTATTTATGAAGGTACTTTTTTCTCCTTTTTCTTCCCTCTCAAAATAGAATAGAGCACTGGGAGTACCAGAAGGGATAAAAGGGTGGAAGACGCAAGTCCTCCGATGTTAACAAGGGCAAGGCCCTGCATCATCTCTCCATTCTCTCCACCTCTTGCAAGAGGAATCAGAGATAAGATGGCGATTAACGCTGTCATAAGAATGGGGCGGAGTCGTGTAAATCCTGCCTCAATAACAGCACTTCTGGTATCCATGGTTTCATTATACTGGTTGGCACAATCCACGTAAAGGATACCGGAGTTAAGAACCGTACCAATGAGCACCAGGAAACCAAGAAGCGAGGTCATACTGATGCTTACATTGGTTATGAGCATGAGCCCAAAGGCACCGATAAAGCTGAATGGGATGGTAGCCATAACCATGAGAGAGAATATTGGTGATTCAAACTGGGCTGCCAATACGACGAACACCAGGAAAATAGCCGTTGCAATTGCAAGGAACAGTCCTCCGAACTCTTCGGACATGGATTCTGCCTCGCTGTTTTGACCTCTGGTGATGGTATCGGATAAATATTTATTCACCACCTGATCATCAATTTCCTTAATGGCCTTTTGTTTGTCTTTTTCTGTTTTAACCTTATCCGTAAAGGAACCGGTTACAGTAACCTGATACTGTTTGTTCTTTCTTGTAATGGTAGCAGGGCTGTCTTCGTATCCAACAGAAGCAATGTCTGTGAGAGCCACAGAACCGCCGGTTCCATTAGGCACCATGATTCCCTCCACTTTATCAAGGGTATCATAGGAGTCTTCCGGATATTCTACCTTAACGGATATTTCCTGACCATCCCGATCAAAGTTGGTGGCCTCCACTCCGCTTAACATACTGTTGAGCATTCCGCCTGCAGTCACTGGTGCGATACCTTCGGCAGCGGCCTTAATGGGGTCTACCTTGATTTTTATAACCGGAGCGGCATTTTCAAGATCAGAATGGACCTTAATAAGCTCTGGGCGAGCCGTAAGCTCGGATACCATCTGATCGGCTGTGCTTTTCAGACGTTCAAGCTGGGCTCCCTTTAAGATAACTTCATAGTCATTTTTCGAGCCGCCAGACTCCATGCTGGAAGTTGATTTAAGAGAAACGTTACAGTCAGGAAGCTGACCCATCTCTTTCTTCCATTTGTTAATGATCTGTTTGGTGCTTAGCTTTCTGTCAGATTTCAAGTAAGCGGTCAGGGTTGCATCTGAGGAACTATTTAAGCTGACGGCCGATCCGCCATAGGTTAAGGTATATGATTTTAAGTCTTCTTCCTGACTTACAATGGTCTCTACCTTTTGAAGAATCTTATCTACCTCTTCTATCTTAAGACCTGGTTTCACTTTTGTTGTAATGGAAATGGTACCCTGATCCACCTCAGGCATCAGCTCAAAGCCAATCTTTCCTGCCAGCATGAAGGAAGCAACTAAAAGGAGCACGGATACTATGAGAACCATTGCTTTCCTGTTAAGAAGCCTTCCGATTAAATTACGGTAACCGTGCTGCAGGGACTTTATAATACCACCTAATGGAGAGTTGTGTTTTTCCACTGGACGGTATTTGGTATAGCAAAGCGGAACAATGGTCATCGCTGAAAGCAGAGAGGCCATCATACAAAATACAATGGTATAGCCAAGTGGCTTAAAGATCTGACCTGTCAGACCAGCAAGGAATACAAGAGGAATGAATACAACGCACTTTGTAATGGTACCACCTAAAATGGACTGGAGCACCAGCTTGGTACCCTCCACCGCAGACCCTTCATAATCCTCATCTTTATGAGCTCGAAAGCAGCTCTCTAATACTACAATGGAATCGTCTACCATCATACCTACACCTAAAACGATGGCACTCATGGTAATTAAGTTCATGGAAAATCCCATGGCTGACATTAAGATGAGGGCAACCAGTATGGAAACTGGTATGGAGCTTCCGACAATCAGGGAAGCCTTGATATCTCCAAAGAAGAGATAGATGATGACCATGGAAATAATAACGGCAAGGATCATCGTCTCTAATACGCTGTCTAAAGATGCTTTGATCTGATTGCTGGTGTCGTCAATGACTACGATATCCAGATTCTTATGGTCTGCTTTTAAGGTTTCAATGGTCTTTTTCACCTGCTTGGAAACATCAATGGCACTGCTCTTTTGCTGTTTGTTCACAGATAAGGTAATGGTATCTTTTCCATTATACCGGCCAATGGCATCCTGTTTCTTAACTGTATCGCCGATTTCTGCAATATCTTCCAGATAAATGGTCTTGCCATTTCCAGCTACCACCGGGACTTTCTTAAGCTCTTCTGCTGTGTTTACATCGACAGATGTACTAACCGCCAGATTTCTGCTTCCGACTCCCGTGGTACCTGCCGGATAACTGAAGTCAGCCGCTTTGATGGACTGGACAATGGAATTCATATTTAAGTGATACTGGTTTAACTTTTCCGGATTTAAACGGACCTTGATATAACCTTCCCGTCCACCATTGGTATCAATGCTTGCGATGGAAGAAATCTTTTCAAATTCCGGAACAATGTCGCTTTTAACAAAGTTATAAAGATTATCCTGTGTGGTATCATTGACCGCCAGAGTCATAACTGGCATAGCGCTGATATCAATCTCCATAATGGTAGGAGCCTTTACATCATCAGGAAGCTTTATGTTATCCATCTTCTTTTTCAAGTCAGAGTATGCCTTATCCATGTTGGTGCCGTACTCGTACTGCAGCATGATGATGGATACATTCTCTTTGGAAGTGGACTGAACATTTTTGATACCCGATAGAGTACCTACTTCATTTTCTATGGGCTTGGTTATTAAATCGTTTACATCCTCAGGGCTGGCCCCCTGATAAATGGTACTGACTGTAAGGATGGGGTAATTCATCTCTGGAAACAGTTCAAGCTTTGAAGAGAACACAGAGGATAAGCCGAATACAAGAAGGCTTATTACCACTAAGACGGTGGTGACGGGGCGCTTTAGCGCAAGTTTCGTTATTCCCATATGGCCGCCCCCTTACTGTGCTGATCCAGAAGTCTCTAAAGCGGTTCCCTCTGTCTCAGTTTTGCTTTCAGATGCGGTTTCTTCTGTTGTCTGATTTTCCTTGCTGCTTCCATCTGAAAGAGTCACTAAAGAACCGTCGTATAATTCACTGGTCCAGGTAGCAACCACCTGATCATCCGTGGTTATTCCCTCTTTGACCTCCATAAAGCTGTCATCAGCCAAACCTACGGTTACTGCATTCTTTTTCAGTTTTCCATCTGCATATGTATAAATAAATGGGTTTCCGCCTTCATAGTAAACACTGTCGACGGGTACGGTCAGAACATTGTCTGCCTTCTGAGACACAACATAGAGCTTCACGGAGGTACCGGTTGCCAGAGTGTTGCCATCTGGTATGGATGCCTTTACTTTAAACAATCCGCTTGCCTGGTCAATCATGGTGCTGACCTCAGTGATGGTTGCTGAACGGTCCGTTCCATTCTTTTCCACCTTAATGGTATCACCGGTCTTAAGACCATTTACAATTCGTTCTGGAACATAAAAGTTAACCGCTTTGCCGCCTTCTCCGGAAATGACACAAAGAACTGTGCTTGGAGCAACCATATCATGTGCCTTTACATTAAAGCTCTCCACCTTTCCAGAAATAGGTGCTGTCACCTGGCTGCTTTCCAGCTGAATGTTATAGCCAATCTTAGCATTATCATATTGAAGCTTTGCAAGCTGTACTTTATCTACCAGTGATTGATAATCTGCCTCAGCAACATCTCCCGCCTGATAAAGTACGGTCATTCTGTCTAAGTTCTTTTTGGCATCCTCATAGCTGACTCTTGCGGTCTCCGCAGTGATCTTAGAGCTTTCTACCTGCTTTGTATCAATGACGCAAAGGAGTTGGCCGGCCGTTACCATATCTCCGGTCTGTACACCAACATTTGTAATCTCACCGTTTGCAAGTGGTGTAACATAAACAATACTATCCGGTTCAATGGTACCTATCAGTTCGCTGCTTAACTGAATGCTTCTGTTTTCCGGCTTTACCACAGTGACGGCAGGGGGAACTTCTGCTACGATCTCATCCTTATTACCCCCCAGAATTCTTGGAATTAACAGACCTGCCACCGCAACGACTGCGATTACGGCTACGGCGATTGTAATCATCTTCTTTTTTGTCATAATTCACTCCTTCTGTTTCATAATCATTTTAAATTCTGTTTACGAATTCCATATTGTAAAATATCTAATTTTTCCCGGAAAACTTCCTTAATTTTCTCTTTATCTTCCGGATGTACATAATACCATTCCAGGCCTCTGGCCATTTCGAAAAATATCATGGATATCAGCATACCAAAGGTCTCTATACTCTGATCTTTAAAATCAGATTTGTCAATGGATTCATACATGACCATAAGCATGGAAAATTGACCTGGTGACATATCCCGGGATAAATGATTGGTCACTCCATACATCTGAACACTATCTACGATATTCTTAACTAACTGCAGGATAGTCTCCTGTGAATCAAAAACATTTCCATCAAGAAGTGACTCCATGGTCTTCCAAAGATCTCCATGGTTCTTTTTCGCACTTCTCTCCCAGGCGCACTGAAAGTTCTCAGCAGCATCCTCAAATATGTAAGCCAATATATCATGCTTATCTTCAAAATATGTATAAAAGCTTCCCCTTGATATGCCAGCTTCTTTAATGATCTTATTAATAGAAGCTTTTTCAAACGGCACCCGGACAAATTCAGCCATGGCCGCTTGCTTTATGATTTCCTTTTTTTCCTTCGGAAGGTTATAAAATCGTTCCGTAGGCATTTCTTCACCTCACTTTTTCCCTCATCTATATTTGCGCAAAACAATGAGTCTAATTTGCAAAGCAGACTCTTCTTGCAAAAAAAGAGTCTGGCACGCCAGACTCTTACGCTGATGCATCGTCACATCAGTGATAATCTTTCTTAAGCGCAGCATGTGCTTCCAGCCCGTAAGGGCTTTTGTACCACAGGACATGTTTCCTATGAAACAAAAAGGTGACAACCTGCCACTTATTATAATGACACGTTGTCACCTTGTCAAGAAAGGTTATATTTATTTAATAAATTTTCTCAATCCTTTACTTTTCCTTGTCCAAAAGTTCCTTTAATGCTTCATCGCTGTCCTCGATCCACACATCCTCTTCCTCTTCATTCAGACCAAGAAAGCGGGCAAGGGTTTCAGGTGAGCTGCCATTGTTCCATTCATCCACATAATCGTCAATGGCTTCAAACTCAATCTCACCTGCCAGATATTTTTCCTTAAATGTCATAAAAGCGCTCCCTTCCTTATTCCTGTTCCTTGATATTTTTAGAGACTGTAATTTCCTGATTGTCAATATGTTCCCGCATCGCTTCCTTTGCTTCTTCCACTTTGCGTCTTCTTACAGCTTCCAATATATGATCATGCTCCAGCAACAGAATCTGGCGCTTATCTTCATCCTTAATGTATTCCAAACGGTAGCGGTACATCTGCTCTCTTAGATTGTTGATCATCTGAATCAGTCTGTCATTGCAGGTGCCTTTATAAATGACATCATGATATGCCTCATCTGTTTCTGCAATCTCCATGGGATTTCCGTTTAACACAGCATGTTTAAATTCTTCCTGTCTCTGCTCCAGCTCTTCGACAGCATCCGGCAGCATTCTCTGGCAAGCAAGCTCAATGGCAAGCTCTTCTAAGGATCTTCGTACCTCTAATACATCCCTTAAGCTTTTCTCAGAGATCTTTGCTACTTCAGCTCCCTTTCTGGGGATCATGAGTACGAGCCCTTCCAGCTCAAGCTTTCGGATGGCTTCCCGTATGGGAGTACGGCTGACTCCAAGGCGCTCTGCAAGCTGAATCTCCATCAGACGCTCTCCTGGTGCCAGCTCCCCTTTTAAAATTGCCTGCCGCAGTGTGTTGAACACAACATCACGAAGGGGCAGATACTCATTCATATTGACCTTTAAATCATTGCCCATTGGTAACCTCCTTGGTATTATAAAAATTCGTTAAATAAACCTGTTTTGCCAGGTTCTTGCTCTTTCCATAACGCAGCTCTTCATATGCGTTTTCCGCTGCCCTGGGGCTTGTAAAAATGCCGAACACCGTAGGACCGCTTCCGCTCATCAATGCGTTTACAGCTCCAAGCTCCTTTATTTTTTCCTTAATCTGTGCGATGACCGGATATTCCTTAATGGTAACCGTTTCAAGAATATTTCCAAGGCGCTGGGACACCTGGTGGATGTTATGATTCTCGATGGCCTCTATAATCCCATCAATATCCGGATGATCCGAAGCTTCAAGCTTTTCCAGATTAAGATTATCGTAAACAAATTTGGTGGATACCCCTACCGCAGGCTTTGCAATTAGCACCTGACATTGTGGCATATCCGGAAGAGGAGTAAGGATCTCACCGATTCCTTCCGATAAAGCGGTTCCCCGAAGCACACAGTAAGGAACATCTGCACCGATTTTTACGCCCCGCTCCATAAGCTCTTCCCTGGTAAGTCCAAGCTGGAACATCTTATTTACTCCAAATAATACGGCAGCTGCGTCGCTGCTGCCCCCTGCCATTCCAGCGGAAACCGGTATGAATTTCTTTAAATTGATCCGTATCCCGTGGGTAACATGAAACTCGTCCATTAAAAGCTTTGCTGCTTTGTATACCAGATTGTTCTCATTGACTGGTAAATAAAACAGGTTGGTAACGATTTCAATGCCTGGTGTTTCTTTTAAGTAAATATCGATCTTATCATAAAGGCCCACGGTCTGCATGATCATGCGCACATCGTGGTATCCGTCTTCCCGTCTCCGCAAAACATCAAGCCCCAGATTAATTTTTCCATACGCTTTTAATCCCAGATGTCTTATCATAGGCAAACAGCCCTCTCTTTTGTTTCAGATTGTATTTTTATATTATTTTGTATACAGTATTTAGTATATACCCAAATGAGGAAAAGTACAAGCGTTATTCTTTTAACGTATCATATGATGTTTTCACGGTAAAAATTCTCAGTTACAAAGAGGCTGATTTGATCTGTTTTGGCATTTTCACCATAATGAAAGCCTTTCGTAATCGTTTATTGTATATCCTGCCCCGCACCATTTTTTCAAGGTATTAATATAAAAAGACTCCGGCAGATATTCTGCGGAGTCCCTCTCGATGCTGATTCAATTATAGAAATTCTTCCATTGCCTCTTCCATACGCATTAATGAAGCGGCATAATCTTGAAATGCTTTTGCTGCCTCGGCTTCCTTATTTCCTTTATAGCAGATCCTGTGTTCCATACTGGCCCATAGATCCATGGACATGGTACGAAGCTGAATCTCAACCGGATAATATTCCATTCCATCCGTATGATAAACCGGAACACCGAACACTATGTGATAGCTTCTATATCCATTGGCCTTTGGTTTCCCAATATAGTCGCTCTCTTTTATAATTACAATATCATTCTGTTTTTTTAACAAATTCACGACTCCATAAATATCTCTTACAAAGAAACAGATCACACGGAGCCCTGCAATGTCTGTCAGATAGTTTCTGGCCGAATCGATACTGATTTCATGTCCATTGGTCTTAAGTTTATTCTCAATGCTTTCCTTTTGCTTAATTCTGTGCTGGATGTGATGAATGGGATAATTCTGGTACTTCCTTCTATAATCCTGATTCAGTACATCCACTCTGACCCGAAGGTTCTTAAGGGCATCCTCATAAGGCTGGACAAAGCATAGGTACTCTTCCTCGGTCATATTCCACCTCCCTGGTAATTCCTTATCACGGAAATTAAGTATAACCTCTTTTTGTGTCCATATGGTGTCCAAACTATGAATTACATATCCTCAGAATTTTCTTTGGGATTTTCGTCACCCTTTCCCATTAAACTGCTGCTGATGGGTTCCTCATCATCCATAAAAAGTGGTCTCATTTCATCGGAATGCTCTTCTTTTTTAGGCATGTACTGCTCAAAAACCGGAGACAGAATGTATGAATTTATAAATGCAAGAAGCGGAAATCCAAACAGCATGAAAATCATAAGGACCGGAGGTACTACAAAGATAAATCCCGTGGCTATCAAAGCTGCGTTGATTACAATCATACCAATGGTACGGAACAGATGACGTAATGACATAAAGAACGCATTAAAAAAGGTTTTCTTTACGGTATTATAGAATCTGGACTGCAGTGGAAAAATGTACATGAATACTGCAGCGTATACAATGGTCATAGCCAGGAATACGGTCAGCATTACTGTTTTTAAGGTTCCGGAACCAGTGTATAATCTGGCAAAGAAATACAGATCCACTCCAAGAATGGCACCAATGGCCAAAAGCACCAGCCAGATTGCTGTTGCCTGCTTGAAGTTTTCCTTAAATGATTTGAAAAAGGATTTAATGGTGTATCCGTCATCATCTCTTGCGAGCTTCAGAGTCACATAATATACAGCCGTGGTGGAAGCTCCAATGGTGAAAATCGGTATACTGAATATAAGCCATAAAATATTTAAGAGTATCAAATCTCCGAATTTGCCAATAAAGCGCCACACCGGATTATCATAATTAAAAAAACCTGATAGCATATGTCATTCCCCTTCTCTCTTTAGCGTCAAAAGTCATTATAGCGGATTTACCAATAAAAATCAAACATTCTTAATTATTTCATGGAAAATTTAGAATTATTTTTTAAAAATTCTCCGGTAATATGATATAATCAATAAAGAATTTGGAATATGATAGAAAAAGGAGCACATCATGACCCCCTACGAAGACAAAACCATTAAGGACACCATGCGTGAGGAAGGAAGAAAGCTTAAGGATATGAACGGCAAGGACAAGCTATGGTATATCTGGGAATATTATAAGATCCCGATCATCAGCGTGGTGGTGGCCATATTCCTTATCTTTTCCATTGGCTCTGCAGTTTATAACAACCGATTTGAAACAGCCTTAAATTGTGTGATTTTAAACAGCCAGCTCACAAGCCAGACCACCTCTCCCGACGATTATTTTGACAAAGACTTTCGTTCGTACATCAATCTGCCGGAGGATACGAAAATCGAAGTCAATTACTCTATGTCTCTTTCCTTTGACGAGTCAGCCATGAGCGACTTTACCTATGCGGAGCTGGCAAAGCTCTCTGCCATGATTACCAGCAAGGAGCTGGACGTCATGATTGCAAGGAAGGATTCCATTGACCACTTTGGTAAGATGGAAGGCTATATGGACTTAAAAAAGCTTCTCTCCCCGCAGGAGTATGAGAAGGTAAAGGATAAGCTTTATTTCGTAACCGCTCAGGAAACCGGAGAGAAGATGGCCGTGGGCATTGAAATCGACAAAGAGGATTTTGAGAAAAAGACCGGCCTTCTTGTTGATGGACCCATTCTCTCTGTTATGGTAAATTCCACTCATACAGACACAGCCCTTGGCCTGATTCGCTACATGTTCGGGCTGTAAGTGTAAAGCCCAGAGACTTTATAAGCCTTAAAGAAGGCTGATTATCTTCCTGAATTCTTGCATAGATTCTGGGAGATATCTCCTCACCGGCATAGGTGATGATCGCCTTGCACGCTTCTAAACCATATCCCTTTTTACGAAAGGAAGTAAAGATGTGATATCCCAGCTCCACCGGGGTATCATTTTCTTTTATATAGGGCATCAATTCTTCCAGACCAGAAAGCTCCATAGGAAAGATTCCAGCCTTTCCCACCAGCCGTCCTGTCTCATTCTCTGCGAGAGCCCATACGCCGTATTCATAAAAGCCGTACTGGCAACGGATATAGTCCCTTAAAGAATCGGGATGGCTAAAGATTTCCCCGTTCTTTCCTCCATCGGCTTCATGAGGGATCTGTACGCTGTCTTCTTCTATGAATTCCCTTATGGTCAGCCGGTCTGTCCTTTTAATCTGCAAGGGAAGTCCGAATCTTCTTCTTACCACCTTTTCTAAAAATCCATCGTCAATGTCCTCTACCGATTCCACTAGATAGGAAGCAGGAGAAAGAGACTGCCCCTCCTTTTTTCTGTCCCATAAGCCAATAACAGCCCTGCCTTCTGCATAAGCAGAACACAGGGCTTTGGAATCATCAGACACGGTAATCTTATATTCAGTTCCTTCTATCATAAGTTCCCGTTCCAGAGTCATGGCCTTATACGGTTTCTGGTTCTGGATATTCTTCGCCGAAGGTTTCTGCTGTCATGGACTTGATCTTCTGCTCGCTCATAGGGCGGTCGTTGTAGTCTGTTTTCACATCAGCAATCTTGTTCACAATATCCATACCCTCAATCACTTTACCAAATCCAGCGTAAGCACCATCTAAATGAGGAGCTGGCTTGTGCATAATAAAGAACTGGGAGCCTGCGGAATCAGGATGCATGGCTCTTGCCATGGAAAGCACGCCTTCTGAATGCTTAAATGCATTGGCAACGCCATTCTGGCTGAATTCACCCTTAATGGAGTAGCCAGGACCGCCGGTTCCTGTTCCCTGAGGACAACCGCCCTGAATCATAAAACCATTGATGACTCTGTGAAAAATAAGGCCGTCATAAAATCCTTTTTTTACCAGACTTAAAAAGTTATTAACTGTGTTAGGTGCGATCTCCGGATAGAGCTCTGCTTTGATTATATCTCCATTTTCCATTGTAATTGTAATCACAGGATTTTTCATATTTTACTTCCTTTCCCGCCCTTAGGCTTACATATGTCTGTATTTTATCAAATCCTTTTGTGTTTGTCCAGTTGTTCATATTTTGTTTAAATTTCATTCAAAAACCTTTTACACAAACAACATGATTTCTTCATGTTTCCTGGATATAATTACAGTGTAAAGAAAATTGCTAAGAAGATTTTTTTCATAATACGGGCTGGTAGCGAGATACCAGCCCTCCTCCCTTTTTTTGAATATATTTTTGCCGAATGCATTGCATGGTCCAGCTTCCTCTGGACCATGCAATGTTTTTTATTGTAATTGTTATGTTCCGCTAAAAGTATATATTATATTCCGCCCAGATTCATAAGGGCAGGAAGGGTGGATGCCTGTTCAAACAGCCCTGCGGTTCCCACCTGAAGATTGTCATAGGTCTTAAAAAAGTATTCGCAGGTAGCGGTATTTATAAAGGCCGTATACTTGGTGTAGTCATAGTGGCCCCGGCTGCTTATGACTGCTCCTTTTGGTATCGTGACACTCTCCATGACGTGAAAGCAGGAAATAACCGCTTCGTTCCGGTTTTCCGGTATGGGAAGGAAGGATTTTAAATAGGCTGTGCGGGCAAACCGGGCTGGAGAGGTATAGCCGCCTGGAAGCACCTGGGTTCCTCCCGCCTGTCCAAAGGGAGTCAGTCGGGTATTTCCCCAATAGGTCTCTTCCATCTGGGCGGGACTTGCCTCCATGTAATTTCTTAAATTCGTCATATGCCAGCTAAAATCCGGGCTGTTTGCCAAAACACCTATGGTATTTCTATAAACCTCTAGCCCATTTGATGTGACTTCAATCACGATGCAGTTTCCGCTTCGGTCTACAGCGATCCAGTGAAGAGGTGCTACTGTCTTTGTTACCGGGTCCACAGCACCAGTAATCCGTACCTGTTTTAACTGCCTTTTCAGCTCTTCCACATTGGCACATTTCCCAAGCGCATAGTGAAGAAAATCAAAGGAAGCCACGGTTTCCTCTCTGCCTGTCTGTAGGACCCCATCGTAATTTGCATAGCCGGCAAAGTAAAGAGCTCCCATGGCAAGCCCCATTTCATTGACACCATCAAAAAATCCCAGCAGACCGTCAAGCTCCTGGCCAATCCCTATGAAGCGGTACCGGTCACGAAACGTTTCTCCTGTCAATATGTTGTTCCATTCATACCCCGATGGAATGATGTATAGATGAGGATCGATGTCGTAAGAGAAATCCATATTTCTTCCAAAGAATGTTTCCCCCTGCTTTGTTTGCAGGCAAAATGCAGTACACACAGAAAACTACCCCCTTTTCCAAAGTTGTTTATGTATTGTTATTTGGGAACCTTGACTTCTTTCATAAGAACAATCAGTGCAATGATATTAGGAAGCGCCATGAGCCCGTTCCAGATATCGGAGAATTCCCATACGGTCTCAAGCTTTGCCAGACAGCCAAGGAATACGGCACCCAGATAGAGAAGGGTATATATTTTGCCTCTTAAGATTCGTTGAAGAATGTAAAGCTTCTTTCTCTTTTTCAGGCTTTCTGCCAGATAACCGGCTGCCTGACGTCCCAGATAGTACCAGGCGATGATGGTTGCAAAGGCAAAGACCAGCATGGCACCGGATACCACATACTGTCCTAATGGTCCAAGTCTTTTTGAAAAGCTGTAGGCAGTGAGGGCAGCTCCGTCATAACCAGACCCAGCCGCATCTCCTTCTGTCATACATAGAATTACAAAGGCAGTCATGGTACAGATTAAAATGGTATCAAAAAACACTTCAAACATGGCCCACATACCCTGCTGCTCCGGTGTCGTATCCTCCGCAGCCCCATGAAGCACTGCCATGCTCCCAAGCCCCGCTTCATTGGAGAAAACGCCTCTGGATATGCCGTATTGCAGGCTTCTGCTGATTCCATAGCCCGCGGTTCCTGAAAAAATTGAGATGGGCTGGAACGCATCTTTAAAAATACACTGAAAAATATATGGAATTTTATCAAAACAGGACATAATAACCACCATGGAAAACAGCATATAGATTCCAGCGGAAATAGGGATAAGACGCTCTGAAACAAATGCAATTCTGCTGATTCCGCCTAAAATGACCAAAAGGACCATTGCTGTTAACAGAACTCCAATGGAGACAGAAGGGATGCCAAAGGAATATTCCATGGTCTCTGCGATGGAATTAGACTGTACCATGCTTCCCATTCCAAGAGATACCATGATACAAAGAAAACTGTAGATCATTCCAAGATAAGGCTTTTTTAAACCACGCTCTAAATAGACCATGGGACCGCAGACCCAGGCACCCTTATGATCCCGGTACCGGTAGCGAATTCCCAGCATGGTCTCCGCATAGCCTGTCATCATACCAATGGCTGCAGATACCCACATCCAGAATATGGCGCCAGGTCCTCCGGCGGTAAGAGCCGTTGCTACTCCAACAATATTGCCCGTACCAATGGTAGCTGCAAGAGCTGTACAGGCAGTCTGGAACTTGGTGACCCCTTTTTTCTCATCCTCTTCCTCTCGTATGCTTCCAATGGTCTGAATCCACCAATAGGGTAGTTTCCTGATTTGGAAAAAACCGGTTTTTATGGTATATGCAATTCCAATTCCAAGAAAAAGAAGAAGAAGCCAGGGCCCCCATACCAGTTCATGTATGCGATGTATCATAGGATCATCTCCTGAATGCTTTCCTTAACACATATTCTTTGAAACTGCATAGTATGAAAATTTCCATTGATTTTCGTACAAAATAAAACAACGTATGGTATAATCAAGGTATGCGTCATTGTACTTAAAAAAAATGCGAGGTGAACAATATGCCCGGTTTTACGACCCATTATCTGCTGGGAGTTAAGGTTTTCAGTGATATGCCAAACAATCCTTTAAAGCGTATCATTTCCAAATACCGCTGGCTTTATCAGCTTGGTCTCCAAGGTCCGGATATGTTTTTTTACAATATTCCTATTCTGCGACACAGGGACTACAGAAACGTCGGCTCCTACATGCACGAAAACCATGTTCATGATTTTTTTGTCACCTGTTTGAGCCACCTCTCTCAGATAGAATCCAGACAGCAAAGAGAACAGGCCATTGCCTATATGAGCGGATTTTTCTGCCATTACATCGGAGACTCTATCTGCCACCCCTACGTCTACGGCAGAATTGAATATGAGGTAAAAAACTCCACCAATTACCATCACGGACTTCATGCCATGCTGGAAAACGATATTGATGCTCTTCTGCTCATGAAATATAAGAAGAAAAAAACCCTCCCAGTTCAATCAGGCCGCAACCATCTGCTTAAACGGCCAGGAGATGCAGTTTATTTCTAAATTTTTGTCAGCGTGTATCAATGAAACATATTATCCTTTGAATTACCGGAACAACTTTCAGGTGACTCCCCGCATGGTTTCCAGATCCATACTTGCCATGCGCCTTGGCTGCCGAACACTTGCAGATCCCAGCAGCCGGAAGAAAAACAGCATAGAATTTGTGGAATCCCTATTCTTAAGCAACCCGATTGCGTCGAAAAAGCTGGTGACCGATGCTCCCCCTGACCCTGTAGTCACTTTGAATTTAAATCATGAGACCTGGTGCAATCCATGGAACCGAAGACTGGCTTCCAAGGCTTCCTTCCCCGAATTGTTCCATCAGACCATGATCAAATGCAAGGATGTATTCTACCTTCTTAATGAAGAGCTGAGTTCTCCTGTTCCATTAAAGAATTTAGACCATAACCGGCTTTTAAAAGAGCTTGGGAATTATTCTTATCACAGCGGTCTTGCTGTGGACCAGGAATAGCCGAAATAGAGCCAAATAACTTAAAATGGATTAGAAATTGATTTTTATCAATCTCTAATCCATTTTATTGTCTTATTTATGTAGTTACTTGGATGGTGCAGACTGAGTTGTTTCGTCGGTCTCGTTAGTCTCGTTTCCTTCTTCTGTCTCTTCTGCGTCTGTATCTTCCTCTTCATCAGCGGCCGTTGTTTCCATGATCTGAGCGCCTTCTTTTGGTACGATGGTCTGGTCAGATCCTTTTGGAATCTGCATGTCCACCAGCCAGTACTGCTTTTCCTTCATGGTGTAATCAGGCATAACAATCAGGTTTAAATCATACTCTTTAAAAAATCCGCCGAAAGATTTATCACTTGATCTTTCATAGGAAAAATCCTGGGTTGCCACTTCATCATTTAAAAATTTAACAGCAGCATCGGCAAACTCAACTGCCTGTTCCGGAGTGGTTCCGTGTTTTACCATTAAAGTCATGTCAATGGTCTTTTTCTCTTTGTCCAGGCTGTAATTTACACTGAGGGCCATGGGATACTGCTCATTGTCTACAAATTCTTCATCAATATCGGTGTTAATTTGGGTCCAATCCAGCTCAATGCCTTTTTGTGTTTCAAAAACCGGCTCTGCCGGACCTCCTGATGCAAGAATATTACTTTTTGTACATCCGGTTAGTAACATGGCTGACATTGCACATATCATGATTGCTTTGTTCTTCATCATAATTTCCTCCTTCTTGAACAAATTACATTATAGCGGATACGCTGTTTTTTTTGTAGTAGTTTTGGAAAAAAGTCAGAAAATCTTCACAATTGCATCCAAATTTTACTGGCATGGATTCCTTCATTTTCCTAGAAATCCATGCCAGTCCATATTAATTGCTATTTATTTAAAAAATCTGTATTTCCGTACTGGAATGGGTGGGGTGCCGCATCTCCTCCGGAGGAAGCTTCTTATAATCTCCGTAAATCCAGGTGAGGACTTCATGAAAGCCTTTCGGTGCCATAAGCTTCGTATCCTCAAATTCCAAGTCCACCGTTTCCTCACACCATTCTTTTTGAAGGGTCACATAGAGGTAATCCGGCTGATAATTGCTGTAATAACGAAGTCTGCTGGTTCCCTTCCGGTCCTTGACTGCTGTCATAAGCTGGAGCTTTCTGATTACCTTCATAGGGATCAGTTTACCTATAAGGGCTAAAATTCCAACGCATATCTTGTTGGTCAGGCTGTATTTGGAATAATCCAACCGGTAACGATGGCCCATGGCCAGTCCGTAGATAATCGTATGAAGAAGCAGGGTCCATGTGGACGCAGCCTTTTTCTCCGGCAGCTCGTCAATGATGAACAAATCTACCCAAAGATGATTTAACTTTCCTTCATAATACTCCATCTCTTTGGTGTCCTCATGGGTCTTGCTGTTCTTATAAAGGATTCTTGGGGTGAAGTCGTAAAATGCCTTGCCTCCCCGTAAATCCCCTGGCTCTAAAAGCTCCATATGTTCCGGCAGCTCCCGGCGGACTACCTTTAGGAAAGCCTCGTAATTGGTTCGGGTAAATGCCACATCTGCATCATCATCCCAGGGAATAAAGCCTTTGTGCCTTACTGCCCCCAGTAACGTCCCTGCATCTAAGAGATACTTGATCCGGTATTTCCGGCAGATGCGGTCAATCTCCTTTAATATGGAAAGATTGGCCTGATGGACCTTTGATAAATCGTATTCTTCCATACTACCTCCATGTTTATGCTTACTGCCTTACTGCCTCTTTGATGACCTTTGCCATGTAATCAATCATCTCATCGGTCATACCAGGATATACGCCTACCCAGAAGGTATCAGCCATAATGCGGTCTGTGTTGGTAAGCTCTCCTACGATGCGGAAGCCTTCGTTAGCCTCTCTCATCTGGTCAAAGCATGGGTGTTTTGTCAGGTTTCCTGCAAACAGCATTCTTGTCTGAACTCCTTTAGATTCAATGTACTGAACCACTTGATTTCGGTCTACCCCTTCTTTACAGGTGATTAAAAAGCCGAACCAGCTTGGTTTTGAGTTCGGACAGGCTTCCGGAAGAATGAGCTTATCGGAAACCTCCTTCACGCCTTCATACAGGCGGTCAAAATTATGGCGTCTGCGTTCCACGAAGGATGGGAATTTATCCAGCTGGGCACAGCCGATGGCAGCCTGCATATCCGTGGTCTTTAGGTTATAGCCAAAATGGGAGTATACGTATTTGTGGTCATAGCCCACTGGAAGCTGACCATACTGGCGGTCAAACCGGTGTCCGCATAAATTGTCCGTACCAGACGGGCAGACACAGTCACGTCCCCAGTCGCGGAAGGAACGGATGATCTTGTTTAACAGGGAGTTGCTGGTATAAACAGCTCCGCCCTCTCCCATGGTCATGTGGTGAGGAGGATAAAAGCTGGAGGTTCCGATATCTCCAATGGTTCCGGAAAAACGCTCTTCTCCGTCAATGGTATACTTGGTACCAAGAGCGTCACAGTTGTCCTCCACCAGCCATAAGTTGTATTTATCGCAGAATGCCTTTACCGCGGAAAGATCATATGGATTTCCAAGGGTATGGGCAATCATGACAGCCTTTGTCTTCTCAGAGCGTGCAGCCTCCAGCATGGTAACATCAATGTTATACTGTGGAATGGTCACATCCACAAACACAGGAACTGCTCCGTACTGAATAGCAGGATTTACAGTGGTGGGGAAGCCTGCTGCCACGGTGATGATCTCATCTCCTCGTTTGATCTGGCGCTCCTTTAAGAGAGGTGAGGTCAGGGTCATAAATGCCAGTAGGTTGGCAGAAGAACCGGAATTTACAAGGGAGCAGAAGCGTACCCCTAAGTACTTTGCAAACTTCTTCTCAAATTCATCGGTATAATGGCCTGAGGTAAGCCAGAACTCTAAGGAACTGTTCACCAGGTTTACCATCTCTTTATGGTCATAAACACGGGATGCATAGGAGATTCTGTCTCCCTCTTCAAATGGTTTTTTCTGATTATGAAAGGTATCGCAATATTCTTTTACAAGCTCCAAAATTTCTTCTCTTGCCTGATTTTCTGTTTTGTTTTCAAACATAATGTTTCCTCCTTTTGTTCTTTATGCAAAGAATTCTTCAATCTGGCGGTCCATGACCTCCAGCATGTCGGCTCCATCCAGATATGCCTTAGCCCACTGGACGGTCTTTTCCACCGCTTCTTTTACTCCGTATCTTGGAGTCCAGCCAAAGACGCTTTTGACTCTGGAGCAATCCAGCTTTAAAAAGTTGGCTTCATGAGGGCCGCCCTCAAAACGGTTTATCCAGGAGAGTCCATCTCCCCAAGCCTGACAGAATAAATCGGTCAGATCACCGGTGGTCACACAATCCTTATCATCAGGTCCTACGTTATAGTATCCCTGATATTTGATATCTTCATACTGCCTCATGGCTATGGTCATATAAATGGCTAACGGTTCCAGAACATGCTGATACGGCCTTGTGGAATGAGGATTTCTTAAGATGATTTCCTGCTTTTTAGAGGCCGCCCGGATACAGTCTGGAATGATCCGGTCATTGGCAAAGTCTCCGCCGCCAATGACGTTGCCTGCACGGGACGTGGATATGGCTGTTTGTCCCTGGGCAAAGAAGGACTTTGCATAGCTGTGGGTTACCAGTTCTGAGCAGGACTTACTGTTGGAATAGGGATCGTAGCCGTCTAAGGGGTCATTTTCCCTGTATCCATACTCCCACTCTTTATTTTCATACACCTTATCGGTGGTTATATTCAAAAAGGATTTAACCGAAGGGGTCAGGCGCACACATTCTAATATATGAACCGTACCCATAACATTGGTTTCGTAGGTATAAACTGGCTCTTTGTAGGAATCCCGTACAATGGGCTGGGCAGCCAGATGAAACACGATCTCCGGCTTTGTTTCTTCAAATACCTTCTTAAGATGGTCCAGATCCCGGATATCACCGATGATGGAATTCATCTCATAGGAAAGCCCTGCGATGTCAAAAAGACTGGGATCTGTGGGAGGCTCTAAGGAGTATCCGGTCACCACTGCCCCTGCCTTAAGGAGCATACGGCTGAGCCAGGAGCCCTTAAACCCGGTGTGACCAGTTAAAAGAACCTTTTTCCCACCATAGAATTCAGAGAATTCCTTCCATTTTAAACTTGTCCAATCGTTCATATCAGTTCTCCCATATCTTCCAGGGTGCCTGGCCGGACTGCCATAGGTCTTCCAGCTTCTTCATCTCCCGCTGAGTATCCATGCACTGCCAGAAGCCGGTATGATGAAAGCTCATTAACTGGCCTTCTTTTGCAAGCTTCTGTAATGGCTCCTGCTCTAAGACAGTCGTATCATCTTTCAAATAAGAAAATACTTCTGGATTTAAGACCATAAAGCCTCCGTTGATCAGGCTGGCATCTGTCTCAGCCTTTTCCCGGAAGGAGTGGACCATGTTATCCTCATTAATATCCAGCACGCCTTTTAGCTGTGCAATGTTAACGGTTGTCATGGTAGCTGTCTTTCCATGGCTCTTGTGGAAGTCAAGAAGGGCATTTAAATCCACATCACACACGCCGTCTCCATACGTGAGCATAAAGGGCTCATCGCCGATGTAGGGCTGTATGCGCTTGATTCTTCCTCCTGTCATGGTATTTAAACCGGTATCCACCAGGGTTACCTTCCATGGCTCAGAATAATTATTATGTACCTCCATGCTGTTATTGGCAAGATCAAAGGTCACATCTGAGGTATGAAGGAAATAATCTGCAAAGAATTCTTTTACCACATACTGCTTATATCCAAGGCAGATGACAAAATCATGAAATCCGAACTGGGAATAATACTTCATAATATGCCATAAAATCGGTCTCTCCCCGATCTCGATCATTGGCTTTGGCTTTAAATGGCTCTCCTCGCTGATCCTGGTTCCAAGACCTCCTGCTAATAAAACTACTTTCATGTTCTGATCCTCCTGTCTATTCGTACTCCTTATAGGCCTTCCGGTAAAAATGCATGAGCAATTTTACAACCGGCTCCGGCCATATTTTTCTAAACATCTCTGCTTCTTCCCTGGTACGGCTGTTATCGGCAATGCATGCCTTTGTGGTCGCCTCCTGGTGAACCCGGTAAAACATCAAAGGCCGCTCCACACAGACAAAACGTCCTGGCATTCCTGACAGCTTATATAAGGTATCCCAGTCCAGTGCGAACCGATAGGGAGACGTAAACAACGGCTCTCCCAGTCTTTCCTTATGATAAGCGCATACCGGGCAGCAGATGGAATTTCCAAAGATCAGGGCGCTTCTTTTCACTGCGGGCAAATGACTGAAGACTTTCAGCCGAAGAGGAAGACGGAGGATTCTCTTGATAACTTCTACCGCTTCAAACGTTGCCAGCTTGTTATCCTTAACCACAGCGTAGCCACTGGTAAACAGGGTCATATCCGGGTACTTATCTGCATATGCGGCCAATGTTTTTACATAGTCCTTGTGGTAACAGTCATCCTGATGGGCAATGGTAACATAACGGGAATCCGCCTTATGATAAGCAAAATTCCAATCATCTCTAATGTTGCTTTCCCCATGGCGAATGAACATGGGAATGCCGTACCTCTCACACAGCTCTTTGATAAAGGGGCTTGGGGTAGAAGTACAAAGCAAAATATCTGATTTTACTGTCTGGGCCTTTAAGGAACGTATGCAGGCTTCCAGATACGGGGAATCCTTATAGGCGCAGATTGCAAATGAATGTGGTGTCATATTCTACCTCTGATAATGCTTGTCTTAGTATGGGTATGATTATACCATAAAAGATGTAAAACATTCCACCATATTCATTATTTTGAAAGAAATTGCCCCTGCAGGCCAGCTAAAACTATGCTGGTCCGCGGGGGCACCTGTGTTTTCTTCTTCTTTCTTACCGCTCTATATATGCTTCAATCAGCTTTAAAGTCTGTTCCATACCGTCTACATGGGTCCGTTCGGTTCCGTGGGACGCATGGACGCCCTGTCCAATCAAGGCTCCCCGAATGTCGCTGCCCCCCCGGATGGCAGCCCCTACATCAGAGCCGTAATGCGGGAAGATGTCCACTGCAAAATCAATCTTATGCTCTTTAGCCAGAGATATCAGGCGGCTTGTCATTTCATAATCATAAGGTCCTGAAGAGTCCTGGGCACAGATGGATACTTTATGCTCGCTTCCCGTTAAATCATCTCCCAAAGCACCCATATCCACGGCAATAAATTCTTCAATGTCCTGAGGAATAAAACTTGCCCCAAAGCCAACCTCTTCGTAATTGCTGATAACCAGCTTTAAGGTTCTCTTAGGTAATTTACCTGACTGGGAAATATCTTTTAAGACTCCTAAAAGCACTGCCACAGAAGCCTTGTCATCTAAATGACGTGACTTGATATAGCCGCTCTCCGTATGAACGTACATTGGGTCAAAGCTGATGTAATCGCCAGTGGAAATATCAAGCTTTTTCACATCCTCCCCACTGTATACCAGCTCGTCTAAGCGCACCTCCATATTTTTCGGCTTCCGCTCCAGAGACTTGGCATTGTCATATGTGTGAAGAGATGGCTCCTTTGTGAGTATGGTTCCTGTGTAAGTCTTTCCAGTTCTTGTATGAATCTTACAGTACATGCCCTCAATGCTTTCCATCATAAATCCGCCTACCAAAACGATGTTAAGTCTTCCTTCCGGTGTAATGGAACGCACCATAGCGCCTAAGGTATCAACATGAGCGGAAAGTCCTAATACTTCCTTTGACTGTCCGGGCACCTCAATAATCAGGCCACCTTTGCGGTTATATGTGGAAGCGTAGCCAAAACTGCGAGCTTCCTCCTCCACAGCTTTCATCACCTCTTTTGTATAGCCGCTGGGGCTTGGAATGTTTACGATTTTTTCCAGGATATTTGTTACGTATGTCATAGTTTCCATTGAATATGGCCTTCTTTCTTTTGATTTATCTTTTATTAATACGGTTCTTTCTGTCTATTTTAGCAGATTTTCTTTCCTATGGCTAGAGAATTGAAGCATCCATGGTTTACAAATCAATCAAAAACTTATTTCTACCTGATGAGAGATACATAACAATCTTTCAAATGAATTCAAATGATTCTTGTTGAAAAAGGTTAGGGATAGACCCTTTTCATCATTATCCCATTCCTTTGAACTCACCACAAAAACACATTTTAAAGAAAAAGGAGATCATAATTATGGCAGATTATAATAATGCAAACTATACATATGCCCAGGTACTTGCAGGCAATGGCTATTACATGAAGGATGATAAGCTTCGTTACAGTGCAGGTGTAAAAACAATGCAGCAGAAATTAAATGCAGCAGGCTACAACTGCGGGACTCCTGACGGAAAATTCGGCAGCGGCACAGATACTGCTGTAAGAAATTTTCAGAGAGCAAAAGGTCTTACAGTGGATGGGAAGGCTGGTAAGGCGACTCTTAAAGCTCTTGATGGAGCCGACTCCGGCGGTGGGACTACCTATTGCAGTAACAGTTATTTAAACACCAAACAAATGACGGTAAACGCTCAATATATCTTAAACTATTTACGGAACAAGGGCTGGACCAAAAATGCCGTCTGCGGAATGCTTGGCAACATGCAGACAGAGAGTACCATCAACCCAGGTATTTGGCAGAGCTTAAAGGAAAACAACACCAGCGGCGGTTTTGGTCTGGTTCAGTGGACACCAGCTACCAAGTACATTGACTGGGCCAAAAGCAATGGATTAACTGTTGCAAATATGGATAGTGAATTAAAGCGTATTCTGTACGAAGTAAGCAACAAAGAACAGTTCCATGCAACTACCAAATACAATATGACGTTCTCACAATTCACCCGTTCCACTGAGAGTGCCTATTACCTGGCTTGTGCCTTTTTACATAACTATGAGCAACCAAAAAATGCCTCCCAGGATGAAACACGTGGAAATCAGGCAACTTATTGGTTTAATACACTATCATAAAAATAGTATAATGCACTCACTATAAAAGAAGGGGGAAACTGTTTCTGCTTAGTTTCCCCCTTCTTTTAACGGTTCTATTATCTATTTTCCCAAAGGTTCTGTTTCAGCAGATAGAACTGCTGTATATCACTGTATTTAAGCTGTGCTTCAAAATGATCACTTCCAGTTGCGTGAACAGCAGGCAAACTAAACACTATACCGTCAGGCTTTAGGAAGAATTTTACATTCCCCTCAATACTAAAGGGGTCTACCGTCTGATATTCCGGTGATTGAAGCTTCAGCATTTCTGGAAAACTGGCTTTATCATAGGAAGTAACAGGGTTCTCAGGGAACATGGCTTTCTCAAAAAATACTGCCTGGAAATCAGCATTGGTTGTATACAAATCTTTAAGATTCAGCTCTTTCATGGAATGCAGATCTACATTCATTGTAATTAAATTGTTGGTGCTATATGCTGCATCGTCAATGGAGCTTGGACCCCAAAATATAATACTTACCACCTTATTATTGTTAAGTGTCACATCGGCTTGATAATCAATGTTTAATCTGGCATCACTTGAAAAGAGAGATGTATCTATCTGAGCCAGGCTCTGTACTTTATCATAGACCATGGCGTTTAAGGCATCATTATTCTTGAATTGAGGATATTGAATTTCTACAGAACTATTCTTATTTGGCGCTTCTGTATAAACAAGCATTGTAATGCTATCATCTTTTACCTTTGTTTCCTCCGTATTACTGATAGACAATGTCTCTTTTGTACTAACTTCTGTTTCTAATTCCTGTTTTTTCTCCTGCTTCTGTTCCTGCGTTTGTTCCTGCGTTTGTTCTACGGTTACCGTATATGATTCACCATCTGCTTTTTTCCCACAGCCCCCAATAAGGATACAGGAAAAAAATACGAAGCCTAGTAAACCCATTTTCTTTTTCATTGAAGTACCTCCACTTAATTTAATCCATATTATGTATGATCTCTCTATCATAATAATTACTTTTATATCTTATCATATGATGTAATAAATACGGTATTACTTGTAAGTTTTCCCTTCCTGAATCGACTTTATTTTACATGGTGTGAAACCCAACTGGCAGAGTTTTTTACATAAAAAATGCGCTTTGAACAGGCTGTAACAGCCGGTCAAAACGCATTTTGAATTTACTTATAAAATTATACTTCGAAAATAAGATCGCCGTAGCTTGGTAATGGCCATATCTCTTTATCTACAATCATCTCAAGCTTATCAGCAGGTGCACGAAGAGCTGCCATAGCAGGAACTACCTCATCGTGGTATGCAGCTGCCTGCTCTTTGTTCTCTTTGATCGCTGAGCACTTATCTGTTATCTCTACCAGTGCGGATAAGGCTACCTTCATATCAGAAAGGTACGCGCTCACTTCGATGAGAAGCTCTTCCTGTACGCTGGTATCTGCATCAGGACATGCTGTCTTGATCTTTCCTAAGGAATCTGCCAGTATGGAAGTGTATTTTACAACGGCAGGAATGAGCTGCTTTCCAGCCATATCAATCATAGTTCTGGCTTCGATGTTGATCGCCTTGGTATAAGCTTCATATTCAATCTCAACGCGAGATTCCAACTCAGCCTTTGTAAATACCTTAAATTCCTCAAACATCTTAACAGCAGCGTCTGTAGCAAGAGCTGGAATTGCATCGATCATGGACTTTAAGTTTGGAAGTCCTCTCTTCTCAGCTTCTTCTACCCATGCATCTGCATAACCGTTTCCATTGAAGATAATTCTTCTGTGAGCGGCTAACTGCTTCTTGATTAAGTCATGAACTGCGGTATCGAAGTCTTCTGCCTTCTCAAGAATGTCTGCTGCTTCTTTGAATGCCTCTGCGGTAATGGTATTTAACACTACGTTTGGAGAGGAAATGGAATCGGAGGAACCAACCATACGGAACTCAAACTTGTTGCCTGTAAATGCAAATGGTGAAGTTCTGTTACGGTCTGTTGCATCCTTAAATAAATCTGGTAAGGTTCTAACACCTGTCTTTAAGGTGCCGCCTGCCTTGGAGCGGGTTGCCTCTCCAGTGCTGCAAAGCTGGTCAACTACGTCTTCTAACTGCTCGCCGATGAATACGGAGATGATAGCTGGAGGTGCCTCATTGGCTCCCAGTCTGTGATCATTTCCAACGTCTGCTGCAGACTCACGAAGGAGGTCAGCGTGTTTATCAACTGCCTTTAAGATACAGGATAATACCAGTAAGAACTGAATGTTCTCATGTGGTGTCTCGCCTGGATTTAATAGGTTGATGCCGTCATCTGAGGTTAAGGACCAGTTGTTGTGCTTACCGGAACCATTCACGCCTGCAAATGGCTTCTCATGAAGGAGACAATTAAGTCCGTGGCGTCCTGCTACCTTCTTTAAGGTTTCCATAACCAGCTGGTTATGATCTACGGCAACGTTTGCCTGCTCAAAGATTGGTGCCAGCTCGTGCTGTGCAGGAGCTACCTCATTATGCTGTGTCTTTGCCGGTACGCCTAACTTCCAAAGCTCTTCATTTACTTCCTTCATGTAAGCAGCAACTCGTTCCCGAATCGCTCCGAAGTAATGATCTTCCAGCTCCTGGCCTTTTGGAGGCATAGCGCCGAATAAAGTACGGCCAGCATAAATTAAATCTTTTCTCTGTAAATATTTATCGTGATCCACCAGGAAATACTCCTGCTCCGGTCCTACGGAAGGGGTAACTCTCTTGGCTGTGGTATTTCCAAATAATCTTAAGATTCTTAAAGCCTGCTCATCAACAGCCTCCATGGATCTTAAAAGAGGAGTTTTTTTATCAAGTGCTTCTCCTGTATAGGAACAGAAAGCAGTCGGTATGCAAAGGGTAACACCAATTGCATCTTCTCTTAAGAATGCAGGTGAAGTACAATCCCAGGCAGTATAGCCTCTGGCCTCGAAGGTTGCTCTAAGTCCTCCAGATGGGAATGAGGATGCATCCGGCTCTCCTTTTACCAGTTCTTTTCCGGAGAATTCCATGATGACCTTTCCTTCGGAAGTCGGTGCAGAGATAAAGGAATCATGCTTTTCTGCGGTAATACCGGTAAGCGGCTGGAACCAATGGGTGTAGTGAGTGGCACCTCTCTCAATTGCCCAGTCCTTCATTGCATGTGCAACTACATCAGCAATGGAAGGATCTAACTCTGCGCCATCCTCAATCGTTTTCTTTAACTTCTTGAAAACGGACTTTGGTAAACGCTCTCTCATAACGGTTTCGTTAAATACATTCTTGCCAAACTTTTCGGCTACGTTTACAACTTCACTCATAAATTCTCCATCCTCTCATATGAATTACCACTTAATAAAATTAAGTCAGTTCGCCCTTTTTAAGTCTCCTCAATAACTGAATATGCATAAAAAACAGAAAAGGCGCCCTCCCTTTGCAAGGAGAACGCCATCGTTCTTAATTAAAATAAATCATTTTCCTAAAAAAATCAAGTACTTTTTCAAATATTTTTGAATTAAAAACAATTATGCTTTTCCAACAGAACCAAATAATTCCATCTTCTCTTTTACAGTTCCCTTAATTGCTTCTACACCTGGTGCAAGAAGTTTTCTTGGGTCAAAGCCCTTGCCTTCTAAATCCTTGCCTGCTTCGATGTACTTACGGGTTGCCTCAGCAAAGGTAAGCTGGCACTCTGTATTAACGTTGATTTTAGCAACGCCAAGGCTGATGGCTTTCTTAATCTGATCTTCCGGAATGCCTGTACCACCGTGAAGAACTAAAGGCATATCGCCAACTTTGTCTTTAATCGCTGCTAAAGTATCAAAGCTTAAACCAGCCCAGTTTTCCGGATATTTTCCGTGAATATTGCCGATACCTGCTGCCAGCATGGTCACGCCTAAATCAGCTACCTGCTTACACTCGTCTGGATCTGCACACTCACCCATACCAACAACGCCGTCTTCTTCTCCGCCGATAGAACCAACCTCAGCCTCGATAGACATTCCCTTTTCTGCACAAACCTTTACAAGCTCTGTTGTCTTTTCAACATTCTCAGCAATCGGGTAATGGGAACCATCGAACATGATGGAAGAAAATCCTGCTTCGATACATTTATAACAGCCTTCATAGGAGCCGTGATCTAAATGAAGTGCTACTGGAACTGTAATCTTCATCTCTTCAATCATCGCCTTTACCATAGAAGCAACTGTTTTATAGCCAGTCATATATTTTCCAGCACCCTCGGAAACACCGAGAATAACTGGGGATTTTAACTCCTCTGCCGTCTGCAGAACTGCTTTTGTCCACTCAAGGTTGTTGATGTTGAACTGTCCGACTGCATACTTTCCGTCTCTTGCCTTTTCAAGCATCTCTTTCGCTGAAACTAACATATCTCGAACCTCCATCTATTTTTAGTTTTTATTTATTCATTATATACCATTTTGTCCTATTTGGAAAGTTTAATTTCAAAAAGATTGTTTTTTTTATAACAAAGTTACATTTTGCTTTCATACGGTCATTGCTTTATAATGGTATTAGAATAAATACAACATGGGAGAAATGTTATGAATCAGAAGACAGAAGAAGATAGGAACCTGTTTACCAGAAAACAACTGAGAAAGCTGATTTTCCCCCTGGTCATCGAGCAGTTTTTAGCCGTTGCCATGGGAATGACGGATACCCTTATGGTGGCCGCCATCGGAGAGGCTGCCGTATCAGGCGTATCCATCGTTGATACCATTAACATTCTTTTGATCGGTCTCTTTGGTGCCATGGCAGCCGGCGGATCTGTTGTAGCAGCCCAGTACATTGGAAGAAAGGACGATAAGAACGTTGCAAAAGCTGCCGGACAGCTTTTTCTGGCCGTGGGAGGACTTTCTATCATCCTTGCGGCAATCGCCCTGATATTCAACGAGCCGCTTTTGCGTCTTGTTTATGGAAACATCAGTCAGGATGTTATGGATAATGCAAAGGTCTATTTTTTCCTGTCCGCCTTATCTTATCCTTTCCTGGCCTTTTATAACAGTTCCGCCGCGCTTTTCCGCTCCGTAGGCAATTCGGGAGTATCCATGCGGGTATCTCTCATTGCCAATGTAATGAATATCGTGGGTAACTTTATCTTTATCTTTGGACTCCATATGGGTGTGGCTGGATCTGGAATCTCCACTCTGATTTCAAGAATTTTCTGCGCTGTTATCATGCTGGTTCTGTTAAAAAGACATGCAGGATTAAGTGTTGATTTCACCCTTAAGGTGGATAAGGGAATGCTTCGAAGAATTCTTAATATCGGTGTACCGAATGGTGTGGAAAACAGTATCTTTCAGCTTGGGAAACTACTTTTATCAAGCCTGATCTCCAGTTTTGGTACCGTTGCCATTGCCGCCAATGCAGTAGCAAGTACCATATGCGGTCTGGAGACCATTCCAGCTACTGCTATCGGCATTGCCATGGTTACTGTGGTCGGACAGTGTGTGGGAGCCAGAGAACTGGATCAGGCAAAGAAATATATGGGCAGACTACTAAAAACCGCTTATCTCTGCCTCATCGTATTAAACCTCTCCATTATTCCATTTTTGAACGGAATAACGGCGCTGTTCCAGCTTTCCCCGGAAACCAGCGCCTTAGCGGTAAAACTTATGCTCTATCACAGCATCTGCTGCATGTTGATCCATCCACTGGCCTTCTGCCTCACCAACGGCCTGCGTGCCGCTGGAGACGTCCGTTTTACCATGGTGGTATCCATCTGCTCCATGTGGATCTGCCGTATCGTTCTTGCTTATTTCCTAAGCCTTCACCTTGGGCTTGGGCTCATGGGCATCTGGATCGCTATGACCATCGACTGGCTGGTCCGCGCCATCTTCTTCTCCAGCCGTGTGCTGGGAGGAAAATGGAAGCGGTTCGCCCTTCGTTCTCTGAATTAATTTAAAAAACCTAAAACAGCTTCCTTCATCTGATCCGCATCGCAAACCGTGGTATGACGTACCTCGGCGGTGCGGATTTCTTCTACTGCCTGAGGAATCACAATTCCGGATACCCGGGAGAGATGGTCAATAATCTCAAACTCATCCTTTGTTTCCTGATTTCCTTCTATGGCTTCCAACACACTTCTTGAAAATTTATATGGACTGGCTGTTGAGGCAATGACCGTTTTTGTGTCATCCTTTGTCTCTTCTTTATAGTTACTGTATACAGTCGATGCGACTCCGGTATGAGTATCTATTAAGTAGCCAGTATCTTCAAACAGCTTTTTAATCGCAGCTTTATTTTCAGCTTCTGACGCAAAGCCTCCTACAAAGCCCTTCATTCTCTCTCTCATCTCACTGGTTACACAATAGCTGCCGCTTTCTCCAAGAGCCTTCATAAGGTCTGCATTGGCTGTCGCGTCACCGCCTGCACTTAAGTAAATGAGTCTCTCTAAATTGCTGGAAATCAAGATATCCATGGAGGGAGAGGTGGTTAGTATAAATTCCCGGTTCCTGTCATAGGTTCCTGTCTGGAAGAAATCAAAAAGGACTTTATTCTCATTGGATGCACAGATTAAGGTCTTAATCGGTGCTCCCATAAGCTTTGCAAAATAAGCCGCCAGAATGTTTCCGAAGTTACCGGTTGGCACGGCCACATTAATTTCTTCCCCTTCTTTAATCTCTTCATTTAAAAGGAGCTTTGCATAGGCATAGACATAGTAGACGATCTGGGGAACCAGTCTTCCGATGTTAATGGAATTGGCAGAGGAAAGCTGATATCCTTTTTCTTCCAGAAGCTTTGCAAACTCTTTGTCGTTAAAGATCTTCTTTACTCCGGTCTGAGCATCGTCAAAGTTTCCGTGAATGGCAGCCACATGGGTATTCTCCCCTTTTTGTGTCACCATCTGAAGCTCCTGGACCGGACTTACTCCATCCTTTGGATAGAACACAATGATCTCGGTTCCTTCCACATCGGCAAAGCCTGCCATAGCCGCCTTACCTGTATCGCCGGAGGTAGCGGTAAGAATTACGATCTTGTTTTTTACCTCATTTTTTTTCGCAGCGGTAGTCATCAGATGGGGCAGGATAGAAAGTGCCATATCCTTAAATGCAATGGTACTTCCATGATATAATTCCAGATAATAAGCACCATCTGCTTTGGATAGAGGTGCAATCTCTTCCGTATCAAATTTGCTGTCATAAGCCTGATTGATGCAGCTTTTTAATTCGGCTTCGGTAAAGTCCGTAAGGAACAGCTTCATTACCTCATAGGCTGTTTCCTGGTATGTCATGAGGGATAACTCCTTCATGGATCTGTCAAGCTTTGGAATAAAGCTTGGCATAAATAAGCCGCCGTCTGCTGCCAGCCCTTTTAAAATTGCCTGGGAAGCCGTTACACCAGCTTCGCCGCCCCGGGTACTTTGATAGGATAATTCCATAGTATCTGATTCCTTTCCTGCTTTGTCATAATTTAGAGTGGATAAAAACCTTGCCAGCATTGTAGCACACTTTATGAAATGGCGCAAGCAAAAAGTATTCTTTATGCGGACATATGTATTTGTTGCAAAGACATATGTCTGAGCTTTCCATTTGTCCCTTTCTATGGTAAGATACTCCCATGGATACAGAAAGGAGGAACTTATTTTTATGAAATATGAACATATGCAGAAAGGTATTTTCCTTAGCCGGCCCAACCGCTTTATTGCCAATGTTTTAATATCTAATAAGAACGGCCAGGAAGAAACTGTCGTCTGCCATGTAAAAAATACAGGACGCTGCAGGGAGCTATTGATTTCTGGGGTGACCGTGTTAGTCCAGTTTCACCCGGAAGCCGCCCTTCTTGGAAGAAAGACTCAGTATTCCTTAATCGGAGTATGGAAGGAGCGGGAGGAAGGCCCACTTCTTATTAATATGGATTCCCAGGCACCAAACCAGGTAGCTTATGAATGGCTTTTATCTGGAAACGCTTCTCTTCCCTATGGTAAAGAAAATATTGAGACAACCAAATTGGTTGAAGGAATACAAAATATAAAACGGGAGGTCACTTACGGACAGTCCAGATTTGATCTTGCCTTTCAAACTGCCAATCCTGAGTTTTCCGCTTTTATGGAGGTAAAAGGGGTAACCCTGGAGGAGAATGGACTTGCCATGTTTCCCGATGCACCGACTCTTAGGGGTGTGAAACATGTAGAAGAATTGGTAAAGGCCCATGAGGCAGGTTATGAAGCTTATATTCTCTTTGTCATACAGATGAAAGAGATGACAGGCTTTGTACCAAACAGAAAGACTCACCCGGAATTTGCCAAGGCTTTACAGGAAGCAAAACGGGGAGGTGTTCATATACTTGCCTACGACTGCATTGTGACAGATACCTCTATGACCCTGGATAAAGCAGTTCCTGTTTTATTAGATGAATAAACAAAAAGTCTGGCTAAGGATTACTCCTTCTCCAGACTTTTTTCAATGGTATTTCCTTAAAACTTACGTCCTCCGCCTCCCATGGTCCGCCCGGAGGAGGAATGAGTGGTGCTTCTTCCAGAAAAACCGCCGCCGGAGCTGCCGCCGGAGTTCCCTCCGTTATTTCTCGGAATGATTACATGGGTCACCGTCTTATTAATGAGATCATCGGTCTGCTGGGAATAGCGAAACTGGCTGGCGCCTCGGTAAGCCTTTAAATAATTCCCTGACCGGTTTCTCTCCTTTTTCATGGAATACTGTCCAGCTACAGTAAGGCAAGCAGTTCCCCCAGCAAAAAGTGCGATTCCAAAGGCTGCTGCCGCTTCATACCAGCGAATACTTCTGTAAATACTGATTTCTCCCGTTTCCTTATCATAATTATACTGGCCGCCAGGAATACCAGCCCGGTAATACTTCATAACTCCATCTAAAAAGGCCTGGGCACTGGAAGCATATTCCCCCTGACTGGCACTCTCATAAGAGCTGTCTAAAATGGCATTCCAGCGCTGATCTGTTAAGAAACGGTTCATCTTACCCACTGGGAGAATGTACATTTCCCGGTTATCCATATCAATTAAAAACAGAACACCTCTGTAATCAGAGCCAACGCCGTATGATCCATTGATGTAATAATCCTCTGCATACTGCTTCGCAGACTTACCGTTCGTATCACTTGCGGTCACGATTAAAACATCCATGTTCATTTCTTTTTTCATGGATGCGATCTGGGACTGAAAGCTATCGATTTCTTTTCTGGTAAAAAGCCCTGCATCATCAAAGACCCGCGTTTCATCCCCAAGGGAATTAAGGGCCATAAAGCATGAGGAGAACAAGAAAAAAACTATAATAAAAAAGGCTGTTGGTATCCCTTTTCTCATCCATTTCCATGTTACATTCATCATATGAAATACCCCACGATCAGCATGGCAGCAAGCACCGGAATGAAGATCTCCAAAAACAGAAGGAGAAGCTTTCCTTTATCCACCGGCAGCTTTCCACAGACCTTTCCGGTCTGCCCGTTTATGGTAAAATAATACATTGCATTCTTTGCCCGGTCAAAATAAGTAAGAGCCCATACAGGAAGGAGCGCATATTGCCATTGCTCCTCTGTGAAGGAAAAGGATTCATCCTGTACCCTCAAAGTATCATAGGAAGTTATGCTGTTTTTTAAGGAGTCTCTGGCAAAGGACCGTACCTCATCCTTCACTTCGCTGGAGAAGTCAGTCTCTCCCATATCTCTTCGCTCCGCTACAAAACCTGATAAGTACCCCATGGTAAATGGCTTCATCACATCGGTATCAAAAGGAAACACTCCTTCTGTCAGCTCTTTACTGGCCTTTTTTAATGCATTACGGGGTACGTATTTTATGGGCATAAGCCCCTCTCTTTTTACTTCATAGGTCTGTGTTTCCGTATACCTGTAATTTCCGCTGACCCAGATGCGCAGACGGTCTGCCCTGGCTGTTAACTGTCCATTGACCCGGCAGCTGTAAAGAAGATAAGGAAAATATACGCCGGAGATCTTTTCAATCTGATCTTCACTGTAAAATGCTTTTGGTGTAAATCTCTTTTTCTTCATCCAGCTTCGAAACATCTCTACTGCCTTTTCCTTTTCAATAGAAAAGGGAATGACATAATCCGGATGGTATTCGCCGGATAGTCGGCCGGTCAGAATGACCGGATTGTGACAATAGTAGCAAAAGGTGGCTGCGGTAGTTTCATCGGTTACAACCTCTGCTCCGCAGCTGGGGCAGGAATAAAGGACCGGCTCACCCTCACGTCCTGATTGCTCCGCCTTTTCCTCTTCCTGCGCCCTTTTCTCTCTTGCCTTTTCCTCTTCTTTCGCTATCTCCTCTTCCTGCGCTTCCTGCTCCGTAAATTCTGAAAGGCAAAATTCACAGGCATACTTTTGAAGCTTTGGATTAAATTTTAAGGGGCCGCCGCAGTTGGGGCAATGATAGGTTATGATGCCGCTCATGGCTTTGGCTTACCGCACTGGGAGCAGAAGTTTCCGGTATTGGACTCACCGCATTCGCACTTCCATGGTCCGGCTGGCTTTTTGTTTCCGCATTGTGGGCAGAAATTACCGGTATTAACGCTTCCGCAGCTACAGGTCCAGCCCGCTGTAGCCTGAGTACCGGAAGGAGTATTATTTCCTGCCTGCTGTTCCTGATTAATCTTCATCTGCTGAAGGTTGGCACTTGATGCAGCACCCAGGATACCGCCTCCTACATTCATTCCCATGCCCATTCCAAGATAACCGGACATAGAACCTGCGGAATTGCCTCCGGCTGCCTCCATACCTCTGGCAGCGGCTCCCTGGACGTATCCCTCTCTTACTGACGGATCTCCAAGCATAGCGCCCTGGTTTCTCATATGAATCAGGTCCTTGGATTCCTCATCATAGGTTATGCTTGCGATTCCCACGGACTGAATGGCCATTCCTCTCCTGGCCTTCCACTGTTCGTCAAGAACATCTGACATATACTGTCCAAGCTCTCTACCCTTTGATGATACGTAAGAGATTCGGATTCCGTCTGCGGACATCTGATTGATGGAGGACTGCAATGCCTCTAAAAATTCGGAAAGATACTGGCTGTTGATATCATCCACTTCCACGCTGACAGCGTTTCTTGGAATGACTTCCGCAAAGAATAACAGAGGATCTGTTACCTTAAAGGAATACGTTCCATGAGCCCGCAGGAATAATTCTGCATTATAAAACTGATCGAAATAATTAATGGGATTAGGGGTTCCAAATTTTACCCCTTTTATTTCCTGAAGATTGATAAAAAATACTTTTTGAGCCGTAGGTGTCTTTCCACCATAACGGACACGGTCAAAGGATTCCTTTAGAGCTTCTTCGAACTGACCATTAAAAAGAGAGGGGAGGGAAGAATTCTTTACAGTAAAATAGCCTGGTTCTCCGGTATAGTCAATCACCTTTCCACCGTCCACTAAAATCATGAACTGATTGGGGTAAACATGAATGACAGAACCATCTGAAACGGTGTTATCTGTTCCCCTTGTATTGGAGCCTTTTCTGATTTTTACTCCTGAAGAGAATACGGTCTGGTCTCCCATATCTCCTGCTTCTATGACTTCAAGCCATTGATCTGCCAGTGAACCGCCTAACGCGGTTGTCAGTGCCTTTACAATTCCCATGTCTGTTCCTCCTCAACTGTTAGATTCCTCTATTATACTATAGGATTGGTAATTACGCCATCAGGCATTCCTCATCATTGCAATTTCTTTGGCGTGCCCAGATAAATCGTTGGGTGTCTCTAAATAAAAAGGCAGCTCCCTAAGAACCGGATGGGTCACGATCCTTTTTATAGCCTCTATTCCGATACAGCCCTCACCTAATCGCGCGTGGCGGTCCTTGTGTGCGCCTAAGGGATTCTGGCTGTCATTTAGATGAACTGCTTTTAAACGGGAAAGGCCGATTACGTCATCGAATTTCTTTAATACCCCGTCTAAGTCATTTGCAATGTCATATCCGGCATCCCACACGTGGCATAAATCAAGACAGACGCCCATGAGATGGCTAAGCTCTACCCGGTCAAGAATCTCTCTTAATTCTTCAAATTCACGGCCTACTTCACTTCCCTTACCTGACATGGTCTCAAGGAGGACCGTCGTATGAAGTTCGGGAGAAAGAATCTCTCCAAGCATATCTGCAATATACTGTATCCCGGTTTCAACGCCCTGTCCTACGTGGCTTCCCGGGTGAAAGTTATAGCAGTTTCCGGGAGTGTATTCCATTCGCAATAAATCATCCTTCATGGTATCTCTTGCGAGAATACGAAGATTTTCATCTGCAGAGCAGGCATTTAAAGTATAGGGCGCATGAGCCAGAATCCGGCCAATGGAGTTTTCTTCTGCAAAGAGAAGAAAACGTTCCACATCGGCCGGATTCATGGCTTTGGCTTTGGTTCCTCTTGGATTTCTTGTAAAAAACTGAAACGTATTTGCATCAATGGCCGTGGCATCCTTACCCATGGCAAGGTAGCCTTTGGCCGATGATAAATGACATCCTATTGTTAACATAAAACCTCCTTTTACTTGGTGTTTTTCATTCGTTTTCCATTGGTAGGGCTGATGGCCTTCACCGCAATAAAAAGGAAGATAGCTGCCAACAAAAGCTGGATGAAAATGCTTAGCACCACCCAGTGATCCATAATGCCATTCTGAGGGTGAGGACCGAACCAGTTGTTAAGGCTCTTTAATACCTGATTATCTCCAGCCTGGGTATTTATCATTACATAAAATGTAGCCACAGGATTTAATAAAAGAAGATACAGGAATGAACCGGAATTGGCCTGATCTGCAATGCCGCTGACCGAGGATGCATAGGTATTGACCACATTTAGGCGGGCAATGGATAACGCAAATATATTGATGGCATAGGTACCTGCCGCAATCATCACCAGCACTCCATAGCTTACTACCGTAGCAATGGTAGAACGCTTAAAAATAGAAGAAAAGCAGATTCCCATGCTTCCGCAAAGAAGGGCCACGGCAAGATAGCATAAAAGCAAAATAAATATATCAGAAGCTGTCACGCCTCCATATACAAATGAGACGGAAAGAAGGGGAAAGCTTGACATGACCATTAAAAACATGGTTCCAAAGGAAGCCATTAATTTTCCCCAGATAATCTCCCATGGCTTCATGGTGGTGGTGAGAAGAAGATCCAGAGTCTGGCGTTCTCTCTCCCCACTGACACTGGCCGCTGTCAGAGCCGGCATGATGAACATGAGCATGACGAATTCCACCACTGCTACGAAAACGTATATGTTGATAAAGGATGAATACTGAATCTCAGCTGTCATCTTCACCTGTTCTACCACGGAGTACATATTAAGAAGAACTACCAGGGCAAGAATGGAATTAAACAGCACAAGAATGAGGGCCAGACGGAAGCTTCTGGAGCTGACCGTTATTTCCCGTTTATAGACCGGGTTCATTTTCATGTACAAGCACCGCCTTTTCTTTATCATGATCGGTTATCTGCATGAACAGGGTCTCTAAGCTCCCCTGCTCTCTGTAAAACCCGCGGATCAGTACCTCCGCATCCACAAGCTGTTGTAGGAGAAGGGCCTCATCCTGTTCATCCCCAATGAAATTCACCCGGATATCCTGATCCTTCACGGCTATGGTCTGAACACAGGGCTGGCTCTTTAAGATGGAAAGAGCCCTTTCCTTATTGCCCAGAACTGCGATGATCAGGGGATTGGTGGCATTGACCCTGTGAAGGATTTCTTCCATACTTCCTCCCAGAACCATCTTCCCCTGGTCAATGATACCAATATCCGTACAAAGCTCTGATAGCTCCGACAGCACGTGGGAGCTTATAAATATGGTCTTTCCCTGATCCTTTAACTCTTTTAAGATCTCCTTGAATTCAAATCGGGTCCTTGGGTCCAGACCGGAAGCAGGCTCATCAAGAACCAGAAGAAGGGGATCATGGATTAAAGCCCTTGCCAGGCACAGACGCTGCTTCATACCTCTTGATAAGCTGTCTACATAAAAGTTTACCTTATCTTCCAAGCCCACCTGTTCTAAAAGGGTCATATACCGGTTTCTCGCTTTAAGCCCATCAAGTCCATAGCAGGAAGCAAAAAACTCCATGTATTCGTTGACCCTCAGATTATCATACACGCCGAAAAAATCAGGCACATAACCAATGCTTAACTTTAAATCATTTAACCCTCTGGTCACGTCGGTACCACGAATCAGGACCTGGCCGCAGTCTGCCGATAGGAGTCCGGTCATAATCTTAATGGTGGTTGTTTTACCTGCACCGTTTGGCCCCACAAATCCGTAAAGGGAGCCTTCGGGAATCGTTAGATCCAAGCCATTTAAGGCATGGAACTTACCGAATTTTTTCCATAAATTTTTGATTTCTAACATCATTTATCCCTTCCTGTAACCGTGAGCATAGGCAGTGTTATATACCAGTTCTTTCCTTCCGCATTGTCGCTTACATATTTAACGGTAAGGGTATTGCCCGGTGATAAATAGGGGGTCAGCTCCCCGGCTGTATAGTCCAGCTTTCCGGCGGTCATGACATCATAATTCCCTGTGTCGTGATTGTAAAAATAAATATCTCCCTTAAACAGGTTGATGTAGGAAACGTTATCATTGTTTGTAAAGTCCGCGGATGGATTTTCAAACGACAATTTGTCAATCTCAAGGTCATTTCCAAGGAAATACTCCAGGGCTACCGGATCAACCGCATAGGTTGCGTTGGAATCAGAGTAATACTGACCGCTGATTACTTTTGGCGGTTTTATCAGTGCAGAATGAGAGACAACTCCAAACTTCCTTGTGTTTACATCCAGAGTGGAGGTAAACATGGACATTCCAAAGGTCTCATAGTTTCCTTTGGCCAGGAACTGGCTGTCAGTCTGATTGCTGCTGAAGGCTACAATTCTGGCTTCCTGGTTATAGGCGGTGGAATATTTATCCAGGTAGAAGCTTAAAATATTGGTTCTGGACAGTGCCAGCATATAATCTGGATTGTCAATATCTGCCTTTGGATACTGATAGCTGCCTGTTACTCTGGCTGATACGTTAAAGGCGTTGTTAATGGGATAATTAATGACTGGAGCACCATCTAATTTAACAGTCTCCCCAGGCTTTAATTCATCTAGCAGAATCATCTTACCGTACATAAGAACTCCGACCTTCTCTACGGGGAAGGGGTATTCATTGGTCACAGTTCCGTAGACCTTTCCGTCTGACAGCGTAATATCACCAAGAAGTCCTCTGTGGTCTGTATTGGGAGTCCGTTTTTGCAGAGAGAAGTATTTGGGCGTAAATGCTGCTGCATTCTGAACGGAAACCTTTGTATCTCCATTTCCGTATCCTACTCTTACTTTATAATCTTCATCTCCAAGAAACTTGGGGACAGGAGACATTTCATAGTTGTTGCTCCTTGTTATGGGCAAAATCATATAAGAAGGATCCAGGGAAATGGTATAAGCCTTGTTATAAGGAGTCCTCATATTAATATAGGTATATTCATCCACATAATCCTTAGTGGAATCCAAAATAGTGGCATAGGTAAAGAAGGTATCCTTAAACCGGGTCTTAATTCCTGTCAAGTATATGACCGCGGTAAAGATAAAGGAGATCACCACCACTGCGGTCCTGTAATATCCTCTTCTCTCCTTCTTTTTCAAATAGAGATAAAGCCCAGGTCCCACCAGGATAATATATCCCAGGATTAATACGATATAAAGAGCAAGCTTTGGAAGCTTATCTACATTGCCTGTATTGAGCATGTTCTGAACGGACCAGAACTGGCCGGAATTTCCGCTGTATAAGTATGAGGATAAGTTGTTTAATCTGGTATCTCCCAAAATGGTGGTAAAAAGCTTATCCACATAGGAGCGGTGGGTCTCACAAAAGGAGGTAATGTCTGCAAAATCATAGGCAGCCACTCCAACGATGCCTTTTCCCTTGGATACGGAAGTAAGGACTGAGAACTGGTCATTGGAAAAAACACCTGTGCCTCCTTTTAAGGAAACATCAGCACACACAAGATTTAAAAAGGAGTCTCCAGGTCCGTTGGTGGAATATTCTACACCCATATCCACAGACCGCTCCGCTGGAGGTGCATATTGCTTCTCCAAAAGGTCCGATTGAAATGCAAAAAGTGTATCATCTGCTCTGGCTCCAGTGCCAAGAAGAAGGGTGCCGCCTTCCTTTACCCACGCCCAAATTGCTGACACCTGGTCTTTGGAAAGCTGTTTGGTATCGTAATCGGTGATAACAAGGACATCAAGAACACCCAGTCCGATTACATGATCCGGCATCTTTTCCGTCTTCATGTTAAAGGTCTTGATACGGACAGAGCTGTAATTGACTCCCACTCCCTCCATATAAGAAAGCTTATCAGCATTATCCGATAAAATGCCTACGAAGAGTTCTGCTGTTTCCGGAGTGACATTGGTTTTTAATCGTTTTCGAATCAGCTCATTTCCACTTTGATCTAAAAGCTTCACATAGAGGGTGTCTGCCCTTCCCGCAGGAATATCCAGGGATTGATCAAGGATTTCCATCCCTTTTAAACTCACCGGATAATCATACTGGTAAATATCAAAATCTGATTCCATGGCTTCCACCCGAAGTGTACCGGTAAATGGGGCGTCCTTGTCACTTTTTACGGTTACATTCACGGGTACAAAACGTCCGCTTTTTGCATTTCCATCATATCCATAGGAAACATCCATGGAGATTTCTGATTCAGAAACTGCATTAAATTCATTTTCCTGAGAATTGGCATCTGTGGCTACCATGCCGAAAGCAGGCAGCTTCATGCTGCCTGCTATGGTAAGCGCTATGGCAAAAATCAGGGATATCTTCTTGAAATTCATCCTGTATCATCCTATCTTTCCAAAGTTCTCTTTGTTCACATCAAAATCAACCTTAAGCTTAACCGAAAATACAGTGCCGGACAAATCACTGGTAACGTCTATGGCTCCGCCGTGCATATCCACAATGTTCTTTGCAATGGCAAGACCAAGACCAGTTCCTCCTGTATCTGTGGAGCGGGACTGCTCCACCCGGTAGAATTTATTAAAGATCAGAGGCAGTTCGTCTGCTGGAATCACATAACCGTAATTGACCACAGAGACTGTCACCTGTTCTTCGTTGCCATTCACTTTTACCAGAATCCGTTTCCCATCGGCTCCGTATTTGATGGCGTTGTTGATAAGATTGTCAAACAGGCGCGCCAAAAGATTTCCATCCGCCGCGATTACCATAGCGGGGACATTGCTTTGAAGCTCATAGGATAAGTTTTTATCCACAAAGCTGGGATAAAACTCCTCTAAAAGCTGGCTTAAAAGCTTTACCACATCCACTCTTGATACGTGCATGGACATCTTTCCGTAATTTAGTTTTGTAAATCCGAATAAATCTTCAATCAGCTTTTCCAGCCGTTTTGTCTTTACGTATGCGATTCCTATGTACTTTTTCTGAACCTCAGGATCAAGCTTCGTATCACCGGATAAAAGCTCTAAGTAACCGTTAATGGAGGTAAGAGGAGTCCTTAAATCATGAGCGATGTTGGTAATCAGCTCATTCTTCGTCCGCTCTGCCTCTCTTTCCTTATCCATCAGCTCTTTTAAATCGCCCACCATCTTATTTAAGCTGGCTGCCATAACGGAAAATTCATCATCCCCTTCAATATCTACCGTGATGTTTAAATCTCCTTCGGAAATGCTGTGCATGGCGCTGGATATCTTGGCAATATATCGCATGGATTTTTCCTGTAATAAAAGAAAGGTAACCGTAAAAATACCGATTCCGAAAACAACATAAATAAGAATCACTACGGCATCAAAGGTGGTAAGAAGCTCCACAAATGCATTGTCCCTGTCTGTATTACGCATATACGAAGCGATGAGGGAAATATTGGTTACAAGAAAAAGTTCTATCAGGACCGTGACCACAGCACTGTAAAAAATGTTGGCTACGACCCTGGCATGAAAACGGCGATTGATATCACTTTTCAATTTTGTAACCTACCCCCCAAACAGTGGTGATGATCTTATTCTGTCTGGTGTCTTCCTTCATCTTGCCGCGCAGACGTCTGATATGTACCATTACGGTGTTATTGGCTTCATAAACCTTTTCGTTCCAAACCTTTTCAAAGATCTCATCGGTGCTGAACACCCTGCCTGGATTGGAAGCCAGCAAATATAGAATGTCAAATTCTATGGGAGTCAGTTTAATTTCTTCTCCGTAAACGGTTACCTTGTGATTATCCTTATTAATGGTCAGCCCCCGAATAGCAATTTCGTTCTTGGCTGCTTCATTGACTGAGCTGTTGGGGTTTAACTGGGTATAGCGGCGAAGCTGTGATTTTACACGCGCCGTAAGCTCCAGAGGGTTAAACGGCTTTGTTACGTAATCATCTGCCCCGGTACCAAGGCCAAGTATCTTATCTAAATCAGTGGATTTTGCACTTAGCATGATAATGGGGATATTATTTGTCTCTCGTATCTTCCTGCACATGGAAAGTCCATCCATTCCAGGCATCATGATGTCTAAAAGAACCAGATGAATCTGATGCTTTTCCAGTATCTCAAGGCCCTCCTCTGCGTGGTTTGCCTTATATACTTTATATCCATCACTAACCAGATAGATTTCAACCAGATCTGCAATCTCCTTCTCATCATCCACAACCAGTATGCTTATTGTCTCGGACATGAAAAAATACCTCCCTTGTCGTTATGTAAGCGGCTCTTCTTTTTACACAGAAAAGCCTGCATCCATTCTACCACAAGAAAGGTATCTTTGCCTTACTATTTTCTTACAAAAAACCTATAAAACGGTAATTCACACCTGAATTTTCCAGTTAGCTCTGGCTCTCATTGGGGATAAATACCCGGCTTGCCTGAGGGTTTAATTTCTTAAGTTCTTCCTTGACCGCTAGCTTTGCTTCCTCACAGAACTCCTCCTGGCTGTTTCTCTGGACCCGGCCTCTCCGGTCCGGTTTTTCATAAGTTCCATCAGGTAACAGGATATGGGATTTTACATTATCCTCTAATTGTATCAAAAGGATCTTGATAATCCGTTCTTTTAAATCCTCATCTTCTACCGGAAACATGATTTCCACCCGTTTATCTAAGTTTCTTGGCATCCAGTCAGCACTTCCCAGGTAAAGCTCCGGGCTTCCATCATTTTCAAAATAAAAGACTCTGGTATGCTCCAGGAAATTTCCAATAATGGAGCGGACGGTAATATTTTCACTTAATCCAGGGACGCCTGCCCTTAAACTGCAGATGCCTCTTACAATGAGCTGAACTTTCACTCCTGCACAGGAAGCCTCATAAAGAGCCGCGATAATATCCTTATCACAAAGGGAATTCATCTTTGCGATGATATGAGCCTGTTTTCCTGTTTTTGCATTCTTTGTTTCCCGCCTTATCATCTTTAAAAACCTGGCTCTCAGCCAGATGGGGGCAACCACCAGTTTGTTCCACTGCAAAGGCTCAGAATATCCGGATAGCATATTAAAGACTGCCGTGGCATCCTCTCCGATCTGGGGATTGCAGGTCATTAACCCAAAATCCGTATAAAGCTTTGCTGTGGAATCATTATAGTTTCCTGTTCCCAGATGAACGTATCGTCTGATGCCATCTTCTTCTCTTCGGACCACCAGGGTAATCTTTGAATGAGTCTTTAAGCCTACCAGCCCATAAATTACGTGACAGCCTGCTTTTTCAAGTCTCTTTGCCCAGTTAATATTATTTTCCTCATCGAAACGGGCTTTTAATTCCACCAGTACAGAAACCTGCTTCCGGTTATCTGCGGCCTCTTCCAAGGCAGCTACAATGGGAGAGTTGCCGCTGACCCGGTAAAGCGTCTGCTTGATAGCCAATACTTCAGGATCTTTTGCCGCTGCCTTTACAAAATTTACAACAGGGTCAAAGGTCTCATATGGATGATGAAGTAAAATATCTCCCTTTCTGATATTGGTAAAGATATCATCCTCATTCATTAACTCCGGCACCTGCTGAGGGACATAGGGAACGGCCTTTAAGTGCTCGAATCCTTTCACTCCATACAGCTTCATTAGAAAGGTAAGGTCCAAAGGGCCACTGATTAAAAAGATATCACTGGAGCTGATATTAAGCTCCCTTTTTAATATTTTTAGGAGACCTTTATCAATCTTTTCTTCTACTTCAAGGCGTATGGCCTCGCCCCACTGTCTTTTTTTCAACTGCTTTTGAATCTCTTCCAAAAGGTCCACAGCTTCTTCTTCATCAATGGACAGATCCGCATTTCTCATGACCCGGAAAGGGCTGGCTGTGACTACGTTGTAATTTAAGAACAGGCTTCCCATATTCCGCTCGATAATTTGTTCCAGCAGGATTACCTTTTGCTCTTCCCCTTCTTTTTTAGGGAACTTAACAATCCTTGGAAGCACGCTTGGGACCTGGACCATGGCAAATTCCAGCTCCTCTTCCCCGCTCTTTTTCTTAAGAAGTGCTGCAATGTTTAAGGACTTATTCCGAATCAGTGGAAATGGTCTGGAGGAATCCACTGCCATTGGGGTGAGAACCGGATAAACATCACGTTCAAAATAGTTATCTGCAAAATTTCCTTCTTCTTCATTTAGATCTTCATGATTTAAAATTACATGAATTCCATGTTGCTTTAAAGCTGGAAGTAAGGAGCGGTTATAGGTGGAATACTGGAGAGCAACCAGCTCATGAGTCTTCTCACTGATTTTTTCCAGCTGCTCCCCTGGTTTTAAGCCAGAGATATCAGGCTTTGTATATTTGGCATGGACCATGTCTTTTAACGATGCCACACGGACCATGTAGAACTCATCTAAATTGGAGGCTGTGATGCCTAAAAATTTGATTCTTTCAAGTAAAGGAAGGCTTTTATCTCTCGCCTCGCCAAGAACCCGGTAATTAAACTCGATCCAGCTCAGTTCTCGGTTAACATAATTATCCGGATTGTTAAATATCTCATTGATGTCTGCCATCAGGTCAACCTCCTCTTCTGCTTTAAGACTGGCCTTATTCCAAAAATCTCTTCAAAGAATTCCGCCTTCTGGCTAAAGGAAACAGATTCCAGAGTTATATCTCCCTCATAGGAAGTGGTCACCAAAAGCTGCCCGTTTTTCACATTCATCCGGCTGTCTGACAGCTTTTGTTTATGGCTTCGATCCATGGAATTGGCAAGTCTTAAGATGGCGGTCAGCTTTGCCATAAGAATGGTAATATCCTCTTTGGATAGTTCCCCTTTTGTATTACGAAACAGCTCTTCATTAAGATGCATACGGCTGTAATCAAATTCCACTCCATTATACCGGACCACATTGGCTATGATTTCCCGTTCCATATGGGACAATCCTATAATCTCTGTGGACATAATAATATTATAAGCAGATTCGCTGGGTTTTTTCATGGAGATAAATTTTCCGCAGGCGTGCAAAATGGCGGCAATCTGTAAAAGAAGCCGTTCTCTTTTTCCCATGCCGTGATATTTTTTCATGCTGTCGAAAAGATCGACCACATATTTTTCCATAATAGCGGTATGCGGACCATGACATTTGTACCGTTTTGCCATATTTCTGGAGGCAGCCAAGATGTCCTCGGAAAAATCGTGATGAAATTTAACAGCCTTCGTTTCCTCGGCATATTCCGCTGCTATGCTGTCACAAAGACGTATTCCCGGAATCCAGAACATGTCTGCTCCCGTGATTTCTAGCACGCGTTTAAAGATAATGGCCGCTGGAACTAAAAGGGCGGCATATTCTGCATTGACTCCAAACCGTTCGGAAATCCCTTCCACTGACATCTTTAACAGCTTTTCGTAAAATTCTCCATACTCCTCTGCGGTAATCCGTTCCACCGCCTTGCCGCCATTGCTGCCTCTGGAGAGATAGAGTATGCTCTCCCCGATCCCAATGAGACTTTTTATCTGGCGGTCCTTTAAATATACCTTTCGAAAGGTGTAAAGCTCATTATCCACCATCTCTTCAATGAGAGTGTTCTGCATTTTGGCACTGACCTGCACGTCAGCCATCATTTCCCGAATCCGCAGTACCCCAAGCATCAGATTCTGGGTGGACACTAGGGCATCCTTATCAAAGAGAGATACCTGCATGCTGCCAAAGCCCACGTCAACAATAGCGGTTCCTTTTTCTATGATTTTGCTGAACTCCGCATCTTTTGATGCAATGGCTTTATAACTGATGAAACGCTGCTCGGAATTGCTTATGATCTGTACCTCAATTCCAGTCCTGACACGGACCTGGTCCAGTACGATCTGGCTGTTTTTAGCCTCCCGTAAGGCACTTGTGGCATAAGCACGGTACCCAATTACCTTATACGACTGCATGATTCCGGCAAAGTCCTTGATTACGCTGCACATCTCTTCCACCAGCTCATAGCTGATTTTCCCATTGTTGTAGGTATCCCTGCCAAGGGCGATAACATGGCGAACATGATCGATCTTATTGATTCCATTTTTGACAGATATCTCATAGATGCCCAGCTCCAGTTCAAACGATCCCACATCGATGGCAGCAAATATCTTGATTGCCATACTTGTCCTCCTTACCGCCCATGTAGCGGGCGTTTACACCTATTTTACTCTATCCCAATGATTTTTGTGTTAAATCCAGGTAAAATCTTACAAATTTCTTCCACTTTCTTCCCTTTTCCCCAATATATGAGTGATGAACTGACTGGCCGTCCTTCCGGATAGTCCTCCATGCTGAAGCTCCCATATATTTGCCTTGGCGTAAAGCTCTTCCGGCTGTAAATCCAACTCATAACGATCTGCCAGCTCCTTTACGATATTTAGAAATTCTGCTTTGTCTGGAGAGCCATAATAGATGGTAACGCCAAAGCGGGCAACCAAAGAAAGCTTTTCCTGGACGGTGTCATTGTTATGTAATTCATCATCCAGTTGTCTCTTATCGCTGAACTTCTCCCGAATCAGATGGCGGCGGTTGGAGGTGGCATAAATCAGCACATTGCCAGGCCTGATCCCAAGTCCTCCTTCTATGATTGCTTTTAGATACTTATATTCCAGCTCCGTATCCTCAAAGGATAAATCGTCCATATAGATGATGAACTTGTAATTCCGGTCCTTTAACTGCTCCTGTAGCTTTGAAAGCATCTGAAACTGGTGTTTGTAGACTTCTATAATTCGAAGGCCTCTGTCATAATATTCATTTAAAATGGCTTTGATGCTTGAGGACTTACCAGTACCGCTGTCTCCAAATAAAAGGACATTATTTGCCGCCTTTCCATCTAAAAAAGCTTCTGTATTTTCCACAAGCTTCTGCTTCTGGCGCTCATATCCAATGATGTGAGAGAGGCGTACCGGTTCTATATTGGTAATGGGAAGGATTCTAAGCTCCCCTCCCTCGTCTTCGATTCGAAATGCCTTATTTAAGGCAAACGTTCCAACTCCGAATCCACGGTAGAATTCAGTAACAGCATTCTTAAATTCCTGCACATCTAAAGTGCTTGAAAGTACTTTAGCCAATGACAGAATCTGATCCCTGATCTCACCGTCATAAACTCCATTCCCTTCATCCGGTGCCTCATAGCTTTTTAAGGCTGTCCAGATACTTAAGCCAGAGCTTCCATCCAAAAGGCTTAAATCATACTGAAATAGTTCCCGGAAGATGGAAAAATCATGAGCTGCCAATTCATTTAATGTGCCTTTGACTGGACCGGTAATCTCACAGGCAGTGCTGTATGGGTTTTCATGACTTACCAGGCATAATGTTAAAAAGCAATGCCAAAGATTCCCATGAAACCCATAAACAGAAGCTATCTGGGTCAGCCGTCCGGCGCAGGCATAGGAATCCGGCATTGCTTTTTGAAACTCCTCTCCTGATTTGGAAATGAGTGCTGCAATCTGGTCAAAAAGTTCTCTAAATTCGAAATTGCGGTAAAGGATCAGTTCCTGGGATTTCATAAATCTCCTCCTCATGTAAAGTTTAAGTCCGGTCTGAATCAGACCGAACTTTATAATGTACTTAATAATTTCCTAAAATTCTTACATTGCGCCCTTCCTCACTAATGCCCTTTAACGCATTCTGAATGGATGCATGGCTTAAATTCCCTTCAATATCTACAAAGAACCGATACTCCCAGTTTCTGCCCGGGACTGGTCTGGATTCAATCATGAACATATTGACTCCGTTATAGATAAAGTTACTTAAAATATTATAGAGGGAACCGCTCTTATGTGGAAGCTCAAAGCTTAAACTTATCTTTCCTGCCTCCTCCCGGTATACTGCTTCTCTGGAAAGAATGATAAACCGGGTGGTATTATTTTTGTTGGTATTTATCTGGGTTCTTAATACCTTAAGCCCATAAAGCTCTCCAGCGATCTCACTGGCTACGGCTGTCTGGGTAAGGTCTCCTTCTTCAATGACTTTCTTTGCCGCCACCGCTGTATTCTCAACGCTGATCTGTTTCCAGTTACGGTTTGAATTAAGAAACTCCTGGCACTGCATCAATGCCTGAGGGTGAGAAAATACAGTCTTTATATCCTTTTCCTCCGCTCCTGGTAACCCTAACAGCGCATGATTCACGGTCAAAAAGGTTTCAGCCACAATGTAATTTTCGTATTTCATTAATAGATCGTAATTATCCGTCACAGCACCCGCAGAGGAATTCTCAATGGGAAGTACGGCATAATCAGCATTCCCAAGCTCCACTTCTTTCATGGCATCTTCCCATGTGGATACATGATACAGGCTGGCCCCATTACCAAAGTAATTTAAGGCAGCTCCATGGCTGTAAGCACCTTCCACTCCCTGATATACCACTCGTACTTCGTTTAACCTTAAATTCTTTACGGACTGAAAAGAATGATTGGCTTGCAGCCCGTTTTCAGCCATTTGTTTATACTGATAATTCCGGCTGATGGTCATCATCTGGGTGAAAAGTTCTCTGACTGCCTGCTTTAAGAACTCCCCTTCCACCATTCCTGTCACTGAATCTATCTTCTGCTGTTCCCGCACTCCGTCATAGACCGGCTTTCCAGTACCGATCTTAAATTCTGCCACTTCTCTGCACAGCTCCATGCGCTTCTCAAAAAGGGCGACCATCTCCTGGTCAATTCCGTCAAGCTGTTTTCTGATTTCCTGCAAGTCTAAATTCTTCATAGGTCTTATTTTCCCTTTATCCGTTGTATGATGATTCCTGGCTGCTCTCTTGTCCCAATTCTTCCCTGATCATATCCTTAATCCGCTTTTCGGCATAGGCTCCCGGGAACTTACGAAGCTCCGGCTCCAGTTCCTTTAAGTAGATGGGCTCACCAAAGGTAATGGTCACCTTAGACGGCCGGATAAAAGGAAGGTGCTGTTCAAAGACCTCCGCAGTTCCGGTCATTGCTACGGGGATCACTGGACAGCCGCTTTTCTCTGCTATTTTAAGACTTCCTTCCTTAAAGGATAGAAGCTCCGTGGGATCTTCATTTTTGTTTCTGGTTCCTTCGGGGAAAATCCATACCGATACACCATGTTTCACTTGTTCGATTCCTGTAAGAATGGTTTTTAAGCCTTCTTTTACATTCTTCCGGTCAAGAAATAAGCAGTTCACATATTTCATCCAGGTGGAAAGGAGGGGTATTTTTTCCATCTCCTTTTTGGCTACGAAACCCATAAGGCCGGGAACCGTTACATAGCCTACCAGAATATCAAAATAACTTCTGTGATTTCCCACATAGAGAACGGCACGGTCCGTTGGAATATTTTCTTTTCCTTTTACAGTAACCTTCACACCTGCCATAAAGAGAAGTGCTTTAAAAACTCCCCGCACCACTGCAATACTCTGCTCATCTCTTTGGCGGGGATTCTTCTTTCCTGTTATCCATTCATAAATGATTACCGGAATACTGAAAATCAAAAATAATATGACTGTTGCTGCTACTAAAATAAAACGTATCATAGATCTCGTCCTCCATTTCATCTATTATATAAAATGGTGACTTTAATTACAATACTACCTCCCTCTCTTTTTTGTGATTTGTTCAAACAACAGTCCTGTGAAAAACCACAGCGGTGCAAAATCCAGGCGGATCAGTCCATCAATATTGGTGCTTCGTCCTGTATAATCCCATGGACACATTCCGGTGCTCCTTAAAAATGTCCCTGCGATATATTCCGCCACAAAAATAAGAACCATATAAAGGAATCCATGCCGGATCGCCAGATCTGCGGGCTTTGCAGATAGTCTCTGCCCCTGCCCCGGGCTCACCCACTGGTCAATGATGCCTCCAATGGGACCAAGGAGTGCTCCTAAGCCGTAAATTGGGAACATTAACAGAGAGGTCTGTCCCATGAGCCGCCAGTCATGGCGTAATATAGATTCCGTCGAGGTAAAAATAACCTCCAGGCACCAGCCTGTCACTCCGCATTTGCAGAAGTTGATGGGTAATTGTTTAATATCGATTTTTGTTAGTGTCTTCATAATCTTCATTATGCGCCGGATCTTTTAAAATTATGTTCGGCGAAAAATGAATTCTATAAAAGAGGAGACAAAAGTCTGCTGCCCTGTTCCTTAATCCGGATAAAGATACTTCTTTCTCCATAGCTTTCTCTTGTGATTTCCTTGCACACCTTAAGATCTTCTATAAACAGTGCTTCAAGCTTCTTCGATGTCTCTTCATCATAAATGACTGCATTGACTTCAAAATTAAGCTCAAAGCTTCTGATATCCATATTAGCCGTTCCAAAGGAACTGACCTTTCCATCGGTCATCACCCCTTTTGCATGAAGGAAACCATTTTCATAGGTATAGCATTTGGCTCCTGCCGAAAGGAGGTCCCCTACATAGGAATAAGAAGCCCAGTAAACAAACGGATGGTCTGGTTTGCAGGGTATCATAAGTCTTACATCAACCCCAGATCTGGCTGCAATAATCAGAGCAGAAAGTACTGCATCATCGGGAACAAAGTAGGGAGTCTGAATATAGATATGGTCCTTTGCCTTTGAAAACAACCGGATATAATTATCCCTGATCTGTCTGTTTCCTGCATCAGGGCCACTGGCTATGATCTGAATTCCAAGCTTTTTCTTTTCCCTGCTTAAATCAACCACACCAAGACATTCTAAGCAGTTACCGTCATCACTTTCACAAAAATATCTCATGTGCTTAAACAGATTTTCCCCTGCTGCATAATTCCAGTCCAGAGCAAACCGAATCTGAAGGCTTAACACAGAACCGCCGCTTAACTTCAAATGAGTATCCCGCCAATAACCAAATTTAGAGTCTTTGGAAATATACTCCCGTCCGATGTTAAAGCCTCCCACGTAGCCAACTCTGTTATCTATAATTACGATTTTCCTATGATTTCTATAGTTGACCCGAAGCTGCAAACGTCCCATAATAGGAGGGAAAAAGATTCCCACCTTAACGCCATTATCCTTAAGGATTTTCCACTTGGATTTTCCCATAAAACGACCGCCCATTCCGTCGCAGAGGATTCGAACCTCAACCCCTGCCTGTGCCCGTTCAATGAGAATGGGAATGATGGAATCAAACACCTCGTCATCCTTTATGATATAATATTGGAGATGAATAAATTGGGTGGCCTGGGAAAGCTCCATTCTTAAATCACTGAATTTTTCTTCTCCGTCTGTAAATATAGTGACCTCATTGTCCACGGTAAGAACGGAACCAGAGGTTTCTAAATTATAATACACCAAATCCGAATAATCACGGGATAAGGAGGTTACCAGACTCATATCATTGTTTCTTAAAAATTCTTCCTGGTTCTTTATGGAATACCGCATCCGGTCCTCGATCTCTTTTACACGGAACATCTTATTCTTTCGCATATCCTGGCCCAAAAGAAGATAAAAAAGGATTCCAAATACGGGAATAAAATAAAGGGCAAGAAGCCACGTCCAGACGGCCTTTGGGTCTCTGCGCTGAAAAAAGACAATAATGATGGAAAGAACCAGATTAATATAGATTAAATGCGTCATCATCCACTTCCACACTTCCACTGCCTGCATTCCTATGGTCTGCATGAAAATCCCTCCTGTCTAAATGGTTTTTTCCAAAAAGGGCCACCGCATCAGCGACGACCCAAAGCTTTTCCCTTACGGGAAAAATCCCAGTTTATATAAATTGATTTTTCTCTCTATTATAATGATAATCTATGGAACTTAAAGTATGAATAATATCCTCTTCCTTAATTCCAAGACTCTGACAGCAATCCTTTAACGAGGGATAAAAGTCTCTTAACTGAGTGTTCATATAGCTTAATAAGATAACCGGGTCCTTTGGTATATTAGTCATGAATTTTCTCCTGCCTCTTAATTATATATGATTTTAGCATAGTTATCCTTACTTTTCAATAAATGGCCTGTACGAATGGAAAAAGAAGTGCTACAATCTTGTTCAGAATCTTGCAGGAGGTAATCTCAATGAAAAAAATACTAATGCTGGGCACTGGTGGAACCATAGCCTGTAAGCGAGGCGATTCCGGACTAAAACCCCTTTTAACTTCCAATGAGCTGCTCTCATACGTTCCGGATGCCAAAGAATTCTGCCAGGCCGACAGCCTGCAAATTTTAAATATCGACAGTACCAATATGCAGCCCAAACACTGGCTTATTATCTCAAAAGCCATTGAAAGCCATTACGAGGACTACGACGGTTTTGTAATCTGCCACGGCACTGACACCATGGCTTATACGGCGGCTGCTTTGTCTTACATGATTCAAAATTCTCAAAAGCCCATTGTGATTACCGGTGCACAAAAGCCCATAGATATGGAAAATACAGACGCCCGCACCAACCTTTTCGACAGCCTCCGTTTTGCAAGCGATGACAGAGCCCACGGGGTGACCATTGTTTTTGACGGCAAAGCCATAGCCGGAACCAGAGGCAAAAAGGTGAGAACCAAAAGCTATAATGCTTTCTCAAGCATCAACTTTCCGTATATTGCGACCATACAGGATGGCCATGTTATATTTTACCTTGATGATAAAAAAACATACTCCGGCAAGCTCCATTTTTTTCATGATTTGAATCCAAATGTGGCTCTTATGAAGCTGATCCCTTCCATGGGCGCCCATGTCCTTGATTATATGGCAGAGCATTATGATGCCGTTATCATTGAATCCTTTGGTGTCGGCGGCCTTCCCTCCTATGATTCCGGTGATTTTTATAATGCCATTGAAAAATGGATCTCTCTTGGGAAAACAGTTGTCATGACCACCCAGGTGACCAATGAAGGCAGCAATATGTCCGTATACGAGGTGGGACATTCTATAAAGAAGGAATTCGGGCTTTTAGAGGCTTATGATATGACTCTGGAAGCAACGGTTACTAAGCTTATGTGGATTCTTGGACAGACAGAGGACCAGAAGAAGATTCGTGAAATGTTTTACCAGACGGTTAACAGGGATATTCTTTGGAAATCTTAAACGAGGTACACATGCGCACGCACGCCTTCCCATGTTTTGGTATGAAGGACATAGATATGAAATTACCCCTATACAGGACTTTTAAAATTATTGGTCCTATATAGGGGTAAGATTTTATGGAAGTGTTTGACTATTCCAAGTAAGCAATTAGTTTGCTGCCATCCTCAGAGGCGTCAACTACGATGAGATCACCCGCTTTTATCTCGTCACCAAGAATTATTTTAGCTGCCAGTGTCTCCACGTGTTTTTGGAGATACCGTTTTAATGGACGGGCTCCGTATGCTGGGTCATACCCCTGATCGACTACGATATCTTTTGCAGAATCTGTAAGTTCAATTTTTAGTTCACGATCCTGTAACCGTTTATTTAAATCCATCATGAGCAGATCAATGATTCCGGTAATATCTTCCTTGCTCAAAGGCTTAAACAGAATGATCTCATCCAGACGGTTTAAGAACTCCGGGCGGAAATGACTTCTTAGATCATTCATTACCATTGCTTCTGCATTTCCCATGATTTCTCCATTTTCATCAATTCCGGAAAGGAGATACTGGGATCCGATATTGGAAGTCATGATGATAATGGTGTTCTTAAAGTCTACCGTCTTTCCTGTGGAATCTGTGATACGACCATCGTCTAATACCTGTAAAAGTACATTGAATACATCGGGGTGAGCCTTTTCCACCTCATCAAACAATACCACAGAGTAAGGTTTTCTGCGCACAGCTTCCGTCAGCTGGCCTCCCTCATCATAGCCTACATATCCAGGAGGAGCTCCAATCAAACGGGATACGGAATGCTTTTCCATATATTCGCTCATATCAATTCTGACAATGTTGTTTTCATCATCAAATAAGCTCTCAGCCAATGCCTTTGCAAGCTCTGTCTTACCAACTCCCGTAGGTCCCAAAAACAGGAAGGAACCAATGGGCTTTGTGGGATCTTTAATTCCAGCTTTGGAACGGATGATTGCCTCCGTCACTTTAATTACTGCCTCTTCCTGGCCGATGACACGTTTATGAAGCTCGTTATCCAGATGAAGCGTCTTGTTTCTCTCACTTTCCGTCAGCCTGGATACTGGAATCCCAGTCCATTTGGATACGATTCTTGAAATCTCTTCTTCTGTCACATTTTCATGAACAAGACTGAGGTCCTGATTTTTTACCCGCTCTTCCTCCTCTTCCAAAGCTTTTTGAAGCTGTGGAAGCTTTCCATACTGAAGCTCTGCAGCCCGGTTTAGATCATATTTTTGCTGGGCATCCTGAATCTCACGGTTTAAGCTTTCAATTTCTTCCCTTAATGAGGATAAACGGTCTACGGAAGCTTTTTCATTTTCCCACTGAGCCTTCTGAGATGCAAATTCATCATGAAGTTCAGCAAGTTCTTTCTGAAGCTCAGATAAGCGGTCCTGGCTTAATCGATCGGTTTCTTTTTTGAGAGCTGCCTCCTCGATTTCCATCTGCATGATTCTTCTGGATAACTGATCAAGCTCTGCTGGCATGGAATCAAGCTCTGTCTTAATCATGGCACAGGCTTCATCCACCAGATCAATGGCTTTATCCGGCAAAAACCGCTCACTGATATACCGGTCAGATAAGGTAGCAGCTGAAACAAGGGCAGAGTCTGTGATCTTCACCCCATGGTAGACCTCATACCTTTCTTTTAACCCTCTTAAAATAGAAATGGTATCCTCGACCGTAGGCTCATCTACCATGACCGGCTGGAACCGCCGCTCCAGAGCCGGATCCTTTTCCACGTACTGACGGTACTCATCAAGGGTCGTAGCTCCAATACAATGCAGCTCTCCTCTGGCCAGCATTGGCTTTAACATGTTTCCTGCATCCATAGAACCTTCTGTTTTACCGGCTCCCACAATGGTGTGAAGCTCATCAATAAAAAGAACAATCTGCCCATCGCTCTTTTTCACTTCGTCAAGTACAGCCTTTAGACGCTCCTCAAATTCGCCTCTGTATTTAGCACCTGCAAGCAAAGCACCCATATCCAGTGCAAACAGTTTTTTATCCTTTAAGCCTTCCGGTACATCACCCCGGACAATTCTCTGGGCAAGTCCCTCTACCACTGCAGTCTTACCAACTCCAGGCTCACCAATCAGAACCGGATTGTTTTTTGTCTTTCTTGATAAAATACGGACTACATTTCGAATCTCGCTGTCCCTGCCAATGACAGGATCCAGTTTCTGATCCCTTGCCCGCTCTACCATGTCATACCCATATTTATTAAGGGTATCATAGGTGGATTCGGGATTATCACTCACCACCCGCTGGTTTCCCCTGACAGTGGAAAGCGCCTGTAAAAAGCTTTCCCTAGTAATTGCGTAGCTTCTTAACAGCTCTTTCACCGCTCTTGATGGCTGCTTTAAAATGGCAAGGAATAAATGCTCGACTGAAACATATTCATCTCCCATTCCCTTTGCCTCATCCTCAGCACTGATTAAAACCTTATTTAAATCATTGCTGATATAGAGCTGACCTCCGCTAACTTTAGGAAGCTTTTGAATCGCTTGAACCGTCTCATTTAAAAACTGTTCTTTTTGTATGTTCATTTTCGTAATAAGCTTTAAGATCAGGCTGTCTTCAATGGTAAGAAGGCTGTAGAGCAAATGCTCCTGCTCGATTTGCTGGTTTCCATATTCGTAGGCAAGCTTCTCGCAGCTTTGTACCGCTTCCATGGATTTTTGTGTGAATTTATTAATGTTCATAATAGCTTCCTCCTCTTTCCTGACATAAATAGAAGCATTGTTTTTTGTTCTATATGTAATATAACAAACCATTTTAAAGGTGTCAAGATATTTTCCGCAAAAATCGAAAGGATTTCAGTCGAAAACCTTACGGTTCACTAACCTGCATTGTATTTTATACTTTCATCACTTATAATCGTAAATAATAATACTATTATTACAAAAGTCAGGAGGTTACTGTCCTTATGAAAACAATTAAACGCCAGCTTATTATGCGCTCCATTGTGGCAATGACCGCCCTATTTTTATTTCTCCTTGCAGGCTCCAGCCATACCTTGAGCTTTGCCCATACAAAGGATGAATCCGTTTATATCTCGGGCCAGTGGGTCGAGGATGAAGTGGGCTGGCGTTTTGTCAATCATTGGAATTCTTCTTCCCCAGCAGGTACCTGGGCAGAATATCAAGGATATTCCTATTATTTTATGGACAATGGATACATGGTCACCGGTTGGAAATATTTAAACAACCACTGGTATTTCTTTAACAAAGACAAAGGCAAGCAGGAAGGCTCTATGGTAATCGGCTGGGTATATGATCCTGATTATAACGGTTGGTTCTATACCAACGAGTATGGTATTCTGTCTACCGGCTGGCATCGTATCAACGGATTCTGGTACTATTTTAACCAGAACCAGGACGGAGTACTCGGACTTATGGCTACCAACCGAATGGTGGAAGGATCTTACGTGGATGCCAATGGCCGTATGAATGAGGTTCGGTGATAGTCTGTTACGCAATCTATTACGGTAGCCGAAATGAATGGGTTTCTAATTCTATAATAAAAAAGACTGCTGAAAGTAAATATTTATACTGGAGCTTGCATGAAATATCTGCAATTAAGCTCTGGCATTCATATTACTTCAGCAGTCTTTTTGTTATTCAAATGGGTAACGTAATCCCCACTGGTTTCTAAGCTCGTCCATGATCTTCATAATATCAAGGGTCGTCTTATGAGGCATCTGCGGACATTCTGTCCAGCCATTTTTTATAGCTTCCGCACTGGCCGTAATCTGATATTCATATCCTGAGATCTGCTCAGGTCTTTCATGGGTCTCAATCACTTTTCGGTCCTTATCGTAAACCTTGATGGACTCAAAATTATTGATATTTTCAATCACCATGTACCCTTTTGTTCCATAAATAATACCCTGACGGTCTGAGAGGACCTGCAAAGAGCTGTTTAAGATGGCCATTTTCCCGTCGGGATAGCAAAGTGTAATGCTGTTTTGTGCATCCACTCCGGTTTCAGTCTTTATTACACTGGACTTTATATCTGTAACCTCATCACCAAAAATGAGAGAAGCAAAATTTAAAGTATAGACGCCTACATCAAGCAGCGCACCTCCGGCAAGCTCAGGCTTTATCAGACGGGGCTTATCAGAAACCAGATAGCAGAGATTGGCCGTAAGCGTCATAGGCTCCCCGATAACACCAGAATTTAAGACCTCTTTAATGGTCTTAGCCATTGGCATATATCGCACCCACATGGCTTCTGTAATCAGGAGCTTTTTATCTTCTGCTATAGTAATCATTTCTTTCGCCTGTGTCGCGTTAGCTGCAAAAGACTTTTCACAAAGAACATGCTTCCCGTTTTCCAGACATAGCTTTGCATGATTGCAGTGTTCTGAATGAGGCGTTGCGATATAGACCAGCTCAATTTCCGGGTCTTTTACAATCTCCTCATAAGTACCATAGGCCTTTTTAATGGAGAAACGTTCTGCAAACTCCTGGGCTTTTTCGAGACTTCTGGAAGCAATACCAACAAGCTCAACTCCAGGCATCTTTACCATCGTATCAGCTAATATAGAGGCAATTCTCCCTGCTCCTATAATTCCAATTTTTATTGTGTCCATAGCTTTGACCTCCTTGTATTTTTAACTATACAATTGCTAATCATTAGTATAGCATATCAAAGCAGCCTGTACAATCATTCGTTCCATTGATCCATAGCAGGTTGATAAGGTGATTAAACCATCGTTGGAGGTTGGCAAATAGGACGTCTCATACATGGAGCTATTTTTCATCTTATAGATAAATTCTGTTTTTTCCGATGGTAGTGAAAATTCTGTTTCATAGCATGTAAGATCAGTTTCATTTCTAAGTTGGATGGAATAGATAACTGCTTGATACCATTTGCCCTTGTAATGTAGTTGGACTATACTGTGAGCTTTATAAAATTCCGGCTTTATGTATCGCTTTAAGTCTGCAAACATTGTTCCGTCCTTCATATTATGGCCGAATATTACCGTATTGCCATCTCCGGGGTCAGGCGCGTCTTCTTGAACAAATAAGCAGCCACTTGGGTTTTTAGTTCGCATAAAGGTGTGATTTAAGTAATAACCAGGCTGTTGGTTTCTTGCTACCGGATAATCAATAGACGTCCCCGGTATGGATAACCACATGAGGTAATCTGGATTGATTTCAATAGGTGATTTATAACTGGATTTTATATTAGTGGTTGGTTTTATGTTGTCAGATTGAGTGCTCCAAATGGCTTGGTTCAGATTTGCGTATTCTTTATTGGAGGACATATATAGATTTGCTTTATTGGTTAGTTTTATTGAAGATATAAGAAATACAGAAAACCAGAATGCTAAGAGGCATACTTTTAGCGGTCTGAGATTTTTGACTAAATGCAATAGCTTGGGATATGAAAATTGGATTTGATAGTTTCTTTTATATTGGTTTCTTTTATATTGGTTTTTCTTATGTTCTTTTGGAATCTCTATTTGACTCTCCTTTCGACTTTTTAACCTTTTTTGATCTTTTTGAATCATATATGATTTTCTTTTTTATTTTTAGCTTTCCTTAATCCGCTTACTCTCCTTACTCTATTTTATCTGTTTATTCTCTTATTCCTACTATTTTTGATTATTTTTTTGCTCTTTGTTACTCTCTTTGGTTCTTTCTATGATGCTCTTTTTAATTCTCTTTCAGCTTTCCTGTTCGATCTTTTGTTTGGCATTCTGTTTGATGCTCCCCGAAGGGAGCATTGTTTATTTACTTGTAGTTCCAATCACGTTTTCTGTTTGGCCTTTTTTGTTCTTTTTTTGTTTTCCTATCTTCAATGTAATAATTGTACCTGTCAGGCTGATGAATACCCCCATGGTCCAAATGAGAAAAGAAAAATGATCTCCCGTTTTCTCCCCTTTTATCTTTCCTTTTTTACCATAAATCAGTTCCAGCCAGGAAGGATTTAAGGGGACTTTTTGATAAAAGGCAGTAACTTTACCAACTTTTGAAGGCTCATTGGGTGGATCTGGCTGGGGTGGTGGTGGTAATGGTATTGGATCTCCTCCCGTTTTTCCCGGAGTTTTTAAATCTGTCATGAATACATTAGCAACTATATTGGCTCTTGGTACACTAAATTCAACCGGTTCAGAAAATTGATATCCCTCAGGAGGTTCTATTTCTTTAAGTATGTATTTTTCTCCTGCTTCCAGCTGCCCTTCTATTATGGTTTCTGTTGGTCCTGTTGTAAAATCAGGTATTATAACTTTCCCTTGCATGTTTACGATTCGAAGTACAGCGCCTTTAAGCTGCCTTCCTTTGGAATCTACCTTATGTATTTTAATTTTTGTTGTATCATTGACCATTTCTACTGGTGTGATTTCATTTTGCATCTCTACAGTAAATAAGACAGATTCTGCGTACGCATATCCTTTTTGAGGCTTATCTTCACATAGAAAATATGATTCTCCTGCTGCCAGCTTTCCAAATATATGATGAGGTTCTTGAGTCGATATCCACCGCTCTATGATTGCACCATTTTGATCTCTTATACTCATTAGATTACCTGGGAGTTCATTTTGATCCTTGATAGATTTTTTAGATAATATTACATGAGTCTCATCATTAACCATTAAAACCTCATCGAATTTTCCGTCCAAGCTCACTGTAAAGGGAACATCTTCTCCATAGGAATAACCCTTTGCAGGTTTTACCTCATGAATCCAGTATTGATGACCAGCTAATAGCTGACCTTTTATTACCTTCATCTCTTCTGTTGTTGTAAAAATCAGCTCCTCACCTATTTTATAAGTATCTGAATTTCTAATGGCTTTTGCTGGAGATTTGTCTTCATTTAATATCTGAAGAATATTGCCTGGTAAGAGAGACTCGGCTTCCGATGGAGTTCCATTTGCATGCACTCTTGCAGTTTTCTTTATGAAAATTGTTGTCTTCTTATCCTTCATTGTTACCGTAAGCTTCGTTGGCTCTCTGGGGACCATAAACTCTATTTTCTCACTATAAGCATATCCCGCAGGGGGTTCCTCTTCTATCAATTCATAGGATTTTCCGGCAATGAGCTGCCCCTTTATTAGGATTTGTTTCCCTTCAAATGTAAAGGACTTTATGAGTTTCCCGGTATCTTTCTCCAAGAGGGAAAAGCGGCCTCCAGATAATATCGTTCCTGCCTCTTCATCTGTTTTTTGAATATACACTTCAGTCTGTTTATCTTCCATAACAATGGTTTCTGAAATACCAGCATTATCAGCTGTAAAAAGTATATCATTTTCATAAGAGTAACCATCTGGAGCTATATCCTCACGGACAATATACGGCTGACCTGAGTTTATTAATTGAGAAGGTATTTCCACTAATTTTGCTTCTGTCATTGTAAATTCATACAAAACCTTATTACTAATGGCATCAATGAGGCTATAATGTCCGCCTATTATGATTTGTCCAGTCTCTCTGCTAACTTTAAGAAAATTTAATTTCACTGGACGATCTTCCATATCCAGATTATCAACCATTCCCAGATTATTTATGGAGAATCTATATATTCCACTTGTAATACTGTTTTTATCGCTGTATTCAGTAGTCTCAGTAAGACAATAGTTACCCCCTGCTGTTAGAATTTCACGAATAGTATAATCATTTCTGTTATTTATAAAGACAGCACTCTGCAACGTCTTTTGTATCTCTCCGGTTCTGATTTCTCCTTCCAGTTCGTAATCGTCTGCTGGTTCCTGTCTGATTTCGTATCTGGTTCCGTATGGGAGTCCGGTAAATGTTATATATCCATCTCCTGAAAGAGTAATGGTTCTTTCTCCCTTGATTCGTCCCTCTAAGGAACCTTTAAATGCCTGATAGCCAGATAAAATTGCTCCATTCTGGTCTGTAAGCCTTACGTGGTATGTAAATGTATCCGGTTGATTCGCAGTGTGCCCCGCACTACTGGGTATTCCGGTACCTGTTAGCTTATTTATAATGGTGATTGATCCATCTGGAACAATCGGATTTGACAGGACGGTACGTTTTGATACAGCATTTACGCTTGTTTCAAACCATGCTTTTGCTTGTGATCCTGTCTCACCGTTTACAACTACAACTACGTCTACCGTTCCGCTTTCATGGGCAGCTACATCGGTAAGATTCCACGTGATAATGCCATTCCGCTCCGTTCCATAGTCCGTGGATCTTAAATATTCCAGTCCATCTGTTAGAACTGCTTTTATGTGAATATCGGTCGGTTTGTCATAGGTGTTTGTATATGTGATAGAATATTTTATAACACTTCCTGTCTTGACAGCTCCATGATTCGCTCCAATGCTGCTAGTTACCTTGGCGATTGGAACTTCCTTGATTACCGGATTTAAAATCGTGTAATCGTGATTATCATTATTCACCGCCCAGCTTGCCAGGATGTTCCCATTCCCATCCTTTAATTCCTGTCTGGTTCCCAGATACGTCCGGGAAGGGAGGGTATAATCCCCATTTTCATTGAAGTAGATTCGCCTGGTTTCCTTAAATGATTTTTCTGACCTTCCATCGGAATATTTGGTATACTCTGTAATCTCATACAAGTGGCCTTCTGTAATGCCGTCCCTTACTGTTACTCTTTGATTTTCTCCAGTTCCGATTAAGGCTGGCAATTCATAGCCAGTGTCAAGGTCCTTTATCACGGTATATACTTTTACGGGCACCCGGCCAGTTATGGTAAGTGCTTCAATGGCTCCGTTATCGCTGGCCAGTTTTAATACATTGAAATTATTGGATACATTTTTGATTCCCGTTCCAGCTTTATTTACCGTAAAGATCACTGGTTTTGATAGCGCATATCCAGCTGGAGCTTTTAACTCCTCCATGATGTAGACCTGGTTTGCTTTAAGTTTTTTCTTTAAGATAAAACCATTCTCTCCGGAAACAACCGTTGCAATGGCCCCTCCGTTCTTTTGATATTCTCCATCTACCACGGCTGCCTCATAAACAGCAATCTCTGCCCCCTTTACGGCTATACCGGTATTAAAGTCCGTTTTTCTAAACTGGATCTCTGTAGGGTTGTTTAGTACCTCATAGCTGTATTTCACTTCCGTTCCACTCTCTGCCCCATCAAACTGGAACTTTTTCACTCCTGCGGTGATCTGATAATAATCAGGAGGAGAGATTTCTTCTACGGTGTAAGTGTAGGCTTTTATGGTTCCATCTGTCTGAACCTTTCCCACTGGAAGATCTCTCAAAACGGCGTTTCCTTTGGTGCCGGTTGTCATATACCAGATAACTCCTGTTTCCTTGTTTGTCACTTTAAATCTGGCATTTTCTAAGCCTTCTGTGGTGTCGGAAGCCTTTTTATTGATTTCTAACGCTCCAACGGTGGGGTGATTGATGAAACGATAAACTGGAATTTTTTCTGCTCCCACTTCGATTTTTACTGGATCTGCTTTCTGCATATAAGCCGGTGGGGTGATTTCTAAAATATAGTATGTTCCATATGCGACCTTACTGATCTGGTGGGGCTTTCGATCTCCCACTTGGAATCCGTCTATGATTTTGTCGTTAAATTGATCTTCTTTGGTATACCGTCCGTCTAATCCGGAGATCCAGGTCTCTACAAAGTGATTTTCATCCTTTATAAAGTTTCCGTCTTCATCAGCCCGATATAGGGCAAGTTCTGCCCCTTCGGCTGCATACTGATTGGTTCCATCTGTGACAACTTTTAAGACATTGATGAACTTCTCTTCATTTTGTAAGCTGACTCGTTGTACGGCTCCTGTTTCCGTTAAGGTGATTGCTTTTGGATCAGCTGGTTCGAATCCATCCGGAACCTTTTCTTCTACCAGGACATAGGCTCCTGTCTTTTTCCCGTTTGTTTCTGCATTCAAAGGCAGATAATCAAAACGGTGCATTCCCTCTAAGGTGTCATAGGATTTTATACCGTCATTTTCCTTATAATTGAACTGGTATTCAAAGATCAAAGGCAGCTTTCCATCCGTATCCAAAGCGCCATTTGTGACGTTCCGGTAAATGGTGATCCGGATTGTTGCCCCTGTGTCGGTTGTCCAGGTCTGAGTCATGCTCTCTCCCTTTCCGGTTGAGATGCTCCCGGTCCGGTCCGCACTCCGTATTCCGCTTTTGGTGTACCAGGTAAGATAGGTAAGTTCCTCTCCCTTTTCCCGGTAAGCAGCCTCAAAGTCTGTTAAGAAGCTGGATCTATTATCCGTTATCCCTAAGAAGCCTTTCATGCGGTCCGCGAATTTCGTACTCTTTTCTGTCAGCTCTGTATAATCGCTTAAATTGTCCGTGGTCCATTCCCCTACTTTTTTTGACTCATCGTACTGTGGTACTCCTCCTTCCATCAAAATGGTTCCGTCTTGGTCTGTCTTTGCTTCGTAAAGAGCAAGACCTGCAGCGTGGTCGTTTGGTAACAGCAACCGATTTCCTTTACTGTCTAAATAGTATTTATAGATATCAAGCTTGGTGTGATCATTGGTCAGGTCAAAGGTCAGAACGTCACCAGCTGCTTTTACGGTAATCTCCATGGAAGTTCTGACATATCCACTTGCTGCCTCCGTTTCTTCCAGGATATAGTCTCCAGCCGGGATGCCTTCAAAATACTTGGCTTTCCCATCCGTGATCCAGTCGGCTACAATACGCACCGGTGCATTATCTTCCGTATTTTCTACGGTCCACTCAGCCGGTTTGTCTTCTGCTTTTACCAGATAATAACCTTTGGGATAGGTGTTACTGTCGGTGGTGGAAACTCTCTTTGCTTTATAAAGCACCAGGTGCGCCCCTGTGATCTGCTGATAGCTGTAAGTGCCTTTGGGTTCCGTTACTATTAGAGAAGACTTATAGTCTGACCCTTGGTCATAGTCACTAATCACTGGAATCCGGTACTGACTAGAGGCATCGGTTTTCGTAATCTCCACTTTAATCTTTGGATCTTCCATAGAAGCGGTCTGCACCTCTCTATGTTCCGTTACGGTAATTCCCTGGGGGAAGCCTTTTTGATAGCCGGAAGGGGCCTTTACCTCTTCCATGATGTACGTTCCTGGAATCACACGCTTTAACATATCTGCCTGTCCCACGGATTTTTCGGATTGGAACGGATCATTGGGATAGGTTTCTCCAGTGATCCAGGTATTTTCCATGACCCAGGCTTCTCCCTGGCGGTAGTAGAGCTTCGGATCATCGGTGATATCCTCTTCCGAACCGATAGCATCTCTTTCGGCCTTATGATTTATCTGGTAAGCGACCCGGTTAAAAGCCTCCAAGAGATCATCGTATTTGTATCTCACATAATCCCCGTCAATGTCATAAATAGGATCTCCCTTTTTATAGGTTTCATTGGATTTCTGATAATACTCCGGTAGGCCATGGCCGTTGAATACCGGATTCATGCTCTTTTGAAAGGTTTTTCCCTGGTACGTTCCAGTGGTGTACTCCTGATCGGTATCTGCATTCACGGTAGCAATTCGAAAGGTTCTTATCTTTTCCCTGGCTATAATAGCCCCAGTTTTATTTTTTGAAAGCTTTACCGGCCATACCATAAGCTTGTTGTTATCTTTGGGGTCTGCCTCGCTACTCCGGATATAGGCCATTCCGGTGCTAGGATTAACAAGTGAATCCCGGTTCCCTTCGGAATCTAAGTGATAAAGTGTTGTTCCAGACGGTAGCGTGAGGAGCTTGTCTACCTTTGTATAGCGGACCTTGATTAAATCTCCCCCAGCCAGTTCAAAGACTGGGTTTCCTGCCTTTAACACAAAGATGGATTCCCGGTTCTTTACAGATACCTTATTGCTGTTTCTGTCATAGCCGTAGACTGCTCCATCGGCGCCTGTTTCTGTAACCGTAAGATCTGCCAGAGAATAAAAGAGAATATCGGTATCCTCCCGGTCAACGGTCTGATACGTCCAGGTTCCTTCTCCGGTCTCTCCCAAAAGGCTTCCTTCCTGATTTTCCTTATTAATAAATTCTACGGTAGTTCCAGCGTATCCTTTTTTCAGTTTTATGGACTGGACGTTGTTGTTACGGTCCCTGGTCACTTCCACGCCATCATACCCGTAATCTCCGCTGTCTCCGTTTTCTTTGATTTCAATGGCATCGTATAGCGCCATTTTTGCTCCAGCTGCGTAGCGGTTCTTATCGTCAGCGGTATCCAGTGGTCTGGAGACCAGGCCATATCCAGCAAACACACCATTCAAGTAAACTGGCTCCACATCTTCTCCTGCTTCTTTTCTGGCCAGAAGTGACTCTAAGGTTCCTTTGAACCAGCCATATCCTAAGTAGGTTCCATTTTTATAGCCAAACTCCAGGTTTTCCGCTCCGTATCTTTGCTTTAATTCCAGTTCTGTTCCCTCCACTCTGGTTTTGGTCTGATAGGTAACAGTCTGGGCTGAATCCTTGATTTTGGATACTTCTAAGCGGACCGGGGTATTTCCCACATAGATTCTAGAAGTTTTTTCCTTTAAATCTTTATTCTCATAAATGGCTGCGGCCACTCTCTCATCCCGGTTTCCGTCCAGGTAATAAGTAGTCTGATGGGAATAGACTTCAATGGCCACCGGCTTTGTCCTCACATAACCAGCAGGAGGCATAATTTCACAAAGAACATACGTCCCTGCGCCAAGAGGCTGGGGAGTGACAAGATATCCGGTGTTCTGATCCTGATACTCCGTCTTTCCGTTATCCTCCTCCTTGGCCTGAAGGCCGTCCCTGGTGGTGGTAAAGGCTTCGAACTGTCCAGTTCTCCGTCCTTCCTGATCGGAAAGGATTACTTGTTTTGCTTCCTCGCAGATAGGGGTTCCTGCCGGGACGATTCCGGTCCATAGAGTCTGCCCCGTTTCACCCAGCAATCTTGAATTATCTATCTTATCTGCTCCCATGGCTTCTAAAAACTCTTTAGAGCCTTTGATTCTGGTATCTGTCTCATAAAATTTCACCAGACCATCCGTGGTTTCTCCGTCCTCTCTGGAAGCGGCATACAGGGCAAAGATGGCCCCATCATGTAAGATATTTTCTCCTGTCTCGGAATCCAGCTTTTCGATCCGCAGCCGGCTTTTATAAAAGGTGTTTGTGAACTTCCGGTATCCATACCCTTTGTAGCTGGAGGTGCCATCCTTATTTTGGACCGCATCCGTTTGCTCATTGGCCGGTTCTGTCATAGACCAGGGAACTAACATGGAAGCGTACTTGCCATCATAGGCGGTCTGCATTCCCTCCATGGCTGTGACATGGTCTTGATAGACCACTCCGCTCCCGGATGGAAAAGCCACCTGGTCATAGATCTGTTTGTCCTCTGAGATAGAGCCGTAACGGTAGATTTTTTCCACTCCATCGGTCTCATAGGTGAAACCGTTTGGCGTTCTCTTTCCGGCGTTTCCATCGTCAGCCAGGTAATGGCTATCTGGACTGCCTCCGGCTTCTTTGGAGTAGACCAGGGTGTTATAGTAATCTTTTCCCGGATCGTTCTTCTCCTGGGTGATGGTAAAGTGTCCCTTTCCGGACGGATCTCCAGGAGAAGAACCTGAAATTGCCTGAAGGTCTAAGCCATAAGGATAAATTTCATAATCTCCTAACCGGCTGTGCGCCCGGATGACATATTTTCGCTTGTCCTCTCCATTCTCTCCCGGCCATTCCTCATTAAATCGAATATGATATTTGGAAGAAAGTGCTGCCACACTGTCAGAAGCATTATAGTTGTAATAGTGACTCATTGCTTCTGGCGTCTGATCTGATCCGGCTTTCCCTCCTTCGTATACCGCTGGAAGTTCAATTTCTTTTGGAGCATCTGTCTTATAATGCTTATTGAAAAGATCTCCTAATTCCTTATTAAAAGGCTGCTGTTCTACGGCCACGTAGGTTCCGTAGGGGAGATATTCTGACACTCCATAGCAATATCCCGCCTCTGCATCTTCGTGATCGGCGCTTAGGGTCGTGGTATCTTTGTCTTTTCCTCCTTCTTCTTCACTGTCCCAGTGAATGGAATAAATTTCATCAAGGTCGTAGCTAAAGAACGGTTTTAAATAATTTTCCGCTTTTTTAATGGCTTCAGACAAAGCCTTATCATAAAGTTCATCCGGATATTTCTTCTGTTCGAAAGCCCCCTCCCTTTCTCCGGCCGGATTCTGTTTTACCAGCTTTGCCACTTCATCATCCAAGTACCAGGTAATTGCAAACTGGCGGACATGATCAGAACGCTGGGAATTACTTTCAGCTTTAGGAGAGGTGTTAATATTGTTTTTCATGTCTGGATTGTTATGGATGGCCGGGTATTCCTTTTGTCCTCCTCCCGTTCCAAACAGTAGCTGCTTGATCCAGGCAAATGGTTTAAAGGAAGTGCTGCCATTGTCTGTCCGGTCCCATTTATCTTCATTAGCTACTTTGATTCCATCAAAAAACTTCTCATAATTGTAACCGCTGGTCTCCCGGTCGTTTCCGGCCTCATCCTTCACCTTCTGCAAACCTTTTTCTAAAATGGCTGTATACCCGGTATTTTGATCTGTTCCAATTAGGCCGTCTGTATAACTGTAAAGTTCCGTGTTTGCAATTGCTGCCTGGTTGGAATCTTTTTTCAGAGGAGTGGTCTCATGGTCTACGTTGGTGTATAGCTTTTGTGCTTTCTCCGGGAATGAAGTCCGGTAAGCTTTGATATCCACGATATTTCCATTCCGGTCCTGCCAGAGAATGCTTCCATCCTCTGCTCGGTAGAGCCGTTCTAAGTTGGACTTTAGGTAGACTTTAAACCGAAAATTTTTCATATATGCTGCGTTGTCTTTGGTTCCCCCTCCCTGTTTGGTATAGTTATCCTTTCCTCCAGCCTTTGCAAAGGTATTATCTTCATAAGTTCCATCCGCCTGGACTGATATGTCCTTTGTGATTTTAACCTTCTGCATGATGGGCCGTCCTTGTAAGGAAACAGGGGCTTGTCTGGTCCCGCCATCAGAATCGATCCGGGTCCGGTCGTAACGGAGCGTCACGGATTCGATGTAGCTACCAGCACTGGCCATCTTTGGTGTCACAGAAATGTTACCATAGTACTCTGCATACTCCTGGGGTGTGGTATAGGTCCCTTCCATCAGCTCCGTATTATATTTGATCCGGTACTCCTTTGTTTCTGTTCCCTCACCTCCAGATGCTTCTATAGTATAACCTGTTCCGTCATATACGGCTGTCACGGGTGTGTCCACGTCCTTTAACTCATAGCCTGGTGCTACCTGGATTTCACTTTCTACCATGACCTTTTTTATACTTCCGTCATTGTTCCGGATGGGTTCGCCCTGGTCATAGACCCAATAGGTACGCTCTGGGCTTTCCTGTAGGGTGATCTTTGATAAATCTTCTGGAAAAACAGCCTGTTTCTTTGAAAGCTCCCCGGCCTTTACCTTGGCAAAGGTAAGAAAGCCATTACTATTTTCCTTATAATCCTCCAGCCGATCCACAGGGTAGGAAAGATATATATATCCATTAACTTCAGCTCCCTTGATCTTGTAAGTAATTGGCTGTTTGACTAAGACTATTTTTCTGGCTTCATCGTAGATACCGGTAGAAATGGATGTACCTACCCGGTAGGAATAACAGATCACTGCATTTCCATCCGTGATTTCCTCAATTCGTAAACAGTTAAAAACAGAAAGTCCAGCTTCCTCCATGCCTTCATACAAACTTTTCGCTTGTTCCTCAAAGGTCTCTCCCTCCACGGGAATTAACATCCAGGGTGCACCCTCATCTGGTTCCTTAAAGGAAGCCTTCTTTAGTGCTGCATTGGCATCCTCCATTAAGTCCTCGGTATTCTTCTTATCCTCAAAGGTAGGAATGGTATAGCGCAGGGCATTGTCCGGACGGACGGCGGTATAGTCATACTCCGGGTCAGATACCAGACTTACCACCACACTCTCCCCATTGGGAAGGGTTATGGTATCCCCTGCCTTTGCAGCCACGCTCTGGCCGTTTATAATGACCTTGGCTCCCGCTTCTTCTGCCAGGGCCGTTTCTTCCCTGGATACATACTCCGTATGGGTCCCCTTGGGATCTTCCACGATCTGGCTTCTTGTTTCGTAAAAGGAAGCTCCTGCCGGGATTCCCAGTGCGTAGATCTGATACCCGTTTGTGGCCCCACTGCTCTTAATGGTAAAGGTATTGCTTTTCTTTAAACGGTCTACCTCCAGGCTTCCTGCGGAAACAGTCCCCTCCGCCGATGGGTTCCCTCCGGCTTCAAAGGCTTCCCGGTTGGTATGAGCTGCATCTTTTCCATACACGGAAAGTTCATAGCCTTCCGACCGAGTCAACTCCTTGATGTAATACTGGGTACCGTCGGCGCCAACAAGAAGCGGCCGGCCGATCCAGGCATTACCGTTCAGTGTCTCATTGTTTTCAATGGGGTAGAAATGACTGCTCTCTCCGGTGCCATCCCGTCCTTGGTTGGAGGAAAGCTTCTGATATCCAGATGCGGTCTCACTTCGGCTGTCTGTCATGGAAATGCTGCTCCCACCGGAGGTATGGCCCTCAAACCGTTCTATATCAGACTCTTTACTCACAGCCTTTCCCATGGAGGTATAGAGATTCGTGGGGGCACGATCTGCAAAACCGCCAGATCTCTTTTCAATGGCTCCCGTTTGATAGTTAAAGGTATGTCCCGGTGTCTGGGTAATGGTCAGGAAACTGGCTTCCCCGTTCCGGTCCGTGGTCGCTATGGAAACCAGGTCATCCTTTTGAAATACTACTCCGGAATGGCCATCTGGATGGGAAACATCGGTAGCGGCAAATAGCCCATATACAGCTCCCTCCATGCTGCCATCACCTTGAGTATCGCCATAGGCGTTGTAATTCCCGGATTCCCCTTTCTCTAAGTCCATGTCCTTTTTATTGATATGGATATCTCCCTCGACACGGTGATCATAAACGATAAAGGTCCAGTCAATGGTAGATGAGCTTGGGGGAGAGATCCGGCTGGTCTCCGTTGATTCTGGAAGGGAGGATAAGGAGGAGCTTCCTCCCGCCCCCTTTTTCTTACTGGTCAGTTTGAATAGGGAGTTTGTTTTGTCTGCCACCATTCGCAGACTTGATGTAATACTTGCCTTAATCTGTTCTAAAAAGCCGGTAAAGGAGATTCCTCCATTTATAGCATCTGCCTGGGAAAGAGTGGCCTTTTTCTTTTTCACTGGCTGTGGAAGTTCCAAAGGAAGTGTTTCGGGAATGGTCTCTTTAAGCGTTTCCGCTTGGGACTGCGGAGTCTCTTCCTGTGCCGTTGTCTCTTCCGGTACTTCTGCACTGATTTCTGGCTGTATTTCTGCTTCTGTTGTGGCTTCTATGGCTTCTGATGATGCTTCTTCCACCTCTTCTGCTTCTGTTTCCTTTTGATTCTCCGCTTCCATTTCTGGCTGTGTTTCTTCCTGTTGTTCTATTGCTTCATTCTCGGAAGATACTTCTACTTCTGTCTCACGTTCCGTTTCTTCCTCATAGTCAGAAACAATGAAATCCTTTTCATTAACCATATCTACTTGCTCTACGGTACCAAAGCCCATGAGTAAGTCCTGTCTGGAAGTGAAATCATCTTTCTGAAGAAGGGACGTATCAAGGGAAATAGAATCTTCCTCCAAGTTGACAGAGCGCATACCAGAAGAACGGTAATTCTTATACTCACTGGATGATACGGTTCTCCATTCTAACGGGATATCATCAGGATGGCTGCCATGAAGGGCATAGCCTGGAGCTGGAGTAGTTTCCTTTGCCGAGTACTCATAATCTAAGGAAATGAAGTCCTTATAAAATTGATCTCGGTCCTGTTCTAAGGCTTCCTTTTGCGGTGCACCGCTTGGATCAATGGCATGAAAGAAGCCGCCTTTTTCTACCAAACGCTCACATTCCTGCACTCCGGACAGCCACTCGGCCCATTTGGTATCATGAAGTGCCTGGTTCTCTTCCTCTACTCTTTCTATATCATCTTCATTTGTCGGGTCTCCGGTTTCTTCGTCGTACTCTGGTTCTGGAACCTCTTCGTATTCAATGACTGGAGCTGGGTGACCAGAGCAATATCCCTTTTCATAGGTATAACTCTTAGCATCGGAATGGGCTTTCTTATTTACCATTCGTCCCAGAGAATCCACGTAGTGAAGTTCCCCGTTTTGATTGGTAATATGGTCATCGGCCGAGCATGGATCATTTTCCGGGTTACTCCAGCGCTTAAATTGGGAACCAGAGGAATTCCCCTGGTTATAGAGATTTGCTCCAAAATCGTTCAGTCCGGTATCTCCGCTGTAATTAGTAGAGATCCTTTCTTCATCCCCTCCTGCATCCTCTTCCCATGAAGCTCCGGTCAAGGAGCCAAGGTTGGAGGAATAGCTCTCTGGACCATCAAGATCAAGGTCCGTATTATCAAGCTGGGAATCATCGAATTTCTCTAAAATATCCCACCTGGAACCAGCCAGAGGTTTTCCTGTCTCAGAATCAAACGTTGAGAGTGACACGTTATAATTGGCACCAAAGGCTTCCGTATGCTTATAGCGCTTAACTCCGTTTGGTAAGGAACCTGGGACTACATGTATCTCTAATTCTTTATCAAGTTTAGCTACGAAATAGGTCTGAGACACATCAAATGCATATTGATAACTTCCTTGTACTTGGGTATAGAATTTAAAGGTTGCAAGTTTTGCGGAACCAATATCTTTCGCCAGTTCTAATCCATATTGGCCGGGATTTGCCCAGTATAAAACACCGATTCCCTTACCATCCGTTGGAACGTCTCCAGACTGAGAAGAAAACACAAGACCGGCATCTGTTGGCCCGTTGTAGGTCCAATCTCCATAAAGGTCCTTGGCTGAAAATCTTTGATAGTAATCATTTACCGCTGCATTAGAATAAGGAACAGTAATTGTATAAGTTTCAGTGGCATGGTCAACTTTGGCATGATAAATGGTTTCTTCTGCATCCACATCTAACGTTCTTGTTACAGTTGCGGCATCCCATACCTGTCCAAACATCCATTCTGCCCAGTTGGTACAGCCTTTGGCTTTATATTCCTCTGGAATCTGAGTACTGGATAGCTGATTGTAAACAGAACGATCTCCCACTGCATTGGGGTTCATTTGTTTCATGACGGCTTGATAATTTTTACTCTCTTGGAATATTTTTAAATCGGTTGCTAAATTTATGCCAGTAAAAGCGCACTCATCAGCTGCAATCCAGTTAATAACAGAAGCAACAATATATTTTGCTGTCCCCGCATTCGCATCATTGCAAGCCTCTATGCTGTCATTTTTACCCATGTAGCTGCCGTATACGTTCATGAGAAAGTTAAATTTCTCTAAATCTTCATTTCCGATATCCTTTGGGAACTCTTCAGGTCTGCTTGTTGCAGTCCAGTACTTTTCAAAAAAAGCCTGACTTCCCAAATGAATCATGGTATTTCTATTGTGTCCTTGTACACAGTAAATAAAGGTTTTATCAAACTCCTTAAACTCACCTTTTCTATACTGTTTATTTTCAACGAGATATTGTTTTGCCCCAGCCGGGAAATTGCCTTCACTGACTGACGATCCCAGGTGAAACACCTTATTTTCATACATTAAACCTGTAGCTGTATAGTTTTTATTGTTATCTGCTTCGTATCTAGCGGCATTCCAGGAAGGAAATGATACTGCTTCAATTAGCTGTGCATAGTCTGCAAAGGATACCATGGTTGGTGGAACGTAGGGTAGGAATGCCATAGTTGTTAGTATTACAGCCATAACTCCAGCAGTTTTTCTCCTTAACTCCATCTTTTGCAAAAGTTTTTTCATTTTCTTTTATCCTCATTTTTGTAACAAAAAAAGACCACCGATTATGTATTAACCGATAGTCTTTTATTTTTTATTTATTTTATTGTATTAGAAGAATGGATTTGGCGTACCCCAAAGCTGAGCTGCCCTTCCACAAGAGTCATAATCATATCCTAATGCTCCTATCGGGAAGTCCGCATAACCATACCATTTGTTACCTATATTTTTATTTGGATCTATAGTTTTCACCATGCCATCAATCATGAGTTGCCCCAACTCATTGACCATGAATCCATCTGGTGTGATTGTATTTGTATAAAGATATCCATACTCATTAAAGCAGTAAGCATACTTTAATCCGTCTTTCTTTCCATCTGGAGATACCATAAGCCAATTCCAGTTGCTTTTATAGCAAGTTTTGTTATCCCCGTACCAATAATTACTTATTCCATTCTGATTTAATGGTTTCTGTGAATCTATATGCCAGGAATTTGGTACAAATGTTTGAGTAACTATATAATTAACTTCAGCATCACTTGTACCAAATGCAGGAACAAACCCATCTGCGAATGTTATGGCTCCGTTACCATCTGTTTTAGATCCTCCAGCAAAAACTGCATTCTTCATTAGATTTCCATGTAAATCCTTCACATAATAAGTATAAGTATCCCTCTTAACTGCATTTCCTGCATTCAAGAAGAAGTTTTTATTTTCCCACTCATTCGTCGAATATCCTGCCGGAAGCTTATCTGCCGTCCAAATAATCTCCGCAAAAGCTGGTGTTGCCATCGTTACAGTAAGTAACGTGGATAATATTGCCCCTAACAATCTTTTTTTCATACTCTTTGCCCTCCTATTTCATACTATGATGATAACATATATTAATCCACTTAGCAAGGCACTGGTAAATGCCTTAATATATGCTATCATCTCATTTTAAGGATAGTTCTCATTTTTTTAACTTATGCACCCTTTTTACTCTATTGGCTAGTTCATCTATGTAATCTCCGGTATTTAGTAGGATTCCGACAACATTGTCACTGGTTCCTATAACAGCACCATATCTTATCATATTTTCAGAAATCACCATAACCGGTATCTCCTTACCTCTCTCTCTTGCTGTTAACTTAATTATCTCTCCTGGCATTAAATATTGGATTTTTTCTATTAATTCTCATTCAGATTCCTCCATATGCTAATATTTTTTCTTCATTTACTAACATTATATTAGCATATTCTTATATTAATGCCAGCACATATATTCATATAAATTAACATTATATTAGTTTATTCTAAATTTTTATTAGTATATACTTATTTAAAAGGAGGTTATTGCCATGGGAATGAAATATTATAAATTATTTGATCTACTCAACCGCAAAGGTATGAAAAAGACTGATCTACTGGATATCCTCTCCAGCCCTACACTTGCAAAATTATCAAAGGGGGAAAGTGTCACTACGGATATACTATGTAAGATCTGTTCACACTTAAACTTGCAGCCAGGTGATATCATGGAGTTTATCGAAGAAGGGGATTCTTAAATGGAATCTCTTTCTTATTTTGTTCAGTTCACATGATTTTATCTATCGGTTAAACATATTCGGTTGTCAACGTACGATGCGACCATTTGGCCAGACAGGAAAGTTACTAAAACGAAGTAACCATTTTCCCATCTGCCTACTGGTCATTTCTTCTTTTCTTCAAGTTAAATCATTGTCTTTCTTATTCCATTAAAAACTTCATTGTCTCTGATTGGAATAACCACTATTACTCTTACTCACTTCCTCATCATGACTGTATCCACTGGCCTTTCTCATTTACAAGGTATCCATCCGGTGTTGTAGTGTTTGTCATTAACTTTCCTTTTGAACCATCGGAAACCGAATTGAAATAGTACCAGGTTCCTTCAATGTTCTGCCATCCGGTAAGCATCTGCCCCTGGGTACCATCGGTAGTTGTCTTTAAATAAAAGGTGTTCCCGTCAACATCTTTCTGCCAGCCAGTCACCATAAACCCATCTTTATCAAACCGGAACCAGGAAGCCGTTTCCTGCTCTCCCGTTGCAAACGGGTTACTGATGTAGGCCCATTCATCGGTATAAGTCCGGTTGGAAGCAAAGATCCACTTTCCATTTCCTACCTGGGTCCATGTGCCGGTAATCGCACCGGAAGGAGCTGCCGGACCTTTGATATTTCCTGCGGCCGTTACTCCTACGGATCGGCTTCCACCGCCGCCTCCGCCACCACCTCCACCAGAGCTGCCTCCGGAAGTGGTGTTATCAATGATTTTTAAGTTCACTCTTACCTGTACTGGATCAGAGAGCTTTCCATTGATACTTTCTGCATAGATAAAAGCGTTTGTACTTCCGGAATACTGTGATTTTCCAATGACCTGGTTCATCCAGCCAGCAATGACTTCCTGCTTTTCATTGATCGCCACAGCCTTTACATTTCCATCTGCATCTACAGAAAGGATTCCTGCATCTGAAGATCTCCACTGTATTTTTTTGCTCTCCCGATTTTCCGGATATACAGAAGCGGAAAATTTCCTTCCCTCCAGTCCGCTCCAAGAATAAGCAGGGCTATTTCTTCTTCCTGTTTTTGTAAGGACAATATCAAAGTTTTCATTGTCTCGGTCTACTTCCAGACATTCTGCCTGGAACGTAAGCTGCACCAGACAAGTGGCCGCTTTCTTTCCGTCCCTTGTAGTGGCTGTAATCTCTACATTTTTCTCTCCCGTATAAGGAGCTTTCCGAAGCGCTTCCTTGATCCAGGCTGCCCCATTAACTGGAGTCACGTTTCCTTGTTCATCTACAGATAACGCCTCCGGATCAGAGGAAGCCCAGGTTATAGTACGATCGTAGGGCTTATGTTCAGCTGACTCATCAAGATCCGGAAAGACCGTTGCAGATAGCTTCTGTGAAGTAAATCCCTTTTTATCTTTGATCTGTGAATGGACATCTCCGGCCATCTGATAGCCAAGGTGATAAGATAACTCGTTCTGATCCAGCGTAACGCCTTCCGGGACTACTCTCGTCTGGTCATCTGTCACAAAGTTGATGCTTACCTGACAGACAGCAGAAGCTTTATTCCCCAACTTATCTTTTCCGTCTACGGTAATGACTACATCCCGGCTTCCATTTCCTGATACTTTGGCATAAGGGTCATTACTTTTGATTCCTTTGTCGGTCGCTATGATATTACGAATCCAGGCAGCATCCTTGAAAGCGGAAACCGATGCTTCCCGGTAGGCTTCGTTATCCTGCGTCACTTGTACGACTGCCGGATCGGAGCTGGTCCATACCACTTCATCCTTTGAGAAGAAGTCCGGGGTGAATGTTGCCGTCAAGGACTGAGGAGCTGTTACCGTTATTGTTTCGCTTGGAGCTTTTCGGTCCCCGGTAAGGGTCCTTTTGACGGTGTAGGTAAGCGCCTGTTTATCAAGAACTGCACCTTCTGTTGCAACTAGTGTATTGTCAATTATCTGGAAGGTGACATTGATCCGGCTGTTGGCGGTACAGGGCTTTCCTTCAAAAGAAGTAGAAGGTCTGGTCTGTGCCGTTAAAACTGCAACGCCTCCGTTTTGGTGCCCAGCGCCGTAAATCGTATTAGGGATCTTATACTGGTAATTTTCATCTGCCTGTTTCTTTTCTGCATCCTCTATGATTGTCTGAAAGAAAGAGGAGGAAAGATTGATGGAAAGGCTGGCAGACTTTGCAGTGTAACCGTCTGTTTCTTCGTCAATATTCTTTTCCAGAGTGATGAGCTGAGGATCATCAATGCTCCACTTCACCCGGTTATCTGCTACGTCATTGTTGGCATCGATCACCGCTTTGATATTTACCGGCTGTACTTCAGTCCCCTTTTCTAACACGCCGTTGATGTACCGGGCAATCAGCTTACCTTCCTTATTTTTAATTTCTGTTGTTATAACGGGAGCCTTTCGGTTTCCACTTCTTGTCTGAACCACTGCAAAGGTATAACTTTCTGGATCTACCTTTACGGAAACCGCTACCTTTTTATAGAGGGCCGATAGGGTAATGTTGTCCTCTGGCATGGTAAAGGTATAGGCATGGCTACTATCTGAATAGGTGCTGTTCTTTTTGATTCCCTTACTATTTACGTAGAAAGGAGAGCCTTCGATCTGAAACTTTTCCATATCCGTATTGTTCGGCGCTGTTGTTACGGTGACCGCACTACCAGCTGCAATAGCTCCCCTATTTTCTTTATCCATGGGCTTGGAATACAGGGAACTTCCACGGACTTCTAAGGTGGCAATGTCATAATAGTTCTGACCGTTTGCTATGGTATCAATCTGATTGACATTTAAAAGATACCCTCTTACGGGCCGTCCCAGGGAATCCGGTGCAAAGTGATCCAGGATATAATCTCCGGACTCTTCATCAAGAACGGTCAGGATTCCCTTTTCCAGTTCTTCATAAAAGTACTGATCCGATATGGTCTTTTTGGCACCGCCCTGCACCAAGGTATAATAAAGGTTTCCTGTATGCCAGTATCCAATATGGGCGGCGTAGGTATAATCATTATCATCTTCAATCTCTGAACCGCAGATATTGGCACTTATCTTACTTTCCGTATCGGCAAACAGATATGCCACATCTTCAATGTAATTAAAGTTAGTCGCTGCTCCCTGTCTGGTTCCGATAAAGGTTCCTTCCCTTGCCATGGAACCGAGCTGAGAATTTCCGATGGTTCCAGCAAAACGGGCTACCTTTAATTTTCCAGCTGCATATTTTCCTGTAATACCACCTATTGAGGTGGAATGATAACCTCCGATGGTTCCACTTACATAAGTATTAAATATATTGCTGGCATTCTGATAGCCTACGATTCCGCCAATGTATCCGGTTCCCTGGATTCTCGCCGTGGTCCCTGTGCCGGTAGATACCTCGCAATTTACGATGGTTGAATTAGAAGCCATTCCGGCGATACCACCGGCATAAATGACTTCACTTCCTCCTTTTGCATCAATCACGACTTTATCGCAGATGGCATTTTCAATGACAGTACCACTGATCTCTCCTGCAATTCCTCCGGAAATACCAGTGGAGCTGATGTCAGCATTTTTTACGGTTATATTACGGATTTCACTGTTTTCTGCATATCCTGCCACCACACCAGTCCGGTCATTTCCTTTTATAGAACTGCTTTCCGGAATTATGGTCAGATCATAAATGCTTGCATTAGATAGCGAACCAAAGAGTCCTACATTGTTATAATTGGCAAAGGAAGTCAATTTTAAATTCTTAATGGTCTTTCCGTTCCCATCAAAGATTCCATTAAATGTATGGGGAACTTCCCAAGCCTTTTCAGAAGAATCCTGATAAAAACCAATGGGAATCCAGTCCACTCCCTGAAGATCAATATTCGCACCCAGGGCAAAGTAACATCCGGAATAATCCCCGGCATACTTGGCTCCCTCCGCCTCCGGCACCATCATTCCCATAGCTGTAAGCTCGGATAGTCCCATAAGCTGCTCCCTGTTTTTGATCAGGTATGGCTTATCTTCCGTTCCCTCTCCCTGGCTTCCACTTAAGAATTCAAAACTGGTCTTTCCAGACCAGGAATCCCAGATATCTCCCAGGGAACTGGAAGAAGGAACTGAAGAAATAAGGGAAGCTGCTAAAGCTTTTTTAACATCTGTAAAAGTTGGTTCTACTACAGATGGTGTAGCAATATTAACCGGTTCCGTTACCGGTACTTCAATCGGATCTGGGTCTGCAGGTGGAATCTCTTCGGCTTCTACTTCTGGTAGATTTTCTTCTACGTCCTCATCATTAACGGGTTCTTCTACCTCTGATTCTATGTCACGGCTCGCCTCAGAAGGCGTGGTCACTTTTGAACCAGAAACTTCTATCCATGATTCCGCATATACTGCCCAAGGCGGTATTGCAGTAATCGTCAGGGTGACACACATGATGCATGCCAACCCTCTCACATTTTTTTTTCGCATTGTTCCTCCTATTTAATTTTCCAAACTCCATTTTCATCTACCAGGTATCCATCTGGAGTTATTTCGTTTTGATACATCGATCCATAAGGCTTACCTGGCTTTGTTGGATCATACTTCCAGCCCTCTGTATTACTTCCAAAATAAGTCTGTGACTCATTTTGTTTTGTAAAGTAATGCCACTTATTGTCAATATGTTGCCAACCGGTAAGCATTTTTGTCGAACTGGGATTAAAGAAATACCTTTTATCATCCATCGGTTCGTAATTCCAGCCAATCAGTGCAGCACCAAATCTGTCACCAGGCTCTTTGTTAAGCTTATACCAAGTTCTTTCTCCCTCCAGATACCAGTCATAATTAAGATTTCCGGATTCATCGACGTGGTACCAGTCTTTTCCATTACCAACCCACTCATTTTTAGCTGCAGTACCATCTGGTTTGGTATAGGTGACTTCAAGGGGATTATTGGGGTTGACGTTGAATGTTCCTCCGGTATCAGGTACTACTGGTTTTACAGTACTGTCAATAACCGGAATTACTGGAGCATTTACGATTTCCTCTTCCTCCCATTCATCTGAATCTGGCTTTATCGGCTCTGGATTTGCTGGTTCTGGGTATGTGGGCTCTGGATTTGTAGGATCCGAATTTGTGGGTTCCGGATTTGTGGGTTCCGGATCAACATTCTCATTAACAATCTTTTTATCATCAGAAGTACCGATTTTCCCATCTGGGCCGCTCGACCAGTGTTCCGTACCATTTGTCCAACTTCCATCTACACCTGGCTTCGTGTAAGTTCCATCTCCATTGTCGATATAGTTACCATTTTCTCCCGGCATTACATGAATCTGGCGGTCATCTACTCCCGGCTTCCCACCTGGGCCATACACCCACGTAGTTCCATTTGTCAAGCTTCCATCTGGTCCCGGCTTCGTGTAGGTTCCATTTCCATTGTCGATATAGTAGCCGTTTCCTCCCGGCATTACATGGATCTGGCGGTCATCTACTCCTGGCTTCCCACCTGAGCCATACACCCACGTAATTCCATTTATCCAGCTTCCATCTGGTCCCGGCTTCGTGTAAGTTCCATTTCCATTGTCGATATAGTAGCCGTTTCCTCCCGGCATGATGTGAATCTGGCGGTCATTCGCTCCCGGCTTCCCACCTGGGCCATACACCCACGTAGTTCCATTTGTCCAACTTCCATCTGGTCCCGGCTTCGTGTAAGTTCCATCTCCATTATCGATATAGTTACCATTTTCTCCCGGCATTACATGGATCTGGCGGTCATTCGCTCCCGGCTTCCCACCTGGGCCATACACCCACGTAGTTCCATTTGTCCAGCTTCCATCTGGTCCCGGCTTCGTGTAAGTTCCATTTCCATTGTCGATATAGTAGCCGTTTCCTCCCGGCATGATGTGAATCTGGCGGTCATTCGCTCCCGGCTTCCCACCTGGGCCATACACCCACGTAGTTCCATTTGTCCAGCTTCCATCTGGTCCCGGCTTCGTGTAAGTTCCATTTCCATTGTCGATATAGTAGCCGTTTCCTCCCGGCATGATGTAGATAGGGCGATCATCTGCACCTGGTTTTCCATTTGATCCATACCACCAGAGTTCGGTTCCACTTGTCCAGCTTCCTCCGGCTCCCGGCCTTAAGTAAGAACCATTTCCAAAGTCTACGTAATAACCATTTCCTCCAGGCATAAGATAGATTGGGTGGTCACCAGCTCCTGGCTTTCCATTTGATCCATACCACCAGAGTTCGGTTCCGCTTGTCCAGCTTCCTCCGGCTCCCGGTCTTAAGTAAGTGCCATTTCCATAGTTTACGTAATAACCATTTCCTCCGAGCATAAGATAAATTTGCCTGTCATCATCAGTACCTATAATTTCATCCGGTCCATACCACCAGAGTTCATCATCTGCTGTATTCCATTTGCCATCTAATCCTGGTTTTCTATATGTACCATTCCCATTATCAATTAGACCCGTAGACCAGCGGCCATAATAGGTCTGATCTCCCAGTGCTGCCAGTGTGGTCTCTTTGATTAGGCTTCCTCCTGAGCTTTCCGTATACCAGCCCAGGAAGACATATCCTGATGCATGTAATAATGGCAAATCTCCTATAGGTTGCGCATACGTTACAATCTTATCTTGTGGATCACTCATGGAGTCCAAATTACTGTTGAAGTGAACTGTATACTGGTTTGCTATCCACTTAGCCTTATATTCCATATTTCCTGATTCTACCCAGCTTTCAGAAGTGATTTCTTCTCCTCTGTCATTAAACCAGCCAACAAATGTATAGCCAGGTTTTTCTGGAACCGGAAGTGTTCCAAGCTGCATAAAATAATTCCGGTCTATTTCTATTACTTTCTGTTTTCCATCTGCATCCGTGTAAACAAAACGGATTTTATATGGATTTGCTTTCCACTCTGCATGATAGATATATTCTTCCGCTCCGGATTTTGGCTGAAAAATGGACTGAGGATTGATTTTATTATTATCTGAATCATACCATCCGTGAAAGGTATATCCCTTTTCTACGGGAAGAGGCAGACTGCCAAACGCCTGATCATATTTCTGATTCATTGTAAATGTTTGTACGGATTCTCCAGTTGGCTGCTCAACAGACGATACAAATCGTACCTCATAAGTCACAGCTTCCCAGTTACCGTAATATACTGCGTCCTTTGGTTCAACTTTGGACTGTTCTGTGATCTTTGTCCCAGTTCCATTTTTACCTGTCCACCAACCCAAAAAGTTCCAACCATATATTTCTGGTGCTGGTAAACTCCCCTGTTGCGTATCAAATGTAATTTCTTTCTTCGTTACTCCTCCAGACCATCTCTCATGATCCGGATCAAAGGTTACTTGATAAATATTAGGTGTCCAGTGCGCAAAGACTGTCACGTTAGCAGCTGGCATTTGGTTACCGCTATAGGAATAAATATTTCCTCCTGCCTCACTGGTGTACCAACCATCAAAGTGATATCCAGGACGTTCTATCGCATCTCTACCATTTTTAAGTGTCTGATCAAACAATTGCTCAAAAGCAACTTCCAGTTCTTTTTTAGGACTTCCATTCAGGGTTCCACCATTTCCATCTAAAATCAGCTGATAAGTGGCTAATTTTTCATAGGCAGTAATAAAAGTAGTGTCTCTTATTATCTTATCTGTAGAAGAATTGTTATCTGAGTCCACTGGTTGCCACCCTATAAATTTGTATCCCGATTTATTGGATGCAATTGGTACATTCTTACACGCTTCTCCTGCAATTACATTTTCACTGCCAAGAACATTTCCATTATCATCTTTAAAGGTCACATGAAACTCTGCGTCTTTCAGTGCCCAATATGCATAGTATCTGTCATCAACTTTATTGAACGTATACTCTCCCAATAACTCCTTTCCCTTACCATCGGGTTCAGAAAAATATCCTACTAATTTATGAGTTTTATACCAGTATTTGTTAGCGTTAGACGTGTCTCTGAAAGCAATAATTTCTTCCTTATTATTCCGAATATAAATTCTCTGGTCGGGATAATTTGAAGAAGAATAAATATTTACCTTACTGCCAAAATCTTCTATACTGATACTTTCCAATAAAGGAGTATCTTCCTGGAACACGGTGGTGAAATTGGATTCTCCAATATTGCTATGATCCCAATCATTACTATACGTTGTATGGAAAGTTGAATAGTAATCTTTAAATCCATTTACTAAGACTAAACTCGCTTTATCTTGAGGTAAATATAGGGCATATAATGATGTAACTCCTAAACCTTCATTATTTGACCCCATTCCTCCCTGATCTAGCCCCATAAACTCCCTTACTTTCACTTTTTCTCTCGAATTAAACAAAGGAAAACCATATAGCCGATTTGTCTCATCTACATCTATTTGACCTCTTAAAGGAAATAGGTGTTGGTAAGCATATAATCCGCCAATGGGTACTTGGCGAACATTAACAGATGTTCCCCAGCCAAGGAAATAATTATTATCATCACTTACTTCATTTGGAAAATCAATTTCTGTAGTATATCTTGATGTGTTATAATAATCCGTATCCAAATAATAATTATCTGTACTTTTTCCAGGAAGTAATTTCCTATGTAAATAAGCCACATTTTGATGATTTTTAATGGATTGTACGTAACTTGTATACTTGTTGTATCCAAATCTAGAAAAGAATATGTTATATCCATATTCAAGTTTTGATATTAAAATATAAGTAGCTGTGATTGTTGTGTCATACCTTATATTGGTTAAAGAGCGATTCCACCCCATAAACTCATAATCGGTTCTCTCCGGAATATGGTTGACCGCATCTCCTCCGATTGGTACTTCCTGAACTTCCAGCACAGCCCCATCCCAGTCTTTAAAAATGACCTCGCAGGAGCTTTTCACCCATCTGGCGTAAAGTGTTAAGTCCGTTGATGGTGGCATAATATTTCCGCTTTCCGGTAACTTGGTTCCCCCAGTAGCTGCTGTATACCAGCCATCAAATGTATAATATTTACGGGACACCTTACTTTTCTCATCTGCGAGAATCTGATCCAGAGAATCCCCAGCTTTTACATCAAACAATAGACTGGTTTTATCTGAAAAGCTGCCGCCATTGGCATCTAACGTAAGGATGGGTGAACTTAGTTCATACTGAGCGGTTATAACCGTATCGGTCTCAACATTTTCATAAGATTTATCCCAACCAGTAAAACGATATCTATCACGAGCTGGCGTTTCCGGAACTTCTACCTTTTCTCCATAAGGAATGGATTGTTCACATAGTATGGAACCATCCCAATCTTTGAAAGTCACTTTGCTTTGGGGATTTGCCCACTGCGCATACAAATACCAGTAATTCAATGATCCTGGAACTGTATAAATAACTTTATCTGTTTCGCTTACCTTATTGCCTCCGGATCTTTCTGTGTACCATCCTTTAAAAATTTTATCTCCATTTTGAACTACTGGTAATGTACCAACCTGATCATCGTATTTACACGATATGGAGGACAACGTAGATGTGTCCGAACTACTTGTATTTTTGTAAAGTCTTAAATAAACATCCAAAGGATTCCATATGGCATACACAGTAAAATCCCTACTTTCCGGTATATAATAATATGAACTGGATGATGTATTTGGATAAAATGAACTACCTTTATTATCCTGTTTTGTATTCCAACGCGTGAAAGTGTATCCTTTTCTGGTTGGCACAGAACGATTTGCGATATTGGTGTATATTTGCTGATATGTATAATCTGCCGTATACATTGTGTACGTATATGTATTTGGTGACCCCTCATAATTGTAATCATATGTTATGTTTGTAGGATACCTTGACCACCGAGCATATAGATTGAAATCACGGTTAGGCATCAATGTTTCTTCTGTTACCTGGGTTCCGCCAGTATAATATGTGTACCATCCCAAGAAATCTAATCCTTTACTGGTTACTTCTGGTAACTTGCCTATTGGCTTATCATAAATCACCTGGACATTTGAAGGGTTGCTTTCACCAGAAACACGCTTGTCAAATATAACGTAGTATGGATTTGGTTTCCAAACTTGGTATATATCCAGTGTATCTAATTTATAGTATGTCGGAAGATTCGGGTATGTTGAGTCTGGTTTAGTATCCCAGCCTAAAAAGGTGTACCCAGTTCTTTCATTTACAAGTCCTTTTTTATATGTTTCCGAATCAATTACATCTAACCAATATAATCCACTTTCATATTGAACATCAATCACTTTGGTGACATCTTGCCCATCGTTGGAATGCAACGTTACCTTCACCATATTACCTTCTTGCTTTGGGTACAAATACACAGTACTATCTTTGTAATAGGTCTTTGAATCATATGTCTCTACACAATCCAAATTCACATTAGGTATACCTGTACCACCCGAACCATACCAGGTACCAGTATAATGATAACCATTCTTAGGTACTGGTAAACTTGAAAGATCTACCTCCGGAGGAGTTGCCTTTCCCCTTGCAATTATTGTTTCCGTTTTAAGGACATTAGCACCGGAGGACCCAGTATCCATGTATTTAATTGTAATATTGGGGATCTTTTTATATTGTGCTTTTATTTCCATATCTTTATTTACATTTGTAAAACTCTTATCCCAACCAACAAAATCCATTCCATCTATTTCAGGTGGTTGTGGAGGTATGGCACTATCTCCAGTTATAATACTTTGCGGTTCTCCAATGACATTTCCATAGTAATCTAAAAATTCGATAGTATTTGTATTGGCAGTGTAATTTGCATACAACACTATATTAGAATTAAGAGTTATAGGCTCAGTATAACGTATTCCAGTGCCATGCGTTCCTGAATACCACCCCGCAAACGTATACCCATCAAGTGTAGGATCTTTATAATCATTCAAGTCAATGATTCTACCAGGATTTCCTACTATCAAATACCAGTTACCCAAAGCCTTTCCTTTATATAAACTAGGATAATATTCCTCGGCTGGTTGCCCTACTAGCTGAAGAGTATACGTACCATTTGGTTTCCACATGCCATAGAGATTTGCTGAATTCTTCACATCACCTCTACGTATTGTTGTCCCAGCTTTAAAGAATCCTCCCCCATATAATAACCATTTATGGTTTTGTGGACTACTAACGACTGTATTATTGCTAAATGGACTTCCGCCTGGGTAATTATAGTAGTCTGCCCAGCCCAAAAAAGTATATCCACTCCAACTCGGTGTCCATAAAGTAACTGGAGTATCTTCCGTATCATAAGTACCAGGATTACTTGTGTTATCTGCTACGGATACGTTGTCATTTATAATCCTCATACTGCTATAATATAATTTATGTAAAATCTCACTTGTAGCCAGGCTTGTCCTTAACAAATTACGGATATATACTACATTTCCTTCCTTATCCGAATCATACCAATTTGGTTCTCTCGCCTCTGACTCATTTAGAATCGTTCCGTAAAAATGATATTCAAATTCATCTTCTGAACCAGTCAGTTGCCAGATATCATAGGCAGATGTATCCCAGTTTTTAAACACGGTTATCTTTTTTTTGTCATAATCTTCAATACTAAAGCTGTCAAAAAACAGTCTCCAGGATAAATCTGTCCAGGCTTCTTTGTCCGGAACAACACTTTCAAATATGTACGGTGCTAAGCTGTAATATTCCTCATCCAAATTGACGGAGGAGAACATATCTCCAACACTTCCTACTTGATCTGCTTCATACCATAGCGGAAATTCCGCTTCACCATCTACATATCCATAATCCCGGTACTGAATCATTCCATTACGATCCTCAAACTTCCAAAATTTCTTTCCTGACGCTGATTCCTGGTCATAATACTCCGGAATTTCTTCTGGCTCAACTTTCATAAACTTTTTTACAGCCTCTGAAGGTGTTGCCTTTCCATCTGGTATCTCAGCTTCCGATGGTGTTGCTTCCCGCTCCGGACGTTCAGCCTCTGATTGTGTTGCCATTACTCCTTGCTTGAACGCTTCAGACGGAGACGCAAGTAATTCCAATGCTTTCTCCATATTTGTCTTCCACAAGGCTGAAGCCGTAAATGGAGGTGCATAACCTACTGTGGTCACTGCAATCACAGCAACAAGGCAAAGACTTAATATTCTTTTTCCGTTCCCTTTCATGTTTTTTTCTCCTGTACTCTTTGTTTAAATTCTCTTATCCAAATCATTTGTTCCTTATCATTGAATTCCCTTTGTTCTGGACTTATTTTAAGGATATTACCTAAGAATATTGCAGAGAAGATAACGATAATTAAAAGAAGCAAAGACATAATTAGTAGCATCTTAATCTCCTTATCCTTGTGGAATTGCCATTACAGGTCGGACTCCTATGTTTGTTTCAGAAACCTCCACAGGCCGAATATTACCACCTACCAAACTAACCGTATAAATGGCATCCCCGTACTGAATATCTAAATTTCCACTATCCTGCGGTGTACGAAGATAATATCCTTTAGAGTAAGCTGAAACTTGAGATTCTGGATTGTTATTTACACTCCCGTTAAACTTCCATAAGTAATCCTTATACTTAATTGCCTCATCCACAGACAGGATAAACACCCGGTCCTCTAACTGCTGAAATAACCTTGCCTTTCCCTGTAAGCTGTTCTCTGAAAACTGCTCATATGCTCCCGTACTCGTTGATCCCATATAAGAGTTTGTTATACCTATGTAAGTATCATGAACAAAATCAGCTTTGGCATTTTCAAGGAGCCACCCCCTGACTTTGGAATATTTATAATTATTGTTATCCCCAAAGTTCAATTTTTTAGAAGACCCTTGGACATCAGACCTTATTACACTGTCACAGATAAATAAAGCAAGCTTTTGGCTTTTTCCCAAGGCATCCTCATAATCATCGTCAATGCAGCGGAACAAGTATAGTTTGTCTCCGATAGCTCTTACCTGTACATCTCCAATACTGTAATGTACTGCTTCCGGAGCTTCATCTGACGGCTCTTGACAAATATCACAGGTACCATCATGGTCCTCATCTATATGACCGGTAGCCGGTAATATAACTGTTTCCTCCTTTCCACACTTTTTGCATCCAACGGTTTGATGACCGTTCTCTATACATGTAGCAGCTACTTTATCAATCATTTCATACTCATGGCTGCAAATGTTTTCATCATATGCTTTTTCAAATCCAACCCGCAAAACAGTGTATGTAGTCCCTGAAATAGTTAATTGCTCCACTGGAAGCTCCGAAATATTCTTTATCATTGGTAACCTTTGACTGATAATTCCAGCGCTTGGATAATACCCCTTAGCAATCAGATAAATTTCTTTCCGTTCTGTCCCTTCAGCCATGGAGACCAGGTTGAGGAGCCGCTCATTTCCTTCGGTCTGACTCGTTGAAATGAGCTGTATTTCCGTTGGATACTCACCAGTTATAAGATAATCTGCCATCCTTGCGGTTTCTAGCCAGTCTAGTAACCGTTCCTTTGATTCATCATCTGGATCGGCTTCCTCTGGGATCTGTTCTCCTTTTCTAAATTCAATATAGTACTTTTGTATCCCATTGCCGTTTACCTCAACACTCCAGGGACTTGATACTAGGGAATGGTAATAATATCTGTCCGTCCCTATAAATGTTTCAGGAAAATCTATGACAAGCTCTTTCCCTTCCTCAGTCTCTCCTTTCTGTCCTTTTAAAATTTCTTTGTCTGGTCTTCCCCCTTCAATAAAATATAAATTCCAGCTAATCTTTTTTGCTTCCGACGGAGAAGAAAGAGCTTCTTTTTGGTAATAAACAGATACATTTGTGTGGTTGCCAGTAAGAATAAGACCATCTTTTTGCCCTTTACAAATCCTGTAACCATCAATCTCTATTGGTGTTATCTGAATGGTTTCTCCCTCCTTCCCATATCCCGTTACTACCTGTAGTGTAGATTTGTCATCTATGTCCATATATTTGATGGTATAAATGCATTGACCCTCTGGATTTTTCGGAATTTCACTTTCACTCTTATCGGGTTTGGTTTCAGACGGCTGCTCAGAAGGCGTTACCGGATTTGACTTAGGTTCTTGATCAATTGAACTATTGAAATCCCTGATTTTTCTATTGCCTCCTCCACCTCCTCCTGTGATGAACTTTGATACAGCAGCAGAATTCTTTCTTTCGGTTTGTATGCCTTTTCCGGGAACCTCCATTATTTGTGTTCCCTCAAGCCAGGCTCCGGTTTCACCTACTTGATATCCATCTGGAGTTAAATCATTTAGAAACATGGCTCCTTCGGGATATTTCTCTTCTGTTTTTACTGAAAGGTAGTAACATCGGCCATCAATCCATTGCCAACCGGTCAGCATTTTCCCTGATAAACCATTTAATCCGAAAGCTAAAAAATACCATCTACCGTTAATTTGTTGCCAACCAGTTAGCGCCTCTCCATTTTTATTGAAATAAAACCAATTTTCATCTATGCACTTCCAACTCCCTTCTGTTAAAGGCTCACTGGCCTTTACGTTCATTTGCAAAAGCAAGCAGGTCAGGCACATGGTCAGAATAATTAATCTGCCCTTGTTCTTCTTGTCAGTAAAGCTCCTCATGATCTATCTCCTTTCTTTTTTTGATATGTTTTAATCTTCGTTTCAAGGATATCGCCAATACAATCAAACCAATTATTAATAAAATGGAAAATGTTACAACAACACTTCTACGAAAAATAACCCAACTTCCTTTCTTGTCATTTCCAGTGAAATCTCCTGAGTTTACAAGGTGCTCTCCTGCCTGATCCCAACCATCTGTCACAGAATTAAACCCTCGATAAACAGCTACACATTGATTTCCTTGAAAAGAAGGTAATATTGCTTCTCCACCATAAGTCACATGATAATCAGATACTTTTTTTTCTCCTGTCACCAAAGCATTTCTACAAATAACACCTCCATCACCTATGTAAGGATCTCCTTCCCATGCGGCATCCGTAATCCTGTATTTTTCAGGATCAACCTGTATTTCATTAAGTAGTTCCGTGTAGCAATCCTTTATTTGAGGTTTTTGATTGTCAAATGGAATTTTTTTACCACCCAGCTGATAGTAATCCGCGTCATAGGAGTGAAATACTGCAGTAAAAGAAAATCCAGGAACCCACTGCTCATTACCAGGTTCCATTTGGTAAATGGGGATATCTCGCTTCACAGTTTGTCCAGTAACTTTATCTTTAATAGTTATAGGAGTCTGCTCAGGAATTTGCGCCGCCCACTCCACCTCTTTATAATCTACCGTTTGTACCGCCCACTCCTTCCTTTCTGGTAAATAAAGAGGTTCTATATGCCACTCCTTTAACCAAAATTCTTTTCCATCTTGGTCTGTATAACTCTCATCTGGTATATAGTTGTCATTTTCATCAATGGCGATTTGAGATCTGATGATTACCTCTGATTTTTGAGTATCCACCTTTATTTCAGGATACTCTGCTGCCCATATGTGTTTTTCATACGACTCCCCTTGAAAAACACATACAATCACAGCAAGTAAAAATAAAAGCTTTTTTAGCAAAACAATAAAACACCTCCCGCTTTATTTAAATGTGTTGAGAATTTTTTTGAGTGATTCAGAAATAAATAAGAATAGCAAAAGATATAACAGAGATAAAATGATAGAAATAAAATACCAATATATTGAACTAATAACATCTGTTATAAAACAACTAATGAAAGACAAAAAAAAATTACTTATGGAATGGAATTTGATAATAAAAATGAAAGAGATATAAAATGATATAAAAAAGAAATATAGAATAATTAATACAACATTTAGCCACAGCCCACAGCCCACAGCCCACAGCCCACAAATTATTATTATGTAATGTAAAAAATCCACAAGCCTATAACAATAAATTGTCTATGAAATTTTGACTCATTCAAAAAACAACATCTGTCAGCATCTATAAACAGATAAGAATATTACTAAAAATATAAAGTTAACAACAACAGCAACAACTTTAGACACAAAAATCGTCAGATGCTCATGTACGTTCATAACTATAGTATACTATAATTATAAATCTCTTAGAATTACAATCTAGAATTACAACTAAAAAACAAAACAGAATAAGGAATATAATTCGAAAGAAACAGATAAACAGCGAAATAACACTTTTACAGAATAATCATATGATGGTAGAAATTAAAACTTGTGATAAGTATAATCCATTTTACAAAAATAATCAATTATCTTTTTTCATTTATATAACAAAAATATTTACACTCCGATAGAGAAAATATTATATCAACATTAACTACCGTTAACAGATAGAATCAAAATAAGTTTGCAGCACTCAACCTTCCTCCATCAATTACCAAGCTTTACATCCATATTCTCCTCCCAGCCCTATCTCTACTCATTTCATTCACTCCTCTCCCAAAATCCCCCAAAAAACTGAACTTGTCCCCCCTACAACTATCTATTCACCCAACCACTCATCTCCCCTAAAACCCTCTACCAGATTCTCTCCCAAACCCATACGCAAGAAATCAGCCCCCTATCACCCCCATAACATTAAGATTCTTCTAACAAATCACTTTAAAATCTTATTATTTTGTTACAATTTACAAATTAATTGTATTATTAACTTTGTCTGCATATAATTATATCAGCAGATAATATCTGCAGGCAATCGTGTATAGGGTGGTTGGCCTCTATTCTACATAGAATGGAGGGGTTGCTTATGAAGAATTTTGACTTTAAAGACATGATGTCTTTTGGCATGTTCATCTTAGCACTACTGACATTCATTTTTATGACATGTCAATAAGTAAAAAACCTCCCCTGTACTTTGGCCGGTAGGGAAGGTTTTCTAAAATTTCGATCGGTCAACCACCCTGTGGCGATTGCCTATGTTAAGTATATTATAACAAATAATTGATTTATTACAAGTAAATGAAATAGTTTTTCAAACACCTCTTAATTTCCAGTGTCACTGACAAGATTATAGAAGGATGCCTGCCATAAACGTCATTTTCTCTGATTTTTATTATTTCAGGAATTACAAGCTATTTCTGATTGTTTTATCAATTTTGGTTCAGTCTTGCAAGCTTTTCTGCCTGGTCTGCTGCAATCAGGGAATCCAGTAATTCGTAAATATCCCCGTTCATAATATTATCAATCTTATAAAGTGTCAGCTTGATTCTGTGATCCGTTACACGGCCCTGAGGGAAATTGTAGGTACGAATCTTCTCAGAACGATCTCCCGTTCCGATCTGGCTTCTTCTTTCCTCTGCCTCAGAGTTTTGGCGTTTTTCCAGCTCCAGATCATAAAGCTTGGAACGCAGCAGGCGAAATGCCTTTTCTTTGTTCTGAAGCTGTGATTTTTCTGTCTGGCTGTAAATAACGATTCCAGTAGGATTATGAGTCAGTCGTACTGCGGAGTCAGTCGTATTGACGCACTGCCCACCGTTTCCGGAAGCACGCATTACGTCGATTCTCACGTCCTTATCCTCAATCACAACATCGAATTCCTCGGCCTCAGGCATAACTGCAACCGTAGCTGTAGATGTATGAATTCTTCCGCCACTCTCTGTCTCAGGAACTCTCTGAACACGATGCACACCGCTTTCATATTTCATCTTGGAATATGCGCCTTTTCCTGTGATCATTGCAACTACTTCCTTAAAACCGCCAATTCCATTTTCATTGACACTGATCAGCTCCACCTTCCAGCGCTGACTTTCCGCATAGTTAACATACATACGGTATAACTGAGAAGCGAATAAGGCAGCTTCATCGCCGCCTGCACCTGCACGGATTTCCAAAAGGATATTTTTATCATCATTTGGATCCTTTGGTAATAGTAAAATCTTAAGCTCCTGCTCTAATTCTTCTATACGCTTCTTGGCATCGGATAATTCCTCTTTTGCCATTTCACGCATATCTTCGTCGCTTTCTTCCTCGAGAAGCAAAAGGCTGTCTTCCACGGCCTGTTTTGCCTTCTTATACTGGGTATAGGTCTCAACAAGATCTGCTAAATCTGCCTGCTCCTTCATCAGCTTACGAAAACGATTCTGATCTTCAGCAACGGAAGGATTGTTAAGCTCCTGCATTAATTCTTCATAATGAACCAAAATATCATCTAACCTGTCAAACATAGGTAACCTCCTGAATCTTACAAAACGGGCCTCGCCCAAACTTATTTCATAACGGCACAAACCACACGGTCTAATCCTGCCGCATCTTTTACTACCCGTATTTCAGCAAAGCCTGCATCTTCAAGCAATGCACTGACTGACTCTGCCTGATCATATCCGATCTCAAAATATATCGATCCCCCGGGATTTAAGAATCTGCGTCCCTCTGAAACAAGCTGTCTGTAAAAAAACAGTCCGTCTTCCCTGCCATCAAGGGCAAGCATAGGTTCAAAATTCCGTACCTCCGGCTGAAGCTCCTTTATAATCTCTGTTGGAATATAAGGAGGGTTAGAAACGATGATATCAAACCTGCTCTTAGGTTCAATCGCCTGAAACAGATCGCTTTCTATCAGGGTAATTCTGCCTGGTCCTAAAAGGACGTCAGCATTTCTTTTTGCTACTTTTAGAGCTTCTTTGGATAAATCGACAGCAGTCACACCATCAAATCCACCGATTTTTGAAAGACTGATTGCAATGCAGCCACTTCCGGTACACATATCAAGAATTACAGGCTTTCTGCCCTTATAATCCTTTAAAATCAGTTCTACCAGGGTCTCTGTATCCTGTCTTGGAATCAAAACGTGTTCGTTCACATAAAATTCCAATCCCATAAATTCCCGGCTTCCCGTAATATGCTGTAGGGGAATCCTTTGAGATCTTTTTTCAATCATGAGACGGTATTGTTTCACCTGATCTAAGACCTGGTCATCCTCAGATATTACTCTTCCTCTATCCAGTAGAAAATGGGTCATATCCGTATGAAACACCTCAAAAAGCAGATACCTGGCATCTAAAGTGGCTTCCTCTATTCCTGCCTCTGTCAGCACCTTTACACCCTCTGTCAGTAATAAATCCAATGTCAGGCTCATGAGTATTTCTCCGGAAAATTCTTAGCTAAAAATGCACGCCAGTCAAGAACAGCTTCAACCGAAGAGATTCCAACCTCAATCATGGAATCATCAGGTTCCTTTGTGGTAAGCTCCTGCATCCACATTCCAGGACGGCTTAAAAGGTTTACCAGAGCAGAATCGCTGCGTCCTGCAAGGCGTAATAATTCATAAGAAACGCCTGCAATCACAGGGATTAATACGACTCTGCTAAGAACTCTAAGGGGGACTGTATCCACCTGTACTACCATAAAAAATAAAATACTGATAATCATAACGATCAAAAGAAAGCTGGTACCGCACCGCTTATGTTCTTTAGAACTATTTCTAACATTTTCTACAGTCAGCTCTAAGCCATGTTCCAGACAATTGATACATTTATGTTCCGCTCCATGATACATAAAGGTTCTTTTAATATCCTCCATACGGGAGACCAACTTAATATAAGCAATAAAAATTCCAATTCGGATCACGCCCTCTAAAATAGCCATCACCGTATGAGAACTTATAAAACGCTGAAAAATACTGGCCAGAAACATAGGGAGCACCATAAAAATACAAATGGCCATCACCACGGAAAAGACCATGACCATACTCATAAGAGCCTTTTCCATCTTTTCTCCAAATATCTTTTCAAGAAATTTTTCAAATTTAGATGGTTCCATATTTTCTTCATCATCTTCAAAAAAGCTGGCAGAAAATGTCAGAGCTCTCATTCCAAGAATCATGGAATCTGCAAAGCTGAAGACCCCCCGGATAAATGGAATCGAGAAAAATTTCACCTTTTCCCCCATACTGACATAAGAATCTTTTTTTACTTCAATGGCACCGTCCGGCTTACGGACTGCTGTGGCATACTCATCCCCGTTTTTCATCATAACGCCTTCAATTACGGCCTGACCGCCGATTCCTGAATACTTCATACGCCAACCACCTCTCTATTTAAAATGGAAGCTTTTGCCTTTTTAAAATTTTAAAAAAGGTTGAGCTAAAGTGTTTCCACTAAACTCAACCTTTTTTTGCTCCAAACTTATTCAGCATTAACGCCATATTTACGATTGAATTTATCAATACGTCCACGTGCGGAAGCAGCTTTCTGCTGTCCGGTGTAGAATGAATGGCATTTAGAACAAACTTCTACGTGGATATCTTCCTTTGTAGAACCAGTTACGAATTCATTACCACAGTTGCAAACAACTTTTGCCTGATAGTAATTTGGATGGATTGCCTCTTTCATGATTTTCACCTCGCATAATCTGATTTCTATTAAATCGCGGTACTTAAACCGACTTTGTCTAATAAACAGCTTGTATAGTATAACATAGAAAATTTTCTAATGCAAGCATTTATTTCTATAAAAACCCGTAATTCCTAGAAAAACCGCATTTTCTTGGAAGCCTCGACAAATTCCCAGTTGTTTTTTGTCTTGGAGAACAAATCGAGAATTTTTTCTACTGCATCCTCTGGCTTTAACGTATTGGTAGCCTTGCGGATATTGTCCACTGCCTCTGCCTCATCTCTGCTTAGCAGCAAGTCGTCTCTTCTGGTACCAGACTTTAAGATATCAATGGCAGGGAATATTCTCTTTTCAGACAGCTTTCTGTCAAGAACCAGTTCCATGTTTCCGGTTCCTTTAAATTCTTCATATATGACATCATCCATACGGCTTCCTGTATCCACCAGGGCGGTAGCTAAAACGGTAAGGCTTCCGCCTTCTCTCATATTTCTGGCTGCGCCAAAGAAGCGCTTGGGCATATGAAGAGCGGCCGGATCAAGACCACCGGATAAGGTACGTCCGCTTGGCGCCACAGTTAAGTTATAGGCCCTGGCTAGACGGGTAATGCTGTCAAGTAAAATGACCACATCACGCCCATGCTCTACTAAACGCTTCGCACGTTCCACTACCATTTCGGATACTCTCTTATGTCTCTCTGGAAGCTCATCAAAGGTGGAATATAGAACTTCAACGTTATCTCCCACAATGGATTCCTTAATATCTGTAACCTCTTCCGGGCGCTCATCAATGAGAAGAATCATAAGATGAATCTCAGGATGGTTAAGGGTAATGGCCTTTGCCACTTGCTTCAGCAATGTGGTTTTACCGGCTTTTGGAGGAGATACGATCATTCCTCTCTGTCCCTTTCCAATGGGGGCCAGAAGATCTAAAACACGCATGGCTGTGGTATTCTTTCCTCCCTGTGTTTCCATATGAAGTCTTTTATCCGGAAAAATGGGAGTCATATTTTCAAAATTTGGACGGCGTTCTGCCACACTGGCTGGAAAACCATTGATTTTCTTTACATACAGCAAAGCAGCAAACTTCTCAGTCGCTGATTTCACTCTTCTGCTTCCATGAATGATATCTCCCGTTTTCATATTAAAACGGCGGATCTGGGACGGTGCCACATAAACATCATTTTCCCCAGGCAGATAATTTTCACAGCGGATAAATCCAAATCCGTCCGGCATAACTTCTAAAATACCATGTGCATCGATTCCGCTGTCTAATTCCTGCAGTTCAGGGCTGGGCTGAAAATCAGGCTTTACTTCTTCTGCATTATAGTCTAAACGTGACTCATTGCGAACCGGAGCTTCTGAAGTATAGGCAAGTGCGGAATTTGCTGAGGATGAGTTAGCTGGCGCAGAACGGTATGGAGCAGGTCTCTGCTGTGTTTCTGGCCGATAAGATCGAACAACTGTCTTTCTCTGGCTGTTTCCAGAGGAATATCCTTGCTGATCCACCATACCCTGGCTTTGACCCGTTGATGCTGATGCAGGCGCATTTACCGGTGCCGGTGCCGGTGTAGATGAAGTTGTAGGCGCAGTTGCAGATGTAGGTACAGTTGTAGTTGCAGGTGTAGTTGCAGGTGCTGGTACGGGTGAAGATGATATATTTGACGTAGATGATGCTATGGTTGATTTCATTATATCCTTATTATCTTCTTTATTTTCCTGTGAAGCATTCCCGTCTGAAACACGAACCGGAGAATTTTCTTCTTCCTTTTCACAAAGTAAATCTATAATTTCAGCTTTTCGCATGGAACTGCAGCCTTTAATCCCTTTGGCTTTGGCTAGCTCCTTCAATTCCGCTAGGGGGAGTGTCTGTAATTTTTCACGCATATTATTCTCCTTCATGATTCCTTATAACACATTTTTCGTAATCTTGGGAATGATTCACGATAGAATATCGCAAACAGATGGCCGGAAGTGTAATTCCGGCCCAAATCAAACTGAATCAGGTCGTACGATACGCCTATTATATACCTTAACAGAAAAAAAGAAAAGTTATTTTTTCAGAAAGCTTAAGTGGTCTTTTATTTTCTTTTCATAACCATTTTCCGTAGGGCGGTAGAATTGATTTCCCTCCATCCCATCAGGCAGATATTGCTGCTTTACGTAGTTATTGGGGTAATCGTGGGCATAAAGATATCCCTGTCCATGGCCCAGCTTGGCGGATCCCTTATAGTGGGAATCCTGCAAATGCACTGGTATTGGCATGGTTTTATGATCCCTGACTGCCTGCTGTGCCTCAAATATTGCATTGCAGGCCGCGTTGCTTTTAGGAGCTGATGCTACGTAAGTAACTGCCTGGGATAGTATAATCTGAGCCTCAGGCAGCCCCACTCTCTCCGCAGCCTGAGCTGCCGATACTGCTACCACAAGGGCCTGAGGATCAGCATTTCCAACATCCTCTGAAGCACAAATCATGATCCTTCTGGCGATAAATGTTAAATCCTCTCCTGCATATAACATTCTTGCCAGATAATATACTGCTGCGTCCGGATCAGATCCTCTCATACTTTTAATAAATGCAGAAATGGTATCATAATGATTATCTCCATTTTTATCGTAGCGGACAGCTCGTTTTTGAATGCATTCCTGGGCCACTTCCATATCAATATGAATTTTTCCGTCCTGCTCGTTCCGCCCGGTCGTCATGACCCCCAGCTCAATTGCATTAAGGGCTGCTCTTGCGTCGCCATTTGCCACATCTGCAAGAAATTCCAACGCGTCTTCTTCAATTACCGCATCATAAGACCCCATTCCTTTTTCCCTGTCATATACGGCACGGCGGATTAGTTCTTTAATGTCGTCATTTCCCAGGGATTTCAGTTCAAATACTCTGGATCTGGAAAGCAAAGCCCCATTCACCTCAAAATACGGATTCTCCGTTGTGGCACCAATTAGTATCAGAGTTCCATCCTCTACAAAGGGGAGAAGATAATCCTGCTGCCCCTTATTAAAACGATGAATCTCATCTACAAACAGAATAGTCTTTTTGCCATACATTCCAAGAGAATCCTTAGCTTCCTTAACGATCTCTTCCATGTCCTTTTTACCGGCTACCGTTGCATTTAACTGCTTAAAATCTGCGCTGGTGGTATTGGCGATGACTCTTGCAAGGGTCGTCTTTCCGGTGCCTGGGGGGCCGTAAAAGATAACGGATCCAATCTTATCCGCCTTAATAGCCCGGTAAAGCAGCTTGTCCTCACCAATGATATGCTGCTGCCCAACTACCTCCTCAAGGGTCGTGGGTCGAAGCCTGGACGCAAGAGGGGATTCCTTTTCCATGGTATTCGCTCTCATATAATCAAATAAGTCCATTTGCATTCTCCTATTTTACTTTTATTCTATGGGATATGTTCATTCATTTAAGATTAAGACAGCTAAAATGAATGCTTGAGATATATCTTCTGTCAGGTTTCATCTTCACTTATAAATCAACTTTGATTTAAAATTCAGCTAAACTTTATTTAGTTTATGTTCTGAATTAAGGTTTCTCATAAAAACATCAGTATATAACCATTATGGGCAGAATCTATTTCTTTGTCAAGAACAGTTCCTGCTAATCTACTATAAATGATTTAGAAATGATGATTATTAATGAACCTATGATTTTTTTAGATTCCCATAGAATCTATCAATGATTAGACAAGCTTCGACATTGAAATTTATGTAATTCTTTTTCATTCTTACAAATTTGAATCCAATCAAAAAGAAATTTGGTGTTACTATGAATTATTCGAGTTTCAATCGTGTTTATTTGTTTTAATACCTTAGGAAACCGGACCTATGCAAACGTTGTTCCTTGTTCACATATCTTAATAGAAAGATCTTTTAAATCTATTGTTTTGAAGCTACTCTTATTATTTTTCAAATTGTTAATATACATAATCCATTTTAATTTAATGTAGTAAATGATTTTACTTTTTCGTTTATTACATAATTACGATTATTCTGAGTTAACTTCTCAATTTAAATATTTTTTGGCATTGTCTGATGACATTCCTAAAGCAAACTATTTAATGACGCTTTTAACAATAAAATGGATTATATGTATGCTAAAAATACTATTGCTGATAACTCTCCATTTAGAATATCAACAAATAGCATACGTTTTACAGCTTCATCTTTCATACGAAAGGAGTTCTATAATGAGCAATATTGCAATGCAACTCGTATTAACATCAACGACTAGTGTGACTGTTGGAAATAGAGTATTATTTAATACAACTCTCTATTCTTCTGGAAATATAAGTTACAATTCAGCAACAGGCACTATAACGTTTCTGGAAAATGGTCGTTATATCATAGATTGGTGGCTGGCAGTTCAAACTTCGAATTCTACAAATGGTTTGGCATTTTCGCTAACGTCATCCCAAGGCGATAATATAATAAGTAATTCACCTATAAAAACAACTCAAGTATATGGAATGGGTATTATAGATGTTATATCTGCTCCGGTTACTTTGTCTCTTGTAAATGTAAGCACATTTCCTGTAAACTTTTCCACGTTTGTTCCTGTGGTCGGGAGCTTAATGGTTGTACAGGATGATTTGCAAGGAGTTACCGGGCCAACGGGACCTATTGGGCCTACGGGTAATACTGGACCTACTGGAGCTACTGGGCCTTCGGGAGCTACTGGGCCTTCAGGAGCTACTGGGCCTTCAGGAGCTACTGGGCCTTCGGGAGCTACTGGGCCTTCGGGAGCTACTGGGCCTTCGGGAGCTACTGGGCCTTCAGGAGCTACTGGGCCTTCGGGAGCTACTGGGCCTTCGGGAGCTACTGGACCTACTGGCTATACTGGGCCTACTGGGGCAACCGGACCGACCGGCTATACCGGACCTACCGGCATCACCGGACCGACTGGCGACACTGGACCTATTGGCGACACTGGGCCTACTGGAGATACTGGTACTACTGGTGATACTGGACCTACGGGGGCTACCGGCGATACCGGACCTACTGGACCTACTGGCAATACCGGGCCTACGGGTAATACCGGACCTACCGGTGACACCGGGCCTACTGGGCCTACGGGTAATATCGGACCTACTGGTGACACCGGGTCTACTGGACCTTCTGGTAACACTGGACCTTCTGGCGACACCGGACCTATTGGTGATACTGGGCCGACCGGGGATACTGGGCCTACTGGCTACACTGGGCCTAGCGGAGATACTGGATCTACTGGCCTAACTGGACCTACTGGTGCGACTGGAGCTACCGGGCCTACCGGTGCAATTGGATCTACTGGCGATACTGGACCTACCGGCGCCACGGGGCCTACCGGCAATACCGGGCCTACCGGAGATACTGGACCTACTGGCTACACCGGACCTACTGGCGTCACCGGACCTATCGGTGTCACCGGACCGACTGGCGACACTGGACCTATTGGCGACACTGGGCCTGCTGGAGATACTGGTACTACTGGCGATACTGGACCGACTGGACCGACTGGCAATACCGGGCCTACGGGTAGTACCGGACCTACCGGTGACACCGGGTCTACTGGGCCTACGGGTAATATCGGACCTACTGGTGACACCGGGTCTACTGGACCTTCTGGTAACACTGGACCTTCTGGCGACACCGGACCTATTGGTGATACTGGGCCGACCGGGGATACTGGGCCTACTGGCTACACTGGGCCTAGCGGAGATACTGGATCTACTGGTCTAACTGGACCTACTGGTGCGACTGGAGCTACCGGGCCTACCGGTGCAATTGGATCTACTGGCGATACTGGACCTACCGGCAATACCGGGCCTACCGGAGATACTGGACCTACTGGCTACACCGGACCGACTGGCGTCACCGGACCTATCGGCGTCACCGGACCGACTGGCGACACTGGGCCTACTGGAGATACTGGTACTACTGGCGATACTGGACCTACGGGGGCTACCGGCGATACCGGACCTACTGGCAATACCGGGCCTACGGGTAATACCGGACCTACCGGTGACACCGGGTCTACTGGACCTACGGGTAATATCGGACCTACTGGTGATACCGGGTCTACTGGACCTTCTGGTAACACTGGACCTTCTGGCGACACCGGACCTATTGGTGATACTGGGCCTACTGGCTACACTGGGCCTAGCGGAGATACTGGATCTACTGGCCTAACTGGACCTACTGGCGCGACTGGACCTACCGGCGACACTGGACCTACTGGGGACACTGGGCCTACTGGCGCAACGGGGGCTACCGGACCTACTGGCGACACCTAGCCCTTTATATTAGGAAAACATTTCTCTCTATATAGTTTATAATTTTCATATTACTTCCTTCTAACTCTTATATAAATGACCTAATATTATTTAGCTTTTTAAATATTTTATAACTCTATTTAATATTACTTGTACATTTCTTGTAATATATAAAAACTCAACTCGAATCCTAAAAGATGAAAACTATTATATAATTAAAATCCTCTTGTAAAATAAATCAAAATCATAAAATGTCTAATTATAAATAAGTTAATAAAATAAAAACACGACCACATTCTGATGTGACCGCGTTCTATAATATAATAAAGCTGCCAAATACAATTTTTTAAAGCACTTTCAATTCCCCAGTAAAAAAGACTTATATATTCTATATCATAAATTTGGTTACTAATTTATACCCTTATATTAGTTTATTTGTTTCATGTAGCTTTTTCCATTTTCTAATCTTAGTACGGAACGTTTTAAATGGGGCAACGGTATTAATATGCACCCATTTCCAAATAGGCCAATTAGAACTTGTTGATGCAGCCCATTTTCTACCACCAGGTTCAAATAATTCTTCATCACTAAAATCATTTAACCATTCAACAAGAGAATCCACTGTATCAACAAACATTTTCTTTAGTTCTTCCAGAGAGTAGTCCTCATATTTTGCATAAAAGCTTTGATACAATCCGCCTAATTGATTCCATTTATAACCCGGCTCAGGCATTACAACGTCATTTCCCAGAAGCTCATTCTTGTCCCAACTGCGTACCAGTCCCATCCAGCCAAGTTGATATGCTATCATTTCTTGAGGAGTTCGATCGACTTCTCCATAGCGAGTATCTTTATTCAATTCATCTACAACGTCAAACTCATGAATAAATAAATTAGCCGTTTTATTTATCTCATTAATGAAATCACTTTTACTGTTATACTCTTGCATAATTATTACTCCTCAATTTATAAATAGCCAATCAATAATGGCTACTTTAGCAATTATAATAATTCTTTTCCTATACCAAAACCTGTTCCTAAGCGTTCACCCAAAGACCAATATTGATTGTCCATGGCGTAAATGATGGGGTTGATCTTCTTAGTATCGGCGTATCCATTTGTACAGTATTTCTCACTTACAAGCGTTTTATCTATATCTGCTACAAACATGTACTGATTATAAATTTCTGTAGTTGAGATTACTTTGCAAAGAATGTTAACAGCGCATTCCTCGATCATAGGTGTTATGTTACTTTCATTGTAAAAATAATGGAAAAATGTTGATTTATCCACATCTCTGCCGGAAACAAGACCAGCACGATCGACCTCTTTTATCATAGTGCAAGGAGCAAAATTAATGCTGAATTCACCTTCATTTATGATTCCCTTAGCAGTATATGACTGCTTGCTAATTGATATATAAACAACCGCAGGCTCAACGCTCACAATTCCACAATTTCCTATAGGCGCTACATTTGCTTTCCCATCTACTTTTGCACCTATTAAAGCTATGGGCAATGGATAAATTAAC